>NZ_OZ224215.1:1740000-4464302 GCF_965152565.1 Candidatus Nitrospira bockiana
GGCAGTGCCGGGTAGCTATGTCCGGTTGGGATAATCGCTGAAGGCATCTAAGCGAGAAGCCTGCCTCAAGATGAGATCTCCCGGGCCGCAAGGCCCCTGAAGGCCACTCGTAGACGACGAGTTTGATAGGCTGGGTGTGGACGCGCCGTAAGGTGTGAAGCTAACCAGTACTAATCGGCCGTGCGGCTTAACTTGACATTGCTTCTGACAGACATGGTCTTCTTTGAAGAAGGGTAAGGTTAAGGCTGAGGTTCAGGGCTTTAAGCTCAACCTCAACCTAAGCCTCAACCTGCTTCACCAGATTCCCGGTGGCCATACCGGAGGGGTCACACCCGTTCCCATCCCGAACACGGAAGTTAAGCCCTCCAAGGCCGATGATACTGCTGCCGCGAGGCAGTGGGAAAGTAGGACGCTGCCGGGGTACTAAAGGCCCGCTGGAGAAATCCAGCGGGCTTTTTTATTTGTACCCCGGCAGCGTTGCCTACTTTCCGAAGATTACTGGTGGTATTGAATATCCGCCGCGATTGCTCAACGCGGCGGTACACGCCAAGCGAGGGATGGACCTCTGCCGAGATATTTACGGTTGACCTTAGAAAGCCCGCTCGGTCTGACGACCTGGCGGGCATTTTATTTTCACACCAAGAAAAAGCAAGACGCCCCGCTGACGATTGTCGAGCAGCTCCGGCTCCGCCATAATGCGTTGGCGTCTGATTGCTATTGCCGTCGTACCTGTTGGCCGCCTGCTCCTCTAAGGCGTGCAGATGCATGCCGTCGCAGCGCGGCGGCCTGTCTGGCTAGCCCACGTCTCTTTACCGCCATGGCGGCAACCTCCGTGGTCATCAATTCAATCCGAGGCGAGGGCTTCGGGAGCTAAGGAGAGAGTGTGACGCGCTGCAAATCGCTTTATGCATTGCAGCGCTTAGAGACCGTCACGGTATAAGTTTCAGGGGTATCCGTGCTAATCCCCGGCGTCTCAGGGCGGTGCATCGAATAGCGGCACTACTATTGACGCGCGTGCGTGAAGGACTGGGCCAATGGAGTTGTACTGATTCTTGGACATTAGAACGCTGGAGGTACGTATGTATGGATCCAGGGCACAGCCTCTAAGCTTAGAACTTCCACCGCTCATGGAAGCCAATCGAAAAATGTTTAAGGAAGCTGTTTTTGCAACGTTTGACGATCGATGTTTCAATCTTTTGGAAGCTCAGTACAAACTCGCCAGTCAGTTTGTAGGACTCCTAGCCGGGGTCGGCTTTCACGGTCATGGCGAAGTTGTCAGCGTCATCTTCAATGCATTCCATAGTAACCTCTTTCATTTCTGGTCTTCACTTGAACTAACACGGTGTGGTCTCTATGGGTCTGCGCGACCGCTCTTCAGACTTATTTATGAAGGACTCTGTTAATTTCAAAATGTTGTGCAATTCAGGACAGTACAGATCTGTATCGCCGATGGGACTCTGGAGATCCGAACTTGTCTGTCGGTCGAGATGTACTCAAGAAAATTGCATCGCCTAATGTCCCGGAGCTTAAAATCTTTTGGAGCGGTCTTTGTTCAGGCGCGCACTTCTCGGTATATGCGGGGCAACCAGGGCTTGAGCCTACCTTCACCGCCGAGGACATCGGTCACAACTACTCATTTCTTCTAATGCTTTTGGCAATGAATTCACATCTCCTAGCTAGCCAATTTGTCGATCGCAGCTTGGCTTATTACCTGGAATTGATTGACAAGGACTGGAGAAGACATAGAGATCACATGCGTGTTCTTACGAGGGAAGTGACCGCGACCTTTGCCAAGCCAGCCAAGCAAGTGGTCCGAGAGTATTCAAGGCGCTGGGTACTGCGCTAGGCCTTGAGCCTAAGAGTGGACCAGAGTTGGCAGATCGAAGAACCGGGGCAATTCGCGACGCTAGGTGCATCATTAAACGAGAGATCGGAGTGCTGTCGCCGCTTATCGGCCCCACCGCTCTGAGGATAGTTGTTAGATCATGGGGTACTCGTTCGACGCACGACAAGGTCAACCAGCTGTTGTCGCAGAAGAAGGAAATGAAGTTGCCTGCAGGAAGAATCTCAGGTCGCCCCGGCTTTTGATTCAGAAGACAGCGTTGAGGAGGCATAAGATACTCGTTCCATTGGAACCTGCGATTGAACGGAAACTGCGCTGCGCCAAGAACTACGTCGCTGCGGCAGCTATCGCTTCGGCACGAGAAGTCAAGGCAGAGCTAATGGGTAATATTTTTCTGACCTCAGCAACATGCTCGCGAAGTGTCTCAGTCGCTTCACCAGCCGGTAGGTTGTACGCTAGCCGATCAAGCTGATCGCTCGTCCAAGTGAACCATTCTTCCTCATTCTCAAAAGCTGCGCTGGTGAGCAATATGATTTGAAGGAGTGACATTGTCTCATTCCCAGTTGAAGCCAGAGATGCTCTTTTTAATGCGATTGCAGCGATTGAATTCGCCAAGTCCCTATTTCGGTGGGCCGCAGCAATAATTCCCATATGAAAGAGGCGAGTCGAAGATACTTCCCCTTCCACCAATTCATGGTCGAAGTTCGCTGTTGTACATGCTCGGCAAGCTTGCTCCAAGACCTTCTCTCCTAAGTTGAAGCATTGAGAAAAATATGCCAACTTCGACCAGATGGATCCAGAAGGATCTTCAGAAAGCTGTCGCAGAACCTGCTCCATGTCGGCATCTGACAGACTTCGGTTCGACCGCTCAGATGGCCGAATATGTCCATCAAGCGGACCTGGCATTGCCCAGCCAAGTGGCGATCCCTCTTTCGCAAGCTGGGCCATCGCTGCGTCGATTACATCTGAGTTTGGTACCAAGCGGCCAGCAGCCTGATGTCTAGCCCTCAGCACCACCAGTCTCCCTATGATTTCTTCCCGAAGAAATGAGCGCGAGAACTCTCCTGCTCGATACATTGGCTCGCGTCGGAGGTCAATCATTTGGGCATATGTTCCAGCCATGTGAAGGTTGTTGTGAACCCATCCTCGAAAAGCGCCGAGGTTGATCGATATATCCAAAGTGGATTGCAGCAGTAAACTGGCGTGCATCCATGCACAAAGGCGCTTCCAGAATGGAGCTCTGAGCGCACCGCCTTCCATCATGTTAATTCGGTCGAGAGTAAGTTGAGCAAATAGGGGGAGGATTTCATAACTATCCATACCATCCGGACGTAGCAACTGGTTGTTCCCAAGTTCAACCACCGTCTGGCTGGCCAAAGTCATGTACCGACTGTCGTGCTGGCGCGTAATCGCAATATCCAGCACACCAAGAGCAGCAAAGGGGTTAGCACGGGTATCAACTGCCTGAAGAGCTTGCCACATATCGTCATCGGAAACATGGCTAGTCCATGCAGCAGGCATGAGATCGTCTCGATGTGCACCAAGTAGGCAGATTTCTAGTCCCCTGAGAAGATTTCGTTGTAGCAACTGTTGCCTGTATGTGGGCAATACCACCGAAAGGTATTCTTCTGGAGGGAGCAAGCGCGGATCAGGCCCGCAATATAGCTCATAGTAACGAAGAAAATCGGGCACGATGTCATCGACCTCGACACGATCCGCCCTGTGCGCCATTTCAATTCTTACCTTGTAAGCGGCAAACCCGGTGCTGCGCTCCTCCAGCAGATCTACAACTTCTTCATCCGTAAGTTCGCGGTCTTCAGCGGCAGTCTCCAGAGCCGAAAAGTCCGGTGCTGCTGGACCAAAACTGTCGACCATGCGTTTAAGGGCTTGGACCCTCTGTTCGAGGCTTGGGGAAAGATCGCTAAGATCGGGAAGAGCTATTAGCTGTTCTTGGTCTTTCTGCCCTACCACTTTCAAAACCACGGTGCCATGGTCCAACATAACAGTGAGCTGACTGCCTGATATATCTTTTAGCTTCTGGTTGCCCTGGCCACCTAACAACCGACGAGCAGCTGCAACCAACTCGTGCTGATCTACGGAAACCCTTCCACCAATGGTCAAGGCTGTTCTAAAGAGTCGACCATACTGGGAGACGAAAGCATGGTCTCCAAGGACGCGAGCTTGGATCTGCTTAGGCAGAAGCTCGCACAAGTGTCTAGCGATCAGGAATGGGTGTATTCCCATCACTTATCCGTTTGGTGATTGCTAAATCTTGGGCCAAGGCCTCTTTTTCCTTAGGTGGAATAGCCAATCGGATACTCGAACAAGACCTTCAACAAGTGAGTCCCAAGCAACTCGAACAGATCATCCCGGCGATGATTGAACCGAAATTCCATTTCCTTCAGATAGAGCGGGAAGTGCAAGCGGCTGACGCCATGATACTTGCGCAAGCGTTCCTTGGCGTAGCTCCAGAACCCTTCAATGCCGTTGATGTGGCGAAGGTAATGACGCCCCCGCTGCACATAGGTCTGCCCATGGTCGACCGGCAGGTGTTTGCCGTAGCGCCGCAGGGATTTATAGCTGCTAAAGCGATCCGTGTAGAAGACGGCACCTTTGAGCGCTCGACGTTCGATTTCCCGCATCAGCGTCGCTTCATCGGCCTGGGGGACGACGACGGTGCTGACCCGGCCCTGCCTGTCAAGGGTCACCCAAATTTCCCCAGTTACGGTCATCGAAAATTCCCCACCCAGGTTTAGGTTGTCGGTGACGCTTCTTCGACCCGCACCAGGCCGGCTTTGAGTTTTTCCTTCAGCCGGTAGGAATGCCCGCGAATATTGATCGTGATCGCGTGGTGGAGCACCCGGTCCAGGATCGCGGTCGCCAGCACCCGGTCGCCAAACACCTCGCCCCAGGCGCCAAAACTCTGGTTGCTGGTCAGAATCATCGGCCCCTTCTCGTAGCGACGCGAGATGAGTTGGAAAAACAAGTTGGCCCCGGTCCGGTCAATCGGCAGATAGCCAATCTCATCAATGATCAGCAGCCGCGGAATCGTGTAGAGCTTCAGCTTGTCCTCCAGTCGATTCTCCGTCAGCGCCCGGGTGAGCGTGGCGATCATGGCGGCGGCCGTGGTGAACAACACCCGGTATCCTCGCTCGATGGCTTTGAGTCCGAGTCCGATCGCCAAGTGGCTCTTGCCCACGCCGGGTGGGCCCAAGATCACGAGATTCTCACCGTGTTCGATGAAGTGACAGGTCGCCGTCTGCTGGATTTGCTTCTTATCCAAGGAGGGCTGGTAGGCGAAGTCGAAGGTCTCCAGACTCTTCACGAACGGAAACCGGGCCAGGCTGGTACGCATGGTGATGTTCTTCTCGGCCTTCGCGGCGACTTCTTCGCCGAGGACCTGGTCGAGGAAGTCTGCGTACGAGAGATCCTTGGCCGCCGCTTCCTGTAAGAGGGCATCGAGGCGTTCCCGGCTTTTCAGGAGCCGCAGGCGCGTCAGCTGGTCGCGAAGACGTTCGAGCTGGGCGGGATTCATGGCTGCACCTCGACCACACTCGCGCGACCACACAGCGCCTCATAGCACGCCAGATCCCGGACTTCGACCTCGGGCAGTGGGGCCGATCGTGTGGCCGGCTCGCGGAGCGTCGAGCGGCGCTGGCGAGAGATCCGCGCAATGGCCCCGGGGCCGTGCTCGGGCAGAATGCGGAATTGGTGGCGGCCGGGGAGCACAGGATGGCTCGCGACCTCACGGTCGCGATGGAAGATGTGCACCGTGTCCCCTCGTCGCTGCACCTCGACCCGCTGGCCGATGAGGCCAAAGGGCACGGAGTAGCGGTTCGTGTCGAGGCTAACCAAATAGTCGTCGGCGACGATGCGCGACACCCGCGCCTCCTGCTGGAAGCTGCGCTGCCTGGCCAAGGGCACCAGCTGGCCCCGTTCCCGCTCGAACCGCACGATCGGCGGCTCATGCGTGGTGCCGTGCACGCGCTGGTCGGCGATCGTGGCGTTCCATTCATCGAGCTGGGCTTGGAAGTCCACGAGGTCGACAAACATCCGCCCCGGCAGGAAGTTCCGTTTCAGATACTTCACACCTGATTCGACTTTGCCCTTGGTCTGCGCCCGGTAGGGCCGACACACGCGAGGCTCAAAGCCCCAATAGTCGGCAAACGCTTTGAAGGTGGGATTCCAGAGGCGCCGCCCGGTCTCATCCGCATAGCACACGGTGCGTGGCCGGTCATAGAGATGTTCTCGGGTATGGCCGCCGAAATGCGCAAAGGCCCGTTCATGGGACTCGAGAAACTGCGCCAGCCGTTCATCGGCACAGGCGTGGTAGAACCCCCGGCGGCTGAACCCCAACGTGAGGACGAACACATGCACGACCGAGGGACCGGCGCGGAAGGGGACCAGGGCTTGGCCCCAGTCAATCTGACTTTGCTGCCCGGGCGGGGTCTCAAACCGGAAGAGCGCCCGATCCGCTTGCAGCTGGACTTCGCGGAGCGGCGCGACGAACCGCTTCACCGTCTCATAACTGCCGAGGTAGCCCCGGTTCGCTCGCAGCTCCTGATACAGAATCCGCGCCGAGTACCCGACCTGGGGCGCACGGCCCCGCACAAAGTCGGCATGGGCCGTCAGCAGCGTCTCCGCCACCGCCGCTCGGCGATAGGGCTGCCAGGTCGGCTGCCGGACACTGCGCCGGACGGTCTTGCGATCCAAGTCCAATCGCCGCCCGATCTCCGAAATGGACACCCGCTCCTCATAAAACAACCGTCGGATCTCCGCCCACCGCTCCTGATCCACCATGCACGCCTCCCCAGGTTGATCCTCCTGGGCGCGCATAATCGTCGACGCGCTCGTATCGTCAAGTCCCATCTCCCTCCTCCTCCCGCTAGAGGGTGGGGAAAATTCAATGACCACACCTGGGGATTATTGGATGACTGCTGACACCGTAGCGCTTCGCATCGACGACGACAAACTTCCCATGGCACTCGGCGCAGACCAGCAGACCGGAGAACAGATACTTGGGGCCGCGGCCAGTTCTGGCGTTCGCATGCAAAGCCTCGCGGATCGCGGCGCTGCTCTCCATGATCTCCTGCTGCTGAGCCTTGACGCGCGCCCACAACCTGTCATCGATGATCCGGAGATCGGGCACAAGCACCTTGATCCATTCACTCTCGTCCCGCATGACGCGTGTGTACCGCTTCGTGTCCGGATGCTTCTGCCACCGTGAGCGGCTCCAGACGTACTGCCCGATGTAGAGCGGGTTGTTCAGTAGCCCGGTGCCCTGCCGGACATCCCCGTGCAGAGTGCTAGCGCACCACGAGCGCGCGCGAGGCGAACGGCGCCGGAAAGCCGCGCCGGGAGACGGCACCTGCTTACGGTTCAGCTCCTCGACGATCTTCAGCGGTGACCAGCCCTCGGCGTACCGTTCGAAAATCCATCGGACCCAACGCGCTTGCTCGGGGTTGATCTCAAGCTTCGTGCCGATCCTGGCCGGTCAAGCCGCCTAGCTTCCTCTGGGTCTTCTGCCCGCGCGTCACTTCGGTGAGTTGATTCGCAGCCTTGGCCAACTCGAGGTCCAATTCGATGGCCTGCTCATAGGCGAGGGCCGCATCCGCCAGCCGTCCGAGCTCCTCGAATTTCTTTCCGACGCGGAAGTGCTCGAGCGCGCTCTGGCGACGACCGGCGTCGCGAAGCGCGGCCTGATATTCCGCCTGGCTAGGGGCCAGGCCAAGCGCCACCTTAAATTCTTCAATCGCCTCCGGATAGTGCTCACCGGCCACGAGTGTTCGTCCTGCCTGATAGTGTTCCTCTGCGGCCCTGGCCTGCACTTCGCCGAGACGGGTTTCTAGGTCTGCGTTAAACGGTGTTTGGCGCGCAGCCAGCCGATACGAGGCAACCGCCTCATCCCATCGACCTTCTGCAACAAATTGATCGGCGACCGAGGAGGTGCGTGGAGCACAGCCCAACGCCATGAGCCCGTGGAAGGCGGCCACCGCTGAGAATGACCAGAACCGACGTGTGAAGAAGGTTGGGGCGATCACGGCACCAAACCGCTTCGCGTGAAAAGGAGACGTCTCCTATCTCGCTTCACGAACGGCGAGCGGTAGTAAGCCTAGCAGAAATGACGTTGAGGCAATTGAACGTTCTCGCAGAAGCCGGGTTTGTTGGGCGTCGCTGAGGGCATCACATTCTGTCCCTTCATGGCTCAATCTCGCCACAAAATTTTGTGGCCCTAGCAATTAGGGGCGAATGGACCTACAGCAATTTGGCGTTAGGACATCACTCAGTAAAGTTTCGAGACCTTAGGCATCATGCCGCTCCGAAGTCCGCCATCGCTCGGTTCATCAACCCTAAGGGTTCCTTTCTTGACAGATGGTCGCCGGCTGCTACCGTGAAGCGGTGTTCACCTTTGGTCAGGACAGTATCGCACCCTGCGAGCCGTCAGGAGGCATCTTGCGAATCCATCTCATCAGAGCAATCCGCATCACGGGCTTCATCCTGGTCATGCTCCTCGGAATCTCTCAACGGCCAGGCCATAGCGCCGACATAAGTTACATCTACGATGCTCTGGGGCGCTTGGTAGGCGTGGTCGATCCAGCAAGCGAGACGGCGACCTATCAGTATGATGCGGTCGGCAATCTTTTGAGCATCACTCGGCACGCCTCGTCGACCGTCTCGGTCATTACATTTTCTCCTTCAAGCGGACCGACCGGGACGACAGTCACTATCTCCGGAGCCGGATTCAGTACAACCCCGAGCCAGAACAGCGTGCAGTTTAACGGTCTCGCTGCCAATGTGACGTCCGCCACTGCAACCGAACTTGTGACCCAAGTCCCGAGCGGAGCAACGACGGGGACGATTACGGTTACGACGCCGACGGGATCGGCGAGCAGCGGGAGCGCCTTTACTGTTGTCAGTGGGCAGTCTCCGGTTATCGCCACCTTTTTTCCAACGGTGGGGCCACTCGGAACAGTTGTCACAGTGACAGGCTCGAACTTCGAGACGACCGCCACGCGGAACCGGGTCATATTTGGTGGCCTCCTTGCTGTGGTCAACTCTTCGAGCAGCAGCAACATTGAAACGGTTGCGCCTGCATCAGGCAAGATCACCGTCGCGACGGTGTATGGCCAAGCCACCAGCACAGATGATTACTTTCTGACCCCTCAAGGGATCTTGCCGACGGACGTGAACTTTACCGGACGGATCACCGTGGGGGGCTCGAGTGTGACGGCAAGCATTAGCACGGCCGGTAAAGTGGCGCTCGTGCTTTTCGACGGCCTTGCAGGGCAGCGTGTCAGCCTGGCCATGACGGGCATCACCATTACCTCTTCGACAGTATCGGTCCGGAAGCCGGACGGGACAGAGTTGGCGACAAAGTACAGTGTCAATAACACGGGCGGAAGCCTAGACTCCCCGGCGCTTCCTGTCACCGGCACCTATATCATCATGATCAAGCCTGAGGGGTCCTATGCGGGCAATATGACCCTCACGCTCTCGGCCGACGTAACGGGTACGATTGCGATCAACGGAGGAGCGGTGCCGGTTGGCAAAGAACCGGCCAAAATGCCAGATACAGTTTCGCGGGCACAGCAGGTCAGCAGATCAGTCTCCTCCTGAGTGCTGCTTCAATTTCTTCCTTTGCCGTCTCGATCTCCAACCCGGACGGCACGACCTTAGCGCCGCCCACCTCGTATGGAACATCGGGCGGGCTCGTTGATTCACAAACCCTTCCAGTCACCGGTGTCTACTCGATTCTGGTAGATCCCTCCGGGACCTATACCGGCAATGTGACACTGACACTCTATGGCTTCTCCGATATTACAGGACCCATCGCCATTGATGGCACGGCGGTCTCCACCTCAATCACCACACCGGGTCAGAATGCTCGGTACACCTTCACCGGGACGGCGGGGCAGCGCGTGAACCTAGGGGTGACCGGGGTCACGGTGAACTCCACCACCATTTCCCTTCTGAAACCAGACGGGACGACGCACGCGTCTGCCTCGTTTGGCACCGGCGGCGGCTCGCTTGATCCGTCAGCACTTCCCGTGGCTGGCACGTATACGGTCTTTGTCAATCCGTCGGGCAGTGCTACCGGCAACATGAGTTTGACCCTGTCGTCGGAACTATCAGGTGCGGTGCCGGTCGATGGGACGTCCACAGCCTTTAGTACCACGCGACCTGGGCAGAATGGTCGGTTTACGTTCGACGGGACGGCCGGTCAGCGGGTGAGCATCGCCTTGACGAATTCGACGATCCCGATCGCCTATCTCTCGATCATCAAGCCCGATGGGACGACGCTCGTCGGACCGGCGACAGGGACATTGGACAGTCCGGCACTCCCAACAACCGGCACCTACGGGGTCTTTGTCGATCCGTACGGCACGTACACGGGAAGTGCGAACGTTTGGGCTTCTTCAGAGCTGTCAGGAACCATCACGGTAGATGGAGCAAGTGTCCCGGTTAGCGTCACACGAGCTGGACAGAATGCTCGGTATACGTTTACTGGGACCGCTGGGCAACAAGTGAATCTTGGAGTGACCGGTGTGACGTTCTCGACGGTCTATGTATCCGTGCTCAGACCGGATGGGACCATCCTGGCGGGCCCGGTAGCCATCGGCAGTAGCGGAGGCAGCGTTGATCCTTCGGTCTTGCCCAGCTCAGGCACCTATTCAATCCTCGTAGACCCCTATTCGACCTCGACGGGGAACCTTAATCTGACCTTGTCGAGCGAAGTGAACGGGACACTGAACATCGGAGATCCGGCCACGACCGTGACTATCTCACGTCCCGGCCAGAACGCCCGGTACACGCTCAATGGGACCGGCGGGCAGCAGGTGACGGTCCGGATCACGAGCAACACAATAGGCTGCGTGCTGGTGGCGCTGTTGAAGCCCGACAATACCACCTTGACCTCGACCAACAACTGCAGTGCAAGCTTTAACTTGACCACCCAAACCTTGCCGTCGACGGGGACCTATAGCATCACCGTGAACCCAAGCGGGACCAACACGGGTACGTTGGGGCTCGCCGTGACGAATCCGTGAAGAGGGAGCAACGAGATGCACACTCGAATGGGTGCGGTTGTCAGTGCGGTCATTGTGGCCCTATTCGTGCCACTTGGCGCAAGCGCGCAAAGTAGTGGGCAAGTTGGTGTCTTGAACGGCCTTGCCGTTCAAAAGAACTACGCTGTGCCCCCAGGGGATTCGACGTCCTACAGTATCGGTGGACGGTCAGGTCTCAACAATTTGACTCTTGCTCCGGATTATGGCTATGACGCGGTTGCCTTCTTTATGCGGACCCGTGATGGGGCCAGTACGATTCCCTTGGGATGGCAGGGCTTAGGCCTTGTGTACTACGCGTGTGCGAACGGCGATATTTGGTGGCAAGGGGGAGCGTACTATATCGTTCAGAGCGGCGGCACTTGGTACTGGAGCAACAATCCGCCACCGGGTACTGGTGGTGGCTCCACCTGTATCACACCCGCCGGCACCTACACCTGGTACCCAGCCTGGGATCAAGCAGCTCATCCGGTAGGAGGACAGAACCCACTCACCTGGCAGGATCCGGTTCCATCCGTCGCTCCGTCTAACGGGAACCCCAATCCATCAGACGGTGATCCGGTTGACTTGGCGACAGGCCTCTTTGTGCTGGACAAGACTGACCTCGTGGTCCCCGATATCCTTCCTATCACGCTCACGCGGACTTATCGCCCTGGCGACACTTTTCCTCGGCCCTTCGGGCTAGGCTCGACGCACCCCTATCACCTTTGGCTCTTAGAAGATGGCGTGTGCCAAACGATCTCTTTGATCTTACCCAACGGGGCTCGTATTCCGTATGTCCGGACCTCGGGTACGAACTGCAATGATGCTGTCCTCGAGCACACATCTTCTCCCACGCACTACTACAAATCGCGTCTGATTTATAACAACGTGACCCGTGGCTGGCAGATCATGTTCAAGGATGGGATGATCTATCGCTTTCAGCAATATGGGTTGACGGCGGGAGCCGCCGGCGCGCTGCTCATTGAGATTGAGGACCGCAATGGAAACAGGATGCTCTTGAGCCGGGACCAGAATGGGCGGTTGACAAAAGTCACATCACCCAACGGGCGCTACATCAATTTCACCTACGATACCTCGAACCGGGTCAGCCAGGTCACGGATATCGCCGGGCGGGTGGTGAGCTATACCTATGACGCCAGCGGCCGTCTGTGGAAAGTGACGGATCCGGAGAATGGAATCACGGAGTACGGCTATGACGGCGCGCACCGGATGACGACCATCAAGGATGCTAGGGGTATAACCTTCCTGACGAATATTTATGACACCAATGACCGGGTGATCACGCAAACGCAGGCGGATAACACGACCTATCAGTTTACGTATACCCTCGACGGTAATGGCAAAGTCACACAGACGGATGTCACCGACCCGCGGGGCTACGTTCGCCGAGTGACGTTCAACGCTGCCGGGTATACGGTTACCGACACGCGCGCGCTTGGCCAGCCGGAGCAACAGGGGACGACCTATGCTTGGCAGACAGGCACGAACCTGCTTCTCAGCGTGACCGATGCACTGAATCGCCAGACCGCGTACACCTACGATGCCGCGGGGAACGTTACGAGTGTGACGCGAATGGCGGGCACCTCTGAAGCGGCTACGGCGACCTATACCTACGAGCCTCTGTTCAACCAGCTCGGTAGCGTGACGGACCCACTGAGCCATACGACCGCGTTCACCTATGATCTCAAGGGAAATCTGATTACGATCACGGATCCTCTGAACAAACAGACGACGATCACTGTGAATACCGCTGGACAGCCGACGGCGATCACCAATCCTCTCAACCAGACGAGCACCTTGGCCTATGCCAGCGGGGACCTAGCCGGGGTTACTGACCCACTGAGTCGGAGCACCACAAGGCTGACGGACGCAGTCGGGCGCCTGTTAAGTCTGAAAACGGCTATGGGTAACTTGACCAGGTACAGTGTCGATAGCCTCAATCGCGTGACTCAGATCACCGACGCAATCAACGGGGCGACGAGCTTTACCTATGACGCCAACGGGAATCTACTTACTGTCACCGATGCTAAGAACCAAACAACCACGTACACGTATAACAACATGGATCGCCTGGCGACGCGGGAAGATCCGCTCACCAAGATCGAAAGCTATGGATACGACAACAACGGGAACCTCACGACGGTGACTGATCGCAAGAGCCAGGTGACGGCGTACACCTATGACGCGTTGAACCGGCGTAAGACGGCGACCTATCAGGACGGGTCGACCACAACGTACGCCTATGATGCTGGGAATCGGCTCACGCAGGTCGTGGACTCGCTCAGCGGCACGATCACGCGGACCTATGATAATTTCGATCGCTTGACGCAAGAGGTGACCCCGGAAGGCACGGTGAGCTATGCCTATGATGCCGCCGGCCGCCGAACGAGCATGACAGTAGCCGGGCAGACGGCGGTCAACTATACCTACGATAATGCCAACCGCCTGACGCAGGTGACGCAAGGGACTTCCACGGTGACGATCGCTTATGATGATGCGGGGCGCCGGACGAGTCTCACGCTACCGACCGGGACGAGCATTACGTACACGTATGACGTCGCTTCGCAGCTCACCGGCTTGACCTATCAACAGGGGCAAACGACCCTCGGCACGTTGACGTACACCTACGACAGTGATGGGAACCGGAAAATCGAGAGCGGCACGTGGGCGGCGACGGATATTCCCCAGGCGAGTGGCACGACGAGTTACAACGCCAACAACCAGATGCTGACGTTCGGGCCAAGCACGCTCACCTATGACTTGAACGGGAACATGACGACGGCCACGGATTCATTTGGTACGGCAACGTATACCTGGAACGCCCACAATCAGCTTGCGGCGGTCAGCGCACCCGGAGTGATTGCGAGCTTCGGGTATGACGGGCTCGGGCGTCGCCGAAACAAGACAATCAACAGCACCGTCACGCGTTTTCTGTACGACGGCTTGAATCCAGTGCAAGAACTCTCCGGAAGCGCTGTCACCGCGAACCTTCTCACTGGTTTGGGCATTGACGAGTTCTTCACTCGGACCGATAGCGCGGGGACCCGTGGCCTGGTAGGTGATGCCCTCGGCTCGACAAGGGCGCTGGTGGACAATGTGGGCACGGTGCAGACCAACTACGCCTACGAACCGTTTGGCAACACGACCACGGGCGGCACCGCCAGCACCAATTCGTTTCAATACACCGGACGAGAGAATGATGAGACGGGGTTATATTACTATCGAACTCGATATTACAGCCCGCGGTTGCAGCGCTTTGCCGGAGAAGATCCAATCGAATTTGAGGGTGGAAGCATAAACCTCTATGCATATGTTCTGAACAGCCCCACTAACTACAATGATCCCGAAGGCTTGATTGTTCCCCAGTTGCTTGGCTGCAGTCTTGGGGTTGGCGTCACATACGGCCTTGAAAAGTTATCCGGTCGAAAGCCAACTTTGCTTGATTTGGGACTTGGGTGCCTGGGAGGAGTTCTCGGTGGGTTCCCAATTGGGAAAGGCTTTAAGATCGAGATACACGACCCACATCATTATTTCCCTCTCTTTGGCAAGAACCTCCCACACATACAGATTACTTGGTGGCAAAAGGGAGTACCCGGAAGCGGCAGAAATATTCGCATTCCGATTCCTCAAATATTCATCAAAAGATAGAGGAAACATGAGAATACTTATAGACCGATGGAATCTCCTTGATCTTATTCACGATAGATGGTTTGACCTAAACCAAATAAAATACGCAAAGGAGACGAGGGAGTTCAACCTTGCTCTAGGTGAGAAGAGGAAGGGGCCATACAACGAGAAGCTACTCAAAATAACAGGTGTGTTGAATTGTGAAATTAAGGATCGAGCAGAAATTAAGATCTATGACTTATGCGATATTAAGATGGATGATGTAGCGTCCGTGATTCTTATAACATCTGCTTTCCCATTAGAGATAAAATTGACCGTGTCACAAGAGTGTGAGATTGCTCTGTTGAAGACTTGACTCGTGCCACCGCACCAGCGTCACGCTGCCAACCGGAACGAGGATTACGTACACGTACAACGCCGCCTCACAGCTCACCGGCTTGACCTATCAGCAGGGTCAAACTGTGCTAGGCACGTTGACCTATACCTACGACAACGAGGGGAACCGAAAAGTGCAAGGCGGGTCATGGGCCTCGACCGGGATTCCCAAGTCGAGTGGGTCGACGAATTACAATGCCAACAACCAGCTGCTTACCTTCGGCAGCACCACCGTGATCTATGAGTTTAATGGCAACATGACATCGGCGACGGACTCGTCGGGAACAGCGACGTATCTTTGGAATGCCAGGAAACCAGCTAGTAAAGCATCTCTGCGTCCGCCCTGAGCGCAAGCTTCGCCTACGATGCCCTCGGTCGTCGTCGCAGCAAGACCATCACCAGCACTGTCACTCGGTTTTTGTATGATGGGTTGAATCGAGTGCAGGAACTTTCAGCGAGCGCCGTGATGGCGACTCTCCTGACGGGTGTAGGGCTCGATGAATTCTTCACGCGCACCGACGGCAGCGGGACACGTGGTTTTCTCAGTGACGTGTTAGGCTCGACGCGCGGACTAGTCGATAACGCAGGGACAGCGTTGACTACTTACACCTATGAGCCATGTGGGAATACAACAACCCGGCGGTACAGCGAGCACCAGTGCGTTTCAGTATGCCGGGCGTGAGAACGATGGGACTGGGCTGTATTATTATCGGGCCCGATATTACAGCCCGCGGCTACAGCGGTTTATCAGTGAAGATCCGTTAGATTGTGGTAGCGGCAATGTAAACCTATACTCGTATATTCGGAATAGCCCAATGAGCCTCGTCCAAGGCCCGACTCCTCATGATTGTGAGCCGCCGCTTGACAAGCGAGAAAAGAGTTTTCAGCGATTGGGCCGTCAGTTGGTATGTGCGCTTAACTTATTGCCCGGAATGGGAGGCGTGAACATCGGGTTCAAAGGCGTGCCCGAGAGTATAAGAATCGCCGAAGAGGCTTTAAAGCATATCGCGGAACGACATTTCCTAGGTGGCATTAGAGCAGCCGGTAAGAGTCTATTCAATAACGGGGAAAGGTGATTACTAATTTCTGGGCCAGGCCTAAAATGGAGGCCTTGGCCCATGACACAGACGGCGCTGTCGGTTCGGCTCGTCGACGAACGATTGAGACGACATCAGTGTGTGCGGTGCGGGACACCGCATCGGCAGTATCGTCCGGGGGCGCGCACCCGCTGCCTCGCCTGCCGGTGGCGGTATCGACCCGATCGGGTCGCCCGTGAGCTGCAGATCTTGCAGCTCTTCTGCTTGGAGATCTCGGCGCTGCGGACGGCGCGAGAACTGCGCATGAGTCCCTTGCCGATCTGGCAGCGCTTTATGGCCTACCGCCGCTGGATGGCCACGATGGCCGAGACGGAAGCCCGGCCGCTGACCGGGGAACTGGAATGCGATGAGAGCTATTTCGGCGGCCGTCGCCGCGGAGGGCGGCGGGGGCGCGCCCGTGGCCCAAAAGTCATTGTCTTCGGCATCTTGGAACGGCAGGGCCGGGTCAGCACCGTCGTCGTCCCCCAGGCCGATGAAGCGACGCTGATGCGGGAAATCGAACGTCGAGCGCTCAAAGGTGCCGTCTTCTACACGGATCGCTTTAGCAGCTATAAATCCCTGCGGCGCTACGGCAAACACCTGCCGGTCGACCATGGGCAGACCTATGTGCAGCGGGGGCGTCATTACCTTCGCCACATCAACGGCATTGAAGGGTTCTGGAGCTACGCCAAGGAACGCTTGCGCAAGTATCATGGCGTCAGCCGCTTGCACTTCCCGCTCTATCTGAAGGAAATGGAATTTCGGTTCAATCATCGCCGGGATGATCTGTTCGAGTTGCTTGGGACTCACTTGTTGAAGGTCTTGTTCGAGTATCCGATTGGCTATTCCACCTAAGGAAAAAGAGGCCTTGGCCCAAGATTTAGCAATCACCCGGGGAAAATATAATAGACCTAAGGTGGATTCTGTTACACCGGTTCAACAAGCAAATGGAAACCTTGAAAGAATTGTGGATGCTGGTCGGATCATTGGAACTGATATTGTATTCAACCGACTTCTACCTACAAGGTAATACCTTCATGCAGAGGCGGCATCCCCGAGCCGACCGTTACAGAACTCCATAGTGAAAATGTAGGAGCTTGCTATGGGTTTCACGGTTAGATTACAGAAAGAGGGAGGTGAATTAGTCGATGCACTGCACGATCCTAAAGGTTTCATTGGCCGCTATCTGCCTCCTGTCCATGATACATCGTATTTGTGTTTGAGATTCATGGACAGATACGGTGATACATATTTTAACCAGCTACAAATGGATCCATTTCTAAAGGAATGGGAGAACATTTCAAGCTGTGTCAATGATGAGGAAGGAAGAAAGCCTTTTCTTACGTCTCGAAACCTTGGCTCATCAATGCCAGCAAGCTATCCATTTATATCTAAAGTTTGAAGGTTGAATCTGCCTGTCAACGAATTCAAATGGCTCTACAACGAGCATGAGGCCGGTAGCGGCCTCGCTCTGGCAGACTAAATATGGAATGGATTCGTCTTCTGTCATCAAAACGACTTGGCGTCCCTGAACCGAATCCTCCGGAGTTGGGACGATCAGTCTTTCAGCGTGATTACGATGCAATTGTCTTTGCATCCGCCTTCCGGCGGCTACAAGACAAAACCCAGGTCTTTCCTGTTGCTAAGAGTGACTATGTCCGTACGCGGTTGACTCATAGTCTGGAAGCGTCGTGCGTTGGAAGGTCGCTCGGGAAGTTGGTTGCAGATGCTCTCGAGAGTGACGGAGAACTTCCTGAGAATATGACTACAGTGGACGTCGGGACGATAGTCGCTTCCGCTTGCTTGGCTCATGACCTGGGAAATCCACCGTTCGGGCATACCGGGGAGAAAGCAATCCAAGAATGGTTTGCAAGCCGAAATGGACGTAAAGCAGTTAGTAGGCTTCGCAGGGAGCACAAGGCGGATTGTCTGCAGTTTGAGGGAAATGCACAAGGATTTCGGATTCTAACCAAGCTTCAGAACCCCGATAACCCAGGAGGCCTTCAGCTGACATATGCAACTCTAGCAGCTTTCACAAAATATCCGCGTCCTTCGTATGTGTCCTGCCGCGCCTCCGACGCCCACAGTGCTGGATTCAAGAAACATGGATACTTCTATGACGGACAGGAGTACTTTGACCAGGTAGCCCGAGAGGTGGGTTTGGCTAAGAGTCACAGCAAATGCGGAGGATGGAGCAGGCATCCTCTGTCATTTCTCGTCGAAGGAGCAGACGACATTTGCTATGGGATTAACGATGTTGAGGATGGTTACAGGTTAAACCATGTTAGCTTTGATGATGCCGTTGGACTTCTTCGTTCCATCCCGCGCAAGAAGGAATCAAGTCAGTTTGATAGCATACGCGAGAAGGAGGACAAGATTGCTTATTTGCGAGCAAAAGCCATTAGGGAGCTTATCTTTCAAGTTTCGGATTGTTTTAACAGGTACAGGCACAAAATCATGAGCGGAGCCTTTAAGGAGTCCTTGATAGACCGTATATCCTCCTCTGAGGATATGAAGCGCATTCAAAGTTTTTCTCGCGAAAACATTTATACCGTAAGAGACGTGCTCGAAGTGGAAGTCCCGGGTTTTGACGTGTTGGCCAGGTGAAGTCTTAAACTTGCTGGAAAAGTGAGAGGGATGCATCCTTACCGGTTTGAACGTCTGGCGGCGTTCGAATCACAACCAACAAGGAGCATCCCATGGCAAGAGTACCGAGTAGCGTCGACACGCGCAAGAGGCTCAGGGATATGTTGGCGGGCGACACCGGCGAGATTGAGACGAGTGCGTTGGTGCGCCAGGCGGTGCGCCTCATGATCGAAGAAGCGTTAGAAGCCGAAGTCAGTGAACGTCTCGGCCGTGGCTATTATGCACGGGGGAGCCAGACGGCGGAAGACGAGGCCCCCCGCGGGTATCGCAACGGAGTGCGGGTCGGCCGCTTGAAGAGCGCCGAAGGCGTCATTGAGTATGGCGTGCCGCAAGTGCGCGGCGTCGAGGGCTGGCAATCGGAGATCCGGGCGGCGCTGGGCGGCAAGAGCGAAGAACTGGAGCGCCTGGCCGTGGAGATGTACGCCCGTGGGCTCTCGATGCGCGACATTGAAGCCGCGTTCACGGCGACTGATGGCCGCTGCCTGTTGAGTCGCTCCGCCGCCAGCCGCGTGTGCGAGGCCTTGTGGGCGGACTACCAAGAGTTTGCCCGACGGGATCTCTCCGAGATCGACGTCGCTTACCTCTTCATCGATGGCGTCGCCGAGCGGCTCCACCTCGGGCAACCCCGTGAGGCGGTGCTCGCGGCGTGGGCGATTACCATCACCGGAACCAAAGTGCTCCTGGGACTGCAACCGGGGACCAAGGAAGACACGGCATGCTGCAGCGACTTCTTGCGAGACCTCAAAGCCCGCGGCCTCGCGGATCCCGTGCTCGTCGTCACGGATGGCGCGCCCGGGCCTCCCCCGTGCCCTGCGCCAACGCTGCCTGGCGCACAAGCCCAGAAACCTTGAAACGAAGGTGCCTGCCGAACGGTGGCGCGAGGTGAAGTCCATGGCGCTGGCCGCCTATCACGCCTCGAGCCCGAAGACCGCCGAGTTGGCCGCCGAAGAATTTCGCCACACTTACGCCAACGAGCTGCCCAGCGGCGTGACATGTTTCGATGATGATTTTGCCGAGTGCATCACCTATTTGCGCCTGCCCGTGGCGCACCGGCGGGCCACGCGGACCACCAATCTACTTGAACGGCTGTTTCTGGAAGAACGCCGCCGGAGCAACACGATCCCGCATGCGTTTGGCGAACGCGCCGTCTTGAAATTGATGTATGCGGCGCTTCAGCGAGCCAGCTGCACCTGGCAGCGGGTGGCGATCACCGACTTCGAGCGGAAACAATTACTCACGCTCTGTGAAGAACTGGACCGCGAGTTCGATGGTAAACATCGAGTGACTCAACCCGCATCCCGCTCACCAATTTCCAGCAAGCGGGGGACTTGACCTATTTTTGTATAGTATATTGCCAAAGCGCATTGGACCGGATTCTCATATTTGCTTTCCGCCAGCTTTCCGTGTTCTATCCACTACCATCGTCTCGAACCCGGTTTTCGGGCCACCATTGCAAGGCCATAACCCACCGAATTGAAACGGTAGACACCTATCGGGACTCATAGTCTCCACCCCATAGCGGAGCTTAAAATCCCTCGCGTTGGCAATAGTGCTTGGGAACGGCCAGTTAAGTGCATGGATCGGATTGAGTTTGTAGGGTGGATCTTGCCCCTATCTCCGTTCTAGGCGGCCAACGCGACCCCTTGGATTGTAAAGGAAAGAGCCTTTACCAACGATGGGCGTAACGGGTGCCCTCCACCAACCCTCGCTAGGCGTGAGCCGCCGTGCTCTTAATTTGGGCGGCGGATAAGCCCCTCAAGTAAGTTCCCCTCTCCACGACAGTCCGAATCTCTCCCCGGCATCGCTCCGTAGGTCTGTACAGCGGCTGACATCCCGTAAGCAACTGTCTGCGTAACCGTTCGATTTCTCTTCCGAGTTGCAGAGAAAAGCCTCCCAAGTATTGGGCACGCTCAGACATTGGAATCGAGATGATGGCATCGAGATGGCCTAGGTGGCCGGGTGAGGCCGAGCCCTTTCATCTTCAACAGAAGTATCGTGCTCTTCATTCCTAGCCCAGCTGCGGCACCCCTTGGTCCGCCGTTCCTGCTTGTGCAGAGAGTCCCATCTCGATCCGCGCCTGCCCATGCAGGCCAGCAGTTTTGTAGGAGCCCTGTCGGAAGATGGTGGAGCATTGAAGGCAAAACCCTGCGTCGCTCTCACGTGTCAATCTCGTTTGGACGACGGTGGGTACCAGGATCGACTACAGGAAGGGGCGATCCGACAGCACCGACCGAAAACGGGAGACGACGGGAGATGAATGAGGGCCCAGCGGAGGGAACCATGGCGTGATCTTGCTCTACAGGCTTGACAAGAGCCGGAGAGGGGGCGTAGAAAAAACGAGGCTTCGCTGGGACCGAAACAACGACGTTTCCGACTCCCGGCAAAATACAACAGCGGACGAAGCCGTCCGGAAGACTACGACGTCCTTTTGGTCACGAGTGGTGTGACTAGAAGGGCGTTTTTTTTTGGACCGCTCGACTCACCGCCGGGTGCGAGCCATAGGGGAGGGGTTAGACCATGGGGATGGAGAAAAAGGAAATTGTAGCCAAGCTGCTCGAAGCGAAGGAGAAGTCGGGAAAAACGTATGATGAGCTGGCCCATGCCCTCGGTGTGACGAACGTCTATGTGGCCCAGCTACTCCGTCGTCAGACCCAGCTCAAACCCGCAACGGCTGCGAAGCTCGCCCAGGTCTTGCCGGCCATCACTCCAGACCTCCTGAAAGAGATGCAGAAGCCGCCGGTGCGGTCCTACGACCCGGCCATCCTCCAGGAGCCGCACGTCTACCGGATGACCGAGGTCTGTGCCCATTACGGCGACGGGATCCTGGCCGTGCTCCACGAGCTGTTCGGCGACGGCATCATGTCGGCCATCGACTTCAAGCTGGACGTCAAGAAGGTCAAGGGCAGCCAGGGAGAGGACCGCGTGTTGATGGTCTGGAACGGCAAATTCCTTCCGCACATCGAGCAAACGGTTTGACCGCTTGCCCTTCGCCTGGTGTGCTGCGTGTGAGGGGCGACGACGCGATGGATTTGGCCCTGACCGGACAGGCGGCAGAGGAGACGGACCACCTTCGAGCGGACATGGAGAGGGGAGCATGGCAACCAGGCTGACACGCGAGGAGCACTTCGAGCGAACCGTCGAGCAGTCCGTGGTGGCGGCCGTGCTGAAGGCGGCCGCCCCGACCCGGCGACAACTCTTGGCCGGGCTGGGGGGCGCGGTCTTGGCCGCCGTCATCCGAGAGGTGTTTCCTCTCGCGGCGTGCACGATCTTCGCGGCCGAGCCTCCCGGCAAGCCTGAGAAGAAAGACGTGACGATCGGCTTTATTCCCATTACCTGTGGCACCCCGATCATCATGGCGGAGCCGCTCGGCTTCTACACGAAACACGGATTGAATGCCTCGGTCAAACGCGCCGCCGGATGGGCGATGATTCGCGATTGGGCGATCAACAAAGAAACCGATGCGGCGCACATGCTCACCCCGATGCCACTGGCGATCACACTGGGAGCCGGGTCGGTCCCGGTCCCGATGTACATGCCGGCCGTCGAGAACATCAATGGCCAAGCGATCACGCTGCACAACAAGCACAGAGGTGTGAAGACCGCTGCGGACATGAAAGGGTTTCGCTTCTGCGTGCCGTTTGACTTCTCGATGCACAACTACCTGCTGCGCTATTTCCTTGCTGAGGGCGGCGTGCATCCGGACAAGGAGGTCCAGATTCGAGTCGTGCCGCCGCCCGAGATGGTGGCCAATCTGAAGGCCGGCAACGTGGACGGCTATCTGGGGCCCGATCCCTTCAATCAGCGGGCGGTCTATGAGAACGCGGGCTTCATCTTCAAACTTTCGAAGACGATTTGGGATCGTCATCCCTGCTGCGCGTTTACGGTACCGAAAGAGTTTGCCGACCGCTATCCCAATACCTTTGCGGCCCTGTGGCGCGCCATCGTCGATGCCACGCACTATGCCTCAGACCCCGCACATCGGAAGGAGATTGCGGCCGCCATTGCCCCGCCCAACTACCTGAATCAACCGGTCACCGTGTTGGAGCAGGTGTTGACGGGCACGTATGCCGATGGGTTGGGAGGGATCCAGAAGGCCCCGGATCGGATCGACTTCGATCCCTATCCGTGGCACTCGATGGCGATCTGGATTCTTACCCAGATGAAACGGTGGGGGCATCTCAAGGGCGAGGTGAATTATAAGGCGGTGGCCGAGCAGGTCTATCTGGCTGCCGGCTGCGATCGCATCGCCAAAGAGCTGGGGTATCCCACCCACGGGGCGACCTCGATGAAGCACACGATTATGGGGAAGGTCTTCGACCCGGAGCAGCCAGCCGCCTACGTCAAGAGCTTCAAGATTCACAGCATGAGCTGATCGGCTGCTACGTCAACGCCGGCTGTGGGGAGAGACGGACATGGTGCAGAGAACAGGAAACCCATTGCTGATCTCGCTGTTCCTCCTCGTCGTGTTCTTGTTGACGTGGCATCTGTCAACCGTGCGCGGAGCCTTCGACCCAACCGGCCTGTCGGCCGATGAGCTTCAGCTCATGGAGTTCAACGGCGACATCATCAGAACGCCCGACGGAGGCTACGCGTGGAACCCGGACAAGGAGAAGGTCCGAGGTGTGCCGGGACCGCTGGCGGTGGTGGAAAAGGCCTGGGCTGAGTTGAGCGAAGCGTTCGTGAAAAAAGGTACCAACGATCATGGCATCGGCTACCTGGTCCTCTATACGGTCTCACGCTTCGCGGCCGGATTTGTGACGGCCTCCGTCGTGGCCATCTTGGTTGGCGTGCTGCTGGGGCTCAACCGGGTCCTGTTCCGGGCCGTGAATCCGTTTATCCAGGTCCTCAAGCCGATCTCCCCCTTGGCCTGGATGCCGCTCCTCCTCTATACCGTAAAGGATCCGAAATGGACCGCCGTGCTGGTCGTCTTTATGGCCGCCATCTGGCCGACGCTGGCCACGACGGCATTCGGCGTCGCCTCGCTTCGAAAAGACTATCTCCACGTCGCGGCGATCTTACAGCTGTCCTGGCCCAAGAAGCTGCTGAAGGTCATCCTACCCGGGGCCGCACCGACCATCGTGAACGGGCTTCGGATCTCGTTCGGGAGCGCGCTGGTCGCCGTCGTTCCCGCCGAGATGCTGCTCGGAGAATTGGGGGTCGGCTACCTGAGCTGGATCGAGTGGAACAACCTGGACATTAGCGGGGTCATCTTCGCCATTCTCGTGGTCGGGTTCGTTGGAGTCGTCCTGGATTCCGGATTCAACAAGCTGGCGGGGCTCGTCACGTACCAGGAGTGACGGGTGGTACGCGCAGGAAGAAGTTCCCAACCGCCGGTTCAGAGCAACCGCACGATCACCCAGAGGGCAGGGCACCATGGCATTTCTTGTCATTGATCATGTTTCGAAATATTTTCCCAGTTCGACCGGCCCTGGACGCGTGTGCATCTTCAAAGACGTGACGATCAAGATCGAGAAGGGGGAGTTCGTCACCGTGATCGGGCATTCGGGCTGTGGCAAGAGCACGTTGCTCAATATCGTGGCGGGCCTCGAGACGGCCTCGGAAGGGGGCATTCTGTTGAATGGCCGGGAGGTCGCAGGCCCCGGACTCGACCGCATGGTGGTGTTTCAGAATTTCTCACTCATGCCCTGGATGACGGTCTTCGAAAACATCCGGCTCGCGGTTCGCGCCGCGTACCCGGATTGGGATCGCGAGAAGATTGCTGCGCACGTGAAGAAATACATCGCGCTTGTGGGGTTGAAGGGAGCGGAAGAGAAACGCCCGGCCGCCCTCTCCGGAGGGATGAAGCAGCGGGTAGGGCTCGCACGTGCGTTTTCCATTGAACCCAAGGTTCTGCTTCTGGACGAGCCGTTCGCCCAGATCGACGCCCTCACGCGCGGTGTCATACAGGAAGAGCTGATCCAGATGTGGAACGCGACGAGGAATACGGTCTTCATGGTCACGCATGACGTGGACGAGGCGATTCTGCTTTCGGACCGCATCTTGTTGATGACGAACGGGCCCTGCGCCCGAATCGCCGAACTCGTGGACGTGGCCATTCCACGCCCACGGTCACGAGAGACGATTATCGAGCATCCGCATTATTACAAGATCCGGAATCACGTGATTCATTTTCTCGTGCGCCATGCCTCTCACGTCGTTCCGGACGCTGATGCCGACGCCGTGCACCAAACGCCACTCGTCGTTCAATTCTGACTTACGGGGCGAGCGGTCCCGAAGCAGACGGTATTTCTCCGACAGGAAACGTCGCAATCGTCCGATACCACTCGGCTCGGACATTTCCAAGACTATCATCTCGATCTCCTTTCTCTGTGAGTGACAGGGCATCGTTCTGCTTTCAGAACCCCGTCCGGCTTCGCGCTGCAACAAGGCCGCAACCTTTACTCAACTACTCAACGATCCGGCTCTCCGGTTCATCCTTAAGCCCCGACATCGGGATGCAAGGAGGCATTGATATGCTCAACACCTTGTGCATCGAGCGGCTTCCCCTGTGGGTCACCGACCACCACCTCCGTACCTTGTGCGAACAGTGGGGCGCGGTTGTTCATGTCCGGGTCGCCAAGGACGCCAATAGCATCTCGCTTGGCTATGCCTTTGTTGAGATGGCGAGTAGGCAGGACGCCGAGAACGTGCTCACCGGTCTCACGCATAACGGCGGATTCGAATGCCCTCTCTATGTGGCACGCACCTATCCGATTCGCTACAACGAATCCCGCGGTTCAATCCAGCCTCAGCAGTAAAGTCTGAAGTAGCTTCCTCCTCACCCCCCACCCTGACGCCTGCCGACCTGCAACATGGCTCGTCACAGCGAAATGCCAGGCGCTGTGCCGAACTCCGCACTCTAGCAGGGGCCGCACTAGAGCGGCATGAACAAAAACGTGACGGAAAGGTCGGCGAGTGACACGATGAACGACGATTTTCACGTCGGCCTTCTATGCCTGCCATCGATGTCGAGCTGGCAAGAAAGACGTGTGGGGCCAGGCAACAGAGGCCGAGATAGCGGTTTCAGAAGCGCTCGCTGCTCTCTATCGAGCAGGGGGCGGCTTCCATTGGGCGGCCGGCGCCAATCCCGTCTAAGCTAAGGCCCGTTGGTCGAAGGATCAGCGGGCCTTTTGCTTTTTTCCACCTCCCGCATCTCGACCGCACTCACAACAGAGTCCCTGGTTATCCGATGGGAATGTGGAGAGCAACGCTTTCGCCTTCTGACGACACAGATGTGGAATCGTTCACGCGAAAATCCTCGGTGGCTCGTGGCGTACGCCCGTGTCTTTCCAGATGAGCAGGGTCGGCCATTCCGGATGGTCGGCATCAACATGGATATCACAGAGCGTAAAGAGGTCGAACGTCTGACCGCATTACTCGCCGCAATCGTGACTTCTTCCAACGACGCGATCATCAGCACCGATTTGCAGGCATCATGACAAGCTGGAACAAGGAGGCCGAGCGACTCTATGGGTGTACCCCGGACGAAGCGCTGGGTAAGCCGGTCACCCTCCTGATCCCCGAGCCCATCCTGGAGAAGGAGCTGAAGATCTTGGACCGTGTCAAACATGGGGAGCGCATCGATCATTATGAAACGGTCCGCGTGGGGAAAGCCGGCCGAACGCTCCATGTCTCCCTGACGAGAGTTCACTCGCATGCTGAGTGTCGACAGTGGCGAGCACCCGAACATTTCTAAGAGCGCGCCGGAGGGCAAGCAGCTGCCGTTCAGGTCTTTGCGAACGGGCAAGAGTTGGCACCGGAGGATTTGCCGATGCAGCGCGCGTGCCGGGAACGGCGCGAGGTGGTTGACCAGCAGCCGAGACGTGACTAGCCTTGTCCACTGTCGCGAACCTCTGCTCGTGAAGGCTGTCGCGTGCCGCCATTGTGAGTTGCGGCTCGGAGCTAGCGCTCTTTCAGGGTACGATCGAGATTGAACACGGCGCTGATCAGGGCCACGTGCGTGAAGGCCTGGGGGAAGTTGCCGAGGGCTTCGCCGCTGGGTCCGATCTGTTCGGCGTACAGCCCGAGGTGGTTGGCGTACCCCAACATCCGCTCGACCAGCAGGCGTGCTTCGCGCAGGCGAGTGCGATCAAGACGGCCGGCTCGGGTCAGGGCTTCCACGAGCCAAAACGTGCACATGTTGAAAGTGCCCTCCCGTCCGTGCAAGCCGTCTTCACCCGTCTCGCTGTCGTACCGGTAGACCAGACCATCGGACACCAATCCCCCGTGCTTGGGCGACCGGCCGATGGCGTCGAGGGTGCGGAGCATCCGCGGATCGTTCGGCGCGAGGAAGAACACCAGCGGCATGATCAAGTTCGAGGCGTCCAACGATTCGCTGTCGTAGTGCTGCACGAACGCCTGTCGCTTCGCGCTCCATCCCTTCGCCATGATCTCCTCGTAGATCTGATCCCGAACGCGCAGCCAGCGAGCACGATCCGCGGGAAACGATCGTTTCTCGGCCAGCCGCACGCCACGATCGAGCGCGACCCAACACATCAGCCGGGAATAGACGAAGTGGCGGCGGCCGCCTCGTGTCTCCCAGATGCCTTCATCCGGCTGCTGCCAGTTGTCACAGAGCCAGTCGAGTCGGCGCCGGATCACCGCCCAGGCGTCGTAGCCGATCGGCGAGACGTACTTGTTGTACAGGTACAAGGAGTCGATCAGCTCACCATAGATATCCAGTTGTAATTGCCGGTATGCGCCGTTGCCGATCCGCACCGGCCTGGCTCCGCGATAGCCCTCTAGGTGATCGAGCGTCGATTCTTTCAGATCGGCCCGGCCATCGATGCCGTAGACGATCTGCAACGGCTCGCCGGCCGCGGCGTCCCGGACACGGGCCTCGAGCCACTCCATGAACTGATCCGCTTCCTCCCTGAACCCGATCCTGAGCAGCCCATAGAGCGTAAAGGATGCGTCCCGGATCCAGGTGTAGCGATAGTCCCAATTCCGGACCCCGCCCGGGCTCTCCGGTAGACTGCAGGTGGGCGCCGCGACAATGGCGCCGGTCGGCTCGAACGTCATCAGCTTCAAGCTGAGGGCGGACCGGTACACCATCTCCCGCCAGCGGCCGATGTAGGTGCAGGCGGACAGCCAGCGGTGCCAGTAGTTCACCGTGCGCTCGAAGAGCTCCTGCGCCTCGTCCCCTGAGGGGCAGCGACCGCACGTCTCACCGGATTCCAGCCGCCGCAGCACGAAGACCACGGATTGGTCTTCCTGCAGGACGAACTGCGCATGGACGCCCCGATCGTCCGCCGAGAGCGGGACGGTGCTCGCCAGTCCTAAGTTCAGCGCCGCCGAATAGAAGGCGGCTCCGTGCTCCGTGAGCACCGTACGGTGCGCGGCGCGGGCATAATCGAAGGCGGGGTGGCAGCGCATCTGGAAGGGCATTGAGCCCCGCGTCACCCTGACGCGACGCACCAGTTGATCGTGCCAAGGCGAGTGGCGCGGCAGGCCGACCGGCATGAAGTCTTCGATCTCCCCGACGCCGTCAGGGGAGAGGTAGCGGGTCACCAGCACATTGGTTTCCGGCCAGTAGAACTGCTTGGTTCTGATCCCCTCGTCCTGGGCGACGATGTCGAACCGTCCGCCCTTCGCGTCGTCGAGGATGGCGGCGAACACGCTCGGTGAGTCGAAGTGCGGAAAGCAGAACCAGTCGATCGATCCATTGATGCCCACGAGCGCCGCCGTGCGCATGTTCCCGATGATCCCGTAGTTCTCAATGGGCTGGTAGGCCATCTCGCGTCGTCTCCCGACGAACACCCTTCATCACGGTCCGTCGCCTGCCGTGTATCGGATTGTAAGCTCATTTTCAATGGGATGCTGAACTGAGTGGCATTCATTCGGCATTCAAAGGGGCCGGGAGGGACCTGCACAGGCATGCCAGACTTCAAGGCACCCTTGAGCCACTCTTGAGGGTGGATGGGACCGGAGGATCAAAAAGGCGACGAAAGACGCGGGTGCTTACAGGCGACTCGCGTACCCGGGCGTAGAGGAATACCCGAAAGCAGAAGGAGACGTGACGAGGAGCAAGGATCGACGGTCGGGACCACTGGCCTGCCCGACAGCAGTCTCCTTCTGGAAGGTGTACAAGCGGGCTGTGACGGTTCCTGAAAAGGCAGTACGATGGACCCCGACGAGCGCAAGGGTGCGTGGTGTGCCATCCCGACCACATCGCGATGTGAAAAACTGGCTGGGACGATCCTCACCAGTATCGGCGTCACCTACCTGCTGCCGTTGGGCAAGCGGGTGAGCCGCTGGAAGGATCGCGACAAACTGATCCAATGGCCGCTCTTTCCGGGCTATTGCTTCCTGCAACGCGAGCAGATGGAGCAGATCCGAACGTTGCCGAATCCGGATCTCATGGAGATCCTCATCTTCGCCGATGCGGCTCTCAAGGTACTCGACCAAGAAGAGGGGGCATTGTTAGAGCGTATCTCGCTCGCGCCGGATTACTGCACCCCGCACTGTTATAGCGAGGAGGGGACGCCGGTCGAAGTGGTCTCCGGACATTTTGCCGGGACGCGCGGACTGCTCATCGATCCCCAAAACTCGCTCCTCGTCCTTTCACTTCCGAGTATTCGGAGGAGCGTACTGCTCCGTGTTCGGGACGAGCTGCGGGAAAGACCGATCACCCGTTAAGCCAGCCAACCATTGGACAGAGCCGCTTCAGCTCTCGCCTGTTTGATTCCGTCACCTTCCCCGTCTTCCTCGAGAGCTGCCACGGTTGAATTGTTCTGCCATGCAGCACGTGGATCCTCGTTGCGGCACGGCTCAATCTCGTCTCATGGTCCTTCGCCTGTTTGGCGCTTCGGCCGCCTGCCACAGGCGATCTTGCTCATACGTCTTTCGGGTCAGGACCGCCACCATCACCGACCACATCACGACAATCGCCAGCGTTCGATTGCTAAAGGCCATCTGGGCGCACTCCGCGACGGGGGCGACGTAATACGCCCCGACGGTAAGGGCGGTCGCAGCGATCGCGGTGACCAAGGGTGACCACAGGTCGTGAGGTGGTGACCATACAGAGAGCCATGACACCGGGATCAGGTAAAGGATCGGGGTGCTCCGGCCGAGTGGTGTGACGGCATCTACAGCCGCAACGACCAAGCAGCCCACGAGGCCGAGAAGACCACGGGTCAATCCACACATCTGGGACGTCTCGTTGGTTCTTCTTGCGATTGTTCAAAATGCATAAGCATGCGGTGATCATATCGGCTGGCTTCCAGTGGATCAATTCGCTGTTCGACGTAACAGCACCTTCTACATGGCTGCATGCCTCCCTTGTTGAATCTGCCAACGGTGTTGGTAGGTGGCCTTAGGCCGCTAGGCCCGGGCTTCATTCAAACTGTCACTTGACTTAGTGTGAAGAACTTAGTAGCTTCGCCCTGTGACGCCTGCGCAGTTCAGACAGCGGCTGCATCAGTTATCGCTGACTTACGAAGGCTTTGCCCGTCTCATTGATGTCAGCCTGAGCACCGTGGCTCGGTGGGCGAGTGGGCAGTCGCGAATTCCCGGCGCTGTGGAGCTGTTGCTCAATTTCATGACCAAGGAAGAGACGTCTTCAGCTCAACGGCGGCCATCCAAACGCCGAACGAAGGTCCCCCGGAAACCCCGTTAACTGGTGCGGTCGTCAGTCCTTCCTCAGGGCTCCTACTAAGGCCAAATAACATGGCTTCCTCACTTGTGCTTCTGATTGCAAAATGCTATGTCACGATGGAGTCAGTCACAGAGTGGCACGGCCGTGAGCCGACCCCCCGGGGGTGAAACAAGCCCCGACGGCTCTCGGTGCTCTGGCTGCCGTTCGTATGATCAAAATCCTTCTTGCCGTTCGGCATCCGGAGCTCCGCTTGGCGCTGCGAGAATTTCTCGCAGAAGCCCCTGACCTCCATTGCATCACCGTCGCCTCCTCCCAGCACCTACGCCTCCTCCTGGATACAGCGAAATGGGAGGTCCTCGTCCTTGATCTGCAAGATCCCGACCTCACGAAACTGCAGACGGTCAAGGCGCTGCACAACCGCTATCCCGATCTGCCCATCCCGGTCTTGTCACTTCAAGCGGCCGATCTTCCCCTCGTTTGGATCGAAGCCGGAGCGAGAGGATACGTGTCGAAAGGGTCACTGTACGGGCAACTGCACGCCGCTATCCATACGCTCTCGCGAGGTCGCTACTATTTCAGCGGGATCGGGGAATTCGAGGGGACCTGTGCCGCCACATAGCGGTCAAAGGGAAGAGGCCCGTGCGTCGAGGGTGCTCATCATCGATGATGATTCTGCCTTGCTGGTTGCTCTTCCCCAGCTCTTGATGAACCATCTGCCGGACGTGATCGTCGACACCTGCGAGAGCCCTTCAGGAGTCCTTGAACGCTTACGACAACACGACTATCACTTGGTACTGTGTGATATCGCAATGCCCGGGGTCGATGGCTTTGCGGTACTCGATCGCATCAGAGGATCTTCACCCGACGTCCCCGTTCTGCTGCTCACGGGGCATGTGGATGATAGTTTGGAGGACAGGGCTCGGGTTCATGGCGCGAGCGGCTTGCTTCGCAAGCCCATGGACCGGGTTGTGCTCTTAGATGCGATCGCCGGCTTGCTTTCAAAGAAGGTCAGGTAAACGGGGCCCTTTTCTATCGAGAGCGCCAGCCGTCTTCCTGTCGCGGACGTCTACGCGCCATCGGTTACCTCGAGACGTTGGCCATCCCTTCAACATCACTCCTGGAACCCCTGCTTCTGCGCTCTCTAGCCACCCAGTATCAGACGTTGAAAAGGCGATTTCTGCAAGAAGAACTATCCACCCGTTGAAGCCACGCGCTGCATCACGGCCCTTCAAGCGGAAAGAAGAAGAAAGCGTCTCGTAAGGCCCGGCAAACGGCGGCTTCAGGCATACGTTCGGATCTCTGACCTACGTAAGCCTTCCAACGACAGCAAAGAAGGCCTTTACCTGGTTGCGAGCCTCGTTTAGTGGCATTAGGATACCTTACGGACCAAATGTGAGGCAGAGGCCGGTGATTGTTTCCGAAGAACCCCATGGATCCTGAGCCGTGCACGAGGCTGATCCCATGGATCGACCAAGTAGAAGCAGGGATGAAATTCGATGGGAAGAACGACGACGGATTGGTCGTGAGCTCCACGACGGCGTGGCTCAAGTTATTGCCCTTGCTAAGCTTCAAATTCTGCGCATACGGCAGGTCCATAACAAACCCGATCCAACGTCTCACGGGTGGATAGATGAGAAGTTGTCCTCTCTGGTCTTCGAATTGGAAACAGCACTGGGAGCGCTTCAGCGGATGATTCTTGATCTCGAGATGCCCGGGCAGGTGGATGTACCTCTCAGCGAGGTCTTAGAAGCGGAAAGCGAGCGGTTCCGGAAACTAACCGGCCTTGAGGTCGAGATGCACGTTCAATCGGTTCGGCTGAACGAGGCACACACGGAGAGCGTTCTCCGCATCTGGCGTGAAGCCTTCTGTAACGTCGCGCGTCACGCCCAGGCGACGAAGGTGCGCGCCAGCTTGGCGGAGAGCGAGGGAGGGGTCACGTTGACAATTTGGGACAACGGAATCGGTATTGACCCCGGTCGCATCACTGCGGCGGACTCCATTGGCATCAGAAGCATGCGAGAGCAAGCCCATGCATTGGGTGGCACGCTAGAGATCAGGGGGAGTCCGAGCGAATGCACGACAGTCACCGTCTCATTTCCCCTTGGCCCGCCTGCGCAAAGTACAGTCGACCCTGCCTGATCGTTTCGATCGCCGTGAGCAGTTCTTCATGCAGCCGCGCTTTTGAAATCCCTCTTCTTGCTCCAGCCCGAGCCCAGGTCTTTGAGCTCGTATCCATAGCGAGGGACACCACAAGGATCGGGACATCTTGAAATGCACGGTGAATTCGTTCCAGTGTCTCGATACGGACACGCCGGCATGGGATGCCGGATTCTTCCAAGTACTCGTGCAGCGCGGCTCCTAATGTTGGATGCTGAACGCAAGAAGAAGTGTGTGCACGGGTCGTCAGAGTGTGGAGACAGTTGGCTGTCGTTGCGATTAGGATATTCATGAAGTGTTGGTAAGGCTACACTGATGATCGGCGAAGTATTTTCAGCCCTCGCTCTCGTCGTACAGCCGGACCGGCTCTTGAGGAAAATCCGCTGGATGAGAAGGGCGATTCTTCCGTGTCTGCTCCTGATCTTTCTCGTGGACCTCGCGACTCCTCTTGGGGTTGTGGTCCCAATGGGGTACGTCATCCCCGTCTTCATTGCCGGATTAGTACTCCGGCTAGAATGGTCCGCCGGTCTTGCGGCTCTTGCCACGGTCCTGACCGTTGCCGGGTATCTCTATTCGGCGCCCGGTCCGGAGCCTACTTTTGCCGGGACGAATCGGACCATTGCGTGCCTTCTCATTTGGTTGGCGCTACTCCTCGCATGGGTGTTTGCCTATCTGCGGGATGAAATCCTTCGATTCGAAGGGAAGCAGAAGGGCCAAGGACCTGAGGAGTGACGTTCGGGTTGCTTCAGAGCCGCGGCGTCACGCCTGCTTCGAGCCTGCAATCGGTCCAGGAAGAGCGAGATAGAAGCGGCTGCCTTGACCGGCTCTGCTCTCCACCCAGATCCGTCCGTGATGAAGCTCCACGATCGTTTTGGCGATGGCTAGGCCCAAGCCGGTACCTGGTCTATCCGCCGGTGCTTTCAACCCACGATAGAAGCGCTCAAAAATCCGCGGCTGTTCCTCATCGGGAATGCCCGGTCCGTATCGCTCACGCAAATGACGACACCGTCAGGTCGTGTCTCGCCTACGATCGAGATTTCCCCTCGTTCAGGAGTGAACTTGATGGCGTTGTGAATCAGATTGGTCAGGACTTGGTGCAACTTATCCTTATCGCCCGGTACCGATCCCCTCAGCGCCGTGGTGTTGACCCGAAATGAAATGGCCTTTTCGAAGGCGAGTGGTTTCAGATCCGCGGAGTGCTGGACGTCGTCGTCGAGGAGAACACGGTCCACGAGAGGTTCCCGAGCACTGCGGGCAAGCGGCCAAAACACTACACCCGGTCCACGACGTCTCCGACAGACCATGCGAACGGGTTGTCCTATGGTTACCCCCGTGTCCGAGAGGAAGCCGCTCCTACTTCTGAACACGCGCCGCTTCTTAAGGAGGCTGTCATGTTGAAACCACGTCATTTCCCCACGCTCTCTGTCGTCCTGCTCAGCACTGTGCTCGTCGTGCCGGTGACGGTCTGGGCCGGAGGCGAGAAGGAAGGTCAGGCACCGGGCCATCGTCAGGTATCCGGCCAGGTCATCAGCGAACGCTCGGGGCTTCTGATGGTCAAAACGCCGGATGGAAGCACGTTTACGCTGAACCCAAACGCCGCGAAGCGGCATGGGCATGAGGTTCCAAAGGTAGGCGACGAGCTCGTGCTCCTCGTGGACGAGAACAACACGGTGATCGAGGCTCATCCGAAGGGCGAGGGAAGTGCGCACCAGTTCGTGACCGGTAAATTGATGTATGTCGGCAAGACGAAAAAGGAAATCAGGCTTGCCACACCTGAAGGCGAGAAGGTGTTTCCAATTGAGCGATTGGAAATCAAGACCGGGGGCATCGAAGAAGGGGCGATAGTGACCGCGGAGGTGAACGAGGCCGGGACCATCATCGATCTCCACCGAGCCGGCTCTTCCAGCGATCGCCCGTAGAGATGGAGTTGGGTGACGGCCTTCCCTGAGAGAGGTGAGACGTCGTTGAAGAGTCCTCGGGTGATTCTCGTGCCGCCGTTGGGGCGACCCGGATGTCCTGTTCCTGTCGCTGACGGAGATTGCATAGTTGATTTACGTGACCGTCACGGCTAGGATGATCCCGCCTGGACTACCGGAGCGAATATCCGTAGGCCCTTCCATGCTCCACCTGAACGAGATTCTCATCGGATCCGATCCTTCCTCGACTCGCCACATCGTGGATCTTCTCCCCATTGCCGTCTATGTCTGCGAGGCACCATCCGGCGTCATCAAGTTTTACAATCGCCGGGCCGTCGAGCTGTGGGGACGGGAGCCTCGATGCAACGACACCGATGACCGTTTCTGCGGCGCCTTCCGGTTGTTCTCTCCCGATATGACGCCGCTGCCCCATGATCGGACGCCGATGGCGAAAGCTCTCGCAGAAGGGCAAACCGTTTACGGTGATGAGGTCGTCATCGAGCGTCCTGATGGGTCTTTGATCACCGTCCAGGTGAACATCGGGCCAATCCGAAACGAACATGGCGACATCATTGGAGCCGTGAACATTTTTCAGGACATCACGGTTCGGAAACGAGCGGAAGAGGCCCTCCGCGCCAGCGAAGAGCGGTATCGTTCGTTGGCGCACGAACGCGAGCAACTGGTGCGGGACCTTCGATTCCAGCAACGCCAGCTCGAACGGGCTCAACGCGTCCACGAGCTCGAGGAATTCGAGCGAGCCGTTGTAGGCCGCGAGTTGAGGATGATCCAGCTCGAAAAGGAAATTGCGGAGCTTCGAGCCAAGTGTCGGTGTGGCGTTACGACCCCCTCAGGCGGACAGGCCAATCCCTCCTGATTGGAGATGCTTCTCGTCCCCGCCTTCGTCGGGATCTTCTCAAGGGCAGCCGCACACGTAATCTTAGTTTTCCTCGCCTGGCGGACAGATCGTTGGGTGAACGACCTGTCCGCGAATGCCGACTCCAATTAGGGGGGCGCCCTGTTGCCGGCGGTGCGCCGTCAGTGATGCGGCAGGCCTTGGATCGACTTCCGTGCCTCTTCGTCCCGCTCGCAGCCTTGTTGAGCGATCAGTTGCAGTCCGGCGCTGGCATCCTTGGGAATCCTGCCAAGACAGGCCACCAATGTGTCCTCAGCTGCGCCAGAGGCCATGATATGAAGGCGCTCCACTGAAGCAAGACCGCTCGTGCCTGCCGAAGATTGATCCGCTGCCTGGGTTGGCCCCCCCGACAGGTACGCGATCACCGTCAACGATCCGACCATGACGATATGCCGAACAAATCGGTTGACTTCCATAATTCTCCTCTCTCGTTAAGCGGTCGCACTGTCCCGTGGTTCAGCCTGTCGTATGTGAAGGATGCTACTTGGGCATCCGTGTTGCTTCGGTTACGGGCGGCTCAATTTTGATGTCCGGTCCCTGGACGGTCGGTAGCCGTCCCGCTCCCTGGGACTTGAGCACTCTGTCATTGTTCTCCTCCCGTAGGCTTTGCATACTGTGAGAATCTTCCGCGATGGCTGCTTTTGCGAGTGATTGCTCCGCGGTGAAGTTGCGCTGGCCGGTATCATTCGCAAAGTCTCCTTGAGACGGGTAGCCAGGATGCTTGGGCAGCATGGCCGGGTTTGCAATGGCGAGCGTGGGAACCGCTAGGGAGAGAAACACGAGGGCTACAAGGGTGTGTGGTTTCATGGCGCCTACTCCTTAATCTACCGGAACGGTGAAATGTGGTGAGAGAAGCCGGCGTTGGAGCAGCGGGGACTGAGAAATCGATCGCCCTAGGAAATAGAAGGCGGAAGGCGCGAGGGACAGGACAGCCAGCGTAGCTCAGAACGTCGGATGCATCGTACGCCTCACTTGGAGCCTGGTCAAGACGAGGTTGAGAAAAGGACTGGATGGCATGAGGACTCGGAACTCACCACGCCGTTCCCAGGTGGCGGGATGAGCGATTTCGGGTGGTTCGGAGATGGCGAGACGGCCACAACGGCTCTGGTCTCTGGACGAACATCGAGACCGATGGCTACACCCCGAAAATCAAGGATCGCGGTACGCTGCGATACTCCTTGACCCTGTGTTCTAGAGGGCGTAGAGTGCGGTCATGACGCGCTAAGCCCCGCTGACTGTCCTATCCCTCACGCCCGTTGACTCCTTCAGGGCGGGATCGATTCCTCAGTCTCCGCAGCTTCTCCGCCATTATCTACATCATCTACCCCGATCGTCGGGCACATCGACCGCCGTCTCTTGCCCCGGTCAACCGCTGCTCTGCCGGAACGACTTCTCGGTGACGTCTCGGCATCGGCTCTGACCGGGAAAGTAGTGGTCCGTTCTCAACGAAGGGCGTCTACGGCGCTATGAAAGCCTACACAACCGTGACGATCGGGCTCGCGTTCGTCGCCCTCACGCGTCACGTCCGCGAGGAGGAGAGAAGACCATGGGACAAACCGGCGCTATGACACGCGAAGAGCAAATCACGAAGATGACGAACGCGATCAATCATGCCATCAAGATCATGGGAGATCGGTTCGGATCGACGGAAGAGGCCGTCGCGAGGGCTATTCAGCAACTGAAGGAGTCGATGCAGACCGCATCGCCACCGGCCTCTCCCGTGGAGGCATCGGAAACATCGTCAGGCCAGGGCGGTCACTCAGCCAAGATGAACGAGGCTGCGACCGCCGGCCCGGAGGTATGCCACTGACGCTGTCTTTCGAGCAGCTTGACCGGGACCAAGGGGATGCCACACCCGCGGCCCGTCCAAGCCTCGGTTCACTGCGCTCGCAGAAAGGAGGGACATCATGAAGCACACACCACGGACCTATGTGCTGACGCTCAATTCACCATCCCGAAAGGCTCTTCGGTTGTGGACGGGGAAGAGCATCCATACCCTGCGCCACTGCTCGGTCACACAGATCGACCATGCGCTCAGACAGATGCAGCAGCACGTGGATGATCTACAAGCATCCTTGATAAGGAGACCATCATGATGAACAGACTCAGAAACACAATGATCCTTGTGTGGGCCTTGGCGTGTCTCATGCCGGTCATGGCGACCCAAGTAGGAGCCGACGATCGGGACATGACCACAAAAGTGAGCGGGACCATCTCCAAAATTGATTCCGGGCGCATCTCGGTCGCCACAGCATGGGGCCACATGAGCATTCAGTCGGATGCACTGGCCGATGCGAAGGTCGGCGACGAGATCACCGTGTGGGTCAATGAAAACAATGTCGTCATTGACGCCTATCCCAAGGGAGCGGCAAGGCCGGAGCACCGTTGGATTCGCGGCAACTTGGCCTATACGTCCTCGGATCAGGACGCGATCAAGCTCTGGACGCCCGAAGGCACAAAAGACTTCACCGTGAAACGAAATCGATCGAAGTTCAGCAGTCTTGCGGAAGGCGCCCCGATCACCGTGCAGTTGAACGACAAGGGTGAGGTCATCGATGTGCACCGCCAGTTGGACCTGGTGCTCGCCTTGACCGCCGTCCCTCATACGAAGCCCGGTTTCCGCATCACGCTGCAGGGAGTGGTGGCGGAGATCAAGTCGGGGCAGGTCTTCGTCAAGACGCCCGGGGCACGATATAGCCTGAATGCCAAGACCGCGCCGCCGGACATCAAGGTTGGCGACGAATTGACACTGTGGGTGAGCGACAACAATGTTGCAATCGATCACCATGTCAAAGGGGAGGAGGGCATTCATCGGCTCATCACGGGCAAGCTGACCTATGCTTCGGGGGATATGAAAGAGATCAAGCTCATGCTGCCGGAAGGGGAACGGACATTTGCCGTTCAACACGGGGAAAGCAAGCTCTCCGGGATGAAAGAGGGGACGGCGATTACCGTGGAACTGAATGAAGCCGGCCATGTGATCGAAATTCGCAAGGCCGGATAAGCGATTACCTGTAATGAGCCTCGACGCGGCATGGTCTGACGACCATGCCGCCGGGGCCTCCATGGACTCCGCGTGCCAAGCTGCCGTCCTGCTCGACACGATGACACGATTTCCGATCTCAGCTGGCACTTACCAGCCCATGTCAAAGGCGAGTATCCTTTGGCTCGAATTATCAAGATGAAGACCAAGCCGAAGAGGGGCTCAGTACGACGACTAGCTCCCCCTATTGGCGCAGCGAGTCGGCGAGCCTCTCTGCACGCGAGCGCACCAGAGTTCAGGCGACGAGACGACTTCAATGGTGAACCCGTCCTGTCGCCCCTTGGTCAATGATCGATCCAGAAGGTGGGCAAGAGCATGGCCACATCATCTTGGCGTACGAAAGCTACGCAGAAGTGGGGGGAACATGCTCGATGGCTCAGCGGTGAGGGGCCATTTGCCGTGATCGCCCCCTGTCGGGAGTTTTCCTTCTCTCTCTGGGCTACGAAAGAGGCAGCGGACAAAGCGAAGGCCCATCTCGATCGGATGGGATGTGGGGGAGGCTGTAATCCGCTGCTTCATAAAATCGTTGATCTGGGTGAATGACTTCACCTTGCTCTCGAACAATGGGTCACCAATGAACTGGCCTTGTTGGCCGACCATTCGGCGTGAAATCGGAGTCGAGCTTACAGTGATGCTGATCCTGCTCATCATGGTAGGTACTATCCTGTTGACATTCTTCCTTTCAAAATAAGCGGAACGGTAAAGTGGCTCGCTCCTCCATGCTTGGTTGGTCCTAGCCCTGGATAGACGCCGAAGGATTCTGAGCGGCCTTTCGTTCCTCTGAACTGATCGAAGGTCACCCAATCGTCATCAATTGTTGCTCAGCAGGGAGGAAGATCCGAGAATGCCTTTTTCGTCCAGTCTCTCACCTGACCAGGAGAAGCCCCGGCATGGAGTTGATCGTTAGTCCCATCATTCTGCTGGTCTTGCTGGCTGTTCTTGTGGCGATAGGCTTCAAGGTGCTGCGCGAATATGAGCGTGCCGTGATTTTTCGGTTTGGAAGAGTGGCGCGCGGCCTTGTCGGCGGGACGGGTCCTGGTATCGTGGTGATCATTCCACTTGTCGACAAGCTGGTGCGTGTGAGCCTCCGGACCGTCGCCTTGGACGTCCCGCCCCAAGACGTCATTACGAGGGATAACGTGTCCGTGAAGGTCAACGCGGTCATTTATTTCCGTGTGGTCGATCCGCAGCGAGCGATTGTCCAGATTGAGGACTACCTGTATGCCACCTCGATGATGGCTCAGACCACGCTCCGCAGCGTCCTCGGCCAGAGTCAGCTCGATGATCTCCTGGCCAAGCGGGAAGAGATCAACAGCCAGCTCCAGCTCATCCTTGACCAGCAGTCAGAGCCCTGGGGTGTGAAAGTCTCGGCGGTCGAGGTGAAAAATGTGGACCTCCCCCAGGAAATGCAACGCGTGATCGCTAAACAGGCCGAAGCGGAACGTGGGCGGCGATCCAAGATCATTCACGCCGAAGGTGAATTCCAGGCCGCAGAACGTCTGGCGGACGCCGCCATCGTCATGAGCCGGCAGCCGATGGCCCTCCAACTGCGGTATCTCCAGACCTTGGTGGAGATCGCCGCTGAAAAGAACTCGACCACGAGTTTCCCCATCCCGATCGACATGCTCACCCCCTTCATTCAAAGCCTAGAAAAGTGCGAAGCAGGAGAGTAACCATCGAGGACCTCCAGGCTGATCTCGAGACGTGGCTCCACGAGTACAACGAGAGAAGCCGGCAGGCCATCCTTTCCCACGTGGTTGGGAAAGCAGTCGTCGTGCCGCCCGGAAACGTGCTCACTACTGGGGGCCGCCCCGCCGATTCGCGTTGATTGGGACGGGGCTGCGGCACACTGTGTTTGCCCGATGGAGCGGTGTCTTCCTTAGTTCTCGATGAGAGAGAACGTACAGGCATCTGACGCGGAACCACAGCGAGCATCAGACCCCGGCCGGCTGCACGGTCTTGCGTGCAAGATAGACCGCGACGACGAGTGCGACAATGACCAACACATTGGCACCCAGGTCCAGAAGGTACCGATAGAACACCTGATCGGTCAGATCCTCCATATAGGCAATCTGCGCTCCGGTGGTGAGGATGCGCCGGGTCGATGCGATAATGCAAATGTAGAGGAACGGCTCCAGCGTAATGACTTTGGTCTTCAAAAAATTAATGATCGTGCGAAAGAGCTCCAACAGAATGATGACCAACAACAAATCATGAACGAGAGCCAGGACCGCAGGGAGCACCATCGTGCCGACCGTCGTCGCGAAGAGATACCAGGCATGGACGAAGACGACCATCCCCAGTGCCAGAAAGCTGACTCCAGCGGTGATGTAGCCCCAACCGTCGAGTGTTTCCATGAGCCCGATCGTGGTCCCGCTCACGGGGCGATCGAAGAGCGATCGGTGGGTCAGGGGGTCTCGTTCCGATGGTTCGCGTGTTCTGTCCATGTGGGTCACGACCTGCGCATAGGCTCGTAGAGATTCTATGCCCATGGATGTGTCAAGGGTGTGCATAATTGCTCAGCTTTGAAGCGTGTTGTTGGCCGCGCATCCGTATCAATCAGTTCCCATGCACCACTTGAAATAAACCAGGGCCGGCCGACTAGAAGAACACGGAATTCAATTGGAACGAAGCATGGCGATCGAGAGAGTCATGAAGTTGCTCTCGGCGACGGCCACGAAGTGGTGGCTCGATAATCCGTGGCGGTTGAGCGCCGCCTTGTCCTACTACACGCTCTTCTCCCTCGCCCCCCTGTTGACGATTGCCGTCGCCGTTGCGGCTGTGGTCGTGGATGCGGAAACCGTGCAAGTGGAGCTGCTTCGTCAGTTCGAAGGCCTGATCGGGAAACCCGGGTCCGAAGCCATGGCCAACATGCTGCACAGTGCCGGTCACCCGGTGCACGGGACGGTCGCGACGCTCGTCAGCCTCGTGACTCTCATCGTCGTCTCGATGGGCATGTTTAGTGAACTTCAGGATGCGTTGAACGTGATTTGGAGGATCCCTGGGAAGGGACGTTCCGTGCTCTGGGGAGTGGTCAGGAGACGATTGTTGTCCTTCATTCTCGTGATCGGCACGGGGTTTCTTCTCGTAATGTCCCTCATCATGAACGCCGTTCTGGCGGCGGTTGGGAAATTCGTCCACCGGGAAATGCCATGGCCTCAGTTCATCATGACCATCGTAGACGCGACGGGGTCGCCGATCGTGATCACCGTGCTCTTCGCACTCATGTTCAAGTCACTTCCAGAGGGGTCTATCGCATGGGGCGACGTGTGGTGGGGGGCAGCGGTCACGGCTGCGCTCTTCACCTTCGGCACATGGGCGATCGGGGTCTATCTTGGCGGCCCTGCGATGACCTCCATGTACGGCGCCGCCTCTTCACTGATGGCCATCTTGATATGGGTCTACTACTCGGCCTTGATTTTCTTTTTAGGCGCGGAGTTCACCTATGTCTATGCCCATGAATACGGCTCGCGCCGGCCTCACCCGTGAGGCTGCACATTCTCCGCTGCGCTCGAGCAGGGCAACGCCGAATTGAGCACTTTTGACCAGCGCCGTCCCCTGCCCGGCAGGCACAATAAACTTGATCATCTTGCGCATCGTCCTAGATGCCGCCGCTTTCCGCACCTGAGGAGGCGACCATGACCTGTCGAGTCGCCTGGTCGTCACAGAGCCATCCCCGCATGGACCGGTCTCGTGCTGCCAATGCGGCTCCGTGGATTCGGACGCGTGCTTCACCACGCTAGGGCCGCATCTCTGCCCGCGCTGCGCACAGTCCAAAACTGAGGGCGGAACGACACCGGACTGTCTGCCGCCGTCGGTGCGTCAGGAGACGCTGGCAGTCTTGCTCATGGCTGCGAGACCGCCAACGGACTCTCGAGACCCCGTGCCAATCGAGCATGAATCCATTCGGGGTCGATAGGCGGTCGGACTATTTTCAAGACCTCGGCGAGGAGGACAGACCCGTGCAGCTCACTCAAGGGAGGCGGCCATCTCGGGGCGCCGGACGTTCGCAGTCACGACGGCTCCTATTGGTGGATCCCTATCCCAGACACAATCCTTATCATCTGACCGCATCCGAACGGCGCGCGGTCTGGTTCCCGAAACTCAGTTTGCCGGTGATCGCAGCCTACACCCCTGAACGGTGGCACGTGGATCTCGTAGATGAGGCGGTGGACGATATCGACTTCGACCATCCCTGCGATCTCGTCGGGCTGTCGATCATGACCTGCTATGCCCCCCGCGCCTATGAGATTGCGGCGGAATTCAGGAAGCGGGGCAAGGCGGTCGTGTTGGGCGGCGTCCATCCGACCTATTGCCCGGAAGAGGCGCTGCAGCATGGCGATGCGATCGTCTGCGGCGAGGCGGAGGATCTCTGGCCCGAGCTCATCGCCGATTTCGAAGCGGGCGCGATGAAGCGCCTGTACAAGATGGAATCGTTTCCGTCCTTGGAACACTATAAGAGTCCGCGAGTGGACCTGCTCAGCCCTGATGCCTATATGACCAGACAGTGCAGTTTCACCACGCGCGGGTGCCATTTTGATTGCGAGTTCTGCAGTGTCTCCCCCTTTAACGGCAAGACGACCAGGCGCCGGCCGGTTCAAGAAGTGATCAAGGAACTGACCCAGATCAAACAGTGGATTCGCGGCGAATTGGTCGAGCGCATGGCCAACGATTCCCTGTGGCGAGCGTTGGTGACCGGGCTTCGCATCCGTCTTGGGGTCGAAGACGGCACCATCTTCGCGTTTGTCGACGACCTGCACAACAGCAACCGGGCCTACTGCAAGGAACTGTGGACCGCCCTGAAGCCCCTGAACATCAAGTGGGGGTGCCAGTCCACGATGTTCCTGGGTGATGACCCCGACATGGTCAAGCTGGCGGCGGAGAGCGGGTGCGTCTCCGTCTTCGTCGGGATGGAGTCGCTCGATGAAGACTGCCTGGAAGAAACCAACAAACCCTTCAATCGGGTCCAGAAGTTTTCGGACGAGATCAAGATGTTTCACGATCATGGGATCATGGTCAACCCGGGCATTGTCTTTGGCTTCGATCACGACGATGAATCGGTGTTCGAGCGGGCGGTGGAATTCCTGGTGACGAATCAGGTGGAGCTCGCGTATTTCAATGTGCTTACCCCGCTCCCCGGCACCGCCTTGTATGAGCGCTACAAGCGCACAGATCGCATTTTCGACCGGGATTGGGCGCACTATGACGGAAAACACGTCGTCTTCTATCCAAGCCGGATGACACCGGAGCAACTCCAAGACGGCTTTTTCTGGGCCAACCATCAGTTCTATTCGCTGCCGTCGATCTGGCGGCGGCTGACCGCCACGAAACAACGATTGATCCCCCGGCTGGAAATGAATCGGGAATTTCGCAAGCTGCTGAAGCGAGCGTGCCCGACCGCCACCCTCTCCCCGGTGGCCCAGGTCCTGAAGGGGTTGCACGCCAAGCTGCTGACCAGCGAGCGGGAGCACCTGATCCCCAATGCGTTGCACGGGGTCAACCAGGAGCTCGATTCCACGACCATTCCTGTGAAGGAGCTGTCGCTGAACATCAAAGCCAAGCGGCATGATCGGTATGCGGCTTTGTTTGTCGATCTGGAAGGCACGTTGGATCGGCTGAGCACGCAAGAGCTGCTGAAACGAATCGGCGAGGCGGCCGAGAAAACTCGGCTCGACATCATCGTGAATTTCGAACACCTGAAGCACGCGACGCCCGGGGCGCTCACCGCCTTATTGGACGGCGAGACGTTGAAGGCCATCCTGCCTCATGCGAGGGTCCGGTACCGCAAGCTCAAGGCGGCGTTTGACCAGGCGCTCGATACGCTGACCGCCGGCGAGCTGGAGTTGCTGAGCGAGGATTAAAGCCCACATCGTAAGGCGCAGGCGCCCGCGGCATCACGCTGCCAACCAAGGGAACACGCCGCCGACAGCTCGATTGCTTTAAGTTGACGGAGAAAGCAGTGCTTGAACATAATAACCCCGTTCAGGTTATCAGCCTCTTTCTAGAGCGTGTCGGCTCGCCTTCCCGACACATGACGAGAGTACTGACCGACAGAGGAGTGTATGCCCCGCAAATCTCCCGCACCGTTCAATCCTAAGACCTTTCTGGCAAAAGTCGGCAGCGGCAAAACGATTCTGAAGGCCAGAAAGAACCAGGTGCTCTTTTCGCAAGGGGATGCGGCTGATGCCATCTTCTACATCCAAGAAGGAAAGGTGAAGCTCACTGTCGTGTCCCAACAAGGCAAAGAAGCGGTCATTGCGATCTTGGAGCGAGCGAGCTTCTTTGGGGAGGCCTGCCTGGCCGGGCAGCTTTTGCGAGTGGCGACAGCGACTGCACTGGAAGAGTCTACGCTCGTTCGCATTGAAAAGACGGCCATGATCGCGGTGCTCCACCAAGAACCCAGCTTCGCCGAGCTGTTCCTGGCGTATCTGCTGTCGCGCAACATTCGCATCGAAGAGGACTTGGTGGATCAACTCTTCAATTCGAGCGAGAAGCGACTGGCGCGGGTGCTGTTGTTGCTGGCGCACTTCGGGAAAGAAGGCAAGCCGGAATCGGTCATTCCGAAGATCAGCCAGGAAACGCTGGCCGAAATGGTCGGCACCACCCGGTCACGCGTCAGTTTCTTTCTGAATAAGTTTCGCAAACTGGGCTTCATTGACTACAACGGCGAATTGCGCGTGCACACCTCCCTCCTCAGTGTTATCCTTCACGACTGACTGCCCCTTCGAGGAGCGCTCGCTCTCGGCAGCCCCTCGCAGCAGTTCTTGAACTTGGGCGATTCGAACAGACCGGGATCGGTCGCACGTGGTCTCCATGTCAGCTCGAAATCAGGGATCGAGTGTCTAGACGTCAAAAAGGCGGCCCCAGATAGGCTGCCGCGGGCGACAGAGCAAAGGGCGCTCACCGCAGGACGTCGAGAGTGTCCTTACGCGGTGCCTGGGACGGGGCTCAGGTACACTGCTTCCCCAGCTACTTGAACGGCTCCTTCACCACAACCTTGACGCCACTGGTGGTCCCGGTCACTACGTCTCGGACCTGGTTCATTGCCGTCGTGCTGATCTCCCCGGCGCCCTTGAGCGCCCCGGCCGTTGCCGCCTCTTCGGCGCTGAGGCCCATCCCCTCGGCGCCTGCAATCGCGCCCTCCACGGCGTTCCGCGCAGCCGTTGCAAGGTCGCCTCCTACCTCCGCCGTCGCTTTGACGACCGCGCTCGCGCTGAGCGCTTCGCTGGTTCCGACGCCGACCTCCTTCGTGCCGCGCAGGATCCCCTGAATGGCCGCCTTGGTCGCGGCTCCCATGTCGCCACCGACCTCGGCCGTCCCCTTGATGGCGCCCCTTTGAAATGGCCATGCCGCCGCCATCTGTCAGACTCCCCCCTTCGAGTGTGGTTGCCATAGTCCCTATCGACGATGGCATATCTGCCCTGTAGCTACAGCGATACCGTTTGTCGTAGAACGGGTCCGGCAGGATGCCGTTGCCTCAACAAGGGAACTGCTCCAAAATGGGAAAAGCGGGGGAATAATCTCAACCCACCTTGGAACTCACGGAATATCTGACTGACGAGGAGGCCCAATCTCCTGCCCTTCTCGATAGGTGAAGGCTTTGTGTTTGGAGGGCCAATTGGAATACATCCTGAGGAGTGGATGGATCATTGGCTAGATGGAGTGACGCATGAAAGGTCCAAGAATTCTTGATACTCTCGAAGATGACAAGTGCCATCGAGCTGCAAGGACCCCGGCGAGCGTCAGGAGCATTGAACAGGGGACAACCATAGACGACCGTTCTGGTTGGAACCCCATGGGAGTTCGGTGCATCGCATTGTTTGCGGTGCTGGTATTTGCAGATCTTCCCGCCGTCGCCTTTGTCCAATCCCCATGCCCCGGCATTCACGTGCAGATTCTGAACATTAGAAACAGCACTGGAACCGTAGCGTGCGCGCTCTTCGAATCGTCAGTTGGTTTTCCTGTTGAATTTCTGAGCTCGGCAACGAATGTGATGGTGATAAAAATTCGGAAGACGCAAGCACGTTGCGACTTCGAAGACATTCCGCCGGGAACGTATGCGATGGCCGTCATTCATGATGAGAATATGAACGGCAAGCTCGAGACCAACTGGATGGGCATCCCCACGGAAGGCTACGGTTTTTCGAACGACGCAAAAGGCATGGTCGGTGCGCCTTCCTTTTCTGCTGCCAGCTTCCTGTACGACGGGCGGAACCTAGATTTGACCATGACCTTGCATTACTAGATGAGCAGCGCCCCGCCGGGTGTATGCGTCCCTACGTCTTATCAGCCGGTGAGTTTGCCGTTCTGGAACACGCAAGAGACATCGTGGAGTTTGGCGTCCGATTCGAGCGGGATAGCCGGGGGGCTCGGTGCTCACCTTCGGCGAAGGCTCTCACAACTATGATCATCGGGACCCGAGCGACTACCGAAATGGACCCCGCAGGGTACCACTTCGATTCTGCGTGGCTGATCGATAGGCTGTCTGTCATCGGTCTCACGATCTCCTTACGCACCGCATTGCAACGCCTGTTGCAACGCCTGGGACACTGAGTCACCCACAGAACCCCAAGGGTGACGAAGGTGATGGCCGGACTTCGCGGCTCCTTATTTCGCCGACGGCGTACTCACCTGGCTAATGTTGACGATTCTCACGGCTTTTCCACATAATGTCTGCATCCCTCCATCCCGTTGCCGCTTGTGAAGGCCACACGGAAGCGTTTCTCCGCACTCACGGCTCCGACCGGCGAATTGCGCGTGCACACCTCCCTCCTCAGTGTTGTCCTTCACGACTGACTGCCCAGGCAAGCAAGTGGCGCCCGGCTGCTGACCCTCTCAATTCTTCAAACCGAGCGATTGGAACCAGGCCGGGATCTCCCTTAGGAGGCCACATGCTGACCACTCGCCCTCGCCCAGCCATATTCAAGATGACCGGGTGCAACTCGTGGACCGACCACTGAGTGCTCGGACCGGCCTAGAGAGTCGAGAGAGGGCGGAGAACCAGTTGGATGCTTGGCTGTCTGGATTACGAACAGTTACGGTGAGCAATTGTGGACAGAGTGGAAGGTCGTCGTAGGCGTAAGCTGCACGCAGCATTGCGAAAGAAGAATACGCACACGCAACGTGCGAAGTGATGACAGGATTGCACATCGCCGCCGTTACTCTTTCTTCGAAGGCACGAGGACGCGGCGGTGCCTACAGACGGGCTTCGATGCCTGCCCCCACCTGTGTCACGCAAAGGAGTAGCCCTCATGAGACCCCCCCGTGTCCTGCTGGTCGATGACGACCCCGGCCTCTTACAGGCCCTTCCCGAGACGCTCTCGCTCCGAATCCCGAATATCGTGGTCGAACCTGTCCTTTCTGCGCAGACCGCCCTGGAGCGCCTATACGCTCGAGCCTACGATACGCTCGTGACCGATCTCCGGATGCCGGACATGGATGGCTTCACGCTGCTGCAGGCAGCCAGACTTGCGCAACCCCATTTGCCGGTTGTGATGATGACGGGAGAGGCGAATCCGGCCGTTGTGACGCAAGCCTTCCAGGCGGGAGCCCATGATGTTCTTGGGAAGCCGTTCGATCGTCACGAGTTTGCCAAAGTAGTGAGGCTGGCGCTCCAGACGCGGCGGCTGAGACGGGATGTGAAGGCGCAGCGGTTCGTCCTCGCTCGGTTTACCGCGCGGCTGCGGGAGCTTGACCGGGTCCCTTCGGGCTCCACGCCCGCCGGGGCGGGAGGGGCCACGCTGCGGATCTCCGATCCCACGACTCCGGACGCCTGGGCGCGCGCCCACAAACTCAACCAGCAGGCCATTCTGTCCTCACGAACCTCGCCTGAGATTCTGAAACAACGCGCTCGGCTCATCGAAGCCATCCTCGCACAGACGGATGCCCGCCTCGCCGCCGCGCAAGAGGAGGCTCGCCGCCACGCGCTGCTCAGATTGTACGACAGCGGAGAATGGAGCACGTTCACGTGACGGTGGTCCCTTCCGCCTGATCGATGGCGCGTGGGATCACAAGTCGGCTGTGGGCAGAATGGGAACCATTCGGGACCCCGATGCCTCAGCGATCCGCCGTTCTTCACCTCGCTAGGACGGCCGTAACCTGTCCTTCGACAGCTCTCCGTTGGGTCTCGAGCTCATGGGCTCTACCGAGGTGATCCGGAAGGCCGGCGCCGTATAGGTCTGGGGCAGGTAGGCGTCCGGGATGGTGGTCTTGTTGCCGTCCCGGATTTGCGTGTAATGCGGCGACATGATCTCGACGCCGGCTTCATTGAATGTGTCCTGGATGTGCTGGTGGAGCAGGGAATAGGTCTCCGCCATCTGGTTGGGCTCTGCGGTGTAGGCGTTCAGCTCATAGGTCACGTAAAAATCGTTCAAGCTCGTCTGCAGGACATAGGGTTGGGGCGTCTCGAGGATGCGCGGCGTCGCTTTCGCCGCCGCGATCAATAGGTCATGCACTGTTTTCCAGGGGGCATCGTAGCCGATGGTCACGGCCGTGTGCAAAATCAGCCCGCGTTCATTCGCGGACGAGCTGTAGTTGATGATATGGCTGCCCAGCACCATCGCGTTCGGAATGGTGATGTCCACGTTCTTGATGGTCCGAATTCGGGTCACGAGCAGCTCCCGTTCGGTCACATCCCCGATCGTTTCGGCGATCTTGACGCGATCGCCGATCTGGAACGGCCGCATATAGGTCAAGACAATGCCAGACACGACGTTGCTCACGGCGCCCGTCGAGCCCAGAGAAAAGAGGACACCAAGGAAGACGGAGATACCTTGAAATGCCGGCGAGTGCGAACCTGGTACATAGGGAAAAATTGCGATGGCGGCGAGGGCAAAGATCAGAAAGCGAACGATCTTGTAGGTGGGTTGGGCCCAATCCCGATGAAATCCGGGAAACGTGACGGCGCCCCGTTCGATGCCCGAAAACAGAACGTGAACCAGCTTGGTGATGTACCGGGTCACGAAGACGATCACGACAATGGCGATGAGGTCCGGGATATGGGTGGTGAACGCCTGGACGATCGCCGCAACCGGCGAAAGCAGGTAGCCCAAGAGCTGCTCCGAGAGCTTCCGCGTCCAGGGGAAAAACCCAAGTACGGAGGTCAGGTATGAGTAAAGGAGAAAGGCCATGGCGGTGATTCGAAGGGCCTTGATGAGCCATAGCGCCGCCGCCAGGATCTGGTCGGCCGAGAGCAGCTCGACCCGTTGGATCTTGATCGAGTGGATGTACGTCCCTTTCCACCCCTCGAGCTTGAGCAACGCCTTCCGAAAGAGAACCTTGAGGAGCCAGAGGGCCAAAAGCAGGACCACGGTGGCGAGAACGGCCCACAGCGCATCGACCGCGAGCGCGCGCAGCGACAGCTCTCCGTGCACCCGCTCGAGCGCGCGCTTGATCGTCCGCGCATAGTCCCGTGCGACTTCCTGCGGGGCCTTGCCCAAGGCCGCTGCATCGCGATCGGTGACGGCCAGGATGACCGTCTCACCGCACACGATCTCGACCGCCCGCTCTCCTTCCACCACGGTAATGTCGTCGATCTTCGCCGAAGGATCTTTCGCGAGCCGTGCGAGCCGTCCTTCGGCCGCTCGTGCCCGGTCTTCGGGAGAAAACGGCCCGAGCTTCGAATAGACGAAGAAGAGCGGCTCGTTGTTGAAGACGACCGCCGCAGGCGCGGGCTCAGCGACATCCGTGCTCTTGGGCTCTGCAAAGGCCGTGGATTGCCAGACGAGTAGGAGCGCCATCAGGATCAGATGACCGGCGAACGTGATGGATGCGCGCATCGGTAGTCCTCCATACGGGTGGGATCGACGCAGCGGGCAAGAGGTACCATACTGGTGAAGCCGCGGCAAGGAAGGAGGGCGAGGCTGACGCGCCCGGCGTCAAGGTGCGGACGGGGAAAAGGCCTCTCGCACGAGCAAGGATGGGAGAGGCAATCGTCGGCAGGCGGCCATGACATCACAAGATGGTCGTGATTGCCGGACGCTCTCGCCCCGAGAGGAATGCGGCCGGCACCCGCCATTCTTGACGCACCGCGCCGCGGCGATACACTTTACCAGACGGACCGATCATGACCGGCCGGCTTCAACCGAAGGATAGACCAATGACCCCGCGACCGACATGCCCCTCTTGCACCACGATCTATGTCAAGCGAGTGTCTCGGCGCTGGCCGATCGACCACGTCTTGTCCTGGGCCTTCATCTATCCGTTTCATTGCCAGCTCTGCGGCAAGCGGTTTCGGCAATTCCAATGGGGAGTCCATTACGTCTCGAAGCCGATCGACCGGCGCCTCTACCATCGCCTTCCCTTCAAATGCCGGGTTCTTCTCCGAGATCAGGGGAGTGAAATCGAGGGGTGGAGTACCGACATCTCGCTGGGCGGCTGTACGATCGAAACGGAAGCACGGTTACAGAGCGGCACGATCATCGGCCTGGCGTTGGACCTTCCCGAGCTGGGTCCAATCGAGATCCGCGCCGCGGCTGTGCGGAGCTGCCGACCGCCCAGCGCAGGCCTCGAGTTCCTCGAGATCGCTCCGGAAGGTCGGACACGGCTGAAGGCGCTGATGCTGCAACACTGGACGAACAAGAGCTGAATCCCCGCCGACTGCTCCCATCACCTCGGTGGCCGCCGTCGGCCCCCGGGCCCTCCCTGTTCGGTCTGTCTCTCTTCACCTCATCGGGTGCCTGGCGTCAGTGCCAGGGTCTGGGATGCGGTCGTTGCGTCGCGGATTGGGTCTCAGTCCACACTGCGCCCGTCCGGACGAGACCGGATCCACTTCTCGATGTCGTCGCGCACGAACCTCCAATGCTTGCCGACTTTTTGACCGGGAAGGAGGCCGCGCTTCGCCAGCTTGTAGACCGTCGAACGAGGGACACGGAGAAATTGAGCGACCTCGGTCACCGTCCAAATCGCTGGTTCGACATCGACCGACGAGTTCATGCGACCCTCACGGAGATTCGACGGCGGCGTACCGCACAAGAATAGCAGAGACACCCAGAGGCGCGAAGGGCAGGAAATAGGTACATTTGGCCCTGGTCGAAAAAAGATCAGTGCCCGATAATCACCAGCCGCCGTCCACATCGGAATGATGAGTGAACATGGCGGTCGCGTGTTGCGCTGGGGGAACGTAGGTCATGCGGGAGTGACCGGTGTCGCTTCGAGCGTGAATCTCAGTCTTGTCGTTGCTGCTTCCGCTGCTGTTTTTGTCGTCGACCTCGTGACGCCGCTCGGCTGGGGAATTGCCTCCCTTTACATCTTTCCCATTCTTCTGACCGTCAAGACGCCGTCTCGGCGCGCGTCGCTCGGCGTGACCGGGCTGTGCACCGCGTTTACGCTCGGCGGTTGGTACCGGCCTCCAGCAGCGGTCGTGCCCGAAGTCGTGGCGTTCAACCGGTTCATCGGGCTCACGACTCTGTGGACCGCGGCCTACGTGGTCTGCCGCCAAAAGGCGAGCAGGGACCTGATCGCGGCAAGCCGGAGTTCGGCGACGGGGAGAGGCTGATGTCGGCAACGCTCGCCCTCCTCCTCGTGGAGGATTCCGAGGACGATGCCCGCTTGACGGTTCGGGAGCTCGAACGCCGCGGATACCAAGTGCAATGGCTTCGGGTCGACTCTGCGGCCGCCATGCGGGAGGCGCTGGATCGCGAGTCGTGGGACGCCGTTCTGGCGGACTACAGCATGGCGCAATTCACCGCCTTGGATGCGTTGGCGGTGCTTCGTGCCAGCGGGAAGGACCTCCCGTTCATCGTCGTGTCGGAGGCCATCGGGGAGGATCTGGCGGCGGAGGCGATGCGGGCCGGGGCGCACGATTACGTGATGAAGGGGCGGCTGTCCCGGCTGGGGCCGGCCCTCGAGAGGGAGATTCGAGAGGCACGAGGCCGACAAGAGCGACGCCGCACCGAGGCTGCATGGCATGACAGCGAAACGCGCCTGCGTGCGATGATCGAAACCGCGCATGACGCGGTGGTGGGTATGGACGAGTGCGGGCGGATCACGGTTTGGAATCGACAAGCGGAGCGGATGTTCGGCTGGGCCCGGGACGAGGTGGTGGGGAAATTGGTGGCTGAAACGATTATCCCTCGGCAGTATCGGCATCTGCACACGGCCGGGCTCGATTGGTTTCTCGCGACCGGAACAGGGCCCATCTTCGACCGGCGTCTTCAACTCACCGCGTTGCGCCGAGACGGATCGGAGTTTCCGATCGAGCTGTCCTGCCATCCATTTACCGTCGCCGACACGCACGAATTCTGCGCCTTCGTCACCGACATCACCCACCGAAAGCTGGTCGAGGAGGAGTTGCGGGCGACCGACCTCGCGATGCGCGAGCTGCTCGAAGAACGGCAGCAGTTGAGCGAGAACCTGCACGATGGGATCGTCCAATCGTTGTATGCGGTCGGGCTCCTGCTGCATCAGTCACGACGCGTCCTCGCCAGCAGGCCTGACCAAACCGAGACGCTCATCAGCGAGACGATCGTCCACGTCAACGGCATGATCGAGGAGCTGCGGCGCTACATTCAAGGAGACCCCGGCCGGATCCGTGGCGTCGATTTCGTCGATAAAGTGAAACGGATGGGAGCGGCGCTGACGGCGGCCCAACCCGTGTCCTTGTTCTTCGATCTCGATGCGGATGCGGCCAGGCTCCTGACCGAACAGGAGGCGTACCATCTCTACTATCTGCTGCAGGAAGCGATCAGCAACAGCATTCGTCACTCCAAGGGACGGCACTGCCGCGTGCGGTTCCAGCGGGTGGGGCAGGAGGTATGGTTGGACGTGTCCGATGATGGGATCGGGTTCGAGCCGGACAGGATCGTCCGCGGTAAGGGCCTCTCGAATTTGGAGAGCCGAGCCAGACAGATCCACGCCGTGTTGACGGTCGAGGCGAAGCCCGGCGAAGGCACACGGATCTTGGTGAAGATCGTGAACAAGGGGTCCGCATGACTCCCCGCAAAGAGGTGACCGTGCTCTTGGTCGACGATCACCGCGTCGTTCGAGCCGGGCTGGCCATGCTGATCGGCGGTCGCCCGGGCTTTCGCGTGATCGGGGAAGCCAGTGATGTGCAGAGCGGGGTCGCCGAAGCGCTTCGACTCAAACCGGACGTGGTGCTGATGGATCTGCGCTTGCCGGACGGGACCGGGGTCGACGCCTGCCGTGCGATCAAGGCATGCGAACCCGGCATCCAGGTGCTCTTCCTCACCTCGACCGCCGACGAGGACTCCATGCTGGCGGCCGTTCTCGCCGGCGCCGCCGGGTTCGTCCTCAAGCAGGTGGATGAGGAGTTGCTCCTGGGCAGCATCGATCTGGTGGCGCGCGGGCAATCGATCATGGATTCCGCCATGATTCACGCCATCCAGGTCCGGCTCCATCGGGAGGCCCAGGCGCCCGTGCAGCCTGCTGGGGCCAAGGCGCTGTCGCTTCAGGAGCAGCGCGTCCTGCGGCTCGTCGCCGAGGGGAAAACGAACAAGGAGATCGCGTCGGAGTTGCAGCTCAGCGACCATACGGTTCGCAACTACCTGAGCCACATCTTTCAGAAGTTGAAGATATCCCGCCGCTCCCAGGCGGCGGTTCTGGCGAGCGATCTGATCGGACGATCCGAGCCCCCGCCCCGCGATCCTCGACGCTAGGAGGAGCGCCTGCCTATTGAGTCAGATGGCCGGCGCCTTCCGTGAGACGGGCGCGCCCAGGCCATCGTCTCCCGGGCCTCGATTCCGCAAAGGCTTCGCTATCTGGTCCCCAGGGCATGCCGGTCCTGGCTCCCCGCACCCGTAGCCGCCGCTCATGGCCTCGCGAATGCTCCTCCCACGATAGAAACATTCATCTCTAGCCCATAGAGTCAAAAAACAAGACGGGGCCAGTATGTGTGTCCTCTATTGAAATCAGAATCTTGTGACACGCTTATTGCAGCAAAGGACAGCAACGATCAGCAATGGAACAGCCGTAGGAGTCACCATGGCGCTGAGCCACGACGCCCCCGTCCCGCCGCCCTGTCTGCCACCCCCGGCGACCGGCGCGCGGTTCTCTTCTCATACGGTCCACCTCGACGCTGTGATTCGCCCGATCGGCTCGGACGGCGCCGAGCCTGGATGGGGAGTGGTTGCCATGCTGTCGCCTCGTGACTGTACCATCCGCGGCCACATTGCGCTTCCGCCGGGGACGCTAATCCACCTGTCGATTCCCGATGCGTGCGGAGGAGGTCCGATTGAGATCCAGAAGGCGGTGATCCGTTGGCGCTCACGCTCCGATGTCGGCGTCGGCTTCCTGATGATGAAAGCGGAGGATCAGGAGCGGCTGAGCGCCTTGATGCGACGGCTGGTCACGGCCGTTCTCGATGGGCGCGTCACGACCGGGTGCCCCACCTAGGCCCACCAAGCACTTCCATGCCTCTCCCGCAGGTGTACAGAAGGCTGCCGCTTCTCATCGGGACGATGGCTGCGGTGACCCTCGGTATGGCCCTCGGCATCCTTCACTATTTGGAAACTCGACTGATCGCCCAGAGCGGCCAGCGTCTGGCGCAAAGCGCGTCCGATCTTGCACGGACCATCGAGTGGGTGCTGGATCAACGCTATGGTGACATGGCGCTGCTGCAGCAGGAGCCCATCTTCCAATCTCAGGACACCGCGGCCGCCACCCGCCGGTTGAAGGCCGTCCAACAGGTCTATCCGATGTACGTGTGGTTGGGCCTGACCGACCGCACCGGCCGGGTGGTGGCGGCCACCGATCCCGCGACCGTCGGCAACCGTGTGACGCCCGCCCTCCTGGAAGCCGGCCGGCGAGAGGAGAGCATTCGCGTCGGAGACGTGGCGGTCTTCGGCGAAGCCGGCGGCCTCGAAGCCCTGCCCTACACGGCGCCGTTGTTCGACCGGGCGCAGCGGTTCAACGGGGTCATCCTTGCGCTTGTCGGGGCCGACCTCATCGAGGAATTTGCGGGTCGAAGTCTTCAGACGCTTTCGGGAGAGCGGAGCGACGAACCGGGTGTCGAGTATCAGGTGCTGAATGAAGCCGGCTATGCCTTCATCGACAGCGACCTCCGCCACAAGGGCCTGGTCAATTTGAAGGACCTCCAGCTTCCATCGGCCTTGGCGAGTGAAGCCGGCCTTCCGGGGTTCGTCATGGAGCAGCATCTGCGGAGACACGTGCCGGTGGTCACCGGCTACGCCACGACGTCCCACGTCGGCGGTTCCCCACAGCCCCGGTGGACGGTCCTGGTGCGGATGGACAGGATGCAGGTGCTTGCCCCCATCCATGGCGTGCTCGAACGCGTCGTTCTCGGTGGGCTGGTCGTCTACGGTCCACTGCTGATCCTGCTCGTGTGGACGGCCTCTCGTGTGCGGCGTGAGTGGAACAAGGTCCAAATGGATCGGACCCGTGCGCTGAGGGCCGAGGAGGAAAAACGGTTCTTGGCCCAGGACCGTTTGATGATCCTCGACTCGGCCAGCGAGGGGATCTACGGCGTCAATCTGAAGGGCGAATGCACGTTCATCAATAGATCGGGGGCGCGCCTCTTGGGGTACGAGCCGGAGGAGCTCGTAGGGCGGGCCATTCATCCGCTGATTCATCACACGCGCACCGACGGACGCCCGTATCCGTTCGACGAGTGCCCCATCTTCCGCACCTTGCAGACACGGAACGGATGTCGGAACGAGGACGACCTCCTCTGGCGGAAGGACGGGTCCTCGTTTCCGGTCGCGTATCATGCCCAACCGATCGTCGACAAGGGAGCGCTTCGCGGCGTGGTGGTCAGCTTCACGAGCACCGTCGAGCGCAAGCAGTACGAGGCGCAGCTGAAGCAGGCCAAGGAGAAGGCGGAAGCGGCGAGCCGTGCCAAATCACAGTTCCTCGCCAACATGAGCCACGAGATCCGGACGCCGCTCAACGCGATCCTCGGGATGACGGATCTCCTGGCGGACAGCGAACTGACGGACGAGCAGCAGCAGTACCTGCGGACGTGCAAGCGGGCAGGGGAGGCTTTGCTGAAACTCATCAGCGAGATCCTTGATCTATCCAAGGTCGAAGCCGGGCAGATGACGTTGGAGTCGATTGCGTTCGACCTGCCGGCCCTCGTGCGCGGCACGGCTCAGATGTTGTCCCCACGGGCTCGGGAAAAAGGGCTCGAGCTCACCTGTACCGTGTCGCCGGAGCTGCCCCCGATCGTGATCGGGGATCCGCATCGTTTGCGCCAAGTGCTGATGAACTTGATCGGGAACGCGATCAAATTCACCGAGGCCGGCTCGGTCGGCGTGAGTGTGGAACGGAGTCGGGGGCATCGGGAGCTCATCGAGTTCGCCGTGGCGGATACGGGGATCGGCATTCCCGAAGAGAAGCACGCCGAAATTTTCGAAAGCTTCAAGCAGGCCGACTCCTCCACGACGCGCCAGTATGGGGGAACCGGCTTGGGGTTGGCGATCGTCAAGCGCCTCATCGATCTCATGGGCGGCGAGATCCGGCTCCACAGCACGCCGGGGCAGGGCAGCGAGTTTCGCTTCACGGCCAAGTTCGAAGTTCCGAAGACCCGCGCGCAGGACGCGATGAGCCATCCTGACGGTCTCCGGGGTCTCAGAATTCTTTTGGTCACCGGCACCACCTCGCTGCGCGTGACGCTTCGGGAGATGCTGATGGCCTGGGGGGCCGTGGTGATCGAGGTGTTGAACGCCGAGCAAGCCATTTCCGCGGTGATGTACGGCGAGGCTCCCTATCACGTCATCCTGGTCGACGTCGTCCTGCCCGGAGGAGGCGGCTTCCAGTTGGCGCAGACGATGGCGCAGGAGTTGGGACTTGGCCGGCGCCTCGTCATGATGCTCAATGCGATGGGGCGAAGTGAGGATATCGAGCGGTGCGCGAAGCTGCAGATCGGCGGGTTCGTGACGAAGCCGCCCAAGCAGGCCGATCTCGAGGACGTGTTGAACGCGGTGGGGCGACGCCAGGAGGCGGCCGCTGAGCCCGAAGGACGGCATGAGCTGCGGATCCTCTTGGCCGAGGATTCGGAGGACAACCGCGCGCTCGTCACCGCGTATCTGAAAGGAACGCCCTACCGGTTGATCATCGCGGAAAACGGCGCCCATGCGGTGGAGAAGGCCTGCAGCGGCCAGTGCGACCTGGTCCTGATGGACCTTCAAATGCCCGTCATGGACGGCTACACGGCCATCAGGAAGATCCGGCATTGGGAGGCGCAAGCAGGCCGTCGCCCGATGCCGATCCTTGCGCTGACCGCTCATGCCATGCCGGCGGATGCCGACAAGAGTCTGGCCGCCGGAGCGACGGCCCATTTGACCAAGCCGGTGCGGAAAGGCGTGCTGCTCGCCGCCGTCGAGGAGTATGGGCGGTCGGCCGGCGGCCAGACCGTGCCGGCCCCGACCGGCGATCGCGTGTCCACGAGCTGAAGGGCACGGTGAGCCCGAGCCACACAGGGAGACTGGAGATGGAATCCTCGCATGATCCTGGGACCACTGACAACGCGCTCTCTGAGCGCGCCGTCGTCATTCGGAAATATCCGCGCTACGGCGTGCAACTTCCGATTTCATTCTCGGTCGGGAACGTCGAAGGCGACGGCACGATCTCGAACCTTTCGTTGGGCGGGTGCCGGTTCGAAAGCGACATCGAGCTGGCGCGAGGTGATTATGCGCGATTGCGGATCTATATCGCGATGATCGAACCGCCGGTCATCGTGGAGAGTGCGGCGGTGCGATGGGCGTCGGGCAAGGATTGCGGGGTCGAGTTTCTTGCCATCGCCCCGGGCGAGAAGGAGCGCTTGCGTCGGTTTTTGGACTCCCAAGGAGGGTGGTGATGCCACGACCGAGAATCCTGATCATCGACGACGATCTCGACACCGTCGCCCTGCTCAAGAGCAGTCTGGTGCGGGAGGGCTTCGAGATTCAGGCGGCGCCCGATCCGCGCACCGGCTGCGACATGGTGGATGCGCTCCGACCGAATCTCGTCATCGCCGACCTGCTCTTCCCGGGCTCCGACGGACACGTGATCCTGGAGCATCTCAAATCGCACCCCGACATTCCGGTCATCGTCTTGTCGGCGGCGATCACGGAATCGCAGGGCGCCGAGCCGGGGGCCGCTCACCACATCATGTACGTTCGAAAGCCGATTCGCCTGGCTGATGTCCATCAACTGGTGAAGCAAACGGTGGCGGCAAGCCGGCCATGACGCCCGCCGTGCTCGTTCGTCTGATGTTGGTGCTGTTGCAGTCGCTCCTGCTCCTCGTCGTGGTGCAGGCCGCTCCCCTCTTGCCCTCCGGTCAGGAGAGGCTTCTGGCCCTGATCGCTCTCGTCACGCTCATCGCTGCGGTCGGCACCGCTCCCGTGCGCCTGCTGCAGTCCCCGGCCTTGCTGACCGCCCTCGTCCTGATCGATACGGCGATCGCGGCGCTGTCCGCTCACCGCCACGCGGCGCTCGAGCTCACAGGGCTCGCATACCTGGTCCCCGTCCTCGTCGCCGGCGTTGGACTCCGCGCCGGCCCGGCCGTCGGGTGTGCCGTCGTCGTGGCAGCCGCCTTCGGTCTCTTCGAATGGCGGCACGCGGGGCTGGAGGCGCAGTGGCCGGTGATTCCCGTCCTGATCGCCACCGCCTTGGTGTTCGTGGGCAAGACTCGGGTCAACGAGACCGAGCTCAAGCGTCTAGCCGAAGCCAGTGAAAAAGAGCGCCACGAGAGCATGTGCGATACGCTCACTGGCCTCCCCAACCGGGCTCAGTTCATCGAACGGGTGTGGCGGTCGGTGAAATGGGCCAAGCAGAACGAAGAATTTCTCTTCGCCGTACTGTTCGTGGATCTGGACGGATTCAAACCGATCAACGACAAGCTCGGACACAAGGCGGGGGATGCCGTTCTGATCGAGACCGCGAAACGGCTGCAGTCATGCCTGCGCCGCGGCGACATCGTGGCGCGGTACGGCGGCGATGAGTTCACGTTGTTGGTCAACCACATCACCAGCCGCGCGGACGTGGTCAGAATCGCCGAACGCATTTTGGCCAAGGTGAAGGAGCCGATTCTCGTGGGGCAGCGCGTCCACGTCGGCGCCAGCATCGGGATTGCGGTCAGCACGAATCTCCATGAGCGGCCCGAGGACCTCATCCGCGATGCCGATCTGGCCATGTACCGTGCGAAGGCCAAGGGAAAGGGGCAGTACGAAGTCAGCTGCCAATTGCGCGATGCGGCCGGGATACCGCGCGGAAGCCGCCGGGATGAGCCGGAAAACGCCCTTCGTCAGGGCTGATGCACGATGGAGAGGGCCATGAAAGCCGAGCCGAACCGTGTGCTGCCGGGTGACACGCAGGACGCCGCAAAGGGAGCGTGGATGGTCCGGTCCAACTTCCTGCAGTTGCAGGCGCTCGTGAGCATCGTCCTGGCCTATCAACTCCTCCTCTCGCCGACATCGAAGCCTTCACACGATTTCGAGCTGCTCATCATCCTCGGGCTCATGTCCGCCTGCGGCCTCATCATGGTCATCCCGTTGCGCTTGCTCACGACGGAATGGTTCCCGGGAGCGCTCGCGGTCTTCGACACCGCGGTCACCACGACCATGATGTACGGGTCGGGAACGGCCGGATCGGACCTCTATCTCGCCTTCTTCGTGATCATCCTCATCGTCACCGCCACGCGCACGGCCCTGACGATGACGATCTTCTTGGCGCTCGTGACCGTTATCTACGGGTTCGTGCTCTATCAGGAGGTCAAGGCGACCGGACAGGTGCTCGAGCACCACCTCATCCGCATTCCCTTTCTCCTGATCATGGCGATCTTCTATCGCCGCACCGCCGAGACCGCGCGCATGCTGACCTATTACGACCAGTTGACGGGGTTGCCGAACCGCCGCCACTTCGTGCGCTTGGCGGCCCAGCACCTGCGTTCACGCCTCGCGGGCGCCCGCGCGAGCGCGATCCTGGCGGTGGATCTGGACGGGTTCAAGCGGATCAACGAGACGCTGGGCCATGTGATGGGGGATCAATTGCTGAAAGCGGCCGCGCTCAGATTGAAGGAATCCTTGCGCGCCAGCGACACCATCGCACGGTTCGGGGCGGATGAGTTCGTCATCCTGCTGCAGAAGGTCGGCTCCGCCGAGACGGCGGGGCGTTTGGCGGAGCGGCTGTTGACGACCCTCCGGCGTCCGTTCCTCATCGGGGGGCATGAGGTCTTCGTGACGGCCAGCATCGGGATCGCGCTGACCGAACCGGACGCCGCCGATCCCGGGAATTTGCTCAAGCACGCCGATGCGGCCATGTACCGTGCGAAAGAGCGCGGGAAGAATACCTACGAGTTCTACTCGCCGGAGTTGAACGATCGCGCCTATCAGCGGCTGGTTCTGGAGTCTCGGCTGCACAAGGCCATCGAGCGGGGCGAGATCGTGGTCCACTATCAGCCGCAGATCAACTTTGTGACGAACGAGATCATCGGCGTGGAAGCCTTGGCGCGCTGGAAGGACCCGGAAGCCGGTCTCATCCCGCCGGGAGACTTCATCCCGCTCGCCGAAGAAACGGGCCTGATCGTCGAGATCGGCACGAACGTGCTGCGGCAAGCATGCGTGCAACTCAGCGCCTGGCATGATGCCGGATTCGTCCCGCTGCGGTTGGCCGTGAACATTTCAGCCAAGCAGTTCAGGGACGCGCACCTGGTCGCGAAAGTGTCCCACGTGCTCAAGGAGACGAAGGTCGCCGCGCAGAACCTCGAAATAGAGTTGACGGAAACGAGCATCATGCACGATGCGGAAGTCGCGCTGAAAACCTTGCAGGAGTTGAAGACGATGGGCGCGCAGTTGTCGATCGACGATTTCGGCACCGGCTACTCGTCGTTGGTGTATCTCCGCCGGTTCCCGATCGATACGCTCAAGATCGACCGCGCGTTCACGCATGATTTGAGCGCCAGTCCCGACGCCCAAGCGATCGTGCATGCCATCATCGCCATGGCGCAATCGCTGAAGCTCCGCGTGATCGCCGAAGGCATCGAAACGCAGGAGCAAATGGATCTGTTGCAGCGTTACGGGTGTCACTGCGGGCAAGGCTTTGCCTTCAGCCGTCCATTGCCCGCCGAGGAGGTCACCGCCTTCCTGCAGCAGTGGTCGGCGGCTCCGCGGGGGGAGATCGGAGCGGTGCGATGACGGGCAGGCCCCTCAGCGCTCCGAACGTCCCCGCGCTCGCGCCGGACCCCGAGATTGCCGAGCTGATTCCCGAGTACGTCCGTCGGCGTCGAGACGAGCTGCCGGTATTACGCCGGGCCATCGATGCACGCGACTGGTCCACCGTCCGCCTGATCGGACACCGCTCCGCCGGCCACGGAGTCTCTTTCGGCTTCGATGAAATCAGCCGAATTGGCCGTGCCCTGGAGCGGGCGGCCCTGGAAGGTCGAGCAGAGGAGGCCCTCCGCCTCGTGGACGAGTTGGAAGGATATGTCCGGAGCGTTCAAGACGACGATCGGCCGCGCGTGGGCATGAACCCCTTCGGCTGATTCGTCCGCTCCATCGGCCGAGCGGACGCTGAACCCTCGAAGCTTCCCCCGAATCATGCGCCTCGATGCAGTCCCGCGACGCTTCACGGCATAGGGGGTCGTTGCCGGAACCCGCCGGGTCTTGGAAGCAGTGCTCGGTTGTCTGCGTCAGCGGATCGGGTCACCACTGCTCGGTTCCGTGGGAGTGTAGATTCGCACGTGATAGTGCTCCAGCAGAAAAGCGCGGGCCTGTTGATCGCCCCGTCTCGCGCGGGCCAGCAGGTCTCGTCGGGTTTCGAGCTCTTCCTGATCTTCGATCGGCATGAACATGCGTGCTCCTCCTTGGAGATGTCGAGCGCGGGTGGATGAGTCAAACGGCCGGTGATCCTACGGAACCGCAGCGGCTGGATGCAAGTGGGGTTTCTACGAATGCCGTGCTCCGCCGCCTTCTGCTTCCGGCTGACGGTCGGGGAGCCCCCCATCCGACAGCGGATACAACGCGGCGGCATGGTAGGCTGCGTGGAAGAGGAGAGGAAACGATGCCACCCAAGACACGCAGCGGCAAATCAGCGTCGGGCGGTACGCGCCGGCAAGAGTCCGGCCGCGGACTGTCGACGACGGATGCACCGACTTTCCGGATGCGGACGACCGAGGGCATGCCGATGGGCGTCGACGTGTCGACCGAGATCACGGGCAACCCGAGCGCCACGCCGAACGCCGATGCCGGTGGGCCGAGCTCGACCGAGAACATCGGCGACCATCGATCGAGGAGCACAGAGCCGGAGAAGGGGCGACCAGGACGCCGGCCGGCAAGGGAGGAGCGGTAGGAACGACGGCCGTCAGAGGGGCTTGTCGGCGCCCACCGGCTGTTCCACGGGGTCGACGGCCCGTGCACAGTTCCGCCCTTCGTGCTTGGCCTGATACAGCGCACGGTCGGCGGCCACGGTGAGACTCGACGGCTGAAGGTGGCGGTCTGGGCTGCAGGAGGCGACGCCGAGGCTGATCGTAATGCCGATGGCCAGCGCCTCGACCTTCGCGCGAAGGGTTTCGGCGACCTGAAGCGCCCCGTCCTTTGACGTGCCCGGCAATGCCACGACGAATTCGTCTCCCCCATAGCGCGCCAGCAGGTCGCCGGGGCGGTGTAGCGCGCCGCGAACCGTCTGGACGACTTGGCGCAAACATTCGTCGCCCGCCAAGTGCCCGTACGTGTCGTTGTAGGCCTTGAAAAAGTCGATATCGAAGAAGATCAGTGAGAAGGGGAGTGCATCCCGCGTCGCACGCCGCCACTCTTGATCGAAGAATTCGTCGAACCGCCGGCGATTCGCCACCTCGGTCAAGCCGTCGAGGCTGGAGAGCTGTCGGAGACGCTCGTTGGCATCTTCGAGCCGCTGCATGACCTGGAGGAGCTCTTGCTCGCGCGCCTTTCGCCGACTGATCTCCTGGGCCAGCCGCAAGACCGACCGGACGCGTGCCAACAGCTCCACTTTGATCAACGGCTTACGGATGTAGTCGATGGCACCTTCGGCAAAGGCCAACTGGAGATCGACGGGATCCGTCTGCACCGTCACGATGATGATGGGGATGTCGCGGAGCCGTTCGATCGATTTGATACGGCGGCAGACTTGAATGCCGTTGGTTGCAGGCATGAGGACATCCAGCAGGATCAGGTCGATTTTGGGGGTGACCTGTGTCGGATCTTTGACTCCCAGGATCTGGTACGCGCTGTCGGCGGATTCGGCGGTCAGGACGTCCCGATATCCGGCGCCCTCCAGCATCGCCTTCAAGAGTTGGGTGTCGTCACGGGAGTCATCCACGATCAGAATGCTCATGCTCTTCGCGCCTCGATGTCCGGATAGGAGAAAGAATTCGTGTCAAAAAGATAGCAGTGGCAGGGGGTTCGGTCAAATCCCGCCGGAGAGTGGAGAGAGAAGAGCCTGGCGGAAAGAGTAGGCTAGAGTTTGGAACGAACGAGGTCGCTGAGCTGTTTGCCGTCGACGTGCTGGCCGGTCAGCCTGGCCAAGGCGGCCTTCATCACCGTGCCCATGTCCTTCGGGCCCTTGGCGCCTGTCTCCCGAATCACGGCATCGACGAGCTCTTCCAGCTCTTGCGGCGACGGGGCCTTGGGCAGATATTGCTCGATGATCTCGATTTCCCGTAATTCCTTTCCGGCCAGGTCCGCCCGGTTGGCTTTTTGATACTGTTCGACCGCTTCACGCCGTTGCTTGACCAGCGTCGACATGACCCGGCTCATCTCTGCGTCGTCCAGCTCTTTCTTGAGCTCGATTTCCTTGTTGAGAATCGCGGCCTTGACCATCCGGATCACGTCCATCCGGAGCTGGTCTTTGCTTTTCATGGCCTGTTTGAGGTCGTCCTCGAGACGATCGCGCAACGACATGGGTGGCTCCTTGTGAGCGAGCATAGTCGTCTGTACATGGCCAGTCAAGGAGCGGCGAGCCAGGATCTTCTTGTAGTCTTTCCCCAACCGGTGCAGTAAGATACGCATAGATGTCGCGCCAGGAGGTGCTGATGAGAAAGCTGACGGCATGGCTCGTGGGCCACGCGATCCTGTTCACCTCATTGTCGCTCACGGCGTGTGGCTCAAGCTCCAAGCCGGCGACGCCGCCCCCGCCATCGCAGACGCGATCCGACTCCGACCGGTTCTTCGAGAAAATGAAGCAGGAGGAGCGGGAACGCGGGAGATCGTCGGATCCCTCCACCCGGTGAAGCCCGGCCTTGCCTCGGCAGTTGCGCCCTCCTGCTCGCTCGAGTGACGTGGAGTAAAGAGTTGCTGTTGAATCGAACGCAGAGGTGCGTTATGAATCGCATGATCGGACAGAGCCGAGTCGGGCGGAAGATGTCGGCCGTGCTCGCCGTTCTCCTGCTGTCGCAACTCGCGGTTGGTGCAGCCCAGGCCAGAGATCTTCTGCCTCCCAAGGAACAACAGGAAACCGAGTTCGGAGAAACGCGTGCGCCGTCGTTCGACGAGCAGCGGCGGGGCGTGCCGCAGTCGATTTTCATCTCGATTCAGATGGCCCGCGGTTATGAAGTCGAATGGGACAGCTTTGGCCGTCAGGGTTGGTACACGCAGGATCCGAGAATCAAGCCCGTCGACCCCGGCACCTCGGTGTTCACGCCGGACACCCCGGCCATCTACGTGGTGTTCGAGGTGGCCCCGCTCGAGGATCCTGCGCAGTTTTCGGCTCAGTGGTTCCTCGAGGATGCGAGCGGAAAGACCTCCGACAAACCGGTCGGCCGCGATGTGCTCGAGGTGCCCGGCCATAGCCGATGGGGGTTCCTGGAGTTGAAGAGCCCGCCGGGCGGGTGGCCCAAGGGACAATATTTGGTCAAGTTGTACGTCACGCCGCAAGGCCAACAGCCGTTCCATGCCGTGAACCAGGTGGGGACGATGCGCTTCAAGATCGTCGACCAGCCGCCGGTTGCCGGTGCCACGGCGCCATCGCCATGAGTCGGTGCGATCATGCCGATCTATGAGTACATGGCGGAGCGGTGTTTGCGCGACCCCGCCTGTAACCGGCGCAAGGAGTACCTCCAATCGCTCCGTGACGCACCGCTGACCCTCTGCCCGGACTGCGGCGCCGGTCTTCGCCGGGTGATGTCCGCGTTTGCCGCCAGATCCGGCGAATTCGGCGTCTCCACGCCGGATCCCACACCGTTGAACATCACCAACATCCCCGCACCCAGGGACATGCCGGCAGGCGAAGGCGGCTGCAGCGGGGGGCACAGCCATGATCCGTGACCAGGAAGTTGTGTGACGCCACGACTCGAGGGAAGGAAGGCATGAAGGAAACCGATCCGGAAAAGCTCGCGCTGCTCTACGAACGATTCCGAGACGTCTGCTTGGTGGAAAAGGAAGTGTGGTACGAAATCTTCATGCCGCGGGACCAAGGCAAAGGTCTCGTCCTCACGCGCCTGCAGGATCGATACGAGGTCGTGATCGATGACAAAGAAGTGGAGGCGACGCTCGAAGCCAATATCCCGCTGGGCGCCAAAGCCCTGGACGCGGCCATCAGGGAGTACCGCGATCACATCAGCTTCATCAAGAAGACGTGACGGCGCCTTCCGGTCTTGCCGCTCGGGATCACCGACCCTTCACGTTAGGGTAGGGTGAGCGTCCGTTCGATGTCCCGGACGATCTCGTCGGCCAGGGGCTTCATCCGGTGGGGATAGCGACCGACGATTTCTCCACGCCGATCGACGAGGTACTTCTGGAAGTTCCATTCCACTTCACCCGGGAACGGACTCTGCTCGGTGAGATAGCGATAGAGCGGGTGCTTGTCGGGTCCTTTCACGCTGATCTTGCTGAACAGCGGGAACGTCAGGCTGTACTTGGTGTAGCAGAAACTCTTGATCTCTTCATTCGTCCCCGGTTCCTGCTGTCCGAAGTTGTTGGCAGGGAACGCGAGGATTTCGAGCCCCGCCTCGTGGTACCGCTCGTAGAGGCTCTGGAGGTCGGCATACTGCGGCGTGTTCCCGCAAAAACTTGCGGTGTTGACGAGCAAGAGGGCCTTGCCGCGGAACTGGCTCAGTGAGACCGGCTTACCGTCGATATCATCCAGCGTGAACTCATAAATGCGGCTCGAAGGCATCAGGTCCCCCCTCGGCAGCCTCCCGCTTCCGGCGAACACGGGGTCGGCGAACAAGACGTAGCCGGGTGAACACCCGGCGACGAGCAGGACGGCGAGCCAAAACGCGCCCCCGGTTCTTCTCACGACTCCCCTTCCCCTAAAACGGCAAGCGCTGGAGCGCCGCCACCCGCTCTTCCACCGTCGGGTGCGAGGCGAACAGACGCATCACCCCGCTGGTCTTTCCCGAGATCTTGAACGTGACCAGCGGATCCTGGGTGCTGTACTCGGGCTGAGCCCGGTCCACCCAACGCTGGATTGCCCGGAGCGCGGAGATCATCGCATCCTTGCCGTAGACTTTTGCCGAGAAGGCGTCCGCTCCGAACTCCCGCCGGCGGGAATGCCACATGATCGGGATCATCGCGAGGAAGCCCAGGACGATCTGGAGCACGATCGAGAGCGCGAAGCCGAGCATCGCCTGGTCTCGCTCCGCGAAGATCCGGCGGATCCACATGGCAATGAAGTAGACGAAGGTGTTCATCAATCCGGCCAGTACGGTGGTCGTGAACATGTCGCCGTTGTACACGTGGCCCATCTCGTGGGCCAAGACGGCGCGGACTTCCTGCTCGTTGAGGTTGTTCAGCAGCCCGGTCGAGACCGCCACCATCGAGTTGTTCTTGCTCGGCCCGGTCGCGAACGCGTTGGGGTCCGGCGACTCATAGACCCAGACTTCGGGCATGCGAATATGGAGACGCTGGGCGATCTCCTGAACGGCGCCGTAGATCACCTGCTCGGCGTGGGTTCGCGGCTGCGTGATCGGATAGCAATCGAGCATCGCCCGGGCCATCTGCTTGGACATCGCCAAGCTGATAAAGGCGCCGCCGAACCCGATGACCAGGGCCCACAGCAGATCCTGCTGGTGAACGGCCCCACGCAGGTCGATCCCGAAGGCCGGCAGGATGAATTCGGTGAGGACCGTGAACGTGATCGACAAGGCGACGAAGATGAGGACGTTTGCGATGAGCAGCAACGCGATCCCCTTCAGCGATTTCAACATGGCATCTCCTTTTCCACTTGGATCACCGCGGACGGTGATCCTCAATACTGCGGCCCTATTATACAACCCTGCCGCGCGAAAATCATCGCGCCCGTGCGGCGTCAGCCGTGCAAGTACGCAAGAGATAGGGTCGTTTGGGACGATGTCAAGCGCCGGCTGCGTTGACCGGCCGGCACCGATGTGTGATAGAAGAATCCATGCCGAAGGGTCCCGCCTTGCGAGGAGCCATTCTCATCGCCTGCGTCGCCGCGGCGATCGTCCTGCCCTCATATGCCCGAACGCAACCCCCTGGCTCACAGCCCCCCTTTTCTGTACCATTGGACCCGGACGGCGTCCAACGGGCGACGATCATCCTGGACAGTTACTCCTACGATCCGCCGCATCTCATCGTCCAGGCCGGGAAGCCCGTCGAGCTCGTGCTTCGCAGTGTGACGACGTTGACGCCGCATAACTTCATCCTGAAGGAGCCTCAGGCCGGCCTCGTCGTCGAGGCCGATGTGGGGGCCGGCAAGACCATGACGGTGCGCTTCACGCCGACGGAGCCCGGAGTCTATCCCTTCTACTGCGACAAGAAGCTCCTCTTCTTCCCCAGTCACCGGGCCAAAGGGATGGAAGGGCTGCTGGAAGTCCGCTAGTGACGCTCGCCGACGATACGCAGGACTCCCTGCTCCGGACGATCCTCGCGCAGGTCTCGCGCTCGTTCTACTTGACCCTCGCCGTCGTGCCTCGGGCCATGCGACCCCAGATCGGGCTCGCCTATCTCTTCGCCCGTGCAGCGGATACGATCGCCGACACGGACCTCATCGAACGTAGCCGGCGGCTGATCCTCCTCAAGGAATTCAAGAGCCAGTTCGCGAGCGAGGCGGTCGATTGGGCGGTGCTCCGCTCGATCCAGTCGGCGCTGGTCCCGCACCAAGCCTTGCCCGGAGAACGGGCGCTGCTCGCGCGCCTGGACGACTGCTTCAGGCTCTACCGGGCCCTTTCCAGCGACGACCGTGCGCGCATTGCGTCACTGATGCTGGTCCTGACGAACGGGATGGAGATGGATCTGACGGTCTTCCCGGGCGACTCCGCACACGACCTCGCCGCGCTGGCGACCGTCGAGGATCTCGATCGGTACACCTATTACGTAGCCGGATGCGTCGGCGAATTCTGGACACGGATGGCATGCGCCCATGTTCCGGCTCTCCGGAGCTGGGACGGCGTTCGAATGGCCGCGGTGGGGGTGCGTTTCGGAAAGGGTCTCCAGTTGACGAACATCGTCAAAGACGTGGCACGCGACCTTCAGCGCGGCCGGTGCTACGTTCCCGAGGTGCTGCTGCAGGAGGCCGGGCTCGAGCCGCGTGACCTGCTCCCACGGGAAGCGCTGCCCCGATTCAGGCCGGTTCTCGGGCGATTGATCGCGACGGCGCGCGATCATCTCGACCACGGCTGGCTGTACACGATGGCGATTCCGCGCCGGGTCGTGCGGCTCCGCCTGGCCTGCATGTGGCCGATCCTCTTTGCCGGAGAAACGCTGCACCGGGTCGCCCAGTCCCCGGACTTGCTCGATCCAGAGGTCAACGTCAAGATGCCGAAACGCAGAGTCTACGGGATCATGGCCTTGACGGCCGGGACGTTGGGCTGCGGGTACGTCGGCACCGCCTATTGGGGGCGCCTTCGAAAGCGACTAGGCTGAGGCCGGGGGGATTCCCAGGTGAGACTCGACGAGACTCGAGAGGAGGCCAGCGGCTCCGGGAAATCCTATGCGCCCTGCTGCTTCGGCGGCTCGAGCACTTTGTCGCCTTTTCGGAAGACGGCGTAGATCGCCTGTGAAGGGCAGGCGTCCAGGCACAGGCGGCAGGACTCGAGGCAGCGCGAGGCGTCGAATTTGTACGGGGGCGTGGAGAGCCAGGCGCCGGTCGGACACACGGGGATGCAGATCGCCTGATGCCGGCAGCGGTCGGGGTGGCGGACCAAATGGTTTCGGACGACCATCATCGGTTTGACTCCCTCGAATAGGGCTTGAGAGAACATTTCCAGCATGTTCATGGGGGCGACGCCTCACTTCCAGTCTTTGACGAGCTCGCGCAGGCGGTCCTTCAACTCGGGGATCTGCTCGAGGTTGTTCTGGATGGCGCCAAGGATTTTTTCCAGTCGCGCCGTCCGCAAGGCTTCTTTGTCGGCCCGTACCAGTCGATCATACTCGGCGAACGCCTCGCCATGCCGAGGCTCGAGCACGGCCCGGGCCGCGGTCAACGCTTCAGTCAATTCCCATGGCTCGGGGGCCAACGGGGGGACGACCGTGAACGAGCCGTCCTGGAACACGAGGACGGCCGCGCCGGGTTTGGACGGCAACGGCGTGACGGACTGAACGGTCTTGCCCGCGAGCGCATCCCACGTCAAGGTCAAGCCGGGAAATCGCTTCATGAAGGCGACCTTTGCCTGATTGGCCTTCCACTTTTCCTCAACGGGCATCGCCGCCTCCCGGGCGAGAGGGAGTCATGAGCGCGGCCTGAGCCGAGCGCGGCGGGTGGTCGGGCATCAGCAACCGCTCCACGATCTCGCCTTTGACGATGTGGCGCTCGACGATCTCGGTGACGTCCGCTTCGGTCCCCACCCAATACCAGGTTCCCTCCGGGTAGATGACGACGCTGGGGCCATATTCACAGTGGTCGAGGCAGCCGGCCTTGTTGGCCCGCACCCGTCCTTTCAGCCCCAGCCGCTCCACCTCCTTCTTGAAGAACGCGTGGAGTCGCTCCGAGCCTTGGTTGGCGCAGCATCCGCGCGGATCGTCCTTCGGACGTTGATTGATGCAGACGAAGATGTGATGGGTGAAGATGGACACGGCCTACGCTGAGGAGACGGCGGCGTGGGCGTGCAGCCGTTCACTGAGTGCCAGGACTTCGGCTGCGTTCAGGAGCCGGGAGCCGTTTCCCTCGCTCTGGAGGATCGTCGAGATCTCATGGAGGCGCAGCCGCGCCCGCTGCATCTGCTCGGAGACGGCCAATTCGGAATGCTGGCCGGCGGCCAGTTTGTCCATCTCCGACCGGATATCCCGGACGTCTCGCTGGAGGTTCTTGTGCATCGAGCAGGATTCGCAATACCACTTCGGGCTATGGTCCGCGGACGGCGAGAGCCGATCATAGGCTCGGCCGAAGAAATCCTTTCCCATTGAAAGCTTGAGAAAAGGACCGTGCTCGGTCTCGCATCCGTCGCAGCGACCGACCGGCATCGTTGTCTCGCCTTCCATCATCGCTCGCCTCGGAGAAAGGCCGAATCTTACACCAAGGTTTCAGGACGTGTCCAGCGAGCGTCCGTCCATTGACGGCGCTCTCCCGGCCCTCGGCTACCGGCGAGCGTACCTTGGTCTTCAAGAAACGATCACGACGCGGGTATAATGCGCCCGCGACTGGTTCAAACTGATCCGGCGAAATGATCATCGGGGTCCCCAAAGAGATCAAAGACCATGAATACCGGGTCAGTGTGACTCCGGACGGTGTGCGGGTGTTGGCGCAGGCCGGTCACCGGGTCTGGGTCGAGTCCTCGGCGGGAGCCGGCAGCGGCTTTCCCGACGATGAGTACCGCCGGGCGGGAGCGGAAATTTCGACCTCGAAGGAGCACCTTTTCAAAGAAGCGGATCTCGTCGTCAAAGTCAAAGAACCGCAGCCCAGCGAGTACACGCTGTTCCGGCCGGGGCAAATCCTGTTCGCGTTTCTCCACCTTGCCGCCTCGGCCGAGTTGACGCGCGCCCTCCTGGACGCCGGCGTGACGGCGATCGCCTACGAGACGACCGAAGCTGAGGACCACACCTTCCCGATGCTCGGCCCCATGAGCGAGATCGCCGGCCGTATGGCCGTCCAGATCGGAGCGCATTATCTGGAGCGGCTACACGGAGGGCGGGGCGTGTTGCTCTCCGGTGTCCCGGGGGTCGCACCGGCGCGCGTGGTGATTCTCGGGGCCGGCGTCGTCGGTACGGCCGCCACGCGGATTGCCGTCGGGATGGGGGCTCAAGTGACCGTGTTCAATTTGGATCTCCAGCGGCTCCGGCACCTCGACGAGCTGTACCAAGGTCGGATCGTGACGCGCGCGTCCAACCAAGCGTGGATCGACCGTGACGTCGAGCATGCCGATCTCGTGATCGGGGCCGTCATGGTTCCCGGCGCTCGTGCGCCCCGGCTCGTGTCCCGAAGCGTGGTGTCGCGCATGCGGGCCGGATCGGTCGTCGTCGACGTGTCGGTCGATCAAGGAGGATGCTTCGAGACGACCAGGCCGACCTCACATTCGGACCCGGTGTATTCGGTGGACGGTATTCTTCACTACTGCGTGCCGAACATGCCGGGAATCGTCCCGCGAACGTCGACTTTTGCCTTGACCAACGCAACGCTACCCTTTATAGTCCAGCTTGCCTCTGCGGGGGTCGAGGCGGCCGTGCGATCGCATCGAGGCTTGGCGCAGGGCGTCAATGTGATGCGTGGAACGGTCGCCTGTCGGGGCGTTGCCGAAGCGCACGGCATGCGGTTTCAGCCGCTGTCCTGATTGAGCACGAGCGAATCCCAAGGATCGGGGCGTAGCGCAGCCTGGTAGCGCACCGCGTTCGGGACGCGGGAGTCGGAGGTTCAAATCCTCTCGCCCCGACCATTCATCGGCCGGCAGCTCACGGACAGACGTCAAATCAAGTAGGCCGATCAAGAGCCAGTTGAAATTCCCTCGAATGCCCGAGATCAAGTCGCCATCTACTGATACTGAACGACGAGCAGGCACGCGCGCGAGGAGGCCCTCCGGTCTTCTTTTCGGCTTTCCCTGCCGGGTCGTTCTGAGTCTGGATGTGGGAACATCGGGATGACCGTGGGAACCGGCCGCCCTCCCGCCCGTTCATTCATTCCATCATCACTTCATTCAGTCCTCTCTTTCACCTCGGCACTGATTTCAATGGGTCGGCAACGGGTCAGTCTATGGAGCGGGCCTCGTGGATCAGGGCGCATGTAAGCGTCCGCGGTGACGTGCAAGGCGTGGGGTATCGCGCGTACGCCCACCGGATGGCCAGGGAAGCCGGCCTGTGCGGGGGTGTTCGGAATCTGCCGGACGGACGCGTGGAAGTGCAGGTCGAGGGCGAGGCGCAGGCCGTCGAGCGGTTTTTAGACGCGCTGCGGATCGGGCCGCCGCTTGCACGTGTCGACCAGGTGGAGGTAGAGAGGCAAGCGCCGACCGGAAGTTGGTCAGACTTTCGGATCTGGTATTGAATACACCGTCCAGAGGAGCGCCACATGGGGCACGATGACGAGGATGTAACGGAATCCGTCGAAGCGGAAGAGGAGGAAGGCGAACAGGAAGAGGAGGCCGAGCTGCTCGCCGAATCGAAACGCCGCCGCCGCGCGGGGGCCGTCAAGGAGGAGCGGGATTACGAAGGCCTGGACGCGGTCAAGAGCTATTTGAAGGACATCCGCAAGTCCACGCTCCTCAACTTCGAACAGGAACAGGAGTTGGGCAAGCGGATCAGCGAGGGGGACTTCAAAGCACGGGAGAAGATGATCGAGTCCAATCTCCGCCTGGTGGTGAGCATCGGCAAGCGATACATGAACCGAGGGCTGCCCTTCTCCGACATCGTCGAAGAAGGCAACATCGGTCTGATCAAAGCCGTCGAGAAGTTCAATTACGCCCGCGGCTTTCGGTTCAGCACGTACGCCTCGTGGTGGATCCGACAGTTCATCGAGCGCGCGATCATCAACCAGTCGAAGATCATCCGCCTGCCCGTCCACGTCGTCGAGCGGCTGAATCGCTACCTCTCCGGGCTCGAAGAATTGGTTCAGGAGTTGGGCCGCGAGCCCAAGATCCACGAGATCGCCGAGCGCTTGAAGATGTCCGAGCAGGAGGTCACCGATCTGAAGCAGCTCATCCGCACGACGTACTCGCTCGACAGCCCGATCAACGAGCGGACGGGCACGTTCCTGCGCGACGTCATCGAAGATCCGGTCAGCGTCTCGCCGGCCACCACGGCGGAGGGCGTGCGGCGGCGCGAGAGCCTGATGGCGTGGATCGAAGAGTTGCCGGAGAAGGAAAAGACCGTCGTGATCCTCCGGTTCGGCCTGGACGGCGGCGAATCGCATACGCTGGAAGAGATCGGACAACGACTAGGGCTTACCCGCGAGCGCGTACGGCAAATCGAGACGGCGGCCCTGGTGAAGCTCCGGGCGACGATCGAGCGAAAAACCATGACACAGGAGGATCTCTTGTGAAGCGGCCCGCCATGGATTACAAGCGGTTCATCCGCGAGGTTCCGGACTTCCCGAAGCCGGGCATTCTCTTTTACGACATCACCACGCTCCTGAAGGATGCCGAGGCGCTGCGGCACATCATCGATGACCTCACGGAGCGCTATCGAGATCGGAAGGTCTCGAAAATCATCGGCATCGAGTCGCGGGGGTTCATCTTCGGCGCACCGCTCGCCTATCACTTGGGCGCCGGCTTCGTCCCGGTGCGCAAGCCCGGTAAACTGCCCGCCGATTCGTTCGAGGTCAAATACAACCTCGAGTACGGCTCGAATTCCCTCGCCATTCATCGCGATGCCATCGGGATCGGCGAGCGGGTGCTGATCGTCGATGATCTGCTGGCGACGGGGGGAACGGCCGCGGCCACGGTCAACCTCGTTCGGCAGCTCGGCGGCGATATCGTCGGACTGGCTTTCTTGATCGAACTTACCTCTCTCCGGGGACGGGAGCGGCTCGATGGCTGCGATGTGCACGCCATGATCACGTACGCCTGATCCTCCAGCCGGGTGACATCCGCGACCCGCGCGTGCCGCTCTCGGCCTTGTCAAAGGGACAGGGGCGTGTTAAGAATACGCCTCTTTTTCACAAGAGGGACCTTCCCTATGGCCGAGAAGACCAAGAAGAGCCTTTCGCCTCCCGGGAAGCCGAAAGGCGACAAGAGCGATGGAATGGAAGCCGGGAAAGGGTCGGACGGCGATCACGCGGGCGGCCGGCGCGTCGCGGAGGCGGAAGAACAGCGTCGCGCCAACCTCCACCGGATGTTGATGGCAAAGCGCCAGGAGATCCTGGACGAGATCAAAGGCAGCATCGGGCAGTCGCTGACGGAGGACCAGCAACGCCGGTTGGAAGCGGCCATGGACGTCGGAGACCATGCCTTGATGGATCTCCAGCGGGAACTGGGCATCTCCTTGTTGGAAATGCGCAACCGCAAGCGGCAGCTCATCGACGAAGCGCTGGTGCGGCTCGCCGAAGGGATGTACGGAATTTGCGCGGAGTGCGGCGTCGAGATCAGCGAAAAGCGCCTTGCCGCGGTCCCCTTCGCGAAGCTCTGCGTGGAGTGTCAAGCCCAACAGGAGCTGTTGGAGAAGATCTCCAGAGAAGAAGAACGGGACTAGCGAGAGGGGTGGTCCGGCGACGTCCGCTGACGACCCGGGCGGAAGGCTCGGCGTCCGCGGAGTCATGCCGCCACCCCTTGCCGTTTGAGAAGAGGTCATGAGAGCCGTCGTGCTCGCCAGCGGCGGGTTGGATTCGACGGTCGCCGCCGCCGTGGCCAGGCAGGAAGGTCATGTGCTTCACTTCCTGACCATCCGATACGGCCAGCGGCATCGGGTCGAAGTCGAGCGCGCAACCGACCTCGCACGGGCCCTTGGCGCATCGGCGCATCTCGTCCTGAACGTCGACCTCGGTCCGATCGGCGGCTCGGCGCTCACGTCGGACCTGGCGGTCCCGAAGGATCGCAGGCTCGATCCGGCGGTGCCCGAGATTCCGAGCACCTATGTCCCGGCCCGCAATACGATCTTCCTCGCCTTGGCGGTCGCGTACGCCGAGCGCGTAGAGGCGACGTTGATCTTCATCGGGGCCAATGTTGTAGACTACTCCGGTTATCCGGATTGCCGGCCGGAGTTCTTGCGAGCCTTCGAAACCGTCGCCCGGCTCGGTACGCGGGCGGGCGTGTCCGGTGCGCGGTTCGAGATCCGTGCGCCGCTTCTGTCGCTCACGAAAGCCGAAATCATCAAGCTCGGGGCGTCCCTCGGCGTGCCGTTCGAACTGACCCATAGCTGCTATGACCCGTTGCCGGACGGCACGGCGTGCGGTCGGTGTGACAGTTGCCGGATCAGACTGGCGGGATTCCAAGCGGCCGGCCTCGAGGATCCCATCCGGTACGTGGAGGCCTAGTGTCGCCCGAAGAGTTCTTCATGTATCTGACGATCGCCCTGATCGTCCTCGTGCCGCTGACGGCACGGCTCTACCGGTACTTCACGGTCAGGCAGACGAAGCGGATGCTCCACGAGCAATTCGGAGCCGGGGAAGACAAGCGGGCGCCGACGGACAAGGCAGCGAGGTGAGCATGAGCCAGCGGAGCAGGCGGACATGGGGCGCCGGGTTGGCGGCGGCGGCGCTGTTGGTCCCGCTCGCCGGGTCCGGCGCCGGCAAGTCGGATCCGTCGAAAGTGCCAGCCGAATTCCAAGCGGGGGAGGGCAAGTTCAACGCGCATTGCGCCCGCTGTCATGGGCCGGGCGGCACGGGGACCGACCACGGCCCCCCGCTCGTGCACAAAATCTATGAGCCGAGCCATCACGGAGATGCGGCATTTCACCGGGCGGCGGCGGCCGGCGTACGAGCCCATCACTGGCGCTTCGGCGACATGCCGAAGATCGAAGGGGTAACGCCAGAGGACGTGGAGCAGATCATCAAGTACGTCCGGTGGCTCCAGCGCCAGGCGGGTATCATGTAGCCGTCTCACGGAGCCGCCGCCCCGTCCCCGCTCTTGCTTTCCCCCTAGCGTACTCCTACACTCTGATCATGCCGGATCTTCCGCGATCTGTTCCGCGAACGATCGGGGAGTCTCGTGTCCCGCCTCTCATCCGCCCGCCTTGATCCGGCTTCCAGTGCGGCCTTTTTGGACCTGCGCCCGAACCACCCGCCAGAAGATAGACGAAGGAGGACCTATGGATTCGCTTGCAAGATCAGTCGGCGGCCTCATCGGCTCTGCGCTGTTCCTTCTGACAGGCTGTATCATGCCCGCCATCGATGCCGGCCATGAGGGCGTTCTCGTGGCGAAGCCGCTCTTGTTCGGGCATGGCGGCGTCGATCCGGTCCCGGCGACGACGGGACGGGTCTTCGTCGCGCCGACGACCGAAATGATCGATGTGGATGTACGCCCGATTCAGCATTCGGAGCACTTCGACATCATCTCCGCGGAGAATGCGCCCGTCTCCTTCGATGCGTTTCTCATTGCCAACGTCATCGAAGGGCGGTCCCCGGAATTGATCAGCCGGTTCGGACCGAACTGGTATGTCAACAACGTCAAAGAAGCCTTTCGCACGTTCGTGCGCGAAGAGGTGCAAAAGTATCCCTTGTTCGAGCTGACGACGAAGCCCGCGACCCGTACGAAGCTACAGGACGCGGTGGAGCAGGAGGTGCGCACCAAGCTGGTGGAAAAACAGGGAATCCCGATCCGGTTGAACCGCGTCGTGATCGGCAGCATTCTGCCGCCCAAGGGGGTGCTCGAGCAGACGGCGGAAACGATCAAGCAGGAACAACGCAAGATTACGATGATCGAATTCCAGAAGGCCGAGGAGGCGCGGGAGAAGGCCGAGCGGCAACGCGGGATCGCCGATCGCGCGTATCGGGAGCACCTGGGACTGAGCGCACCGGAGTTCGTGGACCTCCGACGCATCGAGGTGCAGAAGGAGATCGTCCAGCATGCGCCGTCGGCGCTGACGATCATCATGGGGATGGAAAAGGTGGGCATCAACCTGCCCCCGCTTTCCGCCCCGACGCCGTAGGCGCCGAACCGCCCTACTCGAGCGCCCCCTGGAGCTGCTGCAACACCTCTTTCAAGCGGCGTTTCGCCTCCTCGAGGCGCTCCCGGAGGCGGAGCTCATCGGACGTGTCGGTCGGTCGTTCTTGCCCGGCCCGGTCCCGGCGTTTGCCCGCCGACGACTGCTCCTTCTCGATCTTCAATTTCAGCAGCTCGTCGCGTGCCTCCTTCCACTCTCGTTCCACCCGCGCAAGCTGCTCCCGGGACGCCGCCAACGACCCCTCCAGTTCCTCGATCCGTTGCTTGAGTCGCTTGTTCGACGTCGTGAGCTCGAGCAGCTGGCGTTGGTCTTCCTGATGCTGGGCATACGACTTCTGTTGCGCCTGCTCGAAGGTGCTGCTCGCCACGCAGCCTCCCGTCGCGCCCAGGAGCGCGACGGTGATGAACATTGGGATACCTCGTACGATGATCATCGTGTCACCCGCGCCTCATGTCCTCGGTTCGTCCAGCCCCTGGGTGATTGTACTCCACCGAGCCGGCTGCCCACCATGTCGCCTTGACTTGGCGGCATGCTGTTCCTAGACTCGCCGCCATGAACACGGACGAACACCAGCTTCTCGACCAAGTGGCCGAGCGATACGGCATTGAACCGGAATACCACGACATTTATGGGAACCGGCACGTCATCGGTCCGGAGACGAAGCGGGCGATCCTCGGCGCGATGGGGGTCCCGGCGCGTTCCCGAGAGGAGTTGGCGCATGCGCTCCGTGTGCATGATGAAGCGAACTGGACCCGCCCGTGCGACCCGGTAATCGTCGCCCCGGCGGGCCGAGCGGGGAGTTGGTCCTTTCGCCTTCCCGTGCCGGAAGGTGTGGACCATCTCGTTGAGATCGACTGGGTCGTCCGTGATGAAGCGGGCCGGGATCGGCAGGCCGGCCGGCAGGGGAAGGGGGCCGCGCCGGTGGAAACCCATATGATCGAAGACCGGCGCTACGTCCGCTTCGAGCTCCCGCTGCCGACGGAGATCGGCTTTGGTTACCACACGCTCGCGGTATCCGGGCGATGGGGAACGGGATCCATGACAGGAGAGGCGCGTCTGATTCTGACCCCGCCGCGGTGCTATGAGCCGGAATCGTTTCTGCGCGGCGACCGGCTCTGGGGGCTGGCGATGCAGTTGTACGCGCTACGGTCGGCGGGCGATTGGGGGATCGGGGATTTCGGCAGCCTGCTGGACTGGGTCGACTGGACGGCCGGGGACCTCGGGGCAGGGATCGTGGGGCTGAACCCCCTGCATGCGCTCAAGAACACGCGTCCCTATCATATCAGCCCGTACTCGCCGGACAGCCGTTTGTATCTGAACGTCCTCTACATCGACGTCGAGCGTGTTCCGGAGTTCGACCAGTCGCCGGAGGCCCGCCGGCTCATGCGGGATCCGCAGTTCCGGGCACGGCTCGACTCGCTCAGGAAGAGCGACACGGTGGCGTACGACGACGTGGCGGCGGCGAAACGTCGGGTGCTCGAAGTGTTGTTCACGGTCTTTCACACGCGTCACTGGGACCGAAGGCACGATCGACCCGGATCGTCGCGCGGGCGCGCCTTCGACCGTTACCGGCGCGAGGAAGGTGAAGGACTGGAGCGGTTCGCCTTGTTTCAGGCCCTCTGGGAAGAATTTCATGCGCAGTCCCCCTCGATGAACATGTGGCAGGACTGGCCGGAGTCCTACCGTGATCCGGACTCCACGGCTTGCCGCACGTTCCTGGACGCGCATGTGGACCGGGTGCGTTTTCATCAGTACGTCCAATGGCTGGCGCACGAGCAATTACAGGAGGTGGCTCGGCGGACCGCGGCGCTTCGCATGCCGATCGGCCTGTATCACGACTTGGCGTTGGGGAGCGACCGGGGGGGAAGCGACGCCTGGGTGTTTCAGTCGCTGTTCGCGCTGGCGGCCGATTCAGGCTGCCCCCCGGACGCCTTCGCACCGGAGGGGCAGAACTGGGGCCTGCCTCCGGTCGACCCCCACCGCCTTCGCGCCACCGGCTATCAATTGTTCATCGACCTGTTGCGCCACAACTTGCGCTATGGAGGCGCGATCCGTCTGGACCACGTCATGGGGCTGTTCCGTCTCTTCTGGATCCCGCGCGGTCTCCCGGCGTCCGCGGGTGCCTATGTTCGATATCCCTGGCAGGACCTCCTCGGCATCCTGGCTCTGGAAAGCGTTCGCCACCGGGCGGTCATCGTCGGAGAGGATCTCGGCACGGTGCCGGATTTCGTGCGCGAGCGGCTGAACGAGGCCGGTGTCTTGTCCTATCGGGTCTTCTACTTCGAGCGAACGGCCGATGGGGAGTGGAAGGCCTCTCCCCAGTATCCCAGACAAGCGCTGGCCGTGGTGACGACGCATGACCTGCCGACGTTGACCGGCTTTTGGGCCGGCGAGGACCTTGCGGTGCGAGCCCGGCTCGGGATGTATCGGGACGAGAGCGCTCATCGGGCCGCCGAAGAGGAACGCCGGCACGACAAGGCGACGATCGTCCGCGCGCTCAAAGCGGAAGGCCTCTTGACCGAGGAGGGCGAGCCGGCCGCAAGCCCGATCTTGACGCCGGCATTGAGCGACGCCATCCACGCCTTTCTGGCCCGTACGCCGTCGTTCCTCATGCTGGCGTCTCTGGAGGATTTGCTCGGTCAGTCGACCCAGATCAATCTTCCCGGCACGCTGGATGCCTATCCCAATTGGTCTCATCGCCTCTCGCTGACGCTGGACCAGGCGAAGCAGGACCCGCGGCCGGTACGGCTTGCCGCCGTCCTGCGATCGATCCGCTCGTGACCCTCGCCTTGTGACCCGTACGCAGTTCCTTTATCATTCCCCTATCGGCTGCCGCTGCCGCGGGATGAGGCGTATGTGAAGTGGGTATCCTGGCTCAAGCCGCGGGCGACCGGGACGGGGCACCGGATCGTCCTTGCCATTGCGGCGGCGATCTTTCTCCTGATCGTCGTCGTGGAAAGCCGGGCGCCGGCCAACGTCGTCGCGGCGTACGGCTTCGTCCTGCCGATCCTGCTCGTCGCGACCGCACGGAACCGCTGGCTGATGGTCCTCACGGTGGGACTGTGCGTGGCCGCCACGTATGCCGGGCTGCTGCATCCGCACAAGCCCGGCCGCTTCACCGCCGCGTTGATCAACCGGAGCGTGGTCGTCGGTGTGCTGATCGGCGTCGCCTATTTCGCCATCACCCGGGAGGAGCGGAAGGCGAGGGAAGAGGAGGCGAGGGCCGAGTTGTTGCGCGCCAACACCCTTCTCGGCGAAGTGAAAGATGCCTTGAACCGTTCGGAGCGACTGGCCGCCCTAGGGCTGCTCGCGTCGTCCGTGGCCCATGAAGTGGGGACCCCGCTGCACTCGATCGCATGGCACGTCCAGTCGTTGGCCGAAGACCCCCGCGCCACCCCCGAGATGCGAAAGACCCTCGAGATGATCGACGCCGAGCTGAATCGGGTGGTCCGGATCATCAAAGAGAAGCTGTCGATGACACGTCAGCCGAAGCGACCGCATGAGCCGCTCCGGGTCGATGAGCTGGCTCAGTCCGTGGTCGCCCTGATGCGTCCGTCCTTCAGCGGAAAGGGCGTCGCGCTGAAATCGGACTTCGGCGGCGCCCCGGCCGTCGTGCTCGGGGACGTCGAGCAGCTTCGCCAGGTCCTCGTCAACCTGCTCACGAACGCCCTCGCCGCCACCCCCGTGGGCGGTGAGGTCCTGATCGTCATCGGCCGACGCTCGGCGAGCTTGGCAGAGCTGGAAGAACGTCGGCGGTCCGGCAAGCCGTTGATCGAGACGATGGTGACGGTGACCGTTCGGGACACGGGCTGCGGGATGCCCGAAGCCGACATGCGCCGCGTCTTCGAGCCGTTCTTCACCACCAAAGGGGTGGGAGACGGCAGCGGCCTCGGCCTCTTTCTGAGCCGCGAAATCGTCTCGGCCCACGGGGGAACGCTCAATCTCGACAGTGCCGTCGGCAAGGGCACAATCGTGGAAATCGCGCTGCCTTCGAGCGTGGACGGCGAGGGGCGTGGGGGAAACCGATGAGCGCGCCGCTGGGTCTGATCTTGGTGGTGGATGACGACGCGATGGCGAGAGGGTTGCTCGCGGAAGCGCTGCGCAAGGACGGCTATACGGTGGAAGAAGCCGCGAGCGGGACCGAAGCGATCGAGCGTGGGCGCCAACAGCGATTCGACGTCGTGCTCACCGATATCCGGATGGGCGACGTGGATGGATTGGCGGTGCTCCAGGATTTCAAGCAGCACAGTCCGGATACCTCCATCGTCCTGCTCACCGGTTTCGGTTCCATGGAAGGAGCGATCGACGCGATCAAGCAGGGCGCCTATGACTATCTGGCGAAGCCCTTCAAGAAAGACGAGATTCGTTTGGTCGTGCGAAGGAGCCTGGAGCACAGCCGGCTCGTCCGGGAGAACGCCCGGTTTCGGGAGGAGCTGCGGGAGCGATACGACCTCTCCAGGCTGGTCGGCAGCAGTCCCCAGATGCTGGAGGTGTACAAGCTGGTGGCCCGGGTGTCGGGAGGAAGGAGCACGGTCCTGATCGAGGGAGAGAGTGGGACGGGCAAGGAGCTGATCGCCCGGGCGATCCATGCGCACGGCCCGCGCCGGGACCAGGCGTTCGTCCCCATCAACTGCGCGGCGCTCCCCGACACGCTCCTGGAATCCGAGCTGTTCGGTCACGAGAAGGGCGCGTTCACCGGCGCGGTCGGGGTCAAGAAGGGCCTGTTCGAAACCGCCCACGGGGGGACGTTGTTTCTCGATGAAATCGGCGACATTGGGCCGGCGCTGCAGGTGAAATTGCTCCGGGTGATTCAAGAACAGGAGGTCCGGCGGGTCGGCGCGATCAGCTCGGCCAAGGTGGACGTCCGCATCATCGCGGCCACGAATCGGGATCTCGCGCAGCTCGTCAAGGAGGGGCGGTTCCGTGAAGACCTCTTTTACCGGTTGAACGTCGTTCGGATCGTCGTGCCGCCGCTTCGCGACCGCCGTGAAGACATTCCGATGCTCGCCCAGCACTTCCTCGACAAGCTGACGCGTGAGGGCGGACCGATGATCCGCGGGTTCGTTCCCCAGACGATGGCCCTGCTCACGCACTACGCCTGGCCGGGGAACGTCCGAGAGTTGGAGAACGCGATCGAGCGCGCCGTCTCCCTCTCGCATGGCCCCCTGATCCTGCCGGATGATCTCCCGGCAGCCGTCCGATCCGCCGAGGCGTGCTCGATCACGACCGCGCCGTTGCCCGATCAGGCGCCCGAGCTCGTGAGCCTCGAGGAACTGGAGCGTCGGTACCTCATCCGGGTCCTCAAAGAAACCGGCCACAACAAGGTCCGCGCCGCCAAGATCCTGGACATCGACCGCCGCACGCTCTACCGCATGGCCGAGCGATTCGGTATCGACCTCGGCGACGACTCCTGAGCCTGTTCCCTTCTCCTTGGTTTGCCGTTCCGCCGCGGCTCTTCCTTCCCCCTCCCGCGATCCACCTGGTACCCTTTGAGCGGCCAGACATACTAACTTATACGTAGTACTTGAATGGACGACATCGTATTGTCGAGTGGTTATACACGACCGACAAAATTGAACGGCCCGGGCGCCGCCTGTGGCGCCGAGGAGACAGCGAATCGGAGGCGAACCGAGCAAAACGAGCATCGAGAGGGCTGAAGAGGGTTTGCTGAGGTCTCTGTCCCAGCGAGCCTGGCTTCCGTGCCAACCCGTTCATCATTCTTTCAACGCCTTATCTCCTTTGTGCTGATCAGCCCCCCGGGGGATTGCTTCTTGCTTGGTCGCCCGCTTTGGTCCGGCACTGAGCCGCATAGCGGCGGGGCGATGAGCCGATCGCCGGCGAGCGGACGACTGTACCAGGAGGTGCCATGCGCAACACGACCAGGGTGATGAAGCAAGATCTCTCGTCGGAGCAGCGTCGGGGGCCGCGCTTCGTGTGCGAAGCGCCGATTACGTTCGAAGGGGAAGGCCGGAGCGGAAAGGGCACGACCTATAACGTGTCAGCCTGGGGATGTGCCGTCGAAAGCCCGGTCGATGTCCTGCCCGGCATGTACGTCGGGGTGAACCTGCTCCTCCCCGATCACGCGAAGCCGGTGCTGGTGGAACTGGCCGCGGTGCGTTGGACCGCGCCGAGGAAGTTCGGTGTGGAGTTTCTCAGTCTGTCGAGAACCAGCCGCCGCCGGCTCGAGCACTTCTTGGAGTCCCAAGCGGAGTACGCGAGGGCGTAACCGTCCCAAGAGCCGTGCAGAGCTGAAGGTGAACACCCCGGAGGTCAGAGCAGGCCGAGGATCTGCTTGAGCGAACGCACGTACAGTTCCGCCGCTCGGTGGGGAGGCGCCGGGGCTTCCTGCCAGGCGGACCAGAGGTGGTCCTTCTGTTCATAGAGAATGGACAGGGTCAGCTTGGTGGTCCCGTCAGGCTCCGATGAGAGCAGCGCTTCGACCCGGCTTCGCATCACCCCAAAGCGTGAACGGAGCAACGAGTCGACCGGGGAGGAGGTCTCTCGCCGATAGCCGGTCGAGAGGATCGGATCGTCGCCGCTGTCCCGGACGGGGTAGCCGTCGACCTCGAGGACGGTGACCAACGCCCGCTTCACCTCCTCCCGCGGCGCGTCGAGGAGCAGCTCCTCCGAGTCGGGACGAACCTCGAACGAGGCCGTGGTACAGCCGACCGACAGCACCAGCGCGGACAGCCAGATCGTCGCCCCACCCCGACGCATGCCTCTCCTCCAGCTACTTGGTCAAGCGGTACACGAGATGCGTGTCCGTCTGTGCCACACCTTCGATCGCATGGATCTTCGTCAGCACAAGGGTCGAGAGCGCGTCCTGGTCCGATACTTCGACGATCGTAAAAATGTCCGGCTTCCCCCAGCACGGGTCGATCGTCTTGATCTCCTTGATCTCCGACAGGGCCTTGATCACGTTGCCGGTTTGACCCGGCAGGACATTGATCAAGACGTAGGCACGATCAGGCATGGGCGGCTCCGTCATGAGGCGAGTCGATCCTGTGAAACCGGCGGAGAACCTAGCCGAAACCCCGTCCGGAAGTCAACGGTGCGGCTCCGTCAAGGGGCGGCCACCGCGGGGAGCTCTGCGGCCGGCGCCCGCGGAGCGCGCTCATAGACGGCCAGCGCTTCGGGCATGTGCTCCTGCAATTGCTGGATCCGCGTGCCGTGACTGGGGTGGGTGGACAGGAACTCGGGCGGCTGCCCCTTGGCGGCCGCCTCCATCCGTTCCCAAATATGCACCGCTTCCCTGGGATCGTATCCGGCCTGCGCGGCGAGTAACAGCCCGATGTAATCGGCTTCCGATTCGTGCTTCCGGCTGTACGGAAGAATGAAGCCGTAGTTCGCCAGCGCGCCGCCGGCCAACTGGGCCAGCTTCGGATCCAGGCCCTGGCTTGCCGCTCCCACGGTCGCCGCCGTGATCGCCGCCTGCGCAAGCGCCCCTTGGCTCATCCGCTCGGCGCCGTGCCGGGCGAGCGCATGGACCACTTCATGCCCCATGATCGCCGCCAGCCCCGCCTCGTTCTTGGCGATCGGGAAGATGCCGGTGTACACGGCGATCTTGCCGCCGGGCAGCGCGAACGCGTTTTTCATCTGATCGTCCTTGATCACCGTGACGTCCCAATCGAACGTCTTGGCGAGGTCGGCATACTTGGACTGCTTGGCCGCGTCGATGATCCGGGTCGCCACTCGGGTGACCGCCTGCACTTCGCGGGGGTCCGAGGACACCTTGACCTTCGGGTCGCTCAAAACCTGTTGGTACGCCTGCGCGCCCAACTTCTTCTCATAGCTCTCGGGCACCGCCAGGAATTGGCTTCGCTTGGTGTAGGGATTCGTCTCGCAAGCGGCCACCGCCCCCAGCGCCAGCAGCAGAAGGGCGAGAGTGGAGCGGTGCAACCCGGCGATCCTCATGCGCCGTATCCTCTTCATCTCGGCGACTCTATCACAGACCCGCGAAGGCCCGCCAGACGAGCGGGCGGCGTCGCGCTTGTCCGCGTCCCGCTTGCCCGATGCGGCGATTCGTGATAGACACCCCGCATGGCGCTGCTGAAAACCCCTGCCATCGCGCTGAACAGCCGCAAATGGGGCGAGGCGGACCGCATCGTCACCTTCTACACGCTGCGGTTCGGAAAGGTGCGCGGCGTGGCGCGCGGGGCCAGGCGCATCAAGAGCCGATTTGGGAGCGCGCTCGAGCCGTTCGTCGTCTCCGATCTCAACCTCTTTCAGAAGCACCACGATCCCTTGTATCGGATCACTCAGGCGGACATTCGCGAGACGTTTCCCCTGTTGCGCGAGGATCTCACACTGATGTCCGCCGCCGCCCGCCTGGCGAATCTGGTCGCCGCCGTCACGGGGGAGGGCGACGCCGGGCCGAAGCTCTTCGACATGCTGCTGAGCGGGCTGCGCGCCTTGCAAGGCAGCGCGGATGCCGGGCTCGTCGTCCTGCTCTATCAGATCCGCCTGCTCGGTGAGGCCGGCTTTGCGCCTCAGACGGACCACTGTTCGGGATGCGGGGGGCCGGTGGCGAAGGCCGGCCTCGCACGGATCTGGTTCTCGCCGCAGTCCGGCGGCGTGCTGTGCGAGCCCTGCGGCCAGCGGTCTGCGGGGCGTTGCCGCGCCCTGTCTCCGAGCGCGCGGGCCTTGCTGCAGCATGCCCTCCGGTGGGTGCCAGCAGCCTTGACGCGGCTGAAGGCTCCCCCGTCAGTCCAGCTCGAGCTCGAGGCGGCGATCGAGGCGTACGTAACCATCGTGACCGGCAGGCAACTCCCGCCCGCCGACTTCTTGGTCGCGGAGCCGGCCGGAGCCCCGTATCGATCAGTTGTGCCGCCGTGAAAGCTGGGCTATAGTGTCGACAGTGAGGACACGATGAGCACGGCGACGCTCGAGCCCAGAGACATGGAATGGATCGACAAGGGGGTGCTCGGCATCGAATGGAGCGACGGGCACAAGGGCGTCTATCCCGTCCGGTTCCTCAGGCAGCATTGTCCGTGCGCCGCCTGTACCGATGAATGGACGGGGGAGCTTCGACTCAAACCCGACGACGTCCCGTTGCTGATCCGCCTGGAGGACATCGAACCGGTCGGTCGATACGCGTTCAAGATCACCTGGAGCGACGGCCACGATACGGGGATCTACAGCTACACCTTCCTGCGCCGCCTGTGCCAATGCCATCTCTGTCAACCGGTCAGGGCAGAGGAACCCAGGAGCAAGCGATTACTATGAGACGCCTTCTCGCCCGGCGGGTCGTGTCAGGGGCTGTACCCGTTGCGTTGTTGCTCGCCGCCGCGATCGGCTGCCACGTCGTCACGCTCGAGGAGCAAAAGAGCGCGATCCGGCACAGCGACTTCCGCTTGCACGTCCTGTCGCCGGAAGCCTTTCTGGAGACGTGGGGCGACCCGACGTACAGCCATCTCGAGCAGATGCAGTTCTATCCGGTCAAGAACGGCAGCTATGTCCCGCGGTTCCGGACCGCCCCGGCGGAGCCGCCGCCGGATTGGAGGGAAGCCCAGATCGTCTCGGAGCCGGGGCTCTTCTTCGTCTATGCCGACCGGGAAGAGCTTCTGGCCTTCATCGATGGCCGTCTGGTCTATCGGGAGCACCTGCCGGCGGAAGACCTCCACAAGATCGCCAAGACTTGGAAGTATGAGGGCCAGTTCAAGACCCGTCTCGAGACGGGATCGGTCTCTCCCTCCAAGCCCTGATGGCCCTCCTCACCGATCCCGCCCCTGCGCGTGCCTCCCGGATCCTGTTGGTCGCCTCTGAAGCGACTCCCTATGCCAAGACTGGCGGGCTGGCGGACGTCGCGGGGGCCTTGCCGCGCGAGCTCGCCCGACTCGGTCACGATGTCCGACTGGTCATGCCCCGCTATGCCATGCTGAGCGGGCGCGAGGAGACGAAGGAGTGGGGCCGCTTGTCCGTCCCGACGTGGCACGGTCCGGTCCACGTCTCGGTGGAGATGAGCCGGATGCCGGACCCGACCCTTCCACCCGACCGGCAGGCGCGCCTGTACACCGTCCGTTACGATCCCTACTTCGGCCGCGCCGGCCTCTATCAGGAAGCGGGTGCCGACTATCCCGACAACCTCGAGCGGTTCGCCCTGTTCTGCCGGGCGGTGATGGAATTGCAGGCACACTTCGAGGCCTCGGAATCATGGACGGCGGATGTCCTGCATGCGCACGACTGGCAAGCTGCGCTGTGCGTCGTCTATGCCAAGACCCTCCATGCGGCGTCCATTCAACGCCGGGGTACGGCTTCTCTGTTCACCGTCCACAACCTCGGATATCAAGGGATCTTCCCGGCGCCGCAGTTTCCTCGAACCGGTCTTCCCTGGTCGTTGTTCGCCCCGGCGGCCCTCGAGTTCTATGGGTCCTGCAATCTGCTGAAAGGCGGTCTGGTGTTCGCAGACGCGCTCTCGACGGTGAGCGAGACCTATAGCCGAGAGATTCAGACCCCGGAGCTCGGCTTCGGGCTGGACGGCGTCATTCGCGAGCGTCGGGACCGGCTCTCGGGTATCGTCAACGGCATCGACATCGAGGTGTGGAATCCGGCGACCGACGTGCATCTGCCGGCTCACTACCACGCCGAAGATCCGTCAGGGAAGAGGGTGTGTAAGGCCGCGTTGCAGCGCGAATACAAGCTGCCGACGAAGAACGTGCCGCTCCTCGGCATCGTCTCGCGGTTGACGCCGCAAAAAGGATTGGACCTCGTCCTCGGCATCCTCCCGGAGCTGATGGCGCTCGACCTCCAGCTCGTACTCCTCGGCACGGGGGATCCGCCGTTAGAAGCCCGATTCAGAGAATGGCGCGAGCGTTTTCCCAACAAGATCGGGGTCCGCATCGGTTTTGACGAAGGGCTGGCCCATCGGATCGAGGGGGGAGCCGACCTCTTCCTGATGCCGTCGCGGTATGAGCCGTGCGGACTCAATCAGATGTACAGCCTGCGCTATGGGACCGTGCCGATCGTCCGCCGGACGGGCGGGCTGGCCGACACCGTAATCCCGTACTCGCCGCTCGCAATCGCCGAAAAGCGCGCGACGGGGTTCCTCTTTGGTGAGATCAGCGAGCACGCGTTCCTCACGGCGATCCTGCTGGCGGTGCGGGTGTATCGGGACCAGGAAGACTGGCACACGCTGATGCGTGCAGGGATGAAGACCGATGTATCCTGGGCGCGTTCAGCCCGGTCGTACCTTGCACTGTACGACAAGACGAGGGCGTTGGCCGGGCGGACGTAGCGAGAACGGACCGGTTACGGGGAGGGGGCTAGGATGGGTAGCGCCGCCAACTGTTCGGAGAGAGGAACCCCGGACAGCCGCGCTTCGACGGTGATCTGAGCCAAGCCGCCTCGCGCCTGCGTGACATAGTAGCTGTAGCCGGGTTCGGGGTACTTGAGGACAGCCCGGAACATCTCGTCGGCGACGTCCCAACGTCCAGCGGACAGGGCGACATGCCCTGCACGGATGGTACACGCCGCGGCCATCGCTTTGGGATCGACCGCCAAACGGTTCGCCGGTTCGGACACCCATCGGCGAATGACCCGTGGAAGGGGGATGTCCGGATCGAGCATCGCTCTCGGCTGATGGGCGATCGTCTCGAGTTGGACCGCATACAGCCGCATCGTTTCGAAGTCCGTCCCCGCCTGGCACTGCCGGTAGGTCTTCCAAAGACTCATGAACCCCGAGTTGTCCATTGCCCCGACGGCCGCCGTCGGCTTGGCCGTCTGACAGCCGGAGAGGATGAGGAGGAGACCGAGCAAGGCGAATACTTGTTTCATGATCGTGCTCGTCGGACTTTTGGACGTGAGGGAAGAATGCAGCAAGAGGGATGCCGGAGTCGTCGTTATCTAACTAGCTGAAAAGGCGTCAGTAGCTACCGTTGAGGGGTACAAGAACCGTTGTAAAATCTCAACTGGTGTGTTTTTGCAACCACGGCCATGGCGTGACATTTTTGCAACCGACGTCAGCCGATGGAGACGGCGGTGCCGCGCACGTCCTGTGCACTTCCGAACATGGTCGGCGTCCCGGGAAACCGGAGGAAATGCGGCGTCACCTCGAGCAAGCGGCCCTTGTGGCTGTGGATGCGCCCGCTTGCGACGAACACCGTGTCTTCCTTGACCAAATGAATATCGAGCACCGCCGCGCCCGTCTGGGTGTCCAGGATCTTGACCCAAAAGGGATAGGTGAAGAGGGACAAGACCGGACTCGTCTCGAGCTCGAAGCGGGTCTTTGCATTGAACCGCCATACGTTTCGGCGCAGGTGTGCGACATGCACCCCATCCGCCTCGTAGAGATCGAGCGTGAGCAAGAGCCGAGGATCTTCGGCCCGCACCTCGAGCACGATCTGCTCTTTCCCCTCGATCTTGATCACTCCGCTGGCATTCCGAAAGACGTTTGACCCGATGGTGAGTTCCATACTAGCGGTCGCCGGCGGCCCTCCCGACTATCGGCCTCGCAGGGTGTCTTCTTCGTACTGTGCAAACAGCCGTTTCGCCTCGGGATGCAGGGGCGTGTTCGTCCCCTTCGGGATGCCCGTGGTCCGAAACAGCGGCACCAGCTTGCCGTTGGGGTGGAGATACCCGGCGCGCAACGGAACGGACCGTCGGTCGTGACGGACCAGTTGGCAGGGCGTGGGCCGAATGCTCGTGAGCCAGGCCGCGATGTCGTCGGGATTGCCGATCGAGGCGGACAGCAGGAGCAGCCGGGCTTGGCTTGGGCAGAAGATAATGGTCTCTTCCCAGACCACGCCGCGCTCGGGGTCGGCGATGTACTGGGATTCATCGAGGATCACGAGGCCCAAGGTGTCCAGGCGCACGTCGATCTCCCCGCCGGCCGCATCATAGAGGAGGTTTCTGAGGATCTCCGTCGTCATGATCAAGAGCGGGGCCTGCGGGTTGTCGCGCCGGTCGCCGGTGAGGATCCCCACTCGATCGGCACCGAAGATCTTCGCGAACTCGGTGAACTTCGTATTCGAGAGGGCCTTGAGAGGAGACGTATAGATGACTGTACGGTCGGCGTCAATAGCGCGCTTGGCGGCCTCCACGGCCACGTAGGTTTTGCCGCTCCCGGTCGGCACGCTGACGATCACGTCGGTCGTCATCAAATGGGTCAGCGCTTCTTCCTGCCAGGGATCGGGGATGAAGGGCTGCGGCGGAGGGACGCCGATGCCCGTGAGAAACGCCTGGAGATCGACCGGCGGCTCGCTGGGCTCGGCGGGGCGCGGCGTGGGTGCCGCCGCGTCCGGCGCGCGCGCCGGCGTCGGCCGCTCGGACCGGCGTCCGCCTGGATGGGCCCGGTCCTGCTCGATCAAGGTGGTGAGATCCGATTCGAGCCCCGCCCGGTTTTCGGAGGAGTGCTGGAGCAGGGCCTCGATCAGCTTCCGCTTCCCGAGCCGAAAGTGCCGCCGGATGCGGCCGCGCGCCAGGCGATGAAGGCGGCTCACCGGTTGTTGTGCCAGCAACTGTTCCAGCTCTTCCGTGGTCATCCGTCAGCTCGTTTCGTTCCGATCACGTGCTCGTTCCCGTGTCCGTATGACGCCCTCAGGGCAGCTCCTCCAGCACCCCTCTTCGCAAGGCTTTGATGGCCTTCTCCGCGGTGTCTGCGAGGCCCGGGTGGCTCGCATGGAGCTGGTGCACTTGCGAGAGATATTCGAGCGTGCGGGCCAGGAGCCGATAGATGTCGCCTTCGGCCATCGTCGTCAACCGGCACAACCCGATCCACGTCAGGTTTGGATCGCCGATCCATCGCTCCGTGAGGGCGGCGACGTCCGCGCGCAACAGCGGAGGATCTTCGTGGGCCGCGAGGGACTGGGCGAGGTACCGAACTTGGCCCAGCAGCGACAACAGCCCGCTGCTCGCCCGCGGAAACCCACCCGGTCGATCGTCGTCGTGCGCGATGCTGGCCAGCACGCCGGCCAGGATCTGCGGCTCGACGCCGGTGAAGGCTTCCGCACGAATCAGCTCGGTGATGAGCAGCGAGTGGTCGATCCGGATCAAGCGCGCCCATTCACCGGCGTCCGTCAACTGAAAGGACGGGGTGAGATAGCCGAACTCCTGCAACACTTCCGCGCGCGACTGGAACCGGTGCCACAGACCCGTGCGCAACGCTTGAATCATCTTCGTGTGGCGGGTGATCTCCTGTCGCAGCCGATAGGCTGCCGCATGATCCTTCTGGCAGGCGGGCCGCGACGGGCACGTTGGGCACGGAAACTCGTCGGTCAACGTTTCGCCGACATCCGGTTCTTCCCCCTCCGCGGGCACCAGGATCGGGAGCGAGGGGAGGCGAGCGGGCAGCTCCTGGAGCTGCCCGATCAGCAGATCGAGATTCTTATGGGTACACCAGGGATAGCCGGGCGCCTCGACGACGTCGAACGTGCGGTCGTAGACATGGGTCACCAGGTCCGCCGGGCACTCGGTAATCATCCCGCCCGGCCGGAGCACGGTGATCATCGGGTTCCGCTGTCCCCGGCTCCGATACTGCCGCAGGATGACGCCTCTTCCGCGCGGCAGGCCGGCGACCCGACCGGGCGTGAGAAAATGCAGCTTGGCGGTCAGCTCGGGCGGCTCGCGGCGCTTGACCTGCACTCGATGCGCTTTTCGCCGGCGGGCTTGGTCGAAGAGGTGCCACTGGGTGATCCAGTCGGCGCAAACACGCGGGCCGTACGGCGCCATGGCCTCGCGCAGGGCATCCAGCTTGGTCTCGAGCGTTTCCGCCCGCCGGTTGAGCTGAAACTGGGCGAAGCTCTTCGCCAGGATCGAATGAATGTGATCCAGCGGATGGGCCTTCAGCAGGTTCAGGACCATCGGGTACGTGATCACGAACTGGCTGTCGATCGGCTCGGGCTGACCGGTCAGCCCCTTCGCGAGCACCTCGAGATCGATGTAGGGCGAGGGGGTGACGATCGCGAAGCCGACCAAGTCTTTCCCGCGGCGGCCGGCGCGGCCCGCGAGTTGCTGGATCTCCCCCACGGTCAGCTCCGTGAAGTCCTGCGTCTTCCGCACGCTGGACTGGGTGATCACGACGGTTCTCGCGGGAAAGTCCACCCCGGCGGCCAGCGTCGTGGTCGCGAAGACCGCGTCCAGACAGCCCCGACGCATGAGCTCCTCGACCGCGATCTTCCAGGACGGCAGATGGCCCGCGTGGTGGGCCGCGACGCCGACCTGAGTGACGGTGGGGAGCAAGGGATGGTCCGCGATGCTGGGATACTGTCGGATCACGTCCTCGAGCACGGCGGTGATCGCCTCTTGTCGGGGGCGCGGCAGGGCCACGTGGCTTCGCTGAAACGCCTGGATGGCTTCGTCGCAGGCGCGACGGGAGGTCAGGAACACGATGGCCGGGGTGAGGTGCTTGTGGCGAAGGGTCGAGATCAGGTCAACCGGGTGGATTGAGGGCGGCATTCAACTTCATTCCCTTCGAGATGGCCACCAGACCGGAGTCGGTCACCGTAAACCGACGCCGATCGGTCTCATGATCGTAGCCGATCTCGGTCTTCGGAGGAATCACGACGTCCTTGTCGATGATCGCGCGGCGGATTCGCGCGTGCTCACCGATGACGACGTTCTCCATCAGGACGGACTCGCGGACGTCGGCGTGGTCCTGCACGATGACGTTGGGGGAGAGCACGGAGTTCTGCACCCGGCCGCCCGAGATGATGCAGCCGCCGCAGACGATCGAGTCGAGCGCGACCCCCATGCGGCCGCCTTGAAAGTCCTGGGCGAAGACGAACTTCGCCGGCGGGAACTGACCTTGATAGGTCCGGATCGGCCAATGCTGGTCGTACAGGTTGAAGAGGGGATCGACGGCGACGAGATCCATGTTGGCTTCCCAGTAGGCGTCGAGGGTGCCGATGTCCCGCCAGTACTTCACCTCTTTCTTGTTCTCGTCCTGAAACTTGAACGCGAAGACGCGATGGGTCTCGATCATCCGGGGGACGATGTTCTTCCCGAAGTCGTGCAGGGTGTCTTGCTTGGCGTCCTCGATCAGCCGCTCGCGGATCACGTCGGTCTTGAACAAATAAATGCCCATCGAGACGAAGGCATGAGCCGGATCATGGGGCATCGGCGTCGGGTTTTTCGGCTTCTCGTCGAACCGGAGGATTCGGTTCTGCTCGTCGACGGTGATCACGCCGAACCGGGTCGCTTCGGCCACGGGGAACTCGATCGCGCCCACCACGGCGTCCGCCTGCCTGTCTTCGAGAAAGGCCACCATCTCGGCATAATTCATCTTATAAATATGGTCGCCGGCGAGGACGAGCAGGTAGTCGCGGTGCTCGCTGTCGAGCAGGAACAGGTTCTGGTAGACGGCGTCGGCGGTGCCCTTGTACCAATCCTCGCTGATCCGCTGCTGGGGGGGGATCGACGAGATGTATTCGCCGAGCTCCGAACTCAGGATGGTCCAGCCGCACCGGATATGGCGATCGAGGGAATGGGATTTGTACTGGATCAGGACGGCGATCTGGCGGAGCCCGGAGTTGATGCAATTGCTGAGCGTGAAATCGATGATGCGATACTTTCCCCCGAAGGGGACGGCCGGCTTGGCCCGGTACTGCGTGAGCGGGTAGAGCCGCTCGCCCTTACCCCCGGCCAGCACCATCGTGAAGACGTTTTGCATGGCGCGATTCTAACAGGACGGGCGGGAAATAGAAAGATTGACACCCGCCTCGATCCTGACGATACTAGCCATGACGGCGGCGTTCAGAGGAGGATCGTGATGCCCAAGGTGCCTGCGGTAAAGGCGGTCCGTGCAAGCAAGAACGGCGGGGTGCCGGCCGGGTTGCAGGAGGTCTTCTGGCGGCTGGACCGCTTGGAACGGCAGGTTCAGAAGCTCTCCGAGCTCGTGCGCGACCACGCCGAAGACGAAGACCGGTTGGTCAAGATCGTGGCCGAAGATCGCGAAGTCCTCCGGCGAGAGCTGTTACGGCAGCATCAGCACCGGCTGCGCATTCGAAAGCGCGGCCATACCGATTCCTGAGCGGGCGAGCGACGCCCGTGCGTGTCGGCGCCGGCCCGGCGTCCGATGCGCGTTAACCACCCCGATCCTTCCTTGGGTCACTTCAGCGTCGAGATACGAGACCTTCTCAAGTCACACGGCTCGACGGTCGCCGTCGAGCACTGCTCCTTCTCCGTCAAGCGCGGCGAGTTCTTCTCGTTGTTGGGCCCCAGCGGGTCCGGGAAGACGACGGTGTTGCGTCTCCTGGCCGGCTTCGAACGGCCCGACGGCGGCGAGATCCTCATTGAAGGCCGGTCGATGCGGGGCGTGCCGCCCAATCAGCGGCCGGTCAACCTGGTTTTTCAACACTACGCCCTCTTTCCCCATCTGACCGTCTTTCGGAACGTCTCGTTCGGCCTGGAGATGCGCCGGCTTCCGGCCGCTGAAATCCGCCGCCGCGTGGAATCCGCCCTGGACATGGTGCGCCTTGCCGACAAGCACGCGCGGTTTCCCGCACAGCTGTCGGGCGGCGAGCAGCAGCGCGTCGCTTTGGCTCGGGCGCTCGTGAACCGCCCGGCGGTCGTCCTGCTCGATGAGCCGTTGGGGGCGCTCGACCAGCAGTTGCGGCGCGACATGCAGATCGAGCTCAAGGCGATTCAAGAGCAGGTGGGGCTCACGTTCATTTGTGTGACCCATCACCAGGAGGAGGCGCTGACGATGTCGGACCGGATCGCCGTGATGCGTCACGGCCGGATCCTTCAGGTCGGGCCGCCTCGGGAGATCTACGAGTCGCCGGTCTCGCGCGCCGTCGCACGCTTCGTCGGTACGGCCAATGAATGCGAGGGGCGCGTCGACCAGGCGGTCGGACCGCACTGCCGGATCGTCGTCGAGGGCCTGCCGGTGCTCCGAGCCACGCACCCGGGGCTCCCGATCGGAAGCCGCGTCGTCCTCATCCTCCGGCCGGAGCGCGTCTCGCTGGCCCGGGAGGCGGCGCCCGAGTTCGACAATTGCATGCCGGGCCGTGTCGAGAAGGCGGTCTACAACGGCGGCGACATGCACTACTGGATCAGAGTGTCGCCCGCGGTCGTGTGGGAGGCCCACGTCGCGAACCTCCGCGCCGACCAGAAGGTCTTCGTGCCGGGTGAGCCCGTCTACGTCCACTGGAACGCCGGCGACGGCATCGTGCTGACCGAGTGATCACCGACGGCGCACCGTCTCGCAGCAGCCTGTTCAAGCAGCGCGTCCTGAAGTGGCCTTGGCCGCTGCTGCCGCCGGTCGTCTGGATGACGGCGTTCTTTTTCCTGCCGCTCGTGCTCGTCTTCGCCGTCAGCTTCGCCTCGCGCGGCGTATATGGCGGCGTCGAATGGACCTTTACCGCCACGAATTACGCCGTCCTGCTCGACCCCCTGTACGCTCGGATCTACCTGCGCTCGCTCATCCTTGCCGCCCTGACCACCGCGTTGTGCCTGCTCATCGGCTTTCCATTGGCCTACTACATTGCCCGGGCCCCCGTCCGACGGCAAGGGGTGTGGCTGCTCCTCGTGATCGTCCCGTTCTGGACCAATTTTCTCGTGCGGACCTATGCCTGGATGTTCCTCCTTCGAAGCGACGGGCCGCTCAACGCCATGTTGCTGCGCCTTGGGATCATCGAGACGCCGCTCCAGGTGCTCCATACGGACCTCGCGGTCCTGATCGGTCTCGTCTATGGCTATCTCCCGTTCATGGTGTTGCCGCTCTATGCGGCGATCGTGCGGTTGGATCGGTCGGTGGTGGAGGCCGCCTGGGATCTCTATGCCTCCGGGCCTACGGTGTTCCGTCGCGTCGTCGTGCCGCTGATCCGGCCCGGCATCGTGGCCGGATGCCTGCTCGTCTTCATCCCTTCGCTGGGCGCCTATATCACCCCGGATCTCCTGGGCGGGGCACGCAGCATGATGATCGGCAACCTCGTGCAGCACGAGTATCTCGTGGTGCGGGATTGGCCGTTCGGCTCGGCGATCTCGTTCGCCCTGGTCGCCGTCGTCGTCGTGGCCCTGGCGGGCTATGCCAAGTATGGCGGGCTGTTCGAGGACCAGGTGCCGCGATGACCCGTTCGAGGTGGCTCCTCGGGACGAGCGTGGCGACCCTGCTGTTTCTCTATGCGCCGGTCGCGGTCCTCGTCATCTTTTCGTTCAGCGCTTCCCGGCTGTCCACCGCCTGGTCCGGGCCGACGCTCCATTGGTATCGCGAGTTGCTCGCGGATCGGTCCTTGCTGACGGCCGTCCAGAACAGCCTGCTCGTCGCCTCGATCTCGACCGCGATCGCCGGCGGACTGGGCGTGGCCGCCGCGGTCAGCCTGGAGCGGCTCTCGACGCGGGCTCGGCACGTGGTCGAAGGGGCCCTGCTCTTGCCGCTCGTCGTGCCGGAAGTGATGCTGGGCGTGGCCCTGATGCTGTTCTTCGTCACCGTGAAGCTCCCGCTCAGCCTCGTCACCGTCACGATCGGCCATGCGGCGTTCAATCTTCCCGTGGTGATGGTGATCGTGCGAGCGCGCCTGCGGCGGATGGACCCCCGGCTGGTCGAAGCGGCGTACGATCTGGGCGCGACGCGCTGGCAGGCGTTTCGCCGCATCACGTTGCCCCTGCTCGCCCCGGCCATCGTCGGCGGCCTGTTGATGGCCTTCACGCTGTCGCTGGACGACTTCATCGTCACGTTCTTCACCGGCGGTCCGGGCTCGACCACCCTCCCGGTGAAGGTCTATTCCATGGTCAAGTCCGGCGTCGCGCCCACGATCAACGCCCTTTCCGCCATCCTGGTCCTCGTCTCGATGGGCCTCGTCGCCCTGTCAGTGGCGCTTCAACGCGAGAGGCGCGGATGAGCACGTCGAGCGCGACCTGGTGGACACGAGAGACGCTGTGCGCGGTCGCGATCGTATGCGCGCTCCTGCCGGCGTGCCAGCCCACCCCCGAGGACCCGCCGACATCGGTCCCCACGGCGGTGACCCTGTATTACTTTACCTGGTCGGATTATGCGGGCCAGGACCTGCTCGAGGGCTTCGAGCGGCAAACGGGCGCCAAGGTCGTGGTGGATACGTTCGGCAGCAACGAGGAATTGCTCGCCAAGCTGCAAGGCGGGGCGGGCGGGTACGACGTGGCCGTGCCGTCCGATTTCATGGTTTCGATCATGGCTCGGCTGGGCTTGCTCGCCGACCTGGACCTCTCGAAGATCCCGAACGCCGCGCTCGTCCTTGACGACCTCAAGCGGTTGCCGTTCGACCCCGAGAATCGCCATTCGGTGCCCTACCTCTGGGGGACCGTCGGGATCGGGTACGACTCCGAGGCCGTGGCCGAGACGCCCGACAGCTGGGACGTGCTCTGGGATCCGCGGTACCAAGGTCGGATCAGCGTGCTGAACGACCAACGCGAGGTGTTCGGGATGGCGCTTCGGTCGATCGGCGAATCGATGAACACCCGGAATCCCGCCGCCATCGAGCGAGCCAAGCAAAAGCTGTTGGCGCAAAAGCCGCTCGTGAGAGCCTACACGAGCGAACACTACGATCAGCTCTTGGCGTCCGGCGAGGTGGTGCTCGCCCACGGATGGGGCGGGCAGGTGGCGCGGGCGATGGCGCAGCGGCCCTCGATCCGGTACGTCGTCCCGAAAGAAGGCGCGACGATCTGGTCCGATTGTCTGGTCGTGCTCAAAGCGTCGCCCCACAAAGACCTGGCGATGCGCTTTATCAACTACCTGCTCGACCGTGACGTCGCCGCACGCACGACGGAACGTCTGCGTTTTGCGTCGTCGAACCGTGAAGCGAAAGCGCTCGTCCCCTCCGAGCTGCGCGACAACCCGGCCGTCTATCCCCCGGAATCGGCGTTCGATCGCCTGGAGTGGATGCGGGACGTAGGGGAGACGATCCGGGTCTACGACCGGGGGTGGACGGAGCTGAAGCTTCGTTGACGGCGACTGTCCTACGAACGAAAAAGTCGGTATAATGAACCGCTTTTGCGTCCTTGGCCTTTGACGTCCTGGACTGGAGCCCGAACGCCTCGATGAGGCACGACCGCTTCACCCGCCGCCGTCCTTTGCGTATCCGAGTCCGCCTCCTGGTCGCGATGCTCTTCACCGGGTGCTGTATTGCCGGGACCGCCGGCCTGTCGGCCGCTTGGGCGCAGGGCAACGAAGTCAAGGAGTCGGTTCGGCCCGAGGCGCTGCAGCCGAGCGCGTTGCGGCTCAGCCTCAACGATGCGCTGGCCTTGTTCCTCCGGCAGAACCTCGATTTGATCATCACGGGCTTCGGCATCGACACCGCCCGAGGCCAGCAGATCACCGCTCGGCTCTTTCCCAACCCGGTGCTGGCGGTCAATACCGTCGCCTCCGTCACTCAGAACCTTGCGCGGAGCGGGCAGGTGTTCCCGAACGTGCAGCAACTGTTCGAGGTGGCCGGCAAGCGCGGTTATCGGATCGAGAGCGCGGCCTTCGGAACGCAGTCCGCGGAAGCGAACTTCGAAGACGCCGTGCGGCAGCTCGGCTTCACCGTGAAGGACAGTTATTACCGGGTGCAGCTCGCGCAACGTCGCCTGGCGATCGCCGAGGAGAATCGAGACCGGTTTGCCCGAATCCTCGAAGTCAACACGATCCGGTTCAAGAAGGGGTATATCGCCGAGGTCGATCTCATCCGCATCCGCCTGCAGGTCGTCGACTTCCAGTCCCAGGTCATCCAAGCCATCCAGGAAGCGGACACCGCCCGCAACGATCTCCGGCTCTTGCTGGGGCTGTCCCCCTCGGTCGAGCTGCTGTTGACCACCGAGCTCGACTACCATCGCGTCGAGCCCGACATCGAGCTGTTGCGCGGGCTGGCGATCGAAAGCCGTCCCGATATCCGCATGAAACGGCTCACCCAGTCGCAGCGGATCGCCGACCTGAAGCTCGCCAAGGCCTATCGCTATCCCGACGTCACGATCGGGGCGGGGATGGCGGTGCAGGGCTCGCGCGGTCCCGACAACCCGCAGCAGGGCTCCGTGAGCCTGGGCCTGCCGCTCCCGATCTTCAACCGCAACCAAGGCGGCATCCTCCAGGCGCAGGTGGCTCTCCAAGTCGCCGATGCGGATCTGCGGAAGACGATCCTCCAAGTCGAGAGCGAGGTGGACATCGCCTATCGCAACCTGGTCCAGAGCCGGCGTCTGGTGGAAGCGTACCGCGCGGGTGTCTTGGAGGACGCCCGCCTGACGCTGACGATCGTCGAAAAGGCGTACGAGCGCGGCGGGGCCACGATCTTGGATCTGCTCGATGCGGCCCGGACCTCGCGGACGATCCAGCAGAATTACATCGAAACCCTGTTCAACTATCAGCGGACGGTCTTTCTGCTCGAAAGCGCGGTTGGCCGGGAGATTCCCTCATGATGCGCTCGACGGCCGGGGTCGCGGTGCTGTTGGGCGTCCTGCTGACGGTGGGATGCGGCCGGCACGAGGAGCCGATGGCGTCGAACGCCGCGACGCCGACGCCCGCGGCGGAGCCGCGCGTTCAGCCGGAGCCGGCGAACCGGATCGAAACGGCCGTCGTCGCGTCCAGCCAGCAGTCCTCGACGCTCACGCTCGTCGGCAAGGTCGCCTACGGCGAAGACCGGTATTCGAAGATCTCCTCGCCCGTGCAGGGCCGGGTCCTCGAGGTGCGCGCCAGGCTGGGGGACCAGGTCAAGGCGGGGCAGGTTCTCCTGATCATCGACAGCCCGGACATCGCGCAGGCCTATTCGGACTTCATCAAAGAGAACTCGGAATTGACGTTCGCGACCCGGGCCTACGAGTTGGCGAAAGACCTCTACGAGACCAAGGCCCTCGCTTTGAAGGATCTCAAGCAGGCCGAGAACGACTTGATCAAGGCGAAGGCGGAGTTTCGCCGGGCGAAGGAGCGGCTGCTGTCGCTGCGCGTTCCGGCCGAAGAATTGGACAAGCCGCTCGACAAGCAAAAGATCACCTCCCGGTTCGAGATGCGCAGCCCGTTGACGGGCACGGTCGTGGAGCGCACGGTGACGCCCGGCCAGTCGGTCGGCGGGGATGCCTCCCAAGTCCTGTTCACGGTCGCCGATCTGGACACGCTGCAAGTCGTCGCCGACGTCTATGAACGGGACCTCGATCTCGTCCATGTCGGGCAAACGGCGACGGTCACGGTCGAGGCGTATCAGCACGTGAAGTTTCCCGCGGCGATCGCGGCGATCGGGGACGTCGTCGACCCGGTCAGCCGCACGATCAAGGTCCGGGCGTGGGTCAACAATGAAGCGCACAAGCTGAAACCCGAGATGTTCGCCCGCCTCCATGTCGAGATCGGGGACGGCACGGACTTCATCGCGGTTCCAAAGGAAGCCGTCCTGGAGATTGACGGCAAGGAATACGTCTATCTGGCGCGAGACGACGGGCAATACACCCGGCAAGAGGTGAAGGTCGGGACCGCGTCCGACGGCCAAGTCCGGATCGTGGACGGTCTGAAGCCCGGTCAGCGGATCGTCACCAAGGGCGCCATCTTCCTCAAGGGCAAGGAGTCGAACGCGTCGTGACCGCGAGGGGCCGCGTGTGATCGGCGTCCGCTCGGCTTCGAGCCCCGGGGTCTTCGTGCTCGATCGTGTGCATCCTTCCGTGTTCCTCCCCTCCTCGGTACGCTTGATCCGATGATCCCACGCATTGTCGAGTTCGCGCTCGCCCAACGCGTCCTGGTCAGCATCCTCGGGCTCGCGATGCTGGTCGGCGGCCTCTATGCCTTCCACATCCTGGACGTGGTGGCCTACCCCGATCCTTCCCCCCCGATGGTCGAGGTGATCACGCAGTTCCCGGGCTGGTCGGCGGAGGAGATCGAACGCCAGATCTCGATTCCCGTCGAAGTGATGCTGACCGGCATGCCCGGGCTGACCGACGTCCGGTCGCTCTCGATTTTCGGCCTCAACGACATCAAGATCTATTTCGATTTCGGGACGAACTATTTCTTCGACCGCCAGGAAGTCCTGAATCGCCTCAGCATGGTCAATTTCCCCGCGGACGTGCAGCCCAGCCTCTCCCCGTGGTGGGCGCTGGCGGAGATCTACCGGTACGAAGTCACCGGAGACGGCCGCAGCCTCACCGACTTGAAGACGATTCAAGATTGGCAGCTCAGACGCGAATTCAAGCGTGTGCCGGGCGTGATCGACGTGACCGCATTCGGCGGGACGACCAAGCAATATCACGTGGATCTGAATCCCGGTGCGCTGTCCAGTTACGGCGTCAATCTGTCGCAGGTGGTCACCGCGTTGACGAACAGCAATGCCAACGTGGGAGGCAACTATCTGACCATCGGCGCGCAGAACTACAACGTGCGGGGCGTCGGGCTGATCGACAGCCTGGACGACATCGAAAACGTCATGGTGGCGGAAAAGGAGGGCACGCCCGTCTTCGTGAAAAATCTCGGCCGGGTCAGCATCGGCCATCAGGTGCGGCTGGGCAAGGTCGGGATCGACGACCGGGACGACGTGGTCGAGGGGGTGGTGCTCCTCCAGCGCGGGGCCAGCGCTCTGAACGTCCTCGAGCGGGTCAAGCACAAGGCCGATGAGCTGAACTCCTGGAAGCTCCCCAAGGGCGTGCAGATCAAGACGGTCTACGACCGTACGGTCCTGATCCATACGACGATCGAGACCGTGACCGACATTCTAATCAGCGGGATCATCCTCGTCTTCGTGATCCTCTTCGTCTTTCTCGGCAATCTGCGGGCGGCGCTCGTCGTGGCCCTCACGATCCCGTTCTCGTTGCTCTTCACGTTTACGATGATGGTGCTGATCGGACAGTCGGCGAACCTGATTTCCCTCGGCGCCATCGACTTCGGGATCATCGTCGATGCGACCTTGATCATGGTGGAGAGCATTTTTTACCACCTCGGGCATCACCGCGGTCCCGGCTTGACGACCCCCCAGGTGATCTTGCGCGCCGCCCGCCACGTCGGTCGCCCCATCTTCTTCTCGACGGCCATCATCGTCGTGGCGTTCATTCCGCTCTTCACGATGACGGGCGTCCCCGGAAAGATCTTCGCACCGATGTCGATCACGTACGGCTTCGCCATGGTCGGTGCCCTGATCATGGCCTTCACGCTGGCCCCCGCGCTGTGTTCGTTCCTGCTGACCGGGCCCGTGAAAGAGGAGGATACGGCGTTCGTGCGGCTCAGCCGACGGGGCTACCTCTGGGTGTTGCGATGGGCGCTGTCCCACCAGACGCTGGTCGTCGTGACCGCCGTGCTGCTGCTGGTCATGACGCTGGTCGCCATGCAGTTCATCGGCGGCGAGTTCATGCCGGCCTTGGAAGAGGGCAACCTCTGGGTCCGGGCGACGATGCCCGTGGACATCTCGTTCGAGGAGGCCGGGCGCGTCGCGGCCGACGTCCGACATATCTTTCGGCGCTTCCCCGAGGTGGCGAACGTGGTCTCCCAGCTCGGGCGGCCGGACGACGGGACGGACCCGACGAGCTTCTTCAACGCGGAGTTTCTCGTCGGCTTGAAGCCCAAAAAGGAGTGGCGCCCCGAGGTGACGACCAAGGAGGCGTTGATCGAGGAGATCGAACGACTCCTTGAGGACATCCCCGGCGTCACCTTCAACTTCTCCCAGGTGATTCAGGACAACGTCGAAGAGGCGATGTCCGGCGTCAAGGGCGAGAACTCGATCAAGCTGTTCGGGCCCGACTTGAAGGTCCTGGAGGAGAAAGCGCTGGAAATCGAGCACCTCATGAAGGGGATCCGCGGCGTCCGGGACTTGGGCATTTTCCATTTGATGGGTCAGCCGAATCTCCTCATTCAAGTGGATCGCCAGGCCTGCGCCCGCTACGGCCTGCTCGTCTCCGACGTGAACGCGGTGGTGCAGGCGGCGATCGGCGGCCAGGCGGTCACGCGCGTGTTCGAAGGCGAGCGATGGTTCGAGCTGGTCGTGCGGTTTCTCCCGGAATACCGTGAAAACGTCGACGTGATCGGGAACATCCAGGTCAATACGCCCGACGGCGCCCGGATTCCTCTGAAGCAGCTCGCGGCGATCTCCGTTCAAACCGGGGCGTTCATCATCTACCGCGAGAACAACGAGCGCTACATCCCCATCAAGTTCAGCGTGCGCGGGCGCGATCTCGCCACCACGGTGGAGGAGGCGCAACGGCGCGTCGCCGCGGAGGTGCAGCTACCCGAGCGGTATCGGATCGAATGGGCGGGGGAGTACGACCAGCTCACCCGCGAGCAGCAGCGCTTGACCGTGATCGTACCCCTGAGCCTCCTGATGATCCTGTTCCTCCTCTATTTGACCTTCAATTCCCTCCAGGATGCGTTGCTCGTCCTCGCCACGGTGCCGTTCGCGCTGATCGGCGGCTTGATGGCGCTGGTGTTGACCGGCACGCACTTCAGCATCTCCGCGGCCGTCGGCATCATTTCGACCCTCGGCGTGGCGATTCTCGGCGGGGTCTTGCTCATCTCCCGCATCAGCGAGTTTCAAGATTCCGGGTTTTCGCTTGAGGAGGCGATCCTCAAAGGGGCGGACGTCCAGATGAGGCCCGTCCTGATGGCCACACTGGGCGCCGCGATCGGCCTGCTGCCCGCCGCGGTGGCGACGGGGATCGGCTCCCAGGCCCAGCAGCCGCTCGCGCGCGTGGTGGTCGGCGGCATGTTGACCGCCGCCGTGCTCATCCTGGTCGTCCTGCCCGTCCTCTATCAAATCGTCAATCGGGCGGGTCTCCGCTGGAAAAAGTTGCGGGGCATCGAGTAACGACGGGCGAGGATGGTAAGATAGGCCATCGGTTCAACCAAAGGATGATGCCATGACCGTATGGATGCGAACGTTCCTGGTGGTCGTCGCCGCGTTCGTCTGGCCCGTGCTCGGCGCCGTACCGGAGGGCCATGGAGCCGGGGTGTCGGCGATTCCGGTTCAGATCCCCTATGAGCCGCCCCCGAGATCCGAGCCGGTCCCTGATACGTCGATTCCACCGTCGACGAAGGCGCTCGGTCCCGAAGAGCTGAAGCGGGCGGAGGCGCTGCTGCCGCTCTTGGAAGGCAAGCAGGAGTTTTGGGCGATGGGGGAGTTCGTGCACTTGGGACCGGGCGTCGTGCCCGTGCTCGTCAAAGGGCTCACGATGCCGGGGGCGAGAGTGCGCTACAACACGATCGAAACCCTGTCGATGATCAAGGATCCGACCGCGGTGCCGTCGTTGATCGAGACGGCCAAGCAGCCTCAGGAGATGCCGCGCATTCGCGAGCATGCCTTGCGGGTGGCGGTCCGTCTCGACCCGTCGCAGGCTCCGGAGGCCATTGCGTCGATGGCCAAGGACCCGAATCCCAGCATCAGGAAGAGCGCGGCCTTTGAGGCTCGATACGTGCGGCACAAGACCGTGGTCCCGGTGCTCATCGAGCTGCTGTCGGACGACGAGCGCTTCGTCGCGATGAGCGCGATCAACTCGCTGTGGATCCTCACCCGACACGAGAGTGAGATGCACGACTGGGACGCCTCGAACAAGCAGGAGCGCGCGGAGTGGGCTCAGGAGTGGATCGATTGGTGGAACGCGAACAAGGACTCGTTCGAATTGCCGGAGCCGAAGAAGCCGCGGCCGGCCATCCATTAAGGTGGTGAGCCGGGTTGCGGCTCTCAAAGAGCGTGTGCTATAAAATCAAGGCGTTCGGGAGCTAACGAGACGAGTATGGCCGTGTTGGAAATTGCAAAACTGGGCAATCCGGTCCTTCGAAAAATCGCGGAACCCGTGCCGCTCGAGGAGATCGGCAGCCGGGCCTTCCAGCAGTTCATCGACGACATGTTGGAGACGATGTATCGCGCGGAAGGCATCGGGCTGGCCGCGCCGCAGGTGTCCCGCTCGCAGCAGCTCGTCGTCATGGAGTGTCCCGGCGAAGGCGGCTTTCCGCAGACCGTCCTCATCAATCCGAAGATCGTTTTTTACGGCCCGCAACAGGTCGAGAACTGGGAGGGTTGTCTCAGTGTCGACGGTCTCCGGGGCAAGGTGACACGCCCGTCGGCGGTCCGCGTTCAAGCCCTGGACCGGGAAGGCTTGCCGCTCGACATCGAGGCGACCGGGCTCTACGCCGTGTGCATTCAGCACGAGATGGACCACCTCATCGGGAAGGTCTTCCTCGACCGGATGACCGATTTGTCGACGCTCACCCAGCTCGATGAGTTTGACCGATACTGGCGCCAAGAACACGCCACGGTCATCTAACCGCCGACGCACGATGAGTGAGGAACCATGAGCGGGAACCAGGCGGCGTTCGCCGTTGCTCGTTCAGCGTTCGGCGCTTCGTGAAGTCCCTCCTTCGCATTCTCCGGTACATCGCCCCGTATCGTACGCTCGCGGTTGCCACCCTGCTCTGTGCGGCGTTAACGACCGCGTTGGAGCTCGTCCCGCCCTGGCTCATCAAGGTCGTCATCGACGACGTGATTCAGGCCAAGCAGATGGCCTTGCTGCCGTGGGCGATCGGCGGCCTGCTCGGGGCCTACGGCCTGCGCAACCTGTTCGCCTCGCTGCGCATTCGTTTCAACAACACGCTCGAGCAGAAGATCATCTATGATCTCCGGGCCGAGGTCTTCTCCGCCTTGCAGCGGCTCTCCTTGAGCTTCTACGAGAACCGCTCGACCGGGGAGATCATGTCGCGGGTCAACAACGACACCGAGCACGTCGAGCGGATTTTCGTCGACGGCATCGAAGGCCTGCTGATGGCCTCGCTGACCTTGTCCGGCATCACCGTCCTGCTGTTCGCCCTGAACTGGAAGCTCGCGCTCCTGGCGCTCGTTCCGATCCCGGTCCTCGCCCTGTCGGCGTTGTTGTTCACCCGACGGGTGCATCGGTACTACCACGACATTCGGCAGAGTGCGGGCGACTTGAACGCGTACCTGCAGGACGCGATCTCCGGGGTCCGTGAGACCATGGGGTTCAACCGCCAGAACGCCGAGCGGGACCGATTCAACGCCTTAAGTGCGAAGTACAGCGGCAGCAATCTGCGCGCGATGCTGCTCTGGTCCAAGTATTCGCCGGGGATGATGTTCGTCGGCAGTCTCGGGACCGTGTTGACGCTGTGGTACGGTGCGCACGAGGTGGTTGCGAACCGGCTGACGGTGGGCGAGCTGGTCATGTTCGTCGGGTACCTCGCGCTCTTCTATGTGCCGATCAATCAAATTCATTCCGTCAATCACATGCTGCAGCATGCGCTGGCGGCCGCCGAACGCGTCTTCGAGGTCCTGGACACCGAGCCGGACGTGCGCGAAGAACCCGAGGTGCAGGAGCCGAGCGAGCCTCTCGTCGGGGCCGTGCGGTTCGAGCACGTCGACTTCTCCTATCGCCCGGACGTGCCCGTCCTTCGCGACGTGACGTTGGAGGTACGCGCCGGGGAGCGGATTGCGTTGGTCGGGCCGAGTGGCGCCGGAAAGAGCACCCTGCTCAAGCTGTTGATGCGGTTCTACGATGTCCGTGCGGGCGCCATCCTGATCGACGGGTACGACCTTCGCGAGCTCCCTCTGGCTTTCGTCCGCAACCATATCGGCCTCGTGCAGCAAGAACCCTTTCTCTTCAACGGGACCGTGCGAGCCAACATCGCCTATGGCGACGCGGCCGCCGACGATCGCCGCATCGAGCATGCCGCGCGCGTGGCCCGTGCGCACGACTTCATTCAGGACCTGCCGGAGGGGTATGAGACGTGGATCGGGGAGCGAGGGGTCAAGTTATCCGTCGGGCAGAAGCAGAGGGTCTCGATCGCCCGCGTGCTCTTGAAGAATCCGCCCATCGTGATTTTCGACGAGGCGACGTCCAATATCGACTCTGAAACGGAGGTCAAGATTCGAGAGGCGCTCAACGAGTTGACCCGGGGGCGGACGACGTTCGTCATCGCCCACCGTCTGTCGACGCTGCAGGACGTCGATCGCATCGTGGTGCTCGACCGCGGGCGATTGGTCGAAGAAGGGACCCACGCGGCCCTGCTCGCTCGGGGTGGGGTCTATGCGGCCTTGTACGAGGCGCAGTTCCAGATCTGAGCGGAGCGCCGTCCGAACGGCGAGGCGCGGAGTGCGAGCAGGCGGATTGCGATTCGGCTCGCGGGCTCGATATACTCGACGAAGAAGACGGAAGAGGACGGAGCATGGTGCTGAAATTCGAGTACGACCCCTTGGACAGCGAGCATGCCGGCGGCCATTGGTTTCACGTGTGCATGGGCCGGATCGAAGACCAGGAGTTGCGGGTGCCCCCTCCAGACAGGCCCTATGAGTGCCCTCGGTGCGGCATCGAGCTGGAATACGAAGACTTTTGGGTGGCTCAGCAGCGCGGCAGTGTCTAGCCAAAGAAGTCGGCGGGTCATCGGGTCAGGATGACCGGGCCGCCGTCGCGCAGTGACCGACGACTCACTCAGTTGGGTGGCAACTATGCCGAGCAGCGCAGGAAGAAAAACCGTGAGCGTCATGCGCGGATTGATGATGCTCTGTGACACCTGTTACGACCAAGTGATGGCCGAGAAGCTGGCCGACGGCCGGAATTACGTCGCCGACCACGAGGCTCTGTTCGACGCGATCTGCCCGGGCTGCAGCGACATCAACCGCCCGCTCATCGACGACATGCTGGGCAGCTCGGAATGAGGCCCGTTCAACGTGAACCGTTATTCGTCAATCGTCTGGCATTCATCAGCGCGTCACGATTAACGATCAACGGTTAACGCCCTCTCACGTCCCTACTTGCACGTCTTTCCGTCGAAGTGTTTGCAGGTCGATTCCCCGCTCATCAGCTTCCAACTCTTCAGCAGGGGAGCATTGCCGGGCCTGATCTCGGCGATGATGTCGATCATGCCGGACACCGGGAGCTTCTCCAAATGCGGCTTGGCCGCCTCGCTCGCCTCGACCGGGAAGACCTTTCCGCTGTCGGAAATGACGATGAAGCCCTTGTCCTTGTCGATGAAAATGATGGGACTGTAAAAACTCTTGTCCTCTGCAGCGGCAGGAATGGACCAGGTCAACGCAGCGATCGCGGCAAGCATCAGGCTGGCTCTCGGACTGCTCACGGGCGCCTCCGTCGAAATGGTGAACAACGCATGAACCGTGGGATTATGTCACCCTTCGGCTCGGCGTGCCAGCGGATTTTCTCTCCGGCGGTTAGACGATCTTGAACTCGGCTGGAGTCACCACCTGGTCCTTGATCCAGTAGGCCCGAACCGAAGGTCTCGTCTTGTCCTCGAGGGAAATGATGAGATACGCCGCCTCGGGATAGTAGGCGAGTCCGACGTCGGTGGTCGACGGATACGCCGGCGAGTGGGTGTGGGAGTGATAGATGACGAGCAGGTCCAGGCCGTGCTCGCGCATGTGCTTGAAGGCGGCCAGCATTTCCTTCGGATCCATGAAGTAGGCCACCTCGGCCCTGGTTCTTTCCGAGAGTTGGCCGAGCTGCTTGACGTGAGCCTGTTCGAAGACCTGAACCGCCTGCGCATCCTTGGCCACGGTGTTGGTGATCCGGTAGTGCCGCATCACCGCCCCGTCTTGACCGGCCAAGAGGCCGCAGCACTCGAAAGGATCAAGCGCCCGGGCGTGCGCGATCATGTCGTCGAGGATCGCCTGGGGAATCGTCAGCATGGAAATCGCGAAATCCGCCGGCTCCGGGTCCGACGGATCATGCAGGCTACAGAGTGCAAGAGACGGTGTAGTCGCCCTGCAGGCTCGTCAGAGTCGGCTGCGGACCGCACAGCCGGCAGGCAGGGTCTTTCGGCCGGGAGACCCTCCGGAACTTCATCTCGAGGGCGTCGTAAATGAGCAGGCGGTCGGCCAACGTCTCTCCGATACCGAGAATCTCCTTGATCGCTTCCGCGGCCTGCAGCACGCCGATGGTGCCCGCCAGCACGCCCAGCACTCCCGCCTCTTGGCAGTTGGGGACGAGCCCGGCGGGCGGGGGCTCCGGATAGAGGCACCGATAGCACGGATAGCCCTGGTGCGGTTTGATGGTCGTGAGCTGCCCCTCGAAACGGAAGATGCTGCCCGACACGAGCGTCTTCTTCGCGAAGAAGCACGCGTCGTTGACGAGAAACCGGGTCGAAAAGTTGTCGGAGCCGTCCAGGACCAGATCGTAGTCGGTCAGCAGGCGCAAGATGTTGTCGACGGACACGTTTTCCTGATAGGTCTTGACCGTGACATCGGGGTTCAGCGCGGCCAGCATCTGGCGCCCGGACTCGACCTTCGGGACGCCGACGCGGGCGGTGGTGTGGAGAATCTGCCGCTGCAGGTTGGAGAGATCGACGACGTCCCCGTCGACCAGCCCGATCGTGCCGACGCCGGCAGCCACCAGGTAGAGCGCCGCCGGCGAGCCCAACCCCCCGGCTCCGATGATCAAGACCTTTGCCTGGGCGAGCTTTTTCTGCCCCTTCCCGCCCACTTCGGGCAGGATGATGTGGCGGCTGTACCGCGCTATCTGCGAGTCGGTGAAGTCCATGTTCGTTAATCGTGAATCGTTATTCGTTAATTGCAAAGAGCATCCTTCTCAGGAAAAGCCTCGTCCCGCGATTAACGATTGACATGCTATCGATTCACTTCCCTATTCCACCACGTTCAACTCGATCGGGTCGACGAGCACACCCTTCTTGCGCAGACCCTCGACCGCGCGCTCGATCTCGGCCGTCTCGCCGGTCAGCTCCACGTCCATCCACCCGGTCGTCTCCCGCACGTCGGCGCGGCGGACGTTCGTCACGACCTTGAACTCGTGGCCGATCTGATAAATGATCGGTTCCTTGATCTTCTCTTCGGGAAATCGGATATGAAATCGTAAGCTCGGCATGTCAGCCTCCCGCGATCGCGGGAACGATCGACACTTCATCGCCGTCTTTCAGCACCGTGTCCTTGCCTTTCAGGAAGCGGATGTCCTCTTCATTCACGTACACGTTGACGAAGCGACGGAGCTCGCCCTTCTCGTCGCACAGGCGGTCCTTCATACCCGGATGCGACGCATTCAAATTGTCGATCATCTCCTCGATGCTCGAGCCCTTCACTTCGACTTCGCCCTGGCCCTTCGTCAGCGTCCGAAGGGGGGTGGGAATCCGGACCTTGATCATGCGTCTCCGCCTCCATTCCTGCCCATATTGAACGTCTTTTGAAAGCTCACCAGACTCGGTTGGATGCGGACGGGACGGCCCACCGAGTCGATGACCGCCTCTTGGGTCTTGAGCCCGTTGCCGGTGATGTAGGCGACCGTGACATCGCTTTTCTTGATCACGCCCTGCTTCACCAGCTTGCGCAGCACCCCGATCGTCACGCCGCCGGCCGTCTCGGCAAAAATCCCCTCCGTCTGGGCCAGCAGCTTGATGCCCTCCACGACCTCTTCATCGGTGACCGCTTCCATCGCGCCGTTGCTCTCCGCGGTGGCCTTCAAGGCGTAGTAGCCGTCCGCGGGGTTGCCGATGGCCAAGGACTTGGCGATGGTCTTGGGCTTCACGGGTTTGAAGAAGTCGCGACCCGCCTTGTAAGCCGCGGCGATCGGGGAGCACCCTTCGGCCTGGGCCCCGTTCAGTCTCGTCGGCACCCGGTCGATCAAGCCCAGGGTGTGCATCTCGTGCAGGCCCTTCCAAATTTTCGTGAGCAACGAGCCCGAGGCCATCGGGATCACCACCTGGTCCGGCGCCCGCCAGCCCAGCTGCTCGACCGTTTCGAAGGCGAGGGTCTTCGATCCCTCCGCGTAGTACGGGCGGATGTTGATGTTGACGAAGGCCCAGCGATGTTCGGCGGCAATTTCGCTGCACAGGCGGTTGACGTCGTCGTAGTGTCCTTCCACTTCGACGACGTTCGGCCGATAGATCAGGTTGCCGAGCACCTTGGCGGCTTCCAGATCGCCGGGGATGAACACGTAGCATTTCATGTTTGCGGCCGCCGCGTGGGCCGCCACCGAATTGGCCAAGTTGCCGGTCGAGGCACAGGCGACGGTTTCGAATCCCAACTCCCTCGCACGCGTCAGCGCCACGGCGACGACCCGATCTTTGAACGACAACGTGGGGTGGTTGACGGTGTCGTTCTTGATGTACAGCTCGTCGAGCCCGAGAAACGCGCCCAAGTTCTTGGCCCTCACCATCGGCGTGAGGCCGGCATAGAGGCCGACGGTTGCGGCGCCCTCCACGGGGAGCAGGTCGATGTAGCGCCACATGCTGTCCGGTCCCTCGGCGATCTTCTTGCGCGAGATCGAAGTCCGGATCTCGTCGTAGTTGTATTTGACCTCGAGCGGGCCGAAGCACAGCTCGCACACGTGCATGGCCGTGGTGGGATACTCTTTGCCGCATTCCCGGCAGACGAGCGCTTTCATCTTGGTCATCGGAGCACCACAGTATGAAGTTGAGGCTGGGGCGACCGTCCACCGTGAGCGGGTCGGTCCAAACGTTTACTCCCCTCCCGGTCGCACCGCGCAGATTTCCGGCTCGTGATCGAACAGCTCGGTGATCGTCGGCCGTTCCCCGCAGAGGGGGCAGTGCGGGTTGCGCTTGATCCGGATTTCGCGGAACGCGGTGCGCCGGGCATCGTAATCCAACAGGCGGTCGGTCAACGGACGCCCGATCTTGAGGACCACCTTCAGGGCTTCCGTCGCCTGGATCGTCCCGATGATCCCCGCAAGCACGCCGATGACGCCGGCTTCCTGGCAGCTTGCGACGAGGCCCGGCGGCGGCGGATTCTTGAAGACGCAGCGATAGCACGCGGTCTGACGGGGAATGATCGTGAAGACACGCCCTTCGAAACGGAGGATGCCGCCGTGCACCAACGGCTTGTCGGCAAAGAAACAGGCGTCGTTGATCAGAAACTTCGCCGGGAAGTTGTCCACCCCGTCGATCACGATGTCATAGTCGCGGAACAGCTCGAGGGCGTTCTTGGAAGTCAGACGGTCCTCGTACATGATGACGTTGACGTCCGGGTTCAGCGCCTGAATCTTCTCTTGGCCGGAAAGCACCTTTGGGCGACCGACGTCGGCGGTGTGATGGAGGATCTGCCGCTGAAGGTTCGAAAGATCGACGACGTCGCTGTCGATCAAGCCGATCGTGCCCACGCCGGCTGCCGCCAAATACAGGGCGGCCGGCGAGCCGAGCCCCCCGGCGCCCACGATCAGAATGCGCGCCTGCGCGAGCTTCTTTTGGCCTTTCCCGCCTACTTCCGGCAACAGGATGTGCCGACTGTAGCGGTTGATCTGCTCTTCGGTGAATTCCACTGTTGCTGTCAGCTCTCAGCTTCCAGCTATCAGTTTCGGGCTGACGGCTGAAGGTGTCCCGGATCAGATATTGAAATACTTCTCGATGCTGATGTACCGCTCGCCGGTGTCGCAGAGCACGGTGACCACGTGCTTGCCGGGCCCGAGCTCGCGGGCCACTTTTTGCGCGGCAAAGACGTTCGCGCCGGCTGAAATTCCCACGAGCAGGCCTTCCTTCTTGGCGAGGAGCTTGGCCGTCTGGTAGGCCTCGTCGTCGGTCACCGTGATGACACCGTCGAGGATCGATCGGTTCAGGACCTTCGGGATGAACCCGGCGCCGATGCCCTGGATCTTGTGAGGGCCCGGATCGCCTCCCGACAGGACCGGAGACCCTGCCGGCTCCACCGCTACGATCCTAACCCGCGGGTTCCGCTCCTTGAACACCTCTCCGCAGCCGGTGATCGTGCCTCCCGTACCGACGGCGGCGACGAAGGCGTCGATCCGGCCGTCGAGCGCTTCCCAGATCTCGGGCGCCGTCGTTTTCCGGTGCATGTCCGGGTTCGCCGGGTTGGAAAACTGGTCCGGCATGAAATAGGACGGGTTTTGCGCGACGATGCTCTCGGCCTCCTTGATCGAGCCCTTCATGCCCTCCCAGGCGGCCGTGAGCACCAATTGAGCGCCATAGGAGGAGAGGAGGCTGGCTCGCTCCATGCTCATGCTTTCCGGCATGACGAGGATCAGCTTGTAGCCGCGGACCGCCGAAACCAATGCGAGCCCGATGCCGGTGTTCCCGCTCGTCGGCTCGACGATCGTCCCGCCCGGCTTCAGGCGTCCTTGGCGCTCCGCTTCGTTGATCATGTTCAAGCAGATGCGGTCCTTGACGCTTCCACCCGGGTTGAACGACTCCACCTTCGCGTAAATCGTCGCGCCGCCGTCGGGAGAGAGCTGGTTCAGGCGGACGAGCGGCGTGCGTCCGATCAGTTCCGTGATTTGCTTGTGCGCGAGGATCGTCAACGGCCGCCTCCCATGTAAAAGAGGAATTCGAGGCTGTCGCCGTCCTTCACCGGGGTGGTGCCGAGCTGGTCGCGCTCGAGCATCGTCGAGTTCAGCTCCACCGCCACCATGTGCGGGTCGATGCTCTTGGCTTTCAGCAGATCGAGGACGGTAGTGGCTTGGATGTCTTCGGGTTTCCCATTGATTTTTACGAGCATGAAGAGCTCCGCAAGTCTGCGTCAAGTAAAAGAATTCCAAACGCTAGCAAAGTCATCTCCGAATTGTCAAGGAGCGCCCGAGCCCGTGCGCTCCGGATGATTGGTCGCTGGATTATACCGGATCGTCCCGCGCTTCGTCTCGCCTCTTGACAGGATCCAGCGCCGGCCGACAGTATGGCGCACTTTTGATCATCGAACCGCCGATTGATCACCGATTGTCGAGGTCTCAGCGTATGTGGAAGCACAATTTCATGTTCCGGTATCAAGACGCGACGCCGCTCGAGCAGTCCGAGAACGAGCTCTTTCACGATACGGATCCGGCCCTCGACAGCGCCGGCCTTCAACTCGAAAAGTTCATCTCGGTATGGATTCAAGGGGAGGGCCGGGATGGGGAGCCGCCCGTGACGTTCACGAACATCTATGTGCGGACAGCCGTGCTGGACGTCCAGAAGCGGGCCGGGTTCCTGCAACCGCTCCAGGGACGAAGCCATCAAATCAAACAGATGTTGACGGCGGGGCAAAAGCAGTACCTCCGCGAGTGGCTGAGTCGGACCTCACCGCAAGCGTGGGCCGAGGCCGACGAGCACTTCAAACTGGTGTTCGAGGCGGAATGAGCCGGATGGCCTCCCGTGCACGGCCGCGCCTGGTCGTCCGTCTCGCGCTCGTCGACTCGGCGGCGGCCGGCCGGCTCGAGCGGGCCGGCCCGGCCGCTCACCACGAGGTCCCCGCCCCCGCCTTTCCATACAGTTTCTTGCGATGCGGCGGAGTGGAGCGCGATGAGCACTGAGCAGACCGACGTGGTCATCGTAGGAGCGGGGGGAGGCGGGGCAGTCCTCGGGCTTGCGCTCGCTCGTAAGGGCGTGAAGGCGCTCGTCTTGGAGCAGGCGCCAGGCCCGCCGACCGGGTTGAGAGGGGAAATTCTTCAACCGAACGGCCAGCGGGTGCTCGATCGGCTTGGGGTGCTCGATGCGCTGCCGGCCAATGCCGTCCGTGCCGTCCGGCACTTTCACTTCTACCGGGCCGGCGGCGAGCGGCTCTGCACGATCGACTATGGAATCCTTCCCCCGCCGTACAACCGAGCCTTGGTGACGCTGCCCAACGTCGCCCACCACGCCATCTTGTCGGCGCTCGAGCGCGCCGCGCCCGGGATGCTTCGCTATTCCACTTCATTCCGAGGCCTTCTCCGCGAGCAGGGACGTGTCGTCGGCGTGGAAGCGGAAGAGCGCGGTCGCGGCGTCACGATACGGGCCGAGCTCGTCGTGGGCGCCGACGGAGCGCGTTCGAAGGTTCGCGAGGCGCTCGGGATTCCGGCTCATGTCCATCTGTACCCGGAAGCCTATTTGATCGCCATCCTCGACAGCCCGTCCGACGAGCTTTCCGAAGGGCGCTACTACGTCGGGCGCCGTGAGATTCTCGGTCTGTTCCCCGCAGCGGACCGCAGGGTCTACCTCTTCTGGATGATCAAGGCGAACTCGATGTCCGAGGTGCAGTCCGCCGGACTCGACGCGCTCAAGGCGCGGTGGAGCCGCGTCGCGCCCGAGTGCCGCCGGCTGTTCGACCATTTGACCGACTGGGACCGGACGGCCTACATGCCGACCGGCCGCGTCCGGGCGAACACGTGGGTGGCGGACGGCGCGGTCTTGATCGGAGATGCGGCGCATGCCATGAACCCCCATGCCTCGCAAGGACGGATGCAGGCGATGGTCGACGCGATGACGTTGGCGGACCTCGTTCCGGCCTGGCTGGAGGGAGGAGACACCCTGTCCGGGACCTTGCGGACGTTCGAGCAGGCGCGCCGTCCGCAGGTCGACATGCTGCAACGGTTGGCGGACGAACAGGTCCGGGTTTGGAACACCGGGAACCCGGTCATCGGGTATCTGCGCGACCGCGTGTTCCGAACCTTGGACTCCAATGCGAGGCTGCGCTATCGTGTGCTCATGACGACCGCCGGTCTCAGAACGGCGCCCCCGTTCGGCCTGCTCGATCGCCTCATGGCCGCCGGCCTCCTGCCCGATCCGCACGCCAACGAGCTTCCCGCTGAAGCGCCGGTGAGCGTCTGAGCCATGCCGTCGAAGGACGAGATGATGCAGGCCTTGCCGGAGGAGCCGCGTGAGACGCTCAAGCGGTTCGTCCGTGACACCACCAAGCTCTTTGGGGGGCAGCTCGCGGGGCTCCTCGTCTATGGCAGCGCCGCTCGGCTGGAGTATCTGCCCGGCCGATCGAACCTGAACTTCCTCATCCTGCTCGACCGGTACGATCGCGATCTCCTGACGAAGTATGCCGGTGTGCAACCGCGATGGAGCCGTGAACAGGTCGTAGTGCCCTTGTTCCTCACCGACGCCGACGTCGCGGCCGTCCACGGGCTCTTTCCGCTGGAATACTCCGATATCAAGGAGCATCATGTGCTCCTTGCCGGTCGCGACCCATTCTTGGGTATCGAGATCGACTCCCGCTGCCTCGGGTTCGAGGCTGAGCAGGAAGTCCGGGGCAACCTCGTTCGGGTGCGGCAGCGACTGGTCGAGGGTGGCGGCACAACGGAGGCGATGGCCATCCTCCTGCCGCTCTCGCTCACCTCGATGCTCGCCGCGCTCCGCGGCGTGTTTCGACTGTTCGGGTGCCCGACGGCCTCGACCGAGACGATCTTGACCGACGCGCAGGTTCGGTTGGGGATCGACCCCGGCGTCTTCCGCGACGTCTGGAACCTCAAGCGCGGCCTCATCACGCCGGGACCCGTGGAGCTGCCCCGGCTCTTCGACCGCTATGTCAGTGCGCTTCAAGCCCTTGCCGATCGCCTGGGGGAGATGAGACAGGAGGGGCGCTTGTGACGCGACGAGCCCGTCTGCCGGCGGCCGCCCCCCTCGTGCTCCTGTGCGCGGTCCTCGCGATACCAGGTCCGCTGGCGGCCACACCGCCCGATCGAGCGGCGGTGCCGGAGCCGCTCGGATACGTGACGGACCATGCCGGCGTGCTGGATGCCGATTGGAAAGCCCGCATCCGCTCGGTCTGCCAAGATCTGGAACGGAAAACCGGCGTGGAGATGGTCGTCGTGGCCGTTCCCAATCAGGCGGCCTTCCGATCCGTCGCCGACTTCGCGTCGGCGGTCTACCAGCGATGGGGGGTCGGCTCCGCGCAACAGGAGCACGGCGTCGTCATTCTTGCGGCGATCGAGGAACGTCAGGCGGCGGTGACCGTCGGAAAGCCGCTGGTCGGACGCCTGACGCAGCCCGTCTTGGAGGACATCGGCAAGACCTACGTCGATCCAGCCTTTCGAGCCGGCCGCTACGGGGAGGGTCTGTATCGAACAACCGTTGCGCTGGCCGCCAAGGTCCAGGACGTCCGCGTCGGCGATCCGCCCCGGCGGCATCTCAAGGGGCTCGGCGTCGTCCTGACGGTCCTCACGTTCTTGGGTGCGTTCGTGTTTCTCTGGTGGATCAGCCGGCCGGATCTCCGGCACCCTTATCGGCGGCTGCACCGGCAGCTTTTCTGGGCCAGTGGGCAAGGGGGCTTCGGGGGAAACTTCGGGGGCTTCGGCGGAGGCACCGGCGAAGGGTTGAAGTGAACGGGTTCGGGCTGGACACGGAGCGCCGAACGGGAGCCTGGCTCTGCGGTCGTTCGGCGCTCAGCGTGTCAACGCTGTTTCAACGCCTCGAGGCCGGCGGTCGCACACGCATCATCCAGATGGGCGCCTGGTGCCCCGCCGACCCCGATCCCTCCCACCACCTCTCCTGCGAGCTCGATCGGCATCCCCCCGCCGAGGATCAGTATCTTCTCGTTCATATCCCGGAGCGCCTGGAGTCCCGGGACCTTGTTGATCAATTCAGCGAGCTCCGTCGTCGGGCGGCGTAGGCTCGCCGCCGTGTAGGCTTTTTTGGCGCTGCTGTCCGTGGTATGCGGACCGGCGCCGTCCCCGCGCATCAACACCTTCACCACGCCCGCGCGGTCCACCACCGCCGCGCTCACCCGGTAGCCGTCCTGCTTGCATTTTTCGACGGCTGCCGTCGCCGCCTTCGTCGCGAGCGACAGCGGGAGGACGACTTCTCGGGGAAGCTCTTCAGCGGCCGCGGGGAGGATCCGGAGACAGGCCAGCACGCACCCGGTGATCATGATCGGTTTCCACAGGTCTCGAGTCATAGGCTCTCCTTTATCAGCACTGCCATGGATCAAGCGACGTGAACCGCCTCACCTTTTCAGCCCGAGCTCACCCTTCGCCTTACCCTGGTTCTCTCCGTGGCACCGACCGGCGTTCCTCGAGGTCCAAGAGGTCCGCCCAGGTCGTGACGTCCGTTCGCGTCGGATCGATCGCATGGCGTAGTTGCTCGAAGTACGCGCGCTTGTCATCGGTATCGGGCCTCAGCGCGAGCATCATCCGGTTCCAGCGTTCGATCTCGTCAGGGGAACGAACCCGGGCCGTCTCCAGAAACCACGCGGCGATCTCCTCGTCCGATCGCCCCTTGACCGCTTCCAGGAATCGCTGCGGCGCGATCTCACTGAACTCGAGCAATCGTCGATCCAGCGGGCAGGGGAAGATATACTCGCCGTGCGTGCCGGCCAAGACCGCCCGGCACTTGTCGATCATACGCCCGAGATGCACGTAGCCCGCAAGGCGGTCCCGCAGACTTCGCGGGTACTGCGTGCGCAAATCCATCACAGCATCTGATGATTCGCGAACGTCAGCGATCGGACGACCACTTCCCCGTTCTCGAACGAAATGATCCGGCGGGTGGCCGGCAGGTCCGAGGCGTCGATCCGGACGTGGCTGTCCGTGAAGCTCTCGACGTTGGTCAGCCGGCGGTCCTGCGGGGTGTAGTAATAGACCGTGTAGCGCGACGTCAAAAATTTTCCATCCTGGGTCACCGCGCTCTCTTCGACGTTGATCGTAAAGGCCGTGTGCGGCATCTTCCGGTTGATTTGGGTGATCCGGTCGCCCTTGACCCGGTAAAACGACTCCATGCCGTCCCCATGGATGAAGAGCTTGGGACCGAACGGATGGTCCTGATCGTCGCCGAGCGTCAAGCTGTATTTGCCGTCGGATTCATCGAAGCTCCGGGGCCCCCGGTGGACGGCGATCATCCCGATCTGGCCTTCGGTCCACTTCTGGATCTCCGGGTCGGGTAGGCTGACGGTGACGTCACGCAGGCCCTTGACGGTGACCGTACCCCGGGTTTCTCTGCCGTTGACGTTGACGGTCAGATCGGCGGTGAAGCCCTTGAAGTCGGACTGCCATCGTGCGGTCTTTTCAAACGCCTGCTTCAACAGGGTTCTGGCTTTGGGATCGTCCTGCACCTGTGTTCCACTCTGCTGGCGGGTATACATTTCCATTCCCGTACTCCTTGGCTAAAAGGACAAAGCGCATTATAAAGCGAGGCCTTGGGGACCACAACGCGCGCGAGCTGAGCAGAAGACCGGAGAGCCGGCGGCGAGCGAGGGACAAAGGCTAATATTTCTGCATGGTTCTATGAAACTCTCAAAAGTTCGTGTATAATGGGGCCGCTTTCCGGCGACGGCCATTCCAACGAAAGGAGAGCGCCTGAGCATGGAACGACGACCGGCATCGACGGAAGAAGAGGAAATGAATCAGCGGCGACGGCTGCTGAATCTGGCCAGGAAGGGGGACCCGAAGGCCATCAACCGGCTGTTCGAGCTGTACCAGGTACGGGTATATAGCGGCGAGCAGCTGGCAAAAGCCAAGCGGCTCCCATCGATTGCGATCCATGAGAAGCCGGCGCCGCGTCAAAAGAAGTCGCCCAAGCGCACGGCCCGCCCGCCCGCTCGGAAGCCGAGCCGGAAGGTCACCCACAAGTAGATGCCCTCGGCCATCGGTCTATTGCATCGCCACGCGCAGCCCTCCCGCTGCTAGATGGTTGGCAATTCCCTCCGCGGTCTTCCGCTCCCCGCTGTAGACCACCGCGCTTCCCTGGTGATCGATCTGCCACGCCAACTCGAACGCCCGCTTGGGGTTCATCCCCGGAATCGCTTCACAAAAGAGTTGAATGACCTGCTGATAGGTGTGGCAGTTGCAGTTATACACGGTGACCCGGGCTTCAAGGTCATCGCCGGTGCTGGTGGAGACGTCTTCCAGTAACTCGGGTGTGACGAGGGTCCCAGGCGGATTCGCCATAGCGCTATTCTACCTTCTGCTCACAGGGGTGCCAAGGTCGTTGTCGGCCACGAGACCCGGGCCGTTACCACCCTTCGCGGTCGATCCGCTCGTGAACGACCGCGAGCTGCTCGCGGATCCGCGTCCGTTCCAGCAAATCAAAATGGGGCTTGGAATCGGTAACCGCCGTCAAATGAAGGGTGGTCGCGAGCCGCACGGTATGGTGAAGCGCAGCGGCGGTTTTCACGAGCGCGAGCCCGTATTCGTACTCATAGCCCTCGTCGGGTGTTCGGACGCCTCGGCTCAATCGACGAACTCGGTCCACCGAACAAGCGGCGGACACCCGTCGGGGGTCGAGGAGCGACAGGAGCGCGGCCGCTCCGGGGACGATCCTGTTTGCGATCCGCATGCTGTGGCTGAGATCGAACAGTCCCCGCTGGAATCGGCGGTCTTCGCCCAGCGCTCGATGAAACGAGCTCCTCCACACCGGGTCGGCGAGGTCCCGGTCGACGGCGACCTCAATGGCAGGGTCCAGCGGCCCCGACACCGAATGGCCTTGGACGATCCGTCCGGCCTGCACGAGCTCCGGATGCCGATCGCCCATGCGATCTTGGTAGGCCGTGAGCCCGGTCATCGCCGTGAGCTGAAGCGCCATGTAGTCGCGAAAGTGAACCGTCGCATAGCGCTCGAGCAACCGTTCGAGCGTGGTCTCATGGCAGAGGTGAAACGGGTAGTAGAGCGCATGGCGTGTGAGTGGGGTCGTCGACAAGCCGAAAACCACTGTGCTAGGTTGCGCCGATGCCAGCCTGGCTGAAAGAGGCCAACAAACTCTATCTCCTGCTCATCGTCATTCCCGTCGCCGCGGTGCTCGAATGGGGCCATGCCGATCCCCTGCTCATCTTCGTCGCCTCAGGGCTCGCGATCATCCCGTTGGCCGGCCTGATGGGCGAGGCGACCGAGCAGTTGGCAAGTCACGTCGGCGCCGGCGCGGGCGCCCTGCTGAACGCGTCGTTCGGCAACGCGGCGGAATTGATCATCGCCTTCATGGCGCTGCGGCAAGGCCTCCACGACGTCGTCAAAGCCTCGATCACGGGGTCCATCCTGGGCAACATCCTCCTCGTCCTCGGGGTGGCGATGGTCGCGGGCGGCCTTCGCTATGAGCGCCAGCGCTTCAACCGGACGGCGGCGGGAATGGGCGCCAGCCTGCTCCTGCTTTCCGCCGTCTCGCTCGTCGTACCGGCCCTTTTTCACTTCACCGCCGCCGATCAGGGCGTCGTGGTGGAGCGGGAGCTGAGCCTCGAGATCGCGATCGTCTTGTTCAGCATCTACGCGCTCAGTCTCCTGTTTTCCCTCCGCACCCACCGGCACCTCTTCGCCGGAGAGAACCCTGTGTCCCGTGCGGGCGATCACGCGGGATGGTCCAAGCGGACCGCCACGTTCGTACTGGCCGGTGCCACCATCCTGACCGCGCTGATGAGCGAACTGCTCGTCGGGGCGCTGGAGCCCGCCGCGGCGAGTCTCGGCATGACTCAGATTTTCGTGGGGGTGATCCTGGTCGCGCTCGTCGGCAATGCCGCGGAGCACAGCACGGCGGTTCTGGTCGCTTGGAAGAATGACATGGACCTGGCGTTGGGGATTGCCGTGAACTCGAGTCTTCAGATCGCGCTCTTCGTCGCCCCGTGCCTGGTGTTCGCGAGCTACGCCATCGGCTCGCCGCTCGACCTCATCTTCACGCCGTTCGAAGTCGCCGCCGTCACCGTGTCGGTCCTGATCGTCGGTTTCGTCGCGATGGACGGAGAGTCGCACTGGATGGAGGGTGTGATGCTGGTGGGGGTCTATCTGATCCTGGCGATCGCGTTCTTCTTCCTGCCCGGCTGAGACGTCCGCTCGGAACGACCGACGCTTGGATCAGCGATCGATCACCATTTGTCCATATCGATGACTTCGGTGGCGTCCCAGAGGTTCTTCCACTCGGCGTCCGCCAGCGCGAGCTCGCGGTCCCGCTCGGTCATCTCGTCAGGCGTGCCGGACGCTTTGGATGTGCCGGACGCCTGGGTTTTCGGCTCCTCCTGTTGCGGCCTGGCCGGTGCGGACGGCTGCACCGGCTGTTGCACCGGACCTTCTTTTCGGCGCTTCTTCGACGGGTCCATATTGACAGGCATCTGATTCCTCTCCGTCTCCGTCAGTTCCTACTCCGCGCTCGTCCGCCTTGTCAAGCCGGCGTTGACTGAGCCGGGTCGCATTGCTAGAGTGCCGACCAGCCGTGCACCGGAGGCCGTGTGCTGAGCGCCAAGGTTCTGTGGCCGCTGTTTCCCCTCCTGCTCCTGGTCGTGGTCGTGTGCCTGACCTGGGCCTTGGTGCGGGCGGTACGCCGGGCGCGCGGCACGGCCGCCGTCTGGCTGCAGGCTGCGGCGCTCGGCTGCTACCTGCTGGCGGCGTTCGCGGCGATTGCGAGCGAGCGCGGAGGGATGAGCCGGCACGTCCACCGACCGTTTTCGCTCCTGACGCAACTGGCGATCGCCGTGGCCCTGTACCACGTCTGGCCGAAGGACCGCTCGCTTGCCGCCCTCAACATCGCCGCCTGGGGCGCGATCTTGGCGGACACGGCCTTGCATTACCTTCTGCGTTAGCCGGCCCCTATGGGAGCTCCCAAGCCATCACTGACCGCGTTCCTTGTCTGCGACATGGTGATCGACGACAAGGCCACGAACAAGAAAAGCCTGATCGGGGCCTTCACCCATATTTGGGCGCAAGGCTTTCCGTGCATCCATCACAAGATGGCGGTGTATTTTTGTTTGACGGACGCGGAGGGGGAGTATGAAGTCGTGCTCCGCTTGGTGAACTCGGAAACGGAAGCGGTGCTTGCGGAAGCCGGCTTGTCCGTGGCGATCACCGATCGGCTGGCGATCAGCGACTTCGGCGTCAACATCCCGGTGGTGCAGTTTCCCGCCCCTGGGCGGTACGAATTTCAGTTGTTCGCCAACAAGGAGTTCTTGGGCCGGAAGGACTTCCTCGTGACCACGCTGCCTCTCCAGTCCGACGCGGACGGTTAAAGCAGGTCGACGGCGACCGAATCGGCGAAGCGGCGGCCGAGGGCCGTGAGCTTGAGACGGTCGCGGTCCTGCTCCAGCAATCCCGCCTGCAGCAACCGCTCGATCGCCGGCGGTCGAGCGCCGCTCTCGGCCCCAACCGATCGCATCGGCACTCCTTGGATCATCCGGAGACCGAAGATCAGCCGTTCACGTCGCTGCCGGTCTTCGGTGAGATCTTCGCGCTCCGCGATCGGGAGCTGTCCGGCGGTCACGCATTGCAGGTAATCGGCCAGGTCCTCGGTGTTTCCAGCCCGGGTCTCCGCGAGATAGGACTGTGCGCTCGGTCCCAATCCGAGGTACTCTCCGCCTTGCCAGTAGAGCAGGTTATGACGACAGGCAAAGCCGGGCCGGGCCCAATTCGAAATCTCGTACCGCTCGAATCCCGCGTCTTCGAGCCGTTGTGCGGCCAAGTCTTCCATGTCGTTTTGGAGAGTCGGGTCCGGCTCCCGGGCATGTCCTCGGCGCACGTCCACGGCCAGCCGGGTCTTCTCCTCCACGGTCAGGGCATAGCACGACACATGGGGAGGACCCAAGGCCAGGACTTCGTCGAGCGTCGCCTGCCAGGATGCCAGAGTCTGACCGGGCAACCCGTAGATCACATCCAGATTGATGTTGTGAAAACCGGCCGAGCGGGCGTGGCGGACAGCCGAGACGACGACGTCCGGGAGCATCCGCCGGCCCACCGCGCGCAACTCCACCGCCTCCATGGTTTGGACCCCGAAGCTGACGCGGTTGAACCCGTGATCGTAAAGCTGCTGGAGCTCCTCGACGGTGACGGTATCCGGCGCGGCCTCGATCGAGACCTCTGCGTCCGGCTTCACACGGGCGAACGTTCGGAGCTCGGCCAGCATCCGTGCGAGGTCGGTTGCGGGAAGTGAGGTGGGGGTTCCCCCGCCAAAGTAGATGCTGGAGACCTCGCGCTCGCCGAACGGCCGTTCCTTTGCATGGAGGTGCACTTCGTGCAGGAAGGCCTGTACATAGGCCGCCGCCCGATCCTCACGGTGAATCTGGAGATAGAAGGCGCAAAAATGACAGCGACTCCGGCAGAAGGGGACGTGGATGTAGAGGCCTGGCATAGGGATAGAGCGGTAGAGGGTTAGAGGGTTAAAGGCATAGCCCAAGCCTCATGCTCTTCAGAGCACCAACCTCTTCAGAGCACCAACGGTTTGATCGGCGAGAGGATCTTGGCCGGGTCGTCTCGCCAGGTGGCGGGATCGGCATCGACATAGAGCTCCACCTCGTTGCCGTCCGGATCCGTCACGTACAGGCTCTGCGTCACTGTGTGATCGCTCATGCCGACGATCGGCACCCGGTGCTCCTCGATCTCCCGTTTGGCCGCCCGCAACGCCTCGATGGAATCGCCGATCTTGATGCCGATGTGATACAGGCCGAGGCGGCGGCCGGGTGGCGGGCCGGGAGCCGGCCCGACGTCGATGAGCAGGAGCTCGTGGTGCGTGCGGCCCGAGGTCAACGCTGCAGCGGACCCGCCGAAGATGCGGCCGATTTCTTGGAAGCCGAGCAGATCGCGGTAAAAGGCCAAGGCGCGCTCGAGGTGGCTCACATACAGGACGATATGCCCCAGGTAATGGGCCTTCATCTGCTGATCCGTTACTCTAGACCTTAGACCTTCGACTGGGTGAAATCCTTGACGAGGGCAATCTCGATCTCGTCCTCGGGCGGGATCCCACGATTTCTGGCGTGAACTTTCCATGAGGGATGGCGCCTGAGCGACTCGAAGAGAAGCTTGATGACCTCCGGTTTCATTCGCCGCTCCCACTCGGCGACCCACGCATGGTTGTCTTCGTCGCCCTCGTAGTCATCGGGAAAGAGCGCTTCCAGACTGAAGCGGACGGTGAAGGTCTTGTCCTCTTGGAACATGCGATCTCCTGGCTCGGAACGTTGCGACTCGGGTGGCCGTCCGCCTATAATACACGCACGGGAGGAGCGACGACTATGCCGATCTTCGAATACATCTGCCAGGACTGTCAGCATCGGTTCGAGCTGCTCGTTCAAGGCTCCACCGTTCCGGAGTGCCCGGCCTGCAAGGCGACTCGATTGCAAAAGCAATTCTCGCCGTTCGGCGTCGGGGCCACGGGCGGATGGCCGTCCCCAGGGTCCGGCGCCTGTGGCACCTGCGGTGACCCGCGGGGGCCCGGCGCCTGCTCGATGAACTGAACCGGAGGCCGCAGCGTCTTCGTCCACCTGAGTGGCCGCTCCGCGACAACGTCTACCTGCTCAACCATCATCTGCCTGCTCCATGACCGTCGACGACGCCATCCAGACTTTGTCCTCCGCTGATCCGATCATCAAGCTCTTGCAAGAGGTCAAGCTGGGACGGATGCGGGCCACGGACCCCGGCTTGCGGGTGATCACGGAGTCCTGGATCGACAGCTATCGGAAAATCTTCGAAGGGGCGACCGACTTCGATGGGACCGCCCTGTGTCGCCTCGACCCGCGCCCCAGGCTCGCGGTGCTCGTCGCAGTGGGCGTCCTTCCGTCCGATCATCCGGGTGCCGGCTCGCTGCTCGCCGTCTTCGAGCAACGACTCTCCGCCGCGCTGAACCGTGCGCGCTGACCACCGGTCTTTCTCCATAGCGATATTGGTATTGGCGACGGCGATGCTGGGCCCGCTTATGGCCGTCCTCCTCGCTGCGGAGCTGAGCTCTGGCGTGCGTCCGCTCATCACGACGGACGGCGACCCGGCCCGGGCATTGTCGCACGCGACGCGGGTGCTCGATACGGCGGCCTCTATTGAAAGCTTTCTCGAGGACCTGGACGGCGCACCCCCTGACTGGGCCGCCGTCTTGCGTGATGGCGGTGAGCACGACGAGCGCCTGTCGGCTCTGAACCGCCAACGGGATCGCCGGCGTGGCGGCTCTCCGGTGCTGGAGGAGCGGGTGACGTTCTTCTGGCTCGGTGAGCTGTCGGACCGCGACGCGGAGACGGGTGGGTTTCGCGTGGCGGTGGGGCCGAAGTTGATTCGGACCCGGTGGGGGCAGGTCCGGTTCAAACCGGAAAGTCTGCCGGGCAGTCTCGTCGTGGTTCCGTCCGCCGACCAAACGGACGCGCTTCAGGCCCGGGTCGATCGCGGGGAGCGCATCGACATCCAGGTGGCATTTACCGGACGTCTCGTTCCCGAAGAGTCCCTCATCTACGACCTGACCCATGAGGAGCCTCGTGAGGGCCTCGTCATGCCCGTCGTTTTGATCGACCGGATCGATTATTTCGCTCGACCGTGAGGAGCCGACGGGAAGGCGCGCCGCGGACGATCAGCGGTCGTCTTTGGCGCAGCGGAAACCGGCCCCGCTGGGGCGCGCTTGGAGCGTGCCGTAATCGCGGTCCCCGGTGCGGAGGCTGGAGGCGGGTTTGAGCCACGACCCGCCGCGCATGACTTTGACGGAGCCCTTGGCCGGGCCGGGCGGGTCGCTGGCGGGCGCCTTGGCATAGTATCCAGGGTCGTACCAGTCCTCGACCCATTCGGACGCATTACCCGCCATGTCGAAGAGTCCGTACGGGCTGACGCCGTCCGGAAAACTGCCGACGGGGAGCGTGAGCACTTCACCCTTGATGCCCCGCTCCTTGGAGATCCGGGCGCCCTCTCCCGTCATCCAGAACGCGTTCCATTCATCGCCGGTCTTGAACTCGATCGTCCGGCCGGCCCAGTAGCTCGCGCTGTTCGCGAGCGAGGGGCTCCACTCGTTGCCCCAGGGGTAGCGGCGCCCGTCCGTTCCTCGCGCCGCCTTTTCCCATTCGGCTTCCGACGGGAGCCGCTTCCCCGCCCACCGGCAGTACTCCGCGGCATCCGCCCATCCGACGTTCACGACCGGGTGAGCGGCGATCTCCTTGGGCGCGGACGCCCCGTCCCACACGGTCGCGGCCGGATTGTTGTTCTCGGGTGCGCGATGTCCCGTCTCGTGGACGAACCGCTCGTAGTCGGCGTTCGTCACTTCATGGCGGTCGATCAAGAAGGCCCCGACGTAGACCCGTCGCTGGGGACGCTCGTCGTCGAATCCCTCTCCGCCGGCGGGGTTCCCCATCGCGAATTCGCCGGCGGGGACGAGGACCATCCCGTCGTCGGCGCGGGCCGATGGAAGCGTCGCGGAGGCAAGCGCGAGCGACACCAGGAGGCGCGCGAGGATGACGACACGGTCCGTCACGGCGACGACCGGGGCTTCGAGAGCCGGCAAGCGCGCGCGACCCCGTCTCGGTAGCGCAGCCAGAGGCGAAGACTCATGTCGAGCGCCGTGAGGATGCGGCGTTGCCGTCTCGGTTCCCGGGCATGGGACAGGACGATCTCATAGGCATCATGGCGGTGCCCCGCTTCGACCAGTTGGTGGGCGCGGATCAAATCCATGCAGGCGGGAGCGACGCCGTGGTGCTGGACGAGGGGATGCTTCCGTATGGTGTCCTCGATCTCGGACGCGGTTTTCGGCTGCGACGGCGCCGCGATCTCCCGGCGGTCCTTGATGCTGCCTTCGACGAAGATGGTGAGAACGGCCGCCGCGACGACCCAGTCCGGGCCCGCCGAGACCTCATCGAGCCACCGGCGGTAGGCTCGGCTGGCCGGCAACAACCGCACCCGCTCGAAGTCCTCGGCGACGTAGCCCAGTCCTTGCATCATCTCGAGAAAGAGCCGGGGATGGGATCGACCCACCGACAATCCTCCGGTGTCCTCCTCGAAAATATTCTCCGCCAGCTTTTGCCGGACGTCGAACGGTGGATTCCGACCGTGGACGCGGGCGAGCAGGACCGGAAAGTCGCGCACGTACACGGCGTATTCCTGCTGGAAATGGATCTTGAGCTGGGCGCGGCTCAGCCCCCCTCCGCTGAAGTGCGGCCAGGCCCAGTGATGTTTGCGATCCATGATCGCGAGCAACGCGTCTTGAAACCGTTTCGCGGATCGAGTCAGTCTCGCCATTGCTTTCTTTTCCCGCGGCTCGCTAGAATCGGCAACCGCCGGAGGCGGCGGAAGTTGAACTGTCACGCCGTCCCGGCCGTGGACGGCTGAACGCGGGTCTCGTCATGGATTCCATCACCATTCAGCAGCCCGACGACATCTTGAACGTCTTGGCCGACGTCTCGCTGCGCGGCAAAGGCTTCACCACCGACTGCCTGCTCGACTACGTGCTCGACGAAGGCTTTACCGAGCCGATCTACCTCAATGCCTCCGGTGAAGACCCGGAGGCCTACTACAAGGGGCGGCCGAATGCGTGGGCGATCTATCAGATCCGCGAGTGGAAGCGGGTGCTCACGATATCCGGCGGGCCGGGACGGGAACGCCGCGTCCAGATCGTCGAGACCCCGTAACCGCCGCTGTCGGCTTCGCGCGTGCGAACCGGTGCAGTCTAGGCGCGGTGCACACAAAAATCAACGCAGGAGCCCGTGCGTCTCGAGTGAGCCGTTGTGGCGAGGGGGCGCCGCGTCCCCCCGACGGCCAGTGTCGAATTCTTGCGGCCGACCGCCCGGGTCGGCGAGCGGCAGTTGAATCAAGAACGTGGCACCCTCATGAGGCCTGCTCTCGACCAGGATCAGTCCTTGGTGCTCCTCGATGATGCTGTGGCTGATCGACAGGCCGATTCCCGTCCCTCTCCCCACCGCTTTCGTCGTGAAGAACGGATCGAAGATGCGCGGCAGGTGATCCGCGGGGATCCCGATGCCGGTGTCTTGAAAGGCGATCTCGACCCCGTCGGAGCAGATGCGGCTGGTGATGCGCAGGGTGCGTCGGGGAGCGCCGTCGAGCGCATCGCGTGCGTTGGTCAAGAGGTTCAGAAACACCTGCTCGAGCTGGATGCGGTTCCCGAAGACGATCGGGTCGCGAGGCCACAGGTCGACGATCAGCTCGATGTCGCGCAAGCGGAACTGCTCCGACAGCAGGCCGAGCGCCGACAAGAGGCACTCGTGCACCGAGAAGTGCTGTCGCGACATCGGGGCGCTGCGGCCGAACGTGCGCAGGTGGCCCACGATAGCGGCGGCCTTGTTCACCTGCTGAAGCGCCTTCTCGATGCTCCGGCACGCGCTGGACGGGTCGACCGGCCCTCGGGCGAACTGATCGAGGAGATTGCCGAGAAACAGACTGATGTTGTTGAGCGGGTTGTTGATTTCATGGGCGATCCCGGTGGTGAGCTGTCCGAGCGACGCCAGCTTGGCGGACTGCACGAGCTGGGCCTGCTTGTCGCGCAAGGCCTGCTCGCGCTGCTCCGATTGCTTGAGCAGATGGAGGATTTCGTCCTCGGCCCGCTTGCGCTCGGTGACGTCCTTCAGGACGCCCGTCATGCGGAGCCCCGTCGCTCCGGGTTCTTCCGCCACGCGCCCTTGGTCGGCCACCCACCGTATCGATCCGTCGGGCGCGGCGATCCTGAACTCCGTCTGGTAGTCGCCTCCGCCCGCGAGGACCGTCCTCAGCTGCGCCACCACCCGGTCCCGGTCGTCGGGATGGATCAGCGCAAAGAACTGCGAGCCCGTTTGGACCGTCACGCCGGCCGGCAATCCCAGGACCCGATCGGCGTTCGTCGACTGCACCAGCCGGTCGGTGTCCGCCTGCCACTCCCACGCCACCATGCCGGCGGCATCCAAGGCGTAGCGAAGCCGCATCTCGCTCGCCCGTAACGCGTCTTCCGCACGTTGCCGGTCCGTGACGTCCGTGAACATGCCGAGCGCGCCGGTCACGTCGCCGCGCTCGTTCCACATCGGGCTGGTACAGCCCAGCACCAGGATCTCGCCGCCGTCGCTCCGGCGGAATCGGAAGTCGAATTGTTCCGAGACCCCTTCCTGGATGTTCTTGCTGAGGTGCTGCCGGGCGACCGGAAGGTCGTCGGGCAGGACGAACTCGAAGACGCTTCGTCCCTTCATGCCGGCGGCCGTCATGCCGAGCATCACCGCCATCCGGTCGTTGACGTAGGCCGTCCTCCCCTCGGCGTCTACGAGCCAGATGCCCTCGTTGGCCGTCTGGACGATCGTGCGATACCGCTGTTCGCTCGTACGCAGGGCCCCCTCGGCCTGCTTCCGCTCGGAAAGGTCGATCGCGAAAAACACTCCTGAATCGAGCCGATCGGCGAAGGTCGCCCCGCCGATGTACACCGGGATCCGGCGGCCGTCTTTGGTCGCGTATTCCTTCTCGTAGGGGCGGCAGGAACCACGGGCGGTGATCTCGTGCAGCGCCTCGTCGTCGAGCTCGCGATATTCGCCGGGCGTGATGTCCCGCCAGCGCAAGCGGTCCGCCTCCACGTCCTTGCGGCTAAAGCCCACAAGGTCGAGAAGCGCATCGTTGGCGTCGGTAATCCTTCCGTCGCGGGTCCAAACACCCATCGGGACCATGTTACACTCGAACGTGCGCCGGAACCGCGCTTCGCTCTTCTTGAGGGCATCGGTGCTCCGGAGCGCGCGCACCAAGAGCACCGCGGTGCCCCACAAGACCGGGATGCCGATCAGGCGATTGACGACCGCGGTCCACCCGGCGGGTGTGTACACCTGCCCGAGCGCCAAGAGGGCGGTCACGATTCCGGCGATGAGGAACACCGGCGAGAAGCGGCGCCGCGGCAGATAGATGGCGAGCCAGATCGGGATGAGGTAGAGCACCCAGATCGTCACGCCGGGCGTCAGGACATCGACGATGAAGATGCCGATGAGCAGCGACGCGAGCGTATACAGAATGAACGGGCGATCGTGCATGTCGTGGATCCCGCAGCGGGCCGGTATGATTATCGCCTCCGGTAAGGCTGCGTGCTGTCGGTCAGGCGTTCGGATGAAGTCAGACGGAGGAGGCGCGCCAGGCGGGCGCGGCGGGGGAGCAAGCGGATGTCGATCGGCTCACTGCACGGGGGCGTGATCTGGGGCTCCGTCGCCGTCGCGCTCGGAATCGGACTCTCGATGCTGATGTGGCCCATGATCAACGTGGTGGAAACCGGGCGCACCCCGCAATATCCGGACATCGTGCCCCGGGTCTATCCCGGCGACAAGGCGGCCGTCTTCGATGCGGCGCTGCACGCGGTCAGCCGATTGCCGCGATGGACCTTGATCGACTACGACGAGGGACGCGGTGAGATTCGGGCTGAAGCCGTCACGAGGGTGTTGCGCTTCGTCGACGACGTGCACGTCCGACTGGAAGAGCGCCCCGATGGGGTGACGGTACACGTCCGGTCGGCATCCCGGGTCGGGAAGGGGGACTTCGGGCAGAATGCGCGGAACATCCGCAGCTTCTTCAGCGAGCTCGATCGGCAGCTGACGGTCGAGGCGTTACACTGAACACGAGGGAACATGGTCGTCCTGATTGAGCCGCAGAATCAAGGTGAGCTCATCTTCATCAAGAGCCTCTTGGACGCGAACGGCATCCGCTATTTCGTGCGCGATGAGCACGTCGGGAGTCTCTATCCGGGCGTGCCCGCCGTGGCGGGCACCGTCATGGTCGGGGAGGACGATTTGGATCGCGCGAGCACGTTGATGAGCGAGCTGAGACGCGAGCAACGGGGGCCGTTTGGGCAGGTGCGCCGGCTGCGTGCGTCGGATGACCTGTGAGCAGTCGGTAGCCCGGAAATCGGGCACGGCGCGGGTGGGTCGGTCGGAAGGTCGGACTCGTCAGGAGCCGCCGAGGTCCTTCAACGGGTCGGTCTGATGGAATTTCGGAGGCGCCACGGCCTTCGGGCTGGGATCGTTGGAGTAGTACCAGCCGCCTACCAAAATGTTCTCCTCGAAATAAAGGTACCGGTGCCGGACGTCCGACGCGCTTTCCCAATCTTCGTAGATCCACTCCTCGCGTCGCAAGCCGTCCTTGGTATAGGACACGTTCATCGAATACGGCGAGCCCCATGCTTGCAGCACTTGCTGCCGGGTCATCCCGACCACGACGCGCTTCTCGGCGATGTGCTTCTCGAAAGTCGGATCCAGCAGGATCGGGACGTAGCGCCAGGACACCATGGCGATCAGAAGCAGCGCAAAGAACGCATAAATCGTAAGGCGAACGGGCCGCCGACAGAGGAACGGTTTGCTCGGGGGGGTGGGGGCTTCACTTGCCCGATCGCCCTCGGAGGCCAAGGCCTGGGACGACAGGGAAGGACCGTGTGTGGAGGCTTGCGTACCCATGAGAAGGGGGTGAGTCTAACAACCGGCCGATTTGGGAGTCAAGGGTCCCTAGCCATTGACCCGGCGGCGAGCCGGACTGAATCACCCATGTAGGCGCAGGAGGGCATTGGTCGAACATGGTGGTCGAGGTTGAACCCAATCCGAACTGCGAGCAGGCGGTGTTCGCCAGATTCAAGGAGGCGGGCTGCCAGCGGCCCGTCTTCCAGGTGAAGAGCTATGACCGGGTCCCGGAAGGGGAGTGGTGTTGGGTGACCGGTTGGACGGATGATCCGGAGCAGCCGATGTCCGGAGCCTCGCTCCAACCGGTGGAGGACTCCGGGGCAGGGATCGCGTATCTGGTGTTCGGCGGCATCTGGGGCATTCGGCTGAAGCCGGTGACGCTCGAGGAGGACTGGGACCTCGCGAGTCCGAATCAATGGGGCGAGCCATATCTGTTGCTCGCCGATCCCCGGGATGCCCGGAGCGAAGACTTCGAGCATCGGCCGTAGCTTCTCGGCGGCCGTGCGGCTTCGGGCTGAACGACGTCGTCAGGCCGGCTAGTCCGCGTACTGGGGGACGGGTATCTTCTTCGTCTTGGGCGGGGGCGGCGGGCGGAGTGCGAATTCTTTCGAGAAGGGGTTCATGATGGGTTCGTGCGTCAACCGTTGTCGTTCGCGGACGAGTTGGAGGCTCTGCGCGCTTACTTCCATGCGGTCGATGGGCGTCTGCAGCGTCAAGTACTCCGGCAGCCCCTGGAGTGAGAACATCTGGAAGGCGAGCGTCCAGTCGAGCGATTCTTTCGTCCGTTCCCGGACGATGGCCCGCGCTTCCGGGGACGGCGGGCCGGAGAACACGAGCAGCCAGATATTCGAGCGGAAGGCCGGCGCCTGCGGGGCCTGCGGCGGCCGGAACTCCGGAACAAGGCTCGGGATCCGTTCGATCGGAACCGGAGGGGTGAACTCGATGTCGACGAGACTGACGTACAGCGTCGGCGAATCGGAGGTGTCGTCGGGATCCATCATGTAGCTGAACGAGTAACGGACGTCCACCCCGTTACGTTTGTACGTGTACACATCCTCCCCGTTTTGCGGGGCGATCAGCTTTTTGAAATAGTTTTCCCAGTCGGCAAAGGAGTAGTACTTGAAGACCCGCAGGGCGGATTTGCGGTCACGGACCGCGTGCGGCGGTCCGAGCTTCTCGCGCAACTCCGTTTGCGTCAACCCGAGGTAACCGTCCTCGAAAAACGCGCCGCCCAAGGCGGAAGACGAGAGACTGACGAGGAAGAGCAGGACCGCGAGGGGGACGGCCGGGGAGAATGCACGTGACGTCACGAATGACCCCTGTGGCGCCATCGTATCGACGGGGTCCGAAGAAAGTCAAGACGGGGCACGCGCCTTGCCTGCTCCCATCAATGCCAGTATAGTGGCGCAGGGCTGAGACCGAGCATCACGGGAAGGTGCGCATGGAGAACTCGGTAGGGCGGCTGGAAGAGTTGCTGCAGGAACGGATCGTCATCATCGACGGCGCGATGGGAACGATGATCCAGGGCTACCGGCTCGACGAGGCGGGCTACCGCGGTCGGCAGTTCGCCGATCACCCGCGCGACCTCAAGGGCTGTAACGACCTCTTGTCGATCACGCGTCCGGATCTCATCGAGGAGATCCACCGGCAGTTTCTCGACGCCGGCGCCGACATCATCGAAACCAACACGTTCAACTCCACCTCCATTTCCATGGCGGATTATGGGTTGGAGGACCAGGTCTACGCCCTGAACTACGCGGGCGCCCGGGTCGCGCGACAGGCGGCGGACGCGGCCATGGCCCGGGACGCCGCGCGACCCCGCTTCGTCGCCGGCGCAGTCGGGCCGACGAATCGGACGGCGTCCATCTCACCCGACGTGAACAATCCCGCCTATCGCGCGGTCACCTACGACCAGCTCGTCGAGGCATACACGGAGCAGGTCCGAGGCTTGATCGACGGCGGCGTCGACGTCCTGCTCGTCGAGACCGTCTTCGACTCGTTGAACTCCAAGGCGGCGCTCTTCGCGATCGATGCCTACTTCGAGAGGATCGGCCGGCGCCTGCCGGTGATGGTCTCGTTCACCATCACACAGCGCGGCAACAACCGGACGCTGTCGGGGCAGACGGTGGAGGCGTACTGGAATTCGATCTCCCACATGCCCTTGTTGAGCGTCGGCATCAACTGCGCGTTGGGCGCCAAGGAGATGCGCCCCCACATCGAGGAGCTGTCCGGGCTCGTGCCGATCGCGGTGAGCTGCTACCCGAACGCGGGGCTGCCGAATGCCTTCGGCGGCTTCGACGAGACGCCGGAGATCATGGCGGGCGACCTGCGGGAGTTCGCGGAGTCCGGCTGGCTGAACATCGTAGGCGGCTGCTGCGGAACCACCCCCGCCCACATCAAGCTGATCGCGGACGCCGTGCGCGGCGTGCGGCCTCGGACGCCCGCCACCCCCGAGCCCTATACGCGCTTGAGCGGCCTTGAAGCGCTCACGATCCGTCCCGAGACGAATTTCGTCAACATCGGCGAGCGGACCAACGTCACCGGCTCGCCGAAGTTCGCCAAACTGATCTTGAGCGGCGACTACGACGGAGCCTTGGCGATCGCCAGGCAGCAGGTGGACGGCGGAGCGCAGATGATCGACGTGAACATGGACGAAGGCATGCTGGACTCCGAAAAGGCCATGGTGACCTTTCTCAACCTCATCGCCTCGGAGCCGGACATCGCCCGTGTCCCGGTGATGGTCGACAGCTCGAAGTGGTCGGTGATCGAGGCCGGCTTGAAATGCCTGCAGGGCAAGGGCGTCGTCAACTCGATCAGCCTCAAGGAGGGCGAGGCCGCCTTCACGGCGCACGCCCGGCTGATCCGCCGCTACGGCGCCGCCGTTGTCGTCATGGCCTTCGACGAGCAGGGGCAGGCCGACACGCTCGAGCGCAAGATCGAGATCTGCCGGCGCGCCTATCGGATCCTGACCGAGACCGTCGGCTTCCCGCCACAGGACATCATCTTCGACCCAAACATCCTCACCGTCGCGACCGGGATCGAGGAGCACAACGCCTACGCGGTCAACTTCATCGAGGCGACGCGCTGGATCAAGGCGAATCTCCCGCTGTGCAAGGTCAGCGGCGGCATCAGCAATATCTCGTTCTCCTTCCGCGGCAACAATGTCGTGCGGGAAGCGATGCACGCCGCCTTCCTCTACCATGCCATCAAGGCCGGCCTCGACATGGGCATCGTGAACGCGGGGCAGTTGGCCGTCTACGAGGAGATCCCCAAGGACCTCCTGGAGCTGGTCGAGGACGTCCTGTTGAATCGACGGCCGGACGCGACCGAGCGCCTGGTGACCTTCGCGGAGACGGTCAAGCAGAAGGCGAAAGGCGGGGAACAGGAAGACGAGTGGCGCGCGATGCCGGTCGAGGCCCGGCTGTCGCACGCCCTGGTCAAGGGCATCGTGGACTACATCGAGGCCGACGTCGAGGAGGCGCGGCGCAAGTATGCCAAGCCGCTCGAGGTGATCGAAGGGCCGCTGATGGCCGGGATGGACGTCGTGGGGGAGCTGTTCGGGTCCGGCAAGATGTTCCTGCCGCAGGTCGTCAAGAGCGCACGGGTCATGAAGAAGGCGGTGGCCTACCTGCTGCCGTTCATGGAAGCCGAGAAGCGGGCGTCCGGCGACCATCGACCGCAGGGAAGGGTGCTGCTGGCGACCGTGAAGGGCGACGTGCACGACATCGGCAAGAACATCGTCGGGGTCGTGCTCGGGTGCAACAACTACGAGGTGCTCGATCTGGGCGTGATGGTGCCGTGCGAGAAGATCCTGGCGACGGCCCGGGAGCAGAAGGTCGATGTGATCGGGTTGAGCGGGCTCATCACGCCGTCCCTGGACGAGATGGTCCACGTCGCCCGTGAGATGGCGCGCGAGGGCTTCGAGGTGCCGTTGTTGATCGGCGGCGCGACGACGAGCAAGGCCCACACGGCGGTGAAGATCGCGCCGGCGTACCGCAAGCCGGTCGTGCACGTGCTCGACGCCTCCCGGGCGGTCGGCGTGATGGGGAGCCTGCTCAGCAACGAGCAGAGCGCGGCGTTCGCCGAGCGCAACCGACTCGAGCAGGAGCGGATTCGAGAAGCGCACGCCGATCGAGGGCCGAAGCGCCTCCTGACGATCGAAGAGGCCCGCGCCCGCCGGCTGCCGGTCCGGTGGCGGGCCGAGGACCTGGCGAAGCCGGCGTTCACCGGGGTCCGCGTCCTCGATCGCGTGCCGCTCGAACAGCTCGTCCCGTTCATCGACTGGACGCCGTTTTTTCATACGTGGGAGCTTCGCGGCCGCTATCCCGCCATCCTGGAGGATCCGGCGGTGGGCGGTCGGGCGCGCGAGCTGTTCGACGATGCACGGAGGCTGCTCGAGGAGATCGTCGAGGGCCGCCTCTTGAGCGCCAAGGGCGTCTACGGCTTCTTCCCGGCGAACAGCATCGGCGACGACATTGAGCTCTATACCGACGAGAGCCGGACGCGGGTGCTCGGGGTCGTCCATACGCTGCGCCAGCAGGGGGAGAAGCCCGACGGGCAGTACAATCTGGCGCTTGCGGATTTCGTCGCACCCAAGGCTTCAGGCTTCCGCGACTATCTTGGCGCGTTCGCGGTGACGGCGGGCCTCGGCCTCGATGCGCTCTGCCGGCGTTTCGATCAGGACCATGACGATTACAACTCCATCATGGCCAAGGCGCTGGCCGACCGTCTGGCGGAAGCGTTCGCGGAGTTTCTGCACAAGCAGGCGCGCCTCGATTGGGGCTATGGGGAGGGCGAAGCGTTGACCCATGAGGACCTCATCCGTGAGCGGTACCGCGGCATCCGCCCCGCGCCCGGCTATCCCGCCTGCCCCGACCACACGGAAAAGCGGTTCCTGTTCGATCTGCTCGATGCCGAGAAGGCGGCCGGGATCAGCTTGACTGAGACGTACGCCATGCTGCCGGCCAGTTCGGTCAGCGGCTGGTACTTCGCGCATCCCGAGTCGCGCTATTTCGCGGTGGGGAAAATCGGCCGCGATCAGGTCCACGACTATCACCTGCGGAAGGAGATGGACCTGCGCACCGTGGAGCGCTGGCTGTCGCCGAACTTGAACTACGATCCGGAAGAGGAACAGCGGGGAGGAAGCGGGGCGGCCGCCGAAGCAGGTGCTCCTGCGGCCTCTCGCATCAAACCATGAAGCGCTAGGACCAGTCTAGGCGGTTGCCTGCAGGCTTTCCACCTGCGACCGAGCAATCGCGCTCTCGAGCGCCTCGACCACCCACCGATAACGCTCCTCGGCCCATGCGTTGAACCCGTCGGCATCCGGGAATACGAGTTCCCATGCCTTGACCCCGTCGAGCAGCAGGAGGTGGTGCGGGCGGTTGTGCCCGGGAAAGTAGACGACCAGCACGGCGGAGTTTCCGATCAGGCTGATGTCGGTGAAGACGTGGAGCATGGACGCCGGGGGGAGGGCGACCGCGCGGCTCGCGGCTTCCACGATGGGGTTGTAGACGCGGTTCAAGAACTGGGAAATCGCCTCATACGGCGCCTTGGCTTCATGCAAGCGATGGTTGGGCGCCTCACCGAACAGGTTCGCCGTGAAGTAATCGGCGGCCTCCCAACTGGGCATAACACCGGTCGTGACGAGGGCCTCGGTGATGTAGGCCATCCAATTTCGGCTGACGGCAGACGCGTTCATCACATTCCTCCACTGTGTGGCGGGCCGGGCCCGCATGAGTGTAACAGAGCTACCGATGCTGGAGTGCTGGAAACCGGATTACCTGGCAGGAAACCCTGAGGAGTCCCGGCGTGCGGCGCTTACTGTAGCGTGCGGCCCGGGTCTTGTCAATGTTCCGCCTCGGAGTAAGGAGGACGGCTACAGGTCGGCGTACTGACTGCGGACCATCAGGACTTCGTCCATGCCTTCGAGGAAGGTGTCGAGGAGCTCCGGGTCGAAGTCTTTCGCACGGCGTTTGTGGAGGATGTCGATCGCTTGCTCGACGGGGTACGCAGGCTTGTAGACCCGTTTGCTGGTCAGCGCGTCGAAGGTATCGGCAATCGCCGCAATCCGTCCCTCGAGGGGGATATCCGAGCCCTTCAACCCACGAGGATAGCCGCTGCCGTCGAACTTCTCGTGGTGGGTCCATGCGATCGTGGCCGCGAGGTTGAGCAGCTCGGCCCCCGACCCGGAAAGGATGCGATACCCGATCTCCGGGTGCAGGGCGATCGCCTTGAACTCTTCCGGCGTGAACTTCCCGGGTTTCAAGAGAATGTGATCCGGTGTCCCGATCTTGCCGATGTCATGCATGGGGCTCGCGATCCTGATCAACTCGCAATGCTGCGGATCGAGGCCGTGGCGACGTGCCAAGAGGGCGCAGTAGTGGCTCATCCGTTGGATGTGTTGGGCCGTCGCCCCGTCTCGGTATTCGGCGGCGATCGCCAATCGCTGGATGGTTTCCTCGCGGGAGAGCCGGAGCTCCTTCTCCGCGCGCTCGAGGCTCTCGATGGCGTGGCGGAGCGCCGAGGTGCGCTCCAGGACCGTGAGCTCCAGCCGCTCGCGGTGCGCCCGATTTTCGATCTCGAGGCGGCGGCGCCGCAGGGCGTTGGCGACGTTGATTACGATCTCGTTCGATTCGAACGGCTTCAAGATGTAGCCGTAGGCGCCGAGCTCGAGGGCGACGCTGGCAAGTTGCGGGTTGTCGAGCCCCGTCACCATGACCACCGCGGTCAGGGGGTACTGTGCAAGAATGAACCGCACCAGGTCCAGGCCCGACTCGCCGGGCATGTTGACGTCGCACAAGACGAGCGAGAATTCCTTGTCCTGCAGTCGTTCACGGGCTTCCTTGGCATTGGACGCAAAGGTGCAGCAATAGCCGTACTGTTCGAGAAGCCGACTCAGCATCCGCTGAATCGCGATCTCGTCATCGACGATGAGGATGTTTTCCATTATTCCTAGTATTTCTAAGGGGATGTCGGGAGTGCCGTAAGGATCGGTGATTTTCCTGCATCTGTCAACTCAACCGAGCAGCGAGTTCGACCGTCCTGAGGTGTGCAGATTCTGTACCTGATGAGCCGTCCCCATCTCATTGAGATCGATTCGCAGAACCCCGCGATGCAAGGGAGCGGCGTCCGAGCAGGGCGAGCGGGAGTGCGACCCGTCTTGCCGATGAATACAACCTGCCGTACAAATTTGTCCGACCGTGGTCATCTCGACGCACTTTCTGGAGGCGTTGCACCGCAGCAGAAGACTCCCTATCCTGTGCCATGCCCTATCTCTTCCCGCATGAAGCCGTGTTTGTGGCCGGGGTCGTCTTGCTGATCATCGGTCTCCTGTTCGTTCGTCTGAAACGCGGGCACCGGGCCGGCCATCGCGATACCCGGCGAGAGCCTTGATCATGGACACCTCGTCATTTGATCTTTGATGGACCCTACCTTATAATCCATCGTCTTGATTCTGAGGGGAAATCCGATGAGCCTCGCCGTGAAGCTGCGACGCGGAGACGGCCGCCGCAACGATGAAGTCCGGCCCGTGAAGATCACACGGGACTTCATCAAATACGCCGAAGGGTCGGTGCTGATCGAAATGGGCGGCACCAAAGTCATCTGCACGGCCTCGGTGGAGGAAAAGGTCCCGCCGTTCCTCAAGGACAAAGGGAAAGGATGGGTCACCGCCGAGTACTCGATGCTGCCCCGGGCGACCCACGAGCGGACGCCGCGTGAAGCCGTCAAAGGCAAACAGGGCGGGCGCACGCTGGAGATCCAGCGATTGGTAGGGCGGGCGCTCCGGGCGGTGACCGATATGGCGGAGATGGGAGAGCGAACGATCTGGATCGACTGCGACGTCATCCAGGCCGACGGCGGGACGCGCACCGCCTCGATCACGGGGTCGTTCGTCGCCTTGGCCGATGCTTTCGCGGCGTTGAAGAAGAAGCATCTGATCAAGAAACGGCCGCTGACGGATTACCTTGCCGCGATCAGTGTGGGCAAGGTCGGCGGCGATGTGATGGTCGATCTCGCGTATGCCGAGGACTCGTTGGCCGAAGTCGACATGAACCTGGTCATGACCGGGCGCGGGCGGTTCGTCGAGGTCCAGGGGACTGCGGAGCTCGCTTCCTTCGACAAGAAGGACCTGGACGAATTCATCGGCCTCGGCTGGAACGCGATCCAGAGCCTGGTGGCGCTGCAAAAGGATCTGATCGGAAACTTGGAATGATGGCGGGCATGCTGGCGGCGCTTCATCGAGCCCGCCATGCGCGATCTACGGAGTGACGGCGCCGTGAAGGACCTCGTCGTAGCCACTCGGAACGTGCACAAACGGGCCGAGATCGCGGCCTTGCTCAGCGATGTCGGCATCCGCATCAAGACCCTCGATGAGTTTCCCGATGCTCCGGACGTAGTCGAGGACGGCGAGACGTGTGAAGCGAACGCCGTCAAAAAGGCGCAAGCCATCGCTCGCTACACGGGGCTGCCGGCGGTGGCGGACGACACCGGGTTGGAAGTCGATGCGCTCGGCGGCCGCCCCGGGGTGTACGCGGCGCGATACGCCGGGGATGAGGCGACGTACGAGGACAATTGTCGTAAGCTGCTGCAGGAGCTGCGCGGTGTGCCGTCAGGCAAGCGGACGGCTCGATTCATCACGGTGGTAGCCATTGCAGACCCATCCGGCGCGGTCGAGACCGTCACCGGCGAGCTCGAAGGGGCCATTGCGGAATCCCCGGCCGGGGCGCGGGGCTTCGGATATGACCCCGTGTTCGTGGTGCCTGACCTGGGCAAGACGTTGGCCGAGTTGACTCCGGAAGAGAAAAACCGTATGAGTCACCGCGCGCGCGCGTTTGCGAAAGCGAAGGCGCGGCTCCGTAAGTTACAGTCACCGGTCGAAAACGTCGGGGCGTAGCGCAGCCCGGTAGCGCGCCTGCTTTGGGAGCAGGATGTCGGAGGTTCAAATCCTCTCGCCCCGACCATCCCTCGCTTGGCGTGAACCGAGCGCCTGTTGATTGGGGCGCTCGGAGAATACCTCACGTTCTCGCTTCGTATGGATGCCTTCTCCTCTCCGCGCCCGTAGCTCAGTCGGATAGAGCATCGGCCTGCTAAGTCTGACAGGCCACTGGAACCCTTCGGAATCACCAATGGTTCCGAGGGGTTTTTCTTGCCATTTTGGGTGGCGGGGATAGAAGATGGGCCGTTTTGGATGCTCTCGGGCACAATCGGGAGCACATTAATGCAGTGTTCAGTAGCGCGGTGATGAGGGACGAGTTTTCCAAACGTACTCAGGACAGGCTTGCAAAGCGTGCCGGAGGGGTCTGTTCGAATCCTGACTACGGGCGCCTACCTTCGCTGCAAGTCAAGGGAACGACGGTGTCGTTAATGTCGGTTGCAGTTGGAGAGCATCCATCTGACTATTCGGCATGTGTTAAGCAGCTAGTCGGTGTTCCCATTCCAGAGCTGCGGAAGGCATTGTTCTCGATGGTGACGAACGGGAACGCGGCCGAAGCCCAGTTAGCAGCTGAGTGCTTACAACAATCGACGATATCCGAGATGGCTATGGCCCTGTCCCCGAACCACGTCATCCCGATATTGATTCTGGACGTCCCTGGCCATTGACCGTCGGCGCGGCTGAGACCTCCCGCTAGAGCGCCGGCCACGCTCTACCTTTCTCGCAAACCGCTCTCAGAGACACCCGAATGGGGTTTGAGAGTCGCCTCAGGGAACAGGTACTCTTTGTAGGGATCTAGCTGATTTATCTTACGACCAACCTTGGGTAGCCTCGCTTACCTTCACGATTTCCCCGATAGTTCCAGAAAGAGAGCAAAGGAGTTTCCATGCCCAGTGTTGAATTCAATCAAGAAATTTGGAACAGGATCTGGCCATGGTCTCAGCAGGGGGAGGAATGGTCTGCCGGCTGGGGGAATGCTGAAGCCCAATGGTTCTTCTCGATCTATCCACGTATCCATTCCTTCCTTCCTGCAACGACTATCTTGGAAATCGCTCCAGGGCGCGGCCGTTGGACAGAGTTCCTCAAAAACCACTGCGAGCAGTTGATCGCGGTTGACCTTGCAGAAACCTGCATTGACTATTGTCGAAACCGCTTTGCCGCAGCTCGGCACTTAAGGTTCTACGTTAATGACGGTAAATCCCTAGACATGGTCCCGGACGAGACGATCGACTTTGCCTTCAGTTACGATTCACTGGTTCATGCCGACGCTGACGTGATTCATAGCTATCTACGACAACTCAGCCAAAAGTTAATGCCAAATGGTGTTGGCTTTCTCCATCACTCGAACCTCGGGCAGTACATTCGTCTGCTATTGTTAACAAATAAACTTCCGAAGGTTCTGCAGCGGATGCTGTACGGGCAGGGCGGCCTTATTGGTCCCTTATCATGGCGATCCTGGAATACCAGCGCTGACCTCGTTGAGCGATATTGTGAGGAGGTCGGACTTCAATGCATCAGTCAGGAGACCGTAACCTGGGGAACGAAAATCCTTCTCGATTGCTTTACAGTCTTCGTGAGAAAAGATTCTACATTGGCTCGCCCCAACGTTAAGTGGAAGAATCGAGCCTTTGATCACAAAGACTGTGCTAAGCCCTTAGCGACTCTTTACACTGGCTTGAAAGGGGACTGGAACACCCAACAACGTAGGCCCTCCCAAGCCATAACCACCTAGGCCCCCCGCGCCTACTTGACGTAGCCGCCTCGCCGCAACACGTCGACCGCGTGCCCGTTGGCCAAGAAAGTTTGGCACGGGTGCGGGATCGACGAGCTCAAGGTCAACGCATCCGTCCCAGGTTTCCGATGTGATGAAACAGCTCCCCGATTCGGCCCAGCGGTTCTCGTGCACCGGAAATAAGTGTTGGGCGGCAAGAATTGGCACTGAGCCGCGGTCAGGGTTTTTCGAGCATGAAGATTTCGAACGAGTCCGTCGATACCTACGTCCTGACCTTCAGGTTGTGGTGACGATCGCCACGCTGCAGCACGACTTCCGCCGAACCGGGTCAGGAATCTCACCCGCCGCGGTGTACCGGAGCGGGTGACGATGAAGGTGACTGGGCACAAGGGGTGTCGGTGTTTGACCGCTACAACATCGTGAACGATGCGGACCTCCAAGAGGCGACCCGAAAATTGGTCGCGGGCACAGTTGCGCGCACAGTCAGTCCTTCCGCGGTTGTCTCATCCCTCTCAAGTGTGCGAAACTCCAGGCGTGCGCCCGTAGCTCAGTCGGATAGAGCATCGGCCTTCTAAGCCGAGGGTCGCAGGTTCGATTCCTGCCGGGCGCGCCAGCTCTCAAGCTGGCAAGCCACGGTCAGGGAAGCGTCCCGGCCAATTCCAGATCGCCTCCGCACTGCCGCTCCTACCCCCAACTTCATCCGCCGAGAGCGACGCCGGTCGGTCGAAGAAGCGCTCTACGGACGTCGTTTCCGGCGACGTGAGAACCGTGTAGGAGACAACCCGCCTCCGCCCTTCCCCGGTCGAGACTAGTGATTTCCTGTGCCGTGCACTAGCCTACGACGAGCCCTACGGCGCCGTGATGGACCTCGTCAGCATCATCATTCCGTGCTTCAACCAGGCGCGCTTCGTGTCCGAGGCGATCGAGAGCGTCCTTGCGCAGAGCTATCCGCGGTATGAACTGGTCGTCGTGGACGACGGGTCGAGCGACGGCTCGGCGGACATCATCCGACGATATCCCGACCTGCGGTACGTGTATCAGCCGAATCAGGGGCTTTCGGCGGCACGAAACCGCGGCCTTGAAGTCGTTCGCGGCCGCTACGTGGTGTTCCTGGACGCCGACGATCGTCTCGATCCCCACCATCTGTCCATCAGCATGGAGACGATCCGGCGGGCGCCGGAAGCGGCAGCCGTCTTCGGCGATTACCGACTCTTGGGAAGCACGGCCGGCCACACGCATGACTGTGCTCCGAGACCGGATACGTACGGCACGCTCCTGCGTGGCAATATCATTCCCTGTCCCGCGGTTGCCGCCGTGAGGCGCGACATCGTGGCTGCGGTCGGCGGCTTCCGCCGCCAACTGCGGAGCGCCGAGGATTACGATTTGTTCCTGCGGATCGCCGCCCATTATCCCATGGTGTGCCATCACCGGGTCGTCGCGGAATACCGGCAGCACGAGGGGCAGATGTCGCGACGCTGGCACGTCATGCTGACCGCGTCCATGCAGGTTCTCCGGATGCAATCGCCGTACGTGAGGGCCAACCCACAGTACCGAGAGGCCCATCGCGCGGGCATCCGGCATGTCCAGCAGCGGTACGGAGAGCCTTTACTGTGGCAGACGACCGATGCCCTGCGGCTCCGCCGGTGGCACGAGGCGTTTGCGTGCCTGCGGGTGCTCGTACGCGATTATCCGACCGGGATGGTGGCTCACGTCGGGCGGAAGATTCGACGAGCGGTGCAGCGGCCGGGTTCGATCCCGGCGGCCGGTTGACGGTCAACTGCGAGATCGACGTAGGAGAGGTCGACGTAGGAATGGTACCTGCCCGCCGGCTCCTGCGCGCTGACTTGCGGGGGTAAGAAGGAGCCTTTAGAAGATGCAGCGGTAAGGCCGCTGTCCCTTTCGCGCCGGGCGAACAGGCCGCGGAAGGGCCGGTCGTCCGAGGAACGCCCGCTGATGGAGCTCCAATGTCAGCTACTGTGCTGAAGCCTCTGGCTGCCGCGAGACCGGGTCTGGTGACCACGGTCATTCCCTGCTTCAACCATGCCCGGTACTTGCCCGAAGCCATCGAGAGCGTTTTGAGCCAGACCTATGCCAACCGCCAGGTCATCGTCGTCGACGACGGCTCCAGCGACGAGACTGCGGACGTCGCGGCCCGCTACGCCGATGTGGAGTATGTCCGCCAGGAGAACCAGGGTTTGCCGGGTGCCCGCAATACGGGGCTTCGGCACAGCCGGGGAGAGTACGTCGTCTTCCTCGACGCCGATGACCGCCTCCTGCCCGGACACTTCGAAGCCAGCCTGTCGGCGTTTCGCCGGCACCCGGATGCGGCCTTCGTCTGCGGCAGCTTCCGCTACTTCGGGGCGGAGACGGGCCGCCGCTCATACCATTACTGCGAGCCTACGCCCGATCACTACGCCACGTTCCTGCGGTTCAACTTCATCGGTGCCATCCATTCGGTGATGTTCAAGCGTAAAGCGCTCCTCGCGGCGGGCGGGTTTTCGCCGGAGCTGCGGGCTTCCGAGGACTACGACCTCTACCTGCGCTTGGTCAGCCGATATCCGATGCACTGTCATCATCAGTTGGTCGCCGAGTACCGCCAGTACGCCCAGCAGATGAGCGGCCGTCCCGATCTGATGCTCGAGACGACGATGTCCGTGCTCCGGCGCCAACGTGCGCACATCAAAAACCGGCCGGCGTACCTGGAGGCATATCGGGACGGGGTCCGCCGGATGCGGGCCGACTATGGCGAGCGGGCGGCCTGGCAACTGGCGACGCTCGTCCGTGCGGGGCAGTGGCAGCGGGCGGCACAGTCCCTCCGGGTCTTGCTCCGCTGGTATCCGAGCAGTCTGCCGATGCTCCTCAAGCACAAGTTGGCCCGCCTCTATTCCGGCTCTCGGCCGGGGCATCCCGCGGCCCGTGCGGCGGCACCGAGCGGCGGCGTCGAAAGGAGAAGCCGATGAGCGGCCGGGTCGCCCACCGGGTGCAGCGGTGGCTGGGGTTTTCGTCTCCCGCCTCGGGTGGGCGCCCTCCACTGCATCAGGTCCGCTTTGGGGACCTGAGGCGGGTGACGCCGATCAGCCGGGTGTTTGGGTACGACCGCGGACTCCCCGTCGACCGCTACTACGTCGAGCGCTTCTTGGCCGAGCAGGCGCAAGCGATCCGCGGCCGGGTGCTCGAGGTGGGCGACGATAGCTATACGAGGCGGTTCGGCGGGGGCCGTGTGACCGCGAGGGACGTTCTGCACCTGCACGAGGGACAGGGAGCGACGATCGTCGCGGATTTGAGTCGCGCCGACCACATTGCCTCGGACCTCTTCGACTGCATCGTGCTGACCCAGACGCTGCATCTCATCTATGACGTCCCGGCCGCATTGAGGACGCTGCACCGGATCCTGAAGCCGGGCGGCACGTTGCTGGCCACGTTCCCGGGAATCAGCCAGATCGATCACTACGAATGGGCGGAACATTGGTACTGGAGTTTTACGACCCGGTCGAGCCGGCGCCTGTTTACCGAGGTGTTCCCGGCGAATGCGGTGGAGATCGAGGCGCAGGGGAACGTGCTGGCGGCCATTGCCTTCCTCCAGGGGCTTGCGACGGAAGAGTTGACCCCGGCCGAATTGGACTATCGGGACCCGGATTATGAGGTCCTCATCACGGCGAAGGCGGTGAAGCCGGCATGATCGGCGCCTGTGCCACGCTGTGGAAGCGGCTGCGGCAGGCGGGACGCGGCGCCGCCTGCCGTATCGTCCTCGTCTATCATCGCGTGGCCGACGTGCCGTCCGACCCTTGGGGGCTGGCGGTCTCTCCCGGGCATTTTTCCGAGCACCTGGAGGTGCTGCGTCGCCTCGCTGCGCCGTGCCGTCTGAACGACATGACGAGCCCGACCGGGCGCCCGCCGCGCCGCGTGGCCGTCACCTTCGACGACGGGTATGCCGACAACCTCCTCCACGGCCGTCCGATCCTGGAGCGGTACGACGTGCCGGCCACCGTGTTCGTCACGACGGGGTCCTATGGTCGGCAGCGGGAGTTCTGGTGGGACGATCTCGAACGGGTCTTGCTCACCCCGGGCACGTTGCCCGGCCGCCTTGCGCTCGTCATCGATGGCCGCCGGTACGAATGGCGACTCGATGGAGCGAGCCGGTACGAGGCGAGCGAGGCGGCCGGTCATCGCGGTTGGCGCGCGTGGGAGTCCACGCCGACGGCGCGGCATGCCGTGTACCGGGCGATCTGGGAGTTGCTCCAGCCGCTCGCCGAGGGAGAGCGGATCCGAGTCTTGCAGGGACTGTACGAGTGGGCCGGCGTGGAACCGCTCGTGCGCCCGTCTCATCGGGCGTTGACCTCGGACGAAATGCTGATGCTCGCCGAAGACGGATTGATCGAGATAGGGGCGCACACCGTCAGTCATCCCGTGCTGTCCCGCCTGTCGCGTTTCGAGCAGCAAGAGGAAGTCCGGGGCAGCCGACGATTCCTCGAGGAGGTTCTCGGCCGCCCGGTCACCGCGTTTGCGTACCCCTATGGGAAGCCCGCCGATTTCAACGAGGAGACCTTGGCGGTGCTTCGCGAATCGGGTGTACGCCATGCCTGCGTCAACGTGCCCGGGCGGATCACCGAGGCCTCGGATCCGCTCCGGCTTCCGCGGATGCACGTGCAAGACTGGGACGGCGAGGAGTTCGAGCGGCGGCTCTCCGCCTGGCTGAACGGCTGAAGACGTCTGAGGATGGAAGGCGCACGGACACTCAAGGCCCCCGTTGCTCCCACGAAGCCCTTCACGCTGATCGAGCCGCGGCGTGGTCTCTGGCACCTCGCGCTCGGCGATCTGTGGCACTATCGGGAGCTCCTGTACTTCCTGGTCTGGCGGGACGTCAAGGTCCGCTACAAGCAGACGGCGATCGGGATCGCCTGGGCGGTCCTGCAGCCGCTGGCCGCCATGCTCATCATGACGGTCGTGTTCGGCTACCTCGTCCGGGTGCCGTCCGACGACCTTCCCTACGCCTTGTTCGCCTATACGGCGCTCGTACCGTGGACCTATTTCGCGCACGCCCTCGGGCGGTGTGTGAACAGCGTCGTCGTGGACTCCTCCCTCGTGACGAAGGTCTACTTCCCGCGATTGATCATTCCGCTCACGTCGGTGCTGTCCCCGCTGCTCGATTTCTGTTGGGGGTTCCTCCTCTTGTTGGGGCTGGCCGCCTGGTTCGGCCGGCCGTTGGGAATCGCCGTGCTCGCCGCTCCGTTGTTTCTCCTGCTCGCCATGTTCACCGCGCTGGCCGTCGGCGCCTGGCTCTCGGCGTTGAACGTCCGGTATCGCGATGTGGGGCATGTCGTCCCGTTGCTCGTGCAGGTCTGGATGTTCGCCTCGCCCATCGTCTACCCGGTCAGCCTCGTGCCCGAACGATGGCGCTGGCTCTACAGCCTGAACCCGATGGTCGGCGTCATCGAAGGGTTTCGGTGGAGCGTGTTGGGCAAGGCCGCGCCGCCGCCCGAAATGGTGGCGGCGAGCGTCCTCTTCGTGGCGATCCTGTTGGTCGGCGGGATCGTCTTTTTCCGGAACATGGAACGGACCTTCGCGGATGAGATCTGATGAGTGACGTCGCGATCCGGGTCGAGAACCTCTCGAAGCAATACCGGGTGGGTATCCGGCGGCGTCGCTACGACTCGTTGCGGGAGCAGGTCGCCGATGCGGTGGCGACCCTCTTCACCAGGAAAGGACAGTCGCAGGAGGGGCGGACCATCTGGGCGCTCAAGGACGTCTCGCTGGAGATCCGTCATGGCGACGTGCTCGGGCTGATCGGCGCCAACGGCGCGGGCAAGAGCACGCTGCTCAAAATCCTTTCCCGCATCACCGATCCCACGAGCGGCCGGGCCGAAGTGTACGGCCGCGTGGGGTCGCTGCTCGAGGTCGGGACGGGCTTTCACCCCGAATTGACCGGCCGAGAGAACGTCTACCTCAGCGGTGCGATTCTGGGGATGAAGCGGCGTGAGATCGAGCGGAAGTTCGACGAGATCGTCGCCTTTGCCGAGATCGAGCGCTTCATCGATACGCCGGTGAAGCGCTACTCCAGCGGCATGTACGTGCGTCTGGCTTTTGCCGTCGCCGCCCACCTCGAACCCGAGATCCTCATCGTCGACGAGGTGCTCGCCGTGGGCGATGCGGCGTTCCAGAAGAAGTGCCTCGGGAAGATGGAGGACGTGGCGCATACGGGCCGGACCGTCCTGTTCGTGAGCCACAACATGAGCTCCCTGATCCAATTGTGCCCGCGCTCGATCCTGCTCGAGAAGGGGCGGGTGTCGGCGATCGGAGAGACGAAGGCGCTCGCCGAGCGCTACTTCGCGCTCCTCTTCACCCCGGACAAGACCGATCAACTCCTCACCGAACGACACAAACCCGACCGCGCTCGGCTGCGCTTCACCGGCGTCCGGCTCAGAAGTCCCGCGGGCATACCGATCACGGCGCCGATCGCCGGCGAGCCCGTGGAGATCGTGCTGGGATACGAGAGCTTCGAGCGCTTGGCCCATGTCCGGTTCATGCTCACGATTTACAACCATCGCATGATTCCGGTCACCCATTGTCATGTGGCTTCCTCCGGCCGCTCGTTCACGATTCCACCGGGCAAGGGGGAGGTGATCTGCCGAATCCCGCGGCTGCCGCTCCCCATCGGCTCGTACAAGATCGGGATCGCGGCCGAGGACGACGGGGGCGAGCTGGACCACGTCCCTTCCGCGTACTTTTTCAACGTGGAGGCCAGCAATTTTTTCCAGACGGCGTTCGTCCCGCCCATCGAATACTCGACCGCCCTCGTCGAACACGGTTGGGAGCTGAACGAACAGCCGTGACCGCCTTTGAGCGAGCCGTATGGTCAACGTCTTGATCGTCGTAGAGCCGGATCACGAGCGCCGTGAAGTTCGTCGAACGGGTCGAGCCGTCGCTCGCGTTCCTGCCCGGTTTGAAGACGGGCCGACCAGATCATGATCGTCCATGACGGGGCGGAAGTGTCCCGTGTGCCCGCGGCGAAAGGTCATGGAGTTCCATGAAGGTCTTGATCGAGCACCGGTCCGGAGCCAATCTGGGCGACATCGCGATGATCGAGGGGACCGTGGCCCGCTTGAGGCTCGTCTGTCCGGACGCCGAGATTTATGTGCCCGAGCGCGTCGGGTTCACGACGGATCTGTGGCGATCTCCCCGAGTGCACCGAGTCCGCGATTATGCCGTGTCGTATCCTTCGCGGGCGCAGTTGGCCGGACGGCGTTTCTGGTGGCGCTACGCGTCGACGCTCGAGCACTGCGCTCAGTGGGTCTTGACCCGTACGGTGGGGGCGGGCGTCGGCGCCGGCTTGCTGCCAGTGACCGCCCCGGCGCGCGCATCGTGCGGCGGCGGCACTCTTGCGGACTTCTGCCGGCCATTCGATGCTCTCCTGTTGCCCGGGCAGTGCGGGCTGACCGATTACTTTCCTGATTGTTTGATACAGCAGTGCTGTACGATCTTGGCGTTCGCCGAGCAGGGCAAACCGGTGCTGTTGACCGGGCAGCAACTCGGGCCCTTGCGGAACGCGAACTATCGGCGCTTGGTCGGCCGAGCCTTGCGCGCCGCGGTCTTTCTCGGCTTGCGAGAGCCGACGGAAACCATCTCGATCAGCCGAGAGGCGGGGTGCGCCGGCGACCGGGTGGAGCTGATGGGAGACGACTCGTTCGCGCTGCCGGCCGCGCACCCCGCCGAGGTCGACGCCTGCCTGGACTCGATCGGCATGAAGGACCGGCGCTTCATCGCGGTGAACATCCGGCTGGGGTATTATGCCCGTGAGCACAGCCGCCACGTCGAGAAGATCGCCGCGGTCCTGAACGACGTCGCAGACCGATCCCGCCTCCCGCTGGTCTTCGTTCCCACCTCCTTCGAAGCGCTCGATTCGGACGTGGAGACCGCTCGCCACTTGGCAGGGGTCGTTCCGAGTCTCAGGGTCCTCGACGGGAAGGGCTGCTCCGCCGGAGTGATCAAGGGGGCATTTGGGCGAGCGGTCGGAGCCGTCTGCATCTCCTATCACGCCTGTACGTTCGCTCTGAGCCAAGGCGTCCCGGCGGTGTGCCTGTACGACGGCGCTTACTATGGCCAGAAGGCGCGCGGCTTGTGCGCCTTCTGGGGGGATGAGCGGCTCGGCGTCGACCTCCAAGAGATGGAGGCCGGCGAGGCCGCCGGCGCGATCATGGGCGTGATCGAGGACGACGCCTTCCGGTGTACTCTCGGCCGCCGCGCCGCCTCCGCGATCGAGACGTGGAATCGGATTTTCGAGTCCCGCATGCGAGCAGCCCTTCAACCTTCTGAAGCCCGCCCCGCTCGAGTCGGCCGTCCGGCCGGCTGACCGTTCCAGGCCTCATCCATCTTTCCTCATCCATCTTTCGATGGATGCGCAAAACGGCCGGCTGCGACGAATTCCGCTGTCGCGGTCAGCGCGCCTGGCTCCCGTCCGAACGGACGGGTGCTACCCCCGCGAAGGACGCGGACAGTTCAAGTCACAGCCGCCGTCAACCGACATGATGACGTGGCATGAGGAATGCGTCGGAGCAGGGCAGGGTCGTCGGCAGAGAGCGGAGGTGAACCGTGCAGTCCCACCAGCCTGAGCCCGGACCGGACGAGCGCCCCGACGAGGAGACGTTCAGCATCCGTGAGTTGGTGGATGCGAGCCCGTCCACCATCTCGTTGATCGACACCCAGAAGTGGCAGGTGCGCTTTCAGAACTCATCCAGTCAGCAGATGTTCGGCGACATCGTCGGCAAGACGTGTTACGAAAGCATCTCGCAGTGCCCCGTGCGCTGCGCCTTCTGCCGAGCGCCGGAGGCGTTGGAAACGGGCAAGACCACGAGCAGCGAAGTGGAACACCCGGACGGACGCTGGTTCTTGGTCCAGTGGGCCCCGATCCGCAACGGGCAAAAGATTCTCGCCGTCGAGTCGATCACCGACATCACGGACAGCAAGCGGCGTGAGGAAGAGACGCGGCGCTTGAAGGACCTCTTCGAACACCAGGCGACCATCGACCCGTTGACCGAGCTCCTGAACCGGCGGGGATGGACGGAGCTGGCGGAGCGCGTCTGGTGGCGGGCGGTGCAGAACGATGAGGTCCTCGAGGTGCTGCTCTTGGATCTGGATCACTTCAAATCGGTCAACGACCGGTACGGGCACCAGGTCGGCGACGCGGTCCTGCGGCACGTCACCGCCGTCTTGCGCCAGCAGATTCGGCCCGGCGACCTGCTCGGACGCTGGGGCGGCGAGGAGTTCATTCTGCTCCTCCATCCGCCCGTCAAAGACGTCGGGACCGTCGCCGAGCGGATCCGCCAGGCGGTCGAGGACGCCTCGCTGGCGGTGCACGGTCTCGCGCACCCCATCCATGTGACGATGAGCATCGGCGGCACCACCTTCCATCCACAGGGACAGGACGGGGGTGGGCTCGATGCGGCCATGGCGAGAGCCGACAGAAATCTCTACCGTGCCAAGCAGTCAGGTCGCAACCGCATCGTCGTTTAGGCAGGATGTTGAAAAAGCCCCCCAGCTTTGTTCTCGCATCGCTCAGGACCTCAACGTACCGCAAAGGGTACGCCTCGGCCCCTCGCTCGCTGCGGCCGCGCTGGATGGACTTTTTGAACATCCTGCGGGTCATTCTGCTTTCATCCTTGTTTCCCGAAGTTCCTGATTTCAGCGTCCTCAAAATGGCTTTTCAATAATTTGCTAGGCTCCCCTCGGGTCACTTCCCGAACAGCTCGTCGCCCGTTCCGATCGGTTGCCGCTCCACCTGGTCGAAGCCGCATTGGGTCGGCGCCTTGTCCGGCCGCCACCTCAGGAACTTGGTGCCGTGCCGGAAGCGGCCCTGCGAGAAGTAATCGTATTGCACCTCGCAGACCAGCCGGGGCTCCAGAGGTTCCCATTCATGGTGCTCTCTTGCGGACCAACGGCTCGGGCCGCCCGGGGCCCGTCCCGTAAACCCCGGTCCACCGATCAGCGGCTCCACGACCGCGGCCAACTCCACTCGCTGCCCTCCCGAGAAGGACGAAGTAAAGCCGACGAAGTGCAGCAGGCCGGCCCGATCGTACAGGCCGAGCAGGAGCGATCCAACCGGCCGCGTTCCCGCCTGCCGCGAGCGCCGCGCCGCCTTCCCTGCGGCATAGCGAAAACCGGCCACCACGCAGTCCGCCGATTTCACGTGCTTGACCTTGATCATCGCGTCGCGCTGGCCGGCGCGATAGGGTTCGCCGCGTTTCTTGGCCATGACGCCGTCCAGCCCGAACGGCCCGAAGTCCTCGAACCACTGCTGAGCGACGCGCCTGTCCTCCGACTTCGGAGACAGTTGCAGGGAAGGGGACGGAGGAAGCGATCTCATGAAGGCCTCCAGGCGGCGCCGGCGTTCGACCAGCGGCCGGTCCAGGAGGGGCCCGAGCGGGTCATGGAGGAGGTCGAAGGCCACGTACGTCGCCGGGCTCTGCACGGCCAGCTTCGCGACCCGAGAGGCCGCGGGATGGATGCGGAGCAGGAGGTCGTCGAACGAGAGGCGGCCTTCGCGAAGGATCACGATCTCGCCGTCGAGCACGAACGAATCAGGCGTGAGCGATTGGAAGAGCGATACGAGCTCGGGGAAGTACCGCGCCAGCGGTTGCCCGGCTTTCGACTGGAGCGCAACGGCCGCACCGGACCGGTAGACGAGACACCGGAATCCGTCCCACTTGGGCTCGAACTGCCAACCCTCGCCGTCCGGCAGGCGGTCCCGGCGGAGCGCCTCCATCGGCGGCAGCGGAATGGGGACCGGAAGCGCAAGATGCGGAAAGCCGTCTGCCTGTGCCGTGCCCGGCAATGAAGCGATCGGAGGAGCGGGGCGATTCATGCGGGTGCCGTGGAGACGAGGCTGTTCAGATCGAACCGTTTCTTCCCGAGGACGGGCTTCCACAGGTCGCCGTCGGCCTTGAGCAGCGCCGGCACGTTGTCGAGCCGATAATCGGTCAGGCGGATCCCCCGTTCGACGTCCTCCCAGCGAACCGGCATCGAGACCGTCGCCAGCGGTTTCGGCCGGACGGAATAGACCGATGCGAGGGTCCGCCCCCAGGCGTTTTGGTTGTAATCGACGAGGACGCGTCCATACGGCCGGTTGGCCACCCGATATTCCGCGGTGACGTGTTTTGGATAGCGGCCTTCCATCGCCCGTGCGATCTCCTTGGCGACCGTCCACACCTCCTTTTGCACCGGCCCGCGAACGATCGGCACGTAGACGTGCATGCCCTTCGACCCCGTGGTCTTGGGATGACTTGGCATCCCGAGGCTGCCGAGGAGGTCCCGCAAGCGGAGCGCCACGTCGCAGACGTTGGTGAAATCGGAGCCCGGGCCGGGGTCCAGGTCGAAATTCAGAAAATCCGGTCGATCGTAGTCGTCACACCGCCCGTACCAGGGGTTGAGGTCGATGCAGCCCAGGTTCACGATCCAGAGGAGGCTGGGCAGGTCCTGGACGAGCGCGAAGTCGATGACGTTGCCGCGCCGGTGGGGTATGGAGCAGATCCGGATCCAGGGCGGCCGCGGGTTTGGGGCGCGCTTCATGAAGAAATGGTCTCCCTCCGCGCCGTTGGGGTAGCGCTTCATCACCATGGGCCGGTCGACGAGATGGGGGAGCAGGAACGGGGAGACGTCGGCGTAGTATTGGAGGAGTGCGGCCTTCGTGATGCGGTGCGCCGGCCAGAACACCTTGCGCAGGTTCGTGAGGTGCACCTCTTGACCGGCGACCTCGAGCGTCGCCTCGTCGATGGTATCCGGAATCAGCATGCGGCGCTTGCCGTCACGCGCAGCCACGGGGCCTCCTCGAGCCGTATCCTACACGCCTCGCCGGTGTGAGGCAGTCGGCTGACGGATTGCATTTCGGTTCCCCAGCACCTACAATGCGCCCCCGGATCATGCCGCGCCGGGACGTGACAGCCGCTGCTCGACCGCGTGCAGCACGACGCGCACGCACGCCCTCGAAGCCGACGGTCCTCGATCGCGGTCTGAAGCGCCGCTTCCAGCTCCGGCTCCTCAAATGGTATCGCGAGCATGGTCGGGACTTGCCGTGGCGCAAGACCTCGGACCCCTACAAGATCCTCGTCTCGGAAGTCATGCTCCAGCAAACACAGGTCGACCGGGTGATCCCGAAGTACCATGAGTTTCTCGAGCGGTATCCCTCCTTCGAGCGCCTTGCAGCGGCGTCGACCGAGGAGGTGAAAAAGACGTGGTACCCGCTCGGGTACAATATCCGCCCGTTGCGTCTCCACAGCATTGCCTGCGAGACCGTCGCCCGTTATGGAGGGACGCTCCCGAAGGAGCCGGAGCAACTGTTGTCGTTCAAGGGCATCGGCCGGTACACCGCGGGCGCCATCCGCTCGTTTGCCTTCAATGAAGATGCGCCGATCCTCGACACGAACGTCATTCGCGTGCTCCACCGCGTCTTCATCGGAACGGGCGATCCCAAGGCTCGGAAGGCGGAGCTCTGGAAGCTCTCCGAAGCGCTCATCCCGAGAGGGAAGGGATATGACTTCAACCAGGCGCTGATGGATTTCGGTGCGATGGTCTGCAACGCCCGCGATCCCTACTGCCTCCTGTGTCCGATGAAGGACTTCTGTAAGACGTATCCCTTCGAACACAAGCGATGACCGGGCGCTCCATGGCGGCGGAGCCGCCGCGGCCTGCCGACCGCCGAGACGGTAGGGGATCGATGGCTCAGACGGTGACGGGGGACAAACCGAGAATCGAGGTCGCCGCCGGGATCATCAAGCGGGACGGCCGGTACTTGATCACGAAAAGACAGGCCGGGGTGCACCTCGCCGGCCTCTGGGAGTTTCCCGGTGGAAAACGCGAGACCCACGAGTCGATCGAGGAATGTTTGGCGCGAGAGCTGCGTGAGGAATTGGGCGTGGAAATCGTACAGCCGGTCCACTTCGAAACGGTCCGCCACGATTATCCGGAGAAAATCGTCGACCTGCATTTCTTCACCTGCGGCATCGCCTCGGGTGAGCCGCGCGCCCTTTCATGCGAGGCCGTGAAGTGGATTCTCCCGTCGGAATTTCGCCACGAAGACTTCCCTCCCGCTGATCGGCCGATCATCGATCGCCTGCAGACGACGGGGTGACGTGCGTTTCCCGATCGACGCCAGGCTCAAGGATGGAACCGCCGTCCGGCTCGTCCAAGCCGGCCGGGACGATGTCGAGCCGTTGCGCACGCTCTACCGCGTCATCGTGGAGGAAGGCCAGTCGTATCCTCACGACCGCATGCCGGATGACGAAGACTTTCAGGATTACTGGTTCCGAGGCAAGAGCACCGTGGCCGCCTATGAAGCCGATCGGGTGCATCAGCCCCCGCTGCTCGGGGCGTTCTACTTGAAACCGAACTGGCCGGGACGTGCACGGCAGGTGGCGAACGCGGGGTTCATCGTCGCGCCCGAATGGCGAAACAAGGGGCTGGGCTGGCTTTTGGGGGCAACGATGCTCCAGTATGCGAAGGATCTGGGCTACCGGAGCGTGATCTTCAATCTGGTCTTCTCGAACAATCGCCCGGCCCGGCATCTCTGGCGGAAGCTGGACTTTCGCGAGGTCGGCGTCATACCCCAAGCCGTCCGCAACGACGACGGGAGCTACCAGGATGCCTTCATCCTGTGGCGGTCGCTTTGAGAAGAAGGGGTAAGGGATAAGTGGTAAAGGGATAAGGGTAGTAGGAGGCAGAGTGAAAGTCGCGCTCGATATCGAAACGGTTCAAGCGCCCAAGGAGGAATGGGCGCGCATCGCCGGCTGTCTCCCGCTGGTCGACCCCTCTTGCCTCGAGAACGCGGAGGACCTCTTTACCGCGTCGGAAGCCGAACAGCGGCGAAAGACGGAGGACGAGCTGTACGAGAAGTCGTCGTTCGACGGCACGTTCAGCCGGATCGTCTGCATCGGGCTCATCGTCTTCACGGACGCCATGGAGCCCCATGTTGCGGTCTCCTGGTACGGGCCGAACGAAAAGGAGCTGCTGCGGCAGTTCTGGGCGCGCATCGGCCAGATCCGCCCTTCTCTCTTCATCACTCACAACGGTCTCGGATTCGATCTGCCCTTTCTGAAGAAACGGTCGATCGTCCATCAGGTCAAACCGTCGGTCGACATCCCGCTGGCCAAGTTCCGCGCCGAGCCGGTGTATGACACGATGGCGATCTGGAGCAATTGGGAGGCGCGCGGATGGGTCAAGCTCGATGTCCTGGCGCGGGCGCTGGGCGTGGAGACGAAATCAGGCAGCGGGAAACAGGTCGCGGAGATGTGGGCGAACGGGCTGGGCAAAGATATCGCGGAATACTGCCTCCAGGATACGTATGTGGCCTATGCCTGTTACTGCCGCATGAACTTTCGCGAACCGCTCCCCAGCGGCACCGTGCTCCTCAATCGCGAGCTGATCGAGACGACCTAGCCGCCGTCAACCCTGATTTGGATTCCGATCGCCGCTACTCGATGACGAGCCGACCGGATTGGTTCTTCTCACCGCCCGGGACCGGAGCTTCCATCCTCGCCGTGTAGGTGTAGTGACCGGGAGACAAGAAGCACAGGCTCGCATAGTCGTTCGCTTTGATGCGGGCGCTGTTCGCCGTTGCATTGTTGCTCGAGAACAGGTTGAACATCCCGCTCTCCAGGAAGCCTTTCTCACAGGCCAGGCGGCCGTTCAAGTCCTCGACGAAGACGATCCGCACCGGTGCGCTCCGGGCGTTGACGAACCGGACTTCGTCGCCCTGACGCGCGTGGAGCTCCTCGGGGTTGAGCGTTTCGCCGATCCTGACGTCGTAGATCTTTCCGGTCCGGGTCGAGTGTTGCAGCTCCGGACCCGAGCTGCATGCCGCCACCAGCAGTGCCGTGTAGGCGATCGCGCTGAGCGCTCCTTGCCTTCGCATGATGCACCTCCATTACCCAAGTCTACTATAGGGCTACTTGCTATGACGGCTTGGGGCCATCGCCGAACTGCGCTACAGCGCGTAGGGAAAAGACGGGAGGACAGGGAAGATGCCGAGGAAGCCGTCGGACGGCCGGGATCCTACGAAGCGATATCTAGTCTACGGGAGGATGTCGGGCGACTGGGGAGTCGGACGAACTCGTTTTCGTAGGGCGTCGACCTGGGCATCGCGCTCCTCGAGTTGGCGGCGGAGCGTACGGAGCTCTTTCTTGAGGGCTTCCAGCTCGAGGTCCTTCTTGATGACGAGATCCTTGAGCGCTTGGGTGTCCTCGCCGTGGGAAGGGGTTCTCTTGGACGGTCTGGCAGTCTCGGGAGGACCTCCATTCGGTGTCGGCGGCTTGTCCTCGGCCGGCGCTCCTCGCTCCTTTGTACCGGGTGTCTGACCCACAGGGGGCGGCGACGACGCGGCCGGCGGCAGAGACGTCGCCTCACGAGCGGAGACCTGATGGGGTTGCACGGGCTCACTCTTGAGCGCCTGGTAATCGATCACGAGCATCGTCCGCGGGGATCCGTCGCGCAAGGCCGTTTGCTTGAAGAGATCGGGACGCAGCGCGGACTCCGGTTGGAACCGCAGCTCACGGTCCTCCAACCCCGTTTGCTCCGGGTAGTAGCGATTCGGGCCACTGATGACGTCCGGTTTGACCGCGCGGTGACGATACTTCTCCAACCCCACGTGCAGCGACAGCCCATGGACGTACAGCCATCCGGCCGTCGTCTCCGCCTGCGGCAAGCCGGTGACGGGCTGGGAGGAACCGACGCCGGCCCCCCTCGTGACCTGCGGTGCAATGGGGCTCACGAGGTGCGCCAGGCGAAAGCGAACCCGTTGGTCGGGCGTGGCTCGGGCCAGCGCCGAGCTGAGGAGAGGAGCCAGGAATGCGATGTCGTCGTCGCTGAAGACGCGGACGGGTTTCGTGTTCCCCGTGAGGAAGCGCTGGATCGGCGTCGTAGGCTCGACCACCTGAACTCCCGCGAGCGCGCGGGCGATCACCTGCTCGCTCAGCGTGACGGGGTGCGTGGCTTGAAACTCCGCTTTCGCGACGCGCTCCAAGCCGACGGCGCCCTGCGGGGATTCATGGAGCACCGTCTCCATGCGCGACCCGGTCGCGCAGGCAGCGACCAGTATGGCGCTGAACAGTATCGGAAGGGAGGAGCGCGGCAACCGGGACCTCACGATCGCCGCGCAGTCTAACACAACCCGGATACGGCCGGGAGGGAAAACACGGTGATTGACAGCCCGAAATCCGTCTGTTATGTCTAGGCCCAACGGGCGGGACAATGGTGTTCCTGCCTGAGCGGCTAGGACAACGGCGTCCTTTTGGTTGAACCCGTTCGCCAGGAGGACGTTTTTTTATGCCTAGCCATACCCCGTCGTCGAGCATCGGCGTTGGTCTGATCCCGCTTCTCGCTCTGATCACGACCGCCTGCAGCGTCCCCGTGATTCCGCCCACGGCCGCACAGTCGAGGAGCGCCGATGAGCAAGCACTCTTGGAAACGGCGATTCATGAGCGGGATGAAGCGCTCGCCCAGGTGAGCGCAGCCATCCTCCGCTATTGCCGGCTCCAAGGCGATTCCATTCGAGACCGCGAGGAATGCAGGATTCGGCGCTGGATGGATGTTCAGCGCCAGGCGAGCGTCGACACGGCCGAGCCGGGCGGCAGCCGAGCTGAACCGACCTCACGACTGCGCTGCGAAGCACAAGGCCGGCAGACCCTCTGCTCGAGGGTGCCGCCGGACCTCCTGCAAATCGAGCTGAGCCGACTCTACCGGCGTCAGTAGACCTGGTTGTGGGGCATGCTCCGCCGGTACTCGCGCGCCCGTTCGTCGGCCGTGTCAGCGGCCGCCCGCATCTCTCGGGCCAGGTCCAGCTTTCGATTGAGTTGCTCCTGGTCCTGGCGTTGAGCGTGGATTTGCGCTTCGAGCTCCAACTTGCGGGCCGCCTCACGGAGCTCGGCCGCCTGTTGGCGGAACTGGAACACGAGGTCGCTCGTGTTGCTGAGCGGCGAGCTCGGAATCCCTTGGACCCGCTCCGTCGACCCCGTCGAGCACGCCGACAGAGTCAGGCCGGCGAAGACTGTTGCGACTGCCGCGAAGGCTTTGACCGACCGAGGGCTGTTCATGGTCCGCCTCCTTGCAAAAAGAGCGATGCTGCTCCCATCATACCACCGCGAAACGCTGTGGAGGCAGCAGAGGACTCGGCCCGCCGAGGCTCTTGACATGAACCCGGCCAAGGGCTTATAAGGCTCGAATCCGGCGCCAAGAAGTGGACAAAGGGGTCCACTTCTCCCGCCGAAAGCTGTGAGAAGGACAACGACGTCCTTCTGGTCTGTGGAGACCGGAAGGGCGTTTTTTTTGGCACGCCGCCCCTCCGGTCTTGGTGTTCACCCTTTGGCACGAAGGAGACTGGAGGATGAATCGAGACAGGAGGAGGGAACAACGCCTGGCGTTGTTCCTGACGCACATCGTTGTCACGGCGGCATGCGTCTTCACGGTGTCGCCGGCATCGTCAGAAGAGCCGGCGGGTGAGGCGGCCGGGGCCGGCCGCCTCACCCGTGAGCAGGAAGCGCCAATCCGTCACCTGTGTGCGGGGTGTCTGGCGCCCATCTTCACGGACGGCAGCCGCGGAAGCGTCACCCCATACGGCCGCGTCGAGCTCGACGCGATCTACAGCAACCGGAATACCAACCCTCTCGACCCTGCCCAATTCAACGGCTATGCGACAGCGGCCGGCAGCAATAACAACGGCACGAGCACATTGAATCCCCGCTACAGCGTCTTCGGGATCCGTGCGGACCGGACCGACGGGAAGCACAGCCTGAAGGGCGTGGTGGAGGCGGACTTTTACGGAGAGCGCGACGTGGCCAGCAGCATCCTGCCGCGGCTCCGTTTGGCGAACGTCTCCTATTCGGTGAACAGGTTCACGATCGTCGCCGGGCAAGATTGGACGCCCGTCATGGCGCTCCACCCCGATCTGATCGATTTTTCTATCCTGGGCTACGGCGGCAACCTGTGGCAGCGCATCCCGCAAATCACGGTGCGGTACAGGTTCACCGAGAACTTCGACGCTCTGCTCACCGTCATGCGGTTCGAGCGCGGCCTGTATGCGATCTCCGGCCAGCGTCAAGTACGTCCCAGCTCGGGACCGAGGACTGCACAAGGCAACGCCCCGGCTCCCAATAACTCCGACGACGCCTTCAGCGACCCCGTCCTCCATCCCTATTACGGAACGAGGCTCGCGTACACCGGGACGGGTCGCCTGGACGGGGTCTTGGTCGCGGTGAGCGCCGCGTACCGCTATTACCGCTCGGCGCCGATCCCCGGAGGCGCCACGGGATTCGGATCATCCGGATTCACGCCCGGCCGGGACATCAACTCCTACCTGGTCGGCGCCGAATTGGTCGTGCCGATCACGCAAACCCTCAAGTTCTCCGGCGAGCTCGCGTACGGGCAAGCGCTCGGGCAGGAATTCTTTCGGTTCGGGCAGGACCTGAACCTGACGACGGGCAAGCCGGTGAGAACGTGGCTGGGCTGGGGGCAATTGTCTTGGGCGGCGGCGCGTGAGTACACCGTGCTGGCCGGGGCAGGATGGGACAATCCCTACGACAGCGACCTGCGCGGCAGCACGGTCAACGTGGATACCCAGTATCTGAACAACTATCGCACCTACCTCACCGTGGTCCATCCGATTTGGGCCGACTTCCACGTCGGGTTCGAATGGCAACACCTGTGGACGACCTGGGTGGTAGGGAACGGGAGTCAGAGTTTCCAGGGCGACATGTACAACATGTCGCTCTGGTACAACTTCTGACACAGCACTTCATTCTCAGCATTCGGCTCTCAGCTTCTGACTGAAGACTGACAGCCGACGGCCTTGACTCGAAAAGAGGAGCGATGACCATGGGTGACATGGATGGCAATGAAATGCCGAAAGACACCAGCGAGACCAATCAATCACGGCGGGAGTTCTTGGCGAGCAGCGGGAAGATCACTTACGGCGTCGGCGTCGCCGCGTTGCTCGGGAATCTGGGCAACTGGGCGTTGTCGTATGCGGCGGACAAGGAACCGATCAAGATCGGCGTGCTCCATTCCCTGAGCGGCACGATGGCGATCAGCGAGGTGTCCCTGCGCGACGTGGTGCTGATGGCGGTGGAAGAGATCAACGGCAAGGGCGGGGTGATGGGCCGCAAGATCCAGCCGGTCGTGGTCGATCCGGCGAGCAACTGGGACCTGTTCGCGGAGAAGGCCAAGCAACTGCTGCTCCAGGACAAGGTGGCCGCGGTCTTCGGCTGCTGGACGTCCGTCAGTCGCAAGTCGGTCCTGCCGGTCTTCGAAAAGAACAACGGCCTGCTCTTCTACCCGGTGCAGTACGAAGGCGAGGAATGCTCGCACAACGTCTTCTACACGGGTGCGGCCGTCAATCAGCAGGCGGTCCCGGCCGTGGAGTACCTGATGAGCAAGGAAGGCGGGGGCTACAAGAAGTTCTATCTGCTCGGCACCGATTACGTGTATCCCCGCACCACGAACAAGATCCTGCGCGCGATGTTGCTGGCCAAAAAGGTGCCGGAGGCCAACATCATGGAGGAATACACCCCGTTCCACCACCAGGACTACCAGACGATCGTCGGCAAGATCAAAAAGTTTGCGGCCGGCGGCGGGGCGTGTGTGATCAGCACGATCAACGGCGACAGCAACGTCCCCTTCTACAAGGAGTTCGCCAACCAGGGGTTGCGGGCCGAGGACGCGCCGATCATGGCGTTCAGCGTCGCCGAGGACGAGTTGCGCGGCATGGACGCCGGGCCGCTCGTCGGCCATCTGGCGGCCTGGAACTACTACCAGAGCATCGAGACGCCGGAGAACAAGAAGTTCGTCGCCGACTTCAAGGCGTACTGCAAGAAGAACAACCTGCCGGACGGCGACAAACGTGTGACCGATGATCCCATCGAGGCGGCCTACTACGGCGTCTACGTGTGGAAGCAGGCGGTCGAGAAGGCGGGAAAAACCGACGTCGACGCCGTCCGGAAGGCCGTCTACGGCATGGAGTTCAATGCGCCCGGCGGCAAGAAGAAGATGGACGAAGCGAACCATCACACCTACAAGCCGGTGCTGATCGGCGAGATCCAAAAGGACGGTCAGTTCAAGATCGTCTGGCGGTCCAAGGGGCTCGTGAAACCCGAGCCGTGGAGCGAGTACACGAACCCGGACAAGGGGTGCGATTGGGTGAAGCATCAGGGGACGTATCAGAAGAAGGCATGAGGGGCGCGTGGGAGGGCCGCCGTACCGGCGACGTCCGTAGGCGGCCCGATCCACGCCGCAGCTTTTTCAGGGAGCAGGGGAACCATTGAACAAGTTGTTCAGGATGATGTTCACCGCGCTCGCGCTCTGGGCCGCCGTGGCAGGGCCCGTGTCGGCTCTGGAGCCTGAGAGCCTGCATCAGCCGGCCGACGTCGAGCAGGCGCTGAAGGATGTGACGAGCGCGGACGCGTCGGCGCAGGAGGCGGCGGTCGCGGTGCTGATCGCGAGCGGCGATGTCGGTCTGCTCCCGAAGCTGGAGGAGGTGCGGGAAACCGCGGACCGAAGCGTCCGGATGCTCATCAAACCCGTCATCGATCTGCTCAAGAACAAGGCGAAGCTGTCGAGCGACGAGGCCGATCAGCGGCGGTCCGCGGCGACCGACCTCGGGACACTCGGCAAACCGGTCGCGATCCCGTGGTTGGAGGACCGGCTCGAGGTCGAGTCGGACCGATGGGTCCGCTATACGATCGAAGAATCGATCGCACTGATCAACCTGGGGTCGGCTGACCCCGCCGTGCAAGCCGCTGCGGCCGCCAAGCTCGGGGAGCTGAAGAGCGCGAACGCCGTCCCGACGTTGAAAGAACTGGCCGGCAGCCAGGCGCCCGAGCTGGCGACGGCCGCCAGGCAGGCGATCGAGCGGATCGAAACCTGGAGCAGTTGGGCGAGCGCCTTCGAAACGCTCTTCCGCGGGATCAGCCTCAGCTCCATCCTGTTGATCATGTCGCTCGGCTTGGCCATCGTGTTCGGCTTGATGGGCGTGATCAACATGGCGCACGGCGAGCTCATGATGGTGGGCGCCTATACGACCTTCGTCACCCAGGAGATCTTCAAGGCCTGGCTGTCGCCCGAAGTCTTTGATTACTATTTCCTCGCGTCCATGCCGCTGTCGTTCCTCGTCGCCGGCGCCTTCGGCTTGCTGCTCGAAGCGACCGTGATCCGATTCCTGTATGGGCGCCCGCTGGAGACGATGCTCGCCACGTGGGGCGTGAGCCTCATTTTCATTCAGGCCGCCCGCGTGTACTTCGGGGACTTGACCTCGGTCGCGGCGCCGAGTTGGCTCACCGGCGGCATGCAGCTCATGGTCGGCGTCTACCTGCCGTACAACCGACTGTTCATCATTGCCTTGTCGATCCTCTGTGTGGCCGGCATTTATCTCCTGTTGTTCCGCTCCGGGCTCGGGCTGCGCGTCCGGGCGGTCACGCAAAATCGAAACATGAGCGCCTGTCTGGGCATCCCGACGCGGAAGGTCGATGCCTACACGTTTGCATTCGGATCCGGGCTCGCCGGCCTGGCCGGCTGTGCCTTGACCTTGATCGGCAACGTGGAGCCCGGTCTGGGGCAGAATTACATCGTCGATTCCTTTATGGTGGTCGTGACGGGCGGGGTGGGGAAGCTGGCCGGCACGATCGTCGCGGCGCTCGGCATCGGCGGGCTCAACAAGCTGCTGGAGCCGAGCTTCGGTGCGGTCTACGGAAAAGTGCTCATCCTCGTGCTCGTGATCCTCTTCCTGCAGCGCCGGCCCTCGGGGTTGTTTGCCATGAAGGGGCGCTATGCCGACGCATAACGGGATGCTGAAACAGGTTTCCACCTGCGTGCTCGGCTCGAAAACATCCTCGACGCACTTCAGCGGGTACGCCTCCGGTTTGTTCTCACCTGCGGCCTTGTCGGAAAACCTGTTTGAGCCTCCCTCTCGAGAGCACGATGATGAGTGAGGCGGCCACGCGAAGAGAGTCGAGCGACGTCGGGGGGCTGGTGTCCTTTGGCGCCGTCGGGGTCCTGCTGCTCGTCGTGCTGCCCCTCCTGAACCTCTTGCCGCCCGAAGATTCGTGGCTGTACGTCTCGGACTTCAGCCTCAATCGATTCGGAAAATTCCTTGCGTTCGCAATCCTCGCGCTCGGGCTCGATTTGATCTGGGGGTACACGGGGATCCTGAGCCTGGGGCAAGGCGTCTTCTTCGGGCTCGGCGCCTACTGCATGGGCATGCATTTGATGTTGACGATCGGGAGCGAGAGCGTGTACGGGAGCGATCTGCCGGACTTCATGGTGTGGAACCAGGTCAAGGATTTGCCGTGGTTCTGGAAGCCGTTCTACAGCTTCCCGTTCGCGCTGCTCGCGGCGATCCTCGTGCCCACGATCTTTGCCGGCATTTTCGGCTTTCTCGCCTTCCGCAGCCGGATCCGCGGGGTGTACTTTGCGATCATCACGCAGGCGCTTGCGCTGTCCGCTTGGCTCGTCTTCAACCGCAACGAGACGAATCTCGGCGGCACGAACGGGCTGACCGACTTCAAGCAAGTGCTCGGCCTGCGCCTGACCGATCCTTCCACGCAACGGATCCTCTATATCGTCACGGTCCTGTGCCTGGGCGGCGCCTATCTTCTGTGCCGCTGGATCATCAGATCGCGTGCGGGACGCGTCCTCATCGCGATCCGGGACAGCGAGCAGCGCGTCCTCTTCACCGGGTATTCCCCGCCCAATTACAAGCTCTTCGTGTTCGTCGTCTCGGCGGCGCTGGCCGGGCTTGCGGGTATGCTGTACGTCCCGCAGGTCGGGATCATCACCCCGGCGCAGATCGGCGTCCTGCCGTCCCTGGAAATGGTGATCTGGGTGGCGGTCGGGGGGAGAGGGACGTTGATCGGCGCGGTGATCGGGGCCGTCGGCGTGAATTTCGGGCGCAGCATCCTGACCAATCACTTCCCGGAGCTGTGGCCGTTCTTCCTCGGCGGGCTGTTCATTGCGGTCGTGCTGCTGTTCCCCGACGGCTTCGTCGGCCTTGGTCAGAAGGCGCGCAAGAGCTGGTCCGCCTTTGCCCGGTCCCTGGTGGGCGGGCACGCCAAGGTCGAGGCGGAGGCGAAGGCCGAATCGGTTAAGTAAGTGAGTAATCGAGGTAATAAGTAATTCTGGCGCGGGGTTGCTCAGTGACTCAATCACTCAGAGTTCTTCAGCCCGAACCTTAACCTCAACCTCAGCCTCAACCTTTCCTGATGACTGACCGCGGCTCCATCATCTATCTCGAAGGCGTCACCGTCGATTACGACGGGTTCAAGGCGCTGAACTGTCTCAACTTCATCGTCAATTACAACGAGCTGCGGGTCGTGATCGGCCCGAACGGGGCCGGCAAGACGACGCTGTTGGACGTGATCTCCGGGAAGACGAAGCCGGTGAGCGGCCGGGTCATCTTCGGCAAGGATACGGACCTGATCGGCTTGCGCGAGCACGAGATCGCGCAGCTCGGGATCGGCCGGAAGTTCCAAGCTCCGTCGATCTACGGCAACCTCACGGTCTGGGAAAACCTGGACCTCTCGCTCAGGCGGCCGAGCAAAGGCGTGATCGCGACGCTGCTCGGCACCTCGACGCCCGAGGAGCGGGAGAGGATCGGCATGACGCTGGAGACGATCGGCCTGAAGGAGAAAGCGCACGTGCGCGCGGGATCGCTCTCGCATGGTGAAAAGCAGTGGCTGGAAATCGGGATGGTGATCCTTCAGGACCCGGCCCTGCTGCTCGTCGATGAGCCGGTCGCCGGGATGACCGACCGCGAGACCGAGCAGACCGGGGTGCTGCTGCAGTCGCTGGCCGCCAGGCACGCGATCGTCGTGATCGAGCACGACATGGAATTCGTCCGGCAGATCGCGAGGACCGTCACCGTGCTGCACGAAGGGACGGTGCTGTGTGAGGGGCCGGTCGAGCAGATTCAATCCGATCCCCGTGTCGTCGAAATCTATCTCGGCCGTCACAAGGGGGCCCATGCTGCGGCTCGATAACCTGAACGTCTACTACGGCGAGAGCCATATCCTGCGGAACGTCTCGTTCTCGGTGGAGCCGGGCCAGGTCCTGTGTCTGATGGGGCGCAACGGGGTCGGCAAGACGACGACGCTCAAGACGATCATGGGTCTCTTGAAGCCCAAGGCCGGCCGCGTGCTGTTCGGGGAGGCGGACATCACGGGCGAGAGCCCGGACCGTCGCGTGAAGCGCGGCCTGGCCTATGTGCCGCAGGGACGAGAGATCCTGCCGCATTTGACGGTTCGGGAAAACCTGCGACTCGGGTTTTGGGCCCGGGCTGCCTCGGAGAACGGGGCGACCGAAAAGGCCGCGTACGAGGAGGTCTTCACTCTGTTCCCGAAGCTCACGACGCTGCTCGACCGCCCGGGCGGCGTGCTGAGCGGCGGCGAACAGCAGCAGTTGGCCATCGGCCGGGCGCTGCTCTCGAATCCGAAGGTCCTTCTCCTCGATGAGCCGACAGAAGGGATCCAGCCGTCGGTCATCGATCAGATCGAGGAAGTCATCCTCGGCTTCAAGGCGCAGCGGCGGTTTTCGATCGTGTTGGTCGAGCAGGGCGTGCAGTTCGCAGCGCGGCTTGCGGACGGCTACGTAATTATGGCAAAAGGAGCGGTGGTCGCGACGGGCAAGACCAGTGAGTTGAGTGCAGAGCAGGTGAAGCAGCATTTGGTGGTATGAGGGGGCCGCGGCGGGACCCGGGGCGTGCCGCCGGCTTCGCGTTGATGCGTGGGCGAGGGGCGGCAATTGGAGTCCGTCGTATTGGCCGGCTGCAACTATAAAGCTGCGGCCAAGGGCCGCAAGGCCGTCGCGATCGGCACGGCATCCGGCTGGTGAACGGGCCGCGCCCGCCACGCGAGAGCCGCTGCCCGCCCCGGGTCCCACCGCGGCGTCTATTGAGAGAGTGAGGAGTTTGAAAAGTGGGGAGATGGGAAAGGAAGGAGCAAGGGTGGCGGCGGGGCCGGGCTCGGCCGCCGGCTTCGCGGCGATGCGTGAGGGAGGGACGGCAGCTGGAGTGAGTCGTGTTGGCCGGCTGCGACTATGAAGCTGCGGCGAAACGCCGCAATGCCGTCGCACCCGGCACGGCATCCGGCTCGTGAACAGGCCGTGCCCGCCACGCGAGAGCCTCTGCCCGAGCCCGGTCCCGCCGCGGCATCCATTGAAGGGTTGGATTGGAAGAGTGGGGAGAGAGGGGGAAAAGAAGAAGAGTAAGGTTGCGGAAGAGAGAAGAATTGAGGTACGAGGGCAAGTGCGACATTTGAAGTGCTCTCAAACGTGAACTCTCGATGTAGCATGACATGCATCTGACTCCGCGGGAACAAGAGAAGCTGTTGATCTACGTCGCCGCGCAGGTGGCGAAGGACCGGAAGGCGCGCGGGCTCAAGTTGAACCATCCCGAGGCCATGGCCTATCTGACCGCCGAGATCCTCGAAGGGATTCGGGACGGACGGACGGTCTCGGAGCTGATGAGTTACGGCGCGACCCTGCTGAAGCGCGACGACGTGATGCCCGGGGTGCCGGAGATGATTCCGGAATTGCAGGTGGAAGGGACGTTTCCGGACGGGACGAAATTGGTGACGGTGCACCAGCCGATCCGATAGAGGCCATGAAAAAGAAAGCCACGAAGAATCAGAGCCCGGCTCGATCGGCGGCGAAGTCGAAAAGTGGGAAGCAACCGCTCGGCCGGCGCTCCGTAGACGACCTCGTGCCGAGCGCGGTCATCCCGGGCGAAATCCTCCTTGGCCAAGGCGACGTCGTGGCCTTCGAGGGCCGCGAGACGCGGGAGCTGCTCGTGGCGAACACCGGCGATCGGCCGATCCAGGTGGGGTCGCACTGTCACTTTTTCGAGGCGAATCGAGCCTTGCGGTTCGACCGAGAAAAAGCGTTCGGGTTTCGCCTGCAGGTGCCGGCCGGGACCGCGGTTCGGTTCGAGCCCGGGGAGGAGAAGCGCGTGACGTTGGTCTCGATCGCCGGCAACCGTGTCGCGTACGGTCTCAACGGCCTCACGAATGGCCGCCTCGACGACCCCACTATCAAAGCCGCCGCGCTGGCACGTGCCGGGGAGCAAGGATTTGGCGCCGACCGGTAGCAGTGTTGAGCGAAAGGAGAACCAGGCTGCTCAAACAGGTCATCCAACAAGGCCGCAGGTGAAGCCTCCACCGCAGGCGTAGCCGAAGGCTACGTTGAGGATGAGGCGAGCCGAGAACGCAGTTGGGGGCCTGTTTCAGCAGCCTGAAGAGATGAAGATTCCCCGCCGTCAATACGCCGACCTCTACGGCCCCACGGCCGGTGACCGCGTTCGGCTCGCCGATACCGACCTCATCATCGAGATCGAAAGGGATCTGACGACGCCGGGCGAGGAGGCGAAGTTCGGCGGCGGCAAAGTCGTCCGCGACGGGATGGGGCAGTCCCCGGCGGCGACCCGGGCCTCGGGTGCGCTCGATCTCGTGATCACCAACGCCGTCGTGCTCGACTACTGGGGGATCGTCAAAGCGGACATCGGGATCCGCGATGGCCGCATCGTCGGGATTGGGAAAGCCGGCAACGCGGACATGATGGCCGGGGTCACGCCGGGCATGGACATCGGGCCCGGGACCGAGGTGATCTCGGCGGAAGGCAAGATCGTCACGGCGGGAGGGCTCGATACTCACATTCATTTCATCTGCCCCCAGATCATCCAAGAAGGCTTGGCGGCCGGGCTGACCACGCTGATCGGCGGTGGAACGGGGCCGGCGACCGGGACGAACGCCACCACGTGCACCCCGGGGGCGTGGAACATCCATCGGATGCTGGAAGCCGCGGAGGGGTTTCCCATCAACCTCGGGTTCCTTGGGAAGGGCAACTCCTCGCTGCCCGATGGCCTGGGCGAGCAGGTCGAGGCGGGCGCGATCGGGCTGAAGTTGCACGAGGACTGGGGGACGACGCCGGCGGCGATTTCGACCTGTCTGGACGTCGCGGAGCAGTACGACGTCCAGGTGGCGATCCATACCGATACGTTGAACGAGGCCGGCTTCGTCGAGGACACGATCAAGGCGTTCAAGGGGCGCACGATCCATTCGTTTCATACCGAGGGCGCCGGGGGCGGCCATGCGCCGGACATCATCAAGGTGTGCGGCGAGTCGAACGTGCTGCCGTCCTCGACGAACCCGACGATGCCGTTCACCGTCAATACCATGGATGAGCACCTCGACATGCTGATGGTCTGCCATCACTTGAATCCCCGCGTGCCGGAGGATATCGCGTTCGCGGAATCGCGTATCCGCCGCGAGACCATTGCGGCCGAAGACATCCTGCACGACATGGGGGCCATCAGCATCATGTCGTCCGACTCCCAAGCGATGGGGCGGGTGGGCGAAGTGATCATGCGCACCTGGCAGACGGCGCACAAGATGAAGCTCCAGCGCGGCCCGCTCGAAGGATCCGGCCAGCAGGAACACGACAACTTGCGCGCCAAGCGCTACGTGGCCAAGTACACGATCAATCCGGCAATCACCCACGGCATCGCGCACGAGGTCGGCTCGATCGAGGCGGGAAAGCTAGCCGATCTCGTCATCTGGAAGCCGGCCTTCTTCGGGGTCAAGCCCGAGATCGTCGTCAAGGGCGGCTTTCCGGTGTCCGCGGCGATGGGCGATCCGAACGCCTCGATCCCGACCCCCCAGCCGGTCTACACCCGCCCGATGTTCGGCAGCTTCGGCCGGGCCCCGTTCGCGACGAGCGTGACCTTCGTCTCCCAGGCGGCGCTCGAGAGGGAGGTGCCCAAGTCGCTGCACCTCCAGAAGCGGGTCGTGGCCGTGAAGCGCTGCCGCGGCATCGCCAAGCGCGATTTGAAGCTGAATGACGCCTTGCCGCGAATCGAGGTCGACCCCGAGACGTACGAGGTCCGCGCCGACGGGCAGTTGCTCACGTGTGAGCCGCTGGCGATCCTGCCGATGGCCCAGCGGTACTTCTTGTTCTAGGGGCGGCAAAGGATCTGCAGGCATCTGCGTCGTTCTCGGCCCGAAAAACTCCTCGACGTATTCCAGCGAATACGCCTCCGGTTTTTTCGAGCCTGCGGCCTTGCATCCGCCCGCATCTCCTTCGCCTCGCAACGAAGGATGACTCGGACCAGCCTCCTGGGCGATGAAAAAGCCCTATGAGCGAGGAGCATGGCCGACCGACGAGCGGTGACGACGGTGAGCGGAACATGAAGACCACCTCCTTGTTGAGAGGGCTTCGCTTCATCGACAGCTTCTTCCCTTCGGGTGGGTTCGCCTTCTCCTCGGGATTGGAAGCGGCGGTGCACGCGGGAGCCGTACGAAACGGCGGCGAGCTCTCCCGCTATGTCGAGGATCTCCTCGTGCGCGGCATCGGGCCTTGTGACGGAGCGGCCGTCGGACGAGCCCACGAGGCGGGCGATCGCCGACGACCGGATCTGGCGATCGAGGCCGACCGGGAGCTGGACTCCCTGAAAGTCAGTCGGGAGTCGCGACAGGCGAGCCGGCAGATGGGCCGGCAGGTCGTTCGTCTGGCCTTCATGGAGCCGGCGACCAGCACGGTGAACGCGTTCCTTGCCGAAGTGGAAGCAGACCGGACGCCGGGCCATCTGGCGATCGCGATCGGGCTGACGTTGAGCGCGTGCGGCTGGAGCCGGGAGCAGGCGGTCGCGGGGTTCCTTTATCACACGGCGGTGGGGTTCGTCTCCGCTTCGTTCAAGCTGCTCCCGATCGGCCAGCGGGAGGGGCAGCGCCTGCTCGATTCCTGGGTGCCGCTCATCGAGGACCTGAGCCGGCAAGCGGCATCGACCTCACGGTTGACTGCCTGGTGTCCGGTGCAGGACGTCTATTCCATGCGGCACAGCCGGTTGACCTCCCGGTTGTTCAGATCCTAATCTCATGGCTGACAGCGTATCGCTGATTACTGACGGCTGTTCATGAGCGCGGAGCACCATCATCACGCAGGCGACCGGCCGACGCTCGCGCGGGCGCGTGGCGTTCCAGTCATCGGGATCGGCGGGCCGGTGGGGTCGGGAAAAACGGCGCTGGTCGAGGCTCTGTGCACGCGGCTTCGTGATCGCTACAGCCTGGGTGTCGTCACCAACGATATCTTCACCAAGGAAGACGCGGAGTTCCTGACCCGGCGCGGCGTGTTGCCGGCCGATCGGATTACCGGGGTCGAAACAGGCGGCTGCCCGCACACCGCGATCCGGGAAGACGCCTCCCATAATCAGGAGGCGATCGATGACCTCGTGAAGCGGCTTCCCGGAGTCCAGTTGTTGTTCGTCGAGAGCGGCGGGGACAACTTGGCGGCGACCTTCAGCCCCGAACTGGTCGATGCCGTCGTCTACGTGATCGACGTATCGGCCGGGGACAAGATTCCACGAAAAGGCGGCCCGGGCATCACGCGTTCCGACCTGCTGGTGATCAACAAGATGGACCTGGCTCCCTACGTGGGGGCCGACCTCGGGGTGATGGAACGCGACAGCCGACGGATGCGAGGCGATGCGCCGTTCGTCTTCACCAACCTCCGGTCCGGCGAAGGACTCTCCGAAGTCGTGCGGTGGGTCGAGGCGTTCGTCCAATCCCATTCGGCCCGCGCCCATGCCGTCTCCGCCCATCATTCCAGCTAGCGACGCCGGCCAGGTCGGCCGGGCCGGCGACATCTCGCTCGCGTTCGTCCGTGCAGCGGGGACTACCGTCCTCTCGGAGTCCCGCGCGTGTACCCCCTGGCATTTCCTCCCCCCCATGACCATGGACGACGGGGCGGCCTACGCCCTGCTGGTCAACCCGTCCGGTGGGCTCGTCGGCGGAGATCGGCTCGGGATTCGTGTCGCTCTGGGCCCCGAAACCCGCGTCCTCTGCTCCACCCCGTCGGCCAACCGGGTCTATCGGTCGCTTGGGGAGCGCGCCGACCAAGTCGTCGACCTCGAGGTGGCTGAGGGCGCCGTGCTCGAATGGGTGCCGGACCTGACCATTCCGTTTGCCGGCTCTCGGTACCGGCAACGCATGCGCGTTCGCCTCGGAGCGGGAGCCATGTTGCTCCTTTGGGATGCGTTTGCTTCCGGCAGGGTGGCACGAGGCGAGCGGTGGCGCTTTGCGACGTTCGAGAACGAGGTGGAGGTGAGCGTCACGTCGGGGTGGTGTGCCAGGGAGCGATATCGTCTGGATCCGGGCGGAGCGGGCTGGAATGTCGGACTTGCCGAGGACTGGGACTACGTCGGGTCGCTCTGGATCATCGGGGAGTCGATGGCGGAGGAGAAGCGAAAGGGGCTGGAGGACAGTCTGGCGGCGATCCTGGGAGATCGGCAGGGCCGGGTATTGGGAGGGGTGTCGGAGCCAGCCGTGCGAGGCCTGATCGTGAAATTCTTCGCGAAATCAGCCCCGGATTTTACTGCGTGTTTCGAAGCTTGCTGGGCGGCTGCTCGGGCACAATTATGGGGTCTCCCGCTCCCGGCCCTGCGACGCTATTAACTCACCAGATTCCAAGTCCCATCATCACCATACCGATGACAAGCCAACCAAAGACGCCGACGGCGATCAGAGTTTCGAGCGACATAGCGAGCTCCGTGACATCTGTATGTGCGTTCTGTACTGCAAAGCCAATGCCGACGAAAATTGTTTCCTGGAAAAGCGAAGGACGTCGAATACTGGAGCAGAGATTCTCAGTTTTGTCTGTTGTTTGCCCTCATTGGACAGTGAGTCCATTTTTGTACATCGGTGGCAAAATTTGTCACAGGGTGTGGCTGATCTGAAAGCACGTCCAGTATGAGCGTCGGGGGCAGCGCTGTTCGAGGATCTTCGAAACCTCTCGCGAGGCTTCACGGACCAGCGGGGTTGCCAGGGGAAGGGACGGTGGCCAAGAGGCCTTGCAGCATGGCGTTCAACTCGTCTTCGCTGTGCTGTGACTGAAGCGTCGCTTTGATTTGGTCCAGCAGCGCCGTCGACTCCGGACCCAATTCCCGAATGACGGCCGCAAGATTTCCCTGCTGCAGCTCGGTCTGGATTTGGGCGTCATCCAGTTTGCCTTCAGCCATACGTTGTTGCAGCAGCTCAGCGAGTTGTTGGATTTGAGCCACGAGCGCCGGTGACATCATCCCGAACGTCCCGGAGGTTTGGCCGTAGCCGTCGGGTTCGAGCGCCAGGAGGAGCATCATGAAGGCGATGATCGGCCCGAAGTGCTGCTTCGACATTTCAGGTTCTCCTCTCGTTGTCACGGAAGTATAGCAGGCGGCTTGGGTGGGCTCCGAGGAGCACCTCTTTCATCGAGATAGTGAAAGATTCGTAGAGATGATCAGGTAAAATAATCCGATTTGTCCGTTGATTATGGTCCTGCTATGTGCCTATTTTCCTCTCAATGCTTCCATCTACTCAGCGAATTAATGAATGCCAAATGACCGGTAAAAACAATTCCGCTTAATGCGCATTTATTCATAATTGTTGGATTGACAGCGACGACCCTGGTGGCCTACTTTAGCGCACGCCGGAATGCTGCCGGGAGAGGCACGTGACTTCCGACCGGTTCTCTCGAGCGGGAATTTCGAAGGGACTGCGCGGTGCATCGCGAGCTGTTTGGTTCCTGGCTCGAAGACTCGGACGGATAGCGTCGAGGACGTTGGCCGAGCGTCTTGACACGTTCACACTACAGGCCTGTTGGCAAAGGAGACAGCATGAACGATTTGATCGAGGGGGTTCGGAAATTGCTCACGGAGAAGGAAGCCTTGGCGCTCAAGGAACGTCGCCTGATCGAGAGCTTGAACCAGGTGCTTCAGAAAGTCGGCTATCAGATCGTGCCCAAGGCCGGAGCGGGCGCAACCGGGCGACGCCGCGGCCGGCCGCCGAAAATTCAATCTCTCGTGAACAACATCCCGAAGCGTCGTGGCCGGCCGCCGAAGCGGGCAGGTGCGAAGTGATGTCGTCATGCAGGACGAAGAAAAGGCGGTCAGAATCCAGGAATTCGGTCGCGGCGCGCGCGCCCTCTTGGAATTGCTCGAACGCGGCGAAGCGCTGACGGGAGTCCAGGAAAACACGGTCATCGACACGATTCACGCGCTACAGCTCGCGTACAACGACTGGTTCCGCCGGCAGCCCCATAAAGAACAGTCCTTCCCGGCTGACCAACAGTAACGCCTCCCGCCGGTATGGGGCGACTATGCCGCGCCACGTCACGCGCCGTCTGGTCGCGTGCCGCCGTTTTTGCTGCTGTAACAGACTTGTCAATGCGCTTGCCGCTGCACTGAGCCCCCCGCACGGTTGAGAACTCTTCTCCCGGCTCCCGCCACAGCTCGACGATTTGGGCCTTGACATGCTTGGGTAAGAATGGTAATGATAACAATTATCAATATCGACTCGACTTTCCAACGTGTCTCGCAACCGGGCCGAGCGATATTGATCACAAGATAGGCCAGAGACCTCGCGTCCCGAGCCCCAGCCCTGGCTGGGGCTTTTTGTTTTCACAAAGGTACATCCGAATCAGGAAGGGATCACCATGAATCATGGGGCTGAATTGACGGAGAGGTCGGAGTGCCCGCCTATAGGTCAATCTATCCCGGCGACCCTCGACTATGCCTTGGTCGAGGCACTGTTTCATGAGTATTGGTCGAAGCTCGCTTCTTGGCTGCATCGGATCGTCGGATGTCGCGACACGGCTGATGAGCTGACCCAAGAGGCGTATTTGCGGCTGGTCTCCGCCTCAGACGGTCAAGCGATCGACCACCCCCGCGCCTTTCTCTATCGGACCGCGAAGAATCTGGCGCTCGATCACCTTCGCAAAGGCAAAGTTCACGCGTTCCAGACGACCGGGCTCGAAGAGGCGCTGCATGTCCGAAGCGATCAGCCGTCCGCGGATCGTGTGCTGGCGGACAAAGAGCGGTTCGATCGATTCGTGGCGGCCCTCGAGACGATGCCCGTTCGATCACGAGAAGTCTTTGTTCTCCATCGAGCCCATGACCTCAGCTACCGCCAGATCGCCGAACGCCTGAACATTTCCGAGAGCGCGGTGGAGAAGAACATGATGCGCGCCCTCACGCACTGCCGGCGTGCAGTCGATGAAGGTATGCCGTCTAGGAAGCGCTGAAATTGTACTCACTGCTCCGGCCGGATATACTGTCCCCTCTAGCGCCACTGTCGAGGGGGCGTGGCAGGGTGCCCTATCCGTGTCCGAGCGAGAGTCCGTTTCCAGTCAGGGGGGTGACGATCAACCAGGCCGTATCTCGGACGAGGCCCTGGCGTGGCTCGTACGCCTTCGATCGCCCACGGTCTCCGACGAAGAGCGGAATCGATTCGAAGCATGGAAGAACGCGTCCCCGGCACACCAGGAGGCGTGGGCTCGAGCGTGGCGTCTCTGGAACGATCCTGAGCTGACGCGTGCCGTCGAGCGGATGGCCGGGAGCCAAGCTGGTTCGGCCCACGTCCCCTCTCACACGCCTATTTCCCCCAAAGTTGCTCTCGCTGGGATCCTCGTCTTCGTGTGCGTGGTCCTTGTTGCCGTCAAGACTCTCCGGACGCCAGCGCCTCAGTACTCCACGCGTCCGGGTCAGCAAGAGCACATCCGACTACCCGATGGGTCGGCGGTGATCTTGAACACCCGGACCGCCATGTCCATCGAGGTGACGCAGGAACACCGCTATGCCGACCTGTTCACCGGAGAAGCCGTGTTCGATGTCGCCCCGGATCCCAATCGTCCATTCGTGGTCCGCGGGCAGGGGGTTGCCGTTCACGCCGTCGGAACGAGGTTCAATGTTCGGATGGACGAAAGCGTCGATGTCACGGTGATCGAGGGCATGGTGGAGGTGACAGCCGGCGGACGAGACGCGCCGGTGTCGGCTTCTGCGGGAAAGCGGATCTCCGTGCGGCACGGCGTGATCGGCTCGCCGGAGCCTGTGAGTGCGGATGCGGCGATCGCATGGACTCATGGCCGGCTGGTGTTCGATCAAACCCCACTGGGCGTCGCGATCGCCGAGATCGCCCGATATCACGACGGGCGCATCTTCATGCTCGGGGATGTCGGCAGTCGGGTCACGGTGAGTGGAACCTATTTTCTCGAGGACCCCGAGAGAATTCTCGAGACCCTTGCCCAGACCCTTCCCATCCACCTCGTTCGTGTGACGAACCGCCTCTGCTTCGTCTATTGACACGCCGGCCCTGAGCCCTTCAGCAGCGCACCTCCCGCTGACTCGAGCGGTTCACGGTGGCACGTCAGCCCTTCCCCTTGATCGGCATCCAGTGCAGGACGCCAGTCGCCTCTCTCACGTCCTGAGCTCGGGGCGAGCCCGCCCGCCGCCTCCCTCTCCTGAACTTCCTCGATCCATGGCCTTTCGTACCCCATCTTCTTCATGCCGAAAAAATGTTTCAGGCCGGGTGAGGGAGGCGCCGTCCTCTACGTCGAAGGGAGTACTTCTCCATGCCTATCGAGGAGGGGGATCTTCATCCGACCTATTAGGAGGGAATGATGTACGACGGCTGGTGGAAGCGGGTGGGGTTCACACGGTTCTTACGATCACCGATTGGAGCCCCTGTTCTCACGGTTGCGGCACAGGGGTTGTGCCTGTTCCTCCTGATCGGTGGGGCTTTCGAGCACGCTCTTGCCCAAGGCTCTCCATCTGCACAGTCGGGTGAGAAAAGAGACTATGATATCCCGCCGCAGCCGCTCGGCCCAGCGATGAACGAGTTTGCGAAGACCAGCGGGCTCCAGGTCAGTTTCCCTTCCGAGGTGGCTGCAGATCGGCACTCGCCCGGCGTCACCGGGCGCTACAGTCCCGACGAGGCCTTGCAGGCGCTTCTTGCGGGAACGGGCATGACGTATCGGTACGTCAGTGCCGATACGGTCACGCTTCAAAAGGCGTCTGAAGCGGAACCGCTCAGGATGGCTGCCAGTGAGCAATCCACCGGTCAGCCACAAGGCCCTCCCGAGCCGGATGAAACGTCGGCGTCGCAGGCCATCAAAATCCCCCAAATTCTGGTGAGAGAATCGCCGGTTGAGCGCGACTATTTCCAACCTGAAGAATTTATCGCAACAAGGATCCCTCTCGATCGAAAAGACGTTCCTGTCGTGAGCAACGTTGTGCCCCGGCAGGTCATCGAGGACCAAAAAGCAATTCGTTTGGATCAGGCGCTCCAGAACGTCAGCGGTGTCTTTTCGACGAACTTTGGATCCTTTTTCGATCCGATCCCGATCTGCCGGGGATTCGAATGCGGCTTCTTCAAGAACGTCCTTAGGCAAGACAAGTTCCGTCAGGCACGGCTGATCGAGATGGCCAATATTCAGCGGCTCGAAGTCCTCAAGGGACCTCCATCCGTGCTGTACGGCCGAAGCGAGCCGGGCGGTATCGTGAACGTCATGACCAAGCAGCCGCTGTCCAGCCATTACTACGCCGCCGATATGATCATCGGCAGCTACAACCTGTATCGACCCACGGTCGATTTCTCGGGGCCGCTCAACAGCAGCAAGACCTTGCTCTATCGCTTCAATGGTGCCTATGAAAGCGCGGAAAGTTTTCGGGACTTCGTCTTCGGCAATCGCTATTTTGCGGCTCCGGTATTCACGTGGAAAATCGGCAGTCGGACGGTCTTGACGTTCGAAGGAGAGTATCTGCGCGATCGCCGCTTCCTGGACCGCGGCCTTGTGGCGGTTGGCGATCGTCCTGCTGCGATTCCACTCAGCCGGCAACTTGGTGAACAGTTCAACGAGGTGAAGACACAGGATGGACGAGCCGGCTTTTTCTTGAATCATCAGTTCAACGACACCTGGTCGCTGCTCAGTGTATTTCGCGCTGATTTCAACGGGCAGGATTCGTTTGATGTGGGGCTGGGAAGTGTGGAAGCCGACGGCCGTACATTGAATCGATTCTTGTTGAGAACCGGCACCAGATTTTCCAGTTACTATTGGCGCAATGACCTTGTTGGCAAGATCTCGACCGGCTCGATTAATCATACGTTGTTAACCGGCTTCGAGCTCGGTCGGGAATCCTTCTCCAGCCAAGAGGGGTTTGTAGGCGCAACCTCGATCGACATCTTCAATCCAGTCTATGGCACGCAGGCCAAGATCGATGTCCCGCCGGCGTTCCTCTTTGACACCCTGCTCCAATCGGCCGGTTTCTATGTCCAGGACCACGTCGAGCTGCTGGAAAACCTCAAGCTCCTCGGCGGTGTCCGGTACGATATCTTTCGACAGCGGCAAAATACGGTAGGGTTCGGTGGTGCGCCGGTGCAAACGCAGGAGGACATGGCTTTCAGTCCCCGTGTTGGTCTCGTCTATCAGCCGATTCGGCCGGTCTCCTTGTATGCCAACTACACGCGATCCTTTGTGCCACAGCTTGGGGTCACGGCGGACGGCTCGGCGTTCAAGCCAAGCCGCGGCACTCAGTATGAAGTCGGTGTCAAGACCGATCTGATCCCGAACAGGCTATTTGCCAGCCTGGCCTTCTATCGGATTCTCCGAGACAATCTCACGACGCCAGATCCCGCCACGTTTGGGATCTTTTCGATTCAAACCGGGGAGCAGAAGAGCCGAGGCATCGAGCTGGACATTTCCGGCCAGATCACACCCGGGTGGAACATCATCGCTACCTATGCCTATACCGACGCGGAGGTGGAAACCGACAACACGTTTGCGCCCGGCAACCGGCTCCCAAACGTCGCGCGGCATGCAGGCAGTCTTTGGACCACGTACCAGATTCTAGAGGGGGCGTTGAAGGGCTGGGGCGTGGGGGCGGGGATCTTTGCGGCCGGAGAGCGAGTAGGCGATCTGGCAAATACCCTCGAGTTGCCCGGTTATGTGAGAGCCGATGCCGCTCTTTATTACCGGAAGCAGAATATCTTCAACCGGACCAACCTGTACGCCGCGCTGAACGTGAGAAATCTCTTCGACAAGGAATACTTCGCCGCCACCGACGGCTTCCGTGGCTCGATCCTTCCGGGCGCGCCGTTGACGTTCCTGGCGTCTCTCAAGCTGGAGTACTACTAACCGTCTTTCGACAGAGGAGCTCTCCTCGACTGCGCCAGTGGGTCCGCCCGCTGGCGCAGTCGTATTTGCTGAGAAGGTTCCCTTGGCGTCGATCGCACCTCGTAAGCTCCTGCTCGTGCTGCACCGGTGGCTGGGGCTGCTCGTCTCGGCGGTGGTCATCGTCATCGGTCTGACGGGGGCCGCCCTGGTTTTTGAGACGGAGATCGATGAAGCGCTCCACCCGGAGCTGTGGCGTGTCGTTCCGGGCGGCGTGCCGCTGTCCCTGGATGCCCTCCTCGACGCGGTTCATGCGGCCTATCCATCGGAGCGTCTGGAGTGGATCGAACTGCATGCTGCCCCGGATCATTCCGTTATTCTGCATACGGTCGGCGGCCGGCAGATCTTCGTGGATCCCTATTCGGCGGCCGTCTTGGGCGAACGGAAGTACGAGAACACGTTTTTCGGGACGATGTTCTCGCTGCACCGGACTCTCTTGGCGGGTGAAGCCGGCCGAATCGTCGTCGGTGTCGCGACCCTGGGGGCGCTCTTCCTGCTCGTCACGGGGATCTTTCTGTGGTGGCCGCGCACCCCGGCGCGCTCCAAACCCAGTCTCAATGTCAGGTGGAAAGAGGGAACGAGGCGCCTGATCTATGACCTGCACAATGTCCTGGGCTTCTATGCCTCCTGGTACCTGATCGTGATCGCGCTGACCGGTCTCGTCTGGTCGTTTCCTGTGGTGAACGAGGCGATCTTTTGGCTGACCCAGTCCCCTCCGCCTCCCTGGAAGTCGGAAGGCTGCTCGCAGGCGGTTCCCGGCGCCCGACCGCTCTCCGTCGACGAGGCCCTCCGCAGGGCAGACGCAGTCTTGCCGGGCGCGCAGGTGACCGAGTTGATGTTCCCGCAAAAGCCAGATGACCCCTACGCAATCACGAAGCGGTTTCCCAGGCGGGGGAATCCGAATGCTCAAAGCCATCTCTGCGTAGATCGGTACAGCGGGGAAATCCTGCAAGTGGCCAGATATGAAGATCTGCCGCTGGGGGCCACGATTCGGTTGCTGGTGTACCCGATCCACGTCGGTGCGATCTACGGCCTGCCGACTCAGGTCCTCGCCTTCATTGTCAGTCTTGTGATACCTATCTCTGCTGCCACGGGATTTCTTCTGTGGTGGCGGAAACGGAAGCCATCACCGGGTCTCGGCCGCTAGTGTTCGATGACTCTCTAGCCCTCGGAAGGCATCGAGCGAGTTACGGTCTTCTCATCGACACCGCCGACGCCCCGCCGCCGGGGCGGAACCGAGCAGGACGGGAACGGTGGGAATCAGGAGAGGCGACTTGAACCGAAGGGCCTGGCTCTTCACAGGTCTCGTGCTTTGTACCCTGCTGGGTGGGGGGCTGCTCCTCTCTCTGCGTTCGACCGAAAAACTCGGGGGATCGTCGGCCGCCACCGAGACGCCCGAGGCCGACCTCATCCGTGTCGACGTCGCCGAAGTCGTCCCCGGAAGTGTGACCGAGGCCGTGAAGGCGGTCGGCACGCTTCAGGCGAAGGAGGCGGTCACGATCCGGCCGGAGATCGCAGGCCGGGTGACGCAGGTCCTCTTTGAATCAGGCCGGCGGGTCAGCAAAGGCGCCGTGCTCTTCATGCTCGATGATGCGGAGCTGCGGGCACAGGCGGCCCAAACCGAGGCCCGACTGGAGGAGGCTCGAATCGGGTATGAGCGCATGAGGCAACTGGGTCAGGAAGGAAACCAGTTCGTATCCCAGGAGCAGATCGATCAGGCGGCGAGCAAGCTCAAGAGCGCGAAGGCGGAACACGCGCTGAACACCACCCGGTTGGAGAAGACGAAGATCCTTGCTCCCTTTTCCGGGCACCTCGGCATCCGACGCGTCTCACCGGGCGAATACGTCGAGCCGGGACAGGATCTCGTAACGCTGGAGGACCTGGACACGTTACACATCGACTTCAAGGTCCCGCAGACGTTCTTGAGCCGGCTCTCCGTCGGCCAGGAGGTGCGTCTCTTCACCGATGCCTACGCCGATGAAGAGTTCAGCGGAACGATTTCCGCACTCTCACCCCGCATCGATGAAGCCAACCGCGCCGTCCCCGTTCAGGCCCGTGTTCGGAATCCCTCCGGCAAGCTCCGTCCTGGGCTCTTTGCCAATGTCACGGTTCTGCTGGACCGCAACGACCACGCCTTGTTGATCCCGGAAGAATCGGTGATCCCGCAAGGCGCGCGGACCTACGTCTACCGGGTGGTGAACCAGACCGCCCGGTTGACCGAGGTCGAGCTCGGGGCCCGCGAGCGGGGCTTGGTGCAGGTCCTCGACGGGTTGCAGGCGGGAGACGTCGTGGTGCGAACCGGACAGCACAAGCTCCAGGAGGGGATGCGGGTGAGAATCGTGAATCGTTAATCGTTGTTCGTTCTTCGTCAGAGATGAACATGCTCGTTGCTTCCGACGATTAACGAGTAACGAATCACAAGTAACGATTCTCTTTGCCTCCGACGTTTCACGAATAACGAACAACGAATAACGATTCACGTCTCCCATGAGGCTCTCCGAAATTTCCATCCGCCGTCCTGTTCTCGCGACCGTCATGACGCTGGGGCTGGTCCTTTTCGGGCTCCTCGCCTTCACCCGCCTGTCGGTTCGCGAATATCCCGACATCGAGCGTCCCGTCGTCTCCATCCGGACCGTCTACCCGGGCGCGAGCGCTCGGTTGGTCGAGACCGAGGTCACGACGATCCTGGAGGACTCCGTCAGCGGAATCGCGGGACTGAGGGCGATCACGTCCATCAGCCGGGAGGAAGTGTCGCAGATCACCTTGGAGTTCGAGCTGGGGCACGATCTCGACGCCGCCACGAACGACGTCCGCGACCGCACCGCGCTCGTGCGGCGCCAGCTTCCGTTCGAGATCGAAGAGCCGATGGTGGCGAAATCGGACGCCGGTGACGACGAAGTCCTCTGGCTGGCCTTGTTCAGCGACCGGCATACGGAGTTGGAGCTGACCGACTTCGCGGATCGCCAGATTCGAACCCGCCTGGCGGTGCTCCCGGGCATCTCACACATCTATGTCGACGGTCAGCGGCGCTATGCGATGCGGATTTGGCTGGACCCGGACCTGCTCGCCTCGCGCCGGCTGACCGTGCAAGACGTCGAGGACGCGCTCCGCGCGCAGAACGTGGCGATCCCGTCGGGCCGGATCGAGAGCGAGCGGCGGGAGTTCACGGTGAGCACCGAGGGGGGGCTGGAGACGCCCGAGCAGTTCAACCAACTCATCGTGGCATACCGGGACGGCTATCCGGTTCGTCTCAATCAAGTCGGGGGAGCGGCGCTCGGAGCCGAAGACGACCGCAAGCTGGTTCGTGTCAATGGAAAGCCGGCATTGGGCCTCGGCGTCATGAAGCAATCCCGGGCCAATGCGCTGGCCGTGGCGCGAGCGGCCAAGCAGGAGATCTCCCGGATTCAGCCCTCCTTGCCGCCCGGCATGACGCTGGACGTCGCCTTCGACAGCTCCCTCTCCATCGAGCGATCCATTCGCGAGGTGTATGTCGCCATGGCGATCGCCCTGGGCCTCGTCGTCCTCGTCATCTTTCTCTTCCTTGGTGGCGCGCGGACCACGGTCATTCCCGCGGTGGCCATCCCCGCATCGATCGTGAGCACGTTCACGTTGCTGTATCTCTGGGGATTTTCGATCAACCTCCTGACGTTGCTGGGGCTCGTGCTGGCCATCGGCCTCGTCGTCGATGACGCCATCGTCGTGCTCGAGAACATTCACCGGCGCATCGAGGGCGGGCAGCCGCCGGAGCAAGCGGCGCTGGTGGGCAGCCGGGAGATCGGATTTGCCGTCATCGCGACGACTCTCGCGCTCGTGGCGGTCTTCATTCCCATCGCGTTTCTCACCGGGACCGTCGGCCGGCTGTTTGGGGAGCTGGCGCTCGCCGTCGCCGGCTCGGTCCTGATCTCGGGGTTCGTCGCCTTGACGCTCACGCCGATGATGTGCGCCCGGATGCTTCGGCGCACCCGTCCCGGTCTGCTCTCAGCCAAGCTCGAGTCGGGCTTCGCCCGGCTTGCCGCCGGGTATCGGCGCGTGCTGCACCAATCGTTTCGTGCCCGTTCCCTCGTTCTGTTCGTCGGAGGGGCGTCACTGGTCGTCAGCGTGTGGTTGGGGACGCGTCTTCCATCCGAGCTCGTGCCGGTCGAAGATTTGGGATGGTTCATCGGGATGATGACCGCGCCGGAAGGGTCCACCATCCGCTACACGGACGAATATGCCCGGCAGCTCGAGGCGCTCTACGCCCGGATACCGGAGATCCGATCGATCTACACCGTCGTCGGTCGCGGGGATCGCCCGACCGTCGTGAACCTTGCGGCGAGCTGGGCCTCCCTGGTCGATTGGGACGAACGGAGTCGGACCACCCAGGAGATCGTCGCACGCCTGACGCGCGACATGGAGGAGATGACCGGCGTGCAGGCCTTCCCCAATATGCCCTCGCCGTTCAGTGCGTCGAGCAGTAAGACCTCGCTCCAGTTGGTCATCGGCGGGAACTCGTATGAAGAGCTGGAACGGCAGGTCGGGCTGATCATCGGGAAGGCGAAGGGCCTCGAGAGCCTGACCAACTTGGATACCGATCTGGACCTGAACAAGCCCGAGCTGGAAGTGAAGGTGCAACGAAACAAGGCCGCGGACCTGGGCGTGTCCCTGGCCGGCCTGGGACGAACGCTCGAAACCCTGCTCGGAGGGCGTCCCGTCACGCGATTCATCCGGGACGGCCGGGCGTATCCCGTCATCGTAAAGGTACGGGACCGCGACCGCGTCAAACCGTCCGATATCCAGGCGCTGTACGTCCGCGGCCGCGACGGCCAGCCGGTTCCGCTCAGCAACCTGGTGACCATCCGCGAGACCGTGGCACCCAAGTCGTTGAACCACTACGATAAGATGCGCGCGGTCACGATCAGCGCCAGCGTGGCGCCGGGGTATACGCTGGGCCAGGCGCTGGAAGGGCTCGAGGCGACGGCACGAGAGATCGTGCCGCCTGGCACCCGCATCAGCTATGCGGGCGAAACGAAGGAGTTCAAAGAAGCGACCGGCGGCCTCGTGTTCGTGTTCGTGCTTGCGCTCGTGGTGATCTACCTCGTGCTCGCCGCGCAGTTCGAGAGCTTCGTGCACCCCTTGACGATCCTGCTGTCCGTCCCGCCGGCCGTCACGGGGGCCCTGCTCGCGCTGAAGCTGCTCGGCGGCACGCTGAACATCTATACCCAGATCGGGCTGGTAATGCTGATCGGGCTGGTCGCCAAGAACGCGATCTTGATCGTCGAGTTCGCCAACCAGCTTCGTCAACGCGGAAGCGATCCGACGACCGCGATCCTCGATGCCGCCACACTGCGGTTACGGCCGGTCCTCATGACCAGCCTCGCCACGGTCCTGGGGGCCGTGCCGCTCGCGTTGGCGACCGGCGCGGGCGCCGTCAGCCGCCAGCAGCTCGGCATCGTCGTCATCGGCGGCCTGCTCTTCTCGACGCTGCTCACCCTGTTCCTCGTCCCGGCCGTGTACCTCCTGCTGTCCCGAGAGCGAGTGACACATCAGGCTGCCCGTGTGGCTGATGACGAGCGGAACCTGCCGGAACCGGTGAGCCCGGTGATGGAAAGCTGAACGTGCCCTCTAGGCGGTATCCGGTCTGAAGGGATGAACCGTCGAAGGTGGAGTCTGGCCGAGCGCCCGCCAGGCGTCGGCTCGGGCTTGGAGCGCGCAGCGCCGGAGCCGGCGGGTATCCCTCGTCACGCACCTCACCAAGCCATTCTGGCTTGCCGGGGCAATGACGACGATCTTCACCGATTCTCCGTCCGCACCCGTGTAGTGACGCCTGCCGAGCGCCGCCATGGTGTCGTTGAAGCGCGTGTTCTCGTCGAACAGCGCGCGCTTGAGCGCCGAGTTGTAGTGGCTGGTGGCCCACCATGCGAGCGCGCGGAACGGTCGGCCGATCGGCTTGCTTCGAAACGACAGGGGCTTCGTCAGTACGGCGACGATGTAGCGGCATCCGCACTCCACGAGTCGTTCGAGCGGGAGGCGGTCACTGATGCTGCCGTCGAGGTACAACCGGTCGCCGACCTTTACGAACTTGTTGTAGAGGATGGGCATCGCCGCCGTCGCGCGAAAGGCTTCCCACAGATCAACGTCGCGGGATCGGTTCGTGACGTAATGGCTGGACGCGTCCTCGGCGTCGGCCAACGCGATGTGCAGCACCGTGGAGGCCTGGACCAAAGCCGGCAGATCGAAGGGCCGCACGTGGCGCACGACGTAGTCGATCAGGTAGTCGATGTCCAACTGCCGTCTCACCCGCAACAGATCGATGAACTTCCGGTTGCTCAAATGCTCGATGTAGGTCTCGACGCCATAGCGGGCTTGCCCGGTGATGAAATGCGCGCCATTGAGCGCGCCGGCCGAAGAGCCCGCCACGTGGTCGAAGCAACGGGTGAGCCCCATTTCCTCCAAGGCGGCGAGGGCGGCCAGGGAGTACACACCCCGCATCCCGCCGCCCTGCACCAGGAGGCCGATGGGAGGCACGTCGGTCTTGCCGTCGGCCTTGCGCCGGAGCGCCTCCCCGATTTCACGTGACACCTCCGCCTGAGCGGTGTCTCCCGTTCCTGATCCGCGTTCCTGAGAGTGCGAAGAAGTGTTCACAGGCAGCCCGTGGTCCATGATGCGTCAGCCCTCCATCTTGCCCGTGTCGATTAGCAGCCTGAAACGTCGATGTCAACTACGCAGCGACGGAGCGAAACACTGCCGGACTGCCTCGAGCCCCAGCATCCTGAAGCAACGAGTCCTCTTCGCGAACCGCTCCAGGCGACCCGCTACCGGCCTCCCGAGATCACACCCCCGCTGACGCAAGAGCGACGAAAATTTATTCCGGTCACCGGATGAGGGCGGTCCGGGCTGGCACGTCAACAGGACATGAATTCCTGATTGCTCGGGCTCGCCTCACGGTCGTGGCCGAGTCACTGGTATGCCCACTCCTCCCGACACATTCGTCGACCTTCTTCACGCGCGTGCGGCTCGGACGCCCGATCGGCGCGCCTTTACGTTCCTCGCCGACGGCGAGCACGATGCCCGCCATCTGAGCTATGGCGAGCTGGATCGGCAAGCACGCGAGATCGCCGCGCGGTTGCAAGCGATCGGAACGGCGGGCGATCGCGCCGTCTTGCTCTATCCGCCGGGCCTCGAGTACGTCGCCGCCTTCTTTGGATGCCTGTACGCCGGTGTTCTCCCCGTTCCAGCCTATCCGCCGCAGCGACGGCGGACCTTGCCGCGATTGAAAGCCGTCTTAGCCGACGCGCGTCCGACCGTCGCCCTGATGACGAGCCAGATTCAGGCCGGGCTTGAGCGCTTGTCGCGGCAGGACGAGGAGTTCCGGCGGATCCAACCACCCCGCCAGCTCGTCACGGACGGCGTGCTCGACGAGGCGGCCGATCGGTGGGTGAAGCCTCCGCTCGGTGGAGGCTCGCTGGCCTTTCTTCAGTACACCTCGGGGTCGACCGGCGTGCCGAAAGGCGTCATGGTGAGCCACGGCAACCTGCTCCACAACCAGCGCCAGATCGAGCTGGCGTTCGGCCATACGGAAGAGACGGTCGTCGTCGGCTGGCTGCCGCTCTACCATGACATGGGGCTGATCGGGAACCTGCTTCAGCCCGTTTACCTCGGCGTCCCCTGCATCATGATGGCGCCCCACCATTTTCTCCAGAAACCTTTGCGGTGGCTGGACGCGATCTCCCGCTACCGCGCCACGACGAGCGGCGGGCCGAATTTCGCCTACGAGCTGTGCGTACGGGAGATCCCCCCCGAGCGACGGCTGGCGCTCGATCTGGCGAGCTGGGCGGTCGCGTTCAACGGGGCGGAGCCGGTCCGCGCCGCCACGCTGGAGCGGTTCAGCGAGACGTTCGGGCCGTGCGGGTTTCGCCGCGCCGCGTTCTACCCGTGTTACGGCTTGGCCGAGGCGACGCTGTTCGTCGCCGGCGGCGCACCCGGCACGCCGCCGAGGATCGAGACGGTGCGGCGGTCGGCGCTCGAGCAGCATCAAGTGCTCGAAGAAGAGCCGGACGCCGGGCAAGGGCGCACGTTGGTGGGATGTGGGCGCCCTTGGGCGGAGCAGCAGGCGGTGATCGTCGACCCCGTGACGCAGGAGCCGGTGCCGAGCACCCAGGTCGGCGAGATCTGGGTGAAGGGGCCGAGCGTGGCCCTCGGGTACTGGAATCGACCGGAAGAGACGGCGCAGACGTTCGGCGCCCGGCTCGCCTCGACCGATGACGGCCCGTTCCTCAGGACCGGAGACCTGGGCGCCTTCAAGGACGGCGCCCTCTTCGTGACCGGTCGTCTCAAGGATCTGATCATCATCAGAGGCCGCAACCACTATCCGCAGGACCTCGAGGCGACGGTGGAGCGAAGCCACGCCGCGCTCCGCCCCGGGTGCGGAGCGGCGTTCTCCGTCGAGGCCGATGACCAGGAACGGCTCGTGGTCGTGCAGGAGGTCGAGCCTCGCGTGCAGGTGGCGCTCGATGAGGCGGCGGCGGCCATCCGGCAGGCCGTGGCCGAGCAGCACGATGTGCAGGTCGACACCATCGTGCTGATCCAGCCGGGAAGCCTCCCGAAGACGTCCAGCGGGAAGGTGCAGCGCCACCTGGTCCGGGCCAGGTTCCTGGAGGGAACGCTCGAAGTCATCGGGCAGTCCGTCGCCGAGCAGCCGAGCGCACAGGCGGCGTTCGTCGGTCCGGCGACCGCCGTGGAGCAAAGACTGGCGGACATCTGGGCGGATGTGCTCGGGCGGGAGCGGGTAGGGCGACACGAGCATTTCCTTGCGCTGGGCGGCGATTCGCTGCGTGCGACTCAAGTGGCCGCACGGGTGCGTCAAGCCTTTCACGTCGAGCTGCCGGTCGAACGTCTGTTCGAGTCGCCGACGGTCGCCGAGCTGGCTGACTATCTGGCGGACCACGATGAGCCGAGCCGCGCGGCCGGACCCTTCCAGCCCGCTCCGACGACGACGCCGGCCGCGCCGGAGGTCCCTCTTCCGCTCTCCTTCGCGCAGCAGCGACTGTGGTTCCTGGCCCAGCTCGAGCCCGCCGGCGCTTCGTACAACGTTCCGGCCGCCGTGCGATTGACCGGAGCACTCGATCGGGCGGCGCTCGAGCATGCCTTCACGGAGATCGTTCGTCGGCATGAGGTCTTACGTGCGACCTTCCCCCTGCTCGATGGGCAGCCGGCGCAGGTGATCGCACCCGCGCAGCCGGTCCATCTGTCGATCGTCGATCTCGGCCATCTGCCCGAGGCGGAGCGGGAGGCGGCCGTGCAACGGCTGGCGAAGGAAGAAGCGCGGCGCCCTTTTGATCTGATGAACGGGCCGTTGCTGCGCGCCGGCCTGCTGCGCCTCGGCGAACGCGAGCATGTGCTGCTGCTCACGCTGCACCACATCGTCGCCGACGGCTGGTCGATGAATGTTCTGGCCAAGGAGTTGGCCGCGCTCTATGCCGCTTCAGGGGAGGGCCGGCCGCCGGCGCTTCCTTCGCTTTCGATCCAGTACGCGGATTACGCCCGGTGGCAGCGGGAATGGCTTGGGGGTTCCGTTCGAGAGGTACAGCTTGCCTACTGGCGCCGGCGGCTGGCGGGCGCCCCGCCCGTGCTGGAATTGCCGACCGACCGGCCGAGGCCGGCCGTCCAAACCTCCCGCGGCGCTCAGTACGCCTTCGTCCTACCGGGCGCGCTCGCCGAGCGGGTCGCCGAGCTGAGCCGGGAACAGGGCGTCACGCTGTTCATGACCTTGCTGGCGGCGTTCTCGGTGCTCCTGTCCCGATACACGGGTCAGACGGATCTGTGCGTCGGCACGCCGATCGCGAATCGGACGCGCGTCGAGCTGGAAGGGCTGATCGGCTGCTTCGTCAACACGCTGGTGCTGCGGACCGATCTCTCCGGCAATCCTCGGGTGACCGAGCTCCTGGCGCGGGTGCGCGAGGGGGTGCTGGGGGCGCAGGCGCATCAGGACCTGCCGTTCGAGCAGCTCGTGGAGGCGCTGGAGCCCGTGCGCGAGGTCAGCCACAGTCCGCTGTTTCAGGTGATGCTCACGTTGCAGGCGCCCGCGCACCTGGAGCTCCAGGGGCTGGAGGCCAGGCTGCTGAATCTGGATCCGGGGACAGCCAAATTCGATCTCTCCCTGGATGTGACGCCAGAGGCGGAAGCGCTGGCCTGCACGTTGGAGTACAACGCCGACCTGTTCGACGAGGACACGGTCCGAAGGATGGCGGGGCATGTTCTTGCGCTGCTGCAAGGAATCACGGCGTCCCCGGCGGCGCGTCTCAGTGAGCTCCCCATGCTCACCGAGGCCGAGCGGCGGCTCCTCGTTGATTGGAATCAGACCTCGGTCGTCTTCCCAGCACTCGGCACTGAGCAGCCGGCGCACAGGACTGGAGCCTGCATTCATCACCTGTTCGAGGCGCAGGCGCAGCGGATCCCGGAGGCGGTGGCGGTCGTCTGGAAGGAACAGGCGCTGACCTATCGAGAGCTGAACGAACGGGCGGGTCAACTTGCGCGTTGCCTCCGCAGGCAGGGCGTGGGACCGGACGTCCCGGTCGGGCTCTGCTTGGAGCGCTCGCTCGACATGATGGTGGCCGTCCTCGGTGTGCTCAAGGCGGGGGGGACGTATGTGCCGCTCGATCCGGGCTATCCCAAGGATCGGCAGGCCTACATGCTGGCGGACGCCAAGGTCTCCGTGCTGCTGACGCAGTCCCGTCTCATCGAGGATCTCCCGCGCGCTCCGGTGCCGCTGATCTGCCTCGACCGCGACTGGCCCAAGATCGCCTCGTCACCGGTCGAGGCCGCGGAGCCTACGATCGTCCCCGATCACCTGGCCTACATCATCTATACCTCGGGATCGACCGGCCGTCCCAAGGGAGTGATGGTGACGCACGCTGCTTTGGTGAACGCCTTCCTCGCCTGGGAGCGGGCCTACGAGTTGGGAGAGGGCGGAACCCGCCATCTGCAGATGGCGAACTTCGCCTTTGACGTCTTCACCGGCGACTGGATACGAGCGCTGTGCTCGGGGGGACGACTCGTCTTGTGCCCGTCCGAGCTCCTCTTCTTGCCGGAGCAGTTGGCCGCGGTGATCCGGCGGGAGGGGGTCACCCATGCCGAGTTCGTGCCAGCCGTGGTCAAGCCGCTCGCGCAGCACCTGGAAACGACCACCCAGCGGCTCGATTCCTTGCGGGTGCTCGTCGTCGGGTCCGATGCCTGGGCGCGCAGAGACTATCAGGCGCTCCGAGGGGTGTGCGGGGCGGGCACCCGGATCGTCAATTCGTACGGCGTGACCGAGGCGACGATCGACAGTGCGTATTGCGAGCCTGCGTCACAAGAAGGACCGCCCGATGATCAGCCCCTCCCGATCGGATTTCCGATCGCCAACACACAACTCTACATCGTGGATGAGTTCGGTCAGCCGGTGCCGACCCGGGTCCCCGGTGAGCTGTGCATCGCCGGGGCGGGCCTGGCCCGGGGGTATTGGAACCGACCGGACCTGACCGCCGAGAAGTTCGCGCCGAACCCTTTTGGCCGGACTCCGGGCGCGCGTCTGTACAGGACGGGCGATCGCGCCCGCTCGCACCCGGACGGCGTGATCGAGCTGCTGGGACGCCTGGACCATCAGGTCAAGGTGCGCGGGTTCCGCATCGAGCTGGGTGAGATCGAGGCGCTGCTGCGGGAGCATCCGGACGTGCGGGAGGCGGTGGTGTCGGCGCGAGAGGACCGACCGGGCGAGAAGCGACTGGCGGCGTATCTCGTTCCGAGCGGGCGGCGGGAGCCGCTGCCCGAGGAGCTCCGGCGGCTTCTCTGCGCACGTCTGCCGGACTACATGGTCCCGTCGGTCTTCATGGTGTTGCCCGCGCTGCCCCTGACTCCGAACGGCAAGGTGGATCGCCGGGCACTGCCGGCGCCTGAGGCGGCCGCCCAGCCAACCGCGGGCTATGTGGCGCCGCGCACGCGGGCCGAGGAGGTCGTCGCGGACGTCTGGGCCGATGTGCTGGGCCTGGAACGAATCGGCGTGCACGAGAATTTCTTCGACCTGGGCGGGCACTCCTTGCTCCTGTCGAAGGTGTGGAGCGCACTCCGGGAGGCTCTTCGTTGCGAGCTCTCGATGATGGACCTCTTTCGCTATCCCACCGTCGAGACGCTCGCACGACACCTTGCTCGCGGCCATCCGGAGGTGGACCAAGCGGGTTCACCGGACGTACAGACGGACCGCCGTAAGGTGGGGCAACGCCGGCTGCGGCTACTCAACGAACGCCGGCAGGCGGCATCGCAGCACGAGGCGAGGGAGCATGAAGCAGCACAACGGTGACAGCCGGATGAGCGGTCTGGAGATCGCCATCACCGGGATGGCCGGACGTTTTCCCGGGGCGAACGATGTCGACGCATTTTGGCGGAACCTGTGCGACGGGGTCGAGTCCGTTTCGATGTTGACGGACGAGGACCTGCTGGCCTCCGGCGTCGAGCCGGCGCTTCTGGGTGACCCGAACTACGTCAGGGCGAGAGCCATGGTGGATGACGTCGATCTCTTCGATGCGGCCTTTTTCGGGTTCACTCCAAAAGAGGCTGAAATCATGGATCCGCAGCAGCGTCTGTTCCTGGAGTGCGCCTGGGAGGCGCTGGAGCGTGCCGGGTGCGATCCGGATAGGTACAGGGGGCTGATCGGAGTGTACGGCGGGGCGAGCATCAGCGGATATGGCAATCTCTTGGCGCAGGGCGGCCTGCTGCAATCGGCGGCCGATATGTCGGCCGTGCTCGGGACTGATCTGGATTTCCTCTCCTCCCGCGTCTCCTACAAGCTGAATCTGGAAGGGCCCAGCTTGGTCGTTCAAACGGCGTGCTCCAGCTCGCTCGTGGCGGTGCACCTTGCCTGTCAGGGGTTGCTGAGCGGCGAATGCGACATGGCGCTGGCCGGCGGCGTCTCCGTCAACGTGCCGCAGAAGGTGGGGTATCTGTATCAAGAAGGGGCGATCGCGTCTCCGGACGGCCACTGCCGCGCGTTCGATGTCAAAGCCCAAGGCACGGTGGGCGGCAGCGGCCTGGGGATCGTGGTCCTCAAGCGGCTGGAAGACGCGCTGGCGGACGGCGACCACGTGCTCGCCGTCATCAAAGGCTCCGCGATCAACAATGATGGAGCCGTGAAAGTCGGGTTCACGGCTCCCCGTATCGAAGGCCAAGCCAAGGTGATCAGCGCGGCGCAGGCGGCGGCCGACGTCGATCCGCGTTCGGTCACCTACGTCGAGGCGCACGGCACCGGGACGCCGCTCGGCGATCCGATCGAGATCGCCGCGCTGACGCAGGCCTTCCGGGCCGGGACCCAAGCGACCCGGTACTGCGCCATCGGCTCGGTGAAGACCAACATCGGTCATCTCGATGCGGCGGCCGGGATCGCCGGTCTGATGAAGACCGTGCTCGCGCTGTACCATCGGCGGATTCCGCCCAGCCTGCACTTCACCCGAGCCAACCCGCAGATCGATTTCGAGAACAGCCCGTTTTACGTGAACACGACGCTGTCGGAGTGGGAGACGGCGGGCACCCCGCGCCGGGCCGGCGTGAGCTCGTTCGGTCTCGGAGGGACCAATGCGCACGTCGTCCTCGAGGAAGCCCCCCCGGTCGAGACGCAGCCGTCCGCCCGGCCCTGGCACCTGTTGGTGCTCTCCGCCAAGACGAGCTCCGCCTTGGAGGTCGCCACGGACAATCTCGTGAGCCATCTGAAACGGCGCCCGGAAGCGGAGCTGGCGGACGTGGCCTCTACGCTCCAGCTCGGCCGCAAGGCGTTCGGGCATCGCCGCGTGGTGGCATGCGGCGATGTTCGAGACGCGGTGCAGGCGCTGGAGCGGCGAGCGCCCGACCGGGTGGCGACGGGCAGCGGGGCCGTGGGCGAACGACCGGTTGCGTTTCTGTTCTCCGGCCAGGGCAGCCAGTTCCCGAACATGGGCCGCGAGCTCTACGAGACGGAGCCTCACTTCCGTGACGAGGTGGACCGCTGCGCGGAGCGGCTGCGCTCTCACGTCGGGCTCGATCTTCGCGAGATGCTCTACCCCGCGCCGAAGGATCTGGAAGCGGCGCACGCGCGGCTCACGCAAACGGCGCTGACGCAGCCGGCGCTGTTCACGATCGAGTACGCGTTGGCGAAGCTCTGGATGGCCTGGGGGGTGCGGCCTCAGGCGATGATCGGGCACAGCATCGGCGAATACGTGGCCGCGTGTCTGGCCGGCGTCTTTTCCCTGGAGGACGCGCTCGCCCTGGTCGCCGCGCGGGGCAGGCTGATGCAACAGGTGCCCAGCGGCGCGATGCTCGCCGTGACCGCGTCCGAGTCGGACATCGCGTCCTCTCTCACCGAGGCGCTCTCCCTGGCCGCGGTCAACGCCCCGGCTCAGTGCGTCGTCTCGGGTCCGCTCGAGGCGGTCGAGCGACTGGAGCACACGCTCGCCGCCCGGCGGATCGAGTGCCGCCGCTTGCGCACCTCTCATGCGTTCCATTCCAGCATGATGGATCCGATCATCGGGTCCTTCGGAGACTGTGTGGCCCGCATCGCGCTGCATGCGCCTCGGATCCCCTATGTCTCGAACGTAAGCGGCACGTGGATCACCGAGGCCGAGGCGACGAATCCCCAGTACTGGGCCGCACATCTCCGCCGCACCGTCCGATTCTCGGACGGTCTCGCTGCCATTCGCCGGCGCGCCGACCACCTCCTGCTGGAAATAGGACCGGGGCAGACCCTGGCGGCGCTCGCCCGGCAGACGGCCGAGTCGGACGCGCCGATCTTCTGCTCCTTGCCGCGACGCCGGGACCAGGATGAGCGGGGCGCACAGTCGGCATTCCTGCTGACGACCCTTGGGCGGCTCTGGCTGCATGGCGCCTCGGTCGACTGGAGGGGACTCCATGCAGGCGAACGGCGCCGCCGGGTGCCGCTCCCGACGTACCCGTTCGAACGCCAATCCTACTGGGTCGGCTCTCGGGAGCGGGCCCGAGCGGACAAGCCAGTGGACAAGATGGAGGCGGCCGCCCCGCTGAAAAAGCCGGAGATCGCCGACTGGTTTTATCTGCCGTCCTGGACGCGCGCCAGAACGCCGTCCATCGACGCCGCCCGGATGCGGGCGTCCTGCTCCGCTTGGCTCGTCTTCGCCGACGGCTCCGGTCTCTCGTCGCAGCTCGTCAAGCGGCTGGAGCAGTTCGACCAGATCGTGACCACGGTCATGCCGGGAGAGCGTTTTGCGCGTATGGCCGACGGCGTCTACTCAATTCGGCCCCAGGAGCGTCAGGACTACGAGGCCCTGTTCGAGGAGCTCCATCAGCGGAACCGGCCGCCGGCGGTCGTCTTCCATTGCTGGAACGTGACCGGGGCGACCAAGACGGATCACGCGCACGACGCGTTGGAGGCGTTCCTGCGCGCGCAGGAAAGAGGGTTCAACAGCCTCCTATGCGTGGCCCAGGCGGCCGGCAGGCGCGGGGAGTCTCTGTCGATCGTCTCCGTGTCGACCGGGGTCGAGGAAGTCACCGGGGAGGAGGCCGTCTCAGCGGAAAAGGCGACGGTGCACGGGGCCTGCCGCGTCATTCCGCAGGAGTATCCGAATCTCACGTGCCGGAACGTGGACATCGAGCTGAGCGGCCCGGTGGTGTGGCTCTCGGAGGAGCTGTTGGATCCCCTCATTGCCGAAGCACAGACGTCTTCCAAGGACGAGCCCGTGGTGGCGTACCGAGGGCGTCATCGCTGGATTCAGCGCTTTGAGCCGGTCCGGCTCGAGCCGCCTGCGGGTCGGAGCCTGTTGCGGGACCGCGGAGTCTATCTGGTGACCGGAGGCTTGGGGGGCGTCGGCTTCCTGCTCGCGGATCACCTGGCGCGCACCGTCGGCGCCCGGCTGATCCTCACCGGCCGCGGGGAGCTGACCGACGACCGGCGTGAGAAGGTGCACGCGCTCGAACGCCTGGGGGCGGAAGTCTTGGTGGTCCGGGCTGATGCCGCCAGGCGTGACCAGATGCACGCGGCCGTCGAGCGGGGCTACGAGCGGTTCGGTGAGATTCACGGGGTGATCCATGCGGCCGGGGTTCCCGGGGGCGGGATGATCGAGCTCAAGACCATCGAGGCGGTCGAAGCGGAATTCGCTCCGAAGGCCATGGGGGCGCTGGTCCTCGACGCGCTCTTTCAGGACGCCCGCCTGGACTTCCTCGTGTTCTGCTCGTCGTTGAACGCGCTCACCGGGGGGTTCGGCCAGGTGGGGTACTGCGCGGCCAATGCATTCCTCGACGCATTCGCCCATCAGCTCGCGAGGCGGGGACGGCGCGCCGTGTCCATCAACTGGGATCGATGGAGCCGGGTCGGAATGGCCGTGGAGGCCGAAGCTCGCTTGAAGGCGCTGGGAGTGCCCGATCGCCTCCTCCTCGGGATGACGCCCGAAGAAGGGCAAGAGGTCTTCCGCCGCGTGCTCGATCACGCGGCATCCCTGCCGCAGATCCTGGCCTCGGTGCAGGAGTTCCCGACCAAGGACGCCGCGCCGGAAGCGTATGTGTCCGCGCTGTCGAAACCGGGCGACGGGGCCTCCGCCGCGCAGCATCCACGCCCGCACCTGACGACCGCCTACGTGGCCCCACGGGATGCCGTGGAGCAGGCGGTGGCGGCGATCTGGGAGCGGGTGCTGGGTCTCGAGCAGGTGGGCGCTCACGACGACTTCTTCGAGCTGGGCGGGGAGTCGCTGGTTGCGCTCCAGATTTTGAATCGGGTGCGCGACGCGTGTGGGACGGAGCTGTCCTTGCGTCAATTCTTCGAGAAACCGACCGTGGCGGGCCTTGCCGCCATGATCCGGGAGCGGGACGATCGCCGCGCCGACGGCCCGGCGCCCGATCTCGTCCCGCTTCCCAGGGAGGCGTCTCGGCTCCCGCATGCGCCGTCGAGGTAGCGGGTGCACCTGATCGTCTTTCTCCTGCGTCGATCGTGGCGGCTCCTGCTGCTCGCCGGCCTCGCGGGCTTGATCAGCGGGCTCAGCGGAGCGGGCCTGATCGCCCTCGTGCACACGGGCCTGAGCGCAACGGACGGGGCGCTGGCGACGCTCGTCTGGGGGTTCGCCGGTCTCTGCCTTCTCGTTCCCGTGAGCAGGGTGGTCTCGGAAGTGCTGCTGACCCGCCTTGGGCAAGCGGCCATCGCCGAGCTGCGGATGCAGCTCAGCCGCCAGATCGTGAATGCGCCGCTGCGCCATCTGCAAGAGCTCGGCTCCCCTCGACTGCTCGCGACCCTCACCGAGGACGTCTCGTCGATCGCGCAGGCGTTCGTCGAGCTTCCGATGCTCTGCATCAACGTCGCGACGGTCATCGGCTGCCTGCTCTATCTGGCCTGGCTCTCCTGGCCGTTGCTGGGGGTCGTGCTCGGCGTCATGGCCGTGGGTGTCGGCTCCTTTCAGGTGCACCAGCGGAGGGCGCTCGAATCGCTTCGCCTGGCCCGCGAAACGAACGATGCCCTCTATCAACGATTCCGCGCGCTGACGGAAGGGATCAAGGAGCTCAAGCTGCACCGACGCCGACGGGACGCCTTCGTGTCTCAGATCCTCCAGCCGACCGTGACGACGTATCGGCGACATGTCGTCGACGGGATGAGCCGATACGCGGCGGCGTCCAGTTGGGGCGGCTTGCTGTTTTATGCGGTGATCGGGCTGCTGCTGTTCGCCCCGTTGAGATGGCCGAGCGCGAGCGTCGACACGGTGACCGGCTATCTCCTCGTCCTGCTCTATATGATGGCCCCGCTCGAGCGGATCGTCGACATGGTCCCCGGTCTGGCGCGCGCGGGGATCGCCCTGAAGAAGGTGGAAGCGATCGGCCTGTCGCTCGCGTCGCACGACACCGAGTGCGACACGGTGCCACGAGACGCCTGCGCGATCGAGACGAACGGCCGGCCCCTCGTCGGTCGAGCGGCGCCGGGATGGACGCGCTTGGAGCTCGTCGAGCTGAGCCATCGCTACCACCGCGAATCCGAGGACCACGCGTTCAGGCTCGGGCCGATCAGCCTGACCTTCCACCCCGGCGAGCTGACCTTCCTGATCGGGGGCAACGGCAGCGGGAAGACGACGCTCGCGTTGCTGCTCATCGGGCTGTATCGGCCGGAAGGCGGCGAAATTCGCCTGGACGGGCAGGTGATCACCGACGCCAACCGCGATCAGTACCGGCAGCTGTTCTCGGTGGTGTTCTCGGACTTCTACCTGTTCGAGGGGCTCGTGGGGTTGTCGGCGGCCCAGCTCGACGCCCAAGCCCGCGAGTATCTCGTGCGGCTGCAACTACACCATAAGGTGCAGGTGCGGGACGGCGTGCTCTCCACGCTCGCGCTGTCGCAGGGCCAACGGAAGCGCTTGGCGCTCTTGACCGCCTATCTGGAAGATCGCCCCTTCTACGTGTTCGACGAATGGGCGGCGGATCAGGACCCCCTGTTCCGAAAGGTCTTCTATACGCAGCTCCTGCCGGATCTGAAAGCGAAGGGCAAGACCGTCTTGGTGATCACCCATGACGATCAATACTTCGGCGTGGCGGATCGCTGCATCCGGATGGATGTGGGGCGGGTCACCGAGGTCACCCGCCAGGCCGCCGTTCTCTCATAGCCGCGGACCGCGGGGCGGCGTCCGTCCGGATCTTGCTCGATGCAGTCGCGCGACCGAGAAATCTTGCGAAGGGTGTGAGGGGGAGGCCGCCGATCACGTCTATACCAGAGACGCGAGTGCGGGGACGAGCGAACGAGAGACCAGAGGAGAGCCGCGATGAACATCCATCTCGAAGAGCCGAAGCCGCTGGCGAGCAGCGCCGTGCCCACCGGGACCAAGCACTACTTGGAGCAGCAGGCTGCGCGCGAATCGAACGCGAGAAGCTATCCGCGGCGCATTCCGATCGCGATCCGGAGGGCGAACGGAATCTATGTGCAGGACACCGAAGGGCGGACCTATATCGACTGCCTCGCCGGGGCCGGAGCCCTGGCCCTGGGTCACAATCATCCTGTCGCCGTCGAGGCGGTTCAGCGCGCCCTCAGCGATGGGTTGCCGTGGCAAACCCTGGATCTGACGACCCCGGTCAAGCACGAGTTCACCGATGCGCTGTTGGCGAGCTTGCCGTCGGAGCTCGCGGCACATGCACGCATCCAGTTTTGCGGCCCCTCGGGAGCCGATGCCGTCGAGGCGGCCGTGAAGCTGGTCAAGACCGCCTGCGCGCGGCGCACCGTGTTGTCGTTTCACGGCGGATACCACGGCATGACGCACGGGGCGTTGTCGCTCACGGGATATCTCGGGCCCAAGGAGGCCGTGTCGGGCCTCATGGCCGACGTCCATTTCCTCCCCTATCCCTACGGGTACCGCTGTCCGTTCGGCGAGGGCGGTGAGCGCGGGCACCGTCTGTCGAGCGCGTACATCGAGCGGCTGCTGGACGATCCGAACAGCGGCATCCTGCCGCCGGCCGGCATGATCCTGGAAGTGATTCAGGGCGAGGGCGGGGTCGTTCCCGCGCCGGATGCCTGGTTGCAGGAGATCCGGCGTCTCACGCGTGAACGGAGCATCCCGCTCATCGTCGACGAGATTCAGACGGGACTGGGACGGACCGGCGCGATGTACGCGTGTCAACACGCCGGGATCGTTCCCGACGTGCTGGTGCTGTCGAAGGCGATCGGGGGAGGACTGCCGCTCAGCGTGGTGGTCTACCACGAACGCCTGGACCGATGGGCTCCAGGGGCGCATGCCGGGACGTTTCGCGGCAATCAACTCGCCATGGCGGCCGGCATCGCCACCATTCGGTTCGTCCGGGAGCATCGGCTCGACGAGCACGCGCGCGTCGTGGGGGAACGACTGCGGGCGTGCCTGTGTGAGATCCAGGCGCGCTTCGAATGTCTCGGCGATGTGCGGGGGCGCGGCCTCATGCTGGGTGTGGAAATCGTCGATCCGGAAGCCCGCCCGGATGCGCGCGGGTGCTATCCGGCCGACCCGATACGGGCGTCGCGGATTCAGAGCGAAGCCTTGCGCAAGGGCTTGATCCTGGAGCTGGGTGGGCGAGGCAACAGCACGCTCCGGTTCCTGCCGCCTTTGATCGTCACGGCCCAAGAGGTCGACACCATCTCCGAGATCCTGGCCGACGCCGTCAGGACGACGGAGCGTGGCGCACACGTGTCGTCCGCGTGAGCCACCGCCCGGTCACGGTCTTTCACGGGCACGTGGTGAACAAACTCCTCTATTCGGTGCTGGGCCTCTTGCTGGTGCTGGCGATCGGCGCAGCCGCCCTGCTCGTCACGCTCCGCGCGTCCCTGCCGGTGCTCGACGGAACAGGAGAGATCATCGGGTTGACGGCGCCGGTCACGGTGACGGTCGATGGCTTCGGCGTTCCGACGATCGTCGCCGGCTCGCGGTTGGACGCCATGCGGGCCTTGGGCTATGTGACGGCCCGCGACCGACTTTTCCAGATGGATTTCCTGCGCCGGAAGAGCGCCGGAAGACTGGCCGAGGTGATCGGGACGCCGGCGCTGGCATCGGATCTCGAACAGCGCCGGCTCGGCTTCTCGCCCGTCGTCGACTCGATCGTGGCGCATCTGCCCGATGAGCAACGGGCGGTGCTGGAGGCCTATGCGGACGGGGTGAACAGTTACCTGCAGCAGGCGGATTCGCTGCCGTTCGAATTTCTGCTGCTTCGGTACCGCCCGTCGCCATGGACGACCGCGGACAGCCTTTTGGTGGTGCTGAGCATGTTCCAGGCCTTGAGCTGGACCGAGGAAGAAGAGCGGATGCGGACGATCATGCAAACGGTGCTCCCATCGGAGGTCTACAGGTTTCTCGTCGCGCAGCGGGATCCGTACACCCGGGCGCTCCTCGAGGACGACGCGTCCGGGGCCCCCACCATCCCGGTACCTGTCGACGCCTTGGCCGCCTTACGGAGGCCGATCGACGTGAGGCAGGCCCGGCAAGCGGGACTGGTCCGCTTCACGGAGGCCGCAGTCGGTTCGAACGGTTGGGCCGTGAACGGCTCGAAGACGGCCGATGGACGGGCGATTCTGGCGAACGACATGCACCTGGACCTCCTCGTCCCGAACATCTGGTACCGCGTGCAGTTGCGTTACGAGGCGGTCGAGATGGCCGGGATCGTGTTGCCCGGCGTCCCGGTGGTGATCTCCGGAACCAACGGGGCGGTGGCCTGGGGATTCACCAACATGGAGGGCGATTTCCTGGACCTGGTCGCGCTCGACCTCAACCCCGAGGACCCGGATGAGTACCGGACGCCGGAAGGCTGGAGACGGTTTGAAACGAGAGAAGAGGTGATCAAAGTCAAGGACGATCGGGATGTGCCGCTGACCGTCCGGAGCACGATCTGGGGACCCGTCAGGCCGCGGCCGCTCCTCGGGCGTCCGGTTGCGGTGCGCTGGACGGCGCTGGAGCCCACGGCGGTCGACATCGGGCTCGTTCACATGGACCGTGCGCGCTCACTGGACGATGCGCTGGCCGTCATGAACCGGGCCGGAGCGCCGGGGAGCAACGTGCTGCTGGCCGACGCGAGCGGCCGCATTGCCTGGACCTACACCGGGAGGATCCCGGTGCGCCGAGGCTTCGACGGAGCGACGAGCCGCTCCTGGGCGGACGGCCGGGTCGGCTGGGCCGGCTTCATTGCCCCGGAGGAGCTCCCGCGCCTCGTCGATCCGCCGTCTGGCTTCATCGTGAACGCAAACCATCGCATGCTGGGTCCCGACTATCCCTACGTCATCGGCCATGATTTCGCCAACGGCTACCGCGCGTATCGGATCACCGAGCAGTTGCGCGCCATGCCGAAGGTGGTCGAAGCCGACCTGTTGCATCTGCAACTCGACACGACCAGTCACTTCTACCGGTTTTATCAGCGGCTGGCGTTGGCCGAGCTGACGGACTCGGCGGTGCAAGGGCGCCCGTTGCTGATGGAAGCCCGGGACGTGCTCCGCGCCTGGAACGGCCGGGCGGATGCGGACAGCGTCGGATTCGGCTTGCTGGTCCGGTTCCGAAAGGCGCTGGCCGGGTCCGTCTTCACTCCGTACTTGTCGTCGTGTCGCGCGCAGGACGAGGGCTTCTTCTATGGCGGCGAGGTCGACGCCCCGCTGCAGACCCTACTGACCGAGAAGGTCCAGGCGCTGGTGCCCGATCCCGATCACTACGACGGATGGGCCCCCTTCATTCTGGCCGTCCTCGAGGAGAGCGCGCGGCAAGTGAAGGACCAGTACGGCGTCGGGTCGCTCGCGGACCTGAGGTGGGGACGGATGAACCACGTGCGGATCGCGCACCCTCTCGGCGAGGCGCTTCCGGGGCTGAGCCAGGTGCTCGATATGCCCGCGGACGAATTGCCCGGCTGCGGGTTCTGTATCCGGATGGCGAGCGGGACGCTCAGTGCCAGCGAGCGTCTCGTCGTCAGTCCCGTCCGCGGTCAGGACGGTCTCTTTCACATGCCCGGAGGGCAGTCGGGTCATCCGCTGTCCCGGCACTATCGAGATCAACAGGACTCATGGGTGGAAGGGCGGCCGTTGCCTTTCTTGCCCGGACCGGCCGTTCACACGCTACGGCTCGTTCCAGGGCGCAAACCAGTCAGCGCAACCTTGCAGGAGGCAGCATGAGCAGAGAGGAGCAGGAGGACACGACGATCTACAAAGTGGTGGTCAACCACGAGGAGCAGTATTCGATCTGGCCGGCCTACCGGGACAACCCACCGGGATGGCGGGACGCGGGGAAGACCGGCGCCAAGGCGGAGTGCCTGAGCTATATCAAAGAGGTCTGGACGGACATGCGGCCCCTGAGTCTGCGACGGCGGATGGACGAGGCGGCGGGCGGTGCGCCGTCGTGACGACCGCGTACGCCGGTCGCTCCTGGGTGGTCACGATGCGCGGCGGCGGGCCGGCCGCCCGGGTGCGGCTGTTCTGCATTCCCTACGCAGGCGGGGGTGCCTCCGTCTTCCGCCGGTGGCCCTCCGGCCTGCCGGACGACGTGGACGTGTGCGCCATCCAGTTGCCGGGCCGGGAGACACGGCTGATGGAGCGCCCGTGCTCGTCTCTGGTGTCTCTCGTCGGAGACCTGAGCGAAGCCCTCGCCCCGCACCTCGACCGGCCGTTTGCCCTGTTCGGCCACAGCGTCGGAGCCTTGATCGGCTTCGAGCTCGCGCGTCGACTCAGAAGGCGGGATGGACGGCTTCCGGTGCATCTGTTCGTGTCCGGCTGCCCCGCGCCGCAGGTTCGCGACACCGGCCCGCCGATCCACGGTCTGCCGGAACCGGAATTTCTCGATCGGCTGCGCCGGTTCAACGGGACCCCGCCGGAAGTCTTCCAGCACCGTGAGCTGATGGAGTTGGTCGTGCCCGTGCTCCGGGCCGACTTTGCCTTGCGCGAGACGTATGAGCTCGTCGCGGAGTCGCCGCTGGAGTGCCCCATCTCCGCCTTCGGCGGCTCGGACGACCGCGATGTGCCGCTCCCGCAGGTCGAGGCGTGGCGTGAGCACACGCGGAGCACCTTTCACCTGCACACGCTTCCCGGCGGCCATTTCTTCCTGCACACCGCGCAGGCGCTCCTGCTGGAACGGGTTTCTCTGGCCTTACAGGGAGCGTGACGGTGGCTCCATCGCACGAGAGCGCGGCGATCGACTCCCCGGCGGCTCCGATGACGATCGGGGTGGACGATGTGCACGTGTGGTGGAGCACGCTGGACGACGTGAGCGGGCTCACCGACTCGTTCGAGGGGGTCCTGTCGGCGGACGAACGGAGACGGGCGGACCGGTTCTCCTTCCCGCAGGCCCGGACGCGATTCGTCCTGAGCCGCGGGCTGCTCCGCCTCATTCTCTCGCGATACGTGGGGCGAGAGCCGGGCCGTGTGGCGTTCTCGTACGGGAGGTATGGCAAGCCGGCCCTCCGGACGATGCCGGCAGAGCCGGCGCTGCGCTTCAATGCGTCGCATTCCGAGGAACTCATCCTCTACGCGGTCACGCGGGGACGCGAGGTCGGGGTCGATGTGGAGCGCATCCGGCCCCAGTTCCCCTACGGCGAGGTCGTGGGGCAGTTCTTTTCTCCGTCCGAGAAGGACTCGCTGTACGCGATGGCTCCGACCCGCCGGTGCGACTGGTTTTTCGCCTGCTGGACGGTCAAGGAGGCGTATCTCAAGGCGATCGGCAGAGGTCTCAGCGGACCGCTCGATCGGATCGAGGTCGCGGTCTCGCCCGACGTCTCGCGTGTCTCGATGCGGGTCGACGGCCAGCCGGATGCCCGCGCCTTCGAGGCTCGGCTCTTGCGGCCGTTCCCGGGGTACCTCGGCGCCTTGGTGGTTGAGGGCGGTCCGTACCGGCTGACGTGTCGGCGTTGGAGGTCGGACGCCCTCGGGTGAGGGAGTGAAGGGATCGTCCGTCAGAGTTCGGTGAGGCTGGACGAAGGAGAAGCGCCATGGGTCGTCTCGAACCTACTCTTCAGACCGCTCTTCAGACCGAGACATGGTCGGGATCCCCGCTGCCGCTCGTGGTCCGGGTGCCTCCCGGCGACGATCGCGCGCCGGACTCGCTCGCGGATGCCGCCAAGGAGCTCGCCGACGCGCGGTTGTACCGGCATGGCGCGATCCTGTTCCGCGGCTTTCCCGTTCGCTCGGTCTCCGCGTTCGAACGGTTCGTCAGGGTCCTCACGCCCACTCTCCTCGACTATGAGTTCGGGTCCACGCCCCGCTCGCAAGTGACCGGCCGGATCTACACCTCGACGGAATATCCCGCGCACCAGACCATCCCGCTCCACAACGAGCAGGCGTACACGACCGAGTGGCCGATGAAGATCTGGTTCCACTGCGCGCAGGCGGCTCCCGAAGGAGGCGAGACGCCGATCGCCGACAGCCGGCGGGTCTTCGATCGTATCCCGACGAAGATCAGGGACCGGTTCATCGAGAAGCAGCTCATGTACGTGCGGAACTACGGCAACGGGCTCGACGTCCCGTGGCAGCAGGTGTTCAACACTACCGATCGAGCGGCGGTCGAGGCCTATTGCCGGGGAGCCGGGATTCAGTTCGAGTGGAAGCCGGACGGCGAGCTGCGTACGCGGCAGGTGTGCCAGGCGGCCGCGGTCCATCCCCGGACGGGGGAACGGGTCTGGTTCAATCAGGCGCACCTGTTCCATGTCTCCAATCTGGACCCCCAGGTCCGCGAGGCGCTCCTCGCCGCCGTCGGCGAGGAAGACCTGCCGCGCAACGTGTACTACGGGGACGGCGCGCCCCTGGAGTCGTCCGTGCTGGACGAGATCCGGAGCGTCTACGACGATCTCGCGGTCCGTTTCCCGTGGCAAGAGGGCGATCTCCTGATGGTGGACAACATGTTGGTTGCCCACGGCCGCATGCCCTTTCGCGGGCCGCGCCGAATCCTGGTGGCGATGGCCGAATCCCATCGTGGCAGTGGAGCAACAGACCGATGAAGGACGCGACGGAGACATCCGCCGCTCGTGAAGGCGTCTACGTCTTCCCGATGAGCTTTGCGCAGCAACGGCTGTGGTTTCTGGCGCAGCTCGAGCCCGACAGCTCGTCCTATCATATGCCCGTCGCCCTGCGGATCGTGGGGGCGCTCGACGTCGCGGCGATGGAACAGAGCCTTAGGGAGATCATCCGGCGCCATGAGGTGCTCAGGACGACCTGTGCGACCATCGACGGGCAGCCGGTGCAGGTGATCGGGGCCGACCCCTCCGTGCCGCTGTCGATCGTGGACCTCCGAGGCACGCCGGAAGCAGACCGCGAGGCGGCGGTCGAGCGACTGGCAAGGCAAGAGGCCCAGCGCCCCTTCGATCTGACGAAGGGGCCTCTGCTGCGCGTCCACCTGGTGCGACTCGGCGGGCTCGATCAGGTCCTGCTGCTCATCATCCATCACATCATCTTCGACGGCTGGTCGGCGGCGATCCTGGCCCAAGAGTTTGCGGCCATCTATCCCGCCCTGGCGGCCGGTCGGCCGTCGTCGCTGCCGCCGTTGCCGATCCAGTATGCCGATTTTGCGCACTGGCAACGGCAGTGGCTTCAGGGGCCGATGCGGGACCGGGAGCTGGCGTATTGGCGCGACCGGCTGGCGGGCGCGCCGGATCGACTGGAGTTGCCGACGGATCGACCCCGGCCGGCTGTGCAACGGTACCGTGGCGCACGCTATCGGTTTGCCTTACCGTCCGGCGTCGTGGAGCGGCTGGAGAGCCTGGCGCGCGAGCAGGGCGCCACGCTCTTCATGGCGTTGCTCGCCGGCTTCCAGATCCTGCTCGGTCGGTACAGCGGGCAGCGGGACTTCTGCATCGGAACGCCGATCGCGAATCGTCCTCGCCTGGAGCTGGAAGGGCTGATCGGGTTCTTCGTGAATACCCTGGTCCTCCGGGCTCGCTTGGAGGGGCATCCGTCCACCCTGGAGGTCCTCGGGCGCGCCCGCGAGACCGTGCTCGAGGCCCAGGCCCATCAAGACCTGCCGTTCGAGCAGCTCGTGGAAGCGCTGCAGCCGGCACGGGCGCTCAGTCATTCTCCCCTCGTCCAGGTCATGTTCGCGCTCGAGCACCGCGTTCCGCCATTGGAGATCCCCGGCCTCTCGATTCACCTCTTCGACGTCGACCCGGGCGCCGCCCCGTTCGAGCTGTCGCTCGAGATCGTGCCTGGCCCTTCTGAGTATCAGGCCATCCTCGAATACAGTACCGACCTCTTCGAGGAAGGCACGATCCGGCGAATGGCGAACCATTTCCTTCTCGTGCTCGACGGCATGACGGCCCGGCCGGAGGTCCCGGTCGACGACCTGCCGTTGCTCACGGAGGAGGAACGCGCCCAATTCCTCATCGCGTCCTCCGCGCTCGATACTCCGCACTCCGCACTCCCCATTCCGCTCTGCGGCGCCTCCCCCGCACTCGGCACTCCGCACTCGGCACTCCGCACTCACCCGTGCGTGCACGAGTTGATCGAGGCTCAAGCTGTCCGGACGCCGGAGGCGATCGCCGTGGCGCTCGAGGACCGGGCGCTGACCTACCGGGAGCTGGACGCTCGTGCAAACCGATTGGCTCGCGAGTTGCGCCGGCGGGGAGTCGGACCGGACGTGCTCGTGGGGCTCTGCCTGGAACGTTCGATCGAGATGATCGTGGGACTGCTCGGCATCCTCAAGGCCGGGGGCGCCTATGTGCCGATTGATCCCACGCATCCGAAGGCACGGACGGCGGCGGTGTTCAACGACGCCGGCGTCCGGCTCGTCCTGACCCAGGAGCGATGCCTCGCGCAGCTGCCGGATGCCGGGATCGAATGCCTGTGCCTGGATCGGGATTGGTCCGTGATCGCGCGCCACCCGGGCGAGCCCGGCGCGAGCGGCGTGCAGCCGGAGAATCTGGCCTATGTGCTCTATACCTCGGGGTCCACGGGGAGGCCGAAGGGGGTTCTGATCACGCACGGCTCGCTGGCGAGCTACGTGAGATATGCCAGGGAGGCGTTCGGGCTCGAGCCGTCCGACCGGGTCCTGCAATTCGCGTCGGTCACCTTCGACGCGAGTGCCGAGGAGATCTATCCCTGCTTGGCGTCCGGCGCCGCCTTGGTGCTCCGCACGGACGGGATGCTCGAGTCGGTGCCCGCGTTCGTTCGAGCGTGCGCGCACTGGGGCATCACCGTTCTGGATCTCCCCACCATGTATTGGCACGAGCTCACCGCGCGACTGGCCGGCGAGGTTCAGGTTCCGCCGGCGCTCCGGCTCACGATCATCGGCGGGGAGCAGGCGCGGGCGGATCGGCTTGCGCTCTGGGCCGGATCGGTGGGGCGGGCGTGTCGCCTGCTGAATACGTACGGGCCGACGGAGACGACGATCGTAGCCACCTGCGCCGACCTGACGGGCGCCGCCGCTGCCGACCCGGTTCCCATCGGCCGAGCGGTCGCGCAGGCGCAGGCCTATGTCCTGAATGGGACGATGCAACCGGTGCCGATCGGTGTGCCGGGCGAGTTGTACATCGGCGGGGCCGGGCTCGCGCGGGGGTATCTGAACCGGCCGGATCTCACGGCGGAGACATTCGTTCCCGATCCCTTCGGGGCGGCGCCCGGAGGACGACTGTACCGGACGGGCGATCGCGTGCGCCGGCGAGCGGACGGACAACTCGAGTTCCTCGGACGGATCGACCATCAGATCAAGTTGCGCGGGCTCCGGATCGAGCTCGGGGAGATCGAGGCGCAGTTGCGCGCCCATCCCGCCGTGCGGGACGCGGTGGTGCTCCTGCGCGAGGAGTCGGGGGCGCGGCGCCTCGTGGCGTACGTCGTCGGCGAGCCGGCGGGGTCGGCGAACGAGCTGCGACGGTTTCTCCAGGACCGCTTGCCGGATTACATGGTGCCGGCCGCCTTCGTGTTCCTGTCGGCGCTGCCGCAGACCCCGGCCGGCAAAGTGGACCGCTCCGCCTTGCCTGCGCCCGCCATCCTCACGAGACGAGAGGGCGCCCCTCGGCTGCCGAGCACCCGAGCGGAAGCGGTCTTGGCCGAGATCTGGTCCGGGGTGCTCGGCAAGTCGGACATCACGGTCCATGACAACTTCTTCGAGCTGGGCGGGGATTCCATCCTGAGCCTTCAGGTGGTGGCGCGGGCTCGCGATGCCGGGCTGCGGCTCACGCCGCGGCAGATCTTCCAACATCAGACCATTGCAGAGCTCGCCTCGGTGGCCGGCGAGCCGGGCACGCGGGCGGTTGACCACGTGTCCCCGGGCGCGGAGGTGCCGCTCACGCCCATCCAACGATGGTTCTTCGAGCAGGAGATCCCGAACCGCCACCACTGGAACCAGGCGCTGTTGCTGGAGGGGCAAGGAGAGATCCGGGTGGCGGCCCTGGAGGAGGCGGTACGGGCGCTGGTGGAGCATCACGACGCGCTACGGCTGCGGTTCGTGCGTGAGGGCGATCGGTGGCGCCAGCGGTACGCCGCCGATCGACCGACCGACTCCGAGCCGGCGGTCGTCCGGGTCGACCTCTCCGATGTCCCGGCCGAGCAGCAGCGGGCGAGGCTGGAAGCGGCGATCGATGAATGGCAACGACGGCTACATCTGGCCGAGGGCCCGGTGCTGCGCGCGGTCTGGTTCGACTTGGGTCCGCGGCGCTCCGGCCGTCTCCTGCTCGTGATCCATCACCTGGTCGTCGACGCCGTGTCGTGGTGGATCCTCTTGGAAGATCTCCAGGCGGCCTATGGGCAGCGCCTTCGTGGGGAAGCCGTCAGGCTGCCGGCCAAGACGGCGTCGTTTCAGGAGTGGGCCGGACGCCTGATCGAGGAGGCGCGGTCGCCGACCGTGCAGGCCGAAGCGCCCTACTGGCTCGGTCTTCTCCAGGCCGCACGGCCGGTCCCTCTCGATGATCCGACGGGGGCGCGGACCGAATCGACCACCGCCGTGGTCATGGACGTCCTGAACGAGGAGGAGACGCGAGCGCTGCTCCAGGATGCGGCGCATGCCTACCGCATGCGAGTCGATGAGGTGCTGCTGACCGCGCTCGCCCAAACGCTCGTGCGATGGACCGGCGATGCGCGAGTCCTGATCGAGGTCGAGGGGCATGGCCGGGAGGAGCTGTCCGAGGAGATCGACGTCTCCCGGACGGTCGGCTGGTTCACGACGCTCCATCCCGTCGGGCTGGACGTCTCGTCGGAGGCGGGGCCGGACGAGGCGCTCAAGAAGGTCAAGGAACAGATCCGTCGAGTGCCCCGCGGCGGCATCGGGTACGGGCTTCTGCGATACCTCTCGGACAGCGAAGCCGCGGGGCGGCTGCACGGGCTTCCACAAGCTCGGATCAGTTTCAATTACCTGGGGCAGTGGGACCAGACGTTCGCGGGAAGCTCACTGCTCACGCTCGCCGCCGAGGCGACCGGCGCGGATCGCGACCCTGCGGGATCCCGGGGCTACGACCTGGAGATCGACGCCGTGATCGTCGGCGGCCGCCTGCAGGTCCGCTGGAGCTACAGCAGCGCGCGCCATCGCGAGGAGACGATCCAGGACCTGAGCCGCGGGTGCATGGAACGGCTGCGCGCGCTCGTCGGATACTGCCGCCGGCCGGAGGCCGGCGGCCTCACGCCGTCCGATGTTCCGCTGGCCCGGCTCGATCAGCCGCGACTCGATGTGCTCTTCGGCGCCGACCGCGACGTCGAAGACGTCTATCCGTTGACGCCGCTGCAGCAGGGCCTGCTCTTTCATGCCCTCTATGCCCCGGACACCGGCGTCTATGTGGAGCAGGTCTCCTGCACGGTCGAAGGTCGCCTCGATCTCGCCGCCTTCCGGCAAGCCTGGCAGCAGGTGGTGGACCGCCATCCGGCTCTCCGCACGGCCTTTCTCTGGCAGGGGGAGGGCGTGAGCGAGCCGCTCCAAGTCGTCCGGCGTCGGGTTGGTCTGCCGCTGACGTGCTTGGATTGGCGGGATCTTTCCGAAGAGGAGCAGCGGGCGAGACTTCAGGAGTGGCTCGAGACGGACCGCAAGGCCGGGTTTGATTGCGCCCGGGCTCCGCTCCTCCGATTGACGGTGATCCGGCAAGCGGAGCGGCTCCATCGCGTGGTCTGGACCCATCACCACCTCCTCCTGGACGGCTGGTGCGTGCCGGTGCTGCTCAAGGAGGTGCTGGCCGGCTATGAGGCGTCGCTCCGCGGAGAGCGGGCGATCTTTCCACCGTCCCGCCCGTATCGGGACTTCGTCGCGTGGTTGCAACGGCAGGACCCGAACGAGGCGGAACGCCATTGGCGCGAGGCTTTGGCGGGCGTGACGGCCCCCACGCCGCTCGGCATCGATCGGCCCGACGTCGGGGGGCAGGCGGGTGGGGTCGGCTCTCACGTCGTCACCCTGTCGTCTTCGACCACGCGCGCCCTCACGACATTCGTGCAGCGCCATCAGTTGACGCTGAGCACGCTCATGCAAGGCGCCTGGGCGTTGCTGTTGAGCCGATACAGCGGGGACCCGGACGTCGTCTTCGGCGTGACCGTCTCGGGTCGGTCCGCTCCCCTCCACGGCATCGAGGCGATGGTGGGGCTCCTGATCAACACGCTGCCGCTGCGGGTGAGGGTGCCGGCGACGGCCACCGTCTTGTCCTGGCTGAAAGAGCTTCTGGCGCAGAGCGCAGCCGTGCATCACTACGAGCACACGCCGCTGACGAGCATCCAGAGCTGGAGCCAGATCCCCAAGGGGCAGCCGCTCTTCGAAAGCCTGCTGGTCGTCGAGAACTATCCGACCGATCCCACGGTCTTTGCCGGGTCGTCCGAGCTCCATGTGAGCGAGGTCACGGTCGACGATCAGACGAATTATCCGCTCACGATCACGGTGCTTCCCGGGGCCGAGCTGAGCCTCCGCTGTTCCTACGACCGGCGACGCTGCGACGAGGAGAGCGTTCGACGCATGCTCGCGCACGTGGCCCGCCTGCTCGAGGAGCTTTCCAGGAACCCGGGGCTGTGCCTGGGGGAGATCTCGCTGCCGACGGAACAGGAGCGGCATCTCCTGGGGACTTGGAACGCCACCGAACGAGCTTATCCTCTGGAGCGCTGCGTGCACGAGCTGATCGAGGCGCAGGCCGAGCAGACACCGGAGGCCTGTGCCGTCGTGTTCGAGGGACAACGGCTGACGTATCGGGAGCTCAATGCACGGGCCAACCAGGTGGCGCACCATCTACGGCGGCACGGGGCGGGACCCGACGTCCTGGTCGGCATCTGCTTGGAGCGCTCGCTCGAAATGGTGGTCGGGCTCCTCGGAATTCTCAAGGCCGGTGCGGCCTATGTCCCGATCGACCCTGATCATCCACGGGAGCGAATCGCCTTCATGCTCCAGGATATGGCGGCCCCCCTGTTGGTGTCCTGTGAGGCGCTGGCGGAGGCGCTTCCCCCGCATCCTGCCCGGATCATCTGCCTGGACCGCAACGGATCGAGGATCGAGCGCGAGAGCACCGACGATCCGAACGTGCCCCTGTCCCTTCAACACCTGGCCTACACCATCTATACCTCCGGTTCGACAGGGAGACCGAAGGGGGCCGGCATTCCGCACGGCGGTCTGCTCAACCGGCTGCTCTGGATGCAGGAGCAGTACCGCCTGCAGCCCGGCGATCGCGTCCTGCAGAAGACGCCGTTCAGCTTCGATGTGTCCGTCTGGGAGTTCTTCTGGCCCCTGATGACCGGCGCCTGCCTGGTCGTCCCGCGCCCCGGCGACCACCGCCACCCGGACCGTCTCGTCGAGCTGATCGTGCGCCATGCGGTGACGACCCTGCATTTCGTGCCCCCCATGCTCCAGGCTTTCCTCGATACGCCGGGCGTGAACGCCTGTCGATCCATCCGGCGCGTGATCTGCAGCGGGGAGGCGCTCCCGGCCGAGCTGCAGCGGCGTTTCTTCGAGCGGATGCACCCGGAGGCGGAGCTCCACAATCTCTATGGCCCGACCGAGGCGTCCATCGACGTCACCGCCTGGGCCTGCCGCCGGGACGATCCCGGCGCCTCGGTTCCGATCGGCTCGCCCATCGCCAACACGCAGATCCATCTGTTGGATCCGCTCGGCCATCCGGTTCCCGTCGGCGTCGCGGGCGAGCTGTACATCGGCGGCGTCGGGCTGGCGCGCGGCTATCACGGCCGCCCGGATCTGACGGCCGAGAAATTCCTTCCCGACCCGTTCACCTCGCGGCCAGGCGCGCGGCTCTATCGAACCGGCGACCTCGCTCGTCGCCGGGCGGACGGAGCGATCGAATTCCTCGGTCGCTTGGATCATCAGGTGAAGATCCGGGGGTTCCGCGTCGAGCTCGGCGAGATCGAGGCGCGGTTGCTCGAGCATCCTTCCGTGGGCGAGGCGGTCGTGATCGCCCGCGAGGATCACCCCGGGCAGAAGCGATTGGTCGCCTATGTGGTGGGAAGAGGCGCGGCCCCCGACGGGGACGAGCTGCGGGAGTGGCTGACCCGACACCTCCCCGATTACATGGTCCCGGCTTTCCTCGTGCCGCTGGACGCCCTCCCGCTCAGCGCGAACGGAAAAGTGGCCCGCCGGGCGCTGCCGGCTCCCGATCTCTCCTCGATCCGCTCACGTGACTACGTGGCACCGAGGACCCAGGTGGAAGGCCTCCTCGCCGAGATCTGGGCGCAGGTGCTCCATCTGGACCGGATCGGCATCCACGACAACTTCTTCGAGCTCGGGGGCGATTCGATCGTCACGCTGCAGATCGTCGCCCGGGCCCGCCAGCGCGGTCTCACGCTGACGCCCCGGGACCTGTTCGAGCATCCCACGATCGCCGAAGCGGCCGCCGTCGCCGTCCAGGAGGGCGAGCGCACGCCGACCGATCACCATCCGGGCCAGGACGTGCCCGAGGTTCCGCTCACCGAGCAGGAGCTCGGTCAGCTCTTGGAGGAGATTCGATAGGAGCCTATGTCGCAGCCCGTCGCCTCACCGACCCACATCGAATCGATCTACCCGCTCTCTCCGATGCAGGAAGGCATGCTGTTCCACACGCTGCTCAACCCCGGCTCCGGTATGTACCTGATGCAGAACCGGTACGTGCTGGAAGGCGAGGTGGACAGCGAGGCCTTTGCCCGCGCGTGGCGTCGGGTCGCCGAGCGCCATCCGATCCTCCGGACCTCGTTCGCGTGGAAGAGCCAGAAACAGCCGCTGCAGGTGGTGCACAAGGACGTCGAGCTCCCGGTCGAGGTGCTGGACTGGCGGGGGAAAGCCGGACCCGAGCAGGACGAGGAGGTTCAGGCCCTGCTGCGAGCGGAGCTCGCGGAGGGATTCGATTTCAACAAGGCTCCCTTGACGAGAATCAGGTTGATCCGTCTGGCCGAGAAGACCTACGAGTTCATCCACAGCTTCCATCATATCCTGCTCGATGAGTGGTGCACCTCGCTGCTCATGATGGATTTCCTCGCCCACTACGAAGCGTTCGCACAGGGACGTCCGCTCGCGCTCCCGATGCCCCGTCCGTACCGTGACTACATCACCTGGCTCCAGCGGCAGGACCTGGGGACGACGGAGCGCTTCTGGCGTGCGTACCTGAAAGGGGTCACCGCTCCGACGCCGCTCGTGTTCGAGGAGCGGCTCGGGGGGATCGCCGATCAGGGGGCGGAGATCGGGGATGAAACGGGAAGCTTGGATGCCGAGAGCACCTCGGCGCTCGTCGCCCTCGCCCAACGGCACCAATTGACGCTCAACACGCTCGTCCAGGCCGCCTGGGCGCTGCTCCTCAGTCACTACAGCGGCGAGAGCGACGTGCTGTTCGGAGTGACCGTCGCGGGGCGGCCGCCCGAGCTGCCGGAGGTCGAGTCGATCGTCGGGCTGTTCATCAATACCTTGCCGCTGCGGCTGGAGGTCCGGCCCGAGCGCCCGCTCCTGCCGTGGCTCAAGGAGGTCCTGGCGGAGAACATCCGGATCCGCCGCTACGAATACACGCCGCTCCTGCAGGTGCAGGAGTGGAGCGAGCTCCGCCGGGGCCAGGGACTGTTCCAGAGCCTCTTCGTCTTCGAGAATGCGCCGATCGATCCGGCGCTCCGCGACGGCCGGATCGTCTTCAAGGTGCGGGACGTGCAATACCGGGTGCACACGAACTATCCCATGACGGTCGTGGCCTGGCCGGGACCCGAGCTCGGGCTCAAGCTGTCCTATGACGTGCGCGCGTTCCACGCGGACAGCGTCGCGCGCATGCTCGGTCATCTCAAGACGCTGCTTGGGGGGATGGCGCGTCATCCCGACGCCCGGCTCGGCGACCTTCCGCTCCTGACCGAGGCCGAGCATCAGCAACTCGTGGCCTGGAACGAGACGAAACCTATCTTCCCACCACGCAGCACTGATCTCCCAGCACTCAGCACTCAGTGCTCAGCACTCAGCACTGCATCACTCTGCTATCCGCAGCTCTTCGAGGCGCAGGTGCGCCGCACGCCGGATGCGGTGGCCGTGATCCATCAGCCCTCAGCGCTCAGCCTTCATTCAGCACTCCGCACTCCGCGCTCAACACTCGGCGGCGACACGCGCCTGACCTACCGGCAATTGAACGCCCGAGCCAACCGGGTGGCCCGCGCGCTCGCGGCCGAAGGGGTCGGTCCGGAGACGGTCGTGGCGCTGCTCGATGAGCGCGGCGTGGATTTCCTGACGATGGTCCTGGCGGTCTTCAAAGCGGGTGGCGCCTATCTCCCGTTGGATCCCAAGCACCCGGCGGCGCGGATCGCACACCTGCTCACGTTGAGCCGTGCCCCCGTGCTGCTCTGCACCTCCGGGTTCAACGAGCGGGCGGCCGAGGCGGTAGGCCTCGTGTCGTCCGACCGGCCGCCCCGCGTACTGTCGATCGAGACGATCCTGGAGGACGGTTGGCCGGACACGGACCTCCCGGCGCAGGGCGGCCCGCGCCACCTGGCGTATGTGATCTACACCTCGGGATCGACCGGCATACCCAAGGGGGCGATGGTCGAGCATCGGGGGATGCTCAACAACATGGTGAGCAAGATCCCCGTATTGGGGCTCACGGCCGACGATGTGATCGCCCAGACCGCATCGCAATGTTTCGATATCTCGGTGTGGCAGTTCTTGACGGCATTCCTCGTCGGCGGGTGTGTCTCGATCGTGCCGGATGAGATCGCCCACGATCCGAGCCGCTTGCTCACGTTCGTCGACGCGGCCGGCCTCACGGTGCTCGAAACCGTCCCGGCCATGATGCAAGGCCTGCTCGATGCGTCGGGTGACGCGTCCCGCCCCTCTCTGATGGGGTTGCGCTGGCTGCTCCCCACCGGCGAGGCCCTGCCGCCGGTCGTCTGCCGGCGGTGGCAGGCCGCCTTTCCGTCCGTGCGGCTCCTGAACGCCTACGGGCCGGCGGAGTGCTCGGACGACGTGGCGCTCCACCCGATCGAGCCGGCGCTGCCCGAGGATGCGACCAGCGTGCCCATCGGGCGTCCGGTCGACAACCTGCGGTTGTACGTCCTCAATCGCATGCTCCAACCCGTACCGGTCGGCGTTCCCGGTGAGCTGTGCGTGGCCGGCGTCGGCGTCGGCCGCGGCTATCTCAACGATCCCGCCCGGACGGCGGAGGTCTTCGTTCCCGATCCCTTCGGGAAGGAGCCGGGCGGCCGGCTCTACCGGACGGGCGACCTTGCCCGCTCCCGCCCCGACGGCATCCTGGAATTCTTGGGACGCTTGGATCACCAGGTGAAGATCCACGGCTTCCGGATCGAGCTCGGCGAGATCGAGGCGCACCTCGGGGCGCACCCGTCGGTTCGCGACACGGTGGTGCTGGCGCGTGAGGACCGTCCCGGCGAGAAACGGCTGGTCGCCTACGTCGTGCCGAGCGAGGAGGCGCCCTGGGCACCCGACACGCTCCGCGCCTTTCTCGCCGAGCGGCTGCCGGCGTACATGGTCCCGGCCGTGTTCACGGCGTTGCCGGTACTGCCGCGCACACCGAACGGCAAGCTCGACCGCAAGGCGTTGCCGGCACCGGAACCGAAGGTACCGGGGCGGGCGGCAGGCCCGCAGACTGCGACGGAAGAGCTGGTGGCGGGGATCTGGGCCGAGGTGCTGGGGGTGGACCGGGTGGGCCGGCACGAGGACTTCTTCGAGCTGGGAGGGCATTCGTTGCGGGCGACCCAGGTCATGGCGCGCGTGCGGACCGTGTTCGGGATCGAGCTTCCGCTCCGCACCCTCTTCGAATCTCCGACGGTCGCCGACCTGGCCAAGGCAGTGGATGCGGCTCGACTCGACGGGGCTGGTGTCCAGGGGCCGCCGTTGCTCCCGGTGGTCCGGACAGGACCGGTGCCGCTGTCGTTTGCACAGCAGCGATTGTGGTTCTTATCCCAACTGGAGCCGGACAGCGCGTTTTACCACATCCCCGCGGCGCTGCGGGTCACCGGGCCCCTGGATCCGTCCGCGCTGGAGCGGAGCTTCAATGGGCTCGTCGCTCGTCACGACGTGCTGCGAACGACGTTTGCGATCCAGGAAGGCGAGCCGGTGCAGGTGATCGCGCCCGAACAGGAGGTACGGCTCTTCCGGGTCGATCTCAGCCTTCTGCCGGAGGTCGAGCGGGAAGCCGCTGCGCGGCGGCTTGCGCGGGAAGAGGGGCAGCGCCCCTTCGACCTGACGAACGGCCCCCTGCTGCGGGCCGGTGTGCTTCGCCTCGGCGAGCTCGACCACGTGCTGTTGGTCACCCTGCACCACAGCATCGCCGACGGCTGGTCGATGAACGTGCTGATCCACGACGTGGCGACGTTGTACACGTCCGATCTGGCCGGCCGTCCGGTGTCCCTGCCCGCGCTCCCGATCCAGTACGCGGATTATGCCCAGTGGCAACGCCGGTGGCTCGAAGGCCCGGTGCGGGAGGCGCAACTCGCGTACTGGCGACGGCGATTGGCGGGCGCCCCGCCCGTGTTGGAGCTGCCGGCGGACCGGCCGCGGCCGGCGGTGCAGAGCTACCGGGGCGCCCGGCATGCCTTCGTCGTGCCGACCTCCCTCGCGCAGGCCCTTGCCGCGCTGAGCCGCCGGCAGGGGGCGACCCTGTTCATGACGCTGCTGTCGGCGTTTCAGGTGTTGGTGTTCCGCTATACGGGTCAGACGGATCTGTGCATCGGCACGCCGGTCGCCAACCGTACGCGCGCGGAAGTGGAAGGGCTCATCGGCTTCTTCGTCAACACGCTCGTGCTGCGGACCGATCTCGCCGGTAACCCGCGCGCGACCGAGCTGCTGGCGCGGGTTCGGGAGGCGGTGCTGGGGGCGCAGGCGCATCAAGACCTGCCGTTCGAGCAACTGGTCGAAGCACTGGAGCCGGCCCGGGACCTCAGCCACAGTCCGCTGTTTCAGGTGATGTTCGCGCTCCAGACGCCGCCGGAACAGACCGTGGCGATCCCGGGGGTGCAGGTCGACGTGATGGAGGTGGATCCGGGGAGCGCCAAGTTCGACCTCTCGTTGGAGATGACGGCGGAAGCGGAGGAGCTCACCGGCTTCTTCGAGTACAGCACGGACCTGTTCGACGAACGCACCATCCGGCAGATGGAGGCGCATTTTCAACGGGTGCTCCAGGCCATCGTGGCGAACCCGGAGGTCCGGATCGCCGACGTGCCGCTGCTCTCCGAACCGGAGCAACACCAATTGCTGGTCGAGTGGAACAGCTCCGCCGTCCTCAGCACTCAGCACTCACCACTCAGCACTTCCGAGGATGCCTCCGAGCTCAGCACTCAGCACTCACCACTCAGCACTTCCGAGGATGCCTCCGAGCTCAGCACTCAGCACCCAGCACTCAGCACTTCCGAGGATGCTTCCGAGCTCAGCACTCAGCACTCAGCACTCGGCACTCACCTGTGCCTGCACGACTTGGTGGCCGCGCAAGCCGCCCGCACGCCGGACTCGGTCGCGGTCGTCCGGTCCGGACAGACGCTCTCGTATCAGGAGCTGGATGCGCGGGCGAACCGGCTCGCGCGGTACTTGCGGCGCCACGGCGTGGGGCCGGAGTCCCTCGTCGGCCTCTGTGTCGAGCGCTCGCTCGACATGGTCGTCGGGGTGCTCGCCATCCTCAAGGCCGGTGCGGCCTATGTGCCGATCGACCCGACGTATCCTCGGGAACGGATGCTCTACATGCTCGACGACGCGCAGGTCTCGGTCCTGCTGACCCAGGAGCGGCTACTCGGGGTCCTGCCCCAGCGGGCCGGCAGGTGCCTCTGCATCGATCGCGACTGGCCGGAGATCGCCGAGCAGGAGGGGGGCGCGCTCGCCGTCCTCCATCACCCGAGCCATGCCGCCTACGTGATCTACACCTCGGGCTCGACGGGACGGCCGAAGGGCGTCGTGATCACCCACGGGAGCGCCGTCACGCTCGTTCAATGGGCGCACACCGTCTATCGCCCCGAAGACCTCCGGGGCATGCTGGCCTCCACCTCGCTCTGCTTCGATCTGTCCGTCTTCGAGCTGTTCGTTCCCCTCAGTTGCGGCGGGCGCGTGATCATCGCCGACCATGCCCTCGAGCTGCCGGCGCTCCCCGAAGCGGAGGAGGTGACGCTGATCAACACGGTGCCGTCCGCCATCGCCGAGCTGCTTCGCCAGCAGGCGATTCCCCGGTCGGTTCGGACCGTGAATCTGGCCGGCGAAGCGCTCAAGCCCGCACTGGTCGATCAGCTCTACGCGTTGGAACACATCGAGCGGGTCTTCGACCTCTATGGGCCGTCGGAGGACACGACCTATTCGACCTACGCGCTGCGCCGAGCCGGGGGCCCGGCGACCATCGGGCGTCCGATCGCCAAGACGCAGGCGTACGTGTTGGACCAGCGGCTCACGCCGGTCCCAGTGGGGGTCCCGGGCGAGCTCTTCATCGGGGGCGCCGGGCTGGCGCGGGGCTATTGGAAGCGCCCTGATCTGACCGCGGAGAAATTCCTCCCCAGCCCCTTCGGTCCGACGCCCGGCAGCCGGCTGTATCGAACGGGCGACCTGGTGCGATACCGGCCGGACGGCACCCTCGAATTCCTCGGGCGGATGGACCACCAGATCAAGCTGCGGGGCTTTCGCATCGAGCTGGGCGAGATCGAGGCGCATCTGCTCCGACATCCGGATGTCCGGGAGGCCGTCGTGCTCCTGCGGGAGGACCGGCCCGGCGAGAAGCGCCTGGTGGCCTACGTCGTGCCGCAACCGGGCGCGACGCCTGCGTCGGACGCCCTGCGCCGTGTTCTTTCCGAGCAGCTCCCCGAGTACATGGTGCCGTCCGTGTGCGTCTCCCTGCCCGCGCTCCCGCTCACGCCCAACGGGAAGCTGGACCGTCGGGCGCTGCCGGCGCCCGAGGTGGACGCCCAGCGTGAACGGAGCTACGTCCCGCCGCGGTCCGCCGCCGAAGCGCTCCTCGCGCGCACATGGGCCGACGTGCTCGGCCTGGAGCGCGTCGGGGTGCTGGACAACTTTTTCGAGCTCGGGGGCGATTCCATCCTGGGCCTGCAGGTCATCGCGCGGGCCAAACAGGCCGGCCTGGTGCTGACGCCGCGACAGCTCTTCCAGCACCAGACGATCGCCGAATTGGCCGCGGCGGCGGGCGAGCTTGGGGCGGCTGTGAAGGAGCGTCCGGGCGTTCGGGCCGGACAAGGGGTGGTGACCGGCGAGGTGCCTCTCACGCCGATCCAACACTGGTTCTTCGAGCAGGAGCTCCCGAACCCGCATCATTGGAATCAGGCCGTGCTCCTCGAGTTGACCGAGCCGGTGGAGCCCCCGGCGTTGGAGGCGGCGCTCGGGCACCTGGTGCAGCACCACGACGCCCTGCGGATGGAGTTCGTCCGCGAGGGGGAGGGCTGGCGGCAGATCAACCGCGCCGACGCGCCAGCGAGCCTCTTGACCGTGGTGGATCTGTCGAGCCACGCGCCGGACGCGCAGCCCCTGACCTTGGAAGCGATCGCCTCCGAGTGGCAGGCGCGCCTCCATCTGAAGGATGGGCCGCTCCTTCGGGGTGTGCTGTTCGAACTGGGCGACGGCCGCTCGAGCCGGTTGCTCCTCACCGTGCATCACTTGGTCGTCGACGGCGTCTCGTGGCGAATCCTGATCGAGGATCTCCGGACGGCCTATCAGCAGCAGATGCGCGGGCAGGCGGTCTCATTGCCGGCGAAGACCACCTCGTTCAAACAGTGGGCGGAGCGGATCCGGCTCCATGCCCGGTCGGAGGCTCTGCGGCAGGAGGCCGGCTACTGGCTGGATCCGCGACGGAGCGCGGTGGCGCCCGTGCCGGTGGACGAGCCTCGGGGGGACCGCACCGAAGCCGCGCTCGAGAACGTGACGGGTTCGTTGAGCGAGGCGGACACCCGAGCCCTGTTGCACGAGGTGCCCGACGCCTACCACACGCGCATCGACGAGGTGCTGCTGACGGCGCTGGCCCAGGCTCTGGGGACATGGATGGGGAGCCCGACGGTGCTGGTGGATGTGGAAGGGCATGGGCGGGAAGATCTCTTCCCGGAGCTCGATGTCTCGCGGACCGTGGGCTGGTTCACCAGCATCTGTCCGGTGCTGTTGGAGATGCCGCCGGACTGCCCGCCGGCCGAGGCGCTGAAGACGATCAAGGAGCAGCTCCGAAAGGTTCCCCATCGGGGAATCGGGTACGGGATGTTGCGGTACCTGGACGGAGCCGGCCAGGTCGCCGACCAGCTACGGGCCCAACCGGCCGCGCAGATCTGCTTCAACTACCTCGGCCAGTTGGATCAGGCGCTCCCGGAGCGGGGCTGGTGCGCGCCGGCACGGGAATCCGTGGGAAGGGAGCACGACCCAAGGAGCCCGCTCAGGTACGAATTGGACATCAGTGCGGAGGTCCAGGAGGGACGACTGGAGGTCACGTGGAGCTACAGCCGAGAACGATACCGGCGGGCGACGATCGACGCCGTGAGCCGACGTTACCTTCAGTGCCTCCGCGCGCTGATCGCGCACTGTCTGTCCCCTGAAGCCGGCGGGTACACGCCGGCCGACTTTCCGGACATCGACATCGAGCAAGAAGCGCTGGATACCATCTTGGAGAGCATGGATTGACACCGATGCGGACCCAAAAGGACGTCGAGTCGATTTACTATCTGTCCCCGCTGCAGGAAGGCCTGCTGTTCCATCACGTCTCCGACGCCGACGCGGATGCCTATTTCTACCAGTATGGGTTCTTGCTGGAAGGCGACCTCCATCTGCCCGCCTTCGAGCAGGCGTGGCAGCAGACGGTCGACCGGCACGCCGTGTTGCGCACGGCCTTCGTCTGGGAACGGGTGGAGAAGCCGCTGCAGGTCGTACGCCGGAACGCCACGCTCCCGCTTCACTGTCACGACTGGCGCGGCTATCCCGAAGGCGAGCGCAAAGCGGCCCTGGAGTCCTTGCTCGCCGCCGATCGTCGGGCGGGCTTCGATTTTCTTCAGCCGCCGCTGATGCGGCTGACGTTGATCCGCGTGGCCGACGACGCCTGGTACTTCATCATCAGTCACCACCATATCCTTCTCGACGGATGGAGCTTCGCCGTGATCCTCAAGGAGGTGATGGCCTCCTACGAGGCGTTCGTGCAAGGCCGCTCGCGCGCCCTGCCGCCTCCCACCCCCTATCGCCACTATATCGCCTGGCTCAAGCGACAGGACCTGGCGGCGGCCGAACGCTTTTGGCGGGCGGCGCTCGCTGGATTCACGGCGCCCACGGTGCTGCCTCTGGAGCCTCCCCAAGATCCCCCCGGGAACGGTTCGACGCTCTATGCGGAGCAGGGGATCCGATTGTCGAAGGGCGAGACCGAGGCGCTCCTGGCCTTCGCCCAGCGCCATCACCTGACGTTGAACACGGTCGTGCAGGGCGCGTGGGCCATGTTGCTGCGCCGGTACAGCGGCGAGCGCGAGGTGCTGTTCGGGGCGACCGTCTCCGGCCGCCCGACGGATCTGCCGGGCGCCGAAACCATGGTCGGTCTGTTCATCAATACCTTGCCGATCCGCGTGCGGGTCCGCGGCGAGGAGACCGTCTCGTCGTGGCTGCGCGCGCTCCAGCAACAGAACAGCGATCTGCGGCAGTACGAGTGGGCGCCGCTCACGTGCCTCCAGCGCTGGAGCGAGATCCCGAGCGGGCAGCCGCTGTTCGACACCCTGGTCGTGCTCGAGAACTATCCGGAGGACGACGCGCCGGAGGCGCGGCCGGGCCGGCTGACGGTGAGCCTCCTGGCCCCGCCGGCGGAGGGGACCCCCACGCCGACGGCCGGGCGCAACAATTATCCGCTTTCCCTGATCGTCGAGCCGAGCGCCGAGCTTCGGATGATCCTGTGTTATGCGCGGCGGCGTTTCGAGCACGGCGCCGTGGCGCGCATGCTCGGGCACTACCGGGCGCTGATCGAGGCCATCGCGGCACGACCCGAGGCCCGCGTCTCCGAGCTGTCGCTGCTGACCGAAGACGAGCGGCGGCAGGTGCTCATCGCATGGAATACTCCGCGGTCCGCCTCTTCCGAGCTCAGCACGCAGCACTCCGCACTCCGCACTGCCCCGGATGCTTCCGAGTCCGTCTCTTCAGCGCTCAGCACTCAGCACTCAGCACTCCGCACTGCCCCGGATGCTTTCGAGCTCGCCCCTTCCGAGCTCAGCACTCAGCACTCAGCACTCAGCACTGAACAGAGCCTGTGCGTGCATCAGCTCGTTGACGCGCAAGCCCGGATGCACCCCGATGCCGTCGCCGTGGTGTACGAGGGGGAGACGCTCAGTTACCGGGAGTTGGACGCGCGGGCGACCGGGCTGGCGCGTCACCTGCGACGGCTTGGGGTCGGCCTCGAGGTGCGGGTGGGGCTGTGCGTGGAGCGTTCCCTCGAGATGATCGTGGGTCTGCTCGCGGTTCTCAAGGCGGGCGGAGCCTACGTTCCGCTCGATCCCAAGCTTCCGACGGAGCGGCTGACCGACATGCTCGCGGACAGCGGAGCGCGGGTGGTGCTGACGCAATCGAAGTGGGAGCACGCGCTCGAACGCGCGGCGGTCGTCCGCGTCGTCCTGGATCGCGGGTGGGACGTCATCGTGCGGGACGCCTCCGAGGTCACCGCCCCCGAGGTCCAGCCGGCCAACCTGGCGTATGTCGTCTACACGTCCGGCTCGACCGGTCGCCCCAAGGGCGTGGCGGTCGAGCACCGTCAACTGACCAACTACGTGCAGGGCGTGCTGGAACGGCTGGGGCTTCCGGCCGGGGCCAGCTTCGCGACGGTCTCCACCATTGCCGCCGATCTCGGGAACACCGCGATCTTCGGGGCGCTCTGTTCGGGGCGGCCGTTGCACGTGCTCGCCGCCGACCGCGGATTCGACCCGGACGGCATGGCGGAGTACATGCACGATCATAGCGTCGATGTCCTGAAGATCGTGCCCAGCCACTTGGCCGGTCTTTTGGAAGCCGGACGCCCGGAACGGGTCTTGCCCCGACGTTGTCTGGTTCTGGGCGGTGAGGCGACGCCCCCGGAGCTCCTTGCCAAAGTGCGGGCGCTGGCGCCGGCCTGTGCGATCGTCAATCATTACGGCCCGACCGAGACGACGGTGGGCGTGTTGACGCACCGACTGTCAGAGGACGGCGAGTCCGGACGGATGCCGATCGGTCGGCCTCTGGCGAACACGTACGCCTATGTCCTGGATGAGGATCTCCAGCCGGTCCCCGTCGGCGTCCCCGGCGAATTGTATCTCGGCGGAAGCGGGGTCGCACGCGGCTACCTTCAGCGCCCGGACTTGACTGCCGAGCGGTTTCTGCCCGATCCGTTCGGCCTTCACTCAGGAGGGCGCGTGTACAGGACGGGCGACCGTGTCCGCTATCGACCCGATGGCGGCATCGAGTTCCTGGGGCGCGTGGATCATCAGGTGAAGGTCCGAGGCTACCGGATCGAGCTCGGCGAGATCGAAGCGCACCTGCGTGGCGAACCGGCCGTGCGAGACGCCGTCGTCGTGCTTCGCGAAGGCCCGGATGGAACCAGGCGGCTGGTCGCCTACGTCGTCCCGAACGAGGACGCCGTGCTGGACGGCGCCCGCCTGCGCGATCGACTCAGCCATCGCCTGCCGGATTACATGATCCCGAGCGCGGTCATGGTCCTGCAGGCCCTTCCGCTGACTCCCAACGGCAAGCTGGACCGCGGGGCGCTCCCGGACTCCGAGCAGGCGGGGGGTGCCGAGCCCCGCGAGTACACGGCGCCGCGCAATGCGATCGAGGCGACGCTTGCAGGCATCTGGGCGGAGGTCTTGCGCCTCGAGCGGGTGGGCGTCCACGACAACTTCTTTGCCATCGGCGGGGACTCCATCCGCAGCCTCCAGGTCATTGCCCGGGCCAATCAACGGGGCCTCAAGCTCACGCCGAAGCAGTTGTTCGAACACCAGACCATCGCCGAGGCGGCCAGGGTCGCCGTGCCGCGCGAGTCGAACGGACGGACGGACCACCGGGAGCCCGAGGGCCCTTCCCCGTCGCGGGATACTGAGCCGGCCGCGCCTCCCCGAGTCCCCTTGGTTGCGTTGGATCAAATCGATCTCGGCGCGCTGGGGGTGGACGGGAACGACATGGAGGATCTCTACCCGCTGTCCCCGATGCAGGAGGGGATGCTGTTCCACACGCTCTTGAATCCGGGATCGGGCATCTACTTGATGCAACAACACTACCGCTGGCAGGGCGCGCTGGATCGCGAAGCGTTCGTGAAGGCCTGGCACCGGGTGATCGAGCGGCATCCGATCCTGCGCACCTCCTTCAGGTGGAAGGATCTGAAGCAGCCCCTCCAGGTCGTGCACAAGTCCGTCGATCTGTCGTCGGTCGTCGAGGAGCTGGATTGGCGCGGCCTCCCGGAAGCCGAGCAGGAGGCTCGCTTGAACGTCGTCCTGCAGGAGGAATTGAAGAACGGCTTCGATCTTTCCAAGGCGCCGCTCATGAAGATTCGGCTGATTCGCGTCGCCGACACGGCGTCTCACATCGTGAGGAGCTTTCATCACATCCTCACGGACGATTGGTGTTTCTCCTTGCTGATGATGGACTGCCAGGCCTACTACGAGGCCTACGTCGAAGGCCGGGAGCTCCATCTGGCGCCGCCTCGGCCGTATCGCGACTACATCGCCTGGTTGCAGAAGCAGGACCTCGCCGCGGCCGAGGCGTTCTGGCGCAACGAGCTGAAGGGCTTCGTAACCCCGACCTCGTTCGGGATCGAGCGTCCGGCCGGCAAGCCGGCGGCCGACGAGCCGGCGATGGGCGACGCGTACGCGGAGCTCTCGGCCTCGACCACCGAACGACTGCTCGCCCTCGCGCAGCAGCACCAGCTCACGCCCAACACCTTCGTCCAAGGTGCCTGGGCGCTGCTGCTGAGCCGATACAGCGGTGAACGAGACGTGGTGTTCGGCGTCACGGTGGCCGGCCGGCCGACCGAGTTGGAAGGGGTCGAGTCGATCGTGGGCCTGTTCATCAACAGCCTGCCGTTGCGTGTGGCGGTCCCGCCGGACGCCACGGTCATCGAGTGGCTCAAAGATCTCTTGGCCCATAACTACCGGCTGCGCCAGTACGAATATCCGCCGCTCATTGCCATTCAGCGATGGAGCGAGCTCCCTCCCGGGCAGGCCCTGTTCCGCAGCCTCGTCGTCTTCGAGAATGCGCCGAAGGATCCGAGGTTGGGCGAGCAGCGAGGCGACGTGAGCATCACGTTCGAACAGGACCGGGTGCATACGAACTATCCCATCACCGTCGTGGCGTACCCGGGATCCGAGCTTGGCATCAGATTGTCCTACGACCGGCAATGGTTCGAGCACGAGGCCGTCGAACGGATGCTCGGACATCTTCACCGCCTCCTCGAACGCATGACCGCCACTCCCGAAGCCCGCCTCGCCGACTTCTCGATGCTCAGGGATGAGGAACGGCAGCAGCTCCTGGTGGGCTGGAACGAGACGAAACCTATCTTCCCACGACTCAGCACTCAGCACTCAGCACTCAGCACTGATCTCTCAGCCCTCGGCTCTCAAAGCTATCCGCGGCTGTTCGAGGCCCAGGTGCGCCGAACGCCGGAGGCGGTGGCGGTCGCCGGCCCGGTGCGCAGCCTGACCTATGCCGCGTTGAATCGGACGGCCAACCAGGTTGCGCATGCCGTGCGAGCCGAAGGGGTGGGACCGGACACGATTGTGGCCGTGCTGGATGAGCGCGGAGTGGACCTACTGGGCCTGATGCTCGGCGTGTTGAAGGCCGGCGCGGCCTATTTGCCGCTGGATCCTCATCACCCCGCTCGGCGGATGGAGCAGGTGCTGCGCGTCAGTCGCGCGGCTCTTCTGCTGACGACGGAGGCGTGTCTCCCAACGGCGGCACGAGCGGTCCAGAGCATGCCGGAGGGCTCGGCGCCGTGGATCCTCTGCCTGGAGCGCGACGTGATCGACCGGTGGCCGGACGGGGACCTTCAGATCGCCGTGGCGCCCCAGCAACTCGCCTACGTGATCTATACCTCCGGCTCGACCGGGGTGCCGAAAGGGGCGATGGTGGAGCATCGAGGGATGCTCAACAACGTCTGGAGCAAGATTCCGATCCTCGGGCTGAGTGAGGCCGACGTCGTCGCCCAGACCGCCTCGCAGTGTTTCGACATCTCGGTCTGGCAGTTCTTGACGGCGCTGCTCTGCGGGGGCCGTGTGCGGATCGTCCCGGACGAGATCGTCCGCGATCCAGGGCGCTTGCTCGACGAGGTCGAGGCTCAGGACATCACCGTCCTCGAAATCGTTCCGTCGTTGATGGCGGCGATCCTGCAGGGACCTCTCTCCTCCATCCCTTCGCGACTCCGCTGGGTGTTGCCCACCGGCGAGGCACTGTCGCCCGAGCTCTGCCGCCAGTGGTTCGCACGGTACCCGCGGATTCCCCTGATGAACGCCTATGGGCCGGCGGAATGCTCGGACGACGTCGCCCTCTGTCCGATCGTGGAGCCGCCGGTATCTGGAGCGGTCCACATGCCGATCGGCCGGCCCATCCCGAATCTCCGGCTGTACGTCCTGAACGGCGCGATGGAGCCCGTGCCGGTTGGCGTCTCGGGCGAGCTCTGTGTCGGGGGCGTGGGGGTGGGACGCGGGTACCTGAATGAGCCGGCGCGGACCGCCGAGGCGTTCGTGCCGGATCCATTCGGGCCAGACCGAGGCGCGCGTCTCTATAAAACGGGGGATGTGGCGCGCTACCGGGCGGACGGCACGCTCGAATTCCTGGGCCGGGTGGACCATCAGGTGAAGATCCGCGGCTTCCGGATTGAGCTGGGCGAGATCGAAGCGCGACTGTGCGAGCACCCCGGCGTCCGGGAAGCGGTCGTGCTGGCGCGGGAGGATCGCCCCGGAGACAAACGACTGGTGGCCTATGTGGCGGCCTCCGCGAGTCAACAGCCGGGTCTCGATTCAGAGGAGCTCCGCGCCTTCCTGGCGTCCGAGCTTCCCGATTACATGGTGCCGTCGGCGTTCGTGTCGCTTGCCGCGCTGCCGCTGACCTCGAACGGCAAGGTGGACCGCCGAGCGCTCCCGGCCCCCGAGGATGAGGCGCAGCATCATCGCCGCGTGGCGCCGCGGACGCCGACCGAGGAGATCCTCGCGGGGATTTGGACGGATGTTCTGGGGCGTCCAGGCGTGGGAGCGCACGATCACTTCTTCGAGCTGGGAGGGCATTCGCTGCTCGCGACCCAGGTCATCTCGCGGATACGAGCCGCGTTTCAGGTCGAGCTGCCGTTGCGCAGCCTGTTCGAGCACCCGACGATCGCCGCCTTGGCCCAGGCGGTGGAAACCGAGCGCGCACAGCGGCCGGGGGGGCCGGCGCCACGGCTGGCGCCGAGGAAGCGGCAAGGGAACGCCCCGCTCTCCTTCGCTCAACAGCGCTTGTGGTTCTTGGCGCAGCTCGAGCCCGACGGCTGGTCCTATAACCTTCCGTTCGCCCTGCGGATCGGAGGGACCCTGGACGTCGGCGCCCTCGAACGGAGCTTCACCGAGCTGATCCGTCGCCACGAGGTCCTGCGGACCACGTTCGTCGCGGTGGACGGGGAGCCGGTGCAGGTGGTCGCGCCCGAGCCGCTGGAGACCGTGCGGCTGCCGGTCGAGGATCTCGGCACGCTGCCGGAAGCCGAACGCGAACCAGCCGTGCGCCGGCTGGCGGTCCAGGAGACCCAGCGGCCGTTCCATCTGGATCGAGAGGGACCGCTCCGCGTGCGGTTGCTGCACCTTGGCGAGCGGGAGCACGTGCTCCTGATGGTGGTGCATCATATTGCGGCCGACGCGTGGTCCCTGACGGTACTGGCGCAGGAGATGAGCGTCCTCTATGCGGCATTTGTCGCCGGCCGGCCGTCTCCGCTTCGGCCCTTGTCGATCCAGTACGCCGATTTTGCGCAATGGCAGCGCGACTGGTTGCAGGGCGAGGTGCTGGAGGCGGAGGTCGCCTACTGGAAACACCGCCTCGGCCCCACACCGCCCGTGTTGGAGCTGCCGGCCGATCGCCCGCGCCCGGCCGTGCAGACCTATCGAGGCGGCCGCTGCGCCTTTACCGTCCCCGCATCCGTGGCCGGGCAACTCCAGGCGCTCAGCCGCCGACACGGTGTGACGGTGTTCATGACGTTGCTCGCGGCGTTCAAGGTCTTGTTGCACAAGTACACGGGCCGAGAGGACATCCTGGTCGGAACGGACGTCGCCAACCGAAACCGAGCGGAGACCGAGGACCTGATCGGGTTTTTCGTCAATCTGGTCGCTCTGCGCACCGACGTGAGCGGCAATCCAACCGTCGCCGAGCTGCTGAGCAGGGTGCGCGAAACGGCCTTGGGGGCCTACGCCCATCAGGATCTTCCTTTCGAGAAAGTGGTCGAGGCGGTGCGGCCGAGACGGGATCTGAGCCGCAATCCCCTGGTCCAGGTGCTGTTCGTCCTGCAAAACGTCCCGGCGTCCGGCGTCGAGCTGCCCGGGCTCGAGGTCACGCCCCTGGAGCTGGAGAGCGAGGTGTCCCGGTTCGATCTCGGCTTGTTCATGGAGGAGACGGACGAGGGTCTGGCGGGGGTCTGGAAGTACAACCGGGATCTGTTCGAGCCATCCACGCTCTCGACGATGTCGGGGCGCTTCGTCGCGCTGTTGCACCGTTTCGTGGAGAGCCCCGACGCCCGATTGGACGCGCTCGACATGCTGACCGAACCGGAAAGAGAGGCACGGACCATGGAGGATCGACAGCACGAGGAGGCGAAGCTCAAGAAGCTCAAGAGCATCAAGCGGAAGGTGGTGACGCTTGCCGAGCGTCCCCTGGTTACTCGAGATTCTCTCAGCCCCGGACAATCGTTGCCGCTGGTCATCCAGCCGGCCGTCGAGGACGTCGACGTGGTGGCCTGGGCGAGCGGGAACCGGGACCTGATCGAGGCGGAGCTGCTCAAGCACGGGGCCATCCTCTTCCGCGGGTTCGAGGTCAAGACGGTCTCGGAATTCGAACGGTTGGCACAGGCGATCTGCCGAGACTTGTTCGGCGAGTACGGCGACCTTCCCCGCGAGCAGGCGGGAGAGAAGACCTACGGGTCCACCCCGTATCCTCCGGACAGAGCCATCCTCTTCCACAACGAGAGCTCGCACATGCACCGCTGGCCGCTCAAGCAGTGGTTCTTCTGCCTGCAAGCGTCGCCGGTAGGAGGAGCCACGCCGATCGTCGATTGTCGGACGATGTACCGCCGTCTGAGCCCTGCGACCCGGGAACGGTTCGAGCGCAAGCAGCTCCTGTACGTGCGGAACTTTACCCCGGGCTTCGACGTGAGCTGGCAGGATTTCTTCCAGACGACGGAGAAGGCCGTGGTCGAGGAGCGTTGTCAGAGAGCGGGGATGGACTTCGCCTGGCTGGACAACGGCCGGTTCAGAACGCGCCAGCTCTGCCCGGCGGTGGCCAAACATCCGAAAACCGGGGAGTCGGTCTTCTTCAACCAGATTCAGCTCCACCACGTCGCCTGCCTCGAGCCGACCGTCCGCGAGTCCTTGCTGGCGATGCTGGGGGAGGAGTGGCTGCCCCGGAACGTCTGCTACGGAGACGGCTCGCGTATCGATGACGCCGTCGTGGCGGAGTTGTCCGAGCTCTACGAGCAGGCCGCGGTGCGGTTCGCGTGGCAGCCGGGGGACGTCCTCATGGTCGACAACATGCTGGTCGCCCATGGCCGCGATCCCTTCGTCGGACCCCGCAAGATCGTCGTGGCGATGGGGGAGATGCTCGCCCAGCAGGATCTCCAGACGGCGACGGCCTGAGGGATGCTGAAACATGCACTGACGCAGGGATGGTTGGGCTTCGAGCCTTTTTCAGCATCCGGTTGAGGGGGATCATGCAGAACAGCGTACAGGGCGTCCGCCTGTCACCCCAGCAGAAACGACTCTGGTCCCTCCAGTCGGGAGGCACGATGCACACGGCGCAGTGCCTGATCCGGGTGGAAGGACCGCTTCGGCCCGAGGCGTTCAAGGACGCGCTCGGCCGTGTGGTTGCACGCCATGAGATCTTCCGCACGACCTTCCAGCGTGAGCCCGGTCTCAAGACGCCGTTCCAAGTCGTCGAGGAGCCGGGCTCGCCGTGTTGGGTCTTCATCGATCTGACCGGCCAGGAGTCCTCCGAACAGGAGACCGCCGTGGAGCGCCTGTGGCGGGAGCAGTGGCTCCGACCGTTTGATCTCACCCACGGCCCGCTGCTCCGGGCACACCTGCTCGCGCTCGGCCCGGAGCGGCATGCGCTGCTGTTCACCCTGCCGGCCCTGTGCGCCGATGCACGGACGCTTCGAAACCTGGCCGACGACATGGCGCACGCCTATGCGGCCGGACTGGAGCCGGGTGGGGAGGGCGACGAGCCCGTTCAGTATGCCCAGTTTTCCGAATGGCAGCACGAGCTGCTCGCCGAGGTCGAGGCGGAGCGCGGGAGGCAGTACTGGCGGGAGCAGCGGCTCGCCGCGATCCCTCCAGCCGCGCTGCCCTTCCATTCCCGAACAGGTGCGGACCCGGCACGGACGTCGATGGAGCCCGCGACCGTCCAGATCGAGCCGAGCATCGGCCGGCGGCTCCTCGAGGTCGCGTCGGATTGCGGCACCTCCCTCGAGACGGTGCTGCTTGCCGCCTCGGCGGTTCACCTGTGGAGGCTGTGCGGGCTAAAGGAGTTCACGCTCGCGACCCTCTGCGACGGGCGGAAGTACGAGGAACTGCAGGGCGCGATGGGATTGCTGGCGAAGTGGGTGCCCCTCCCCTGTCGTATCCAGGCTTCCGACCCGTTCGTGACGCTGGTCTCTCGGGTGCACGCCGCCCTGAAGGAGGCGATCCTCTGGCAGGAATACTTCATCTGGGATGAAGAGGCGCGAGCTCCGAAGATAAGCGATCAGATCGGGTTCGAGTTCCACGTCGAGCCGCCCGCGATCCCTGCCGGCGGAGTCCGCTTCGCCGTCGAGCGGTCGGCGGCCTCGTTCGAGAACCTGAAGCTGCGGTTGTCCTGTCGCCAGCGGGGGGCCTCGCTGATCGTCCTGGTGCAGGATGACGCCGGAGCTTTCCCCAGGGAGGTGGTGGAACGCCTCGCGGCTCAATACGCCTCGCTTCTCGACAGCATCGGCCGGGAGGCGTCCGCGCGCGTCTCCGACCTGGAGCTGCTCGGTCCGGCCGAGCGGCATCAATTGCTGGTGTTGAACAATCGCACGCACCGAGCCTTCCCGGAGCGGCGGCGCCTTCAGGAGCTCTTCGAAGCGCACGCGGTGCATCGTCCGGGTGCGATCGCGGTTGTGTGCGAGGACCGGGCGCTGACCTATGCCGAGTTGGACGTCAAGGCCAATCAAGTGGCCCACGCGCTGCAGCGGTCAGGGGCGGGACCCGGCAGTCTGATTGGTCTGTGCCTGGAGCGGTCGGTCGAGATGATCGTGGGCATGCTGGGCATCTTGAAGGGCGGAGCGGCCTACGTTCCGCTCGATCCCCAGGCCCCCAGGGCACGGCGGTCTTCTCAACTCGAGCAGGCGCGCCTTCCGATCTTGATCACCCAAGAACCGTTGCTGGCGCAGCTCGCCGACTATTCGGGCAGGCTGATCTGTCTCGACCGAGACGCACGTACATTGGACGCGGAGCCGATGACCGCTCCCCCCTGCCCGGCCGATCCACTGGATCTCGCCTATGTGATCTATACGTCCGGCTCGACCGGCGTACCGAAAGGCGTCGCGGTCACCCACCGGAACGTGGTGAACTATACGGACGGTCTGTGTCACATGCTCCAACTCGAAGAGGGGTGGCACTTTGCGACCGTCTCGACTTTGGCGGCGGACCTTGGCAACACCGCCATCTTTGCCGCGCTGGCTTCCGGCGGCTGCGTTCACGTGATCACGTACGAGACGGCGACCGACGGCGGGCGTTTCGCCGCCTACCGCGCGCGGCACCCGCTGGACGTTCTCAAGATCGTGCCCTCCCACCTGAGCGCACTGTTGACTGGAGTCGACGGCAGGGAGGTGCTGCCCCGAAAGTATCTGATCCTGGGCGGCGAGATGCTGCCCGTGTCGCTCGTGGCTCGCATCCGGGCGTTGGCTCCCGGCTGCGCCGTCGTCAATCACTACGGGCCGACCGAGACCACGATCGGGTCGCTGACGTGCAGGGTCGACGGTGAGGTCGGCGACGCGGACTCTCTGGCCGCCCCGATCGGACGCCCGATCGCGAATACCGAGGCATACATCCTCGACGAGGCCATGAGGCCGGTGCCCGCCGGCGTCGCCGGAGAGCTGTACATCGGCGGGGCGGGCGTCTCGAGGGGATACCTCGAGCAGCCCGCGCAGACGGCCGAGCGGTTTCTCCCCAATCCCTTCGGAGGCGCCGGCTCGCGTCTCTATCGCACCGGCGACGTGGCCCGATACCGGCCCGAGGGGACGATCGAGTGCCTGGGCCGTGTCGATCACCAGATCAAGCTTCGCGGGTACCGGATCGAGCCCGGCGAGATCGAGGCGCGGTTGTTGGAGCATCCGCACGTGCGTGAGGCCGTCGTGATCCCGCGCGATGAGGGAGCGGCCGGCCGGCACCTGGTCGCCTATCTCGTGACCGACCGGGTCGCGCCGGAGGCCGGTGTCCTCCGCGCGTTCCTCAAGGACAAGCTGCCGGACTATATGATCCCCAGTGTCTTCGTCGTCCTCGAGTCGCTCCCGCTCACGCCGAACGGCAAGGTGGATCGACGAGCGCTGCCGGACCCGGGCAGGGAGAAGCCGGAACGGGCGTACGTGCCCCCCCGCACGCCGACCGAGGCCGCCGTGGCACAGATCTGGACCGAGTTGCTTCGGCTCGAGCGGGTGGGTGCGGACGACAGTTTCTTCGACCTCGGTGGGCATTCCCTGTTGGCCATTCAGCTCCTGCACCGCATCCAGAAATCTCTTGGAGTCAGCCTCTCACTCACCGCGGTCTTCGAGGCTCCGACGCTTGCAGGACTTGCCGAAAAGGTCGAGCAGGGAAAAGCCGGCGCGTCGATCATCGTCCCTCTCCGCGCGGGCGGGGCTCGGCCGCCGGTGTTCTGTTTCGATCCGACGGGCAGCCACGTCTCGGCCTACCGCGGTCTCGCCGAGTCGCTGCGCTCCGATCGACCGGTCTACGGCGTCGAGCTGCGGGTTCCGTCGGCCCCTCCCGAGACACTGGTCGCGGCCATCGCAAAGGAACAGGTGGCCGTGATCCGGTCGTATCAACCCGAAGGGCCTTATCAGCTGGTGGGCTGGTCCCTGGGGGGCGTGTTTGCGCTGGCGGCGGCGCATGCTCTCCAACAACAAGGGCAGACCGTCGGCTTTCTTGGAATCCTAGACACGCAGGCTCGCTTGCAGCTCTACGGAACCGAGGAGGAGCCGGACCCGCTGGCCGAGCTCGCGGAGTATGTTCATCTCGACCGCAGAAAGGAAGTGCTCTCACTGCCCGAGCAGGACCGCCGAGCGCTCCTTGATGGGCTTGTGGGTCTGGACAAGGATGAGCGAGTCAAGGCCGTGATTCGCTGGGCGCAAGCGCGCGGCCTGCTCGCCGACGACGCCCCTGCCGAAGCCTTCGTGCTGCGCTATGCCTTGTTGAGGAATGCGGCGGACTTCATGCGAGCGGGGCTCGCGCCTTGCCTGCGAGCACCGATCCATGTCTGGTGGGGCAGCGAGACGTTACGGCAGTATGGGCACGCTCCCATTGACTGGGAACGCTATACCTCCGGGTCGGTCCATGCCGAAGTGGTCGCCGGCGATCATATGGAAGTGGTGAACAGCCGGCGGGTCATTGAGCGGATCGGAAAGCTCCTCGCGTGACCAGCTTCCGACGCCCAGCCGCGTCAAGAGCATCCCGGTCAGGGGTACGGCCTCTTTTCAAGATTTCACGCCTGGCCGGCTCGCCGCCGGCGATGCCGGTAGCCCAAGGGGTACGCGACGAAGAAGTACAGAAGGAAGTGGAACAGCCTCATGGGGTCCCTCGCTGCTTCCAGGTAGGTCCGGAAGATGAGAATCGCGTGAGACCCGCATTAAAACCGGCTAACCGAGGTTAGCCGGTTTGCAGTCCGGCTTAGGCGGGCGTTCTGGCGGCGGATCGGAGACCGGCGCCCACTTTGTCCTTCATGACCACCGAGCGGCGATTCGAGAGAATCGTCGGGTCCAAGACCTCGCCGCAACTCAGACAGCGCCAGCCCGGAACGGTCAAGTACGTACCGTTGTGGTCATGAAGGTCTTGCCGAATCATGACCCCTTTGCAACGCGGACAATCCATGATGAAACCTCCTATAACAGTGGAAGAAATCGAAAGGGGGGCATTATCCACGATGCGGAGGCAGCCGGCAAGGAGAAAATACGGGTATTTGTACAAGGCCGGATGGAGAGAAGCCTAGGGCCGATCGGCCCCCCATGGGTCGGCGCCATGGCTGGCTCGGAGAAGAGAACGAAAATTTTCCTGGATTGTCGAAGTCTTGAAAAAGTCTTTGGAAATTCGACCTCCGGTGGTCAGCTCAACGGCACCGGCTCCGGCTCAGGAGGAGGCGGGAGCGCCGAGGGGATCGTGTCATCCCGCACGCACACCCACCAGGATTCCACGCCGGCGGAGACCAGGGCGCAGTCGCCCGGAACGAACGGCGGGGCGATCGCGACCATTCCATTCGGCCGGATGGTCAACCGTTCGGCCTCTTCGATCACGTGCCCCTGGCCGTCCCTCGCCCGTCGTTTGATCGTGTGAATCGGCCGGTCCTGATCGCTCGGATCCTTGAGCGCAAGCCCGGTGACCGCCTTTTCAGAGACGGTCGCAATCAGCCGTTCTCCGTCCTTGGCGTAGATGGTATGGCTGCCGTCGGGCAGCCGGGACAGATCGACGGTGACGGGTACCGCCGGCTGCATCTTGACCGGAGCCACGTGCGGGTCGGGCCGCGTGCTGCAGGCCGCGACGGCGACGATGGCGGCGGCCACGAATAGGGGTGCGAGAAGTGCGTCCTTCATGGTCTGCTCCTGTGCAGGTGGAACCTCCCTTCATCCTATGAGGAGCAGGACGTAGTCGCAATTACGACCAACCACTAAAGAATAGGGGGCAGGACGTGTGGGCACGGCGGCGCGGTCAGCGGGCTGCGGCGGCGGGAGCGGCCGGCTTCGGGGCGCCGAAGAGGGTCGTCGCCGAGGCATCGGTGATCGTCACGGACACGAGGTCGCCGGGAGCCACGGGACGAGCCGATTTTTCCCAGACGACGGTGATGCCGCCGTCCGTCCGCCCCATCCATTGGGCCGACGAGCGCTTGGCATCGCCCTCGACGAGCACGGTGAACGTCCGTCCGATGACGGCTCGGTTCTTCTCGAGCGAGATCCGCTTCTGGAGATCGACCAGACGGCTGACGCGCGCCGCTTTGACGGCGTCGGGGACGTCGTCCGGATACTTGCGCTCGGCGATCGTGTGCTTTCGTTCGGAGTACTTGAAGACGAAGGCCGCATGATACCCGACGTCCTGCACCATTCGGTAGGTGTCCTGAAACTCGTCGGCGGTCTCGCTCGAGAACCCGCAGATGAGATCGGTGCTCAGCACGATGTCCGGGCAGCGGCGACGGACGGCCTCGACCAGCCGGAGATAGTCGGCGCTCGTATAGGTGCGATTCATCAACTGCAGGATCCGGTCGTTACCGGCTTGCAGCGGCAGGTGGAGCTGCTTGCACACCCGGGGGTGACCGGCGATCGCGTCCAGCAAGGCCGGCGGGAAATCCTTGGGATGCGGGGACGTGAAGCGCACCCGCGCGATGCCCGGCACATCGGCCACCCGTGTGATCAGCCGCGCGAAGTCCCAGCCGCCGTGGCGGTAGGAGTTCACGTTCTGCCCGAGCAGCGTCACTTGCTTGTAGCCGCACGCGGCGAGCTGTTCGGCTTCCCGGATGATGCCTTCCGGGTCGCGGCTGCGCTCGCGCCCGCGCGTGTAGGGCACGACGCAGAAGGTGCAGAAGTTGTCGCAGCCGCGCATGACGGCGATCCAGCCGTTCACCCCCGGCTCGCGGGCGGGAAGGAGATCGGCGTAGGTCTCGTATTCCGACAGGTCGACGGCGGCGCCTTTTTTCGCCGTGCCTTGCTCATGGCCGATGATCGCTTGCCGGAGCAGCAGGGGCAGGCGGCGATAGGCATCGGGACCGGCGAGCACGTCGACGACCGAGACCGTGTCCATCAGCTCCTGTTTGAGGTTCTGCGCCATGCAGCCGAGCACGCCCACGACCAGGTTCCGCCGACGCTTGAGCGACTTCAGCTCGGCCAAGTGCCCGTAGACCTTGTTGTGCGCGTTCTCCCGGATGGCGCAGGTGTTCATCAGGACGACGTCGGCCTGCTCGCGGTCGTCCGTGAAGGCGAAGCCGTCCGCCTTGAGCAGCGCGCGGACCAACTCGGTGTCATACTCGTTCATTTGACAGCCGAAGGTTTCGATGTGGACGCGGTAGGCGCCGCCGGATGGGACACCGGTCGGGGTGCCGGCAGGTTCGTGCGGCGAAGGCCCCGACGCGGCTCGCGGATCGATCATGGTCAATTCGCGGCTCATACCAGGTGCCCCACCGCCAGCCCGTCCATCACCCCCGTGATCATCACCGGCTCGAGTTGATTGTGGAGATCCTCGCCGGCCGAGACGGCGACCCTGACGTACTGTTCCGTCAAGCCCGTCCATCGGCCCGTCTCGTCCCGGCTCTCGAACAGCACGGTCGCCGTGGAGCCCGCCCAGCGCTCGTAGAAGGCGAACCGCTTCGCGCGTGCGGCTTCGGCCAGGTGCCGGCTGCGCCGGCGGATCACGCGGTCGGGCACCGCCGCGGTGAGGCGGGCCGCAGCCGTCCCCGGGCGGCGGGAAAAGCTGAAGACGTGGAAGTAGGCGAACGGGAGATCCTGGACGAACGCGACCGTGTTGGCAAACGCCCGCTCGTCCTCCCCCGGAAAGCCGACCATCACGTCGCCGCCCAAGGCAAGATCCGGCATCCGGGCCATCGCCGCCTCGATCAAGGTCCGATAGTCGGCGGCGGTATAGCGCCGATTCATCGCCTCCAGGATGCGGTCGTCGCCGCTCTGGAGGGGGATATGCAGGTGCCGGCAGATCTTCTTCGAGGCGGCCAGGTGGTCGAGCAGGTCGAGCGAGATCGTCGTCGGCTCGATCGAGGAGATCCGGAGGCGGTCGACGCCGGGGATGGCTTCGAGCCGTCGGAGGAGGTCGAGCAGGTCGCGTCCCTGCTGTCGATACCGGCCGATGTTCACGCCCGTGAGGATCAGCTCCCGGTGCCCCAAGGCCGCCAACGCTTCCGCCTCCCGGACGGCGTCGTCGAATGCGCGGCTCCGTTCGTGTCCGCGCGCGAACGGGATCAGGCAGAACGAGCACATGAAGCTGCAGCCGTCTTGGATCTTGAGGGTGGCGCGCGTCGTCGGGTGCTCCCCGACGCCCGGCATGACGAAGTCGTCCCGGTCGATGGTCCGCGTGTGCAGGACCTCGGGCGCCGGCTGCTTGCGCAGGGCGTGAGGCGTCGGCAAATAGTCGGGGAGCCGCATCTTGAATTGCGCGCCCACGATGAGGTCGATGCCCGGAATCCGCCGCAACGCCTGGGCCCCGGTCTGGGCGTAGCAGCCGGTGACCGCGACGAACGCGTGAGGCGAATGCTTCAACGTCCGGCGGATCTCGTACCGGCACTCGCGCTCGGCGTTCTCCGTCACGGAACAGGTGTTCACGACGAGCAGGTCGGTTGGTTCGCCGTACTCCACGAGCTCGTAGCCCTGCCCCTTCAAGCGGTCGGCGAGCGCGGCGCTCTCCGCCTGGTTCAAGCGACAGCCCAACGTGCACAAGGTCGCGCGCATGGGCGGCATTATAAGAAACGGTCCGCCGCCGTCGCAAGCGAACGTGCGCGGGACATGCCTTCGCTGTACGACCCGGTGATGTAACGTTGTGTGTGTAAAAGAAGAAGGGTGTAAGCTGGGTCGCTGTCCAGGCAAACCCATTCTCCAACAACGGAGGGCTTACACCCATGAGCACGCTAGCACCGTGGACCGAGCAGTTTCAACATTTCATGAGCGACGTCCGCGAGCAGTTCTGGGGCGATCTGCATCGCCACACCCGGGAGGTGTGGCAACGCAGCCTGGAGCGACTCTCGGTCGAGGCGCGGGATCGGTATCTGGGGGTGCGGGAGTATGAGCGGGACGCGAGCCGGCCGGATTATCGCAACGGCTTCTATGAACGAGAGGTCGTGACGGTGTTCGGGACGCTCCGCGTCCGCGTGGCCCGGACGCGGCGACAGGCGTTCCTGCCGCGGGGGCTCCAGCGCCTGCAGCGGCGTGCGCCGGAGGTGACCCTGCTCATCCGCGAAGCGTTCTTACGCGGGATCAGCACGCGGCCCGCGGGGCGCCTCATCGCGTTGCTCACGGAGGAGCCGGTCAGTGCCCAAACGGTCTCGCGCCTCAGTCGGGCGTTGGACCACGCCGTGGCCCAGTTTCATCAGGCGCCCCTGACCGACGACTGGCGCTATCTGTTTCTGGACGGGGTGAGCCTGCGCGTCCGACGCCCCAGCGGCCGCAAGCGCGTCCAGCTGTTAGTCGCCTACGGCATCCGGGCCGATGGGACCCGGCAGTTGCTGGCGTTTACCCGGAGCCGGGGCGAGAGCCAAGCAGCGTGGGAGGGCTTATTGCAGGATCTCTACCGGCGCGGCCTGGAGGGCCGGCACCTGCAACTCGTCGTGACGGATGGCTGTCCGGGGTTAGCGGCCGCCGTGCAGACCGTCTACCCCAGGGTCCCGCATCAGCGGTGTTGGGTGCATAAGCTGCGCAACGTACTCGGGCGTGTCCGGCGCCGGGATCATGCGGCCGTCAAGGCCGCCGTGCAGGCGATCTATCAGGCCCCCAATCGGCGGGAGGCGGAGGCCGCCGCCCGCACGTTCGCTCGGCACTGGCAGGCCGCGTATCCGACCGTGGTCGCGCGGGTGCTGGCGGATCTGCCCGAGTTGTTGGCGTTCTTCAGTTGTCCTCCGCGACTGCGGCGCAAGCTGCGCACCACCAATGCCATCGAACGCTGCTTCGTGGAAGTGCGTCGGCGGACGCGCCCGATGGTCTGCTTTGTCAATGTCCAGAGTGTGGAGCGGATTATTTACTCGATCTTCAACCGGTTTAATTTGCAGTGGCGTCAGCACACCCTTCAGGAATTTACACAAGCGGCTTGACATCACCGTACGACCCGGCCCGATTGACACGTTTTGGCAACACCGATATGATTCGCCGAAATAGCGTGCGAGGTGTCACATGCGCCAACGTCTGGTCGTCCTCCTCGTCGTGGCGTCCCTGACCGCAGTCCTGCCGTCCTTCAGCCTTTCCAGAGAATCTTTGCCGACCGAGCCCGATGAAAACACGCGGGTCGACGAGCAGTACGATCACGAAGCCCGCATGTTCTACATGCTCTTCTCGCTGAAGGGCGACGGCGAGGTGGATTACGTGACCGCGCGCATGGTCCAGGACTACTCGCGCAGCGTCTACGGGAACCCCGTCTACTACACCGAACGCTACCCGCTCTTCTATTGGTGGAACCACACGATGTGGAACGATCCCGAGATGGACGGGGTCAACGGGAACGAGCGGGTCTACCAGGAGAACATTGACTTCGACGTCACCCGATTCAAGCCCTGCCTGTTCAACGGGCAGCGCTGCTGACGGGTTCGCGCGTACGGATTCCCGGCGCGTTCGAGTTCCTCCCGCCCGATTTCTTTCACTTCGTGGTCCCACACGCCCCCGGTGGGTGTGCCGGGTATTGGCACGAGCTGATCGCTCAAGGGCCGGGGCATCGTGAAGCTGGCTGAGCCGCTGGCGGCCCTCGGCAACCGCCGCACGGCGGTGATGCTGCCGTTGGGCTTCGCGTCCGGGCTGCCGCTCGCGCTCACCGCCGGGACGCTCCAAGCCTGGCTCACGGTCGCGGAGGTCGATCTCCGCACCATCGGGATCTTCACGCTCGTCGGGCTTCCGTACACGCTCAAGTTCCTCTGGGCCCCCCTGATGGACCGTTTCGTCCCGCCGTGGCTGGGGCGGCGGCGCGGGTGGATGCTCGCGGCGCAGCTCGCCCTGTTCGCGGGGATCGCGGCGATGGCGTCGGTCGATCCCGCGCGGGCGCCGGTCCTGCTGGCCGCCCTGGCCGTCGCCGTCGCCGTCACGTCGGCCTCACAGGACATTGTGTTCGACGCCTACCGGACCGACGTGCTGAAGCCGAAGGAGCGGGGGTTCGGCGCCGCCGTGTCCGTCACCGGCTATCGCGTCGCCATGCTCGTCTCGGGAGCCGGCGCGCTGATCGTCGCCGGCCATCTGGGCTGGTCCCAGACCTACTTCTTGATCGGCTCGCTCATGCTCATCGGCGTCGGCGCCACGCTCTTGAGCCCCGAGCCCGAGATACCGGTCAACCCCCCGGCGACGCTCGGCGAAGCCCTGTACGGCCCCATCCGCGAGTTCTTCTCGCGCGAGCCGGCCGTCGTGCTGCTGTTGCTGATCGTCCTCTACAAACTGGGCGATGCCTTTGCCGGGTCGCTCACGACCGCCTTCTTGATCCGAGGCATGGGGTTCGATGCGGCCGACGTCGGCCTCGTGAACAAGGGGATGGGGATGGGGGCCACGATCCTAGGGGCGCTCGCCGGCGGGACCCTGATGGTTCGGCTGGGACTGTTCCGCGCGCTGCTCGTGTTCGGTGTGCTCCAGGCGTTGTCGAATCTCGCGTTCATGCTGCTCGCCGGGGTCGGGAAGAGCTATGCGGTGATGGTCGCGGCGGTGGCGTTCGAGAACCTGTCGGGTGGGATGGGGACGGCCGCGTTCGTCGCGCTGATGATGTCGCTCTGCGACCACCGGTACACCGCGACGCAGTACGCCCTGCTGTCCGCGATGGCGGCGGTGGGGCGGGTGCTGGTCGGCCCGCCCTCGGGCTATCTCGTGGAGTCGGTGGGGTGGGTGGCCTTCTTCTTCATCACGTTCCTCGCCGCCCTCCCCGGGCTCGGCCTGCTGTGGTATCTCCGCGACCAGGTGAGCCGGCCGGCGACGGCGGCGGCCGTGGAGCCCAAGCTCCAGGGCGAGCCGGCCGTGTAGAGGTATAGAGTAATTGGTAATGGAGTAAGTGAGTCATTGAGGAGAGTGATGGCAGCACTCGGTCAATGACTCACTGGACCTAATGACTCAATTACTCACTTACTCAATTACTGACTTACTCTCATTGAATGCCCAGGCTAGGTCTTCAGCCGCCGTTGCATCGCGAGGACGAAGAGCATCAGCGCCGGGAGCGGGGCGAAGAGAAAGGGCACCACCCAGATGGCCACATTCTTCCCGCGGACGCGGGCTTGATCGTACATCCACACGCCGACCCAAATGACGAGCCCCGCGTAGTTCAGCAAGATCCAGCGGGTCGTATGCATCTTGAGCGCGCTCACGTCGCTCGCGGTCCCTTCGAAGAAAAACACGCCGAGCATGAGCGTGAATGCCGCCAGCAGTCCTATCACGAGCCGCTTGCTCCAGACGTACATGCGTCCTCCTTCACATGAACACAGCGTGCGCGGAACATAGGCGACCCGGCGCGGATTGTCAAACGAGGCGCACGCGGCGCCCGTGCGGCGGCGGGCGGGCCGAAGCCCGATGACGAACGCCCGGCTGCTGGGGCTCGTCCTGGTCCTGGCCGTGTGCGTCGGGCTCGCGGCCACGAATCCGACGACCGAACAGTACGGCCTGTTCCTCGAGCAGGTCCTCGAAGAGGCGCTGAGCCGCATGGGCGGGCACGAGGGCGAGCGGCAGGCCGTCATTCGGGAGATCCTGAAAACCCAGGGGCACAAGATCATCGCCTCATTGATCCGCACCCGCACCGGACGGCGCAACTACGGCCTCTTCAGCATCTTCGAGACCCGGGTCGGCGATGTCGAGGTCGTCGTCATCGGGGTGGGGAGACATTTCATTCCCCGCGACGACCCCCAGGAACTGGCCAAAAAGCTCGGCCGACTCGTTCTCTGATTCCCAGCAAAGGGGCCTCGCCGCCCCCGGAATCTGTTGATAACCCGCTCCTGATTTCACGCCTCTCCGCTCCAGATGCGACGATTTTCTTATCCACAGCATTTCCACGCCGACCACCATATTTAGTGTTGACAAACCTCTTGAATCCCTATATCTAGTCGTTCCGCGGTCGCTTCGTTCTGTAACGCCAGCTGATTTTTTCACCGGGTCACGGCCGTTGTCGTTCTTACACAGGGGAGGAATGACGTGAGGATTGAACGTCGGTTTACGCGGAAGGGCCAGAGTCCTTACGAAGGGATCACGTTCGTGAAGCGGTCGTCGGAGATTCGCAATCCGAACGGCTCGCTCGTGTTCAAGCTCGAGAACATCGACGTGCCCGAGCAGTGGTCGCAGCTCGCGATCGATATCCTGGCTCAGAAATACTTCCGGAAGGCCGGCATTCCTCAAGTCGGTCCCGACGGCGCACCGCTCGTCGGCCCGGACGGGAAGCCGGTCCTGGGCGGCGAGCACGATGCCCGTCAGGTGTTCCATCGCTTGGCCGGATGCTGGACGCACTGGGGCAAGACGCACGGCTACTTCAGCACCGAGGACGATGCGCACGCCTTCTACGACGAAATGTGCCACATGCTCGCGCGGCAGATGGCGGCCCCCAACTCGCCGCAGTGGTTCAACACCGGCCTCCACTATGCCTATGGGCTCTCGGGCCCCGCGCAAGGGCACTACTACGTGGACCCGCAGACGCGGGAGACGGTCAAGGCGACGAACGCCTTCGAGCACCCGCAACCGCACGCGTGCCAGCCGTACCATGCCTTGATCTCGACGCCCGAGGGACCCTGGGCGATCGGGGACATCGTCACACGAGGGATGGTCGGCCTGGAGGTGTACGATGGCCGGCACGACGGCACGGGGACGACCCGGGTCGTCGCGGTGAAGGCGAACGGGGAGAAGCCGGTCTTCCGCGTCCGATTGAAAAACGGCACCTGCGTCGAGGCGACGGGCGATCATGTCGTCTATGCGCTCGAGGCACGCCGGTCGCGCGGCGTCTGGCGACGGGTCGATGCGCTGGCCCCCGGGATGCGCATGATCCTCTCGACCGGCACGTCCGTCCGTAAACCATCCGATGCCCGCGCCATCGATGAAGCGGGCCTCGTGGGCTGGTTGCAGGGGGACGGCTTCGTCGGCCAAGACGAGACGGGGACCAATCGAAGCCTGACGATGGAATTCATGACGATCGACAAGGACGAGCTGAGCTTCGTACTCGACCGCGTGCAGCGTGTGTTCCCCGGCGTGCACTACCACGTCCGGACCGTGGAAACCCTGGCGCCGGGGCTCGATATCCGTCGCATTCGGCTCTACGGCGAGCCGCTCAGGGCCTTCGTCGAAAAATATGATCTGCTCCCGGCGACGGCGGAGCTTGCCGTCCCGGCGGCGATCCGCACCGCAGGGGACCGGGCGCAAGCGGCCTACCTCGCCGCGCTCTTTCAGGCCGATGGGACCGTGCGGCTTCGCGTCCGCCGTTCACGTGCCGCGGACGTCGTCTTGACGACGGTCTCCGAGCCGCTCGCGGCGGGCGTGCAGGCGTTGTTGCTGAACCTGGGGATCTATACCCGCGTTCAGCGCGGCGTCGAAACCCGCGAAAACCGCCGGACGCCGTTTTTTGTGTCGATCGGCTATGCGGACGCCCGCCGCCGCTTTCAGGAGTTGATCGGGTTCATCTCCGAAGACAAGCGGCGCAAGCTGGAGACCGCCTGCTCGGAACAGTTCCCCGGGAAGCAGATGCCGGCACTGCGGGAAGAAACGATCGTGCGGATCGAAGCGGCCGGTGTGCAGCCGGTGTTCGATATCCAGACGGAGAGCGGGCAATACCTCTCGAACAACGTCGTCGTCCACAACTGCTTCATCCAGGCCGTCGAAGACGACCTCGTCAACGAGGGCGGGATCATGGACCTCTGGACCCGCGAGGCGCGCCTGTTCAAGTACGGCTCGGGCACCGGCACGAACTTCTCCAAGCTCCGGGGCGAGGGCGAGCCGCTGTCCGGCGGAGGGAAGTCGTCGGGGCTCATGTCGTTCCTGCGGATCGGCGATCGGGCGGCGGGGGCCATCAAGTCCGGCGGGACGACCCGGCGCGCCGCCAAGATGGTCTGCCTCGATCTGGATCACCCCGACGTCGAAGAGTTCATCGAGTGGAAGGTGATCGAGGAGCAGAAGGTGGCGGCGATGGTCACCGGCTCGAAGATCGCCGCGCAGCGGTTGAACGCGGTCCTGAAGGCGTGCCACGTGCCGGACGGCCGGGGCGGGACGACTCTGGACCTCGATCCCCAACGCAATCAGACGTTGAAGCAGGCGATCCGGGACGCGCGCCAGTCGGCCGTGCCGGAGGCCTACATCCAGCGGATGTTCAGCTATGCCCAGCAAGGGTTCACGCACTTCGTCTTCCACGAATACGACACCAACTGGGACGGCAAGGCGTACCAGACGGTCTCCGGCCAGAACTCGAACAACAGCGTGCGCATCCCGAACGAGTTCTTCGAGGCGCTCGAAAAGGACGGGGAGTGGCCGCTCAAGCGCCGGGTGGACGGCAAGGTCGTCAAGACGGTCAAGGCGCGCGAGCTGTGGGACAAGATCGCGTGGGCGGCGTGGATCTGCGCCGACCCCGGGACCCAGTACGACACGACGATCAACGAGTGGCACACCTGCCCGGAGGACGGCCGGATCAACGCCTCCAACCCCTGCGTCACGGGCGAGACGCCGGTGGCGACGGCGGAGGGCTGGCAGCGGATCGACCAACTGGTCGGCAAGACGGCCCGCATCATCGGCGCCGACGGGCAGCCCCATCTGGTCACGAAGATTTTTCCGACCGGCCGGAAACCGATCGTTCGCCTCACGACGCAATCCGGCTATCAGCTCCGGATCACCGAAGACCACCGGGTGCTCACCGTCGACCGCGGAGACGTGGCGGTGAAGGAGTTGACGGGCCACGACCGGGTGTTCCTGGAAGGCCCGGGCTTCGGCCGCCGCACGCTGCCCGCCGCGTGTGCCTTCGGCATCGGCGTGGCGATGGGGGACCGCTGCTTCAGCCGGACCATCCTGCGGGAGAACCACGAAGAGATCCTGATGCTCGTCATGCCGGTCAAGGAGTCGGGGCTCCTCGCGCTCGTCGCCGAAGGCGTCGCGACCCAGAAGGCCGCCTTCGCCGCCGTGGGCTCGGGCGGGTCGTCGGGGTCGATCGCGCTCTCCGGCGGTCCGCAGGTTGCCCGGGGCGTCACGACCGCGCGGCTCTCGGTCGAGTCCCGCCCCGTGGTCGATCTCTTTCATCGGCTCATGATCATCGAGGACGGGTTGGAGCAGAAACGGTTTGCACCGGCCGTGTTCGAGCTGGACAAGCCGGCGCTGGCCGCCCTGCTCCGCGGGTTGTTCACCGCCGATGCGAGCGTCACCACCGAGGGCGAGCCCCGGGTGGTGCTGCGGTCCTGCTCGAAGGCGCTGATCCAGCAGGTCCAACTCCTGCTCCTGTCGTTCGGCATCAAGTCGACGATCCAGAAGGATCGCCGGGAAGAAGGCGCGATCTTCATCGACGACGGGACGGTCCAGTCCGTGGACGTCCACGAGGCCTACGCGCTTCATCTCGCGGATGCGTCCCGGGTCCTGTTCGAGCGCGAGATCGGCTTCCATTCCGACGCGCCGCAGGCCTCGGACCTCGCGCAGGCCAATGCGGAGGCCGCCTGCCTCCGTGACGAGATGACGGACTGGATCGGCTCGATCGAGCCGGCCGGCGAGGAGGACGTCTTCGACCTCACGGAGGACGCGACGCAGCACTTCGTCGCCGCCGGCGTGGTCGTCCACAACTGTTCCGAGTACATGTTTCTGGACGATACGGCGTGTCTGGCAGGAGATGTGAGAATCGCGACGAGAGATGGACTGATCCCGGTGTCGGAGATCTATCGCAGGCAGCAGGAGGGCGAGGTCGTCTTCATCAAGACGGAACTGGCCTCGGAAGCAGCCGATCACCGTCAGTTGGCCTATAGACCGGCGGTCGTCGTCAAGACGGGGCGCAAGCGTGTCTATCGCATCAAGCTCTCAACGGGACAGGAGCTGAGGTTGACCGATGATCACAAGGTCCTGACCGAGGAAGGCTGGAAAGAGGTCCGCAAGCTGATCATCAACGAAGACGCCATCGAGATGCAACAGGAGTCCGCCCCGTTGGATTTCGGAGCGTGTGACGCATCCAGGATGGAGCTATCCTTGTTGCTCGGTTGGCTCGTTGGGGACGGTGTGTTCACAGAAGAGTCAGGCGCTCACCTGGTATTCGGGCCGGACGATACGTACGCCAACGAACGCATGACGGAAGCCTTCAAGAAACTGCACAAGGAGCGTTCCGGGTCGGTGCGGGACATCAATGGGTCCGTGCAATCCAACGGCGTCAGCCAGATCGGCACCACCGCGAAGGACGTCCTCGACTATCTCAAAAGCCTCGGCCTGAAACCCGCGACCGCCGTCCACAAGCGCGTGCCGGAATCGATCTTCACGGCGCCCAAGGTCGCTCAAGCCGCCTTCATTGGCGCGCTCTTCAGCGCCGACGGCTGTGTCGATGTCAAGGATACCAACGAGACCTCCTGGCTGTCGGTTCATCTTGCCTCCAGTTCTCGTGAGCTGCTGAGGGATGTGCAGGTCTTGCTCGCCGATTTTGGAATACGTTCCTATATCGGCTGGTACCATCCTGCGAGCCGGAAGAACGCACAAGGGCAGCTTCGCATCTACGGCTATCAAGCCTATAAGTTTTGCCACCTCATCGGCTTCCCCCTGTCGCCGCGAAAAGCGAAAGAAGCGATGAGCGTCGCCGAGAAGAAGTGGCAAGGGAACGTGAACGAAGGGCGGCGGGCGAGAGTCGTCGACATCATCGAGGAGGGGATCGAGGAGGTGTATGACGTCTCCGAGCCCGTGACTCACTCGCTCATCGCGGAAGGGCTCATCGTTCACAACTGTAACCTCGCCTCGCTCAACCTTGGGCAGTTCTACACCGCGGACGGCCGCTTCAATCTGGACGACTTCCGTCATGCCGTCCGACTCTGGACGATCGTGCTGGAGATCAGCGTGCTGATGGCCTCGTTCCCCAGCCGGGCGATCGCCGAGAAGAGCTTCATCTTCCGCACGCTCGGTCTGGGCTATGCGAACCTCGGGACGATCCTGATGCGCCTGGGGATCCCTTACGATTCTCCCAAGGCGCTCGCCATCTGCGGCGCGATCACCGCGGTGATGACCGGCGAGGCCTATGCGACCTCGGCGGAGATGGCGGCCGAGCTGGGGCCGTTCGAGGGGTACGTGCGGAACCGCGAGTCCATGCTGCGGGTGATCCGGAACCACCGGCGGGCCGCCTACCATGCGCCCTCGTCCGAGTACGAAGGGCTGACGATCAAGCCGAACGGCATCCAGGCGGAGCATTGCCCGCCGGACCTGCTGCTCGCCGCGCGCCGGGCCTGGGACCGCGCGCTCGAGCTCGGCATGGCCTATGGCTACCGAAACGCGCAGGTCACGGTCATCGCCCCCACCGGCACGATCGGGCTCGTCATGGATTGCGACACCACGGGGATCGAGCCCGACTTCTCGCTCGTGAAGTTCAAGAAGCTCGCGGGCGGCGGCTATTTCAAGATCATCAACCAGAGCTTGCCGCCGGCGCTCAAGACGCTGGGATACAGCGACGCGCAGATCCAGGAGATCGTGAGCTACTGCAGCGGGCGCCGCACGCTCAAGGGGGCGCCGTTCATCAACCATGAGACGCTGGAGGCCAAGGGCTTCGACGCCAACGCCCTGGAGCGGCTGGAGAACGCGCTGGGACAGGCGTTCGAGATCCAGTTCGCGTTCAACCGGTTCACGTTGGGGGAGGAGTTCTGCCGCGAGAAGCTGGGGTTCACGGATGCGCAGCTGAGCGATCCGGCGTTCAACCTGCTCAAGAGCCTCGGCTTCACGCAGGAGGAGATCCTCGCGGCCAACGACTACTGCTGCGGGACGATGACGATCGAAGGCGCGCCGCACCTGAAGGCGGAGCACCTCCCGATCTTCGATTGCGCCAATCGCTGCGGCCGGACCGGGCAGCGCTTCATCCCCGTCGAGGCGCACATCCGCATGATGGCGGCCGCGCAGCCGTTCATCAGCGGCGCGATCAGCAAGACGATCAACATGCCGGCGGACGCGACGCTGCAGGATGTCAAAGACGCCTATCTGCTCGCCTGGCACAGCATGATCAAGGCCGTTGCGCTCTATCGCGACGGATCCAAGCTCAGCCAGCCGCTGAACGCCTCCAGCGATTCCGGCGAAGCGGCGGAGCCGCAGAGCGCCGAGATCATGCAGGTCGCCGAAAAGATCACCGAACGCGTCATGGTCCGCTATCTCGCCAAACGACGGCCCTTGCCGACCCGCCGGGCCGGATACACGCAAAAGGCGATCGTCGGCGGGCACAAGATCTACCTGCGGACGGGCGAGTACACCGACGGCACGCTCGGCGAGATCTTCCTCGACATGCACAAGGAAGGGGCGGCGTTCCGGAGCTTGATGAACTGTTTTGCGATCGCGATCTCGTTGGGGCTCCAGCACGGCGTCCCGCTCGAGGAGTACGTCGAAGCGTTCGTGTTCACGCGGTTCGAGCCGAACGGCCCGGTGAAGATGAACGATCGCATCAAGATGTCGACCTCGATCATCGACTACATCTTCCGGGAGCTCGCGATCACGTACCTGGGTCGCTACGACCTCGCGCAGGTCCAGGAGGACGACCTGCGCATGGATTCGGTCAAGAAGGACGACCAGGACCCGGAGTGCGTCGAGAGCGAGCCGGCCGATCCGCAGAGCCTGTCGATCAGCACCGAGTTCTTCCCGGCGCGCCGGCAGAACGGCGTCAAGAACGGCAACGGCAGCGTCTCCCACAAGGTCGAGCTCAAGCGCGAGACGGTGACCTATACGGCCACCGCCATCCAGACGGCCCGCCTGAAGGGCTACGAAGGAGACCCGTGCCTGGAGTGCAAGCAGTTCACCCTGGTGCGCAACGGGACCTGCTTGAAATGCGAGACCTGCGGGGCGACCAGCGGGTGCTCGTGAGGACGCCAGTTGCGTGACCTCGCCGGTAGGAGGCGAAACCCAGCTGCAATGGGCCCAGCTTGGAGGGATGCAACGGTGCCACAGACGCGATCGATACCGACCGTCGAGACACGGGAGACGATTCGTCAGCTCGGGAAGCAGGCGATCCATGATCATGTGATCCGATCGCTCGTCCCCTTGTGGCGAAGCGGGCGGGGGTGTGAAATCGACAGCAATCCCGGGACGGAGATGAATCACTGGGTGGGCGCGCCCGGGATCGTCCCGGATCTGATCGGCTGGGTACCGGAGCCTGGCGGCAAGCGCGTGCTGTGGACCGCCGAAGTCGAGACCGAGGACACGGTCACGCTCCGCAAGGCCGACCAGTGGCGGCAGTACGCCGAGCTCGGGCTCCCGCTCCATCTCGTCGTTCCGGTCGGGTTTCGCGATCTGGCCATGCTGATCGCGCGATCGACCGGCATCCCGCTCGCGGGAGTCTACGGATACGCGTTTCTCGATGGGCAGCTCACGCTCTTCTCGGCCGCGGATACCGTTTCGAAGAATGCGAGCTAGTCCAAGTGCTCATCCCAGGCTCGGTTGATGCCTGGTTCCTGGTGCGGCTCCCACCGACCGCTTTCCTAATTGAGACGGCATACTTTTCCTGCCCGGCGTGCCGTCAATATCGTCCGGTCACCCTTCTTTACCTCAGGCGACCTCGAATCTCTCCTCCATCGCGCCGCCCGTCCGGTCGTACCCCGCGGAGCCGATTCTTGATCCGGCATCATTGCGATGAGCAAGAGTCGGCGACTCCGGTGGTATGATAGGGCTCGTGGACTCAAGCGGCCGGTCGTGAGACCGTCGCCGGGTCCGATGTGGGATACCGACTCCGTGAGCACAAAAGTCGATCAACGATCCGTCGAGCGGGCCTGGCACGCGCGCGGCTTCTCGTGCGGCCTCTGGGTCGATCCCCCCGGGCAGGAGTGGGTGGACTACGTCCATTCGGTCGATGAGCTGGTGATGCCGGTGGAGGGTGAGATCGAGCTCGAGCTGGAGGGGCGGGTCGTGCGGTCGGCGATCGGCGAAGAAGTCTTGATCCCTGCCCACGTGACGCACACCGTCCGCAATGTCGGCGGCACGACGGCCCGATGGCTGTACGGCTATCAGCGAGCGGGCTCGTGAACCGTCGGGATGCGGCGATCGCCGCGCTCCTCGCGCTCCTGGGCCTGGTTGTCTGGCTGTCGGCGTCGCTGCTGAGCGGCCAACGCGAAGCCTGGGACAGTCCCTACTTCGCGAACCTCGGCGTGCCGATCCTTGCCTTCGCGGCGGCCGGCGCGGGATTTCTCCGGCCGGCCCGTCCTTGGCTCTGGAGCGTTTGCCCCGTCCTGTTGCAGCCCGTCGCCTTGTATTGGGGGCATCCTCCGTTGGAGGGTGAATTCGGTCCCTTGGGCCTGCTGGTCTTCCTCATCTACGCGTTGGTCTTCTTCGCGTCCGCCAAGGTCGGCGAGTGGCTGCGGCGCCACATTCTCGCCTAACTTTCTTGCGGCCCCGTGAGGCTCAGCTCTCTTCGCAGCGCGGCTTGAACGAGGCCTCCGAGAGGAGGCCCTGGTCGTCCAGCTCCTGCATGATCAACCGGGCGGCCGCGAACAGATCCTGCTGCTCTTCTTTCGACACCCAAAATTTGGTGTTGATGCGGGCCACCCGCCTGGCGAAGTCCGGATCCTGCGGCGTGTCAGCGACATAGGAGAGATGCCGGAGCGCGATGTGGCGGACTTCGCATTGGCATTCGACCGCCCCGGCCACGGACACCCGCCCGCGCGTGGCCCGATCCTGCTCGGTCACCGGGATGCCCAGGCGCGAGAGGACGGACCGGCGGGACTCGAGCAGCATCGCGTCCATCGAATCGAGGGCATTGGTGTTGATGAGGAAATCGATCGCGCGGCGGCTGGACTGGCGGCTGTTGAGCTCCGGTCGCTCGCTGGCCGGCGTCGCGTCGATCACGAAGACGACGCAGCCCTTTGGAAACAGCGCGGGCAACGGCTCCTGCACGAGGGAGCGGTTGAGATATTCGAGCACGGCCTGGACGCCCAGGTTTTCGATCGGGCCGCCGTCGTAGAGGTGAACGTATTGGGTGGGGTCGTGATAATTCTCGAGCGTCACATCGTCGAACACGCCCGGAAACGCGGAGGAGGCGTTCACGGCATTGGCGACCGGATACGTGGCGAGCACCGACCGGAGGGCCGCGAAGCGGTCGTCGGTGAACGTGAAGCGCGTATGGTCGTTGTGCACGGTCGCGTTCAGCAGGATCTTCGGATGCGGGCCCAGGTCGCGATAGAGCGCCTTGTGGGTCAGGTGCTTGTTGAAGACCTGCACCATGATGTCGCTGCGCGTGAAGTCGGTGAGCCAGTAGCGGAAGACATTGTGCGGCCAGAGCCAGCGCCAGAGCCAATTGCCTTGAAAATCAAAGCCCATGACCTCGCTTACGGCCTCTTCCGTGAACGGCCCGGCCTTGTCGCCCAACCCGTAGTACACGGCCGGCAGCGTGCCTCCCGACACGCCCGAGATCACATCCACCTGCTCCAAGAGCCCTCGGCGCTGAAGCTCCAGCATCGCGGCCGCCCCGAAATTCGCCGCACGGCTGCCGCCGCCCGAAATGGCGAGGCCGATGAAGCGCTGGTCCCGGCGCTCGGCGTCCGTCACCGTCCATGATCCGGCCGTATCGGGCATCGACGCGTCCGGCGGATGTTGCTGGTTCCAGCCGGGCCGCCAGTGCCCGGGCAGGATGCCGCATCCCGATGCGGTGAGCGATGCCAGCACGATGAGCCCCAGCAGAAGCCTGTGCGAGCGCGGGGTGCAGAACACGTGGGCCGGTCGTCTCATGAATCCTCCTCGTCTGATGAGGCGGTCAGAATAGAGACGACCGGGCGATCAGTCAATCGATCGTGGAGGGAAGGAACGGCGGCACCGGACCCGGGTCCGGTGCCGACTTCAGAACCGCACGCCGAAGGTCAGGCCGGGCATGACATGCGCGTCTTTACCGTGGCCGGTATCGATGTCGGTAAAGTTGAGCAGGAAGTTGGCGGTCAGGGCCAAGGAGTCCGTGATCGCGTAATCGAGCCCCGCCCCCAACGGGATCAGCCAGGAGGTATCCGAGTCCAGCCGGTCGGCATGGAGGAAACCGATGCCGGCCTGCAGCACGAGCTTCATCCGGTTTCCCGTGTCCGGGATGTCGATCCAGTACTTGCCTTGCCCGGACAGGCCGAACTGCGTCAGAGATCCCGTCAGCGCCACCTGGACGAGCGGGCCGATCGAAAAGTAGCGGTTCAGAAAATTATCGGCATGCGCGTTCAGCGCGAAGGCGGTGCCGCTCGGGGTCGCCCCCAGGAATCCGATGCCGCCGCCCGCCGACCATTGACCGGGTGTCGGGTTCGTGATCCCCTGCGACCACCCGGTGCCAGGGAGCGCGGCGATCAGCAGGACCGCCAGCAGGATCGGTCGTCTGAAGGCCCGGTGCACGTGTGTCATGGTAGCCTCCGTCATAGGGTGACTTGGATCAGGGCCGGGCGGGCAGGGGGCTCATCCGCCCGATTGTCGGGTTCGAGTAGGATCTCGATCTCGATCCGATGGCCGACGATCATCTGGTCCAGCTCACTCTGGGTGGCCACCGGGATGGTGATGAGCCTCCCGGCATCCGTGCGGACTCGGACCAGCCTCGCCCGCCGATCGACGGCCTCAATCGTACCGGTCACCAACGTCAAGCCGCCTTGCAGGGGAAGGGCCGAGTCGACCGGCTGGGAGACGGACTCCTTCGGCGCGGACTGAAGCGAACTGATGAATCCGATGCCGAGTAGGGCCAAGAAGGCGACCACCGGTGATTTCATAGCGCCCCCGTGGGGCTGTGCTCCAAGCAAAGACGGGACCCTGGGGAGACGGCTGAAGAACGAGGCAGCGAGAGGCTGAATGGCCGGGTGCCGGAACCAGAAAGCCGGTACAACGAAGGGTTACGCGCGGCCCTCTGGTCGTCCGCCATGGGGCACGGGGCCAGGCCGGGGGCTGAATCGGCGCACCTTGTCCGACGTTGCGGACAACCCGTCCAGCCAGCTACGTAGCGGGTCAGAGGCCGAAGAGATTCTTCAGGCGCTCGATCATCCCCGGGCTGTGCACCTCGCAGAAGACGGTGGGTTCCGTCCCTTCGATGAACACCTCTTCGGCCGTCACGGGACAGGCCGATGTCCCGAGTTGTCCGGTCTCCGGGTCGATCGTGCGTGTCGTGATCCCAGAGGGCATCGGAAACTCGACGGTCGCGTTCGGGACCGCCTTCTTGAAAAAGTCCACCCAGATCGGGAGCGCCGCCTGGGCGCCGCTGAGCTTCAGCGTCGTGCCTTCATCGAACCCGACCCAGACGCCGACGACCAGATCGGGCGTGTAGCCGACAAACCAGGCGTCGCGATGGTCGTCGGTCGTGCCGGTTTTCCCGGCCACGGGGACACTGAGACCCAACGTCCGAGCGGACGCGGCCGTCCCATGCTCCACCACGCCTTTGAGGAGCGTGGTCACGAGATAGGCGGCGGGAGGCGAGAAGGCGGGGGCGCCATCCGCGCCTCTCTCCGAGTCGCGGTCCCGGCGAACCTCGCCGACGGGTTCGATTTCGGCCTTCACGGCGAGGGGCGGTACGAACGACCCGCCACGTGCCAGCGCGGCATACGCGCCCGCGATCTCGAGCAGCGACACCTCCGAGGTGCCCAACGCCAGCGAGAGGTGTTCATCGAGCGGTCCCTGGATCCCCACCTTCCTGAGCGTGTCGATGAGCTCCGGCACACCGACCGCCTGCGCCACCCGCACGGCGGGCACGTTCAGCGACTGCTCCAGGGCCGCGCGCACGGTCACCCGCCCATGGAACTGGCGGTCGTAGTTTTGCGGCGCCCATGCCCCGTCGCCCTGGGGGAAGCTGATCGGCGCATCGTCGACGAGCGTGGCCGGGGTGATGACGGCCTCGTTCACTCGCAACCCCCGCTCGAAGGCGGTGAGGTACACGAACGGCTTGAACAGCGAGCCGGCCTGCCGCTTCGCCTGGACGGCGTGGTTGAACTGGCTGGTGCGATAATCGCGCCCGCCGACCATGGCGAGGATCGCCCCGGTCTTCGGATCGAGGGCGACGAGCGCGGCTTGGAGACGATCCTGGGCCGTCTTGAGGGATTTGTGCTTGGCTTCCAGCCGGGCGAGCCCGGCACCCACCGCGTCTTCGGCCAGGCGCTGAAGCTCCAGGTCGAGCGTGGTGAAGACGCGCAGGCCGGGGCCGGCGACGTCGGTGACGTCGCTCACCTGCGAGAGCACGTAATCGAGGAAATAGGGCGCGTCGGTGAGCCCGTGTTGCAGCGTGGCGGTGCGAATCGGGGTGGAGACCGCCGCGTGATATTGCTTCTCCGTCACCTTGCCCTCCTGCTTCAGGCGCAGGAGCACGAGGTCGCGGCGGTGCTTCGCTCCCTTGGGATTCCGGACGGGCGCGTAGGTGTTCGGTCCTTTGATCAGGCCCGCCAGCAGCGCCGCCTCCGGGACCGTCAACTGCTGGAGCGGCTTGCCGAAATAGTAGTGGGCGGCTTCCCCGACCCCGTAGATTGCTATCGAGCCCGACTGCCCCAGGTAGATCTCGTTCAGGTAGCTCTCCAGAATCTCCTGCTTGGAGTACTTCATTTCGAGGATCACCGCGGCCAACGCTTCCTTCAGCTTGCGGACGAACGTGCGCTGCTGCGTGTAGTAGAGGTTCTTGGCCAGTTGCTGGGTGATCGTGCTGCCGCCTTGGACGACGGCGCCGCCCTTGATGTTGTACCAGGCCGCCCGGGCGATCCCGAGCGGATCGATCCCGACGTGGTGAAAGAAGCGGTGGTCTTCTATGGCGAGGACGGCATCGATGACCGGAGCGGGGATCGCGGACAGGGGAATCCAGTCACGAACTTGGCGGGACGCCTCGACCAAACCGCCGATGAGCTGAGGCTCCAGGGCGAGCGGCCCCGCGTCCTGCTCACCCGGCAGCGAGAGAATGCGGGCGAGGCGGTGATCCTCGATGGCGAGGCGGACCGGCCGGCCGCGGACGAAGCCCTCGGGATAGGTGAAGTCGCGCGGATAGAGATCGATCCACGAGGCGCCGACCCGGTATTCTCCGGGCGCCTGGAGCGTTCGTGAGACGGCGCGGTAGCCGAGGTGGTTGAGCCGCTCCTGCAACGGGCCCTTGTCCAGCGCCATGCCCGGGGTCAGCCGGTAGGCGGCGCTGTAGATTTTCAGGGACTGACGATCTTCACCGCGCGGTAGCGTCAGCGTGGCGTACAGAGCGAGCCCATAGACCAGGACGGCGCCGACGAGCAGCAGGGCGAACCGGATGCGCCATCGACGTCGCCGCCCGGAGCGCCTCATCGCGCGCCTGCTCCCCGGGCGGGACGACCGGCAGCCTCTGTACTAGCTGCGATCATTGTGATAGGAAGAAACTACAAACGCAGGGTCTATAGCATAAGGAGAGGAGGCTATGCCAACGACCACGCAACTCGTGATCACCGAGCAAAGCAAACCCGGGGTGCTCGCGCGCGTGGCCTCGGTCCTCGGCGCAGCGGGGGTGAACATCAAGGCCTTTTCGGCGTCCGAAGGATTGGGCACTGCGAAGATCCGGCGAGGGACGCTGCGGTTCGTCGTCGCGGACCTCGAGCGGGCGCGGATCGCGCTGAAAGCCCAGAAGATCAAATTCAAGGAGGAGCCGGCGCTGGTCCTGAGCTTGGAGAACAAGCCCGGCGCCTTGAGCGAAGTCGCGAAACACCTGAAGGACGCGCGGATCAACATCACCAGCGGGTACTATACTCCGTCGCGTGAAGGGGGCAAAGCGATCGTCGTGTTGACGGTCTCGAATACGAAGAAGGCGATGGAGATCCTCCGCGAAGAATCGCTCGATCGGTTTTGACCGTCGGTGGTCCGCCGTACCCTTCTCGCCGGTGTGCCGTCCCGTTTCCTCCCGGCCGCTGTCTTGATCCTCGCCGCCCTCGGTGCCTGTGCCCCGCTCGCCCCGCGCGGCGAGCGACCCCCGGGGTATCCCCTCGGCTATCACGAACAGGGATTCGCGTCCTGGTACGGCCCCGGCTTCCACGGGAATCGAACGGCGAGCGGGGAAGTCTTCGACATGCGCGCGTTGACCGCCGCCCATCGGACCTTGCCGTTCGGGGCCGTCGTCCGGGTGCGTTCGCTGACGAGCGGGCGCACGGTGCTCGTGCGGATCAACGATCGCGGGCCGTTCGCGCGCGGCCGCATTCTCGATGTCTCGCAGGCCGCCGCCCGCGCGCTCGGCATGCTGGGGGAGGGGACGCACCGGGTCGACCTCCGCGTCGTGCGCTACGAGGGCGACGGACGGGATCCCGGGGCGCTGTGGGTGCAAGTCGCGTCCTTCGGGGATGAGACCCGGGCGCGCGTGCTGGCGGCCGAATTGGGAAACCGCTATGGAGGGGCCCGCATCGTGACCGCCGAGCTGCCCGAGGGGCGCCGGTATCGCGTGCAGGTCGGCCGTTTCGCTTCGCAAGAGGCGGCCCAGGCGGCGGCGGACCGGATCGAACGCGAGTGGGGGATGGAACCGCTCGTCGTTCGCTAATGCGATCATAAGTCGTCGATTGACAATGCGTTTTTCCTGCTCTTCTTGCCTCGACCCGACCCGGTGTGGTACTAATTACGAGCCATGGATGACCCTGGGCCTATACGACCCGCGGCCGCACCCCCGATCGTTGTTCTGCTCTTGACTGGATCGTTCCCGGGACCCCGCGGACCCCGGTTCCGTTCTCTCGTCTCGCCGCAGTTTCTCCAAGCAGACCTTTATTAATGGACTTTCTGATTCTCTCCAGCCTCATTGTGCTTTCGGCTGTCATTTCTGCCGCCGAGATCGGCTTCTTTTCGGTCAACGAAATGCGCCTGCGGGCGCTCGCGGAGGCGGGCGGAAAACGTGCGGCGATGGTGCTGCATCTGAGGCAGAATCCCCAACGGCTCCTGTCGATCATCATGATCGGGGACCGCCTGGTGGACACCGGGGCCGCGTCGTTCGCCACCATCATCGTGCTGCGCCTGTTCGGCTCCGAGGCGCTGGCCGCCGTCATCGGGCTGCTCACCTTCATCCTGCTCATCTTCGGCGACATCGTCCCGAAAACCCTGGCCGCGAAACATGCGTTGGCGGTGGTCCTGGCGCTCGCCTATCCCGTGTACGGGATCCAGCAGATCATGAAGCCGGTGCTGTTGGTGCTGGAGCCGGTCATCAACGCCTTGACCGGCGGCAAGGGCGTGGCCGTTCCGTTCGTCTCCGAAGAAGAAGTGAAGATCATGCTCGATGAAGGCGGCAAGGCCGGGATGATCGAGAGCGAGGAAGTGAAGATGATCAAGAACGTCTTTCAGCTCAACGACATCACGGCGGAAGACGCGATGACGCCGCGGATTTACGTCTTTGCGCTCGACGGCGGCCAGCGGTTGAAAGACGCGCAGGAGCAACTCTTCAAGTCGAAGTTCTCACGCATTCCCGTGTACGAAGGCACCCTCGACAACATCACGGGCATCCTGTACAGGGACAAGGCGCTGATCGAGTTGGCGAAAGGCCGATGCGACGCCCGACTCAAGGAGCTGGCCACCCCGGCCCTGTTCGTCCCGAGCACCAAGCCCGCCGACGATCTCATGAAGCAGTTCCAGCGCGAGAAGCGTCACATGGCGATCGTCGTCAACGAGTTCGGCGGGGTCATGGGGCTGGTGACGCTGGAAGACCTGCTCGAAGAGGTCGTGGGCGAGATCATGGACGAGACGGACATTTCCGAGGAGCTCATCAAGCGCATCGGGAAGAATCAGATCCTCGTTCACGGGCGGACCGAGGTGCGCCGCATCAACGATTTCCTCAAAGTCAATCTCGGCGACGAGCCGATCACGATCAGCGGGCTCATTCAAGAGCAGTTGGGAAGGATTCCCACCGTCGGCGAGGAAGTGCAGGTCGGGAATTGCCGCTTGATCGTGCACGAGGCGGATCACAAATCGATCAAGAGCGTGCAAATCGTCAAGGAAGAGAAGGCCACCGCGCACGACTCAGCCGGCGTCGGAACGCCGGGCTGAGGCCAGCCGTTTCGCTTCGTACATCCGCTTGTCGGCCACCCGCAGGAGCTCGGCGGCCGAGGTCACCGGCGGGAACCCCGGCACGGTGGCCGCCCCCAGACTGAGCGACATGGGAATGTCGCCGTCCGCGGTTCCCAACCGCAGCCCGCGCAAGACGTCGGTCAGCTTTTCCGCCACCTGGAGGCTCTGCTCCATGTCGGTCCGGGGCAGCAGCGCCGCGAACTCATCCCCACCCACGCGCGCGATCAAGTCGCTCTCGCGCAGATTCGCCTTCAACGTGGTGGCCACCTGCTGGAGCGCCCGGTCGCCGGCTTCGTGTCCGTAATCGTCGTTGATGGCCTTGAACGCATCCACGTCCATGATGATCACGGTGAAGGCCTCACCGCTCCGCTGGAACTGCTGCCACTCCCGGGTCAGCGCCTCATCGAAGAATCGACGGTTGTACAGACCGGTCAGCGGGTCGCGGATCGCCATCTGGTCCAGCTCTCGGTTCTTCGCCCGCAACTCCTTGAGGTCCTGCTCCCGCTCCTTCTGCGCGAGCCTCTCCGTCGTCACGTCCTGCATGGCGATATGGATGCCCCGGACGGTGCCGTCGTCGGCGAGGTCGGGGAGCAGGTGCGACAGCAGAAACCGTATCGCGTCGGGGTCGCCCGGGTCGGGAACCGCCTCTTCGAAATTCTGATGGGGCTTTCCGGTCTTGAAGACCTGTTCGACCACGGGCTTCAGCCGCATCCAACGCTCGGGGGACAGGACCGCGGAGAGCGACCGGCCCACCTGTTCGTCGATCGGCCGGCCTTGAACCTGCGCCATCGATTGGCTGATCCGCTCGATCGTGAGATCCGGCGTCACGTACATGAGGCCGAACGGAATCGTCCGGTAGAGGGAATCGAGCCGTGCGCGGGCCCGCTCCGTCTCCGCCAGACTCCGCGCCAGGATGTCCTCGGACCGCTTCGAGCTCGTGACGTCCGTGTGGCTGATGACCGCACCGCCCTGCGCGCGCTGCAGGGGGACCGCGGTGAGGAGGAACCGACGGGCCTCCCTTCCCGGGGCCGTCGTGTATTCCAGGGAGAAGGACGGGGCGGTGCCGGCCAAGACGCTGCGAATCCCCGCGATCGCCTCGGCCGCCCGTTCGCCATACCCTCTCGCCGAATCGCGGCAGGCCTCGCAATAGTTCACCAGTCCGCCGCCGGTCGTTGGAAACGCCTCCCCGCCTTCGCGCGCGTAGTGCTCCCACGCCGTGTTGACCGCCAGCAGAAAGCCCTCTTTGTCCAGGAGGGCCGCGTGTGCGGGGATCGAGTTCAACGTGGCGCGGTTGAGCAGCTCGCTTTCCTGGAGCGCCTCGGTCAGCCGGGAAAAGCTTTCGGTCAGCGTGGCGATTTCATCGGACGGCGCCCCGGTGTCGCCCGCGTGAGCGGCGGGGACGGCGCGCATCGTTTCCGCCAGGACGTGCAACGGCTGGATGACCCCGATTCGGATGGCGATCCAGAACATCAGGAGCAGGGCGACGATCGTGATGCCGTTCAGGACGAGCAGGTAGGAGAGGTTCGTCCGGATCAACCGGTCGAGGACCGACAGATCGAGGCCCATCAGCACCGCGCCTTGCACGCCGACGACGGCCCCCGCGTCCTCGCTGCGCGGCTTGATGGGGGCCAGGAGAAAGCGGATCCGGCCGGTCTCCTTCGTCTCCACCCAACTGATGTCCTCCTTGTCGTGCTCGAGGGCTTGGCGGAGCGCGTCGAGGTGGAGCGCCAGGTGGGTGCCCACGCCTTGGCCTTTGGAGTCCGCGATGATCACGCCGTGGGCATCGACCACGGTGAGGGACTTGATCCCGGGAACGGAGAGCATCTGCGTGACGGCGTGCGTCAGCGCCGCGCGGTCCTCGGCCTGCAGCAACGGCTGGAAGGCGAAGGCCACGAGCCGACTCGACTCCACGGCCTTCGCTTCCCATTCGGAGGCAAGCGTGCGGCTGGTGATTCGATATTGCGTGATCGTGACGAGGGCGCTGCAGACGACGAGGCCTGTTGCGAGCGCCAGAATGGTCTTTGTCTGGAGTGGGATCTTGCGGACGCGCGCGGCGTTCATGCGTGGGTGGAGCCCTACGAAGAAACCGGAGTCAGACCAGGCTAACTGTCCCACCGGGGAAACTGCTTGTCAAGACTCTTCCAGCAGGCTCAGGAACTCCTCCTCGGAGAGGATGCGGACGCCGAGCCGCTTCGCATCCTCGGCTTTCGACCCTGGATCGGTCCCGACCACCACGTAGTCGGTCTGTTTGCTGACGCTGGAGGCCACGCGCGCCCCCCGCTGTTCCACCCGGTGCTTGGCCTCGCTCCGGGTCATGCGCTCCAGCGCCCCCGTAAACACGAACGTCTTGCCCGCGAGCGCGCCCCCTCGTTCCTCACGGCCGGAGGGAGGAAGGATCGCCACGCCCAGCGCCAGGAGTCGTTCGATGACCGCCCGGTTATGGGGCTCGCCGAAGAAGGAGACGAGGCTCGAGGCGATTTCCGGGCCGATCTCATGGACGCTCTCGAACGTCTCCCGGTCCGCCTTCATGATCGCCTCGAGCGTGAGGAACCGGCGGGCCAGCACGCGGGCGATGTGTTCGCCCACCTGACGGATGCCGAGGCCGTAGAGAAATCGTTCGAGCGGGACCCGCTTGCTTCGGTGGAGCGCCTCCATGAACAGGGTGGCCGACCGGTCGGCAAAACCGTCGAGCGACAGCACCTGCTCCTTCGTGAGCGCAAACAGATCCGACAGGTTCTTGACCAGGCCGGTGTCGACCAGTTGGGCCGCGGTCTTCCTCCCGAGCCCCACGATGTTCAGCGCGTTCTTGGAGGCCAAGTGCTCGAGCGCGCCCTTCAACTGGGCCGGGCAAGCGGCTTGCGCCGGGCAATAGTAGTAGGCACCCTCACGGGCGACGGCCGAGCCGCAGACGGGACAGTGAGCGGGCATGCGGAAGGGCTCGCCGCGGGGCTGGCCGGCGGTCACGATGCGCTCCGTGATCGCCGGGATGACGTCTCCGGCCCGCTCCACGCGCACGGTATCGCCGACGCGGACGTCCTTGCGGGCGATCTCGTCGGCATTGTGCAGGGTCGCGCGGCTGATCGTCACGCCCCCGACGTCGACGGGCTTGAGCAGCGCGACGGGGGTGAGCGTGCCGGTCCGTCCGACCGAGACCACGATGTCCTGGACTTGGGTGATCTCCTTGCGAGCCGGGAACTTGAAGGCGATCGCCCACCTCGGACTGCGGGACCGTTCGCCGAGCAGGGCCTGCCACTCCCGCCGGTCCACCTTCACGACGACGCCGTCGATCTCGAACGGCAAGCGCTCCCGGACCGCTTCGAGCTCGCGGTGAAACGCGATCACCTCGTCGATCGAGGCGCATCGGCGGCGGTGCTCGGGGACGGGGAGGCCCCACTGCGCCAGCGTGTCGAGCTCCTCCCAATGGGTCTGAGGCGGCGTCCCCGATTGCGCCATGACCTCGTAGCACGCGACGACGAGCGGGCGCTCGGCGGTGATACGGGGGTCCAACTGCCGGAGCGACCCCGAGGCGGCGTTTCGCGGGTTGGCGAACGCCTCCTCCCCGCGCTCCGTGATGCGCCGATTCAGCGCTTGGAAGTCGTCCAGGCGCATGTAGACTTCGCCCCGGACCACGAGGTGCGCCGGCGGACGGCCGTCGCCGTGCAGGTGGAGCGGGAGCGAGCGCACCGTCTTGAGATTCACCGTCACGTCCTCCCCCATGAAGCCGTCGCCCCGGGTGGCGCCCCGCGTGAAGCGGCCGTGCTCGTAGACCAGCTCGACGGACAGGCCGTCGAATTTCGGCTCGACGGTGTAGTCGATCGCCGCCTCCGCCATGTCCCGATCGAGCTCGCGTCCGAGCTCGCGGCGGACGCGTTTGTCGAAGGCCCGGACGTCGTCCGGGTTCGCGATCGAGTCGAGGCTGAGCATCGGTCGCTCGTGAGCCACCTTCTTGAGCTCCGAGACCGGGGCGCCGCCGATGCGCTGCGTGGGGGAATCAGGGGTGATGAGGTCGGGGTGCGCGGCTTCGAGCGCTTCGAGCTCGCGAAACAGCCGGTCGTATTCCGCATCGGAAATCTCCGGCCGGCTCTTTACGTAATAGAGGTGGTCGTGACGCCGGATTTCGCGCCGAAGGGCGTCGATGCGCGCTCGTGCCTCGTGTGGCGATTCAGGAGCAGGAAGGCTCATGGGTGAAGACGCCGGCTGAGAGCTGTAAGCGCACGGCTTGCGGCTCATTCCAAAATGAACTTCGCGGCATAGCTCCGGATCTCATGGCCGTTCAGGACGTGAAATCGCCGCAGCCGGTCTACGGTTTGCCCGGAAAACCGCGCCAGTGGAATGACGACCAGCCGGCGGTTGAATTCACGCACGACGCGGCGCCATCTGGCTCGCGGCGGGATCGGCGTGACCACGGCGATGTGCGGCTCGCGGGAGTGGAGGGCCGCCGCCGCGATCAAGCGCTCTTCGAGCGTGCGGGTGAACGCCAGCACGGGGTCGTCCCAGACGTTGGGAATCGGGCGCGGCGGGTAGAGAAACAGCGCCCCACCGTACCGCGACTGGCCGATGCCCGGTCCAATCATGTTGTCTTGGAACGGGCTGGCGTAGAAACACAGGGTCGACTCCTCCGGATGCTCGGCGTACCAGGTGGCTTGCCAGGAATAGACCGCGGGGTCGGCGGGAGTGTCGAAGAGAAAGACGACGACGTCGACGTTCCCACGGGCGGGTGGAATCTCTTTGACGTAGATCTCGGGCTTGACCGGCCCGTCGAGGGTCGGCGGCAGGGCGCCCCGGCGGCTGGCGGACCCCGGGAGCAGCCGGTGCCAGTGACGCAGACTCTCCCGGAGGTCGATGCCGTCCTTGACGGAGGTCGTAAACTTCTCCACCCGTGCCAGGTCCGCTCCGAGGATCGCCTTGGCCTGTTCGCGCACGTGGCGGGTGAAGCTCTCGATGCGTTCGTCCTCGGGCGGCCACGAGCATTGGCGGTATGGATCCCATTGCAGAGCCCAGCGACGGCTCTTCGCGCGGCTCGGGGTGGGGTGGAGCGACAAGGATCGCCAGACGAGGGGAGGGCCTTGAAGGCGATTGTTCGCCGCCAGAACGTCCCCGTCGGGTAGCTCGAGCTTGCCGATGCCTGCCGCCACCGTCGGCCGCAGCCCTGCCGCCGGGTCTTCTTGATAGCGGTAGCGCTTTGCCGTTTCCAGCAGCACGATCGCGAACTGATCCCCCGCCATTTGCTTCGCCGCCAGGACCAGTGTGTAAAGGTCCGGCGTCAACCGGCGTTCCATCAAGGCCAGGTTTCTGACGTACCGAAGATAGAGGGTGAGCAGATGAGGCGTCACCCAATTGCCGATCGACGTCCCTTCCTCGCGGCTGCGGGTCAGCCAGGCCGACCGGGTCTCGAGCAGCAGCTCCTTGATCCCATCGATGCTCAGGTGTCGGTCCGATCGCACCTCGGCGCGGCGGCGCTCAGAGAGCTCGGTGATGAAGGGCAGCTCGCCGAGCAGGAAGTACAGGGTGGCGGGATCGGCGGGATAGGCGGTCGGGCGACCGGACGGCGTCTCCGGCGTCCGGTACGGCGCCCGTTCCCGATAGGCCTGGCGCAACCATGGCCAATCCGTGAGCGGACAGAGACAGAGGATGGCGTCGAACGTGAGCTCGAGCTCATGCAGCCGGAACGCCATCCAGGCGATGCGTGCCGCCTGCTGGCTCGTGTCCTCGGGAGCGGGGAGCGCCGGGAGGAGCGCCGAGGCGAACGTGGCCAGCGGGACTTGCTTCAGCGCGTAGGCATCCGGGGCGACGAACGGGGTAGGCTCGAAGACCGCCACCTCGCGGTCGATATAGGCCCGTGCAATCCCCTCGCCCATGGCGACCCGGATGCCCATGATGACCGGCTGACAGGGATCGACCGGGACGAAGCTTGCCGCGGCGCCCGCTTCGGCGGGCTCGGGGCTCACGACGACGGAAATCACGGGCAGGGCCTCGACCGCCGATTCCACCGGCTCTTCGAAAGACGGCGGAAGCGGAACCGCGAGGCAGTCGAACCGCCCGGCCACGAGCGTCTCCCTCACCTCCTGCGCGACATCGCCGCTCCCGTGCAGGATGGGAAGGAGGTGGATGCGGGGCGACAGCCGGAGGACGGAGTCAGTGAGATCGGTCATCGCGCGTCTGTCTCGGGCGCTCGCTCGAGCGGCTCGTCACTTGTCGGGGTGCAGCGGATCGGTGCCTTCGAAGAAGAAGTCTCCCAGGCCCTGCGGCAACGACTGATCTCCCAGCGCACGCGCCCGCCGCCGCGACAACGATTCCAGGTCGAGCGCTTCTTCTCCCAACACCTTGACGACGGCTTCACGCCACACCGCATCCTTGGACAGCGGGTGCGCCGGATCCTGAGCGAGACGCTTGAGCGCATATTGCAGGAGATGGATGCCGTCGCGCACCGAGAATTCGAGTTTGAGCGCATGGGCGTCCTGCAGAAAATTCACCGTCAACGTCACCATCTCCGCGGGGGCGAAGGGCAGATGATAGCGGAGGATCGCCAACTCGTCGTGACGGCTGGGATAGCCCACCGCCAGCGTCGGCTGGAGGCGCGAAAGGATATAGTCCGGGACTTCGTACGTGGAGGCGTCCTCGTTCATCGTGACGCAGCAGCGGAAGTCGGGATGGGCGGGGACGAGGATCCCGGCGACGATGGACTCGATGCAGCGCCGGTGGTCCAAGAGCGAGGCGAGGGAGGCCCAGCTCTTCTCGTTCATGCGGTTGCCTTCGTCCAAGACGCAGACCCCTCCCGTCACCATCGCGGAGACGAGCGGAGAGGCATGGTAGGCGATGGTCCCCGACTCGGCGAGCACCGGCGTCACGAGCAGATCCTCGGGGCGCGTATCCGCCGTGCACTGGAAGATGTACAGGTCCTGCTTGCGCTCCCGAGCGCCGGACATCGCGAGCGTCGTCTTGCCGATGCCGGGGGGACCGGTGATCCGAGGGGACAAGGGAAGATCTTTCTCGTCGATGACCAGCCAGCAGGCGAGCAACTGGGTGAGGATCTCCCGGGCTCCGATCCATTCCTGGCTCAGCTCGATGGGCTGCGCCAGGCGGAGCGTGACGCCGTCCACGACCACGTGCCGCTGGCTGTGCTGCTTGGTGCGCTCAGTCATGGTCTCGGCAGACGGTAACACAGCCCTCGGGAACGGGTCAAACCGATCGCGTCCTAAGCCTTTGACTTTCCAGTCGCCCAGGCACTATTCTTGGCAACCTCGTGCCTCGTGCGGAGCGGCGGGCCTTCGTGGTCCCGAGCGTCGTCGTCAACGAAGGGTGCCACCATGGTGAATCATCACCGTCTTCTGTTCAGCACCGGATGCCTCCTCGTCCTGGGCCTTGCCCTGAGCCTGTCCGGCTGCGTCATGAAAGAGCAGTACGAAGCGGAGAAGAGCCGGGCCCTGAATTTCCAGCGACTCCTCGCGCAAGAGGAGAAACGGACCGGTGAGCTGGATGCGGAGATCAAGCGGCTCAAACGGGATCTGCCCGATCTGGAGGCGCGCCATCGCGAGCTGAGCGCGCAGCTACAGGCGGTCCGCGAGCAGATGGCCCGCGTGCAGGAGGAAAATGCCGCTCTGCGCGAAGCGGCGGCGATCAAAGCCAAACAGGAAGCGGAGCGAGCCGAGCCGAAGGGTAAGACGTCCCGGCCCAAACCCAAGGTCCAAGCGGCGCCGCCCAAACACCTCGATGCGCCGACCACGCCGATCGTCCCCGAGGAATCCCCGCAAGCCCACGCGGCGCCGAACGCCGATCTGGGCACGCCGATCTACCATGAGGTCAAACCCGGGGACACGCTGTTTCGACTCTCACGGCAGTATGGAGTCCAGGTCGAGCAAATCAAAGAGTGGAACGGCTTGCGCGACAACCTGATCGAGGTCGGGCAAAAATTGTTGGTCGGGTATCAGTGATCCATGGTCTCCCCTACGTATTCATTGACCTTCGAAGAGTTCAAGCGGCTCGCCTCGCACGGCAACTTGATCCCGCTGTATCAGGAAATCCTCGCCGATTTCGAGACGCCCGTGTCGGCCTTGACGAAAATCGATCACGGCGCCTCCGCCTACCTGCTCGAGAGTGTCGAGGGCGGGGAGAAGTGGGCGCGGTATTCCTTTCTCGGGAGCGGCTCACCGATCGTGATCCAAGAGGACCGCAACGAGCTGGTGGTCACCAGGGGTGACCGCCCGGAACGTTTGCGGATCGGGCGGGATCTGGGGACGACCCCGCTCGACCGCATCCATAACGTCATGGCGGAGTACCGGCCTGTCGTCGTTCCCGGCCTGCCCCGGTTCGTGGGCGGCGCCGTCGGATACCTGGGATACGACCTCGTTCGGTATTTCGAGGACATCGGGGCATCGAGGAAGGAGGACGCCGGGCTCCCGCTGATCGCCTTGTTGCTGACCGATACGCTGCTGATCTTCGACAACGTCGCGCAGACGATCAAGATCGTGGCGAACGCGCACGTGCGTTCCCCGCAGCCGTCCGAGGTCCGGCGCGCGTACCGGGATGCGGTGGACCGGATCGACGGGATGATCGCCCGGTTGAAGCGACCGTTGCGGCGGAAGCCCGCCCCTCGCCGCCGAAGGCCGATGACGTTCGCCCCGAACATGAGCCGGGCCGACTTCGAGAAGATGGTCATGCGGACGAAGGACTATATCCGTGCGGGAGATATTTTTCAGGCGGTGGTCTCCCAACGCTGGGAGACGAGAATCACGACCCGCCCCTTCGAGATCTATCGCGCCTTGCGGCTGGTCAACCCGTCCCCGTACATGTATTACCTCCGGATCGCCGGCGTCGAGCTCGTCGGGTCGTCGCCGGAAACGCTGGTCCGCTGCGAAGACGGGCGGGTCTCGCTGAGGCCGATCGCCGGCACGCGGCGGCGCGGCGAGACGGACGCGCAGGACCGGCAACTCGAGCGCGAGCTGCTCGCCGATGAGAAGGAACGGGCCGAGCACGTCATGCTCGTCGATCTCGGGCGCAATGACGTGGGCCGCGTGGCTCGAGCGGGGACGGTCCGCGTGGATCGGTTCATGACGGTGGAGCGCTATTCCCACGTGATGCACCTCGTCTCGGACGTGAACGGGACGCTGGAGCAGGGGCGCTCGGCCTATGATGTCCTGCAGGCGTCGTTTCCCGCCGGGACGGTGTCCGGAGCGCCGAAGATCCGCGCGATGCAGATCATCGAAGAGCTGGAGCCCACCCGGCGCGGGCCGTACGCGGGGGCGGTGGGCTACTTCAGCTTCTCCGGGAACATGGACATGTGCATCAATATCCGCACGATCGTAATCAAGGGCCGGCAGGCCTACATCCAAGCCGGCGCGGGCATCGTCGCCGACTCGCAGCCCGAGCGCGAGTACGAGGAGACATGCAACAAGGCCCGGGCGATGATGAAGGCGATCGAGCTGGCGGAGCGGGGACTGGAATAGGACGTTACTCGTTATTCGTGAATCGTGAAATGGAAATGCTTGTCCGATTAACGAGTCACGTTTAACGATTCACGGCATTCATATGCTCCTCATGATCGACAACTACGATTCGTTCACCTACAACCTCGTGCAATACCTGGGGGAGTTGGGGGAGGACGTCCGGGTCTATCGCAACGACCGGATCACGCTCGACGAGATCGAGGGCTTGCGGCCGGATCGCATCGTCATTTCGCCGGGGCCGTGCACGCCGAAAGAAGCCGGCGTGTCGGTCGCGGTCATTCGCCGCTTTGCCGGGCGCGTGCCCATGCTCGGCGTCTGTTTGGGACACCAGTCGATCGCCGACGCGTTCGGCGGCGACGTCGTGCGCGCCGAGCGGTTGATGCACGGAAAGACCTCGATGATCCGCCACGACGGGAAGACGATCTTCCAGCGGCTCCCGAATCCCTTCGAGGCCACCCGCTACCACTCGTTGATCGTCAAACGCGAGACGCTGCCGGCCTGTCTGGAAGTGACGGCGGAAACGGAGGAAGGGGAGATCATGGGGATCCGGCACCGCGAGCTGGGCGTCGAGGGCGTGCAGTTCCATCCCGAATCGATCCTCACCGGCTCCGGCAAGGACCTGCTGCGCAACTTCCTGTCGCTCTCGTCGCCCGCCCGCGTCGCTACTTGATCGCGACCGATTTCACCTGCTTGTAGGTCGTGAGACCCGACAGCACCTTTTCGATGCCGTCCTGCACCAAGGTGGTCATGCCTTCCTGGACGGCCAGGTGGAGCATTTCTTCCGTCTTGGCCTTGTTCTGGATCAGCCGCTTCATCGCATCCGTCCCGATCAACAGCTCATGGAGCGCCAGCCGCCCTTTGAATCCCGTCCGGTTGCACGCATCGCACCCCTTGCCCCGGTAGAGCTTGAGGCTGCCGTCCTGTTTCACGTTCAGTCGCGGCCAGAGCTCCGTGCCGTACCCTTCCATCAGCTCCTTCAACTCGTCCTGGTTCGGCCGGTACTCTTCCTTGCATTCCGAGCAGATGCGTTTGCACAGCCGCTGGGCCAGCACGCCCAGCATGGCGTCGGCGAAGCTGAACGAATCGCAGCCCATGTCCAGCAGACGGGTGATCGTCTCCACGGCGCTGTTGGTGTGCAGGGTGCTGAAGACGAGGTGGCCGGTCAACGAGGCCTCGATGCCCGTGTCCGCCGTCTCTTTGTCCCGCATCTCACCGACCATGATGACGTCCGGGTCCGCCCGCAAAAAGGCGCGCATCGCCATCGCGAACGTGAAGCCGATCTTCGGCTGGACCTGCACCTGGCGGAGCCCATACTGGGTGATTTCGACGGGGTCCTCGGCGGTCCAGATCTTCCGCTCCGGCGTATTGATGTATCCCAGCACGGCGTGCAGGGTCGTCGTCTTACCGGATCCGGTGGGCCCCACGCACAGGATGATGCCGTAGGGCTTTTCCGCGATCTTCTTCAGCTCGCGCAGGTTTCGGTCCGAGAACCCCATCTTCTCCAGCGGCAACGGCTCGCTCGCGGCCAGGATACGCATGACCACGTCCTCGTTGTAGCCGGCCGTCGGCACCGTCGCCACGCGGAGCTCGATTTCCTTGTTGCCGCCGACCTTGAATTTGATCTTGCCGTCCTGCGGCTTGCGACGCTCGGCGATGTCCAGGCTCGCCATGATCTTGATGCGGGAGACGATGGCCCGGCGGTAGATGGACGGGATCTTCATGTACTCCGAGCAACTGCCGTCCACCCGGAAGCGGACCACCGTTTCGCGTTTGTCGCCGTACGGCTCGATATGGATGTCCGAGACCCCGAGGCGATATGCGTCGGCGATGATCTTGTTCGCGAGCCGGACGATGACGTTGTCGTTCTCGTCGACCCCGGTCGTCGCCGCGTCTTCCTGCTGCTCCGACTGCGCCTCGCTGACGAGCTCGCCCAGGATGTCGCTGATGGAGCCGCCGTCGGCCGGCATCGTGGCGTCCACCTGTCCCGTGGCGACGCGGAAGAACTGAGCAATGTCGCGTTTGAGGCAGACGGCGAAGCGGATCGTCTGGCCGGGGAACATCCGTTGGATGTCCTGCACCCGCTCCAGATCGTTCGGGTCGTCGATCAGGATCTCGATCACGTTCTTGTTGCGTTTGAAGGGAATCCACGAGTTCTTCTTGAGGTAGTCGATGTTCAGGTTCCTGAGGAGCTCGGGGTCGATGACGGTGCGGTCGTCGAATTCGACGTGCGGGCACTGGTAGAACTGGCTCAACGACTTGCCGATGTCCGATTTCGGGACCTTGTACTTCTCGATGAGGATCGAATCGATGTCGCTCATGCCCTTGCGCGACTCCGCAATCGCCGCGTCGAGCTCGGATTGGGTGATCTTGTTCGCCGCGACCAGGTAGTCGAATTTCGTGATCGTCTTCTTGGCGACCTTGCGGAGGTTGTAGAAGGCGATGCCGAGACTCTTGGCGATCTCGGCGACCGATTCCTCGTCCTTCTTGGTGAAGCGGCCGCCGCCCTTTTTGTTCAAGAGCTGGACGACCCCCATGAGGTATTTGTTTTCCGCGACGATCGGGTAGTTCAGCACCTGTTTCGTGCGAAATCCGGTCTTCTTGTCCCAGGCGGTGTCGTGGGACAGCAGGGGATGGATCTTCATCAATTCCGCCTTGTTGTAGGCGTCGTCGATGTTCACCGGGCGCAGGTATTTGGCCGAGAACCCGGCCAGACTTTGCTCGCTGATCGGCAGGCGGATTTCTTCGACCCCGTCGACGTGCGGAACTTTCGAAAAAATCTCTTTTTTCTCCGGGTCGACCGCGTAGATGCTCAGCTCTTCGGCCTCGAAGAGCCCGAGGATCTCACGATTGAGGTCCAAGAGGATCTGGTCCAGATCCTTCGCCGCGTGGATTTGATTGGAGATACGCTTGACCTCCTCGTCCCGGGCGATTTTTTGTTGTAATTCCTTGACGCTATCGGGGAGGGTCTTCGTGTCCATCTCACCTCCGGTCGGCGGGCCGTACGCGTACGAATCCGAGTCAAAACCATAGCATAAAAGCGTGTTTCATCAAGGCGGTCGGCACAGCCCTGACGCGCAGACCGCCGCGAGCCCATCCCAATCGCCGATGGCATCTCCGCCTATCCATTGACGTTCTCGGAGGGCTCCGGCCGATCATGGGGCGTGCGGACGGGAAGCCGTCCGAGGCGGCGTCGCGGAGGTTGCGGTCGTGAGAGGCGGAGTGTACAGTGCGCGATTCGTCGAGTTAAGGGGTGAGCGGATGCGGCGGTTCTCGGTCTTGGGCGCGGTGTTTGGATTTCTCGGCGTCGTCGCGGGCGCGTTCGGCGCCCATTCGCTGAAGGCCGTGCTTTCCCCCGAGCAGTTGACCGTTTTTGAAACCGCCGTCCGCTATCAGATGTATCACGCGCTCGCGCTCGTCCTGGTCGGCGAGCTGGGCGCGCGAGCGAGCCGGACGGCGTGGCGCCAGGCAGGCATCGCGTTCGCGGTGGGGATCCTCCTCTTTTCCGGCAGCCTCTACATGCTCCTGCTTTCGGGCGTCAGGTGGCTGGGCGCGGTCACTCCGCTGGGTGGCGTGGCGTTCTTGATCGGCTGGGCGCTGGTCGGACGAGCCTGCTGGAACGCCTCCTCCGAGGAGCGGTGAGCAATCGGCTCACGGGGCGCAGGGGGCGATCCGCTTGCCGGTGATCGATCCCCAGGCGCCGCTCGAATTCACGAATGTGCCTTCGAGTCGCTGCCCTTCGCCCGTAAACAGCAGGCTGTCCTCCTGAAATCCACCCGGGTAGTCCCAGCGTAGATACACGACGTCGCCGAGCACGACGGTTTTCGTCGGTTTGACGACCGCGGCCTGGCTGCCCGGCGCCGAGAAGATCATCGTGCTCTTGTGATCGAGATGGTTCTGGTGGTTGTGGACCGTCCAATTCCAAGTCCCGCACAAGCGCAACAGGCCCCTGGTTTCCCGCACGCGCTCCGGCCAACCCTTGAGCGACGCCCAGGCGAGGCGTGCGCGGTGCTCGGCCTCGGCCTCGGTGGTGATCGTTCCCGCGACCAGCGAGGCCAGCAGGACGGGTTGGAGTCGGGTTCGAAAGTAGCGGGGGGCGAAGCGCGCCTCGGAGACGCCGGTCTCGCTTGTGGCGGCGCCGTTTCCAGAGACGCCCAAGCGCGCCATGATGCCCGCAGCGCCCTCGGTTTCGGCTATGGCGACCCACGACCCTTCCCCGCTCAGCTTCGGCCCGTTCTGATCGAGAGATCCGGCAAACTCCGAGTACCGAGACTCATCGGCAGCCGGGTCGTCGGGCACGTCGCGGAACAGTGCGGCCGCCGAGGCGAGCCGAAAGAGCGGCTCCAGCGATCGATAGCCGTGACGCTGCGCCAGCCACTCCTGTTGGGGCCGCGCCTGCTCGACCAGCCGGCCGATGGCGCCGGTGTCCCGTTCCGTCGCGGCGCGTTTCAGGCCGTCGGCCAGCCGCCAAGCGGCGAGGTGGGCGGTCAGTTCACCGCCGGTCTGGATGAATTCCGAGACCGGTGGTGAGCTCGGGAGGGGCGGGGCATTCTTCGTGCGCGGGCGTGCCGCTTCCGAAGGCGGTTTCGGCAGGCGGAGCACGTCGAGCAGCCGCGATTCGAACAGGTGTCGGGCCCGATCGTCGGACGTGACTTCGGTCAGACGCGGGCCCTCGGTTGCAAAGATCGCCGGGACGTCGAGGTCCGCGCCGGCCGAAGGGGCTCCGTGCGCCGACCCTGGGAAGGCCGCTGCCAACACGATGGCGGGGATGAGCGCAACCAGCGGGGTCATGAATCTATTGTGCGGCACGGAGGTCAGGAACTCAAGGCGCGGAGGGTGAGATGAATCTGGAAGGTCAGCGCTCGGCTTGAAACCGCTCGTTGAGAAACGCGACCGTCGCGTCCCACGCGGCCCGTTCGGCGTCCGGTCGATACGTGTCCGTTCGCATCGTGTCGGCGAAGCCGTGCGGCGCGCCCTCGTATACCTTGATCTCCACGGGCTTGCCGGATTCCTTGCCCGCCTGGCGAAGCCGGTCGAGCTCGTCCTCGGTCACCAAGGGATCGTCTCCGGCTCGGTGGTAGAGGACAGGGCAGACGAGATCCTTGAGGGTCGCGGCCGGCGCCGTCACACGGCCGTAGTAGGCGACCGCGGCCCTCAGCCGCTTCCGCTGACACGCAAAGCGAATCGCCAGCGAGCCGCCCAGCCCGAACCCGACCACCGCATGGAGGTTTTTCTTGACCTGATCCCGACTGTTGAGAAACTCACAGCACGAATTGATGTCCTGAAGGACCTCGGATTCCTTGATCCGTGCAGCAAGGGTGTCGGCCGTCTCGGCATGCGCCGTGACCATGCCGCCCTGGCGGCCGTAGAGATTGGGGACGATCACCGTCATCCCTTCGCAGGCAAGGCGGTTGGCCACGTCCTTGATCTGCGCATTGAGGCCCCACCGCTCATGGAGCAGAACCACGCCCGGATAGAGGCCTTTTTCTTGCGGCCAAAAGACGATGGTCTCGACGAGGGCTTCCTTCGGGGTCCGGGTCCGATAGTAGGGGTCGACCGCCGCATCGCTCAACGAGGGAACAGGAGCCCCGCTCGGAAATCGAAAGGCGCCGGTTCCGATCTGCTGTAATGAAAACGGGGGTTGCCGTTCTGCCATCTCTACGCTCGACTCAGTGCGGACGGGCGGCAAGGAGGCCGTACTATAGGACGGCCGGGAAGCCTTGTCAATTTGATCGTCCAGCTCGATGGACCAGGCCGCGTCCTGGAGGCGGGTGCGACGTCACCGCGCCGTCCACGGAGCGAGCGATCGCGGTCCTGCTCTCGGTGCACTTCCCGCCGCCTCCTGTTAGAATGCCGGACGCGGTGAACCTTCGGAAGGGACGAGACTGGAAGGGACCAGACGGATGGGAGCTGTCGGCGTCGGATTGATCGGGCTCGGTCGTCATGGGATGCGGTACGCCCGTCACTTGCTCGCCCCGCTGCCCGGCGCCAGGCTCATCGCCGTGTCTCGTCGAGACGAGGCGAGTGGACGGGGATTCGCCGAGGCGAATGATCTCCGGTTCTATCCGGACGCGGAGAAGCTGATCGCCGACCCCGATGTCGAGGCGGTGATCGTCGTCACGCCGCCCGCCTTCTCGCCCGCTCTGTGTTTGGCCGCGGTCCGGGCTCGAAAGCCGATCTTGATCGAGAAGCCGCTGGCCTGCACCGCCTTGGAGGCCGCGCACATGGCGGAAGCGGCGGAGGCCGCCGGGGTGCCGTTGATGACCGCCCAGACGCTCCGGTTCGACGAGACGATCCAGGCGCTGAAAAGGGAGACGCCCGGCTTGGGACCGTTGCGCTACATCGTCCTGACTGCACGCATGGAGGCCGACCGCTTCGTCGGCAAGGTTCCGGCCGAGTACGGCGGCCGTGGTCTCCTGCTCGAGATCGGCGTGCACCTGTTCGACTTGATCCGGTTCGTAACCGGGGAGGAGATCGGCGACGTGCGGTGCGGGATAGAGCGGGGGAATTCCGGGCAGGAGACGCGGGTGCTCGCCGAGATCCGGACCACCGGCGGTCATCCGTGTCTGGTCGATCTCTCGCGGGTCAGCGCCGTGCGGGTCTGCCGGGTGGAGTGGGTGGCTGACGGCGGGCAACTGCTTGCGGACTGGTCGCGCTCCCATCTCGTCTGCGCGCTTCCCGGTCAGCCGCTGGAGGAGCGGACCTTTCCTCCGAGCGCGACGATCGTGGCGACGCTCACGGCGTTCCTCGAAGGCCTCGAAAGGCATGCGCCCATGCCGGTCACCGGCCGTGACGGCCAGAAGGCGGTGGAGGCCGTCGATGCCTGCTATGCCTCCGCCTTGACGGGGCAGCCGGTGCGCCTGGCAGGATTTGGTTGAACAAGGCCCAGGGCTCGAATCTAACAGGAAGTGAAGGGCACGGATCACGTATCGGCCACGATGTGCGTGTCGGTCTCCTCGACCCCGTCGATCGTGTGGACTTTGGTGATCACGACATCAGACAGCGCCTTCTCATCGGGGACGTTGACGAAGCTGAAAATGTCGGGCTGACCGAAACAGGGGTGGACCTGCTCGACTCCCGCCACTTTCTTGAGCGCCTTGACCACGTCCTTGGTCTTTCCCGCCTTCACCTTGATGAGAATATACGCCCGCGTCGGCATGGCAGCCTCCTTTGAGAGTAAAGGTCGCTCGTGAGCCTTACGACCCACCCGGCATTTCCCGTCGCCGTTCCATGAAACGAGCATGGATGCCCGGCCCCTTTGCGGCCAATTGCCGCCGGGCATCGACGAACACCGCGGCCAGGAGCGCGAAGTCCTCCTGCCCCACGTTATAGCCCCGAAAGGCTTCTCGTACGTCGGCGTGTGCCCACACATCGTGGCGCTGCGCGTAGTCGATGACGGCTTCCAAGACCTCGGACGTCCAGCCCTCGGTCGCAAACCGATCCAGGACCGCCGGGGCGCGATCGCCGAGCGCTTCAGCCAGGGCGCCGGCAAGGAGGCTGCGGACCGCCGGCTCCGGGCTTTTCAGGAAGGCCGCCTGAAATTGGATGAGCGCCTTGATCAAGCGGTTGGCGTCCGGGCTGGATTGCGGCGGAAGGATGCCGGCGTCCTCGAACGTGGCGAGCATCGCCATCACGGCCCCGACCTGTTTGGCGCTGGCGCGGCCCTGCGGCGCGGCGGCGCCAACCGGCGGCGGCTCGAACACCTCGTTGGCATCGCTGAACGATCCGCCCGGACGAGGGCCGCCGCTGATCACGTAGAGGCGAGAGCCGACCACGGCTGAGCCGAGCCCGTGGCGCGCCGTAGGCAGCGGGGCCATCGCCGCCCAACGGTCGTGAACGGGGTCATACGCTTCGTTGGTGGCGAACGTTCCCGCGGGTCCTTCTCCGCCGAGCACGTAGATCCGTTCCCCGAGCACGGCCGCGGTGATCCCGCTTCGCGGCGTCGGCAGGTCGGCCCGCGCCGTCCAGCGGTCGGCGATGGGATCGTAGGCCTCGTTGACGCTCAGATTCCGCCGGTAGTCGCGATCGAGGCGCCCGCCGACCGCGTACAGCTTGCCGTCCAGGACGGCGGCGGCCAGGTGGTCGCGTGCGGTGGGGAGCGGGGCTCGGGGGCGCCATCGCCGGGCCGCGGGGTCGTACTCCTCCACGGCGGCGGTATTGCCGTCCCCGTCGAATCCGCCGACGGCGTAGAGTTTGCCGTTCGATTCCGCGACCGCGAGCGCGCCGCGCGCCGTCGGCATGGACGGCTCCTCGGACCAGCGGCGCTCCTCGACGTCATAGGCGTACACCGTCGACACGGGCTTCCACACCGAGAGGAGCGACCGGGTGAAGCCGCCGATGACGTAGAGCCGACTTCCCACCACCCCGATCCCGACGTGATGGAGGCCGACCGGCAGCGGCACGCCGTTCTCCCACCGGTCGGTCGTCGGATCGTAGACCTCGACTTTGGTGGTGATCGAGAGGTCTCGGAGGCTGCTCATCGACGGCTCCTCGAAGCCGCCGACGACGTAAATCCGGCCGGCCACGGCCGCGGCCGCCACCTCGGTCCGTTTCGTCGGCGCCGGCGCAGCGATCTTCCAGGTGCCTGGAAGCCCGCGCTCCTCCGCGTGGGCCCCCGCGGCGAACGCCCAGACGAGGAGAGCCGCCAAGACGGACTCCGCCAGGGACAACATTGCGGAGGATGACGCGGACCATGGAGTGAGCGCGGCGAGGCGAGCCAGGCTCCACGGAGGGAAAACCCGAAGGCGCATGCCGGGATTATACGCGAGGCGGCAGGGCTGATCCAGCGATGAGGCGATGGAGGGGCGGCGATTGTCGGCGTCTGGAAAATCGCGCAGACGAACCACGCGCGGATCTGATCCACCGTGGGCCGTGACGCCCGGTTCCTCGACCGTCGTGTTGAAAAGCGGCGGAGGCGCCGCCTATAATCGCCGCGCGATGCAAGGCCGCGGCCGATCGATCACATGAGCCTTTCCACCTTGGAGCCCAGGTGCTCGCCAAAGTCCTGAGCGCAGCCATGATCGGACTCGATGCCCACCTCGTCGAGGTCGAGGTGGACATCAGCGGCGGCCTTCCTCAATTTTCCGTGGTCGGACTGCCGGACGCGACGGTCCGCGAGAGCCGGGATCGCGTGCGTTCGGCCCTCAAGAACACGGGTTTTTCCTTCCCGGTCAAGAAGATTACGGTCAATCTCGCGCCGGCCGATTTGAAGAAAGAAGGGTCGGGTCTGGACCTCGCCATGGCGGTGGGAATCCTGGTGGCGGAAGAGCTGATCCCGGCCGAGGCGCTGCACCGCCGTGTGCTGTGCGGGGAGCTGTCGCTCGACGGACGGATCAAGCCGGTTCCCGGCGCCTTGTCGATGGGGCTGGCCTTCCGGAAGGACTACGAGCTGCTGCTGGCGCCGGACAACGCCGCCGAGGCGGCGATCGTCGAAGGGGCCCAGGCGTACCCGGTCCGCACGCTCCCAGAGGTCGTGGAGTTCCTCTGCGGACGGACGGGATTGGTCCCGGCACGGACCGATGCGGCGGTACTCTCGAACCCTGCGGGTCACGACGACGAGGACTTCGCCGACGTCCGCGGGCAGGAACACGCCAAACGCGCGCTCGAGGTGGCGGCGGCCGGCGGACACAATATTCTCATGGTCGGGCCGCCGGGTTCGGGCAAGACCATGCTCGCCCGCCGCATTCCCGGCATCCTTCCGCCGCTCGAGCGGGAAGAGGCGATCGAGACCACCCGGGTCCACAGCGCGGCGGGGCTGCTCGAACCCGCCCGTCCGTTGCTGAACGCGAGGCCGTTTCGCGCTCCGCATCACAGCATCTCGGATGCGGGGCTCATCGGGGGCGGCGTCGTCCCCAAACCCGGGGAGGTCTCCTTGGCCCATCACGGCGTCCTGTTCCTGGACGAGATCCTCGAATTCAAGCGACACGTCTTGGACGGGCTCCGGCAGCCGCTGGAAGACGGCTCCGTGACGCTCACCCGCGTCAACGCATCGTTGCGCTATCCCGCCCGCGTCATGCTCGTGGCCGCGATGAATCCCTGTCCGTGCGGCTATTACGGCGATCGGACCAAGGAGTGCCTCTGCACGCCGTACCAGATCCGCCGCTACCGGGGTCGATTGTCGGGGCCTCTGTTGGACCGGCTCGATATCCACATCGAGGTCCCTCCGGTCCCGGTCCGGGAGCTCGGGGCGGAGAGCCGGCAGGAAGGATCGGGCGCGATCCGCGCTCGGGTGACGGAAGCCCGCCGCCGCCAAGCGGCGCGCTACCGCGAGGACGGGATCTTCAGCAACGCGCAACTGAAGCCGCGGCACGTGAAGAAGTATTGTGCGTTGGATCGCGCGGGCCAGGACCTGCTCGAGCAGGTGATGACCAAGCTTCACCTGTCCGCCCGGGCCTACGGAAGAATCCTTTGCGTCGCCCGCACCGTCGCGGATCTCGACGGGTCCGAGCACATCCGCGTCCCGCACGTCGCCGAGGCCATCCAGTACCGCTCGCTGGATCGGCAACGCGACATCCCCTGACGATGTCGTCCTTGCGGATCTTTGCCTGGTGGTTCATGGTCGGGGCCTTGATGGCCATGGCCGTGATCATGCTGCAAGGCGGCATTCGCGAGATCATGCAGGCGCAGGGCTCGCTGTGGGAAGTGAAGCTGGTCGAGGTCTTCACCGCGATCATGGGCGGCGGGTTGCTGGGCGGCTGCATTGCGTTGATCTTGAACCGTATTCGTAAACCCTAACAAGGCCAAGAGGATGGCGATCCATGGACGTTGAGATCGGGTCGAACCTGTATCGGAATACCGACGGCACGATCGAGATCGAAGGCGTGCCGCAGATGACCATTGCGCTGCGCAAGCCGGAAGGGCCGTTGCTGGTGAGTTTCGTGATGTTCGATGACGCCGGCCGGGTGACGCTGAAGATCGTGGACAGCACGATCGCGTTCAACGAACGCCGGGCTCATGAATTGGAGAAGACGCCGACCAGGCTCGTTCTCAAGCACGCGGAGTCCGGGAAGATCGTGTTGCACATGGACGTGAAGCAGCCGGGCCGGGTGTCGATCACCCAGGGCGACTTCATCACCGTGAAGGGACACCGGCTGGAGATCCTTCCTCACGAATGGCGGGTCGAGAAGACCAAGATGGCGGGAACCGATACGGACCTCAAAGGCGGGGCGGTCGCGCTGGGCTAGATCACGAACGAGGCGGGCGGCCGAACCGCCCGCCGCACGTGAACCGTCCCGGCTTATTCGATCGCGATGCGTCGCGGTTTCATCTCTTCGCGCTTCGGCAGTTCCACCGTCAGCACGCCGTCCTTGAAGGTCGCGCTCACCCGATTCTGGTCCACCGTGTTCGGAAGCCGGAACGACCGCGAAAACGCGCCGGACGGAATTTCATGGGCAAAGTACGTGCGGTTTTCCGCGCTCTCGTCCTTCCGCTCGCCCTTGATCGTGAGCACGTCGTCTTCCACGATGATTTCAACGTCTTTTCGGTCCATCCCGGGCAGCGCGACCTGGATCCAAAAGCCCCGTTCGTCTTCGTAGCTGTTGCAGGCCGGGGCCCATGAAGTCGTGACGCGCAGCGCCTCGTTCAGAAACTTGTCGACATCGAACGCATAGGTTGGTAGTGCCATAGGACCCTCCTTTCGATGGCTCGGCTGGCCGCCTCGGTGCCGATGTCTAGGGCTGGAGATAATCCCGAGGCGGCGCAAGTCAAGCGGCGCCGACGGTCGGGATCACCTCCAGATGGCCGTCTTTGAGGTCCACGGTCGCCGTGTCGCCGTCCCGCAGCTCGCCCTTCACCAGCAGGCGCGCGATCGGCGTCTCGATGTCCTGCTGGATCAAGCGCTTCAGCGGTCTGGCTCCATACACCGGATCGTAGCCGCGCCGCGCCACGTCCCGGAGAGCCGCCGGCGTCAGCGCGAGCGTGATCCGCCGCTCGGCGAGCCGCTCCCGCAGGCGTCCCAATTGAATGTCCACGATCTGGATCAGGTCGTCGGAGGTCAGCGGATGGAAGACGACCGTCTCGTCGACCCGATTGAGGAATTCCGGCCGGAAGTGGCGCCGCAACTCGGCCATGACCACGCTCCGGATCTCCTCGTACGACTGCCGGCGCTGCTGCATCTCGAGGATGTCCTGACTGCCGATGTTCGACGTCATGATCAAGACCGTGTTCTTGAAATCGACGGTCCGCCCTTGTGAATCCGTGAGCCGTCCGTCGTCCAAGACCTGCAAGAGCACATTGAAGACGTCGTTGTGCGCCTTCTCGATCTCGTCGAACAGGATGACCGCGAACGGCCGCCGCCGGACCGCTTCGGTGAGTTGGCCGCCCTCTTCGTAGCCGACGTAGCCGGGCGGGGCCCCGATCAACCGGGCGACCGTATGCTTCTCCATGTACTCGGACATGTCGATCCGGATCAGATTGTTTTCATCATCGAACAGGGTGGCCGCCAAGGCGCGGGCCAACTCGGTCTTCCCCACGCCGGTCGGGCCGAGGAACAGAAAGGAGCCGATCGGTCGGTTGGGGTCCTTGATCCCCGAGCGCGCCCGCAACACGGCGTCGGCCACGGCCCGCACGGCCTCGTCCTGTCCCACGACCCGCTGGTGGAGCAGCTCCTCCAGCCGCAACAGCTTTTGGAGCTCGCCTTCCATCAACCGGGTGACGGGGATGCCCGTCCACCGGCTGACGACGAGCGCGATGTCCTCTTCGTCCACCTCCTCCTTGAGCAACCGGCTTTCACCCTGCTTCTTGACCAGATGCTGCTCCTCGGCCTGCAGCTCGCGTTCGAGGCGCGGCAGCTCCCCGTAGCGGAGCTCCGCGACGCGGTTGAGGTCGTACGAGCGTTCCGCCCGCTCGATCTCCTGTTTGACGCCTTCGATCTGTTGCCGAAGCTTGCGGAGCCGGCTGACGGACACTTTTTCCGCTTCCCAGTGCGCCTTCAGGGCTTCGAGGTCGCGCCGTTTTTCGGCCAACTCCTTCTCCAGCGCCTCGAGGCGCGCCCGGCTGCCCGGGTCGGTTTCTTTGCGGAGCGCTTCGCGCTCGATCTCCAGTTGCAGGACCTTCCGTGAGACTTCATCCAGCGCCACGGGGAGGCTGTCGATCTCGGTCCGCAGCCGTGCCGCGGCCTCATCGACGAGGTCGATGGCCTTGTCGGGCAGGAAGCGATCACCGATGTACCGGTGCGAGAGCTTGGCGGCGGCGACGAGCGCGGAATCCTTGATCCGCACGCCGTGATGCACCTCGTACCGTTCCTTGAGGCCGCGCAAGATCGAGATCGTATCTTCGACCGACGGCTGGTCCACCATGACCGGCTGGAACCGCCGCTCCAACGCGGCATCCTTCTCGATGTGCTTGCGGTATTCGTCGAGCGTGGTGGCGCCGATCAAGTGCAGCTCGCCGCGCGCGAGCATGGGCTTGAGCAGATTGGCCGCGTCCATGGCGCCCTCCGCGGCTCCGGCCCCGACCACGGTGTGCAATTCATCGATGAACAGGAGGATCTGGCCTTGCGCCGCCTGAATTTCTTTCAGCACCGCCTTGAGGCGCTCCTCGAACTCGCCGCGATATTTCGCCCCGGCCACCAAGGCCCCCATGTCGAGCCCGATGAGGCGTTTCTGCTTCAGCCCATCCGGTACGTCTCCCTTGACGATCCGCTGCGCCAGGCCTTCGACGATCGCCGTCTTTCCGACGCCCGGCTCTCCGATCAAGACGGGGTTGTTCTTGGTGCGGCGCGACAGGATCTGAATGACGCGCCGGATCTCGTCGTCGCGCCCGATCACGGGGTCGAGCTTGCCGAGACCGGCGAGCTTCGTCAGATCACGCCCGTACTTCTCGAGCGCCTGATACGTGCCTTCGGGGTCCTGGCTGGTGACCCGCTGATTGCCGCGTACCTGTTGCAGCGCGGCCAGGAAACGATCGCGTGTGACGCCGAGTCGGCGAAAGACGCCGCCTTCCTCGACCATGGCCAGCAACACGTGCTCGACGCTCACGTACTCGTCGTGCAGCGCCTGCATTTCCTGCTCGGCGCGGCTGAGCACCTGTGAGAGGCGGGACGTGATATGCAGTTGCCCGGGGGCGCCTCCCGCGCCCTGTACTTGGGGCAGCTTCGCGAGCGCCTGCTCGGCTGCTTGCTTCACCGATGGGACCGCGAGGCCTGCTGCTTCGAGCAAGGGGGGCGTCATGCCGTCCGACTGCCCGATCAAGGCGAGCAAGAGATGCTCGACGTCGATGCCTTGATGGCTGCGCCGCATCGCCTCGGCTGAAGCCGACTGTAAGGCCTCTTGCAGTTTGACTGTCATCCGGTTCAAGTCCATACGAGCTCCTTGGAAGTGATCTGGGGCTAGTGATCGGAATAAGCACTGACCGTGCCAAGTCAACGCGGGGCGGCAGAAGAAAATGAGCACCGGCCCTAGTCGGGCTTTCGCAAGCGGCGTTCGATCTTGAAGAGCAGCCAGACGCCGAGGGCGCCGAGCACGACCAGCACGATCCCGAGAACCGCGAGCACAGCCAGGCCTCCCATGATTTCGTGCGGCATGGGGGGCAGATCTCCGGCGTGGCCGGCAAAGGCCTCGGTGATCAGGAACATGGTGAAGGATGGTGACGGATCCACGGTCCGCGTACAGCCGGCAGGATATCAACGAGTCCAACCGCGTACAAGCTACTCGGTACGGGACGCAGACGAGCGCCGCGCTCCATGCGGAGCGAGGCGAAGAGGACCAGACCGTGGGGTCATATTGACTCATCGGCGCAGACCGACTATTGTCGCGCGCCAGACCGTCGCACGAGGCAAGGAACCAGTGAAGGAGCACTCGAACCCTTTTGCGGTCATCACCGGCGCCTCACGCGGGATCGGCGCCGCCTATGCGAAGGCGCTCGCAGCCCGAGGCTATGATCTCTTGCTCGTGGCGCGCGATCGGCCTCGCCTGGCGGCGCTTGCCGACGAGATCGGGAAGCAGCACGGCGTCGCGGTGGACGTGGAGGCGATGAATCTGGCCGACAGAGACGCGGCCGAACGGCTGTTCGTCGCGGCCCGGCAACGCGCCGCGTCCGTGTCGCTGTTGGTCAACAACGCCGGGTTCGGTCTCTTCGGGCGGTTCATCGATCACCCCATGCCGAGGATTCAAGAGATGCTCCGACTGCACCTCGACACGGTCGTCGGCGCCACCCGCCTGTTTCTGCCCGGTATGCTGGAGCGTCGGTCCGGCTCCATCGTGGTCGTCGCGTCAACGGCCGGGTTCCTGGCCGTCCCGTACATGGCCGAATATGCGGCCACGAAGGCCTTCTTGATCAGCTTCACCCGGGCCTTGGCCGAAGAGGTGGCCCCGTTCGGCGTCCGGCTGCAGGTCTGCTGCCCGGGCAGCACGGAGACGGATTTTCACCGAACCGCCGGCTTCCGTCCCGACCATCCGCTCGGCGCCCGTACGGCCGAGGAAGTGGCCGCGGCTTCCCTGCGCGGTCTGCAACGGGGTCGGGTGGTCGTCACGGTCGGGTGGCAAGGTGGCCTGCTGCGTGCCGGGACCGGCGTGCTTCCAGCGGGCTGGTTGACGCGGTGGGCCGGGCGCTGGCTCGGCGCCGGCCTGGAGGCGGACAGGCGGACCCGAGCCGGGAGGGTCGGCCCGTGACGGAGATGGTGACGGCCACGCTTCGGCTGTACCGTGAGGCGCTCGAGGCGACCGTCCGCTCCTTTCGGCGTGGATGGAGGACGACCGTGGCCGTCATCGTCTTCGCCGCGCTGATGGTACTGGCGACGCAGATCGCCGTTCCGCTGGGGATGCTCGGCGGGTTCCTCCTGGGCGCCGTCAACGCGCTGCTGATCGGGGCGACCCTCAGCCTGATCGAGCAGACGATCAAGGGATCCCGCGTCATCGGCTTCCAGGATATCGTCGAGAGCTTCGGCCGTTACTTCTGGGACGTGATCGGGGTGGGGTTCGTGTTGTGGGTGCCGATGCTGGTGCTGGACAAGGCGATGGCGGCGAACCCGAACGGGCCGCTCATTTCCGCGGCGATCTTCCTGCTGCTGTTCATCCTGCTCAACCCCGCCCCTGAGGTGATCTACCAGGTCCGGCACGATTCGCCGTTGGACGTCCTCAGGGAGAGCTACGAGTTCGTGATCGAGAACTGGATCGAGTGGTTCTTGCCGCTCGCGCTGGTCCTTGCCCCGTTCGGCCTGTCCTTCTTCTTCGATCTCTCGCGTCGCTTGGGGCGGGGAGCCGGCTTGGATTTTTTCCAGGTCCTCGTCCTGCCCTTCACGCTGCTCAAGGCCTGGCTCCTCTATCTCGGCCTGCCCGAAGAAGCGAGCTGGATCCTACTCCTCCTCACGCCGCCCGTGGCCGTCGCCATGCTCCTCTTTCGCGGGCATCTGTTCGCCGCTCTGCATGGGTCCTCGCGCCGCCAGCGACTGTTCCGGCAACGGTTCGCCGATCCTTCCTGACACGCGCGCCGAGTCAAATTTCTGCGGCGACGGAAGCCGTCTTACCTTCGCATACCGAGCAGAGCCGGGGTGGGATGCCGGCCGTCGGTTGGGCCGGTGCCAGCGCCAATGCCGCGTCCAGGACCACGATCTCTTTCCCTTGAAACGTCCAGAGACGGTGGCATTTCGGACAACAGTACCACTGGGTATATCCCGGCCAGTCGCGGTCGCGCGTTGCCATACCGGGCTCACGATACTCAAAGTCCATGCCTCGGTGCAATGGGACCGGCCTGATGTCGCGGGTGGCGAGGGGTTGCGGAACGGCGGATGGGAGGAAGGATCGCCCGGCGTCCGTGCGGCCGTCGGCTAGACCTTCTCTCCTTGATAGAAGCTCAGCGTTACGCCGGCGGCTTCGATGACATCGCCGTCAGCCAGCGGAGTGGGGCCGATGATCGGGACATGATTGACGAGGACCTGCTTTCCATCCGGCCCGGGCCACACGGAGTACCCGTGGCGGTCGCGGCGGAAGACCGCGGCCTTCTTCGGTGCAAACCACCCGGTCAGCTTGATCGTGGCATGCTCGTCGGCCCCCAGGATCACGACACCGGCGCTGACCTGGTAGTGCGTTCGGTCCGTCTTCCCTGCGGTCACGAGCAGCGTCGCGATCTTCGGCGCGGGTTGGGCCGTCGCCTGGCTCGGACGCTCGAGCACCACCGTCTTCTCCAAGCTGGGTCCGTCCCCGGGAGGGTCGATTTCGGTCGCATCCTGGAACAGGAACCGATGGGTGGCGATCAGGATCTCATCCCCGTGCTTCAGCGGCTGCTCGTCGATCCTGGTGTTGTTGATGTAGGTGCCGTTCGTGCTGCCGAGGTCTTCGAGATAGAATGTCGTCTGGATCTTGACGATGCGTGCGTGGTGAGCGGAGACCGCGAGATGATCGATGACCAGATCATTGTCGGCCGCGCGACCGATCGTCAACTCCGGCCGATCCAGCGACACGTCCTCGCGGACGGCGTCGGTGAGCTTCATCAGCAGCTTGGCTGGCGCCATCGTCGCTCCTCCGCTCGGCCACCCGGCTGTGGCCGGGCCACTAGAAGTATAACCGAGGATCGAGAACGGCGGGATTCCGAGGCGTTCCGTAATGCTTCAGGGAGGGTCTCGGAGGCGATGGAGGGCATGTCCGCGAAGCCCGGCCATGGGACGGGAGAAGCGTTCGCTGGCGGTCGTGCGGAGCGCGCCGGGATCGGCCGCTCAGGGTCTTGCCCGACCGGTACGGGGCGCGAGGACGCGGTTCATCCGCAGGCGGCGCCGACCTGAGCCGGGCCGACCCAGCGTTCGATCAGGGTTCGCAGGTTCCGGTTCGCGAACGGTTTGACGAGGAAGTCATCGGCACCATCGCGGACGGCCTTGAGGGCGAGGTAGTGATAGCCGGTGATCACGAGGATGGGTGCGTCATAGGCTTCGGCTTTCAGTTGGCGCAGGACTTCGAACCCGTCCAGGTCGATCAGCATGATGTCGAGGAGGATGCCGTCGAAATGCCGGTGCCGCAGTAAGGCCAGGGCGCCGGCCCCGCTGTCGATGCTCTCCACCTGATAGCCGTAACTCGTGAGGACCCATTCCAGCATCGTTCGGCTGTGCGGTTCGTCTTCGACGAGCAAGAGCTTTTTCATCGCCGCCCTCCGGCCCGGGATTTTCTCCACCTTACGGCACAATCAGCCGGCGCAGTACTGGAGAAAGCCCGGTTCCGCTGTCGGTCGAGCGGCGAAGGACGTGTCGGAGAGCCGTGCGGACGACGCACCAGGAGGCTCGCCGGAGACGGCGGAAACCCAAACGATCGCCGACCAGGCACTGATCTACGTTTATTAACGTAGGTATGATCTTGACCGGCCGATTCGTGCACCTCCGATGGTGAACCTAGGTGAGAGGCGCTACACAAGGGCATAGTGGAACGGAGCGACGTCGTGCCGCGTCGCGTGTGGGATGGCCGGCCGCCCCTCCTGTCGGTCGGTCATCCTTTCCCCGGGGAGGAGCCATGCGGGTGTTCATCGATGGGTTGCCGCCGAGCTATGGAAGCGAGGATCTGCGCCGGTTGTTCAGCGAGTTTGGCGTGGTGATCGTGGCGGAGGTGGCTCGAAACAAGGGGCAGGAGTCGCTACAATTCGGCTTCGTGACGATGGCGACGAGCTCAGAAGCGAATCGGGCCGTGCAAGCCTTGAATCGCGCCGTCGTCGAGGATCATCTCCTGCTCGTCATGCCGGCGGAGAATCAGTGGTCCATGTGCCGCGTGAGGAGTACGCCGCGCGGGTGGCGCGGCGCCTTACCGTAGCTCATTGGCGCAGGGTCGGCCCGCTCTTCGCCTTTCCCGAATTCATCAATTCACGGACGCGCTTCGAAAACGCCTCCGGGTACAGCTTCACCCCGCAGTCGGGGCAGATTCCGTGTGTGAAGTCCGCCTCGGAATGCTGCTGGATGTATTCTTCCCACGGCAGCCAGTGCCCCTCGTCGTCCACGATCTTCTTGCAATTGCAACAGACACGAAGGAAGCCGTGGAGGACCTTCAGCTCGGCCGCCAAGTACGCCGCGCCTGCAATCATGACGATCGCAAGGAGCCGGTTCACCGCGACGATCCAGGGTTCGCCGCCGGCCGGAGCCCCCAACCACGCAACCACGTCGAGGGAGGTGCACACCACCCCCGTGAGAGGGATGGTCCACTGCCAGGGTAGAAATCGCGTCAGATAGACGGGGACGACGTAGAGGAAGGCGAGCGTCACACCGACCGGGGTCAACCAGTCACTGACAAAAATGACCGCGATCAGGGTGCTGATGAGAACGCTAAGCGTGGCGCGGTTGCGGAGGAGTTGGCGGCGCACGCTGGATTGTAGCATGAGGCCCTGGTCGGTCTGGAGGAAAATCTCCGCCTGCGCCTGGCCATGCGGCCAGGCAGGATGGACGGCAAGGCGGGTCGTCGCGGAGGTTCCGGCGCCGGGGGGCGGCCGCTGCGGATGTGGATGAGCCGGAGCGGCGTCCTAGAAGTGGAGCCGCTCACCGTAGGCGACCTGGGTAAATGCGCCGACCGCTTCCTTCAGGCTCATCGCCGGAAAGGTCATGCGATCGATTCGGCTTTCGCCCACCGACAAACGCTCGGCTTCCCAAAGATGCCGCACGGCTTGGATGTTGAATCCCAGGAGATAGGCGCCGACGACGTCGGCCGCCAGTGCGTCGGTGCTGGCGATGACCAGGCCCGTTTCGACCACATGGCCGTTCAACGGACCGTTCCCGATCATCGCAGGATGGCCGACCGTGATCGCCAACTGGATCGGGAAGCGCTTCGCCATGGAGGCAATAAAGGAATGGAGATCGTCGATGAAGTGATGCTCATGGGCGCGGCGTGCGCGTGGATAGCCGTAGTAATCGGCGGGCGGATAGGACATGGCGATGTTCTTCAAGGCCAGCGTCACGGTCGCCGTGGCATGCACCTTGAGCTGGTTCAAGGCCACGACCGTCTCGTATTCCAGGACGCGGGGGTTCACGAGAACCGAGTGCTGAGGGCCGGCGACCTCCTTCTCGGGAGCATAGGGAAGCTCCACCGAGACGAAGGGCGGGCGGTTGTGATCGAAGAATTCCACGCCTTCCTCCTCCACCACCTTCATCAGTCCGGCCGCCCGAAACACCTCATCGGTCTTGGCCGCCCCTGAGCCGCCGCTGACCACCAGGTGCCGCGGCGCATACTGCTTGAGGTACCTCAGCACGGCCCTCAGGGTGTCCGGCTGCGTCACTGCGCCGGTTGCGCCTGGTTTGGCGGACGTTTCATTGGGTTTGACGGCGACCAGCCTCCCGCGCACCAACGCCTCGACAGGGAGATGCTCCAAGGCCGCTGTGACCGCCGCCTCGATCTCGCGGTCCTGCGTGATGGCCACCGGAGTCAGGCGTGTCTCCTGCGTCGAGACGTGATGGAGATTCTGCTCGAGCGGCGGCGGGCCGTCGGGCACTCGAAACAGTGCCTGGACGCCGATCGGCGTGACCGCCATACCGAGGAGGGCCTGCAAGGAGGTGTTGAGAAACTTCCGGCGCGAGAGTGACATGACTCGACCTTCAAGGCGGAACATAGACTGCGGAACGGGGCGGTGACCATGAGAAATGGAGGGTGAGGTCTGTAGGGATGAGGAGGAGACGAGCAGCAGTCGCGGGTGCACTGCTCACATTCGACGGCTGGCTCGTGCCAAGCAGCCGCTCAGGCCAGAGCGACCGATGGCGCCAGACGGGGACAAGCATACGAAGTCGCTAACGTCGGTCCCGCTCTCCTTCTTGTCCGCTCGGGGCTTGCGGCTGGCCCCCGGTTCCAGGACTTGCTGCCTCCGGGTTGATCGACATCTCTGGGTCGACGTTGGGCGCAGGTACGACCGAGGGAGTATCGGGCAGTGTCTCGGGCTCTCGCTGAATCCCGGGATCGATACGGGATGGTGGGGGCGGAGGCGGGAGGTCCGAGGGCCGCTCGGGTTTCCGTGTCGGGCCGGGGCTGGGCTCGGGTGTACCCGGCGGAAGACCTTCCGCTTCCGTAGCGGACGGCAACACGATCAGCAGGCAGACCAGACACCAGAACAGCCACCGTACTCGCATGACCATAGTCTGCTGAGTCGATCCAGGCACTTGTAGTCGTCCATGCGCTTCTTTCCTGTAGTCTCTTTCTCTCCGGGTTGTAGTCGGCTGTCTCGAGAAGGCGGGTATCCGAAACCGGTACGTGTCCGATACGGCCTTCTTCCACCGCTGAGAGACGATCGGATGCCCCTCTGATTTCGGGGCTGGTGAAGACGTCGTAGGAGGGTCCTGATGGAGGAGATCACGCCGATCTCCGAGCGTGCGAGACGGCTTCCCGAGCTTGGAGCCATGAGAGCCTTCGCGCGATCTTCTCGGCAGGAGCCGTGGCGCTTTTTCCATCAGGCTGAATCGGCTACCATCGAGATCAGGCGAGCAGCGATCGCTTGCTGGGGAACGCAGTCCAACCATCGAGAGCGGGCAGGCTGCAATGTGTTGAATCAGACCGAGGGCCGTCCCGAAGATGCGGCCACTGCCGCATTTGAACGGGTGATCAGTGCCATTGTCGAGTCCCCGGGCATTGTGTGCGTCCTTGGAGGGCCCGACAGTGGCAAGACCACGTGGGTCAGGAACGCCGCACGGTCTCTGAGCCGGCAAGGCTGCCTTCCGTTGGCTCTTCTCGATGCCGATATTGGACAGGCCAGTCTGGGTCCTCCGGCTGCGGTCGCGCTTCGGCTGCTTGTCGAGCATGGTGACAACCGATGGGGTGACGAGGATCTCCGATATGACGCCTTGTCGTTCATCGGATCGGTGTCCCCGATGGGGCATGCCCTGCAGATGGTCGCTGCGACGAAACGGCTGGCGGACCGTGCGCAACGAGCGGGAGCGGCGGCCGTCCTCGTCGATACGACCGGCCTCGTCACCCCGGGTTTTGGATTTCAGATCAAGCTGCGCAAGATCGAATTGATGGCGCCGAGCCATCTGGTCGCCTTCCAGCGCGATGCGGAGCTGGAACCCCTCTTGTCGGTCGTTGGTATGCGAGCCGGCGTTCAGGTCCATCGCCTGAAGATTGCAGAAAGGGTCCGACGGCGCTCGGGCGCGGAACGTTCCGCCTATAGGGCGCGTCGGGTTGCCGCCTATTTCGCAGGCAGCCGCACGCTCTCGCTGTCGGCGGCCGATGTCCTGATCGTCGCCTCGCCCGTACGACGGCCACCGCTCGACGGCTGCGGCGCCGATCTCATCCCGGCCCTGGCCCTACGAGGCGAGGATGTTGTCGGACTCCTCGCGGGCCTCAACAACGCTGATGATCACACGCTCGGGCTCGGCTGGCTTGAAGGAGTGAGCGAGGACGGCGGTATCGTGTATGTCCGGACCCCGGTTCCGGATGCATCGGGCGTCCGAATCCTTCAACTCGGAAGCCTCCGTCTTGATGTGCCGGCGCGGTCATGAGGGAAGCCCCTGCCCGTTTGGGTGCTGCTCTCCGAAGCGAGCACCGGTCCGATTCGAGGAATCGCATTTGCACACCTGCGCTAGCTCTAGGCGCCATCGACCATTTGACCCACGGCTCGAGCGTAAGACAATACAGGCAACGCGACTGGTGGGAAGGAGGTACGTATGAAAGTTCGAGAGGTCATGACGACAAGTCCCACGTGCTGCGTCCCGACGGACACGGCGTCAAAGGCGGCCCGGATCATGAAGGATCTCGACACGGGGATCGTGCCCATCATCGAAGACGAGCAGAATCGGAAGCTGATCGGAGTGGTCACGGATCGTGATCTCTGCCTGGAGGTGGTGGCGGGAGCACGGGATCCGCTGACGGTGCAGGTGAGAGAGTGCATGACGAGTGCGTTAGTCTGTTGTACACCGGAGGACGACGTACAGAAGGCCGTAGACTTGATGCGAGACAATCAGGTGCGCCGCATCCCGGTGGTCGACCAGGCCGGCGTCATTCAAGGGATCGTGTCGATGGCCGATATCACGCAGCGGTCGGAAGTTCCCCCGTCCAAGACCTATGAGACGCTCAAAACGGTCAGCGAGGCGACCCAAGAGGCGAGCAAGCCCCGGGCTCAGATGAGAAAGACCGCGTAAGCCAGGGCTCCATCAGGCGTCCTCAAAAAGGGAGGACCCGCAGGTCTTGTGGCGGTATCCCCTAGAGTTGCCCCACGATCAGGAGTGGTTATGATACGAACCCGAGCTACGGTAGGACGCCTCGCCGGTCCAGCGGTGGTTTTCGTCGCGCTTCTGGCGTTCCCGGGCGTCCTTCCCGCGCAGACGATCGATTCGCGCGATACGCGAACCTTCCGGGATGAGCGCGGGCAAGACACGCGAGCAAGACCCGGCCCGATCCCACCACATGCCGCCGAGCTGATGAAGCGCATTCAGAAGGACGCGGCGGCCGAGAAAGGTGAGTCGGATGAGTCGGGTGCGCGCCAGGAGCGCCGTGATGAAACGAACCCTGCACCCGGAGAGCCCAAGCGCCCGACGGACGAGCCGCAGCGCTAGGCCACAGGACGGTAAAGTCAAAGCCACGCCCGTGCGGTGGGCACCGAGGACGGGTGACCCGCTCGGCCGCCGGGCGCGGCGTCTTGGGGTGCCATTGTTCAGCCGCAACGGGGCTCGATCCCTGTCATGAATGGAAGGCCAGGTGTCGTCCGGCTGATACGCGCGTCAGCGCGTTGCCGATAGTGGACCCGGTCGAGGTGTTTTAAATGGGCCGTGGTCACGCCATCTCGGCCCGCGGCGGCACACCCGGGTGCGTTCCCTCGGCGAGCATCTCCGCAGCGAGGCGATCACACGATGTTGTCCGGTATCAACGACGACAGCAGAGAAAGGGGGGACACCATGGCTGAAGTCAATGTCAAAAAAGGTCAGGGACCAACGAACAGGCAGAGCGAGTCGGGAGAAGAGAGTCGATCACTCGCGAGCCAAAGTGGGCAGACCGGGCTGAGCTCACGAGGGTGGACGCCTTCGTTTTTTTCGATGACGCCGCGCGACTTCTTCTCGGCGAGCCCATTTGAGCTGATGCGCCGGTTCTCCGAAGAGATGGACCGGATCTTCGAAGGGGTCTCGCCGCGGTGGACAGGGTCCTCGGCCGGACAGGGTGTGTGGGCGCCGCCGATCGAGGTCATGGAGCAGGACGGCAACTACAAGGTCTGTGCGGAGCTGCCGGGCCTGCGGAGCCAGGATGTGAAGGTCGAGTTGACCCCGGACGGTCTGGTCATCAGCGGGGAGCGCAAGCGGGAGCAGGAGGAGCGTCGAGAAGGCATCTATCGCTCCGAGCGCTCCTACGGGACGTTCTATCGACTGATTCCCATCCCGGAAGAAGCTGACGTCGACCAGGCAAAAGCGCAGTTCGAGAACGGCGTCCTGACGGTGACGGTCCCGATTCCCGAATCGAAGCGCCGTCGGCGCGAAATTCCGATCGAGACCGGCAAATCCCAGGAACAGGCCGGCACCAGCCGAGCGGCCTGACTGCGACGGGCCCGATGTGAGCGAGACGCTCACACGGGCCCTGGAAGGCCTTTTTCCCGTTCCCCCCGGCGGTCGTCCTCTGCTGCTCCTTCCCTGAGAAAGGGCTGCACGTACTCAGCGGGCCGCCCATGGCTGGGTCCCCATTCCTGGGCCAAGACTGTATAAGAAGGCTGGTTGCCGGGGCGAGGATGGGCCGGCCCCCCGCCGGAGGAGGCGAGCGGTTCGCCCCTCGATTGCCTCGCCGGGTCGAGCTGTAGGAACCTGGACATCCCGATGGAAGTGGTTATGGATAGGGACTATCATAGGGACTATGAGAAGGCGCAGTCGGTTCATTCGCTTGTCAATTTACGCTTGTCAGTTTTGTTAGAATGATGGGACCGCTTACCATCGCTATGAGGTATCCGTGAGGGTCTCGTCATGTCCCTATCAGGTTGGTGGGGACGCCGGACCATTCATCAGAAGGTCTTCGCGATCCTCATCTTGATGCTCCTGCCCGTTTCCCTCGCTCTCCTCGTTCATATAGAGGTCATCGAACAACTGCGGATTGTCCAGTACAGACACCAGCAGACCATCCTCGCCCGTGACGGCGTGCGAGAGCTTCGGCGGTTGGCCGTCGATCTCGAAGATTCGTTCCGCGATTATCTGCTCACCCGAGACGCCTCGGCCCTTTCAGAAACGGCGAACGACGAGCGCGAGGTATCGCAGATCGAGGCGCCGCTCCTGAGCCTCATCAGCGACCAGCCCGTCCTCGAACGCGAAGTGCGAACAGCCGGTGAACAGCTCAAGGCATTCCTGGCATCGAAACGGGACCTGATCGGTAGAATTGAAGCGGGCGACTCTGTGGCGGTCAGCCGCGATGTCTCGTCGCCGGAAGGCCTCCTGCTGTCCAAGTCCATTCGCGCACGGCTGCGCGGCCTCGAAGATCGACTGGATGCCGAGCTGGCGAACGTGGCGAGGATAGAAGGCGACCTTGCCGAACAAGCCTTCCGGGGCCTTGTGGCGGTCGTGCTGGCCGCCGTGGGCTTGGGAGGAGTCGGGGCGGTCCTCCTCAGTCGATCCGTCATTCAGCGCATCAGAGCGCTTCAAGCTGCCGTCGGGCGTTTCGCGGAAACGGGGAACGAGCGGGACCTGCACATCACGACCGGCGAGCCCCCCGATGAAATCGCCTGCTTGATTCGTACCGTCCGCGCCATGGGACAGCGCATCGGTCAGCACATCCGTGAGTTGGAAACCTTGAGCGCGATCGGTCACGACATCAATACGCTCAGCCGGGACGGGCTCGAGGGGGTCTTGCGGCGCATCACCGACCACGCCGTGGATCTGTTGGGAGCCGATCTGTGCCTCGTCATGCTGCGGAACGAGCAGATGGGTTGCTGGATCATCGAAGCGGCATCAGGGGAATGGAATGAGCGGCTCCACAAGAGCGTGATGCTGTGGGAAGAGTTCCCTATTTCCGCCCAAGCCTTCGAGACCCAACAGCCCGCGATCGGCATGAACTTGCGCCGAGATGCACGCCCGGAGACCAAACGGAGAAACGTCATCGGGGACAGCATGCTCGCGGTTCCGTTGCTGTCTCGGACAGGCCCCTTCGGAGTCTTGGCCCTGCTTGTCGAGCACTGTGTACCTGCCGAAATGTGGAACATCGAGTTGGCGAAGGGACTGGCCGAAGAGGCGGCGATCGCGATCGCCAACGCCAGGCTCTACGAGGAGGTTCAACGGCAGGGGAAAGGCGCAGAGAACCACATCGGCGAGCTACGCGCCGTTGCCGAGACGATGGCGCACGATTTGAAAGCCCCCGGCGAGCGGATCGAAGGCCTTGCGAGGCTGATCCTGGAGGATACGGAGACACGATTGAGCGAGGCCGCCATGCGGTGGTTGACCTTGATCGAGGAGAATGGGGCGGACCTTCGACGGCGGATCCAACAGGTGTTGGCGATCGCGCGCGTGGGGGCGAACTCGACCGCCGTCGAAGTCGTGGATCCGGGGGCTGTGCTTCATGACCTGCTGGAAGCACGGTCTACGGAGCTTGCGGCGCACCGGGTCCGGGTCGAGCTCGAACCCGACATGCCCCTGCTCGCCTGCCATGCCGCGTATCTCAGGCAGGTCTTCGACAATCTGATCGGCAATGCGCTCGCCGCCGTCCGGGGCCGGGACGATCCCGTGATCTCGATCGGGTGGAATCGACGGAGCGAGTACGTCTCTTTCGCGGTCGCCGATAACGGGCCCGGGATTCCTCAGGAGGACCGCGCGCGTGTGTTCGACCCGTTCGTGCGCCTGCATGCGGGCGAGACGCCGGGCAGTGGGATCGGCCTGACGATCGTCAAGCGTATCGTGGAGCTGTACGGGGGGCGGATTTGGATCGAGACCTCCAGCATGGGAGGCTGTGCGGTCCTCTTCACCATGCCGGTGTGGGCGGATCTGCGCACGGGCTCGTCTCAGCCGAAGGGCGAGAGTGCGGAACCGCTGCTCTGGTCCTACGGTACTCACTGAGGGGCGATGGGGCTGTCGGGTTCGGCGACGAGGCCATGACGAGGGGAGGAGGAAACATGAGCGCAACAGGGGCCACAGCCACCTCGGCCACCTCGACTCGCCATCCTTTTACGATCCTGATCGTCGAGGACGATGCGTCCGATACCGAATTGATCTTGAAGGCGGTCGAACGGGCGGACCTCAGGGCCATTGACGGAGAGATCCGCCTGGAGCTGAGGGCGACGGCCGAAGGCGCGTTACAGTTGCTCGCCGAACGGACCGTCGACGTCGTCCTGTCCGACCTGATCTTGCCGGGAATGAGTGGATTGGATCTCGTCACGCGCATTCAGCAGATCGATCGGGACCTTCCGGTCCTCATCGTGACGCGGGTGAACGATGTTCCGGCTGCCGTCGAAGCGATGCGCCGCGGCGCGTTCGATTACTTGGTCAAGCCGGTCCACGCGCTCGACCTCGGCATGCGGCTCCATCGTGCCGTTCGAATCTCCGAGATCGTCCGGCGGAATGCCGCCTACCAGCGCATCATCCAGCGGGAGTTGGCTCACGGTACGCTGATCGGGAGCAGCGCGGCCTTCCGGGAGGTCATGCGCTGCGTTCATGAAGTGGCACAAGGGCGGGCGAGCGTCCTTCTCACCGGAGAGACGGGAACCGGAAAGGGGTTGATCGCCCGGGCGATCCACGAGTACAGCGAGGATCGGGACCGGCCGTTTCAGGTGATCGACTGTACGACGGTGCCGGAGACGATGGTGGAGAGCGAGTTGTTCGGGCATGTCCGGGGCGCGTTCACAGGGGCGGTCCTCGACAAGCCGGGCCTGATCGAGCTGGCTAATGGAGGGACGATCTTTCTGGACGAAATTTCCGACCTCCCGCTGAGCATGCAAGGCAAGCTGCTCCGAGTTCTCGAAGACAGCGAAATCCGGCCGGTTGGAGGAGTGCGGACCAAACGGGTGAACGTCCGAGTCATCGCGGCGTCCAATCAAGACCTCCAAGAACGCATGCGTGTCGGCACGTTTCGGAAGGACCTGTATTTTCGGCTCGCGACGGTGGAGATCAAAGTGCCGCCGCTTCGAGAGCGGCCCGACGACATTCCGGTCATCGCGCGGCACTTGCTCAGCCGGTTCGCACGCGAGATGAGAAAGCCGGAGTGCTTTTTGGACTCAGATGCCATGAGCCTATTGATGACCTATCGCTGGCCGGGTAACGTGCGCGAGCTGCGGAACCTCATCGAACGGACGGTGATGTTTGCCAAGGAGGCCTGCATCACCGGATCGGACGTCCGGCACATGCTGCCGGTTCCGTCGACCACGCGGGCTATGATCCAGGTGGCCGGATCACTGGAAGAGCCTTACATCCAGGCGAAGAGAAAGGTGGTGGCCGACTTCACGCGGGCTTACCTCCAGGCGAAGCTGGCCATCCACAACGGGGTGATGGCGAAGGCGGCCGACGGCAGCGGGATTCCCCGGCAGTACTTCTCACTCCTCATGAAGCGGTTCCTCTCGACGGCGAACGGGCGGGACGAGAGGACTGACACGTTCTCGTAACGTGGTGTTCGTCCTCTCCCGCCCCTGCTCGTGTTTGCTCCCAGTTCGGTTCCATCCCGCTGCGGCTCCTCGACGGTTGCTACCTTCCCGTTACCTGAGCGGGTCTCAGGGCCGTCATCCCTATCGCTGTCCGCCGTTCCGGATGGGCCCCGCTCATAATTTTCTATTCCTGCTCTAACAGCTTGAAAAGGCGTCGGCTTCTGTTCACGTTCCGCGTCGGCCGTCATAGTTTTCTATTCCGCCGACGCCCGGGGACGACGGCCTTCTGTCTCAGGCCCATCCATTTTGGTTGGCGGATCAACGGCCTTTGCTATGGATGCCTTGCCACCTGAGTTTCGCGGGATCATGGCAACCATTTTGCGGAAAGGCCGGCAGGAACCGGAGGGAACATGCAGGAAGGGAGGTGAGAAGAAGTCGCGAAGAGAGGGTGCAGTGTGGTCTGCCAAAGGAGGTACTGCTCAAGGAGGTTGATCAATGTTCCTATCACGTCGTCAGTTTCTTAAAGTTTCAGCCGGGACGGTCGCGGCGGCCGCCATCGCCGACAAGGCGCTGGCGCTGACGGCGCTGCAGCCGGTCATCGAGGTGGGCAATCCCCTCGGCGACTACCCGGACCGCTCCTGGGAGCGGGTCTATCACGATCAGTATCGGTACGACTCCTCGTTCACCTGGTGCTGCTCCCCGAACGACACGCACGGCTGCCGCGTCCGCGCGTTCGTGCGCAACGGCGTCGTCATGCGCGTGGAGCAGAACTACGATCACCAGACGTACGAGGACCTGTACGGCAACCGCGGGACGTTCGGGCACAACCCGCGGATGTGCTTGAAGGGGTACACGTTCCATCGCCGGGTGTACGGGCCGTATCGGTTGAAGGGGCCGTTGATGCGCCGGGGGTGGAAGGAGTGGATGGACGCGGGGTCACCCGAGCTCACCCCGGAGGCGAAGCGGAAGTACAAATTCGACAGCCGGTACCTGGACGACATGATCCGGGTGTCGTGGGACACGGCGTTCACCTACGTCGCGAAGGCGGTCGTGTTGATTGCGACCAAGTACAGCGGCGAGGCGGGCGCGCGGCGGTTGCGCGAGCAGGGGTATCCGCCGGAGATGATCGAGATGATGAAGGGCGCGGGGACGCGCTGCTTCAAGCATCGCGCGGGCATGCCGGTGCTCGGCATCGTCGGGAAGATGATGAACACGCGGTTCAACGGCGGGGTGCTGCCGCTGGTGGACAGCTGGATCCGGAAAGTGGGGCCGGAGCAGGCGCAGGGCGGCCGGTACTGGACGAACTACACCTGGCACGGCGACCAGGACCCGTCGCAGCCGTGGTGGAACGGCACCCAGAACTGCGACATGGACCTGGTGGACATGCGCTTCAGCAAGTTGAACACGAGCTGGGGCAAGAACTTCGTCGAGAACAAGATGCCGGAGGCCCACTGGAAGCTCGAGTCGATCGAGCGGGGCGCCCGGATCGTCGTGATCACGCCGGAGTACAACCCGACCGCCACCCGGGCCGACTACTGGATTCCCATCCGACCCGAATCGGATGCGGCGCTCTTCCTCACGGCCTGTAAGATCATCCTCGACGAGAACCTGCAGGATATCGACTTCATCAAGGGCTACACGGACATGCCGCTCTTGGTCCGCACGGACACGCTGCAGTACCTGGATCCGCGGGACGTCGTGAAGGACTACCAGTTCCCGGATTTCTCCAAGAGCTATTCCGGGATGGTGCAGTCCTTGAAGCCCGAGCAGATCCAGCGGTTGGGCGGCATGATGGTCTGGGACCTCAACAAGAACCAGGCGGTCCCCCTGCATCGTGAGATGGTCGGCTGGCACTACTTCAACAGCGGGATCGACGCGGCGTTGACCGGCACGTATCGGGTCAAGCTGCTGAACGGCCGCGAAGTGGACGTGATGCCGATCTACCAGATGTACCTGGTGCACTTGCAGGACTACGACCTGGACACCGGCCACCAGATCACCCGGTCGCCGAAGGATCTGTTGGTCCGGTGGGCGCGGGACAGCGGCACGATCAAGCCGGCGCAGATCAATAACGGCGAAGGCGTCTGCCACTATTTCCACATGACGGAAAACGGGCGGGCCGCAGCGTTGGTGCTGATGCTCACCGGCAACATTGGCAAGTTCGGATCGGGCTGCCACACCTGGTCGGGAAACTACAAGGCGGGCGGCTGGACGGCCACGCCGTGGTCGGGCGCGGGCCTGGCGGTGCACACCGGCGAGGATCCGTTCAACCTGACCCTGGACCCCAACGCCCACGGCAAGGAGATCAAGACCAAGTCGTACTACTACGGCGAGGACGTGGGCTTCTGGAACCACGGCGACACGGCGTTGATCGTGAACACGCCCAAGTACGGGCGCAAGGTGTTCACGGGCAAGACGCACATGCCGTCGCCGAGCAAGTTCCGCTGGGTGACCAACGTGAACGTGCTCAACAACTCCAAGCACCACTACGACATGGTGAAGAACGTCGATCCCAATATCGAGTGCATCGTCACGCAGGATATTGAGATGACGTCCGACGTGAACCATGCGGACGTGGCGTTTGCGTGCAACAGCTGGATGGAGTTCACCTATCCGGAGATGACCATGACGGTGTCGAACCCGTGGGTGCAGATCTGGAAGGGCGGCATCCGGCCGCTGTACGACACGCGGAACGATGCAGACACGTTCGCCGGCGTCGCGGCCAAGCTGACCGAGATGACGGGCGACGCCAGGATGAAGGGGGTCTTCCACTTCGTCTACCTCAATCGCGTGGACGTGTATGCCCAGCGCTTGCTGGACGCCTCGAGTACCTATTACGGGTACAACGTCGATACGATGCTGAAGTCGGAGAAGGGCTGGATGGTCATGACCCGGACCTATCCGCGCGAGCCGCTCTGGGAAGAGATCAACGAGAGCAAGCCGCAGTGGACGCGGTCGGGCCGGCTGGAGAGCTATCGGATCGAGCCGGAGGCCATCGAGTACGGCGAGAACTTCGTGGTCCATCGCGAAGGGCCGGAAGCCACGCCGTACCTGCCGAACGCGATCTTCTCGACGAACCCGTACATCCGGCCGGACGACTACGGGATTCCGATCACGGCGCAGCACCACGACGACAAGCACGTGCGGAACCTGAAGCTGCCGTGGCAGGAGATCAAGCGGCAGAGCAACCCGTTGTGGGAGAAGGGGTATCAGTTCTACTGCGTGACCCCGAAGACCCGGCACCGGGTGCACAGCCAGTGGTCGGTGAACGACTGGGTGCAGATCTACGAGAGCAACTTCGGCGATCCGTACCGGATGGACAAGCGGACGCCGGGGGTGGGCGAGCACCAGTTGCACATCAACCCGCAGGCGGCGAAGGACCGGGGCATCAACGACGGCGACTACGTGTTCGTGGACGGCAACCCGGTGGACCGGCCGTACCGCGGCTGGAAGCCGAGTGATCCGTACTACAAGGTGGCGCGGTTGATGATCCGGGCGAAGTACAACCCGGCGTATCCGTACCACGTGACGATGGCGAAGCACGCGCCGTACGTCTCCACGGCGAAGTCGGTGAAGGGGCACGAGACGCGGCCCGATGGGCGCGCGATCGCGATCGATACCGGATACCAGAGCAACTTCCGGTACGGCGCGCAGCAGTCGTTCACGCGCTCCTGGCTGATGCCGATGCACATGACCGACAGCTTGCCGGGCAAGCACGCGATCGCCTGGAAGTTCAAGTGGGGCTTCCAGATCGACCACCACGGGGTCAACACGGTGCCGAAGGAGTGTCTGATCCGCATCACGAAGGCGGAGGACGGCGGCATCGGCGCCCGCGGCCCCTGGGAGCCGGTCCGGACCGGGTTCACCCCGGGCCAGGAGAACGAGTTCATGCTCAAGTGGCTCAAGGGGGAACACATCAAGATCAAGGTGTAAGGACGTTGAGTCCGTTGAGTCCGTTAGTCGGTTCAGTCCGTGAGGACCGACCGACCGACGATCTCGCGGACCAAACAGACCAAACGGACCAAACGGTCCTAACGGAGGACTCACATGCCGGAAGTCTATAACTGGCAACTGGGGCGGAAGATGCTCTATCCCTACGAGGAGCGGCATCCGAAGTGGCAGTTTGCCTTCGTGTTCAACATCAATCGGTGTCTGGCGTGCCAGACCTGCTCGATGGCGGACAAGTCGACGTGGCTGTTCAGCAAAGGGCAAGAGTACATGTGGTGGAACAACGTGGAGACCAAGCCGTACGGCGGGTACCCGCAGTTCTACGACGTGAAGATCACGCAGCTGATCGAGCAGGTGAACCCCGGGGGGCAGGTGTGGAACGTGCGCGTCGGGCGCAAGCACCATGCGCCGTACGGGGTGTTCGAAGGGATGACGATCTTCGACGCGGGGGCCAAGATCGGCCAGGCGGCGATCGGCTACATCCCGACGGACCAGGAGTGGCGGTTCGTGAACATCTACGAGGACACGGCGACGTCGATGCGCGCGATCGTCGAAGGCATCGACAAGACCGGGTTCAGCCGGGATGAGCCGTGGCGGCTGCAGGGCAGCAGCCTGCCGGAGCACGAGACGTTCTTCTTCTACCTGCAGCGGATCTGCAACCACTGCACGTACCCGGGGTGTCTGGCGGCCTGTCCGCGCAAGGCCATCTACAAGCGGCCGGAGGACGGGATCGTGCTGATCGACCAGAACCGGTGCCGGGGGTACAAGAAGTGCGTGGAGCAGTGCCCGTACAAGAAGCCGATGTACCGGGGCACGACGCGGGTGAGCGAGAAGTGCATCGCCTGCTACCCGCGGATCGAGGGGAAGGACCCGCTGACGGGCGGCGAGCCGATGGAGACGCGCTGTATGGCGGCGTGCGTGGGGAAGATCCGCATGCAGAGCCTGGTGCGCATCGGCGAGGACGGCCTGTGGGCGGAGGACCGGTGGCACCCGCTCTACTTCACGATTCGGGTGGAGCAGGTGGCGCTGCCCCTGTACCCGCAGTGGGGGACGGAGCCCAACGGCTTCTACATCCCGCCGCGGTGGAGCCCGCGGGGCTACGCCCGGCAGATGTTCGGGCCGGGGGTGGACAACGCGATCGAGAAGTACCTGGTGCCGAGCCGGGAGCTGTTGGCGGTGCTGCAGCTGTGGCGCGCGAGTCAGCAGATCGTCTTCCGGTACGACGTCATTCCGGGCCCGAAGGTGTTTGAGACCCAGATCCACGGGAAGCGCTTTGAGATGTACAACGACACCGTGCTGGGGTTCAACAAGTCGGGCAAGGAGGTGGCGCGCATCCAGGTGGAAGAGCCGATCTACATCAGACCGGCGGAACGGGTCAATTGGCTCTAGCGGTGTTCTCCCGGCGCAGAGCTCAGCAGCGCGCCGGGCTTCGCACGCTTGGGCCGGCCAAGCCGAACGCGTGAACCTCAGGCGAGAGGGGAGAGACGCCCTCTCGGGCGTCTCTCCGTGCTCCGTGGACCGCCCCATGGAATGCGCGCGCTGCCACAGTGAAATGGTCCGCGATGTGTTCGAAGATCTGTCGGATGACACTGGCCGGTTGTGCTTCGTCGGCTGGCGGTGCTTGATCTGCGGGAGGTGCTGGACGCGACCATCCTCCGTAACCGTGCGACCCATCCGGACCCCGCCATCCCTCGCACACGCCGACGGTTTGCCTCCTCCGTCTAAAGCTTCCGCTCGTTCTCGACCTGACACGGCGGGTTCCACCCTGATGCGAGCGCCTGAGCGCACCTGACAGGTCCTCGAGAAGATCCTTGTGCCGTACCGACCTGGAGGGTCAAAGAGGGGGCTCGGCTGATCCTAATATACGTGGAGCACTGTAAGGCGTCCGCTTATTCGCCGGTTCCTTCGGCAATGCTACGCTCCGCATTTTTCCTTGTCCGGAGGTTGCAATGGACGGTGAGCGGTACGCCGCGATCGGCAAGGTGGAGCAGGGAGAGCACCTCTGCTCGCTCTACCATTCAACGGAAGAAATGCTGAATCAGGTCGTTCCGTATCTCTGCGCGGGATTGGCCAACGCCGAGCGATGCATCTATGTCGCGGACGAGCACACGCGCGACACCATCGCGTCTGCTCTGAGGCGGTCGGGCGTCGACGTCGATCGGGTGACGGGGACCGGCCAACTGATGTTCTGGACCCGCCGGGAGTATCGCCAACCCGGTGACTTCGACTTGACGACCATGCGGGACTTCATTCAACGCACGTTGGCCGAGGCCCTCGTCGACCGCTGCACGGGCGTCCGCCTGGCCGTGGAAATGACCTGGACCCTCAATTGTGGGATCGGGCAAGAGGACCTCGTTCGATGGGAAGACGTCATCAATTCCCTCTCCTTCCCCGGCAGCAGCATCTCCTTTCTCTGCCAGTACAATGCCGGGGCCTTCTCGCAAGCGCTTGCCGGCATGGCCGTTGAAGTCCACCCCGTCGTCGTCGTGAAGGACCAGGTTCACCGCAACATCTATTATCGCCCGGCCGATCAGGTCCTCGATCACCGAAGCTCCAGGGTTGGTTTGGACTCCCTGCTGCGGCGCCTCGAGCAGGGCAGACACGCCTTTCCCATCGATACTCGGGTCTTAGACCTCTTGCCGGTCGCCGTCTGCATCTGCGAAGCCCCGAGCGGCCGAATCCGGTACTACAACGACCAGGCCGTGAAGCTGTGGAGCCGAGAGCCGGCCTGGTACGACACCGACCGGCGCTTTTGCGGCGCCTATCGACTGTATATCGACGGGAAGGCGATTCCCATGGAGACCTGCCCCATGGCGGTGTGCGTCCGGGAAGCGAAATCGTTCCGGAACGTCATGGCGGAGTTCGAGCGGCCCGACGGGCTACGCATCGACGTATTGGTGAACATTGCTCCGATCCGGGACCAGCAGGGCCGGCTGATCGGCGCGATCAACGTGTTTCAGGACATTACCGAGCAGCGGCGAGCGGAAAAAGAGATCCACAACCTCTCAACCAAATTGTTCGAGCGCCAGGAGCGGCTCCGGGCCTTGGCGACGGAGCTGACGCTCGCGGAACAACGGGGAGCGCCGCCGCCTGTCGACGGAGTTGCACGATTACCTGGCGCAACTGCTCGCCCTCGGCCGCCTCAAGCTGGGCCAGGTCCGCCAAGGCGTGGAGAGCCCCAAAGCCGTCGTGCGCGTCAACGAGCTGGATGAGCTCCTGAACCAGTGCCTCACGTACACGCAGAGCCTCGTGGCGGAGTTGAGCCCATCGATGCTGCAGGGATTCGGGCTCCCCATGGGACTGAGATGGCTTGCGGAGCAGATGCAACGGCATGACCTGCACGTCGACGTGCAGATGGAGCAGGAGGACCTGCCGCTCCCCGAGGAACAGGCCGTACTGTTGTTTCAATCCGTCCGCGAGCTGCTGATGAACGTCATCAAACACGCCAAGACCGCTCGTGCGGTCGTCTCCTTGGCCGCGACGCCCGACGGCGCTGTTCGTCTGACGGTCCAAGACGACGGGTGTGGATTCGAGTCCGCCGCCAGTGAACAAGGGAGCCGCGATTCGAGCCAGTTCGGGCTCTTCAGCATTCGCGAGCGAATGGAAGCGCTCGGCGGGTGGTTGGAGCTCGTCTCTGCGCCGGGCAGGGGCACCCAAGCGACGCTCGTCCTTCCATCCGTCCTGGCCGTCAGCCCTCGACTCACCGTGGAGCCACCGGCTCTCGTGCCGGCAGGGACGGCGCCGATGCCCCATCGGGACGGTCCCGGCCCGGTGCAGGTGCTCTTGGTCGACGACCATACCCTCTTCAGGCAAGGGCTTCGGAGCCTGCTCGAAACCCAACTTCAGGGAAAGGTCATCGGCGAGGCCAGCGACGGTCAAGAAGCCGTTCTCTTGGCCCGCACGCTGAAGCCGGACGTGGTCCTCATGGACATCAATATGCCGAAGATGGACGGAATCGAGGCGACACGCCGCATCAAACAGGAGCAACCGGGCATCATCGTCATCGGGCTCTCCTTCCATAATTCCGGGACCGTCGAAGAAACAATGCGTGCGGCCGGGGCCGCGGCGTTCATCTCGAAAGACGCGGCGGCGGAGCAGCTCTGCCGGACGATCGAGGCCGTCGTGCGTGGCTCGGGGGCCTCGAGCAACCCGGCGTGACATGAACCGCCTCGCGTCGGCGTGACCGACCAGCGCGTTCGATCGGTGGCACTGTTGCTCTAAGATCGAGCTCTTCCGCCGCGGCCCTCGAACACGGCTGCCCTCCGGGGCTCTCCTAACACTTCCCTGGCGCAAGCGCTGTAAGCGGGGCGCCGATTGCTCTCGTGAGGGATCTCGCGCACGATGAGTCGCAACGTGGCCGAAGGTGTGCCGTGCGACTGGTGTCTATTTCTGGGCTGCTCTTTTCTCTAGGCGTGATCCTGTCTCTCGGCGTGATCCTGGCAGCCTCCACGGTGGGTGCCGATCAGGTCATCGTCGGGACCGTCGAGATGGTCGACCCAAGCATTCAGCGCATCACCATCAAGTTGGAATCCGGACAGGTCGAAGGGTTCTCCGTGACGAACCCGTACCTGCTGACCCGGCTCCAGAAAAATGATCGGGTCAGGGTGGAAGTCGGTAGCGACGGCATGGCGAACCAGATCACCAAGGTCTCTTCGACCGAAGACAAGCCTGAGAGGTGAGAGCAGTAGGCGTTCCGATAGAAGGCGCCGGTCTTGCCTGCGTCCCGGTCCAGCTCTTGCTGCGGGACTGCAACTCCCTTCCTCTGGCGCAGAGCCTTCAAGGCGCCGTTGCGTGTCCACTTTACTGAGCCTCTGGCGTGTGCTAGCGTCAGTGCTCCCTGTGTCCGTTTCCACCCTTATCTCCAAAAGGACGGTCCATGCCTCACCTCGATCTGCCCGCTCACACTGATTCCGGCATCGGCGAGCTTGGCGCGATTCCATGGGGCAGCCACCTCTGCCACCTGTACAGCGGGGACGATGACTTGGCGAACGTCATCGTCCCCTTTCTACGCGCCGGGCTGCTGAACAACGAGCAGTGCATCTGGGTCGCCGGCGACGGGGTGACCCACGTTCGACTGCTGAGCGCGTTCGCCCGAGCGATTTCCGGCGTCGAAAGGTATCAAGAGAGCGGTCAATTGGAGATCGTTCCGTACACGGACGTGTATCTGCGGGATGGCTGTTTCGACCAAGCCTCCGTGCTGACGCGTTGGGTGGAGAGAAGCCGGCAGGCTCTCGATCGGGGCTATGCGGGCTTACGCGTGACCGGCGATCCGTTCTGGCTCAAGACCGAGCAAGAGTGGACGGACTTCCTTCAGTATGAAGAGGCGGTGGAAAGAGCGATCGGCTCACACCGTATCGTCGCCCTGTGTACCTATGGGTTGCGACAGTGCGGCCCCAAGGAGCTCTTCGGGATTGCCAAGACTCATTCCGCGAGCTTCATGCGGACGTTGCACGGGGCGGTCGTGGCTGCTCTCGTCCAGGAGGCCGATGACGCGCTTCGCTTACACACTCGGATTCTCGAGCAGTCCTCGGACGGCGTCTGTCTGGTCCGGGCGCGTGACGGCGTCATTCTGCAGACGAATCAGAAATTCGACAGCATGTTCGGCTATCCGGCGGGAGATCGGATAGGACAACCGGTGACGGTGTTGAACGCGGAGAGTTCGGAGGACACCGCCCAGGCCATCATCCGGAAGCTCCACGTCGACGGTGTCTGGAAAGGAGAGATACTCCACCGCCGGCGCGACGGTGCGACATTTTGGTCGGAAGCAACCGTGTCTAGGTTTCATCATGCCCGATACGGCGAGGTGTGGGTGTCGGTCCACGCGGACGTCACGGAACGAAAGCAGACCGAGCAGCGGTTGGCTCGGTATGCGAGGCAGCTCGAGATTCTCTCCGAGACAAGCCGTCTCATCAACAGCCAGCGAGACATTCACGAGATCATGCGGACGCTGGTCAGCTCCGCGATGCAGGTCGTGGAGGCGACGGCCGGCATGTATGGTCTCTTGGAGAACGGCGAGCTTGTGTACCATGAGTACCACCGGGAAGAAGAGGTGGTCCCGATCAACTATACCTTCTGTCGAGGCTATGGGGTCCCGGGGTGGGTCCTCGAGCACCGGGCGCTGTACGTCTGCAACGATGCAGAACAGGATCCGCATGTCATCCCCGAGATTCACCGGCAGTTGCAATTCTATAATTTTGTGAACGTGCCCATCCTCGATCGCCGCGGTGAATTGCTCGGGTCGTTTGAGATCCTCGATAAGAAGGACCGGCAACCGTTCGATGCCGGAGATCTCTCGGTCCTGGAGGGGCTCGCGGCCAGCGCCGCGGTGGCCCTCGAGAACGCACGGTTGTTCGAGGACCGACAACGCGCAGAGGCCGTCCTCGAAAAGACGAACCGGGAACTGGAGGATCGCGTGGGAGCCCGAACCAGGGAGCTGAGGGCCGCCAATAGCTTGCTCGAAGAGAAGGTGCGAGAGCTCGAGGCGTTTCATGATGTCGTCGTCGATCGTGAGCTCAAGATGATCGAATTGGAGCGGGAAATCGAACGGCTGCGCAAGGAGAGAGAGAAGGCCCCGCCCTCGGTGCACTGATGCAGCCATCCCGCACCGCTCGTTCATGTCAGCGTCCCGCTTCTATCACGTCCGAGTGATTCCCGCTCTACTCGCTGCACTCCCACCCATTCCGTTTCATCCATCCTGCGGTCCTGCGAGCACCTGTCGATCCGTGTCCAGATCGCGCGCGGGAAGGGACGTTGTAGGGAAGGGTGGGGAATCGCTCTCCGGATGTGCACGTAATAGATCGTATGATGGTCCTTTTCTTGGCCTTCGGGTAGAGTTCATGCCGCATGCGATTACAGAGCATCCCCAGCCTACTCGGGGTATCAGACGGGGCGGAGGCCTACGAGCGACTCTTGTGGGGAGTCCTGTCCCTCGTCGTCGTGGTGGCATTGCTAGCGGTATTGGCATTGGTCTGGCTCAGGGGGGTGTTGGTCGACAAGGGGGGCCAGTCCTTGGCCTTCTTAGCCCAGGCAAGCGCACAGAAATTAGACCGGCTCCTGTTTGAGCGGCAGGCGGATCTAAAGATCCTGTCTCGCTCGCTTGAACCGTGGTTCGATGATCCTGCTCGGCTCAACTCATACATGAGGTTGGTGAAGAAGGAGTACGGGACGTATGAATGGATCGGCGTGCTGGACCGCAACGGACGAATTATCGTCGGCACAAACGACGAATGGGACGGACAGGACCGTTCGGGTCAAGCCTGGTTCACCATGGGGGCGCACCAGAAAGAAGTGCTCGTCTTGGCCCCCGCGTCCTATCCAGAAACCCGGGGGCAAGACGCGATCGCTTTTATCGCGCCTTTGGGTGGGAAGGAACCCCGCGGAGTCCTTGTCGCATTCGTGACCCTCTCTCTGCTGGCCGACGCCGCCTTTCAGAAGACAGCCTTTACAGGGCCCTTTCAGCCAACCACGGACGTGCAATATCGTATTCTGGACCGCGACGGCACGATCCTCTTCGACTCTCTTGTGAACGACCACTTCAGTGAACAGGGTCGAGCGAAGTTGCCGGACCCGCTGCTCCCCAAGGGATATACGGTGGAAAGGGACGAGAATGGCCGTGAAATGGTGGGGGGATATGCAAGAACGCAGGAAGGCACGCTGGTTCCCGGAGTGGCGTGGGTGATCTCTGCCCGGTTGCCGAAGGAAGAGATCCTGGCCCCACTCCTCGTGGTGGCTCGGCTGATCGGTGTTGCATCGGTGAGTCTTATCTTGCCGCTGGTCATTCTTTTGGTCTGGAGTCTGAGGCGCTTGGCCAAGGGGGCCGTCAAGCTTCACGCCAGCGAGGAGCAATTGCGCCAAGCCCATAGCGAGCTGGAGCGCCGCGTAGAGGAACGGACCAAAGAAGTGCGCGACAAGCAACAGCAACTCATCCAGACCGCGAAACTGGCCAGTCTTGGTGAACTGGCAGCGGGCGTCGCCCATGAGCTGAATAATCCCTTGAATAACATCTTGCTGTTTGTCGGAAATGCCATTGATAAGGTCAAGGTCGGGATGGCGGGGCGGGCACTAGCCGGACCGTTAACCGGTGATTTGAAGGCGGCAACCGAGCAGATAGATCGGGCGGCAGCGATCATTCAGCAACTGCGTCGGTTCGCACGGCTGTCCGGTACCACGTTCGAGGCGATCCACATCAACGAGGTGGTGCATTCTTCCGTCCTGCTGTTGGGACAACAACTTCGCCTCAAGAATGTCGAGTTAGAAGTGCGGCTTTGTCCCAGAGACCCGATCGTTCACGGGAATCGGGTTCAGTTGGAACAGGTACTAATCAATCTGTTGTCCAATGCCAGTGATGCGGTGGAGCAGGCTGTCGTCAAGCGGATCACCATTGAAAGCGGCTGTCACAACGACGAGCATCGTATCAGGGTGGCCGATACAGGGGGTGGGATCAGAAAGGAGGATCTCCCGCGGATCTTTGACCCCTTCTTTACGACCAAGGAGGTGGGAGTAGGGACAGGGCTCGGACTCTCGATCGTGTATGGGATCCTAAAGGATCACGGGGGACGAATTACGGTCAGTACTGAGCCCGGTAAGGGGTCAACCTTTGAAGTTCATTTGCCGCTCCGTCAGCCGATTGAATTGAGCAAAGACCCGGTGGCCCACAACTAGGCCTTACGTGCGTGGGCCGAGGCCGAGCGTGGCGCTACGCTCAGCCCTTCCTGGTCGACTTCATCGGGCCGCTGCCCGGTGAGGAGTGTCCGGATTCGGCGCCCGGCGTGGCGATGAAGCGATACCCGACCCCGGGATCGGTGAGAATGAACCGTGGCAGAGCAGGGTTCTCTTCCAATTTCTTTCTCAACTGCCCGATGAAGACACGCAGGTATTGGGCCTGATCGACGTACGCCGGACCCCAGACCGCGGCGAGCAGCATCCGGTGGGTGAGCACTTTCCCGGCGTTCTCGATCATGTACTTCAAGAGATCGTATTCGGTCGGCGTCAGCTTGACGAGGCGGTCGTGCAGCCGAACCTCGCGCCGTTCGAAATTCACCGAAAGCTGGCCCGCCACGAACACCGGGGCGACTCCATGGGATCCAGCGGCCCGCCGTAAAACCGATCGGATTCGAGCGATGACCTCTTCCATGTCGAAGGGTTTGGTCACATAGTCATCGGCCCCGGCCTCCAAGGCTTCGACTTTTTTGCCCTGTTCGTTCACCGCGGAAAGCAAGATGACGGGCACGCTGGATTGCCGGCGAATGCGTTGAGCGAGCTCGATGCCGTCGATCCCGGGCAGCAGCAAGTCCAGCATGATGACATCGGGCGGGCGATGAATCATGACCTGAAGGGCCTCTTCCCCGGTTCCGGCCGTCAACACATCATAGCCTCGCGCTGACAGATTCACCTGTAAGGATCGCCTGATCTGCGGCTCGTCGTCGACGACCAGGATGCGAGCACCTTGGTTCATGTCATCCCTTCCCTTCGTGAGAATTGCTCGAACGCCGCTGAAGAAAGGGGTTGCACGATGGGGAGCACGAACGCGATCGTCGTCTGCCGGTCGGGCACCGACTCCGCCCAAATGCGTCCGCCGTGTTGTTCAATGATGCTTTTGCAGATGGCCAGACCGAGCCCGGTTCCGGTGATCGCGCGACCGACTGCGGCTCGGCCTCGGTGGAAGCGGTCGAAGATCCTCGGCAACTCGTCCTCAGGAATACCCGATCCGGTGTTGGTGATCGACACCGTGCACTGCTCGCTCTCGGGGATGACCGCAATCTCGATCCGGCTGCCAGCCGGAGAATATTTGACGGCGTTGTCGAGGAGGTTCACGAGGACCTGTTGGATCTGGACCGCATCCACGTACACCGCCGGGGCGTCTTCACGAAGCGCGATCGTCAACGGACGGCGCTTCAACGGGGCCCCAAGCAATCGGATCGCTCCCTCGATCAGGTCTTCCAACGGGTGCCATTCCAGTTGGGGCTTGAGCGCCCCGGCCTCGATGCGCGACATGTCCAAGAGGTTGTTGACCAGATTCGCCAAGTAATCGATCTCTTGCTGGATTCGCTCGAAAAATTCGCGCTTGACCTCGGGCGGCATGTGATCGTCATCCAACAGCGTGGAGACGGACGCCTTGATTGCGGTCAGCGGCGTCCGGAGCTCATGCGACACCGAGGACAGCAACGCGGACTTCAAATTGTCGCTCTCGCGTAGCGCCTCCAATCGTTGGCGCTCGCTCTCATGCAACTCCTCCTCCGCGCGCTTCCGGTCCGTAATGTCCTCATAGGCCACCACGATCCGGACCTGGTCCTCGATGGTGAACCGGGTCGCATGACCTCTGAACCATCGAAGCCCCGAGGCACACCGGCAAGGAAATTCGGAGACCGCCAGGAGGCTGTCCCCGCGCATGATCTCCTGAATGCCCCCGCGCAGTCTTTCGAACTCGTCTCCGACGAGTGCCGAGACATCCTCGCACACCCGTACATAGTCGACGCCCACGAGTGCCGCAGGAAACGTGTCGGGATTGTCGTGCGCAAACTCCCGCCATGCCTTGTTGATGGAGATGACCACCCCACGGGCATCGAGGATCGCGATCTGCAGCGGCAACGCGTCGACCGTCCCACGGCTGAAGCGCTCCGATTCACGCCAGGCCGCTTCCGCACGGCGCCGCTCGCCCATTTCCATCATCAGCTCACGATGAGCACGGATGAGTTTCTTGGTGAGCAAGAGACTGGTGACGATCACGATCAGGCCGATGGCCAATTCCCATTTCGCCATCGACACCATCCGAGACTCGGAATACTCGGTCATGGCACGCGCCAACTGGATCGCATTGTCTTCCAGCGCTTGGTTCAGGGTTATGAGCTCATCCAGGCTCGATGACGCAGGGGGACGCTGGAGCAGGTACGCGTCGCTCTTTTCGAAGACAGCGAGGAGCAACCGTTTTTGTTCGTCGAGGTGTTGTTGCGCCACCGGACGGGGAATCGGCGGAACCATGGCGACCTCCTGTGAGCCGAGTTTGAGCAGGGCGGGGCCGCCGTAATCGAGCGCCGCGAGGGTGGACAACGAGATGTAGCGAGTCTCGAGGTAGGCGGTCGGATAGCCCTGCGAGGCGAGGAGGATCTCGTTCAAGTGTTTCGCACCGAGAAAGCGTTGACGGCCGGCCAGGTCGATCCGGAGTCGGTCCGCCTTGTGCTCTTCGATGACGAACACGGTGTAGCCAAGAATCGCCACAACGGAAGCGATGAACAGGGTGGCGAGTATCAAGAGCGGTCTGTCGAGCACATCGTGGCGGTTCATCGGCGAACTCTGCTTGAACCAACCTGCCGTCTTACATCCGAACCTCTCCGTGTGTCTCACCCGTACCCGTTCCCCTGGCAAGACGGGCGTCCTCATCCTACGCCTCTCCCGAATCGGAACGCCATAGTTCGCTCTCGCCGCGGGCCGTCCAGCGCCATCCCCCAGTAAACGAGTTCCCATAAAGATCGCATCAGGAATCGTGGCCAAAGAGATAAAAGTTTCGTAAGGAAGAATCAGTGGCCCATGAAATCAACGGGTTCCAGGCGAGTCACCATTAGGAAAAATTTATGGCCCTCTCCCTGCTTTCTCATAGTCTCCTTATGCGAGGAACGCGTAGATGTGTCTGTCCAAAAGGGACTCCATCGTCCTAGAGGAGGGAGGATCATGGCTCTGCGCCTGTCTCGCCGGGACTTTCTCAAAATTCCCTCTCCTGCCGTGTCTTTCGACGGGCCCGGAGAATTGCTGGAGCTATCGTCCTCGGACGGCGGGAGGACCAGGTCAGGCACGATTCCGAAATCGGTCGTCATGTCCCGTCATGGTGACATGGATGATGAGCGGGGCGCACAGCTCAGAAAGGAGGGTCAAGGAACCTAGACGTCGCGAATATTCATCACGGTATTTCTTCCTTCTTTAAAGGAGGGTTCGTTATGTTTCTTTCGAGGCGACAATTTTTGAAGGTCTCAGCCGGGACCGTGGCGGCGGCCGCCATCGCCGACAAGGCGCTGGCGCTGACGGCCTTGCAGCCGGTCATCGAGGTGGGCAATCCCCTCGGCGACTACCCGGACCGCTCCTGGGAGCGGGTCTATCACGATCAGTATCGGTACGACTCCTCGTTCACCTGGTGCTGCTCCCCGAACGACACGCACGGCTGCCGCGTCCGCGCGTTCGTGCGCAACGGCGTCGTCATGCGCGTGGAGCAGAACTACGATCACCAGACGTACGAGGACCTGTACGGGAACCGCGGGACGTTCGGGCACAACCCGCGGATGTGCTTGAAGGGGTACACGTTCCATCGCCGGGTGTACGGGCCGTATCGGTTGAAGGGGCCGTTGATGCGCCGGGGATGGAAGGAGTGGATGGACGCGGGCTCCCCGGAGCTGACGCCCGACACGAAGCGCAAATACAAATTCGACGCGCGGTATCTGGACGATATGCTTCGCGTCTCGTGGGACACCGCCTTTACGTATGTCGCAAAGGCGTTCGTCGTCATCGCGACCCGTTACAGCGGCGAGGCGGGCGCGCGGCGGTTGCGCGAGCAGGGCTATCCGCCGGAGATGATCGAGATGATGAAGGGGGCCGGCACGCGGACGATGAAGTTTCGCGCGGGCATGCCGGTGCTCGGCATCGTCGGCAAGATGGCGATCACCCGGATGAACGGCTGCATGGCCATCCTCGACGCCTGGCTTCGGAAAGTTGGTCCCAATCAGGCCCAGGGTGGTCGGTACTGGACCAACTACACGTGGCACGGCGACCAGGACCCGTCGCAGCCGTGGTGGAACGGCACCCAGAACTGCGACATCGACCTCTCCGACATGCGCTTCAGCAAGCTGAACACGAGCTGGGGCAAGAACTTCGTCGAGAACAAGATGCCGGAGGCCCACTGGAAGCTCGAATCGATCGAGCGAGGGGCACGGTGCGTGGTCATCACGCCCGAATACAACCCGACCGCGACGCGGGCCGACTACTGGATCCCGCTCCGGCCGCAATCCGACGCGACGGTCTTCCTGACCGCGTGCAAGATCATTCTCGATGAGAATCTGCAGGACATTGATTTCATCAAAGCGTATACCGACATGCCGCTCTTGGTGCGGACGGATACGCTCCAGTACCTCGACCCCCGGGATGTCATCAAAGACTATCAATTCCCCGACTTCGCGAACAGCTATTCCGGACGGGTCCAAACGCTGAAACCCGAACAGATTCAACGACTGGGCGGGATGATGGTGTGGGAGACCGGGAAGAATCAGGCGGTGCCGCTCCATCGCGAGCAGGTCGGCTGGCACTACCTCAACAGCGGCATCGAGGCGGCCTTGACCGGCACCTACCGGGTCAAGCTGCTGAACGGCCGGGAAGTCGACGTGATGCCGATCTACCAGATGTATCTCGTGCACCTGCAAGATTATGACCTGGACACCGGCCATCAGATCACCCGGTCGCCCAAGGATCTGTTGGTCCGGTGGGCCCGGGACAGCGGGACGATCAAACCGGCCGCGATCCATAACGGCGAAGGCGTCTGCCACTATTTCCACATGACGGAGAACGGCCGCGCCGCGGCGTTCGTGCTCATGCTCACCGGCAACATCGGGAAGTTCGGCACGGGCTGCCACACCTGGGCCGGCAACTACAAGGCGGGCGCGTGGACGGCCACGCCGTGGTCGGGCGCGGGCCTCGCCGTCCATACCGGCGAAGATCCGTTCAACATCACGTTGGATCCGAACGCCCACGGCAAGGAGATCAAGACCAAGTCGTACTACTACGGCGAGGACGTGGGCTTCTGGAACCACGGCGACACGGCGTTGATCGTGAACACGCCCAAGTACGGGCGCAAGGTGTTCACGGGCAAGACGCACATGCCGACCCCGAGCAAGACCCGCTGGGTCGCGAACGTGAACGTGCTCAACAACGCCAAGCACCACTACGACATGGTGAAGAACGTCGATCCGAACATCGAGATGATCATCACGCAGGACATCGAGATGACGTCCGACGTGAACCATGCGGACGTGGCGTTTGCATGCAACAGCTGGATGGAGTTCACCTATCCGGAGATGACGATCACGGTCTCCAACCCGTGGATTCAGATCTGGAAGGGGGGCATCCGGCCGCTGTACGACACGCGGAACGACCTGGATACCGCAGCCGGCGTCGCGGCCAAGCTGACCGAGATGACCGGGGATCGGAAGTTCAGAGACTACTTCAATTTTGTCTATCAGAACCGGGTGGACGTCTACGTGCAGCGCATGCTGGACGCATCGAGCACCACCTATGGCTACAGTGCGGACACCTGCCTGAAGTCGGAGAAGGGCTGGATGATGATGACGCGGACCTATCCGCGGCATCCGCTCTGGGAGGAGGTCAACGAGAGCAAGCCGCAGTGGACGCGATGTGGCCGGCTGGAGACCTACCGGATCGAGCCGGAGGCCATCGAGTACGGCGAGAACTTCATCGTGCACCGCGAAGGGCCGGAAGCCACGCCGTACCTGCCGAACGCGATCTTCTCGACGAACCCGTACATCCGGCCGGACGACTACGGGATTCCGATCACGGCGCAGCACCACGACGACAAGCACGTGCGGAACCTGAAGCTGCCGTGGCAGGAGATCAAGCGGCAGAGCAACCCGTTGTGGGAGAAGGGGTATCAGTTCTACTGCGTGACCCCGAAGACCCGGCATCGGGTGCACAGCCAGTGGTCGGTGAACGACTGGGTGCAGATCTACGAGAGCAACTTCGGCGATCCGTACCGGATGGACAAGCGGACGCCGGGGGTGGGCGAGCACCAGTTGCACATCAACCCGCAGGCGGCGAAGGACCGGGGCATCAACGACGGCGACTACGTGTTCGTGGACGGCAACCCGGTGGACCGGCCGTATCGCGGCTGGAAGCCGAGTGACCCGTACTACAAGGTGGCGCGGTTGATGATCCGGGCGAAGTACAACCCGGCATATCCGTACCACGTGACGATGGCGAAGCACGCGCCGTACGTCTCCACGGCGAAGTCGGTGAAGGGGCACGAGACGCGGCCCGATGGGCGCGCGATCGCGGTCGATACCGGGTATCAGAGCAACTTCCGGTACGGCGCGCAGCAGTCGTTTACGCGCTCCTGGCTGATGCCGATGCACATGACCGACAGCTTGCCGGGCAAGCACGCGGTGGCGTGGAAGTTCAAGTGGGGCTTCCAGATCGACCACCACGGGGTCAACACGGTGCCGAAGGAGTGTCTGATCCGCATCACGAAGGCGGAGGACGGCGGCATCGGGGCGCGCGGCCCCTGGGAGCCGGTCCGGACCGGGTTCACCCCGGGCCAGGAGAACGAGTTCATGCTCAAGTGGCTCAAGGGGGAGCACATTAAGATCAAGGTGTAGCACTCAGTGCTGAGTGCTGGGTGCTGAGTCCTGAGTCCAGACACTCGGGACTCGGCACACCGGCACGGAGACCCAGCACTCAGGACTCGGAACTCAGCACTGAAGCGACTGAAAGGAGCGAACCATGCCGGAAGTCTATAACTGGCAACTGGGGCGGAAGATGCTCTATCCCTACGAGGAGCGGCATCCGAAGTGGCAGTTTGCCTTCGTGTTCAACATCAATCGGTGTCTGGCGTGCCAGACCTGCTCGATGGCGGACAAGTCGACGTGGCTGTTCAGCAAGGGGCAGGAGTACATGTGGTGGAACAACGTGGAGACCAAGCCGTACGGCGGGTACCCGCAGTTCTACGACGTGAAGATCACGCAGCTGATCGAGCAGGTGAACCCCGGGGGGCAGGTGTGGAACGTGCGCGTCGGGCGCAAGCACCATGCGCCGTACGGGGTGTTCGAAGGGATGACGATCTTCGACGCGGGGGCCAAGATCGGCCAGGCGGCGATCGGCTACATCCCGACGGACCAGGAGTGGCGGTTCGTGAACATCTACGAGGACACGGCGACATCGATGCGCGCGATCGTCGAAGGCATCGACAAGACCGGGTTCAGCCGGGATGAGCCGTGGCGGCTGCAGGGCAGCAGCCTGCCGGAGCACGAGACGTTCTTCTTCTACCTGCAGCGGATCTGCAACCACTGCACGTACCCGGGGTGTCTGGCGGCCTGTCCGCGCAAGGCCATCTACAAGCGGCCGGAGGACGGGATCGTGCTGATCGACCAGAACCGGTGCCGGGGGTACAAGAAGTGCGTGGAGCAGTGCCCGTACAAGAAGCCGATGTACCGGGGCACGACGCGGGTGAGCGAGAAGTGCATCGCGTGCTATCCGCGGATCGAGGGGAAGGACCCGCTGACGGGCGGCGAGCCGATGGAGACGCGCTGTATGGCGGCGTGCGTGGGGAAGATCCGCATGCAGAGCCTGGTGCGCATCGGCGAGGACGGCCTGTGGGCGGAGGACCGGTGGCACCCGCTCTACTTCACGATCCGGGTGGAGCAGGTGGCGCTGCCCCTGTACCCACAGTGGGGGACGGAGCCCAACGGCTACTACATCCCGCCGCGGTGGAGCCCGCGGGGCTACGCCCGGCAGATGTTCGGGCCGGGGGTGGACAACGCGATCGAGAAGTACCTGGTGCCGAGCCGGGAGCTGTTGGCGGTGCTGCAGCTGTGGCGCGCGAGCCAGCAGATCGTCTTCCGGTACGACGTCATTCCGGGCCCGAAGGTGTTTGAGACCCAGATCCACGGGAAGCGCTTTGAGATGTACAACGACACCGTGCTGGGATTCAACAAGTCGGGCAAGGAGGTGGCGCGCATCCAGGTGGAAGAGCCGATCTACATTCGGCCCGCCGAGCGCGTGAACTGGCTGTAAGCATGAGCCAGGATCGGGCAGGAGGTCCACCCTGACCTCCTGCCTTCCCGTCTCGCCCTGAGGAGGCGCGCCTGTCATGAGACGGTTGTGCTCAGTGTGGTGCTCCCCACTCATGCCCCCTGTCGGCCCGTGAGACGTCTGCCCCTCCGCGTCAGCGCGTGGCAGCTCGTCATCAGCCTGCTGATCGCCGCCTTGGGGCTTGCGGCCGCCCGCACCCTGAGCCAAGTCGATGCCGATCTGCAAATCATCTATCAGGAATACACGCTCGCCGCGGTCGACCTCGCCCATATCTCCGCCGATGTGATCCGGTACCGCAATACGATCATCCGCGCGCTCGAGAGCCCGACCAAGGCGGAGTTCGAGCAGCTCACGGCCTCGTTGGCCGAGCAACGCTCCCGGATTCAGCACGCGGTGGACCGCTATGCGGCGGCGAGCTTACGCGTCGCGCGCAGCGGCCGGAGCGAGCCCCAGGACCTCCACGCCGTGCGGGCGAGCTTGGATGCGTACTTTGCGTCGGCGAGCCGGACCCTGACGCTCTTGATCGAGCTCTGGAACGCCCCGACCGAAGCCGCCGCGGCGCAGTTGCGGCACGAGGCCGAAGTGCATGCGGCCGACAACGCCGGCCCCAAGCTCATTCAGGTCTCCCTGGCCCTGGATCGGCTGCTGGACACCGTCTCCGACGTAGCGAAGGACCTCCGTGACGAGGGGAGCCGGAGCGTGCACGAAACGCGGCTCCTCGTCGGCATCGGAGCCGTCGTCATCGCCGTCCTCAACCTGCTTCCAAGACCGGGACCGGAGGCGCGGCTTCCCGCTGACGCGCAGTTGGAAGCTCGCCGTGAACGAGAGGGGCTGTCTCCCCAGTGAGGAGCTCAACCAAACCTCTTCAAGAGTGGTGATCCAGGAGTTTGGACTGCCACGGTCTCGGGCTATGTACCAGCGAAATCTCTCTGGCTCCAAACCCTGCCGCATTGGATCTCCGGCAGATCCAGAAAGGAGGAGCATGAAAGCATTCGTTCTCTCGGCTCTTGGTGGAATGGTGCTCCTCACTTTGTCCTCCCCGGTTTTTGCAGAATCCCTCCTCAAAGATCCAAACGGATTTCAGAATCTGATCTGGGGGGCATCGCTTCGCGACCGTTCCGACCTCCAAGAAACTGAATCGACCAAAGTGAATGAAGGACTAATCGGAATAATCTCGGTTTATGAAGTGAGGGGAGGAGCAGCCCCCATAGGGGACGTCCCCATTGACCAGCTGCTGTTCTACGCCATCAACGGAAAATTCGTTCGTGCAGTCATCCACTACAGCGGCTTAGAACATCACAAACAGCTTCTCGCCTACCTGCAGTCGGAATTCGGCCCGCTGGATCGGTCGTTGAATAAAAGAGGGTACCGCATTCAAGGCGTGTGGTTGGGCGAGAATACCGGGATCGAGGTCATGTATCGAACGGACACTGACCGAGGAGTTGTGTTTTTCGAAAGCCGCACCATTCGTCCTAACTTTGTCGACCTTATCTCGGAACACGGCTACTAAGGGTCACCGGGCGACTCACGAATCACGCTAGACCCGATTGCCGCAAGAAATGACAATAGGAACTGCAGGAACTGCTGTCGAGTTTGCCTGAAGCAAAGCGGTGAGGCTTCGGCCTGGAGCATTACACCCGCCGCATGGTTTGCTGCCGATCAATGTCTTCCTCAACGTGTGCGACTCGCCGAGTGGATCGCGGGCCCTGCGTCTCGGAAACCACCTGCCCACGGGGAAGGTAGTGAACCGCACGACGGCTGAACCTTGCCCATACGCGAGGCTTATACACGATGACGAAGACAGGGACACCTGACAGTAAAAGAAGGTGGTCGGTCGCGGCCGGGGCAAGTGGTAGCAAAATGGTAGCAGAGGCGTGGAGAGGTGAGGCTAAGTGTTGGAGCTGGCGAGAGGAATCGAACCTCCAACCGGCGGTTTACAAAACCGCTGCTCTGCCGATTGAGCTACGCCAGCCCGCGTGTAGTTTCAAGGATTTGGGGCTGACTGTCAACCGTGCTCGATCTTCTGCTGAGGGCCGGCACGCGGACGAGGGCTTTGCGGCGAGCAGCAGTGAAAAGGGTGAAGAGACCCGGCGCTCCGAGGTTGGATGTGAAGAGGCGAGGGGCCTGACTCATCTCAGGCCCCATCCCAGAAGAGCTTACTTGCCCAATGACTGGCGTTTCTTCCAGAGAGCGAGCGAGCCAAGACCGGAAGCGAGTAGGAGCAGGGTTGCCGGTTCAGGGACGCCGCTGGGCGGCGGAACCTCGGTGACTCGCACGTTTGTAAAGGCGAACCCCAAGTCATTGTAGTGAAAAGGGCCGTTGAACAAATCTTCGAAAAAGACAGCCGTCTCAGTGGGTGAGAAACTGTCGTCGACCAGCGCATGGGCATGGTTATCGGGATTCCGTGACGCTGGACCCGTGAAAAAGTCGAATCCGGTGTTGTTGACGTGAATCCGGAAGATGAGCTCGGTTCCGGCGTTGAAAAAGCCGAGGTCAGCCGTTGTCCCGACTGGTGTGGCGTGGTTGTTGAAGATGATCCCAAGGCTGTTGCTCGGGCTATCGAGGTACAGGTCATTGCTGAAAGCGGCGGTAGTGCCCAGATACCGCGCGATCACGTTGCCACTCGTGGCCACGATCACTGAGCCGCCTTCGATCGCGACGGCCCCGGCCTGGACCGGGAGTAGGCATACCGCAACAAGGGATAGTGTGGAAACTATTTTCCCTGTGATTTCTCTCATTGTTTTCACCCCCACGACATACGTATGGGCAGGACGGAGGTGCAGACATGATGCCAAGTGAAACCGGCTGAAAAATTAGCGATGAATCGATCGAGACAACGATCCAAAAGTGTCAAGTCGCTTTACAGTGTCATTGCTATGATGCCCGAGTCACCGAGAAAGCTTCGTCTTCCCTACAGCTTATGCGCCTACGATCGTGGCGTGAGGAAGTGTAAAAGCTTCCGACAGCCTGAACAGTAGGACTTGCGGAGCCCGGACAGTAATCAGGTGCACAGGAGCGTTGTTGTGCGCGTGTCGGCCGGCCGATCGACGGTTCTTGACCTCCTACGTGCAGTCCATTATTGTCGACTCACCTGCCGCGAGGTGAGCCATTCGTGTCGCCCGGCACCGTTGGTCATCGTCCGCTCCTTCCGCTCGTCTTTGCGTGCTTGCCTTACCCTCGCCACTTAACACGATCCGCGTCCCTCACCTCTGTTTTCCATCCATCGCTCAGCACTCATCACTCAGCACTGGTTTTTCCAGGAGGCTCGGCATGACCGTACTGCATGCTCTCGTCCTGTGCCTGCTTGCCGTCGGTTTCATTGAGTCTACGGCCCTGAGCCATCAACACGACTCGCTTGATCCCGGGATCGCGGGCTATACCCCTCGGGCCGGTCTGAACGGCCGCTTTGCGGTGGCGGGCTCAACGACTCTCCAGCCGTTGTTGACGAGCCTACGGGATCAGTTCCACCGCCACCATCCCGGTGTGATGCTCGACGTCCAACCAGCCGGCGGCATAACCCTCCGAGACCTTCTCAGCTCGTCCATGGCCGTCAACTCTATGGGAGACTCGCGCGGGGCCGCCCCCGTCCTCATGATCGCCTCCTTGGGACCGATCCCCTGGTCCGACCTCGATACGTTCTATGCCCGACGCGGCTATCCCCCGACGACCGTGACGATCGCATTCAAGGCCATCGGGGTCTATGTGCATCAGGACAACCCGGTGCAAGGGGTGACCGTGGATCAGCTCGAGGCCGTCTATGCCGAGATTCGCAAACGAGGGCTCGCGGCGCGCATCGACCAGTGGGGAGCACTGGGGGGCGGCGATGGATGGAGCACCAAGCCGGTCCGACTCTATGCTCCGGAGTCCCGCACAGTGGCTCAGGGCTTTTTCTCTGAACTGGTCCTCGGCGGGTCGGCGATGATCCCGACGGTGAAAGAGGAGCAGAGCCCGCAGTCGCTGCTGGCGGATCTTGCATCCGATACGGCCGGCCTGGCCTTCGACGGCATCGGGCTGGAGGTGGCCGGCGTGCGCGCGCTCCCGATCGCCGACAAGGCCGGACAGCCGTACGTCGCCCCGACCATCGACCTGGCCTGTCAGGGCTCCTATCCGCTGAGCCGATTCGTGTACCTCTACGTCGACAAGCCGCCAGGCGAAAGCCTACCCCCGGCGGTCAAAGAGTTTCTCATGTTCACGAACAGCCGCGAGGGGCAAGCAGCCGCGTTAGCGGCCGGCTTCTACACCTTGCGGGAAGAACACGTGGCAGGGAATCTGAGCCAGATCGATGTGCCGGGCGAGCGGTGATGGGGACGGCCGGAGGCGGTGAGGCCTCCGGCTTTCAGATCGAGTCCGACTTTTCATTGGAAGGATAGCCTGGTCGCCCGTCTTTAGTGATCCGGATGGGTCGTGTCGTACACGCCGACGCCTCGACGAACATCCTCCCCGAAGGATGTCCCTGATGAGGTTGCCGGTACAGCCGATCGGTACCGTTCGTCGTAAGCACGCTCTCGTTCCGAGTACCCCAGGCGCTCGCCGTACGACTGATCGCGATCGCGCACGTCACCGCTAGTCTCCGCGCAAGACACTGCCGTCATGATCATCAGCGCCGCTCCAAGCACGCGGCAGATCGTCTCGTTCATGTTTTCCCTCCCTGTACTTTCCAAGGTCCGTTTCTCACCATCCGCCCTCCTGGTGCAGCTAGCGAAACTCATACCAGTAGGAGCAGAGAGAAGTTGTCGAGAAACTCTTTGGTGGGGCCGGGAAAGGAAGCCGCCTGCTTGCATCAGGGGCAGCGGTCATGTTGGCGCCGGACATCTTGTCTGTGTGCGCCGGCACAAGGGCCTCGTGGAAACAGACGACGCCAAAAAGTTAACAAGGCTGTTACAGGGCGGTGACCGGGACGCAATCACCACCTGAGAACATTGGCCATCATTTGCCAGAAGACGATCCAACTTCAGGAGGTGAAGGTGAAGAGAGGCAAGCGTCAGCTCCGAGGTAATGGACTCCACAGGATCTTGACGAGCGCTGCAGCCGGCCTGGTGCTGTCGGTCAGCGTGGCAACCGTTGGCCATGCCGAGCATGGGGTGGTGAAGACGACCCAGCTCGTCGACTCGCAGCTCGTCTCCTATCGACCCGCAACCGAGGTCGCTGGCCGCTTGGCGATCGCGGGTTCCGACACCATGCGGCCGCTCCTGGCCAAGATTGCCTCGGAGTTTCTCGTCATCCATCCTGATGTCAAAATCGCGATCGAGGGCGGGGGATCCGAGAGCGGCATCCATGAGTTCCTGATCGGTTATTCCCAGCAGCGACGTGGGGAGAAGTCGCGGCAAGGGCACGATGGAGCCGCAATGGCGACCATCCTGGCCTCGTCACGGCAACTCACCGATGCCGAGAAGCGGAAATTCACCGCACGCTTTGGGTACGAACCGATAGAGCTGCCCATCGCCATGGACGCAGTCGCCGTGTATGTTCACCAGTCGAACCCCATCGCCGGATTGACCTTGGCGCAGTTGGACGCCCTGTACAGCGCCGAGCGCCGTCGGGGAGCGCAGCCGATTGAGACCTGGGGGCAGCTAGGCCTGGCGGACGAATGGAAAGACGAGGTGATCCACTTGCACGGCCGGGATGCGAAGTCCGGCACCCGGCGCTTTTTTCAGCAGCAGGTGATGCTGAACGCAGACTTCAAGGACAACGTGCTGGACCAGAAGGGGGCGGCGAGCGAGCTGCTGGCGATCGCCCGTGATCCATCGGCCATCGGCTACGCGGGTGTGATCGGCTATGAGACCTCGCTCGTCCGCATGGTCCCGTTGGCCCAGCAGCCAGGAAGTCCCTTCGTTGCTCCGACCTCTGAGTCGATTCGGGACGGCAGCTACCCGCTTCGACGAGACCTGTACCTCTATGCCAATGTTCCGGTGAAAGGGGGGGCGAGTGGGTTGCTGTCGGAGTTCCTGAGGTACGTGAACAGCCGGGACGGCCAGGTGGCTGTCGCGAAGGCAAAGTTCTATCCTGTAACGATGGCTCAGGTCGAAAAGAACTTGCAACGGCTCGGTGACCTCATCAAGATCGCAGCAGTTGAGTGATGCAGAGACGGGCGGGGGCGCCCGTGAGGATCCAGGTTGCCGCCTGAAGTTAACAGCCATGTAACACTGGAGTAACTGACCTTTAATACGACACGTGTTACCTTTGGTCGGTCGCAAGAAAGCGGAGCTCGCAGAGGGGGAGGTCACGATGTCGAACGACTACCGTCCAAGGGTCCGCGGGATCTTCCGCATTGGGATCTTCGTCATCCTCCTGCTCGCTGCAGTCGGTCCGGTGCAAAGCGAGCACGCCGGCCCGGCGGTGAAGCCGGATCTCGATGTGATCGCTCCTTATGTACCAAGCCCGAACGTAGCCGGACGGATCACGATCGCCGGCTCCGAGACGATGAAGCCGCTGCTGACCCAGCTCGCCAGCGAGTTCGCCCTGCTCCAACCCGAGATCAAGGTGGCGATAGAGGGGGAAGGCTCCGAGGCAGGCATCCGGGAATTCATCGTCGGGTACTCCGGCCAACGACGAGGCGAAAAGGCGCGGGGAGGCCACGATGCAGCTGCTCAGGTCGGCATGCTGGCCAGCAGTCGAGAGTTGACGGAACAGGAGGTCAAGGCTTTTACTGCGCGCTATGGCTACCCACCGCTGATGATTCCAATCGCGTTGGATGCGGTCGCGGTGTACGTCCATCGCGACAACCCGCTCCCGGGCCTCACCCTTCAGCAACTGGATGCCATTTTCAGCACGTCGCTGAAGCGCGGCGGGCGACCGATTACCACCTGGGGAGCGCTCGGGCTGCAAGGCGACTGGGAGCACAAGCCGATTCGCCTGCATGGTCGGGACAAGGACTCGGGCACACGACGCTTTTTCGAGCTGGTGGCCCTTGCCGGCGGATCACTCAGGGAGGAGGTGACCGAGCAACCCGGGTCGGCCTCGGAGATCCTCGCCATCGCCAAGGATCCAGCCGCCATCGGATATGCCGGTATTGGGTATCAAGGGTCGTTCGTGCGGACCGTGCCGCTCGCCAAGGAGCCCGGTGATCCGTTCATTGCGCCGAGCCTCGAGACGGTGTTGAAAGGCACCTATCCGCTCAGTCGGCCGTTGCTCCTCTATGTCAACCAGCCACCCAACGGCAAATGGCGTCCCGCTCTCCTCGAATTTCTCCGATTCGTCAACAGCCGGGAGGGGCAGGCGATTGTTGCCAAGGGTAAGTTTTTCCCGCTTCCGGCTCCCATGATCGCCAAGAACCAAGTCCTCCTCACGGGAGAAACGATCACGGCGTCCGCCCTTGACCGAGTCAAGTGAGCCCTCAACGGTGACCCGGAGGCGCGTGGACATCGGTCAGTGCTTCGGCATGCCGCCTCGGCGCTCGATGCCGATCGTCCTCGTGGTGCTTCTGCTCAGCTTCGTCGGGTGCGAAACAGTCCCTCCCCCGCGCGACATCCACCGGGACGCGCTGACCGTCGTGCAGGTACGGCCCGTGACGTCATCCACCCCTCCGTATAGCCACCCGGCCACGCTCTCGACGGATCAGATCGCCCGTATACTGTCCGGGCTCCGGGTCCAAAAGCGAGGCGACCCGATTCTGAGTCTTGTCACCGGCGAGGCGGAGGAGACGCCGGCCTTCTCCTCGACTGAAATCCAGGCGCTCGCCCCTCGTTTGGGCGAGGCGCTTGCGCAGGCCTCGCCACGAGAGCTCGTCACCTTCTATCGGCGGTATTCGGACTCGACGGTTGGACTGGCCATCACTTCAGGCGGACTCTACGTGCGTGGCAGCGAACTGTACGTCATCCTAGCCAACGCCAGAAACCGTCCGGCTGAGGTCCTTGGCCATCAGCAGGCCATGATGTACGACATCGATCCCTTGGATGATCCCCTGTTCTCGCTCCGACCGGCTTCCTTCAATCTCACCTTTACGCCGGCGGCGGCCGTCCGGTCCGACCATCCGGAGAGGCGCGGCTATATCGATCCCTCGAAAATGATCGTCCTTGATTTGGCGCAACTCACCGTCAGTCCCCCACGTCCCGCCGAGCCTCCGTCTCGTTGAACGCGGATCGCTCCGCTCTTTCTGTCCGGTTGAGACGCTCTAGGAGGGGTTCGTCGGCTCCCTCTCCTCCCTGAGACTGCCATCTCGCTCGGTCGCTGTGCGCACCGGCCTGGAAGGGATCGCCGCGTCTCATCAGTTCCAGAACCACTGGATCTGGAACCGCAGCATCTGTCCATAGATCTCCTCTTGCCCCAAGCCGAATCGATCTTGGGAGACATTGAGGCGATCATGGATCGAATACTCCGAGACCAGCCGGAGATGCGTGTCCGGCTCCCAGACCAGCCCGAAATTCCACATGGTATTGTCGGCGGCGGCGCCGCGTTGGTTCTTGAACCCGCCCCGGTAATAGCCATAGCGGATATACGGTGTGAGCATCCCGACGTCTGAGTAGCGCCACGTGTAGTAGATCTGCGCATAGCCACCGTGTAGGCTCTGCTCGGTGATCACGTCATTGGCGTCCCGTTCAGGTCCTCGACCGACGGTGTACTCGGCGAGAAAGCCCCAGGGTTGGGGCGGCGTCCAGATGTACCCCGTGACCCGTTCCTCATGGATGGGACAGCCGCCTCCGCGAAGCGGGTTGACGCAGCGTGCGACGGTACTGCTGCTCGCGGTTGCCGTCGGCGCGATGATGCCGGACCCGCTGACGACATATTCCCCCGTGAACCCCAAGACGCCCATCTCGAGCAGCCGGCCGTTGGGCAGCTCGAAGGGGTAGGACAATTTCGCGCCCAAGTGCTTGTCGTGGTTCAGCTCGGTGGCGCTCCGTCCTTGGCCGTTGTACACCATGATGCCGAAGACACCGTAGTCGCCGGGTCCGTTGTGATACGTCGCGAGCCGCGCATAGCGTTCCTGTGCCACCTTCGGCGACCAATAGTAGGCGAGTCCGAGGTCGCGCTCCCCCGGAGCGCCTGATTGGATCGCCTCGGCTCGGTCGAGCTCCTGTCGCTGACTGCTCGAGCGGTAGGTGTCGAACGAGTTCGGCACGCGGTGCAGACCGAAACGCACCCGGTGAGCCCGGTCCCGAGTCAGAAAGTAATCACCGTACATGTCGACGAGCTCGTTGTTCTGAAGTCGGAATCCGTCGCCTTCGAGTGCAAACTGTAAGAAGAACGCCAGGCGTTCCGAGACCTGGCCTTGAAAGACGAGCCGCACGCGTCTGAAGAAGAAATCGAGCGGGTGATTGGTCGAGGTGCTCTCGCCCTGGTGAAGATCCAGCTTCGCATTGTCCTTCATCGTGTACCGGAGCTGAGCATACCCGTTGACGTTGATCCGCTCATACCAACGCGGGCTGGAGACGAACTGCATCTCGGCCGTGCGTTCTGCGATCCGCCGCTCTTCTTCGGCCTTGATGCGGAGCCAGTCGTCCATCGAGATAATGCCCTTCTCGAGCAACACATCCTCCAGCGGGGTGCTCTCGAGAACCGTGGCGCGCCCAGCGGAGGCGCGAGGAGCGGCGGGAGCCGGGGGTACGGCGGGGTCGGGCTGTCCGATACCGGCGCCGGCCGGCTTGGCGGCCGTCTGTGTCGGTCTGGGAGGGGGGGAGCTGGTGAGATCATGTTGTTCAGATTGGGCCCACGTAGGCGCGTGGACCAGCACAATGACTGAGATCAGCCGCGCCAGACAGGCTAGGTACCGTGATGCGCGAGCACGAACTGTCTTCATCCGAATCCTCCCGGTCTATGAGTCCGTATCGTGGACACGATTACGTAGCATCGGAGCGTTTGTAGCGGGAGGCTATGACACGGCTGTCACTGAAGCGTTACAGAACCGTTAAAAAATCAATTAGGAAATGTGCGGACGCAGACCGAGAGTTGGGCGAGGGCTGAGACCAGTTGGTTCTGACTTGTCAGCGCTGATCGGCTGCAGCACGATGGATGAAGGCGAGATTGGGGCAAGACGAAGAGCAGCAACCGGCCGCGTAGAAGTAACCAATGCGTAACGTCAGCGTGATGCAGTCGAAATGCAAAGCCAGTAGCATCATGGCCATGGCATTCGAATTGGTTCAACTCATGGAAGACGATGTCGCACAGGCGGCCCTGCTCGACCATGTGCTGCGTGCCGCCGGCTACCGGACGAACGTCGCTCCCGACGGCGAGCTCGGGTTGGAGGACGTCAAGCGATTGAGACCGGCGTTGATCCTGCTGGACGTTATGCTGCCCGGTTTGGACGGCTATGAGGTCTGTCGGCGCATTCGCCAGGACCCGGAGATCGCGCGGACGCCGATCATCATGCTCTCGGCCTTGGGAGGCCATGCCGAACAGCGTGAAGAGGGGTTCAGGATCGGGGTCGATGATTACATCGCCAAGCCGTTCAGTCCGAAGGAAGTCGTCGCCCGCGTGGGGGCGATGCTCCGGAGGCGACTCCACGACCTGCGTGAGCCCTCTTCACCCGGTGATCCCACCGTAGTGGAGATGGTGGTGCGGTATCGAGGCAAACAATTCAACGTGACCAGGGAGGAGTGGCGGATCCTGCAATATCTGGCCGACGCGTCGGGTCAAATTGCGACTGATGAGGAACTGGCCGGATACGTCTGGGGCGAGGATGGGCTTCTGCACGATCGGGAATTAGAGCGGCTGGCGAGCTCATTGAGCCAGAAGCTGAACCAGGAGCCGATGCGTCAAGTGGTGCTCAAACTCCCCGGCGGGACCTACCGATTGTTCCCTTCCTTCTGAATGAAGTCCTGGATCCGGCCTGCAATCTCGTCGCGGACCCGTCTAAACACGGCCTTGCGCTCCTCCTGCGTGCCCTGTACCGCCGCCGGGTCCTCGAAATTCCAGTGCAACATCATTACCGCGGCGGGGTAGATGGGGCACGCTTCTTTGGCGCGATCGCAGACCGTGACGACGTAGTCGAAGCGCTGTCCGTCAAATTCCTGCACCTGCTTCGAGCGGTGATGGAAAATGTCGACCCCTCGCTCGCGCATCGCGTCGACGGCGCCCGGATTGAGCCCGACGGGGTGCGTGCCGGCGCTCATGGCCTCGAAGCGATCGCCGGCCAGATGACGAAGCCAGCCTTCCGCCATCTGGCTGCGGCAGGAGTTGCCGGTGCAGAGGAAGAGCACGCGTTTCTTCATTGTTTCATCCCTCCGGGCTTCACCCCTTGGTCGGCTGTGCCATCAACGGAGCCCGATCGTAGTGCGTCTCTTGATTGAACCAATGGCGGGTCCGATTGCAGGCTGCGCAGACAGACAGCATCACCGGCACCTCGACGAGCACACCGACGACGGTCGCGAGGGCGGCACCCGATTCCGGACCGAACAGGGCGATGGCCGTGGCGACCGCCAGCTCGAAGAAGTTGCTGGCGCCGATCAGGGCGCCGGGTGCTGCGATGGCATAGGGCACCTGCCACAGCTTCATCAGTCCATACGCCAGCGAGCTGTTGAAGTAGACCTGTGCGAGGATAGGCACGGCGATCAAGATCACGTGCACGAAGCGTCCCGTGATGTTCTGAGCTTGAAAAGCGAAAATGCAGACGAGCGTCGCCAGCAACGCGAGGATGGTCACGGGCGCGAAGCGCGGCAACAGCGTCTCCTCGAGCCACCGCCGGCCGTATTTGTTGACGAGCCAGGTGCGGAGCGCGGAGCCAACGGCCAGCGGAATGACGATGAAGGCGAGGACGGAATAGAGGAGGACTTCGAACGGCACGGTGAGCGAGGAGGCGCCGCTGACCAGAAGGGCTACGGTTGGAGCGAACAGCACGAGCATGATCAGATCATTGACCGACACTTGCACCAGGGTGTAAGCGGGGTCGCCGTCGGTCAGATAGCTCCACACGAAGACCATGGCCGTGCAGGGCGCGGCCGCGAGGATGATCGAGCCCGCGATATATTGATCGGCATCGGCTGGTGAGATCCAGGCTGCGAAGAGATGGCGAAAGAAGAGCCAGGCGATCAACGCCATCGAAAACGGCTTCACCAGCCAATTCACGATTAGGGTGATGATGAGGCCGCGCGGGCGCCGCCCGACATTGCGGACGGAGGCGAAGTCGACCTTCATCATCATGGGGACGATCATGAGCCAGATCAGGATGGCGATAGGGAGGTTGATATGGGTGCCCGAGCCGAGCTCGAGGGATCGGAGTGCGTCGACGGCGTCCGGGGCAGATAGCCCCACGCCCAAACCGCCGGCCATGCAGAGCGCGACCCAGAGACTCAGGTAGCGCTCGAAGAAGCCCAGTCGCTTTCTAGAAGTGGATTCGATTGTCGTTGCGACGTCCGGTTTCATCAATCCTCCCTGCACCTGGTTGACCGGAAGGTACACTTTCGTTACTCAGCCCTCAGCCCTCAGCCCTCAGCCCTCAGCCCTTCCGTGCGGCTTTCTCGCTCGCACGAAGGCGCTCATGAACTTGCCATCGACCTCGGCGGCAATCCGGTCCACGTCCAGGCCGGCCCCGGCTAAAAACTCACGGGCGTCCTCAACGCGGTAGATCCGGGTCGGTTGGATCTCGATTCCCTCGAAGCCGGCAGCAGTCAGCCTTGCGCGGTAATCCTGTTCATCCAGCGCCCCGGCGACACAACCGACCCACAGCTCGATGCTCGGCCGGATCTCGGAAGAGATGGGACCACGCACGACAATATCCGAAACCGCGAGACGACCTCCCGGTTTCAGCACGCGAAATGCTTCTCGAAAGACCCGGTCTTTATCGGGCGAGAGGTTGATGACGCAATTGGAGATGATGACATCGACGGAGTCGTCGGGAAGTGGAATCGATTCGATGTCGCCTTTCAAGAACTCCGCGTTCTCGATTCCTGCTTTGTGCTGGTTCTCTCTGGCCAGGGCGAGCATTTCATCCGTCATGTCGAGACCGTAAGCCCTTCCTGTCGGGCCCACTCGTTTGGCGGACAGCAGCACGTCGATGCCGCCGCCCGATCCGAGATCCAGCACGACCTCGCCCGGGTGTAACTCGGCGAGGGCCGTTGGGTTGCCGCAGCCCAGCGATGCAGCAAGGGCGGTGTCGGGAAGCGTCATTCTCTGGTCGTCACGATAGAGACCCGATGTGATGGGGTCGACGTTGACACCGGAGATCGAGCTGCAACAGGAGCTGCCGCCTCGCTTGGCCTGAAGCGCAGCCTGGCGGTACTCGTTCCGAATGAGGTCTTTGAGCTCACGTGCGTCCATGGGGACCCTCGCCTGTTTGATCAAGAAATCTTGATGGATCAAGGTAAAAAAACTCAGTCACACGGGCGCAAACCGCGTGCACCGTGCGCGCCCTGCTTCAGCGCCGTGACGAGCTCGTACAGCTCCTCCATCGTCTCCGGATCGAGCGAGTAGTAGATCCAGCGGCCTTCGCGGCGGTCCTTCACGAGCCCGGCGTCTTTGAGCGTCTTGAGATGGAAGGAGAGGCGAGACTGGGCGGCGCCCAAGACGTCGACCAGATCGCACACGCATTGCTCGCCTTCTCCCAGAGACTCGATGATGCGGAGTCGCGTCTCGTCCGAGAGGGCATGAAACCAGCGGGCGACCCGTTCCCCTGTGCGGAAGCTCGTTCTCGGCATGGCTGCAATATATCAATGTAATTTGATGAATTCAACTATGCGCGTCTCAGGCGAGAAGCCGGATGTGCCGGACGACTGATGGATCGGATGCGGTCGTCGAGGAGGTCGACGATCGGAAGGAGCTCGGACGGGACACGCCTTGCGCGCTTCCGGGCGCGCCGCCACTCCCGTGCGATGCGGGTTCTCATCTTGAGCTTCAGAGACCGTGCGAACTTCCGGAACTGTGCCCGCTCCTCATAGATCCCAAGGAGCGACTGCGCGTGCTTGAGGGCGGTAATGAGGTGAGGGTGCCCCATCGATTCGGCCAAAGCCCACTCCTCCTGATACCGAAGTGCCTTGAGCCGGAGCCGCAGGGCATGCAGGACCTTCCGGCGAGGGTCTTCGAGTGCCCGACCGATCAGCTCGCGAAGGACGGCCGCATGGCGAGCACGAGCCGCCGACAGCCGCTGGAGACGATCGTCGGTTGATAGGGCAGACGACTGCACCTGGGTGAGGCCCGTCCGTATGGTCTCGTACACGTGCGTGCGGGCGATCTTTTTCTGCGCCTTGTCGATCAGCCGGGCGACGCGACGGACGTCGCGCGCCGGCGCCTGTCTTTTTTCGAGGTAGGCGAGGAAGACCTGCAGCGTCCGAAGTCGGCTGAGCGGCCTGACGGATTCGCCGAGCGTCGCCGCCCGGCTCGTCTCACCGAGTAACTCCAGCGCAGCTTCGAGGCGGCGAAGGCTCGTTCGGAGTCGATGGAGCGTTTCCGGCCGCCGGTCGCCACGCGTCAGACGCTCGAGCGCACGAACGGCCGAGGTATGGTGGCGGGTCGTGTAACCGGCGGATTTCCGCGCCATAGATCGAGTTGAGAAGCGTTAGGCCTTGCCGGAGCTTATAGCGCTACGCTGCGCGGGAGTTCAAGCCCATGTCCCGAGTTCGGCTTCAGTCCTCTTGCCACCGTGTGCTAGAATCCGGCCTCGGACTCGAGGTGGATGATGGATTGTATTCTGTTCCGACACGGTATCGCGGTCGAGCGTGAGGAATGGGAGGGACGCGAGGCGGACCGCCCGTTGACGGCCAAGGGTGCGGAGAAAACGGAACAGTCGGCACGCGGCTTGTTACGACTCGGCGTCGCACCGACCCACCTGTTGAGCAGTCCACTCGTCCGTGCCGTCCAGACGGCCGACATCATCGCGCGCGTCTTCGAGCTTCCCGACAACGTGCCGACCGACCAGGCACTGCTGCCCGATGCGCCACCTGATCGACTCATGAGCGTGTTGGCCAAGCTCCCCGGATCCGCCTGCATCATCTGCATCGGTCACGAACCGCAGTTGTCGGATGCCGCCGGGCTCATGTTGGCCGGAGGGCCGATCGACGGGCTGATCCTGAAGAAGGCGGGGGCCTGCTGCATTCGATTCGAAGGGTCGGTCAAGCCCGGAGAGGGGACGCTGCGTTGGTGGTTGATGGCGCGACAGCTTAGGGCGCTGCGGGAATAGGGGAGGCGGGCGCTGCGGGCCCAGCGGCGGTCTGGGATCGTCCTTCCGCGAGCACGGGTTGGATCTTCGCGCGCAGCAGGTCCTGGATCTCCTCGGGTGATTTCCGGGCGTCGATCACCTGAAAGTGAAACTCCTCCGCCATCTTGTCGAACTCCTCGATCAGCAGGGTCTGGTATTTCTTGAAGCTGTCGAACAGGTCCGCGCCCAGCCGCAGATCCATCCCTGATTCCCAGTAGTTCATGCCCTTGCTCTCGATGACGCGCAAGGCGAGCGTGTCCACGTCGATCCGTAGATAACAGACCAGATCGGGGACCACCGCGAAGCCGAACACGTCCCGGATCCACCGGCCGTCGCCCCCGCGCACGGCATCGCGGGCGAACGCGGTGTAGATGTAGCGGTCGGCGAGGACGATGAAGCCGGAACGGAGGGCCGGGATGATCTGGTGCTCGAGGCGATCCGCGAAGTCCGTCGCGTACAAGAGGCTGAAGGACCACCGGTCCAAGATGTTGCCCTGCTTGGCGGCTTCGATCGTTTTCGACATCAGCGTCGAGCGGGTCCATCCCGTCGTCAGCACGCCGTAGCCCTGCACTTCGAGCCACTCCTGCAGCAGCTCGATGTGGGTCGAACGGCCGACCCCGTCGGTCCCTTCGATCGCGATCAGCTTGCCTTTGAGATCACCGCGATTCAGGTACGGTAAACCGTCGCCAAAATACCGATGTGCGCCGCCCATGGGTGCCCCTCTTCGGCCGGTAGTTCTCGAGCGCCTGCGACACCAGGTGCCGCATCTCGCCTTGCTGCGTTTCGATGTCTTTGGTCGCGTCCATGACGAGAAGGCCGTACTCGGTCACGATCTTGTCGTACTCGTCGAGAATCCGCGATTGGAAGATCCGGAAGCTCTCGGTGAGATCAGGGCTCAAGCCGAGATCCATGCCCGCTTCGTAGTACTTCAACTGTGCGCGTGTGCCTCCCAACAGCCGGTCGATGGCGACGTCGATCGGCACCTTGAAGTAAAAGGCGAGATCCGGGCGGATCGCGAAGTTGTAGAGCTTTCGAACCCAGGCCCGTGACACGCCGCGGACGGCGTCCCGGGCGAACGCCGTGTAAACGTAACGATCCGCCAGCACCACCATGCCGGCCTTCAGCGGCGGCAGGATTTCGTGGTAGAGGCGGCTCGCAAAGTCGGTGGCATGCAGGAGGCTGAAGGTGGTCGGGGTCAACGACTTGTTCTTCTTACCCCGACGGGTCGTCTCCCTCACCAGTTCCGAGGAGTTCCATTCGGTGAAGAACACGTTGAGGCCTTTGGCCTCGAGCCATTTCTGGAGCAGCAGCAGTTGGGTGCTCTTCCCCGATCCGTCGATGCCTTCGACGATGATCAGCTTGCCGGGGAACGGGTGGGGTTGTTGGAGCGTCAGCGGCGACGGCGTCGGTGTCGAGGGTGTCATGCCGGATCTCCCGAGGGCTCCAATGCGAATTGCAGGGGGCGGCGGAAGACCCGCTCGAACAGATCCGCGCGATTGCGGGCCGCCCACATCTCCAGCTCGGCGTCGCCCGACGTCTTGAGCCTGATCGTGATCGCGCGCCCGAGGTCCACGGACAGGTCGTCGACGACCGCAAATTGGGTGCGGTCCAGCCCGTCGGCGATCCGGAGCAGCGCGCTCAGGACCTCCAAGGTTCGGCGTTCCCCTTTCGGGATGGCCTGAACGGGGGCGTGGCCGGTCTTCGGCAGTGCGCGCCGGTGGTAGCGGGCGATGCTCGCGATCATTTCGATCTCGTCGGCAGTGAAGCCGGATAAATCGCTGTGCTTGATGACGTAGTAGGCATGCTTGTGGTGTTGCCGTGAATTGATCAGGTAGCCGACGTCGTGCAGGATGGCGGCGTATTCGAGCCATTCCCGGCTGCGCTCGTCCAGGCCGTGCAGCGCCTGCGTCTGGTCGAACAGCCGGACGGCCAGCCTCGCGACCTGCCGGGTGTGCGATTCGGGCGAGTGGCACCGCTGCGCGAGCGAGACGACGTTTCGTCGCCGGACGTTTGGGATCTCCTGCTCGGCGCGCAGCCCTTCTCGGTGGCGCTCGATGAAGTCGTAGATCAGGCCCTCCCGGATCGCCTTGTCGCTGATCGTGAGCTCCTGCTGCCCGAGGCGCTCCATGAGGCTGCGCAGCAGCGTCGTGGCGGGCAGGAGCGTATCCGCGCGCTTGGGATCGAGCCCCGGAATCGCCAACCGCGCCTTAAAGGTCCGCTGCGACAGTAGCTTCTCGACGGCCCGGACGTCACGCAGCGCGACGGTGGCCAGATTCAGTTGCGGGAGCGGGCGCCCACGCCGATGCAGGTGGATGACTTCCGCGAGATTCCCGGCCATGCCGCTCGTCGCGACCAGCCGGTCCAGGGCCTTGATCTTCATCCGGTTCAGGGCCGGCTGCAGTTGGGCATCGATCGCGCGCTCCACCCGCCGGAGCATGGCCTTGGTCGGCGGGTCTTCTTTGAGATAGAGATCTTTGAGCCGAATGGCGCCGAGCTTCAAGCTCCGACCGTGCAGCATGGTCCGGCGATTGCCGAGCACCAGCTCGACCGAGCCGCCTCCGACGTCCACGACCATGGTGGGGGCATCGGTCAAATCCATACTGTGCCGGACGCCCAGATAAATCAGCCTGGCCTCTTCCAGGCCTGACACGACACGCACCGTGAGCCCGGTCTGGCGGGCCACGGCCTCCAAGAAATCCCCGCCGTTCTTGGCCTCCCGCACCGCGCTCGTCGCGACCGCCTCGATGCGCTCGTACCCCTTGTTGCGGGCCAGCGTGGTCAGTTGCCGAAGGACCTCGAGGCCGCGGGTCATGGCCGATTCCGACAGCCGGCCGGTCTTGAACGCGCCGTCCCCCAGCCGCGTCATGTCCTTGAAGCGATCGAGAATCTTGTAAGAGAAATCCGGTTCGACTTCGGCGAGGACCATGTGAATGGAGTTGGTGCCGATATCGATGACGGCCAATCGGGTCATATTTCGAGGTTACTTGGGGCGACGGGAACAAATCAACCGAGGCATGGCCGATGCCAGGACGTCGTGCGTCGGGGACAACGAGATCTGTATGTAGTCTCGCACCTCAAGCCGAGGTCGGCGGAGCGGTGTGGCGGATGATCTTGCCCTCGACCAGGTAAACGACGAGCTCGGCGATATTGGTCGCATGATCGGCGATGCGCTCTAGATATTTCCCAATGAACATGAGCCGGATGGCGCGAGTAATCGTCTGGGGGTTCTCGAGCATGAACGACAGAAGCTCACGAAACAGTTGTTCGGTTAGCTGGTCGATGAAGCTGTCGTCAGCGCAGACTTTGCGCGCAAGGATCGCATCCCGGGTCACGAAGGCATGCAAGCTGTCCTTGACCATGTGCATCGCCCAGTTCGCCATCCGTGGAATGTCGATATAGGGCTTGAGCTGCGGTTCCTGGTTGAGCTCGATCGTACGTTCACAGATGTTTTCGGACAAGTCGCTCATGCGTTCCAGCTCCGTCGAGATTTTCATGGCGGTGGTGATGAACCGGAGATCGCCTGCAGCGGGCTGATGCAGGGCCAGGAGGCGGAGGCATGCCTCGTCGATCTCGACGTCCATGGCGTTGACGAGGTGATCATCGTCGATGACCTGACGCGCGGCGCTGGAGTTACGCTCCATCAGGGCGCTGAGGGCGCCCTGGATCTGGGTCTCGACGAGCGCGCCCATGGCGATGATCTTCCCTTTCAGCTCCTGGAGCTCCTGGTCAAAATGGCGAAGCATACGACCTCATGATGGATGCGGGCGAGCCGTCGTTGGATACATGCAAGCCCTGGAGCCGGTCAACCGAAACGGCCTGTGATGTACTCTTCGGTGAGCCGATTGGCCGGGTTGGTGAACATCTTCTCGGTGCGGTCGAACTCGATCAGTTCGCCGAGATACATGAATGCCGTGAAATCTGAGATGCGGGCGGCTTGTTGCATGTTGTGCGTGACGATGAGAATTGTCACGCGCTGTTTCAGCTCGGTCATTAGGTCTTCGATGCGGCCGGTCGCCGTCGGATCGAGCGCCGAGGTGGGCTCGTCGAACAACAGAATCTCCGGGTCGGTGGCGAGTGCCCTGGCGATACACAAACGTTGTTGCTGTCCGCCGGAAAGCGCCAGGGCCGATTGATTCAGCCGGTCTTTGACCTCTTCCCACAGGGCCGCGCCTCGGAGCGCCTGCTCCACCTTCTCGTCAAGTCTCGCATTCTTGGTCATCCCCCGCACGCGAAGGCCGTACGCGACGTTCTCATAGATCGATTTGGGAAAGGGATTCGGTTTCTGGAACACCATGCTGATCCGCATGCGTACTTGGATCGGATCCACGGTTCCGCCGAGGATGTTCATCTTGTCCGGGTAGAGCGTGATTTCACCATCATACCGATTGCCAGGGTAGAGATCGTGCATCCGATTGAAGCAGCGCAAGCAGGTTGTTTTGCCGCATCCCGATGGCCCGATCAGAGCCGTGACCATTTTTTCGGATACCGTCAAATTGAGCCGCTTCAGCGCGCAGACCGAGCCATAGAAAAAACTGAGGTTCTTGACCTCGGCTTTGGGGGGCTGATCAGGGCGCATGAGCATGACAGAGGGCTACCAGCGGACCAGTTTGCGGAAGCGGTGCCGGATGTAAATGGCCAGCGCGTTCATTGCCAGGGTCATCGTGAGGAGCACCAGGCCGGCGGCGGCCGCATTGACGTGAAATTCCTCCTGCGGACGGGATACCCAGTTGAACATTTGGATCGGGAGAACCGTGAACGGATCCAGCAGCCATTGGAACGAAAGATACGGAAACTCGGTGCCGAAGGGAGGAGACGGCAGGAACGCGATGAACGAGAGCGCGCCGATCGTGATCAGTGGCGCCGTTTCGCCGATGGCCCGCGACAAGGCGATGATCAGACCGGTCAGAATCCCTCCGCTGGCATAGGGTATCACGTGATCCTTCACGGTCTGCCATCGCGTGGCGCCCAAGGCATAGGCCGCCTCGCGAATGCTTTGCGGAATGCTGCGAATGGCTTCCCGAGTGGCGATGATGATCATGGGAAGGATCAGCAGGGCCAAGGTCAGGCCGGCGGTCAGGACGCTTGCGCCGAGTCCGAGCTGATAAACGAAGAGACCGAGCGCCATGAGACCATAGATAATCGACGGCACCGCCGCGAGATTGGCGATGTTGATCTCGATCGCCTCCGTGAACCAGTTCTTGGGTGCGTATTCTTCCAGGTAGATGGCCGCGCTGATCCCCAGTGGGATGGCGCTCGCGGCGGTGACGAGCATGACGAGAGAGGTGCCCACCCAGGCCGTCAGGATCCCGGCCTGGGTGGGAAAGCGCGAGGGATAGGATGTAAAGAAGGACCAGGATAGGCGACCGGCTCCGTCGTACGCGAGCACGATGAGCAAGGCGAGCAACGTGAACGTCCCGACCAGCATGGACAAGAGCCCTGCCAGGGCGAACAACGCGTCCCATTGCTTGCGACGGGTGATTGCGCGCGTGTCGATCGACGTGTCAGAGGTCATCAGTAGACCGCACGAAAGCGCTTTCGCAAGACGTGCCCGGCGATATTGAACACCAGGGTCATGAGGAGCAAGACCAGACCTGCGGCGAAGATCGTCTGGTACCCGATGCTGCCGTGAGGCAGGTCCCCCAGGCTGACCTGGACGATATAGGCGGTGATCGTCTGTGCCGGCTCTCGCGGATCCCAGGCCAGCGTCGGCTGCATACCGGCGGCGATCGCGACGACCATGGTCTCTCCAATCGCCCTCGAGCTGCCGAGCACGTAGGCCGCCGCTATACCGGAGAGCGCCGAAGGGAGGATGACCCGCAGAGCCGTCTGCATCCGCGTCGCTCCCATGGCGTACGAGCCTTCCCGCAGGTGCATGGGGATGGCGCGCATCGCATCCTCACTGATGGAGCTGATATAGGGAATGATCATGATGCCGATGACGAGGCCGGCGCTCAGCATGTTGAAGCCGGGCAGGTCGGGCCACGCCTGTTGAAGCAGCGGCGTGACGAAGAGCAGCGCGAAGTAGCCGAACACGACGGTCGGCACGGCCGTCAGCAGCTCCATGAAGGGCTTCACCGCTTCTCGGACGCGCGGGGTCGCATATTCGCTGAGATACATCGCCGTGATGGTGCCGAGTGGGAGTGCGACGGCGAGGGCGACCGCAGTGGTCACGACAGTGCCGGACACCAGCGGCAGGATCCCGTAGTGGGGCTCCGAGAACAACGGCGTCCATTGGCGATCCGTGAGAAAGTCGACGATCGACACCTGCCGGAAGAAGGTGAGCGATTCATAGAGCAGCACACCGACGATCCCGAGCGTGATCGCGACGGATGAGACAGCGGAGAGGAAGAGCACGGCTGCGATCGCTCGCTCGCGTACGCGTCTGGTGGATGCCCTTGACTGGCTGGGAAAAGGAAGTGCCGCGGGGGTGCCCGGCTGCCTCTTAGAGTGTAAGTTCACGTCGCAAGATGTCCTCGACCTTCATGCCGATCGGTGCGGTTCCATGAAATGCAGTGCCGACCTTCCCGTGGCGGAAATTCTCCAGTGCGAGGGTGTAGGCTTGTTGGGGCAGCGGCATATACGTGATCTGTTCCACCAGCCCACCGGCCTGAGTCAGGTAGAATTCCACGAATTGCTTCATCTCGGGCCTCTCCGCCGCTCGACGATTCACATAGATGAACAGCGGACGGGATAGCGGGCGATACTCGCCCCTCACGACGGTCTCTCGCGACGGAGGGACCGGTCCGGCTCCCCCGTCGACGGGAATCGCCTTCAGCTTGCTCGCATTGGTTTGATAATACGCAAAGGGGATATAGCCCAAGGCGTTCTTATCACGCGCCACCCCCTGGACCAGGGTGTTGTCGTCTTCACTGGCGGTATAGTCTCCGCGGCTCGCCTTGGCCTTACCGACCACCGCTTCGGTGAAGTAGTCGAACGTGCCGGAGTCGGAGCCGGCGCCGAAGAGCTTCAGGGGTTCATCGGGCCAACTGGAATTGACCTGGCGCCATCGCGTGATTGTTCCCTGGGCGGAGGGTTCCCACATTCTCTTGAGTTCCTCCAGCGTGACCGACCGTACCCACGTGTTCTTTGTGCTGGTCACGATGGTGATCGCATCGAACGCGACCGGCAGCTCATAGTACGTGATGCCTTGTTTGCGGCAGGCTTCCATTTCACTGGCTGAAATCGGCCGTGAGGCGTCCTGGATGTCGATTTCACCCCGGCAGAACTTCTTGAACCCGCCGCCGGTTCCGGAAATGCCGACCGTGACGCGGACGGTCCCACGAGTCATCTTCTGAAATTCTTCGGCGACCGCTTCACTGATTGGAAAAACCGTGCTCGATCCGTCCAGCGCGATGAGCGAGCGATCTTGGGCGTCCAGGATAGGGTCATGGAGCAGACCGACAAGGAGCCCGAAACAAACAACGTGTGCCAGGTGTTTCATGTCGATCGTCACGGATTTTCTAGCGCCCTACGCCGACTTCTTGACGAAGTGGGGGAGTGAGAGATGATACGCGAATCCTCTCCGCCGCAGCACGATAGCGCCTTGGCGGCTCAGCACATCGACCGCCTGAAACAAGGTGTTCCAGGTCAGCTCCGGAAGGAATTCGACCAAATCTTCAAGCGTCACCGTTTCGACATCCTGCAATACCGACAGGATCAGACGTTGTGGGTCCACCGCTTCAGCCAGCATGCCGACCCCTCCTCGTGACGTCACGGTGAGCCGACTTGTTCCTGATCACCCCGAAACCGACGTCATTGTTGGCTCGCTGCGTCACGGCCAGATCACTAGTGTGTTATGACGGTGTAAACTTTTGCTCACAGAGTCTCGATCCCGTCTGCTTGGGCGGGCGAAAAACGGACGGCCAGGACTCGAATAGCGGCCAGCATCACGAGCATGACGACGAGAATCGTATCGACGATGAACGTCACCTTCACGCGGCCTTCGCTGAAGTAGGTCAACGTCGTCTTGAAGACCTCGACGACCGCCAGGACGAGGAGGATGTCGATGATCAGCGTCCGAAGGGCCACTTCGAGCGGATCGTGGATCAGCAAGGCAAGATCCAGAAACGTCTTGACCACCCCTCCCGTCAGCGCGAGGAGGATGGTCACGATGAGGAGGCTTAGCACCAGCCGGATGCCGCGGAGCCAGACGACGGTCACGTCGAAGTCGATGGTCCGGGTGATCCAGGGTGGCACGGACGGGATGGATCGCAAGGACATGGTCGGCCCGTCAGAACTCGTCGATCGAGACGGGATGGAGCAGGTCCCGCACCGAGAGGACCCCCACGATCGTTCCGGCCTGCATCACCGCGAGGTGACGCGTCTGGTGGCGCTCCATCAAGTCCGCGGCTTCGGTGATCGGACGGGTGCCGTCGATCCCGATCACCGGGCTGCTCATGATCGCCCCCACCGACACGAAGTGCGGCATCTGGCCGGCGCCGACCGCGCGGCGGACGATGTCGGTCTCCGTCACGATCCCCACGATGCGATTCTCGTCCTCGACGAAGACACTCCCGATCTTCCGCTCGCGCATCAGCATCGCCGCTTCCATCACGGACGCCGATGGCGCGACCGTGACCAGGTCCCGGGTCATCAACGATGTCGCCGTCACCATATCTCCTCCTTTCAGTCGTCGGCACGATGGCCGGTGTGGGCGCATGACAGCTTGCGCTCGAGGGCCTCCTCGAGCGGAGTGAGAGTCCGATGGCGCATGCCGGACAAGGTGGCCAAGGCATAGAGCAACGGCCATCCCAGCAGCCCGCCCAGCAGAATCCAGGTAGCGGTTTCGATGAGCGCCATCGTCCCTCCTTCTTGTGTTCGGGCTGGAGACTACTCCCGGGGTGTTGTCTGGGCGTGAAGGAATTGTGACGAGCAGGTTAAATCTACGGGAGCAAAGAGGCGGACCAGGGGCGAGGGAAGGTTACTCGTCGCCGAGCTTTTTCAGGCGGCGGTCCAGCGCGAAACGGGTAAGCCCGAGGTGCTTGGCGGCGAGGCTCTTGTTGTAATCGGCCAGGCGGAGGACTTCCTCGATGATCGCCGCTTCGACGTCGGCGAGGGTCTGTTTGCCGAGCGTCATCTCCACGCGGACCACCCGTTCGTCGCCTTGTGAGACCGCGACGGCGGTCCTCTGGGCGGCGTCGTGCAGCTCGCGCGGGAGGCAGCTCGCCGTGAGCGTCCGACCGTGACAAAAGATCATTGCACGTTCGAGGATGTTGTGGAGCTCGCGGATATTGCCGGGGTACTGATAGCGCTCGAGGAGGAGTTGGGCCTCGGGATCGATCTCCACCACGTCCTTGGCGAACTCCTTGGCGTAGCGAACGAGCGCCTGCATCGCGAGCGGAAGGATGTCTTCCACCCGCCGCCGGAGCGGGGGCAGCTCGAACGTGACCACGTTGAGACGGAAATAGAGGTCCTCCCGGAAGGCGCCCCGCGCCACTTCCTTCTTGAGGTCGCGATTGGTCGCGGCGATCAGCCGGAAGTCGGCGGCAATGTCCTCGGTCCCCCCCAAGCGCCGGAACGTCCGCTCCTGCAGCACGCGCAGCAGCTTGGCTTGCATGGAAGGGTCCAGATCGCCGATCTCGTCGAGGAACAGGGTGCCGCCTTCGGCGCGGTCGAGCAGGCCGAGCTTCCGCTGGTGGGCGCCCGTGAACGCGCCGCGCTCATGGCCGAACAGCTCGCTTTCGAACAGCTCCCGCGGGATCGCGGTGCAGTTGACGCCGATGAACGGCCCCGTGCCGCGGGAGCCGTTGTGATGCAGGACGCGGGCGATGAATTCCTTGCCCGTGCCCGTTTCGCCCAGCAGGAGCACGCTGGTCCTGGGGTTCTGGGCCACTTCGCGGACCTGCGCCATGAGCTGCTGCATCGCCGGGCTCTGGGCGATCAGGTTGTCCATCGCGAACTGGTTGCTGTCGCGTTCCGTCTCGTAGGTCACGCGGCGGCGCAGGGCCAGCAGCTCCAGCGCGCGGTCCACGACCTGGTCCAAGCCTTCGAGATCGACGGTCTTGATCACGAAATCGTAGGCCCCCAGCTTCATGGCCTCGACCGCGTCCTGCACGGTTCCGTACGCGGTGAGCATGATCACCAGCGACTGCGGAGACTTGGGGCGGAGGTCCTTGAGGGTGTCGAGACCCGACAGGCCCGGCATCTTCAAGTCGAGGAGGATCAGGTCGGGCACCTCACGCTCGAGCGCGCCGAGGAGCGCCTCGCCCGAATCGAACCCCGACACCCGGTGCTGACGGCGCGAGAGACGCTTGACGATGGCCGCGCGAATCGCGGACTCGTCATCAGTGACGAAGATGCGTGCCTGCATGTTACACCGTCGCCATCCGCGGCTGTTGCCGGAGCGGGAGCCAGACCCGGACGGTCGTGCCCTTGCCCGGTTGGCTGCTCACGTGAATGTCGCCGCCATGGGCGTCGACGATGTTCCGGCAGATGGCGAGCCCGAGCCCGGTGCCGCGATGCTTGCCGGAGGTGAAGAACGGTTGGAACACATGCGGGAGATCGTCCGGTGCGATCCCGCGTCCCGTGTCGCTGATGTCCACGATCATGCCGGCCTGCTGGGTGCGGCGAGATTCGAACGCGTTGACGCTCAACGTCCCGCCGTCGCCCATCGCCTCGATCGCGTTCTGGAACAGATTGAGCAGGACCTGTTTGATTTGGTCGCGATCCGCCTGGACCTGGGGCAGCATCGGGTGGAACGCCCGCTGGACGGCGAGGTGCTTGGCGGCGATCGATGCGTCGAGCAGCTTGAGGACCTCCTGAACGACGTCCGCGACTGAGAAGAGCACCGGAGCCAGCTCCCGGGGCCGCGCATAGTCGATGATCTGGTTCACGATCCGATCCAGGCGCCGCGTCTCACTGAGGATGACTTCGAGGTCGGCCCGGCGGGCGTCGTCGGCGTCGACTTCGTCGACCAGCAGCGCGGCGGTGGAGCCGATCCCCACCAGGGGATTGCGGATCTCATGGGCGATCCCCGCCGCGACCTGCCCGAGCGTGGCCAGCCGCTCGGCACGGCTCAATTGGGTCTGCATCTGATCCAAGGCGGTGATGTCGATGTTGAACCCCTGGTACATGACGGTCCGGCCGTGTTCGTCGCGGATGGGGATGCGCCGGCTCAATACCTTGCGCACGGTGCCGTCCTTGTGGAGGAAGCGAAAGACCAGCTCGCACGCCCGGCCCTCCTCGACGGCCTTGGCGAATTCGGCCAGCACGCGCTCGCGATCGTCGGGATGGATGAGGTCCCGCATCGCCTCGGGGTCGCCCTCCTCGTTCGGGTCGAGCCCGGCGAGCATACGGTTGTAGCGATTCGTGAACGTGAGCGCCATGCCCTGCGTCGTGAAAATCCCGAACGGCGCATGATCGACGATGTTCCGGTATTTGGACTCCGAAGCGGCGAGCTCCGCGTTGACGCTTTGGAGTTCGGCACGGGACCGCTCGAGTTGCGCCAGGTGGCTCTGGACCTGGTGGCTCATGGCGCTCATCACCCGGGTCAATTCGCCCAGCTCGTCGCCGCGCTCGAGCACGGGGACGTCGGGCATCGTGGGGACTGTGGCGGAGCGAACCGATTTGGCCAGGCTCACGAGCGGCCGAGTCATGGACTTGGCGATCAGGTGGAGGGCGACGATCATCAAGCCCAGGGCGAGGAGGAATCCGCTCAGGATCCTGATCCCCATGGAGGTTCGCGTCTGGGCGATACTCGCAAGCGCCTCGTTCAGCGTGTCCTGCTCCAGCCGGTCGAACTCCTTCATCTGGCTGCGGATCCGCTGCATGAGGTCCCGCCCTCGCCCCTGCTCGATGTAATGCAGCGCATCCGAGGTGTGCCCGGCTCGAACCGCTTTGATGAGTTGATCCTTTTCGTTGATGAGTTGCTTGATCAGCCGTTGCGTCTCTTGCACGGCACGGTGCTGGGCCGGCAGTCCGTGCACCATCTGGTCGAGGGAGTCTCCCACGGACAGAATGCGGCTGTGGGCGACGAGGTACGGCTCGAGGTAGCGCTCCTGTCGACTCACCACAAAGCCGCGAAAGCCGCTTTCCATGTCCACCACCAGGCGCATGTACTCGGCCGCCGTCCGCTGCGTGAGGTAGACGCGATTGACCTGGTCCTCGTCCTCTTCGAAGCTGCGGACCGTCCGGTAGACGATCAGGCTCATGAGGAGCAGCGCGATCAGGGGGATCACGGACGTGAGCAGGAGCTTGCGCTCGATCGGGAGGTTGTTGAACAGCCGAACCATACGCGACATGGTGATGTCCCGATGCTGAGTCCCGATTGAACCCGCTCATCCCGGCCGTAACGGAATCGGCCTGACAGGGCGGTCCGGGCCGAGCCGAGTCGCAGGCCTGCCGGTATTGTACGGGGCGCGGCAGACGAACCTCAACCGAACCGGCCCGGAAGGCGAGGGGCAGGATCGCCGAATGCGGCCGCGAACCGGATCCCGAAGCCCGTGCAGAAGTCGGCCGCTCAGCGCAGCGCGCTCTGGCTCGTGACGTACTCCAACGTCACCTCTGCGATCTTGTAATCATACTGGGTTTCGGCGAGGCGAGTCTGGGCCGCCGTCAACGCCACCTCCGATTGGGTGACTTCGACGACCGATCCTAATCCCAGCTTGTATCGCTGGCGCGCCAACTGCAACGCTTCCTGGGCCGTCCGCACCTGTTCCTCCGCCAGCTTGATCTGCTGCGCGAGCGTGATCGTCTCCAGGTACGCATTCGTCACTTGCTGGGCCAGCGCTTGTTGAATACCCTGGCTTCCCGCCTCGGCGGCCTGTAATTGCGCGTTCGCTTCGCGCACCTGATTCTCGATGAGGAAGCCGGTGAACAGCGGCATGGAGACGAGCGCGCCGGCCGTCCACCATCCCCCGGTTCGCTCGGTACGGGTGGCATCGAACACCTCATAATCGCCGGCGCTCGCGATGGCCGAAACGAGCGGCAGGTATTGCCGCTTGGTGGCCGTCAGCCGGGCCTCGGCCGACCGTTCCAACTCCTTGGCGCGCTGCAGCTCCGGATGCCCTTGGCTCTCGGTGATCAACGTTTCGAGCGTCCGCGTCGCCCGGATCTCCACCGGCACGTCTTCGAGCACGTAATCCTCGGGACCGATGATGCCCATGGTCTTGTTCAGCTCGGCGAAGGCGGCCTTCAGGTCGTTCCGGGCTCTCAGGAGCAACGACTCGGCGTTCGTCAGCTCGACTTGAACGAGATCCAGATCGAGCTTGGATTTCAACTGCTGGCGGTACAGGGTTTCGATCTGGCTCCGGATGATTCCTCGCTCCCGGACCGTCTCCTCGGCGATCTGGACGAGACGGCGGCGCTTCAACCCGTTCAGATAGGCCCGCTGGACCGACACGGTGACGAGGGCCCGCCGGGCGGCGAGGTCCTGCTGCTCCGCGCGCGCGGCGAATTCATTCGATTGCACCAGGTTGCGGGTGAATCCGAAGTCGTAGAGCCGCTGATTGGCGACGATGCCGCCGGCGTACTGGCTGAGGTTTTGCCGGAGCATCGCGCCCGCCGGCATGACGAAGCGCGGATTGATGCCGCCGACCCCGGCCACGGTGTCGAAGTTGGCGTAGATTTGGGGATAGTAGAGCGAGCGGGCCTGATCGGTCCGCGCTTCGGCCGCTTTCACGTTGGCGTCGCCTGCCTGAATCAGGGGGTGCCGTTTCAACGCGATGTCCACAGCCTGCGCAAAACCCAGAAATCCGCCGGGCGCCGCGACCCCATCGTCGGTGCCTTTGATGGACGATTGGGCGGACACCGAGATCGGCTGGACTAGACAGGCAAAGAGCAGGAACGCAGTGGTCCCTCGATGGGCGACGATGCGGATGCCAGGAGATCGCATAATTCCTCCTCGTGAGGTTGAAAAAGTCGGTGTTTCGGGCGCAGTGCTCGGCCTAGCCGGGTCGTTCGCTAGTACTTCTGCCGCGAGGGCGTGCCCTGAGGGAGCGTGTAGGGAGACGGATTGACGATCGCCCCGTCGGTGAGCCCGGCTTTCCCGACCACCACGATGTCTTCCTCGCCGCTCAGCCCCTCGACCACCTCAAGCCACGCCCCGTCGTCGATGCCGGTCTCGACTGCGGTGAGATGCGCGCGCCCGTCCTTCACGACGAAGACGGACCGACTGTGATTTTGCGTCACGAGCGCAGCCGGAGGGAGGACGAGGGCATTCGCGCGACGTTCGAGGACGAGCGTGACCTCGACGAACATCCCCGGTTGCAAGGCATGATCCGCGTTCGGCAAGTCGATTTCCACCAGCAGGGTCCTCGTCGCCGGATCGAGGGCTTCGGTCGTTCGCGTGATCGTGCCGGTGAACGACCGTGTCGGCAATTCATGAACCGTCAACGAAGCGGGGGTGCCCGGCTTGGCGAGGAAGGCCGCCTCTTGGGGGACACTGACATAGACCCGCACCTGCTCCACGTCCATGATCGTGAGCAGCGGTGTGGACTGAGTGGCGGAGCGGATCGCCGACTGGACGAAGGCCCCGGGGTCCACGAACCGGGCGGTCACCGTGCCGGAGAAAGGGGCAGTGACCTTCGTGTATTCGAGGAACTGCCGGCGTGTGTCGCGCAAGTGTTTGGCCGCCTCGGCCGCCGCGACCGCCACGTCGACGTCCTGCTTCGCGACGACGTCCGGGTTTTCCTCCCACACCGCTTGCAGCCGGTTGGCGGTGATCCGCTTGATCTTGTAGTCGGCCTCCGCCTGGCGATACTCCTCCTCGACTTCCGGCGCCTCGATGACCGCGAGGACCTGGCCTTTCTTCACCTCATCCCCTTTGTCGACCCCGATCCATTTGAGATAACCGGGGACCTTGGCATAAATCGTCGCCTGATACAGCGGCGAGATGTTGCCGGGCACCGTGATCGTCCGGGCGATGTCCCGTTGCTGCGGCTTGATGACTTGAACTTGGGGGGCGACGGGTCCACGGACGGCGGGAGAGGAATCCGTTTGGTTCCGTTGGAGGATGACCACGAAGGTGACGACGAGGAGGAAGACCAGTCCGGTGGCGGCCAGAAGGATTCTGTACCGAGGGTGGATACTCACCGGGTCGCCCTCCGGGGTGGTCTCGTTCGGCGCCATTGATGGCATATTTGTCCTGAGGTTGTCACCTGGCATTCTGGAGGTCCGAGGGGTCAGACATGGGACGCGGAGGGCCGCTGCGGGGAGGAGCTCCGCCGGCGTACCAGGAGATGCAACACGGGGATGAACAGCAGCGTCATGAAGGTCGAGACCGACAGGCCGCCGATGACCGCCCGAGCCAGCGGCATGTTGGCCTCGCTTCCTTCGCCGAGGCCTAAGGCCATGGGCGACAGCCCGATGATCGTGGCGAGCGAGGTCATCAAGATCGGCCGGATGCGCAGGCGGCCCGCCTCGATCACCGCCTGGTCCAGCGGCATGCCTTCACGGAGCCGGTTGTTGGCGAAATCGACGAGCAGGACGCTATTGGACACCACGATCCCGATCATCATGAGCGTGCCGATCAGCGATTCGACGTTCACGGACGTGTTGGTGAGCAAGAGCATCCAAATGACGCCGATGAAGCCGAGCGGCACCGCGAACATGATGACGAAGGGATCGAGCCACGAGCGGAAGAGGCCGACCATCACGAGGTAGATCAGCAGCATCGCAAGCGGGAGGGTCATGGTGAATCCGCTGAGGGCCGCGCGCATGCTGTCGATCTCGCCTTTGAATTCGACCACGACGTCCTTCGGGAGCGGGAGAGCCCGGACCAGGTCTTCGACGACTCGCGCCACACGCCCGAGGTCGTTTCCCGGCACGCTGATCAGCACGTCCATGGTCCGCTGCAGATTGTAGTGATCGACCACTTCCGGCCCGGTTCTGCGTGTCACGTCGACGAGATCGCGCAGGAGGACCGGCGGGCCGTGACCGTCGGCACGGGCCCCCGGCAGCACGGGCCGCTCCACGAAAGGAGTTTGCTCCAGGATCAGGGATGACCCCCGAAGGGCCGTGCCGCCCACGCTCGCGCTGGCCGGATGGGCGACGTGGGACCCCACGAGGGGCAGGTTCAGAAAGTCCTCGAAGCGCACGAGCACCTGCTCCGGGAACTGCGTGACGACGAAATAGGCATTGTTGGAACGCGGATCGATCCAGTACCCGGGATTCAACGTAACGTTCGAGCTGAGCCCGGTGACCAGATCCGTCACGATCTGCTTCTCGTCCAGACCCACGTACGCGGCCTTCGCACGGTTGATGTCCAGATGGATCTCCGGATAGTCCATGCCTTGACGCACCTGCACGTCGGCGGTTCCCGGCACCGTCGCGACCGCGTCCCGGATCCTGGTGGCCGTGTCGGCGAGCGCCTCGAGCTTTGGACCGCTCACCTTGACGTCGATAGGGGCCGGCAGCCCAAAGTTGATGACGTCGCTCACGATCCCGCCGGTCTGAAACGAAAACTTCAACCCGGGAAACTCCTTCATCAAGCGAGGACGAAGACGGGCGATGATGTCGTCGGTGTGGGTCGTGTGGTTGCGCGTCAGCGCGACGAGGAGAAAGGCTTGGTGCGGGCCGTTGATCGGGGTGTACAGCACCATCCAGCCTTGGGGCAGGCCGATGTTGGACACGAGTTGTTCGAGCTCCCGGGCCGGAACCTCCTCGCGGATCATCGCCTCGATTTGACCGATGATGGCCTCGGTCTTTTCGATCCGCGTTCCCTCCGGGGCCGCGACGTTGAGGATGAACTGCCCCGCGTCGACCTTGGGGAAAAATTCGGTGGCCAGCCGGGGCGCCATGACTATCGACCCCACGAAGACGATCGTCACGGTCACGAGGACGATCGCCTTGTGCACGAGGCACCACCGCAACACGCGGACGTAGCGCTCGACGAACGGACCGAACAGGTCGAGCCGGTTCCACCAGTCGAGCAGTTTGCCTGACCGACGCGAGCCCCGACCATGGCCGGCATGGCGCAACAGGCGCTCCATCGAGACCGGGGCGACGGTCAGCGCCACGACGTACGAGGCGATCATCGCATAGGCGACCGCGAGCGCCAGCGGCACGAACAGGAATTTGATCACCCCCGTGAAAAACGCGATGGGCAGGAAGACGAGGAACACCGTGATCGTGATCACGAGCATGGGCATCGCCACTTCGCTCACCGCGTCGCCCGCCGCCTGGCTCGATGATTTGCCCATCTCCAGATGGCGGTGGAAGTTCTCCACCACCACGATGGCATCGTCCACCAGCCGCCCGACGGCCAAGGCCAACCCGCCGAGCGTCATGATGTTCACGGTGTGGCCGGTGAAGTACAGGCCGATGAAGGCCGCGGTGACGGACAGGGGAATGGCGAGCGCGACGATCAGCGTGGAGCGGAGGCTGCCGAGAAACACCAAGACCATGAGGCAGGCGAGCCCGCCGCCCAACAAGCCCTCGTGCTCCAGCGTGCGGATGGCTTGGCGGATGTACAACGATTGGTCGAACAGCAGCTTGACCGTGATCTCCTTCGGCAGGCCGATGAGCTTCGCGAGCGCCCGTCTGACGCCATCGATCACGTCGATCGTGTTCGCCCCCGCCTGCTTCATGATCGGCAGATAGACGGCGCGCTTCCCGTTGATGCGGACGACGTTCACTTGGATCATCGTCGAGTCGACGGCCTTCCCGACGTCGTTCAGGAAGATCGGCACGCCGTTGACGACTTTGATCGGGATGTCGTTCATGTGCTCGACGATCTTGATCATGCTGTTCGTGTACACGTTGTAATCAAAGTCGCCGATCTTGACGCCTCCCGCCGGCAGCAAGGCGCTTTGATTGTTCACCGCGTTCACGATTTCATGGGTCGAGACGCCCCGTGCGAGCATACGCTCTCGATCGAGGAAGACCGTGATCTGCCGAACGGTGCCGCCGAACGTCGTCGGGAACGCAATGCCGGGGACATTGCCGAGCTGCGGGCGGACGTTGAAGTAGGCGAGGTCTCGGACCTCCTTTTCCCCCAGCGTCTCGCTGCTCGTCGTCTGCACGGCGATGGGGAGGCTCGCCGCGCCGAACTTCACGATGACGGGCGGAAAGATCCCTTGGGGCAGGTATCGCAGATTGGCATACGTCAGACTCGTGATTTCGGCGAGCCCCGCATTGATGTCATAGGACGGATGAAAGTAGATCTTGATGAGGCTCACGCCCGGAAGCGAACGGGATTCGATGTGCTCGATGTAGGAGGCTTGGAGAAAGGCTTGTTCGAGACGCAGGGTGATCGCGCCTTCGATTTCGGAAGGCCCCATGCCCTTGTAAAACGTCGCGACGGCCACGACGGGGATGTTGATCTCGGGGAAGATGTCCACGACCATCTTCTGGTACGAGACGATCCCCAGCAGCACGATGATCAGGCTGAGCGCGATGACGGCGTAAGGGTTCTTCAGCGATGCGCGGACCATCTCTCTACGACCTACCTCTGCCTTTCCCGGGGCTCCCTCGCCGCCATGGCCGATGGACCGCCGCGATCAAGCTGGGCCTGAAGGACCCGCTCCAAAGACGAAACCGTGGGGACGTGAACAGGCCGGTCCGCGGTGTGATGCGAGGGCCATCGAGTTGTACCCGACCTCCCCCGTTGGCATGCTGTCCTGGTTCTGCGGCCGCACGCGCGAGCATTCACCAACGGGTACAACGATGGAAATGGATCTCGTCAAGAGGGAGAGCACACGACTGGAGCATGCTCCTCTGGAATCGGTCGTCCAAAACGCGTGAGAGCTGCCGGATTGTAACAATCTGATGCGAAGATCGGAAGTGAACGATACAGGGAGCTCCTTTCATGGTTCATCTTACGTAACCACCCAACGATCTGAAAGGTCGCCGAGCAATTGATGTGCCTGGTCGTCCGCGAATGTATGACTCTTTTACTCTTGCCGGCGCCCCATCCAAGAAAGCACGTGCCGCACAGTGCTGCGGCAGGAAGCAGAGTGGTTGCTCCGCCGTCGCCTGCTGAATCTGCCTCCGATCCGGTGAAACTTTGCAGGCCGAGCCCTGTTATTGTCCCATCGATGGATCGAGGGTTGCAACTGCGCGGCTGAACGGGAGCGACTAGCCATGAAACGCAGCGATCCGAGGCGGTGGATCGGCGGCACCCTTGCTCCAGGCTCACATTAAAAGAATCGGCTCACATGAAAAGGTAGCGGGCGGTTTCGCACGGCTCGCACCGTGCGGAGGCGTGCTGCTGGCGCTGTTTCAACCCTCGGAGAAGAGGTCGAGTCGACTCGCCTGAAAAAGTCACGCCGTTGCCCCCAGTTTGCCAGGCTTCTCGCCTGCCTCTCGTGTGTACCTCCGGACCGCCGTTTGCATCGAACCGTGTGTACACCTCACGTTCCAGAATAGTCACCTTCCGTTCTTTCAGGAAGCGGACGTGAAACGTCCCGAGGATCGATCATTCGGTGGTGCCGGGATCGAAGAGCAGATCCTCCAGCTTCTTTACGCTCATCGTAAGCTGACGTTCTTAGCGATCGCCGACATCGTCCCTCAGTACACCTGGCGTGACTTGCTCGCCGCCCTGAATCGGCTTCGCGAGAGGCGCCGGGTCGAAGTGTCCCCGCTTCGGTGGGATTACGAAGTCGTTCTCACTCCCGAAACCCGGGATGGCACGCACGCCGACGGGCAGGACGAGGTCCAGGGGTGAAAGGAAGGGGGGCTTCATGGACGGGTCTCATGATCGCGGCGATCAGCACCGCTGCGGCGTGTGCGGGCTCCGGGCCGCCGTTCGACCTCACTTCTTTGGATCCCGGCCAAGATCAGCCGATGATCGCGGAGCATTATCGGCAGCACGCGATTCGATTCCGGCAGAAGGCTGAGGACTTGCATGATCGCGTCCGCGTCTACGAGCGGCTCTTCGGGCCGAGCTCGGACTGGGTCACGGGCACACGTCTGCTGGCGCAATCCTATGAGGAGGCGGCGCAGGAACATGAACGGCTCGCGCGCAAGCATGCCGAGCTGGGGCGGGGTCGAGGAGCCGCTGCGTCCGTCCCTGCCGGACGGGACGCATCGCGGTTTTGATTCCACCGGAGGCGCTATGCGACGCCACGTGATCGTTCTCTTGATGATCGGGGCGTTGTCGACGCTCGCGGCGTGCGGCACGACCGTCCAACCCGGACAACGCGGCTTGCGCTGGTATCCGTTCACGCAGGGGCTGACCAGCGAGCCCCTGAAGAGCGGGTTCTATTGGCGTGCACCGTGGAACGACGTGTACCTCTACGACGTCCGCTGGCAAAGCTACACCGAGAAGGTCGACGCGCTCACCTCCGACGACCTGCAAATCGAATTGAAGGCCGCGATCATCATGCGTCCGCGGCCCGAGGAAATCTATTGCCTTGCACAGGAAATCGGCCCCGACTTCTACAGCCGCGTAGTCAGGCCCGAATTGCTCGCGGCGGTCCGAAGCGTCGTCTCGAACTATGCGATGGTGACCGTTCCCGAGATGAGCGCCGAGATCGCCAGCAAGGTTCAGGCGGTGGTGGTGGACAAGCTCAAGGGCCGACATTTGGAGGTCGCGAGCGTCGCGCTGGCCGATATCGAGCTGGCGAAACTCGTTCTCGATGCGGTCGAGCGCAAGCAGTCGAAGGAGCAAGAGAAGGAACAGAAAGAATTCGAAGTCCTCATCGCGGCCAAGGATGCCGAGATCATGCGGATCCGGGCGAAGGGCGAGGGCGATGCCGTCCGGATTCGCGCCGACGGCGAAGCCGAGGGCCTGCGCATCCGGGCCGTCGGACAGGCCAAAGCGCAGGAGACGATCGCGAAGACGTTGACCCCTGCGTACTTGCGCTTCAAGCTCTACGACAGTCCGAATTCCAAAATAGTCTTGCTTCCCGACACGGTGAACGCCGATTCTCATCAACCCGGGGCCGGATCAACCTCGGCCGTTGGGCCAAGGGGACGACGAGGCGCGGCCTGAGCGACTGGTGCCGTAAGCGCATCGATCAACGATCGAAGGAGGTTCCGATGGGCTGTATCCGCTGCGGGGGCATGACGATCGTCGAGACGTTTCGCGACGAGAAGAGCAGCCGGATGGTGTTTCAAGGCGTCCGGTGCGTCAACTGCGGGCATATCGAGGATGCCGTGATTCGGGCGAACCGCGGTCATCCATCCGTACCGGTCGGTACTCGTTCACCCCGCCACCCGGTACCACGGGCCCTCGCGCCATGCCGCGACAGTGCGATCGAGGACGCCTGCAGTGAGCCTCGACGAGGCAACGGTAGGCCCGTCACGGGAAGGGAGGAGGGACGGTGCCGCGTTCTCTGAGACCAGGACCGCAATCCTTCTGACCGACGGGAGGCGACGATGGAGAGCATCAGCCGGCGTTGCTCGTCGGTCGCCAGGGTGCGGTCAGCCGGGAGGCTCGGCTGCCAAGGAGGCTAGGATGACGGACATGGGCCAGGCCCTGACGGTGATGGTCGTGGAGGACGATCCCGATGCACGGCATGTGGTGGCATTGTTGTTGAGGCGGGCCGGGTATGAAGTGGAAGAGGCGGGAGACGGCGTGGAAGCGGCGTCGCGTATGAGAGCCCGACGTTACGACGCCGTCATCACCGATTACCGCATGCCGCGGCTCAACGGCCTCGAGCTCGCCGCTCTCTGCCGCGATATTTGGCCGGGGACACCGATCATCGTGGTCTCCGGAGAGCCCATGTCCCGTGTCCCGGCGGTATCGAGGTCGGATGCATATGCCTGGTTGGCGAAACCGATCGATCATGTCCAACTCGTCCAACTTCTGCGGGCGGCGATCGAGGATGCCTGTGAGTGGCACGTACCGCCGCCTCTCTCGGAAGGCGGGCATCCTTGAGGCCGGACCTAGGCCCATTGCGCATGGCGCTTTCAATGCGACCGCCAGGACGCTGCCGGACGATCTGATGCCGCTGCCTGCCGAGCTCTACTGGCTTTGCGGTTACCGTTCTTGCGGTCCGATTCTTCAGTCTCGCCGTCAACTGGTACGCCAGCCGCGAAATGCGCCTTCAGGCTATTAAGAAAGGTTGATGCACGCCTGGAGGCGGGGGCGGGGCGAACCGCCCCCGAAAAGGCAGGAAGCTAGAAATACGTCGCGGCGGAGAGAATGAACGCCGTATCGTGAATGCGTTGGTCGTTCACGTTGATTTCCTTGGGACTGTATTGAAAATCCGCCTTGAAGACGGTGTCTTCCGTCGGCCGGTAGTTGACCCCCAACGTCAGTCGTTGCCGGTCTCCGAGCCCGCCGCGAAAGTCCTTGTTCGTGTTGACCTCCTCCCATCTCACCATCGCGGTCAAGGTGGAGACTTCCGGACGGAAGAAGCTCGGCGCCAAGCGAGTCAGAAGCTCCGGCAGGAAGTGATAGTTCCCCTGGATGTAGTACCCGCTCATGCGGCGAGGGCATAGGTGGCCGAAGGCATCGACACACGCGGAGCCGTCCAGCAACTTGTCGTTGCCCTGCGCGTACGCCCAAATCGACTCGCCGATCAGCTCGAACGGGCCTCGCACCACGGTCCAATCCACGGCCCAGATGCTGAGCCGTCGCTTGCTGAACGGATCGTAGGTGCCCGTGTAGCCGGAGCCGCCGATTTCCAGTCCGAGGAACGGGCTGAATGCGATCCGACCGACGATCGCCTTTCCGTTGTTGTTGTCAAAACCGTCGTCTACGTGTGATTTGCGTTGGCGCGCGTCCTTGAGGCCGTCCTTTTCGGTGATCACATTCGTGCACGTGAGCGAATTGGCCGCTGCGCTGCCCGCTTGGCACCCGCCGCCGTTGAAGCCGTTGTAGCCGGTCGTCACGTAAATTTCGTAGTCCAGCTTGGATCGCCGCGTCGGGTAGAAGGTGCCGTAGGCGCCCGCGCCCGTTTCGGCCAACACGACGCCGTACAGCAGTTGCGCGACAAGCGGGCGCTCTGTGAGGTCGCGCAAGGGAGCGTCGTGCAAGAGGTTGAATTTTCCGACGGGGAGCAGGACGACGCCGGCCCGCAGATTCACTTTGTCGTTGAGGAGGTAATCGATGGTGGCGAACTCGAGACTGACTTCCGTCTCGGTGCCTTCCCGGATCCCGTGCTCGATCTCGATTTCCGATGCGAACTTGACGTGCTCACTGATGTCCCCGTAGATGAACGGCACGAAGCGGTGCACGTCGATCGAGCTCGGCGTACCCTGCCTGGCTCTGTTGATGTATTCCACATCGGTATAACCGCCGACCACCGCCTTGGGATTGCTGACGAACGGCCTGGCATAGATCAATTTGCCCGATCCTTGCATGATCGAGCCGTACTTGCGCTCCGCCCCTTGCCCCTGGGCACCGAGTTGCTGCACGTTGGGTGCTTCGCCGGGTTGAGTCGCCGGCGCTTGTCCTTGGATCTCCCGCTCGTGCGCCTCTTCTTTCTTGAAGGCTTCCAACGCTTGTTCGAGTCGTTTCACTCGTTCTTCCAGCGTTTCAGCCACGACCGTGGCAGCGGACAGTAGGCACACGAGGAACGCTGCGACGAACCATCGCCATCCCATACAAACCTCCTTGGAGTTGAATGTGGTGAAGGTGGCTTCTGGGACGCGAGGTCCTCTCCTATTGCTTCCTGAAGTCTTCGGGCCTCCTTTCTGCGGAACGGTCCTCTAGGGCCGATTCCTCTGGTTCCGGCATGGATTCAAAGGGAACGAGCACGACCCGCCGGCATCGATCGCACGTCACTGCGACGCCGGCGCTCGTGACCCGTGCAACGATCTGCCCGCATTCACAGGCCAGGAAACAGTTGGTCGTGTTGTGAGCGAATCCGTGCACGCGGTCCCGACATGACGAATGTGATCGTTCAGATCGCGGGCGGACCGCAGCAAGGGTGATGCCATTGGAGCTGCGGCATCACTGGGGCGAAAAAGGCGGGCGGGGCGACGCACGGAACACGAACATGAGTGCGGACGCACTGTGCAGGCTGTGCGATTCCGCAAGAGTAGCGTCAGAATGTGAACGGGGGTTAGCGGTGATGCAGCTCTTCTCGATCGGTCGAAGGGAGGGGCCGGGGACACGGCGTCGGTTGGCCGGTCATCCAACGCTCACGCGTGTGTTCGCAGTGCCTCGTAGATCGGGCGTACGGCGGGGAGGGGCGGCCAGGAGAGGATGCTCGTCGAATCGGCCACGTAGGCCGGCGTCCGCATCCCGTTCAGGACGCTCGTCACGCCGGGCGTGCTGGCGACGACCCACAGCGCTTTTCGTGAGAGCGGTTCCCGGCGCCGGGACTCGGGCAGCAGGGGATCGAGGATCTCGGAAATCCGCCGCGTCTTGTCCAGGCTCTTGAGCGTCGCCTCGCGCTTGAGCTCCTTCAGCAGCAGGATCAGCTCGGGCAGATAGCGGTCCCGCCACTGCTCCCATCGCTCCGCCACGTCACCGGTAAAGTGCTGGCTCAGCGCCCGCAAGACCTGGTGCAAGTGCGGCGCGATCATCTGGGACTCCACGTGCTCCCAGTGCTCCAGGCTCTGGACCTGCGGGCGGATCTTGGCGAGCTCGACCGCCCACGTGAAGTACTCCTCCGCCGGCGTCCCTTGCCCGCCCGTTTGAACGCGGGGGGCAAGCTCCCGTCGATACTCGGATTCCAGGGCCGCCACCTTTTCCTGTTGCGCCTCGAAGACGACCTGCCGGGGCTCGACGGGAAGCGCGGCGAGCCGGATCATCGGGCCGCCGCGCGGAATCGCGTTGAGCGGCCGGTTGACGAGCACGGCGACGTGCTCGGACTCCGCCAGCTCGAGCACGGTTCGGCTGGCGTCGGGACCCGTATTCGCAGTGAGCACGGCGCCCGACTCGAGCAGGTTGAGCGGGAGCTCGAGGACCGCGAAATGGTGCTCGTCGCCTCCGGCCCGCCGCGCGGCCTCCAGCATGCCGGATAAGGAGGTCGCTTCCGGATTCGAGGCCTCCGCCGTGCAGGTGTTCGAGGAGACCCCGTAGTAGCGGATGAGCCCGGCCGCGACCTGCTGCTCCAAATAGGCAAACGCGGCCTCGAGCCGCCGGTAGAAGTCCTTCCGGACGGCGGCCAGATCGGTTCGTCCTCGATGCCGGGCGTCGGAGAGCACGTATTCGACATTGTGCAGGAGCAACACATCGAGCGCGCGCAGGCCCAGCCGGTCCAGCGACCTCGCGAGCTGGTCGGCGAGAAACTCCGGATGGAGGCAGTGCCACAGGCCCTCGGCGTACTTCACCATGTCCGGGTACGGCCGTCCGGCTTTCTCGCGGGCCTGGGCGCGGGCGAGGTTCTCACCCTGGACGTAGCCGACCTTCGAGACGACCACGATCTCGTCGCGTGCGACTTCGTTCTTGTCGATCAGCTCGCTCAGCACGCTCCCGACCAGCCGCTCGCTGTCGCCGTCCATATAGTTGGTGGAGGTGTCGATGAGGTTGCAGCCCCGGCGCAGCGCCTCCACCAAGGCCTGGCGATGCTCGGGCTCCTCGGTTCCCGTCCGATACCCCCCGAAGCCCAGGCGGCTGACGGTCAGGCGGGTCCGGCCGAGAGCGGTAAAGCCGCGCGCGGCATCCGGAGCGCTGTCGGGACGAGCCATCGTCCGCGAGGCAAACCGGGCGGTGCCTTCAGGCGTTGCATGGCCGGGCCGCCCTTGGACCGCGAGCGTCTTGGCCGCCGGGGCGCGGGTCGGCGACGTCGTCGGGTCGCCGGCGAGCGCGGTCCCCACCTGCGCGGGATCCGTGATCGGGCTCTGGCAGGCAAAGTCGCGACAGACGTACAGGGCGGCCTTCCCGTCGACGAGTCCCTTGCCCCGTGTCAATGGATGTCGCGCAGGGGGGCCCTGAGGATCGTGGTGCGCGAGGATGCGGTTCGGGAGGAACCGGCGCCCGATTTCGACCCGCAAGGCGTCGTATCCGGCGTCGCCGGGCGTTCCGATCACGGCGAGCTCCACGGGCCCGTGCAGGAGCAGATCCACGACGCAGAGGCTCTTCGCGAACGCCCGGGGGTAACGGGCGATCTGGCGGCCGTACGCCCTGATCGCCTGCGAGGCGGCGGTGCGAAAATCTTCCCGGGCGAAGTGGAAGGACAGCCGAGCCAGCGCCATCGCGGCCACGGCGTTGCCACTGGGCGTCGCCCCGTCCGGGCCTTCCCGGCTGCGTACGATCAACGCTTCATGGTCCTTGGCCGTCGTATAGAATCCGCCGTGCTCGTGATCGGCAAAGTCGGCGAGCATGCGCTCCGCCAGCCGTACCGCTTCATCGAGATACCCCTCATGAGCGCCGGCTTCGTACAGATCGATCAATCCTTCGGCCAGGAACGCATAGTCTTCCAGGCAGGCGCTCACATGCGCCTTCCCGGCCCGATAGGTCCGGTACAGGCCGCCGTCCGGACGTGCCATCGTACGAAGCAGGAACTCCGCGGCTTCCTCCCCGGCCGCCAGGTAGCGGCCGTCGTGAAGGATCCGCGACGCCTCCGCCATCGCACTGATCATCATGCCGTTCCACGCCGTCAGCACCTTGTCGTCGAGGCCCGGCGGCACGCGGCGGCGGCGCGCGGCATAGACCTGCGGCTTCACGCGCTCGATCGTCTCCCGCAGGTCCTGAGCGGTGATCCCCAGGGTCCGCGCCACGTCCTCCAACGGTCGTGGCGTGTTCGGAATGCTCTTGTGCTCCCAATTGCCCTGGGGCGTAATGTCGTAATAGGCGCAGAAGCGCCGGGCGTTCTCGTCGTTCCCCACGGCGGCACGGATCTCCTCAGGGGTCCATACGAAGAACTTGCCCTCGACGCCCTCGGAGTCCGCATCGGTCGCGGAATAGAAGCCGCCGTCCGGCGACGTCATCTCGCGCATGATGTAGTCCAGCGTCTCGGTCGCGACGCGCCGGTAGGCGTCGTCGCCCGTCACCTGGTACGCCTCGAGGTAGGTTTTCGCGAGTAGCGCGTTGTCGTACAGCATCTTCTCGAAATGCGGGACGAGCCACCGCTCATCCGTCGAATACCGCGCAAAGCCGCCCCCGACGTGGTCGTACATCCCGCCCGCCGCCATGGCGTCCAGCGTGCGCCGGACCATCGTAAGCACCTGCGGGTCGCCGGTGCGAGCGTGCCGGCGGAGCAGGAACGAGAGCCCGGTAGCGGGCGGGAACTTCGGGGCGTGCCCGAACCCCCCGTGCTGCGCATCGAACTCGTCGGCATATTGCACGACCGCGGCGTCGAGCTCGGCTTCACCGACGGCCGTCGGGTTCGCGACCCGCATCTCTCGCCGCAGTCGTTCCGTCAGGTCGGCGGCTTGGCGGCGCAGGTCAGCGGGGTCTTGGCGCCAGTACTCGGCGATCTTGGTCAGAACGGTGGCAAAGCCGGGTCGTCCCCAACGATCGGTGGGCGGGAAGTAGGTCCCTGCAAAAATCGGCTCCTGCTCGGGCGTGAGGAACACCGTCATCGGCCATCCCCCCTGGCCCTGGTTCATCGCGAGCGTCGCCTGCATGTAGATCTCGTCGAGGTCGGGCCGCTCTTCGCGGTCGACCTTGATGCAGACGAAGTGCTCGTTCATCAGCGCGGCGATCCGGTCATCCTCGAACGACTCCCGCTCCATGACGTGGCACCAGTGGCAGGCCGAATAGCCGATCGACAGCAGGATCGGCTTGTTCAGCTCGCGCGCACGCTGGAGCGCTTCGGGGCCCCAGGGATACCAATCGACGGGGTTGTACGCGTGTTGGAGCAGGTACGGGCTCGTTTCGTGGAGCAGGCGATTGGGGCGGCGGGCGGATGCGTCGCTCATCGACCCACCCTACCATCGTGGGCGAAGAGCGGTCAACGGCAGCCGAGACGAGGCCCGCGTGCTCGGCGAGCACGCGGGCCGTTCGAGGCAGGGCCGTTAGGGCTTGCGGGCTTGTTTCCGTTTCTTGTGCGCCTTCTTCTTCTTTTTACTGGGGGACTTCTTCTCTTCCTTCTTCTCCGCCTGCTCCGCCGCTGGGGGCTCGGCCGGCTGAGCGGGCGCCGCGGCAGGCGGCGTCATGGGCGCCGGCGTTGGAGCCGGCTCTTGCGCGAAGGTCGTGCTGAAGACGGTGAGCACCACGAAGGACAGCACCAGGGCGAGCGAGCGGATCATCATGAGCAAGCGCCTCCTCTTCTCCTTATACGAACGGCCCGCCGCGTACCGGGGGCGGGGCGGGCCGTCGGGCGGTGGATGGACGTGAGCGGCGACATTCCCGGTGGGACGGTACCCTAATGAAACCCCGGGGTGATGTCAATTGAGCCGTGGCGCGACCGAGGGCTTGGGCGGCCGGCCCCGGCGTCGGTCTTCGACCCATAGGTCGGAATGGGTCGGGCGGCCGGCAGTATGGTACGCTTGAGTCGTCAAAGGTGGCCCGGGCTATGTCCGAAGATCCGACCTTCTCGAACTATCGCTTGACCGTCAGGCTGCAACTGGCCAATCGGCCCGGCATGTTTGCTCGCGTGGCGACGGCATTGGCGGAAGAGGGCGCCAACCTCGGAGCCGTCGACATCGTCTCGGCCTCGCCGGACACGATGGTCCGGGATGTGACCTTCGACGTGCAGAGCGAAGAGCACGGCGCCCGGGTCGTGGCCCGGCTGAACGCACTCGACGACGTCACGGTCGTCTCCGTCTCCGACCGCATCTTTCTCCTGCACATGGGCGGCAAGATTCGAGTCGAGAGCAAGCTGCCGTTGAAAACGAGAAACGTCCTGTCGATGGTCTACACACCCGGCGTCGGCCGGGTGGCCGAGGCCATCGCCAAGGATCGCCACAAGGCGTCGGTCTTCACCACCAAAGGAAACAGCGTGGCGATCGTGACGGATGGATCGGCGGTGTTGGGGCTGGGGAACCTCGGGCCCTATGCGGCGCTGCCCGTGATGGAAGGCAAGGCGATGCTGTTCAAGGAGCTCGCGGGCATCGACGCCTGGCCGATTTGTCTGGCCACTCAGGACACGGACGAGATCGTCCGTATCGTTCAAGGGATTGCCCCGAGCTTCGGGGGGATCAACCTCGAGGACATCAGCGCGCCCCGCTGCTTCGAGATCGAAGACCGTCTCAAAGCGAGCCTGGATGTTCCCGTGATGCACGACGACCAGCACGGCACCGCGGTCGTGATTCTCGCCGCGCTCAGGAATGCGTTGAAGGTGGTCGAGAAACGGATCGAGAGCGTCCGGGTCGTCGTCAACGGTCTTGGAGCCGCCGGGCTGACCTGTTGTCAAATCCTCCTGGCGGCCGGCGTCTCCCAACTGGTCGGGGTGAGCCGCCAAGGCATCGTGCTTTCCGGCGAGCCCGACCGGCTGCGGACCTGCCGAGACCGCCTGGGCTCCTGCATCGAGCACGAAAGGCCGAAAGGGACGCTACAGGACGCGCTCAGGGGCGCGGACGTGTTCATCGGGCTCTCGGTCGGGAACGTGCTGACGCCGGCGGATCTCGACCTGATGGCTCCCGATCGGATCGTCTTCGCGATGGCCAACCCCGATCCTGAGATTCCTCCCGCCCAAGGGCTCGCCCATGCCCGGATCTTTGCCACGGGCCGGTCCGACTATCCCAACCAGATCAACAACGCGCTGGCCTTCCCCGGCATGTTCCGCGGCGCGCTGGACGTGGAGGCCCGTGAAATCAACGAGGCCATGAAACTCGCCGCTGCCGAAGCCATCGCCGATCTCATTCCCCGCGCCACGCTGAGCGAGGACTATATCGTGCCGAGCCTGTTCGACGTCCAGGTCGTGCCGACCGTCGCCGCCGCGGTGGCGCGGGCAGCTTGGAAGACCGGGGTTGCCCGCCGCACGCGAAACGACGCCACGGGAGAGGTGAGTCACTGAGGCGCCCGAGGCGCTCAAGACTCCGTCCTCATTTCATTCCGTTCCCGCCGGCCGACGTTCCGCCCGCCGAATCTCCCAGGCTCAACTCGTAGAGCAGCACCTTCCAGCCGTCTTCCTCGCTCAAGAACTGCCCGACGATCGGCAGCATCCCGGTACCCGGCACTCTGCCGGACTGTCCCAAGCTTCCGTTCTTGAGCACCCACATGAGCTCGCCCGGGGTTCGATATTTCTTGAAATTCGGATTGGTGAAGTTTCGCGGCTGGATCGGGAGCACTTTGGCCGCGCCGCCGTCGCCTTTCCCTTCCGGGCCATGACACTGAAAGCAGGTCCCGCGCCCGAGGAAAATCGCCTTTCCCTCGGCAAGGATCTCCGGGGTGGGCTGAAAGGGAGGTTTCAAGGTCTTCGCGGCCGCCAGCTCCGACGAGGGGACGCGTGGAATCTTGATATCGAACTCGCCACCGGGCTGCCCATACCCAGATGGGTCCGCGGCGTAGGCCGAGGCTGCCAAGAGAATGGACCCGGATATCGACCACCATGCTGCTCGCCGCATGTCGCCTCCTTCGTGTTGCTCCACAGTGTTGCTCCACCCCTAGCATCGTCGTGCGCGGCGTCGTGCGCCATCGTCCCTGTCATCGCTGAGGTTATTTCAATGGATCGACCGGTCCCTGCCTGTCTCGGCCCCGGCCGAGTCTGTTGGGGCACCCTCACCGGCGAGCCTACCATAGGGGAGTGGACGCGACAACGACAGGGGGTTGCGGGTTCCGGCTACTGTCGGCGGCGCCCGGTTGTGCTAAAATGCCGCGCTGGAACTGGTTTGGAAGGACCAGCCCGATCATGCCCTTCAACGCCAAAGCCTACGCCAAGTTCCAGGCAGGGATGCGGAAACGGATCGTGGAGCTTCGGGCGCGAACCGAGGACTGTCTGGACGTCGCGATGGACTCGATGATGGAAGATCGCGTGGACAGTTACTTTCGCATCGAAGAGGGCTTGGCGGAGATCGACCGCTCATTGACGCTGATCGAAGAGGAGCTCGCCCACGTGGCGGATCTGGCGACGGCCCAACGCTTGGACTCGCGGTTGGAGTTCATGGAAGACCGCTTCGAGGAGTTCGACAGTGAGGTGCGACAGCGCCCGCGCCGCCGACGCCGCCGGATCAACATGGCGGACTTCTTCAAGGCGGCCGCCGGCGGCGGCTGGGGCGACCTGCCCGGGGCTCGGGGGGACATTACCAATGCGACCGATGCCTTTGCCGCGCTCGGTCTCGAATACGGCAGCTCATTGGCGGTGGTCACGCGGGCCTTTCGGGAGCGCGCCAAGCAGCTCCATCCGGATGCCCGAAGCGGGGACCGGAGCTCCGAGCCGGAGCTGCGGCGCATCATCGAAGCCTATCAGTTTCTCAAGGAACATCTGAGCCTGAGCAATACCGAGCCCCCGGTCAATCCCGGCGCATACTCACCTTCGGAGTAGAGCCTCTGTGCGCAAGCATGCCCCCCCGGCATACATCGAGGACACGCAGGGCTTCCGAGACCTCGCCGAACGCCTCAAAGAGCACGACCGGGTGGCGCTCGATACCGAGTTCGTGGGGGAGGACAGCTTCGTCCCCAAGCTGGAACTCATCCAGGTCTCCGCGGGGTCGCTTTCCGCGGTGATCGATTTTCCTGCCGTCGGCTCCTTGGAGCCGCTCGCCGACATTCTGGCGGACGCTCGCATCGAGAAAGTCTTCCACGCCGGCCGTCAGGATCTCGAATTGTTCTTCACCCATACGGGGTCGATCCCCCGACGGATCTTCGATACGCAAGTGGCGGCGGCGATGGTCGGATACGGGACCCAGGTCGCGTACGGGCAGCTCGTGCAGCGCGTGGTGGGCGTCAAACTGGCCAAGGCCCACACGTTCACGAACTGGAGCCTCCGGCCCTTGAGTCAGGAACAGATTGCGTACGCCCTCGAGGATGTACAGTATCTGCTGCCGGTCCATGAACATCTCCGCAAGCGGCTGCATGCGTTGGGGCGGGCCGAATGGGTCCAGGAAGAGTTCGATCGGTTGGGGAGCAAGCTGACCCAGGCGCGAGAGCCGCGCCACCGCTACCAACGGATCCGCGGCTGGGAAGGTCTGAAGCCGCGGGCTGCGGCCGTATTGCGCGAGCTCGTGGCCTGGCGGGAAGAGGAGGCCAGGCGCCGAAACGTGCCGCGGGGACGCATCATTCGCGACGAGGTGTTGCTGGAGCTGGCCAGACAGGCGCCGACGACGGTGTCGGCCTTGAGGGCGACGCGCGGCCTCCACCCCTCGGAGGTCGAGCGCAACGGTGAGGCGTTGCTCGCGGCGATCCGGCTGGGTCTCCACGTTCCCGAGCATGAATGGCCCGAGGTTCCCAAAGCACGCCGGCCGGAGCCGGAAGCCGCGGGGCAGGTCGATCTGCTGCAGGCGGTCTTGAAAGCCGTGGCGCTGGAAGAGGAGATCGCTCCCAGCCTGCTCGCGAGCGCCTCCGATCTGCAGGCGTTGGTCGATGCCAAAGAGCGGGCCCGGGCGCTCGATCTGCCGATTTTACAGGGGTGGCGGCGGAAGCTGGCCGGAGACGTACTGCTCAAGGTCCTTGAAGGGGCGGTGGCGGTCGCCATCGACCGGCGAACGGGCAAAGTGGTGATGACGGAGCGCCGCTGAACCTATCCCGCGGGCGCCCGGTCAAGACCATCCCGCGCGGACGTTCCCGTTTAGAGAAGCCGTTCAGAGAAGCCCTTTGACGGTTTCGGCGGGCCGTGCGAGGACCGCCTTCTCGCCCTTCTCGACGAGCGGGCGCTGGATCAAGTCCGGGTGTGCGATCATCAGATCGAGGAGCTGATCGTCGCTGAGCTCCTTCTTCGCCAATCCCAGGGTCTTGTAGATGTCCTCTTTGGTTCGAAGCGCGTCCCGCGGGCGCAAGCCGGCCTTCTCGAGCACCTTCTTGAGCTTGGTCTTGGTGAACGGCGTGTCGTAATAGTTGACGGCCTCGAACGGTTGTCCGCTCTCCTCGATCAGACGAAGCGTTTGCCGACACGTGCTGCAGGTCGGCTTCTGGTAGATCTTGATGGTTGCCATAGTGACTCCGTGCCGAAGGACCTTGCCTTGACGCCGATTTTTTCAGCGTGTTAGTAATGCTTGGCATGAGGACATTGGGGCGAGCACCATGTTGACCGCCGGTACCAGCTCTACGGGCGAGTTTGCCTGTGCGACGGCGAAGGCACGTACGCTGAAACAGCTCCGGACGAAGCGCAAGGGGCAGCCGGTGTTCGTTCTGGGGCACATTCCCGAACGCCACGGGCAGGAAGCCGCCTTCCAGCTCTTCAACGAGCGGCTGGCCGTCGTGAAGTTCCCCGACGACGTCGCGATCGGGTACGATCCGGGCGAGTTGCTGCTGCCGACGGAGATCGATGACAAGGGCGTCGCCTATTTTGAGATTCGGATCTGCCAGACCTGCGAGCAACACTTTCCGCTGACTGCCGAAGAGGCGCAGGCGGACCCTGAACCCACCACGTGTTTGGAGTGCCGGTAAAACGAATGCTGAGTGATGAGTGCTGAGCGATGAATAGGGGATGATCGAGTTTTTTCATTCATCATTCATCACTCAACACTCATCACTGTCCTTCCTTAGTCCACCAAGGGCGCAAACTCCAGGGCCTTGCGCAACAGACAGTCTCCCGCGATTCCTTGCAAGGACATCGGCAACATCCCGGCGTCCAACATCCGGATCGAGGTGATTTGGTAGCCCTCCGGGACCTTGACCGCGTCGGCCTTCAGCGAGTGGCAGACTTCGAGTTTTCTCCAGATCGGATTGTCCATGATCGTGTCCGTCGGGATCAGCGTGACTTCCGCCACCGTCCCGCCCGCGATCGCTTGGGCCGTGACCGTCCGCTTGTCTTTGGAGATCTTCGTGACGACGGCGAACAGCACTTCATCGGCGGCGTGGGTCGGCTGCCAGAGCATCGCCGAGACGAGGAGCGTCGCCACGGCGAGCCGCCTGGTGAGTGCCCCGGGGTTCCCCATATCCGCCGCTACCCTCGCCGTATGGCGTCAGTGCCGTCTGCGGAGTGACGCTTCCGGAAGCCATCCGACCCGCCCATCCTTCAAGGCGACCTGGTAGTACGGGCGCCTCTGCGCGGGTTCCTCACCGACCTGCTCCACGGCACGAATCAGTCCCACCGTGCCCGGCGGTACGACGATTTTCACCGCCCGCTCTCCGTTCGGCAAGAAGGGCGCCGAGTCGACGAGCACGACGGCGCCGTTCCCCTCGTCGCCGGCGAGCTCGACTTCTTGGCCGACACGGAAGAGGGACCGACGCTCCTTGGGAGGCGTTCCCGGGCCCCCGTGGCTGAGCGCGCTCCTTCCAACGACCGCGTTGCCGGGCAGCAGGCTCGGTCCCGCCTCCGGTGCGAAGCCAGGCCGATCCTGGGAGCGAGGCAGCATCAAGCCCGCGAGCAGAACGGCCCCGCCGAGAACCAGCATGAACGAGACGATGCGCGGCATGATCGTGGGGACGAGGACCGTAGTATGCCCAAGCACGTCCGGCTTCGCAACTGCCCGCCTTGACCGAACGCCGTCCGCCCCATAGTATGGATTCGAGCAGGAGCGCCATGCCACACGATTTCATGCCGGGGCTGGCCGGTGTGCCGGCGGCCATGTCGGGTGTCAGCGACGTCGACGGCCAGCGGGGGGTCCTTGAGTACCGTGGGATTCGTATCGAGGAGCTGTCCGCCAAGTCTTCATTCCTGGAGGTGTGCTATCTGCTCCTGTTCGGTCGCCTCCCCACGCACGCGCAGCTCGTCGCGTTCATCAACGACATCACCTACCATCGTCGCGTCAAGTATCGGATCATCGATCTGATCAAATGCCTTCCCGAACACGGGCATCCCATGGACGCGTTGCAAGCGGCGGTCGCGGCGCTCGGCATGTTCTATCCCGGCCGGAACGTGAAGGACGTCGACAACAACTACTGGTCGGCGGTCCGCCTGATTGCGAAATTGCCCTCCATCATCGCCGCCTATGCCCGGCTGCGGAAGGGCGACGACGCCATTCCGCCGCGCGATGACCTCGGCTTCGCGGAAAACTTTCTCTACATGTTGACCGAAAAGATCCCCCCCAAGATCTGGGTCGAGACGCTCGACGTCTGCTTGATCCTCCATGCCGAGCACACGATGAATGCCTCCACCTTTACCGGGCTGGTCACGGCGTCCACGCTCGCGGACCCGTACACGGTGGTGGCCTCGTCGATCGGTGCGCTCAAGGGGCCTTTGCACGGGGGCGCGAACGAGGAAGTGGTGGAGATGCTGAAGCAGATCGGGACGCCGGATCGGGCGCGCGCCTATGTCGAGCAGAAGATCCGGGCCAAGGAAAAGATCATGGGCTTCGGCCATCGCGTCTACAAGGTCAAGGATCCGCGAGCGACGATCCTCCAGCGTCTCTGCGAACGATTGTTCAAGGAGTGCGGGAGCTCCCCGCTCTATGACGTGGCGCTGGAAGTGGAGCGTGCGGCCGCCGAGCTGCTGGCCGACAAGAAGGTCTATCCCAACGTCGATTTCTACTCGGGGATCCTCTACGACAAGATGGGGATCGAGGTCGAGTTCTTCACGCCGATCTTTGCGATGGCCCGGGTGTCAGGCTGGCTGGCCCACTGGTTCGAGCAATTGAAGGAAAACAAGCTCTACCGGCCGGAACAGATCTATGCGGGCGAGCACGACCGGCCTTACATTCCCATCGAAGAACGGTGATCGGTTCCTCCCCGCTGCTGCCGGCCCGGCTGCCGCACGCTCTGCGCTTCGTTATTCGAACAGCGCGATGAATCGCCAGAGGACGAGGGCGACGATGGCCATCGCGGCAAACATGACGCCCAATGCCAGGACTTCGAGCATGGTTCCTCGTTCACGTCGCGAAGGAACGGGGTGGGTAAAGGGCGCGGCGCCGGCCGCGCCCGGATCATCATGCGGCTTTCAACCCTTTCCAGCTCTGGCTCGACGCGCCCGACCCGGCGCCGTGCTCGTCCGTCTCCTCGTTGAAGGTGGCCCAGACGGCGGCGGCCCAGGTGAAGACCATCAAGCCGATGAGTAATGTGACTGCAAGCATTCGCCTCACCTCGCTCTCGACCGTCAGGTGTTGCGCATCGCTGTCGGGACGCGTTTCATGATCGAGTTGATGATCGGCTGCACATCAGCGTCCGTGTAGTAGTTCTTCTTTACGCCTTCCTCGAGCACCCGAATCGCCTGTCCCAGGAAATCCGACGCCAACGCGTCGTTGCCCGATTCATGCGCCATGGCGGCCCGGTTGAGGAGCCACAGGACCGACGCTTGCGGCGCTCGCGGATCGTTGAGGAAGACCGTCTGGTATTCCTTCTTGAACAGCTCCTGTTCGATGTCTTTCACCCAGCCCGCGGCATAGGTTTCGGCGCCCGAAATCCAGGGTGCGGCGTCCGACGTCATCGGCATCCACACCGTCCCGCCAACGAGCAGGGACAGTGCGCACAGGACACTCATGACGTTCCTCATATGTCCCTCCTTTCGTTAGGGGTTGAACCCGGGAGGCGCGGCCTCGCGCGCCCATGCTTGTCGGTCGCTTGTGTAATGTCGCCTGTAAAAAAGTCAAGAGGTGCGCTGCCAGCCGGCCGACGGGCGCTCCTCTTGACCTTGCGGCGGGGTGCGGTTAGCTGTTGGCACGGATAGTGAGTTCATACTGACGGGTTGGAACCTGATGTGAGAACGAGGGAAGGAGGTGAGACGATGAATCTGGTGAAATGGGATCCTGTCCGTGAACTGGAAGAAATGTCGGAGCGGCTGAATCGCTTGTTCGGTCGGTCTCTCGGGGGTCGGCAGAACGGGAAGGAGATGCTCACCGTCGCCGACTGGTCTCCGGACGTGGACATTACCGAGACCGACGCCGAGTATGTGATTCATGCCGAATTGCCGGGTCTGAAAAAGGACGACGTGAAAATCACCCTGCAGGACGGGGTGCTGACCCTGCAAGGAGAGCGGAAATACGAAAAGGAAGAGAAAGGCCGTCGGTACCATCGAGTCGAGCGCTCCTATGGTCGTTTCATGCGGAGCTTCACGATGCCCGACTCGATCGACGAATCGAAGGTGTCGGCGGAGTTCAAGGACGGGGTCTTGCAGATCCACGTTCCGAAATCCGAGAAGGCCAAACCCAAGGCCATCGAGGTGAAGGTTGCCTGAGACGTTAGGTCCGTTGAGTCCGTTAAATCAGTTTTGTCCGTTCGCCCAAGTAACGGCCAAACGGATTAACGGACCAACTGGACTGGAAGGAGGTGAGCACGATGATGGATGTGGTCAGCTCGATCATCGACGCGACGTTGGCCTGTCTCGGCATGGCGGCCGTACTTGGGATCGGCGGCTGGACGCTTGCCGCACAATCCACCACCGTGTCCACGTCCCAGAGCGAGGGGACTGGGGCGGCCTCTCTCCGACGGGCGGCGTGAGCCGGTTTCCGGCTCCGCTGTCGATCGCGCGCCAGAGTCGTGGTGATAGCCAGCCTTGCTCGCTGTGCCGGGTGGACCGGGATGACCGGCTATCCGGGATGGCAGCCGCGTTCCAGCCATCCCTCGCCGCTCGGGTCTCCCGCGGTCTTCGAGAAAGGCCCCACAGTCGATGGAAAGGAGGTGAGCGCGATGGCATTGTCTGCCGACATGCCGGCCCTGATCCGGGAGCCGTTCGATGCCCAGGTCGACCGGCTGCTGGATGAGGCGGTTCGTGCCGTCGACACGTGGTCCACCGCATGGTGTCCGGAGTGCGATGTGTACGAGGACGGGGAGCATTTCACCGTGCAGGTCTCCGTACCGGGGGTCGAGCCGGCGGCCATGCACGTGATGATCGAGGACCAGACGTTGATGATCCGAGGCGAACGGAAGCGGAACTGTGACGGCCTGACCTGGCATGTGAACGAGGTCAAAGACGGGCCGTTCTCCTGCTCGTTCGAATTGCCTCACTATGTGGACCCCAGCCGGTCCACCGCTTCCTGCAAGAATGGGATGTTGACGATCACGTTTCCCAAGAAAGAGGAGGCGAAATCTCGTCGGATCCCGATTGCCTGACCCTAACCATCCCGGCGGGCTCGTGGAGGCCGCCGGCAGCTGCGAGGAGGACCGTGATGAGAATCGCCGCGCTCGTCACCATGTCGATTCTGCTGGTCATGGGCTCCCTCTCTGCGGCATCTCTCTCACCCCGAGGACATCTCCCGCCACCGCCGGCCGAGTGGATCTGGCAGGTGGAGGATTGGCTGAAGGAAGCCGTCCGGGAATCGCCGAAGGGGGCTGCCTTGCAGGCCGAGGCCCAGCGTCTCGTCCATGACATTCGCTGGAACCTCGAGCAGGCTGCGGAGCGCAGGCGGCAGGCGGACCAGGAGATGGCGGCCTTCCATGCCAGGGAAGCCGTCAGCCTGCTGCAGCGCGGAATCCGAAAAGGGCTGTTCAATGAACGGGACATCCAGCCGGTGCTCCAGCGGCTCGCGGAGTATCTGGGTGGTGTCCGAGTCTGAGAAGGAGGTGAACGAGGTCCTATGGAGCTGATGAGCAAATTGAAAGAAATCGTTCCGTGGAAGCGCAAACAAGTGGAGACGCGCGAAGTGATGACCTTGCGGGACGACATCAATCGGCTGTTCGACCGATTCTTGATGTCGCCGTTCCGCTGGGACTGGGGATGGGGCGGCGGGTCCGATCTGGAAGAGACTGAGGACGGCGTCCTCGTCCGCGTCGATGTGCCCGGGCTCGATCCCAAGCGCCTCGACGTAACCGTGCGCGACGGGGTCCTGCATATTCGGTACGAAGGCGAGGACGAATGGAAGGACGACGACGGACATGCCTGGGCCCGTCGCTATGGGGCGTTCCATCGCGCCATCGCCTTGCCCGAGGGTCTGGACACCAATCGGGCGACGGCGGTGTGCAAACATGGTTTGCTCACCGTGCGGTTCCCCTGGACGCAGCAAGCGAAAGAGGACGCACGCCGCATCGTCGTCTCCATTCAGTAGCTCATTCCACCGCCTGCAGCGTGACGGTCGCCTGCATGCGGCGACCGTCGCGCAGGAATTCCACCACGACCTTGTCGCCGATCGCATGATGGTCCAACGCGGTGAACAGGTCGTCGGCTTCCCTCATCGGTTTCCCGTCCACTGCGACGATGACGTCGCCAAGGGCCACGGCGCCCGCCCGGCTTTCCCGAAGCCCGCGGAGGCCGGCCGCTTCCGCCGCGCCGCCGGGAATGACGCGGGCGACCACGAGTCCCTTGATTCCTAACCGTGCGGCCACCTCGTCCGGTATGAGCGCCAACCCGAGACCGGGCCGGATGACTTTCCCGTATTTGATGAGGTCCGGCACCACCCGATTGATCGTGTCGACCGGCACGGCAAATCCGATCCCGGCGAAGGCGCCGCTCGGGCTCATGATCTGCGTGTTGATCCCGATGAGGCGGCCGGAGCTTTCGAGCAGCGGGCCGCCGGAGTTACCCGGATTGATCGCCGCGTCCGTCTGAATCACGCCGTCGATCGTTCGATTGGTCATGGATTTGATGGTGCGTCCCACGGCGCTGACGACCCCCGTGGTGAGCGTGTGATCCAGACCGAAAGGGTTCCCGATCGCCAGCACTTTCTGGCCGACTCGTAGATCCCGGGAGCTGCCGATGCGGATCGGCACCAGCGCGTCCTCCGGCGCGCGGATTTGGAGCACGGCCAGATCGTGATCCGGGTCGATGCCCACGACGCGAGCGCGGTATTCGGTCCGATCGGCCAGCGTGACGGTGATCGCATCGGCGCCGTAGATCACGTGGAAATTGGTCACGACGTGCCCCTGCTTGTTCCAAATGAAGCCCGAGCCGGAGCCTTGGGGCACCTCGAAGAGGTTCAACGACCACGGCCCCCGCCGGACGGCGGTATTGGCGATGAACACGACCGATCGGCTCGCCTGTTCGAACACGTCGATCGTCGCGCGTTCGTCGGCGCTGAGCTCCCCCCCGGCGGAAACCGGGCGGGGCTGGACTTCCGGGCCGGTGTAGCTCGCGCCCAGGGGATGTCCCCAGTCGTCACGGAGCGCGGCATACACGACGGCCGCGAGCAGGAGGAGCAGGATCAGCAGGACGACGACGTCTCGGCGCATGCCTGAGGCTGGAGACCCGATAGGAGGTGGGTGGTCTAACGGGTCCATAGGAGAATGATCCATCGCGGGAATGCCGGGGAGCGGAAGACGTGCATCGGGGCGAGCGAAAAGGACGGGGCGGGAGGCTCCCGCCCCGAGCCGGTCATGCCACCCGCCGCTCGAGCTGCGGCTCGGCCGATTCCGACGGCCCCTGCGTGAAGCGCCGCCACATCCCGACCAGCAGCGCGCCGGCGCTCATCGCCAAGAACGCGACGACGAGGGCATCGATCCAGTTCAGATTAAAGAGCGCAGCGATCGTGTCCATAAGCCTCACCTCCTTGTTCCCTTCAGCTCTCCAGGGTCCTCACGATTCAGGATTGATGCTCAAGAAGACGGTCGCGTTTCCTCGTGTGATCAGCAGCAAGACCCGGCTCTTGGGATTCAACTGTGAGACCAGCCGCTCGAAATCCTGCACCGTGCGGACCGGCTTGCGGTCGATCTCACGAATGATGTCGCCCGGGCGTAAGCCCGCGCGGTCGGCCGGTGTGTCCGGTTGCACCTCGACGACCGAGACACCGGTATCCTTGCGGCCGCCCTTCCCGGGCCGATCGCTCAGCGGCTCGACGGTGACACCGGCCAGGGCGTGCTCGCCCTGTCCTTCACCGCCGCCCCGCGACGCCTTGGCGAGGTCCTTGGGGAGCTCCCCCACCGTGAGCTTGATCTCGCGTGACTGCTTGTCACGCCAGATCGTCAGCGTCACGGTCGTTTCCGGCGCCGTATCCGCCACCAAAGACCGCAGGTGAGCGGGGTCGTTGATCTTGATCCCGTTATAGCCCGTGATGATGTCCCCTCGTTGGAGCTTCGCCTTGGCCGCGGGACTGTCGTCCAGGACGTCGGCGACGAGCGCCCCGTTCGTATCGGGCGCGCCGAACTCCTTGGCGAGATCCTGATTGACCTCCTGGATGGATACCCCCAGCCAGCCGCGAACGACCTTTCCATATTTGATGAGGCTGTTCATCACGTTCCTCGCCATGTTGCTCGGGATGGCGAAGCCGATGCCCATGTTGCCGCCCGTCCGGCTGAAGATCGCCGTGTTGATGCCGACCAACTCGCCCTTCAGGTTCACGAGGGCGCCGCCGGAGTTCCCGGGATTGATGGCTGCATCGGTTTGGATGAAGTCCTCGTAGTCGACGATGCCCATGTTGGCGCGTCCGACCGCGCTGATGATCCCCATCGTCACCGTCTGGTTCAGCCCGAATGGGTTCCCCACGGCCAGCACGATCTCGCCCACCTGCAGTTGACTCGAATCGCCCCACGGGAGCACGGGCAGGTTCGACGCGTCGATCTTGATGACCGCGACGTCGGTCTTGGGGTCGCTGCCGATGACCTTGGCTTTGAAGGTCCGCTTATCGGGCAACAGGACTTGGATTTCGTCCGCCTGTTCGACGACGTGATTGTTCGTGAGGATGTGCCCGTCGGGGCTCACGATGACGCCGGACCCCAACCCTTGCTCTCGGCGCTCACGGGGCACGGGGAACCGCCGCTCGAATTCCTCTCCGAAGAACCGCCGAAAGAACGGGTCGTCGAAGAACGGATTGAAGGAGCGCTCGCGGCTTTCCTTCGCCGGCTTTTGCGAAGACGAGATGTTGACCACGGACGCGCGGGCGACTTTCGCCACCGAAATGAAGGTCTCATTGGCAGGGAACGTTCCCGGATTGCTCGCGCTTGCGGCATGGGCGATCGGCGGAGCCGTGGCCTCGATGCTGCGCGTCGGCCCCTCATTGCACCCGGGCAGGATCACGAGCAGCGCGAAGACGGTCGCGATGGCCGCCCATCGGGTCTCTGTGCGGCCCCATCGCCCCGCTGACGACCGGTTTGGACCTGATCTCATCTGGGTCGTCTCCACCTCTATGGCCTTTATAGCCTTTCAGCACCTTCTCCGACTCTAGAGCCGGGTCACTGCCGTATGCTCAAGATACCTCGCGGTCGGTCGGGGGACAAGCCGCGCTTGTTGCACGGAGATAACCTTCCGCACTGTCCAGTCAAGAGAGGTACACGGCCGAGCATCGGGTTGTAGCATGGTCCTCGTCCGGGTCGGACAATCGGCAGCCCCTCCGACGGGGAGACGGAACACCGCTGCCGGGGAAGATGAAGAGCTGCCGCGCTGAGACGGCTTGTTCGCTCGCCGGGGGCATGGCACGATGAAGCCGGCTCGGTGCCCCGGTCTCATCTGTTTTATTTTTCTCGGGTGTTCTCTACGGCTGCGAGGAGATTCGTCACGATGCGCGATGTCCGTCTTCGAGCATGGGTCGCGATGGCCTCCAGTGTGCTCGTCCTCGCGGCTGCCTGTGCCTTCCATGATCCGCCGTATGTCGCTGAAGCATTGCAGCATGCGAACCAGGCGATCAGCCGAGGGCTTCAAGCGGATGCCAACGGCCTTGCCGAGCAGGCGACCGTCGCGTTGCGGTACGCTTATCTCGCTGAACGCGACCTGAAAGAAGACCCGCATCTGGCGCAGGCCATCCAAGACCTGAAACAGGCGGTTCTGCATGCGCGCTACGGCCGTTCCGACGAAGGGGCCGAGGCTGCCGAGCGGGCGGCCATGCACTTGGCTGAAATCCATTGATGGGCTTGCGGCGGGAAAATCAGATCGACTAAGATGGCACCCCTTGCGCCGGACTCATCATCCTCAAGGAGCTTCCAGGACATGAGCCAACCTGACGACCCGTCGGCCCGCCCACTCGACCGCAAGGACAACCCGACGCACCAGGTGCGCCTGGAACGCGACACGATGGGTGAGCTGGCCGTACCGGCCGATGCCTATTACGGCGTCCAAACGGCCCGGGCGATCCAGAACTTTCCGATCAGCGACCTCCGGTTTCCACGGGCGTTCCTTCGCGCCATGGGGCTCATCAAATGGGCGGCGGCCAAGGTGAACGGAGAGTTGAGCCTTCTCGATCCCAAGCTCGCCGACGCGGTGATGGCGGCGGCGCGGGAGGTGATGGACGGACGGTGGGATCGCGAGTTCCCCCTCGATATTTTTCAGACGGGGTCGGGCACGTCCACGAACATGAACACGAACGAAGTCATCGCCAACCGTGCGGCGGAATTGTTGGGCGGGGCCCGTGGCAGCAAGGTCGTCCATCCCAACGACCACGTGAACCTGGGGCAATCGAGCAACGACGTCATTCCGACCGCCATCCATGTCGCGGCGGTCGACCTGATCGAGCGGAAGCTCATTCCCGCCCTCAGGCGATTACACGGCGCCTTGCTTCAGAAGGCGCGCGAGTTCGACGGCATCGTGAAAATCGGCCGCACGCATCTTCAGGATGCGACGCCGGTGCGGCTTGGGCAGGAGTTCGGCGGCTATGCGCGCCAAATCGAGTTGGGGGTGGAACGGGCGCGCCATGCGCAGGCCGTGCTCAGCGAGGTGGCGTTGGGTGGTACGGCGGTGGGCACCGGCTTGAACGCGCATCCGGAGTTTGCACGACGGGTTCTCGCCGTGGTGTCCCAAGAGGTCGGCTGCCCCTTGCGGGAAGCGGTCAACCATTTCGAAGCGCAATCCGCGCAAGATTCCGTGGTCCAGGCGAGCGGTGATCTTCGGACGATCGCCGTGAGCTTGATGAAGATCGCGAACGATGTCCGGTGGTTGGGGTCCGGACCTCGCTGTGGGTTGGGGGAATTGCTGTTGCCGGAAACCCAACCCGGGTCGTCGATCATGCCCGGGAAGGTGAACCCGGTGATCGCCGAGTCGGTGACGATGGTCGCCGCCCAGGTGATCGGGAACGATGTGACGATCACGGTCGGTGGCCAGTCGGGTAACTTCGAGTTGCTCGTCATGCTGCCGGTGATGGCCTACAACCTCCTGCAATCGATCGAGTTGCTTGCGACGGCTTCGGAGAACTTTGCCGGCCGATGCGTCGAGGGCCTCAAGGCCGACGCCGAGCGATGCCGTCAATCGATCGAGCAAAGTCTCGCCATGTGTACGGCGCTCGCGCCGGAGATCGGCTATGATGCCGCCGCACGAATCGCCAAGGAGGCGTTCCGGACCGGTAGAACAGTGCGCGAAGTTGCACGCGCGGAGAAGGTGCTGCCGGAAGACCGCCTTGCTGCCTTGCTGGATCCATGGCGCATGACGGAACCGGGTGGTCCCGTGGGGTCGGCCGGCGGATAACCTCCCCCAGCTGGTCTCGTGCGTCGTTGTCTGACACTGCGCACGACATCGCCCTTACCGACTCTTCCGCGTTTTGACAAGGTTCCTACCCCTGTGCTAAATTCGCCGAATTCTTGAGGAGTAATGCGTAAATGCGTGGTCTGCACGGTGTGTTGGAGAAGAAATCAAGAGGAGCACGGCGAGGGACATGATGAGCGGGTCCAATAACAGTGGCGGAGAGCGCATGCACTTGGTCGTCGTCGTCGGCGCGGGCCCGGCCGGCATGTCGGTCGCAAATCTGTTGTCGAAGGCCGGCCACGAGGTCATCATCCTCAATCGTGATATCAAGTTCGGCGGTCTTGCCGAGTACGGAATCTTTCCGAGCAAGCTGAAGCTGCGCGGCGGCCTGCGCAAGTCCTACTGGGAAATCCTCGAGCGTCCGAACGTGCACTACTTCGGGAATGTAACGGTGGGAAACGGCAGGGACCTCACCGTTGAAGAGTTGCGAAGCCTGGGGGCCAGCGCGCTCGTTTTCGCGACCGGCGCGCAGGGCACGAAGACGATCGGGGTCGAGGGGGACTCGGCGCTCGGCGTCTATCATGCCAAAGACGTGGTCTATCATTTCAACCGCTTGCCGGGCTTCAGCGAGCGGCCCTTCGACATGGGCCGCCGTGTGGCGGTCATCGGCGTCGGGGACGTCATGGTGGACATCGCGCACTGGCTCATCCGCTACAAGCAGGTCGAGCAGGTCACCGCGATCGCCCGCCGCGGTCCCCTCGAGCGAAAGTACAATCCGAAAGAGATTCGGGCCGTCTGTGCGAACATTGATCAGGCCGCCCTGCAGGAAGAGTTCGCGCGTATCCGGCCGCGACTCGAAGCGGTCGGGCAGGATCCGGACAAGATTTTCAAGGAGATGACCGAGGAGTTCACGAAGTGCGAACCGAAAGCCAGTCAGACGCGGATGGGGTTCCGGTTCCTCGCATCGCCGAAGCGGGTCTTGACCGATGCGAACAATCGGGTGCGCGGCCTGGAGATCGAGGAAACCAAGCTCGAACCAAAGGGACAGGATACGGCTGCGGTGGGGCTCAAGCAGTACTATGAGTTTCCCTGCGACAGCGTGGTGTTCGCCGTCGGTGATCGCGTCGACGAGACCGTGGGCCTTCCTTATAAGAACGGCGTGTTCGTGACGAATCCCAAAGCGTCAGGCAACGATCCCGACGACGCGCTGTTTCAAGCGTACGACGAGGCGTCCGGAAAGGTCGTCGAAGGCGTGTTCCTCACCGGATGGGCTCGGAAGGCGAGCGAGGGGCTGGTTGGCATCGCCAAGCGGGACGGCGAGTGGTGCGCCGAAGTGCTGACTCGATACCTCGGTACGCAGACTCCTCGTGACCGCACGGCGGTACAGGGCGTGCTGAATCGCTTGCGCCGTCTGCTTGAGGAGCGAAACGTGACGGCGGTGGGCGTGGATGAGCTGCGGGCGTTGGAAGCGGCCGAAAAGGCGTGCACCGAGCCGCAGGGCTGCATCGGCGAGTTCAAGTTTGCGACCAATCAGGAGATGCTTCAGCAGATCCGCCGGCATCGGGCGAAATCGGTTTCAGTCTAGGGCGCCGTCGCCCCATCGAAGTTTCCGCCTCAACACGTCGTAATAGGTATGATCGGGGAAGCGGATGAGTCTCGTCCGGTGCCCCGAGGCCTGAATCGTCACGGTATCTCCCTGTACCATCGCGACGCCGACCTGCCCATCGAACGTCGTCATCGCCCCTTCATCCTTTCCCGTCAACACGACTTGCAACGCCACGTTGCTCGGGATGACGAGCGGACGATGCGCCAGCGTGTGCGGGCAGATCGGCGTCAGGATCAAGGCCTGTACCGAAGGATTGATGATGGGACCGCCGGCCGACAGTGAGTAGGCGGTTGAACCGGTGGGCGTCCCGATGATCAGCCCGTCTCCGCGAAGACGCGTCACGAACTGCCCGTCGACAGAAATTTGAATTTCAATCATGCGGGCGAGCGTTCCCTTGCTCACGACGACATCGTTCAGGACCGCGGCGTGCGCCACGTGCTCCCCGTGGCGGTCGATCCGCGCGCGGAGCATGAGACGTTCTTCCACCTGATGATGCCCGGCAAAGATTTTCAGGAGCGTCGGGTACAACTGCTCGACGCTGACCTCGGTCAGAAATCCGAGCCCCCCCATGTTGACGCCGAGGATCGGGATTCCGCGCTCCTCGACGAGTCGTGCGGCGTTCAACATGGTCCCGTCCCCGCCGAGGACGACGAGCAGGTCGGCTTGCGCGGCCATCTGCGGTTTCTGGAGCGCGGAGCTCTCGCCGATCAGCGACGCGGTCTTGCCGTCGAGCACCACCTCTTTGCCCTCTTCCCGGAGCCAGGCGACGAGGTCTTTGAGGATCGGTTTGACGTCGGGAAATTTTGGCTTCGTGAGGATGCCGATCGTTTTCATTGCGGCCTTTGTCTCGAACACGCCCGATGCGCGGAAGATGACGGCTGGATGGCGGGGAAGCGCGATTCTATCGGCACCCCGGAATTGTTGTCAATGAAGGTCGTGATGCGTCAACAAGACCGCGACAGCGCGCTGCTCAGGCCTTGACACGCCCCTTCACGGTCGATAGAATTACAGCAACATTTTCGAGAGCTTCCGCCGCGTTTCTCTCACCCGTGAATCCACAGAGGAGGCAGGATGTTCGAACGCTTCACGGATAAGGGCCGCAAGATCATCATCCTCGCGAGAGAAGAGGCAGAGCGCCACCAGAACGACTATCTGGGCACGGAACATCTGGTCTTGGCCATCCTCCGTGAAACGGACGGCATCGCCCTCATGATCATCAAGAAGATGGGGCTCTCCACCGAGCAGATCCGGCTCGAAATCGAGCGGAACCTGCCGAGCGGAGGGACCACCATGACCTTCGGAGAGATTCCATTCAGCCCCCGGGTGAAGAAGGTCATCGAATACGGAGTCGAGGAAGCCCGCCTGCTGGGGCACAACCACATCGGCGGCGAGCACCTGCTGCTGGGGTTGTTGCGCGAAGAAGAGGGGATCGGCGGCAAGATTCTCCGGAGCCTTGGGGCGAATCTGCTCACCGCGCGGCAACTTACCGTTACGTTCCTCCGAAAGTCCGCTCCTCGCGAACGGGACCGGAAGAGCAACACCCCGGCGCTCGATGAGTTCGGGCGCGATCTCACCCAACTGGCCCAAGAAGGTCAGCTCGATCCGGTCATCGGACGCGCCGACGAAATCGAACGTGTGCTCCAGATCCTGAGCCGACGGACCAAGAACAATCCCGTGCTCATTGGGGAATCCGGGGTCGGCAAAACCGCGATCGTCGAGGGACTTGCCCAGCGGATCGTGCAGTCCGAAGTGCCGGACAACCTGCTGTCCCGCCGGGTCATCGCCCTCGATCTCGGATCGTTGGTGGCCGGAACGAAGTATCGCGGCCAGTTCGAAGAGCGTCTCAAGGTGGTCATGAAGGAGATCGCTCAGGCGGGCAACATCATCATCTTCATCGATGAGCTGCACACGCTCGTCGGGGCCGGGGCGGCGGAAGGATCGATCGACGCGTCCAACATGCTGAAGCCTGCGCTCTCCCGCGGAGAAATTCAGTGCATCGGCGCCACGACATTGGATGAGTACCGGAAGCACATCGAAAAGGATGGAGCACTGAAGCGGCGCTTTCAGCCGATCTACGTCCAGCCGCCGAGCATCGACGAGACCGTCCGGATCATTCAGGGCTTGCGCGATCGCTATGAAGAGCATCATGGGGTGGAGATCACCGAAGAAGCGATCGTGGAAGCGGTCAAGCTCTCCGATCGCTACATCACGGACCGGTTCCTGCCGGACAAAGCTATCGATCTGATCGACGAGACCGGATCGCGCGCCAAGTTGCAAACCTATGCGCTCCCGAACGAGTTGAAGGCCTTGGAGCAGGAACTGAAGAAGGTCTCCCGCGAGAAAGAGGTCGCCATTTCGCTTCAGAACTTCGAGGAGGCGGTGAAGTATCGGGAAGAAGAAGAGCGGCTCAGGAAGCTCCTGGAAGAGTCGAAGCGGGAGTGGAAGAAGAATCAGGAGAAGAATCGCCCGGTCATCACGAAGGAAGACGTCGCCTATGTCGTTTCGAAGATGACGGGGATCCCGCTGTTCAAACTCGAGGAGGAGGAGTCGAACAAGCTCCTCAACATGGAGGAATTCCTCCACAAGCGGATCGTAGGGCAAGAGGAAGCGATTTCGGCGGTGTGCCGGGCGATTCGGCGGTCGCGTGCCGGGCTCAAGGATGCCAAGAAGCCGATCGGTTCGTTCATCTTCCTCGGGCCGACGGGCGTCGGGAAGACCGAGTTGGCGAGGGCGCTCGCCGAGTTTCTCTTCAATACGGAAGAAGCCCTCGTCCGGATCGACATGTCGGAGTATCAAGAGAAGTTTACGAGCTCGCGACTCTTCGGTGCACCGCCGGGCTACGTCGGATACGAGGAGGGCGGTCAGTTGACGGAGCGTGTCCGGAGGCGGCCGTATTCGGTCGTGCTCTTCGATGAGATCGAAAAGGCCCACCCGGACATCTTCAACGTCATGTTGCAGGTGCTGGATGACGGCGTCCTGACGGACAGCCTCGGCCGGAAAGTCGATTTCAAAAATACCGTCATCATCATGACCAGCAACCTTGGGACCAAGATGATCCAAAAGGGCGTCTCGCTCGGGTTCCACCGAGCCGAGCAGAGCGAACAGGATCGACGCATCAAGGACGACGTGTTGGCCGAGTTGCGCCGCTCGTTCAGTCCCGAGTTCTTGAATCGGATCGACGAAATCGTCGTCTTCCACCCGCTCGAGAAGCAGCATCTGATCAGTATCACCGATATCCTGATCAAGGAGCTGAACGCCCGGTTGCTGGAGCGGGGCGTCCAACTGGAGGTCGGCGACGACGTCAAGCAGTGGCTGATCCAGGAAGGGTACCAGCCGCTCTATGGCGCGAGGCCCATGCGGCGCACGATCCAGAAGAACATCGGCGATCCGTTGTCAGAAGAGCTGCTGCGAGGCCGATTCAAAGACGCACGGAAGATCAAGGTCGTGCTGCGAGACAACGCCCCGACGTTTGTGGAAGCGGAGGCGATGGCCGGGGTGTAAAGGCCGGCCGCACGCGTGGTGTTTACGAAAGAGGCCAGACCAGTTACTCCAACGAGATGACTTCCTGCAACGACCCTCGGGTGATCGCGCTCGAGGGTCGTTGTGCTTTTATTGCATCACCGAGTGTTCAATCGAACGGTCGCGGAACGGTCAACGCCTTCCATGTCGTCGTTTCCAGTCATTCTCGGCATCGAAACCTCCTGTGATGAGACCGCTGCGGCCGTGATCAACGGCGAGGGGAGGATCGTCTCCAGCGTCCTTTCATCGCAACATGACGTCCATCAGCCGTATGGCGGCGTCGTTCCCGAACTGGCTGCACGCCGTCACATCGAAACCATCGAGGCCATTGTGTCGGAGGCCATGAGGCGCGCCCCCGTCGGCTGGCCGGACCTCGACGGCGTTGCCGTGACTTCCGGTCCCGGCTTGGCGGGAGCGTTGCTTGTGGGGGTCAGTTTCGGAAAAGCGCTGGCCTACGCACGCGGCCTCCCGCTGCTTGCGGTCAATCATCTCGAGGGCCATATCGCATCGGCATGGCTCGAATCCCCGCATCTCCCGACGCCGTGCATCGTGCTGGTCGTGTCGGGCGGACATACCCACCTGTTCCTCATGGTCGACCAAGGTTCCCATCGATTGGTCGGGAGGACCCTGGACGACGCGGCAGGAGAAGCATTCGACAAGGCGGCAAAAATGCTCGGCCTGCCTTATCCCGGCGGACCTGCCATCGATCGCCTGGCCCGGTCCGGCGACCCGCGGGCCGTCGTGTTCCCTCGCGCCTATCTGAAAAGCGGGTCATTGGATTTCAGCTTTAGCGGACTGAAGACGGCCTTGCTCTACTACCTCCGCGACCTCGATCAGGCGGCGGTCCGGCCACGAGCCGAAGACATCGCGGCCGGTTTCCAGGAAGCGATCGTGGACGTGCTCGTGGAGAAGGCGTTCCAGGCTGTTGAGCGATTCAACACCCCGGCGCTTGCGGTTGTCGGCGGTGTCTCCGCCAATTCCCGCCTCCGCGCCGTGTTGACCGCGCGGGCCCAGCAGCTCGGCGTCCAGCTTGCCATCCCGCGTCCGGGGTACTGCACCGACAACGCGGCGATGATCGCGGCGGCCGGCCGCCAAGCGTATCTCGATGGGCGATTTGCGAGCTGGGAGCTCGAAGCGGAGCCGTCACTCGCCATGCCGTTCGGTGGGGAGTCGTCGCCGCAGCCGCGTGGCCGCCGACGGCGATCTCCAGCGGCCGCGGCCAGGAGGGGATAAGATTCCAACCGTTCACGGAAATATCCACGGGCTGAAAGCGAACCAACTCCTCCGGCTCCAGCACCTGTATCGCCGCCGGGTCCCGGCGGACAAAGTCATCACGCCGGAGCTCGCCCGCACCTGCACGGAACTCTCCCATGAGATCCGCTGCCAGATCGGGCTCATCATCAATCGGCGCGGCATGATCGAGCAGGTCATCGTCGGGACCGGACGCGAGCTCGTGCTCAACGATCTGTGGAAGTATCGGACCGGACCGAAGTCGTTGCGAGGCATTCGGCTCGTGCACACGCACCTGCACGATGAGCCGCTGACCCAGGATGACCTCACGGACCTCGCGCTCCTTCGCCTGGATCTCATCGCAGCGATCGGCGTCGGCGCCCAGGGACTTCCGGCGACCATCTACGTCGGCCATATCGTTCCCTCGAACCCCGCGGGCCGGCTGTACGACGTACTGGCGCCCACCGCCTTCCATGCGTTCCACCTCGATTGCGACCGATTCATCGAAGGGCTCGAGGACGAGCTGGCGCGGGAAGCGCAGAGCCACGAAGTCAGGACGGGGCAGACCACAGCGATCCTCGTCAGCGTGTCCACGAAAAGTCGCATGCTGCAGGAGGAGCGTATTGAAGAACTCGCGGATTTGGTCCATTCCGATGGTATGACGGTGCTCGAGACCGTGATGCAGCGGCCGAAGGTCATTCACCCGAAGTTTCTGCTGGGGAGCGGGAAGCTCAAGGAAGTGGTGATGAAGGCGCTGCAACGCGGAGCTGATCTTTTGATCTTCGATCAGGATCTGACGCCCGCACAGGTCCGCGCCATCGCCGAGATCACCGATTTGAAGGTCGTCGACCGCACCCAGGTCATCCTGGACATCTTTGCTCGCCGCGCACACAGCCGGGAGGGCAAGATCCAGGTGGAGCTGGCGCAGCTCCGGTACCTACTCCCGCGTCTCAGCACCTCCGGCCGCAACACCGCGCTGTCCCGTCTCGGCGGCGGGATCGGGGGGCGCGGTCCCGGCGAGACCAAGTTGGAGACCGATCGGCGGCGGGTGCGTGATCGAATCACACACCTTGAACGGGAGCTTGCCGCTTTCGCCCGCCACCGGGATCAACGCCGGGCTCGACGCTCCCGCCGGATGTTGCCGGTAGTCTCCATCGTCGGCTATACCAATGCGGGAAAGTCCACGTTGCTCAATGCGCTGACCGGCAGCGAGGTGCCGGCTCAGGATCGTCCGTTCGAAACCTTGGACACGGCGAGCCGACGGCTCCGGTTTCCGGAAGACCGTGACGTCATCATTACCGATACGGTCGGATTCATCCGAGATTTACCAAAGGATCTCCTTGGCGCGTTCCGCACGACGCTGGAAGAGCTGGAGGACGCCGATCTCCTGCTCCATGTGGCCGATGCGAGTTCTCGAGACCTCGAGGGGCAGATCCGCGCAGTGGAGTCGACCCTTTCCGAGTTGGGATTGGATCGTATCCCACGTCTCCTGGTCTTGAACAAGATGGACCGGCTCCAACCGGATGCCCTCGAGCTGCTGTGCCGCCGCTATCAAGCCATCGCGATTTCCGCGCTGCGACCGGACACGCTTCCGCCGCTCATCGAACAGCTCGGCCGCCTCCTCGATCGCGTCGCACGGCGGCCCGGCCCTCCGGGAGCCGAGTTGGACGTCTGCTCCCAATCGGCGTTGGGACTCGCCACCGGATCCTAACCATGGCAGTGAAGGCAAAAGGCCGGGGCGGCCTGCGGGTCGCCTCCGGCGTAAAGCAACGCGTCGCCCGGATCCTGGCGAAACTCGAGACCGCCATCCCACATCCCCGGGTCGAGTTGACGCACGAGTCTCCGTTACAGCTCTTGGTCGCCACGATCCTTTCCGCACAATGTACCGACGAACGCGTGAATCAAGTGACGCCCCGGCTGTTCAGCCGCTATCCACGCCCTCTCGATTATGCTCGGGCCGATCCGGCTGAGCTCGAGGCGATGATCCGGCCGACTGGGTTCTATCGGAGCAAGGCCAGGAGCTTGATCGCCCTCGGGCAGGCGCTGCATGAGCGGTTCGGGGACGCCGTGCCCAGGACGATGGATGAGTTGACCACGCTGCCAGGCGTGGGACGCAAGACCGCTAATGTCCTGCTGGGCGCCTGTTTCGGCGAGCCGGCCGTCGTCGTGGATACCCATGTCAAACGCGTGGCACAACGGCTGGCGTTGACGATGAGCGACGATCCCGACGTGATCGAGCAGGATCTCCAGCGCCTGCTTCCCCCTGATCAGTGGACGTCCGGTTCCCACCGCCTGCTGCTCCATGGCCGTTACACGTGTCTGGCGAGGAACCCGAAATGCGAGCGATGTCCGATCTACGAAGAGTGCCGATGGGAAGGAAAGCGACGGCGATGATCACCAGCATGACCGGGTACGGGAGAGCGGACGTGGCCTGGGCCGGCGGTCAGGTGACCGCAGAGCTCCGGTCCGTGAATCACCGGTTCTGTGAAATCGTGATCCGCGTGCCGCGCGCTATGTCGGCGTTGGAAGAGGAGCTGAAGCGAACGATCCAGCAGCGGTGCGCCCGTGGGCGCGTCGAGCTGAACGTGTCCCTTACGGGAGGGCGAGAGGCCGGCAAGAGTCTGAGTCTTGACCATGTCCTGGCAAGGCAGTACCATAGCCTGCTTCGCGATTTGAAGAAGCGGTTGCGCCTGAGTGGCGCCATCGATGTCTCCCTGCTGGCGGGCTTCCGGGACATCGTGACGGTCAGTGATCGTCCGATCGATGACGCGTCGTTGGCGCAGGCGATGCGGCGGGCGACCGTGGATGCGCTCTCGGCTCTTGAGGAGATGCGCCGCCGGGAAGGGGCGGTGCTGGCGCGGGATATCGCGGCTCGCGTGCAAACGATTCATCGTGAAGTCGATGCGGTCAGCCGCCGGGCGCCCTTCGTGGCGCAGGAGCATTTCGATCGCATGAAAGCGCGCGTCGAGAAGCTGGTGGGATCCGCTGAGCTCGACAGCGTCCGGCTGAACCAGGAGCTCGCGTTGTATGCCGATCGATGCGATGTCACGGAAGAGTTGACCCGCCTGGGGTCACACCTCTCGCAATTCGAGGCAGCGATGAAGAGCGATGAGCCGGTCGGTCGCACCCTGGATTTTCTTTTGCAAGAGATCGGCCGGGAGGTGAATACGATCGGGTCGAAGGCGAGCGATGCTGACATAGCGGGTCATGTGGTCAAGCTCAAGAGCGAGTTGGAGAAGGTCCGAGAGCAGGTCCAGAACATCGAATGAGCGATGCGCTCGGGCCGCCAGCAACTCCGGGCTGATCCGGAAGTGGTGAGCGGCTTCACAAAGCCTATGGAACGTCGCGGCCTCCTATTCGTCGTGTCGGCGCCGTCCGGAGCGGGAAAGACGACGCTCTGCAAGGAGCTGGTGTCGATCGTGCCCGGTCTCCGCCACTCCGTCTCCTACACCACCCGCAAGCCGCGTCCCGGTGAGGTGCATGGCCGGGAGTATTTTTTCGTCGAGGAGCACCAGTTTCAAGAGATGGTCGACCGGAACGAGTTTGCCGAGTGGGCGCCGGTATACGGGCATCTGTACGGTACGCCACGGGCCGCGCTGATCGAGATGATGGACAAAGGGATCGATGTGCTGCTGGAGATCGACTCGCAAGGGGCGATCCAGATCAAGAAGAAGTTCGACGACGCCGTGTACATCTATATCATGCCGCCGTCGATCGAGGCGCTCCGGATGCGGCTGCAGCAGCGGGGTGGGGACTCGCAGGAGGAGATCAACCGCCGGCTGCAGAAGGCGCGCGAAGAGCTGTGGAGCTACCGAGAGTATTACTATATCGTCAAGAACGACGACATGAAGCAAGCCATCAAGGAATTGGAAGCCATCGTTCTGGCCGAGCGCATCAAGACCAAGCGTTTGGACCTCCACTGGTTGGAGGAGAATTTCATCCGAGACAAGGAGCACCACAGCAAGGTCACCGACAGTCCATCGCCGTGAACCGAGAGGAACCCTATGATCGACATGCTTTCGTTGTTGCCGGAGAACACGCAACGCCCGTTTGATTCCCGTCACCGGCTGGTGATCGCGGCTTCGCAGCGCGCGAAGCAGCTCATGCAAGGCGCGAGGCCTATCGTGCCCTCGCGATTCACGAAGGAGACGACGACGGCGATCGAAGAGGTTCTGCAAGGCCGGGTGGAGTTCCTCGTCGGCAAAGAGGCGCGCCAGGCGATGAAGGAGGCCAAGCGCGTCCGGGAAAGCGAGTTGGAGCGCATGGCCTTGGCGCCGAGCCCGGCGACGCTGGGCGAAGACGCGCGTGAGATCAAGAAAGAGTTGAGCGTCTACGTCGACGACTCGCCCAAGGCGCAGGAGCCCGAGCCCGAAGGAGAGGCGGAAGCCGAGCCCGAGGAGTAATGTCAGCGTCGCCCTTGCGGTTTTCCGGTCGGCGGATTCTTTTGGGCGTCAGCGGCAGCATCGCGGTCTATAAGGCCGTCGGCTTGCTGCGGACGCTCGTACAGGAAGGCGCCGATGTCTCGGTCGTCATGACCGAAGCGGCCACCCGGTTCGTCACCCCGCTGACCTTCGAAGTCCTCTCCCGCCGCCCCGTCGCTTCGAACCTGTTCGCGACGCACGAGGAGATGCTGCATCTGACCCTTCCGGAACAGGCGGATGCACTCGTCGTCGCGCCCGCCACCGCCAACCAACTGGCCAAATACGCCGGCGGCCTCGCCGACGACTTGTTGAGCACTATGCTGCTGACGGCGGGCTGTCCGGTCATTCTTGCGCCTGCGATGGATGGAGGAATGTGGGAGCATCCGGCGGTCCGCCTGAACGTGGAGACCCTGCGACGCCGAGGCGTCGTCGTGCTGGAACCCGACGAAGGCGCGTTGGCGTCGGGCCGAGTCGGCAAGGGCCGTTTGACGGCAGATTCGCAGATTCTCGATGCGCTGGACGCCGCGTTGCTGCCGCGACGGGATTGGCGGGGCCAGCGTGTGCTCGTATCGGCGGGCCCCACCCAGGAAGCGATCGACGCGGTGCGTTACATTTCCAATCGGTCCTCGGGCAAGATGGGATATGCCGTCGTCGAAGCGGCCCGCGATCGGGGTGCAGACGTCGTCGTCGTCAGCGGCCCGACCAGTGTCCCGCCGCCCGCCGGGGTCGAGGTCGTGTGGGTGCAGACCGCCGAGGAGATGTCGAAGGCGTTGCTATCGCGACTGCCCTGGTCCACGGTCGTCATCATGGCGGCGGCGGTGGCCGATTTCCGCGTCAAGCATCCGGCGACGGCGAAAATCAAAAAGGGCGACGGAGCATGGCAGCGCCTGGAGTTGGAGCCGACGGAGGACATCCTCAGCACGCTGGCGCAACAGCGGACCACGCAGCGCATCGTCGGATTCGCCGCAGAGACCGAGTCGGTGCGCGAGCACGCCGCCGAGAAACTCCGACGGAAACACCTCGATCTCATCGTCGGCAACAATGTGGCCGAGCCCGGCTCGGGGTTCGGTTCCGAGACGTCGGGAGCGGTGCTGATCGATCGGGAGGGACGGGTGACCGAGGTGCCGGTCGTCTCCAAACGGTCGCTCGCCGACCGCATCCTCGACGCGGTCGCGCTGTTGGGGCTACCCTCCGTGCCTCCCGCTGCGCCGCGGTGATCGGCTTCAGCTTTGCCTGCGGATTGGTTTGACCCTCTCACGCCGGCCCTGCTAGAATGATCGCCATTTTACGAACCGCACGTGTCTCACGTATCTCCTGTGCATGGTTAGCATCCTCGTCCTACATGGCCCCAATCTGAATCTCTTGGGATCGAGAGAGCAGGCGATTTACGGAGCGACCTCCTTGAAGGCGATCGATGCGGCGATCGAGGCGCTCGCCCGAGAGCTCAAGGTCCGCGTGGAGATCCGGCAATCGAACCTCGAAGGTGAACTGGTGACCTGGATTCAGGAGGCCCGCGACCGCTTCGATGCGATCGTCATCAATCCCGCCGGGTATACGCACACGAGCGTGGCGATTCGCGATGCGATCGCCGCCGTGCAGCTTCCCACCATCGAAGTGCATCTCAGCAACATCTACAAGCGCGAGGCGTTTCGACATCGCTCCTACATCGCTCCCGTGGCACTCGGTCAGATCTCGGGCTTGGGGTCGGCCAGCTACCTGCTCGGGCTTCGGGCGGCCGTGAACCATCTCCAGGCGGCCGGCGGTACGACGTAAGGACTTGACGAAGCTTCCGCAGAGGGAGGACCGTTGTGATTTCGACCGCAGAGTTTCGAAACGGAGCACGGCTGCTGCTCGACGGTGAGCCGTTCTATATCGTGGAGTTTCAGCACGTGAAGCCCGGCAAGGGCGGCGCGTTCGTCCGGACCAAATTGAAGAGCTACAAGACCGGAAGCGTGCAGGACAAGACGTTTCGGTCCGGGGAAAAATTTGAGGAGCCCAACCTGGAGGAACGCGAGATGCAGTTCCTCTATGCGACCGGCGACGCGTACACGTTCATGGATACCGAGACGTTCGAGCAGTTCACGTACGATAAGAAGCGGCTCGGTGAAAATGCCGATCTCTTGAAGGAAAATACCGTCGCGAAGATTCTCATCTACGAGCACCAACCGCTGGCCGTCGAATTGCCGATCTTCATCGAGCTGAAGGTCGTGGATGCCGAGCCCGGCGTTCGTGGAGATACGGCGTCGGGCGGCACCAAGCCGGCCGTGGTCGAAACCGGGGCGGTCATCAAGGTTCCGCTTTACCTGGAGGTCGGCGAAGTCATCAAGATCGACACGCGAAGCCGTCAATACGTGGAGCGGGTCCGGTGAGCAAGGCCAGGGGAGGCGCCGGGAGGACGGGCCGCGGTCGAGCGGTGAAATCCGCGAAGCGGCGCACCGGCGGCGTCCCCGCCGCCTCCGATCAGGTCGGCGGGTCCGGCCAAGCCATCCAGGCCTTTATCGATCTTCTCAAGCAACACAATCTGGCGGAGCTGGAATTCGAGCGTGAAGGGTTCCGCATTCGCCTGAAGCGGGAGCTCGGTCCGAGCTCGGCTCCGTTGGTACGCCCCGAGCCTGCTTCGCAAAGCGCCCAGGCGCAGCCGGAGAGCCAGGCGTTCGCCGCTCCCGAGCACGCGGCCGGCCTCGTCACCATCACCTCTCCGATCGTCGGGACCTTTTACCGGTCACCTTCTCCGGATGCCGACCCGTACGTCGAAGAAGGCGATGTCGTCAAGAAGGGGCAGGTGCTGTGCATCGTCGAGGCGATGAAGCTGATGAACGAAATCGAGTCCGAAGTCGACGGCCGCGTCGTGAAGGTTCTGGCCGAGAGCACCAAACCCGTGGAATATGGGCAGCCGCTGTTTTTGATCGATCCCTCGCAGACCGCATGACTCCCGCATCCTTAGGTGACGGCGGTGTTTAAGAAGGTCCTCATCGCCAATCGCGGCGAGATCGCCGTGCGCGTCATCCGAGCCTGCAAGGAGCTCGGGATTCAGACCGTCGCCATTCATTCAGACGTAGACGCCCAGTCCCTTCATGTCCGACTCGCCGATGAGCACGTCTGTGTGGGACCGGCCGAGGACGGGCTGAGCTATCGCAACATCCCCAACGTGCTGAGCGCCGCCGAAATCACCGGCGCTGAAGCGATTCATCCGGGATACGGGTTCCTCTCCGAGAACGCGCACTTCGCCGAAGTGTGTGAATCGATCGGGTTGAAGTTCATCGGACCGACGTCGGAGAACATCGCCGCGTTGGGCGACAAGGCCCGCGCCCGGGAGATCATGATGCGGCGAAACATCCCGGTGCTACCGGGAAGCCCGGGCGAGCTCCGGAGCGAAGCAGAGGCGCTGGAGGCGGCCCGTAAGATCGGGTTTCCCGTCATCATCAAAGCGACGGCCGGCGGCGGCGGGCGTGGGATGCGCGTCGTCAACAAGGAAGACGAGCTCGTGCGAGCCTTTCAGGCCGCCCAGACGGAAGCCAAGTCGACGTTCGGCAACGAAGCGGTCTACTTGGAGCGATATTTCATCGAGCCGCGGCATATCGAAGTCCAAGTCTTGGCCGATGAGCGCGGACGAGCGGTCTATCTCGGCGAACGCGACTGTTCGATCCAGCGACGGTACCAAAAGTTGGTGGAGGAGACCCCGTCCCCTGCGGTGGACGAGCGGCTGCGGCGGGAAATGGGGCGTGTCGCCGTCGAAGCGATCAAAGCCGTACAGTATCGAAACGCGGGCACCGTCGAGTTTCTGCTGGACAAAGATCAGAACTTCTATTTCATGGAAGTCAACGCCCGGATCCAAGTCGAACACCCGGTCACCGAGATGGTTACGGGAATCGATCTCATCAAGGAGCAGATCCGAATCGCGGCCGGGTTGCCGCTGCCGTTCCGGCAGCAGGACATCCGGCTGACCGGCCACAGCTTCGAGTGCCGCATCAACGCGGAAGACCCCGAACGGTTCACGCCGTGTCCCGGGCTCATCACGCGCTACCGGCCGCCGGGCGGGATCGGCGTCCGGGTCGATTCGGCGATGGAGTCGAACAGCACGGTGGTCCCGTACTACGATTCGATGATCGCCAAGCTGATCACGCATGGGCAAAATCGCGAAGAAGCCATGGCGCGGATGAGACGCGCGCTCGACGAGTTCGTGATCGAAGGCATCAAGACCACCCTCCCCCTGCACCGGCGGATCTTCACCGACGCCGAATTTACGAAGGGCCGCGTGTCGACGACGTTCCTCGACCGGTTCCTTGCGAACCATCCTCCTGCAGACAAATAGTCTCCTGCCGTGTCCGGCCTCCCACCAAACGCCTTGCACGGGCTGTACGTGATCCTCGACGCCGGCGCCCTGCAGGGGCGCTCGCTCGTGGAGTCGCTGGAGCGGGCGGCCGAAGGCGGCGCGCAGGTGTTCCAATATCGCGACAAACAGGCGTCGGGAAGGGAACTCTATCGCCGGGCTGAGGCGCTTCGGCGCGCGGCATCCGATGCCGGCTGCCTCTTGATCATCAACGACCGGTGTGACGTCGCGCTCGCCGTCGAGGCCGACGGGGTGCATCTCGGGCAGGGGGATCTCCCGTTGGCGCATGCAAGAACCATCATGCCGCCCGGCACGCTCATCGGCCTTTCCACGCACGACGACCACCAAGTCCGTGAAGCGGCTGCCGGGGGAGCGGATTACATCGCGTTCGGACCGATCTTCCCAACGGCGACCAAGCCCGATCACGAGCCGGTCGTGGGGATCGAGGGGCTGCGGCGAGTGCGATCGTTGACCTCATTGCCGCTGGTCGCGATCGGCGGCGTCACGCTCGATCGAGTTCCACTCATCATCGATGCCGGCGCCGATGGTCTGGCCGTCGTCTCAGCGGTGTGGCAGGCGCCGGATCCCGGCTGGCAGGTGCGGGCGTTTATCCAACGGCTTCGAGCAGGGCGTGGGCCAGGGCTCGAATAGCCGGCTGGGTCGCCGTCACGGCCACTCCTTCCGTCCAGTTCTCATCGACGAGGGGCAGGTGGGGAAGGGGGCCGAAGACGGGCACGGTGCAGTGTTCTTGGATCAGGCGGACCGTCGAGTCCCGCTGGATCTCGGTGTAGGGGTCCGTCCCCGGACGCCGAGCACTGTTCAGGAAGAGCCCCGCGGTCGCCGCTTCCCCCCGCTCCAACGTTTCAACCGTCATCAGCGCGTGATTGACGCCCCCGAGCTCGCATCGGCCGACCACCACGACGGGGAACGACAGCCGAACGATCAAATCTCGGACGGTCGCCTTCTCCGCGAGAGGGACGAGGACCCCGCCCACGCCTTCGACGAGCACCACGTCGCAGCGGGAACCGGCGAGCGCGATGTGCTCCAGAACCACCTCCAGGTCGATGTGGCCGCCCGCCGCTCGGGCCGCGGCCAGCGGCGCGAGCGGGAGTGGAAATCGATAGGGGGCACGGAGGTCCGGGGCGCAAGACACCGTGGAGGCCCGCCGCAGCCGTTCGGCATCGCTTTCATCCGTGCCGTCGGGCAGGTACCCGGTCTCGATCGGCTTCATCGCCACGACACGAAGGCCGTGCGTGCGGAGCGCGACAGCCAAGGCCGCCGTGACGAGCGTCTTTCCGACAGCGGTGTCCGTACCGGCGATGAACCAGCCTTTCGGTCGAGATGGACGCATGTCGTCGCTCAGATGATCCGGCTGTCGAGGTTCCAGACCTGCCCCGACACGTCACGGCAGGTCGCGAGGTGGTAGGCGGTGCGCGCAACTTCAGCGCGTGCCGGCGTTCGATGGAGGACGTGGTCGGTCAACTCCCCATCGGCCGGAACGGCTCCTTCGCTCAAGCGCGTGGAATGCCATCCGGGGAAGATCATGTTCACCCGGACGTTCCGTTCTCCCCATTCGCTGGCGGCCGATTTCATCAATCCGAGGAGCCCGGCCTTCGACGCCGCATACGCGGCCTGTCCCGTTCCGCCTCGGGACGCCGCATAGGAACCGACGAGCACGATCGAACCACCCCCGGCCTCCAGCATGCAGCGGCCGCAGGCTTTCAGTGTATGGAAGACGCCCGTGAGGTTCGTGTCGACCACGGAGGCCCATTCTTCGAACGAGAGACGAAGGAGGAGGCGGCTCGATCCTCGTCCTACGCAGGAGATCAGCACGTCGAGACGAGACCAGTCCCTGAGGCACCGCGCGACCATCTCGCCCACTTCCGCCGCATCCCGCACATCGGCCCGATAGAGGGTCGCGTGTCCGCCCGAGGATCGAACGAGATCGGCCGTTCGCTGCGCTTCATGGGGATGGTCTCGGTAGTGCACGCCGACGCGCCAGCCGCGACCGCCGAATTCGGCGGCGATGGCCCGCCCGAGGCCGCCTGAGGCACCGGTGACCAGCACCGTTCGGTCTTCCATGGCTGGAGCTGTCACGATGGCGCCCGTCGCGGCATGGGTCGAATTGGGCGCGTATTATCGGGGATCGGCGGCGGCAAAGGCAACGGTCGCTCTTGCTGGGCCAAAAGACGTTGTGTTACGGTGCCAGGGTGGAACGGGAGGGAGTATGAGGGTTGATCGGACAGCCGGGAGACTCGGTCCCGCCCTCTGGGCCGGGGCCGTTTTTGCCGTCCTCATCGCTCAGGGGCCGCCGTCGTTTTCCTCGGATACGGGGGGCGTCGAGCGAGTCGCCAATGCCGAGGACTACTTCCCTGATGCCATCGGGCTGCGATGGCGCTACCGGGGCGAGGTGGTGGAGGGCCCGTTACAGACGATTGCGACCAAGGGGTTCATCAATATCTCGACGGTCAAAGGGACCGACAAGGTCAAGGGGGTTGCGGTCAAGGTCTTCCACGACACGAACCCGGGCAACCACGGCCCATCCGACAGCTATTATCGCCGCGATCCGGCTGGTATCGTCTATTATGGGTCCGAGCCCGGGACCGCCATCGAGAAGCAGTTGATTCCTTACCAGATCGTCCGCTTTCCCATCGACATCCCGTCTTCCTTCCAGCAGTTCGATCGAAAGGGCTTGGATTTCGGGAACGATCTCGACGGCGACGAGGTGAACGAACAAGCCGACATGCATGCGGTCGTCACCGTGCTGGGCAAGGAAGCCGTGACCGTCCCGGCAGGCACCTATCCCGACGCCATTCGGATCGAAGCGCGGATGACGATGCGGATCACGCTGTCGGGGACCCAGCGGTCGGCGATCGGCTCGGACACGATGACGGCCTGGTTTGCGAAGGGCGTCGGGCTGGTCAAATACGTCGAGCGCCAGGAATTGCCGCCGCTCAAGAGTGATCGGGGCATGGTCACGGAGATCACCGAAGAACTGGAGTCCATGAGCATGAGCCCGCAGGCGAGCCGGGAGCAGTAAGAGACGGATGCGCGCGGCGATTGCGCCCCACCTGTTCTACGCGGTCGCGCTCAAAACTCAGATGGTGCAAACCCCCGCCGCAGCGTGTTTTCACTCACCACGCGCGTGATCATGAACTGCCCGAGGTAGTCCTCGCCGCCCGCCTTTGCACCGATCCCGGACAAGCGGTGACCGCCGAACGGTTGGCGTGCGACGAGGGCGCCGGTGATCGGCCGATTGATGTAGAGATTGCCGACGTCGAAGCTCCGCCGCGCACGCGCGATGTTGGCCGGGCTGCGCGAGTAGACGCCGCCGGTGAGGGCGTAGCAGGACTCGTTCGCCAACGCGAGGGCGTCATCGAAGTCGCGGGCGCGCATGACCGCCAGGACCGGCCCGAAAATCTCCTCCTGCGCCAGCCGATGGTGGGCGCGGATCTCGCTGAACACCGCCGGACCGACAAAATACCCCGGGCCGCTTACGTCGCGGGCAACAATCACCCGTCCCTCCTGTTTCCCGATCTCGATGTACTCACGGACTTTGGCGCGCGCGCGCGCGTCGATCATCGGCCCGATCACGGTCCCGGGATCTTCCGGCGGGCCGATCTTGAGGCTCATCACTGCTTCGGCGAGCCGCTTGAGGAACAGCTCATAGACCGAGTCGTGGACGATCGCGCGCGAGCACGCCGAGCATTTTTGCCCCTGATAGCCGGTAAACGACTTGATCACCCCTACGACGGCCTCATCGAGGTCGGCCGTATCGTCGATGATGATCGCGTTCTTGCCCCCCATTTCGGCGATGACGCGCTTGATGTTCCGTTGTCCTTCGGCGGCTCGGACGCTCTCACGCAAAATCCCGAGTCCGACGTCTTTTGAACCGGTAAATGCGACCAGATCGACCTCGGCATGACCGGTCAGAAGCCGCCCGACGGCCGGGCCGCCCGGCAGAACTTGAAGCACGCCGGAGGGGAGGCCCGCCTCCTTGAACAGGCGGCTGAGTAGGAGACCGACCAGGATGGCCCGTTCCGAGGGCTTGAACACCACCGCATTGCCGGTCACCAGGGAGGCCGACACCATCCCCATTGGAATGGCCAAGGGAAAGTTCCACGGCGCGATCACCGCCGCGACGCCGCGCGGTTCGTACAACAGCTCATTGAGCTCGCCTGGCTCATGTCCCAGCCGGCGAGGCTCGCCGAGACGGCGCATCTCACGGGCATAGAACTCCAAAAAGTCTATGGCTTCGGCCACGTCGGCGTCGGCTTCACGCCATGGTTTGCCCGTTTCGAAGACTTCCCAGGCAGCGAGCTCGAATCGCTGGCGACGGGCGATCTCCGCCGTGCGCTGGAGAATCGCCGCTCGCTCCCCCGGGGGCTGTTCCCGCCAGGCTCGCCATGCCTCGCGGGCTCGTTGCACCGCGTCCTCGGTATCCTTGGGGGAGCAGGTGGCGACGACGCCGATGATCTCGCTGGGGCGACCGGGATTGACGATCGTCAGCTCCTCGCCCGATGCGGGGACGCTGCCGGTCGGTGGCACGTGACGACGGCCGAATTGACGACGGACGTGGGCAAGCGCGTCCTGCATGGCGCGACGGGCCGATGATTTCGAAAAATCGGTGTGCGGCTCATTGCGAAAGCGGTCCTCGCGCGGCGGCGTCGCCGGCAAGCGCGGCTTGGGCGCTTCGTGGGGTGGGCTCAACAGGCGGTTGAGCGGCTCGTTCTCGGAGTACTCCTTGCGCAGGAACGACTCGTTCGAGGTGTTCTCGAGGAGACGGCGCACGAGATACGCCATGCCCGGGATCAACTCACCGACGGGTGTATACAGTCGGAGACGCCGCCCGGATGCCGCGACCGCCATCTGGAGCGGCTCCGCCATCCCAAAGATCATTTGGTATTCGTACGCCCCGGACGGAACCCCCAAGTGTTTCGCGGTCGCCTCGGCGTAGGCGAGGCTCCTCAGATTGTGGGTGCCGATCGCCGGCCTGATCTCGTGGACGTGATCGAACAGCCGGCGCGTCAGACGCTCGTAGTTGGCATCGGTTTCGGCCTTCGATTCGAACACGGGGACCGGCCAGCCCCGCTGCTGGTAACGGATTGTCTCCGAGTCCCAATAGGCCCCTTTGACGAGGCGAATGCTGATCGGCACGCCGCGCTCGTGCGTCCAGGCCAGCAACCGCTCGAGGTCGGCCGCGCTGTCTTTCAAATACGCCTGGAGCGCAATGCCGGCATACGGGTAGGTTCGGTAGGCCTCTTCCGAGAGCAGCCGCATGAAAATCTCGAGGATCAGATCCTTGAGCTCGGCCTGCTCCATGTCGAAGGTGACGGAGGCCGGAATGCGTTGCGCGAGATCCAGCAAGGGGCGGAGGCGCGTCGCCGTGGCGTGATAGGAGCCCTCGGGATCGATGGCGTCGAGCTGCGAATACAGGGCGGACAACTTCACCGAGAGATTGATCCGCGGCACGGTGCCAAGGTGGTCCTGCTCAAGCAGGGGATTCGAGGGCCAGGTCGGAGCCGTCTTCGCCAGGGTTTCGAGGGCGTGGAGGCAACGGTCACGATACTGGTCCGCTTCGACCTCCGACACGCAAGCCTCGCCGAGCAGATCGATCGAGAAGGCTCGGCCCTCCTTCCAGAGGCTGCTCAAGACCCCTTCGGCCCGCTCGACGGTGGCGCCGGCGATGAAGATGGTCGCCATCTGGAGGATGCGTTGGCGCAGCGATTTGGCGCTGAGCCGCGCCCCGAGCTTGGTCGCCGACATCGCCCGCATGCCCCACTGCAACGGAGCCCCGAGCGATCGAAGGTCGCCGAAGTATTCCTCGACGAGGCGGGCAACCTGGGCGTCGTCCCGAAGGGAGGGCAGGACGTCGATGAAACGGAAGAGGCGCACCTTGAAGGCCTCGTCCTTCATCGCCCAATCCAGCAGCGTCTTGGACCACCACCGGCGTTCGAACAGGGTCGGTGACAGCCCGGCCGAGCGTTCGGCGAGGTCCCGCCCGATGCGCATGATGTCCGACTCGAGCGTCTGGATGTCGAGCTGATTCAGGTCGTTCGACAAAGGTCCCCTCTTGGGCTACACTGTGTCAGATTCTGCTTGACAAGGTACCCTCTAGATCGCCTACCATGTTGCCGCTTTTTGGGTTCCCGGCGCCTCGAAGAGCCCTGAGACGGAGGAAAGAGTGACCACAACGAGCGTGAAACCCGATTACCTCACCATTGTACTCTTTTTTACGATCACCTTGGCGACGCTGGTTGGCCTGCCCCTCTTCGGCTACTTCCACGGGTTCGAAACGGTGGATTGGGTGATGTTCGCCGTGCTCTATGTCGTGACCGGGCTTGGCATCACGGTCGGGTATCACCGGTTGATCGCGCATCGCAGCTTCGAGTGCCGGGCGTGGGTGAAGGCGTGTCTGCTCGTCGCGGGCGGTTGGGCGCTTGAAAACTCCGCGCTTCGATGGTGTGCCGACCATATCCGTCACCACGCGCGGTGCGACCAGCCCGAGGATCCGTACAACGCCAAGAGAGGCTTCTGGTACAGCCATTGCGGCTGGTTGTTCGTCAAGACCGCGCATCGAGAAGAGAAGTACGAGATCCGTTTGCGCAAAGATCCCCTGATCATGTGGCAGCACCGCTACTATGTCCCGATCGTCCTCTCCGGTCTGGCGTTGCCGTTCGTCGTCGGCCTCATCCACGGCGGCTGGATGGGCGGGCTGAGCTGCTTTCTGCTCGCCGGGGTCGGCCGGACGTTCTTTGTGCTCAACTCGACGTTCTGCATCAATTCGATCTGCCACCTCTGGGGCTCTCAACCGCACGGGACCGGCGACAGCAGCCGCGATAGCTGGTGGATCTCGTTGATCACGTTCGGCGAGGGCTATCACAACTATCACCACATGTATCTGCGCGATTACCGCAACGGCCCCGAGTGGTACCACTTCGACCCCTCCAAATGGCTCATTTTCACGCTGGCGAAGCTCCGACTGGCCTACAACCTTCAACGGCATCAGGCCTAACGCCCTCCACATCCCCGTCGAGCACGCGGATCGTACTTGTCTCCCTCGAAAGGCTTGGCGTATCATCAACCCAAGCACCTTTCGGGGGAGTCTGCTCGCTCTCCTCCAGCTGAATTGCTTCCGCTCGATCACATTCAGCACACCAACGCGACCTGGCGAGTTGAAGGAGGATGAGGTCATGGCAGAGACCGGTCCCGGCATGACAAGTCAGGGGCAAAGCCAAACGAAGGACACGATGATCCCGGGGGTCAAGCATGTCCTGGCGGTGAGCAGCGGGAAGGGCGGCGTCGGTAAGTCGACGGTCGCCGTCAACGTGGCGGTCGCCTTGGCTCGACTGGGAGCAAGGGTCGGGCTGCTGGATGCCGATGTGTATGGCCCGAACATCCCCATGATGATGGGCGTCACGCAGCCACCGGAGCAGGTGGACGGAAAGATCAAGCCAGCCGAGAGCCACGGGGTGAAACTGATCTCGATGGGCTTCTTCGTGCCAGAGGAAACGGCCGTCGTCTGGCGTGGGCCCATGGTCCACACTGCGATTCAGCAATTCTTCCGTGACGTCCTGTGGGGCGAGCTCGAATTTCTGCTCGTCGATTTGCCGCCCGGCACCGGCGATGCGCAACTGACGATCTCCCAGCTCGTGCCTCTCTCCGGCGCCATCACCGTCACGACGCCCCAAGAGGTCGCGCTTCACGACGTGCGCAAGGGGATGATGATGTTCCAAAAGGTCAATGTGCCCCTGCTGGGGATCATCGAAAATATGAGCTACTACGTCTGCGGTCATTGCGGGACCAGGGCGGAGATTTTCTCGCACGGGGGAGGCGAGCGGGCCGCCGACAAGCTCAAGATCCCCTTCTTGGGTCGTGTGCCGATCGACCCCGCCATCCGCCTGGGCGGCGACACCGGCAATCCCATCGTGGTCGCCGATCCGGATTCACCGCAGGCAAAAGCGTTCATGGACATCGCCGAGAAGTTGATGGCCGCACTCGGAGCCAAGGCGGAGACGGCCTCACGCCCGATCGAGAGCCTGCTCAAGAAGATCAAAGGCCGTTGATCGGCGAGGAGTGTCCTTGTCAGGAGAAGTGTCCTTAGTCAGGAGGAGGATGATGCCGGAATTCAAGCGAGTGGCGGGAACCGGGGATCTGAAGCCCGGGATGGGAATGGTTGCGGAGGTGGATGGGCAGGCGATCGCCCTGTTCAACGTGGATGGGACGTTTTACGCGATCGACAACACGTGCGTGCACCGAGGCGGACCGCTCGGTGAAGGCGAGCTCGAAGGCGACGTGGTGACGTGTCCCTGGCATGCCTGGCAGTTCAACGTGAAGACCGGCGTCTCCGTGAACAATCCCTCCGCGTGCGTCAAGAGCTATCAAGTCCAGGTCGACGGAAACGACATCAAAGTGCTGCTGTAGGAGATGATCCTCGTACGCACCGTCGCGCCCGGCCGCTCTCGTGGAGCACGGGCCCGGTGAAGTAGCTCCGGTCAGTCGACCCCTCTTCCTTCTCTCCTATTCGTCCGGCATAATGGCCTTGATGGCCGGGAACGACCTCCGCTCGCTCTATCGTGACATGCTGCTGATCCGCCGGTTCGAAGAGAAATCGGCGGAGATGTATGCGCTCGCCAAGATTGCCGGCTTTCTCCATCTGTACATCGGTGAAGAAGCGGTAGCGGTCGGGGCCATCGCGGCGACGCGCCCCGACGACTACGTCATCACGGCGTACCGCGACCACGGGCATTGTCTGGCTCGCGGCTCGGATCCCCGGAAGGTGATGGCCGAGCTGTTCGGCAAGGTCACCGGCCTCTGCAAAGGCAAGGGCGGCTCCATGCATCTGGTCGACGTCGAGCGGAAGTTCATGGGAGGGTATGCGATCGTCGGCGGGCATTTGCCCCTCGCGACCGGCCTGGCGTTCGCCGCGCAATACGAGCGGCGTGACCAGGTCGTCTTGTGCTTCTTCGGAGAGGGGGCTCTGCCGAGCGGGCAGGCCCATGAAGCCTTCAACCTGGCCGCTCTCTGGAAGCTGCCCGTCCTCTTCATCTGCGAGAACAACCGTTACGGCATGGGGACTCCGGTGCAGCGCGCCGTCTCCCTGTACGCCGATATCGCCGAGAAGGCTCGGGCCCATGGCATGCCGGCCGAGCGGGTGGACGGGATGGACGTCCTCGCCGTGCGGGACGCCGCGCGGCAGGCGATCGAGCGGATCCGCGGCGGACAAGGACCATTCTTTCTCGAGGCCGTCACCTATCGGTTCATGGGCCATTCGATGGCCGATCCCGCGCACGGCCACTATCGCACCAAGGAAGAGGTGGAAGAGGAGCGCAAGCGCGATCCTCTGATGTTTCTCCGGCAGGTGATGCTCAACAAGGGGGTGGCCAAGGACCAGGAGTTCAAGCAATGGGAGCGGGAGATCGAGCAGATCGTGGCCGAGGCGGTGAAGTTTGCGGACGAGAGCCCCTTTCCTTCTCGTGACGAACTGTACACCGACGTCTACACGGGCTAGCCGACGTGGTCATCACCTATCGGGACGCACTCAACCAGGCGATGCGCGAGGAGATGCGCCGCGACCCGAAGATCTTCCTGATCGGAGAGGAGGTCGGCTACTATCAGGGCGCCTTCAAGGTCAGCAAGGGCTTCGTGGAAGAGTTCGGCCCCACGCGCGTGCTCGATACGCCGATCACGGAGGCCGGGTTCACGGGCTTGGCCATCGGGGCGGCCATAGCGGGGTTGCACCCGATCGTCGAATTGATGACGTTCAACTTCGGCATCCTCGCGATGGATCAAATCGTCAACAACGCGGCGAAGATCCGCTACATGTCGGGCGGGCAACTCTCCGTCCCGATCCTGATTCGCGGGCCGGGCAGCGCCGCGCATCAATTGGCTGCCCAGCACTCGCAGAGCCTGGAAGCGTGGTTTGCGCACGTGCCGGGGCTGAAAGTGATCGCGCCGGCCACCCCGCACGACGCCAAAGGACTGCTGAAGAGCGCCGTCCGTGATCCCAATCCAATCATCTTCATCGAAGCACAGTTGCTCTATGCGACCAAGGGAGAGGTGGCCGAGGAGGACTATACGATCCCGATCGGTCGAGCCGACATCAAACGGCCCGGAACGGATTGTACGGTCGTCGCCTATTCGAAGATGCTTCTCGTCGCACTCGAGGCCGCCCGGGACCTGGCCAACGACGGAATCGAGGTCGAAGTCATCGACCCGCGCACGCTCAAGCCGCTCGATGTCGCGACGATCGTGGCTTCGGTGGAGAAGACCGGCCGCCTGGTGATCGTGGAAGAAGGCTGGCCATTTGCCGGCCTCGGGGCGCAGATCGCAGAGAGCGTCTACCGGCAGGCCTTCGATGTTCTGGACGCGCCGATCGTTCGCGTGACGGGAGAAGACGTACCGATTCCCTACAGCCGCCCGCTGGAGGACGCCGCCATCCCGGACCGTCCTCGCGTCATCGCGGCGGTCAGGCAGGTCGTCTCCGGCGGCTAACGTGCGAACGAAAGGAGCGTCTCGTGGCGACACCATCGGTGGACTCAAATCATATCGAGGTGACGGAAACGCTGCTGCGATTGTATGTGTTTCTCTCCAACTATCTCGACCGGTGCGTCAATGAGGCGGCGCGGCAGACCTATCCGGAGGCGCAACTGCAAGCGCACCTGGCGGAGACGGTTCAGAAGCTGCGGGAGATCCTCGCCGTGAATCGCGTCGTCCATGCGAAGGTTGAGCAGGAGTGCGACCGCGTGATCGCGCTCGGCGCCGCTTGCTTGAAAGCCGGCGGGCAGGGGGTCATGGCTGAGGACGTCAAGGCCGCGCGCGCGGTCCTCCAGAACAAGATGATCGCCTTGAGCGATCTGCTCGCCGTGTTTCGATCTGTTTGAGCAGCGGGCGCAGTGCTCTTCAGCCGTCAGCCGAAAGCCGATCGCTGACGACTCAAAGCGATGGCCGATATCATTGAACAACACCAGGTGGCCGGGCTCGACGAGCGTGAGCGGGGATTCAACCGGCAGATGAACGTGGAGCAGGTCGGCGACCGGGTTCGCGCCGTGCTGCGCTATGAGAAGACGCTCGTCGAGACGAGGCCGTGCGGGAGCACGGCCGAGGCACTGGAGGAGTTGATCCGGATGCTGCGCGAGCGCGGCTATCGGCAGTTACGGAGCCGGCTCAATTTTCGCGCGGGAGCCTATCTGGGCAGCCGGGAGGCCTGGATCGAGTATTCCGACCCGGACGAGCCGTCGGAACCGGTCGTCGCGCCGGTGACAGAGCAACTCGCCCGGCGGACCGGCTGGATCGGCAAGGTCCTGCGATTGTTCAGTTCCTCATGACGGTTCCGCCGCGGCTCAAAGAGGGCTGCCAAATAAGGCTGCAGCAGAAGCCCCCACCGGGGCGGACCTTCGGGGGCCGTTGAGGATGGGGACGAGGCGAGAGCGCTGTGGGAGGCCTGTTTCGGCCGCTGCATGGAGTTACTATGGCGACGCGCGTAGTCATGCCCAAGCTGACCGATACCATGGAAGAGGGCGTCGTGCTCAACTGGAAAAAGCGTGAAGGCGAGACCGTGGCGTCGGGAGATGTGCTGGCCGAGATCGAGACCGACAAGGCCGTGATGGACTTGGAGGCGTTCGGGTCCGGTACGTTGCGCAAGATTCTGGCCGAGCCCGGGCAGACCGTGAAGTCGGGCGCATTGATCGCCGTCATCGCCGATCCGGACGAAGACATCAAGCCGGCGTTGGAAGACTCGATCAGCACCGGGAAAGGGGCGGGTCCAGAGGTGAAACCGGGCCGTTCGGCGGAGATGAAGGCCGAACCGAGCGTGGAAGCGACAGGCGACGCCGCGCGCGCGCGGGAGCCCGAGTCGCCGCCAGAGATCAAGGCCTCGCCGCGGGCCCGGAAGCTGGCGGCCGAACGGGGAATCGATCTCCGGACCATCAAGGGGTCCGGCCCCGATGGACGCATCATCGAGCGCGACCTCGACGTCCGGCGTCCGACGCCGTCGCCGGCGGGTCGAGCGGAGCGACCGCTGAGCCAGATGCGAAAGGCGATCGCCCGCACGATGACCGAGAGCAAGGCCCCGGTTCCCCATTTCTATCTCACCGCGAACATTGCCATGGACGAGGTCGAGCGGCTCCGGGCCCAGATCAAGCAGACCCGGCGGCCGCACCCGAGCGTCACCGACGTGCTGGTCAAAGCCGTGGCGCTCGCGTTGACGAAGCACCCGGAGATCAACGTGTCCTTCGCGGGAGACAAGCTGATCTATCATGGCCGGATCGACGTCGGCGTGGCGGTTGGATTGGAAGAGGGGCTCATCACCCCGGTGGTCCGCGACTGCGGCGGCAAATCACTCTGGCAGATTTCTTCGGAAACGCACGACCTGATCGAGCGCGCGCGGGCCCGGCGGCTCAAGCCCGAAGAGTATGCGGACGCGACGATCACGATTTCGAACCTCGGGATGTTCGATGTCGACGACTTCATCGCGGTCCTCATGCCCCCTCAGGCGGCCGCCCTGGCCGTCGGGGCGATCCGTGAGACGCCGGTCGTAGCCCATGGTACAGTGACAGTAGGCCGCCGAATGAACGTGACGCTGTCCTGCGATCACCGGGCGCTGGACGGCATGCAGGCGGCCAAGTTCCTCCACGAGCTCAAGCGGATCGTCGAGCACCCCGTGGAAGTGCTCCTTTCAGAAGAGGCCCAATGAGCTTCGTGCCGATCGATCAAGTCCGGGGAGGGGGCCGGGAACCCGACGGCCCGGCGGGGCGAGAGCGGGGCCGACCGCGACTGCCGCCATGGTTCAAGGTGAAGATCCGGCAAGGCCCCGACTACCGGGACATCCGCGCGATCATGGACCGGCTCGACCTGCACACGATTTGTGAGGAGGCGCGGTGTCCCAACGTCTGGGAGTGCTGGAACAACCGCACGGCGACGTTCTTGATCCTCGGGGACATCTGCACGCGGCGTTGTCACTATTGCGCAGTGACGACCGGACGCCCGCTTCCACTCGATCGGGAGGAGCCGCGCCGCGTCGCGGCGGCGGTCGAGGCCCTGGGGCTTCGACATGCCGTGATCACGTCGGTCAACCGGGACGAGCTCGACGACGGTGGAGCCGAGGTCTTTGCGGAGACGATCCGGGAGATCCGGCGGGCAAGGCCGACCTGTGCCGTCGAGGTCTTGATCCCGGATTTCGAAGGCGATCTCGCGGCCTTGGCCGTGGTGGTCGATGAACGGCCGGACATTCTCAACCATAACATCGAGACCGTCCGCCGGCTGTTTCCGAGCATCCGGCCGCAAGGGAAATACGATCGCTCGATCGAGTTGCTGGACCGCGCCAAGCGGATGGGGGCCCGAACGAAATCGGGTTTGATCGTCGGCATGGGGGAAACGATCGAGGAGACCCGCGAGGTGATGCGGGATCTGCACCGGATCGGGTGCGACATCCTGACGATCGGCCAATATCTGCAACCCACGGCGCATCACCTCCCCGTCGCACGCTTCTATCATCCCGAGGAGTTCGCTCGATTGAAGGATGAGGGCCTCGCGATGGGCTTCCGGCACGTGGAATCGGGGCCCTTGGTGAGAAGCTCCTATCATGCGGAGCAGCAGGTGTAGCGCAGCCGCGGGCGTGCTCTTCAATTGACTCTCTTCCACCCCCTCCATATAATGATTTCGCGCGTCCGCCGTCCCTTCTGAGCATGGTGATTTCCAAGGACAATTTCGCCCACGCCCTCCAGGGCTTCGTGGCTCGGGTACGCCACGCCTTCGCGGTGACGCCCGAAGGGCAGCCCTTGTCCACCCAGGACCTGGCGCTGCTCGAGCGCGTGGCGGAGACCGTCGTCCAGCGCGGGATGGCGACCCCGGCGGTCCTGTTTCTCGAATCGATGGGACCCATGAATTTTCTCGGCAGTCAGGCCCTGCACTTTTTCACGCCGCTGCTCGAGGTCGTGTTCCCGCACCGCGACCTCGAACGCGTAGCCGTCCTGCTCGAGCGCCGTGACACCCTCCCCCGATTGGCGGCCTTGATCGAAAGCCGGGCGGACACCCAGCGGGTCGCAAAGCCACGATGACGGTTGCCGCGTCCGCCGATCGCCCGCTGCAGACCATCATCGCCACCGACTGCGGCAGCACCACCACGAAAGCGATTCTGATCGAGAAGACGCCGGACGGGTATCGCCAGACCTTCCGCGGCGAGGCGCCGACGACCGTCGAGGCCCCGTTCGAAGACGTGACCCGCGGCGTGCTGAACGCGATCGCCGAAGTCGAAGAGTTGTCCGGCCGAACGATCCTCGACGGCGAGCGGATCATCACACCGAGCGGCAGCGGCGGCGATCCGAAGACCGGCGTCGACATCTATATCTCGACCAGCAGCGCCGGCGGGGGGTTGCAGATGATGGTGGCCGGCGCCGTGCAAAGCATGACCGGAGAGAGCGCCCAACGCTGCGCGCTCGGCGCCGGCGCGATCGTCATGGACGTGCTCGCTTCGAACGACGGTCGACTGCCGCACGAGAAGATCGAACGGATTCGCTCCCTGCGCCCGGACATGATCCTGTTGTCGGGCGGGACCGACGGCGGGACGGTCACCCACGTGGTGGAGATGGCGGAATACATCGCCGCCGCGGAGCCCCGCCCGCGCCTCGGCTTGAGCTACAACCTCCCGCTCATCTATGCCGGCAACAAGGACGCGCGCGAGCGGATCAAGGAGATCCTCGGAAGCAAGACCGCGCTGACCATCACGGAGAACATCCGGCCGGTACTTGAGCGCGAGAACCTTGCGCCCGCCCGCAACAAGATCCACGATCTATTCCTCGAGCACGTCATGGCGCAGGCGCCCGGGTACAAGAAACTGATCTCCTGGGCCGGCGCCCCGATCATCCCGACGCCCGCCGCGGTCGGGATGATCATGGAGAGCCTCGCTCGGCGGGACGGCATCAACCTGATCGGCGTCGACATCGGAGGCGCCACGACCGATGTCTTCTCGGTCTTCGGCGGCGTGTTCAATCGGACGGTCAGCGCGAATCTCGGGATGTCGTACAGCATCTCCAACGTCTTGGCCGAGGCGGGACTGGCCAACATCATGCGCTGGGTGCCGTTCTCGATCGAGGAGCAGACGCTGCGCAACCGGATCAAGAACAAGATGATCCGGCCGACGACGATCCCTCAGACGTTGGATGAGTTGCAGATCGAGCATGCCATCGCCCGGGAAGCGCTGCGGTTGGCGCTCGAGCACCACAAATCGCTGGCCACCGGCTTGAAAGGCGTCCAGCAGGAGCGGACCATCTCGGATATTTTCGAGCAAAAGGCGTCGGGGCGTACGCTCATCGACATGCGGGCGTTGGACCTGGTCGTCGGGAGCGGGGGAATCCTGTCCCATGCGCCGCGCCGGGTGCAGTCGATGCTGATGATGATCGATGCCTATGAGCCCCTCGGGGTCACGACGCTCGCGGTGGACAGCATTTTCATGATGCCGCACCTCGGGGTGTTGTCGACGGTGAACGAGCAGGCGGCGACCGACGTGTTCGTGAAGGATTGCCTCGTTTATCTGGGAACGTGCGTCGCCCCGATCGGGCAGGGCGGGAACGGCGAGCGGTGTTTCGACTATACGCTCGCCTTCGAGGAAGGCCGCCCGGCCGAGACGGGGTCCGTCGCGTTCGGCGAGCTCAAGTTGATCCCCGTCGCGCTCGACGAGCGCGCTCGTCTGGAGGCCCGGCCGGCCAAGGGGGTCGACCTGGGGGAAGGGAAGGGCGCGCCGGTGACGCGTCCCATCAAGGGCGGAGTCGTCGGGCTCCTGCTCGACGGGCGGGGGCGACCGCTCCACCTGCCGGCCGATCCGCGGGCACGAGTCGCCGCGCTCACCAAATGGCATCGAGCGGTGGAGCTGTATCCCAAGTGAGAAGGATCAGCACAGAGTGATGAATGTGCTGAACGGTTCTTTCGGTCGTCATCGGGTGCCCTGCGCTTCGAGTTCTGTGAATTCGTCATCCACCGTTCAGCGCGCACCAGTGTCGGTATGGGCCATTCTTACACGCCAGGGTTGACGGTCACCGAGCACACGGTGGTGCGGAAGCGGCGGCTCTTGCCGATTCCCGGCAGCGTGCTCGTTCGATCCGGTGATCGCGTGCAGGCGGATACGGTCGTCGCACGGACGGAATTGCCGGGCAAGGTCCACGCGGTGAATGTCGCGAACCTGCTCGGGGTGGCGCCGGACGAGATCGGCGACTATTTGACCAAGAAGACGGGCGAACCGGTCGGCAAGGACGAGGTGATCGCCGCGAACAAGCCGTTCATCTCCTGGTTCAAGACGGAGGTCAGATCGCCGATCGCGGGCACCTTGGACTCGGTCTCCACCGTGACCGGTCAGGTCTTGTTGCGTGAACCGCCGAAGTCGCTCGATCTCCTCGGATATCTCGACGGCGTCGTCGTCGAGGTCCACCCCGGGCAAGGCGTGACCGTGGAGACGGCCTGTACGTTGATCCAAGGCATTTTCGGGATCGGCGGGGAAACGTGGGGCCAGGTGGTCGTTGCGGTCGGTGCGCCGGACGACGCGCTGACTCCCGAGCGGATCACCCCGTCGATGAAAGGGCAGATCGTGGTCGGCGGCTCGTTTCTCGGCGCAGACACCATGCAGCGGGCGAAGGACATCGGCGTCGCAGGGCTCGTGATCGGAGGGATCCACGACAAAGACCTGCGGGAGCTGCTGGGATACGACCTCGGGGTTGCGATCACCGGCACCGAGCGCGTGGGCTTCACGCTCGTGTTGACCGAAGGGTTTGGAACGATTCCGATGGCGGCGAAGACCTTTCGGCTCTTGCAGGCGCATGCCGGGCAGAAGGCCTCGCTCTCCGGCGCGACTCAGATCCGTGCCGGCGTGATCCGGCCGGAAATCATCATTGCCAAAGCCGACGGAGCGGCGGGCGTGTCGGCCGGCGCCGGCGTCGAGACCGCGCGCGGGGGGCTGAAGATCGGCGATCAGGTCCGGATCATTCGCGATCCCTTGTTCGGCCGGATCGGTCAGGTCGCGGCGCTTCCGCCCGACCTCACGAAGATCGAGACCGAAAGTGAGGTGCGCGTCCTCCAAGTGAGGTTTCCCGATCAGTCGGTCGCCACGATCCCGCGAGCTAACGTCGAGATCATCGAGGGCTAGCGGCGGGAGACCATTGATGCGACTCGTTCCTCTCTCCTTCGCGGCGCTCCTCCTTGTCTTCGTCTTCCGGCTCGTCGATGTCCATGCCGCCCCGTCTGTCCCTCAACGCGTGGAGGCCTTCGACACCCCGAGCGATGGCGGTGGAGCGATTTCCGTGGTCTGGCCCGCGACTCCCCGTGACGGCCCGGGGATGAAGTATCAGATCCGGGTGGCGAACGGGGATACGGGAGCGGAAGGGAAGGTCGTCGCCGAATTCGCATCCGACTCGCACTACCTGCGCGACGCAAAGCTGCCGTGGTGGACGCGGTTGGGCAAGCGCGACGACCATTTTTTCCTGATCAAGTCGGGGAAGGGGATCGAGCTGAAGGACGGGGTGTCCTATCTCGTCACCGTGGTCGCGGTCACCGGCGACGAGCGGGCGGCCGCGGAGCCCGTACGGGTCGTGCCCCAACCGAACTGGATCAACTGGAACCAGATGAACAACTTGGTGATCGTGCTCGTGTTCGGAGGGTTGGTCTTCGGGTCCATCCAACAGGCCAAGCGCCGGGAGATCTTCCTCCGGCGGATCCCGGGGCTCGATGCCGTCGACGAGGCGATCGGACGGGCGACCGAGTTGGGCAAGCCCATTCTCTACCTGACCGGCGCCGGCGACATGAGCGAGCCCTCCACCCTGGCGGCCGCCGTGATTTTGGGCCGCGTCGCCAAGCGGGTCGCGGCGTACGAGACCGATCTGATGGTGCCGCATCGCGACCCGATCGTCATGGCCGTGTGCCAGGAGATCACGAAACAGTCGTATCTGGAAGCCGGGAAGCCCGATGCCTTCAAGGATGACTCCAACTTCTTCATCACGACCGATCAGTTCAGCTATACCGCGGCGGTGGACGGCTTGATGCTCCGCAAGAAGCCGGCGGCGAACTTTTTCATGGGCTCCTATTTCGCCGAGTCGCTGCTGTTGACGGAAACGGGCGCCAGCACCGGGGCCATTCAAATCGCCGGAACCGACTCGGATCATCAATTGCCGTTCTTCGTGACGACCTGCGACTACACGTTGATCGGCGAGGAGCTGTACGCCGCGAGCGCCTACCTGTCACGGGAGCCGGTGCAGGTCGGGACGTTGCGGGGGCAGGACATCGGCAAGGGGATCGTGCTGGCGGTGATTCTGATCGGCACGTGTCTGGCCACCGTCGGGGTCGTCACGAGCGCCGAGTGGCCCTCCGTGTTCCTCGATGTCTTCAAGGATCTGAAGTGAACGTCCTCCGCCGCCAGCTCCCGCTCCTGATTACGTTCGTGATGGGTCTCCTGTTCATCGCGCAGTACTACGTGCCGCACCCGGCCTCCGAAGATCTTCTGACCACGGTCAACAAGTGGCTCCAGATCATCGGGGGGTTCGCGCTCGTGCTCGGCGTGACGAGCCTGTTCCATCAGCATGCGGTGAAAATCCGCCGGCGAGAGCCGGGATGGGGGTACAGCTTCGTCCTGTACGCCGGGATGCTGGGGACGATTGCGGTCGGACTGTGGGTGCACGGCAAAGAGTCGGCGGACGGCGCCATGACCGCCTTCGGCTGGATCTACTCCTATACGATGGTCCCGCTCCAGGGGACGATGTTCGCGCTCCTCGCCTTTTTCATCGCGTCGGCGGCCTATCGCTCCTTTCGGGCGCGCAGCCGTGAAGCGGCCGTTCTGCTGATCGCCGCCGTGATCGTGATGATGGGGCGGGTGCCGCTCGGCGAGCATCTGGTCCCGATCACCGGCGACATCACGCAGTGGGTCCTCAACGTCCTGAACGCCTCGGTGCGCCGGGCCATTCTCATCGGGATCAGCCTGGGGGCGGTCGCCCTGTCGCTGAAGATCATCTTCGGCGTGGAGCGTGCGTATCTGGGGGGCGGGAAGGAATGAGGTTCATCGTGAATCGTTCTTCGTTACACGGAGGTCTTGAATTCAGCGCTCCGGTCTATTTACGGTTAACGAGTCACGAATAACGCAGTCACGGCTAACGAGGCCTCGCTCCATGACCTTCGCCGAGAAAATGCTCCGGATCGATCGCCGGATCATCTTCCTGCTGATCGGGCTCTGCACCTTGGTCCCGCTCCTCTTTCCGGTCGGGCTGGCCATCCGGGTCTCCCCGGAGGTCCGGGGGGTCTACGACTACATCGAAAGTTTGCCCGAAGGCTCGATCTTTCTCTTGTCGCTCGACTTCGACCCGGCCTCCAAGCCCGAGCTGTACCCACAGGCCATTGCGCTCCTGCGCCATGCCTTCAAGAGGAACCTGCGGGTGATCGGGATGACCCTCTGGGTCTCGGGGACCGGCATGGCGGACCAGGTCATCACGCAGGTCGCCAAGGAGATGGGGAAGGAGAGCGGACGGGACTACGTCTTTCTCGGCTGGAGCCCCGGGGTGAGCTCGCTCATCATCACGATGGGGCAAGATCTGTATCGGGCGTTTCCGAGTGACTACTACGGGAAGCCCACGAGGGAGCTGCCGGTGCTGCAGGGAGTCCAGACGCTCCGGGACGTGAATTACGTCGTCAGCCTCGCAGCCGGGACGGCGGGCATCGAAACCTGGTACGTGTTCGGGAAGGACAAGTATCGCTTCGAGTTGGGCGGGGGGTGTACCGGGGTGATCGCCCCCGGTCTGTATCCCTTGCTCCGCAGCGGCCAGATCAACGGCTTGATCGGCGGATTACGCGGAGCCGCCGAGTACGAAGTGCTCATCGGCAAGAAGGGGAGGGCGGTGGCCGGGATGGATGCTCAGTCCGTGACCCACTTCACGATCATCGGCCTCGTGATCCTCTGTAACGTCTTCTATCTCGTCTTGCGGTCGTCGAAGCCGCGGGAGGAGCAGGCATGAGCTTCGACATGCTGCTCGGCGCCTGGGTCGCCACCGGGCTCACGATCTTCATCTTTACGTTCCTCTACAAGGACAACCCGCTCTTCAAGCTTGCCGAGCACCTCTATGTGGGGATCTCGGTCGGCTACACGATCGTCAAAGCCTACGATACGGTCGTGGTTCGGTTGATCTACGACCCGATCGTCAAGGAAGGGGACTTCTCGCTGTTGGTGCCCCTGGGCATCGGCGTCCTGATGCTCGCCCGGTACGTCCCCAAAGCGGCCTGGCTTTCGCGCATCGCCTTCGCCTTCGTCGTCGGGGTCGGATCGGGCCTGGCGATCCCGCGTGTGATCTCGTCCTATATCCTCAAGCAGATCGAAGACACCGTGAGGCCGCTCCTCTCCATGACCCCCGACGGCTTGAGCTTCACGGCGAGCGTGTTGAACCCGGCCAGCAATCTGAACGCGATCGTCCTGCTGGTCGGCGTCACCTCCGTCCTCTTCTACTTTTTCTTTTCGATCGAGCACACCGGGGCCGTGCGCGTCGCCGCCCGGACCGGCATCCTCTTCCTCATGATCGCCTTCGGCGCCGCCTTCGGCTACACGGTCATGGCGCGCATGTCCTTGTTGATCGGCCGGCTGACCGATCTGATCGAATTTGCCGGCCCTCAGTACGGCGGCGCCTCGCTGGTCGTCGGCATCGCGACCATTGTGCTACTCGTCCTCTGGGCACGGCGGCAGCCGGCCGGCTCGGTGGACCAGTGAAGCGACCATGGCTTGGCGTGGGTGCATTGGCGGCCACGCCGTCGCCGTTTCGGCGTCCCGACCCGTCTCGAGGCGGTTGCAGGCACGACGCCCCCTCGGGTACCATGCTCCGATGACGACGCCGGCCAAAGACCCTCGCCAGTTCCCGCTGTTGCGGAATCTTCAGTTTTCGCCGCTCAAACAGGACGACGAGCAATACGTTGTGTTGTGGGACCCCTCGGGGCTGAGCCGCGACAAGCTCATCGTCCCGTTGAATTATTTTTACATCCTTCAATTCTTCGATGGCGAGCATTCGCTGGAGCAGATCGGCGCCGAGTATTTGCGGAAGTTCGGGGAATTTCTCATGCCCGACCGGTTGGACACGCTTGTTCGGGACCTGGACGAGAAGCTCTTCCTCGATGGCGAGCGGGCGGCCGCGGCCAAGCAGCAGGCCGTCGACGCCTATCGGGCGGCACCCGTCAGGCCGGCCGTGTATGCCGGAAAAGCCTACGCCGCGGAGCCCGCACAGCTCCGGCGTGAGATCGAGGGCTTCTTCACGTCGAAGGAAGGCCCTGAGATCAAGCCGTCGGTCAACCAGGGCAAGCGCCTGAAAGGAATCGTGGCGCCCCATTACGATGTCCGGCAGGCCGGGCCCGTGTACGCATGGGCGTACAAAGAAGTGCAGGAGGCGGAGACCGGGGACCTGTTCGTCGTCGTCGGGACGTGCCATACGGGGTTAGGGCACGGATTTGCACTGACCGATAAGGATTTTCAGACCCCGTTGGGGACGGTTCCGGTGGACCGGGACGTGCTGGAGCGGATCAGGAAGAAAGGCGGGGACCTCTTTTTCGAAGAGGACCTCAGCCACAAGAACGAGCACACGATCGAGTTTCAGCTTCCCTTTCTCCAGCACCTCGTCGGACGCAAGAAGCCCATCAGCATCGTACCGGTGCTCGCTGCCTTTTCCCCCGACGACTTCAGCGACCGTGAGTTGAAGGACCGGGTGGACCTGTTCACCACGATCATGCGTGAAGCGATCGCCGAGTCGGGGAAAGAGCCGTGTTTTGTCGCGAGCGCCGAGCTCGCCCACATCGGCATGCGGTATGGAGACAACAAGCCGCCCACCGATTTCTCCTTCCATAAGTGCATGCAGGCGGACCTCGAAATGCTCAAGCACGTCGAGGAGCTCGATCCGGATGCCTTCGCCACGTTCATCCGACGGGAAGGGAATGCGCGCCGGATCTCGGGCTTCGCGCCGATTTACACGGTGCTGCGGCTGATCCAGGCGGACAAGGGCGAGGTGTTGCGCTACGACCGAGGCGTGACCGACCAGTTCAACTCCACCGTCACGTACGCCAGTATCGTCTTCTTCTGAACCAGCCGGACGCCCTCCGGGGCTCCCCGGTCCCACGTTCGTTCACCCGGCGTCCTGCTCGAGGCTTCTTCCCGCTTGCTCTTCGGAGAGGAGAGGGACTCGGACGCACCACCGCCATCGCTCTTCCGCTACGTTTTTCTCTTCTCGAAGCGTGGTCCGCGGAGCTCGTCGAGCAGGTTGGGCGAGAGCTGGTCCGCCTTGGAAAAATCACTGCGCGCGGCATTCGGCTGGTCCAAGGCGAGGTAGACGAGGCCGCGGGCCAAGTACGCTTCGGCGTTGGTGGTGTCCAACGTGATCGATAGTGACGTGTCTTGTAATGCGCCGATCAAGTCGCCCAGCTCCAATTTGGCCAACCCCCGTAGCATGTAGGGCTCGGCATAGCGCGGGGCGATGGCGACGGCCCGGGTCGTGTCGTGGATCGCCGCTTCGTATTCACGTAAGGTCAACTCGACCCGGCCTTTCGCGGCATACGCGTACTCGTATTGAGGGTTGAGCTCGATCGCCTTGGCGAGGTCTTCGATCGCCCCTCGCGTGTCGTCGAGCAGGAACCGCGCCCAGCCGCGGTGAGCGTGGCTGGGTGCGTCGCCGGGAGCCAGCCGGATCGCTTCGGAGAAGTCGGCCACCGCCTCGCCGGTCCGCCCAAGCCGCACTTCAGCCTTCCCCCGCGTCACATAAAGATGAGCGTTCCGCTCCCCGAGCCCGATGGCCCGGGTGAGGTCGTCGACGGCGTGCGGGGTCCGGCCCATCCGGAGGTCCGCTTCGGCGCACAGGATGTACGCGGCCGGGAGGGACGGGTTGTACTGCAACGCCCGGTCGATGTCGGCGCGCGCGCCGGGGAGGTCCCCAGTGAGCAGCGCCACCCAGGCCCGTCCGACATGGGCGCCTGCATGGCGAGGGTCGAGCTTCAAGGCGGCGTCCGCGTCGTGGAGCGCACCGGGAAGATCGCCGAGCTGCAGCTTGACGTTGCTGCGGCTGCTGTACACATCCGCGTCGCCCGCACCCAAGGCGACCACCCGGTCATAATCCTCCAGTGCGGCAGTCCACCGGCCGAGGTCGACGTGCACCGAGCCCCGCAGGAGGTGCGCCCAGCCGCTGTTGGGGGAGAGAGAAAGGATCTGAGTGAGATCGGCCAAGGCGCCTTCGAGGTCACCCAGCTTCCGCTTCGTTCCCGCGCGATTCGCATACGCGAGGACCTGGCTCGGCGCGAGTGCCAGGGCTTGGGTATTGTCTTCGAGCGATCCGTGGTAGTCCTGAAGGTGGTATCTGGCGACCGCGCGAATCAGGTACGGATCGACGTGCTTCCCATCCAGGCGAATCGACTCGGAGGCATCCCGTGCGGCGCCCGCATAATCGCCGAGCTGAAGCTTTCCAGCGGCTCGAATGGCGTAGGGTTCCGGGTGCTGCGGATGATGCTGGATCGCCTGAGAGGCCGCCTCGACGGATCCCGGGTAGTCCTTGGCGCGATACTTCGAGGCGGCCTGAGCGATGTGAAGAGCGGTGGGATCGGCCTCGCCGGCGATAACGGGGGAAGGGGCCTCGTCAGTCGCGCGCGGTCGGCTCGCCGATGGCGTACCCGCGCACCCCGCGACAGCGGCGGTGAGTAGGACGGCGATCCCAAAGCGAGCGACGGCGTCGTGAGGACGGTCTTGCCGTGTCGCGCAGCTCACGAGGGCATTGTCCGGCAGACGCCGGCCCGCGCCTATCCACGAGTGAGGAAGCGTAGAAAACCATTTCAACCTACAGCAAAGGGGTCAGAGAGGACTTCGTGGGGCGATCAGGACGGGAAGCAGCGGGGTCCCGCCGCCGCTACTCCTTCACGGTGATGTGCATCTCGACATCCTCGAACGGATTGTCTTGTTCATCCCTCGGCAGGGCCACGATCTTGTCGGCGACCTCGATCCCTCGATACACCTCCCCGAAGACCGTATAGCGGCGATCGAGCCCGCTGGAATCGGCCACGCAAATGAAGAATTGCGATCCACTGTCGTTGAAATCCCTGGTGCTGTTGCTCTCCCTCGGCACCTTGGCCATGGAGAGCGCTCCACGCTTGTGCGGTCGGTCATTGGGCTCGGGCGGCAGAGCATAGCCGGGGCCCCCGGTGCCATGCTGAGAACGGTCCGGACTCTTGCTCATCGGATCGCCGCCCTGGATCATGAAGCCGGGAATGACCCGGTGGAACCGGAGCCCGTTGTAGAAGCCCAGCTTGGCGAGGTTGATGAAGTTCTCGACATGCCGGGGGGCGTCCTCGGGATAGAACTTGATCAACATGTCGCCGAACTTGGTCGAGATGACGGCACGAGGGTTTTTCTTCTCGAACGCGAGGCCCATGGCGCCGACTGTAACAAGCCGGAGGGCGAATAGGCAAGGCGGCGGAGGGTATCCCTCCGCCGTCCGGACGGGAATCGTGAAGCCGGCTCGCCGTCATCCGACGGCGGGAGGACAGGAGGGCGCGGGCACGGCGCGGGTGAAGCGTTGCCGAGTCAGGAACACGACGAGCCCCGACGTCACCAGCAGCAGGCCGCCCAAGACGCCCAAGCTCACGGAGGCGCCGACGTTGTCGGCCGCCCAGCCGAACCCCGCCATCCCGGCCATCGCGGAGGCCATCGCCCCCGTGCTGAAGGTCGTCAGGACGCGGCCGAGGAGCGGCGCCGGCGTCAGCTCCTGGAGAAAGCCGAAGGCAATCGGGTTGAAGACCGCCGTACTCGCGCCGATGACGATGATCAACGTCATCGCGAAAACGGTCGTCTGCAGGATGCTCAACGCGCACATCGCACAGCCGCCGATGGCCATCGCGCCCCCGATCGTGTGCAACCGCGACTCGTTGTTTTTCGGCGACGTCCATGCCAGCCACGCCGAGGTCAGCAGCATACCGGCTCCAAGCCCGGACCAGAGCCACCCGAGCTGCATCGGCCCCACTTGCAGGTGTTCTTTGGTATACACGGGGAGGAGGAAGACGAAGGCGCTGACGCCCAGGTGGTAGAGCCCCGAGATGAGCACGAGAACGGCGACCGTACGGTGCTGGACGAAGACGAATCGGAATCCGGCGATCAGCTCATGCCGGAGCGACGGCTGGCTGCCCGCCTGCCGGTCCTGCGGTTCGGGGCGGAGACGGACGCCGATCAAGCAGACGGCCGACACCAAGAACGTGATCGCATCGATGTACAAGACGTTCTGCGCCCCGACCAAGGCGATGCCCAATCCGCTCACCGCCGGGCCCACCACCAGCCCGATGTTGTTGGTCGTCTGCATGAGAGCATTGGCGGCGACGAGCTCCGACGGCTTCACGAGAAGCGGCAGGCTGGCCATCAGGGCGGGACCGAAGATCGTCGACACGAGTGAAACCAAGAACACCAGCACGTAGAGCCGCTCGAGGGTTAGCTCGCCGGCGGCATAGAGCAACGGAATCGACAAGATCATGACGGTCCGAGCGAGGTCGACCGCGATCATCACGTCCTTTTTTCGCCATCGATCGAGGTAGACACCCAACAATGGCCCGAACACCAAAGGCGGGATCGTCTGGAGCAGCCCGATCACGGTCATCTTCAAGGCCGAGCCGGTCAGCTCATAGACGAACCAGAGGAGGGCGACCTTGTTCAGCGTGTCGCCCACTTGCGAGGTCACTTGGCCCCACCACAGCAAGCCGAAATCACGCGTTTTCAGCAAACGAATTCCGTTCACGTTGGTCCCCCTGTATCTGATCGGACACTAATCGGGCACTCTTGGTCGTGCCTGAAAAACGTTGCCGCCGTGAAATACAAGTTCTGGGCCGCCGATAGGCGATGGCCGGTGTGCTCGATTTCCTTTGATCTCATTCAGTGTGAAGTCGGACCCTCAGCCCAAGGTCGACCCCTGCACGGACAGGAAGGCCTCCGAATCCGAGCGGCAAGCGGAACTCACGGCAATTACGCAAGTTTCAATGCGATCACGCTTGTCCGACGAGGAACACTTTGTCTTTCGACAGAAGCGGGGTCGGTCACCTCCGCGGAGCGACGGTCATCGGTCGCTCCAGGCTGGTCCCTGGAGGACGAGCGCCTGGGTTGATCCCCAGCCACATCAGTGCACCGAGCAAGGCAACCAGTGCGGCGAGAGCAAGGGCCCACGACCATCCGGCGACCCCGGCTAACCAGGGCGTCACGCTCGCCGAGACGACCCCGCCCAAGTTCGCCCCGGTGTTCATGACACCGGAGAGGGTTCCCGCATGGGCTTTGGAGATGTCGACCGTCGAGGACCAATACGCTCCGACTGCGAAGTACAGCCATCCGGCCCCGATCGACAAAAAGGCGATCGACAGCGCGGGGGAATCGATGGCGGCACCGATCAAGATCGACAGCGCCGCGAGCAGCATGCCGGCAGCGCCGGCCCATGCGCGCCCGCGCGTCGTTCCCACCCGGCCGACCAGACGATCGGTCACCCATCCGCCGAGCGGACACGAGGCAGCCATGATCAAGAACGGCTCGGAGGCGAGAAACGCGCCGGACATCTCTCCGAACCCGCGGATGTTGACCACGTACAAGTAAAACCACGACATGAAGATGTTCGCCACGTACCCCAAGCAGCTATAGCTCAGGATCAACCACCAGGTGGTCGGGAAGCGGATGAGCGCGGGCCAACCCGGCGCCGCCTCTCCGTTCCGGCGCGGCGCCGCGTTTTTACCGGCGATGAGGGCCGCCTCCGCCGCGTTGACATGGGGATGCTCCGTGGGCCGGTCCCGGGCGTAGACATACCAGGCCCCTGCGATGAGGAAGCCGATCGCCGAGGACGCATAGAAGGCCGTCTGCCAGCCGAAGTTGACCATCAACCATGCGGTGACCGGCGGGGTCAGCGCGCTTCCGACGCCGATGCCGCCGATGGCCAGGCTGATGCCGAACCCGCGCTCCTGCGGCGCCAGCCAGTTGGCGACCGTGCGGTTGAAGGTCGGCAACGCGGCGGCTTCGCCGATCCCGATCAAGAACCGGACCAACATGAGCGAGCCGCCGATGCCGAGCAGGGCGGCGATGGGCAGCGTCGCCGCCACCGCGGTGAGCGCGGTGAACAGCGACCACCAGATCACCGCCCCACTGAGCACCCGCCGCGGTCCCCAGCGATCTCCCAGCCAACCGCCGGGGATCTGAAACAGCGCGTAGCCCAAGAAAAAGGCCGAGAAGACATGGCCCATCTGCACATCGGTGAGACCCAATGCGGGCATCATCTGCCGGGCGGTCACCGAAATATTCACGCGGTCGATATAGGTCACGACGCTGATGGCAAAGAGCAGTGCGGCGATGCGCCATCGGACCCGACTGGGTGAGCAATCCATGCGAGGCGGCGTCTCCCGTGCCCGTTCGTCGCGCGACTCTACTGAGCCGGCCTCTGCGAATCAAGCACAGGAGCCCCCGTCTTTACAGCGGGGGGACGGCCGTTATAGAACCCCAGGCGGAGGGGGCATGATCGGTCGGGCGATCCAGTGGCTCGTGATCACCGTCGTTGTGCTCGGTCTCGTGCTCGCCGGTCGGGCCTTGACCGTGGTGTCGCGACAGCTTCCACCGGTTCAAGTTCCCCTGATTCGGATCGATGGGCACGCGGCCGCGGAACGCTTGGCTGCCGCCGTTCGGTTCAAGACGATTTCGTACCAGGACCCGGCGGAATCGGACAGAACGGCGTTTCTCGCCCTGCACGACTACTTGAGCCGAGCCTTTCCCGCTTCTCATCGGGTGCTCGAGAGAGAGGTCGTCGGGCGCTACAGTCTTCTCTACACCTGGCCGGGGTCTGATCCGTCTCTGGCTCCCATCCTTCTGTTGGGCCACCTGGACGTCGTGCCCGTGGAGCCGGGGACCGAGCGTGAGTGGACGCAGCCGCCGTTCGCCGGCGTGGTCGCCGACGGGTTCGTGTGGGGACGCGGAACGATGGACGACAAGCCGGCCGTGTGCGGGCCGCTTGAAGCCATCGAGCTGCTCGTGCGGGACGGGGTGACACCGAGGCGAACCGTCCTGCTCGCATTCGGGCATGACGAGGAGATCGGCGGAGAAGCGGGGGCGAAAGAGATCGCGGCCCATCTCCTCCGCCGCGGCGTGCGACCGGCGATCGTGCTCGATGAAGGGATGGCGATCCTCCGAGGCCTGGTCCCCGGCGTGGACCGACCGGTGGCGGCGGTCGGTATCGCCGAGAAGGGCTATGTCACGTTCGAGTTGGCGGCGCAGGGCGAAGGAGGGCACGCGTCGATGCCGCCACGGGAGACGAGTGTCGGTATCTTGGCTGCCGCGATCCGCCGGGTGGAAGCCGAGGCGATGGCGGCTCACCTGGAGGGCCCCGCCGCGCAATTCTTCGACTTCTTGGCTCCGGAGTTGCCCTGGTGGCGGCGCCTCGTGCTTGCCAATCGGTGGCTGTTCGAGCCGGCCATCGTGCGCGTGCTCGACACGAGGCCGCCGACGCGGGCGCTCATCCGGACCACCTTCGCTCCGACGATGCTCGAGGCGAGCGCCAAGGAAAACGTGCTCGCCCCACGGGCCAGGGCCCTCGTCAACGTCCGTGTCCATCCTGAGGACCGGATCCAAGCGGCGTTCGATCACCTTCAACGCGTCGTCGCAGACTCCCGGGTGACGATCCGCAGCGTGGGCACCTTGGCGAGCGAACCTTCACCTGAGTCTCCCGTGGATTCCGCCGCGTTCGCCGCGCTGCAGCGGACGGTCACCGAGGTCTTCCCCGACGTCGTCGTGGCCCCCGGCCTCGTCCTCGGCGCCACCGACGCGCGGCATTATCAACCCCTCACCGGACCCGTCTACCGCTTCCTCCCGATCTCTTTGGCGCCCGGCGACCCGCCCCGGATCCACGGGACCGATGAATGCCTGAGTATCGACGATTACACGCGGCTCATCCAGTTTTATGGTCGCCTGATTCAGAGCTGGGACGGCTGAGCGACCGCGCGGGACGCGTGGCCGACCGGGTGAGAGACGGGCTGCCGGCTGCCGGAGGGCGAGCGTCGAGACGGAGGACCGGCGAAGGCGTCGTGTCCGCTTTGAGCATCGTGCGCATGTGCTCCAAGGCCGCTCGGTTTGCGTGGAGAGTCGCGGACGCCACACAATCCTCAGGGACCACCAAGACATAGTCGCGCATATAGGCGTCGGCGGCCGTGTGCAGGATGCAACTGTTTCCGGCCACGCCGGTGAGGATGAGGCGCTTGGCATGGAGCACGGTGAGCAAGAGCTCGAGCGGGGTGGCAAAGAAGCCGGAATGCTTGGGCTTGAGGACGAAATAGTCGTCCCCCTCGGGCTGAAGGATCTGGGCGATCGTCCGCCCCCGGCATCCCTCGCTCAGGCAGTGTGCGAGCAGCGTTCGGAAGTCCGACCGCCACTGGCCGAAGTTGTCGTTGACGTAGATCACCGGGATGCCGGCCGCTTTGGCTCGGCGCTTCAACGCGGCGGCGGCTCGAGCCGCACGCAGCGCCCGCCCCAGCAAGGCCTCGCCGTCGGCAAAGCCGAAGGTGTTGATCATGTCGATGATCAGCAGGCAGGTGCCCGCCTTGTCGGGGACGCTTCCATGCAGGTCGCCGTCGTGCTCGCGTGGCATGTCAACGCCGGGTTGGGAGCCCGTCGAGTTTGCGCTTGACGAGCCGGAGGTCCTCGACGAACCGCAGATATTCCGCCTCCTGCTGCGCCCGTTCGGGATAGCGATAGATGGCGGAGGGATGGATGGTGACGAACGTGTCGCGCGCATAGGGCGTGACCATGAAGCGTCCTCTCGCTTCGTTGAGCCGGACGGTCCGATTCACCACCGATTGTGCCGCGGTGACGCCGAGGCAGACGAGGATGGCCGGTCGAACGAGGTCCACTTCGGCATCGAGCCAGGGACGGCAGGCGGCGATTTCGGCGGCCGAGGGCCGCTTGTGCTTGCGCCGTTTGCCCTGCGGCTCCCATTTGAAGTGCTTCACGGCGTTCGTGACGTAGACCTGATCCCGCGCGATCCCGACTTCTGCGAGCGCCTTGTCCAGCATGCGGCCGGCCGGTCCTACGAACGGATGACCGGCCAGATCTTCTTGATCGCCGGGCTGTTCGCCGACCAACATGACCCGGGCGTGGGCCGTCCCTTCGCCGAACACCGTTTGGGTCGCGCGCTCGTAGAGATCGCATCCGGTGCAGTGCTTCGCCGCCTCCCGCAGGGCAGGGAGGGTGCGGGTCGCCGGGATGAACGCGGCGGCCGAGCGTTCGGGCTTCCGAGCCGTCATGGCTCACCATACCACGCCGGATTCGTGCAGGTCGGCCGACAGGGGGTGCCGCAGTGGTCGGTCCGCCACCTCGATCGGCTGTAGGTCTCGCACCGTCACCGTCACCGTGCCGAACTGCGACTCGACGAGACCGGTGATCACGTAGGCGCGATCCGAAACGAGCAGATGGCAGCGCCGGCGGTAGACCTCGGGAAAGAGTGTGGCATCGTACAGGGCGGTCCGGTCTTCGAACGTCGCGAACTCCATCGGCAGGCCGTCTTTGGTTTCCGCCAGCTTTTCGGTGATCAGCCAGCCGATCAGCGTCACCGACCGACCGACGTAACGCGGCAGATCGCAGGCGTCGATGCGGCGGAGGCGGCTGAGCTGGGCCTCGTAGCGCTCGAGCGGGTGACGACTGACGAGCAGGCCGAGTGTCTCGATTTCGTGCACCAGCTTCTGCTCCTCCGAGTAGTCCTCGGGAACGGGCAGATCGGCCGTCGCATGCCGGCCGGCATAGAGGCGCCAGAGGAGCGCCGGCCGGGTGAGCTCGCCGGCGATCGAGTCGCAGGCCCCGGCCTTGATCAGCAGCCGGGCCTGCGCCGGCTCCGGCTGCACCCGCTCGAGAAAATCCGACAAGGAGCGGAACGGGCCGCCGGCGTCGCGTGCGGCGGTGATCCGATCGGCCAGCGCGCGGGTGAGGGTCTTGATCTGCATGAGGCCGACCCGAATGCAGCGCCCCGCGCCGGTATACCGCCAGTCACTCACATTGACGTCGGGCGGCAGAATGGTCAGGCCCATGCGCCGGGCTTCCGACAGATAGGCAAAGGTGGAATAAAACCCGCCTTGATTGCTGATGACGGCGGCGAGGAATTCGGCCGGGTAGTGGGCGCGCAAGTAGGCGCACTTGAACGAAACCTGGGCGTAGCTGGCCGAATGAGGCTTGCAGAAGCTGTAGCCGGCGAAGCTCATGATCATCTCCCAGACGCGGGCGATCGTCGAAGGGGGCACGCCCCGTTGCGCGGCTCCGTCGCAAAATTGGGCGTAGTAGTCGCGCAGCTGCCGGGCTTTGTGTTTCTTGCTGATGACCTTCCGTAGCTGATCCGCATCTTCGACGGAGAACCCCGCGAGCGCCATCGCGACCCTCGTCACGTCTTCCTGGTAGACCATGATCCCGTGAGTGTCCTCGAGAATGGGGATCAGCCGCTCATGCAGGTGAGTGAACGCGGCTCCGTGCGCCCGGCGGATGAAGTCGTCCACGAAGGCATTGCTGGCCGGACGCACGAGCGAGGAGACCATGACGAGATAGTCGAAGACGTCGGCGCGGGCGCGCCGGTCCGCGGGCATGCCGCCCCAGAGCTTTTTGAGGAGGAGCCGAGTGGCCGGCGATTCGATGTAAAAGCAGCCGATCGTGTCGCCTCGGCAGATCAGCGCCTGCGTAGCCGGATCGTGAATCGGATCCCAGGCGGCATAGTCGAGACGCCGGCCCGTGTGCCGTTCGATGGCCGCCAGGGCGTCGCGGATGACGGCCAGCGAGCGATTGCCCAACAGATCGATCTTGACGAGCCCCGCTTCCTCGGTCTGCTCCTTTTCCCATTGAATCACCGGGACGCCTTTTGCCGCGATCTCGACGGGCACGTAGCGTTGGATGTCGTTCGGCACGATCACGACGCCGCCGCAGTGGACCGACAGATGGCGGAGGTGGCCTTGGACGAGCACGGCGAGGCGAAGGATCTCCGGCCAAGGCGCGTCGAGTTGGAGCGCCCGCGCGATCCGGGCGGCCCATTCCGCGGCCGTCGGGACCGCCTCGAACCGGAGGAAATCTTTGCGGCGCAGCACCAGTGAGGAGATACGGCCGATCTCCGCCGCGGGGATGCCGAAGACTTTGGCGACTTCCCGTAGGGCGCCGCGCAAGCCGAGGCTGTTGTGATTGGCGACCATCGCGGCCTGCTCGCCGCCGTACTGCTCGAACACCTGCTGAATGACCGCATCCCGCTCGTCCCACGGGAAATCGATATCGATGTCCGGAGGGTCCGTTCGACCGGGGTTCAGAAAGCGCTCGAAGAAGAGGCGATGCTGAATCGGATCGACATGCGTGATCCCGAGACAGTACGAGACAACCGAGGCGGCGACGGAGCCGCGCCCGCACGTGCGGGGAACACGACCGACGATGTCCTCGACCACGAGAAAATAGTGCGCGAAGCGTTGCTCATGGATCACACGGAGCTCCCGCTCCAGACGCGTGCGGATCTCATCGGTGATTCGAGGATAACGCCGGCTGGCGCCGGCATAGGTCTTTTCACGGAGGAGTGCGAACGCGTCTTCATCGCGGAGCCGGCGGAAGGCCGGAAAGATCGTGTCGCGGAAGCTCCAGTCGGTATGGCAGCGCTCGGCGATCCGAAGGGTGTTGTCCAGGGCCTCGGGCAGGTGCGGCAGGCGCCGTTCGAGAGCGGCGCGCGGCATCAACCATCGGTTCGGGGCGCAACAGGCCTGCTGCGGAAGCCGCGCGAGTGTGGTGTTGAGGGCAATGGCGCGGAGCAGCCGGTGGACCACGAATCCGTCGGGACGGACGAAGTGCACACGATTCGTCGCCACCATCGGCAACCCGGTGCGCCGGCTCAACGCGACGGCCTGAGCCATGCCGTCTCCCGGGGAGACTTCGACATAGAGGTCCTCCGGCGACTCGTTCATCCACGCCGTGAGCGCCGCCTCGTCATCGGTGACGAGGATCATGCCGTGCCGAGAGCGGGCGGTCGCGGGGATGACGGAGAAGGCGGGGTCGCCGTGGCGTTGCGACAAGAGCCGGCAGAGGTTCGCGTAGCCGTCCGGTGTTTTGGCGAGGAGGAGGGCTCGATGGGCGCCGGCCGTCAGCTCGGCCCCAAGGATCGGCCGGAGGCCCACCTGACGGGCGACGTCGAGAAACCGGATGGCGCCATAGAGACCGTTCGTATCGGTGAGCGCCAGCATCGCGGCGCCGTGGGCACGTGCCGTCTCGCAGAGCGCCTCGATCGAGGAGACGCCCTGCATCGGGGAGTATTCGGAATGCGCGTGAAGATGCACGAAAGACGGCATGATCCCTACAGGTCATGCGAGCATGACGGTGAATGCTGTGGCCGGTCGCCCTCCTCGTGTGTGCCGAGCGACATCACCCTTCCCCACTGCACGGCCCGATCCCCGAAACGATCGCGCAGGTGGTCCAGCGCCGTCGAAAGCCGCCGGGATCGCTCCCGCCGCCGAATTCCCGCTTCCGGGTCCGGATCGAACAAGGCCAGTTGCGCGCCGAATACCTCGGTACCGGGCGTCACGGCTTCGGCGGCGAGCGTCAACGTCCGAATTCTGATTCGGCGCCGGAAGGCTCGGTCGAGGAGCTGGGTGAGGACGGGGTAGAGCTCCGATTCCCAACAGGTCGGCGACGCGAGGCTCCGGCATGCGCGCACCTCCACGTGATCGCTATGCCGGATGGTGAGGCGCAGGCGTCCGCACAGGCATGGCTGACGGCGTAGGGCTCGACAGAGCTGCTCGAGGGCGCCGTAAAGGAGGCCGAGGATGCGGCCGTCATCGATCTCCTCCGGAACGGCCGTGATCGAGCGTTCGAGGCGGAGTTGGCGCACCGGCGGAAGGACCGGCGACCGATCGATGCCGTGCGCCCAGTCGTACAACAAGCGGGCCGGGGGACCGAGCGCAACTTCGAGGTGAGGGAGGGCCACACCGGCGATCGCTCCCAAGGTCCGCAGATTGAGCTCTTCCAATCGCTCCAGCGTTTCTTCGGCGAACGCTGTGCGAACATGATTCACAAGCGCGACCGGAGTCGGTGCGAGAAACGGTTCTTCGGAGCCCGGCCGTACTTCATAGAGATGCGGCGGCTCGACGACCGTGGCGGCGAGATGGGAGACGAGCTTGTTGCGGCCCAGCCCCAGGACGCCCGAGAAGCCGTACCGGGCGCGCACCTCGCGTTCGATGCGGGTCGCCGCGTCGATCGCCGCGCCGAAGAGTCGGTGCGTGCCGGTCAGGTCCAGAAAAAAATGACCCGGGTGCCGCGGCTCCCAGACGGGAGTGAACCGCGCCATGACCGCCTGCATACCGGTGTGCGCGGCGAGGACGCTATGGGGATCGGGAGGGAAAAGGCGAAGCGCCGGGCACAGCCGCCGGGCCAGCCCGACCGTCATACCTGCGCGTAGGCCGTCTTTCACGGCGGTCGATGAGACGTCACGAAGACGGGCACGGGCACTGTGCGTTGAGGCCACCGCGATCGGCCGATTCCGCAGTGACGGATCCTGCTGTTGCAGCAGGGCGATGCCCAGTGAAGGGATGTGAAAGTAGGCGATGCGCGGCTCCATGTCTTTCCCGGATGTATCCAATGGTTACATTTCAATGGGTTTCAGTCAAGTCGAGATGAGAGCAATGAATCAACTACGGCCGAAGGCTATCTCAAGTAAATGTTCAAACGAGCCAAGCCGTCGAGTTCCGTTCCTCTCTCCAAGACGGACGAAGTCGTAAGACTTCTGCTCTATAGCCAGCAGATCGGCGCCTGCTATCTTCTCCTCAGCGAACGACTGGTGAGCACGCCGGAGCATTTCAGGAGGGATTATGAAAGAGAGTGTGGCGGAGGGTCTGCGACAGTTGTGGCGCGAGCTCGGTAACTTGCCGTGTGTACATTCGGACCTCGAGCGGGAAATCGGCTTCGCCGGTACCTCCACCGGCAATCGTGTCTGCAGCTCCTGTGGCGCTCAGTTTCCGATCATCGAGCCGAGCGCCAACCATGGCCGGCTCTAGGGCCGGCTTTCGTGTTCTTCACACTTCTTAATAAAGGATGCCCGTATCATGGACATCAAAACGATCAGCCAAGCTCCTGCGACGACCGCGGGACCCGCGAGAAGCGAGACGATTCTTCTGGTCGACGATCATCCCTCGATTCGCTTGATTCTCAGCAACGGCCTTCGGGCGCACGGATTTCACGTATTGACCGCCGCTGATGCGGAGGAGGCGCTTCGGTTGTGCCGGTCCTACGAGGGGATCATCGATCTCTTGTTGACCGATTTAGGGTTGGTACCGATCGGTGCCGAAGAAACTCCGGGCGCCGGCGGACAACCGGCCAATGGGCTGGAGCTGATGCGAAGTGTCGTCGACCTGCGTCCGGCTATGAAGGCGATCTTGTTTTCGGGTCATTCCGACGAGAATCTCAAGCGGCTGGGCCTCGTTGAGTCCCAATGGCCCGTTCTGCGCAAGCCGTTCGACCTCAAGACCTTGCTGGCCCGCATCGGTCAGACCCTCGCCGGTTCCCCGTCCTCCTCCTGAGCTGTATTCCCTCTCCCGTCGACCCGCTGGGTGCCGTCAGGTAGGCGGCCGCTTGCCAGATGACATCGCGAGTCGAGTTTTCCCACTCAATCTCGATTGTCGTCGTCCACCGCTCATTCCGAAGTCGGTCGCCGAACTCAGCGCTCATGGCTGGTCAAATCACTTAGGTAGCTGGCCCTTGAGTACCTACACCGCTCCCCCGTTGTACTAGTCCTTCGAAGTCGAAAAATTCGCGTCGGCTATCCCGGTTTTCTCGTTACTCCTTTTGCCGCCAAAGTCTCCTACTAATGGAGGATATACGCTCCAATGAGGGATTGTGTATAAGAGCGCAACTTGCTACTGGTGTGAGCAAAAATCAGGATCCGCGTCCTCCATGCCACCCCTTCAGTCGCACGAAATCATCGCCTTCTTTTTAGGTGCCGCGGTCCTCTTGGGAGCGGCGAGGCTGCTGGGTGAGTTGGCGCTCAAACTCAACCAGCCGGCGATTCTCGGCGAGATCTTCGGCGGCATCCTGCTCGGACCGGCGGTCCTTGGTTATCTCTCCCCGGAATTTTCGGAATGGCTCCTGCCCGAGAATGGCGCGTGGACGGTGTTGGAGGGGTTCAACGTTCTCTCAGCATCCTTGCTGCTCTTTGTCGCCGGTCTCGAGATCGAGCTCTCTCACGTTCGACACCAGGTACGAGGTTCCCTCTGGGTCAGCGTCCTCGGTTTTCTCATTCCGTTCATTTCGGGCGCTGCAGCGGGATGGTTCTTGCCTCCGCAGTTGTTCGGTTTTGAAGGCGACTCCTACCACCTGACGCTGTTTGCGCTCTTCTTCGGCACAGCCTTCACGATTTGCGGCCTTCCGGTCGTCGCCCGTACGCTCATGGATCTCAATCTCCTGAAAAACAAGATTGGGACCACCATCATGACGTCGGCGATGCTGCTCGATCTTTCCGGGTGGGTCGTCTTTTCGGTGCTTCTCGGGTTGGCCGGCGCAACGACGTTTTCCGCCGGCAGCGCGGTCCGCATCGTCGTTCAGACCGTCTGTTTTACGGTCTTGGTGCTCACGATCGGCCGATGGCTCATCGATCGCGTCCTCAACTCGGTCCGAAAGCATCTCACGTGGCCCGGAGGCGTTCTCGGGCTGGTGCTGATGTTGTCGCTCGTCAGTGCGGCTGCGACGGAGGCGATCGGTATCCATTCAATTTTCGGTGCGTTCCTTGCCGGGATCGCAATCGGTGATTCCAAGTTCATGGACGGTCAGGCGCGGGATATCATCCGACAGTTCGTCCTGAACTTTTTTGCCCCCATCTATTTCGCCTCGATCGGCCTTCGAGTCAACTTCGCCGCACACTTCGACCTCCAGCTCATCGCCTTGGTCGTCGTGCTCTGCTCCGTGAGCCGGATTTTTGCCACGACGCTGGGTGCGCACCTCGGTGGGATGCCTCAACGGGAAGCATGGGCGGTTGGCTTTGGAATGAACGCCGGGGGCGTGATGCAAATCATCTTCGGCACGCTCGCCTTCCAGCATGGGTTCATCGGTGAGAATCTGCTCGTCGCGTTCATCGTGCTGGCACTCGTGACATCGGCGCTGAGCGGCCCGATGATGTCCGTCCTGCTCGGCCGCCGGGAACCGGTCCTGGTGCTGAAACCTGCCCCGGCATGGGGAGTGACGAAGGAGGATGTTCGATGAAAGGCGTGATCTTGGCCGGAGGATTGGGCACACGGTTGTACCCGCTGACCAAGGTCACCAACAAGCATCTGCTCCAGGTCTATGACCGTCCGATGATTCATTACCCGATCCAGACGCTCGTCCGAGCGGGCATTACCGACATCCTCCTCGTCACGGGCGGGAGGAACGCCGGAGATTTCTTGAAGCTGCTTGGGAACGGAAGGGATTTCGGGCTCAAGCATTTGAATTACACCTACCAAGAAGGAGAAGGAGGGATCGCGGCCGCCCTGCGGCTCGCCGAGTTCTTCATTGGCAAGGACAAGATGTGCGTCATGCTGGGGGACAACATTCTCGAGCGGGACATTGCGACTTCGGTTCGGGCCTTCGAGGCGCAGGGCGAAGGGGCACGGATCCTCTTGAAGGAGGTCAAGGACCCACAGCGGTTCGGAGTAGCCGTCGTGCAAGGGGACCGGGTCGTTCGGATCGAAGAGAAGCCACGGGAGCCGAAATCGTCTTTTGCCGTCACCGGCGTCTACTTTTACGACCATCAGGTCTTCGACATTATTCGGACGCTTCAACCGTCAGGGCGGGGGGAGTTGGAGATCACCGATGTCAACAACGTGTACATCGAGCGCGGCCAGATGAGTTGGGATGTCCTGGAAGGTTGGTGGACGGACGCTGGGACCTTCGATTCCTTGCTGTTGGCCGGGAACCTGGTCGCGCCACATCGGGATGGGTCGGCGGTGTAGGGATGACCGAGGAGTAAGACGTGCTTCAGGTACCCATCAAAGAGTCGAGGCAAGGGGCGCTCGGAAAGCCTATGGACACGAGGCAGCCTTTTGAAATAGCCGAGCGGTATCTTGCAGAGTCCGACACGGAACTGAACCAGCCGTCCGGTCCTACGGCATGCCGATCACAGTTGGGTTTCAAGGGGGACGGCCTGGGATATCGGGTGATACGGCGCGCATTGGAGCTCATTATTGCGGTCGCCGCGCTGGTAGTGTTCGCGCCGCTCATGACGGCGATCGCCGTCGTCATCAAGCTCGACTCTTCCGGCCCCGTGCTCTTCAAGCACGTCAGGATCGGCCTGAATCGTCGAAAGGCTTCACAACCGTACGAGGGGCCGGACCGCCGGCGAGAAAACCGATTCGGGAAGCCTTTTACCCTCTATAAGTTCCGTTCCATGTATGCCAATGCCCGTCTGCTCTATCCGGAACTCTACACGTACCGGTATTCCTCGGAGGAGCTGGAGCAACTGCCGATCAAGGTCCTCGTTGGTCGAAAGTCGAATGGAGCACAACTGCGCCCGGACGGTCGGGCGCTCCTCGACGATCCGCGATTGACCAGGGTCGGAAAATGGTTGCGGCGCACCAGCCTGGATGAGCTGCCGAACTTTCTCAACGTCCTGAAAGGCGACATGCATCTCATCGGTCCCCGCCCGGACATCACGGAGAACATCCGCTACTACTCCGCCCAACATCTGAAGAAGCTCGACGTCAAACCCGGGATCACGGGACTTGCGCAGATCAATGGGCGCGGGAATCTCTCGTTTCTCGAGACAAACGACTTTGATGTGGAGTACGTGAAGAACCGATCGCTGGTGCTCGACATCAAGATTTTCATCAAGACAATCACCGCGACCTTTCGGGCCGAGGGTGCATACTGATCCGCTCACACCGACCGTGATAGGAGGTGCCTATGAAGATCCAGTTTCTTTGGCCGAACTTTGATTGCCCCATCGGCCTGAGCATCGGAGTGTCGTACCTGTCCGGAGCGTTGAAGGCCGCCGGACACGAGACCAACATCGTCCATGTCTGTGAATGGTTGGACTATCCGTATGAGATCGAGCGCATCGTCAGCGATTTTCGCGCGTATGACCCTGACCTCGTGTGTATGTCGACGGGCTATGCCCATTACCCCGAGACGCGGTTCGTCGCCGAGCAGATCAAGAAGGCCATCGACAAGCCGGTGATCTTCGGCGGCATCCATACGACGCAGAACATGTGGTCAGTAATGAGCGAGAATCCCTGGCTCGATTACGCCAATTGCGGGGAAGGCGACGACTCGATTCTCGACCTCGTCAAGGCCTTGGAGACCGGGGGCGACACGACGAAGATCCCGAACATCTGGGCGCGCAAGAACGGCACGATCCATACCAACGCCTCCCGGCCGTTGAAGGACATCACCACGCTGCCTTGGATGGACCTCGAAGGCTGGCAATTCAAGCGCATCACGGAGAACCGCCGTGGGTGGGTCAACGTTTACATGAACCGGGGCTGTCCCTACCGGTGCACGTATTGCCACAACAACGGAGTGGCCAAGATTCTTCAGGAAAGCTATGGGACGCGGACGTCCAGCAACGAGGATCTCGGATATCTCCGCTATCGCGGCATTGACGACATGCTCAACGAGTTGAAATCGATCGTGAACAAGTACGACTGCGTGCGGGCGTTCTCCTTCAACGACGACACGTTCACGATGGATCAGGAGCAGATGAAGGGGTTCCTGCGCCGGTACAAGGATGAAATCGGGTTGCCGTTCGTGTGCAATACGACGGTCCTCGATGTCGATCGGGAGATGCTCGAGGTCATGAAAGAGGCCAAGTGCGATCTGGTGCGGTTCGGCGTGGAGACGGCGACCCCCCGGCTCAAGAAGATGGTTCTGAAGCGGGACTTTTCGAATAAGAAGACCGAGGAGGCCTTCGCCATCTGTCGTGAGATCGGCCTCCGCAGTTTCGCCTTCAACATCTTGGCGAATCCGACGGAAACGCGTGAGGAGATGTGCGAGACGCTGCGGTTGAACTCGAAGCTGCTCCCGGACGGGCTCAAGGTCTCGCTCGGCTATCCCTTCCCTGGGACCGAGTACCACGACATCGCCAAGAAGCTTGATCTCATCGACGAGAGCAAGCACCTCCATAACTTCATCCGGGACACCAAGCTCAAATGGACCGATGAGGATCGTCTATGGATCGACAAGGTGCGCGTCGCGTTCTGGTGGTGGATGAACATTTACCTCGAGAATGAGGCGTCTCCGATGTACGCCGAGATGGTGAAGTTCATCGAGGGCATGTCTGAAGCCGAATGGCTGGACCCGGAGACCGAGCGCCGGATCTGGGATCTGGACGAGGCGTTGTCGCGTCTGCTCAAGGCCCGGAACATCACCCATTACACGATCCCGTTCAAGGATCGGCCGGAAATCGCGATTCTCTTCCCCGGCAGCCTGCCTCAAGCCAAGGAAATGAGTCAGGAGGTGAGCTACGAGCAGGTGAAGAAGACGCTGAAGATCGTCGACGAGCACTGAGCCTATAGGGCAAACTCGATGTCCGTGCGTGAGCAGAACCCGTGGACGAGGCTCTCTTCCAGGAAGATTTATGAGAACCCGTGGTTCAGCGTCCGCGCCGATGAGGTGATCGCGCCGGACGGTCATCCGGGGACGTACCACGTGGTCAGCGCCGGGCGGTTGGCCGTCGGCGTCGTGGCGCTCTGGGATGATGAGACCATCGTCCTCGTCGGGCAGTACCGCTACCCCGTGCAGACCTATTCATGGGAGATCCCCGAGGGCGGAGGAGACTTCGACATCGAGCCGATCGAGAGCGCGAAGCGGGAGTTGCGCGAGGAAACGGGGATCGTCGCGAGTCACTGGGAGTACTTGGGACGGACGCATACCTCGAATTGCTTCTTGGATGAGGTGTGCCATCTGTTCCTGGCCACTGCGCTGGCGCAGGGACTTGCGGATCCCGGGCCGGAGGAGATTCTGCAAACCAAGCGAGTGCCGCTTGAGGAGGCGATGGCAATGGCACAGGATGGCCGGATTACCGACGCCATTACGATCGTCGCACTGTTTCATGTGTTCGCGCGTCGGCGCGCCGGGCGGGATACCGAGAAAGCCGCTCAATCTACTTAGGTCACGAGGTGATCCATGAACCAAACCATGAATCAAAAACATACGTGCTATCGCTGTGTGAGTCATGAAGTCCAAGGCCCGTTTCGGCAGCAAGGGCATGAATCGGCGCCCGCGCTGGACTCCGTCGAAACGACGTTTTCAGAAGGCGGCGACGAGATCTTTTATGCCTCCGGGTACAGCGCCCGAGAGATCGCCCAGAAGCACGCCAAGGAACATGGCGGACAAGTCTACGTCAACAATATCTCCCGGAACATCAAGCGGCGGGACCTGAGCAACACGCTGGCCCCGGTCTTTTACGCGGTAGCCAAGAGCCCGATCTATACGCTTCGCGCGCCGGACGCGCTGCACGAGACAGTGTATCGCGCCTATTGGCCGCCGCTGCAGTAAACGGAATGAAGGCCGTCATTGCATACGGAACGGGACGGGGCACGACCGGGAAACTGGCCGAGGCGATCGCCGCCGGTCTGGCGTCGTCCGGCGTCAGCGCGGTTGCGATCTCGATCGAGTATCTCACCGCTATCCGGCTTCAACAAGCGGATCTGATCGGCATCGGCTCGCCGGTCCACTTCTATCGTGAGGCGCGTTATGTCACGAACTTCCTGGCGACCCTGCCCCGGCTGGATGGAAAGCGGGCCTTTGCCTTCTGCACGTCGGGTATGGACCGTCCCGGAGAGACGCTGAGCCGCCTGTACGCGACCTTGGTCGAGCGCGGCGCGGTCGTCGTGGGCTTGGAGCGATTTCGATCGGCGATGAGCTACGCCCCGCTGCGACGGCGGGGCTTGGGCAACAGCGAGTCTCTCCCCGACGCCGCCGTCTATCGGCAGGCCACGGAATTCGGCGAGCGCATGGCCCAGGCCGACCGCCTCCCGCCGGTCGACGTCCCGAAGGTGTCCTGGCTCCTTGCGACCAAAGCGCGGTTGTTGGCGCATCGACGGGTTCGGGGTCTCTTCTTTCCAGGCATCCGCTTGAACGCTTCCTTGTGTACCGGCTACGGGCAGTGCATGTCCAGGTGCTTGGTCAACGGCTTGGAGCGACGGGATGGCCGCACCATTCCGGACGTGACCGAGGGTTGCGTGCGGTGCTTGGAATGCGTGGCGTGGTGTCCACGGGCAGCGATCGAACCGGATTCGCGCGTGAAGGACTGGTTGACGACCGTCAGTTATCGGCTTGGAATTCATTGAGCGAAAGGACCGTATGCTGGATTACGTGAAGAACCTGCGGCGCATGATCGGGAATACGAAGATCGTCCTGCCGGGCGTCCGCGCGTTGCTATTCAACGATCGCGGCGAGGTGCTGCTCGAAAAGCAGGCGCATTTTGGATCCTGGGCCTTGCCCCACGGCTGCGTCGACGTCGGAGAATCAGTGTTCGAGGCCCTCAAGCGCGAGGTCGAGGAAGAGACGGGCTTGATTGTGGAGGAAGCGGAACCGTTCGGGCTCTACACCGACCCCAAGTACAGCGTGACCTATCCCAACGGAGATCAAGTTCAAACGTTCACGGTGGCGTTTCGGGTCACCCGGTGGACGGGGCGATTGCGGCCCGACGGGGACGAGGTGAATGATCTCGCCTTTTTCCCGCTGACTCGGCTGCCCGAGCCGGTCTACCCGATCCATGTCGACACGATCGAGGACTATCGACGGATGCAGTCGAACGGCACGTTCGTATTGAGATAACCTCAACAGGCATACCGGCCTCGGTGAGGTGGCAGCGGCAGCGGCCGGAACGGAGCGTGACAATGTTCAAGAACTTGATGCTCGGAAAGCTGCCCCACTATACGCGTAAGGCCCGACATGCCCACCAACTCCTCCGGCACAGTACACCTCGCCGGATGTTGAACCTCCTGCAGGCGGAATGGGCGCTGCGCCGGGGCAAGACAACACTCACCTCGCAGCCTTACATCTACATTATCGATCCCTGCAACGCCTGCAACCTCCGCTGCCCGCTCTGTCCGACTGGCGCTCAAACCTTGGGTCGCCCGACGAAGATGATGAATCTGGCCTGCTTCCAGTCGATCATTGATCAAGTCAAGGATTATGCGATCGAGGTCATTCTGCACAACTGGGGGGAATCGTTTCTTCATCCGCGAATTTTCGACATGATTCGGTTGGCTGCGGACGCCAATATCGGGACGACCGTTTCTTCCCACTTCAACAACATCACCGATGAACTCATCGAAGGCATGATCGACAGCGGACTCGAGCACTTGACGGTATCCTTGGACGGAGCCACGCAGGCTGTTTACGAGCAGTACCGTGTGCGCGGCAATCTCAACAATGCGCTCGAGGGCTTGGAGCGGCTTCAGCGCCGGAAGCGGGAGCGCAAGAGCGCTACCCCGATCGTCGAATGGCAGTTCATCGTCATGAAGCACAATGAACACGAGATTCCGAAGGCTGAGGCTCTGGCGAAGCATCTGGGCATCGAGCGATTCCGTCTCTTATCCGTAGGCCTGCCGTTCAATCATTTGGATGACGTCCAATTGGCTGAGCGCTGGATGTCGGACAATCCTTCATACCGAGCTTACGCCCCCGAGCTCATGCGGACGCGCGGCTATCTGTACGATGAATCCTGTTTCTATCTGTACCGCGCCATGACGATCAACCCCGATGGCGGGGTTGCACCGTGCTGTGCGATCGATCATCAGAAGTGGGATTTCGGGTCGGTCCAGAGCCAAACCATCGCGGAAATTTGGAACAACAGCAAGTACGTATCCGCTCGATCCCTGTTTTCGGATCGTCCTATCGAGGCAGCGGAAAAAACCGTCTGCGATGCCTGTCCGCTCTACAAACAGCGGAAGCACCGAGAGCGGGAGCTCGTCATACACGGATAGAGTGGGGGCAGATGAACACAGAGACGGTCTACACGGGGCGATCGGCGACGGAAGAACAAATGGTGAGGAGGAGCGGTGACCGCGTCGACCCTCAGCTCTCCATCATCATTGCCAATTACAACGCACGTGAGCTGCTCCGGGCCTGCTTACAGTCGATTTACGACAACCCGCCTCGGGCGTCCTTTGAAATTTATGTTGTAGACGATGCGTCCAACGATGGCAGTGCCGAGATGGTGCAGCGGCACTTCCCGCAGGTACATCTGCTGCGCAATGACGTCAACGTGAAGTATGGGAAGTCGAACAATCGCGCACTTGACGTCGCTAGGGGCCGGTACATCTACCTGCTGAACAACGACACAGTCATGATGCCCGACGCCCTGGACCAAATGAAAGCCTTCCTGGATGTACATCCGACCGTAGGTGCAGTCGGGAATCGCCTGCTGAACGAGGATGGGTCGGTGCAAGCATCGGTAAAGACGTTGCCGTGTGCAATGTCCGCGCTCTTCGGGGCTCGCTCCGTCATCACAAAATGGTTTCCCCATAACCCCTGGACTCGACGACATTTGCTGCACCTTGGTTGCGATATGAAGACGCCATTTCCTGCGGGATACGTCTCGAGTGCTTCAATTATGATCCGCCGAGAGGTTGTCGCGCAGGTTGGATACCTCGACGAACGCCTCATGTACCATGTCGACGCCGACTATTGTAAGAGGATCTGGGACGCCGGATGGGAGGTCTACTACTTGCCGGAGCCTACGATCGTACATCTCGCGCACAAGGGCGGTACCATGGTGAGCGTCAGGCGTCGGTTCACGGCGCTAGTCGAGTTTCACCGCGGCTCGTACATTTTCTATCAAAAGCATCTCATGAAGTCGGCCTGGCACCCGGAGCATCTCGTGGTGCTCGTAGGGTTGGGGCTCCGTTTTGTCGTGTCGCTGGTTATTCAGGTGTCAAAGGAATGCCTGCCGCGACGTGATCGGCCCAGCGACGCCTTGCCCGTATGATTCGATGCCCCGTGTGCGGATGAGGGAATTTCGCCGGGCCGTGGGTGAGAGGAATCCTTTCGATCGCCCCATCCGCATGAACGGATGGGCACGGGAGTCTTTCAGCAATGATCGCTTGGCATAAATACCGTCGCATCCTTCTGGCTTATCGCTGGATGCTCCTGTCACTGTCTCTGTCTTCTCTAGTTGGGGCCGTTGCCCTGACCTATGTGTTACCGGAGAAATATGATGCGACCGCCGTTGTCCTCGTCCGGCCTCACGAGCAGATCAGGACGGTCAACAGCAGAGGGGAGAAGGAAATCCTTGATTATCCGGTGAGTCAGCTTGCGCCGATCGATGCACCGAGCAAGACGTACATCAAAGTGATCACGAGCCGGGCTCTGGTAGAAGAGGTCGTCCGAACCCTCCAACTCGACAAGAAAACCCGCCTCCCAAGCGCCAACCCTTGGAAGGAATTATGGGAACAGTTCAAGGAATGGGGCAAGGAGTGGGCGGAATGGGCGCGTGACATGGTGAAATACGGGCGCGCCATAACGCTCAGCCCCTTCTTAAAGGCCGTGGAACGGGTGGAAAAGGGCCTGACCCTGACGGCCACCAAGGACACCTACATCTTCGACATCAAACATGAAGCTTCCGATCCCCAGGAAGCCGCCGATGTCGCGAACACGGCCGCCGAAGTCTTCATTCACTATATGGCAAAGGCGAACACCGAAGAGGCCGGTGACAATCGCAAGTTTCTGGCGGAGCGTTTGGCTGAAGCCGATGAAGAAGTCGCGCAGGCGCGGGCGGCCTTGCGCACCTTCAAAGAGAAGCACCATACGTTCCTCCTTTCCGATGAATATACCTCTCGATTGAATGTGATCGGCGACCTGGAAAAAGAACTCGAAAAAACGGAGTCGAAGCTGTCCGGGGTTCTCGAGTATTACACGCCGTCGCATCCAAAAGCGAAGACCTTGCAGGCGGAGAAGGAACGCCTCATGAGGTCGCTGAAACAGGCGAACGAAGAAATTGCCCGCAATGCGGAAAAGGAAAAGGAACTGGAAAATCTGAAGCTTCGAGTCAAGGTTGCTGAGGACAAATATGAATTGCTGAGCAAAGGATTCGAGGACGCTCGTACGCGAGAAACGAGCCGAACGAGCGAAATTCGCGTCGTCTCAAGAGCCGAGGCACCCACGTATCCATCGAAACCCGTCAAACTCTACTACGGCTTGGGAGGCCTCGCGGTGGGGCTGCTGTTGGGGATCGGGCTGGCCTTCTTTCTGGAGTTGCAGATCCCGAGGCTCAGAAGCGTGGACGAGGTCGAAGAAGCACTCCACCTACCGATTCTCGCCACGATTCCATTCACAAAGAAGCCTTGATGAGACTCTCCGCCAAGAATGCACGCGAGGACGGCGCATGAACGGGAGCGGCTTCCTCGGTCATGTCCAAGACATGAGCGAACGCCCCGCGGCCGCGGCCTTGTTAGCCGCACTTGTCGGCCTAGGGGTCGGAGTGGTCTGCGGCCTGGTCTTTTCCGGTCTGAAGCCGATCTGGATGATGTTGATTCCCCTTGCGCTCCTGGTTTTTCTGCCGACGTGCCTGCTGAAGGATCCGACTCCGTACTGGCTTGCCTTGTTTCTCTTCGTCCTGCAGTTCGATGTGAAGAAGAATCTTGCGGATCCCATCCCCTTGCTGGCCAAGTACGGGACCTATCCCCCGTTCGTCTTCGTGCCGGAGGTCTACGCGAGCGATTTCATATTCCTCCTCCTGCTGCTCTATTGGGCGAACCGCGTGTTCGTGGATCGACAGCGCCTGTATATCCCACCGGGCAGTTGGCTGGCCATCGGTTTCATGGGGTGGGCCCTGTTGTCGATCCTCAAGGCCGAAGGGAAGGACTTAGTGTTGTTGGAGCTCATTCGGCAAGCCAAATTTTTTCTGATCTTTCTCTATGCCGCCAACAACCTCACATCGAAACGACTCTTGAGGGTGGTGTGTATCGCTTTGATCGCGACGCTCCTGCTCCAAGGTGGGATCAGCCTGTTCAGGTACAAGTTCCAGTATTATGAGCCGCTTTTCGGTGACTTGCTGGGGCGCACGAACACCATCGCCGATGAGCAAGCGCAGTTGCTGATCGACCCGTCGGTCGGTGACCAGAAACAGGCCTACGGTACGCTGAATCCTCCGAGTATGGGGAAGTATTTCCTGTTGTTGTTACCACCAGCCATATTGCTCTCCGTAAGGAATCCGCTCTTTGGTGTCCGCTGGGTCTTCCTGCTGGCAACGCTGGTCGGTGGTGCCGGCCTGTACTTGACTTACTCGCGCACCAATCTCATGGCCTTCGGTGCGGAACTCGCTCTCTGTTATCTCATCGCGACCTGGCGCGGCTACATCTCAAAGAACGCTGCGCTCGTATGGCTGTTCATTGCCCTTTGCAGTGCGGCAGCGGCGACGCCGGTTCTGTACAAGTACTTCGACCGGAAAATCGAAAACGTGGAGATTCGCTTTGCGCAGTACGATACGGCGCTCGCGATGTTCAAGTCGAATCCCGCGCTGGGTGTGGGCCTGAACAACAATTTGGTCGCTGCGCCGCACTACCACAATTCCAGCTTCTCCCTGATCGATCATACGGCACGGGCGACGGAGCAGCCGATTCACAGCTTCTATCTGTCTCTCCTGGTGGAGATCGGAGTGCTCGGCTGGCTGCTGTACCTGGCGTTTTTTGCACGAATTTGCCGGACGGCATGGGGTTTGGGCCGTTCGCGGTGTCAAGAGACCCGGTTTGCCGCCGGTTACACCTTCGTGGCGCTGGTGGGCCTCGGCGTGGGCGTGTTGACGAATCCGTTGTGGGAGGAATCGGTCCAGAGCGTCCAGTGGATGTACGCCGGCCTCATCATGGGGCTCAGCCGTACCCTCTCAGCCGAAGATAAGAGGACGGAAGAAGCACCCGCAGCGTGAGGTGAGGGCGCTGGCAATGGAGAGAGGGAGATCTCAATGAAGGTCGTTATTCTCGCCGGTGGAATGGGAACCAGGCTGCAAGAAGAAACTGATTTCCGTCCCAAACCGATGGTCGAGATCGGTGGGGCGCCGATCTTGTGGCACATCATGAAGCACTACAGCCACTATGGATTTCGAGAGTTCGTCATTGCGCTGGGCTACAAGGGCGAGATGATCAAACGGTACTTTCTGGACTATCACCGGCTCAACGGCAGCATGACGCTGCACCTGATGAAGGACACTGTTGAGGTTCGGAAGAAAGAGTGTGAAGACTGGACGATTCATCTCATCGAGACCGGGGCGATGACGTCGACCGGAGGGCGCGTGAAGCGGTTGGAGCCGATCTTGCTGGGCGAATCCTTCATGCTGACATATGGCGACGGGGTCTCCAACGTCGATTTGCAGGCACTCTTGACCTTTCATCGTGCACAAGGTCGTGTGGCCACCGTCACCGCCGTCCGTCCACCGTCACGGTTCGGCGGCCTCACCTTCGATGGGACTCTGGTCGCCGAGTTCACCGAAAAACCGCAGATCGGGGAGGGGTGGATCAACGGCGGGTTTCTCGTCTGCGAGCCGGAAGTGTTCAAGTACCTGAAGGGGGACGAAAGTGTCCTCGAAACTGATGCGTTGGAGCGCCTCGCGGCCGATCGACAGTTGGCGGCCTACCGACACGATCGATTCTGGCAATGTATGGATACGCTGCGTGATAAACGACTACTGGACAAACTCTGGCAAGAGGGGCGGGCGCCATGGAAGGTTTGGCTCTGAAGCATTTCTTTTCCAGCCGTCCAGTGCTGGTCACCGGGGGAACGGGACTCGTGGGCGGTTGGGTGGTCAAGCGCCTCGTGGAGCTCGGGTCGGAAGTCGTCTGTCTCGTCAGGGATTGGGTGCCCCAAAGCGAGCTCATCCGGAGCGGACTGCTCGACAAGATACGGGTCGTCCGAGGAGACGTACGTGATCAAGCTCTTCTTGAGCGGGTACTGGGAGAGTACGAGATCCATACGGTGATCCATTTGGCTGCCCAAACCATCGTCACCATCGCCAATCGTAACCCAATCTCCACATTCGAAACGAACATCGGTGGAACGTGGACGTTGCTGGAAGCCTGCCGCCGCAGCCCCCTGGTCAAGCAGATCATCGTCGCGTCTTCGGACAAGGCGTATGGAGATCACGACACCCTCCCCTATGATGAGACCACCCGGCTTCAAGGACGCCATCCATATGACGTCAGCAAGTCATGCGCCGATCTGCTTGCGCAAGCCTACGCGACCACGTATGGGCTGCCCGTGGTGATTGCCCGCTGCGCCAACCTCTACGGAGGAGGTGACCTTAATTGGAACCGGATCGTTCCCGGCACGATCCGATCCGCCTTGGATGGACGGTCGCCGGTGATTCGATCCGACGGTCAATACATCCGTGACTATTTCTATGCTGAAGATGCCGCCGGTGCCTATCTCCTCCTAGCCGGAGAGTTGAGCATGAACGAGGATCTGGCCGGGGAGGCGTTCAATTTCTCGTACGAGCTCCAAATCACTGTGCTAGAGCTTGTGGAGCGGATCCTGTCGCTCATCGGCGCTCATGTAAAGCCGGATGTTCGGAACGAGGCCACCAACGAGATTCGCCGCCAATACCTCAGCGCGGCAAAAGCTCGTCAGATGTTGGGGTGGAAGCCACAATACAGCTTGGACGAAGGATTGAACCGGACCATCGACTGGTACAGGCGTTTCTTGGGGGTGAACGTATGACGACTACGACGTGCCGTTCCTGCGACGGAACGAGACTGGCTGAAATCGTCTGTTTGGGCTCTATGCCGTTGGCCAATGCGTTCCTCACCAAAGAGCAACTGGATGGGCAGGAGGCGACCTATCGACTGGCCGTTGCGTTCTGCCAGGACTGCGCTCTCCTCCAGATCACCGATCTCGTGCCGCCAGAACGCCTCTTCCGAGAGTACCTGTATTTCTCGTCCTATTCGGACACTATGTTGCGGCACGCTCATCAACTCGTTCAACGATTGATTGCCGAGCGCGCCCTGGGTCCGCGGAGTTTCGTGGTGGAGTTAGCTAGTAACGATGGATATCTGCTCCAGTACTACAAGAAGGCCGAGATCCCGATTCTGGGCGTTGAACCCGCAGAGAACATCGCCCGGCATGCGCGTGAGGCACGCGGTATCCCCACTCTCGCCGAGTTCTTTGACGATGTCCTAGCGAAGCGTCTCGTGGAAGAAAGCGACAAGGCGGATGTGATCCATGCGCACAATGTCCTTGCTCATGTCCCTTCCCTGAACGAGTTCGTCCGAGGCATTGCCTTCCTGTTGAAGGACACCGGCGTCGGAGTGATCGAAGTCCCGTACGTCAAAGAGATGCTTGACCGTTGTGAGTTCGACACCATTTATCACGAACATTTGTGTTATTTCTCTTTGACCGCCCTCACCCGGTTGTTCAGTCGCCACGGGTTGTTGATCGAGCACGTCGAGCGGATCCCGATTCACGGGGGATCGCTCCGCCTGTTCGTAACACTGGCCTCGCCGGGCCGGTCAGCCTCCCCGGCCGTCGAGGCGCTGCTCGTCGAGGAAGGCAGCTGGGGAGTGGGCACGCTGGCGTTCTACCGAGACTTTGCCGCTCGGATCGAACGGCTGAAATCGTCCGTCCAGAGCCTGCTTCAGGATCTCAAGGGGCGCGGAGCCCGCCTTGCGGCGTATGGCGCGGCGGCGAAGGGGACGACGTTTCTGAATTACTGCGGCATCGGCGGCGAGACCCTTGATTTCGTCGTGGACCGCAGCATCCACAAACAGGGACGGTTCATGCCTGGTGTGCGGTTGCCGATTTACGCTCCCGAGACGCTCCTGACCATGCGACCCGATTATGTGTTGCTACTGAGCTGGAATTTCGCCGATGAGATTCTTAAGCAGCAGCAACTCTACCGCGACGGTGGGGGCAAGTTCATCATCCCTCTGCCGGAGCCGCACGTCGTATGACCGTTCTGGATGGCGTCCAAGTCATCCCGTTGCGGCGCATTCCCGACGAGCGGGGCACGATCTTTCACATGCTTCGCCGAACCGATCCGCATTTTCAAGAATTTGGCGAGATCTACTTCTCAACGATCTATCGAGGCGTCATCAAAGGATGGCACCGGCATCGTGAGATGACGTTGAATTACGCGTGTATTTACGGCCGCATCAAGCTGGTCCTGTTCGACGAACGGGAAGGTTCGTCGACCAAGGGTTCGATCATGGAATGTTTTCTGGGACCCGACAATTACTCGCTCGTCATAATCCCGCCGGGTATTTGGAATGGCTTCAAGGGCATGAGCGATCCCTATGCGATCGTCGCCAATTGCTGCACCCACGTTCACGATCCGGCTCGCTCCAGCCGGCTAGACCCCTTTACGAAGCATATTCCCTACGACTGGTCGATCAAACATTGCTGACTTCGCCTGGAGGGCCGACGACATGAAGGTGCTCGTGACCGGCGCGGCGGGGTTCATCGGATCCCATGTCGTCCGCCGCTTGATCGCTTCGGGTTGCCATGTGTACGCGCTTGTCCGCCCGGGAAGCGATCTCTCACGTTTGAGGGATCTCCTTCCGTGCGTGCAGCTCGTGCAGGGCGACCTTTGCGGGGCGGACGGCATCGCCTCAGCGCTCGAAAGCTTGCGGCCTGAGCGATGTATCCATGCCGCATGGTACGTCGTACCGGGTCGATATCTGACCGCCCGTGAGAACGTCGACATGGTCGGAGCCACGCTGCGATTGGCGGCGCAGCTCACGGCGCTCGGATGCGGGCGATTTGTTGGCATCGGCACCTGCGCGGAGTATGACCACGAGTACGGCTATCTCTCGGAAAATACGCCTACGCATCCCGCCACGCTCTATGGAGCGAGCAAGCTCGGCCTCCACCTGGTGCTTCATCAGCTTGGGGCGGTAAGCGGCATGGAAGTGGCCTGGGTCCGGCTCTTTTATCAGTTTGGTCCTTGGGAAGATTCCCGGCGCATCGTGCCTTGGATCATCCGATCGCTGTTGGCTGATCAGGAGGTCAAGGTCACCGCGGGCGAGCAGGTGCGCGATTTTCTGCACGTTGAGGACGTGGCCTCGGCGATTTGTGCGGTCGCCGACAGCCGGCTCATTGGGCCGGTCAACATCGGCTCGGGTGTCCCGGTTCGGCTGCGCGACGTGCTCAGTGGCATCGGGCGAATTATCGGACGGCCCGAGTTGATCCGCCTTGGCGCGGTGCCGTATCGACCGGTCCCGACCGATCCGCCGTTTGTGTGTGCGAACAACAGCCGGCTGAAGACAGCGACCGGATGGCACCCATCCTTTGAGCTGGACGAGGGGCTTCATCAGACGATCGATTGGTGGCGTCAACACACCTTGAAGGCGCGCTGAACGATCGGCGTCCGTCCGGGCGGAATCGAACGGTGACTCAGTGGCAGTGAGAACCACGTTCATCTACACCCTTCTGCATGCCATTCAGGTCTGCCTGGCGCTGGCTTTTCAAATTCTCCTCGCACGTACATTTGCCGTATCACCGATTACGGATGCCTACCTGGTGTCCATCGTGCTGACTGAGTTCATGGCCGGGATCGGCGTCTTCTTCACGGTCATGTTTCTCCAACACTACTCCGATCTCCGCCAACGTGACGCGGCGGATGGGGAACGTTTCTACCGGGCCGCGTATACCGTGTCGCTCGGCGCCAGCGTGCTGGTCTTTGCGGTCAGCGTCGCCAGCATCGACGTGTTGGCTCGCGCCTTTGCCCCAGGCTTCGACCTCGAACGTCTGCAGACGCTGAAAGCAGTGTTCACCATCATCGCCTTCAGCCTGATCTGGGGACAGGTGGTGACCCTCAACAATTTCCTGCTCAATGCCGAAATGTATTTTATCGTGCCGGGTATCGTGGGCTTGCTGACTCCCGCCTGCAACATTCTCTCCTTGCTGTTGTTTGCGGAAAGCTACAGTATCCTGGCCTTGGCCTATTCTGTTCTGGTCGGCGGCATCACGGGTCTCCTGATCCAGCAGGTATACATTTGGCGCCGTCTTAGGATGAGGCCCGGGCTGGTCTTGTGGCATCAGAAAATCCCACGCTTGGTCGCCGACAGCTTTTCTGTGGCGCTCGCAAGTCGCCTATGGTGCCTGAAGGATCCGATGACCACGAGCCTCATGTCGTTCTTTCCTCCCGGAACAGTCACCGTCTATCTCTATGCCGCACGGATTATCGGTATCGTCTTTGCGATTACCAATATTCCGATATCTCAGATCTTTCTCTCGCAGGTGTCACGCTGGGCGGCCGAGCAGCGGTTTCAAGACATACAGTCGTCGCTTCGCAAAACTGTCCTTCGTTGCACGACGCTTTTTAGTAGCGCGCTGATCCCGCTCGTGGTCGTGCTGCCTTTTGTCCTGCAGGTCCTGTTCGGGAGCAAGTTCGATCCGGAGGATCTTGAGATGATGTACTATTTCGTTCTGGCGCTGATCCCTTTCCATCTCGTCTTGAGCGTGCAGTTTCCCTTTGAGAACATCGCGAAGGCACTGAAGCAAGGGTGGCTCCTCGTCAAGGCATCAGGGATCTTCGTGCTGACGTTGGGGATCAGCGCGTGGCTCTTGCAGGACTGGTTGGGCATCTTTGTGATCCCCGCGGCCCTCTGTCTCGCACAGCTGCAAAATCTCGGCATGTACCTGCTTAATACGAGCCAAATCTTCCACAGTCGGTCTTTCCAACGGGTAGGGCCGGAGGGTTGGAGCGAACCAGTGGGACGGCTCAAGCCGAGCGAGAACTAGGAGGCCCTGCGCATGCCGGTGATCATTCAGCCTGAACAGGTTCCAAGTCTCGAGGAGGAAAACCCTGTTCTGATTCTGCTCTGGCACTTGGGCGATGTGCTGAATGTGACGTCGTTGCTCCCGCTCCTGGCTGAAAAACACGGTCGGCGGGTCACGTTCGTCACCAGTCGGCCCTGTGTCGAATTGCTTCTCGAGAACCCGGATATCGAGACGATCGTCGTCTTTGACACGGCACTGCCGTCGGCCGTCACACTCGACGACTTCCGCTGGGTGACCGACTTGGGGACGTGCTACTTCAGCAGGATACGAACGGTCTACAATCTGCATGCACCAGTCGATCTGTCGGTCACGACAACCAATATTGTCGAGTGTTGGGCAGAGCGGCTAGGGCTCAGGGTACGCGCGTCTGAGCTGCAGCCGGTTTTTGTGCCTCGAGCCAACATGGATCCACTGGCAGACGAGCGGGACTACCTGGTGTTGGGCAACGGAGGCGCGACGGCTCTTAAGCACTGGCCGATATGGAGCTGGAAGGCTTTTGTCCGGATGATGAAAGCGCGCTTTCCTTCCATGCGGCTGATTCAGTTGGGGAGCGCCCAGGATCCGGCCATCGACGGGGTGGACGACTGGCGGGGAACGACGAATCTAACGCAAACCTATCATATGCTCAAAAACGCCAAAGCGTGCGTCACGAACGATTCCTTCCTCTCGCACTTCGCCACGCTGGCCGGCACAAAGACCTACGTCCTGTTCGGAAATACCTCTCCGGTCATCGGTCGTCCCATTGGTAAGGGGTCGTGCGAAGCCCTCGGTGCACGGTTGTTTTGTGCCCCGTGTTATCGGCTGCGTTGCCTGATCACGCTAGGGACCACTCCCTGTCTGGCGTTTCCATCCGCCAAAGAGGTCTTCGATCGCGTCGTCCACGGACTCGAATCGACGATGGGCTAGCTCCGAAGGTCACCGCTTATCGGGGATCCACTTCGCGCTGTTGCCGCCCGCTTTGATCCGTTTGGGCGTTTGATCGGGAGCGTCCGAGGCAACGACGGAAATGCCCATGTAGTTGTCCTTCTCGCTGGCCTCGAAATACACAACCGCTCCTTTGTGCCAGTCCGGAATGATGGAAATCGGGCCAGGTTTGGTAAGGCGCATCAGCCCGGTTCCATTCAGCTTTACCGACCAGATGTCGTGGGCGGTGTTGGCGTCGGCATGATGGCGATAGTTGGCGGGCACGCTCGAGTTAACCATACTGAAAATCACGCGTGTATTGTCGGGGGTGATTTCCGGGTCATGAACGCTCGAGACACCGGTCTTGCCACCTTTGAAGACCAGGCGGGGATTCGTGCCGTCGCTGTTGACGACCCAGATTTCTGAAAGGTCTCGGCGGTCGTCTGGGGTCGTCAAAAAGGCGACGGCGGCGACGAGGGTGCCGTCTTCCGACACCGACACGTCGGCTTCCGCTCGGTCAGTTGTCTTCAGGATTCGCGTGAGTCCGGTCCCGTCATACTTGATCTTGAAAACATCATGGGCGGCCGCTTCCGCCAGCATCTCAAGTGGGCCTTTGGGATTCGCGAACAGGAATTTCTCTTTGCCGGCAAAATAAATGAACCCCTGTTGGTCCCAATCGACGCCGCCGTTGCCTACCTGAATCCAGTTAGGGAGCAGTTGCGCTTTCGTGCCCTTCTCCAGATCGAAGAGCCAGGCCCGACAGTAGGATCCCGGTCGCCCGCCGGTGCTCTTGGGCACCGGTTCATTGCCCACGATGAAGCGCCAATCCGGAGAAACGGCGACATGTTCCCACGAGTACTCGGGCTTGTCGAAGGTAATCTGCGTCAAGTTACCGCCCGTACGGTCCATCGAATAGATGAACCCATTTTGGTGAAAGACGATCTCGGCCCCGGGTGGGATTTTCCCCAAGCGAACGGGAACTGCGGGGCTGATGAAGGGACCTCCCGGAATGGGCTCCCCGCCGGCGGGAGGGACGGCAGGCAGGGATGCGCCGCCGGTCGGCTGCGTATCGACGATCGCCAAGACCTGGTCGAGGATACCTTCCCCATCGCTGATCCTACCCGCTCGCATGTGTTTGTCGAATTGCTCCATGAGCGGACCGATTTTGGCCGGGCTGCCGCCCCCTTGAAGCCATTTCTGAATCAGCTCCTGCGTACGGCGAGCCTTTTGCTCAACACGGGCTTGAGCGTCGCTCTCGGCGGCAAGCAGCAAGCGGGGTGCGACGAAGTCGGAGAAACCAGTGATCCCGCTTACGCTGGCCAGGATGCCGATGAATAAGATCCGTGATCGGCGCATGGAAGCTCCTGATGGTCGGTGAAGTCGGTTCATCTGTCGCGAGAGGACTTAGCACGTGTGGTGGATGTTTTTCCTTATGCCATGCCAAATGCCTTTGAAGCAAGCGGCGATCTTCGGCAGCCGATGATCTTCGAAGACGACGATGCCGGCAATCGTGACGCCGAGCCGATAGAGGAACCAGGCGCCAAACGTCGGCCAGTGGCGGTGGGGGTAGATGTGCAGCCAGAAGAACACGAGATTCCGAAAAAAGAGATATCGGCGTCGCGGAGGATGATTCGTCGTCACTAAAGGGCGGCCCAACACCCGAATTTGCTTCGATCGGCCGACCCGTTGGTCAACGAAGCTGAACCGGTGTGTGAGGAGCCGGTACCCCGCTGCGCGGATGCGGTACGTGTATTCCGTGTCTCCATAGTCGTAGCTTAAGTCTTGCCAGGGGTGATTCTGGCCCGATCGCGGGAGGCCGACCGCGCGAACCGCGTCGATCTTGAACAGCGCGCCGTTCCAGAGCAGTGAATCCACTTCGCAGTATGGCAGCGATGGATTGATCCGGGGCGGTCGAGGCCCGCCGGGAGTCATCCTTCGCCCGTGGAACAGTTTGGAGGTCGGAAGGAGAACCTGTGTGCAGCAAAGGATCCCGATTTCTGCCTGTGTCGCTGCATTGAACGAGCGGTACAGGCCGAGCAGTTGCTCCAACGCATCCTTGTGCGGGGCGCCGTCGGACTCCAACAGCCACATCCAGTCATAGCCGTGTTCGACGGCATACGTCAACCCGGCGCGCACGGCGCTGTTTGGTCCAATGTTCCGTGCGACCCGCAAGACACGGGCTTGAGGCGGAAGAGAGCCTGGGACGACCGGGCGCTCGGAGGCGTTATCCACGATGATGATGTCGCTGACGGCCTGTGTCTGGTTGAGCAAGCCCTGAAGCGCGGGTGTGACCGATTCGTTATAGGTCCCGATGTAGCCGAGAATCTTCACTTAAAACCTCTGAGCCATTCGGCCGAGCAAGCCGTCCCGAACGCCTCGAAGACAGGCTTCGAATTCCCGCCGGCGGACGGCGAGCCGAACACCAAAATTGACCATGAGCTTCATGACCCGTGCGGCCGTCACCACCAGGGGAAGGAGGCTCCAAGGGCGATAGGCATACAGCCAGAAGTACAACATGTTTCGGACCAGGTAGTAACATCGAATGGGAGGGAGTTCGCGCATCCGCACCCTGAGAAGGCCCATCCGGTATTCAGTGAACTGCAATCCGGACGGGTTCCCAATGTTGTGCTCGAGGATGCTATCGCGATGGAGGAAGGCACGGTATCCCGCCCGCCTTCCTCGGTAGCCATACTCGTGCTCACCGACATCCAGCACATAGTCGACGGATGGAAGCCCGATCTTCTGTACGACATCGAGCCGATAGAGCGCACCAGACCAAATCGTCGAATCGAACTCCCAGCAGGGTGATTGCGGGTCACCCTGAACGGGTTCAATACCCTTCTTCGTGAACATCATTTGATACGGGGGGATCTTTCGCCCGGCCTCGAGATGGAGCGGTGAAAGCAGCCAGACTTGCCGCTTGAGAGCCTCCGGCAGTGATGCATAGAACGAGAGCAGCGTGTGCAACGCGTCCGGACGCGGGGCACTATCGGCATCGAAAATCCAAATCCAGTCGTACTGGCGGGCAATGGCGTACTCCATGCCGGTGACAACGGCGCCGCTTGTGCCGACATTGTCCTGATGACGGATGAGCGTGACCGGTCTTGCAGACACTCGATCGAGTGTCCGATCGGTCGAGTGATTGTCGACGACGAGGATCTCGGCCAACGGGTGGGTTTGCCTCAACAGTGCATCGATCGAAACGTCGATAATTTCCTCGTCATTCAGAGTATGGATATGCCCCAGAATCCTCATGACCGAGCCCGGATCTTCCATCAGCACACATGCCTCACCGTTTCGTCGCGACGGCGATGTCCTGATAGCTCATGAAGACGTCGCGGCCGCACCAGCCGCCGTAATAGACCGGACGCCTCATCTCCAGGCCCGCGTTCCGGCAGACGTCGAAGACGTATCCTTCCTGATATCCCACCGCAGCTTCGGGATGCACGAGACTGTTGATGCGATAATGTCCACGGTCGTGGCTCAGCGGAAGGCTGCTGGCTCCCTTGAGGAGCAGGGCCTCGGATTCCTCGTTGAGCAGAAGAAACGTGAGCAGGCATCGGCCCCCGACTCTGAGTGTGCGGGCGATTTCGGCGATGTAGTTCTCGAAAGCTTCTGGGAGCAAATGTGTGAAGAGCGATGTGGCGATTGCAAAATCGAACCGACTGTCTTCATATGGGAAACGATACTGGGATGCCTGGAGTTGACCACGTGGGTTGTAGCATTCGTTGTAAACGTCAGAAAGGTCGAACCGGAAATGGGGATAGCGACTTTGGATGGCCGTCCTGCACCATTTGATGCCGGTGCTGCAGGTGTCGAAGCCCTCGTAACTGCCGTGTTGGAGATATCCCGTCAAAGCCACCGCCTTACGTCCAATCCCGCAGCCTACGTCTAGAATTGCCTCGTTGGGTTTGAGGCCGCAGAGATTCACGAAATACTCTAAGTACTCCCGGCCGTTCTCTTTGTAGGCTTGAATTGACGGCGGGCCGTCGAACATCAACCGCGTCGGAGGGATCAGTGGGTCTCGATGTAGGGCCAGGAACTGCAACATGTCGTGCGTCGAATTCACCGCATATTGCTTGAGTGAGAGGGTCGGCGGCACAAATCGACGTGCGAATTGCTTGAGGGAGTTCATGACTCAACCCCTTTGCTGGAGCAGTGTGGCTGGACGGGGGCACACCGTGTGCCCTGTTATGGCACCGTGTCTTCGTAATAGTCGCGATAGGGATGAAAGCCTTCTCCATGAAGACCTTCACGGAACCGGTTGATGACGACGCCGAGTAAGCGTCCACCCGCGCGCTCGATCCGTTCCTTGGCGATCTGCGCGTCCCTTTCCTTGACGAGCCCACATGCCAACACGAAGAGAATGCCGTCCACGCCGGGGGCTAATACGAGCACGTCGTTGACGGCCAAGGCTGGGGGGGTATCGAGGAGCACGACGTCATACGTATTACGGAGGAAGGCGAGGTCGGTCTTCAGCTTCAGGTCGGAGAGCAGCCGGAAGAGATTCCTCACGGCCTTTCCACTCGGAATGAAGTCAAGTGTGAAGGTCCGCTCGCCGGTACCTGATGCCACCGTAACGGTCTGAATCGCCTTGTCGATTCCTTCATCCCCTTGAAGAATCTCGGCTAGGCCGGGCGCCCGGCTGCATCGGAGGTGCTCGTGCAGGCGAGGCTTCCGGAGGTCGGCGTCTACCACCAAGACTTTTTTCCCGGCCAAGCTCAGGGCGCAGGCTAAGTTGACCGTGACGGTCGTTTTGCCTTCTCCCGGCTGCGTGCTCGTGACCAGGAGAGATTTCAGCGGCATCGTCGACGCGGCAAGCTGTAGGCTGCTCACCAGCGTTTCATAGTCTCTCACGACGGCGGGATGCAGGCCCGGCTGCGGTCGTTTCTTGGTCATCCCCATCTTTCCGTCCTGTTGAGTTCCTTCGTCCGTAAGCCCCAGCCGTGCCACTGTGTGCGGGCGGCTCAGGCCCTCCTTATCGGGTGACTGGAGGCGTCTGGATGACCGTAATCGGTTGCGGGGCGTCTTTGCCCAAGAAGACATCTCTGACGTTCGGATAAAGGGCGATGGAGAATTCCGTGAAGAACGCCGTCTGGGCCAGTTTGGTCACCAACTCGACGTACCGCTCGACCGTGGCCAGCTTCGTCTTCGGGACGAAGACGATATCGTTCGGCTGCAGCGTCATGTTGTTCGCCGAGTTAGCCTTGCCCGTAATTTCACGAGGGTCGACCTTGATCGCTTTGGGGTCTCCTAAGCCGCCTCGAAGGATGACGACTTCGTCGGAGACGGCATCACGTGTAAAGCCGCCTGCCGACGCGATGGCCTCGATCAGGTTGATGTCCGTTCTCAGAGCGATCACGGTCGGACGTTGAACCTCCCCTAGGACGAATACCTTTTTGTTGGCGGCGTTGGGGATGAAGACCGCGTCATCGTTCATGAGGACGACATTCTGGGTAAAATCACCTTGACGGAGAAGTTTGTGGAAGCTTACGGGAACGACTTCGCCGTCTCGGATCAAGACCGCCCCGCGAAGATCGGCGAGATCGGTCAGGCCTTCCGCCCGTGAAATGGCCTCAAGCAAGCGACCGTTGGCATTCAGTCGGATCAACCCCGGCTTCTTTACCTCGCCGAGAACGAAGACAGGTTTGTTCGTGAACCGGGTCACGACCACGGTAACACGTGGATTGCGGAGATATTTCGAAAGGCCATCGGTGATACGTATGCGCAGGTTTTCGGGCGTGTGGCCGACAGCTTCCAACTCTCCTAGCAATGGGAACGCGACCCGGCCGTCGGGTCGGACGGATTGTGTGCTGACGAGTTCTTTGTCACCGTATACCGAAATCGACAACTCGTCCTCTTTGCCAATTCGATACTCCTCGGGTGCGGGCTTGACGAGCGTGGCGGGGGCAGCACGGACGTGTTCCGCGAGCAGTTTTATTTTTTCCACCGCTTCATCGGCGTTGGGATTCTGGGGGTATGAAGCTCGGAATCGCTTGAACTCAGTGAGTGCGCGATCATATTGTCGATCGGCCTCATAGCTCCTCGCGAGCATCCATCGTGCCTCCTCGGCGAACGGGGTGTCCGGATACTGTTCGGTCACACCGATAAACGCTGGAATGGCTCGGTCGTAGGCACCCTCTCGAAACGCTGCGTGCCCGACTCGTAGCTCGTCTTGTGCCAGCAGGTTCTGCTTCACTTCCGGCGGAAAGCTGTCAGACCGTTGGGTCGTGGTACAAGCCGTGGCGATCAACAGCAGCAGTGCCAACAGGACCGTGTGATACGGGAGAGCGGTGTGTTTGCCAGATGTCCGGCTTTGCAGTTGTGCTTGAGGGGTCATGGACGGTATCACCGCGGAAACGCTTCCCGCACCCCTCCGTCCACCGGGATCATGCTGCCGGTCGTCTTTGCGCTGCGGTCGGACGCCAGGAACAGGACCGCTTGCGCGACGTCCTCCGCCGTCACCTTGACGTGCAACAGGTTGCGTGACGCGCAATAGTCTTCGAGCTTGTCCACCTGGATGCCGTAGGCATGGGCACGCGCTTCCCGCACCTCTTTGGACCAGATGCCCGATCCTTCGAGGATGCCGTCGGGGTTCACCATGTTGACACGCACCCCGATATCCGCCCCTTCCAAGGCGAGGATGCGGGCGAGCTGCGCTTGCGCGGCCTTCGACGCTGAATATGCTCCGAACTCCTTTCCGGGGGCAAGCACATTCTTCGTCGCGACAACGACGATATTGCCCCCCAGGTTCTGCGCCCGGAAGGCTTTCATGGCACGGCGGCAAACGAGAAAATGCCCGGTCGCATTCACGGCCAACGACCGGTTCCAGTCCTCGAGCGACAGGTGCTCGACCGCGCCGCCGCGTGCGATGCCGGCATTGGAGACGACGATGTCGAGACCGCCGTAGGCCAGGAGCGCCTTTTCGAACGCCTCCTCGACGCTCGACTCCTTCGTGACGTCCATGGCCACCGCCGTCGTGTTCTCTTCGCCGGCCTTCGCGTTCAGCTCGGCGCTCAACGCCTGCACTTTGTCGTGGTCGATGTCCGTCAGGATCACGGACGCGCCGGCGCTCACCAGGTGAGCGGCGATGGCGCGGCCCAACGCGCCGGCTGCACCGGTGACGAGCGCGATGCGTCGAGACAGCTCTTTCTCCGGCGGCAACAGCGACAGCTTGTGCAGTTCCATCGGCCAATATTCAAATTCAAATTTGTCCTTCGGCGAGAGCGTCGTATAGCGGTCGAAGGACGAGGTGGCCATGACCACCCGTATGGTATGCACGTAGAGATCGTGCGCGATTCGGCAGGCGCGGCGGTCCTTTCCGGACGTGAACATCCCGACACCCGGGATCAGGATCACCCGGGGGTTGGGATCCTGCATCGACATGCCGGGCGCCTTGTACCGTTCGAAGGACTGCACGTAGTCGTCCCGATACGCCTGGACCGCCTTCTGCACCGTCTGGTCGATGGCCGCCGGAGTCTCGCTCTGCGGTACATCGAGAAACAGCGGCTTGGCCTTCGTGTGGAGAATATGATCGGGGGTGAAGGGACCGACTTGAGAGAGCTCCTTGGCCAACTTGCCCTCGAGGAAATGGAGGACCTCGGCGCTCGCGTCGTAACTCAACACCTTTCGGGCGGGCCGGCTGACGGCCCCGCGGAGGGCGAGCGCGACGTCGGCGGCGATGCGCCGGCGATCGCGCGTGGACAGGGAGGGGGCGTGCCCGACCGGCCAGGCGTGCCGCTTGGTCATGTGTTCGATGAACCGTTCGGCTTTCTCGACCGTGTGAACCGTCTCCTGGTACGCCTCCTGCGGCGTGTCCCCCCAGGTGACGAGCCCATGCTTGTCTAAAATCAAGGCCTTGAGTCCGGGGCGTTCACGGAGGGCGGCGCCCACCATTTTGGCCAGCGTAAATCCAGGCCGCACGTACGGCACGACCGCGACGTCGTTGCCGAAGACTCGTTCGATCGTCGCCTCCGTATCGCGCACGTCGGTCAGCGCGCAAATGGCATCCGCGTGGGTATGGTAGACATGCGGGGCTGGGATGAAGGCATGAAGCAGCGTCTCGATCGACGGGTTGGGCGCGCCGGGCTGTAATGAACATTTCAACTGATAGGCCACCATCTCCTCATCCGTCATGGCCTCTCGGTCTTGGAGGAGCAGCAGGTCGTCGAGCCGAAGCGGCGTCAATTGCTTGGGAGTGATGGTCCGCATGTCCGATCCGCTGCCTTTGATCCAGAGAATCCGGGTAGGCCGTCCGGTGTGGTCGGGGGCGGTCATCTTGAGGGAGGAGTTGCCGCCTCCCCACAGGACGAGATCGGAATCGGCTCCGATCAGTTGGGTGGCGTACACCAAGAGGTCGGGGCCTTCAAGCCCTGTGGCTTCTTGAGGAGACCATCGGCTTTTCATAGCGCCTCCCATCGAAAACGAGCGTTGCCATCTTCGTCACGCTGGTCACTGCCGGACAGGCAACGGGTCCGTGATGGTCCAGCCGGCCCGTAGGACGAAGTCCTACCTACATGTCGCATCAAGACCTTCCGAATCAACCCTTCAAATGAAGCATTGAAGTACTACTTTCGAAGGGCCGCCTTAGGCGCTTACCAAAACGGGTCGGGTTTGAACCGGGACGTGGCATGCCCGCGCTCCCGTGGTACGGAGATCGTGATGCGATAATCCGGCGGCGTCTCGAGCATGTCGAGGACTTCCTCGACATATCGTCTGGTATGATCGGCAAAGGCCGCTTGGTCCCACGGTCCCTGAAATCCGATGAGCGGATGCACGTCGATCTGTCGACCTCGTGGCGTGTCCAGGAGCGTCACCTCGGTTTCATAGTCGCCCTGCGGGCGTCCGTCGAGCTCGAGCCGAACGCGGATCCGTCCCCGGCGGATCCCCGTCCCGCCCTCCGATTCCGTCCAGCCCAGGTACGAAATAGTCACGATCGGCATGGCTGGAAAACGCCCGCGGCTCTTCTCCCACGATGAAAATGAATAAGACCCGACGGATCACAACATCGGCTTTTCATGTCTCGGGGGCCCGATTGGCGGCATGGTGGGCGTCAGAATGTTGCCGAGGATCGCCGTGCGGGTGGGCGATTTGGTCTTCTGCATGATTTGACGGATATGCTGTTTGACGGTCTTATCCGTAATGCCCAGCTCCTCCGCGATCTGCTTGTTGGTCAAGCCGCGAAACAGTGGAGCAATGATGGACTGTTCCCGATCGGTCAGGTTGAAGCGGTCCTTGGCCGTGTGCAGCGGGGGCGCCAACGAAGACACGACTTCGTCGATCAGGATGAGCAGCCGCGACTGCCGAATGTCGTCGGTGTTCGGAATGCAGTAGCCGCGAAGGCGAACCGGCGACGACCTGTGCTCCGAAAGGCGTGAGAGCTGCACCTGTTCCAAGTCCTTTTGCAAGCTCTGGCCGAGCAGGAGCTTGGAGAGCTCGGTGCCGAGCCTGATGATCTCTCTGGGGATCACGCCACGGGCCCGCTGTCCACCGCGTTGCTTGTTCATGCGCTCGGACAATTCCCTGGCTTCATGGTTCATGTAGACCATTTCCAAGCCGGGGGTGAGGATGATGATGCCGAGTCCTGGTGAGTCGTGGCTGCGGGTGAAAGCCAAACGAAGATGCGGGCGGCCGGGGGATCTAACCGGGTGAGATGACATGGCCGGAGTCCTCCTGAATTCTCGCCTCGTCCTCTCGAGGAAGAGGAATCAGGCGGGCTATTTATAACGTGATCCAAGCTGAATATGAAGTCTCCCGTAATTCCTTAAGGAAACGATTCTCAGCCTGCTGGTGTCGTCGGCTCGAGACCCGGGCGATTCTTCGACAACCTACGTGGACGCTTCGTCGTATGCAATCCGACGGAGGTCCAAGGCGCACCAGGCCGTGAAGGAGCGATCGCGCCCGTTCCCCCCTCGTCCCAATCGTCCTGCTCACCCTGCTCCGCTCGGATGGAGAGGTTGGTATAATGACGTAGGACTGAGGAGAGTGGATCCATCGGTCGGCAATTCGTCAAATCAGGCCGTCCGGAAACGGTGGCGCAGGACCACGGGCGTCGCGGCTTGGAGGGACCGGGAGATCCGCCCGCCATAGCGAGAGCGAGCCGAGGCAGTCGACCGGTGTGTCCAAGCTGAAAAAGGAGGTGGGCGGTGCGTATGCGACGAATCGCGGGATTGGCGCTGTTGATGCTTGGTCTTCTGGTTTCGGAGCGATCGCTTGCCGGTGCCGCTTCGCCGGTCGCCAAGATCACCCCGAGCGGGGATGCGGTCGAGATCGACTATGCGCAGACCGGCGGCGGCCGAAAGGAGACCACGACGATTCCGCTCCATCGCGCCGGGGCGGTGCGGTATTTCAGCGCCGGGGTCGGCCTCGAGGAGCGTCAGGCGGTCTACCCGCCGTTTTCATTGAAGGTCGTGTTCGTGGCCGGCGAGAGAGAGTACCTGACCCGGGTCGGTGTGATCATTCAGAACGATCGGGGTGAGGCGGTGGCGAGCATTCCCGCCGAGCACGTGACCGGGCCGTGGCTCTTCGTCGACCTCAAGCCGGGCCGGTATGTCATGATCGGCAAGCGGGATGGCCGGGCGGATGTGCAGGCGCGTGCCACCGTCGTCGAAGGACGCGAGAGCGTGGCCTTGCTCCGCTGGACGGACGGCGATCACCAACAAGGTGCCGCAACGGGCTCCTCGGACCGCTGACGGCCGCGTGGTCGGACCGGGGACCGTCTTCCCGGTCGGCAATGTCCGGGGTCATGGGGACGCCTGCCTGACGATCGCCTTCCGGATCTCCTCGGCAACGAACAGGAGCACTGCTCCCAGGGCAAGGGCCGGCCAGACCCATGCAGGGACGGCCGCTGTCCCGAAGACCCACCGCCCCGCGGGGTGTAGATCAGCGCGGCCAGGAGGGCGAGCTCCGCCGCAATTCCCGCCAGCACCCACCGGTTACTGAAGAGCCCCGCGCTGAACGTGGACGTTTGCTCCGACCGACAGGCAAACACGTTGGCGACTTGAGCGACGACGATCGCCGCGAAGGTTACGGTCGTCGCCTCGCGGTACAGCGGTTCGGACGAGGCCAGCGGGGTTCCCCAGGTCCACCCGCGGGCGTGAAGAAACCAGAAAAAGGCGGTCATTGCCACGCCCGCTTCGATGAGCCCCAAGAAGCCGTAGGCCCGGCTCAGCAGCGCCCCGTTCAAGAGCCGTTCCCGCCGCGCACGCGGGGGACGGTGCATCGTCTTCGGATCAGAGGGCTCCGCGCCCAAGGCCAGTGCGGGCAGCATATCGGTGCCCAGATCGACCGCCAGGATCTGCGGGATCGTCAGCGGGAGAGGGATGGCCAGCAGCCCATACGCCAGGTAGGGGACGATTTCGGGGACGTTGCTGGACAACACGTAGGTTACGAACTTGCGGATGTTGGCGTAGACCGTACGACCTTCCTCGATCGCGTTCACGATGGTGGCGAAATTATCGTCGAGCAGGATCATATCGGCGGTTTCTCGGGCCACGTCCGTCCCGGCGAGTCCCATGGCGATGCCGATGTCCGCCTTCTTCAACGCCGGCGCATCGTTCACGCCGTCCCCCGTGACGGCGACGACGTCCCCCATGTCCTTGAGCATCGACACGATCCGCATTTTGTGCGCCGGCGCCATGCGGGCGAAGATCGGCTCCGCTTCTCCAGGCCGAGAAGGGGTCAGGAGACGCCGGAGCTCATCGTCCTCGAGCCGATCCAACTGCCTGCCCTCGATGACCGCTGGTGAGGCCGGGGGAAGGTCCTCCGTCGACGGCGGTGCGAGCCCGATCATCCTCGCGACGGCCAGGGCCGTCAAGGGATGGTCCCCGGTGATCATGATCACGCGGATCCCGGCCTGCCGGCACCGGGCGATCGCCTCCGGGACCTCGCGATGCGGCGGATCCATCAGGCCGACGAGGCCAAGGAACGTCAGGTCCTCTTCGATCGTCTCGACTTCCAGTGTGTCGGGGGCGCCCGTGATCCTTCTGAATGCCACCGCGAGCACGCGCAAGGCCTGGCCGGCAAATCCATGGCTCTGCGTCACGATACTCCGCCGTTCGTCCTCGGTCAGGACTTCGCTCTTCCCATAGATCGGACGCGTCGGCACAGCGGGAGGACGGTCTCGGGCGCGCCTTTGACATAGGCGACGAGTCCTCCTTCCCGCCAGTGGAGCGTGCTCATGCGCTTGCGGTCCGCATCGAACGGCAACTCCTTCAACCTGGGGCTCGGCTCGCCGCGAAACAACCCGTGCTCCATCGCAAATTCGACCAGCGCGGCCTCCGTCGGGTCACCGAGGACGGTGAGACGCCCGTCGGGACGGCGGATGCGTTTGGCATTGTTGCAATGGATCATGGCCTCGACCAAGGGAGCAACTTCCTCCGGTTTAACCGTGCTCGGCGTTCGGCCCCGTACACGGAGCAGCCCGTCCCGTGCTTCCACCTCCACCCGGTTCACGTACAGTCGTTCGAGACGCATGCGATTTTCGGTCAGCGTCCCGGTCTTGTCCGTGCAGATCACGGTGGCCGCCCCCAACGTTTCCACCGACGTCAGGTGCTTGATCAAGGCGCGCCGTTGGGCCATGCGCTGACTGCCGATCGCCAGCGCGAGTGTCACGGTTGGAAGGAGGCCTTCGGGGACATTGGCGACGAGCATGCCGACGGCGAGAACCGAACTGGCCCAGAACCCCAGCCCGACCCAGATCCCGATCGTGAAAAACGCGAGTCCCATGGCGAGCGAGAGTGCGGCGATGACGTGGGTGACGTGGGCGATTTCCCGTTGAAGCGGGCTCAGGGTCCGTGCCACCCCGGTGGTCAAGCCCGCAATCTTGCCGAATTCGGTCCTCATGCCCGTCGCATAAACGAGGGCGCGACCGCGGCCCGAGACGACCGTGGTCCCGGCGAACACCAGGTGGGACTGTTCGAGGACCGTGGCCCCTTCGCCCGGCTCAAGACTTCGCCGCTTGGGGATGGCTTCTCCGGTCAAGGCCGAGAGATCGATCCGCAGGCCGGTGGCCGAGATCAGGCGGGCGTCGGCGGGGACCTGTTCGCCTTCTTCCAGGAGTAGGAGATCGCCGGGCACGAGCACGTCGCGCGCGACCTGTTGCATCCGGCCGCTCCTGATGACCCAGGCCTGGTGCGGGAGGAGGCGGCGCAACGCCGAGAGCGCGCGCTCGGCCTTGTATTCCTGGACGAAGCTGAAGACCGCATTGACGGCGATGACGCCGACGATTGTCCAGCCGAGCGTCGCCATCCCTTCCCCGGGTCGGAGCACTTCGGCGAGGAACGCCAGCACGGCGGCAAGCCACAGGAGCAGCGCAAGAAAATGCGTACATTGCTCCAGGAGCTTGGCCGCGAGGGAAGCCTGCGGGGGACCGACCAACGTGTTGGGCCCCTCGCGGGCGAGGCGGCGCTCCGCCTCTTCTTGGCTCAGGCCTTCCGCCGCCGACGTCTCCAGGGCGGCCAACGCCTCTGACGGCTGAAGCCGTAGGAGATCCATGCTCCGAGGTGTCGCAAGGGATGTGCCGAGGTGCAGCCGTCCAGCGGTCTCGAGGATGAGCGGCGGTCTGAAAGGAAGCTTCGTCCGGTTCCCGTCTTCTTCGATTTCACTAACCGAGACCCCATCTGATTTGCCGGAAGCCGATCAGCCGCCGGCGCCGGGGTCATAGACATTGTCGGCCCAGTAATCGAATCCCCCCTTCGACAGCTCGGTATGGCGGGCCGCGTCATGGTATTCGGGCGGCGTCACCTTTCCGCAGAAGTCGAAAATGGATTTGGCCGACCACGTCGGGATGCCCGCCCCCTTGGGGTCGCGCTCGAGCATGTCCATGAACCGATTCATCGCCACATAGGTGGCCTCGCGATTGCCGCTCGCAAAGGCCATGCGGACGATGTTGAGCTGCCCGAGATAGTCATTGTAGGCACCCTCGCGTGCTTCGGACCTCATCAGCTCGCGGTGATCGTTCACCAAGGCGGTGATGTCGTCGATCCACGTTTCGGACGCATGGACGGCCATCGGCACCAGTGTCATGGCGACGATGATGAGCCATGCGGCAAACAGCGGCCTATGGTTCCCTGTCCGTCCCATGTTGCCCTCCTTTCTCAATGCGGCGGGAACCGGACGAAGCGCTAACGATTCGAGAATACTCGGCCGGCCTCCGTTCGGCAATGAGCCGCCGGCATCATTTGTGGAGTGAGATCATTGCCTCATGGAGCGACGTGGATCGAGGCCGGGGATGGCCCGGCACGCTCAGGGGCCGGGATGGTAGGCCAGCGCGAGGGCCTGCAGCCGGCTGTGGGCTCCCAGCTTCGCCAGGATATGCTGGATGTGATTGCGAAGCGTTGCCGGGCTGATGCAAAGACGATCGGCAATGGCCGGTGCGGGGAGACCGGTGCCGAGAAGGTCGAGAATTTCTCGTTCTCGCCGGCTCAAGACCGAGACCCGGTCCTGCACGCAACGAGGTGCGCGGGTGGCCACGCCGGCCGGCACGGCCAACGGCTCGGCACGGTACTCGAGACAACCCCGCAGTTGATCGACCAGCCGGCGGGCGCGGGCATCGCGTGTGCAGTCCCGGAAGAGATGGACGGCGATGCAGCGCCCGCGTCCCGCCGGGAGCGATAGGGAAGTGACGTTGATCAGCAGCGGCCGACCGGACTTGGTCCGCGTCTGCATGTCGAACTGCGCGAGTGGACAGCCCGATCGCGTGCGTGCGGCCACCTCGCAGGATGCCGAGCACAGGCGGGCGCCCGACCACGTGAGGCCGCGAAAGACGTCACGGCACGGTCGGCCCAGCACCTCCGCGGCCTTGAAACCCATCAAACGTTCTGCGGCTTGATTCCACAGGATGATGCTGCCGCCAGCGACGACCATGGCCCCGTCCGCGGTATGCCGGAGCATCGCGTCCACGGTCTTGGGTACCTTGGGCGCCATGATCGTGTGGCTGAGCAAATCAAATACCAGAGAGGGCTGTTGGAACTCATGCCGCCAGAAGGAGAGGATAAGAGCTCGTCGCCCGCTTGCCCCATCTTGACCGGCGGGTCTGGTCGCAATGTAGCAATATTCCTCATCCGCTAGAGGGAAAACGGCGCCTCACGATTGCCAGCCGGCTGGCCGAGCCTTTGCTAGAGATCGTGGTGGGGGAATGTCCAGCGGGATGAACAGGACGATCATCATGGTCGAGGAATCGGACGGGGCGCCGGTTTCCGATCAGAGCGTGGAGTTGGTTGAACGGAAGGGACGAGGACATCCCGATTCGATCTGCGACGCGGTGGCGGAGCGAATCTCCGTCGCCTTGAGCAAGGCGTACCGCGACGCCTTCGGCCGAATCCTCCACCACAATCTCGACAAGAGCCTGCTGGTGGCGGGGACCGTCGAGCGGTGGTTCGGGGGCGGTCGGGTCGTGGAGCCGATGCGGCTCATCATCGGTGATCGCGCCAGCTTCGGGATCGGCGCCCACCGGGTGCCGGTCGGGGAGATCGCGATCGGAGCCGCCCGTCAATGGTTCAAGGAGCAGCTCCCTCACGTCGATCCGGATGCCGATGTCCGCTATCAAGTCGAGCTGAAACCGGGCTCTGCGGAGCTGCAGGCGATCTTCGAGGCTTCCGGCGGGCTGTTGGCGGCGAACGATACGTCGGTGGGGGTGGGGTATGCCCCTCTGAGCGCCACGGAACAGCTCGTCCTGTACGCGGAGCGTTTTCTCAACGGCTCGCGGTTCAAACGGGCGTTCCCGGAGACCGGGCAGGACGTCAAGATCATGGCCCTGCGGATGGGACGCGACATCAACCTCACCGTCGCGATGCCGTTGCTCGCCCGTGCGATCCGGTCGGAAGCGGCCTACTTCCGGCTCAAGGAGCGAATCGCGCACGCGCTGGTTGCCGAAGTCCGACGGCAGCCCGGCGGATGGCGGCGCGTGCAGGTGACCTTGAACGCGCTGGACCGGCAGGGGCATGGGGAGGCGGGCCTGTATCTCTCGCTGCTCGGGACATCGGCCGAGCAGGGAGACTCGGGGGAAGTGGGACGTGGCAATCGCGTGGCGGGAGTGATTCCGTTCAACCGCCCCATGAGCCTGGAGGCGGCGGCCGGAAAAAACCCCGTCAGCCATGTCGGGAAGATTTATAATGTTCTCGCCCGGGACTTGGCCACGCAGCTGCACGAGCGCGTGGAGGGCGTGCGCGAGGCGACCGTGTGGCTCTTGAGCGCGATCGGCCGACGCATCGATCAGCCGGCACTGATCCGGGCGTGCGTCGCCATGGCGCCCGGCCACGCTCGCGGTGCTGAACCGGCCGCCCGCCGTGTGCTCGCGGAAGGGCTTGCAGGAATCGGCCGTCTCTGCGAGGACCTTGCCGCCGGGCGGTATCCGGTGGCCTGACCGCTCGATCACTTGAACAGGAACACTCGGGCTGAAGGAGGGGAACATGTCATCGAAGGAATCGCCGCGTGCGCACACTCAGTTCGACCGGCTGCCGGTCGCCCGTTTCATGGAACGGGACGTGCAGTATGCCTATGCCGACACCAGGGCGGACAAGATCGCCTCGATGATGGTCGAAGGGTTCGGGGCCGTGCCCATCGTCGATCAGGCGCGGCACCTGATCGGCATCATCAGCGAGTATGATCTCCTGGCCTCGCTTGAGAAGGGCCACAAATGGGGCGATCTGCCCGCGGGGGACGTCATGACCAAGAATCCGTACTCGGTCCGTCCAGAAACCGACGTCGCGACGTTGATTCATGTTCTGCGTGCCAGCGATTTGATCCGCGTCCCGGTCGTGGACGCCAAAGGCGTCCTGGTCGGGGTCGTCGCGCGGCGCGACCTGGTCCGGGCCTATCTGAACTATGGGGCCGAGTCGAGTCCGCCGTCCTAGCCGAACCTGCTGTTCGGGTCTCTCAAGGCCGTGCAGGACTGGTCATGATCCAGAGGACAAGGCGAGCCGTGAACGCACCCACAGGCGTCGGCCTCGGAGCGCTCGTGTCCGTGTTGCTGCCCGTCCTGCTGCTCGGGACGGTGGGGATCAGTGCCGCGGGCCAGACGGCCACCGACACGGTCCGCTCCACCATCGAGGAAGTCATCGACATCTTGAACGACGAGGCGTGGAAGAAGCCGGAACGCCTGGCCGAGCGGCGCGCACTGTTGGAGCGGGTGATCGGCCGGCGATTCGACTACGAGGAAATGGCCAAGCGGGCGCTGGCCGCCCACTGGCCCAAGCTCACCTGCGCGAAGCGGAAGGAATTCGTCGCGCTCTTCGCCGCCTTTCTCTCCGCCACCTACGCGGACAAGATCGAAAGCTATTCCGGTGAAACGGTGGAGTATCTGAACGAACGTGTGAGTGACGGGTACGCGGAAGTGCGCACGAAGATCGTCTCGGGAAAAGCGGAATATCCGCTCGATTATCGCCTCCTGAATCGCGCCGGGAAATGGTACGTCTACGATGTGATCGCGGACGGGGTCAGTCTGGTCAAGAACTACCGCGGGCAATTCGATCGGACGATTCGTTCCTCGTCCTTCGACGACCTGGTTCAGACGCTTCGCAAGAAGGTCGAGGAAGCGAAGGCGCCGAAGCCGGCCTCCTAGGCCCGCATTATTCATGAACGCTTCTACTGCAACCGCCGATACGCCGCTGCGCCAGGCTTGGGTGCGGGTTTCAGCACGCAAGCCTGGCATCTTGGCGGTTTCGTCACGAACCGTCATGAAGAATGCGGGCTAGCCGGCGGAAGTGATGGAGGTCGTCAGGCTTGGGAGAGAAGGCCGGGCAGGCAAGAGGCTAGGTGAAGGAAGGGTGAAGCCGTGACCGAGAGGAAGGCACGATCGAAAGAGGAGAAGCCGCCCAAGGCGTCGGGTCGAGCACGCTCGACCAAGTCGCAGGGAGGAGTTGGAAGGCAGGCCCCGGAGGGAACCCATGAGCCTGCGACCCGGCGGGCGGTGGAACGAAACCCGGAGGAGTTGGAGGTCCTGATTGCCCGGCGAGCCTACGAGATCTATGAATACCGGACGACGCGGGGACCGCTGGATGATTGGCTCGAAGCCGAACGGGAAATTCTGAGCCGTCGTGAGCCGACGTGAAGGCGGAGAAGGCCGAGCGACCGGGCGGCTACTCGCCCCGGCGTGCCATCGTGGCATCGACGGCCGCGGCCAGGTTCTTGAGCGCCGGGGACACGATGACCTCGATCGGGGGAGCCGGCTCCAGGCGCTGTAACGGCTCCGGCAGGCAGGCGAGCTGCTCGGCCGCGTACTCGCGGATGCGCCGCAATGAGCGAGCCGGTTCCACCCGCTTGCCCCCTTCCATCACCCGCTCGAGCAGAGGCTGGCCCCCCTGACGGTCCTCGATCACGGTCAGGACGTCCCGAGCGATGCGGCCGTCCGCGCCGTACTCGCGGTAGACCTGCTTGCGGCCCGGCCAGGTCGCTTTCCCTTCCGATCGCTTTCGACACGGGCGTCCGGCATACTCTTGAAGCTTGTAGGCGCAGTCGAGTGACGGCGCATCGGCCGAGGTCGTCACATGCGTGCCGACGGCGAAGGTGTCGATCGGCGCTCCGCTCGCCACGATGTGCTGGAGCTTGGCTTCGTCCAGGTTGCCGCTGGCGATGATCTTGACGTGCGCGAGAGTCCCGGCATCCAAGATCCGCCGCACCTTGCGGGCATGGTCCGCGAGGTCGCCGCTGTCGAGCCGGACCCCGGTGATCGTGACGCCCTGCTCGGCCAAACGCGGAGCGAGGGCCACGACGGTGCGTGCGCCTTCCTCGGTGTCGTAGGTGTCGATCAACAGCGTGACGTGGTCCGGATGGGAGCGCGCAAACGCCGCGAACGCCGTGCGCTCGTCGACGTGCGCTTGAATGAAGGAGTGCGCCATCGTCCCATAGATGGGAATGTCGAATTCGACCCCCGCCAGGACGGTTGCGGTGCCGGCGAGACCGGCGAGGTATCCCGCTCGGGCCGCCAACAGGCCCGCTTCGGCGCCGTGTGCGCGCCGGAGGCCGAAATCGATCAGAGGGACGCCCCGCACGGCGAGCACCAGACGGGCGGCCTTCGACGCAACGACCGTCTGGAAGTGCAGCAGGTTGATGAGTCGGGTTTCGACGAGCTGGGCTTGTGGGAGCGGCGCCACGACCCGCAGGATCGGTTCATGCGGGAAGAAGATGGTCCCCTCCGGCATCGCCTCGACGTCACCCGTGAAGCGTAAGGAAGCCAGGCGGTCCACGAACGCGGCGCTGAAGCGGCCGCTGGCCGCCAGCCAGTCGAGCTCCCACGGCTCGAACCGGAACGTCTCCAGATAGTCCAACGCCTGTTCGAGCCCCGCCGCCATCAGAAAACCTCGTCGGGGCGGAAGGGTTCGCACGAAGAATTCGAAGACAGCCGTCTCGGTCATCCCCCGCTCGAAATACGTCTGGAGCATGGTGAGCTGGTACAGATCGGTGAGGAGAACGCTCGTGCGTCCGCGCATGGTCATCAGGCGAGGTCGGACAGCCGGATGGGAACGGCGCCCAATCGCTGCATCTCCGCGATGGCCCGCTCGCCGTCGTCGGGATGGCGATTGACCGCGCGAATCCCGTCCAGCAGGAGCACGATCGCATAGTGCAAACGGACGCCGTCGCGCACCGTATTGAGCACGCAATAGTCCGTCGCCAAGCCGCCGACGAACAGACGGCGGATCCCGGCCGAGCGGAGTTGCTCGTCCAGGGAGGTGCCCTCGAACGCCGAATAGGCTTCCTTGTCCGGGTCGGTGGCTTTGTGCACGGTCATCACCGATCCGGTCGGGAGGGTGAACGTGGGGGGATGTTCCGCCCCCGGCGTCCCGGCCACGCAGTGGACCGGCCAGATGCCCCCGCGTGACGTGAATGAGCAGTGGTTCGGTGGATGCCAGTCCTTGGTCACGAAGATCGGGCGCCCGTTGGCATGAAACCGCGCGATGTACTCGAGCAGGACGGGCACGATCTCATCCCCGCCGGACACACCCAGCGCGCCTCCCGGCAGGAAGTCGTTCTGCACATCGGCCACCAAGAGTGCGTCGCCCGGTTCGATGATCATCACGCATCATGGTAACGCGTGCGGGAGATGAGCGCCAGACCTCCGCGAGACCTTTCCGTGCGCGTGGTCGGCTCATGGGCCGGATTCCGCGAGGGTGCGGATGTAGGCCAACAGCTCCTGGCGCTGCCGGAGCGTCAATCGGTCGCCCCAGGCATGCATGGGGCTGAAGATGACCCCATGCGTGATGACCGCGAGGAGCTGCTCGTCGGATTTCGCGCGGGAGGCCGAGGAGTGGAAATTGGCGGGCGCCACCATCTGCCACCGGGCTTGCGGTCCGTCGCCGCGGCCGTGTCCCCCGTGGCAGCGGGCGCAGTGTTGCTCATAGAGCGACCGCCCCGGCGACGCGTCCACTCCGAGCCCGTCCGCGTGGGCGCCGCCGATGCAGGCGACGAGGGTCAGGAACAGCGCGAGACCCGTGCGCGGCATGTCAGCTCTTCTTCGTCGTCCGCGGAATGAAGCTGGTGATCATCTGCTCCAGTCGCCGGCTGCCGCAGGCGGGACAGCTCGCCTGGCCGCTCTCGTGCTCCTTCAGCGACAAGACGATCAGCGACTCCTTGCCGCAGTCCAGGCAACGGTAGTCATACATCGGCATGGCCGCCGTCCTCCTGGACCGTGGCCTCACGGTGCGCCGCCACCGCGTCCGCCATCTCACGCAGCCGCCGCTGCACCCGGCCGAAGACCGAGTCCTCCGGAAAGCGCCCGTCCGCCCCTGCTTCGCCCGCCGGGACGCCCGTCAGCAATTCCACCGCCTCGTCGATCGTGTTGACGCCGTAGATCCTGAAGCGGCCGGATTCGACCGCTTCGACGACGTCGCGGCGAAGCACGAGATGCTTCAGGTTCCGTGCCGGGATCACGACGCCGTGGCGGCCGGACAGGCCGCGTGCGCGGCACGAGTCGAAGAAGCCCTCGATCTTTTCGTTGACCCCGCCGATGGGCTGCATGTCGCCGAGCTGGTTCACCGATCCCGTGATCGCCAGAGACTGCCGGACGGGGAGGTCCGCCAAGCTCGACAGCACCGCCACCAGCTCGGCGGCGGAGGCGCTGTCGCCCTCGACCTCCGAGTACGTCTGCTCGAACGTCAGCGTGGCGGAGACCGCGAACGGATGGGCGGGCGCGAACTTCCCGGCCAGGTAGCCGGCGAGGATCATCACACCCTTGCTGTGAACCCGGCCCGCCAGCTCGGCTTCCCGCTGAATGTCGATGACGCCTTTCGTCCCCACGAAGGTGCGGGCGGTGATCCGGCACGGCCGGCCGAACGTGTAGTCGCCGGTCGTGTGCACGGACAGCCCGTTCACCTGGCCGATCACCTCGCCGTCCAGGTCGACGATCAACGTCCCGTCCTTGATCTCGTCCTGAAGCCATTCCTCCGGCAGATTCGCCCGGTGACGGCGCTTCGCGACGGCGGTCTCGACGTCGGCCGCTTCCACGAGCGGCCGTCCCGCCCGTTGCGCCCAGAATCCGGCCTCCCGGATGAGGTCGCTCAAGAGGCTCAGCCGCAAGGACAGACGGTCGCGGCGCTCCGCGAGTCGCAGGCCTTGGGTGATGACGCGTGCGACCGCCTCGGCGGTAAAAGGCGGAAGCCCTTCATCGCGGCACAGGCGCGACACGAACCGCGCGTACCGCGCGTCCTGTTCGGGGTCGCGCGCGACGTCGACGTCAAAGTCCGCCTTCACCTTGAAGATCTTCATGAAGTCTTCCTCGTAGGCCTGCAGCAGGTGGTAGATCTGGGGCGGGCCGAGGAGGATCACCTTCACGTCGATCGGGATCGGTTGGGGGCGGAGGCTCGCCGTGGACAGACCGTAGAACTCACCGGGGTCCTCGATCTTGACTTCCCGGGTCTTGATCGCACGCTTGACGGCGTCCCACGCGAAGGGTTGGCGCAGGAGGTCCATGGCATTGAGGATCAGATAGCCGCCGCTGGCCTGGAGCAGCGCGCCCGCTTTGATCTCCATGAAGTCGGTGTAGATGATGCCCAAATGGGCTTTCCGCTCCATCTTCCCGATGAGGTTCGAATAGGTCGGATGCGGCTCCACGACCACGGGGGCCCCTGCGTCCGGCGCGTGTTCGACGATCACATTCACGTGATAGCGGGTGAGGTCGGGCCGCCGCACCCCGGGCTCGATCAATGGAGCGGGGAGGTGCGGGACCTCGGAGGAGAGAAAGTCCTTGTGGTTCGCCAGCACATCGTCGCGCACGCTCCGCAGGTAGTCCAGCACGTCCGGAAGGTCGCGATAGGTCTCGGCGAGCCGGGTGATGTGGCGCTCGAGCACGGTCGTCACGACCTGTTGATCCAGGTCGCGGACACGCTGTTCGGCCTCGTGGTCGAGCACGTGCAGCCGGACGTGAAATTCCCGGAATTCGCTTTCCACCTGGGCGCGGCGGGTGTTGAACTCCTGCCGTTCTTCCTCCGACAGCGCCGCAAATTCCTTTTCCTTCATCGGCTTGCCGTTCCGCACCGGGATGAGCGTGAAGCCGATCGGCGTGTCTTCCAGCATGAAGCCGCGGGTGCGCCCCAATTCGGTCAACTCCTTGAACAGCTTCTTTTTCTTCGCCTCGGTCTCTTCGAGATGCCGAGCCTTGGCTTCCACGTAGGCACGGCTTTCGAACGCCGCGGGGATATCGCGCTGGAGGCTCTGGATGAGGGTCGCCATCGCATGCTTGAACGCGCGCCCTTGTGAGGGCGGGAAGGCCAGGCAGCCGGGTTTCGAGGCATCTCGGAAGTTGTTGACGTAACACCAGTCCACCGGTGTCTTCGCAGCTTTCGCAAGACGCCGGACCATGTCCTGGACGAGGGACGTTTTTCCCGTTCCCGTCGGACCCGAGACATAAATGTTGAACCCCGCACTCTGCATCCGGAGCCCGAACTCCAGCGCTTCGACCGCGCGGCCCTGGCCGATCGTGTCGTCGAGCGGGGTGACGTCGCTGGTATCGTGAAACCCGAGCGCCCGAGGGTCGACCATCGGAGAGAGGAGAGCAGGAGGGACTGCAAATTTCTCGGCCGCCGCGTCGCTCATGATTGCGTCGATGGGGCTCGGAGGGGCCTGGCGGCCCCTCCGCTGGAGGTCGTCAGCCGCCACCGATCTCCCCCGTCGTCTCGACCACCAGAAACTCCCCTTTCATCTGGGAATGGATGTCGCACCAGAAGGGGTATTGAATGGTTTCGCGGTCGGGACTATGCCCTCTGGTGAAATACAGGGTCACCGTCTTGCCGGGATCGACGTGGAAGGAACGGACGCCCTTTTCCCGCACCTCGACCGCGTCCCCCTCCTTCCGAATCGCCACGTCTTTCAACAACGGCGAGCTGAATCCATGGGTGACCGTGTCCTGATTGCGGAGCACGATCGCGGTGAGCACGCCCGGGAGGGTGTGCCCTTTCACGTGATAGGCCTTGTCTTGCATCGTAACCTCGATCTTCATCTCCGGATCGCTCGCCCCGACGAGAGGATCGCCCATGATCCCCGGCAAGGCGAGGGCCGCCATTGCTAGAGGGACCGCCAACCGCTTTATGGAGCGCCGTGTATCCATCACATCCTCCTGGTTAAAAATAGCTATTGACCGCCGACACACCTCCGAATGAGGACTCAACGCCGGTTCATTCGAGCCCGGGGATCGCCGGCGGCCGGCTCACCACGGTGGCGTGGTCCCCCTTGTTGCCCGCCTCCGTGTTGAAGACGACCTCGGTGCCGTCCGCGAGCTCCTGGAATTCGACATCGCGCAGCGCATTCTTGTGAAAGTACACTTCCCCGCCGCCGTCCTTCAGGATGAACCCGTAGCCTTTCTCGGGGAAGATCTTGGTAATGACGCCCCGTATCGGCGGAATCGGCTCGGTCCGGATCTCTTTCGTCGCGCGCTTCTCGCGGAACTTGCGGAGCTCCGTTTCCACGGCCGCAAACGCGGCGCGGATCGCCTCCTCGAAGGTCTTGTCCTCCTTCCGGGCCGTAAACGTCTGCCGGCCGGGCAGCGTGACGAGCACGAACGCTTCCGCGACCAACGCATTCTTCTTGTGGTGGCGATTCTTGGTCAGCGTCACTCGCCCGTGCATGACATCCTCATGTCCGGCCTGGAGATCCGCCATCCGCTGTTCGATCTCGGTCTTCCATCGCGGCGTCATCACGACGTTGCGGCTTTCGATTTGAAGATCCATCGGCACTCCGTGGTTGGGGTTGACGTCGATTCACTGCTCGCTGACGCAAGCGAGATGCCATCCAAGGGAGGCTGCGTACGTGCTGTTTTCAGCTCGCTGTTTTCAGCTCTCATAGATGGTCTTGGCCCTCTTCTCGGCCTTCCGCGGCATCGGCCGCGTGTCGCGCATGGCGCATATTTCCTCAGTCGCGATTTCAATGGTGGAGCCGAATGCAGCAATGCCAGCGAGGCTCCGCGCGGAATGGGTTTTGCTTGGATACCGGGCCATGCCGATTTTGCGGAAGCAGCAGATCGAAGAGTATCTCCGTCGTCGGTTCGGCGCTCGCACCGAGCTCGTGAGCTTCGGTCCGATCGGGGAAGAGACCTCCGGACCGACGCTCAAGGGGTACGGCTATGGGGCGCCGATTCGCTTGGTCGTGCGGCGCGACGGGCGGATCACGCCGCTCGTCCTGGAAACGATGAGGCCGGGTCCGTTCGGGCACGAACATCCCGCGGATCGCGCCGCCGCCCTCCTGTGGGATTATGACTCGTACGGGCGTCTCCCGCGTCATGTCCGTGCCGTCGATGTCGGGGCCTTCACGCGTACCCACGCCCTGATGTCGGTGGCGCCGGCGAAGGAATTCTTCGTCGTGACCGAGTGGGCGGAAGGCGCCAGCTATTACACGGATCTGGCACGGATGGCGCGCTCCGGACGCCTGACGCCGGCCGATCGACGGCGCGCCGCGGCGCTGGCGGACTACTTGGTGTCGATCCACGCGCGCAAGCGCCGGCAGCCCGACCTGTATCGCCGCCGGCTCCGCGAGCTGCTCGGCCACGGGGAATGCATCATGGGGCTGACCGACAGCTACCCCCCGCGCTATGAGTTCATCACGGAAGCGCTGTTACGGTCGATCGAGGAGGCGTGCAATCGCTGGCGCTGGCGGCTTCGCGGCCGGACGGGACGGCTGTCGCAGGTGCACGGTGATTTTCACCCTTGGAACGTGCTGTTCCGGCGCGGCACCGATTTCAGCGTCCTCGATCGCTCGCGCGGCGAATGGGGGGAGCCGGCGGATGATGTGACGTCGATGACCATCAACTACCTGTTCTCGTCGCTCAGACGCTCGGGCGACCTGCGGGGGCCGTTCGAGATCCTCTTTCGGGAATTTTGGGAGCGGTACATGACGAAGAGCGGCGACCGGCAGGTGACGGAAACGGCGGCGCCGTTCTTTGCGTTCAGAGGGCTCGTGATCGCCAGCCCGCTCTGGTATCCCGATCTCACGACCCCGGTTCGGTTCAGCATCTTCCGGTTCATCCAAAATGTGCTGGCCGACGACCGATTCAATCCGGCGGAAGTGAACCGGTACTTGAAATAGTCGAGTCATCCAGATGGCCTCCATGGAGGAGCGACAGAAGGACGGGCGGCAGCGCCTGGCTCGGGGCGCGTGCCGATGACCGAACCCGTGCGTGAGACGAACACGGCCTCGGCCGGTACTCCGGCCTTTGCCGTCTGGATCTCCGGTCTGCCGGCCTCCGGGAAAAGCACGATCACCGCCGCCCTCGTCCGACAGCTCCGCGAGCGCGGCGTCGTGGTCGAGGTGCTCGAATCCGACGCCGTCCGGCGCATCCTGACGCCGGCGCCCACCTATTCGGCGGAAGAGCGGGCGCTCTTCTATCGAACCCTGGCCTTCGCCGGAAGCCGCCTCGTGGCCCATGGAATCAACGTCCTCATCGACGCCACGGCTACGAAACGCACCTATCGGGAGTTCGCCAAGACGTTGATCCCAGGGTTGATCGAGGTGGCGGTCGAGTGCCCCTTGGAAGTCTGCATCGCGCGTGATCCGAAGGGGATCTACCGAAAGGGGCTTGCCGGAGAGGCGGGAAATGTCCCGGGCCTGCATGATCCTTATGAGCCGCCGCTCGCGCCCGATATTCGGGTTTCTGGAGAGACGACCCCGCCGGCCGCCGCCGCGCGCTCGATCCTGACGCTGCTCGAAGGACGGGGACTCGTGCGGTGAGCGCCGCGCCGAAGGCCGTGCTCGGCCGGCGCGGCATCAGCGCTCAACGGACGATCAGGACCGGACAAGGCGCGGCGTGAAGGACCTTGTGCGAGACGCTGCCGAGCAGGAAGCGGGTCGCCCCGGAACGCGCGCGGGGGCCCATGACGATGAGATCAGGCTTTAGCTCCGCCGCCTGTTGGAGCACCGTGAGCGCGGGCACCCCTCGGCGCGTCATCGGCACCGCGCAACACTGGACCAGCGACAGACGCGCGGCGATGTCCTCGACGAAACGCTGCGCCGCGCGAGACGCCATGTCCGTGAGCTTCTCGGCGTTCGTGAGGCGCTGGGTCCACCGGCCGTCCAGCGGCAGGACGTGCAGGACGTCGATGTGCACCGGGGAGGCCCACGGTCGCCGCTCGAACCAGCGGATGATCGCCTCCGCGTCCTCCCGGCCTTCGATCGGGAGCAAGACGCGCGTGAGCGCGGGCATCGGCCGGTTCACGATCAGCACCGAACACGGGGCGTGGGCCACGACCCGGTGTGACACGCTGCCGAAGGCCACTTCTTTGGTCGGGGTGAGCCCCCGCGCCCCCATCACGATGAGGTCGATCCGCTCGCGTTCGGCCGTCGAAACGATCGCGTCCGCCGGGCTCCCGGTCTCGATGCGCGTATCGATGATGCCGCAATCCTCCGGCATGATGGAGCGTACACGGGCCAGCAGGCGATCGCCGTCCTCCCGCATTTCCCGTTCCACGGCGCGGTACAGATCCTGAACCGCTTCCGGCATGAAGAACGCCGGGGTCGGGGTCGGGACATCGAGCGCATGCAGCACGGTCAGGTGCTCGGGGCGCGCGAGGCGCCCGATGGCTCGGGCGGCTTCGAACGACTGCTCTGATCCGTCGACGGCCAACAGGACGCGCATCAACACCTCACGGGCCAGCCTTCGCGTCCGATCAACGGGACGAACATGCAGCAGCCGAGATCCTCGAATCGCGGCAGACCGCCCACCATCCGCACCCGGCACAAGGTCTGGCCGGATTCCGTGCCGACCGGGATGACGAGCCGCCCGTGCTCGGCCAACTGCTCGAGCAGTGAGGGGGGAACCTCAGGGGCCGACGCCGCGACGACGATGGCGTCGAACGGGGCATACTCCTTGAGCCCGACGCTCCCGTCTCCGACGAGGACCGTGATGTTTCGATATCCGAGAGCGGCCAGACGCCTCCGGGCTTCGTCGGCAAGCTCCGGGAGGCGCTCGATCGTGTACACCATGCGGGTCATCTCGCCGAGCACCGCCGCCTGATAGCCCGATCCGGTGCCGACGTCCAGCACGGTCTCCTCGCCCGTGAGCGCAAGACTTTGCACCATCAGCGCGACCATATACGGCTGCGAGATCGTTTGGCCCTGCCCGATCCGCAGCGGGCAGTCCTCATAGGCCAGCTCTCGATCCGGCTCCGGCACGAAGGCGTGGCGCGGCACACGTCCCATCGCGGCAAGGACGCGAGGATCGGCAATGCCGCGGCGCGCGAGTTGCTCGCGGACCATGTGCGCGCGCGGTTCGGTAAAGTCCATCTCGGGTCCGTGCTCGTCTGGGCACACGGTCGGCCCCCTCGTGTCGTTTACTCCGTTTCCATCGGAAATGAAACAGCTCAATGGCACTCGGTGGGGCAGAAGAAGACCAGATAGAGAAACAGGAGGACACCGAGCAGCACGGCGCCGAGGAGGAGCCATCTGCCTTTGGTCAACGCCTCCACCATACGAAGCGACTCGCGACGAGACCGGCTGCCAACCGACAGGCCGGTGCAAGGCTGCCGTTGTCTTGAAGCTGATCACAGAGTAGAGCGAGCAAGCCCTATGCCAATAGTCACGTGACGAGGGGCCGTGCGTCTTCAGCTCTCAATGATCTGGGCGTTCCCGAGAAGTTGCATGCATGTGGACTTCCGCTACATCGCGCTCGCCTGACTGTAGCAGGACTCCCCCCTGCGTGGCGTGAAGGCGAAGGTGCGCCGCAAGCGGGGTAAAGGAAGGAGAAACCAGGCGCGTGAACGACGAGGGGAACCGTGCATGGCATTGCCCTTGCTCACGCTAGAGATGAAAAGAGGGAGAGAAAGGAGACAGGATGAGGACGATCACACAATTCATGCAGGACGATCACGACCGGCTGGACCGGTTGTTGACCGAGGCGACAGCCGCCGCCTCGACCGATCTCACCCGGGCGATGGGGGCGTTCACCGGGTTTCGCCAAGGGCTCGAGCGGCATATCGTGTGGGAGGAGGACCTGCTGTTCCCGGTGTTCGATCGGGAGTCCGGGATGGAGGGCCAAGGGCCGACCGCGGTCATGCGGCTGGAACACCGCCGCATCAAAGAAGGGCTCGACCAGATTCACGACCGACTGCGCGAGGGGAAGGCGTTCGATCTGCTCGCTCGGCAACTCGTCGACACGCTCGCGGCGCACAATCAGAAGGAGGAACGGATCCTCTATCCCTGGATCGACCGCTTGCTGGCGTCCGCCGACGCCGAGGCGTTGATGCAGCGCATGGCGCAGATGCCCGAGGAGCAGGGTCGGCGGTGCTGCGAGCCATCGAGCGCCGGGACGGCGCGGGGCGGATCGGCGTGACGGAGGTGAGCATGGCGAACGGCTTGTTCCCCACAATCGTCGTGCCCACCGACTTCTCCCCGTGCTCGGAGGCGGCGTTTCGCGTCGCCGTGGCGCTCGCCCGGGTGTTTCAATCGGAGATCATCCTCCTGCACGTCGTGGATACGAAGAGCTTGACGGCGCTGAACCGGTTGGGGCTGGCGCTGCCGTCCGAGGAGGCCCGGCAGAAGAAACGCCTGCGCCACTACGCCCGGCTCAACGCGCGCCGGCTGGTGCAATCGGACGATGCCAAAGGCCTCCCGATCCGGCGGCTGGTGCTCGAGGGAGAACCGTTCGTCGAGATCGCCCGCACCGTGAGGATGGAAAAAGCCGGCCTGGTCGTCATGGGCAGCTACGGCGGGCAGGCGGAGGCCGTCGAGAAGATTTTTTTCGGCAGCACCGCGGAAAAGGTCGTTCGAACGGCGGGGTGTCCGGTGCTCACGGTCCCGCTGCCGGGCGCGTTGCCGCGACCGGTCGGCCCCGCTCGACGAAAGGAGGGACGATGAGGACCGGCCGAGGGCGCGTCATCCGGGTGCTTGTCTGGATGCTGGTCGCGTGTGCGCCGGGCCTCCTGCCGCCGGCTCAGGCGCAGCAGGAGCAGCGGGTCGACGTCGTGATTAAGGGCTTCCGGTTCATCGCGAGCGCGGCGCCGCTGCTGCCGGGGATCCCGACCGTGATCGTGGTCCACAACGAGGACGACGTCCGGCATGACTTCGGGTCCAACATGTTCTACAACGCGGCCACCGAGGTGGAAAGCGACGGTGTGGTGACCTATGGGCGTGCCGTCGGCGGCGTCCTCTTGGATCCCGACCGCCGGGCCTCGGTTCGTCTGACGATCGAGCGCGCGGGACGATTCGAGTTCCGTTGCTCGATCCACCCCGACATGGTCGGTGAGCTCTTGTTGCTGAACATCGGAGCGGTGTGAGCATGAGCCTCATCCAGCGTCTCCTCCTGCCGACCGATTTTTCACCGTGCGCACAGCGCGCCGAAGCCTACGCCGTCCTGTTGGCCCGGCGGTATCGGGCCTCGATCGAGGTCCTGCACGTCCTCGAGCTTTCTCCCGGCCTCGATCCCGAATATCCGGTCAACATGCTCTACCTCGAGGAGCTCAAGAAGCAGGCCGACCGGCACGCGGCCGCGGCCGTGCGGCGTCTCACCGCCTCCGTGCGAGCGGCCGGTCATCAACGGGTGGGCCTCCCGAGCACGGCCATCGTCGGCGCCGCGGGCGATCTTGGCATCGATCTGATCGTGATGGGGACCCACGGGCGCACCGGGCTCGAACACGTCCTGCTCGGGAGTACCGCCGAGCGCGTCGTCGGGACGGCGCCGTGTCCGGTGCTCACCGTACGGGGTCCCACAAGCCCGGCGGACGCTCGCCCGGATGCGCCCGCCGACATCGCGCGCATCCTGCTTCCCGTCGATTTTTCGGATTGTTCGCTCGATGCGCTCGAATACGGGGTGCAGATCGCTCAGCGTCTCGGCGCTCGGGTGATGGTCCTCCACGTGCTGGAGCCGGTCGCCTATGGCCTGGATTTCACGCTCGGACACGCGGCGGCCCAGCAGGCCTTGCGGGCGCGAGTCGAAGCCGAGCTGCGCAGGCTGGAGGAGGCGATCCGATCGAAAGGCGTCCCGATCGAGCATCGGATCAAGGGCGGGCTCCCGGCCGATTCCATCCTCGAATCCGCGCAGGAGTCCGACGCCGATCTCATCGTCATGGGGACTCATGGGCGGCGGGGCCTGTCGCACGTGCTGAAGGGCAGCGTCGCGGAGGCCGTGCTCCGCCGGGCCTCATGCCCGGTCCTGACCGTCAAGTCTCCCAAGTTCGCGCCCGGCATCAGCCGGATCGTCCAGAACCGCTCACGCGTCTACGCCGAGACGCCATGAGGCTCGACGCGGAGGCGATCGTGATGGAGGAGATCCATGAAGCCAGAGAATGAAGCGGCCGTCGTCGATGCCGGCGCCGCCGTTCCCGTCGAGCCGTCGTTGCGGGCGCTCCTGGATCGGCTGGCCGCCCAGGCGGGCAGGCCCGAGTTTCGCCGCCAACGCGAGCTGGCTCTCGGGCGGGCCCTACGGCCCTATCGCGAGTTTCAGGACCTGGGGGTGTTCCCGCTGCCGGAGGAGCTCGAGTTGGCCGATCTCTATCTGTTCGCGGACGTGTTTCCCGAAGACGGTCAGTTGTCGTTGATCGAGCAGATTCGAGACGAGATCGAGGTGCACGTGCCGCAGGAGGAGCGCGCCTGGTTGGATCCGCTCAAGCACTCCTCGATGGACCTGCTCGAGATCGTGGCGGTGGACGGAGAAGACGGGGCCGGTCGCGTCACCCTGCGGTCGCTCGGGGATGGCCGGGAGGCCCGAATCGAAGCCGGGGCATTGGGTCGCGGCCGGGTCGGGCAGGTCCTCTTGGCCCGTCTGATCCAGCTCCCCGACCGCGCCGTGCTCGCCGGGGCCGTCGTGCTTCTGGCGCCGGGGATCGCCCGCGCCGTATTGGAAGGCGCCCATGAGTGGCGGCGGGAGCTGGAAGCGGAGGCGGGGTCGTTCGCGCTCGGCGAATGGCGGGAGTTCACCAAGCGCTACGGCTACGTGCTGCTCTGGATGGTGGCCCAGGCCAGGATCGACGCGCTGCTGACCGCAGAAGCCTCGATTCGCTACGGCACGCCGGACGGACGACCGTTCCTCTACGCCGTCGCCGTGTATGAACATCAGGCGGCGACCGTGCTGCGCCAGGGCCTCGAGGGGCTCGAGGGCGTCGTGCGGGATGCGGAGACGGACGGGGCCGTCCAGGCGTGGATCGAGCGCGACGCCGAAGGCCGGGTGGTCGCGCGCCTGTCGCTCACGCCGGTCCAACTGGTCCTCGAATGCGACGGGCAGGAACGCCTGGATCGATTCAAGCACCGGCTGGCGTCGACGTTCGGGTTCCTCCTCCATTTCCGGGGCGAGACCACGGTCCCGCCTCGGCATGAGCCGCCGGTCGTCGATCTGGCGCGAGACAGCCGCCCGCCGGTGACCGTCATCGTGCCGGTGGAGGAGGAGCGGCGGCTGCTCTCCGTGTTCGAAGAATCGGTGTATTTGGAGTGGGCGGATCGGGAGTCACCGGCCTTGAACGGCGCCACGCCGCGCCATGCCGCCGCTCAGCCGGACCGGCGCGCCCGGGTGGCGGCCTTGATCGACCGTCTCGAACAGGATGATCTTGCGGCTCGTCGCACCGGGCGGCCCGGGTATGAGTACAACCAGCTCCGCGCGCACGTCGGGCTGCCGGAGGTCCGGCGGTGAACACGCCCGTCCCCGAGGCCCTCGCGCAGGCGCTCGCTTCCGAGCCGACGCGTCCCCCGAACATCCTGCGCACCGTGCTCGCCGTCCAGCGCGCGATCGGCTATGTCTCCCCCGACGCGATCGGCGAGATCGCCAGGCACCTCGGCGTCACCGAGGCGGACGTGGCCGGGGTCGTGAGCTTCTACCCGGTCGTGCGTACCCGAGAGCCGGGCCGGCACCTTATCCGTTTGTGCGTGGGGGAGTCCTGTGTGGCCAACCACTGCGCCCGCATCTTGACCGCGCTGGGTGACGAGCTCCGCATCGGCCTTCACGCCCGGACGCCGGATGGGCGTTTTACGTTGGAGCGGGTCTATTGCATGGGCAATTGCGCCGTGTCGCCGACGCTGCTGATCGACGAGGATCTGTACGGGCGCGTAACGCCGGGCGATATCCCACGGCTCCTCGAGAAGTATCGGTGAGCGAGGCTTGGTGAGCGATCAGATGGGCATGAGGCCGTGCTCGGGAGTCGGATGGCGCATGCGGACTGAATGGAGGACCGAATGATTCGCCTCTTCCTGTCCGACGACACCTCGGCCCGGGCCGCCGGCATCGAACGGTTAGTCCACGCCTGGGCCGCGAGCCCGGGCATCGAGATCGTCCGCACCTCTTCGCGCGGGGCCTTCTTTCTGGAGCCGGCCGTGGAGCGGGAGACGCCGCAGGGCCGCATGGTGTGGGCGCGAGCCGAGCCGTCGGACCTGCCTCGTATCGTGGCCGGCCGCGGGGGCACCCGGGTCGCGGATCTTGCCTGGCTGGCGGAGCAGACGCGGGTCGTCTACCGGAACTTCGGCGAGACCGAGCCGCTCTCGCTCGAGCAGTACCGAGCGCGGGGCGGATTCCGCGGCCTGGATCGCGCCTGGGACCTTTCGCCGGATGCGGTGATCGGCGAGCTGAAGCGCTCCGGCCTGCGCGGCCGGGGCGGAGCCGCGTTTCCGGTCTGGATCAAATGGGACGCGGCGCGCCGGCAGCCGGCCGACAGGAAATACGTCGTCGCCAATGCCGACGAAGGCGATGCGGGCACCTATTGCGATCGGATGATCATGGAGGGCGAGCCGTTCCGCTTGATCGAAGGCATGCTGATCTGCGCCCGCGCGATCGGGGCCGATCAGGGGTACATCTATTGCCGTCAAGAATACCCCGCCGCGCAAGCCGTCCTCCGCGCCGCGCTCGCGAAGGCCGACGCGAGCGGGCTGTTCGACCGCCGTGGAACGTCCGTGCGCCTGGAGCTGTTCGTCGGCGCCGGTTCCTATGTCTGCGGGGAGGAGACGGCGTTACTCGAATCGCTCGAGGGGCGGCGGGGAGTGGTCCGCGCCAAGCCGCCGTACCCTGCGATCGCCGGGCTCCATGGCCGGCCGACGGTCGTGAGCAACGTGCTCACGTTCGCGACGCTCCCGTCCATCCTCGCCGAGGGGGGCGCCTGGTACGCCGGGATGGGCACGGAACACTCGAAGGGCACGATCCCGCTTCAGATCGGGGGGCGTGTCCGCCGGCCCGGGCTGGTCGAGATTCCGTTCGGGGCGACGCTCGGGGACGTGCTGGACCGGTTCGGCGGGGGGATGCCGGCCGGGTCCCGGTTCAAGGCGGTGCAGGTCGGCGGGCCGTTGGGCTCGCTGTTCCCCGCCGCGAAGCTCGACATCCGTCTCTGCTACGACGAGTTCGCCAAGGCCGGCGCGATCCTGGGCCACGGCGGGATCGTCGTCTATGACGATGAGACCGACATGGTCGAGCTGGCCCGTCATTTCATGACCTTCACGGCCGATGAATCGTGCGGCAAGTGCACGCCCTGCCGGATCGGATCGGTCCGCGCGAAGGAGATTCTCGAACGGATCCAGCGCGGGCAGGGCCGGATGGGGGACCTCGAATTGCTCGCGGATCTCGGCGAGACGATGAAGGCGGCGAGCCTCTGCGCCCTCGGCGGGCGCGCCCCGTACCCGGTCCTCAGTGCGATCGAGCACTTCGGCTATGAATTTCGAGACCGCCAGTATCCGAACGGACTGTAGCCTACGGAGGTCCGGGCTGTGAGCGCTTCCACATCTGGGCAGCTCACCATCGACGGACGCCTCGTCGACGCCGTTCCAGGAGAGACGATCCTCGACGCGGCGAAGCGGGCCGGCCTGGCGATTCCCGCGCTCTGCGCCTCGGACCATCTGGCGCCATTCGGGTCGTGCCGCATGTGCGTGTGCGAGGTGGATGGGCAGGCCGCGCTCCCCGCGGCATGTACCACCCCCGTCCGCGAGGGGATGGTCGTCCACACCGAGTCCAAGCGGCTGAGCCGCATCAGGCGCGGCATCGTCGAGCTGTATCTGTCCGAGCAGCCCGCGGGCGCGCCGACTCCGCCGGTCCTGCGTGAATGGGCGGAGCGCTTGGGAGTGGAGCGCGTGCGTTATGAGCGTCCACAGCTCCGGGCCTCCTACCGGGACGAGTCGAATCCGTTCTTTTCGTTCGACAACAGCCTCTGTCTCTCCTGTGCGCGTTGTGTTCGCGCGTGCGACGAGATCCAAGGCACGTGTGCGCTGACGATGCTCGGGCGGGGCTTCGAGGCTCGTCCGGCCGCCGGCCAAGGGAACGGCTTCGGCGCCTCGAACTGCGTCTCGTGCGGCGCGTGTGTCAAAGAATGCCCCACGGGTGCGTTGGTCGAGCGGTCGCTCTCCAGGTTCGGGCCGCCGACCGAGCGCGTGCTCACCGTCTGCGCCTACTGCGGGGTCGGATGCCGGCTCGAGGCGGGCGTGCGAGACGGTCGCGTCGTCGGCATGGTCCCGTCGGATGACGGACCGGCCAACCTGGGCCACGCGTGCATGAAGGGACGGTTCGGCTGGACCTATCTCGACGCTCCGGATCGGCTTCGCCGCCCCCGGGTGCGAGAGGGGGAGGCGTGGAAGTCGTGTGCGTGGCCGGAGGCGTTGGATCGCCTGGCGCGGGAATTCCGCCGCTTGACGGACACCTATGGGCCGGATGCCGTGGCGACCATTTCGTCCAGCCGGGGGACGAACGAAGAGAATTACCTCTTCGCCAAGTTCATGCGGTGCGTCATCGGGACCAATCACATCGACAACTGCGCGCGGGTCTGCCACAGCGCCACCGTCACGGGCATGATGGAGGTCTTCGGCGCCTCCGCCGCGACCAACTCCATCGCCGACATCGATGCCGCGACGCTGCTGCTCGTGGTCGGGGCGAATCCCACCGAATCGCATCCCGTGGTCGGCGCCCGCCTCAAACGGGCGGTCCGCCGCGGCACCCCGCTGATCGTCATCGATCCACGGCGCACCGAGCTCGCCCGGATGGCGACGCTGCATCTGCCCGTGCGGCCCGGGGCGAACGTCGCGCTGCTCAATGCCATGGGACACGTCCTCGTTCGGGAAGGCCTGCTCGATCGCCCGTTCATCGAGCGCCGTACCGACGGTCTTGCCGAGTGGATGGCGTCGGTGTCCGAGTGCACACCCGAGTCCGCCGAGCGGATCACCGGAGTCAAGGCCGAGGTGATCCGTGAAGCGGCGCGGCGGTACGCGACCAGCCGTGCGTCGTTGTGCATGCACGGGTTGGGCGTGACGGAGCATCGATGGGGCAGCCACGGTGTGATCGCGCTCTGCAACCTCGCGCTCGCCGCCGGTCAGGTCGGCCGTCCCGGCACCGGCATCAACCCGCTGCGCGGGCAGAACAACGTGCAAGGCGCCTCGGACGTCGGCTGCCTCCCGACCTATTTCGCGGGCTACCAATCGTTCGAGGATCCCGAGCTTCAGGCCAAACACCGGGCGTTGACCGGACGCCCGCTGCCCGTCGCGCGCGGGCTCAAAATCCCCGACATGTGGGACGCCGCGCTGGAGGGCCGACTGAAGGGCCTCTGGATCGTGGGGTACGACGTGGCTCAGACCGACCCCAACCTCAAGAAGGTGCGCGAAGCGCTTCGGCGCCTCGAGTTCCTGGTCGTCCAGGACCTCTTCATGAGCGAGACGGCGAAGCTCGCCCATCTCGTCATCCCGGGCGCGGCGTTCCTCGAAAAGGACGGGACGTTCACGAACCTCGAGCGCCGCGTGCAGCGGGTCCGGAAAGCGGTCGATCCGCCGGATGGCGTGATCCCGGACTGGCACGTCGTCTGCGAGGTCGCAAAGCGAATGGGATACATGATGGACTACGCACATCCATCGGAGATCATGGATGAAATTGCGGCGCTCTCTCCGGCCATGGCCGGGATCTCTTATGCACGCCTCGACGAGGGAGGCGGCCTGCAGTGGCCGGTGCGGACCCCCGAGGACCCCGGGACGGCGCTGATGCACAGGGAGGCGTTTCCGAGGGGGCACGCGCGATTCATTCCGGTCGAGTATCTCCCGCCGGGGGAATCGCCGACGGCCGAGTATCCCTTCATCCTCATCACCGGCCGGATTCTTCAACACTACAACTGCGGGGCGCAGACGAGGCGAACCGACATCCGCGACCTCGTCGACACCGACGTCCTCGAGATGCACCCGGAGGACGCGGCCGCCCTGGGGGTGCACAGCGGCGACTGCGTACGATTGGTGAGCGCGCGCAGCGAGGCGGTTCTTCCCGTCGTCGCGAGCGAGCGGGTTCAGCCGGGACAGCTCTTCACGAGCTTTCACTTTCCCGCGAGCGACGTGAACGCGCTGTTGTCCTCGAGCGCGGATGAAAGCTCGAAGTGCCCGGAGTACAAGGTGTCGGCCGTGCGCGCCGAACCGGTGCGGACCATCCACCCGGCCGTCCGCTGGCAGTTGATCTGAGGCGCGGTCGCACCGTTCGACTCCCCGATGCCATGACCGACCGCCGAGACGCGTCGCTCACTCGAACGGCTTCCTTCCTTCATCGTCTTCCTGTTGGCTCTCCATGGCGTCGCGCACGGTCCTCGACAAGGTCGTGGCGATCCTTTTTCCCAACAACGCGTTCGTCGCGTGCGGGTTTGAACATTCGGTCGCGAACATGTATTTTCTCCCGATAGGGGTTTTCATGGTGGCGGGAGGGGAGCCTGCAATCGGCCTCGGCTCCGTGCTGAGCCGTCTGCTGTTCGTCAGGATCGGAAATGTGCTCGGCGGCGCGGTGCTGGTGGCGTTGATCTACTGGTTCGTGTACCTCCGGCAGGCGCCGGGGGCCGACGGCGCCGTCGAGGCCCGGACGTCCATCGACGCCTCATGATCTATACGATCACCTTGAATCCCGCGCTCGACCATTATCTCGAGGTCGATGCTCTGACCGTCGAGGAAGCCAATCGAGTCCGGTCGGAATGTCTCTACGCCGGCGGCAAGGGGATCGACGTCTCCCGTGCGGTCCGCCATCTGGGCGGCGACAGCATCGCGCTCGGCTTCATCGGGGGGCACAATGGAGCGGTGATGCTGGAGCTGCTCAAGCGGGAGGGGGTCAACTGCTACTGCACGCCGATTTCCGATGAGACCCGCCGCAACGTGATCATCAGTACGCGGGGCCCGTGCGGGCAGACCCTGCTGCATTCCGCGGGGCCCAGAGTCACGCGCGAGGAATGGCGGAATTTCCTCACGCATCTCGACAGGCTCGATCTCCGGGACGCTTATGTGGTCTTGGGCGGCAGTCTCCCGCGAGGGATCGCGGTCGGTGCCTACGCCGAGATCATCCGGCTCGTGCAACGTCGCGGGGCCCGGGCGATCCTCGACGCCGATGGGCCGTGTCTCCGGCTCGGAATCCAGGCCAAGCCGTTTGCGATCAAGCCCAACGTGCACGAGCTTCAGCGACTGACCCGGCGAGCACTCCCCGACGAGGCGCATCTCCTGCACGCCGCCCGTCGGCTCCACCAGCAAGGGATCGAGATCGTGATCGTGTCCCGCGGGCCGGCCGGGCTGTTGGTGAGCAGCCCCGACGGCTCCTATCGCGCCACGCCTCCGCGGGTCACGGTCAAGAGCACGATCGGCGCGGGGGATTCGACCGTGGCGGGGTTCGTCTTCTGTCACGCCGGGGGGAAAGCGCTGGAGGACTGTCTGCGTGTGGCCACCGCGGCCGGCACGGCGGCGACGCTGCGCCCGGGAAACCAGCTGTGCCGGCTCCGCGACGTGCAGCGTCTGGCGCCGCGCGTGGCGATCACGCGATTGGCCTGATCGAGCGTCAGGCCCGATAAAGGAGGGGGCATGAAGATCGTGCTGGCGGTGGACGGGTCCAAGCATGCGCGATGGGCGATGCAGTGGGTGCGACAGTTGCCCTTGGTCGATCCGCCCAGGGTCGTCGCCGTGCACGCGCTCGATCTCGTCTCGTTGCGTGCGCCGTTCATGGTGCAGCCCGTGGTGGCGGGGAACGAACCCTATATCCAGCTCGAGATCAAACGGCTCGAGAAGCAAGCCCAGCGGGTCGTGACGGAGGCCAAGGAGTTCCTCGCGTCCTCGGGCTTGTCGGGGAAGGTGCTCCTCGAAAAAGGGGTTCCATCCCAGGCGGTGCTGAAACACGCGCGGCGCGGCGACCTGATCGTCCTGGGCAGTCGAGGCCTCAATCCGCTGGACCGGTTCATGCTCGGGAGCGTCTCCACGCAGGTCACGCTGCACGCGCCCTGTTCGGTCCTCGTCGTCAAACAGGCCCCCCGGCCGATCCGCCGGCTGCTGCTGGCGACCGACGGGTCACAAAGCGCTCACAAAGCGTTACGGTTTCTCTGCGACGCCTGGCGTCCGGAGGCGACGGAAGTGGTGGTCGCCCACGTCATGCCGTTCCTTCGTTATCCCGAGTTGAAGGTCGCCGGGCGCCATCTCGTCGATCGCCAAGCCGAGCGGTTGGCGAAGGCCGGGTACACGGTGCGCGAGGCGCTCAAGCTCGGCCGCCCCGCCGACGAGCTGATCGCGCTCGCCGAGGCGCACAAGGTCGACGCCGTCGTCGCGGGTGCCAAGGGCTTGGGAGCGATCGCGCGGTTCTTCCTCGGCAGCGTCTCCACCAAGTTGATCCACCATAGCCCGGCCTCCGTCCTCGTCGTCCGCTGACCCGGGTCTCTGCGTAGCGCGATCGCTGAATTCCGGATGCACGAATGCCGGCCTTCGGCTGCTCCCCCGACCTGTGGTGCTCTTCCCGGTTGGCCCCGCATACTGGAACCAAAGCCGGGAGGTGATTATGCGTGTCATCCGTACCCTCGTCCTCCTCTGCGCGGTGTTCGCCTGGACCGGGCCCGCGGCGGCCGCTGATCCCGACAAGATGGGGACGATCGAAGGAGACGTGCTCACGGTGGATGAGCAGACTATGCGGGTCAAGAAAGCGGACGGCCAGGAAATCGTCCTGCATCTGAGCAAGCAGACGCAGCTCGGGGACCGGTTCAAGCCGGGCGATCAGGTGGAAGCGTTCGTCACGCCCCAAGGCGCCGTGACCTCGGTGCAGCCGTTGAAAGGCGGGTTGAGGCGGTAGCGAGCGGAGGAAAGAGGTCCGGCGATCAGACGAAGTAGCGGCTGGTGTCGAAGCGGTACTCGGTGTTGTCCACGAGCCGGACGATCGAGCGAAGATAGTAGCCGCCGCGGTCCGTCTCCGCCAGGTCGAGCTCCGGCCCGTCGACGGCCTGACCCGCGGCGTCGCTGATGACGCGGACGACCGGGCGCTGGGCCATCCGGGCGTCCGGGTTCGGCTTCAACACGACGGCGAGCTCCCCGCTGTCCAGGAGCACGAGGCTTCCGATCGGGACGATGCCGATGCAGTTGACGAACAGCTTGAGCAGGACGGGATCGAAGGACTGCCCGCTCTTGGCGAACATGATCTTGAGCACCCGCTCGGGCGGCATCGGCTCCCGACGATAGACGCGCGCGGACGTCATCGCGTCGTAGCAGTCGGCGATCGTGAGGATGCGGCCCGTCAACGATTGCGACCACGGGACCGTCAGCTTGGGATAGCCGGAGAAGTCGAAGTTCATGTGATGCTCGAACGCCGCCGCGGCCATGCGGCCGGGCAGATTCGTGATCCCGCGCAGCCGGACCATGTTCATCACCCCTTCGGTGGGGTGGCTGCGCATCACCTGCCAGTCTTCCTCGGTGAACTCGCCCGGCTTGTTCAACACCTCCAGCGGGATCGACGCCTTGCCGGAGTCGTGGAAGAGGGCCGCCAGGCCGAGGTCGGCAAGGTCCGTCTTCGGATAGCCGGCGCGATTGCCCAGTGCCAACGAGAGCACGCAGACGTTGACCGAATGGTTGTGCGTGTACTCGTCGTGGCAGCGGAGCGTTGTCAAGCCGAGGAGGACCGACTCGTCGTAGCGCATCAAATCGACCAAGTTCTCGATCGCGCGCTTCGCCTGCTTGAAGCTGGGGCGCTTGCCGTCGCGCACGCTCTGGACCAACGCCTGCACCGCGCCCGCGGCGTTCGCATAGCTGCTCTTGGCCAGCGTGCGGGCTTCCGACCGCCGGTCCACTTTCGTGGCCGTCACGGCCTTGCTTTCTTCCACCTGGATCGACGTGATCCCCCGCTCCTTCATGTCCTGCTGGAGATCGAACACGGTCGTCGCGGCGGGGTCGCGGGTCACGAGCAGATAGGCGAACTCGCGGAGCTCGCCGGGCTCGATCGTGGGCGCAAACGAGATCGCCCCCAGCCGCCACGAGGCCAGCACGTCCATGAGCCCGGTGAACACGGCCAATTGTTGGGCGGTCACCTTCAGGTGCATGTCGCCCAGAAAGAGGAAGTCGTTCTGGAAACGCAGCACCACCGGATGGTCTTGCCCGAGCGTCTTGACGATCTTGTGAATCGCGTTGACGGGCTGGTTGAGCGCCGAATTCCCGCGGTCATGGATACGGGCGGTGCGGAGCAGGGAGTAGAGCTGGGCCACGCATTGGGAGCCGAGCCACAGAATCTGCTGGTCCAGGATGTCGCGCGCTTCGGAGCCGTGCGCGATCTTCCCCGACAGCGACCGTTCATGCGTGAGGAGCGGTTGGTCGACGGGCGAGCCGTCGGAACCGGAGGCGGCGGAGGATTTCGTCTCGATCATGGCGCTTTCACGTCCGGCTGGGCGGCGGCCGCTCCCAGCGCGGTTTCGCATGCCCTGCGGATCGCCCGGTTGAAGCGCTTGCGGCCGGCTCGAAGCGCCTCGACGGCGTCGGCGGTGCCGAGCGCACCCAACGCCTCGGCGGCGAGCACGGCCGTCTCTTCATGGAGCTTCCGGTTCCGCCAGGCTCGCCGGGTCACGAGCTGGCGCCAGTACGGGACGTTTTCGTCGCCGGACGCCAGTCGCATGGCGTGGAACAAGGCTCTCTTCTCGGAAACGGATCGATCAGCGAACGACGGCGACGTGACGATCGGAACCCACGTCTTGAAGGCCGTCTTGTACTCGCCCGCGGAGACGATCTTGAGGGCGGACAGCCGAACGGACTCTTCCGGGTCGTTCAGGAACGCGACGAACGGGTCGACTTTTCCCGACGGGCTCACGGCTTTCATCGTCCGCAACACTTCCTTGCGCACCCGCGTGTCGGGGTGGCGCACCAGCGGCTCCAGGTGCTTGAGCAGATGCTCGCCGCCGACCTTCCCCATGATGTAGACCAGGTTGCGCACCACGTACCAGCGGGAGTCGTTGAGCCCTTTGACGAGGACGAGGGGGTTGGCCTTCGCGTGGGTCGCCAAGACCTCGCAGACCATCATCCGGTGCACCTTGTGCTTGAGATTCGCCATGAGCATGCACAACGACGGCGCGGCCGCCGGGCTCAGCATGAGCAGCAGGGCATGCAGGTCCTCGGTCGGGCTGGCGGCGTTTGCGTTCAACGCTCCTTCGATCGCCCTCAGCCGGTCCGGACGGCCGAGCGAGTCGAAGAGCTGCCCCAGCTTGCTCTTGTGCTCCTCCGACAGATTCGGGCAGAGCTCCTGCGCCTCGTGGAGGAGGTTGACGAACATGTTCAGGAGCTTCCAATTGCCCGCCTTCGTCAGCGTCTCCAGGATGTCGGTGAACAGCCCCAGGAGTCGATCGAGGACGACGTGCGACTGTTCGCTCGCGAGGATGGCGGTCAGCATGTCGAGCAGATAGGTGATATTGTCGCGGGAAGACTCCGCTTGGATCTCCTCCGCGAGCTTCTGCATCTCCTCGGGCGACACCTCGTAGACGGCCACACTGCCTTGCCCTTGCGCCTGACCGCCCCCGAGCGTGGTCTCCTCGTCCTTCTTGCGCGCCGATTCCTGGGCCGCGACCTCGGTCAGAGCCGAGACGGGGCGGGTGAACAATTGGGAGTCCTGGGGCTCGAGCACGGTCGTGTCCGCCTTGACGATCTCCTCGGCGGTGACGAAGGAAATGGTCGAAAGATTCTTCTCCCAGAGACGAGTGACGATGTCGTCGTCCGACGCCTCCTGGTCGTAGGTGCCCCAGACGGCATCCAAGAAGTAGAGCAGGTCCTCCTGGCTCAGGCCCTCGTGGAGGGACAGCTCCCGAATGCCGTCGGCATGCAGCTTGAAAGCGAGATTTTCGGTTGGGGAGGAGGAGCGGTAGACGACTTCACCTTTATAGTACAGCTCCGACCGTTGGACGAGGAACTGCAGGACGTCCTGTGCCGCGAGTTGGATCGACAAGTAATTGTAGAATTGCTGGAAGAATTTCTGTGCGACGGGATTGTTCGGCCCGTACGTCCGGACCGTCTTGAACGTCTTGTCGAGCAGCGCCAGGAGTTGCTTGATGGCCTGGAACTCGGCCGCGTCGGGTGAGGCGCCGGGCTGGTTGGCGGTCGGCGATGCTGGTGCGGTGGCCTCTGGCATCGTAGCGGTCATTCCCGCGCTCCGGTCGGCGCGGCGGGCTCATCTTGCAAAGTCATGCGGCTTCAGGAACACTCGCGGTGGGCCAGCCCATCGTCCACGGACGATGCTGAGGAAAAGTGTCCCCGGTCGGCCGATTTTTGTCAATAAACCGAGGACTCAGAATCATTCGGTCACTGCAGATGGACGGCATGGATAGGTCATCCCGCACGATCTCCATCGTCTGTTTCGGCGACAGCCTGACCGCCGGGTACCAGGCGCCGACTCCGGACAACCCCGGCGGGGCCGAGACGCCATACGGGGTCTTTCTGGAGGAGCTGCTGGGCGGGAGGGCGTGCATCGCGATCAGCGGAGTCTGCGGGGAGCTGACCCGACACATGGTCGCTCGTTTTGCGCGGGACGTGATCGCGCGGCATCCGGACTACGTGGTGATCCTCGGCGGGACGAACGATCTGGGCTGGGACCTGGAGCCCGAGGAGATCATCCGAAATTTGATCACGATGTACGATACGGCCATCCAGGAGCAGGTCCAACCGGTCGCCGTGACGATTCCTTCCATTCGTGCCGACGCGGGCGGCGACCCGTCCGGCGCCGCGTGGATCGACGCGCATCTTCGCCGCCGGCGGATCGTGAACGCGTGGCTCGTGGAGCATGCGGCCAAGCGGGCGATGCCCTGTGTGGATCTCTTCGCGGAAACCGCCGAGCCCGGCACAGGGCGGCTTGCCGCCCGTTACTCGAACGACGGGCTGCACCTCACCACCGCCGGCTATCGTCTCCTGGCCGACCTCGTGGCCAGGCAGGTGGGTGAGCACGCGAGGAGGCGCCGGCCATGATCGAGGAGATCGACGACCGCCGGTTCGATCGCGTCGTGGAGACGTCGACGAAGCCCGTGCTCGTCGAGTTCTGGCAGCCGGGATGCGGCGGGTGCCGGGCCTTGCTCAAGGAGCTGGAGCGGCTTCAGGAGGACGTCGGGGACCGCGTGTTGATCCTCAAGATGAACGTGCAGGAGAACCATCAGATTCCCGCCGAGCTGGAGATCTCGTCGCTGCCCGCCCTGGCTCTGTACAAGAATGGACGGTTCGAGCGGTTTATCGGCGGTCTCGGGAAAATGGAGGAGATCCGGAAGCAACTGCCGCTCGCGTGACGGCGCGCGGATCGACGTCATACCGCCGGTTGACACCCGTCCACCTTTTGTTAGCTTTGGAGCAGGCCTCTTACGGAGGGTGGACTCATGCGAACGAACACGACGACGCTCCTCAGCGGGCTGCTCCTCCTTGTGTGCCTGGCGGGTGCGACGGGCTGCAGCAGGACGGTGACCGGAAACGCCGGTGACGGCCTCTTCGAACGGTCCGCGTCGGACCCACGTCGCGAGGGAGGAATCGCGTCACCGGGGGCGCGCGCGACCGTACCCGAGGCGAGGAGTCTGCCGCCGGGGCCGCCCTCGCTGTCGCAGGTCGACCGTCCCGATCCTCTCAGCCTCGGCCGGTCCGACGGCGAAGTCCGTATCGCCGGGGATGAGATCGTCACCAGCCCTCCGGCCTCCTCGGGCGGCTACGGCGACATGGGGATCCCGCGAAGCCGACGAGCCGTCGGGGACGGCGTGCCGGGCGGCGGCGCCACCGATCTGATCGGCGACCTCGGCGAGGTCGAGGGGCTCCACGACGTGTTTTTCGCCTACGACAGCGCGCTGATCTCGAAGGACGGGCAGCAGGCGCTACTCAAGAACCTCGCGTGGCTCAGGAGCCACACCGACAAGGGACTCGTGATCGAGGGACACTGTGACGACCGGGGGAGCTTTGCGTACAATCTCGTGCTCGGTGAGCGGCGGGCGCGGGCGATCGCGAAATTTTTGGGTGAACAGCGGGTGGAGACGAACCGGCTGGCGGTCGTCTCGTATGGAAAGGAACGGCCGTTCTGCCGGGACCTGGACGAACGCTGCTTTCAGCTCAACCGCCGCGCCCACATGATCGTTCGCCGCTGAGCGCTCAGAGTGTCCTCCAGGTGCGGCCGTCCGACTGGATCAGCCGGTCGGCCTCCACGGGACCCCAGGTGCCGGCCGGATACTCGGGCAGCCAGCGGGTCCCTTCGACCTTCCAGCCGTCAAGGATCGTTTGAACCCACCCCCATGAGGCCTCCACCGCGTCGCGCCGCATGAAGAGCGACGCGTCTCCCCACATCACGTCCAGCAGCAAGCGCTCGTAGGCCTCGGGCGAGACGCCTCCAAAAGCGTCACCGTAGCGGAAGTTCATCTCGACCGGGTGGGTCTGGGCTTTCGTCCCGGGCACCTTGGAGATGACGCGAAGCGAGAACCCCTCTTCGGGCTGGATGCGGAGCGTGAGCACATTGGGCGCTTGCGGCGTCTGGGGATTCGCGTTGAAGAGGATTTGCGGGATATCTTTGAACTGCACCGCGACCTCACTGGCGCGCTTCGCCAGCGCCTTGCCGGTCCGAAGGTAAAACGGCACCCCGGCCCAGCGCCAATTCTCCACGTACAGCTTGAGCGCCACATAGGTTTCGGTCGTCGAATCGGGCTTGACGCCCGCTTCCCGGCGATACCCCGGGACGTCCTCCCCTTTGACCTTGCCATGGGTGTATTGCGCTCGAACGGTCATGCGCGTGACGTCCGGGCCGACCAGCGGCCGCAAGCAGCGCAGCACATCGATCCGCGCGTCGCGGACGACATCGGGGTCGAGGGAGTAGGGCGGCTCCATCGCCACCAGGCACAGCAGTTGGAGGAGATGGTTCTGCACCATGTCGCGCAGGGCTCCGGTCTCGTCGTAGTAGGCGGCCCGCGTTCCCACCCCGTTGGTTTCGCTCACGGTCATCTGGACGTGGTCGATGTACTTGTTGTTCCAGACCGGCTCGAAGATGCTGTTCGCGAACCGTAAGACCATCAGGTTCTGAACGGTTTCCTTGCCGAGATAATGATCGATCCGAAAGATTTGTGACTCATCGAAGACCTGCCCGAGCGCGTCGTTGATGTGGCGGGCGGATTCCAGATCCTGACCGATCGGTTTCTCCACGATGACCCGGCAAAAGGGCCGGGAGGGATCATGAGGATGGGCGAGGCCGGCCTGCTGCAGGCCCCGGCAGGTCGGGATGTAGGCGTCGGGTGGGACGGCCAGGTAGAAGATGCGATGGCCGGGGAGGTGCAGCTCCGCTTCGAGCGTGTCCAGCGTCGTCTTGAGGGCGGCATAGGTCTTGGGGTCGCGACCGGATCCGGCCAGATAGAAGAGGCGGCGCTCGAACTCGGCCCAAGCGCGGGTCTCGGGCGGCCGACGTGAATGCTCCTCGACGCCCAGTCGCAATTGGGCGCGAAATTCTTCGTGCGTCAGCGGGGTCCTCCCGGTCCCGAGCACGACGAACTCGGGCGGCAGCATCCCGTCGAGCTGGAGATTGTACAGCGCCGGGATCAGCTTGCGGCGGGTCAGATCGCCCGACGCGCCGAAGATCACGATGGCACAGGGCTCCGGCACCTTCTTGCGCCCGCTGTCCGCCTCCATTTGGAGCATCGATCCCCCTACGGCCGGGTCAGTGCTTGACCGCATGGCCGCCGAACGCCCGTCGCAAGGCCGCCAGCATCTTGTCGGCAAAGGACTCGGCCTGCCGGCTGCGGAACCGTGTGAAGAGGGCGGTGGTCAATGCAGGGACCGGCACGTCCTTCGCGATGGCGTCTTCGATCATCCACCGTCCTTCTCCGGAGTCCTCGACGTACCCTTTGAGCTGCTCGAGGCGCGGGTCCTCGGCGAGCGCGTCGGCCGCGAGCTCCAGCAGCCATGAACGGACGACGCTGCCTTGGAGCCAGAGCCGGGAGATGCGCGCCAGATCGAGGCGATACTCGCTCTTGGCCATCAGCTCGAACCCTTCGGCATATCCCTGCATCAGGCTGTACTCGATTCCGTTGTGCACCATCTTGACGTAGTGGCCGGCGCCATGGCTTCCCACGTGCGCCCACCCGCCGGGCGGCGCCAGCGTCTCGAAGACGGGGGCGAGACGCCGGACGACGGCCTCACCGCCGCCGACCATCAGGCAATAGCCGAGCTTCAAGCCCCAGACGCCGCCGCTCGTGCCGACGTCCACGTAGTCGATCCCGCGCGTGCGAAGCTCCGTCGCACGCCGTACATCGTCGTGGTAACGCGTGTTGCCGCCGTCGATGATCGCGTCGCCGCGCTCCAGCAGGTCTCCCAACGCGCGCACGGTCTCTTCGGTCGGTGGTCCCGCGGGGACCATGACCCAGACGGCGCGCGGGGGACGGAGCTGCGCCGAGAGCTCGCGCAGCGTGCCGGTCCCAATCGCCCCGGTCTCCTCCGCCTGCCGGACGACCGGCGCCGATCGGTCGTAGACGACGACGCGATGGCCGCCTTGGCGGAGGCGGGTGACCATGTTCATGCCCATCTTTCCCAGGCCGATGAATCCAAGTTCCATGGAAATCCTCTCAGCGGTGGCTATGCGGCGGGTCGTCGGGTCTAATCTAACACACCTGCTCGGCGGCCTTCCGAGCCGATGAATCATCGGGCGAGATCCGGGCGGTCGGGATCAGCCGGCGCGCGCGATCAGCCGGGTGACGAGCGCTCGCTCGTCCGCTTCCGACGTGAGCTCGCCGTTCAAACGCCCTTCCAGCAAACGGTCCAGGATTTCTCGGTAGATCGGCCCCGGTTTCACGCCGGCGGCCTGCAAATCGCGGCCGGTGAGCGCGGGCCTCACCTGCCGGTACGTCGTGAGATACGCCGAGATCTGCCGCTTGACGGCCTCCGAGCTCGTCTTCGCCAGCAGGAACAACAGGACTTCGTCGGACAGGCCTTCGAGCAGGCGGTAGACTTCCGCAGGCTTCGGCGGAGGCCGCCGTCCGAGGCGCCGGAGGATCGCGGTCGCATGCGTCCGCGCCTCGTGGAGCTTCTCCGCGTGGCGCTGCCGCAGGTGCAGCCGTTTGACGGTTTCGCGGACGGCGTCGGGGGGCAGCAGGTCCATGAGCGCCATGAAGTACACGAGCCATCGCTCGATGGGCCGGTCGAGGTACAGCAGCCGGTACCAATCCAGGGCGTCCTCCACGGGTTTGAGCCGCGCCTCGAGCTGGCGTTGGCGTTGGAGCTTCGGGTGGAGGAATCGCAGGAGGTCGAGCTCGGCGAGCCTCGCCACCGCCCGCCGCGGCTCCTCCTCGGACAAGAGGAGCATCAGCTCCGTCAGCAGCCGGGAGCCGGACAGGCGACGGAAGAGATCCATCTTGACGGCGCCCTTGATCAGCGCAAGGGTTTCCTTCCCCAACCGAAAGCCGAAGCGGTGCTCGAAGCGGACGGCGCGAAAGACCCGTGTCGGGTCCTCGACGAAGCTCAAGCTGTGCAGGACGCGGATGAGCTTGTCCTTCAGATCCTGCTGCCCCCCGTAGAAGTCCAGCAGCTCGCCGAAGCGCCGGGTGTTCAAACGGACCGCGAGCGTGTTGATCGTGAAGTCGCGCCGATACAGATCCTTCTTGATCGAGCTGCGCTCGACGGTGGGGAGGGCCGTCGGGTATTCGTAGTACTCGGTGCGGGCGGTGGCGATGTCGAGCTTCACGCCGTCGGGCAACGTGACGACGGCGGTGCCGAAGCGGTCGTGGGTCTTCACCGACGCCTGCCACTCACGGGCCAACGCCTCGGCGAAGGCGATGCCGTCCCCTTCGATGACCAGATCGAGGTCCAAGTTCGGCCGGCCGAGCAAGAGGTCCCGCACGAAGCCGCCGACGACGAACGCGGAGACGCCCAGGCGCTCGGCCAGGTCGCCGGCCTGCCGCAACCGCTCGAAGACCGGCGCCGGGAGGTGGGCCTTCAAGTGCCCCCGGACGTTCCGAGAGCGGGAGGGGAAGGGCCGCTCCTCGCCTTTCGGCCTGATCCGGGTGGTCGCGGCGATGTCGTGATGCAGCGCGCGCAACAGGTCGGTCCGTGTGATGACCCCGGCCACGCGATCCTCGTCGAGCACCGGAACGAACCGCTGATTGCGTTCCAGCATGCGCTGCTCGACCTCGCGGAACGGTGTGCTCAGGCCGGCGGTATAGACCTCCGTCTGAAGGAAATCGGCGATCGGGACCTTGTGAAATTTGTGGAAGAGGGCTTTCTGCACGGTTTCGCGCGTGATGATGCCGCGGTACCGATCGCGCGCATCGACGACCGGCATCGCATTCACCTCATATTTCGTCAACGCCCCCTCGACCGCCGCCACCGTCATCGTCTCGGCCGCCACCTTCGCCGGCGTCGTCATGACGTCGCGGGCGAGGAGGATCGGCCGCATGCGGTGCGCCAGCCAGTCGAGCACCTGCTCGCGGACCTCGATCAACGTGCGGCCCTTCACCGTGGCCGCCGCCGCGACCGCGTGGCCGCCGCCGCCGAGCTCGCGCGCGAGCGCCCCGACGTCGAAATCCTCACGGCGGCTCCTGGCGATCACCTCGACCTTCTCCTCCAGCGCGATCACGCACACGGTCGCGTCGAGTCCTTCCATTTCGGCCAGCTTCTGCACGACCTCCGCCAGATCGCCCCGGTACCGGTCATACACGCTCGCCGCGAACAGGACCTTGCAGCCGTCGACGTAGAGCGTCTCGGCGTGGTGAAGGAGGTCGTTCATCAACGCGATCTGGTCGGGGGCGAGCGGCCGCCGCAACGTGTCCGTGACGACGTTCAGGTCCGCCCCGGCGCGCAGGACGTGGGCGGCCGCTTCGAGGTCGCGCGGGGTGGTGGAGGTAAAGGCGAGGAAACCGGTTTCTTCATAGAGGCCGAGCGCCAAGACGGTGGCCTCGAACGGGGTGAGCGAAATCTGCCGGCGCATGAGGTGCTCGATCAGGATCGTGGTGGTGGCGCCGACCGGCTCGATCAATTCCACCGCGGGGCGCCGCCCGGCCTCGCCCTCCGCCTTCTCCGACGGATGATGATCGTAGACCTCCAGGACGACCCGAGGATCTTCATACAGCCCCTTGAACGGTCCGAGGCGGTCGGGGTCGTGCGTATCGACGAGGATCAGCCGAGTGACCTCGCCGAGCGGCACGTCTTTGGGGCGCCGGAGACCGAGATCATGGACGGCGAGAAAACCGCGGACCGCTTCCTGCGCCCCGGCGGGCAGCGACAGGATCGCCTGGGGATAGAGCTTTCGCACCGCGACCATCGAGGCGAGCCCGTCGAAATCGGCGTTGAGGTGTGTCGTGATCAGCTCCACCGGACGTCTCCAGCGGACGAGCCCTGCGATTGTAGCAGGAGACGACGAGGGAAGAACAACCGGGCTAGTCGATTCGCTGGGGAAGCGGGATGTCCTTCAAGACGACGTCGGCGAGCTCGCGCGCGAGGGCCAGCCGTTCGGGGAGCGAGGGCGCCGTGAGGAACTTCTCGAACAGCTCGCCGAGGGCCGGATCACGGGTTCCGATGAACTTCAGCATCTCGGCGGGCGCGGTCACCCAATAGCCCTTGAGCCGGAAGTAGGCTTGAAGGAGGTGATCGAAAAAGATGGTGAGCAGGTATTGGGCGGTCGCCGGGTGCTGGACCACATCCTCCGCCTTCCCCAGCCGGTGCAGGCAATCGGCCTTCAGGCGGATCTTCTCGTTCATGCTCGCCGGCCTCGGGCCTTGCCGAAAGCGCTGCGCGGCCTTCTCGACGAGCCGGGCCCCGATCTGCTCGTAGTCGAAGAGGATCCGGCCTTTTCGCAGCAGCGGGGGAAGCCTCGGGGTAAAGGGCAACTCCTGTTCCACCGCCTTGTGGCTGCGATAGCGGATGTCGACCTGCCGGTCGGCGACGCGCACGACTTCCTCGCCTTCGTCCTGTCCTTTCACGAGCGCGATGAAGTTCAGGTCGCTGTGCGGGGTCAGCGCCCGGCGGATCCCCGAGCCCACCAGGATGACCGAGACCAGATCCGCACCGCGCCGGCCGCGAATGTAGCCGAGGGCCTCGGCGATGACCTTGTCGGTGCCCGGAGGATCCGGCAGCGGCGGCTGCTCCGGCGGCTCGGGGAAGGGGAGCAGCTCGTCCAGCAGCTCCTGCCGATTCGGGACAGGTGACGGCCCGGTCGACGGAGGAACATCAGGTTCCATCGGCATCATGACCCGGACCATGGAGCACGGCGCGGATCTTGGGCTCGAGCGAGGCCAGCCATTGGTCGAACGGCTGGGCGGCATCGACGACGATCTCCAACTTGCCGTTCGGGAGCGTCCGGATGGCGCCGGGCGTCTCCGGCGACAAGGGAATCTCCACCCATTCCCGATTCAGCCCCAGGCGATCGGTCACCTCCAAGATCTGCGTAATCTGCTGAAACGACACCATCGCGAGCATGGGCGGGCATTCTAGAAGGCGAGAGACAGCGCGTCAACCGGAAAGCAGGCGCGGGACGCACGGGCGGCTCTCCAAGCCTACATTCGCGGCCGGACGGCTCCCGCCGAACCGCCGTCCGGAGCACGGGGGGGACGGTCGAGAAAAGGTGACGGACCGGGGGAACCGGGCCGCCCGGCCGTCGGCGCTCGGCTCGTGAGGCGTCAGCTTACGCCGGCCTCGCTCAGCAGCGAACGCGTCGTCCAGTCGCGAAGCGCCTGGAGATGCCGACCCTCCTCCGCGAGCGCGGTCTGGAACTGCCCGGCGATCTCATCCAACCCCATCTGCTCGGTCAGCTTGATCAGCATTTCCCAGCCGTCGTGGTCGGCGAGCTCCGCGATGTGGATGGCATGGAGGCTTTGGACAACCGAGGTCCGGGGGTCGGCGATGACCTGGATGAGCCCCATCCCGGCCACCCCGCTCGCGTCCGCACACGGCGTCTGGACGGTCGGGTCGGCCCCGAGCCGTGTGATCACGTTCCAGACCATCAGGAAGTGTGCGGCTTCCTCGTCCCGAAAGTGCTGCAGCTCCTCGAGCGGCAGGGCCGCGGCCTCATCTCTCCTGATGCGGCATTTGCCGAGCAGGGCCTCGTAGAGCCGGGTGCCGGCCCGCTCGAAGGCCAGCCGCTCGCCGAGCTTGTCGATCAAGACTTCGGGTTTCTTGCCCGTGAGCTTCTGGAGGGCGGATTGCGCAAGGCCTTTGAACGTGCCGGGGACCGGGACGGTCCCGATCGGTTCGGCCTGCTCGAGATAGCTGGCCCGGAACGCCGCAAGGGCCTGCTCGTCCCCTTCCGAGGTCGGGATCGACGACCGGGCGGCCGACACGAGCGGCTGGGTGTCGAGCGGCGACATGTCGAGTCCGGTTCGATTCATGCCGAGGTCTGACGGCAGCTTCATATCGCCTCCTTCATCGTTCGGACGGGTGTCTTCTCGGTGAGCTCGGTGCCCGGGGCCCAGCGATACCCCGCGGCCACGGTCTGGGTCGGGGAGCCGTCGGCGTTGAGCCGGCGGCGGTATGCGAGCGATCGCTCCGGCTCCTGACTCTTGTCCACGAACTGGGTGCCGTTCGCCCGCAGGTGGACTTCGTCGCGGAGGACGGTGCGCACGAATTCCCGCTGGCTCGCGTACTCAATCGGCTGAGGCAACGTGCCGGGGAGGATCTCGGCCGGGTCGCGGCGTTCCATGCGCGTGAAGACCTCCATCGCGTACTGGAGCTGCCCCAGCTCGTAGTCGAGAAAGCGTTCCCAGATGGCCTTGATCCGCGGATTACTCTCTTGCTCGACGCAGCTATAGTAGTTGTAGACTTCGTTGGCCTCATGCAGGACCCACTTCTCCAGCCACGTCTCCGTCGGATCGATGATCGACTCGTACTGCGTGACGTGCTGCTCCTCGATCGACGCGATCTCCGCGTACAGGGCACGGGCCATCGGGTCGGCGAAGATCGGGCCGACGTTCATGTAGTAGTTGTGGGTCTGCTGTTCCCCGGCCATGATCGTGAGCGCGTGCAGCTTGGTGACCGGGTCGGCGCGGCGCCGGTCGTAATGCTCGCGCAGATCGTCTTCCGGCGCGCGATGCTCCTCGACGGTCGGGCGGCCGGGCAAGACGTCCGTGTAGCATTGGAGGATGTTGTTCGCATCCTTACCCTCGACCCGATCCAACAGCGCCGAGTAGCGATACAGATGGTCGAAGTCCTCGAGCAGCCCGAAGCGCAGGACTTGGGCGATGTAGGGATCGGGCTCGACCTGCGCCAACGCCGCGGTCACTTCGATCGCCACCTGTTCGTAGGCGATCGTCGTCTCGATCGGCGACTGGTCGGCGGGCAACAACCAATTCACCATCGTCGCTTGGTGCTGCTCGATGCGTCTGACGGTGGCCAGCGATCGCTGGAGGTCCTGATTCATCCGAGCGCATGAGTGCGAAAAGCGAAGGGCTTCCATTTCGATGCCGTTCATCAAGATGATGCGTACCCGGGTGAACGCATCGTCGTTCAGCTTGCTGATCGGACGCGACACCATGTCCTTCCAGGTCAAGGTCTGCTTCTGAATCGGCGTCCCTTTGTCGTGTAGGAGATCGGGTGGCATAGTCCTCCTCGGTGTTCAGTTGGTCCCTCGTTGTACTTGGACGGGAGCCGGGTCGACTATCAGCCGCCCGGCGGACGCGCGTCGTTCGCGGCTCCTCGACCTATCAGCCGGTGCAGGACAGGAGAGGATGAACCGGTGGCGGGCAGGTTGTGTACGTAGACCTGGTCCCTCCGCGGACCTGCGGATCGGTAGGACAGCGCGCCGCCTCCACGGCGGACATACCACCGGAGGTCGGCGGGCTCTAATAGGAAGAGGAACGCACGTTCACACTGCATTCAGGAGGGCGCCATGGGACATCGAACGGTTCTGTCGATCCTTGCGACTGCCACGGTCTTCGCCGCGTCGGCCCTCTCAGCAGGCGGGCAGTCGGAGGGGATCAGTCAAGGAGACAAGGTGACGATCGCCTTCACCCTGTCGGTCCCGGAAAGCCATTTCGTCATGCGCGACAACGTGAGCGAGTACGTACCGGGCCAGCACCAGTTGGTGCCCGGGTTGGAGCGAGCCTTGATGGGGATGAAGCCCGGCGAAGAGAAACGGGTGGAGCTCGGTCCGGAGGACGGGTTCGGGCGCTATGACGAGCAGAAAAAAATGAGCGTCTCCCGCGAGGAGTTGCCGCAGGACGCGAAAGTCGGGGACGTGTACCAGACGGCCCACGGGCAGCCGTTCATGGTCCAGGACATTTCCGATCGGACGGCCGTGGTCGACTTCAACCATCCGCTCGCGGGGAAGCATCTGGTCTTCGATGTTCGCGTGCTGAAGGTGGACCGGCCGGAGGGCCACGCGATGCAGCCGGCTGCATCGAGCGCCGCCCAAGACCCAACGATCGTCACTTTGACGGGCGCCACCATCGAGCAGGTGGACCAGGAGAGCCACCAGCTTCGGGTCCGAACCCAGGAAGGGGAGAACTGGTCGCTCCGGGTCACGCGGGACGACCTGTTGCAAGGGCTTCAAGCCGGCGACCGTGTGAGCTTGGAGTTGAACAGCGACAGCCGCGTGAAAAACGTCATCAAGGCCGCGGGACCATGAACGCGGGGGCGGGGGCATGGCGGCCGTACGCACAGGCGGGCGATGGCTTCCGGCTCCGTCGAGCCCCTTGCCCGCCTGCATTGTCGCGGCGGTCACCATGACAATGATGCTGGCCGGGTGCGAGCCGCGAAAGCCGACGCCGTTCGCGCGCTCTTCACCCGCGCCCCCGGCCCATCTTCACGCTCTCTGGCCTGCCTGATCCCGGCCGGCACAGCGGCACGGACCGGCTGCACCGGCGGCGGATCCGATTAGGGCCGCGCCCCACCTCGGGGGTCGCCCCGATCGCGCGACCCCGTCCGCCGGCCGGGCGCTCGTTTCCTTCGAGCCACGTACCGGTCGCAGCGGCACTGACGACAAGGCCCGCGCGTGCCCGCCACCATGCTGTGGAGGCGTTTGTGATGGCCGCAGTGGCACAGGCGGTCGGCTCGTGTTCGTGCGCTCATGGGAGCGGTGAGGGTGAGGTTTGTCTACCTGAACCTAGCCTTAACCTCAACCTCCTCCTGCTGCTCACCCCGTCTCCCGATCCACCGTCGCTCCAGTCGCATCGGCCGTGCGCTTACGCAGACGCCTCAATCGCGCGTGCGCGTATATTCGGTCTATGATGGAACGACAGCGGGGGCGGATATGACGTCCCGATTGATTACGTGGCTGGCGATAGCCGGTGGACTCGGCGGGATCTTCTGGGCGATCGTGCTGTGGTTGACCAAGGCACCGCCTGGACCGACGGAGAAGAAGCGGGCCGCCTGAGCAGGTGCTCGCTTCCGGCTGCTGGACCGCCTAGGCCGATTGCTTAGGTGATTGCCTCATCTTGCCAGATCACGGCATCCTGCTAGAATGCCGTGACTTCTCGCCGGCCGACACGAGAAAGGACGTATTGCTGACACGAAACCTCACATGCCTCTGGACGAGTCAGCTCCTCTCACAAATCGCCGATAGTGTCACCAAGCTCGCCCTGCTCTGGTTCGTGTATTCGGTCACCGGCTCGGCCCTCAAGACGACCCTCATCGGTCTTCTCCAAACGGTCTCCTCCATCGTCTGTACTCCGTTCATCGGGCTGCTCGTCGATCGCCTGCCCAAGAAAACCATCCTCATCGTCACCGACCTGCTCCGCGGGATCTTCCTGGGCGTCGTGCCGTGGCTGCTTCCCCACAACGGGCTCACCGTCGATGCGCTCTATCTGCTCGTGTTCTTGTACGGGCTGGCCTCGGCGGTGTTCACCCCGGCCTTGTCCGCCTCGATTCCATTTTTGATCAAGGGGGAGCACTTCACCGCGGGGAATGCGCTGCTGCAGAGCACCACCAGCATCGGGATCATTTTGGGTCCGATCATGAGCGGAATCGGGATCGCCGCCCTGGGCCCCCAAGAGGTCTTGTCGTTGAACACCCTCACGTATCTCGCCAGCGCCGTCCTGCTGTTCCCCATTCGATTCACCGAACCCGTCCGGCCGCGTGCGGCCGGAGGCCACGACCGTATGTCGGTGGCCATGCTGGAAGGCGTTCGGTTCACGTTTCTCGCCTCCCCGGCGATCGTCTCGCTGATCGTGGTGGCGTCGCTGTATACGTTCGGGAGCGCCGCCTTGACCACCTTGCTGCCGGTCTTCGGCAAGAGTCTCTTTCATTTCGGTCCCGTCGAGGTCGGGTACTTGTGGTCGTCGTTGGGAGTCGGCTTTCTGCTCGTCTCGCTGGCGCTGTTGCGGGTGTCGCACTGGTCGCGGCGGGCAAGAATGCTCTTGATCGCCGGCGCGAGCGCGCTTGCCGGGGCGGCGTTGCTCGCCCTTCTGTGGGTGATGCAGCTCGGATCCGCGGTGCTCCTGATCACGATCGTCGGGGTCGGGCTCGGGACGCTCACTCCGATTGCGTGGGGGATCCTCCAGGAGCTGGCCCCCCTGCGGATGCTGGGGCGCGTCATGGGGTTGTACACCGCGGTGGCGATGACCACCTCGCTCGCCGGGATCTGGGTGTTCGGGTGGGTGACGCAGTCCGTCGGTGAAGCCTCCGGGCTCCTGGGCATCGGGGTGGTGCTGCTGCTCGTGGCCGTCGCGAGCCTCACCCTCCACCGACGCATCGCCAGCGGGACCGTGAAGGTGCCGGTACTCCACCTGCAGCCCGCCTCGGTCAAAGACAAGTCCGCCCGGGAGGCGTTGACGCTGATCCACTGACGGGGCACCGGACCGGAAGCCGGCGACCGGTCTGTCTATGCTCCAAGTGGATCGTTACGGCCGTGAGGCCGGCCGTCGTCTCGAGAGGGTGACACGATGGGGCCCGCTGTGCTGGCAACGCGGATGCGACGACTGCTGGCGGTGGCGGGCGTTCTCGGCGTTTCGGTCCTGCTGGGTCTCCTCGACGTGCTTCTCCTGCCGCGGGGGCTCGATCCGATCTTGTACGTCATCCCGGCCGCGTGGATCGCCTTGTGGTCGGCCCGAACCGAGAGCCGATACGTGCTGGCGATCGCCTGCCTGTGCTCGGGCTTCGTGCTCGCCGGCGGCCTTCGAGACGCGTCGATGCCGGCCGTGCAGATAGGGCATCGGCTCGCCGGGGTCGGCGTGTTGTGGGTGATCGCCGCCCTGTCATTGGCGCGAAAGCGGGTCGAAGGGGAGGTCCGCATGTTACGGGGCCTCCTTCCGATTTGCGTCTACTGTAAGAAGATCCGGGACGACCACGGGTATTGGAAGCAACTGGAGGTCTACATCGCCTCTCATTCGGAGGCGGATTTCAGCCACGGTCTCTGTCCGGAATGCGGGTCCCGGCACTATCCGGACATCCTCGGGAAGGAAGGCCTGCCTCGTACCGGGACGCGGGCTTGCTGACGGCCCGCCTCATGGTTCGCCATGCGCCTGGTAGTCAGGGCGCCCTCTTGACGTCAGCGAAGGCCCAGCAAGGGCAAGATCTTGTCCAGGAACAGGCGGGCGAGCTCGCGATGGCCGGCGTCGTTCGGGTGGAAGCCGTCGAGGTCGAAGACGAGGTCTTCCCGGACCGGCTGCGCGAACAGATCCACGATCGTGGCGCCGACGGCGCGGGCCTCCGTCTCGATCGCCTGATTGAATTGACGCACGCGTTCGAGGGTCACCACCGGGCTGGGAGTGCGGCGAAAACGGGGCAATTGCGTCAGGTCCGGAAGATTGGCGACGACGATCGATTTCGAGATGTCGTTCTTGAGACGTTGGAGGATGAACCGCAGGTCCTCCTGAAAGCGTGTGGGGTCGTCGCCGTGAACCAGGTCGTTCCCCCCGGTCCACAGCGTGACTAGATTCGCCTTGTACCGAGCCTGAACGGCGAGACGGACCTGTTCCTTGATCAGATCGATCCGCGCGCCCGGGATGCCGAGGTTGAGCAGGAAGACCCCCGGCATCCGCCGGTCCAACTCGGCCTTGATGAGGTAGACGTAGCCCTCCGTCAGCGGGAGCGCTCCCACCCCGGTCGCGTCGCTCGCGCCGAGGGCGAGATAGACGAATTCGATCTTCCTGTCCCGCGGCCCCTTCGCACAGGCGAGGAGGGCGCCGCACAATAGAACGATGAGCCCCAGCGAGAAGAGACGCGATCGGGTCATGATCATCACCTCATCATAACGTGAGCAGTGTATTGGAGCGGCCGAGCACGGCCGGAGACACACCGCAGCCGCCGGACCATCCAACGGCCGGCTGTCAACTGCGGTGTGCACCGGGCCGATGAACCGCGCCCGGCCGGGAACCGAGCAACGCTGCACCCGAACAGATCGTCGGTCGCGGCGCCGTCCAAAGAGGGCACCGTCATCCGGCGCCGGACCGCCGGTGACGCTGCTGCTTTCAGCGCTTGGCTTTCCAGGTTTCCTCAAGGAGTTCCCGCCACTCGCGCCTCGCCAATGCCGGCATCGTCGTAATCGAGATATGGCCGATGGCCGAGTTGAGCAGGGCGGCCTTCATCGCAGTGCGATTGTCGGGAAACTCGAGAATGGCGACGACGTCGTATTCGCCGAGGCAGTAATAGGCGTCGACCAGCCGGCCGCCGAGCGATTCGATGTTCCGCTGCACGGCATCGGATCGAGAGACGCCTTGATCCTTCATGGTCTTCACGCCGTCGGTGGTGAATTTCACGAGGCTGACGTACATCGGCATGGCCTCCTCCTTTCGTGAAGCTGGACAACGCCGCGTGTCGAGACCCTCTTATCAGGTCCGGATGTGCTCGAATGTAAGTCGTCAGCCGGTTCGGCTGTAGGCCGTAGGGACCAGGTGTTTGCTGTAGATCGGTCACTGACGCAAGGGGCCGCGTGCCGCTGATCCCCCGGCCACGGCGGCTGCGTCTATGCTGCGGTATGCTGATCCGCCAATGCGCGTGGTGCAACGAGATCCTCGGCACGGTCCCGAGCGAATCAACCGGTGTGACGCACGGGATCTGCCGGTGCTGTGAAGCCCGATTGCTCGAAGGGCTCCAGAATCCGCACTCGCCTCGCCGCTCAGCTTCCACTCGGGTGTCGGGCGTTGCCTGACCCGTCCTGTTCCTTCCCGATCTTCCTCGGTCCCGCCCAAGCAACCATCGTGTCATCCGGTGTGATGTGGTCGCGACCAAGGCGATTCCTCAGACCCCTCAGTGTGGCTGAGCATGGAGAGACGGAGAAGAGGCCGACCGGACAGGGTGCGGCGATGAGGCATGGGAGCCGGATGCTCATCCTGGCTCAGGCGGGAGGACCGTAACCATGCGCATCCTGACGCTGAATCTACAGGGGTACGAGGACAAGCATGGGGCGTGGCACGTTCGGCGCGACGTGATCCTGCAGGTGCTCCGCGAGCGGCGTCCCGATCTGGTCGCGCTTCAAGCCGTGGCAAAGGACCCGAAGCAGCACAACGGAGCGGATCAGGCGGGGCAGCTTGCCGATCGTCTGCCGGAGTACAAGGCGGTTCACTTCGTTGCCGCCGCCGACGACGGCCAGGGAAAGCAGAAGGGATCAGCCTGGCTCTCGCGTCTGCCCCTCGATCATGTGGACGCGTGCCGGCTTCCCGTGGCGTTGCCTCCCGGCCCGGATCACGATCGAGAGCCGCGGCTGGTGCTCGCAGCCCGGCTCGGCTCGCCGGCCGTCTCGGTCTTCAACTGCCACTTCTCATGGGTCTACCCTCAGGCCGTGGCGAACGTGGAGGCGGCCCTCCCGTTCATCCATCGGATGCCCGAGCCGTGGCTCATGCTTGGCGACTTCAATACCCCTCCGGACACGGACTTGCTGCGGCGCCTGGCGGCCGAAGGGTGGACCGACATATGGGCCCAGCTCCGTCCGCACGACCCCGGGTATACCTTTGAGTCGAACGCCCCCGACAAGCGTATCGATTACGTGTGGGCTCATCGAAGTTGTGCGTCGCGTGTCCATGCCATTGAGCTGGTGACCGCTCCGCCGAATCCCGTTGGCGCCCGGCTCTCCGACCACCTCGGACTCCTGGTGACGCTGGGCAGATGAGCCCCGGTCCTTAGGGCCGCCGGTTGTCCGGTCTTCGGCACCTCATTGCACGGAGCTGGCCGGGGCTCCCGCTTCCCGGCGCCGACTTGTATGCGCCGGCGCGGCCGTCCACTGCTTCGGCCTCTCGGACCGTCGCGGGCTTCTCCGAATAATAGGCGTCACTCCGGTAGTCGGAACCGGTATCCGCACACCCGAGCAGGCCGCCGACGAGCGAGCAGAGAACTACCGTCTTCATCGTGCGCGTCATTGCACCCTCCTTGGTCGCTTTACGCCCGAGGTCGCAAGCTCCAGGCCATCCGTACCATCTGGAACCGCTTGAATTTCTGTCTTTGAGGATCGAGGAAGAAGACAGGGCGTGACCCGACCAAGGCACGTTGTCCCGGATCAAGATCGTGAGTTCTGCCGGCCGCCTGTGCCGGAGCGGAATTGACAACGGCAGACACCTCCGTCAGCATGCCGGAAAGCAATTCATCTGTTTCCTCGCCACGTCGGCTCTGGGGAGGAGCACCCATGGTCACCCGGATCACGCTCATCCAAGGACATCCCGACCGGCGGAAGATCCATCTCGGCCATGCCTTGGCCGAGGCATACATCCAGGCGGCTGAAGAAGCGGGGCACCAGGTCAACACGATCTCCGTGGCCGACCTCGACTTCCCCCTGCTCCGGACCAAGGAAGAGTTCGAGAGTGGGGTGCCCCCGGAGTGCATCCGGGAGGCGCAGGAGGCGATCCGGTGGGCCGGGCACCTTGTCATCGTGTACCCCCTCTGGCACGGCATGATGCCGGCCTTGCTCAAGGGGTTCTTCGAGCAGGTCTTCCGCCCCGGGTTTGCGCTCGGCCGAGCGGGTCCCGGCAAGATGCCGCCGAAGCTGCTGAAGGGCAGGTCGGCCCGTATCATCCTGACGATGGGCATGCCGGCCCTGATCTACCGGTGGTACTTCCGCGCCCACGGCCTGAAGAGCTTGGAGCGCAGCATCCTCGGGCTTTCGGGGATTGCGCCGATCCGAGAAAGCTTGATCGGCATGGTGGAAGGCGTGGAGATGGCCAAGCGGCGGCACTGGATCGAAAAAATGAAGGACCTTGGGCGAAGGGCGGTGTAGGGATACCCCGTGGCCCGGAGGGCGAAATCAGCCGGGCGTTACGGCCGGTCCGGAGGCGGCCGCGGGGTCATCGCCTGCCGGGGTTCCTGCTTTTCGGCGCGTCGCATGGCTTGGCTGGTCACCATGTAGCCGCACTGCGCACACTGCCAGAACGCCCCCGTGTGAAAGAAGGGCTCGTGCTCGCAGACAGGACAGATCATCCCTCACACCTCCCGCCGCTTCGGTCTGGCTCGCGGCGTCCTCATCGCGGGTTGCTCGTCACCGCGTTGCGACGGCTTCGCTCCGCCGGTCCTCCGCGTCGATCTAGGACACGAGGATTGAGCGACTGTTTTCAAGCCCGCGGGTTCGGCCGGCGCGCCGAGGCTACGGCGTTCCGAACGGGCTCGTATCTTCCTTCCGGCCAGGACGAGCCCGTCCAGCGCCTGGACCAGGACCTTCTGATGCACCTGATCGACCACCTCGACCGTGCACGTACGCACGCCGCGGCGTACGGAGATCGGCGTCACCCGGCGGATGCCCGGAAAGCAAGCGAAGAGAATCGCGAGCTGGCGATCGTTGATTGAGTCCGGGAGACCGGACACGGAGAAGGAGCTCCACATCTCATTCCCTTGGTTTCGATGAGTTCGCGTCTTTCAGCTTTCTAAGCATGCTTCACGCCAACTGAATGTCATCGTGCCCTCATGAAATCCACCGGTTGGGGGCCTTCTCGAGAGAGACCTGTACCTACTTGGATACGGCATGTAGACAATTCGATACAGTGTCGCCCGGATGAGGTGAGCCGGCTCGATCTCGCCGGTTGACGGCCTGGCTTTATTTCAGCGGGTCGGTCGCGAGGCCCTTCTCCGTCGCTTGCCGGGTGCGTTCGGTGAGCTCTTCCAGAGAGCGGGGCCAATCCGCCTTCAGCAAACGAGACAAGGCGCGATCGGCCAGGAGGGTTCCGCCCGTTTGGCAGGTCGGGCAATAGTTCGCCTCGTTCTCCGAGTAGACGATGCGCTGCACCGGGGTGCCGCAGACGGGACAAGGCTGACGAAACCGCCCGTGGACCGCCATGCCCTCGCGGAAGGCGGTGACCCGCTCGGGGAACCGCTCGCCGGTCTCGGCGCGCAGCCGCTCGATCCATTCCAACAGCACCGTGCGCGTCGACTCGTAGAGTCGTTCGACCTGGGCTTCATCCAAGGACGCGGTCAACATGACGGGCGACAGACGTGCGCGGTGGAGGATTTCATCCGAATAGGCGTTCCCGATGCCGCTGAACAGGCGGGGGTCCGTGAGCCCGCGCTTGAGGGTATGGTTCTCTCGCCCGAGCGCCGAGCGGAACGCCGCAAGGTCCGCGGTGAGGGGGTCGATCCCGCCGGCATCGTAGCGCCGAAGCTCATCCGCCCCGCGCACGAGCGACAGTCTCGCACGCTTTTTCGTACCGGCTTCGGTGAGGAGGAGCGTGCCATGGGAGAAATCGAACGCGGCGAGCCCGATCTTGGCGGGAATCTTCCAGCCGGCCGGGCGCCAGTGAAACCGGCCGGCGATCATCAGATGCACGACGAGGAACAGGTCGTCGCCAAGGTTCCACACGAGCTGCTTCCCCAGACGATTCAACGCTCGAACCGTCTTGCCATGGGCCACGGTGAAGGGCGGGAGCGCGGTTCTGAGCAGAGAAGGGCCGACGACCCGAATGCATTCCAACCGGCGTCCGAAGATGAGGCGGTGGAACGCGTCGAGGTAGAGCGTGAGGTCGGGAAGCTCGGGCATCGAATGCAGAGCCTAGGCGGGATGGTGATGACGGTCAAGAGGAAGATGGACACAGTCATTTTGTGCCCGACGATACACGAGTGTGGTCAGTGACAGTGCCCGGCACGATTGGCTATACTCAGTTTCGCCACTGAACCCCCGAGACCACGAGCCCATGGCTTCTCCGCTCGAGAGAGTCACGATTCAAGGTTTTACATCGATTCGCGAGCTCAAGGACTTTCCCCTGACCAAGCTTAATATTCTGGTTGGAGCCAATGGGGCGGGGAAAAGTAATTTCGTTGATTTGTTCAGGTCGTTGCGCGCGATGGCGGAAGAAGGGCTCAGCACATTCGTGTTAGAGCACGGGAGGGCAGACGCATTCTTATTCAACGGGCCAAAAGTGACGCACTATATCATCTGCCACCTCGCTTTCGGCTACAACGAGTATCGGTTCAGACTCAAGCCGGCCGTGACCGGTGAGCTGATCGTTGACTCCGAGGAGGTTCTTTACACAGGGGGAGGAGGCTGGGAATTAAAAACAGCAGGAAAGCCTGAATCGGGTTTAAAGACATGGCGGGACGAGAAGAGCCGATGGGGATCTTATTACGGTCCTGCCCATTACGTCTCTGAATCGGTGTCTAGCTGGATCGTCTATCACTTTCACGATACGAGCCTGACGTCCGCCATGCGCAGGGATCACTCCATCAGAGACTGGCGAGGGCTTCGCCCCGATGCTGGAAACATTGCTGCGTTTTTATATCGGCTGAAACAGACCCATCGTGATGTGTACGAGGAGGTCCGCTATCACATCCGGCTGATCGCGCCATACTTCGATGATTTTCTGCTAGAACCGCAACAGAGTGGGCCTGAGGAGCTGATTCGTCTTGAATGGCAGCAGAAGGGAAGCCCCACGCCCCTACAACCTCATCAGTTTTCGGACGGCACCATCCGGTTCATCTGTCTCGCCACCGCGCTATTGCAACCCGTGCCTCCGGCGACGATCGTCATTGACGAGCCAGAGTTGGGGCTGCACCCATTCGCACTCAGCGTACTTGCTTCTCTGCTCCGACAGCGGTCCCAGAAAACCCAAATCGTCGTGTCGACACAATCCGCTCCGCTTCTCGACTACTTTGAGCCAGAGGAGATCGTCGTAGTGAATCGAGCCGGCGGTGCTTCTGATTTTCAGCGACTGACAGCGGACTCGCTGAAAGAGTGGCTCGAGGAGTACACCTTGAGCCAGCTCTGGCAGAAGAATGTGTTCCAGGCCGGCCCTGTTCATGAATAGGATCTATGTCATCGTCGAAGGTCCTACCGAGCAAGTCTTCATTCGCGAATTCCTCGCCCCTACGTTAAGTGTCGAGGTTAAGTGTCGAGCGCGTGGATCTGCGGGCTATTCTAGTGGATTGTAACAACTGAAATACTAGTATAAAATGGGCGTCCATCAGGGAGGACGCCATGACCTTAACCGACGTGGAACGCCGAGAACTGACGTGCCGCAGCCACCGTCGCAAAGGCCGGGCCGACGATGCCCGGCGGGCGCGCTGCATCTTGCTCCTGGCCGAGGGCGCGACCTGGGCCCAGATTCGTGGCCAGCTCCAGTGCGATGATACCTACATTGCACGCTGGAGCCGCCGCTTTACGGCAGAACGGCTGGCAGGGCTCTCTAGCCGCCACCGCGGGCAACCCGCCACGGTGCTCACGCCTGACCTGGAAGCGAAAATTCTGGAGTGGACGCGCCGCGGCCCGTCTGATGGCACGACGCATTGGAGTACCCGCCGGCTGGCGAAGCGGCTCGGCATCTCGCATATGATGGTGGCCCGCGTCTGGGCCCGGCATGGGCTCAAGCCGCATCGCCTCGAGCGGTACATGGTCTCGGATGATCCCGACTTTGAGCGCAAGGCCGCCGATATTATCGGGCTGTACTTGAATCCGCCGCAGCATGCCGCCGTCTTCTGCGTCGATGAGAAGACGGCGATTCAGGCCCTGGATCGCTTGGATCCGGTGCTGCCGCTCTCGCCGGGCCGCGCGGAGCGGCACGGCTTTGAGTATGCCCGCCATGGCACGCTCTCGCTGTATGCCGCCTTCGACACGCGCACCGGAGCGGTCCTGGGACGCACGGCGGAACGGCACACGTCGGCGGAGTTCGTCGCCTTCTTGACTGAGCTCGTCGCGCATCAACGGCGGGGGCAAGAGATCCATGTGATCCTGGACAATCTCTCCGCGCACAAGACCAAGCTGGTCGAGGCGTTTCTCACGGAGCACCCAACGGTCCGCCTGCATTTCACGCCGACGTACTCCTCCTGGCTCAACCAAGTGGAGAGGTGGTTTGCCAAGATTGAGCGAGACCTGATCGTACGGGGCATCTTCACGTCACAACACGATCTGAAACGGCAGATCATGCGCTATATCCGGCATTACAATAAGTCGATGAAGCCCGTGAAGTGGAAGTATGCCGATCCCCGGCATCGGATCACTATCACTTTGCCTGTTACAGTCCACTAGTAGGCAGACCTGTGGTCACCACCCTCTTCGATCGGTATGCCCTTCCACAAGATTGGCCTGGTCTGGACAAGAGCAGGAGAGTTTCAGATCTCGGACAGGCACACAGGATACTGGGCGAGGCGATGCGCGACCGGATCTATAACGCGATGGGCTCTGATTTCAACCAAAGGCGGTTCCTCCCATACATCCAATTCTATGAGATCGAGGCCTTTTTGTTCGCCGAGCCTGAGACGACCGCCAGAATGCTGGGGAATAGCGCTTGTGCGACCCAGCTCCGTGAGGTGGTGCAAGAGGGAGGAGGGTGCGAACATATTAATGATGACCCTTCAAGGGCTCCATCAAAACGAATACAGAAGCTATTTCCGTCCTACATAAAGGGCCAAAGCCCTAACGCGCATCTTGTGAGAGTTTGTGGTGAAATCGGACTAGACGCTCTGTGCACCGCCTGCCATTGTTCAGGGACTGGGTGAAGAACCTTTCGTCGTTCCAAGCCTAGCCTCCACGCCTGCGGTATGTTTTGCGTGACATAGATCAGGAGAAGGCCGGTGCCGGGAAGTAGACGGACTGCTCCAGGCGGCTAACGAGGAAGCGCGTCGTAGGACGGCCGGAATCTCGTAGAGAGCCTGAGGACGATTGAAGTGCCGTCCGACGGCGGCCACAATGCGTCATGGATTCCACCGCGGAGCGCGTTCCCCCTTCGGCTCGACCCACGCCGCCCGAGCCGCCCGTCTCACGGAAGCGGAGGCCCTGGGGGCGTCGCGCGGCGATCGCGGTCCTGGTCGCCGTCGCCCTGGTCGCCCTCTATGCGGCGCTGGGGTTCTTCGCGCTCCCCGCCTATCTCGAGACGAAGATCCCCGAGGTCGTGTCGACGCGGCTCGACCTCCCCGCCACCGTCGGCGACGTCCGGTTCAATCCGTTCACCTTGGCGCTCACCGTCCGCGGCTTCCACATCAGCGAATCGGACGACAGCCCGCTCGTGGGCTTCGAGGAGCTGCTGGTCAATCTCGCCGCATCGTCCTTCGTCACCCGCGCCTGGGTCTTCGATCAGATTCGTATTCGGATCCCGTACGCCCGGATCATCGTGGACGAGGACGGCGAGCTCAACCTGAAGGAGCTCGAGCCGGCGCCGGCGAAGGACCGCTCGAGCGACCAGCCGGGACGCGAGCCGGAGGGGGAGCCACGCCGCGCGATCCCGCCCGTGATCATCCGGGCGCTGAGCATCGAAAACGGCGTCGTGGAGTTTCACGATCGGTCTCGACCGACCCCGTATAGCGTGGACATCGTCCCCATTTGGCTCACGCTGAACAACTTTGCCACGCGCAACGGGGAGGAGAACACGTTTGCGTTCGGGGCCGAATTCGATCTGGGCGAAACGGTGAACTGGCAAGGCCGGCTGCAGGTCAACCCATTGCGCTCCGACGGCCGCATCGCGATGGCGGGGATCAAGGCGCGCGGTCTCTGGGAGTATGTGCGCGATCAAGTCGGATTCGAAGTCCGCGATGGGACGGTGCAGGCCGAGGCGGCGTATCAGCTCGAGATCGGGGGCGGCCGCCGTCGGGTCCAGGCCACGGACGGCAGCGTGCGGGTGGCCCATCTGACGGTATTCGAGCCGGGCGGCGACGCGGCGTTGCTGAGCCTGCCTGCGGTCATGCTCCAAGACCTGTCGGCCGATCTCGAGGAGCGGCGGGTGACGATCGGTGCGGTGGACTCACAGGGGGCCGCCGTCCGTGCGGCCATCGAGCCGGACGGTCGGCTGGACCTGCAACGGGTGCTCGCCGTCTCCGCTGCGCGAGAGGTGGAGCGGCCACGAGCCGACGAGGCGCGCGGGGCCGTCGACGCCTTGTCGGCGCAACCGTGGACGATCGACCTGAAGACGCTGACCATGGAGGACGCTCAGGCGGTCATGGAGGATCGCCGCACGGACGCACCCGTCCACCTTGAGCTCTCGAAGCTGTCCATCCGGCTCGATGATCTCTCCTATCCGAGCCCGTCCCGCGCGCGGCTCGATGCGTCGGCGGCGGTCAACACGACCGGCACGATCAACGCGAATGGCGAGGTGCGGGTACAGCCGATTGGCGCGGATCTGCAGGTTCAGATGGCGAAGCTCCCGCTGGTGCCGTTCCAGGCGTATCTGAACCAAGTCGCGGCCGTCGACATCAAGAGCGGCGTCGCCGACGTGACCGGTCGCCTGGTGTATCAGGCGGGCGACCCCGCCTCGGTGGAGTTCCACGGGGAGGCGGGAATCACCGACCTGAAGACCGTGGACGCACACCTCGACCGGGACCTGTTGAACTGGGATCGGTTGACGGCCGGCACGATCACCCTTCGGCTTCCCGAGCGCCGTCTCGCCGTCGAGGAGATCATCGTGCGTCGTCCGTACGCCGAGGTGATCATCGCCGAGGACCGGAGCGTGAACCTCAAGACCGTCATGAACAATGGCCGCGCCACCGAGCCCATCGAGCGGGACCGTGGTCCGGCCACGGCCCCCTTGACCACGACCATCGACGCCGTCCGAATCGTCGACGGCTCGGCGCACTTCGCCGATCTCTCGATCCAGCCGCAGGTCGACACGGGGATCTACCGCTTGAACGGCTCCGTTCGCGGGCTGTCCTCGGATGAGAAGGCGCGCGCGAAGGTGGCGCTGCACGGCGAAGTGGACAAGTACGCGCCGGTGACGATCGCCGGCCGGATCAATCCCTTGAGCACCAAAGCCTTCACCGATCTGCACGTGTCGTTCAAGAACGTGAACCTGACGACGTTGTCGCCCTACTCGCGAAAGTTTGCGGGCTATCCGATCGAGAAGGGCAAGCTGTCGATGGACATCGACTATCGTCTTGCCCGGGGGCGTCTCGAGGCGGACAACGAGGCCGTCATCGATCAGCTCACGTTGGGCGAGAAGGTGGACAGCCCGGATGCCACGTCGCTCCCCGTCAAGCTCGTCGTGGCCCTGCTCAAGGATCGGCACGGCCGCATCAACCTCCAACTCCCGGTCCGCGGCGACCTCAACGATCCCGACTTCCACTATGGCCGCCTGGTTTGGAACGCGATGGTGAATCTGTTCCAAAAGATCATCGCCTCCCCCTTTGCCTGGCTCGGCAATCTGATCGGCCGAAGCGGCGAGGAGCTCAGCGAGGTCCGTTTTCCGCTCGGCCGGACCGAATTGCCGGCCGAGGACCGAGACAAGCTGGAGGCCCTGGCCGCCTCGCTCGAGGACCGGCCCGCGCTCCAACTGGAAGTGACGGGGACGGCTGATCCCATCACGGACCGCGCGGCCCTGCGTGAGCTCATCTTGACCGAGCAACTGACGGCATTGAAGCAGGCTGCCGCCGCGGGCGGATCCCGGATCCCCGGTGGACCGCGTCCGGACAAAGGGCCGGACGAGGAGGCCCGCTGGATCGAGGCGCTCTACATCCGTACGTTTGGAGGATTGCCCGAGGAATTGGAGCACGGCGAGGGCCTGTCCGAGACAACCACGGACCTCCTACGGGCTCGCCTGCTCGAGGGCATTGCCGTGGAGGACGATCGGCTTCGCCGGCTGGCCCAACAGCGGGCGGCGGCGGTCCAGGAATTCTTGGTGAACCAGGCGGGTGTCCCTCCCGATCGGGTCTTCATGCTCGGTGTACGCCTCGAGTCGCAAGCGGACGGCGACCGGGTCCCGACCCGCTTGAGCGTCTCGGCCGGATGAAAAGATCGAGAAGATGAGGAGGTGCCGAAGGAAGCCGCGGGGCGTCCGCCGTCAGACGAGGCGGCGTCGTCCTTGATGCCCGAAGGGGCGGAGTGAGCCATTCGAGGAACCCATGCCGCCTCACATCACGCTTGGACGGGTCTTCGGGATCAGCATCGGCCTTCACCTGAGTTGGTTCCTCATCGCCTTGCTGATCACGCTTTCGCTGGCCGCTCATTTCTCCAGCACGAACCCCGTGTGGACGTCCGCCGCCGTGTGGGTGTCGGCGATCGTGACGGGCCTTCTGTTCTTTGCCGCCATCGTGCTGCACGAGCTGGCTCATGCGCTGGTCGCCCGGGCGAGGGGGGTGCCGGTCCGGTCGATCACGCTGTTTGCGTTGGGCGGCGTCTCGAACATCGAAAAGGACGTGGGCGACGCGAAGACCGAATTCTGGATGGGGATCGCGGGCCCGCTCATGAGCGTGGCGGTCGGTCTCCTGTGCTTGGGCTTGGTCTGGGCGCTCGGCGGTTTTGAGCCGGGAGCCGAGCTGACGCCCCGCACGCCCCCCATGGCCGTCTTCGCCTGGCTCGGCTACATCAACCTCGTGCTGGCCGCCTTCAACATGATCCCCGGCTTTCCCCTGGATGGCGGCCGCGTCCTGCGGGCCGCCCTGTGGGGGATGCACGGTGACAAGCGACGCGCGACGCGGACGGCCGCGCGGACGGGGCAGGTGGTGGCCGCGCTGTTCATCGTCCTGGGCTTCCTCGGCTTCTTCGGAGGGGGCGGCTTCGGGGCCCTGTGGATCGCGATCATCGGGTGGTTCCTGCTCAGCGCGGCGGGCGCGAGCCTGGTCCAATTGGAGATGCTGACGGGGCTTCAGGGATTGCGGGTCCGTGACGTGATGACGCAGGACTGCGTCCGGATCGAGCCGGGCGTGTCGCTGCAGACGCTCGCGGACGAGTACGTGCTGCGGACGGGACAGCGGTGCTTCTTGGTCGCGCAAGACGGCGCGATTCGGGGACTGGTCGCGGCGAGCGACCTGAAGGCCGTCGAACGCGAGCGATGGCCGCGGACCTCTGTGGAGGCGGTCATGCGCCCGCTCGAGCGGCTCCAGACGGTCCGACCCGAGACGCCGCTGGCCGACGCGCTCGAGATCATGGGCCGTCACGACGTCAATCAACTGCCGGTCCTCTCGAACGGCCGCCTCGAGGGCATGCTGACGCGCGGCCAGATCCTTCGCGTGCTGGAATCCCGAGCCGAGTTGGGAATGTAGGTCAGGTGCTCGGTCGTCACGCCCGACCAAAGATCGGCCTATCCATGTCCGGCCTTGCGCTCATCGCCGTCCTTGCGTTCCGCCTGCGCTTTCAATCGGGCGATTTCCTTTTCGAGCTCGATCATCTTGAGCTCCCGGCCGACCACGACCTCCTCGAAGCGCTGGAGCTCGGCAATCTTGTCCTGCAACTTGGACTGCGACGCCTGGAGCTGCGTGACCGCCCGTTCAGCGCGTCGGCGCGCCCGCTGTTCGGCTTCATACAGCCGGGCGTTGTCGACGGCGATCGCGGCCTGAGCGGCCAGCGCGACGACGATGCGCTCCACCCGCTCCGTGAAGACCCCCCGGTCGGGATGCCCGAAGAACAGGCCGCCGAGGACTTGCCCGCTGCGGGAGACGACGGGTACTGCCAGGTAGCTGGTGACGGGTAGATGGCCCGGCGGCATCCCGCGATACGGCTCGTTCTTGCCGTAGCGGGGATCTCGTGTGACGTCGTCGATCCGGACCACGCCCTCGCCCCGAAAAGTCGGGCCGAAGAGCTCGGTGTTCCTCGGCATCGGGAAACCGGAAAACGCGTCGCGCGGCACGCCCGAGATGGTGTAGAGCGTATAGGACTCGCCGCGATCGTTCACCAGGTTGTAGAAGAAGGCCCCGAAGGCCGCCCCGCTCACGTGCGTGGCGGCATCGGTCACCGCCTGCACGACCTTTTGGAGGTCCAGCTCGGATGAAAGGGTCTGTCCGATCCGGTTCAAGATCTCGAGCGTCTCGGTTTCCTCACGAATCTTCCGCTCCTCTTCCTGGCGCTGCCGGCTCCCGACGATCGACACGGCTGCGTGGTTGACCGCGACCTGCAGTAACAGCCGGTCCAGCGGGCTCGGAACCGGCTTTGAGTGAGGCGAGGCGACGACGACGGCGCCAAGCGGCGGGTGGCCAAGGCATTCGATCGGGAGGCGTACCGCGACGAGCGCGTCCGAAGCCTTTCCGTCGAGCGGTGGCGTGTCATGCGGGGTCGCTCCGTTGGCAATGGCTCGGAGCAACCGGCCGATCTCCTCGCCCGTCTCGGCGTGACCCCGCACACGGTTCGTCCGAAGCACCTCAATGGCCCGTTCGCCTTGGGCCGGTTCCAGGTAGACGTAGACCAGCGTGGGGCGAAGCGTCTGAAGCACCACGTCCGCCAAGTTTTCGGCGATCCGCGGCGGGCTGGCGCTTTGCAAGACCGTGGGGAGGCTCGAGAGCGCAAGGAGATCGCGAAGGCAGCTCTGGAGGCCCTGGACGTCCGCGCTCTGGAAGATGTCTTGAAGGCAGTCCGACATGCTCGTCCTCGCCGCGTCCCTGGCCGCGATCGTTGCGCACACGTCACCGGGAGCCGTTCACTCGATCATGCGGCCGTCAGGCTCCAGCCGGTCGTTCGCCGGGGCTCGACCTGCTTTCAGGCTGGAGAAGGCCGTGGCACGCGTCTAGACGGAGATCCGTGCCCTCCTTGCGGCGAGCTCTTGCAGGAATACATCCGGCGGTACGTAGAAGGGATTCTCCTGAACGATGCCGCCGATGATCACGGCAGGATGCGTGCGAAGGATATCGATCACGACGCCGGCATCGAACCGACCGAGGTCATAGGTACAGATCACGGGGTCGGGATATTTCGGAAGCACGTAGTTCAATCTGGTTTCGTATTCGACGATATCGTCGACGCCCGGGCGGTCCTCCCGCGCCCATTCCATGTGGGCCACCAACCGGGCGAGCCGGAAGCCTTGCATTTTCGTGGCCGTCAACAGCTCCTCGATCAACGTCAGCATGGCCTGCTGATCGAAGCGCCCGTCTCGTAGATAGGCTTCCTCCCAGTCCAGCACCTCGAGCTGGTGGCGCTCGGCCGCGGCGTCGACGTCGATCCCGGACTCGGCCAGCCGCCGGAGGTGGTCCTGACGCAACCGAGCATCGACGATGTGGATACCTTTTTCACCGCGCGCCAGTCCCTCCCGGATGAACGGCAGGAACACCCCATACTCTTCATCACGGCTGTTGAAGAACGCGCAGAGATGACGGCACCCTTCGAGCGTCTTCCCATTCAAGACAATGGCATCGTCCTGGACCGTGACCATGATCCACCTCCCTCTACGAGCCCCATGCTCCGTGTGATATGCCGGCTGGCTTCCCTGCCTCTGCCCCCTCACCACCGAGACGCGTCGGACGCCCCGCGTCTCTGTCCGCACCGTCAGTGGGTCTCGTGGCCCACGCTTGCGTTTCTCACGTCCCTCGTGTCGGGTGACGAGACCGCCATGAACAGCAACGAGGCGAGACTCATGAGCATAGCGCGGTTCGTCTCCTGCCGCTGTAGGTGAAGCGCGTAAGTCGCGCCCGCTTCAATTCCGACACAGGGGCCCGACGCCTGGTCGAAGTTCCCTGCAACGAGAGGAGCGCGTGTCTGTCGCGCCTGCGCGAGGCTGACCACCATACATGTGGCGACGGCGGTCGCGCACGAGGCTGGTCTGGCGGCGGAATGCGGGAGGCGGCACCAAGCCGCTATCCGGCTACAGGAGGGGAATAGAACGGCCGGCCGTCTCCCGGAGCGCAGGCGGTACCGCTCCGGGAGGCGACCGCGGGCCGAAGATCAGGGGCTCGGACGGCGCGTCTTCTCATCCGGCGCCGGCATCGAAGACGTCGTCACGCCAATAGTCGCAGCCACCCGGGAGGCAGGGGCGGCCTCCGTCATACGGGGTGTTGATGGACGCTTCCGGCGTGCTCACCGGGACCTCGTGGAACGACTCGATGTCCCGCGACGTCATCATCTGAAAGAGGTCGTCCGCCGCTGCGGCGTTGATGCCGTGCGAGCGGGACGTCAACATCCGGATCAACTCCCCCTGCGCCGTCTGGACCACCGTGTCGTTACGCGCCTCCAGGCCTTCGCGGATCATCCGGACGGTGTCCAAGTAGGGCTGCCAATCGGCGAGGGGATCGGCCTGTTGATAGAACACGACCGTATTGTTGAACTGATCGATCCAGGCGTCGTCCGCGGCGGCCGGGACAACCGCGAGAGCGGTGAGCCCAAGGAGCACGACCCCTGCAAGTGTGATGGAAGGACAGCGATGGTTCATGGTGACCTCCCGACGTGTGATGTGGATCCGTGCCGAGTGCGACTCCGGACACGGAGCCGCGGCATCGTGACGAGGCAGAAGCTACGGCAAAGCCTCACGCTTCGCCATGGCCTGATTGGGTGGTTTTCGATGCCCCGATCGGGTGAAGCTCCGTGGTGAGGTCGAGCCGCGGTAAGCGACGGCGGACGGTTCGTGGAGGAGTGGCCCGGCGGCGGATCGTCGGTGGAGCTCCAGCAGAGATCGGGCCTCGGCTGGCATCGCTCGCGACGAGGATCGACTGAACGTTACCGCGTTCGTCTCAGACGCTCGAACTGCCGTTGCAACTGATCCAATTCGGTATCGGACAGGTCTTCCAAATCGATCAGAGCGTTGCGCGCCCCTTTCACTCCACGAATCAATTCGTCCAGCTTGAGATGAATGGCCTTGGCGTCGCGATTCTGTGTGTTTTGGATGAGAAAGACCATGAGAAATGTCACGATCGTGGTGCCGGTATTGATGACCAATTGCCAGGTATCGGAAAAGAGAAACATCGGTCCCGTGGCCAACCATGCCATCACGACGACGAGTGCAAGAAGAAACGCCCATGGTGAGCCCATGGCCATGGAACACTGTTTCGCGAACACGTGAAAACGGTCGGTGATTGTGGGACGGGTCGTCGTCATGTTCTGCCTCCGGGACGTGATGGTTCGAGCATGCGGTCCGTGATGGTTCTCCTCGCTCGATCGTTCGGCCGGGCGGTAGAAGAGTCGCCGGATGCCGTCAGGATACTACGAACGGGTGGGGGCCGGCTCCCGGCTGGAATCAGACGGCAATCGACCGCCGAACGGAGCCGCCGCTGGAGACCGAGGGCGTCCGACCGTCTCACAGCACGAGCGTCTCGTAGCTCGGGGGGCTGCACGCACCGCCGTCCCACTCGACCATGAAAATGGCCGAGCGCTCGGAGGACAACGAGAGGAGGCGCCTGCCGTCTTGCACGAGCACGCTCTCGCCTCGCGTGAAGTCGAGTGTGCCGTCGGCACCGGTCCGATTGCAGACGAAGAGCGGCAGACCTGTGGCGTGCGTGCAGCGCTCCCATTCTCCGTTGGGACCGTGAAACCCGGGCGCCCATGCCGCCGCCGACACCAATTGCGCAGCGCCCTGATCTCGGAGCCGCTCCGCGATCGCGGGCGAACACGCGTCGGCACAAATCAGGATGCCGACACGCCCGAAACCCGGGACCGTCACGGGCTCGACCTGCTCCCCCGGTGTGGACCACGCCTCGGAGCCGGCTCGCAGCGTGTTGATCTTCCGATGCCGTCCGAGGATCGCTCCCGAACGGTCGATGACAAAGACGGTGTTGTGCAGGTTCATGGAGCGGGGGTCCCGTTCAGGATGGGAGAGGAACACGGTCACACGCCAGTGAGCCGCGAGGGCACAGATTCGCGACATCCACGAGTCGGGTTGCGGGAGGATCCAGTCCGTGCCGATCTCTCTCGAAAACGCATACCCACACACGACCAACTCCGGCGTCAGAATCCACGCGGCCCCGGCCCGTCCGGCGGTCTCGATCGCCGTTTCGATGAGCCGGCGGTTGTGCGCGAGGTCACCGGGGACAGGCGCGAGGTGCAAGAAGGCGAGCCGCACGATGCCTCCCGGTCAACGTCTCAGTACGCACCCGCAGCCCGACGTCGTTCGCCGCCGCGGCGGACGGGCCGGCTGGCGCGAGGGCCGCCTCACCTCTGCTCGCGTGAGGAATCGATCAGTCCCGCGGCCGGGGGCTGCGCCTGCGCTTTCGTGAACCGGACCGTGCGGAGGGAACATCTTTCGCGTGTAAGGTCTGGAGCAGCAGCACGACGGCATGGGGAATCCGCGAGCGCTCTTGGCACCAACGGGCGACCGAGCTGGTACTGACGTCGAGGTAGCGTGCAAACGTCTCTTGGGTGAACCCAAGCCGCCTGAGAGCCGCTTTCAACTGGCGCCCGGTCATGGCCTCCCTCGCCCGCGTATCGTAAGGTAAGTAGGGAGGGGTATGCAAGGATGTCGTCGGGTCTGCTACGTCGAAGAACGAATTGATCGATCGGCACCGGGCGGGTATGATCGACTCCGTGCCTAGGCATTTTGAACAGCAGCTCTCTGCACCGATGCCACGACCGATGAGACGTCGCCGATGGGCGGATTGAGCCGGAGCCTCCTCGGCTGTTCAGCCTGTCTCGTCGTTGCGGCCATCGACAGCGCCACGCCGCTCGGCCGCAGCACCCCCATCCTCTATTTGATTCCGGTGTCCTGGGTGTCCATGTGGTCGCCGGCTCAGGACTTGTGGTCGCCCTTGCTGACGGCGATCACCGCGACGGTCTTCACCGCGGGAGCCTCCTACATCTCTCCCGTCGCCGACTGTGCCTCGTTGGCCTTCAGCAATCGGACGCTCGCGATCGTCGTCATGTGGTCGGTGCTGCTCGGCGCGCTGACGCGGAAGACCTATGAGCAGGATCGACTGTGGCGGAGAAGCGAGTGAGGGGTGCGAACAGCGCGACGTGCTCAGTTGAGGCGCTGCTCAACGGCATCCGACGACCCATCGAAAAGGGCCGGCGTCATCCGTAGGTCGGCTCAGCGGTCCTGCTCGGACAGCTCGATCTTCGCATCGGCTTCCAGCGCGAACCGCCCGCGCCCGCGAGGGACGAGACGGACGTCCGGGCATTTGAGCTCCATCCGCTTACGCAGCAGGATGAGTCGGCTTTCCAGGTTGTCCTTGATCTCGGGCAGGCGAAGCCAGGAATCGACACGCAACTCGCGATTGGTGAATTCCGTACGGCCCTCGTCGCGGTGCCGGGTCAGCAGACGCCAAAGGATGCGACCGGGGACGTTCCGAATGAGGTACTCCCCGTCGACGAAGACCGTCTCGTCGGCATGGAAGAAACGGAAGCGCCGGGTCGGCGCGGCGGCCGATACGCGGAGGGGGGTGGCGTGAGCCGGCTGGAGCGGGGGAGCCTCGTCCGCTTCCCGGCCGAGGTGATCGATACCGGCCGCCAGTTGGCCGGCCACGATCGTGAGGAGCGTCTCTTCGCGGGGCATGAAGGCCATCGACTGAGGACTCTCCACGGCGAGCACACCGACCAGGCGGCCGCGAACGACCAGCGGCACGGCGATCTGCGAAGCGGCCCCGGTCAGGCCCGGCAAGGGAATCTCACGACTGACCGCGTCCGGTCCGGCCACGGCCTTGGCCCGTCGGCGGACCGCCCGGGCGTAGCGAAGGCTATGGTCGATGGCCGAGAGGCGCAACGTGCGACGCGCCCGTGCGACCATGCCGATCAGTCCCTCCCCCATCCCGACCTCCGAGCCGACTCCATGTTCGGGATACCCCCGGCTCGCAATCGTCAGCAGCTTGGCCTGCCGCTCATCGGGCACGAGAATCATGGCATGACGAAAGCCGAAGCGCTCGTCCAGGAGCTTCAAGACCTGCTCTAGGAGCGCCTCCAGCGAGTCGGTCCGGTTCAAGTGCTCGGCGATGAGCCGCAGCGACACCAGGTCGGCATCGATCATGAGGGGGGAGGTGCGCTCGGAGGGGGGAAGCGCCGGGAGTCGGGTGAACCCGGCCACGTGCTCGATGTGCAGCACTTCGTAGACGTCGGCGGCCCGGAGGCGGAAGACTTCGCTCATGCCTTCGTACGAGGCGATGGCCTGCAGTTGCAGCGACATGGCCTCGAACAGGGGGCCGGATGATTCCGAGTGCCGATAGCGCAGGCCCAGCCGGTACGTGTGGAACGTACGGGGGTCGTGGACCATCACACAGGCGAGCGGATTCTCACGGACGTTCCGGTGGGTCTTGTTGAAAAACTGAAAGGAGATCGCGACGTGGCTCGCGTCGACGTAGTAGACCTGACTGACGTAGCTGATGTTCGGCGTGCCGTCGCGTGAGCAGGTGCTCATGGCGGCGGGGATGATGCCCTGCAGGCAGGGCCACAGATCCTCGAGCGTCAGCGAGGGCTCGGCCATCCTCACACCTTTTCACCGGCCCCCGGCCCGGGGGTTTGGAGGAAGACGTCGGTGACGTCCACCTCGACGACGAGTGCGGGTTCGGTGATCAACGCCTCCACGAAATAGGCCGGGATCCCGACGGCCGTGAGCTCCCCCAGGAAGTCGCGGGCCCAGCGGCGCCGGCGCTGATCGTCGTGCGGTGTGGCGGGGCGGAGCGCGCGGAGCCGGCCTTTGAGCTGGCAGGCGACGTGATCCGTGGGACGCGAGCAACTGATCGCGATCCGGCCGTTGTCTCGCAGGTTCTCAAGCGTCCGGGCCGAGATCGCCTCGGTCAGGAAGATCGTCACGGTGGTCCGGTCCTCGCCGACGTGAAGGCCCCATGCGCGCGTCGATTCGGGCATGAGCGAGGCGTCGCGGGTCCCGACGACCACCGACACGCCGGTCCGAAGGAGCTCGACGATCTCTTGCGGGATCATGGGCGCGGCGATCTTAAGAAAGAATTAGGCGAAGATAGCATATTTTTAAGAACTTCTCCGTGATGTCTCGTGATACCGTTGCCCCTGCCGACGGCGGATTCTGATCCGTCCCCCTCACGGAGGGGCGATCGCCGGTCTTCGTCGTCGATCAGAGTCATCATCCGCTCACCATCCCACAGGAGGTTCCTATGTTGGTCACACGCTTTCGAACGGTATTGATCCTGTTCATCCTGATTCACGCGATCGCGATCGGTTCGGATTCGAGCGAGGCTGCGCCCGCCGCGCCCGGTTCAGCCGGCTCTCCGGTCGTCTTCGTCGCCCATGACTACGGCTTCACAGGGCCGGATCGCATCCCGGCGGGAATGACGACCATGCAGGTCGTCAATCAGGGACAGGACGTTCACCACATTCAAGTCGTCAAGCTCCTCGAAGGCAAGACGGCGGCGGATTTGGCGACGGCGCTCAAGAGCGACCAGGGCCGTTTCCCGAGCTGGGTCAAGATGGTCGGGGGACCCAACGCGGTCGGCCCCGGCAGCCAGGCGCTCGCGACGATGAATCTCGTGCCGGGAGAGTACGTGTTGCTCTGCTTGATTCCGGACAAGCAAGGCGTCCCGCACCTCGCGTTGGGGATGCAGAAGGGCATCACGGTGACGGGCGCAAAACCCTCGCTCGTGTCCGAGCCGGCTGCTGCCTCGGGCATCGCGCTCGAGGACTTCCGCTTCAAGCTGTCCGGCCCCATCGCCGCCGGGGCTCACACGATTCGTGTGACGAACCAGGGCACGCAACCGCATGAGGTCGTGGTCGTCCAGTTGGCCCCCGGCGTGTCGGTCAGCGAATTCGTCTCCGCCGTGGAGAAAGGGACCTCGGGGCCGCCCCCGGGAAAGCTCATCGGCGGTCTCGTGGGGCTGGAGACCGGGGACCATGCCTTTTTCAAGGCCGACTTCGAGCCCGGGCGCTACGGTCTCATCTGTTTCTTCCCCGATGCGGGGACCGGCCAGCCGCATTTTGCACGCGGCATGACGACCGAGTTCACGGTGAAATAGAGTGCGACTGGGCCGGCGGCGGCGCCGCCGGCCCTGCCCGGTGGCCTGATCGTTTCCGCACGTGTCGCGGCCCCTCTCGCCTGCTGGTCTTGGTCGTCGACCGGCCCCTACTGCTCAGGTCCGAGCGTGCTCATGGAGCGTGCTTGGCGACTTTCCGGACGGCATGTCCCGGTCAGCGTCGCCTGTCCATGGAATCACCGGCGTCGATCGTCTAACTTGTTGAAACGCCATGACCCCATCGCGTTTGGTCTGGTCCGCCGCTTGCTAGCTCGCCGTCGGTATGAAACCTCGCGTGCGAGCGCTACCGCTCTTCTTGCTGCTCCTGGTCTCCTGCACCATGCCGAGCGTCACACTGCATGGGCTCACCACACCGAAGCCGGATCCGTCCCGGCGGGACCTCGTGCTGCTGGCGGACCGACATCAGGCGGAGAACTACCGCGACCTTGCCGAAAGTCGAATCAGCACCGCTGCCGCCCTGGCCGAGAACGGGGATGAATCCGGTGCGAACAAGGCCCTGTACGAAGCCGTGCAGTATCACGTGATGGCGGAGCAGGCGGACGAACGCGTAGCGGAGCGGATCAATCAGTCGCCGACGGAATGACGGGGTCGGAGCCGCCGCTCATGTGCACGGTGTAGCGGCCGGTGAGCTGCCGGCCGGGGGCGAGGCGGATGAGGCCCCATGCCGGGTGATTGAACGCGTCGGTTGCGCACGTCATCGGTTCGATCGCCAGCGCCCGTCGCGGCGCCGCTGTGATCGCATCCCCGGTGTACACGACGACCGCGGTGAACGTCTGGTCCATCGTGACGGCGATCGTCCGGCCTTCGCGTGGATGCCGCAGGCGGACCACGCACGTCCCGTCAGGGCCGCGCAGCAAATTGACGTAGCAGTGGTTGAGCCGGGCCGCACCCACACGGCGGGACCCGCGATAGTCCCACGGCGTTCCCTCCACGGGCAGCACGCGGCCCGTCGGGGCGAGCGTCTCCCCCATCTCCAGGTAATGAGTGGCAGGGATCCGCACGTCCGCCTCATCGATCATGGCAGTCCCCACGGTGAAATAAGGGTGGAACCCGACTCCAACCGGCGCCGCGTTCGCCCCCACGTTGCCGACTGCGAAGGAACAGGTTAAACCTCCTGCTTCGAGCCGATAGCTTACGCGCACGGCCAGAGAGAAGGGATAGCCGCGGCGTTCGTAGTGGGCCTCGTCGATCTCCACCGCGAACGAGGCATGGGTCGCCGTGTACTCCTCGACCCGCCAGGCCACCGAGCGAAGAAAGCCGTGGATCGCGTTCGGTCCTTCTTTGTCGTTGCATTCGAGCTGATAGCGCGCGCCGTCGAATTCATACCGTCCGTAGGCGATGCGCCCGGGGAACGGGATCAACACGTCGCCCTGGCCGCCTTTCTTGTTGCCGCCGCCTGAATAGCCCCAGAGGACGTCCGTTTCCCTACCGCGCTCGAGGACGAAGTACCGGCGGAGGGAGGCGCCCCACGGGGACACGATCGCGCGCTGAGCGCCGAGAGCAAGCGTCAGCTCCGTGTCAGGTGTGATCGTCATGTGCCCCTTCATTGCGCGCCTGTCTTCCCGGTGAGGGGAGGGAAGGCGAGCGTGGTTGCGTTCGTCCGGCGGCGGGAACATCACGGGGCAAGGCGAGCATGGGGGTGGCGATGTCCCACATGGGACTCATCCACCCCTCACGGATGCGGAATCGCACGCTGCCGGCTGTGCAAGAACGCGCAGTCGACCGCGCACCAGCCGCCGGTGCCGAAGGTTAGGACGTTCCAGCCAGGCACCGCATACGAACCGGAGCGGTTATCCATCGGTACATGCCTTGCATACTCGTCCCGCCACTCGCAGGCTGGTGCTTCCTGTCGTCTTGCCCTCGCTGCTCCGCGCACTCCGCCCGCCATGCTTTCCCCGCTGACGATCATCCGCAGGTCCTGAAGAGACGGGGATGAACCCGAGGCCATGGCCGGCGAGAAGGGCGACCGCCAGACGGAGGGACTGGATGAGAATCAAATGGTCCGAATTCGAGCCGAACGCCTTTTCCTTTCTTGACGACCCGGTCTTGATTCTCGAGGATTTTTGGACGGCGAGCGAGCGCGCCCTGTTCCGCGAAGCCATGTCGACCGGCTCTTGGACCTCGCTCTCCGACATGCCGGCGGTGCGCGCCGATTTCCCCGGCTCGGGGAATTGGAGCAAGGGGGAGCTGGGAGCGAGGGAGCGCGGGGTCCTGTTGAGCCGGCTCCAGTTGCCCTGCATCGCGGAGTACGTCGAATCATTTCCGGCCATCGCGTCGCGCCATGTCAGCTTTCACTACTATTCGTACGGTCCGGGCGACTGTTTGCTCACCCACGATGACACGGTGCAGCGCGGCGGACAGGATCCGGTGCGCCGCGTCGCGGTCGTCACGTACCTGCACGACGAATGGGCGCCCGATTGGGGCGGGGAGTTGATTCTCTACCAGCCCGGGGAGAGCCGGCGCGATCGGAGGCCGGCGCTCTCGATCACCCATTGCATCGCGCCCGATCCCGGCGCGCTCGTCCTGTTCACCGTGCCTCGACTCCATCGCGTGTGCCGAGTGGACCCCACCTGCGGGGAACATCGGCGCCTGTCGATCGCAGGGTGGTTCATGACCTCGCATGCCGTGGCCGCCCCGCGACGGACGGCGGCGCCGGGGCAGCCGGTCCGGCGATAGGGACGGCGCGCCAGCCTGAGCAGATGCGGGCGCCACAGGTGCGCCCAGCCGGTGGGCGCCGGCGCCTGCATCTCGCCTCACGGCTCCCGCACATGGAAGTCTGCGGCTCGCCGGTACAGCTCCGCTCGATGCTCGATCAACACGTCGAAGGTCGGCAGGTCGGCCGGAAGCCAGATGAGCCCGGCGGGATCACGCCGCCGATGCCGCGCGATGATCGCCTCGGTCGGCGCGTCCAGCCAAAACAGGACCCCGAAGCGCTGCAGGTGCGCCATGGCCCGCGATCGGTAGATCACCGAGCCTCCGGTCGCGATCACCGCCGGTGCGGGCGCAAGGGAGAGGACGACCTCTTCCTCCAAGTCACAGAATCCGTGCGGCCCCTTGGTCTTCAGCAGCTCCTCCAGGGAGCACCCCGCGCGTTCGGATAGCACGGTGTCGGTATCGATGAAGGGGACCGCAAGCTCACGAGCGAGTCGTCGCCCGAGGGTGCTCTTTCCGACCGCGGCCATTCCAATCAAGACGCAGGCGGCCGGCTCCGGGAGCACACGGTCCGACAGGCGGGTCGCCGCCAGCCGTCGCGCCAGTTCATCCATGCCGGGCCCGTGCATCTCGGGATGGTAGCGCAAGCCGAGCCCGATCGTCCACGGAGGCTACTCGACGCCCCGCTGCGTCCGACCTTCGGAGGCCTTCGGGGGTGCGGCCGGGCTCTCATCCCAGAGACCGCGCTTTCCCCGTCTGGCCTCGTCTTCCAATTCCGAGAGCCGTGCGTCGATGAGCGACGCCGAGATGCGGGCCCAGCCGGCCTTCACCATCTCGTAGGCCAGCGATCGCCCGTCGGGCAGAAAGACGTCGCCCCACACGCGCCGGCGGCGGTCCTGTCCGAGCGGCTTGACCGTGATCGTCTGCCCCGCGACGTGTCGGGCGACGAAGGCCCGCGACTCCGGACCGAACCGCTGCGCGGGGGCCGGACATTCGATCCCGGCCACCCGAATCACCACCAGCTTGCCTTTGGCGCGCACGACCACCTGGTCGCAGCTTCGCACGGTCACCACCTGCCCATGGATCTCCGGCGCCGCCGCGGTCCCGAGAGCCGGTTGGACGACGAGAAGGGCGAGGGTCATGAAGACGGGGAGGGCGCTCACTCGTGAAGGCTCCGCTTCGGCTTCAGCCTGGTCCAGTCATACTCCAACCGCGCGCGCAAGGATGTCCGCGCACGACCTACGCGGCCGGCCGAGCAGCCGCCCGAGACCAGGAGGGCGGTCAGCGCCATGGCGAGGCGCGCCGAGGACCGCTCAGCCCCCCGCTCGATCTCGGTGGACGGTGTCGGGGGAAAAGGCGGGAAGGCAGACGGCGATGTACTCGGCGCCGTCGGTCGGGGTGCTGTAGCGGACCCATTCTCCACGGGGAACGATGACCGCCTGCCCGGCCTTCACGTCGAGCGCCTCGGCGGCGGACTCGACCCGCAACGTCCCCTTGAGCACCACCGTGTACTCGTCGAACTCGGGCGTTTGGCCGGGTTCGACCCAGCCCGGCGGGCTGGTCATTTTCGCAATGCTGATCGACGGGGTGCCGGAATTCACGCGGCCGATGAACTCCTCGATGATCTTCGGCTTGTTGCCCGCGGCTTGGATCATCGACGGTGCGGAGATCAGTGTCGCCATGGGGTCTCCTTGCACCGGCTCGACGAGGTCGAGCCGGCGGCACTGGCGGAAGAAGGCCGGCTACTTGACGATGTCGAGCAGCTCGACCTCGAAGACGAGCGTCGCACCGGGTTTGATCTGCGGCGGCGCGCCGCGATCCCCATAGGCCAGGTTCGCGGGGCACACCAGGCGGCTCTTCCCGCCGACCTTGATCTGCTGGACGCCCTCGGTCCAACACTTGATGACGTTGCCGAGCGGGAACGTGGCCGGTTCGCCGCGTTGGACCGAGCTGTCGAAGACGGTGCCGTCGATCAGCGTCCCGTGATAATGCACTTTCACGGTATCCGTGGCCTTCGGGGAGGCCCCCTTCCCAGGCTTGATCGTGGTCACGATCGCCCCGGACTCGGTCTTCATCGCACCCGGTTCGGCGGCGGCCTTGGCGAGGAAGGCCGTCCCGGCTTTCTTCTCGGCTTCCGCGACGACCGCGGCGCGCGCCTGCTGTAGTTGCTGGATCTTCGGTCCGTACGCCTGGAGCTCCACCTTGCGCGGGCGTTTCAACACGCCGTCGGTCAATCCGGCCTTGACGAGCTCGAGCTCGGCCTCGCTCAAGCTGAAGCTGCTCAGCGATTGGCTGACGGCGAGCCCGAGGGCATAGAGCGTTTTCTGATCCTCGTTCGCCGGCTCGGGTGCAGCCGCCGACGCGGCCGGCACGGTGAAGCAGGCCAGGGTGAGGACCAAGAGCCCGGAGAGCGCGATTCGCATGAGTGATCCTTTCTTACGCTTGGACGGTGAGCCCGACCCGCCGTCGGCGCGACTCCGTCGGGTGACCGGTTGGTGACGGTGGACGCGCTAAGATATGCCAACTGCGGCGGAGTCTCAACCGGTTTGTGCCGGGAAGCCCGGCGGCGGGATCGGCATGCTGCCGTCCCCGGCCACCGGAGACGGCAGCGATACGGCTACTTCATCTTCTTGGGGTCCTGATGGATCATCAAGTGGGCGTACGGGGTGCCGTCGAACATGACGTAGACGCCCGAAGGATTCGGTTTGTTGGGTAGCATCGACGTCTTCGAATCGAAGGGCCACATGATCATCCAGTGCGGCGGCTCTTCCACCACCTTCGCGCCGGGCTCTTCCTTCATCAACACCTGGCCGTCCTTTTCCCAGTGCGAACCCCCTCGCGCCATGTAGGCGATCCCGGGGACCGTGTTGCTGGGCTTCGGGGCGTTGGTCATGACGTCGTCCAACCACTGCTTCACGGCGGCATCCATGCACATGGGATCGGGAATCGGGAGATTCATCACCGTGGGAATGCAGGTGAAGCCGTTCGAGCCGGGGCGCGCTTCTTTGAGCTTCCCGTCCTTCCCGAACACCATGACCGCCGCGTCTTTCGCGATGTGCGCGGGCGCGGCGCTGAGGGCGAGCTTCAGTTGCTCTTGCTCGGACAGGGATTTCACGTCCTTTGCGGGCGCCTGTTTTTTGGACGCCTTGTCAGCCGCATCGGACGGGATTGAGATCGCCGAGTACGCGACCGCCAGACAGCAGGCGGTCAACACGGTGACGGATCGCCACGTCTTCATAGCCTCCTCCTTGTTTGCACGGCGCAACTGCGACGCCGAACGCCTGGACATCTGCACGTGGAAAAACAAAGGCGGGCGTATTGTAGGTGAACGGGAGCGCTTTGTGAACGGGACGAAGGCGCGGCCGAATGGACCTGTATCCGACGGAGGCCTACGTCGTCTCAGGCGTCCTCCCACAGCGCAGGCGCTGATCCACGAACTCGGCTGAGTTGACATGTCCGGACACTTTGTCCAACGCAGGCGAGCTATCCTCCGCCTCGCCTCATGGGTCGGCCCGTCTACGGGGGATTCTCGAAGGGGAATCACGCCTTATCGCGATCGGCCTGCAGCGAGCGGGAGGTATGCGCTTTGCACCACGTGGCTCTTCGTATGTACGAGCCAGAAGGAGGCCACTATGAACTCACGAACGTGCACCATCGCGACGGTGCTGATCCCGCTCGTCATGCTCGCCGGGTGCAGTCATACGATCCCTCAGTCCTCGGCCAAGCCGGTTCCGCCGCCTCAATTCGGGCAGACGCCGCCGGCGGCGCGCGCCTCGCTGGAGACCACCCGCAAGATCGGGCCGGAGTCGGTCCTGCCCGTGACCCTCACCGCGGACCTCTCGTCCGTGCAGCAGGCGATTCAGCGTGCGATTCCGGACCGCTTCGATGACGCCGATCATCCACTGGGTGCGGACTACCACTGGACGTTCATCCGGGAAGGCGACCCGACCGTCTCGATCCAAGATGGGCTGGTGACCTTTCAGGCCGTCTATCGCGGCGAAGTCGAATCAGGGGCGGCACGCGCGTGCCGGCTCGATCCCCTGTACCCCGTGCTGGAGGGGACGGGCCAACTGACCTGGCGCCAGCAGGATGAGCTGTTGCTGCTCACCCTATCGAATCCTCAGACGACGATCACGCTGAAGCCGGAGAGCGACGCCAAGTGCAACATGTTCAACATCCCCGTGCACCAGCAGTTGGCGGAATTGTTCAAGCAGGAAGCGGTGAAGCAGCGCATCGCCAATGCGGTCAATCACAGGGCGTTCTCCATTCCCATTCAGCAGGTCTGGGAGCGGTTGCATGGACCGATGGCGGTGTCGGTCGTGCCCGCCAATGCGCAGCTCTGCTTGTACGGAGCGCCCAAAGAATTCACGGTCGGCTCCATGAAAGGGAGCGCCACGCAGATGATGATCAGCGGCGTGGCCCGCGAGACGCCGACCGCGCTCTATGAGCCGACGTGCCATCAACCGTCGGTCGCCCCGCTCGACGTGAAGTCCGGATCGGTCAGCGCGGAGGGACAGCCCTACAAGATCATGGCGTCCCTTGCCATTCCGTATGCGGTGCTGAATCAGCAGCTCCAGGACAAGCTGTTTCACAAGGAAGCAAAGCTGGAGAAAACCTGGTCCGATCACGTCGTCATCGAGCGGGCGGCGGCGGCGGACGCGAACGGCCGGGTGCTGTTCAGCCTCGACACCAGCGGGGACTTGAACGGCACGATCTATTATTGGGGGACGCCGCGGGTGGAAGACGGGGGCAATACGTTGACCTTCCCCGACCTTCAGATGGCCACCGAATCGAAGACGGCGTTGGACTCCATCAAGCTCGGATACTGGCAACTGGTCGATGCGAAGCTCCGGGACTGGCTCCGTTCGGCCTCGACCGTGGATCTCTCCCAGCGCGTCGGACAGATGAAAACGGCCATGAGCCGGCAGCACAAGTCGGGCGACCTGACCATGGATCTGCTCGTGGCGCGCCAACAGGGAGAGCGAGCCTACTCCACCCCGCAGGCGGTCGTGGCGGACATTCTCTTGGAAGGGACGGCGACGGCCGCCGGGCGGCTGCCCGTCGAAGGAGCCGCACAGGGCGGACCGCCGCCCGAGCTCAGGAGCCGCCGGGAGGTGATGTAGCGACGTCGGCGAGCCCGCGCCGTCCGGCACGGGCTCGCTCCGCTCGTCTCAGAGACGCTCCCGCCCGTGGGGAGCCGTGAGGTCTTGTACGGGACCGAGCGGGACGATGCGGGTCGGATTGATGTGGTCGTGGGTCATGTAGTAGTGCCGCTTGATGTGATCGAAATTGACCGTCTCCGCGATCCCGGGCTGTTGATAGAGATCCCTGAGATACCCGAACAGGCTCGGGTAATCCAGGATCCGCCGCACGTTACACTTGAAGTGTCCGTGGTAGACGGCGTCGAACCGGACCAGCGTGACGAACAACCGCCAATCGGACTCGACGGACCGGCCGCCGAAGAGAAACCGACGGTTGTGGAGCCGTGCGTCGAGCGCATCGAGCGCCTCGAAGAGCCGGCGGACGGCCCGCTCATAGACACGCTGTGAGGTCGCAAAGCCGGCCCGATACACGCCGTCGTTCACCGACTCGTACAAGAACCGGTTCATCTCGTCGATGTCCTTCTGAAGTCCCTCCGGGTACAGGTCCACGCCGGCCTCCGCATACGCGTTGAACTCGGTATTGAACATGCGCATGATGTCGTCGTCGGAGTTGCTCACGATCCGCCTGGTGTCGATGTCCCAGAGCACCGGCACCGTCACCCGCCCGCGATAGCCCGGGTCCGTCGCGCGGTACGCCTCGCTGAGGAACTGAAACCCGTTGATGGGGTCGCGGGAGTGGCCCGGGCCGTCGTGGAACGCCCACCCCCGCTCATCCCGGAGCGGATCGACCACGGTCATCCCGATCACGTGCTCGAGCCGTTTGAGCTTCCGCACGATGATCGTCCGATGCGCCCATGGACAGGCCCAGGAGACGTAGAGATGGTAGCGGTCGGGGGCCGCCGGATAGCCCGAGCGTCCGTCGGCCGTCACCCATCCGCGAAAGGCGTCCTCTTGGCGTTTGAATTCGCCGTCGCGCGTCTGCTCGTCCGGAAACTGCGGTGTCGTGGCCATGTCCGGGCTCTCGCCTCAGCTCTTCCATTATCCGCTTCCTGAGACGAAGTCTCCAGGCCCGGGGCCGCCAGGCGGGTCGTCCGGGATGCGCGTCGGCCAGGACGCTGCCGGCTGAGCAGCCGGCAGCGTCTCGGAGGCCGCTATCGCGATCGGCGAGCCAGCAGGCCGAGACCGACCAGTCCCGAGCCGAGGAGCAGGAGGGTCGTGGGCTCGGGAATGACACTGGGGAAGAAATTCCCCGATCCTTCCAGCCGGGCCCCTTGGATATTCCCCAGGGTCATGCCGACGGCGTTCGTGTTGTTCCCATTGAAGTTCGCTTCGTTCAGTCCGAGGATGAACGGGCCGCTCAAGAACCCGCCCACCGGATCGAATTGCAGGCGCACATGGAAATCGCCTTTGGCGAGATCGGGTCCGAAGAAGTGGGCTTGGCCCTCGATCAGTCCGGTCGACTGTCCGATCAGTTGCCCGTCGGCGAAGAGGCGAAGCTGGAAATCATGGAAGGTGGCGTCCAGGCCGGTCGAATTCAGTGGAACCGCCGTGCCGGCTCCGGCAAACTGCCCGGTGAGGGTGTAGCCGGGGTTTTCGTTCAGCCCGCTGTTGAGGACGGGGGTGGTGAAGCCGTTCTTGAAGTTGCTGAAGGACGCCGTTCCGGTTTGTTGGAACGTGCACGGGTTCGCCGCGGTGCAGGTGCTGGCTCCGCCGGTCGTCTGTTGGTTCAAGGTGGCCTGGTAGCTGAAATCGACGAGCGAAGCGGTGAAGCTCGCCTGTGGGGCGGGAGGCGACAGCGCACCGGGGTTCACCTGAAACGGTGCGGCCATGGCGAGGGTGCTGGTCAGGAGCGCGCAGGTGAGCACGCCCACGGTACTGATGAGACGGCACGAATCGATCATGGTTCCCCTCCTTTTGTCGGCGGACGAGGAAGCAGTGCTCATGCCATCGGCTAAGGGATTGAGTCTACGACCTTTCGGGCTTTGTGCAGAGGAGGGTGTCAAGCAGGCCGTCGCCGATCGCGGTCGCACCCCCGGGATGCGGCGAGGCCCGGACGCCTGCGACCCTCGTCGTTTCAGGCGATCGATCTAATGAAATGTCTTATCCTAGGCTCGACTACGTTATCAATACGCCTTGACACCCGATTGGGGCCGGCACGGAGTGGGGTGCAGGAACCTGGTGGTGCGTTCGCACAAGGAGGGATCTCGCCATGGCGGAAAACAAGATCATTGCGGTCGTCGGGGCGACCGGTTTTCAGGGGGGAGGGTTGGTTCGTGCCATCGTGGACGACAGGAGCGGGCAGTTTGCGGCGCGTGCGCTGACCCGCCATGTGGAGTCGGCGAAGGCCACGGCGTTGGCCGAGCGCGGCGTCGACGTGGTCGCGGCCGACCTGGACGACGCAGGCAGTCTCGAGCGGGCGTTTGCCGGCGCGTACGGCGCCTTCTGCGTCACCAACTTCTGGGAACACTTCTCCCCGGAAAAAGAGCTCAGCCAGGCCAAGCACATGGCCGATGCCGCGAAGCGGGCCGGCCTCCGGCACGTCATCTGGTCGACGCTCGAAGATACGCGGCGCTGGGTGCCGTTGAGCGACACGCGGATGCCGACGTTGATGGGCAGGTACAAGGTGCCGCACCTTGACGCCAAGGGAGAGGCGGATCAGTTCTTTCGGGACGCGGGGGTGCCGACCACCTTTTTGCTCACGTCGTTCTACTGGGACAATTTCATCCACTTCGGCATGGGCCCCAAGAAAGGTCCGGACGGGACGCTGGCGATCACGTTCCCGATGGACGACAAGAAGCTCCCCGGGATTGCGGCGGAAGACATCGGCAAGTGCGCGCTTGGCATCTTCAAGAAGGAGGGAGCGGTGATCGGGAAGACGCTCGGGGTCAGCGGCGAGCATCTCACGGGGAACGAGATGGCCCGCGCCTTCACCAAGGCCCTCGGGCGGGAGGTCCGTTACCAGGCCGTGCCGCCGGAGGTCTATCGCAGCTTCGGATTTCCGGGCGCCGACGATCTGGGCAACATGTTCCAGTTCAAGCGTGACTTCCAGGAGGTGTTCTGCGGCGCACGACCGCCGAACATCGCACGCGAGTTGAACCCCGAGCTGCAAACGTTCGAGCAGTGGCTCGCGCGGAACAAGAGCCGGATCCCGCTCCAATAGCCGCCGCGCTGTGAAGACGCGGCGATGGCCCGGCCTCCTCGGCGCCGTCCGGCCTGGTCACAGTGCCGTCATGGGAGGGTCGAGGGGGACATCGGGCTCGGAGGGATCAGCCCGGTACAGATTCTCACGCGTTCAAGACCGCGTGGAAGATGTCTCCCGCGCGGTCGACGTCCTGGTCCGTAATGTCGAGGTGGGTGACGGCCCGAAAGCTCCGACCGCTCAGCGCGTTGATGAGGACCCCGCGGCGCCTGAGGGCCTCGACGATCTCCACGGGTGGCCGTGAGCCGGCCACGTGGAAGACGACGATGTTCGTCTCCACCGGTTCGATCGACACCGCGGGAAGCTTTTTCAGGTACCGGGCCAGCCGCTGCGCGTGCTCATGGTCCTCTTTCAATCGGGGAATGTGGTGTTCAAGTGCGAACAGCCCCGCGGCCGCGAGAATGCCGGCTTGGCGCATGCCGCCGCCGTACATCCGGCGAAGCGGGCGCAGGCGGCTGATGGTGGCGCGATCGGAGGCGATCAGTGAGCCGACCGGCGCGCCCAGGCCTTTGGACAGGCAGATCGACACCGTGTCGAAGTGGCGGGCATACTCGGCCGCGGGCACGCCGGTGGCGACGACCGCATTGAACAAGCGGGCGCCGTCGAGATGCATGGGGATCCCGTGCGCCTGAGCCGCCTGCCGAATGCGCTCGATGGTCTGAAGCGGATAGATGGACCCGCCCCCGCTGTTGTGCGTGTTCTCCAGGCAAATCAGCGCCGTGGACAGGCTGTACGGATCCTTGGGGCGGATGGCCGCCTCGACCTGCTGGGGCGTCAGGATCCCGCGCTCACCCGTCAGGCCCTGCAACTGCACGCCGGCCAGCGCGGCCGCGGCGCCATGCTCGTACCGGACGATATGGGCGCGGCTTTCGACGATCACCTCGTCGCCGGGCTTGGTCTGCACCCGAATGGATAGTTGGTTGGCCATGATTCCGCTCGGGACAAACAGGGCGGCTTCCTTGCCGAGCAGGGCCGCCGCTGTGTCCTGCAGGCGGTTCACCGTCGGGTCTTCGCCGTAGACGTCGTCGCCGACCTCGGCGCGCGCCATCACCTCGCGCATCGCCGGCGTCGGCTTCGTGACCGTATCGCTTCGCAGATCGATGATCGTCATGTGCGGCGTCCTCCGGTCCCTCGTTCAGGTTTCCAGCTTCCGTGCATCTTCGAACCGGTACCCCTGCCAGCTCACGACCGGGTAGACGGAGAAGATCGGGGTGTTGTAGGGGACGAAGGCAGTGTCGACCCCGGGCAGCAGCCGCAGATGCATGTTCACGAAGTTGAAGCTCAGCCCCTCTTGCCACGGCTGCCGCGAAGAGGGGGCATAGGCGTGGATCTTCTCCGTCGCGTACATGCGGGTGATCAGGCCTGCAGCGCCTTCGAGCCCGTATTCATGGAGATCGGGCGCCCCTTGGATCAACAGGTTGATCGCATTCGCGTCGAACCAGACCTTGAAGTTGCACACCACCTGCACGTACGGTCCCAGCGTGTTCGTGGCATCCAGGAACGCGCGGGGAAGCCCGAGCTCCGGGGGAACATCGTCCGGCATGCGGCGATCGATCTGGCCCAGTTCGGGCTCCTTCACGGGTGAAAAGGACACGAACAGCAGATGCGGGTCGTCCATGGCGAGGTCCACCACCTGGTCGTCGTAGTAGCTCACGAGCTTGCCGAGATCGTAGCGCAAGGGGAACGAGTACCCCATCTTCGCATACCAGATGCGGAGGCCGGCTTCGAGCGGGTCTTCCGGGCTGCGGCTGATCTTCAGGTCGAAGGGCAGCATGAGGTGCAAGGCGCCGGTGCGCGCGCTCATGAACGGCGCGCAGGCGCCGGCAAACTCTTTGTGTACGCTCGGATTGTCGGGTTCGAACTTCCGCGTCGGGCCGGTGAAGTGCTGGGCCGTCTTCGCGTCCTTGGTCAACTTGAACTTGTTCTGGTAGTAGCTCGCGGCGCGTTTCTGCGCGGTCGTCAGGAAATAGTCGGGGAGATCGGTCTCCACGATGATCGGCTGCCGGGCCGGCGGCGCTTGCGGGGCCGCCCGCGGCGCGCGCATCGCCTCGTTGTACAGCTCCCACTCGGCGGCCGTCTTACGAATTTCCTGGGCGATCTGGCGAGCGAGCTCCGGGTTGTCGTACTGGGTGCGCCGGAGGACCTGTTCGGCCTTCTGCAGGCATTCGAGCTTGTGGTTGTATCGCTTCGGCTCGGCTGCGAACACCTCGGCGGTCGCCATGTAGAGATTGAACTGTTCCTCGGGAGTGAGCCCGAGTCGCTCGAGGTCGTGCTCCTTGAGGAAGGCGAAGGCCAGAGGACCGAACGACTCCTCTTTCCGCAGACACAGTGTGAGGAGGTAGTTGTAGTGGGCGCGGGCGTCCTGCGGGGTCATGAGTCTTGGCATTCTAAGGGAACGGGAGTGACAACGACAAGGAGCGGGCTCTATAATCGGACGCCCGGCGCGGGGCTGCGATCGGCGGGCCAACGGATTGCCCGAGGAGCGGCACGCAGCTCGGCTGGTTGCGGCGAAGGCGGTCGACGTTGGATCACCGGTGATCCGTCGGGCCTGGGCGGATGCCCACCATCGACAAAGAATCTCTCGAGAGAGGGAGCGAACTCATGGTTGAAGTTCCGGTTAAGATCTATGTGTCTAAATTATTGAAAAAGGCTCGTGAGGCAGCCAGACTGACTGCTCTGCTCTCGACCGAGATCAAGGACCGCACGCTCCGGACGGTCGCCGATGGGATTGCCGAGCAGGAAGAGGCGATCCTGGATGCGAACGAGGCCGACGTGAAGAATGTCGGCAAGACTTTGGCCGGTGAGGCGAACAAGGACCGGGTGAAAGAAGCCGTCGAGCGGGTGCGGATGACCCCGGACACGATCAAGGGATTGGTCGACACGTTGCGCCGTATCGCGGACCTGCCCGACCCCGTCGGTGAGGTCACCTGGCTGTCACAGCGGCCGAACGGGATGCAGGTCAGCCGCGTGCGCGCGCCCATCGGCGTCGTCGCGGTCATCTCCGAATTCGGTCCGGCCGTGATGAACCAGTCCGTGGCGCTGCTGCTCAAGTCGGGGAACGTGTGTGTGTACCGGCCGGGTACCGAGTGGACGCATACGACGGCGTGGCTGGCGGAGCTCTGGCGGAAGACGGCCAATGAGATGGGAGTGCCTCCGGGCGGGATCACGATCATCGAGCGGCCGGAGAAGGAAGCGGCCATCGAGCTGTTCAGACAACCGAAGGTGGTCGATGCCGTGATTCCGAAAGGAGGACCTGGGCTGCGGAAGGCGGTGATGGAACAGAGCCGGGTTCCCGTGCTGAGTCACGACGGCGGGATCAACGTCCTCTACCTCGACGCCGACACGGACCTCCCGTTGGCCCAGAATCTGGTCGTGAACGCAAAGGTCCAGGACCACAAGGCGGTCAACGCGCTGGACACGCTCCTCGTCCACCAGAACGTGGCCAGGCCCTTGCTCCCGGCGCTCGTGCGCCGACTGCTGGAGGAGTTCAAGGTCGAGGTCCGCGGCTGTCCCAAAACCGTCGCCCTCATCGGGTCGCAGTCCTTCAGCTCCTACAAGAGCCTGCAAGCGGTGACCGAAGAGGATTGGTCGCAACAGTTCCTGTCGGCTCACCTGGCGGTCAAGGTGGTGATGAGTCTCGACGAGGCGCTGGATCACCTGGCCGATCACGCCCCCGTGCAGACTGCGGCCATTGCGACGCGGGACTATGCGACGGCCATGCGCTTCTCACGCGAAGCGGACGCCGCCGCCGTGATGATCAATGCCTCGACCCGGCTCCACGACGGCGAGGAGCTCGGAAGCGGGCAGGAGATCGGGGTGAGCACGATGCGGACCCATGCCCGCGGGCCGATCGCCCTCGAACAGTTGACGTGCGAGAAGGCTGTGGTGATGGGGACCGGGCAATTGCGCCACCCCCATCCCGTGCCGGTGACGTATGAAGATGCGATCATGCTGAAGCGACCCTCGTAGTGACGCTGAGCGCTGCACGGATGACGATGGAACGAAGAGCGGACAGGGTCTCCCTCGCCCGGCGGTCGGCACGTCCCGCTCGGCGCTGATGTTGTCGTGTCCTCCGCAGAGCTACTCGAGAGCTTGACCGACCATCTCGCCTGGTGGGGGCTCCGGCGTTGGCACTCCGACGCCGCGTATTTTCAGTGGCAGCGCCGTCTGCTCCGGCCTTCCGACCTGGCGCGCCTGAACGACCTGGCCGCCCGCAAGCGGCGGGAGGTCGCCGCTGAAATCGCCTTCTACGACCTCTCGGCCGATCCCGCCGTCCTGCCGGTTCTCTACAGCCAGCGCTACGATTATTACATGGCCGTCGGCCCCTTGATCGCGGAACGGATCCCACGCGCGACGCGCGTGTTGGACTTCGGATGCGGCCCCGGGATCCTGACCAGCTTCTACGCCCGCCGGTTCCCCTCGACGCGCTTCGTCGGCCTCGATCGGTCCTCGGCCTCGATCGCCGCGGCGGACGAGCACTGCCGGAGACTGGGGCTCACGAACGTCCGATTCGAGTGTACGGACCTCGAGGAACAGGGGGGCGCCGGGCTCTATGATCTCATCATCGCCAGTCATGCGTTGCTCCAATCGGAACAGGAACCGGGGTTGCCGAGCGCCGGATGGCAGACCTTCGAGCGCCTCCAGGATGCGGTCCAACAGGAGGCATTCGAGCGCCGGACGGGGGTCGGGCGCCGGCTCGACCGCTTGGCCGCCTGCCTGACCTCCGACGGTCGCGTGCTCCTGTTCGAGAAAGCCCGCCAACTGAGCCGGCGTATTCCACTCCAACGGGCGCTCGCCGCCCGGGGTCTGTCGCTGCTGGAGCCGCCGCTGCCGATCCGCTACCTGACGGTGGAAGACGTGACCGACGACGGCCCGCTGTACGTGTTGGAGCGGGGGATGGCCGCGCCGCGGCTGGACTGGTTCGAGGATCCCGAGTGGGTGGATGGCGACGATCTCTATACCGCCTCCGGTCCGGCAGCCGAAATGCTCCATCGCCGCCTGCCCGAGCGAAGCCGGATGGAGGCGACCGAGTGGGGGCATCCGCAGTATGGCGCCCTGCAGGTCGAGCGCGGTCTGTGGGGGCAGTGTTTAAGCTATCTCGACGTGAGGAGCGGGCAGCGGCGTGCGCTCGTGCTCGGACACCGCGAGACGGTGCAACGGCTCGATCGCGAGTCGCCCGTGCTCCAGCGCCTGCTGGCGACGCCGGCCCCGCCCGCGCGCCCGGCCGAGCTCGACACGGTCCCCTTGTATGAGAACCATACCGTGTGGGCCCAGGCGGTGTGGACGATTCTCCCCAGTCGCGAGGTGCTCAAGGCGGTGGACCGGGACGAAGGGCCCGGGCGGTCGATGCACGTGGAGCTGGGACGGGCGGGGAGCGTGGTGTATCTGTACTGTGCGAACGCCATGGATCAGCGGCAATTGGTGATCATGGAGCCGGCCCGCGCGACCGTGTTGGAGGAGTACTATCAGGAGATCGCTGCGGGGACGGCGGAAAGGAAGCGGCCGCCCCCGCTCTCCTGAGGCGCGGCCGGCTTGACCTGGGTCTTCCGCAGCACATAGAATGTCGATCGGCCGCGGAAGTCGGCCTGCTCGCAGAAGTTTTACGCCGGGTTCCGGGCTTCGACCGCCGTCCACCGAAGGGGAAGGAACCATGAGAGTCGAATATGCGAAGGGTGAACGGGCCACCCTCGAGGTGATTCAGCTCCACCGCCGCACGTCGGAAGCCGCGAGCAGCCGGAAGATGAAGGTCATGCTGGTCTTTCCGCCCGACTGGTACCCCTCCGAGCCGTACCTGAGCCTTCCCACCCTCACCGCCGTCCTCCGGGCCGCCGGCCACCACGTCATCCAAAAGGACGTCAACCTCGAGATGTACGATTGGTACTTCAGCGAGGACTTCTTGAAGAAGGTGCTGCGCCGCGTCCCGCAGCAACTCGATCGGCTGCGCAAGCTCTCCCGGAAGCGTGAATTGGAAGAATGGGAGCGCGATCTCCAGCTCGCCCTGTGCGATGTCACCCGCGACTATATCGCCGAGCTGACGAAGAAGGCCGAGACGGCGAAACGGATCGTGCGGGGCGAGGAGTTTTACGAGGCCGACAAGCTGGAATGGGCCATCAACGTGTTCCGGGAGGTGACGAGCGTCATTTCGCTCGTCTATGCCCCGGCCCGGATCTGCATGCCGCCGATGGAGACCGACCTCTCCTACAAGGTGTTCGTATCGCACGAGCTGCTCGAGGCGGTGCAGGACACGCAAGTGAACATCTATCGCGACGTCTTCGAGCATCTCCTGAAGCCGGCGATCGAGGCGGAGCAGCCGGACGTCATCGGCATCTCGATCGTGCTGCAACAGCAGCTCTTCTCCTCGATGACGTTCTGCGCGCTGATCAAGCAACAGTTTCCGAACATCCACGTGACGATCGGGGGGAACACCGTGACGCGTTTGCGGGACGTCATCCCCGACAAGCGGGAGCTCTTCGAGCTGTTCGACAGCGCGGTCGTGTATGAAGGAGAGACCGCCTTCCTTCAGTTGGTCGAGGCGGTCGGCGCCCGCCGCGACCTTGCCGGGATTCCGAACGTGATCTATCGTGACGCCGCCGGGATCCACGTCTCCGAGCTCAGTTATGCGGAAGACATGGCCGCGTTGCCGCCGCCGGATTTCGACGGCCTGCCGCTGGAGAAATACTTCGTCCCACAGCGCGTGCTGCCGTACCTGGCGACGCGTGGCTGTTACTGGGGCCGGTGCGAGTTCTGCGATCACGGAGAGGGCTACACCGCCGGGTATCGCACCAAGAAGATCGATCAGATCGTCGACGAGATTCGGTCCCTGCGCGACAAGTATCAGACCCGTCACTTCCACTTTACCGATGAGTCCTATCCCCCGGCCCTGTTCCGCAAGCTGACGCGCAAGCTGATCGAAACGGACATGGGCATTGCCTGGACCACGCACATGCGCTTCGAGAAGAGCTTGCTCGACGAGGCCGTCTGGCAGGATGCGGTCGCCTCCGGGTGCCGGTACCTTCACTTCGGGTACGAGTCGGGCAACGAGCGGGTCTTGAAGCTCATGGACAAGGCCACGACCACCGAGGTGATCCGCCGGAGCTTGGAGCTCTCGTCGCGCGTCGGGATCTGGAACCACGTCATGGGCTTTTTCGGGTTCCCCGGCGAACGACGGGAGGACGCGCTCGACTCGATCCGGTTCTTGGAGGAGAACAAGGACCTCGTCCACTCGATCGGCTTCGGGACGTTTGATTTGAGCCGCCACACGCCGGTCGCGAAGAACCCGGAGAAGTTCGGCGTCACGGCATACAAGAATCCCGAGTGGGATCTTGCCCTGGACTATTATTACACGGTCAAGGACGGCCTCAGCGTGGAGGAAGCCGAGCAGGTCTTCGAAGAGTTCGAACGCCACCACTATCCCGGCTGGGACCTCCGCATCTTCATTCGGGAATACATCTTCCTGTACGTCGCGCGATTTGGGACGAACCGCCTGCCGGCCTTGCAGTTCAAGCCGCGCTTCGACGAGCCGGTCGGCTCGATCGTCGAGAAGGTCTGTTGAGGAGGAAGGAACTGAGTAAGAAGGAATTGAGTAAGTGAGTAACGAAGTAACCTGATAAAGCAGGAATGACTAAGTAAAGAAGTCCGCGTTTCAGTTCATGATGTCCCGACCAGTTACTCAATGACTAATTACTGAATTACTCCTGTCCCGAGGTCTCCGCACGCCATGGATTTGATCCACATCGATCATGCCGACCAGCCGGCCGAAGCGGGGAGCCGATCTGGGCGGAAGCTCAAGACGATGCTCCTGTTTCCTCCGGAGTGGGTGCCCACCGCGCCGTATCTGGCCCTGCCCAGCTTGACGGCGGTGCTGCGGCAGCACGGCCACGAGGTCGTCCAGAAGGACGTGAACATCGAGATGTACGACCTCTTCTTCAGCGATACGTTCTTGGTCTGGACCAAGGCCCGGATGGCCATGCAGCTTCGCGACCTCGAGGCGAAGGAAGCGGCGGGCGCCGCGACCGAGCAGGACCTCGATCAGAAGGCCGTGCTCCTGGACAAGGAGCCGGTCGACGTGTTCGATCTCGCCGACCGGGCGATGGAAGCCAAGCGGATCACGCACAGTGAGGACTTCTACGACGCCGACAAGCTCGAATGGGCGCTCAACACGTTCCGTGAGGTGATGCAGTACATTTCCGCCGCGTACTATCCGGCCTCACTCGTGTTCTATCCCATGGAGAGCAACCTGGGCTACCGGCCGGGCGTGTCGAAGGAGGTCTTCGCTTGCCTCGACGATGAGCAGGTGAACGTCTATCGTGACGTGTGCCGGCAACTGGTGCTGCCGGCGATCAGCAAGGCGCGGCCGGACGTCGTCGGCGTGTCGATCGGCACCCAGATGCAGTTGCTCGCAGGGTTGACGTTCTGCCGGATGATCAAGCAGGCGTTCCCGGAGATCCATATCACCGTCGGCGGGAACATCATCACCCGGCTCCAGGAGGAATTCCCGCAACACCCGCGTTTGTTCACCGACGTGTTCGATACCGCGATTCTGTACGAGGGCGAGCACGCCCTGCTCTGGTTGCTCGATGCGCTGGCGGGAGGGCGGGTGATCGCCTCGGTCCCGAACCTGATGTACCGAGACGGGGAGGACATCCGGGTCAACCAGGAGATCCACACCGAAAAGATGACGGCGCTCCCGCTTCCCGACTTCGACGGCTTCCCGCTCGATCTCTATTTCGTCCCGACCCGCATCCTGCCCTATCTGGCGACGCGCGGCTGCTATTGGGGCCGCTGCACGTTCTGCGACCACGGGCAAGGGTACTTCGATCAGTACCGCGGCCTCACTGCGCAGCACGTGGTCCAGCAGATCAAGGCGCTCAAGGAGAAGTACGGGGCCGAGCATTTCCTGTTCGCCGACGAATCCTATCCCCCGGCGCTGCTCAAGAAGGTGACCCAGCTGCTCGTGGATCAGCACGTCGGCATCAAGTGGACCACGCTGATCCGGTTCGAGGAGAGTTTGAACGATCCCGAGATCTGGCGGACGGTGAAAGCGTCGGGCTGCTGCACCCTCTACTACGGGATGGAATCGGCGAACGAGCGCGTGCTCAATCTGATGGACAAGCACGTCAAGAAGTCGGTCATCGAGAAGAACTTGAAGCTGGCCGCCGAGGCGGGGATCTGGAATCACGTGATGGCGTTCTACGGATTCCCGGGCGAGACGCGGGAGGAGGCGGAGGAGACGCGGCGGTTCCTGCTCGACAATCAGGCGAACATCCATTCGGTCGAGCTGTTCTACTTCGTGGCCTACCGGCATACCCCCATGGTCCGCAATCCTGAGAAGTTTGGGATCACGATCCACAAGCAGGAGGAGTACGACCTCCCGCTCGATTACTACTACACGCTCAATGAGCCCGGCGGGGTGACCTGCCTGGAGGCGATGCAGTTGTGCGAAGAGTTCTACCAGAACGATTTCGAGCCGTGGGCCGTCCGTGTCAACGCCCGCGAGCACGTCTTTCTCTACATCTCGAAGTTCGGCACCAACCGCCTGCCGCAAATTTACGCGGCCAGGAAGGCGGGGGAGGCGGCCCGAGAGAGCGTGTCCGGTCTCGTCACCTGGCCGGTCGCCAGGGGCGATGCCGAATCATCCCGTGAAGGCGAGCCGGCGATGGCCCGCGTGGTCAGCCACGGGATCTCCTGACCGCACCTTCCAGGCTGATTTCCGGACCAGCCAACGGTCCATTACCCGTCGCGCCGCCCGCCGGATTCGATCCAGCGCACCAATCGCTCGTACGCCGCCTGGATGTCCTTCGTCATCGCTTCGCCTTTCTTGTACATCTGCATGTACTTCCGCGGATTGTTCGTGAGGTTCGCGTAGCGGTGCGGGTGCCAGGTCGCGAGCAGCTCGCGACGCCGCTGCTCGAGCCGCTCGCGCGTGACGGGCGGTGTCAGCGCGAAGAGGTCCAGCGCCTTCTGGATGTCGTCCTGGCCCATGCCGGAGGCGTGAGGCGGGTGAAAGGGCTCGCAATGGCCGTTGGCAGTGTGGCAAACTGTACCCACCAAGTCAACGAGGTGCCATGGCCGTCATCGCGCCGTTGCCGATTCTCCAGGCGAAGCCGATCTTTCAGCACAAAGACTACCGGGACGTATTGCGGCGCGAGATGGACGCCGGCAAGATCCCATTGAGCCTCGGGAAAAAGTGCCCGGTGCAATGTGAGTTCTGCTACGAGCTGGATCATTCCTACCGCGAGACGCTGGAGCCGCCGAAGACCACCGACGAAGACTGGAAGTTCATCCTCGACTACATCAACAAGAAGCCGACCGACCCGCTGCAGTTCTGGTGCCTGGGCGGCAATGAGTACATGGAATGGACCGACCTCTTTCTCCATCCCAAGGCGATGGAATGGGTCGAAGACTTCCTGAAATACACGGACAAGAACATCCAGTTCTTCACGGTCGGGTTCGTCCACGTCCCCAAGATCCATCAATTGGCGGCCCAATATCCGGGGCGGATCAATTTCGAGCTCTCCGTGATCACGCTCGGACGGTACCGCCAGCAGCTCATGCCGCACGCCCCGGCCGTGAAGCACGTGATGAAGGTGCTCGACGGCCCGGCCGTCTCGTCGGCGAATTTCTACGCCTTCGACAGCCATACCATGTCCGACGATGCCATCGCGATCTCGCGGATCAACCAGCGCTGCGTCTTGTGGATGGGGTGCCTCACGCCGGTCCGCGGGCTCAAGGACGAGACGGCCGCGCTCATGCGACAGGGGCGCCGGTACCTGGCGGAGGAGGCCCAGCGTGTCTACGATGCCGGGCTTCCGAATCTCCAGACGGTCCATACCGAGGCCTACATCACCGCGTTCCTCAACCGGCGACGAATCGTGAGCCTCTTCGACGCCCTGGAGCTGGACAAGAGGGACACGGTCGTGATGGCCCGCAGCGTGTACAAGATTCTGAGCTTGTATCGCAAGAACCGGGCGAAGTATCTCATGGTGCCGAACGCGACGCTGGGCGGTGACTCGGACTGCACCGTGCTGCTGACCTTCGACGACATCGCACGCGTGCTGCGCGGCCAGAAGATGATCCACATTCCCAAATGCGTGATGCAGTCCGGGCGGGGGCCGTACACCGATATCGCCGGAGTCACGCTCACGGACTTCATGAAGAAGACCGGGGTCAAGGTTCGAGTGCTGCACCGTATCGACACGAATTTCGCGAATCAACGGTTGTACCGGAACGGGCTGCTCAAGACCTACATCGAGGACTACGTTCGCAATCCCTTGACGCAATCCTATGAGGCCCTTCCCCTTCCGGCGTAGCGCCGACACGATTCGATGGCAGCCTTGACCTGCTGTGTGCGGTGACCTAGAGTACCCGCGTGATGGATGGCGAGCGGCGCGTTCTCAAGTTCTACCAGGCCGATGTCTTCACGAACTTGCCCTTCGGCGGCAACCCGGTCGCCGTCATCCCCGACGCCCAGGAGTTGACCGACCAGGAGTTGCAGCAGATCGCCCGAGAGATGAACCTCTCGGAGACCGTGTTCATCCTGCCGCCGGCCGAGCCCGCCGCCGCCGTCAAGATCCGCATCTTTACCCCGACTCAGGAAATTCCCTTCGCGGGGCACCCGGTCATCGGCGCTTTTTACGTGCTGGGACAATTGAAGCGGTTGCCGCTCCAGGAGCCGCTGACGCGCGTCCTCTACGAATGCAACATCGGCCTGTTTCCCGTCGAGCTGCACCTGCGTCACGGCGCGATCTCCCGGGTGGTGATGTCGCAGCCGAAGCCGGAGTTCCTCGAGCCCGTGGACGCGGTGGAGGACATCTACGAGATCGCGAATGCGTTGGGGCTGTCGAAGGGAGCGATCACGGCGACCAAGTACCCCGTGCAAGTCGTCTCGACGGGCTTGCCGGTGTTGATCGTCCCGGTCCGAAGCCTGACGGCGGTGAAGTCGATCGTGCCCAACTCGATGGCGATCAATGATCTGTGCGCCCGCCACGGTGCGAACGGCATCATGGTGTTCACGACGATCACCGTCGAAGAAGCCTCGACCGTCCACACCCGTATGTTTGCCTCCCCGATCGGGGTGGCGGAAGACCCGGCGACCGGCAGCGCGAGCGGGGCGCTCGGCGCCTACCTCGTGCAGAACGGCATCGTGGAGGTGCGACCGGTCACGGAGATCATCGCCGAGCAGGGCTATGAAGTCGATCGTCCGTCCCGGATCTCGATCGAGGTCGAATCGGAGGACGATGTGATTCAGTCGGTGAAGGTCGGCGGACAGGCGCTGATGATCATCGAAGGGACCTTGCGGTATTGAGAGAAGCGATCAGCTTCGCCGCCAACACGAGAACGAGTTCGAAGAGCGCAGCCTATAGTGACCGGAAGGAGGAAGAATGTCTACCGTTGCCCAAGTCATGCGCAGAGAATTGAAAACGATCACGTCGGACGTGTCGGTGAAAGATGCGGCGGGCCGCATGCGCGATGAGCGCGTGGGCTCACTCCTCGTCGAGCGCGCCGGCAGCATCGTGGGCATCATCACCGACACCGACGTGGTGCGCCGGGCGGTGGCCAATGGATCGGATTTGACGAAGATGGCGGTAGAGTCGATCATGACGAGTCCCGTGGCCACGATTGAGTCGATGCGCACCGTCCAAGACGCACACGACATGATGGGGGATCTTGGGGTTCGCCATCTCGGGGTCACCGAACACGGCAAACTCGTCGGCGTCGTGTCCGTCCGAGATCTGCTGGTGTATTTCAAGCGGGTGTCGGAGCCGAAGATCGCGCAGGACTAGCCGCAGGTTGAGGTTGAGGCTGAGGTTAAGCGCGGATGGATGGATTGAAGGTTTGGGATTCCCCCTCCACCTCAACCTGAGTTCAACCTTGCTTTGTGAGTTGCTGGACGATGTGGGGAAGCTCGGGGATGATGAGCTTTTCCATGGCCAGGCGAACGGCCGATTCGGAGCCGGGCGTGGAAAAAATGATCTTGCCGCGGAAGACGCCGGCGGTCGCCCGCGTCATGATCGCCGCCGATCCAATGTCCACGTAGGTGAGGTACCGGAAGAGCTCGCCGAACCCGACGAGGCGCTTCTCCAGCATCGCGTCCACCGCCTCGAACGTCGAATCCCGCTTCGAGATCCCCGTCCCGCCGTTGATGATGATCGCGTGCACCGCTGAGTCGGCGGCCGAGGATTCGATCAGCCCTCGAATCTCGCTGGGCTCGTCCTTCACCATGTGATAGCGGATCACCTGGTGGCCGTGTTCCTTCAACACGCGCAGGATGAGCTGGCCGCTGGTATCGGTGTCCGCGGACCGGGTGTCGCTGCACGTGATTACGGCGCAGCCCACGGTCCGAGGTGCTTGGGCCTTGTGCTCTTCGTGAGCGCGATGTCCGTGTGAAGACGGTTCCGAAGAGGGCACCTTATCCCCACACGGAGTTCGGCTTGAGTCGTTCGACGGGAGTGCCTTTGCCGATGTGCTCATCGAGAATCGCCGCGACGTCGGCTTCCTTGACCTGGGCATACCAGGTGGCGTCCGGATAGACGACGACCGTCGGGCCGGCTTCACACGGGCCCAAGCACCCCGACGCGGTGACGAGGACTTGGCCGGGCGGATAGCCGCGTTCCATCAAGCCCATGTTGAAGGCCATGAGCAGGTTCGATGAGCCGGCCGCCCCGCACGAAGGCTTGGGGTGGCCCGGCGGTCGAGAGTTGGTGCAGACGAGGATGTGATACTTCGGTTTCGGCATGCACGCTCCTTGGTTGTCCGGACTCTACTCGGTGCGGGATAGCTCATGGACCGGCACGCTGAACGGCGTACGGCGTTACTTCGGCCGGAACGATTCCCACATGGCGACGCATTCATCCGGCAGCTTCCAGTGCTTGACTCCCTTGGTGACCCAATCGAGGTAATGCTCTTTTGGCTTGAACTTGCCGATCGGGGTGGCGATGTGCGTTGTGACCAGCTCTTTATCCCCTTGTTCCGTCATGACGGTCACCTGAACCTGACGGAAGGCATTGGGCGGCACTTCTTCCTCGAACGTATCGAGCAGCTTGGCGTCTTCGTCCGTGACGTCGGCGATGATCCCCCAGACGCGCTCGCCAGGGGACGGAGTCACGCTGGCCAGCCCGCCGCGCCATTGCGACGACCAGCGGCAGAAGTGAATGGTGTGGTCGGGTAGATAGGCTTTCCCCAGAACTTTGTGCTCGGGGGCCCGTCGCTTCAACTGCGTGGGATTCAGATTGTCGGCGTAAAAAAAGAACTTCATGGTTCCAACGAACGTTCGGGGTGTTGCGAGGCCGTTACTTGTACCATAGGCGCGCGCTGCATTGTCAAGCCGCCGCAGCAGTCCGTTGACTTGGTTTCCAAGCGGACGTTATGCTGCATGCACCCAAGAGGGCTCGACACCGCCATCGTCCCGGCTGATCGATTCAGTTGTCGTGACATCCTCCGAGATCCATTCCTTCCCCTGGGCGAAAGTCCTCCATTACGGGGTCTTTGTGCTCTTGCTGATCGCCGGCGGCGTGTATCTCTGGATCCGCGAGCCCTCGGTCAATCCCATGGCCGATCCTTTGGCCGCCGAGGCCATGGCGTTGGTTCAAACCCATCGGGCCCAACAGGCGCCGACCATTCGTCAGGCCATCACCGATCGGGCGAAGTCGCTCGCGGATCGTGGGCAAGGAGTTCGACTCGGAGAGTGGCGGGTGGAGCAAGAGGCGCCGGGGATCTATCTGGTCGGGGTGTCGTTGCGAGAGCAGGCGGCGGTCGGATGGTTCGAGCGCAATTACCTCTGGCGCGTGGATGTCGCCAAGCGCGACATCACGCCGCTGACGTTGGCGGCGACGAGTGTGATGCCGTTGGATGAGGGGCCGGCTCAAGGCATGACCTAGCTCTCGCACCCGTGAATCGATTCGCTCCTCCTCTCCGCTCGGTCTCGTGATCCCACAGCAAGCGAGCAGCGATCGACCGATCACCTTCCTTTGACCGCACGCCCCTCTTTGGTGAAACAGGTTGGATGGTTGGGGACGGAGCCGCCGCTCATGTCGGGATCCTACGACTCGTCCGGCAGCTCCACGTAAACGACACCCTCGATGACGCGGATGGGATAGCACGCGACTGTGATCTCGGGGTTTTCCGGACGCTCTCCCGTCCGGACATCGTACCGCCATCCGTGCCAAGGACACTCGAGGTACGGGCCCTTGAATATGCCCTCGCCCAACGGCCCACCGGCATGGGGACAGGTATTGTCGACCGCGTAGAGGGAGCCGTCCAGGTTGCAGAGGACGAGACCCATGCCACGAGCTTCGACCGTGAGACACGATCCCGGTGGAACGTCGCTGAGTTTGGCGACTGCAACGGACGGCATGGCGGCCAAGGACAAGGAAAGCGGCCAGTCTACCGAATCACGGATGGGCACGCAAGTCGTTGGAATCGGGTCGGCAATCTCAAGGGGTTGATTTTATGAGGAAAACGTGGCATATGTACGGGAGCCTGATCGTCCCTCGTACCACCTTGACCAACAGGGGAGGTTATGGAGCTGACACTCTTGCTGAATGCGACCTATGAGCCCCTCCGTGTCCTACACTGGCAAAAGGCCATTACCCTCCTGTGGCAGGGAAAAGTCGAGGTGTTGGAGGTCTACGATCGCGAAATTCATGGGGTGTCGATTTCCTTCAAGCTGCCTGCCGTCATGCGTCTGCTCAAGATGGTGAAGCTCAAGGACAGCCATCGGGCGGTCAAGTTTTCCCGCATCAACATCTTTACCAGGGACGGCTATACCTGTCAGTACTGCAAGGTCAAATTCAGGACCGAAGACCTCACCTTCGACCATGTCGTCCCGATTGCCAAGGGCGGGAAGAAAACGTGGGAGAACATCGTGACCGCATGCTGGCGGTGCAACAATCGCAAGAGCGGCCGGACGCCTGAAGAGGCCGGGATGCGGCTCGCACGAAAGCCGGTCAAGCCGCGATGGAATCCGGTGATTACAATTACGATCGGAATTCGAAATGCTCCGGAGAGCTGGCGGGACTATTTGTATTGGAACATGGAGCTGGATGCGGATCCTGCAGACGGGTGAAGGCACAACCGGGAAAATCGAGGGGGTGTCGCCTCGACTGCAACCCTCCCGGCATCGATCGTCCGACCCCGCTTCGCCCGTGAGCTCAGCCTCGCCCCACCTCTCGCGCTTCCCCTCGCCGGTGTCCGGCTAGTACGCCTTATCGATCACGATTTCGATGTCCCTCGCGCCCGGCAATGTCGGATTCTTCGCGTAACGTCCCTCCATGTCCCCGGGTTGCGGCGGCCCAGCCACTCCGTCCTTGTCGATTCGAGCCAGTACATCCACCATGCCGCGAAGCTCGGATCCTTCGACCATGACGTCCTTGTTCGTAATCTCAAAGGCGACGGGGAACTGTGGCTGGTCGACTCGCTTGACGGCGAGCGGCCGCGGCATCCCGCCGGGTCGCCTGACGATCACGAACAGCACATCGCTGGGAGAGACGCGCTGCGCGAGGTCCGGAGAGATGCTCACGTGCCCTGCGATCACGCCGCCGCCGGTCGGCTTCTCGCAACTGTGCGCAAGCCCCAACCAGGCGGCCAGTCCCGCCAGCGCGATGATTCCTCCCGCCATCCCGATCGTTCGTATCGCGTCCTGTGCCATGGGGCCTCTTGTTCAGTCGGTCGCTCTTGGATCGCCGCGGCGCGCATTATACCGGGTTGTGGGACCGATTGGGAAAGAACGTTTACGGGTAAAATCCGCCTGCTGTATGATACGGCCCGCTAGGGAGGGGCGCACGATGACGACGAATCCTGGGTTTCAACTGTCGCTGGATGTAAAAGGGAGGTCCTGTCTGGTCCTCGGGGGAGACGAGGAGGCGGCTGACAAGGTGCAGCGGCTGCTGGAAGCCGGTGCAAAAGTGACCGTCATCCATCCCACGCTCAATGATCCGCTGCGAAGGCTGGCTGCGTCCGGGAAGATCATTCACCGGGTGCGAACGTTCCGTGCGAGCGACGCCGACGGCGTCCTGCTCGTCATCAACACGGTCAAGAGCGACACGGACTATAACCGGTCGTTGTACGAGCTGGCCAAAAAGGAGCGTTTCCTGTTGTGCTCGACGGACCAACCGGAGCTCTCGACCTGCATGATGCCGGCATTGGTCAGCCGCGGCCATCTGCGGGTTGCGGTGAGCACGAGCGGCGCCGCGCCGGCGCTCGCGAGCCGGTTGCGTCAGGATTTGGAGGCCGTGTTCGATGACGAGTTTGCGGCGTTCTTAGAGTGGCTGAAGACGCTTCGCGAGCAGATGTTGGCTCATGAAGTCGATGCCGAGAAGCGGCGGGCCCAGTTGCGGGAGGCGGTCGAGGGGTTCAAGTTGGCCGCGACGGTGACCTATCCCCAAGGCTGGATCGACGCGAAGAAAAGCTCCACGTAGCGGCGAAGCAACAGAGGAGGCGGCATGGTCTTGTTGGAGTTCAGCATGTCCCCGTTGGGGAAGGGTGAAAGCGTCGGCAAATACGTCGCGCGGTCCTTGGACATCATCGACAAAAGCGGCGTGCCCTACCGCCTGAATCCCATGGGGACGGTGCTGGAAGGGGAGTGGAACGAGGTGATGGAGGTGGTGCGCCGGTGCTACGAGCGGATGAAGAAAGACTGCAATCGCATCTCGTGCACCATCAAGATCGACTACCGCAAGGGCCATCGCGGCCGGCTTTCGGAGAAGACGGCCAGCGTCGAGAAGCGGTTGAAGCGGAAATTGAAGACCTGACGCGCGGCGACTCGGCTAGTTGGGCGCGCACGCACCGTGCCGATCATGATGGTCGGAGAGCCGGCTTTGTCCGCGGGCTCATCAAAACAGCGAAAACTTGAAGTACCGGGTCGGATGTTGCTTGACGTCGGCCACCAATTGCTCGAGGTCGGTCAAGAGCTTGTCGGCCCGCGCGTACAGCTCTTCCTCGGTGACCAGCTTACCGATCGTGCCTTCCCCGCGCTGGATCCTGTTCAGCAGCTGCTCGCCTCGTGACGTGAGGTCGTCCAATCTACGATAGAGTGTGGGATCCGAGAGCTTGACGAGTGTGCCGTCGCGTGCATTGAGGCGCCCCGCGAGTTGGATCACGTCGTTCAAGGCCCGGTTTGCCCGGTTGTAAAACTCCGGATCGGTGACCAGCTTGCCGACCGTCCCCTCGCCCCGTTCCACCTTGCCAAGCAGACCGAGACCCTTGTCCGAGGCGGTTTCCAGTTTTTCGAGGAGACGTTGCGAGCGGTCATACAGCTCCGGGTCGCTGACCAGCTTCCCGGCCGTCCCTTGGCCTGCACTGATGCCCGCCAGGATCCGCTGAAGCTCCGCGATGGCGGTGTCCAGCCGGTCCAGCGTGGCGCCCGCTCCGGACGCCAGCGTGGTGACGTCCGCGTCGCCCTGGCCCGAAAGCGTCTGCCCGGGTTGAAGCGGAGGTCGGGAAGGCGTTCCCGGCGAGAGATCCAGGAACTTGTCCCCCAGGAGACCGAGCGCCCGGATGCGAACGGACGCATCTTCACGCAAGTGTGCGAGCGCGGACGGCTTGACCGTGAAGACGATGCGGACCGCATCCGAATCGTGGGTCAGATCGATGTCGCGGACGTTCCCGATGTCGACGCCGTTCATCCGGACCGGTCCGCCGACCTTCAAGCCCTGAGTATGGCTGACGACGGCCTGCAGCTCCACCTGGCGCGTGAGGAGGGCGAGCCCGTGGTTCATGTTCATGATGGCGAGGGTGAGCATTACGAGCGCCACGGAAACGACGAGACCGATCTTCACCTGCGACCATCGAATCTGCTCGGTGCGCGGCATTCGGGCCTCCATCAGGCTGGGACGTGGGGCGGCCGCAGAGCCGCCTCCGGCCGGTCGTCGTCAGGGAAAAGACTCCCGGGATCGACGAATCCGCGGACCGCCGGCAGGGGCGACGCCTGCAACTCTTGAGCGGTTCCCTCAAAGACGGCCCGGCCCTTGTCGATCAGGATCAGGCGATCCGCGACGCGGTACGCCGTCTCCAGGTCATGGGTGACGACGACCTGAGTGATCCGCTTGGCTTTGAGCTTGAGGATCAGCCGGCTGATCAGGCACGTATTGATCGGATCGAGTCCGGCGGTCGGCTCATCGTAGAGGAGAATCTCGGCGCCGCTGGCGAGCGCCCGCGCGATGCCGACGCGCTTCTTCATGCCGCCGCTCAACTCCGCCGGCATCTTGTCCAGCGTATCCTCGAGCGCGACGAAGCGCAGGCTCTCCTCCACAATTCGTTCGATCTCGGCGTCTGGCAGCGTCCCATGCTCCCACAAGCGGTACCCGACGTTCTCGCGGACGGTCAGGGAGTCGAAGAGCGCGGCGCTCTGGAAGACCATGGCCATCTGACGGCGGTAAGAGGCGAGCGTGCGTTCGTCGAGCCCCACGATGTCCCGGCCGCGCACCCGAATCGCTCCGCGGTCGGGCGTATAGAGGCGAAGCAACAACTTCAAAATCGTCGTCTTTCCCGATCCGCTCGCGCCCAAGATGACCTTCGTCTCCCCGGGTCGCACATCGAAGGAGATGTCGTGCAGCACTTCCCGTTCCCCGAGGGTCAAGGATACGTGTTCGAGCCGAAGCATGGCGTTCAGAAGGCCATGGACAGTTTGGTCAACAAGAGATTCGCGCCGAGCACGAGAATCGACGAGGACACCATCGACTGGGTCGTGGAAATCCCGACGCCGACCGTGCCGCCTGGTGTGTGGAACCCCGAATAGCAACCGACCATGGCGATGAGGAACCCGAAGACGGCGGGCTTGATGAGGCCGAGCACGAGGTCTTCCACGTGGAGCGCTTCCAAGGCCCACGTCCAGTAGAAGTAGGAATTGATGCTGAGCGTGGTTGCGGCGATGAGCCAACCGCCGACCATCGCAATGCCGTCCGTCAGGACGGTCAGCACCGGAATCATCGTGACGCAGGCGACGAGGCGGGTGGTGACGAGTTTTTGGATCGGGTCGGTGCCTTCTGCACGCAGCGCGTCGATCTGCTCGGTGACCTGCATCGAGGCGATCTCCGAAGCGATACCGGTGCCGACGCGGCCGGCGATCATCAAGGCCGCGAGCACCGGCCCGAGCTCTCGGACGACCGACGTACTGATCAGGCGGGAGACGTAAATCGTCGCGCCGTAGGGTTCCAACTGGATGGCCCCTTGGAGCGCCAGCACCATGCCGGTGAACAGGCCGGTCAAGACGACGATGAACAAGGAGCCGACGCCGATGCGGTCGATTTGAAGGACGATCTCGGGGAGATAGCGGCGAAACGCGGCGAGGCCGGCCAAGGCACGGCCGGTCAGGAGGGTGAATTCCTGGACGACCAGGAGGCCGTCAAGCAGTCGATGCTGAACGTGCCACGACGGTCGGATCATACTCGCCTCGAAGCCGTCTCGTCGGTGCATTATAAGCGACCAGGGGGCTCGAACAAAGTCGGCTGCCGAGCGCCTGGCCCGTCACGAGCGATAGACGCGGTGCACACGAGGCCCGATCGCACAGAGGACTTCGTATGGAATCGTCTGAGACCAGGCGGCCAGGTGCGCCGCGGTGATCCGCAACCCTCCCTGCTGCCCGATGAGGACGGCCTCATCGCCGGGGATGACGTTCGGGATGCCGGTGACATCCACCATCGTCATGTCCATGCAGACGCGGCCCACGATGGGAGCGCGCCGGCCGCGAATGAGCACGGCGCCGCGATTCGAGAGGAGACGGCTGTAGCCGTCCGCATAGCCGATGGGCAACACGGCAATGCGACTGGGACGGGGTGCGATGAATTGACGGTTGTAACTGACGCTGTCGCCGGCGGCGAGCGTCCGCACCTGAACGACCTTCGCCGAAAGGCTCAAGACGGGTCTCAGGTCAACGGCATCCCGCGCATGCGCGGCGGTGTGATACCCGTAGAGCATGAGGCCGGGTCGCACCACGTTGAAATGCGCGAACGGGTGGAACAGGATGGCGGCGCTGTTGGCCGCGTGCACGAGCGGGACGGCGAAGCCCGCCGCTTTGACCCGATCGAGGAGCACTCGGAATCGGTGGACTTGATCATGGGTGAACGAGGGGTCGGCATTATCGGCGTCCGCCAGGTGCGTCATCAGACCTTCGGCACGAAGACGATCCTGGAAGATCGGGGCTCGCAGGAGCGCCAGGATCTCGTCACCGGACAGGCCCAATCGCCCCATCCCGGTCTCGTGCTTCAGATGCACCGGGTAGGGGGCGAAGGCGGCTGGCACGGCCTTGGCCAGATGATCCGCGATGTCGGGATGGTGGACGATCGGGGTGAGCCCGTGCGCCACGGCGTCGGCACATTGTTCGGGGAGCAGCGCGCCCATCACGAGCACCGGCTCCTCGATCCCGGCCCGGCGTAAAGTCAATCCCTCCTCCAGCGTCGCCACGCCGAAACGGTGCACCCCGAGCGTACGGAGCGCTTGGGTGACGCGGACCGCCCCGTGGCCGTAGGCGTCGGCTTTGACGACGGCGAGAATCTCACAGGAGTCCGGAATACAGCGGCGGAGGTAACGGAGATTGTGCGCCAAGGCGTCGAGGTCGACGACCGCGAGCGTCGAGGACGGAGGGTCCGGGGGACCGCTATGCGTGGGTGTCGCGGAGGGCAAGCGGCGATTAGATTTCGAGAATCTCCTCCTCCTTCTTCTTCAGAATCTGATCGACCTTCTGCACGTACTGATCGGTGAGTTTCTGGATCTCGTTTTCCGCTTTGCGAAGCTCGTCCTCCGAGAGCTTGGACTCTTTGTGGAGATGCTTGAATTCGTCATTGCTTTCGCGCCGGATATTGCGCAGCGCGATCCTCGTCTCTTCTCCGTGCTTCTTGCAGAGCTTGATGAGGTCCTTGCGGCGCTCTTCGGTCAAGGGCGGGACGGGAATACGAATGATCTTTCCGTCGTTGGCCGGCGTGAGTCCAAGCCCGGAGGCGAGGATCGCCTTCTCGATCTCCCGGATCAACTGCGGCTCCCACGGCTGGACGGTCAGCAGCCGGCTTTCCGGGACGGAGACGGTCGCCACCTGTTTGAGGGGCGTCAAGGTCCCGTAGTAATCGACCTTGATGCCGTCGAGAAGGGCAACCGAGGCCCGTCCGGTTCGCAGCCCGCCCAGTTCCCGTTTGAGATGGTCGATCGCGGCCTCCATCCGCTCCGCGGCCTTGTGCTTGATGGCATTCGGCATGGGGGCTCCGTCAGGACCTGCCCGTGGTCACGAGCGTGCCGATCGGGTCTCCCTGGACGACCCGGAGCAGATTGCCCGGTTCTTTCATGTTGAACACGATCAACGGCAGATCGTTGTCCATACAGAGCGTGATGGCGGTCGAGTCCATCACCTTCAGATTCTGGTTGAGCACGGATAAGAACGGGAGCTCGTTGAACTTCTTCGCCGTCGGATGCGTGACCGGGTCGGCTTCGTAAATCCCATCGACCTTGGTCCCTTTCATGATCACCGCCGCGCCGATTTCCATGGCGCGGAGGACGGCCGCCGTATCGGTGGAGAAATAAGGATTGCCGGTGCCCGCCGCAAAGATCACCACCCGCTTCTTCTCGAGGTGCCGAATCGCCCGGCGACGGATGTAGCCCTCGGCTAGCTGCCGCATTTCAATGGCGGATTGCACGCGCGTGTGGACCCCTTTCTTCTCGAGCGCGTTCTGCAGCGCCAAGGCGTTCAATACGGTAGCGAGCATGCCCATGTAATCGGCCGAGGCCCGTTCCATGCCGTTCGCGCTGGCCGCAATCCCACGGAAAATGTTGCCGCCCCCAATCACAATGGCGACTTCGACACCGAGATCCACCACGGATTTGATCTCGTTGGCGACGTCGTCGAGGATTTTGGGATGGATACCGTAGCCCTGGTCCCCCGCGAGCAGCTCACCGCTGATCTTCAGGAGGATCCGCTGGTACTTGGCAGCGGTCATTCCAGCCCTAATTGATACCGTGTAAAGCGACGGATGCTGATGTTCTCACCGATCTTAGCGATCTTCTGCGTCAGCAGGTCCTTGATCGTGACGGTCGGATCCTTGATGAAGACCTGCTCCAACAAGCAGCTCTCTTGATAGAACTTCTCCAGCTTCCCCTCGATGATCTTGGGCCACGCGGCTTCGGGTTTGCCCATCTCCTTCGCCTGCGCCTGATAGATGGCCTTTTCCTTCTCGATGACGGCGGGGGGAATGTCCTCGCGCTTCACGTACGAGGGACTCGAGGCTGCGATCTGCAGGGCCAGGTCTTTGACGAACGCTTGGAACTCGTCGTTGCGGGCGACGAAATCCGTTTCGCAATTCACCTCGACGAGCACGCCGATACGGCTGCCGGGGTGGATGTACGCCGCGATCATGCCCTCATTGGTTTCCCGACCCGCCTTTTTCTGGGCGGTCGCAAGCCCTTTCTGGCGGAGGTGTTCGACGGCCTTCTCGAGATCGTTCCCCGATTCCTTCAGGGCATTCTGACAGTCCAGAATGCCGGCCCCGGTCTTTTCACGAAGCTCCTTGACGAGTGTGCTGTTGCCTGCCATGCCGATCGGTCTCCTCTCTGGACGAAAATGGACGTTGGCCTATGCGGTTGCGGGGACGCTCTCGACGGCTCCGCGGGGAGCGACCCGCATGTCAGCGACGGGAAGCGCCTCGGTCTTCTCGCGCTCCTCCTGCTGTGCCCGCAGATGCGCCCCTTCGATGCAGGCGTCCGCGATGCGGGAGGCAATCAGCTTGATGGAACGGATCGCATCGTCGTTGCCGGGAATCGGGAAGTCGATGCCATCCGGATCGCAGTTGGTGTCGACGATGGCCACGACGGGAATGCTGAGGCGGTTGGCTTCCTGCACGGCGATGCGCTCGACGCGGGTGTCCAAGACGAAAACGCACCCGGGGAGGCGCGTCATGTTCTTGATTCCGCTCAGGCTCTTCTCCAGCTTGAGCCGTTCCTTTTCCATTTGGTTGACCTCTTTCTTGGTCAACCGCTCGTGCGTGCCGTCGGTCAAGGCTGACTCAAACTTCTTGAGCTTCTCGATGCTGCGGCGGATCGTTTGAAAATTCGTCAACATGCCGCCGAGCCACCGCTGATTCACATAGAACTGCTTGGCCCGCTTCGCCTCTTCCTCGATGATGTCCACCGCCTGGCGCTTGGTGCCGACGAACAGCACCGACTCTCCGGATGCGACCGTGTCGCGGACAAAGTCATACGCGGCCTGGAAGCGCTCCACCGTTTGCTGCAGATCGATGATATAGATCCCATTGCGTTCCCCGAAAATGAAACGCTTCATCTTGGGGTTCCAGCGGTTCGTCTGATGTCCGAAGTGGACGCCCGCTTCCAGTAATTCCCGAATCGTGATCATGCCGTCACCTCCTTCCGTGCTTGCGGAGCATCCGCGCAAGGCGGACGAGAGGTCTGACCCCTTATTCCCAAGCTACGTGGCGCGCCTACACGCCAATGTGAATTTGGATAAGAAGCCCGCTGAACGCAGGCCGGTTGTAGAAACGATCCACCGTAAAGCCTTGAAACGCTAACATAGCCGTCCATCCATTGCAAGCAAAGAACAGGGCATGACCCCGCCATCCTGCCGGCTACGATCGGTAGGACGCGTTGATCTTGACGTAGTCATAGGAGAGGTCTGTCGTCCAGACCCGGGCCTCGGCCGAACCTTCTCCCAGGTCTACGGTGATGGGGAATTCCTTGCGCCGTACGATCCGGCTGATCCGCCGTTCGGCGCTCGGGCCGAGACCGACGCCGTCCTTGACGATCGCGGTCTCGCCGAAACGCAAGCCGATGCGTTGCGGATCGAGCGGGACGCCGGACCGCCCCAAGGCGGCGATCACCCGCCCCCAGTTGGCATCTTCCCCGAAGAGCGCGGTCTTGACGAGGCTCGAAGTCGCAATGGTGTTGGCGGCTTGCTTGGCGTCCGCAACCGTCTTGGCGCCGGTGACACGAATTTCCACGACCTTGGTGACGCCTTCCCCGTCCCGGCACACCTTCATGGCGAGCGTGAAGCAGACCCGGTCAAGGAGCCGCTGGAATATCGCGGCGTCGGGAGAGTCAGGCTGGATGACGGGATTGCCCGCACGGCCGTTGGCGAGGCAGAGGACCGTGTCGTTGGTGCTGGTGTCTCCATCGACGGAAATGCAATTGAACGAGCGGTCGACGGCGCTGCGGAGCGCGCGCTGAAGGACCTCCCGCTCGATGTGGGCGTCGGTGGTGATGTATGCGAGCATGGTCGCCATGTCGGGATGAATCATCCCCGACCCCTTCGCCATCCCGCCCACGGTGATGGTCTTTCCGGCGATCCTCGCCGCTACGGCGATTTCCTTGGGCCGGAGGTCGGTGGTCATGATCGCTTTCGCCGCCTCACGGCCCCCGCTCCGCCGGGCCCTCATCAAGACCAAAGGGATGCCGCGTCTGATCCGGTCCATGGGGAGGGATTGACCGATCACGCCCGTGGAACCGACGAAGACCGTTTGCACCGGCAGGTTCAGCCGGCGGGCGACCAGCGTCGCCATTTCCTCCGCATCGGCAAGGCCCTGCGCCCCGGTGCAAGCGTTGGCGTTCCCACTGTTGACGATGATCGCCTGCCCGATGCCGTGGCGGAGGTGAGCGCGATCCAGTTGAACCGGGGCCGCAGGCAGCCGGTTGGTGGTGAAGACGCCGGCGACGGGGCCGGAAGCCGTCGAGACGATCACGGCCAGATCGAGGAGACCGGGTTTTTTGATCCCGCAATGGACGCCGGCCGCCAAAAATCCCTGAGGGGCGGTTACGCCGCCCCGAATGGTCAGGGCGTTGGCCATGGCGGGACACCAGGAGAAGAGACGAGTGCGATCACGGGAACACACCGGCCCCGGTCAAGCCCATGTCCTCGGGAAAGCCGAGCATCAGATTCATGGCCTGCACCGCCTGACCGGCGGCTCCCTTGATGAGGTTGTCGAGGGCGGCGACGGTCACGACCCATCCCGTGCGGCGGTCGGCGAAGACGCCGAGGTCGCAGAAGTTGGCGCCCCGTACGTATCGAGGATTCGGGGTGGCTCCATCGGTATCCTGGAACCGGATGAAGCGCTCGCCTTTGTAGAAGTCCCGATACAGCGATCGTAGTCCGTCCACGTCGAGAGGCCTGCGGGGGCGGCAGTAAGCGGTGCTGAGAATGCCTCGGTTCATCGGGACGAGGTGAGGTGTGAAGACGACCTGGGCGCCCGGCGCCTCGGCTCGAACTCCACCATCATGGAGAGAGAACAGCAAGGCGAGCTCTTGCTCGATTTCGGGAACGTGGCGGTGCTGTCCGATCTTGTAGGCTTCGAGCGATTCGTGGGCTTCGGGGAAGTGGTACGGCAAGGCGGGGCTGCGGCCGGCTCCCGATACCCCGGATTTTGCGTCGATGACGATCGAACCCGGCTCGATCAAGCCGCCGGCGGCAAGCGGGGCCAATTGCAAGACGGCCGCCGTGGGATAACAGCCGGGTGATGCGACCAGACGCGCCTTCCGGATTTGCTCACGGTAGAGCTCGGGTAGTCCATACACCGCCTCTTTCAAAAGCTCGGGATGCGGATGCGACACTCCATACCAACGCTCGTAGTCGGCCGCGCTCTTCAATCGGTAGTCGGCGCTCAAATCGACGACGGTTTTGCCGGCACGGACGTAAGCGGCGACCGGAGCAAGGGACTTAGTATGCGGAAGTGCTAGAAAGACGACGTCCGCACGCCTGCCGATGGCCTCGAGATCGACGGGCTCCAGCGTGAGAGGAGGCAAGACATCGGCGAGGTACGGGAAGACCGAGGCAAGGGCCGATCCTGCCGACTTCTCAGCCGCGACGGCGGTGACCTCCAGGTGAGGATGTCCGGCGATCAGCCGAAGGAGCTCACCGCCGGTGTAACCACTCGCGCCCAGGACGGCGACTTTCACCGAGCCGCTGGTGCCCATCTGTCGCCTCTCAATGAAACGAACGCATCGGACAAAAAAAAGGAAGGCCGCGCAGGCCTTCCTTCTTACGGAGTGCTGCGGCCCTTAGCGCTTGGAATACTGGAAGCGCTTTCTGGCGCCTTTCTGGCCGTACTTCTTGCGCTCCTTGACGCGCGAATCGCGGGTCAGAAAGCCTTCCTTCTTGAGCGTCTCGCGAAACGCGGGATTCATCGTGACCAGTGCCCGGGCGATCGCATGGCGTAAGGCGCCTGCTTGGCCGGTCGTACCTCCGCCCGATAGGGTCGCCAGCACGGTGCATTTGCCGGCCATACCGGTCACCTCGAGAGGAGAGAGCACGGTAGTTCTCAACGTGGGGCGCGGAAAGTAATCCTGTAACGGCCTGTCGTTGATGGTGACATCGCCGGTCCCGGCCGAAATCCATGCTCGTGCGATCGCATACTTCCGCTTGCCCGTCGCATAATTGGTCGCTGCTGGCATCTGCTCTGTCTCCTCCTTGCCTGGTCTTCACTGAGCGGCCCTCGGCAGAGGGCGCACCGAAGAACGTCCTGCGTTACAACGTGATCGGTTCGGGACGTTGTGCCTGGTGGGGGTGTTCCGTCCCCGCATACACCTTCAGCTTGCGCGCCATTTGTTTGCCCAAAGGGTTCTTGGGCAGCATCCCTTTGATGGCTCTCGAGAGAAGCTCGGTCGGGTTCTTCGCATGAAGGTGCTCGGCGGAGATGCTCTTGAGTCCCCCCGGGTATTGAGTGTGGTGCGTGTACGTCTTCGTCTTGAACTTGGAGCCGGTCAGATGAACCTTCTCGGCGTTGATGATGACGACGTGATCGCCAGTGTCCACGTGGGGGGTGAACGTCACCTTGTGCTTTCCACGGAGCAGGATGGCCACCCGGGCCGCCAAACGTCCGAGCGTTTTTCCGTCGGCATCGACCAGGTACCACTTGCGCTGCACTTCCGCCGGCTTCGCCAAATACGTCTTCATTGCACCGTCTCCTTCCAGCCTCTAGACTTCATGCTTCCCGAACTGCTTCAAATCCAGCTTTTCCAGCCAGGCGTCGAGCTTTCCCCCGCTTCGCTGTTTGAGAACGTCGCTGCTCACGTAGATCGGCGCATTGGTTCGCAGCGCGAGCGCAATGGCGTCGCTCGGACGCGAGTCCACGATTCGTTCCGACTCCCGCGACACCAGGTGGATCGAGGCATAATAGGTGTTGCTCCTCACCTCGCTGACCACCACCCGGGACACTTTGATGTTCAAATGCTCGGCGACGCTTCGAATCAAGTCATGGGTCATCGGACGAGGGGTCATGATGCCTTCCATCGCAAGGCGGATCGCATTGCCTTCAGCCGTGCCGACCCAGATGGGAAGCACCTCGGCGTTCTTCTCGTCCCTGAGAATCACGATCTGGGTTTCGGTATTCGGATCGGCGAGGACACCGTGTACGGTCACGCGCACGAATTCTTGGGAATGTTCGAGGTGTTCCATGGTCTGTGGTTCTTAGTCGTTCATCGATCGCCTGCGCCCCGGCGCCTCACGGCACCAATTCGCCGGTCACGTGTGGCGTGCAATGGTGCTGAAGTACGGAAGGAAGCTTGACGTGGGCTACGGTTCGTACTTTCCAAAATCTTCGGGCTTCAGGTTCTCGAGCCACTGATCCAGTTCTTCCGAAGCCTGCTTCCGGATGACCTCTTCACTCGCGAAGATCGGTGCGTTCGTGCGGAGCGCCAGGGCGATCGCGTCGCTCGGCCGCGAGTCGATGGAGAACTCACTGTCCTCGTAGAGCAGGTGAATCTTCGAATAATAGGTGTTGTCCTTCATGTCGGTGACAACGACGCTGATCACTTTGGCGTCCACCGTGTCGAGGATGGATTTCATGAGGTCATGCGTCATGGGGCGGGGCGTAGCGATGTTCTCCAGAGCGAAGCTGATCGAGCTCGCCTCGGCTTTGCCGACCCATATGGGGAGCATCTCTGAACGTTCTTCGTCCCTCAAAATCACGATATACGCATTATTGTACGGATCGAACATCAGGCCCCGGACTTTCATCTGGGTGATCATGGTAGGGGACCCTAATTACACGATGTACATGGTGCTTACGTCTGGATAGAGGGAAGAAGCCCCCAAGGGTTGAGCAACGTAATCTATCATTGATTTTCGAGCGGTGTCAACGAATGTGAGCGATGAGGAGCATGGACCGTCAACGAAGGTCCGAGAGGTCCAAGGCTTGCCCCGAATAGGTCATCGCCGGGGCGGCCGCGAGGCGCACAATCGCCGCCGCGACGACGGCCGGGTCTTGAACGGTCGCGGGGTCCTCCAGGGGATAGGCCTCGGCCCGCATTCGGGTCCGCGTCCCGCCGGGATTGAAGGTGACGACGCCGATACCGGAGTTCTTGAGTTCGTCAGCGAGCACTTGGCTGAGCCCCTCGATGCCGGCCTTGGCGACGGCGTAGGCGCCCCAGCCTGCCCGGCCTTTGCGGCCCACTGAAGAGGAAATGCTGATAATCGTACCCCCGCCCTGGGCGAGCATCGCTCGCGCCGCCTCTCTGGTCACCAAGAAGGTACCGGTGAGATTGATCTGCAGGACTTCCAGCCATGCCTCGATCGGGTACTCAACAAGGCTGACGCGAGGCCCGAGGATCCCCGCATTGTTGACGAGCACATCGAGGCTTCCGTACTTCTCAACGGCAAGCCGTACGGCCGACTGCGCCCCATCCGGCCGGCCGATATCTGCCGAGCGCCCGATCGCCTCTCCACCGTGATCACGAATATGGGCGACGACTTCATCGACATCAGTCTGATGCCGAGCACAGATTGCGACACGTGCGCCGGCGCTCGCCGCAGCTTCCGCCGTTGCGCGGCCGATTCCGCGACTGCCACCGGTGATTAACACGACTTTGGACGCCAGGACGCCGGGCATCGTGGATCTTGTCTGAGCAGGAATAAGCGTCGGCAGTAGAGGAACCTGCCGGCGGACCGACTATGCAGACCGGATATTCAAGGCATTAGAAGAGCGGCGACGGGGATCCTATTGGATGGGCCGGTAGTTTTGTTCGAGTTTGCTCGTATCCATGGGCTGCTGTCCCAGGTTCAGAAACGCCTTCATCTGGTTCTTGACCAACTCACGACCGCTTTCATCTCCTAGATTCACTTGGTACTCGTTGATCACCATGACGCGCATGGCTTCCCATGCTTTCCAGCAGTTCTTGCACACCTTGGATTTGACCTCGGCCTCCAGCCGACCGAGGTAGAGCGGTTCGGTAATCACGTCCCCAGCCTTCCCACATTTCACGCATTGTACCTGCTGTGTGTCCGTCATCACCGCCTCCTTCCCGGTTGAAGCGCGTATCATATCATGCGGTTTCGACGGATGAAAAGAGGAGGCGGATACGTTGACCACACCAATTGATCGTGTTAGAAGAAAGCCGCTTACGGTGCAGATGACACATAGTCCAGAAGGCCCAGAAGTACGCTGACCGCATGATCAGGACAAGGCAAAGCTGATGTGCGCCCGGATGGCGGAACTGGCAGACGCGCCAGACTCAAAATCTGGTTCTCGCAAGAGAGTGGGAGTTCGATCCTCCCTCCGGGCACCACGGATGCCGCTGAGGCCCTGAGTCGTGATGCAGGCACACGAATGGGAGGATGGAAATCGCTTGACACGTCCTCCACGTTGGCTTATATTTCGCCCGTCTATGAAGAATCCTCTCACGCGCACCACCGTCGTTTTAGTCGTTCATCATCCTTTTTAACTTACAAGGAGGCAGCACATGCGTAAAGTCATTGCATTGGGAGCAGGGATCCTGCTTGCAGGCTCTGTCGGAATCGTGTCTGCTCAAGAGCGCCTGCCGCAGCACTCCGGGTTTGGGACCGGAGTCGGTGAGAACGCTGGGACCGGAACTCGTTCCCAGATCTGGGACAAGAACGCACTGTTGGAGCGGCTCGGGCAGCCCGAAACGATTTTCGGGCGCGTCCTTGCGATCGACATTCCGGCCGGGAAGATCCTCCTGGAAACCGGCGGAAGCTCACACGACGAGGGACGTGCGGGGACCGGAGCCATGTCGGCATTGACGGCCTACATCGATGACAAGACCAACATGGACATGCTGAAGACAATCCAGACTGGCGATGACGTCATGATTCAGGCTCGCGAGGAAACCACCGAGAAGCAGCCGTATGGAACCGGTAGGAAGATGGTCCGCGAGATCACGGTCATTCGTGGGAACGAAAAGCTGGCCGGTTTCGGCGGACTCGGGCAGCGGCCGGATCCAAAGACCGAGCGGGGTATCGTGACCGAGAACTTCTCGAGCCACGGTGGCGTGGTCGGGCAGGTGTTGCCTGGCGAAGTGACATCAGGAATCGTGAGCAGCATCGGTGAAGTCACCGGAGCCGCACCCTGCTGGCAGTGCGAACCGCAGCCAGGCTGGGGCTATGGCACTCAGAACCGAAGCGACTACGGTGGAGCGGACAAGCCGAACCTGGTCAAACAGTAACGATCCGGACCCCGACACCAGGTTGAGCGATTCGAGGGCGGCGTGAGCCGCCCTCGGCATTTCTGCCGCCCTGTGCATGCGGCAAAGCTTCCTGTACCATGAAAGCCATGAGTTCCGACGTGTCCATGAAAACAACAGAAGCCTTGCCTCCGGTCGATGCGGAACTGGATCTCCGCGGCGTCATCTGTCCCTATAACTTCGTGAAGACCAAGCTCAAGCTTGAGACCATGGAGGCCGGTCAGATTCTCGCCGTCATTCTCGACGACGGCGACCCGATTCGGAATGTCCCTCGAAGCGTCAGCGATGAAGGTCACACCGTCCTTGGTCAGGAGCGCATCGCCGAGTCCTACCGTGTGATGATCAAGAAACGCGTCGAGGACTAGACTTCCTTCCTTCCGCCCGCCTCCGCCCTTCGACCAGTATCGTCACTTGATCATCTGCCTTCAGCGACCACGCGGCTGAGCCGTGAAGCAGGTCGGAGGCCGATCCTCGCACCAGGACTTCATCCGCCGTGGTGAGGTTTGCGGCCAGGACGATTCGTCGTGCGCCGATCCGCAGCCGAAGGGCGTCGAGGATCACGGGCAAGCGGGCCCCGCTCGCGAAGAGGATCGTGGTATGCAAAGCGCGGGTCACGGCGTCGTAGAGGCGCCGGCGCGCCGCCGCTGCGTCGGGCATCAGTCCCAGGAACGTGAATTCATCCCCGGAAAATCCCGAAACGGACAGTGCTGCGACCAGCGCGGATGGCCCCGGGACGGGAACGACGGGGAACCCGGCCGCCAAGGTCCGGCCGACCAGATAAGCGCCGGGATCCGCGACGACCGGCGTGCCGGCATCACAGACGAGTGCGGCATCGCGGCCCTCACGAAGTCGTGCAAGGATGACGGCGGTCTTCGTCTCCTTGTTGTCCTGTTGGTAGCTGGTGATGTCCGCGGCGATACCGTATCGATCGAGCAGGTCCCGCGTCACCGAGGGGGTTTCGGCGGCGATGACATGGACCTGTGCCAGCACGCGTCGCGCGCGCGGCGTGAGATCGTCGGGGTTCCCGATCGGGGTGGCGACGACGTACAGGGTGCCCGGCATGCGGCCTCATTAGCCTATGCCGGACGATAGTAACGAGACGCGTGAGCAAAGTCTACGAGCCTTCCAGGCAGGGTCGATTCTCTTTGCCGGCATCCGCGACTGTGCTAAGATCGTCTCGCTCGGCCCCGCGATGGAATCACCCCTGCTCATAGAGACCCATCAGGAATGGGCGAAGGCGAATTACTCCTTCTGTCCCAAATGCGGTGGGCGTCTCCAACGCCGCTCGATCAAGCCCACGGAGCCCGATCGTCTCGTCTGTCTGTCCTGCGGCTTTGTCTTCTTCTTGGACCCCAAGGTTGCGGTGGGAACCATCGTCACCCTGGACGGCGGGATTCTCCTGGTCAAACGCGGTATCGAGCCGGCCTATGGAAAGTGGGTCTTTCCTGGCGGGTTCGTCGACCGGGGTGAACGGGTCGAGGAGGCGGCCGTCCGAGAGACCCGTGAAGAAAGCTGTGTCGAGGTCCAAATCACTCGGCTCCTGAACATCTACTCCTATCCCGATCATCCCGTCATCATCATCGTCTATGTCGGGGAGGCCGTCGGGGGCTGCGCCGCCGCGGGTGACGAGACTCTCGAAGTCGGACTCTTTCCTCCGCCGAGCGTACCCTGGGACCAATTGGCATTTCCCAGCACCGCGCAAGCCTTGCGCGACTATCTGGCATCGCGTTAACCCCGCACCATTCCTTGACTGAACTGATTTTGCCCGGCTATAATCCACCGCTTACCGTGACGTTTTTCTAGCAATTCTGCGAGGATAGCTCGATGCCGGTCATCTTCATGACCACGGTGCTCCTCTACTTCGTGGGCACCGGGTTCTTCCTCGCCTATCTGGTCCGTCGCTCCGAGGCGCTTTCGACGGTCTCGCTGATCGTGACCGGCATCGGCTTCCTCTCGCACACGATTGCTCTCCTGGCACAGATGCTCGGAGGGGACCAAGCGCCCCTCAGCAGCTCACGTGACGCCATCTCGTTCTTTTCCTGGGGGCTCGTGCTGGTCTTTCTGTTCGTGGAATATCGGCATCGGATCCACATCCTCGGCTCCTTCATTCTGCCGCTCGCCCTGATCTCGCTCGTCTCTTCGGCGGCGCTGCCCAAGCAGGTACCGACGCTGGAACCGGTGCTCAAGACCCTCTGGCTCCACGTCACCTTGAGCATTCTCGGGACGGTGGGGTTTGCCGTCGCCTTCGTCGCCGGCATCATGTACCTGATCCAAGAGCGGCTGCTGAAATCCAAGCGATTCAACGTCCTCTATGCCAAGCTCCCGCCGCTCGATTTCCTCGATCACCTCAATCAGCAATCCATTGTCTTGGGATTTCCGTTGTTGACGTTGGGGATCATCGCTGGAGCCATTTCCGCGGAGTTCGCACGTGGGTCCTTCGTCAATTGGAACCCCGAGCAAACATGGGCCCTCGTCACGTGGGTCTTCTATTTTGCGGTTCTCGTCGGCCGGCTGACCGTTGGGTGGCGGGCCAAGCGCGCGGCGTACTTGACGATCATCGGATTTGCCGGCGTCATCCTGACGTTCATCGGCGTGGTGCTGAAAGGTCACGGGCCGGGGGCCTAAGGCATGCACATCATCGTCGTCGGCCTCAGTCACAAGACGGCCCCCATTGAGGTGCGGGAAAAACTGGCCGTCCCTCCCAGCCGGCTCGGCGAAGCTCTCCACCGCTTGTGCGGGTATCCGGGCATCAAAGAGGGGTTTCTGCTGTCGACCTGCAACCGGGTGGAGGTGTATGCGGTGGTCGACGAGGTCGAAGGCGGATTTGCAGAAGTGCAAACGTTTCTGGCCGATACTCACTTGGCCCTCTCGTCGGAAGAGCTCACTCCCCATCTGTATTGGCACACCGGGGACCGGGCCGTCGGCCATCTGTTCCGTGTGGCTGCGAGCCTGGATTCCATGGTCGTCGGCGAGCCCCAGATCCTCGGGCAATTGAAGGACGCCTTCGAGGCCGCCCTGTCCCACAAGGCGACCGGCATGGTGTTGAACAAGCTGGTCAAGAAAGCCATCTCGGTCGCCAAACGCGTCCGTACGGAAACGAAGATCGCCGAAGCGGCCGTCTCCGTCAGCTATGCGGCGGTCGAGCTGGCCAAGAAGATCTTTTCGAACCTGGCGGAAAAAACCGTCCTGCTTGTCGGAGCGGGTGAGATGGCCAAGCTTGCCGCCCAGCATCTCGTCAACAACGGGGTGCGGCGGGTCATGATCACCACCCGCGACGCGATGGGCGCCTTGGAGCTGGCCAAGCGGTTCAACGGCACGTCGATCCCGTTCGAGGAGTTCCGCCAGGAAATGGCCGAAGCGGATATCGTCCTCTGCTCCACGGGAGCCTCCCATTACCTGATCCGGCCCGAAGACGTCCAGCGGGCCGTGCGCGAGCGCATGAACCGGCCGATCTTCCTCATCGACATTTCGGTTCCGCGCAATATCGATCCGCTCGTGAGAGAAATCGACAATGCGTTCTTGTTCGACATCGACGACCTGGAGCTGCGGGTGGAGCAGAACCGGGAGGAGCGCCGCAACGAGGCGGTGAAGGCCGAGCGGTTGGTCGAAGAAGAAGTAGTGACCATCCGCCAGTGGATGAAATCCCTGGAGGTCACCCCGACGATCGTCGCGCTCCGGAAGCGGGCCGAAGAGATCAAGCAGATCGAGCTCGAACGGGCGCTGGGCCGGCTCAAGCATCTCTCGCCGCAGGACCGTGAGGCTATCGAGGCGCTGGCCGCAGGGGTCGTCAACAAGCTGCTGCACGGACCGCTCGTCACACTGAAGGCCGAGGCCGACTCCGCCAGCGGGCCGCTGTTCATCGAGGCCGCGCGCAAGTTCTTCAGTTTGAGCGAGGAGCAGGAGGGCCCGGGCCGGGGCGATAAAGTCGTCGAATCGCGCGAGCGCGATGTCTGTCCCCATGTTCGCAATGCGCCGGGTCCCGTGGAGCGGGAGCCGGCGGTCTCCGATGAAGAACGGTGAAGCCGCAAGCGCAGCATTGACCGTGGTCTGTCACTCGGATGGCTCCAATGGGAAAAGGTCCCAAGCTCTTCACCTGTCCCCAATGCCGTCACACCTACTTGGGGCACGATCCCGTTCCGGACTGTCCTCGGTGCGGCCATGACTATCGCGCGAAGGCCACCTTCCGCTGGGATATCTTGGCCTATCTCGTGGTGATCATGGCTCTGCTGAGCTTCTTCCTCATGTCGTCGTTTTACCGAGACATGGTCCATATGCCGCCGCTATCGGATCAAGGACGAGCCGACTATGAGAAACTGCCCGGGGCGCGGGATCTGCCCTTTCGCAGCCCTTACGATGGTCGAGGACGATGACCATCATGTCCTCTCCCACGACCTCGCGTTCCTCCCTGGTGATCGGCACCCGCGGCAGCCGCTTGGCCATCTGGCAGGCTGAGTGGGTGCAAGCGCGGCTTCGTGAGATTGCGCCGGAAATTCGCGTGACGCTCCAGCGGATCAAGACCTCAGGGGACAAGATCCTGGATGTGCCGCTCGCGAAAGTGGGCGGCAAGGGGCTCTTCGTCAAGGAAATCGAAGAGGCGCTGGTGCGCGGTGAGATCGACTTGGCCGTCCATAGCATGAAAGACGTGCCGACCGTCCTGCCGGAACCCTTGGAGATCCTCTGCATCCCGCCCCGCGAGGATCCCCGGGACGCGCTGATCAGCCGCGACGGTTTGGGACTGGACCGGCTCCCGAAGGGCGCACGGGTCGGAACGAGCAGCCTCCGCCGGCAGTCTCAACTGCTGCACCGCCGAGGCGATCTTCGGATCGACATGCTTCGCGGTAACCTCGACACGCGGCTGCGGAAGCTGAAAGAAGGCGAATACGACGCGATTGTGCTCGCCGCCGCTGGATTGCGCCGCATGGGATGGGACGGAGACGTGACGGAATATCTGCCGTTCGACGTCAGCTTGCCGGCCATCGGGCAAGGAGCGATCGGGGTGGAAGGCCGGCGAGACGATCGCTTCGTCCAGGATCTCCTGAGCAGGTTGGACGACCCGGCTACGCACACCGTCGTCCGCGCCGAGCGCGCGCTGCTCGACCGGCTGCAGGGCGGGTGCCAGGTGCCGATCGCCGCCCACGGGGTCCTGGCGGGAGGACGGCTTCGCCTGGAAGGCCTGATCGCCAGCCTCGATGGCCGAACGCTGGTGCGCGATTCCGTGGAAGGCATGGAGCAAGAAGCGCGCGACCTCGGCGTCCGGTTGGCGGAACGATTGCTTGCACGAGGCGGAGCAGCGATCTTGCAGGAGATCTATGGCGCCCCCTGAGCTCGCCAAACCGTCCGGGAAGGTGTTTCTCGTGGGCGCCGGGCCCGGAGACGCCCTGCTGCTGACGTTGCGCGGGAAGCAGTGCTTGGAACGGGCCGACGTCGTGGTCTATGACTACCTGGCGAATCCGGTGCTGTTGGATCATGCGCCCGCTCATGCCGAACGGATCTATGTCGGGCGCCGCGGGCGCGGCAATTATCAGGAGCAAGCGGAGGTGAACCGGCTTCTGATCGAGAAGGCCCGAGAAGGGAAAGTCGTCGTACGTTTGAAGGGGGGAGATCCGTTCGTGTTCGGCCGAGGCGGGGAGGAGGCGGAGGCGGTGGCCGCGGCGGGCCTTCCCTTTGAAGTCGTGCCGGGAGTCACCTCGGCGATCGCCGTCCCGGCGTATGCCGGTATCCCGGTGACCCATCGGACGCTGGCTTCGGTCGTCACGTTCGTCACCGGCCATGAAGATCCGATGAAAGGTGGGTCCGTCTTGGAGTGGCCGCGCCTCGCGACGGCGGCCGGCACCTTGGTCTTCCTGATGGGCATGAAAAACCTCCCCGGGATCGTCCGCCATCTGCTCGAGGAAGGGAAAGCGCCCGACACGCCCGTGGCGCTGATCCGGTGGGGGACTCGGGCGTCCCAGCAAACGGTGGTCGGCACATTGACCGATATCGGTGAGAAGGCGGAGAAAGCGGGGCTCGAGCCGCCGACCGTCATCGTGATCGGGGAGGTCGTCCGCCTGAGGGACCAACTGAATTGGTTCGAGACGAAGCCGTTGTTCGGCAAGCGGGTGCTGGTGACCCGTGCGCGGGAGCAGGCCGGCGAGCTCTCCGGTCTTCTGTCCGAGCAAGGGGCCGAGCCGGTCGAGTATCCGGTGTTGCAGATGGTCGAGCCGGAAAGCTGGAGCGAGGTCGACGCGGCGCTGGACGAGCTGCCCCACTATCAATGGCTCGTCTTCACGAGCGTGAACGGCGTGCGGCCGTTCATGGAACGGCTCCGCCGCCGCGCGCGTGACGTCCGCGCGCTGGCCGGGCTCCGGCTCTGCGCCATCGGCCCGAGAACCGCCGAGGAATTGAAGCGGTACGGGTTGGCACCGGACGTGGTTCCCAAGGACTTTCAGGCGGAAGGGTTGATCGAGTCGATGCTGGCCGCCGGCATGAAGGGTCAGCGCGTCTTGATTGCGAGGGCCGCGGTCGCCCGAGAGATCTTGCCCGACCAACTGCGTGAGGCGGGGGCGGAGGTACGGGTCGTCGTGGTCTATCGGACCATCCGGCCGGCATTGGAGGTCGAACGGCTGAAGGAGCAGTTGAGGCGGCGAGAGATCGATGTCATGACGTTTGCCAGCTCATCGACCGTCCGGAATTTTTGCGCGCTGTTCGACGGCCGACCGGAGTTGGAGCAATTGACCCGCGGTATTCCGGTCGCCTGCATCGGCCCGATCACCGCCGAAACTGCGCGGGCGGAGGGATTGCCAGTCGACATCCTGGCCGGTCAGAATACGATCCCGGCGCTGGTCGACGCCATCGTGCATCATTTTCGGCATACGAAGGCCGCATAAGGAGGAGAGACGCATGGTTCCTGTCAAATCATTCATGATCCCGGCTGAGAAGTTCGTGACGGTGGATCGCGACACCGACGTCAGAAAGGCCGCCGAGATCATGCGCGATCGGAATATCGGGAGCTTGTTCATCACGCGTGGAAAGGAAATCATCGGCATCGTGACCGATACCGACATGGTACGGCGGGCGGTGGCCGTCGGGGGCGACCCAGCCAAGATCGTCGTGGAGCAGATCATGTCGGCCCCGATCGTCACGATCGAGGAAAACAAGACCTTGCTCGACGCAAATGACCTCATGGCTCGTGAGCACCTCCGTCACCTGGGTGTGACGCGCGACGGGAAGTTGGTCGGGATGATCTCCGTGCGAGACCTCGTGGTGTTCTTGACGAATCTGCCCAGGAAGTAACATGCCGTTTCCCCGCCATCGTCCGAGACGCTTGCGGCAGACCGAGGGGCTGCGGCGCATGGTCCGGGAGACCAATCTGACTCCATCGGACTTGGTCTCTCCCCTGTTCGTGGTGACCGGGCGCGATCGCAAGGAAGAGATCACGTCCATGCCGGGCCAATATCGGTGGTCGGTCGATCTGCTGATCAAAGAAGCGGCGGAGATCTCGCTGTTGGGAATTCCTGCCGTCATTCTGTTCGGTATCCCGGACCGGAAGGACGAGCGCGGCAGCGCCGGGTACGACCCGAACGGAATCGTCCAACAGGCCGTACGGGCGCTCAAGGACCAGATTCCGGAGCTGCTGGTCATGACGGACGTGTGCATCGACGAATATACCTCGCACGGCCATTGCGGAATCGTCCGAAACGGGCGCATCGTGAACGACGAGACGTTGGAGTGCCTCCGAGCCATGGCACGGACGCATGCCGAAGCGGGTGCGGATATGGTCGCGCCGTCCGACATGATGGACGGCCGGGTCGGGGCCATCCGACAGGAGCTCGATGCACACGGGTTCACCGATGTGCCGATCATGTCTTATGCCGCGAAATTTGCGTCCAGCCTGTACGCCCCCTTCCGAGACGCAGCCGATTCGAGCCCGACATTCGGCGATCGGCGGTCGTATCAGATGGACCCGGCGAACGCGCGCGAGGCGCTCCGCGAAATCGATCTGGACGTCGAGGAGGGGGCCGATATCGTCATGGTCAAACCCGCGCTCCCCTTTCTGGACGTCATCGCCGCCGCCCGTGCGCGGGTCGCGCTTCCCATCGCCGCGTACCAGGTCAGCGGGGAGTACAGCATGATCAAGGCGGCAGCACGGGCCGGGTGGCTGGACGAGCCGCGTGTCATGATGGAGGCCCTGCTCTCGATCAAGCGGGCCGGGGCCGACATCATCCTGACGTATTTCGCGAAGGATGCCGCACGGATCTTGAACGAATGACGGCGCTGCTCGGATGAAGATCATTACGGGCCTAGCCCGCTACGAGCCCAAGGCGTACCCGGTCCTGACCATTGGAAACTATGATGGGGTGCATCGCGGCCATGTCGCGCTCTTGACCGCGGTCGTCGAGACGGCGAAGCGGCACGGCGGGACGCCGATCGTCCTCACCTTCGATCCGCATCCTCTCACCGTGCTGTCTCCTTCCACGAGGCTCAGCTTTCTCACGCCGCTCGCCGAGAAGTTCGCCCGGTTCGAGGAGCTCGGCATCGAAGAGGTGGTCTGCCTGGCCTTCGACCCCGAGTTGGCGGCGTTGACACCGGAGGAGTTCGTCCGGCGGGTGCTCAGGGACGGGATCGGCGTGAAGGAGCTGTTCGTGGGCGAGCATTTCGCGTTCGGGGTCCGGCGGACGGGTCGCGTCTCGGACCTCGTTCGGCTAAGCGACCAGGCGGGCTTTCGTGTTCATGCCGTCCCACCGGTCAAGATCGATGGGGAAGTCATCAGCTCGACGCGGATTCGGCTCTTGATTCAAGCCGGCGACGTGCGAACGGCGGCCAAGTACCTGGGCCGCGCCTACGAGCTGGCCGGCACGGTCGTGCCGGGCGCGCAGCGGGGGCAGCGGATCGGCTGGCCGACCGCCAACCTTCCGCTTCCGGCCGACCGGGTGATCCCGGCGGACGGCGTCTACGCCACGAGCACCGTGTGGCAAGGCCGCGCCTACGATTCCGTCGCTTACATCGGCACCCGGCCCACCTTCGGCCCGGGCGAGCGCCTGCTCGAAGTGTATCTGCTGGACGAGCAGGTCAATCTCTATGATCAGGAGATTCGCGTGCGGTTCGTCGATCGGGTGCGCGGCGATCTGGTGTTCGAGTCGCCGGAAGAACTGTCGGCGCGTATCGACCTGGATGTGAGACAGGCGCGAAAGTCGCTGGAAACGACCTTCGCGGGCGACTGATGTCACGAACGACGAGCGTAGTCGGAACGCATGGAACGGCGGACACCCGGCCGAGCGTCACCGAGCGGGTGACGCGAGCGGTCAGGCGAAGGGCGCTCTTGACGCCCGGCGAACACGTCCTGGTCGCGGTCTCGGGTGGTCCGGATTCGGTCGCGTTGCTGACCATTCTCGGGGAGCTTGCCGCCTCGTGGCGGCTGCGCCTCACGGTTGGACACGTCAATCACCGGCTCCGCGGCGCGGAATCCGAGCAAGACGCCGCGTTCGTGGAGCAGCTTTGCCGGCAGCGCGACCTTCCCTTCGCCTCCCGTTCCCTCGAGGGCATCAAGCAGCGGTCACTCGGCGCGTCTCTTCAAGCCATGGCACGGGCGCTGCGGTACGACGCGCTCCTGAGCATGGCCGCCGAGGTCGGGGCCGACAAGGTGGCCCTGGGCCATACTCAGGACGACCAAGCGGAGACCGTGCTCATGTGGATGCTCCGGGGCGCCGGTCCCGCGGGCATGGCCGGGATCCCCTGGCGGCGGCCGCCGCTGTTCGTCCGGCCGCTGCTGGCGGTCAGTCGTGCGGAGCTGGTGAGCGAGTTGGCGGCGCGCGGCGTACCCTATCGCGAAGATTCCAGTAATCGGAACAGCCGCTACCTCCGGAACCGTGTCCGCCAGGAGCTCTTGCCGTTCCTCAGGCGTTTCAATCCCTCGATTACCGCCGCCTTGGCCCGGCAGGCCGAGGTGTGTCGGGAAGAGGAGAGTTGGCTCCAACAGATCCTCGCGGACAGGATGGGCGACGCCGTGAGATCCGAGGAGGATGGGTCCGTGGTCGTCGACCGCACGGGGCTCTTGGCCATGCCGCTCGCGTTGCAGCGCCGCCTGATCCGTGCCGCGGCTCAACGGCTCTCGAGCGGCCCCGCACCGTCATTCGCAGCCGTGTCGGCCGTTCTCGAACAAGTGGTGCAGGCCCCATCCGGCGCCTCGGCTCACTTGCGCGGCCTGCTCGTGAGCCGAGAGTACGACACCGTTCGGTTCTCGCAGGCGCCGACGCCGCGGGTCGGCTCAGAGGAGGGGAAGCCGGTCCTCCCGCTGCCGGTGCCGTCGCGCCTCACGTGGCCTCCGACGGGCCAACGGATCGAGGTCGATTTGGTACACTCGATGGCGGACGAGGCTCAGAAAGGGGCTCCGATGTCCGCCTGGCTGGATGCCGATCGGTTCACCATCGACTTGCATGTTCGGTCTTGGAAAAGGGGGGATCGTTTCCAGCCTCTTGGGATGGCCCATGGACACAAGAAGCTGCAGGATTTCTTTTCGGACCTCCGCGTGCCCGCCTCCGAACGACGGACCATCCCGCTGGTCGTCGCTCCGGAAGGCATCGTGTGGGTGGGCGGACTGCGGATCGATCACCGGGTTCGCGTGACCGCCGGCACGAAACGGATTTTGCGTGTGCAATTGACGGGCGCCGGCCCGGGGAGCATCGACTGACGATGGAACGAATTTTCGGCCGACCGATTGTCACGCAGGAGCAGATGCGCACGCGGATTCGTGAGCTGGGGCGCCAAATTACCGCCGACTACGCGAACAAGGACTTGATTCTCGTCGGGATCTTGAAGGGCGCTTATGCCTTCTACGCCGACCTGGCCAGAGCCATCCGGCTCCCGTTGCGGGTGGATTTCCTCGTCGTGACGAGTTATTCAGGCAAGGCCAAGAGCTCCGGAAGGGTGAAAATGGTCACGGACTTGACCGAAGACATTGCCGGTCGGGACGTGCTCTTGGTCGAGGACATCGTCGATTCCGGGCTGACGGTGCAGTATCTGATCAACACCCTCGCGAAACGAAAGCCCAAGACCATCAAGGTGTGTGCGCTCTTGAGCAAACCGGAGCGGCGGGACAAGCAGGTGATGATCGATTATGTGGGGTTCGAAATCCCCAACCAGTATGTAGTCGGGTACGGGCTCGACTACCAGCAGAAGTACCGCAACCTTCCTTATCTTGCCGTGCTGGACAAGGTCGACGAAGCCGACCAAGGAGGGTAAGCCGTTCTTGTCAGCTTTTCCGGCTCTATGTTAGAATCCTGTGTCATTTTGTCTTCACGTCGGCCTGCGGTTCGCTGAGGAGGAAGGTTGATGAATTCGCGTGTGAAGAACCTCTTATTTTGGGTCGTGGTCGGGCTCTTCATGATCCTGCTGTTCAATTTGTTCAGCGTCCCGACCCACGCGCCTGAGGAAGAGGTGATCTTCAGCGACTTCATGACGCAATTGGACAAGGGTGAGGTGACGAAGGTCACGATCAAGGCGAACCACATCAGCGCTATTCTGAAGGACGGCACCAGGATTCGTACCTACTCCGCTGAATATCCTGATCTCGTCAAAGCCTTACGCGAGCGAAACGTCCAAATCGAAGCCAAACCGCCGGACGAAAGTCCGTGGTACATCACGTTCCTCGTCACCTGGGGCCCGTTCATTCTCTTCCTGGGCCTCTGGTTCTTCCTGATGCGACAGATGCAAATCGGCGGGAACAAGGCGCTCTCGTTTGGCAAGAGCCGTGCGCGCATGCTGACCGAGGAACGCAAGAAAGTCACGTTCAGCGACGTGGCCGGCATCGACGAGGCCAAGGAAGAGGTCTCCGAAATCATCGAGTTCTTGAAGGACCCGCGCAAGTTCCAAAAGCTCGGCGGCCGCATCCCCAAAGGCGTCTTGATCGTCGGGCCGCCCGGGACCGGGAAGACCCTGTTGGCGAAGGCCATCGCCGGCGAAGCCGGGGTTCCGTTCTTCAGCATCAGCGGATCCGACTTCGTCGAAATGTTCGTCGGCGTCGGCGCCTCCCGGGTGCGCGATCTGTTCGAGCAGGGGAAGAAGCACGCGCCCTGCATCATCTTCATCGATGAGATCGATGCGGTCGGCCGCCTCCGCGGAGCCGGCTTGGGCGGCGGGCACGACGAGCGGGAGCAGACGTTGAACCAGCTGTTGGTCGAAATGGACGGGTTCGATACGACCGAGGGCGTGATTCTGATCGCCGCGACCAACCGTCCCGACGTGCTCGACCCCGCGCTCCTCCGCCCTGGGCGATTCGACCGCCAGATCGTCGTGAACCGCCCCGACTTGAGGGGACGGACCGAAATCCTCAAGGTCCATACCAAGAAAGTGCCGATCGCCTCCGACGTGGAGTTGGAAAAAATTGCGCGCGGCACGCCGGGGTTCTCCGGGGCCGATCTGGAGAATCTCGTGAATGAAGCGGCGTTGTGCGCGGCTCGGCAGGACAAGAAGGTCGTCGAGTTGATCGATTTCGAGAACGCCAAGGACAAGGTCCTGATGGGCGCCGAGCGCAAGAGCATGGTGCTCACGGAAGAAGAGAAACGTACGACGGCGTACCATGAGGCCGGGCACGCGCTGATGGCGAAGCTCCTGCCGGGGACCGATCCTGTTCACAAAGTGACGATCATTCCGCGCGGCCGTGCGCTCGGCGTGACCATGCAATTGCCGACCGACGACCGTCACAACTACTCCAAGGAATTCCTCTACAACAACCTGGCGATCCTCCTGGGCGGGCGGGTGGCCGAGGAACTCGTGCTCAACCACATCACTACGGGCGCGGGGAATGACATCGAGCGGGCGACGGACTTGGCGCGCAAGATGGTGTGCGAGTGGGGAATGAGCGAGAAGCTCGGCCCCTTGACCTTCGGAAAGAAGGACGAGGAAATCTTCCTCGGCCGCGAGATCGCCACCCGGCGCGACTTCAGCGAGCAGGTGGCTCTCGAGATCGATCATGAGGTGAAGCGTTTGGTCGTCGAGAACTATGAACGGGCCAAGAAGATGCTGACCCAGCACATGACCACGCTCAAAGCCTTGGCCGAGGCGCTGCTCGAAAAAGAAGTGCTCGACGCACCGGAGATCGATGAGATCATCCGGCAGACGGCGCCTCAAGCCGTTCCCGTCTGATTCTTCGCCTCCGGTCCGGCTCTTCGGAGCCGGATCTCCATTGCCTCGGTCCGGCCCGATGCGTTCGTCGTGCGCCGCCTCCGTTGAGTCGTATGCCTCCTCCAACTTCTTCTCCGACCCTCGAGATTCCCGGCCATCCGCTCCTTCCGGCCGACCGGACGCTCGTCATGGGGATCGTCAACGTCACCCCGGATTCCTTTTCGGACGGCGGCCGATACTTTGACCCCGAGCAGGCGCTCGCCCATGCCCTGGACATGGTGGAACAGGGCGCCGATCTGCTCGACATCGGGGCTGAATCGAGCAAACCCGGGGCCGACCCCATCGACGAGGCCGAAGAGATCCGTCGCCTCCTGCCGGTGGTGCGCGCCGTCTGTCAGCGCACTCGTATCCCCGTGTCGGTCGACACCACCAAGGCCGCCGTCGCGGAACGGGCGCTCGATGCCGGAGCCGCGATCATCAACGATATCAGCGCCCTGCGATTCGATGCGCGGATGGCGGAGGTGATCGCGGGAAGAGCGGCGGCAGTCGTGCTCATGCACATGAAAGGCACACCCAAGACGATGCAGGCGTCCGCGCAGTACGATGACGTCGTGCGCGAGGTGAAGGAGTTTTTGGACGCGCAGATGGCGTGGGCGGGTCGGGCTGGTATTCCGCGGGACCGGATTCTACTTGACCCCGGGTTCGGTTTCGGAAAGAATTTAGAACACAATCTGACGCTGCTTGCACGGTTGGATACCTTACAGGCGCTAAAGCGTCCTCTGGTCGTCGGCGTGTCCCGCAAGGCCTTCATCGGCCGGGTGTTGGACCGCCCGGTAGAGCATCGGATGTTCGGAACCGCCGCCGCCGTCGCGGTGGCCGTCAGTAAAGGAGCGCGGATCGTGCGGGTCCACGACGTGACCGAGATGCGGGACGTGGTCACGATGGTAGACGCCATCGTGCATCACGAGATGCGAGGGGCGGCCTCGGCGGGAGTGGCCGCCGGCGTTGAACCTGAGCTACAGAAAGGCTGTTGAGAAATCCATGCGCAAGCTGTTTGGAACGGATGGCGTTCGGGGCGTCGCGAACCTGGAGCCCATGACGAGTGAAACGGCCATGAAGCTGGGGCGGGCCGCCGCGTATCTGTTCAAGCGGCGTTCGGGCCGACACCAGATCGTCATCGGAAAAGACACGCGTTTGTCGGGGTATATGCTTGAATCGGCGCTCACGTCGGGCATCTGTTCCATGGGGGTGGATGTCCTGCTGGTCGGTCCCCTGCCGACGCCCGCCATTGCTTTCCTGACCCGCAGCCTTCGCGCGGACGCCGGCGTCATGATTTCCGCGTCTCACAATCCATACCAGGACAACGGGATCAAGTTTTTCTCGAACGACGGCTTCAAACTGCCCGACGAGCTCGAAGCACGGATCGAGGCCTTGATCACGTCCAACGAGATCGAGCATCTGCGCCCGACCGCTCACGAGGTCGGAAAGGCCTATCGGATCGACGACGCCGAGGGGCGCTACATCGAGTTCGTCAAGCGATCGCTCCCACGCGACCTCGATTTTCAGGGGCTCAAGGTCGTCGTGGACTGCGCCAACGGAGCGGCCTACAAGGTCGCGCCGAAGGTCTTGCGGGAGTTGGGCGCGACGGTCGTGGTCGTCGGCGACAAGCCCGACGGCACGAACATCAACGATCAGTGCGGCGCGGTGTACCCGTCGACGCTGCAAGAGGCGGTGCAGCGCGAGCGCGCGAACATCGGGATCGCGCATGACGGCGACGCCGACCGTGCCGTGTTCGTGTGTGAGCAGGGACGGGTGGTGGACGGCGACCACGCACTGGCGGCTCTCGCGCTCGATCTCCACGAGCGCGGCCTACTCAAGCGCAAGACGGTCGTTGGGACGGTGATGAGCAACTTCGGACTGGAGCTCGCCATGGCGAGGGCGGGGATCTCCTTGGTCCGGACCCCGGTCGGGGATCGTTATATTCTCGAGCGGATGGTCGCCGAAGGCTTCAACCTGGGCGGCGAGCAGTCCGGGCACATGATCTTCCTCGATCACAATACGACGGGCGACGGGTTGGTCACCGCGCTACAGATCTTATCCTTGATGAAGCGGTCCGGCCGGTCCTTGTCGGAGCTGGCCTCCTGTATGACCGCGGTTCCGCAGGTGTTGCTTGGCGTCCCCGTCACACGGAAGCCGGATCTCGCGACGATTCCCGACGTCCAACGTGCCATTCAATACGCCGAGCAGCGGCTGAACGGGACGGGCCGGGTCCTCGTGCGCTATTCGGGGACCGAACCCTTGCTCCGGATCATGGTGGAAGGGGAGCACGACGGGACCATCAAGTCCGTAGCTGACGAGATCGCCGGGACCGTCCGGTCCTGCCTGGGTTAGGCCGGCGCGACGTCAGCGCCATGCTCCCCCGATTCACGCTCGCGCTGCTCTCGGGGCTCCTCCTCGGTTCCTACGTTCCCTACCTTCCACTGACGGTCCTGGGCGTCCTGCTTGCCATCGCGCTGATTCTCACAGTCCTCGAGGGGCGCGGCCGACTGGAGCCGGCCAAGAGCCGGCTCCTCTTTGCGAGCCTCCTGGCCGGCGTCGTCTACTGGAACGGGTACCTGTGGGTCGTCTCCAATGCGACGCTCCTCGATCAGGTCGGCGCCGGCTCGGTCATGCTGACTGGGACCATCGTCGAGCCCGTGCGTCATGGACAGGAGCGCGCCGTCGCCATCGTCTCCGCGACGACCGTCACACGGGAGGGGAAGACGGTTCCGGCGACCGGGCGGATTCGCCTCACGTGGCGGATCCCGGACCGGTCGTTGCGGCAGGGCGAGACGGTGACGTTTACGGCGAAGCTACGGCCGCCGAGTGGAACGATGAATCCAGGCGGATTCGACTATGCCGGCTATCTCGAGCGACATGGGATCGATGCGGTCGCCTCGGTGTCCGGACCGGGCCAGCTCGTCACCGGTGCGGCGCATGCGACCGTCGTGAACCAAGGCTGGCAACTCATCGACGGGTGGCGGGAGCGAATTCGGCTGGCCGCGGTCGACTCATTACAGAGCCCGGCCCTGGGGCTGTACTTGGGGATGGTCATTGGGGAACCCGACTACATCAGCGCCGAGACGCGAGATCTCTTCATGGCGACGGGAACGGTGCATATCTTGTCGATCTCCGGGTCGCACCTCGGTCTGATCGCCCTCGCGTCGTTCATGGCGGTCCGCACCGTGTGCCGCCACCTGCCGGGTCGCTGGCTCCTCGCGCTGTCCCGATACATCACGGCTACGCGCTTGGCCGCCCTGGCGACGGTGCCGCTGGTCGTCTTCTATACCGTGTTGGCCGGCGCTCAAGTGGCGACGATCAGATCGCTGATCATGATCGTGCTCTTCCTCGTGGCCGTATGGCTGGGGCGCGACAACCGGATCCTGTGGGCGTTGGCGTCGGCGGCTTGGCTCATCCTGCTCGCGGATCCCAGGAGCCTGTTCGACATTTCCTTTCAGCTCTCGTTCGTGTCGGTGCTCGCGCTCGCGATCACGATGGACCACATGAAGCGCGAAGGGTCTGAAGAGTCGGAGCCCGAGGCCCATCCTTGGAGAGAGCGAATTCGAGCGCACGCACGAACCTATGTCTTGATGACGGGAGGGGTGACGCTCGCGACGCTCCCCTTGGTCGCCTACTACTTCAACCAAATCCCCTGGCTCGGGCTCGTGGCCAATCTCGTCGTCGTGCCGTTGGCCGGGTTCGTGCTCGTGCCACTTGGTCTTGTCTCCGGGATCGCGCTCTTGCTCCGGGGAGGAGAATCATTGCCGTTCGCCTGGCTCAACACGGCGGTGTCCGATCTGCTGTACACGCTCGTCGAGCGGGTGGCGGCGATCCCGGGAGCCGAATGGCACGTGGCGTCGCCGAGCTTGGTGGCGATCACGCTGTTCTATGCGCTGTTGCTCCTGGCGATTCGTCACACGATGCCGGTATGGCTGCGCGGTGGATGTCTCGCGGCCTTGACCGCGCTCGTCGTCCTGTGGGTCTGGTCGCCGCGGCAGCCTCCGGAGAACGGGGCGCTCCGTGTGACCTTTCTTGACGTCGGGCAGGGGGACGCCGCAGTCCTCGAGCTCCCGGATGGGCAGACGGTCTTGATCGACGGCGGGGCCGCCTATGACACGCTGGACATGGGGCGGGCGGTGATCGGTCCGTATCTCTGGGACCGGGGCATACGGAGGATCGATCATGTCATTGCGACCCATCCGCAGCTCGATCACATCGGGGGGCTGACCTGGACGGTTGGGAAGTTCGAGGTCGGCCATTACTGGAGCAATGGGGTGACCCGAGAGGAAGCCTTCTATCGGCGCCTCCGAGAACGGCTGGCGAAGCGCGGGCTACAGGAAGAGGCGGCGAGCGCGGGCGGCGTGGTCGTGGACACGCCGGCGTGCCGGCTCGCGGTGCTCAATCCCCGCGAGGCCGGCTCGAACGAGCCGATCGCGGTGTCGACCAGGAGCGGGAGCGTCCTGAACGATCAGTCGATCGTCACCAGGTTGGACTGCGGGCCTCATTCCTTCCTGTTCACGGCCGACATCGAAGCCGGGGCCATCGCGCGGCTCGCCCAGACCGAGCCCGTGTTCCGGGCGCGAGTCCTCAAAGTGCCTCATCACGGGGCGAGAAGCTCGTTGGATGCCCAGTGGATTGCGGCCGCGAAACCCGAGATCGCGGTCATTTCCGTGGGACGCACGAACCCGTATGGTCATCCCCATCCGGCCGTCCTCGCGGCCTACGCCGACCGCGGCGTCCGGGTTCTGAGGACCGACCGTGACGGGGCGGTCCAGGTCATCGCCGATCTCCACGCGCGGGATTTTGTGGTCCGCCGTGCACGCGATACCCGTCTGGAACGCGTGCGGCCCGCCGCCGAGCGGCTTGACGCGGAACGGCGGAACGCCAGTCGCCTCTGGGCGCGATGGATCGGCGGCGAGACTTGACAAGGCCTGAGCCGGACGAGTATTGGAGTCCGAACCTACGAAGAGGGGCGCGATGATTCCGACCGTGGAATGGAAAGACGGCATGGTCCGGCTGCTGGATCAGAGCCGGTTGCCGGAGCAGGTCGAATTCCTGGACTGCCGCGAGTACCAGGCGGTGGGGGAGGCGATTCGAGAGTTGAAGGTCCGGGGGGCGCCGGCGATCGGAGTCACGGCGGCCATGGGTGTGGCGCTGGGTGCGTGCGGTCTCGTGACCGCGTCGGAAGACGAATTTCACAAGGGCGTCTTGGAGATTTGCGATCGTCTTGCCGCGACGCGACCAACGGCCGTCAATCTGTTTTGGGCCATCGATCGGATGAAGCAAACGCTCGCGTCCTTGCGGGGCCTGCCGATCGCCGAGTGTAAGCGGCGGCTGGTCGAGGAATCGCAACGTATCTTGGACGAGGACGTCTCGATCAACAAGGCCATCGGTCGCCATGGAGCCGCGCTCGTCGGCCGCGGGGCCACCATTCTCACCCATTGCAACGCGGGCGCCTTGGCCACGGCGGGCTACGGGACGGCGCTGGGGGTGGTGCGAGCCGCCTGGGAACAGGGCAAGCAGATTCGGGTGATTGCCGACGAAACGAGACCCGTGCTGCAAGGCGCGCGCTTGACCGTGTGGGAGCTCATGCAGGACAACATCCCGGTCACGCTCATCACGGACAACATGGCCGGAAGTCTCATGCGCCGGAACATGATCCAACTCTGTCTCGTCGGGGCCGACCGCATCGCCGCCAACGGGGACGTGGCGAACAAGATCGGGACCTACTCCGTCGCCGTCCTCGCGAAGGCGCACGGCATTCCCTTCTATGTGGCCGCGCCATCCTCTACGATCGATCTGGCTACACCATCCGGGGAGGACATCCCGATCGAGCAACGCCGGCCCGAGGAGGTCACCTCGATCTTCGGGGGGCCGCGTACCGCTCCCTCGGGTGCGCAGGTGCTGAACCCCGCCTTCGACGTCACACCGGCGGAATACGTCACCGCGATCATCACGGAACGGGGTGTCTTCAAGCCACAGGACCTCGCCGACCGTTTCCAGGGCTGACCATCTCCCCATACGTCCAGCGATTCACTCTTGAAGCCTCGAGGGGGCTGTCACTATAATGGCCCGTTTGTGAACTCTGTGTGAGAAAGGATCCGGACCGTGATGACCGAACAGACACTGGCGATCATCAAGCCCGATGCGGTCAAGAAGGACGCGATCGGGGACATCATTCGGCGTTATGAAGCGGCGGGTCTGAAGCCCGTCGCGATCAAGATGATGCGGCTGACCAAGCAGACGGCCGAGGGCTTCTATGCCGTCCATCGACAGCGGCCGTTTTTCGACAGCCTGACCACGTTCATGGCGTCAGGGCCGGTCGTCGTGCTCGTGCTCGAAGGAAAGGACGCGATCAAGCGGAATCGCGACTTGATGGGCGCGACGGATCCCGCCAAGGCTTCACCGGATACGATCCGCGCCGCCTATGGGACCAATATCGAGTACAACGCGGTCCACGGCTCCGACTCTCCGGAAACCGCTCGGTTCGAGATCGGCTATTTCTTCTCGGGAATGGAGTTGGGAGCGTAGGAGTGGGTGGTCCGGCAGACCTGCCTCTCGGCAGTCGGCTGGCAGCGCTCCTGTGCAGCGTCCTCTTCCTTCTCTTCACCGCCTGCGGGACACCCTCCAGAGCCCCTGACCGGATCGCCCTTCTTCCCTCGCCCGGTACTGGCCCTCCCAAGACCCTCGTACCATCGGCTGCTCGTCAGACTCCTCTCGACCCTGACCCGTTGATCGGCGTGGTCGCCTTGAAGATCGCTCCCGAGTCGGTGCCCGACACGGAAGTCGATGCATGGATCCAGCGGGTGGCGGACCGGGGGTTCACCATGGTGATTCTCGACGCCGGCACCGAGGCGACGCTCGCCGCCGATTCGAGGCCCGGTCACGGGGTCTACTTCCAGACGTCCATGGCGCCGGTGCGGCGAAACCTCTTGGGCGACGTGGTGCCGGCGGCGCATCGGCACGGCGTCAAGGTGTTTGCCTCCGTCTCTCTTCGCCATCTGCCTTGGGTCGACCCGACCTGGGGGTGGATGGATCGGTCCTATGATCCCTCGAGTCGCCAGATTCGGCTGTCACCTTATCTGGATCTCTTCCACCCGGCCTATCAGGAGTACTTGACCGCGCTGCTCGGCGATCTCGCCGACACCGGTGTGGACGGGGCCGTCTTCAGAAATCACTCGGCGATCGGGGCGTATGACGGGCTCGGCGCCTTTGGCGTCCGCGGCTTCGAGCGGGATTTCGGCGTGTCGGTCGTGCCCGAGCAGCTCTTTGTTGCGGTTCCTTCAGCGGCTGATGGGAAGGCGACGTACACACCGGACTTTTGGCGATGGCTGGGCTGGAAAGCCCGCGAGCGCCTGCACGTGCTCGCCCGCTTGGGTCGAGCCATGCGGTTGCGCGCACCGGCGCTCCGGCTGGCCCTGGAGGTCCATCCCGAGGCGGTGACCGATCCGCTGGTCGGGCTCATACGATATGGCGAGGATCTGCTGGAGGCGAAACGGACGTTTCACATCTTCTGGTTGCATGGTGATCCGTCGCCGGCCGCCGATTCGATGGGTGTGCCAGCCGCCGTACTCGACCGTGTGCAGAGCCTCCTTCAAGAGCCTCATCGCATCTGGGTCACCCAGCCCGGTCGATCCACGCTCGCCGGCGACCCCGTGCCCGTTGCGCACGCGTCCCGCGCCGCCGGCGCCATCGGCGTGGTTCACGTGGCGGATCCCGCGCTTCCTTGACAAAACTCGAACGCTCCACATAAGCTGCCACTCTTCAGCGTCGCAGCCGCTCGCGGATCATGATCCACGAGCAAGACCAGCCATTCTCGAGGGGTGATCATGGAGCCAGCCGATCTGCGTTATCACAAGGAACATGAGTGGGTTCGCGTCGACGGGACACGGGCGACGCTCGGCATCAGCGATTTTGCTCAGGATGCGTTGGGCGACATCGTCTTCGTCGATCTGCCGAAGGTCGGCACGACGGTGACCGCCGGGCAGCAGATCGGCGAGGTCGAATCGACGAAGACGACGTCCAGTCTCTACACGCCGGTGAGCGGCAAGGTCGTCAAGGTCAACACGGACTTGAAGGACCATCCCGAAGTCATGAACACGGATCCCTACGGCAAGGGCTGGATCGTCGTCATCGAGCTCTCGAATGCCGCCGAGGTCGACGGGCTGATGACCGCCGATCAGTATCGGAGCTTCTTGGCCTCACAACAAAAATAGGGCCGCCGCGTCCGGTCGTCATAGCCGGCCGCGGCCGCCCCGGCTTCCATGAGCACACACATCGTGATAGTCGGCGCCGGCCCCGGCGGCTATGTGGCGGCCATCCGCGCCGCCCAACTCGGGGCACAGGTGACCGTCATCGAGCATCAAGTGCTCGGCGGCGTCTGCTTGAACTGGGGGTGCATTCCCAGCAAGGCCTTGCTGGCCGTGGTCGAGCTCGGCGACAAGGCCAAGAAGGCGGCCGAGATGGGGCTCACGCTGGACGGCGGAATCGCCTACGATCCGGCCAAGATGGTGGCGCGGAAAAACAAGGTCGTGGACGGCTTGGTCAAAGGCATCGCCACGCTCTTCAAGACGTGGGGCATCCAGACCGTCAATGGGTTCGGTGAATTAGTCGATGCCCGGACGGTGAAAGTAGCGGCTTCGGACGGCGGGGAGCAGTACGTCGGAGGGGACGCCATCGTGATCGCCACGGGATCATCCTGGCCCAATCTCCCCCTGTTCCCCATCGACGGGCGCCAGATCATCACCAGCAAGGATGCGCTGGACATGTCCGACCTTCCCTCGACCCTCCTGATCGTGGGCGCCGGGGTCGAAGGATGCGAATTCGCGGCGCTGTTCAGCGGCATGGGGACACGGGTGACGATGGTCGAGCTGATGCCGCGCATCCTGCCGCTGGAGGACGAGGAGATCGCGACCATGATGGCGCGGGAGTTGGCCAAGCGCGGGGTCACGATCCATACCGGGACGCGCGTCGACAAGCTCGAACGCCGGGCTGACGCGATCACGGCGACGCTCACCGACGGGACGGTGGTCGAGAGTCAGCGGCTCTTGGTCTCGGTGGGGCGTGGATTAAATTCGAAAGGGATCGGGCTGGAGCGTGTGGGCGTGGCGGTCGGGAAGCGGGGGGAAATCCTCGTGAACGGCCGGATGGAGACGAACGTGCCCGGGGTCTATGCGATCGGAGATGTCGTTGGCAAGGCGATGCTGGCCCACGTGGCGTCCGCACAAGGGAAAGTCGCGGTGGAAAATATCATGGGCCATCCGCGTGAGATGGACGATCGCGTCATCCCGGCCGGGATCTTCACGCTCCCGGAGATCGGCCGGGTCGGCTTGACGGAGCAGCAGGCGCGCGAGGAGTCCCGGGAACGCGGCGAGGACCCCGAGACGGCGGTGAAGGTGGGGCGGTTCCGCTACGCCGGGTTGGGCAAGGCCCAAGGCGCCGGGGAGACCTCGGGCTTGTTCAAGGTCATCGCGGAGGCCAAGACCGGACGGATTCTTGGCGCACACATCCTCGGCGCGCATGCGTCGGATTTGATCCATGAGATCGCGCTTGCGATGCAGATGGGCGTCACGGCTTCCGATGTGGGGCGGATGATCCATGCGCATCCGACGTTGGCGGAAGGCGTGATGGAAGCGGCCGAAGACGTGGACGGGCTTGCCATCCATTTGGCAAGGAAGAAAAGCCGGTGAGCGACCGGCATCCAGCCAGGCCTCTGGTTCACCGAGGTGCCGAAGGCTGAGCTTCGAGGATCGATGGTCGGATCGTTGCTCCTCAAGCTCGGGATGCTCGGGGTGGCCGTCGCGGCGCTCCTCTGGATCGGCTGGTCCAATGAGGCGCCCGATCAACAGCCGGCCGAGCCCAACGGGTCGGCGGTCCAACAGAGCGCCGAGCCTCCGCGAGCTGTTTCTCCTGTCGCCGCCCCGGCGCCTCAGATCGCACCTCGGAATATGGCCGACACGCGCCCGTCGCCGAGGCCGATGCCGGCCAAGGTCGATCTGAACCGCGCGAGCCTCGAGGATCTCCAGACGCTGCCGGGCGTCGGCCCCGTGTTGGCGCAGCGAATGGTCGAACGCCGCCGCCAGGCGCCGTTTGTCCACGTGGAAGACTTGCTGGATGTGAAGGGCATCGGCAAGAAACGATTGGAGCACTTGCGGCCCCTGATCGTCGTGGGAGCGCGGGGATCGAAGACCGCAAAGCCGGGATCGAACGATCCGAACGCGAAGCGGGAGGGACGGCAGGCGTTATGAGCGACGTGACCAAGCAGATGGAGTTGATCCTCCGCGGCGCCGTCGAGATCATTCAGCCGAGTGAGCTCGAGGCGAAGCTCACCCGCGCGCTCAAGGAAGGTCGCCCGCTGCGCGTGAAGGCGGGGTTCGATCCCACGGCGCCCGACCTGCACCTCGGCCATACGGTCTTGATCCACAAGCTGAAGCACTTCCAGGATCTCGGCCATCAGGTGATCTTTCTCATCGGTGACTTCACCGGCATGATCGGCGATCCGACCGGGGTGTCCGAGACCCGGGTGGCGCTGACGAAGGAGAAGGTCGCGGAGAATGCCAAGACCTACGAGCGCCAGATCTTCAAGATCCTCGACCCGGCGAAGACGACGGTCGAGTTCAACAGCCGGTGGATGGGGGCCATGCGGGCGGAAGAGCTGATCCAGGTGGCCGCGCATTACAACGTCGCCCGCATGCTCGAGCGAGAGGATTTTCACACGCGCTATCACGAGCAGAAGCCGATCAGCATCCATGAGTTCCTCTACCCGCTGATTCAAGGGTACGACTCAGTGGCGCTGAAAGCGGACGTGGAGCTGGGCGGGACCGACCAGAAGTTCAACCTCCTCGTCGGACGGGACCTCCAACGCGACTTCGGCCAGGAGCCCCAGGTCGTCGTGACGATGCCGTTGCTCGAGGGCACCGACGGCGTCCGCAAGATGAGCAAGAGCCTCGGCAACTACATCGCGCTCGAAGACAAGCCGGAGGACATGTTCGGAAAGCTGATGTCGATCAGCGACGCCCTCATGCTGCGGTACTACGAGTTCTTGACCACGCAGGACCTCAAACAGGTCAAGGCGATGCATCCGATGGAGGCCAAGCAAGCGTTGGCCCAGCAGATCGTGGCCAGATATCACGGCGATCAAGCGGCCACACGGGCCAGAGACGCGTTCCAGCACACGTTCCGACAGCGCGAGTTCCCCGCGGAGCCGGACGCCAGGGTCTCACTCACGCCGACGGACGTCGCCGATCCGCACGCGCCTGCGATCGCGCTCGTCGATCTCATCGCCCGTACCAAGCTGGTCACCAGCAAAAGCGAAGGCCGCCGCTTGATCGTCCAGGGCGGCGTCGAGGTCGATGAGCAGAAGCAGACCGACCCCAACAGCCTCCTTCCCCTGCACCCAGGCCGGCAGTACCGGCTTCGCATCGGCCGACGCAAGTTTGCGCTGGTTGAGTTCAGGCCGGGGTAAGGCGGAGCCGGCCTTTGCGGCGGCATTACAGCTCACTGAGGTCCGTCCCTCAACTTGAAACGGTATGGGCGCGTCTGCGGAAGAAGGTGACAATCAGTTGTTGAACCTGATAAGGCCGGGAAGCCACTAGGTTTTCAGAAGGAGAGGCGATCATGGCATCGAACGCCAAGCCGTCCCGAACGTCTAAACGAAACGCGGCGCGACGGTCGCCATCGACACGGAGGCGGCGATGGTCGGCCGAGGTGATGAAACGCAGCAATGCCCTGGACCTGGAGCCGGGCGTCTTCACGAAACGCAGCCCTCGAGCCATCGCGCTGTCGCTCAAACGATCCGCCGAGGCCAGTACACGGCGAAAGGGCACCCCGTTCCAGTCGGCCATGTCCATGCTGAATTTTCACATCAACCGGGCAGGACGGACCTTGCCTGCCAAGCAGAAAGAGATCCTGAATCGGGCCAAGGACGAGTTACGGGCCGTGTTCGGCCGCGCCCGAAACGGGGGAGTCGAAACACGGTGATGAACGAGGCCGGCCTGCACCCGCGCCTGTAGATCCTTGGGCACGGTAGAATGGCATCACTCGGGCAGACTCCTCGTCGAGCCGCTGTTGGGCTCTTCGTGTTGCTGACGCTCTCCGGCTGCCGGAGCGATACCCCGCAGCCCGCCAGTGTTGAGCTCTCTTCGGCCGGGACGCGCATCACGGTGACACGTGTCGCGTCGCATCCCTTCCTGGCCAGATACAATCTCAAGCTCCGGATCGATGGGCCGGATGGCTGTCGGGCCAGCACGGACCTGTTCCCGGATACCGGTGGTGTCAGCCGCCGCAATCTCTATGACACCTCGGCCGGCCTGCTCTATGTCATCGGGCAGTATGATGCACGCGTCGTCGACCCGAGAAGGTGCACGATCACGCTCAGCGAGTTTCGCTTCCTCGATCCACGCCGTGCGTTTCTCGGGAGCTTCGATGAAGACGAGGGAGGCCGGTGGGTGTTTCTTTCCAGCCAACAACGAGCCGAGCGGGCGTTCGAGCCGCTCTAACACACGGCGCGGGGCCGCGATCCCCCAAGGCAGGATGCGTCGCCAAGCCCGTCGCTGACTTCCCCTCCGTGTCGTGCTCCCCCGTCCTGCAGAAACTCCCCGGCCCCCGTGGTAGGGTGAACGGAGCGCGAGAGCGGAATCGATCCGAGGAGGCGTATGAAGCCGGGCGTACCAGCAGGCCGAGCATCGACGGCGGGCGTGGCGTGACGGTCAAGACCGACATCCCGCATCGCATGGATCGGTTGCCGTGGTCGCGCTGGCACTGGCTGATCGTCGTGGCGCTGGGCGTCACGTGGATCCTCGATGGGCTGGAAGTCACGATCGTCGGCGCGATGGGTTCCGTGCTCACGCACAGCACGACGCTGAATCTGAGCGAGGGCGAGGTCGGATTGACGGCTTCGGCGTATCTCGCCGGCACCGTCACGGGTGCCCTGCTCTTCTCCTATCTGACGGATCGACAGGGCCGCAAGCGATGGTTCTTGATCACGCTCATGCTCTATCTGACCGCCACGGTGCTCACCGCCTTCTCATGGGATTTGTGGAGCTTCATGACCTTCCGGTTTCTCGCCGGGGCCGGCATCGGCGGGGAGTACTCGGCCATCAACTCGGCGATCGATGAGTTGATCCCGGCGCGAGCCAGGGGACACACGGACCTCGCGATCAATGGGAGTTGGTGGGTCGGTACGATTGCGGGCGCGCTGCTCACGATTCCCTTGCTCAACCCGCGCTTGGTCCCGGAAGACCTCGGATGGCGGTTGTGCTTCATCCTGGGGTCTGTGCTCGGTCTCGGCATTCTCCTCGTTCGGCGCCTCGTGCCCGAGAGCCCCCGGTGGCTGATGACCCGGGGACGGGTGGACGAGGCGGATGCGATCGTCACGGCGATCGAGGAGACCGTCAAACGGGACCACGGCCTGGAACATCTCCCCGAGCCGGAAGGATCGATCATCGTGCGGCCGTACGAACACTCGACGGTCCTGACCGTCGCGCGCGAGCTGTTCCGGACCTATCCTCAGCGGACCGTGCTGGGCATCACCCTGATGGTCACGCAGTCGTTTCTGTACAACGCGATTTTCTTCACGTATGCGCTCGTGCTCTCGAAATTCTACGGGGTCCCCTCGAGCCGGATCGGCCTCTATATCCTCCCGTTTGCCGTCGGCAACTTCTTGGGGCCGCTCTTGCTCGGGCGCTTCTTCGATACGATCGGGCGCAAGCCGATGATCGCGTTTACCTACGGCTTCTCCGGCATCCTGCTCGCGCTGACCGGGTTCCTGTTCTGGCAGGGCTATCTAAACGCGGTGACGCAGACGATCGCCTGGTCGGTGATCTTTTTCTTCGCCTCTGCCGGCGCCAGTTCAGCCTATCTGACGGTCAGCGAAGTGTTCCCGATGGAAATCCGTGCGATGGCGATCGCCTTTTTCTTCGTCGTTGCGCAAGGGGCGGCGACCGTGGCGCCCTGGATATTCGGCAAGCTCATTGAAGCCTCGGCGGGGAGCGTCTTCGTGGGGAATCTGATCGGCGCCGGGATGATGGTGACCGGAGCAATGGTCGCCCTGCTCTTCGGCGTCAAAGCCGAGCGCCGGTCCTTGGAAAGTATCGCGACCCCCCTCTCCGCGCGGCACGGATCTTCGTGAAGCGGTTCAGGCGATCACCTGTGCGGACCGGCTCGGGTGGGAGCCAGCAGGATAAGACGCCGTGGTGAGCAGCCGAAATCCCGTTCGACTGACCCTGATCGTGGTGCTCCTGGTCTCGATCAGCCCGCCCGGTCCTATCGCCGGCCAAAAAGGTGCAGACAGCCAAAGGGACAGGGCCGACTTCCGCGAAGATCTGCTGCGTCTCGTCAATGTCGAACGGGCGACTCGCGGGCTGGCGCCGGTTACCGAGAACCCGGCGCTTCAACGAGCCGCGCAGTGGATGGCGAATGATCTGGCCTCACGCGAGCTGCTCGATCACACCGACAGTCGGCAGCGCGATGTCCCGGCCCGGCTTCGGGCCTTCGACTATCGGAGGCCCCGCCTCGTGGCCGAGAACGTAGCCGAGGGACAGGAGCGGCCGGCCGACGTCGTGAACAGCTGGCTCACGAGCCCCGCGCACCGCACCAATCTCCTCCATCCCGATGTACGGGAGGCCGGAGTCGGATTTGCGCGCAGCAAGGCCGGCCGGGGGTATTGGGTCTTGGACTTGGGGCGGAGATGATGGGAATCGATCAGGGGAATCTCGAGTACGATCAGACCGCGCTTGTGAGGCACACCGTCCGTGCTCATGCAAAGGCCTCATACCAGGCTTTCTGAAACGCCTCAACGGCGTTCTGTAGCGCCCCGACCGTGACGAAGGTCCGAAGCTCGGTGTAGGGATCGGGCCCCGTCGCGAAGAAGGGCCGGCCGCCACGGCGGCCGATCGTCGACTCGGAGGTGAACGGCGACGGGCCTTGCGGTGTCGTCAGCATCGATCGGTCACGGCCCGAGCCACGAATGAGCACAGCACCGGTCTGTGCCTCGAGCAAGGCCAATTCGACCAGCGTAAAATTATCCACCCGCGTCGCCGCTATCCGGAGACTCGCTCCAAGAGGAGCCATGGTCACGGGAGCTTCCCCCTCGGCGCTTGAGATGAGGACCACCAGAAGATGGTCGACCCCATGTGCTTTGGCCAATTCCGTGAAAGGCCCGGCGCCGTGCGTCCGCGCCATATTCTGAGGGGGGATCACGGTGACGGCTTTCAGCGGGACCCGGTCGCGAAGCTCGGCGACCATTTCTTCCGCCACGGCGGAGACCGCCGCCTCGGGAAGCGGCGGGGCTGAATCCGAGCCGGTCGTATCGTTGACGAGCACGAGCCCTACCGGTAACGGCGATTCGAACGTCGCCGATGACATCGCCGCGGTAGGACGGGCTGTCGGTTTCGCCGCCCCGAGGTAGGCATCCAGACGCGCCTCCGGCTTCATGGCACAGCCGGCAATCAGCGTGAGTATCGCCACGAGCCCGGCGCACCTGGAGGCGCTCGGCCTTCGAAGCTCGATCGTCATTTCAGCCTCACGGAGTGACCGGTCCCAACGCGTCCGTGCTTGTCTTCTTGGACCCTGACCTCGCGCAGGATTGTTCACTCCCGCCGTCACTCACAGAGCACTCTGGTCACCAACGAATTCTAAAGCCGATCCATGCTCGTCTCAATGCCGCGAGAAGGCCCACCGGCCTGTCAAGAACGCTGTCAATGCAGATCAGTCTCACCCGTACGTTGAAGCCTGTCGATGATCGATGCAAGGATCGGATTCTCTGTCGGGACACTCCGCCCGCCGTTCTTGACTTGACCCTCCACCCTCACGTAGGATTTCCCAGCGAGCGGGCGTAGCTCAGTGGTAGAGTCCTAGCTTCCCAAGCTAGTTGTCGTGGGTTCAAATCCCATCGCCCGCTCCATCCCTCGCTTGGCGTGAGCCGCCCGCTCCTATAAGGCGCGGGCGGAGAAACCCCGCCAGTGACCTGCCTTTTGTCGATTTGAACACACGACAGGGGGAATCCGAAAGGGGGTAGGCCCCCTTTCGTGGGGCGTACACGAGGGGGCTGGCCCCCTTGTGGGAGCTGAGGCGGCAGGGTTCAGGGTCGGCTCGGCGACGGAGTGGGTTCAAATCCCATCGCCCGCTCCATCCCTCGCTTGGCGTGAGCCGCCCGCTCCTATAAGGCGCGGGCGGAGAAACCCCGCCAGTGACTTGCCTCTCCCCCTTTCGTTCTTTCACTGCCATCTTCCCCCTTTCACCCTGCTAAGCCTCCTGCTTGTGGCCGACCAGTCATTGGATCGATTCCTCTTTTGACTTTTCTATTGGTCCGGTCGTAGAGTTCGGCACAGTGTGTATCGGACTGTCTCCTGTGGCGAGGGACGACATGGTCAGGCCGTTGGGTGAGTACCTCAAGGAATGGCGACGACGAGAGGGACTCTCGCTGGAAGATCTTTCGCAGCAGACGGGCGTGTCCGTCGATGTCCTCCGTCGGTTGGAGGCTGGGCACGTGGAAGGGCCGGCAGAAGGGTCGTTCGGAGAATACCTGCGGGCATGCCGGCAAGACCGGGGTTGGTCGCTCGAAGTCGTGGCCCGACAGACTCGGATTCCGCTCCGCTATCTCGAGGCCCTCGAGGCCGATGATCTCGATCAGATCCCTGTTCCCGCCGTCATCGTCAAGGCTTACGTCAAGTCTTATGCCCGATGTGTGGCGCTGACGCCGGTTCAAGAGATCGAAATCCTCCGTCGACTCGAACCGTCGACGGTGCCGACGACTGCACGCCAGCCCGCCGCCGCTGACGCGGAGCCCAGTGGGATCTTCATGCAGGGGAAGCAGGTCGCGCAGGATCTGTATGCACGCGTCGGCGTCTGGCTTCTTATCACCGTCATGAATATCCGACTTCGATGGGAAAGGATCGAGCGGAAGGCCCAGCTTCTGGTGCGAGCCGGCGTGTGGGCCGCTCTCGGGCGCGCGGCTGATGCGAGGCGTGCTTCCAGTACCGCCATTTGTGCCGCGTGGAGTCGCACACGAGCGGACTTCCGCCATGCGGGATCGGCGCTAACAGGTCACCTGGCACGACTGAGCCGGGCGGGATACCAGCTTGGGACGCGAGCGGGAAAGGCCATGCGGGACCTGGGCCAGCGAGCGGCCACCGATATGAGTGTCTGGGCCGACCGGGCTCGACCGTTCGCGATGCGGACCCTCACGGCTACTCAGGCAAGAGGGTCGTCCCTGTGGTCCAAGAGAACCGATCTGGCCGCTGCCCTCTCTGCGGCCTCTCGCCGTGCGCTGTCAGGGATTGCCGCGGCGTTCGCGGTCATGGTCACCCCCAATCTTCCAGGCAGTGTCCATCTCTCACCGGTGTATGGCGACCTTGGGCGTCCTTGGGTCCCCTCACGCGATCGTGCGGTGAAGCTACCGGCGTCCTGCCCGGACCCCACGAGGCAGGGTAAAGTCCCCGTGACCGACCGCCTGAGCCGAGTCCGAGAGGGGAGTGAAATCATGAAGGGATGGGGTTGGACGGTGCAGCACATCCTGGCGATTGTGATCGCGCTGGGTCTCGCCGTCATTCTCGGGCATGTCCCGCTCTTCAAATCCACCGGGTTGGTTGGAACGACTCTCACAGCCGCCCGCATTGCCGAGTGTCTGGGATACGGCGGCGCCGTGGCCCTGTTCTGGTCATTGGGTCGGCGGATTGCGGCTCGCATGCCGGTCTCCACCACCTGGTGGTGGCTGGCTCGGCGTACCATCATGCCGCTCGTGACCTTTCTCGTCGTCTTCGCTGCGTACTACGTCGTTCTTCTCGCCGCCGAACCCTTTCTCTCCAAGGCCGGCCGGCTCATCTATGATTGGACCTTCATCGTGGCGATCATGGTCGCCGCGCTATGGCTCACCTTGGCCGCTTTTTCCAGCCAAAGCCCTGCCGCCGTCGCCGAGGGAGGCGACCCTGACCAGCCGGATGACCTGCTTGTCTGTGCACGGTGCCACGAGACGATGGCTGAAGGCATGGCGTACTGTGGCCGCTGCGGCGCCCCGCTCGTCTAACATCCGGCCAATCCCCGCTTGACTGCGTCCACCATCCTTGCTTGACGGGATATCGCTCGACTCTATACTTAAGCACAATGACGGCTGCCGGCTCGGTGGATGCGGTGTGGCGCATCAGGCAGCGAAACGAACCGTTAGAGGAGGAATCGATGAAGCGCGGGTTGCTTGCAATGCTGATCGTGTCGACCGTCGCAGTCCACTCGCCAATCGTATGGGCGGCCAATCCTGATACCGGGCCCGGGTGCGGACTTGGGAAGTTGGCCTGGGGGGATTTCAAAGGTCAAAAGCAGATTGCTCCGCAGGTCATGATGGCGACGACGAACGGCACGTTCGGCAGCCAGACATTCGGGATTTCCTTCGGCACCTCGGGGTGTACGAACAACGGCGTGATCATGCGTACCGAGCTCGTCAACGCCTTTGCGAGCGCCACGTACGAGAGTCTGTCTCAAGAAATGGCGCAGGGGCACGGGGAGCATTTGACGTCGCTCGCCACGCTGCTCGAGATACCGGCCGAGCAGCAACCGGAGTTCTTTGCGGTTGCTCAGGCCAACTACCGAACGATCATGCAGGCGGAGGACCAGTCGCCCTCGGCCATGGTCAAGTCACTCCAGGCGGCGCTCGCAGCTCACCCCACTTTGGGAAAGACGGCCGATTAGCAGGGATAGGGGTACGAGTAGGGATATGGGATATGGGGTAGGTCATAAGGCTCTACCCCTTACCCCATCCCCCCCTACCACTACTTCCCCGGCTGTCGGACTGACCCCTCCTGCTCTCGCGCTCCTACCGACGTCAGACCCGCCTTCCACGTAGTATGATGTCGTATGTCGCGGTTGACCTTTTCACTGGCTGGTGTCGTCTTCTTCACCGCCTGCGCCACATCACCGCCGGTCATTCCTGAAGCCCTGGAATCGCAGATTGACCGGACGGTGACGTTCACCGAGGTGCTGACCGCGCCTGGCGACTACATCGGCCGGCTGGTCGCCTTCGGCGGAGAGATCCTGAACGCGAAGCGTACTCAAGAGGCCACGGTCTTGGAGATTCTCCAACTGCCCCTCGATGATTGGGAGCCTGCCTCTGACAGAGCCGGCTCACAAGGTCGTTTCCTCGCTCTCAACCGGGCGTTCCTCGACCCTGCCACACTTCCTCCGAAGACCCGCGTCACGGTCGTCGGAGAAGTCACAGGCAGCTCGGTGCGCGCGCTCGATGGGACGGACTATACCTATCCTCAAGTGGACGTCAGGCACATCCACGTCTGGCCGGATGAACCGTTGATGTACGGCCGGCCGCGACCATCATGGGGGATCTCCGTGGGCGGGGGAACAGTGGGGAGAGGCGTGGGATTGGGCGGTGGGATAGGGATCGGCTTCTGAACGCTTGGGTGACCGTCCTTGTGGAGGCCGCGACGAAAGAATCACGTAGGCTCGGAGGACCAACGCCGAGCAATCAGAAACTCGGAGAGTCCCTCCTGGAGATGGGGATTCTCATCCTGAACCAGCCGGGCAATTTCCCGCTCGCACCGGCTCCACTCCCAGGCTTTGATCAGCTTTTCGTTCGAATAGTACATCTGCCGGCGTTGCCCGGGCCGACGCTTGAGATACAAGGGGAACCCGTGTTTCAGGGCTTGGCGAACGGGAGTGCGGCTGTCACGCCATCGCATCCGGCGGCAAATGGCGGGAAGACCCCAGTACTCGAGCGTCGTGCGAGCCTCGTGCTGATCCATTGAAGACAAGCCTGCCATTGCGATCCTGTACGATGACGTCTTGAGCAATTGCCAGGCCAGCGACCTCACCTCCTCTAACTCGCTGAAACCGTTGAAGTCTGTTCGAACAGAGTCGTGGGGTGCGAGCATGAATTTTCATAGGACCTAGTAAATTTCCCGACACTTCGAAAGCATGATGTCTATCTATTTGGACCATCGGCCATCGAAGAGCCCGCCACGAACGGTAAAAATACCTGCAAATGTCTTGGGTTGTCGCAAGGCTTGGATGGCCCACGAAAGAACGGCATGGGTCCATCGGATCAACAGCCCCTTGTCAAGAATTCCGACAGGGTCTCTCTTATCGAGAGCATGCGAGCATTCCTTCAATCGTTTCTTCAGATGCGGAGCGAGACGCTTCCCCTGATTCTCCAAGCCGTGGCCGCACGGGTTCAGCCTCTCTCTTCTCAACAATCGAGCCAAGAAGCGCGTCGCGGATGATCCAAGCCATCGTGGACCAATGGGGCGCGAGCAGTCCCGCACGGCGCGGCAGGGCCCTCGCCGCGATCCCGCGGTCTTGTGCCGGTTCAGGCCGACGCAGCAGTTCCTGCCGGCCTATTGGAGGCGCCTACTGCCTTGGGTAGTCTGTGGTGAAAAGGCTCGGGTCAGTAGGTCGTCAGGCCAGTGCTACTGGGGGATCGACCTCGTCGCCAATGGATGGCGGCGCGACCGGCTCGGGTGGCACTGGCGGGGGCGGACGATACGTCAGGCTGTTGCCCCCAAGGGCCGCAGAGTCAAGGGACCGACCGTCGGCTGTAGGTATTCCTAGTCAGGGTCCTCCTGGTCGGGGCTTCGAGGATCGGATTGTGCTTCGTTCATTGCCGCACGGATATCCTGCAGCTCTCCTTCCAGGAAGCACAATTCCGCCAGCTCCTCGGCGCGCTCGAGTTCCGCCTTGAGCTTGGCGATGTCGCCGATCAAAGACTCGAGCTTCCGTGCAAGCTCTTCGTGTAACCGATCAGCGGCGTCCGACACTGAACTCCTCACCCTGGGCAGCCAGGGTAGCATAGTTCCAATCGCGACGACAGTAGACATCGCCGGGAATTCGGATCGTCATGGACGCTCAAGAGGCCCTGCTCATCGTAGAGAATGACAGCGATATGCGGCAACTGTTGGCCGACGCGCTCTATTACACCGGCTGCCGACTCGTCGAGGCGGGGAATGCCTACGAAGCGTTCGACCGCATCAAGGAATGCCGGCCGCGACTGATTCTGACCGACCTCCGTATGCCGGGCGGTGGGTTGACCTACCTGGCGCAACTCAAAAAGCAAGTCCCGGATGCGACCGTGATCGTGTTGACGGCTTTCGGTGACATCCACACGAAGCATGAGGCGCTCAAGCTCGGTGCCCATGCGTACTTCGACAAACCCGTACGGCTCGCCGAGCTACGGAAAGTCGTGGATGAGGCACTGGTGCAGAGCCAAGAGACGCCGGGCGCTCCCGTTGGCCCGCCAGGACGAAGGTCTTAGGACGCAAAGCCGATTTCCTCCTCGCTTCACCTCCAGTAGGGTGCGGGACCACGAGAGGTGCGGCATGATCCACCGATTTGATTCACACATCACGGAGAGTGGGCTCGGGTTGGCGTTCCTTGCAAGTATGATTGCCGGTCTGATCGCCTCTGTCCTGCTCTCCTTCTGACGGCCCCTCGAACCAGGCCCGCCGATTCCCTCCGCGAGGCCGCTCAGGTCCTCCGCTGCGGCTTCCTTCTCAAGAGCGGCTACTCATACTCGAACCATCCTGATGACGATCAGTTGGCAACGGCGTCAGCGGATCTAACAACATCCGGTGCGATCCCGCTTCGATTGGGACGATCTTCCCTAGGAGCATGCGGCAAAAAAAGCCATCCTCCCCAGGCCATTCGGCCCTAATGCCGGTCACATGGCCGCGATACCCTAGGATATGTTCCAAGAACGCCGCCGCCATACTCGATTTCCTCTGCACGCCAGCGTCTCGTTCATCGGTGCCGGCATCGTCGGTACCGGCACCATGTATAATGTTTCTCGCGGCGGCTGCGCCGTCACCACCTATTCACCCATCATCAAGACGGCGACCTTGAGATTGCTCCTCTATGTCGCTGAGGAGGAGCCCCTCGTCGTGGAAGAGGGCTCCGTTCGCTGGACCGACGGCTATAAATTCGGTCTGGAATTCATCATGATGCGCGTGGGCGATCACACCCGCTTACAGCGTTACCTGGAAAAGCTGGAGGTCGCATAGTCCTCGTCCGACACGCTCTTTCTCATCCGCCGCGTGCAGCTTCCCGCCATCCCGACGCCTCGGGCCGGCTGCCATTCCGACTGGCCGTCCACGAAAAACGTGCTACAGTCTTTGAGCGAAGGGCTCAGGAAGCAAGGGAACCAGTTCACCCAGGAGGGCGCATGAGTGTACCGCTGCTGACGGTCAAAGAAGAAGATGTGTCGTCGTTCTTCAGAGATCTCGAGCGGGCTCGGCTCGAGGCCCAGCGCATTTGCGAATTCCACGGCCGCGTCCATCGCGCCGCGCCCCAGCATCACGTGCAGGACATACGGGGCCGGCGGGATCTTCAGCGTCTCACCACCTCTTAAATGATTCCTCCTCTTGCAGCCCCGTCTGGTACGCAGACGGGCTCGTTCTCCTCGTTTCCATAAGGCGACCCTGATCCGACCGGCCGGCGCTTCGAGACCGGCCGCTGAGGCCTTGCGCTGCTCGCCGGTCTGTCGTAGTGTAGGGAAAACACCATAGCGAGATGGAACGGCTTCTCTGACCTTTCTAGAGCTATGCTTCTCCGCCTGATCGTTGCGGGTCTCGTCGGTCTCTCGAGCATCGTCCCATCCACCTATCTGCAGCCGCCCCATGCGTCCTCGGCCGCCGGCACGGCCGGTGAGGCTGATCCCCAATCGGTCCAGCATGGTCGTGTGGATTGGGAGGACTTGAAGCGTGCACACCAATCCGGGCGCGTCCGTGCCGTCGTCGTGGCGCCCACCCAAGCGTATGACAAGACCCTGAGGGTCTGGGTCGAGATTCCCGCCGGTGCCGAGCTCACCACGATTCATGCGGGCTGCACGGGATGGATGAACGGCTTCGTGCACGCCGGCTATGATGGCCGCCACGACCTGTACTTTCGAGAATGGGATGTGCGCGTCACGGAGACGCTGAGCAGCACGGTGCTCGATGGGAGCGGAAGCCCCTGTCAGCGGCCGTCACTGACGCGAGAGCTGATCGTCGCCGCGCAGCGTGAGGGGCTCGTGCAGGCGTTCACCAACAAGCCGGTACGCGTGATGGGCGAAAACGGTGCGCTTGTATACGTAGGGACGCGCTTTCGCGCCGGGGACGCGTTCGAAGTCGAATGGCTGACCCGATCGACCACCGGTATCCTCAGGATTCCGGCCAACCGCTCGGTGACGATTGAAAACGAGCCCTGCAAGCCTGTGACGCAGGTTCGGATTACGTACGGCGGCGGCACGTTTCGTATCCGGGCCGCCGATCTCGACGTGCGGATCGCCGGAGAAAATCTCGCCAAGACACCGCTCGGGCCGGCCGCAACCGTGCTCTGCGATTGACGCTCCTCCCAGAAAGAAGCTCCGACGCATCGCGCAATCGCCCAGGCCCCGGCCGCGCGGATCGTCTTCCCGCTCATGCCCGATCCTACCATTCCGAACGCCGGTGACCCGCCATGACTTGCCGCACGATCTGTATCCCTGACACCGCTCAGTCATTCATCCGATGCCAGGTCCGGCACGGGAAGAACAGAGGCGTGTACTCGCAAGCGACGGCTGTGAGCGAGGCTATGGAGCCAGGCGTGAGGAGAGGCGCGGGAGGCGGAATCGCACGATCAGGAGAGGTATCGATCGGCATGAAATCTCCGTTCACTCCACCGGTCGGGCTGGAGGATCAGAGACAACGGCGCAAAAACCGCAAGCACGGCCAAGAGGGCCAGGGCAAGGAAGAGGGCTAGCGTCGCCTTCATGGTCCCAAGGATCATGACCACACCTCAACGAGACAGGTGATCACTACGGCAGGAGTCACTCTTATTTTAGTCCGTTCCGAGCGGATTGTGTAGTGGTTCAGTGAGGGCAACACGCGCCTTGCGGAGTCCACTCAATGCACACAAAGATTCCCATCTGGAGGGCTGGACTAGTCAGGGAGTTGGAGGAGCTCCAGTTCCCCATTGACCTGAACCACAGACGATCTTCATCTGTTGTAAGCGGAGGAGATTCCGGCGCTGCACTGGGGAGAGGCTTCGCCTAGTGAGGCGCCGGTATACGCAAGCGAGGGTGGGACCTCTGCCGGGGTTTTTAGAAAGGCGTGCTGGACTCTCCAGCAGGCCTTTTTTTATTTTCGGAGCAGGCCGAGCCCGGGTCATTCTTCCGTGCTCGCGCAACGCGCGGACTGCACATAGGCCTTCGTGGGACGGGCGCAGTATGGAGAACCACCGGGTCCGGCCGCCGGCCTGCTGAATGTAATCGGCAGTCGTTACGGAGATCGAAGAAACCGCTGCGCCTTGATCGCTTGCCTGTCTTCTGTCGTTTTCATAAACTGGGCACGTTGCATCCCGAAAGGAGGCCCGCCATGCTCAAGACAGTGAATGCTCTAAGCTGTTGCCTCGCCTTGGCAATCGCGGCTGAACTTGCACGAGCCCAAGAGGCACCGCCAGCCCCGACGCCTGCGTTGGAGGCAGTCCCAGCGCCTGCACCAGAGGCTGGCACCAAAGCCACTCCCGCGGACGGCCATGTCATCCACGTCACGGCACCGCACTTGATCGATGGAAAGGTACGGGGTCCGTTCCATCACTACTGCAAGGTGGTCTCTCCCGAGCCGTTCATCGAGTGCCTGCTGTACGAGACGGACGACGCCAATGCGAAGCTCATCGGCGTGGAATACATTGTCGCCAAGACCGTGACGCGCGATGAGAAGGTCCTCCCAAAGAAGGCCTGGAAAAAGTTCTGGCATGATCATAACGAGGAGATTGTCACAGGGAACGTCAAAGTCCTGGACATGCCTCCCGACAAGGCCAAGGAACTGGCCGACACCGTGGCCAAGACCGACGGCATCATCTTTTCACTCTGGCCGGAGGGAGCCAAGCTGCCGACCGGGAAGGTGAGCATGGGCATGATGGTGCGGCATGCCACACACCAATGACAGGCCATGATACGCCGAGCCCGCTGATCGTAAAGGTCAGCGGGCTTTTTAATTTTCTGACATGCCAACGTCCCGCGGCCGAGATCGCTCGGGAACCCTGCAAATGTTCGGGTCGATCGCGGGCGCCGAATCCCTCTTGCTGAGCTTCGACGAGGATTGGAACCTCGACGTCGTCATGGCGGAGGCGCCGCACGGGACGGCTCCCTCATTGTTCCGCAAGAACATCGCGAATGCGATGGCCATGATCCTCGCTGGCGCGGCGCTCCTGTCCTACATCGGCGGCCAAGCGGCTTTTGTCTCTCAGGCGATTTCGGAGGCGGTCTTCGCAGCCGTGTACGAAGGGATCCGTACCGCAGACCTGAAGGGACGTGCCACGACGACCGAATTCACGGACGAAGTCATCAGACGCACGAGCGCGAGGCTAGCGAGAGCAACCAAAGGATGACAGCCCCCAGCGGACGCTAAACGTTAATCGTGAACTGTTAAACGTGATGGGACGTTGCAGGCGTTGGCTCCGTTGTGAGGGTTCAGTCTATTAGCTCATCGACTCGATGCCCCTCGCGAGTAACGAATAACGTTGAACGATTAACGTCCTTCGATCTTCGCTTTCGCCCAGACACGGAGGGCTGCCCGTCCATCGTGGAGCCACGGGTTGCCGTGGGCCATCAGCAAGTGCTCGAATTGCTTCTCGGCCAGCCGGCGGTAGGCAGCCTTCAGTCCTCGTTTCACGCGTTGGGCTTGAGACGGAACGTCCACGAGCAGCTCGTCGGGGACGAAGGAGAGAGGGCCGTTGCCGTCGCGGATCACCCCGTCGGCTACGGCCACAGCCTTGACGCGGGGGAGGAGCAGCGCGGACTCGTCGGGGCAGAGAACGCCGATCTTGAACGCCCGTGCACCTCCTGGCAGAGCGTCGCCCGGAGCGAACGGTCGAGCCTTGAGCTCCGGACTGACGTCATAGAGCCCGGCGCGGTGGCACCAGACGGTGCAGCCAAAGGCGGCAACGAGCCGAGCGCTGTGCCGTTCGTGCAGCCGGTTGGTGAGGAGGATGTGCTCTGGCGGCCCATGCCGCTCCAACCATGCCAGCCCGCCGGGAGTCGGCAACAGCGGGTCGATGAGAATACGCGCTCGGGCAAGGTAGTACGAGCTTACGCGTATACGAATCTCGGGATGGATCGCCGTCCAGTGAAACAGCCCGGGGGCGATCTGCTTGGGGAGTGCCATGGGCCCCATCCTCGTGGTACAGCCATACCACACCCGTAAGCCGATATCCAACCGCTGGTTTGCCGGATGTATCTACAACGCTGAACGGAGTGGGGCAGGGGTCTTGGCTTTGACAATGCGCTCAACTGATGCCGCGGACTTGGCTGCACCTCAACCTGTGCAATAAGTCCCAGCCCGAGCAGAATGAGAATCTGGCCCGCGCATATTACCCCTGACCAAGCCATCCGTCTTCAAGAGGACCTACGGAGAAAGGTCATTCGACGGGGACAAGTCGGACGGCCTCGTTGGATCGCTGGAGCCGATGTGGCATTCGAGACGGACTCCGATGTGATCTATGCCGCTGTCGTTGTTCTGGCTTTCCCGAGTCTGCAAGTCATCGAAACCGTGACGGTCCGTGATCGCGTGAAGTTCCCCTATATACCCGGGCTTTTGTCCTTTCGTGAGGCGCCCAGTGTCGTGAACGCTATCACACAGCTCACACACCGGCCCGACGTGATCTTCATCGATGGTCATGGAATCTGCCATCCCCGGCAGGCGGGTATTGCTTGTCACGTCGGGGTGCTGTTGGATTGCCCGGTCATCGGCTGCGCCAAGTCGGTGCTGACCGGCACCTATCGGATGCCAGAGCACGATCGAGGCTCGGTATCGTATCTGTACGACAACGAGGGGCAGGTCCTGGGAGCAGCGGTCCGCACGCGAGACGGGGTGCGGCCTGTCTTCGTCTCGATCGGGCACCGGATCAGTTTAGCGCGAGCGATCAAGCTGACGCTTGCCTGTGCCAAGGGATATCGGATACCGGAACCGACCCGGCAAGCGCATCTACTGGCTGAGTGCGCGAAGCGCAACGCGGGCCGCACACGCTAAAAGCGTGCTCCTCCACGCTGCCCGCTCTTCTGGCGCCGGAGCGCCGTCGTCTGCCTAGCTGTCCATCATTTCGAGCCGTGCGTCGAACTCGTAACCACATTGGGTGCAGCGAATGACATGTGATTCGACAGTGATCTCCTCAATCCGAATGCCAAACCCGCCATGCTGAAATAAAGGGGTCGCGAGTCTTTAAGCCGGCTCTTCCAAGCGACGAAGAATTTCCTCGTCCATGGCGGTTGATTCCTGTACGTAGGCCTCGACCGAGCCCAGCGTTCCCTCCAGTTCAGTCTCGCTGAGAATGCCCTTCGCTTTGAGTAGATCGGTCAGCCTCACCACTTCTCCATTGAGGCGACTCAGCCGCAAGCTCAAATAGCGGAACATCTCTTTTTCTGCCGCCGTCAGAGGCATAGTTCTCCTCTCACCAGTCAACGCGCCGTCCTAGTCCTCAGCCTGGCTTCCGCTTGTGTATGACGACGTGATTGCCGTCCGAGTCTTCGACCACGGCCATCCGGCACACGGGAGTCTCAAAGGCTTCTTGGATGAAGGGCACGGCTCGCTCCTTCAGCCGACGGACAAACGCATCGAAGTCGGATGTCTCAAACCCGACGACCGCTCCCTTGGCTCCTGGACTATGCCCCATGTCCGTGGTCGTGATGGCAAAGGTGGAACCCCCGACGTCATACTCGACCCATTGGTCCTGAAAATTGTAGCCCTGTTTCAGGCCCAGCACGTGTTCATAAAACTGTCTGGCCCGATGCATGTTGCTGACCGGATAGACGGTGAAGGCAATGGAGGTAATCATCTGGCCTCCTCGGGTTAATGCCCACGGAACTTCTGCGCGCAACGGGAGCAAAACCGTGCCAATGAATTGCTGAATGCCATGACGCACTGAGGATCCGAACAGTGCGGAAGCGTCAAACAGGGATTCGTCGGCTCTCGCCTTGCTTCGTCTCAGCTCGCTTCTTCGGCTTGATCATGAGCATCGATCCACGATGCTCGTCTACCGTCGCCGATGTGTGGTGATTGACGGCGGCGAGGACTGGCGCGCGGGAAGATTGACGACTGCACCCGCATGTCACTGTGCTCACCCATTCGTATCCTGACCAGGCCTTCGGACTCAAGGATGGCTCACCGTGTCCGGCCTATGCCACCTCCCAAGCCGGCGGACAATTGGGCATTTTCCAATGTTGCCGAGTCAGAGGCATGTTCTGGAAGTCCCGAGGCCGGTGAGCAATCGCTCAGCTCGCTGGTCAAAAGTGACTGGGGACTGCTCATCATCACGTCGCATGGCGTGTTCTTCACACCCATGCACGGCTATCGGGATGTCGTCACGGAACAGGAAATGCGCGTTAGCAGAGCGGCAACCTGGAGCATCGCCGGTCCTGCGTCGTATCGGTCCTCACCGAACTCGATGGAGTCAGAAGGGCCGACCTTCGTTTCTCACGTTGATGATCGGGCATCAGCCTGTACTTCACGGGGCGATGACCGCATTGCTCCGTGAGGCGATCGCCTCACCCGAAAAATGATGCACCCGTTTCATTGTCCAACGGCGGGCTCCTGTCATACAAAGAACCATAGTCGGTTCTCGCTTCGATGACGAGGGACTTCGAGTGAATGAAGTGGATGATGAAGGGGGGAGGTGCAGGACAACGGAGGTGGGCTATGAAATGTTTAGACCACATAGATATGGCGGTGATGGCGGGAGCGGTCACGGTCGCCGCCAGCACTGCGTTCTTTTTCGCGCATCTGGGAGTTGAGCAGCCACTGTTGACGCCACCGACCGTGATGACCTCAGAGAAGTTTCTCGAGCAAGAACTGGCCAGGACCATCGAGGAGGCCGTCGTGACGCCGGCGCTCGTGACGGAGGCACATGAGCGCGCCCAGGCCGCATTGGGCGCCGCCATCGTGCGGCTCAGCCAGGTGCAGGCGAGGACAGCAGCCTTCATCCCCGCCGTGGCGGGGAGCGCTGCTCTCGATGTTGAGGCGAGGCGCGACTTCTTGGAGGGGGTCTTCAAGCTCCCGGCAGATTGGCGAGGAGCGGAATTTGCGGCCAGGAAACAGCAGGCCGATGCGATCGCCCAGGAAGATCTCGGCCGGGCGATCGTCACCGGCAGTCAGGATCTCGAGAGGGCGCTCGAAGCGGCTGAAGCCGAATACGGGTCGGCGCTGGTCGCTGCGGCCAAGGCGAATGAACGGGCAGCGCTTGAGCCGCGGGCTTCGCAGGCGACGATCATCGCGGCGGCGACCGCATTGACAGCTCTTGCCGAGCGGATCGCGTTCACGCCGGCGGCCGAAATCACACCCGATCCTGCCTGGGGCCATGGTTCGATCGGTGATGGCGCGATCATCCCCCTCATGATTCTGGGCGCCGGGGCTCTTCTCTTCGCGGCGGCCGGCGCTGGGATGATGACGGAACGCGGTGCCTCGACGCGCACCGTGGAGACCCATTGTGACGTCCATGAAAAAGACGTGGTGGTCGACATGTTGGTCAGTGATGATCGGCCATACGAGGTCATCCGGTGTTCGGCATTCAACGGCGGACCGATGACCTGCGATAAACATTGCTTGAAGCTGGCCGTATTACAAGCGGCCTAGCCGCAGATTCATGAACGCTTCTCCTGCAGGGTGCGGGTTTCACGCACCCAAGCCCGGCGTCTTGGCGGGTTCGGGACGAACCGTCACGAAGGAAGAATGCGGCGTAAGCCAACGCCTAACCTAGTCAGCGATTCGAGGATGCGGCTCTTGCAAGACGGCGGGTCCTTCCGCGCCCTGCGTCTCTCGATCACGGGTACTCCGCAAACTATAAGCTGAATCACGCGCCTTTACCTTCCCATTGATTTGCCGGTTCTGGAGGATCAGGATAGAAATCGTCACCGCAATTCCACCCCTTCAAGGCCCACCCAACCGGGCTCCGGAAAGGAGGTCGCCATGGCTATCCTAGGGAGACTTCGAGAGTATCTCGACAGCAATAAGGTCACGTATCAGGTCTTGGGCCATCAAGAGGCCTACACGGCGCCGGAGGTGGCTCATGTGCTTCACATACCGGGGAAAGAGTTGGCCAAGGTCGTGATGGTCAAGGCCGGTGAACGGTTTGTGATGGTGGTGCTCCCATCCAACTGGCAGATCGATTTGAAGCGCCTTGCCGAGATCCTGGGGACCCGGGACGCACGGCTTGCCAGCGAGGAAGAGTTCAAGGGATTGTTTCCTGACTGCGAGGTCGGGGCCATGCCGCCCTTCGGCAACCTCTACGGCTTGGAGGTCTATGTCGACCGCTTGCTGACCGAGGATGAGGAGATTGTCTTCCAGGACGGGTCCCATCTTGGGGCCATCAAGCTCCGCTATCAGGACTTTGCCGATTTGGTTCATCCAACGGTCGCCGAGTTCCATCGAACACCTGCGAAACTGGCCAGCTAGCAAGACGATCGGAGACGCCATCCTACCGAAGAAGGGGGCCGAGCCGACTCCTTGCTGCGCACGTGCGAGCTCGGCCGCGGACTTCTTCTGTGTCGGATAGATGCCGGTCGGGATGCCCGCCCGTTATCGATGACCGTCACCCTGCCGCCGATATGGATGGTCCCTTCGATCGTCTGCTCGAGCGGTCCATCCTGTCGGAGTCTGCATGCTACCTCCCTTAAGTGCTGAAGGTGGATCTAACGCAGCAACGGGCAGAGGACTCTGCGCTCCCGAGAGCGTCAGAGAGAAAGAATGCAGGGAGGGAGCAAAGACAGAGAAAAGGGAGTGGTCGCGAAGCGGGTGAAAGTGCGGTAAGTTGTTTCGCCGATTAAGTGCCAAGTCGCGACATCAGGAGAGTCATGTGAGTGGCGAGAGATGCCGACAGAGGTCCTGATCAGGGTATCAGCGTTTCTCGGGGTGCTGAGCTTGATGGCGTCCTGGGAGGTGCTGATCCCCCGGCGCCGCCTGACTACCTACAAGGGCAGACGGTGGGTCGCGAACCTCTCCGTCGTGACGTTGGACGCCGTCATCATTCGGCTGCTGTTCGCCGCCGGGGCGGTCGGCGCCGCAATACTGGCTGCTGAGCGAACCTGGGGCATCCTGAACCATCTGAGCTGGCCAGACTGGCTTGAAGTAGCTCTGGCCGTCGTTGCGCTGGATTTTGTTCTGTATCTGCAGCACGTGATGTTCCATGCCGTGCCCCTGTTCTGGCGGTTCCACATGATGCATCATGCTGACTTGGACTGCGATGTGACCACCGGGCTCCGGTTCCATCCGGTTGAAGTGGTCCTGTCGATGCTCATCAAGCTCGCCGCGATTGGGATCGTAGGCCCATCGCCTCAAGCCGTGCTGAGCTTCGAAGTTCTGCTCAATGCGACCTCCATGTTTAACCACAGCAACGTGCGCATGCCGGCTGCGCTTGACCAATGCGTGCGCTGGATCCTGGTGACTCCTGATATGCATCGCGTTCACCATTCGATCCTGCCACGAGAGACGAACGCGAACTTCGGGTTCAATCTCCCGTGGTGGGATCGGCTGCTGGGAACCTATAGACCCCAGCCGGAAGGGGGGCACGAGCGGATGACGCTCGGCTTGAACCAGTTCAGGGACCCGGCCCATTTGACGCTCATGGGACTACTCCTGCTTCCCTTTACCGGAATGCCGGGTGACTACCCGTTGAGCCGTCATCGGTGACGGCGTAGATTCAAGAGCCCGGATGCCCGTTGTAGCAGTCTTTGAACAGCACGCATCCGAATACGATGCGTGGTTCGACGCACACGCGTTCGTCTATCAGGCCGAAGTGGCTGCGCTCCGGAAACTCACTCCTGGCGGGGGACTGAGCCTTGAGGTAGGCATCGGAACCGGGCGCTTTGCAGTCCCGCTTGGGATCCTATGCGGAATCGATCCCAGTCGGCGGATGCTGGCAATTGCTCGGCAGCGTAGCCTTCGAGTCTGCCAGGCTGTCGGCGAGCAGTTACCCTTCCGCGAGGGACTGTTCGACGTTGTCCTGCTCGTCACCGTCATCTGCTTCGTGGATGATGTGCCGATCTTGCTCCGGGAACTCAGGCGGGTACTGAAGTCAGGCGGCCACCTGATCATCGGTTTCATCAACCGGAACAGTGAGCTTGGGCGGTTGTACGAGTCACGGAAGGAAACAGGTTCCTTTTACCGGGATGCACGATTTTATTCGGTGGAGGAAGTGGCTGGCCCAGTGCAGGAAGCCGGGCTCCGCTCGCTGCGGTTCTGTGAAACCCTGTTGGGCGATCCAGAGAAACTCGGGCCGAGAGGGTTGGAGGTTCGTGACGGCTATGCCAATGGTGCGTTCGTCGTGCTCAGGGCGCAGAAAACGTAAGCAATGAGGTGAGGCATGAAGATCCTCTTGATTCTCAACGATGCCCCCTATGGTTCCGAGAAAGTCTACAACGCGTTGCGCCTTGCGATGAAGTTGCAGCAGGAGCATGCCGAGGCAGGGATCCGCGTCTTTCTGATGGCGGACGCCGTCACTGCCGCCTTGCCCGCCCAGACCACGCCTCAGGGGTACTACAACATCGAACGGATGCTCAAAGCCGTGATCAGCAAACAGGGGGAAGTCAAAGCATGCGGTACCTGTGTGGAGGCGCGCGGGCTGGAAAAGCTTACCCTGCTCGAAGGCATCGAGGTCAGCACGATGAGCCAGCTAGCCCAATGGGTCGTTGACTCGGACAAAGTGCTGACGTTGTGAGCAGAAAGGTGATGCCGTGGTCGGCGGCATTCGATCCGATTGCCACCTGCCAATGCCCCATACGGACCGACGTGGCTTGCCAACAGATCCTCTCGTTCGAATGGACAGTCCCGACGCAATTCTTCTCACTCGGCTCCTCCATCATTGGGAAAAGCATGGCGGAAAGGTGCTTGCCGATCACGTGCCTACCGATTGAACTAATGGATAGGGCGTGGTGAAATACCATAGCGGTAGGCCCAATAAGGGGTGTTGCGAATCGCTCCCAACGGGCTCCATCGAGCTCTTCTTCTTATGGAACGCTCAGTGATCACAATGCTGACCCGGACCGCCGACGGGGCGATGCTCGCCGACGAGCAGGGAATCGTCGTGCTCTGGAACAGAGCGGCGGAACGCTTGCTCGGGTTCTCAAGGTCCGACGTGCTTGGACGGTCTTGCCATGAGGTACTGCGAGGCATGACGCTCGCCGGCCATCCGTTCTGTTCCCCTTCATGCCCCGTGAGCCAACGGCTCAGCTGTGGCGGCGGGGTGGGCAATTTCGAGATCCAGACTCGTACAAAGGCTGGGAAGATCATCTGGCTCAATGTCAGCTCCCTTGTGATCCGCTCAAGAAAGAAGGATCGGTTCCTGTTTGTCCATCTGTTCAGGGATATCGGGAGACAGGCGAAAGTACGGCAGTTAGTGAAGGAGCTGCAATCCGTGCTGTCCGCTCCCGACGAGGGACGAGTTCCTCACACGCGGCATACCCCGTCTCCCGCGTGCCCCTCGGGGGCAGTACCCGATATTCCCTCCACCTTCCCGCTGAGCAGACGAGAGCGAGAGGTTTTACAGCACCTGGCTTTGGGTGAGCGCACCACACGTATTGCCGATGCGCTCTGCATCAGCACGGCCACGGTGCGCAATCATGTCCAACACATCTTCGAAAAACTCGGGGCGCACAGCCGCCTCGAGGCCCTCGCCGTCGTCTTCCATCATCACACGCCGTCCTCCTAATCTGAGACAAGATCCTCCGGCCTGAGTTCATCCAGCCTTGGCCCCCGAGCCTCATTCGTCTTCTGGTCCAGATGCATCTGGACCACTCCCAAAATGATGCAGCCGGCTCATTGTTCCTAGGACACGCCTGATTCAGCATGTAGCTGCGGAGTCAGTTTCTCACATCAAGATCTCGGTGAGGTCGTTCAGGAGCAGGGATTTCGGACCAAAGGGGGAAGGTGGGTCGGGGTGCGCGATGGGGATCATCGACCGCAGGCAAACGGCAGCGATCCTGCTGGCCCTAGCGGGCCTCAGCCTAGGGGGACTGGGTTGTTCAGTGTCAGCTCCGGTGGCCGAACACGACTGGCTCGATGCCCTGATGCAGGCGGTGCTGGTCGAGCAAGCCAATGAAGGGCCGTTTTGGGGCACATTCGCTCCTTACGTTGCCCAACTGGAAGCCGTGCGGGCGCATCTCCGAAACGAGGATACGGCAGCGGGGTATCGGGCGATGAATCGATTGATGGATATGCTCGAACAGCGCGAGAACGGCATTGCTCCTGAGGCGGCGGACCGGCTGTTTGATTACTGCTATCTCGTGACGCCGGCACAGTACCATGACGTGTCTCGGCATATCGACCGGTTCATCGAGCATCAGTTTGGAGACATTGCCGGCTGACCTGAACAGTTTCCAGAAGGGAGGTGTGCCATGAGGAGAGCCAGACGTGTTGCGATGACCTCGCTGTGCTTCGCGGCTGTGTTGGCGCTGGGCTCCTTGTTGGGAACGGGCGTGACGGAGGGGGCCACGACGGAGAAGGAGACTCCGGAGCTGACGATCCAGGTGACCATCAAGAAGATGGAGTTCCATGTCACGGGCTACGGGCGAGAGGGGAATCCGATCGCCATCGTGGTCCACAACGAAGACGGGGTGACCCATGGATTCTACTCCCCCTTGTTCAAGGACACGCCGGTCCGCCTTGAAGGCGACGGGTATCAAGTTGCAGGGAAGGACGGCCCGGCGTTCCGCGTGGATCCGGGGAAGACCATGACGCTCCATTTCACCAAGGGCTCAGCGGAAGCCCCGCTCACGATGATGAGCCCGCTCATGCGCCACGTGATTTGGTGCGATATGCACCCGGATGTGAAGGGGGAAATGTTCATCATCGAACGCCGGGAGGGATGATGGATGCACGGACTCTCATTTGAGCCTTATCTCGGGCAGCTGCTGCTTGTGTGGCATACGTTGCGACGCAACGAGCTCCATGGAACGTATGTGGCCCTGAACCGATTCATGGAAATGCTGGAGACTCATGAGGCTGGGATCAGACCTGAAGTTGCAGAGGCAATCTGGGACTTTTGCTACCGGTCACCCCAACTGCGTTTATGATGACCAGCGGCATACGTGGAGGGGAGCAATGTTTTGGGAGGAATGATCATGGGAGGAATGGTCAAAATGGAAGACCCAGCGAGAGTGGGGTAGAAACCCCATAGAGGTGCAACATGACGCAGGGACCGGACAGAATGATCAATAGCGTGGTGGTGGTGATCAGTGTGATCGCCTGTTTCTTCATACCGATGGCAGGAACGGCCGACACGTCGCCTGTCTATCCCTATTGGATAGACGACATCAAGGGCGCCATCGCTTTCTATCGAGGCGATGCCTATTATAAAAAGGAGTATCCGAATGCTAGGTGGGATCTCTATCTCGAGCAGATGGGCAAGGTGGAGACCGCCTATCAGAAGGGGGACGTGCACGGGACCTATGTGGCGATGAATCGGTTCATGGACATGCTGGAAGCCCGCTATGGGGAAATCCCGGCACAGCCGGCAAACGAGTTGTTCAACCTCTGTAATTTCGTCGCGCCGCCGGAGTTCCACGACGTGACACGCCATGCCGGGCCGCCGCGAATGGAGCAACCCAGAATACCTGACGCAGCACAGTGGCCTGGATAGATCAAGGTGGAAGGATAGATCGATATTCTCTTGTCAGGTGGCTGGACCATAGCCTCACGTCGCAAGAGGAACCCGTGAAACAGCTCACCACCATGCTGGAACGGGCAGCCGACGGCGCGGTGGTCGTGGACCATGAGGGTAAGATTGTGCTCTGGAATCGAGTCGCCGAACGCCTCTTGGGGTTTCGAGCGACAGAGGTTGTGGGTCGCTTCTGCCATGACGTACTGCGCGGCGAAACGCTGAGCGGCCGCCCCTTGTGTTCGCCCTCCTGCCCGATCGGTTCCTGCATCGCCCGGGGTGGTGGTGTCCGGCACTTCGATATGCAGACGCACACCAAGGACGGACGCCTGGTGTGGCTCAATGTCAGTTCATTGCCTGTGCCTTCTCGAAAAGCCGGCACGTTCTGGGTCGCGCACCTGTTCCGGGATGTCACCACGCTGGCCAAAGTCTCCCAGTTGGTTCAGGAGCTTCATGCCGTCGCCTGCCCGATTCAGGTGCGCTCGCCGGGGTCTTGTCCTGGATCCATGCCGGACATCCCTACGGCGCTGCCGCTCAGTCAACGGGAGCGGGAGATCCTTCGCCGGCTTGTGACCGGCGAGAGCACCACGGACATAGCCATGGCGCTCGGCATCACACCCAAAACGGTGCGCAACCATATCCAGCGTCTCCTTGAAAAGCTCGGTGCCCACAGTCGACTGCAAGCGCTCGCGATCGCATTTCCACCTGGCCCGTCGCCTGCTGTTTGATCTGCAGTTCTGATCGCTCCTCAGTGAACCCTCGCTGGCCTCTGGCTCCTTGGGCCATTAGGGCCGTTTGCCCAAGACATAAAATGAAGCGCCCGGCTCATTGTGCGCGGACACGGCCGGCCATAGGGTGAACAGTGACACACGACCCGGCTGGCTTTGAGCGAACGGCACGGGGAAGGAGGTGGCGTCAGGAGCAGTCGTGCCAGGAAGTCTCCTGATCAGGATCGTTGCTGTGAGATGAACGAGATTCGGCGAGAAAGGAGGACGCGCCATGAGCAAATGGAAAAACAGAAGTTATGCAGCGGGCCTTGCTGTCGTCTTCGTCGCCAGCGTATTCACCGGCGAGACGGCTCAGGCAGGCGAGTTTCGATGGGTGGCCTCGGAGATGATGCCGCCACGGTGGTCGATCTGGCAGCCCAGCCAAGTCATGATGGAAGAAGAGGACTTGAAAGACGGGCTGACGTTCATCCTGGAGAACCCCACCAAGGAGGAACACGCATTCGCCGTCCGAGGCATGTTTGAGATGCTTGCAGAAAAGAGCACAGAAGCCGTGGCGCCCGGGGAGGAACCGGGCATGGTGTACCACTTGAAACCGATACGCGTCACAGTGCTTCCGGGCGAGACCAAACGCATCACCGTGAGCACGGCGCAATTCGAGGGAGCCCGGGTGAGCGGACCAGGACAGCTCTTCCGTGTCTGGTGTCCGCTTCACAAGGATCGACATCTGGGCGGGCACATCTATTTTGTCGGGTCGCGGTGAGACGTGATCGGGGACGGCACCGGCGGAACGGGGCGCCCTTCCATCTGGCGCTTGTCCCCGCATTCCGAATGGGGACAGGTCCCAAGCAGAAGGGGGGACTTTTCTGGATATGGGATGAAGTCCGGAAGCTGACAAGAAGCGGAGGGCGGAACAATGAAACCCACTCTTTATCAGAGGATATGGCTGGCAGGCTTGCTCGCCGCGATCCTTCTCGTTTCGGTGAACGGCGAATCCGGGGTGCTGCTACAACGAGATGGATGGCTTGAGGAGTTGACCGGGTTCGTCGTAGTGCAGCAAGGCACCGCGCTCACCAATGGAGAATCCACGATATTTGAGGTCTATCTGGACCAACTCAACCTCGTGCATCGCTTCTACGAGAATGGTGATCAGGAGCGAACTTACGCGGCCATGAACCGCTTCATGGACATGCTGGAAGCCAGAGAAGGCGGGATCAGCGCCATGGCCGCCGACATGATCTGGGATTACTGCTACAAGGTGACGCCGCCGGCTTTGCATGACGTGAAGCGCCACAAGCAGTGGTGGGATAAGACCGTAGATTGGGACGAGTTCTTTTGGGGCGATGGGTGATCGATGCGGCAGGGATGGCTGTGAACCGGACCTGTTGAGGGGCAGTACGGTGGAGGATCGCCATGGCACGTCGGATGCGGCCTCGTCATAGTCTCGTTCTGTTGGCCCTGGCCTTGGGAGCAGTCGCCATCCCAGCGGGGCCGGAGCCTGCGCTGGCGGGGGTCGATTCGCAGGTGATTCTCGAGGCGAAACGCGCGACGGTCGGGATCCTGCGAGAGGCCGAACGATTTCAGTTCCAGGGCACGGGTGTTCATATCGGCGACGGGTATATCGTCACAGCCCGCCATGTAGTCACTATGCAAGGCGCCGACAAAGCGATTCTGCCGTCCGTGACCATCTTGACGCAGGATCTGCACGAACTGACCGCATTTTTGGTCGGAGAGCACGCGCCGATTGATCTCGCGGTCTATCGGGTGGAGGCGGGCGCCGCGTGGAAGCTGCCGGGGGCTGTCTTGTTCGCGGCTAGCGATCCTCAGGCCGGTGAGGAGGTCTTTACCGTTGGATTTCCGTTGGATCGCGGCGCGACGGTCACCTATGGACGCGTCGGGAGCGAGGGGACTTTTTTGTTTACCGTGCCGTCGAGACTGCTCCAATTGGACCTCTCGGTCTGCAGCGGCAACTCGGGGGGAGGACTCTTTAACGACCAGGGAGCGGTGGTGGGCGTCATCCATGCGATCATTCAGACTGAGCAGGTACAAGGCAAGGGAGGCTGCAGCCGTATGGCATTTGCGATTCCGGCCACCGCGGCACAGCGCGTCGCCCGAGACCTTCGAGAACGGAAGCGACCCCTGGTTCCATGGCTTGGGATTGCCATGGAAGCCGTCAAATGGGAAAGCCGCTGGCGCGTGCGCATCGTGAAGGTCGAAGGACCCGCTTTCGAGGGCGGCTTGAAGGTCGGTGATGTCATTCTTGCCATCGACCAGATTGAGATCTTAACGCCGGCTGAGTTGAAGAGCTTTCTCCTGGAGACAGCGCAGCCGAATCAGACGGTTCTCTTGCACATTCTGCGTGGGAATACGGAGTTTCACATGCGAGTGGTGCTCGGGGAATTCAGCAGCGGCTGAGGTGGTGCACAAGCAATCAAGATTCTTGGCATCTTCCCATCATGGGACCACCCCTATACGGAAGAGGTGATCGCAGCCCGCCTTTTTGCTTCTGCCACGTGGATTCCCCGTTGCCTGCCCTGAGGTATTTGGCGACAGTGTCCGGCTTGCTTGTGACCTGAAACACCCCAATTAGCTTGCTCGCGACAATTCTTCCTGAAGGAGCAAAGGAAGAAAAGCCCAAGCGATATCAACAAGTTTAGAGTGGCCAGCAGGGGATGAGATGGGCATATCCCGTGCTTGATATCTATACAGGGGAAGAGGTGAGTGGCTCTGGTTACCGCCGAAGCGCGTGCGACCGAGGGGCTGCGCCAACGTGGATTTCTACAAACGAAGGGCCTGAATGAAGACTTCTTCACGTGTATGTTTGCGATCGCGCGCGTCAGCGGCTGGTTGGCTCACTGGCTGGAGCAGATCAAGGCCAATAAGCTCTTCCGCCCGGACCAGATCTACGACGGACGGCATGGCCGAGTCGATGCCCCGATCGAGCGCCGCGCAAACGAGGGAGGGCATCATGACAAAGGCGGACGATAACACAGAAATGAAGCCCGGAGAGGAGCGCGAGGAGACACCACCCTACGAAAAGCCCAGTCATTGTTTGCTCTGCGGGCAGGTGGGGCCGGCCCTCTTGTATGGGCATTGGATCTGCGACCGTTGCAAGAACGTGGTCCAGGCGGAAGCGTTGGCGAAGAGGCGACAGGCCGTAAAAGAGGGCGGTGGGCCTTCCGGTCTGTAAGGAAGGCAAGGTCCGGCGGTCGGAGCCATGCAACGATGGTGACAGGGACGAGCCGTGAGCCGACACACGCAGCGTTCCTCAACCGAGCGCCTGACGCCGCGCTTCATCGGCCGCCCGGCATCGGGTTGAGATTTTCTCTCATCCATCTCCCAGGCCGTCGCCGAGGGGAGATGCAGTTCTTCCAGCGCGTGCCGGTGAGGCGGGTTTGGAGCCGCGCCTGGCGAGCACGCGAGCCTATTTTCCCGGCAGGCCGGACCCGCATGAGTTCTCCGCTGTCGAGCTGTTGAAAGGGGCGGGCGGGCCGCGAGTGGCAGAAGCTCGTTCAAGACCTGGCCGACCGCAGCCTCATGAGGCCGCTGACGACGCAGGGCTGGGTGAGCGACGTGGTTCCGAACCGTATTATCCATGACGCCCAGACCACGAGCGGAGGAAGCGGGAGCCCGATCTTCAACAGGTGAGCTCATTGCCGTCCACTCGTCCGTCATGACCCGGTGTGGGGCAGTAGACTCCGGCGTGCCAATCGCCAAGTGAGTCCGAATTACTGTCTTCGGCCGGGTGGGTGGTCGAAAGAGAGAGGCAGCCATGGCGGAGCCCTCGGATCAACAGTCTCCAGAGATTCTCATCCAAATCCAGGCTGCCGAACGGAAAGTGGAAGGCATGGTCCGAGCGGCTCAGCAAGAAGCGGCTGCCATTCTCGACAGGGCTCGGGCCCAGGCTGAAACCCTGTTGGCCGAGAAACGCCGCTCGCTCGAGCGGAAGAAAACTGATGCCGAGGCGAAGAGCATCGCGGAGGTAGAACGTGAGGCCGAGCAACTGCTCGAGGACGCACGGACAGAAGCTGACGCTCTGAAGGGCAGATGCATGGGCAAGATGGATGAGGCGGTCGAACTGGTTCTGAAGCGGATTGTGCCGGGCTGGAAGCGAACAGCGGACAGCGAATAGCTTCAGGCTACCAGGTATGGGTTGTGAGCTTCTTGATGATTGAGCCGATGGCAAAGGTACGACTCGTCTCTCCTCGGACGCTCATGGACCGGGTGACGTCGACGCTCCAAGAGATCGGCATCCTCCATGTCGAGTCGACCCCGGTGGAAGCGACTCAGGTTCCCCTCCGGCCGCAGACGATGGATGAGTCCACGCGGCGGCGGCGAGCTGAGCTGGAACGATTGCGTGAAGACGTGCGCCGGCTTCTTCTGGTCCTTCCGGAGATCCCACCCGACGAGCGAATGACGGCACGATTCATTCGACATCCGGAACTGACCGAAGAGGGCCTGACCCACCTGGCTGATCGAGTCCGAGAGATCGGTCGCCATGTTGATGACCTCGCGACCAAGCTGAAGACGAGTGAGGAAGAGCTGGCTCTCCTGTCCAAGTACGAGAGGGCCCTGGCGGGACTGGCGCCATTTTTACAGTTCGTCCAGGAAAGCGAAGAATTAGACCATCTCGGCGTGACGCTCGACGAGCGCGAGAGCTCCCGTGATCTCCTGCCCCTCCTGCGGGAAATGATGGCCAAGATCACGGACAACCGTTATGAGCTGTTCCATACACGGATAGACGCACGTTCGCTGGTCGTGCTGCTGGTGTTTCCCAAAGTGCAGAGTGCCAGGGTTCGTAATCTGTTGTGGGAGGAAGGAATCGCCGAACTGCGACTCCCGGTCTCCGTCTCGGACAAGCCCTTGGGAGAGGCCGTGCGCATGCTCCTTCAGAAGAAGACCGAGCTCCCTCTCGAGGCGAGCCGCTATCGCCGGGAACTGAGAGAGGTCGCGCTCGAGCGGCGCCAGGAATTAGCGGAGTGCCACGATGCCATTGTGCGTGGCCTCGAACAAATTGAAGTGAGCCTGTATTTCTACCAGACCGAGATGGCCGGCCTGATCTATGGCTGGATCCCCTGTCGGATGCTCACCGACTTACGTCTCAGGCTTGGGGACGAATTCGGCGGCAAGGTTGTGCTGGAAGAATGCCCGGTTGCTCCCAAGGAATGGGCGAGTGTCCCCGTGGCACTGCGGAATCCCGGCTTTCTCCGACCGTTTGAAACATTGACCCGGCTCGTGGCCTTGCCGCGCTACGGGAGCACCGATCCGACCCCGTACGTGGCGGCGTTTTTCCCCTTGTTCTACGGCATGATCCTCGGCGATGTCGGCTATGGGCTGCTCCTTCTTGTCGCCGCAGCCATGGTCCGACGGCGGTACCGCTCCCATCCCCTCGTTCGCGACCTTTCAACCATCTTCCTGTCGGCTTCGGGCTCGGCAATCGTGTTCGGTCTCCTGTTTGGAGAGTTGTTTGGGGAGCTGGGCGAGTACGTCGGTCTGCATCCGGTGCTGGACCGCATGCAGGCCTTTCTGCCTCTGCTCTCCCTATCCATCGGGATCGGCACGGTGCACGTGGTGTTAGGGCTCGCGCTGGGTGCGCGCTCGGCCTGGCGGCATGGAAACCAGCAGGAGTGTCTGACGAAGTGCGGCGGCATGGTGCTTGTGCTGTCATTCATCGCTCTCATCGCAAGCGTGGCTGGACTGGTGCCGCGCCAATGGATGCCGGCAGAGGTCGTAGGACTCCTGTTTTCGCTCGCCATCATTTTCATCTTTGGAGGGGGCCGCGGAGCCATGGAGCTGCATAACCTCGTCAATGTGCTCTCCTACCTCCGCCTGATGGGCATCGGTGTCGCGTCGGCCGCGCTCGCCTTCGCCGCGAACAAGCTGGGCGGCATGGTGGGCAACGTCTTCTTGGGCATCGTGATCGCGGGGACGCTCCACGGGATCAATGTCGTTTTCGGCATCCTTTCGCCGACCATCCAATCGCTCCGGCTCCATTATGTCGAATTTTTCGAGAACTTTTTTGCCCCTGGCGGCCGGCCGTACAAGCCGTTTCGGCATCTCCATCCGGTCCTGCCTGTTCGAGGGTGAGGCGGAGGACAACCATGGAGGAAGGATCATGACAGAGATCGGACTCATCGCGATCGGTGCGGGCTTGGCAATCGGGCTGGCGGCGCTGGCCACGGCATTGGCGCAGGCCAGGATTGGTGCGGCGGCGATCGGTGCCATTTTGGAGAAGCCGGAGACCTTCGGGACGATGTTGATCTTGCTCGTCATCCCGGAAACGTTGGTCATCTTCGGGTTTACCGTGGCCATTCTGATTTTGTTCGCAGCGAGGTGAGCTCAGCGCGTGCAGCGGATAGCTCGTCGCTCCTGATGAGAGGCTCACGCTACTCGCTATCAGCTCTGCCCTGTCGGCTTTGAAGCTATGTCCTACGACACGCTCATCGACGCGCTGTTGGAAGAAGGGCGAGCCAAGTGCGGGGCCATCTTGCGTCAAGCCCAGACTGAGGGCGAGCGACTGCTGAATGAGGCCAAGCGAGAAAGCGAGGCTTTGGACCACGAGGTCAACCGTATCATTCGCCGAGACCTTTCTGCTCGGCGGACCGCACGTCTGGGTCGCGCCGCGCTCTCTGGCCGCCACATCGTGCTGCAGGCCAAGCGGGAGGTCCTGGACGCCGTGTGGCAGCACGCTGGTCAGAAGGCCATGGCGCTCACCGGCAAGGCTCGGACGCAGGTCCTTCGTGCGCTCCTTGTCGAAGCGCTCAGCGCCTCCTCTTCTCCATTACCCCGAGTATTCATTGATAGTCGGGAGTGGCCGTACTTGAAAGATATCTTGAAAGAACGAGGACTCGCCGTAGAGGAGCAGCACCAGGACGATCTGCTGCTGGGGGTCAGGCTCGAAGCGAACGGCCAGGTCCTCACGAATTGCTATGCCAGTCGTCTCGCCAAGGCGAAGCCCGAATTGATGATCGAACTGAACCGCCTGCTGTTCAGAGAGGGTGAAGGCTGAGGCTACGGTTGAGGTGAGCCCGATGGTGTGCGAATCCTTTCGCCTTAGCCTCAGCCTCGACCTCAACCTTAAGAAGATGGACGATTACGCCTACAGCAATGTCAGGATCCGTGCCATGGAGGGCCGTCTTCTCAACCGGGGGCAGTATGAATCCTTGTTGGGCTGTGCGACCTTCGACGGCCTGGTCGAGGTCTTGAAGAGCTCGCCGTATGCGCGCCCGTTGGAGCACGCGCTCACGGGGTACGATCCCACGCAGCTCGCCGGGACGGTCGTTCGCATCGATGAAGCGCTCCGGCGGGACCTTGCGCAGAACCTTGGCATGCTCCGCCGCTTCTTCTCCGATCGATCGCGTGAGCTGATCACCACACTCTTCCTTCGATGGGACGTCTACAATCTGAAAACCGTGTTGCGCGGCAGGCGGGCTGCTGCGCCGGTCGAAGACATCGTGTTGACGACGTTTCCGATCGGGATCCTGGATGACATCGCTCTGGGGGAACTTGCGCGGGTCCCTACCATGCAAGCCGTGGCCGATCTGCTGGAGACGTGGCGGCTTCCACTCGCTCGTCCGGTCAGAACCGGGCTGAACCAGCTTGGGGAGACCGACACGCTGGAACCGCTCGAGTCTGAGCTCGACCGGTTCGCTGTGATGCACACGTCCCGATCGATCGCGGATGGCGATGACAACGACCGAGCCGTCAGGGACTATTTCCGGTTTCTCGTGGATAAGAGCAATCTTCTGACGGCGCTTCGCTACCTGGCTGAACCCGGCGCTCTGTCGCGCATGGAAGCCGGTGGTCATTTTCTCAAGGGAGGGGGGCGGTTCACTCGATCCGAGTTCGAGACAGTCGTGGGCGCCCGAGATCTGCGCGATGGGCTCGCCCGGCTCGCGGCAACCCCCTACGGATGGCTGGCCGATGCATTTCCGGACAGGGACGTCATTGCCCTTCCACTCGTCGAGAGGCAATTGGACGGTGCGGCCATGCACAAAGCGGTCGGCCTCTCCCGGCCGGATCCGTTGGGAATCGGTCTGACGATCTCGTATATCGAACGGAAGATCAACGAGGTCCGCAACATCAGAATGATCCTCCGCGGCAAGGCCGTGGGAATGCAGAACGACCACATCGAGGAATGGTTGATTATGTAGGGGCCGTCGCCCGTTTCCCGTTGTCTGTCGTCCGTCAGCGGGGAACGGAAAACAGGGTGCGGAAAACGGATAGTCATGGCTCGACTCATCGTCATCACCGACCTCGACACCGCGCTGGGTTTTCGATTGGCCGGTGTCGAAGTGGTAGAAGTGAGCGCCAAGGAAGAGGCAGCCGAGCGGCTCCTCACGCTCCTTCGAACGAAGGAGCCAGGCATCGTGATCTATAACGATGAGTACCGGACGGGGCTTCCCGAGAAGAGCCAGATCGAGCTGGAGGAAAGTGTGAGCCCGGTCTTCTATGCCATCCCCGTCGCTCAGGCGAAAGGCGGAGGAGAACCTCGGGAGCACTATCTTGCCCGTCTCCTCCGACGGGCGATCGGGTATCAATTGAAGATTAGAAGATAGCTATCAGCGATCAGCCGTCAGCAAAGAACTGATAGCTGAACGCTGACAGCTTCTCGGCTACTTATGAGCGGAACCATCATGAAGATCTCCGGCCCGACGGTCGTTGCACGAGGGATGGAGCAGACCCGCATGTTCAATCGTGTCGCGGTCGGGAAGACAGGATTGCTCGGGGAGGTGATTCGCCTGCGCGGGGGCGAGGCGACGATTCAAGTGTATGAAGACACCACGGGGCTGATGTTGGGCGAAGAGGTGGCCGATGCCGCAGAACCGCTCCAAGTAGAGCTCGGCCCCGGGCTCCTCGGCGCCATCTTTGATGGCGTTCAGCGTCCCTTGAACGTCATAGCAAGTCAGCAGGGCGACTGGATCCCGCGTGGTTTGGTATTGCCGGCCCTGTCCCGGGCACGACGATGGGCGTTCACTCCAACGGTCCGTCCCGGGACGGCCGTCGCCGGTGGCACATGTGTGGGCGTCGTCCACGAGACCGCGAAGATGCAACATCGCATCCTGGTCCCGCCCGGAGTAGCCGGGACGCTTTGCAAGATTCAGGAAGGGACTTATACGATCGAGGAGCCGATTGCCTGGCTCGATGGCGACCGTCCATTGACCCTGATGCAACGCTGGCCGGTGCGGACGCCCAGGCCCGTTGCCGAACGGCTCCCTCCGATCGTGCCCTTCATCACCGGCCAGCGGGTGTTCGACATGCTCTTTCCCATCGCCTCGGGCGGCACCGTGATCGTGCCTGGCGGGTTCGGAACCGGCAAGACCGTGGTGGAGCAGACGCTCGCCAAGTATGCGCAGGCCGATATCATCGTGTACATCGGCTGCGGGGAGCGGGGCAACGAAATGACCGAGGTCTTGACCGAGTTTCCCCACCTGAAAGACCCCACGACCGGCTTGCCGCTCATGGCGCGCACCGTCCTCATCATCAATACCTCGAACATGCCGGTGGCGGCTCGCGAAACCTCGATCTACACGGGGATCACGATGGCGGAATATTATCGCGATATGGGTTACGCCGTCGCCCTCATGGCCGACAGCACGTCGCGCTGGGCGGAAGCGACCCGTGAGATCTCGGCCAGGTTGGAAGAGATGCCGGGCGAGGAAGGGTATCCCACCTATCTGGCCACCAAGCTGGCCGGATTCTACGAACGCAGTGGTCGGGTCCGCTGTTTGGGAGAGACCGCCCGGCAGGGGTCCGTGACGATTGTCTCCGCGATCTCTCCACCCGGAGGAGATTTTTCAGAGCCGGTGACACAGGGTTCGATGCAGGTGGCAGGGGGGCTCTGGGCCTTAGACTCGGATCTGGCGCATCGACGTCATTTTCCTGCGATCAATTGGAAACGCAGTTTTTCCCTCTACACGCAATCCCTCGATCCGTGGTTTCAGGCGCAGGTGGCCTCCGACTGGCCGCAACTTCGGACCGAGTTGGCCGCGCTTCTCCAGAAGGAAGAGGAATTGCAAGAGATTGTCCAGCTCGTGGGGATTGATGCGGTCCAGGACCAGGAGCGCATCGTGTTGGAAGTCAGCCGGCTCATCCGGGAGGAGTACCTCCGGCAGAACGCCTACTCCGACGTCGACGCCGCCTGTCCGCTTGCGAAGCAGTACTGGATGCTCAAAGCCCAGTTGGCGTTTCTCGGCTACTGCCAGGGTATGCTGAAAAACGGGAGTCCGATCGAGCAACTCCTCGCCTCGCCGCTGAGAAGCGAGCTCGAACGTATGAAGGAAACGCCTCCGGACAGTTGCGTCCAGCGGGCCCAGGCGATGATCGAGAAGATGCAGCAGGAGCTGAAAACTTAGCGGTCAGCCATCAGCCGTCAGCCACAAGCTGATCGCTGAACGCTGATAGCTGAAGGCTCACCCAATGGATGACCTGATCACCCGCGAATATCAGACCGTGAGCGGCATTGCCGGCCCGCTCTTGTTTGTGGAGAGGCTGAAGCAGGCTTCCCTTGGAGAGCTGGTCGAGATCATGCTCCCTGACGAAGAGACCCGGCGGGGGCAAGTGATCGAGTTGTCCGAGCAGCATGCCGTCATCCAGGTATTGGAGGAAACGACGGGCTTGGGAGTAACCGGAACTCGAGTCCGGCTCACGGAATCGGCCGCCATGATGGATCTCTCGCCGGATCTTCTGGGCCGGCGGTTCAGCGGCGCCGGCGTGCCTCTCGACGGTCTGCCACCGATCATCCCCGACGCTCGCATGGACATCATCGGGCAGCCCATGAATCCCATCACTCGGGACAAACCTTCCCATTTCATTCAGACCGGGATCTCGACGATCGATGCGCTCAACACGCTGGTACGCGGGCAAAAGCTGCCGGTTTTCTCCGGCGCCGGCCTGCCGGCCAAGGAAGTCGCCGCGCAGATCGTCCGCCACGCGAGGGTGCGAGAAACCAGCGGAGAACGGGGAACGGGGAACGGGCATGAAGGCGGAGCCTTCGCCATCGTGTTTGCAGCCATGGGGATTACGTTCCGTGAAGCCTCGTTCTTCCTCGGTGAGTTCGAGCGCGGTGGGGCCATGGCGCATACCGTTCTGTTCTTGAACCTGGCCGATGACCCGACGATCGAACGACTCCTGACTCCGAGGTACGCCCTGACGGCGGCTGAGTATCTCGCGTTCACGCTCGGGCGGCACGTGCTGGTCATCCTGACCGACATGGCGGCCTATTGCGAAGCGCTGCGCCAAATCGCCACAGCTCGCGAGGAGATCCCCGGTCGGCGCGGCTACCCAGGCTACATGTATTCCGACTTGGCCTCCATCTATGAGCGGGCCGGACGGATCAAGGGCAAAGCCGGCTCGATCACGCAGCTTCCCATCGTCACTATGCCGGATGACGATCTGACGCATCCGATTCCGGATCTGACCGGGTACATCACGGAAGGGCAGATCGTGCTGTCCCGGGAGCTGCATCGCAAAGGCATCTTTCCTCCCATCGATGTGCTGCCCAGTCTGTCGCGGCTGATGAACCTCGGGATTGGTCCCGGCAAAACGCGCGAGGATCATCGGGCGGTGGCTGATCAACTCTACGCCTTCTATGCCCATGGGCGAGACGTCCGGCGTCTGGCCGCCATCGTCGGCGAAGATGGCCTGAGCGAGTCCGACAAGCGCTTCTTGAAGCTGGCCCAGGACTTTGAGCAGCAATTCGTGAACCAAGGATCGCGCAGCCGCAACATTGAAGAGACCTTGGACCTTGGATGGACGTTTCTGCGCTATCTGCCCCCAGAACGGCTGACAAGGGTGAAACCGGAGTTGATTGAACGGTACTATGGAGAAGGTTGAGGCTAAGGTTGAGGTTGAGGGGATCGAAAGATCGAAACGGTTCCGACCAGAAACTTAACCTCGGCCTGAACCTTAACCTTGACTGATTATGGAAAGCATCGGCCGCACACGGATGAATCTGCTGCTGCTGAAGCGCCGGATCGAGGTCGCTCAGCGGGGGCTGGAGCTGCTCCGCAGCAAACGCGAGGCGCTGATGCGCGAATTCTTCGCCGTGATGGACCGTGTAGCGGAAAGCCGAGGACAACTGGAGGCCGTGATAGGGCACGCGCTCTCCACGTTGGCGCCGGCTCTCGGTATGGAAGGCCGGGCCTCGCTCCGATCTGCCGGGTATGCGGCCAAACGGACCTTGTCTATCGAGTTGATCGAACGCAATGTGTGGGGCGTCCGGTTTCCTGAAGTCCACTACGCGCCGGTGCTTCGAGGGTTGGATGCGCGGGGCTACGCCACGTCAGGGGTGTCCACACACATCGACGAAACGGCGCGGCGGTTCGAGCAGGTCCTGGAACTGGTCCTCCGCAGTGTCTCGGTGGAGTTGCGGCTGAAGAAGCTCGGATCCGAGACCAAGAAGGTGACGCGCCGGATCAATGCGCTCAATGAAGTGATGATTCCTGTGTTGACCCGAGAGGTCAGGACCATTCGACAGACCCTCGAAGAGCGGGAGCGGGAAGACTTGTTCCGGATGAAGCGATTCAAAAGGGGCAGCTATCAGCTATCAGGGCAGTCAGCATGTCAGACGTCGGTTCCGGACTCGCTGAAAGCTGATCGCTGACAGCTGAGTGCGTCTGTACCAAGGGCCCTATGAACTTCGACCTTACCGATGAGCAGCGACTGATTAGAGAGACCGTCCGGCGCTTTGCTGAGCAAGAGATTGCACCGGTTGCCGCAGAGCACGATCGAGCCGGTCGGTTTCCGCGTGAGTTGGTCAACCACATGGCCGCGCTGGGTTTCCTCGGAGGACCGATCCCGAAGGAATACGGCGGTTCAGGACTGGATTACATCAGCCACGCCATCCTCACCGAAGAGGTGGGGCGAGCCGACTCCTCGCTCCGCACCACCCTGTCTGTTCAGGTGTCGCTTGTCGCGCTCAGCATCTTGAAGTGGGGAACAGAGGAACAGAAGCGCCGGTACCTGCCTGACCTGTGCATTGGGCGAACGCTCGGGTGCTTTGGTCTCACTGAGCCGAATGCGGGCAGCGATCCAGCCGGCATGGACACAACAGCGGTCCAACAGGAGAACCGGTGGGTCTTGAACGGAACCAAGACCTGGATCTCCAATGGAACGGTGGCCGACCTTGCGTTGGTGTTTGCGCAAACCGATTCCAATAAGGGCCACAATGGGATCGCCGCGTTTCTCATTGAGAAGGGTACGCCAGGATTCTCCACACGATCCATCACGGTAAGCTGGGGCTTCGCGCGTCGGACACCGGCGAACTGATCTTTGAGAATTGTTCAGTGCCGCATGCTGCCGTGCTGGGATCAGTCGGCCAGGGGCTTCAAAGTGGCTATGTCGGCCTTGGACAATGGCCGATATAGTGTCGCAGCCGGCTGTGTCGGAATCATCCAGGGCTGCCTCGACGCCTGTATGGACTACGCCAAGTCGCGCATGCAGTTCGGCCGACCCATCGGGAGTTTCCAACTCGTGCAGGACATGATCGCCCGCATGGCGGTGGACTGCGACGCTGCGCGCCTCCTGGTGTATCGCGCCGGCCATCTAAAGAACCAAGGGCTGCCCAACACCCTCGAAACCTCCATGGCGAAGTACTTCGCTTCTGAAGCGGCGGTGCGCGCGGCGACCGAAGCGGTTCAGATCTTCGGCGCGTATGGATATTCCGAAGAAACGCCGGTGGCGCGGTATGACCGTGATGCAAAAGTGGCGACCATTTACGAAGCACGTCGCAGATCCAGAAACTGGTGATTGGCTCGCATCTTCTCGGGATACGAGCCCTTACGTGATGAGAGCTGAGAGGAAACATGATCCGCGTGAAGCGTATCTATGAAGCCGCAACGAAGAACGACGGGAAGCGGTTCCTTGTCGATCGGCTGTGGCCGAGAGGCGTGAATCGAAATGCGGCACAGCTGGATGGGTGGTTGAAGGAGGTCGCTCCAAGCGACGCGCTTCGGCGCTGGTTCGGACATAACCCCACAAAGTGGGAAGAGTTCCGCCGTCGCTACTTCGCTGAGCTCGATCGAGGGCCTGAAGCCTATCGTCCGCTCCTAGAAGCCGCTCAAACGGGCACCGTGACGCTCCTGTTCGGCGCCAAAGATGAAGAGCACAACAACGCGGTCGCGCTGCGCGACTTCCTGGTTGCAAAGCTGCCAAGGAAGTGAAGGGCGCACATTCCTGGCTGCAATTCAGACACGCCGCGGCGTTGGAATGCGTGTTGGTCTCAGCCACGAGAAAGAGATGGTGGGCGATCCAAAACTCACAGCGGGCAGTGCTCGCGCAACTCTTCGAGCCAGACATGGGCACGGGCGTCGCTGGGCGCGCGCCAGTCACTACGGGAACAAGGCTAGCGCGGCCTTCTGCTCCGACGCAGCACGCGCAAGGGTCAAGGTCTGGTCGAGGTTGAACGTCGGGCGGGCGACGTCGACGCCAGGCGTACAGGCCGCCACGCGAACGAAACCGTGCGAATAGATATTCTCAAACGTGGTCTTCGTGCCAGGTGGGCTCATCCGGCTCTCAGTTTCTTCACTTCCTCTGTCAACAGCGGGACAATTTCAAAGAGATCGCCGACGATACCATAGGTGGCGAGCTTGAAAATGGGTGCGTTGGCGTTCTTGTTGATCGCCACGATCGTACGGGCGGAGGCCATGCCGGCCTGATGCTGCACGGCGCCCGAAATTCCACAGGCAATGTAGAGCTGGGGTGAGACGGTCTTCCCTGTAAGCCCGACTTGGTACGTATGCGGCTTCCAGCCGGCATCGACGGCAGCCCGCGAGGCGCCGACGGCAGCGCCGAGTGCCGACGCGAGCTCTTCGATCAGCTTGAAGTTCTCCGGCCCTTTCAAGCCTCGCCCTCCGGAGACGATGATGCCGGCCTCCGTGAGCTCAGTTTTGCCGTCTTCCGTTTCTTGCACAATGCACACGGTTGCCGCAGGGCGAGCGGGCTCCACTGAGACCGTCAGCCGTTCAACCGACATACGTGATTATTGTGGCTGAAACCATCGGGGATGTGTGTGGAGTGGGAGCCATTACCCGTCCTCTGCGAACCCGATTTCCGTGTGTCCGTGTCCCCTGAAGGTATGCCCCTCGCCAACATGACGGTTCGCACTCAGGCCCTGCCGCTCGGTCGGAAGGGGAATGCCCTTCCAATCGGCAAGCTCCCCATCCCCGTGCTGCGCACCCTGCTCGCGCGCTACGCGAGCCGCTACGACTCCCGGGTCGTCGTGGGGGCCGGGATCGGTCTTGATGCTGCGGCCATCGACTTGGGCGGCCGGTATTTGATCGCCAAAACCGATCCCATTACGTTTGTGACGGATGAGATTGGTCTCTACGCGCTCGCCATCAATGCCAATGATCTTGCCACGATGGGCGCCCAGCCTCTGTGGTTTCTGGCGACGATGCTGCTCCCCGCCGGGACGACGACGCGCGTAGAAGTCTCGCGTATCTTTTCGCAGATCGGACGAGCCTGCCGCCGCCTGAAAATCTCGCTGTGCGGCGGCCATACCGAGGTGACCGCGGCGGTCACTCGACCCGTGGTCGTCGGGTGCCTGCTGGGACGATGCCCAAAGAACCGACTGATTACGACGGCCGGTGCTCGCATTGGAGATGCGGTGTTGCTCACGAAGGGGATCCCGATCGAAGCCGTCTCCATCCTGGCGCGTGAGAAGCGCGGGGGGCTCCAGCAGCGTTATTCGGCGCGGTTCGTCGCCCGATGCCGGCGTTATGTCACAGACCCCGGCGTGAGCGTCGTTCGTGACGCCGCCATTGCCATGGCAGTCGGTGGAGTCCACGCGATGCATGATCCGACGGAAGGAGGGCTGAGCACCGCCCTCTATGAGCTGGCCGAGGCCGCGCAGGTGGGGGTGCAGGTCGACGAGCGAGCGATTCCCATTCTGCCGGAGGGCCGCCGACTGTGCGACGACCTCGGCTTGAATCCGCTGGGAGCTATAGCGTCGGGAGCCCTGATCATCTGTGCCGATCCACGCCGTGCACAGGCGATGCTCCGACGTTTGGCCCGAGCCGGCATCGCAGCGACACGCATCGGCACCATTGTTCCGGCTCGAGAAGGAGTCAGCCTCGTCACGGATGGCAAGCGGGTCCGGCCGGTTCCCCGCTTCCCCGTCGATGAAATTTCGCGTGTGCTAGCAGAATGTTGAAAAAGGCCCCCCAGCTTTGAAGACATTGGGCGCTCACCATCTCGCGCCCGTGCGCCAACGTTGAGGCGACTTATTCGTCGCCTCGCGCACCTCGCGTCACTCAGGACCTCAACGTACCGCACCACGGGAAGAGAGCTGTCTTGGCAGCTCGGGGTGGGCGGGTGAAAAGGAAACGCCTCGGTCAAGACACTGCCGACTCACCATCTCGCCGGCGCGCACATGCGTGGCGTCACTTATCCGTGAGTGCGCCTCGCTGCGGCCGCGACCGGGAAGGGGCGCGTCTTGGCGCGCCTGGGGCCGGGCGGGTGTCATAAGTGGCCTTTTTGAACATCCTGCAGGGAGGCGAGCGATTCCAGATCCCATGCTTGTCTCCTGAAGTCTCGATTTCCAGGTTGTCAACATGGTGTTTCAACAGCCTGCTAGATTCCAACCAACACCCGGTGACCTGAAATCGCCTTCAGCGCCTTCATCACGTCACCATACGACAATTCCGGCATTTTCTTTCCAACAGCGTCTTCAGCCTGTAAGACGAGATCGTTCATCGCGATCATGCCTTGAAGGACGCCATCTTGATCGACAACGGGGAGGCGGCGGACGCGATGTTTGGCCATGGTCTCCAATGCCGTGTTGAGATCATCGTCCGGCAAGCAGGAGTATACGTTGCCGGAGATGGCCTCCCAGACTGAAATCATTGCGATATCTCGGTGCTTCGTTGCTGCAGCCATGCAAATGTCCCGGTCTGTGATCAAGCCCACCACCTTTCCTTCACGATTGACGACCGGGAGAATCCCGCAATCACTGTCCCACATTTCCATGGCGGCTGTTGCGAGATTGTTCTCGGGACTGCAGTATTGAACCGGGCTCGTCATGAGCTGTTTGACTTTCATCATAAATCCTCCTTTGAAGTGCGAGATGAGAGCATCACACTGCGGACCGCGGTGTGGCGGTTGGCAGATCAACCCGTCGGTCAGGATACAGGATCGCCGAGTTCCGACAGGAAACTAGCACCGTCTGGGCTCTTTGACGTGCATCAAGAATGCCTGACCGAAGGCAAGCAAGACCGCGTTGAGCAGGTCACGTGCAGCTCAGGTCTTGTCGGCCCCGCGTGGAGGATCAGCTCCGTGCTTCTCAATCATTACCTGACCGTTCGAGCGCTCGGGTCGATCCTGCTGCATTTTGCAACAGGGGGGAGGGGCGAGAGTGTCCCTATCTTCCCCAGAGAGACCCTCAGGATTTGATCAAGCGGTGAAGCTCCAACCGGTGTATGCCGACCCAGATCCTTTTCCAGCTTGGCACTGGGCCTGCTTCCGAACCCCTACATCCCAGCAGCACAGCGACCCAACGATCGCGCTCCGATTGTCGAAGGTTGAGCGTTACCCTGACGTGGCTCGGGCCGCCATTAAAGAAATGCACCGACAGGTCGGGGATCTGGTGCTCGACGAACAGGGCCTTGCGGTTCAGGGCATCCTTGTCCGCCATCTGGTCCTGCCGGGTGGATTGGCAGGAACGCCGGACGTGATGCGTTTTCTTGCTGAGGAGATTTCGCGAGACACGTATGTCAACATCATGGATCAGTATCGTCCCTGCTACCAGGTGGGTCGGTATCCACCACTGGATCGTCCTATCACCCGTGATGAGTTCGACGAAGCGATCCGGGTGGCACGGGCCAATGGCCTGTCTCGTCTCTATCAAGCCAGACCGGGCACCGCGGTGGCCTGGATGGCGGAGTTGTGAAAGGAGAGTACATGGCAGTCCCCAAACATTTAGAAGAAGCCGTTGAGAACCTGAAGTTGGCGGCCGCGCGAATTGAGATCGCCCGGGGAAAGCCGGCTACCATGGAAAGCCTGAAGGAATGGCTGGCCGCGTTGACCGATTACTCCACCGCGCTGTCGGATATTCAGGAGTACAACAACGAGTCGATCCACGAAAAGCTTCACGAGCTTGCGGCTCGCGTCGGCCTCAGAACGTTTCCACCCGGCGGGGCCAAAGCGTGACTACCTGATGCTTTCTTTACAGGGCTCCCCGAAGTCGATGACCGGGATGGGTCCCTTGCGTCCAGATCGTGCACCGTCTGCGAGCATGAAGGATCACGAAGGCGTTGCGTTCTTACAGTGGTGCCTGCCAAAGCTTGAGCTGCGATGGTCGGGCTACCGCAAGGTGCGCCGTCAGGTCTATAAGCGCCTCGCTGGCCGCTTGGCTGAACTGAACCTGCCCGACACAGAAGCCTACCGGCACTATCTCATGCTGCATGCGGAAGAATGGGCGATCCTCGACCGCCTCTGCTGGATTCCGATTTCCCGGTTCTACCGTGATCGTGCGGTGTTCGAGTTTCTGGAAAGCGACCTGCTCCCGCGGCTGGCTGGACGACTGGCTGCCGCCGATGAGCATGAGCTGCGCTGCTGGAGCATTGGCTGTGCCGCCGGGGAGGAGCCCTATACGCTCGCGATCCTATGGAAGGAGGCGCTAGCCGGCCGGTTTCCGACCGTGCGTCTTCGGATTCTCGCAACCGACTCCGACGCCCGGGCCTTGGACCGCGCCCGGCTGTCGTGGTACCCGCCGGGCAGCGTCAAGGACCTGCCGGACAGTTGGCGCACGGCCGCGTTCGAACGGCGTCACGACGGCTATTGGCTGAAGCCCGAATATCGTGAGCCGGTCTCGTTTCAATTGGAGGATATCCGACAGACCAACCCCACGGAATCGTTTCATCTCATCCTCTGCCGGTATCTGATCTGTACCTATTTCGAGGAGAACCTCCAACGACGACTCCTCGAACGGATCGCCGCCGCGCTCCTACCTGGAGGCGCCTTCGTCATTGGCGGGACCGAGACATGGATCGAAGGCGCAGGGGGCCTGACGCCCCTGAACGTGAAACTGGGCGTCTATCACAAACCTCTCGTGCAGAAACCTCTCATGCCGCCCGACGCCGCGGCCACGCGCGCTCGCGATGGGCCTGCCGAGCCTCATGTGGTTGAGAAAGAGGAGCCTGGCGACTGAGAAAGATTGGTGGGCATCCTACAGGCCAGGCAGGAGTGAGATCACGATGGACAGGGCAATGAGCACGATGATGATCCATTCGAGCACCTCCAGGCGACTGGTGGCTGCCCGATCGGCCATTTTACTGTAGATGCTGTTCAAGGTCTGGAGCTTTCGAAGGATGCTCGCGTCCCACGATTCGAGATGGAGCCGCTGGGAGGCGAAGCGGTGTACCCTGGCCAGATATTGATCGCCGATCAATTTAAGGGTGTTCGTGACCCGTTCGAAGAGAATCGCGCTGTCCACCTGGAGTTGAGCGACACGCTCCAAATCCCCTTGAAACGAACCGGGTAAGCGAAAGCGACGGGCTCGTCCGCGGGAGAGCGTCTCATACGCCTGATCCAACGCATCATCCAACTGTTGGTCGAGGTAGCGCATTTCCAGCAGCTCGACGTTTGCAAACTCGAGCACGGCGCGGACATCCTCCATGTCTTCCCCGACCAGGAGCGCTCCGTTCCAGTCGATAATCGCCACGTCGGCGATGCTGAAGGACAATTGACAAGACAGGGCCTCCCGCAGCTCCTGTTCGGACAGCGGCGCCGATTCCGATCGAAGGATCTGAGCGATGTCTCGGGCATACCGTGCCCGGAACTCTTCGAGAGGAATGACAGGCTCGGGGCTCAGCTCAAAGATCAGGTAGTCTTCTAGAAAATCGGAGATCCGGGGACGCTCCACGGCGGCTTCTATCGCCCTCAAGAACTCTTCGACATGGCGCCGGGACTCTGCCAGCAGCAACGGGTTCTCGTACAGCAATTCGCTCAGTGACAGCAGCAGCGAGACCTGAGTATGGAAGGGGATGCCATACGTGACCGATAAGGCACCAAAGTCATACAGGACCAGCTCGAGACTCGTGGTTGTCAGGAACTCGCCGAGCTTCAACGGCTCGGCATCCTGGATCACGCGGATTGGAGCCGGGCGATACTCGAAATACTGCGGGGTGCGGCGTTTGCGGCGAATGTGTCCCCGGTGTGCCGGCGCCCTCAAACGGCGTTCAGCCTCATCCAGATCGATGGACGCTCCGACGTCAAAGACGAAGAGCGCGTAGCACAGGCCTCTGACGCTCGGAGCTTCCATCGGATGATCAGGTGAAAGGCTGTACCCACCAGTTGTTCGCGTGACGCTGGGACTCCAATAGACGCTGGAAGCCGCCCTGTCCGTGAAGATACTCCTCGACCCTCTCATTCAGGAGGTAGTGTGGTCCCCTCACCGAGGCGGCCTGCGGCAGAGTAGCCAATCCTGAGCAAGGGAAGTGCCATCACAGTGCTCGAGCGGAGCACGCAGGACTTGCCCAGGACGGCACTCCTGCCTCCTCATAGGTCATTGCCCCTTCTTGACGCGTCGGCGAACGAGTCATGTAGCAATATTCCTCAACGCGACGATCCGGTGGTCCATGAAAACGAGCAAGAATTCAAATTTCCTCGCATGGTGGTCCGCCTCCATCCTGCTTTCTTGGCCACTTCTTTGCTTCAAGAGGCAATAAGGGAAGCGCTTGCCGGTGCGTCCAAAGCGGGCACCTCTCAAGACCCTTGCATGCGCAACCCGCTGCTGATGATCTCTACCAGCAACACACCCAGCCAGCCAGTCAGTCAAAGGAAGGGGGATCTGCTGGCGGTCGTCGAGGTGAAAACCCCGACCGACCTCAGTCCACGGCAACGCAAGCTGCTGGAGGAATTGGCCGAGCTCGAGGCGCAACGAAAACCCACATCCGAGGTTCAAGGGGGAAGTTTCCATGGTGGACCGAGGGGGCATCATCAAAGCCGTGCGCGCCGCATTTGAGCATGAACCGCGAATCAATGTGCATCGCTATCCGATCGAGATGGATTTCGGAGACGGCGTGCTGACGCTCGAAGGAGAAGTGGAGCACATTGCGGCAAAGAAATTAGCGATGGAGCTGGCCATTGCCGTGCCGGGCGTGACCGGGATCGTGGATCGCTTACACGTTGCTCCCGCCACCCATATGGGCGACGGCGCCATCCTGGATGCGGTGCGGGATGCTCTCCTTCAAGATGTGGCCTTTCAGAACTGTACGTTGAAGGTGAAGGACAAGGGGACAGTGGAAGTGATCCGGGAAGCGACGGCGGATCCTCACGGCGTTATAGAAGTCTCCGTGAACGACGGAGTGGTCCTGTTGGACGACCATGTGCTCACCTTTACTCAAAAGTGTTTGGCGGGGGTCCTCGCGTGGTGGGTGCCCGGCAGCCGAGACGTCATCAACGGCCTGGATATCGTTGCCGGGCAGGAGGCTGGCGACGCTGAGATCACGAAAGTCGTGAAGCTCGTGCTGGAGAAAGATCGACTCGTCAAATCGGACGGCATCCTGGTCGGTACGAACAAGGGGACCGTCACACTGGAAGGCAGCGTACCGACCGAGGCTCAAAAGCACATGGCAGAGTTCGACGCGTGGTATGTCTTCGCCGTGGATAACGTTGTGAACAGATTGGGCGTGCGGTGAGACGGCTCGACAAGCGATCATCAGCCACGGCGGCGCCAAGACAGGCCTGATATGACCAGAGAAAATCCTCGCGGAGAACAGGAAGTGATTCCCGATATTGGGCGCCCGGATCGGCAGCATACCGATCTCGTCCTGGTGCCCCAGCCCCTCTATCCCGTTCCGGAGATAGGAGCCAAGGGCCCCTCTGATCGGTCCCATCGGCTGAGACGCCTCCTCGTGGTCGCCCTCATCACCGCCGTGCTCGGAAGTCTCTTGTGGTATTGGTTGTGGCCAAGCCCTCCGGAACTCTCTTACAAGCTTGCCATGATAGACCGCGGACCCATCACATCCGTCGTTACGGCAACCGGCACCGTGAATCCAATTACATCCGTGTTGGTCGGGAGCCAAGTCTCCGGTATCGTGCGGACGTTGTTCGCCGATTTCAACTCGGTCGTCACGGAAGGCCAGATTCTCGCGCAGATCGACCCGGTTCCGTTCCAAGCCAGGGTGGACCAAGCACGTGCCAATCTCACAACGGCCCGGGGCAATTTGAATAAAGCTACGGCTGCCCTCGCGCTCCGTCAGCTCGAATTGGACCGTGCGGCGGCGCTCCGCCCGCAAGGCTTCATCGCGCAGTCCGATCTCGACCTCGCGCGCGCCAATCATCGGGATGCGGCGGCTCAAATCGAGGTGGCTGAAGGCCAGGTCCACCAGGCAGAAGCCGCCCTCGCCAACGCCAAATTCGACCTCCAGCGAACGAAGATCTATTCACCGGTCAATGGGATCGTGGTCTCCCGAAATGTCGATCTCGGTCAAACCGTGATCGCCAGCCTCCAAGCCCCGACACTGTTCGTCATCGCCCAAGACCTGGCCCGCATGCAGGTGGAAGCCAACGTCAGTGAAGCCGATATCGCGGGGATCAACGAGGGCAAACCGGCCGAGTTTACGGTGGATGCCTACCCCGGTGAGCCGTTTCCAGGAACCGTCGTACAGGTCCGGAACGCCCCCATCAGTATCCAAAACGTCGTGACCTACAACGTGGTGATTGCTGTGGACAACAGGGATCTGAAGCTCAAGCCCGGCATGACGGCCAATGTCTCCATCGTCACGGCCCAGAAGGACCAGGTCGTACGCATTCCAAACGCGGCGCTCCGGTTCAAGATGCCCGGAGCTCCACCGGCGCGAAAGAAGGCCACGGTGTGGGTGATGGATCCGCCCGGTCAGCCGCGCCCGATCACGATCAGAGCGGGCATCTTGGATTCATCGTTCACCGAGATGCTCGAAGGCGAGGTCCGGGAAGGCGATCCCGTCATCGTCGGCATCGAAATGCCGGACGAAGCGGAGCAGAAAGCCTTGCCGCCGGGGTTCGGCGTCGGGCCAAGAGTGCGATAGGGCTCTCGAGCGCCTCCATGAACTTCTTGATGATGACCATCCAGTCCGCGCTTCGTGTTCTGGTCAGAAATCCGCTACGGGCCGGGCTCACGATCCTCGGCATCATCATCGGCGTCGCGGCTGTCGTGGCCATGGTCAGCCTCGGTCAGGGCGCGAGCGCGACCGTGCAAGCGCAGATATCCTCGCTGGGAACAAACATGCTGATCATCATCCCCGGTGCGACCACCGTAAGCGGTGTGCGTACCGGATTCGGCGGCGTGTCGACCCTTACCGTCGACGATGCCCGTGATATTGGACGGAAAATCGGCACGGTCTCCTCGGTGTCCTATGCAACGCGCGCAGTCCTCCAAGTCGTCCATGAGAATAGGAATTGGAACACGGTGGTGATCGGCACGACCCACGAGTACGCGGAGATCCGAGACTGGCCGATGAGCCGAGGGACCTTTTTCACCCAGTCCGATGAGGACACCGCGGCGAAAGTCGCCGTGATCGGAAAGACGGTCGCCGACAACTTGTTCGAGCGCGGCGAGGACATCATCGGCGCACACATTCGAATCAAGAATGTTCCTTTGCGGGTGCTGGGAGTGATGGCTCCGAAAGGGCAATCCGCCATGGGGCAGGACCAGGATGACGTCGTCCACATCCCCTTCTCGACCGCGGAGCGAAAGGTACTCGGCACGAAGTTCCTCGGTACCGTGGGGATCATCCTGGTCGCGACGGTTTCGCGGGAACAGATTGCCGGGACAGTCCATGACATCAGGGAGCTGTTGCGGGCACGCCACCGTCTGCAAGCCCCGGAGGAGGACGATTTTACGATCAGAACGATGGAAGACATTGCAAAGGCCTCTGCTGGAGCAAGCCGCACCTTGATGCTGATGCTGAGCAGCATCGCCTCGATCTCCCTCATCGTCGGAGGGATCGGGATCATGAATATTCTGCTCGTCTCCGTCACCGAGCGCACCCGTGAGATCGGCATTCGCTTGGCGGTTGGAGCGAAACGGAAGCATATTCTCCTGCAGTTTCTGGTTGAGTCCGTTATTCTGAGCACAGCCGGGGGAGTGCTGGGCGTCTTGGTGGGAGTGCTGGGCGCACGGATCGCTACGGCCCTCGTCGGCTGGCCGGCCATTGTCTCGGTGCAAGCCGTCGCGATGGCGTTTGTATTTTCAGTCGCAGTGGGCATCTTTTTTGGTCTGTACCCAGCCAATAAGGCGTCACGGCTCGATCCCATTCAATCGTTACGGTACGAGTGAGTCGGCATGTTGAGAACGTTCATCGGGCATAGGTCACGAGGACGGATACACATCGTATCCAAGGAAACCGGCCGACCGTGTAAAGAGATGCAGGCAGGGGAGGGATGATGACGATCGAGTTGGATCCAGCCGAGCGGCGGGCCTTTCGACGTTTCGTACGGTTTCTCGAGAACGAACAAGCAGCCCAGGAGTTGGCGCTGGTGGTTGATGAGCAGATGGCCCGGCGCGGGACCGATGGCCAGATCGTCGTGCCCGTCACAATTCAGGCCGACCGGCCTTCGGTGCACTTGGCCATCCTGATGGGTCACAAAGCGGAGCAACTCTACAAACAGAGGGCCTGTCGGTTCCTCCTCGCACAGCGACCTGAACGTGATCCCAATCGGCCGACTTATGTGTGGGTGAACGGGGGGTGGAAGACCTTGGCCTAATCGGGACGGCGCAGTCCTTCGCTTCGCCACGAAGGACGACTCGGATGAACTCCTAGGGAGCAGAGCCTGTCGGGCTCTCCACCGACAGACCCCTCGTCAGATCCCGGAGCATGCGGTGCTACAGGCGCCCTGCGATCGCTTCGAACGGAATCCGGAATTCGCGCACGTCCTCATTGGCCAACGTCGCTTCGCCCGAGCTTTCCCACACGATCTCCCCGGTCCGACTATCTCAGAGCTGGAGAAACAGCCGCAGCATGCAAGGTCGGTGACTTCGAGAACAGCGATGTCTCTTCACCCCATTGCTGGAGCGGCCCTATGCACCCGGGCATGAGAGGCCATAGCACGACGGCGAGCGCCGTGAGCGCGAAACTTCTGCGAGTGATAACGGGGACCGCCGGGAACTCCTCTCGGAGGGGGTGTCCTGACAAGACCAGTGCCATCCGCAGATCCGTTACCTGGCGACCAGGCGTCGGTTCCTTGCAATGGCCTTGAGCGCGTCCAGGATGTCCGGGCACGTCAGCGATCGCTTGTGTTCCGTGGCGTCGTCCACGCGCCGAATCAGATCGGTGATGGACAGAACGCCTTGCAGAATGCCATCCTCGTCGATGACCGGCAGGCGCCTGACCTGTTGAGCGGCCATCGTGTGCAAGGCCTCCCTCACGTCGTCGTTGGGATGGCACGCATCAGGCGCGCAGGTCTTCAGATTCTGAGAAATCGTGTCCCAGACCGTGATGTCCGCCGGGGCCCGATTCTTAGTCGCCACAGACATGCAAATGTCGCGATCGGTGATCATGCCGAGGACCTTGACCTCCGTATTGACCACCGGCAGCACCCCGCAATCCCGGTCCCACATCATCTTGGCGGCTTCCATCAGATTGGTATGCGGCCCACAGCATTGGACCTCACGCGTCATGACTTCCTTGACCTTCATGGGACCTCCTATCGACGCCACTGGACATCGTCACATTGGAGAGGCCGAGGTTCTGTGACCTTCCGTTGGAGATGGATTGCCACATTCATCCTCTTGCGTCCCCTTGCGTCTTCTTGAATCATCCGGTCGAGCCGTCTCCCTGTGAGACGCCTTGCCATCCGGGAATCGGTCCGTGTCTCAATGACCTTCAACTCTCATTCCGCATATTGCATGTCCAGTGCCACGGCCGTATGTTCGGGTGCGACCGCGTGCGTTCGCTATGTTTTCATAAGCTGCGCGTAGCCAATGCGCTTCGAGCACCACAGGCCGGACTGCTGAAAAAGAGGCATGGAGTATTTGATACCATTGGCAGAAGGGGCTGTCCCTAAATTCCCCATACTGAGGTCGCCCGCAAGGCTTTCCCATGACTCACCGCGCAGTACCGCATGGCACGTCCATTCAACACCCCATAGTCGCTCGGATGGTGTGCCGAGCAGGGAACCACGGAGGACCGGCGATTGTCGGGCTGGGTATCGACGACGCAAGAACCGCGATGCAGAGGGCACGGATCGACGCAGGGCGCGGAGTCGAGACCGGTCTGGGCTAGCGCCCGTACCGGCCGGTCAGGTGAGCCTCGGCAAGAACGTGCCCTCTCACGGCTTCCGTAACGTGGGCCTTGGTCGCATGCGTTTTCAAACGCAGTGTAGCGTCCAGCGCATACAGCGTGAAGACATAGCGGTGAGATGTTCCCGGAGGCGGGCAGGGGCCGCCGTAGCCGACACCGCCGAGATCAGAGATCGTGTTCTTCAGCGCCCAAACTATGATCTCGTGCTCCTTCGGGCCAAGCGTCAGGTGGATATCGCCCCCCTTGATCGTCGCCATGCGTTTCCTCTCCATTCGCTCATGTGTGTAGGGCCTCGCGCACGTCGTGCACGAGCACGTCGACCAGCTGCGTACGATTCTGCCGCGTCATCGTGATCAGACGGCAGCCCGGGCGTCGCTTGATCTCCTCGATATATCCTGTGCCCTTGAGCCCCACCGTGGCGAGGACTATTTTCTGGGAATTCAGCAGCGCGTTCACGTCTGCGACGAACGTCTTGGACAGGCACTCCATCTTGCCGATCTCATCGATGATGATCAGCCGGCCAGGGGCATGGGGCAAATCCAGCTCTCTCAGGATCCGTTCAAAGCCCTCTACATCGACGCCATAACGGCCGATGCGGGGAGAACCCCGGCGGTCGACATGGGCCAGCACCTGTGTCCGCCCGTCGAGCGTCACCAGCCGAAAGCCCACGCGTCCGCCCGATGCGCGCATCTCTTCCGTATAAAATCCGGCGGGCCGTTGATCCGTGAGCCGCTCGGCCATCGTGCGAATGAGCGTCGTCTTCCCGACGCCCGGGAGTCCGGTGATCAAGAAATGAGTCATGGGGTGATCTGTGCAGCCGCCTTGCCGCCACGACCGGCTGCCCTGATCTTCTGGAGCTGCCCGATGAAGTGGGACCAATGCGTCCCGGGCCAGTAGACGCGCCGGCAGGTGGCGCAGTGAACGAACTCGCGGTGGTGACCGGCAACGAACGGCGGCACGTGCGGGCGGGCTTCCTCCTGCGGCATCGGGAGGAGCGCCGTATTGCAAGCAGGGCAGCGAACGCTCGGACCTGGCTCGCTTGCGAGCGTCATGTGGAATTCCCGCTCGAGCTGGCGCAATTGCTCTCCGACGTCGTCACTCGCGATCACCGTCGATCGCTCCCGAATGGCCCTCCGCATGGCCAGTCGACGATCGCGCGTCAGGACCCAACGGTCCTCGCGCCGTGCGCACTCCACGACCGCCTCGTCATCGTTCGTGTTCTGATAGGCGGTATCATAGCCGAGCAGGCGAAGCCACCGTGCCAGCCGGCCGAGCATGACGTCAGCGACAAAAGCCTTGGGGGGAGTCACGGCACTAGCGTACCCTACGTGCGTTGGCATGAACAGACCTCAGCACCGACGTGACGACAGGCACACGAGAGAAGACAACATGGTCCGGGCGCTCCTGAGCACGTGCGTGCTCTTCATCCTCGTGCTCCCGGTCGCGTGCGCCTCTCCGGCTCCCGAGCTCTGGCCGCCTGCCCCGGGTACGCCTGGGCATCCGATTTACATTTCGCTCGACACCTGGCACGGCATGATTGCGTTTCCCCTGGCTGATGACCGAGAAGCGAACCGGCCCCTGGCCCGCGAGCGCCAGGACTCTACATCCTCGGAAGGAGACGATGGAGGTTATGAAGAGTGGGGCTATGCCGAACGCGGGTGGTACATGGAAGGCCGCACCGGGGTCACCGGAGTCCTCCGCGCACTGCTGTGGCCTACGGAAGGCGTCGTCGAAGTGGGGCGGCATGCACGGGTCTGGGCTGAGCGGACGCCGCAGCCGCCCGCCGAGCTCTTCGTCTTTCATCTGAGCGGGGAGGGATACGCCCGGCTGCGTCGCCACCTCCAGGAAACGATTGCCGACCCTTCGCCCATTGCCCAAGCCGGCACCAGCCGCTTCTATCCGGCCAAGGCCTCGTATCATCTCTTCCACACGTGCCACCAATTCGCCGCGCAGGCGCTTCGCGAAGCGGGACTCCCCCTCTCGCCCGGCTTCGCGGTGACCCGGTCTCTGCTCGCCCTGCAACTTCGCCGTGCGCAACGGGTTGAGACGGGCGCCTCTCGCTCATCCGATCCCTCGGGTAGTAATGGCCGCGTTGGTCACTGATCGTCGGTCATGATCCATGAACGGACGGAAGGGGTGAACGAGTCCAGGGAGACCGAGTCGTCACGGCGGGCATGACCGGCCCAGTGTCATTCTCACTTCCCCGATTCGTGCGTGCGAGAGTACGAACCGTTTGAAGATGGTCGACACGGCTTGGGCGAGTTTCAGTCTAAGCACGGCAACGGCTAGCCGCGACAGTGAGGAGCGAAGGCGAGGTGTGCGAGGAGAGCATGTCGTGGAGAGCCACGAGATTGCACGGGCCCGACGCTCATGGCCACGGCACTGAAATGCGATCAGGCTGGAATTCTTCAGGGTTGTCAACACACATCAATAGGAACGCTGTTTGCACATCTCCTATCTATGCATGACTTTCATGAAATCATTTCAGGTCTGCCAAGGTGGAGGAGAAGGACGCTGAAACCGTGAGGATAATGAAGGAGAGGGATGATGGCGTGCGCACGTTGTGGAGGACTGACCGTTGTTGAGGACATCCTTGAAGAAAATGGATCCCGGACAGGGTTCGACGCCAAGCGCTGTCTGAATTGCGGGGATCGGGAGGACACGGTGATCCTTGCCAATCGTCGTGTCAATGGCTTCTGCGTCGAAACAGGTCCGCGTGATCGGATCAGGCAAAAGTAGTCTGTGCGTCTCAGCGCTTAGCCCGAATCCGCAAATAAATCTTGTCTCATTGGTGTATGCCGCGGGTCCTGTCGCGGCGAACAGCCCCACCGTGCTCACTCCACCCATCCCCCAGTGGAGCCCTTCCGTTGCGCGCGGTGGGGCGCCCGTTCACCACGCCACCCGCGGGTATGTTGCCTCAGTACTTCGAAAGTATTTTCGGATTAGGGTGAGCAGTTCCTTGAGCGCTTCTTTTGTGTCGCGAGTGAGGAAAAGTGCGATTGCGCTCAGTCGGCACGGATCAGGTTCGCCCGTTTGCCATGTTCAGACGGACGTGATGAGTGAAGCCCGGCGTCATGAGCATGGAGCGCCAGGCTGCTGAAGCGAAGGCACGGAGCTCTTCACACAGGTAACCCTACTCTCAATTCGCGCCTTCCTCCTGTTCATCTTCCTCATATAGCTCTCGCCCACACTCAGCTCGAACATCTGCCCCGCCCGATGGTCAAAGCTCCGAAAGGCAGTGGGGGAGTCGTTGTAGATCAACACAAAACTCATGGCACTCACGCTCCTGCCCGGCTGTGGTCCAGTTCCCCGATGTCCCGTGAGCAGTCGTGGTTTAACACGGAAAATCGTGACGCTTCGAGGTTCATGTCTCCTGCTGAGGATCGTCGGATCATCACTCGCATTGGAATTATCGGTAATTCATCGTCCACCGCATCACGGCGATTCATGGCGTCAGAGTTGCACGAGGGAGCTGCGCGAGCGGCGGACTCACAGCTTGGAAAGGAGGACTGATCATGGTGTTATCCCGGAGACAACTTCTCAAGATATCGGCCGGTACCGTCGCGGCGGCGGCGATCGCCGATCACGGATTCGCGCTGACGGCTTTGCAGCCGGTGCTGGAGGTGGGAAATCCTCTCGGTGATTACCCGGACCGGTCCTGGGAGCGTGTCTACCATGATCAATATCGATACGATTCCTCGTTCACGTGGGTGTGTTCCCCCAATGACACCCATGCCTGCCGCATACGCGCGTTCGTCAGGAATGGTGTCGTCATGCGGGTGGAACAAAACTACGATCACCAGACCTACGAGGACCTGTACGGCAACCGCGGGACGTTCGCGCACAATCCACGGATGTGCTTGAAGGGCTACACGTTCCATCGCCGGGTGTACGGGCCGTATCGGCTGAAGGGCCCGTTGATGCGCCGGGGCTGGAAGCAGTGGATGGATGACGGCTCCCCGGAGCTGACCCCCGACACCAAGCGCAAGTACAAATTCGACAGTCGCTATCTGGACGACATGATCCGGGTCTCGTGGGAGGCGGCGTTCAGCTATCTGGCGAAGGCGATGATCATCATTGCGGAACGATACAGCGGCGAGGCGGGGGCACGCCGCTTGCGCGAGCAGGGGTATGCGCCGGAGATGATCGAGATGATGAAGGGCGCGGGGGTTCGCTGCTTTAAGCATCGGGCGGGGATGCCGATCTTGGGCTTGATCGGCAAGATGGGCAATACGCGGATCAATAACGGGGTTCTGCCTCTGTTGGACAGTTGGATCCGCAAGGTCAGCCCGGATCAGGCACAAGGCGGTCGGTATTGGAACAATTATACCTGGCACGGGGATCAGGATCCGAGCCAGCCGTGGTGGAACGGCACGCAAAACTGCGACATGGATCTCTCCGACATGCGGTTTAGCAAGCTCAACACGAGCTGGGGGAAGAACTTCGTCGAGAACAAGATGCCGGAGGCGCACTGGAAGTTGGAGTGCCTTGAGCGCGGGTCGCGTATCGTGGTCATCACCCCGGAATACAATCCCACCGCCTCAAGGGCTGATTATTGGATTCCGCTCCGGCCGGAGACGGACGGCGCTCACTTCCTGGGTGCCTGCAAAATCATCCTCGACGAGAACATGCAAGACATCGATTACATCAAGGGCTACACGGACATGCCGATCCTGGTCCGGACGGACACCCTTCAGTATCTGGATCCCCGGGATGTCGTGAAGGACTACACGTTCCCGGATTTCTCGAAGAGCTATTCGGGCATGGTGCAGTCGTTGAATCCCGAGCAGATCCAGCGGTTGGGCGGCATGATGGTCTGGGATCTGGCCAAGAACCAGGCGGTGCCGCTGCACCGTGAGCAGGTCGGCTGGCATTACTTTAGTAGCGGTATCGACGCGGCGCTGACCGGGACGTACCGGGTGAAGCTGCTGAACGGCCGCGAGGTGGACGTGATGCCGGTCTATCAGATGTATCTCGTGCATTTGCAGGACTATGACCTGGACACGGTGCATCAGATCACACGGGCGCCCAAGGACTTGATCGTCCGGTGGGCGCGGGACAGCGGGACGATCAAGCCTGCAGCCATGCACAACGGCGAAGGGGTCTGCCACTATTTTCACATGACCGAAATGGGACGGGCGGCGGCGTTGGTCTGCACGCTGACTGGCAATATCGGCAAGTTCGGCTCGGGCTGCCACACCTGGTCCGGTAACTACAAAGTTGGCATCTGGAGCGCGACGCCGTGGTCGGGAGCAGGGGCCAACGTCTATATCGGTGAAGATCCCTGGAACATCAATTTAGATCCTCATGCGCATGGAAAGGAGATTAAGTATCGGAAACACTACTATGGGGAAGAGCCCGGGTATTGGAACCACGGCGACACCGCACTGATCGTCAACACCCCCAAGTATGGGCGGAAGGTCTTCACGGGGAAGACCCACATGCCGACGCCGAGCAAGCTCCGCTGGGTCGTGAACGTCAATATTCTGAATAACGCCAAGCACCACTACGATATGGTCAAGAACGTCGACCCGAATATCGAATGCCTTGTGACACAGGACATTGAAATGACGTCCGATGTCAACCACGCCGACATTGCCTTTGCCTGCAACTCGTGGATGGAGTTCACCTATCCGGAGATGACCGCTACGGTCTCGAACCCCTGGCTGCAAATCTGGAAGGGCGGAATCCGTCCACTCTATGACACGCGCAACGACCTCGATACATTTGCCGGTGTGGGGGCGAAGCTTGCCGAAATAACCGGGGATCGGCGTATGCGGGACTACTTCCACTTCGTCTATCTGAATCGGGTCGACGTCTATGCCCAGCGCATCCTCGATGCCTCGAGTACCTTCTATGGGTATCATGCGGACACGATCTTGAAATCCGAGAAGGGCTGGATGGTGATGACCCGGACCTATCCCCGCCACCCGCTCTGGGAAGAGACCAACGAGAGTAAGCCGCAGTGGACGCGGTCGGGCCGGATCGAGACCTACCGGATCGAGCCGGAAGCGATTGAATACGGCGAGAACTTCATCAGCCATCGCGAGGGGCCGGAAGCGACCCCGTACCTGCCCAACGCGATTTTTACGACGAACCCCTACGTCCGGCCCGATGACTATGGGATTCCGATCACGGCGCAGCACCACGACGACAAAACCGTCCGTAATCTCAAACTACCGTGGCAGGAAATCTCCCGGTACAGCAATCCGTTGTGGGAGAAAGGCTATCAGTTCTACTGCGTCACGCCCAAAACTCGGCACCGCACGCACAGCCAGTGGTCAGTGAATGATTGGATTCAAATCTATGAATCCAACTTCGGTGATCCCTATCGGATGGACAAGCGGACGCCGGGGGTGGGCGAGCACCAGTTGCACATCAACCCGCAGGCGGCGAAGGACCGGGGCATCAACGACGGCGACTACGTGTTCGTGGACGGCAACCCGGTGGACCGGCCGTACCGCGGCTGGAAGCCGAGTGATCCGTACTACAAGGTGGCGCGGTTGATGATCCGGGCGAAGTACAACCCGGCCTATCCGTACCATGTCACGATGACGAAAACGGCTCCCTATGTTGCGACGGCGAAATCCGTCAAAGGCCATGAGACGCGGCCGGACGGACGGGCCATTGCGGTCGATACCGGGTATCAGAGCAACTTGCGATATGGCGCACAGCAATCCTTTACGCGATCGTGGCTGATGCCGATGCATCAGACCGATTCGTTGCCGGGGAAGTCAGCCAACGCCTTGAAGTTCAAATGGGGATTTGAAATCGACCACCATGCCGTCAACACGGTGCCGAAGGAGTGCCTGATCCGCATCACGAAGGCGGAGGACGGCGGCATCGGCGCCCGCGGCCCCTGGGAGCCGGTCCGGACCGGGTTCACCCCGGGCCAGGAGAACGAGTTCATGCTCAAGTGGCTCAAGGGGGAACACATCAAGATCAAGGTGTAAGACGGACGTTAAACGTTACATGTTAAACGTTAAACGTTAAGGTAATTACTAATTTCTGGGCCAGGCCTAAAATGGAGGCCTTGGCCCATGACACAGACGGCGCTGTCGGTTCGGCTCGTCGACGAACGATTGAGACGACATCAGTGTGTGCGGTGCGGGACACCGCATCGGCAGTATCGTCCGGGGGCGCGCACCCGCTGCCTCGCTTGCCGGTGGCGGTATCGACCCGATCGGGTCGCCCGTGAGCTGCAGATCTTGCAGCTCTTCTGCTTGGAGATCTCGGCGCTGCGGACGGCGCGAGAACTGCGCATGAGTCCCTTGCCGATCTGGCAGCGCTTTATGGCCTACCGCCGCTGGATGGCCACGATGGCCGAGACGGAAGCCCGGCCGCTGACCGGGGAACTGGAATGCGATGAGAGCTATTTCGGCGGCCGTCGCCGCGGAGGGCGGCGGGGGCGCGCCCGTGGCCAAAAAGTCATTGTCTTCGGCATCTTGGAACGGCAGGGCCGGGTCAGCACCGTCGTCGTCCCCCAGGCCGATGCAGCGACGCTGATGCGGGAAATCGAACGTCGAGCGCTCAAAGGTGCCGTCTTCTACACGGATCGCTTTAGCAGCTATAAATCCCTGCGGCGCTACGGCAAACACCTGCCGGTCGACCATGGGCAGACCTATGTGCAGCGGGGGCGTCATTACCTTCGCCACATCAACGGCATTGAAGGGTTCTGGAGCTACGCCAAGGAACGCTTGCGCAAGTATCATGGCGTCAGCCGCTTGCACTTCCCGCTCTATCTGAAGGAAATGGAATTTCGGTTCAATCATCGCCGGGATGATCTGTTCGAGTTGCTTGGGACTCACTTGTTGAAGGTCTTGTTCGAGTATCCGATTGGCTATTCCACCTAAGGAAAAAGAGGCCTTGGCCCAAGATTTAGCAATCACCAACGTTAAACGTGAATCACAGGACAGAGGGGCCAAGAAGACGTACTTGTGTCACGAATAACGATGAACGAAGAACGAATAACGGCTTCGGTTCGGCGCCTTTCTTCTAGTGAAGAAAAAGGAGAAGCGATGAGGATCTCTATTTTTGCTCCAGTACTTGTGCTGTCATTGTACGTGCTTTCGCCGGCCGTCGCTGCCACAGACGCCGATGTCCCGGGCGCGCCTGCGCAGCTGCTCCCCGGTGACCGGGTTCTCCTGGGAACAGTCGAGGAGATTGCCGGGGACCAGGCACGAATTACGACGGGAGAAGTGGAGCCGCGTTACATCCCGATGAACGTGCGCAGGGCCAAGGGCCTGCCGCCGCTCAAGAAGGGCGATCGCGTCGAGATCACGGTCAACGATCAAAATCTGCTCGTCGATGCTCATGCGGTGGGAGAATCGAGCCATCATCTCATCGTGCACGGCCGGCTGGTCGAACCGCTCGCCGTAGGACAGCAGAAGGCTGTGATCCAGAACGCTCGGAGCGGGCAGCAAGAGTCGCACTTCATTCGACCGCTTGCACGGAGCAAGGTCGCATCTATCCCTCTTGGTATAGACGCGGTCTTTCTCCTTGATGAGTTGGATCAGATCGTCGATGTGGCCTTTGGGAGCGCGGAAGCCATCCATCGGGCGACAGAGCTCTGGCAAAAGAGCACGACTCTCAATCGGCCTGGAAGCAACGTGGCCAGCGGCGAAGCGTGCGCGTGGCTCCGCCATGTACCGTCGGCCACATGCTTCCCCGACGTGGGTGGTGGCAACTGAACCACCAACCACTGCTGCTGGATGCCCGCTCGCATCTCGGGTTTGGGCGAGGAGGCCAGGAAGAGACGGCGGAGGGCCTCTGTTGGGCAGTATTGTAAACGCGTGTCGATGGGGTGGTTCCGTGAAATCCCTGTGCCGATGGTGGGTGTTAGCGGTCATCAGCATCACCTTGAGTGCTTGTCAGTGGGCAAGACTGCCGAACAGTGCCATCCCCGGCAAGGTCGATGTGATCGAGCTGTGGCAGACGTACAAGCATTGCCAAGCCAGCACGGATCCGGGCCAAGTTTTGGTGGACACACTCCTTCTGACCCAAGCGCTCGTTCATTTAGAGGAGCACGAACGTATGGGGTCATTGAATCTGCTCAGCGGAGTCTTGTCGCCACAGCCAAGCAGACTGGCGGTTGATCCCAGGTCGCTCGCCGCCTCGTGCCTTTTACGCGCGGCGCAGCACGTGACAAAATCCGCCCCGCAGCAGGCAAAGCGCCTCTATCGGTCGGTATTCATAACGTTTCCGGGTACCGACGACGAGTATTACCGCAGACAGGCCAGTGCGGGCCTCGCCGAATTACTGATCGCGGAGCAGGACTCCATAAGGACTTCGCAGTGACTGGAGCATCCGCTCTTGCACGCCACAGCGAGTCGCCCCACCTTTTAGAGGTAGGCTTTCACGTGCCACCAATTCGCCGCACAGGCGCTTCGCGAAGCGGGACTCCCCCTCTCGCCCGGCTTCGCGCTGACCCGGTCTCTGCTCCCCCTGCAACTTCGCCGTGTGCAACGGGTTAAGGCGGGCGCCTCGGGTCCGTCGGGTCCGTAGGCGCCCAGCCCCCTCTTGACAATGCCAACAGCGTTATTACTAACCGAGACACTGGCCCGTGTCTTCGGATCGGTCACCCGCCTACAAGGAGGAGTCGCCATGGATCTCATGCGGCCCAAGATCGGACAAGATGCCTTCCGTGAATTGGAAAACATGTCGGACCGGCTCAATCGCCTCCTGACGGGCCGAAGCTGGCCCGGTGGAGGACAAGACGAGTCGATGGCCCTACCCGAGTGGGCGCCGGCTGTCGACGTGATGGAGATGGACGGTGAATTTCAGATTCGAGCCGAGCTGCCGGGCGTCGAGAAAAAAGATGTGAAACTGTCCGTCGAGGACGGGGTGCTGACGATCTCCGGCCATCGACCGCAGGAGAAGGAAGAAAAGGGCACACGCTATCATCGGATCGAGCGGGCGTATGGCAGTTTTGCCCGGAGCTTTCGGGTGCCGGACTCGGTCGATGAGCAAAAGGTGACGGCTGAATTCACGAACGGAGTCCTGACCATCCATCTGCCGAAATCGGAAAAGGCGCGACCCAAATCGGTCGAGATCAGAGTTGCGTAGACCTCGCTCGGCGTGCGTGTTGTCTTGACCTAGACACGGGGGGCAGAGGGATGTAGGCTTTCGGTATGGACGACCGGATGGGGCCCGTGAAAGACTACTATGCCGCGCTGGGTGTCAGCAGCACGGAAAGTCTGCAAGGCATCCACGAGGCGTACCGGAGGTTGGCCAAGCAGTATCATCCTGACCGGGCCGGCGATCAAGGAACCCGGAAGTTTCAGGAGATCCAGGAGGCATACGAGGTCCTCTCGGATCCCGACAAGCGGAAGCGATACGATGCCCAGGCCGATCGCCCGCGACCAACCCGGTCCGTCGAACCCGAGCCACTCGTGCGCTCCCCCCGTCGGCCGCGCTTCAGGGGGCCCGAGCCCCTCACCAGGTCCTTTTCTCCGATCGAAGAGGTCTTCGAGCCCGTGTCCTTCGCGCGGTGCCCCTTCTGCGGCGGCCGGGCGGGCAACTTCGGGTTCACGTGTCCCTTCTGCTCCGGCTCTGACGAGTTGGAACGCGCTCTTGCGCGTCTGATGGCCGGTTACCTTCGAAGCTTTCGGGGAGAATGGTTTTAAGGCCGAGCTGCAAACTTCTGAAACGCGCTTCACGTGCCGGAGAGGCGGAGTGCGGCTCTCACTTTCAAATCGCGCGGTATGTCGATGAGCCGGTGGCGCTCGCGTGCAGGGATTCGGTCAATCCGGTCTAGGCATCGCCTTGAGCCGGTTGTTCTCTCGCCGTAACTCTTGCACCTCATGCTCCAGGTCGATCAGTTTCAATTCCCGACCCACCACCACATCGTGAAATTGTTCCAGTTCGGCAAGTCGTTCCTGGAGAGCCGCGTTAGCCCGTTCGAGTTCCGTGGTTCGATCCAAGACTCGGCGCTCTAATTCGCGTTTTGCCTGGCTGAGAGCCTCTTCCGCTTGCCGACGCTCGGTCAAGTCTCGGGTGATCTTGGCATAGCCGCGAAGCTTTCCCTCTTCATCATACAGGGCTGTGATGACGACATCGGCCCAAAATAGACGGCCATCCTTACGGACACGCCATCCCTCATCTTCCACGCGTCCGTCCTGCCTCGCTTGTGCTAGAAGCTTCTGCGGTCTGTTTCCCTGCCGATCCGCCTCGGTATAAAAACATTGGAAGTGCCGCCCGATAATCTCATCTGCCCGATAGCCTTTGAGCACCTGAGCCCCGACGTTCCAGGTGACGACATAACCATCGGGGTCGAGCGCGAAGATCGCGTAATCTCTCACTCGACTAACGAGGAGCCGAAATAACTCGGCAGTGTCCGCGAGGTTCTGGACGTGCCGTCCATGAACGTTTGGGCTCGTCTCTCTCTCTCTTAGCATGGTCCTCTGTAGCTATAGCACAAGGTGCAGCGAACGACAGACAGAAGGAAAAGGCTTGCGGTGTAGATCTTCCTCCTACATATTTGACGCTTCCTGACTGGGTTTAACGGGAGCACGCTCACCAAGGGTCATATCCCTTCCGATGGATTATGGTCGCCGTATAGCGGCCAATTTGGAGCTGTACCCCATCGAGATACAGGCAACTTCTGACAGCCGAGAACCACCACCTCACCAAGGTCTACAGCCTCTTCATGTCCAACAGTACCTACAGCGAGCAGAGTAACGACTGGCTGTGGTAGCGCCGTCGGAGATTGTTAGCTGAGGGTATGAGAGGACAGCCAGCATGGTTGACGAACTGATCAGAAGGGAAGTGGCGAGTTTTGTTGCGTCTTGCGACATGTTGGTCCACAGGGGCGAAATGAATGCGCCGCTCACGGAGCGCGAACGTGAGTTGATTGCGAGGTACATCGACCGGCTCTGTGAGAGGCTAAGGCTAAAGACCGGGCAGTAGCTCTTCCGATGGGCCTGGGCCTCGCTCTTCCCTCAGTACGGCGAACGCAGCCGGCCGACTTTGTGGTCGGTGAGCTTCATCCGTTCGGGCTCCGTGGCGGTACAACTCCCTGACGTCTGGTGATTGCGGAGGGACCGAGGGGCAGGAGTGCGATCTACTCGAAAACACCGCGGAGCAGAAACGGCTTCGAAAATACCGCCGATGATCTGCATGCATGCGGGTTGATTGTCAGCACGGGGCATGCCGCGGCTGCGACCGCCGCCCGCGCCACGCTTCCGAGGACGAGACGTTTAAGCCCGTGATGGCCGTGTGTTCCTATCACGAGCATGGAACAATCCGTGTCGCGCGATGTCTCAAGAATGATGTCGATTGGCGCCCCGTCCTTAATCAGGTATCGTGCCCGCACTCCCTGCACATGGAGATCCTGAACAGTCTTCGCAACGGCTCCTTCGACAAGTTCTCGGACTCTCTCCACGGCCGTGAGGGTGCTGAGCTTCGTGTGAAGCCCGATCCACGCCCAATCCAATACATGGAGCAAGGTGACCTCAAGCCCAAGTTCCTTCGCCATTTGGATTCCATACAGCAGCGCATACTGTGAGCAGTCGGAGAAGTCCAGAGGAATGAGAACGCGATTCAAGCGTTGCTCCTCATGATCACGTCGGAGTCCTCTTCTCGGGTCGCCCTGGGGCAGGCAGACGGTGAGAACCGGACACGGAGCGTCCCGAATGATTGCCTCAGCCAGGGGCTCCGATCTCACCTGCTCGATGAAACCCGAGGCGCGCGTTCCGAGTGCGACCATATCCGCGTGAACCGCCGTTACGGTCTGGACAACCTCCGTTGCGGAATGCCCCGTCCCTGGAAGCGCATGAGCCACCACCCCGTGGGCCGCAGCCCGGCTTACCAAGCCCGCAAGTTCATGTATGACTTGCTCCTCGTCTAATTCGGTCGAGGGCCTCGCCTCAGGAGACGCAGCATAGAGAGCGTCAAACTCGGCATCAAACTGCTTCGCCATGGAAAAAGCGTACGGCTCTGCGTAGGCGGAGCACGCGGTAAAGTCGGAAGCGAACAGCATCCGATGGATGAGCGTCGAGGCGGTCTTTCCCATAGATCACCCAGTACGATCTGGTCACGGAGCACAACCCGTGGACGTCATCTCCATCGACGTCGCCACAACGACCCGTCGACTTCACACTACAACGCCACAGTCGGCGATGCTGACCGGTCTTTGCTTACGCGGTATCCCTCATGCGCACCTGCCTCGGTCCGAGGTCGAGTGGGGTAGGTTTCCGGGCAGGACCTGAGTGCAATGGGTCGATGAGATTTTAAAGACCCTGGGCTAGGTCGAGGCTGAGGATTACAGGTAGTCGTCCGAAAAACGGGCTGGTTGACGCGGGACGAGGCGAAACTCAAAGCTGAAATGGGGCGCTTCAGGATCGAGGGAGTAGTTGAAGAGCGATTCAGCCTCGACGCGCTCGTTTGGCTGGGCCTTGCCTTTGGGGAACACCTTCAGCCGTAGCCTGGTCGACGTCTCACCTTCCCGTCGGCCCGGTCCCGTGACGGCTTCGATGTCCAGCCGGTCTTGAATCGCTGCTATCCCGCGTTCAACCGCGTCGTTCAGCACCCGACCGCCCAGGCTTATTGCCTCGTCCAAACTCCACGTCTGTCCCTCGTCGACATCAGTAGCATGGATTTCCGTTGGGAGCTGAGTCAGTACGAAGGCCAAGGTTAGCAAGAGAGGTACGACAGGCTGCATGGAGGAATTCTAGGACGGCTCCGGCGCTGTAATCAATCAGCAACAATGCGTGCAGCAACAATGCGTGGTGCGGTCCGGTTCACAGCAGGGCTTCACATCAGGGCGACAGCGCCTGGAGAAGCGAATGCACCCCTGGCCGGCTCTCAGCGAATATCTCTTGATACCGGCCTTGTAAGGCGCTCGCATAGGAGCCCTTCTGATGAGTCGGTATGTCCATGAGCACCGCAAGGGAGGTCACATATTCTCCTTCACCCCTTGCAATGTCCTCACGCAGACGTTCGACGTTGAATGCAGCGAATGCGGTGAGCTTGTATTCCGGCTTCACAATGCCGTCTTGCGAAAACCATGATCGGGGGGAGGTCGTCTCGGTCGTCGGTCGCGTCAGCTCTCTGGTCGCATCAGTGGTCCCGTTTGTCAGCTCGCTGGAGGCCCGAGTCGGCGCTTCGCTCAGACGCGTCGATGCGCGAAACGGCGCCTTGGTCGCATCCAGCGTCGGCTGTGTCATACAGCCAACGGTCGTGATCGCCAGCAGAGCCAGGACCGAGCGGAGGCCTGTCCCGATGTTCATAGCCGTCCTCCGTGCTAGTCTCCGGCGCACACCAATCTGGTTCAGCCCGATCGTGGATCGAAGTTGTGGCGAAGGTCAGAAAACAAACAGGCTGAACTGGGTTCCTAGCACTGCCTCATCTTCATGTCTGAGCTTGCGCCCGGTCACGTCGCTGAAGCCGTCTCTAGAATCAGTTCAGCCCTGCCCTGACTGTACACGTTACCCCTGTGGGGGCCTATCAGGCGCCATACAAAGCAGGCGTCAGCCACACAAGCACAGCTCGATGTGTTCAGTACACAGTGGCAGCTTCACGCTCTTTGGTCCCGCCGTTCAGATTTACACCGCCATGCACCCCTTCGAGGAAATCCGAAAGACATCCGGGGCAATCTCGGTCATGTTGGCCATCATGATGCCTCCTTGCTCGCTAGAGGCATATCCTGGAACAGAAGAATTTTGCAACGTCGCGAATGGGACATAATCCGTACTCACCGGCCCTCATGAGAGGATACTGATGCAACGGCGGTAGCAAGGTGCCGTGAGGCGTCGTGCCGAGGACGAAAAGAAGAAATGGTAGGCCCCTAGACGAGACCTAACCCCTGAAAAGAGGAGAGAGGGCTAGGTCTTGCCGCCGAGAATCTCACCGGCCTTGTTCAGTGCCATCACTTCGGCCTCTTCTCGACTGGCGGATGGAGCGGTGCTGAACGATCTGGCCCTCGTGTTCTCACCCGCTCCGCAATACACGGTGCCTTCGACGACCCATCGGCCGGACGGCTCTTCTCGAATTAGCAGCTTCACCTTGCATCCCGAGACCACGATCTCCTTGGAGTATTGCTCGGACGCCATACCGAGGATCATAGGAGGCAGAGTGTTCGGAAGTCAAAAGCGGCAGATTGATGCTAACGGCCATCGCGCCCCTTTGACCTTTTATTCATAAGGAACGACTCGGACTCCAGCCGGCGTTCAGGCGTGTTGTTTGCCGAGGCGGGCGCTAGAGCAGGTATTTCAGCGAAGCCGAACTGGAGATGTTTGACGTGGCGTCAGAAGTCGATGTTGACAGCGCCATTCGGAAGACCCGAGCTTGACTTACCTTCGCCGCCGAGAAGCTGGAGAACAAAGACCGTGCGAGGACACTCTAACCTTCACCGGCAATCGCTCGTTCGGCAAAAAGAAAGGGTAGGTCTGGTGTGAGAAAGACCTACCCTTGAAAAGAGGAGAGTGTTCCCAGCTAAGACTCAGCTTTGTCTTCGTCCTGCTGTGGTCTCACATTGAGGATCACCGCTCTCTTGGCCTGATCGTCGAGCTTCAACTCCAACTCATCACCGACGTTGAAGTCGTCAGCCGAGCCTTCGACGAGAAAGACCAGGTGTTCCCCTTCGTCCGTTTCCGTAATCAGGCGGTCCCCGTCGATGTCCACGATCTCGGCTGTGACGGTCTCGCTGTTCTCCGCGTCTTGCGTGGCATCCTGGCGTTCGGCCATGCTCATGCCCGGCTGGAGTGATTCGTCGGAAGGCCTGTACGACTCGGCCCCCGCCACTGATCCAGCGCCCAACAGAGTCGCTGTTGCCAACATCGCGAGTTGTTTCCTCATGGTTCCCTCCTTTCAGTTTCATCCTGGGGTAGACGCCCCATGCCCTGCAATAGAAGCGGCGGATGGGAACGGTAGGAGATGTCTGGGTAGAGGCTCATAGGTTAACCACGTCTCGTCCTCTCGCGTCCGACCCACCGAACGCCGCTGAATCGCAACCGTGTACGTAGTCTAAAATCTCATCATCCTTTTCCGGCTGCCTTGTCCTCATGAGGCTCCGTTGCGCGTATGTTAAGAAGGAGGTGGAAACTGATGCGAAGCGGGCAGGCGACTGATCAATTCCTCGGGATTCAAGAATCCAGTCCGGTGGCAAGGACCGAATAGGAGGCAATATGACGCGGCTACAAACGCTGTTTCTGTTGGCACTCACCCTGCCGACTGTGACCGTCACCCTGGCGGCGGCAACGGAAGGGGAGCAAATGTTCCTGCAGGGCAACCGAGCGGTGCTGGGAATCGTGCAAGACGTCAAAGGCGATCAGATACAGGTCGATACGGGCGACGTCCAACCGCGGTTCATTCCCATCAGGGCGGGAAGGGAGAAAGGGGGGCCAGAACCGAAAACGGGCGACCACCTGATCATCACGGTGAACGATCAGAACTTGCTTGTCGATTACCACCTGCTGGATGCCGCCGGGCAACCCGCCCCGAGCGTTCAACACCGGCTGATCAAGGGACGGATGACTCAACCACTCACCATCGGACATGCGCACGCGGTCATCCGCACTGAGACCGGGAATGAGGAGGAATATGAGGTGCGTTCGCAGGCGCGTAGCAAGGTCGGGTCCATACCCATTGGCACCCCGGCCCTGTTCTTGATGGACGAAACGAACAGGATCGTCGACGTGACGTTTGCGCCGGGGGCAGTGAAGCGGGGAGACGAATCGGCGAAGAAATCCCCGATCAAGGGTGCCCAGCGTCGGGTGGAAGGCACGATCGCTGGATCACCGATGAAGAATCAGGTGGTCATTCGGACGAACGAAGGCGGTGAGGATGCGTATGAAGTCCGGCCTCTGATGGTGGACAAGTTTGCGGCGTTGCCCCAAGGTGAGCCGGTCGTATTGTTGATCGATGATCAGGGCAAAGTCATTGACGTAGCCACGCAGGCGGAAGGCAGGTTGCGCTAGAGAAAGCCGGCACAGCTAACAGAAAACTGCACGACGAGAATCTCTTCGATCACGACGATCCGCGAGCCGTACTACCCGGACACTTAAGAGCTGACGAAGGCCGTCAACGGCCTGGTTGAGACGATGTTGAAGAGTAAGAAGAAATAGGACTGGTCTCAGCGTCGTAGAAAAAGCGGGTTAAGCCGAGGCTTAAAGGAGGCTCAAGCAACCGCACAACGGAGCGGTGAAGTCTTCCCGATCAAATGGTTTCTCAACATACGCAATAGCCCCCTTATGCTCTGCCGCTTCTTTCACGGGTCCACGGCCATGGCCGGTCATGAGCGCAACCGAGGTTCCAGGACAGAGCTCTTTCACCTCGTCGAGGAAGGCTAGGCCGTCCATACCGGGCATTTTCAAATCGGTCAAGATCAAGTCGTAACGTTCTCGTATCAGGCGGGTCAGGGCTTCCTGCGCCGACGAGCAGGTTTCGATCTCGCAGCCCGGTACTCGGAACTGCAGGCATCCCGAAAGAGCTTCCAAGAGAGCAGGGGCGTCATCAATGATGAGAAGCCTTCTCGGCTGCTGACGTTCGTCTGCCATAGCAACCCTTTGGAGAGGACTGCTTGTCGGCGAACATCAACCGAGCGAAGAAGGGCTGGTTGGTGGGCGTCGGTGAGCGGACCTAGTGTGCGCCGTCTAGCCAGACAAAGCAAGAGGCCTAGATCAAGGCGAGTCTCTCAAGCAGTCGTATTGTTGCCGAACTTTTGGTGCGCCCGGCAGGACTTGAACCTGCAACCCCCAGATCCGTAGTCTGATGCTCTATCCATTGAGCTACGGGCGCGGACGTGAAGATGAAAGGGCGGGAGTACGGGACCTTATACTAGGCTTTGCGCCGGGCGGTCAAGCCTGTCGGCCTGATTCCTCGTCGGACGGCGTCCGACTGTGTTCTCTGATCGACCGGCGCTAGGATACTGGCATGTCCCTGATGGTCGTGAGCGTCCTACTGTGGCTCGGGTGGCTGGCGCCATCGCCGGCGGTGGCCCAGCCTGCGAGCGGGTCTGACGCGATCGGGACGTTTCCCAACACCGGCGCGGGATCGATCGAGACGCTGCCCGGTGGCTTTCGTCGCTTCCGCGACAGCAATGGTCAGAGCGGGATTCTACAGCGGACTCCCGAGAGCGGTTTTCCGAGCACTCAGTTCATTGCGCCGGTCGCTCCGTCGCTCCCACCGTCGCAACCCTCGACGTTCCAGGCCCCACCTGCGCCGCTCGCTCCCTCCAGTTCGCTTCAGCAAAGCGTGCCTACCGTCCCCGGTACGCAGATCCCTCAGATCCCTTTCTTGCCCGGGCGGTGATTCCGTCCCGTTAGGACCGTTTAGTCGGTTGTGTCCGTTCGGTGATAACGGACTAAACTGACCTAACGGACTCAACAGACCCAACGGACCTCACGAAGGTTCTAGCGCGCGTTGCCCGCATAATACCGAAGGAGATCGGATACGGAGAGCACGCCGATGATGGTGCGATCCTCGGTGACGGCGAGGTGGCGGACGCCGTTGTCCTTCATCAGGGCCACCGCCGCATCCAACGGTTCGTCGTCTTCGATCGAGATGATCGGCTTGCTCATGCAGGTCTTGACGAGCGTCGTGTTCGGGTCGAGGCCCCGTGCAACCGCTTTCCGGCTCAAGTCGGTATCTGTGATGATCCCGATGTAGCGGCGGCCGTCATCGACCAGCAGCGAGCCGACCTTGAGCTTTTGCAGGAGCCGGCCCGCTTCTTTCAGCGTGGCATCGGCCCTGATGCTTCGCACGTCGGATGACATGTAATCCGCCACCCGCACGAGCTTCCCTTTCCGAGACTTCTTGACGTTCCCGCCGCGATGGCGCTCCAGTTCAGCGATCGCGCTTTCTAGCACCCGCTTCCGTTGCTGGAGGCTTTCGCGCTGCAGATCCTGCGCGCCGCCTTCTTGCGCCTCCTCGGGCAGATTGACGAGCCCGGCCGCTTCGCCGGTCTTGGCATACTCATACGCCTCGAGCAATTCCGAGGCCTCCCCGAACACGTCGCCCAAGAGTCGCTCGGCCGCCTCGTCGAACGCCGCCAAAGAGCCTGGAGCCGGACGCCGGGAGAGAAAGGGTTTGAATCGCGTGAGCAGCTCGGTGATCCGTTCGATGTCCCGATCGACAAAGAGCCCTCGTTTCAGTCGTGCCGTCGTGCGTTTTTGCATCGTGTCCTCGCTTGTGCGGGAGAAGATAGCGGAATCACTGAGCGCGATCAACTGCGGAGAGAAAGCGTGCCCGTCGCGGATCAATGCCCCGTCGGGGAGGGGATGGGGCCGAGGGCCGCCTGGGCGTAGTAACCCTTCCGGAGCAGAGCGGCTCCCGCGGCCTCGTCGAGCACGACGGTGACCGAGGGATGGAGCTGCAAGGCGGATGCGGGTAGCGAGGCGGTGATCGGTCCCTCCAGCGCCCGCGCCACGGCCTCGGCCTTGGCCGGCCCCGTCGCGAGCAGCAGAATCCGCTTGGCCGCGAGGATGGTCCCGATCCCCATCGTCACCGCCCATCGCGGGACGAGGTCGGGGCTCTCGAAGAACGCGCTGTTGTCTTCACGTGTCTCATCCGCCAGCAACACCGGCCGGGTCCGCGAGCCGAGGCTCGACCCCGGCTCGTTGAACCCGATGTGTCCGTTCCGTCCGATCCCCAAGATCTGGAGATCGATCCCGCCTGCGTCATGGATACGTTGCTCGTACGCGGCGCAGAGCTCGGTGAGGTCGTCCTGACCGCTCAGGTCGAGGACGTGCACCTGTGCGGGGCGAATGGCGATCCGGTCGAGGAACTCACGCCGCAGGACCGCGCTGAAGCGCTGGGGATGGGCGATGGGAAGGTCGACATAGTCGTCGAGGCTGAAAATGCAGACGTTGGTCCAGTCGGCGCCGTCCTGCTGGGAGAGCCGCACCAACGCCGCATAGAGGTCCTGTGTGGTCCGCCCGGTCGCGAGGCCCAGACAGAGGTCCGGCTTGCGCCGAACCGCGTCGATCACAATTCGGGCCGCCTCCGGTCCGACGGCCGTTGGGGGCCGGATCAGGACCACCATACCTGCGGTCCGCCCTCCGGGTGGCGCTCGCGACGCTCCCCGTAGACGCCGTCACTCGCGCAGAGGTGATGATAGAGGCGTGCGTAGTCGCGGGCCATACGCTCGGCGGTGAAGCGAGACTCGAACGCGCGGCGACAGGCGGCGCGGTCGATCTTGCCGATTCGTTCGACCGCGGCCAGCATCGCCTCCTCGTCGTCGCACAGGAACCCGGTCACGCCGTCATCGATGATTTCCGGGAACGAGCCGTGACGGTAGGTGATCACGGGCGTGCCGCAGGCGAGCGCTTCGATGAGCACGAGCCCGAACGGCTCCGGCTGATACGGACAGAGCACGGCTGCGGCCTCCCCGAGGAAATCCTCCTTCTCGGCGTCCGTGATCTCGCCGACATACTCGACCAACGGATCCTCCAGCAACGGCTCGATGATCTCCTCGAAATACGCCTGATCGACCGGGTCCACCTTCGCGGCCATCCGCAAGGGCCGCTGAAGGCGCTTCGCCAGCCGGATGGCGACATCCGGGGATTTCTCGGGGGAGATCCGCCCGAGGAACGCCAGATAGCCGCTCCCGGCCGGGTGGAAACGGTAGAGCTCCACGGGGAGCCCGTGGGGGACGGTCGCCTGCCAGTTGGCCCAGGGGAAGGGGAGTCGTTGGGAATCGGAGATCGAGGCCAATGGCACTTCGCTGAACTCGCGATAGACGGGCGCCAGCTCGGGGAGATCCAGCCGGCCGTGCAGCGTGGTCAGGACCGGAACCGCGCATCGACGGATGAGCGGAAAGCCCAGGAAGTCCAAATGGGAATGGATCACGTCGAACTCACCGGCGGATCGGAACACCTCCTCGAGCAACCGGACCAACAGGGCGTCCCGATTGACCTGGCCCATTTGGCGGACGGCGCGCGAGCAGACCGGCACCAGCCGGGCGGCGGTCGTGGAATCGCCGCTCGCGAACAGAGTCACGTCATACCCCAGCTTGACCAGCTCTTCGGTCAGATACGAGACGACCCGCTCGGTCCCGCCGTATTGTCTGGGAGGAATGCTTTCCGCGAGGTGAGCCACCTGAGCGATCCTCATAGGTCTCCTTTCCCGGCAGGGCGACAGCCGTACGCGAGGCCACCGTCATGTATGGGCTTACCGTCCATCCGACGTGATGAGCACCATCTGAGCCGATTCTCCGGCGGCGCCGAGGTCGTCGTGGACGGTCAACGTCACCCGATAGCTCCCCGGAGCGGCAAACGTGTGCGAGGTGACGGCCCCCAGGCCGGTCCCTCCATCCCCGAAGGCCCAGCGATACTCGCGCACGTCGCCGTCGGGGTCGAACGAATCCCGGCCGTCGAAGACGAGCGTCACCGAACGATCGGTTCCGATCGCCCGCCAGCGCGCGCTGGGAGGCCGATCTCCCACCAACCGGGCCAGGACATTGCGCGTCACCTGCCGAGCGGTTTCGCTCACGATTGAGGACCGCAGGGTCGGAGCATGATAGTCGTCCAGGCCCCAACTCCACTGGATCGTCCCTGCCGCGAAGACGACGTTTCCACGTCCCGTGGTGTAGGTCGTCGTGTTCGCCACGTGGAGCCCGCCTTCGTACCAATACAGGGATTCGGTCAGCACCTCCACCGTGGGCGGGCCTAGACCGAACACGCGGTCGGCTTCATAACCCAACAAGCGGGGCAGGCGATCCCCGGACCGTACCCCCGTTCCCGCATAGGCCCAGTGAGCAGGATTCGTGATGATCATGTCCCGATCGGTGGGGTTGCCGTCGTACATGACGCCGATCAGCGCTTCTTCCGGCCGATCGAGCGGCGGCTCTCGCCAGCGCCCGGTGATGAGGTGATCGTTCGAGGGGTCGTCGTCCAAGGCGAGCGGATCCTCACGGAGCGCGTCGTCCTTATAGGCGGCGATGATCCGGTCGGGCGTACCCGTCACAGGGCTCGGCTCGAGTCGCACCTGCCAGTAACAGGTGTTGGCGGAAAAAAACCCCAGGCCGACGCCTTGCTCGCGGGCGTGGGTGACGTGGGCCCGCGCTTCCCACGTCCAGTATTCATCATGTCCGATGGAAAGCCAGGCTTTGCGCCCGTCGAGCAGATGCGGATCGCGATGCGTGTCGACGTTGGTGCTGTAGGTCACGTCGTAGCCTTCCCGCTCCAGCCACCGGACCATGTTGTATTCCCACCCGGCCGGCGGCGACGGATCGTGCGCCGGGACCGCAAGATTGGTGAGGAATTCGCCGGCCCCCATGCCCGATGCCGCCGCCGGGTTGCTGCTCGCGGCGTACGGCCGGTTGAAGGAGACCTTGCGGGCCCGGCCTCCGACGCTGTTGAAGTCGTACAGCGACTTGCCGCCCCAATTGTTGTAAGCCTGGTACGTCATCACGCTGGACTGGAAGAGCAAATCGGCGCGCCGGCTGTCCTCACGCACCACGAAGATGAGATAGCTCTGCGCCCCGCTGCTCGACGCCGTGAGCTTGGCCAAGTAGATGCCGCTCCGCCAGGCCGAGGGATCATGGGGATCCGAGGTCTCGAAGACATACGGATCCGTCCAGTCGCATTCGACCATGCCGGTCAGCGGATCCGGCGTCGGCATCGGTTGCACGACGCCTCGTCGGACGATGCCGCCGGCCATCAGCCGGGCCCCGGCACCGCCGTACCACCCCATGCGATAGAGGTCGATCCGATACGAGGGTTCCTGCGTATGGACGAACAGCGCAATCGGTTGTCCGCGTTCGATGCTCGTCGCCGAGGCATAGCCTTCGATTTCACGATTCACGGCCGGCTTCGACAGCGTCCAGTCTCGACTGCCCGGCCGTTGATTCTCGTCCTGAACGGGATTGGCAAAGACGGTCGCTGCACTGAGGAACGCGACGACCCATACGAGTACCACTGCCGGCAACCCCATGAGACCGACATAGCACGACGCGGCTCGCAGGAAAATAGCCGAAAGTCCGTAAGGCAGGAATCAGGCATGCCGACAACGGGTCGCTCGCGTCTCGGGATTCTGGTGGACGGCGGACGAGAAGGTGGGTCGACTCGCTTGGCGTCACGCGCGCAGTTCTCGAGTCTCGTGCCGTCGACTCTCGCGTCGTGAGTGGTCACCCTGTGCTGCTCGCGCCTCGGCTCTCATCCGCGCCCGCTTCAGCCATTCCGCAAGCTGGGCTTCGTAGCGGGCGCGGAGCGATTCCCGGTACTTGAGCCGCGTCTTGATCCCTTCGAGCGCCCGCTCGGAAAGCGTATAGCTCTGCCGAGCACTGTGGAGGGTCTGCTCCAAGAGAGCCGAGTGGCGTTCCCGTTCGCCCTGTCGGGAGGCCTCCGCGATGAACCGCTGAAGTCGTTCAGCGGTCGCCTCGGACTTGGAAAGCTTCTCGCGAAGGCGGAAGACCATCATGGCGCACTTGAACGAGAAGACGAGCTCTTCCCGCTCCACCGGCTTCCACAGCACATCGAAGGCGCCATCGTGCATGGCCTGTTCGGCGAGACGCTGTTCCGCCCGTCCGCTCAGCACGATGACGGGGGTGTTGGGGCGGACCTTTCGGGCCTCGGATAAGAGTGCCAGCCCCGATTGACCGGGGAGCACGAGATCGGTCAGGACGACGCTGAAAGGACGTTGGTGAAGCCGATTGATTGCGGCTTCGGCACTTGCGCAGGTTTCGACGAGCACGGAGGGAAACCGAAATTGGAGCGTGTCCGGCAAGGCCTGGAGCAAGACCTCGTCGTCGTCAACGACCAATGCAGAACCGCGCACCTGCATCGGCCAGTAGTACAAGGCGAAGTGGTGGAATAGCAGCCGGTTCGTCATACTGTACCAGCGGGAGGATTACGCAACAGTATGGATCAGGTGGTGGGTCTCAGCCACACGTACGCGGCCGGCAAGTTGGACCTGGCGATCGAAGATCAGAAGTTGGTGTCTAAGTGTTCGTTATGGTGAAGGATCGAGGCGCTCCCTTCTCTCTTGTCCTCCACTCAGCACTCATCGCTCACCACTGGAAGAGCAGGACCACCCCCGTTCAAATCCCGCCCTCGGTCTCTTTGCTCTTGTCTTCCACTCAGCACTCAGCACTCATCACTCAGCACTGTCTTTTTGGCGGAGAGGGCGGGATTTGAACCCGCGACAGGGCTTTTGGCCCTGTGACGGTTTAGCAAACCGTTGCCTTCGGCCACTCGGCCACCTCTCCGCAGGCGGTATAGCGCTTGAAGTTCGCTGAATTATACCGTTTGTGTGATCACGGCTCCGAGACGGTCCGTCTGTTCGGCGGCGTGGCCTAGTGTATGCAAGTTCATCGAAACAAGTCCAGTCGATTGACAGAAAAAAGTGTTGAGGTGGCGCCGGTCCTGACCTAGAGTAGCGCTATCAGCCGGATGCCGTCATGAGCGACGCTACTGCCCGTATCCTCATTGTCGACGATGATCCTGGCCTGCTCGAAATCCTTCCGAGCGTCGTTCATTTCTCGATGCCGGAGGCGCAAGTAGAGAGCTGCCTCTGGGTAGAAGACGCGGTGAAACGCCTCTATGAACAGGCCTACGATGTCGTCATCACGGATTTGAGGATGCCCAAGGTCGACGGTACTGCGTTCATCCAAGAGATTCGCAAGTACAGACCGTACGTTCCGGTCGTGATCATCAGCGGGTGCTTCGATGGTGCGCAGAGGGCGAAACAGGCCGGCTGTTATGCCTTTCTTGCCAAGCCGTTCGACCGGCGCCAGTTCCTCCGGATTCTTCAGCAGGCCGTCCGCTTGGGGCACACACTCCGGCAGATCGAGCAGCACCGGCAAGCGATCGCCCGGGCGATCCCGATGGTCATGGCCTGCCATGCCGCCACCAAGGTCGTCATCGACCGGAACACGGCGTTCTTGGCTCGGCTCGGCCTACGTTCCGGCTCGCCTGAATCTGTCTACCGCCGAGCCTGAGGCTCGGCCGGGCGCCGACCACTCGATCCCGCCGGTCGCCGTGTGAGCTTACCACACTGAGTCCGGGTGAACTGCGGTTCGTAAGCCAAGCCAGAGTGAGGACTGGACAGGTGTCGCCGACTCCATCGGATATCCAGGCACGCGTACTCGAATCGGTCCCCATCGCGCACCTCGCGGTGGATATGGAGGGCGCGCTCGTCCTCGCCAACGCCGCCGCGCGGTCGTCGTTGGGTGTTCGGGCACGCGACCTCAGGCGGGCGTTCCGAGACCTGCAGCTCTCCTCCCGCCCGGTCGACCTCCGCCGCCCCATCGAAGACGCCTATCGGGGGCGGTGCCCTATCCGGCTCCAGAACGTCGAATGGCCGCACTCGGGTGGTCCTGCGACTGAATACGAGATCCTGATCGTCCCATTGACCGATCCGAGCGATGTCCTGTTGGGGGCCAGCATCACCTTCCAGGATACGTCCTCGGTGCGGAAGCTCCGGATCGAGCTGCAGCGCGTGGGCCAAGAGTTGGATACCGTCAAGGAAGAGCTGCAGTCGGCCAACGAGGGGTTGCTGGCCACCAACGAAACGCTGCTGTCGAGCGTCGAAGGGCTGGAGGCGACGAACGAGGAATTACACTCCACCAACGAGGAATTGGAGATAGTGAATGAGGACTTGCAGGCTGCGAACGATGCACTCCGGACGGCGAATACCGAGTTGCGCGAACGGACCGACGAGTTGGAACGCGTCCATCGGTTTGAAGAGTCGATCCTGGCGAGCCTGCGCATCGGCGTCGTGGTCCTCGACCATCGGCTGAACGTGCTGCACTGGAACCACGAAGCGGAAGACATCTGCGGCCTTCGTTTCGACGAGGTGAAAGGAAAGGCCTTTCTGAGCCTGGACATCGAGGTCCCGGACCTCGCCGCGCCCATCCGTGCCGTGCTGAACGATGAGGGGCGGCGGGAGGTCGTGGTGCCCGTCATCAATCGGAGGGGGAGGTCTGTGATGTGCCGTGTGAAGTGTTCTCTACTATGCCAGCCGGATAGGTTGACGGACGGGGTGATCCTGTTCATGGAAGAGAATTGAGCCCTACCGGGTCATGCTCGCTTTCAAGCCGGTTGCCCCCTGGCGACCCCGCTCTATTTGCCTGTTCCATCTCCGACCGATCCTAGCCCCTGGCTCGTCCTCGCAGCATCCCAAACGCATGTCCTCCACCGCCTGATCGCATTGGACGGGCTGTCCGGTTCGGACAGCTTGTACAGGTTACCGATCTACTTGGAAATCGGTAGCCCTGCTACCATCTGCTCGCCTCATCGTGACAGAACGCCTTTGGGCCGAGATCCTCGAGCTGTTCAGGCCTCAGTAGCTATCGATAACCCACCGGATCTCCGGCGTTTTCCCAAACGTGTAAACGCCAGTTTGGGCCCAGTGTTTGCGACCATTAGGATCGTGTGGAGGATCTCTGAATCGCCAGACCAAGGAGGTCACGATGACAAACGTCAGACTGATGGGAGCGGTGCTGTCGCTGACCGTAGCGGGGTTTGTCGGTACGGCGCTCGCGGCCGTTGAAAGCGAGCAAGGCGCTCTCGTGCCGCCGGATGCGGGCATGACGAGTACACCGGGCGAATACACGATTCCGCCGGTGAATCCGAAGTCGCTGAAGAACGCGGACGACCATCCTTGGAACAACAAGGAGGTCAAGAATCCGCAGGGCGAAACGCTCGGAACGATCGATCACGTGATGGTCGATACCAAGAGTGGGCAGGAGCACTATGCGATGCTGAAGCTCTCCGACTCGATGTATCCGATGCCGATCCCGCTCGGCTATTTCAAAGAGAGCGAGACGGGCCTGATTCTTCAGGCGACGAAAGACCAGCTCAAGCAAGGCGCGCCGAATCTCGGCGGCAAATCGAAGTCCCAGGACTTCGAGCACATGGGCGGTGAGCCGCTCAAGCCCAATCTTCGACAGGGCGGGGGATGACTCGGCCTTGAATGCCGTCGGTCAGACTACGACGACGGCATGAGTAGAGCGGTCTCCCGGGTAGGTAAAGGAGGACAAGACATGATGATGAAACGTGCAGTCTCTGCAGGAGTGGTACTGGTGTTGGCCAGCGCCCTCGGACCAGGCATGGCATTCGCGGCCGACAACCAGCCGCGAGGGAGCGCGAAGGACCAGCCTTCCGAATTCGGCCGCGCAGGGAACAAAGGTGAGGGGTTTTCGGAGCAGGAGACCATTAAAGGCAAAGGGCAGATTCCGGAGTCGACGATTGAGCAAGACGTACAGGTCACCATTGGTGGCGCTCGCCCGGTCGTGGAAGGTGAGGTCCTCAGGGTCTCAGGCGAGGACTACATCATCAAGGATTCGACCGGCGGCGAAGTGCGGCTTCGCCTCAACAAAGACACCAATATCGATTGCGCCATGCCGACCACGCAGGGGGCGACGATGTCCACCGGCCGGCAGCGCGACGAGCAGCAAGAGATTCCGCCGACCGCGCACATGCAGGAGCAAATGAGCGGGGCTGAGCAAGGGAGCACGCGGAGCGCGCAGGACGCGCAGAGACAGGAACAGCTCGGGCAGCAAATCGTGGAGCAGCAGCGTGAGGCGCAGAAGGGCGGCGGTGAAGGGCAGCAATCTGCGAGCAGTGGGATGAGCGGAGAACGGATCGGCGATCAGTCGGGCACCCAGCCGCGTTCTGCTCTGGGAAAGGAGTCCGGGGGTGACGTCGCTTTAGGCTCGGGCTTCACGATCGGTCCGAAGACCGGCTGTGCCTTCAAGGTGGGGGACAAAGTCCGGGCAGAGGTCTCCGACCTCGGCACCGTTCTCTACATCAAACAAATCGGCCGGCGCGACACGCTCTCGCAGCAACGGATGAGCGGACAGATGATCCCTCCGTCCGAGGGGGCGACGCCTGGCGAGAAGGCTGCCGCCCGGCAACAGGCTGAAATGATGAAGCCGGGGAGCGCCGAGGCGCCTGGCGATCTGCGAGATCCGCGTGCGATTGGTGAAGGAGAGCAGACCGCCAAAGCGGCGCCTCCGCAGAATCTGTGCGAAGGCTGTAAGGTCATCAGGGGCCAGGTTCTTCAATGGCCGCCCCTGGGATCCGAACAGAACTGGGTTGTGTTGAAGGATGAGTCGCAAAAAGAGATCCGTTTGAGGTTTGACGGCCGCACCAGAATTGGCACCACCAATCGCAGCGGAAGTTTTCTCGAGGGTGACTATGTGGAAGCCTACGTTACCCCGGATGGGTACGTGTGGTCGATGACACTGTTGAAGCAGCAACCGGGTCTCCCAGGCGCCGAAGGCGCTCCAGGTGCGTGAGACTCGGCGTGTGCGAGCGCGTCGGCGCCGACAGGGGATCCGAAGCCATTCGGATCCCCTGTTTTCGTCTCTCAGTCCATCATCCCTTGGACCCAGTACGTGGAGAGCGCCTTAAGCCTGATTTCGTGCGCTGAACGCCTTTGATCATGTCGGCTTCTGCCTGGAGGCGTCGGACGGCCTGTCCAAGCCCCGGACACCTTGCTCGTTTCTTCTCACGGAACAGGCTCACTCGTTTCGCCGCCACCAATTCTCAGTGGTCGGCCCGTCGATTCTCTCCCGCCTTAGCGAGAGACGGGTGGTCGCTGATGACGCCCTGTGTGTGGGTGCGCAGGCGCAGTCTTTGCGTAAAGAGTCAGATAGTCACCGCTGCACTTGCCCGGACGGTGTTCATTCCTGAAATCGACCAGGCCCGTAAGGTCGGGGTCTGAGTATGGCGAATGGACCCGTACGAGATCGTGGCATTTAGCACGGCGAACCGAGCCTCAAGAGGGAGGGCTCGCAGAACCACCAGCAGGGAGGTCTATGATGAAGGTGACGAGCACCAAACTAGTGGCAGTGGTTGGATTGAGTCTCCTGATGGCACCGGCGGTGTACGCAGCCGATGCGTCACGGGCGCAGGAGCGCTTCGAGAAGCAAATGGGGCAGGAAGGAAACGCCATGGGCGTCCCCGTACCGGGATCGGTCTCGGACATGGAGGACACCCACAAGCAGCGGGATGCATCCAAGGTAGAGTCCTCGGAAACCCTGCCCCGGATTCCGCACTTGATCGAGGGGGAGATCCTGACGATCGACGGCTCGAACTACGACATCCGCTCGACCGAGGGCGAGCGGGTGAGCTTGCGCGTCAACGCGGACACGAATCTCGTATGCGCCGGTCCGGCCAAGGCGGGTTCGGAGAGCGGCGCCGGCCGGTCGGAGACCCTGTCCAGCGAGCGGCTGTCGCCGAAGGAGCAGGCTCCGGAAGCCAGCGAGCGCCAGTTGGCGCAGGGGCAGCGACAGGACGAGACGGCCAGAGGGTCAGGATTCCGAGTGGGCAATTGTGACTTCAAGGCCGGTGACCGGATCAAGGCGGAGGTCGACGACAACAATCGGGTGACCACGCTCAAACAGTTGGCCAGTTCATCGGAGTGAGGCTCCGGGAGGGGCTACAGGCGGCGGCCAGCCCGACCGCGCGGCGGTCGGGCTGGATCCCCGCGCAATCATTGGGCGCGGGCCTGTAAGGGGAGATCGGCGGTCTGGCGCATCCGTTCCACCAGATCGCCATAGGACCAGAGTCGAAGCATTCGAGCAAATTGGCCGCGATAGCTGCTGACCAAGCTGATGCCGTCCACCACGATATCGTATACCAGCCAATCACCCGCACGGTCCACCAACCGAAAGTCCACCAGCAGCTCTTGCTTGGCCGAGCTGATTCTCGCCCGCACCTCGGCGTAGCCGTTGGCTAACCGTTCGCCGAGATACTGGACCTTCTCTCCGGCATACCCCTCGACCTTGGTGGCGTACGACTTCGCTAACAACATTTGAAACAACGCGATGAATTCTTGCTTCTCGGCCTCTTTGAGTTTCAACCACTGCTCCCCGAGCGACCGGCGGCACATCTCTTCGTAGTTGAACCGCTCCGCGACGATCTCGACCAGGCGTTGGCGTCGCTCGTTTGCCCGTTCGGGCAGCTTCAACGCTTCGTCGTTGAGGAGTCGCACCACCTTCTCGCTCGTGCCTTTCACCGCGTCGGTCGGTGGACCGGCCAGCGCACTGACGTGAGTACCCAGCACAAGCAAGGCGGCAAGCGCCGGGATGGCCAGCCACTGCGGTGTGGAGACGTGAGCGGGGGATGCGAATGTTCGGCACGGCATGGTGCTCTCCTTCCCCTTGGATGCGCCACCGAGCGGCGACCAGCGGCAATCCAAGGCCCGGGAATATGGGGACTGGGTCTGGGGTAAATTCTTAAAGCGGGAATCATGAGATGGCTATCAGGGGCGACGGTGACGCCCTGTCCGGGGAATGCTTACCGTCCCGGGGGGCAGACCACACCTCACTGCGCTGACTGGAAACTGTGGCGGAAGGGCCACTTGCAGGCTGGTTCCAGGTCAAGACGGTCGGGCTTGACTTCACCTTCTACGGGCCCTCGGCACCGCAACAGCTCAGCCATTATGCCGCGCCGCTCCCGGCTGGATGTCGAGCCTGGTCCGTTTGGCCCTATTCGTCGAGTCCAAATTGTGAGCAGAAAAGGATTGATTTCGAGTGTGGATCGTTCTAGAAGGGATTCGGCTCAGATGCGAGCGGAACGATTCGCCGCTTCCAGTCCACCTGTCGATCAGCTTTCCTCACGTTCTTCATCTCCGCACCGAGTAGGGTATGGTTCTTGACCGCCCTCAGGAACTATCTGGAACACGACGCCGCGTCGCGAGAGTCTTGATCGTCGAGGATGATCGGCTGATGCGCCACACCCTCGTGCAGTCGTTACAGGCGCGGTTGCCGGATATGCGGGTTGAAGTGGCGGCAAACGCCGTTTCAGCCCTGGCGCGACTAGCGGAGACGCGCTATGACGCCGTGATCTCTGATATCCGTCTCCCTGATGAAAATGGTCTTGTGCTGTTATCCCGGATCCGGCAGATCAATCCCGAGACGCCGACCTTGCTCATGACGGGGTTCGGGAACTACGACCTCGCGGTGGAAGCACTTCGCACCGGCGCGTTCGACTTCATCCAGAAACCGGTCAACGTGGATCATCTCATCGCCTCCGTCACCAAAGCCGTTCGCCTGAGCCAACTCCTTCGGAAACAAAAGCGTCAACAGGCCGCGTTATCGCTCTACAAGCTGCGTCTGGAGAGGAGCCGCCAGGATCTCCGCGCGCTGACCGCTCGGCTGCTGGCGCTGCGGGATGGGGATCAGCGCCGCCTCTCAGCGATGCTGAACGAAGATTGGAATCAGAGACTTGCGGGGATCGCGCTCGCGCTGAGTGCCATCGAGCCGCAGCTCAGCGGACCGCCCGATCCTCTCGTCACGAAAGTTCGAGCGATCCGATCACAGGTGACTGCGCTACTCGCCGATATCGGTCGGGCGGCCCATCAGTTGCACCCGTCGCTGCTTCAGCAGCTCGGTCTCGTCGAGGCATTGGAGTGGTTGCTTGCAGAGTTCCAGCGCTCGGGCTCTTTGCAGATCACGTTCCAGCATCACAATGTGCCCGAAAACCTCTCGGCTGAAGTCGGGACCGGTCTCTTCCGTGCGGTTCAGGAACTGGTCGCCTGTCTGGCCGAGAAGGCTCATGGAGCCCGGGTCATGCTTCAGCTCAACGGGCGTGATCAGATGCTGACCCTTGCCATTCGTTCTCATTGGGAGGGGACTGACCTTGTCGATGATGACGTGCGTCTTCCGCTTGTGAGTCTCCAGGAACGTGTACGAGCCCTGCAGGGCACGACCCGCCTATACTCATGCCAGCCCAACCGGCTCTCCCTCTCTATCCTTCTACCCGCCTTGCCGGCTGAGACGGACCACTGACCGCAACCCGGTTTCAGGGCCGGGTCTTGGGTTGGCTCGAAGCCCTCACGGGGAGGCAGGTGCTGCGAGCACACCAATTAACTCGCCCGCCGCGACGCCTGCTGCGGCTGTTCTTCATGGGGTTCGTTGAAATGTTCTTCCACGATCAAGGCGGTGACGCCGCACGCCAGGCATCGATAGCGTGGCGTCAAGATTGCCTCCTCGGTCCATTCTCGCTCGACAAGGACATGAAGGCACGCTTGGCCGACGGATGACTCCAACCACTCGTCGTGAATCCGTTCCGCTTGCCATGGCTTCATGAGGCCCTCCCCACGTGCTGACGGTGTGATGCCAGGCTCAAGTAAAGCACGTGGCCGTCCGTTCGCCTAGATGCCGTCCGGCTATGTTGGCCGGCAAACGGCTCTAGTCCGAAAAGCCCCAGGATGACCGGAAGGAGAGGGAAGGTGTCTGACCGAGGGCTAGAAAGGTTCACCCCTCTAAGGATGAAGTGGCTGCCTAGCGCGGAGCTTGGCCAGGTACTGTTTCAGTTGGTTGCGCTCGGAAATCGGCAGAGTCATGAACTCCACCCCGAAATGGGCCTCCTCCGCCCATCGGACCACGGCGATGTCGACGATGAGCGAGGCCTGCTGTTCGGGCAGATGGAGCATGACTGGCCCATACGTCTTGGGCGACGGCGGGGTGGGACAATGAAACGACCGAAGAGACAACGAAAATGTATCGAGTTCAGGATAGGCCCACGCGTCGTCAGGTCTCCGGGCTTTCGCTCGGCAATCCGCCCCTGTCCTGGCGGCTCCACGGGTCGTCATCGGCTGCTCCATGATGCGGTCGTAAGACTTCTGTCCTATTGTCCGTTGTACGAGCCCTGCTACCTTAAGCGTGATGCCTGGTTGTTGATTCACATGTCTGCACTGGACGGTCTAAAAAAGAACATCATGCGACGGACGCGTCTCCATACGTGCGTGCCGCTGCCTCCTCGACGTCTCAGCGACGCGGTGAAGAGCGTCCTGGTCATCGTGATCGTGGCCGCCTTCCCGGCATCGCAGATACCCGCTGAGATGCCTCGGTTCTTGAGCCCACCGCAATCCATTACGTCGCGCGCTGACTCACCAGCCCCTCATACCCATCCCCTCCGATCCTCAGCGCCTCCATCCCAGGCTGCCATCCTCGCGTGCAACGCTTTTGCCAGAGCCGAGCGCGACACGGTCTCCGAGTACGAACAACGCCGGCTTGCAGCCGTCCATCCGACGACTGCATCGAGACTGATGAAATATGGCATGCACCCGCGGGGACGACAGGACTCGGTCTATCAAGTCCTCTATGCCGCCTGTCTGCATGCCCGAGGGTACGAGACGTAAGGCAACAGGCTTGTTTGGTCGAGCCGCTCCAGGGCTGGTCCACCGTCACAGCTGCACGGCGCGTGCGCCTTCACTTTTCCCGGCGGAATGCCGACAAAGGCGAGGAGGGTCTGATGGCGCCACTAGTCGAGGATGCCAAACCGACGATTCTGCTCGTCGATGACCATCCCAGTCTCCGGCTCATCCTGAGCGCGGGCCTCAGAGCCCAGGGGTTTGAAGTGCTGACGGCGGCCACGGCAGAAAAGGCCCTTGCGCTGGCTGAATCCTTTGAGGGTCGGATCGATCTTCTGTGCTCCGATGTCGGACTCACCCCGCCAGAAGTGTCGGCAGAAGCGACCGGGGCAGCAGATCTTGCCCAAGGGATCCGGCTGGCCGAGCAAGTACTCGCGACCCGGCCAGGAATTAAAGTCGCTCTCTTGACCGGGTATTCGGATGAGCGCCTGGCCCAGTCGGGCGCCTTAGCGACCCCGTTTGTGTTGATTCGCAAGCCCTGTGATTTACCGACCCTCGTGCGGGCGTTTCATCAATTGTTGGCCCCTGCGGCCGGCAAAGGCGGAGAGTAAACCATGCCGTCTAGCGTGCTCCGACAGCTCGAGCTCAACATTCGACGGCTCCGCCAGGTCCAGCAGCAGATTGAGGCGGTGCGCCGAGATTTCCTGGTTGAGGAGCATGAACACCGGCTCCCCCCTGAAGTGACCCAATTGCACCTACGACGGGAACTCCGACAGGTGGAACGCCACCTGATCGATGCGGTGCGGGCCGCGTTTGGGGAGGAGTCCGGGCAGTTTGAAGAAGTGGCGGAGTCCGGAGGCCTCGGGGGCTCGCCCCGAAGCTTCAATGAGCAGAGCCGGTTGCTCGAGCGGCTGCTGTTCGACCTCGAGCAGCAGCGGCTGCAACTGCTTGTCCATGCCGAGCGGCGCTCGATCGCCGGCATCGACCTAGCCACGGACCTCTTTACGGCGCCACTCCTCGAGCGGTCTGTGCACCAGGAGGTGGCGTGGTCACAACGAAGCGGGACGCCCTTTGCCCTCGTGCTTCTGACCGTTGCCGATTGGCCGGACCTGAAACGGCAGTATCCACCCGAGACGATCACCGATGTCATCATCAGTCTCGCCTGTGTCCTGAAAACGACCCTTCGGGGCTACGATGTGCCCTGTCGCCTCGAAGAAGCCGAATTTGCCGTGGTGCTCCGTGAGGCCGATGCGGTCGGAGCCGCCAATGTGGCCCATCGGCTCAGCACCAACTTCACGGCTTCCGTGGCCGCCCTGCCCCTCCAGCGGCCCCCGGCCCTGACCATGTCGATCGGGGTGTATCCGTTTGATGCGGAGACGGCCCTGGACTTGATCGCGACCGTGCGTCGACGGCGGGACGGCCAGCCGACATGAGGGTTCCGAGCCTGCGGCGAGTGGCGGGGGCAGCTTGGCCGAAGCAAGGCAGTGAGATCGATCATCTGTGGTAAGGAGCACAGGACCTCGATGAGCACCGCGCCGCTGATCCTGGTGATTGACGATGATGAAGCGATGCAGGTGTTCTGCCTCAAGGCGCTGACGGCCGCCGGGTACCGGACCTGGGTGACGGGGGACGCGCTTGAGGCCTTGGCGGTCATTGAGCAGGAGCCGGTGGATCTCTTCATCGTCGACGTGCTGCTGTCACAGCCGACCCTGCAACTCCGCTCGCGCCTGGTTGGCTCCCGGTTCGATAACGGCATGGCGGTCGTCCAGGCCGCCTTGATGACGCAGCCGAACCTGTCCGTCCTCTTCATCTCCGCTCATTCGCGGATGACGCTCTTATCCAAAGGCGTCGATCCCGATCGATGGCCGGTGCTGCGGAAGCCATTTGGCGCGGCTGTGCTCCGGACCGAAGTGGCGGTCCGCTTGGAAGCGGCGAAGGCTCAGCAAGCGGGCATGCGCGTTCCTCGACTCCATCCGCGCTATGCGGTGCAGTGCCTCGTTCAATTTACCGGGGACCAGGAGGGGGACGGCCAGATACTCAATTTGTCGCTGGGCGGGTGCCTTCTCCAGACCGCCGTGCCGCTCGACCCGGACTCGCATTTGAGCCTGCGATTAGATCTCCCCCAGGAGCCGGAGCCCATGCTGGTCCACGTGGCGGTCACGCGGTGGGGAAGAGGCGGCGTCTATGGTCTGTCGTTCCTCCTCCTCGAGGAGCAGAGTGAGCGGCGGCTCGCTGCCTTCCTCGCCCGGATGAAGCCGTTAGCCTGACAGAACCGCCCCTGTATTTTTCCGCCGGAACAAGAATTCACCCTTTGCGTTCGGCCGAAATCTTTTCCATCCCACGAAACAATCAGTGCTTGAAGAACCTCATTCTGATCCGCCCAGCCTTTCCAGAGGCAGGTCGCAGTGCCATTGCCACTCGAGGTGTTCCGGGGCGAGCCGGATTAGACAGGAGCCGTCCCACACGAGCGTATCCTAGGAGGCATTGTCCGTGATGGTTTGGCAACTGTGGAAGGGGCAGAATTCTGTCGAAGAGATCATGCCCCGTGTGCCGACATCTGTAGCGTTTTCAATTTAAGGTGGCAACCGGCTCACACGAAGTGTGGTTGTGAGAGGAAAGAAGAAGACGCAGAAAAAGCAAACTCTCCGTTTGCCCGACGTTGCAGCGTTTTCAAGCGAGGTGGCAAACGGTTCACACGAAGTGTGGTGTGGCGGAGGGGGCGAGATTTGAACTCGCGGACGGGTTACCCCGTCTCCGGTTTTCAAGACCGGTCCGTTCGGCCACTCCGGCACCCCTCCGTTGGTGAGCGACTCGAGGCAAGCGCCCGTTGGGCTACGTCTTCTTGCGATCCGCGGTGATGCGGTCCTGGCCCCCGCAATAGGGCCGGAGCACGGGCGGGATGATCACGCTGCCGTCCGCCTGCTGGTAGTTCTCGAGGATCGCCACGAGCGTGCGCCCGACCGCGAGCCCCGAGCCATTGAGCGTGTGCACGAAGTCCGTCTTTCCATCCTTGCCGCTCCGCCGAAAGCGGATGCTCGCACGGCGCGCCTGAAAGCTTTCGAAATTGCTGCACGATGAAATCTCGCGATACTGCTGCTGTCCGGGAAGCCAGACTTCCAGATCGTACGTCTTGGCCGACGCGAATCCCAGATCAGCCGTGCACAGCGCCACCACGCGGTACGGCAGGTTCAGTCCCTGGAGGATGGCTTCGGCGGTGGACGTCAAGCGCTCCAGCTCCGCATACGAATCCTCCGGTTTCACGAATGCCACCAACTCCACCTTGTTGAACTGATGCAGCCGAACCAGCCCGCGCGTATCCTTTCCATATGACCCCGCCTCACGGCGGAAGCACGGGGTATAGGCCGCATAGCGGATCGGCAACGCGCTCTCCGGCAGAATCTCTTCGCGGTGCAGATTGGTGACCGGCACCTCCGCAGTCGGAATGAGAAGAAAGTCCTCGTCGCGCAGGACGAACAGGTCCGCTTCGAACTTGGGGAGCTGTCCGGTGCCCGTCATCGCCGCCCGATTGACCATGAACGGCGGCAGGACCTCATAATACCCGTGCTGGCTCGTATGGGTATCCAACATGTAATTGATCAAGGCTCGCTCGAGCCGCGCGCCGGCGCCGGTCATCACCGCGAACCGGGCCCCGGCAATTTTCGTCGCCCGCTCGAAATCCAGAATCCCCAACGCCTCGCCGAGATCCCAGTGCGATTTGGAAGTGAAGTCGAATGCCGGAAGCGTCCCCCAGCGCCGGACCTCGGCGTTGTCGGCGGAATCCCGCCCGATCGGCACCGAGTCGTGAGGGAGGTTCGGCACGCGGAGGGCCAGCTCCGCCACCCGTTCCTCGAGCGACCGCCCCTGGGCTTCCAACTCGGCGATGCGGTCGCCCAGCGCCTTCATGGCGGCCACGGCCTGGTCGGCCGGCTGTTTCTCGCGCTTCAGCCGCGCGACCTCGTTCGAGCCGACCTTGAGCTGGTGGCGAAGGTCCTCCACCTTGGCTGTCAAGCTCCGCCGCTCCTGGAGCAGCTTGCCCAGCTCGTCCCACGGCACATCCGCGCCCCGCGGGCCCAGCCTGGTTTTGATCGTCCCGAGATTGTCCCGGAGCAGACGCGGATCGTGCATGGTCCCGTCCAGTTATGACCACCGCCGATGTGGAACGGATCGCAATCTAGCATCGGCCCCCATGGGAGTCAATCAGAGCGGCCGTGCGGCTGCTCGGCCCATGCCGCACAAAGCCTGGCGGTCATATAAGAAAAGGGCACCGGCCACCCTTGACAATCGATCCGTCGAATCCCACGATAGGCCATGCGTCTCATCCACAATCCGCCCAATCCTTTCGAATCCGAGCACCGCGAGCTGTTGGAGCCGGCGCCGATTGGCCGCGTCGAGGTATTCGAGGACGCGACCCGTGACATCCTGAGCCGGAACGACAGTCCCGACCTCTCCTTCCGCTGGAGTGTGAACCCCTACCGAGGATGCTTCCACGCCTGCGCCTACTGCTATGCCCGTCCCTCACATGAATATTGGGGGTTCGGCGCCGGCACGGACTTCGAGTCCAAGATCATCATCAAACGCGACGCCCCCGAGCTGTTGCGGCGGGCTTTCCTTAAACCCTCTTGGCGCGGGGAGCTGATCGTCTTTTCCGGGAACACGGACTGCTATCAGCCGCTGGAGGCCACCTGCCGGCTGACACGAGGGTGTCTCGAGGTCTGTGAAGAGTTTTGCAACCCCGTCGGCATCATCACCAAATCGGCGCTGGTCGTCCGCGATCTGGATGTGCTGCGCCGTCTTCATCAGCGGGCCTCCGTCCGCGTCTACCTCAGCATTCCGTTTGCCGATGCGGAGACCGCCCGGAAAATCGAGCCGCAGGCGCCGTCGCCGGACAAGCGATTTGCGGCCATGAACGCGCTGGCGGAGGCCGGCATTCGGACGGGCATCTCGATCGCCCCGGTGATCCCCGGGTTGAACGAGGACGACATCCCGGAGCTGCTCACTCGCGCACGCGAAGCCGGAGCCGTAGAGGCGATGCACGTGCTCCTGCGCCTATCGGGCAACGTGCAGGCCGTCTTCCTGGAGCGCGTGGCGGCCGCATTCCCCGATCGCTACCAGAAGATCGTCAACCGCATCCGCGATGTGCGGGGCGGCGCGCTCTCCGACGGCCGCTTTTTCAGCCGTCACGAAGGGCACGGACACTACTGGCAGGTCATCGAGCGCTTGTTCGACGTGGCGAGGCGAAAGGCCGGCTTTCCCGACGAGGACGACCGCCCCGTGCCCGATACGTTTCGGCGGCCGTCGCCCGAGCAAACACGGTTGTTCTCCTAGTGGTGGTAAAGGGGTATGGGATATGGGGTAGGGTAGGGAATGTGACAGGTGTTGGGGGTGCTGTTGGGGTGAGAATGAGAAGAGGAAGAGCGCGGGAGCGGGAGGATGATGATGAAGCATAATCCGGGATTCCTGGAGTTGGTCGAGCGGGCGCGGCGGAATATCCGCGAGTGCACGATCGAGGAGGTCAAAGCCAAGCTGGACCGGCACGAACGATTTGCGTTCCTCGACGTCCGGGAGGATCACGAATACGCGAAGGATCATGCCCAGGGGGCTCAGCATCTCGGCCGGGGCATCCTCGAGCGCGACATCGAGACGATCATCCCCGACAAGCGGACTGAGATCGTCCTGTACTGCGGCGGAGGATACCGGTCGGCCCTCGCCGCCGACAGTCTCCGTCAGATGGGGTACACGAACGTGGCCTCCATGATCGGCGGCATCCGTGCCTGGCGGGAAGCGGGCTACCCGATCGAGGTCGGGGATCCGGCGCGAGCCACATGATGCCGAGCCAGTCCCTTCACGGCGATTCACCCGTCCGCCTCCCGTGACGCGCCGGGACCTCCTCCAGCGACTCCTCTTCGGGCTCACCTTCTTGCCCGCCCTGGCGTTCGCTCCCCGCTCGCTCCTCTCCAGCCTCCTGTTCGAGCCCGATGCCCCGGTAGTCCCACCGAAGTCCCGCCCGGTCAATCCGTGGACGCGTGATGGGAAGGCCGTGGTCGCGATGGTCCATGGCCGCCACCTCCCTGAGATGCTCGAGGAGGGCCTGCGGATGATCGGGGGCCTTGAGCGACTCGGCGTCCTGGGCCGGCGGGTGCTGCTCAAACCCAACGTCGTCAACAACCGTCCCCCGCCGAGCACGACGAACCCGGCCGTGATCGGGGCGGTGGCCGACTTGATCCGGAACGCAGGGAGTGCGGACGTGCTGGTGGCCGACAGCTCCGGCATGATTCGATTCCCGACGGTGGAGAACCTCGAGACGACCGGGATGCGGCGGACTGCAGAGGCGGCGGGGGCGAGGGTGCTGGCGCTGGAGGATGCGCCCTGGGTGGGCGTGGAGCCGGCGGGCGCGATCAGCTTTCCGCGCTACTTCGTCTCCAAACCGGTCTATGAGGCCGACGTCTTCATCAACGTCCCGGTCGTCAAGACCCATCAGTTCGCACACTATTCGTGCAGCCTCAAAAATCTGGTGGGGATCGTGCACCCGCGGTACCGGCCGTCGTTTCGGTTTCTCTCCGGGCGCTGGCAGGAGCAGATCGCGGAACTGAACTTGGCCGTCCATCCCCACCTTACGATCGCGGATGCCACGACGGTCATGATCGCCGGCGGTCCGACGAGCGGGACGCCGGCGGTGGCGGACGCGATGCTGATCAGCGGGGACCGGGTGGCCTTGGACGTCGTGGCCGTCGCCTTGATCCGGTGCTACGGCGCGTGGCCCAAGCTTCAGGGGATGCCGATCTGGCAGCAGCGCCAGATCGTGCGGGCGGGTGAGCTGGGCCTCGGGATCAAAGGACCGGCCGAGATGGAGCTGCTGACGGCCTCGGTGGGCGGAGACGACCAGGACTTTCAGCGCCGGGTCGACATGATCCGGAAGGATGTGATGCAGGCGTGAGCGACGTTACTTGTTCTGGCGGTCGAACTCCTTGATGACCTGATCCGTGAGATCCAGCGCGTCCCGGTGATAGAGCACGATCTTGATCGTGTTCTCACTGCCTTTGTCGACCACGAGCGTGAATCCGCCCTTCTCCGCCACGGTCTTGGTGGCGGCCTGGATCTTCTTCATGTACTCGTCCACCAGCTCCTTCTGCTTGACGCTCAACTCCTGGTTGAACTCCTGCGCCCGGCGTTGGTAGTCCTGGAGCTTGGTGCGGAACTGGTTCTGCTTGTCCCGCTTCTGCTGCTCGGACAGGGTCGCATCCTGCTCCTTGAGCTGCTTTTCGAGGTTCTTCAACTCCTCTTCGTCGCTCGCGAGCAATTTCTGTCGGGTGGTCGCGTATTCTTTGAGCGTATCGAGGGCCCGTTTCCCGGCCTTCGATTTTTCCAACACCGCTTGCGGATCGACCACCCCCATCTTGAAGGCATCGGCCGCGTGGGCGCCGGTGACGAGGGCCACGAGGATCGCGGCGACGGACACGATCACGCTTACCGGGTTCATCGTACGCTGTAACTGTCGGCTCTCCTGCATCGAGCGTCTCCTTGGTAAAGGCGGGCAGCGAGAAACCCGGGGAGAATAGCGCCCCACTCCGTGGGTGTCAAGCAAGCGTATTGAGTCATCTCAAATGTTACCCAGCGACAGCTCGTTGAGTCATGTAGACACGTTACCCTCCAAGGTTCAGGGCATCGGGCCTCAAGGAGGGGACGGATGGAGGCAACGGGCATGGCGCGACAGTCGCCGGTACGAGTATCTCCGCGTGATGTGGCAACGGTATCAAGGCGCGAGAGGGCGGGAGCGGTCGACGATCCTAGACGAGGTGGCGCAGGTGTGGGGCTATCACCGCAAGCATGTGATTCGGGTGCTGAGCCGTCGAAGCCCACCCCGGCCGCCGGTGCGCCGGGTCAGTCGACGGCGCCCGACCTATTCGGCGGAAGCGCTTGACCGGCTCGCGCAAGTCTGGGAGGCCTCGGGCTATCTCTGTGGCGTGCGTCTCAAGGCGGCGTTGCCCATGTGGCTGCCGTGGCTGCGACGCCAGGCGCCGCTGACGCCGGCGTTGGAGGCCCAGTTGCGGCGGATCAGTCCCCGGCAGATGGATCGGCGCTTGCGGGACCGCAAGCAGCACGTAAGGCGCCGGCTGTATGGGACGACGCGGCCGGGGGCCCTGCTGAAACACCTCATTCCCATGAAGACCGAACACTGGGACGTCGCGCAGGCGGGGTATCTGGAGCTGGATCTCGTGTCGCATTCCGGCGCCTCGGCAGCGGGCGAGTTCCTCCACACGCTGGATGGTGTGGATATTCACACGACGTGGGTCGAGCGTCGCGCGATCATGGGGAAGAGTCGGCACGAGGTCGTCGGGGCCATGCGGCGCATCGAAGCCGATCTGCCGTTTGGCTTGCTGGGGGTGGATTCGGACAATGGCAGCGAGTTTCATCAACGAGCCCCTATGGGCCTTCTGTCCGGAGCGGCCCGCCGGCCAGCGCGTGCAGTTCACCCGTTCCCGGCCCTATAAGAAAGATGACAACGCCCATGTAGAGCAGAAGAACTGGACACACGTGCGCAAGCTCGTGGGCTGGGATCGCTATGACAGCGTCGCGGCGCTGGAGGCGCTCAACGCGTTGTACGCGGACTTGCGGCTCTTCCAGAACCTGTTTCAGCCCTCGATGAAGCTGGTGCGTAAGGTCCGGATCGGCTCCCGCCTCCGTCGCCAGTACGACCGGCCGCAGACGCCGTTCGAGCGGGTGCAGGCCTGCGGGCAGGCGGATCCGACCCGGCTGGCCGCGTTGCAGCGGGTGCGGGCGGACGACGGATCCGTTTGCCCTCTCGCGGCGGATTGATCAGCAGCTCGAGTGGCTGTGGGCGCTGGCCAATCGCGTGACCCGCACCCCACGCGAGCAGGTGCCCCGGTCGCCCCACGCCCGTACGCCGTGGCGAGGCTGGACCTTTAGCCCCCGGCTCCACGAGCAGAAGCGACAGATCGCGGGCTCGACCCGCGTGTCAGGCAAGGGCGGAAACGGGGTGTCGAGCCCGGCGGCGAAGAGCCCAACGGTGAGGACTCGGCGCGGGTAACATTGACCAATGACTGAACGATGCCCGATCGGTAACATTGACAAATGGCTCAACAGGGCAAGCCGACGGGCAGGCGGCACGCTATCGGACGACACGGGTGGAGAGCACAGGGGACTGTTTGGCCACCACTCTTCACCGGGTGAGCGAACGAATATAGGTCAGCACATCCTCAATCTCCGCTTCGGTCATCAGTGGCTTCCAGGCCGGCATGTTCGGTTTGCCTTCATGGATGGTCTTGAGCAGGTCGGCATTGGATTTCTTCTTGGTGGACGGCGACGTGAGATCTGCCGGGCTGGGACCAAGGAGTTTGTAGCCGTCGCCTCTGCCCTCGGGTCCGTGGCACCCTGCACAATGTCTCACATACAACCGTTGCCCTTTTGCGATGTCACCGCTCCCAGATTTGTCCTCCCCACGTGCTTCCGTCCAAGGAATACTCCATGCACACACCACCGTCAGGATCACGATTCCGATGTGAAGCCTTGTCATCGCGTGACCTCCTCGTTGAGCGGGACGGACAATTCATCGCTGACGGATCCTCTGTCCTCAGCAGGCCACGCGCTCGTACGACGCCGACTCTCGAACCACTCGTAGAGGGTCGGCAGCAGGATCAGCGTCGAGACCGTGGAGGTGAGGAGCCCCCCGATCACCACCGTGGCCAGCGGCCGCTGGACCTCGCCGCCGAGGCCCTGTGCGAGGCCCAGGGGGAGAAGCCCCAGGAGAGACATCGTAGCCGTCATCACCACCGGGCGCACCCGCCAGAGGCACCCGGTCATGATGGCCTTGTCACGCGCATAGCCCTCGCGGCGAAGCGAGTCGATCAGCGTCACCATGACCGTCCCATCCGTGACGGCGACCCCGAGCAGCGTGATGAAGCCGACGGAGGCGGGGACGCTGAAATATTGGCCCGTGAGCTTCAAGGCCCAGACGCCGCCGATCAACGACAAGGGAAGGTTCATCACCATCAGCAGCGCGTAGCGCACCGACACGAACGACGAGAACAGGAGGACGAACACGAGCCCGAGCGTGACCGGCACGATGATCCGAAGGCGGGCATTGGCCCGTTCCATGTTCTCGAAGGCGCCGCCCCACGTGATCGTGTAGCCTTGCGGGAGCGTGACGGACTCGGCCAGTTTTCGCTGCCCTTCCTTGACCACGCCGCCGATGTCGCGCCCGGCCACGTTGAACCCAATGTAGATCCGGCGGCGAGCATGCTCCCGGCTGATCCGGACGGGACCTTCCCGCATCTCAATGGCCGCGAGGTCGCTCAAGGGAAACAAGGCGCCCGACGGGTCCTTGATCAGAATGTCGCCGATCGCCTTCACGCTGTTGCGAAAGCTCTCCGGAAAGCGCAGAATCAACTGAAACCGGCGTTCGCCCTCCAAGACGTAGGTCGCCGGCTCGCCGCCGATGGCGGTCCGTACGAGACCCTGGATGTCCTCCACGTTGATGCCGCGGCGTGCGATCTCCCGCCGGTCGATGTCGACGGTCAGATAGAGCTGCCCGCTGACCTGCTCGACTTTCAGATCCTTGACTCCGTCGACCGTGTTCATCACGACCGCGATGCGGTCCGCGAGCGTCTTCAGCGTCTCGATGTCGTCACCGAACACCTTGATCGCGGCTTCGGTCTTGATGCCGGAGATCAGCTCATCCACCCGCTCTTGAATCGGTTGGCTCATCAGGACCGCGATGCCGGGAATCTCGGCCAGCCGGCGGCGGATCGCTTCGACGAGCTCCGGTTTCGTGGACGCGCTGATCCAGGTGTCCCGCGGTGTCAGCGCGACGATCGGCTCGCTCTCGTTGTGCTCCTCCGGCGCGTTGGCGATTTCCGAACGTCCGATCTTGCCGATGACCGCCGTGACCTCGGGAAGGGACAGGAGCGCGCGATGGACCTGTCGTTCGACCTCGATGGATTCAGCCAGCGACAGACGAGGCAACCGGATCGTCTGAGGCAGGATGGCGCCTTCGTCCATGATCGGGATGAATTCGGTGCCGACGAACGGCACGAGCCCCAGCGTGCCGACGAGCAGGATCGACGTGCACGCCAACACGGCCCCTTTGCGCTTGAGCGACCAGCCCAACGCCGGGAGATACACCCGCTTGATCCATCGGACCAGCAGCGTGTCCCGCTCCCGCCGCGGCGCCAGCGCCAGCGCGCAGAAGACGGGCGAGAAGGTCAGGGACAAGACCAGCGACACAAGGAGGGCGATCACGATGGTGTAGGCCAGCGGAGCGAACATCTTCCCCTCCATCCCCTCCAACGTGAGGATGGGAAGGAACACGGCAGCGACGATCAGAATCCCGAAGACCATCGGCCGCCCCACTTCAAGCGCGGCCGCCAACACCACGGCCCGTTTGTCCGTCTCAGGACCACGTTCCGCCACATGTCGGTAGATGTTCTCGACCATCACGACGAAACTGTCCACCATCATGCCGATGGCGATCGCCAGGCCCCCGAGCGACATGAGATTCGCGGAGAGCCCGATCCGTTCCATGATGATGAACGTCACGAGCGGCGTGATGATCAGCGTCGCCACGACCACCAGGGCGGTTCGGAGGTTGCCCAGGAATACGAGCAGGACGGCGACGACCAGGATCACGCCTTCGAGCAGGGCGTCGGTGACCGTGCGGACGGCGGCGCTCACCAAGTCGCTCCGGTCATAAAACGGGACGATCCTCAGCCCGTCCGGCAAGACCCGGCCCCGGTGGACCGCGTCAATTTTCTGTTTGATGCCTGCGGTGACCTCACGGGCGTTGGCGCCGCGCAGCATCAACGCGATTCCCGCCACGATCTCCCGTTCCCCGTTGAGGACCGCGGCCCCATGGCGCACGGCGTGTCCGATCCGCACCTCCGCCACGTCGCGGACGAAGACCGGCGTGCCCGCGATTTCCTTGACGACGATGTCCTCGATATCTTTGAGCGTCCGGATCAGCCCAACGCTACGGACCACCGCGCGCTCGCCGTACCGTTCCAAGACGTTGCCGCCCTCGTTCGCGTTGTTCCGGGCTACGGCGTCGAACACCTGGTGAAGGGCCAGGTCGTACTTCCTGAGCTTGGCCGGGTCCACCAGCACCTGGTACTGTTTCACGAACCCGCCGAGGGCGTTCACGTCGATCACGCCGGGGACGGTTCGCAGAAGAGGGCGCAGGATCCAGTCCTGAGCCGTCCGCATGCCGATCAGCTCCTGATCGTAGATTTGAGGATCATCCGGATGAAGGCCGGGGCCGTCCAGGTAATATTGGAACACTTCGTCCAGCCCGGTCGTGGGCGGCGCCAACGACGGTTCAATCCCCTCTGGCAGGCGCTTACGTGCCTCGATCAACCGCTCGAGCACCAACTGGCGCGCGAAGTAGATGTCGACGCGATCCTCGAACACCAACGTGATCTGCGAGAGGGCGAACTTCGACAGCGACCGAAGCTCCGTGAGGCCGGGAAGGCCGGTCATCTGGCGTTCGAGCGGGATCGTGATAAATCGCTCGACTTCGACGGGAGAGAGGCCGGGCGCGTCCGTCAGCACTTGGACTTGAACGTTCGTCACGTCGGGAAAGGCGTCAATGGGGAGGGTGTTGAACGAGTAGAGTCCGCCGACGGCGAGCACGCCGGCCAAGGAGACGACAAGCACCTGTTGGCGGAGCGAGAAGTCGAGCAGCGCGCGGATCATCGGGCCGGCTCCAGTTGCTGTCCGAGCGCCTCGGCCGTCAGCGCGAGGACTCCTTTCGTGACCACCAGTTCGCCTTCGCGGACTCCGTCAAGGATCCGCACCATGCCGCCGTGTTCTTCTCCGACGACGACGGACCGGCGCACGAATTGCTGCGGGTCGAGCTGCACGAACACCGCGGCGTCCTTCCCGTCCTGCTGCACGGCCTCCGCGGGGATGACCAGCGCATTCGGTTCAGTCTGGGCATACAGGCGCACCAGGGCGAAGAACTCCGGCTTCAACCGGCCGTCGCGGTTGGGGACGGTCACCCGAAGCCGTAGCGTTCGGGTTTCGGGATCCAGGACATCGCCGATGTACGTGATCGTGCCCGGAAACACCTCTCCGGGATACGCCGACACGCGAACCTCAACGGACTGGGCACGACGGAGAAACCGAACATCTTTTTCCGGGATGTTCGCCACGACCCAGACATCCGAGAGGTCCGCGAGGGAAAACAGAGCCCGGTTCGTCTCCAGGACCTGTCCTCTCGTCACATTGCGCGAGATGACCCTGCCGTTGAATGGCGCCAGGATCGGAATGGAAGAATGGATCTTTTGCTCGCGGTCCAGACGCCGGATGTCCCCGGTCGTCATGCCGAGCACGGCAAGCCGATCGCCGGCTTCCCGCGCTTCCGCGCGCGCGCTCATCATGTCGCCTTCCCGCCGCTCATACTCGGCTCTCCCGATGACCTTTTCCTCCAACAACATCATGGCCCGCTTGAATGCCTGTTCGGCGACATGGAGCTTGGCTTTGGCCTTGAGGTAGGAGGCTTGCGCCAAGCCCAAGTCGCTGCTGTAGAGCCTGGCCAGGATTGCGCCGGTCGCCACATCTTGCCCCACGTCAACCAGCACATCGGTAACGCGCCCACGCACCAGGGCGGTAATGTCGGCCAGTGCATTGGCATTCGGCTTCACGGTGGCTGGGTAGTCCTGGTACGTTCGGAACTCGACACGGGTTACCGGCCGAACTTCGATCCTGGCGGCCGCGGCTTTCTCGGAAGTCAGCGACACGACCCCTGGCGGCGTCGGGGCAGCCGCCGGTCTGCTTCCTGCGGCGTGGTCCGGCGTCGCGTCACAGCCGAGGGTGGCGCTCACCACGGCAACCAGAGCCCACGCAGCAAGGGAACGCAGAGTGGGAGGTATAGAGGACCAAAGCCTTCGTTGAGATCGGTGTATCACACAAGCCTTGCAGAACAGGTTCCTAGCGGCAATCCTTGGAGGCATGGATTACAGCGGTTCTGCCGCCCTGCGTTCCAATCGTGTCAAGGCGAGCGAAGCCCGAAATGGTTGGCGGGAAAATGCCCGTGCATGCGGATGCGCCGTCGTCCGACGGGTCGCATCTCCACGCCGGCCTTCGCCTGCTCTTCGCCCATGAGTTGGACCACGGGGGTGCGGGTGGAACGGCCGAGGCTCTGCAGGCCTTCATGGCACGTCACGACCATTCTGCGCCGTCGGCCTCTTGCACTCAGTCATGCAACAAGCAATGAGCATGGGGCATGCCATCGAAGGCGCTGAGACTACACGTGTTTTGGGGATCGACCGAGGACTTTTGCCACGTTCCCACGCAGCCGAGGGGGCAGAATGCCACGGAGAGAGCGCAACTGCGGCGCATACGGAAGGGTGGTTTGATGCGGCGAAGCTTGAGGCCGTTACCGCTGCCGCCATCCCGGCAGTACAATTATGTGTGATTGTGGTGATGCTGGAGGTGAGTCGTGCCCATCCGAGGGACAATCGTCATGCCTGTCCTCTCGCTCGTCGTCGGCCTTGCCATCAGCGGATGCCAGGGACTGGCCAAGCCTGAACCAGTGTGTCAGGAGCCTCAGCCGTCGGCTCGGTATGAAATGGATTGCTCGCGCGCCGTGCCCGGGGCCATTCGGCCTCCGAACGCCACGGACAGCGGATTCGGCCAAGCACCGGGCATGGGTCTGACCAGGCCATGAGGGCTCAGCCTAGGCCGTGAAGATGAGCCGGCCGGCCTCGGACGAGGTGGGGTCGAGGATGCGGACCGAACGGGCGGGGTGGCCTTCGGCGAAGACACCGGCGGGAATGGCGCCCAGCACCAGAGATCCCGCGCCGATCACCGTACGGTCGCCGATGACCGCTTCGTTGAGAATGGTCGTGCCGGGACCGACCCAGACGTGGTCGCCGAGGCGGACGCCTTTCCGGCTGGGCGGAAAGGCGGCGGCCAACCGACTCCCGATCATCGACCCGGGGTCGCTGTGCGAGAGGATGTGGACTCCCGAGTCGATCGAACAGTGCCGGCCGATGTAGACCGGTCCCGTCAGGTCGATGAGGACGCCGGCGGCGATCACCGAGTCGTCGCCGATCGAAAGCCCGCGAAATCCACCGGCCAAGTGGACGTTGATGAGACGCACCTCGTCGACCCGCACACCCCGGCCGATCTGCGCTCCCAGGGCTCGCAGGCAGGCGGCGCGAAGCCCCGGGTGTACGCACCCGCGCAGGAGTTTCTCCGCCAGGACCCGGAGGGCTCCGGTTACGTGTGAAAAGACGGCCGCCAACCGGTCCACACCCCGGCGAACCCCTTCCAGGTGGCATACTGCCGACGGCATAGTCGGACGACCCACGAAGACGCGTGTTCGATGGCCAGATACGGCGTGAGCGTGCCGCCGAAGCTCTCCTTGAATCGAGCCAACCAGGGAAGGTCGGACCCGACGAAATCGTACCAACGACAGCCGAGCTTGGCGGCCCATTGCATGGCCTCCCACTGGAGCAGGCTGTTCACGCCCAGGGGCTGGCACGATCGGTACGACGCCCCGTTCAAGTAATACGCCCGGTCCTTCTGCCAGGCGAGGATCATGCCGCCCACCATTCGCCCCTCGTGCCTGGCGAGCAGCATCGCCACAGACGCCGGATAACAGGTGTCGAACAGGCGCCGGTAGAAGGCCAGGGGATTGGGCGGGCGCCGGCCCTGGCGGCCGTACACATCCTCGACCATCTTCCAATACTCCTCGAGGTAGGACTGCGGGCTGGCCCAAACGATCTCGACGTTGGACTTTTCCGCTTTCCGAATCGCTGTTCGTGCCCGCCCTTCCATGCGTGTCCACAGTTGGTCGCGTCCCAGCTCGAGATCGACGACGTGCGTCCGCTTTTCCTTCACCTCATAGCGGGGCAGGGCGGCGAAACCATACGCGGGAGAGAGGAGCATGCGGATGAAGCGGGCCCCATGGCCGGCGAGGATATCGGAAAGGCGCGTGAGGACGTCCGGCAGGAAGGCCGGGTCGACGACGGGCCCCAGGTACGGTGTGTCTTCGGCGACCAAGGGAGACCCGGCGATCATGAACGGCCCCATCCGGCGGAGAAACACCGGGCAGACGCCGACCAGGCGTCCGTGCCGGAAGAGCCCGAGCGCGAGGAGGCGCGCTCCCTGCGTGTGTCCGAGCAGCTCGAGCCACCCGCGGGTGTGAAACAAGGTTCCAGCCGGATGACGCTCGACGATCAGATCCCATTCTCCATGGTTCGGGATGCTCCGGATCTCCCACATGCGCGCTTCCTCCCGGGTGACCGGCGAGGTAAAGGCTATTCATACGGCTTGCCAGGGTAAAAAACCTACGAAGAATCACAGGAGAAGAAAATCCTGGTCAATCGCGCACGGCGTAGCCGTCAACTCGAGAGGACACAGGCGGCATGCTGAGGAGCAGGAAAAGGCTTAAGCGAATGTCTGCTAAGGCGTCTTTCCTGCGTATTTACTTCACGGTGTAGCGGGAGCGAGGGGACCAGGCCCGAAGGGATCGGGAGGCTGACAGGGACGACAGAAAAGTTGACAGTGCCGGCGATGGCTGCGGGTCTCTGCACTTGGCGGCAAGGGAAGGTCGGCAGCCCGTCATCTCCCGCTGATCCATCCAAGACCGCCGCGACCCGCTTCCGCTGTTGCCGAGATGCGCTTCGGTGTTGCCGTCCGGCGGGCGACGACCGGGCCCAGCGGACACCCGGGGGGGAAGGAACCATCCGACCGGAGCGCGGCGGGTATGGACGTGGAGGGTCCGAGAGGAGGAACGAGGCGAGGGCGGCTAGACGGCTTTCTGAACGCGGCCAGAACGAAGGCAACGGGTGCAGACGCGAATACGTCGAGCGGCGCCGTTGATCAACGCACGAACCGTCTGGAGGTTTGGGCTGAAGACCCGCTTGGTCTTGTTGTTGGCATGGCTCACATTATGCCCGGACTGATGCCGCTTGTTGCAGATCTCACATGCGTAGGCCACGTCGCAACTCCTTGTCGTTGTGTTGAAAACGAGGGGCATGCTACCATAGCGTCGCCTTGGCTGACAAGCCTTTCGCCAAACCGCCGCTCGCCTCATCCCCTCCTCGTGCGTCCACCGACACGCTGCACGCGCTGGTCGATCGGCTGGCGCGCCCCATCGAGTTCGCCAGCCGAGACGCCTATGCCCACCTCTCCACCGTCAAGAACCTGGGACCGTTCATCAGCGATCAGGTCGTGCGGGCGTTGTCCGAACGGGTCTACCTCCCGGCGATCGAGACGGAGCTCCTCGCCCTGCGCGAGCTGTTCCAGGACTTCGACCGGCAGCGGGAGCCGAGTGAGCAACAGCGCCGGCTGACGGCCGCGCGGACGATCCTCTCCCGCTTGCGCGGATCAGGACCGGGCTCCCAGGGCGCCGGCGCCCCGGCTCCTCATGCCCGGAGCGCGCCTCCTCTCGGCCGTCCCAGATCCCAGACCGAGCTGTGGAATCTTCCCGTCCGCTACGCGCACGGCGTCGGGCCGAAGCGGGCGCTCCTCCTCGAGCGACTTGGCATCACCACCGTGGAAGAGGCCTTGTGGGCCTTGCCGTGGCGGTATGAGGACCGGTCCGTCGTCACGCCGATTGCCCGGTTGACTCCTGGGATGGAGGCGACGGTCTGTGGGACGATCGGGACGAGCCTCGCCAAGCGCACGGCTCGTCGGGGCATGACCGTGCTCGAGGTCACGGTGATGGACGAGACGGGGTCGCTCACGACCGTCTTCTTCAACCAACCCTTTCTGGAGCGGATCTTCAAACCCGGCGTACGGGTCATGATGAGCGGACGGGTGTCTCTCGGTCGCAAGGGATGGATGGACGTGCGGCTGGACAATCCGCGGTACGAAGTGCTGGGGGACGGTGAAGAGACGTTGCACGTCGGGCGCCTGGTCCCCATCTATCACGAGACCAAAGGCCTCAGCTCCCGCCAATTGCGGGTGCTGATGAAGGGGTTGCTGGACGAATACCTGAGCGACGTGCAGGAGATCCTGCCGGGGTCGGTCCAGGCAAGACATGGCCTCGTCCCGATGCACACGGCGCTGGCGCAGGTGCATTTCCCAGCTCGGGGAACGGACCTGGAGGCGCTGAATCGAGGGACGACCGGCGCCCATCGTCGCTTGGCGTTCGAAGAGTGCTTCCTCCTCGAGCTCGCCTTGGCCGTGCGTCAGCGAGCGGTGAAAGAAGAAACCAAGGGCATCCGCTTCGACATCACGACGCCCTTGCTCGGTCGGCTCCAACGCCGCCTCCCGTTTTCGCTGACGCCGGCGCAGCAGCGGGTGATCGGCGAAATCCTCGCCGATATGGCGTCGACGCGCCCGATGAACCGGCTCGTCCAGGGTGATGTGGGCTGCGGCAAGACCGTCGTCGCGCTGCACGCCATGCTGGTGGCGTGCGGGTCCGGCTACCAGGCGGCGTTGATGGCCCCGACCGAGATCCTCGCCGAGCAGCACTATCTGACCCTGAAGCGGTTGGTCGAGGATCTGTCGCTCTCGATCGTGCTGTTGAAGAGCGGCGGGACGACCAAAGGGCGGGCCCGGAGCCTTGCCGACATCGAGCGCGGGGAGGCGGACATCGTCGTCGGGACCCATGCGCTGATCCAGAAAGGTGTGCGGTTCAAGAAGCTCGGGCTGGCGGTCGTGGACGAGCAGCACAAGTTCGGGGTACTGCAGCGAAAGACGCTCGTCGAGAAAGGCTACCGGCCCGACGTCCTGGTGATGACCGCCACGCCGATCCCGCGGACCCTCGCGATGACGGTGTATGGCGATCTCGATACCTCCGTCATCGATGCCTTGCCGCCCGGCCGAACGCCGGTCCGAACGCTGGTGTTTCCCGCTTCACAGCGGCGCCGCGCCTATCAGCTCCTGCAGGATGAAGTCGCCGCCCGCCACCAGGCTTACATCGTCTATCCGCTCGTGGAAGAATCGGAAAAGCTCGATCTCCAGGCGGCCATGCAAGCGGCCGAACGCCTCCAGGCCAGAGAGTTTCGCGATCGGCGTGTCGGGCTGCTGCACGGGCGGATGAAGGCGGAGGAGAAGGAGCGGACCATGGCCGCGTTCAAGCGGGGCGAGATCGACGTTCTCGTGGCCACCACCGTCGTCGAAGTCGGGGTCGACGTCCCGACCGCCACGGTGATGCTGATCGAGCACGCGGAGCGCTTCGGGCTCGCGCAGCTGCATCAACTGCGCGGCCGTGTCGGGCGCGGCACCCTGCCCTCGCAGTGCCTGCTCGTGGCGTCCAGCGATTGGCGCGGCCGGTCCGCGTCGCCCGCCCAGCAGCGGCTGGAGGCGCTGGCGCGCTCCACGGACGGCTTCTTCATCGCCGAAGAAGACCTGCGCATCCGCGGGCCGGGCGAGTTCTTCGGCGTACGTCAGTGGGGCGTGCCGGAGTTTCGGGCCGCCAACCTGATTCGGGACCGGCTGCTCCTGGAGGCCGCCCGGACGGAGGCCTTTGCGCTGCTCGCGGACGATCCGCACTTGGCCCGGCCCGAGCATCGTGCGCTGCACGCGGCCATGCGGCGGCGATGGCAGACAAAACTGGAGCTGGCCTCGGTCAGCTAGGGAAGCCATGGGATTGCTTCAGCGCCTCGCACACGACTTACGGGCCGGCGTGGCCAAGCTGCGCTATGGAACGGTTCAGGCCGCCCACCGCGCCTTGGAGGAGACGGAGCTGCTCCAGTTGCGGCTCGAAGTGCGCAAGCTCGACACCCGGATCGACGAGCTGTGCGGGGACATCGGGGAGCGGGCGTTGCATCTCCACGATCGCGGCGAGTCGGCTTCAGAGATGCTCAACGACCCCGAGCTGCTCCGCGGGATCGAGCAGGTCCTCATGCTTCGTGCCGAACGCGCCAAGGTGCTCGCCGAGATGGACGAGGTACGGTCCGAACGTTGAGCCCCTTGTGTCGTACAGCCACCACGAGACCAAACAGATTACGGACCAAACGGAATTAACGGACCAAACGGACCCATGCTCCTTGCCGGCGTCGATATCGGTACCCTCACCTGTCGTCTCCTGATCGCTGATGTGACCGAGGGCCGTCTCACGCGGGTCCTGCACGCCGATCGACGGATTCTTCGCCTGGGGCAGGGCGTGGACGAGCGCGGCACGTTGGATCCAGCGGCGATGACGCGGGTCGTGGAGACATTGAAGGAGTGGCGGCGGGAGATCGGCCGCCATTCGGTGCAGCGAGAAATCGCCGTGGCGACGAGCGCCGTGCGGGACGCCGCCAATCGGCAGTCGTTCCTGGATCGAGTGAAGCGCGAGACCGGCTTCGAAGTCGAGGTGATCGACGGGGAAGAGGAAGCCCGCCGCACGATGCTCGGCATTCGCTCGGGGCTTCCGCCGGGAACGCGCGAGATCATCGGGCTGGATATCGGCGGCGGGAGCACCGAATTCATCCTCGATCGGCCGGGCCGGCCGCCCGCCGTTCGGTCGTTCGATCTCGGCGTGGTCCGGCTGGCCGAGCGGTGCTTCAACCATGATCCGCCGACGGCCGATGAGCTTGCCGCCGCGCGGGACTGGGTCGCGAGGTGCACCACCGAGGTCAGGCCGATGATCGGGGCGTCCGCCGCGGTGACGTTCGTCGGGACGGCGGGCACGATCACCAGCCTGGCCGCGATGGCCCAGCGTCTTCAAGCCTACGACGCGGCCCGTGTCCACGGCTATCGCTTGAATCTGAGCACGATCCGGGTCTTGGAACGGGACCTGCTCTCGCGCTCCCAGGCCGAGCGGGTCGGGATGCCGGGACTGGAGCCCGGGCGGGAAGAAGTCATTGCGGCCGGCGTCGTGATCCTGAGCACGGTCATGGAGACCCTTGGGTTCCACGAGTGTCTGGTCAGCGACCTCGGCCTCAGGGAAGGCGTGCTGCTGGATCTCGCCGAGCGGATCAAACAGGAGTGACGGAAACGTCCGTTGCGAACCGTTCGGCTCCTCGGCGACGGTGCGCTTCGCAGACCACGGTCCCCTCCTCACAGCCTCCCTTTCGGACAGCGCGATTCCAGCTCGGGGAATTTCGCGCGGTAGTCGGCATGGCTCGCGCGGATGACGTTGAGCGCCTCTTCGCGGCCGTACACGCTCGTAATCTCCACCTTGTGCTGGACGGTCCCCGGGGCGTGTTTGTAGGTGAGGAAGTAATGTTGGAGGCGATCGAGCAGGGTGAGCGGGCAGTCGGCGATATCGCGGAATCCGCCGTAGACCGCATCTTCCTTCATCACGGCGATGATCTTGTCGTCCGCCTCGCCGCCGTCCGACATGCTGAGCCCGCCGATCGGCAAGGCGGTCAGCAGGATGTCGCTGTGCGGAATCGTCTTCTCGGTGAGCACGCAGACGTCGAGCGGGTCGCCGTCCCCCACCATGCCGTGCCGGTTCGCCCGTTTGCTGAACAGCGCGGCCACTTGCTCGCCGCAGAAGGTCTGCGGGATGAGGCCGTAGTACACGGGGCAGAAGTTCGAGAACCGCTGCGGGCGGTCGACCTTGAGGAATCCGGTGACCTTGTCCACCTCGTACTTCACGGTGTCGGTCGGGACGATTTCGATGTAGGCCGTCACGATGTCCGGCGCGTGGTCACCGATGGGGACCCCATGCCAGGGGTGGGCCCTGAACAACAAGCCCATGAGTCGCTGTGCGGAATCCGCTTCGTGGCCGTTCATCGGTTCCTCCCTGGGTGCCCGTGAGGCGGGCTGAAAGGCTTCTGCTCGACGGTGCTCTGCTGACGGGCCGCTCTACAGCCCCATCGTTTCGATCCACTGGACTTCTTCGGGCGTGAGCGCCAACTGTTCGGCCTGGAGATCTTCCCGCATGTGCCGGGGATCCGTGGTGCCGGTCAACGGAAGGATCCCGATCTGCATGGCACATCGAAAGATGACTTGCGCGACGCCCGTCCGGTGCCGGCCCGCGATGGCTCTGACCCCCGGATGCGCCAGGACTTCTCGATTGGCGGTCAAGAGTGAAAAGCCTTGGTAGACGATGCCGTGCGCGCGACAGACGTCCCGCACCTCTTTGTCCCAGCCGAAGGCGGCATAACACCGGTTTTGCACCACCATCGGTTTCACCGCCGCCTTGGCGCAGAGCTGAAGGAGTTGCTCGGCGCTCACATTGCTGATGCCGATCATTCTCGTCTTCCCGGCGCGATAGAGCGCTTCCATCGCCGCCCACACTTCCCAGTCCGCGTCTCCCAGCCCTCGGCGTGAGTAGGGCCCGTGCAAGACATAGGAGTCGACGTAATCGGTGTGCAGGTGAGCCAACGAGCTGTCGAAGGATTGCCTGACCTGGGTCGTCAGATCGGCGGAGGGATCGTACGGCGTGCGATGGTCTTGGCCGCCGACGGGCGTGAACTTGGTCTGGAGAAACAGCGCGTCTCGTCCGATCCCCTCGTTCGCCAGGGCCTGAAGCGCTTCACCGACGAGCGCCTCTTGGTAATGAATGAGTTGGTTGGCCGTATCGATGGCCTTGAAGCCCGATGCCACGGCGAGTTGGACGAGGCGTGCAGTGGCCTCTTTTTTCCAGGCCGTCCCGTACATGAACGACGGGATCGACACGTTGTTATAACTGGTAAACGTCATCTCCGCCCTCCAAGTCCCCTATGGCGCGCCTCCTTCATCCTCGCTGTCAAACAGTCGAGAACCGATTCCCACACGTGAAAGACCGGGGAAGCCCGGGTTCAGCCTGCTGGAGCGGGTGACGATTCGACAGACCGACCGGCGGCGTTCAGCGCTGGGAGTACCAGCGAAAGCCCTTGGCCTCGTGAAAGGCCGGGCGGGGGGCCGCCCCGGGCTTTTCGAGGAGGAGCACTTTGAAATCCCACAAGCCGAACCAGGCCGGATCGATCAATTCGTGGTAGTGGCAGCCCATCAGGCGGGGGAGCATGTCGCCGAGTGCTTGCTTGAGCTCGCTTTCGGTATAGGCCCGGATGGCGAACGGTTTGCCGATGGCCTGGCAGAACCGCTGAATGGCATAGGCGGCGCCGGTGCACAGCAAGCGGGTGTCCGGTTTGAGCACCATGAACTGCGGAAGCGCGAAGTACTGCTCCTGAAAGCCCAGCCAGCGAGCGGCGTGCCGGAGGTGGCCATAGTGGATCTCGTACTCGGTGTGCCCGGGCAATTTCACCGTGCCGGGCCATCCGGATTCGATCCCGAACTCGATGAGCACGGCCCGGCCGCCTGGACGCAGCACCCGCCACAGCTCGGAGGCAAAGCGAATGGGCCCCAGGTTGAACAAGAAGGTATCCGGGAGAGCAGGGTCCAGCGGCAAGCGGATGCGGCGGATCCAATCGAGCGCTTCTTGATTCAGGGCGGAGGTCCCCGTGCCGGATTCGACTTCCGCGCGCGTCAACTGCACCGGCGTCATGTCGGCCAGGTTCTCGTTGTCGATGACCAGATCGATGCTGGCGCTCTTGAGCGGGAGCCACTCGCCGTTCGCCTGCACGCCACGGCACTCCCATCCGCCTTCACTCCCGAGCGTGAGCTGGGAGAGCAGGAACGGCTTGGTAATGTCGAGGAACAGATACTGGACGCCTTGCCGTTCGGCCGGCGACAGCTCGGCCCCGAACTCGCGCGCCACGTACCCCAGTCCGCCGCCCACTTCCAGCACGGTTCGTGGCTTGGGGTTCCACCAGCCCCGCTTCCGCAGATGCCGGGCCAACAGCCGCCCGTACGTCAGCCCTTGTAAGGCCTCGCTCGGCTCCCGGAACAGATGCGACACGGTCGTCTCCACCGTGTCGAAGTGACCTTCCTGCTTCGTAATCTCGTGGAGGTGAAAATCGGAGAGATGCTCCGCACCCTCAAATCCCTCGCGCCCGGACCACCGCTCACGGATCTGCTGGAGGAGGAGGTCCCACTTCGCACCGTGGCGGTCCCCGCTCGGCGGCTCCGTGCCGTAATAGCACAGCGAATAGGTCGGGAGCGCCCAGCGTTCCAGATGCCATTGCCCCGTCTGGCCATCCGGGCCGCAGACCCATTTGCCGAATCGCTCCAGCAGTCCGCCCACGGTGACGTGTCCGTCGATGGCGCTGAGGAGCTCCACCCCCACACGATTGAGCCGAATCAGCGGGAGGTCGTCGTCGAGCGGGGCGACCCACCATTCATCGGAGGCATGTTGATAAACGATCATGTCGGGCATGCGCCATGCCCGAAGCTTCAGAATGTCGGGAGTCAAGGAGAGCGGGGAGTGAAGAACGGAACTCGGTTTCATGACGATAGAGATCGGCGGCCGTCAGCGGGTAGGAAGGGTACACGAACCCATGCAGCGAGGCAAGTCGAAGCGAGTCTTTCAGGTCTGGGAAGAATTGTTCCCCGGTTCCACCACGACGATCCCGCGCATGATCGGATGCAAGCGACACTGATAGGGGTATCGTCCCGGCGCGAGCCCGGGCAGCGTGTAGCTGCCGTTGGGCGGAACGCTGCCGGAGTCGAACACGCACGGTCCGTCCTCCACGACGCACCCGTCATGGGTGATCGTATGGGGTGACCCGGTGGGGTTGTCCCAACGAATCGGGGCACCGGCGGGGACGCGCGCCGAGGCCGGGTAATAATAGGGTGACCCGCTGTCGATGATGATTTGAAACGGCGGCGCCGTCGCGTATCCCGGCGACATCAGAAGGAAGACGACGCCGGCCAGCGTGAGGGTTGCCAGTCGCATTGCCAGGAGACTCATCGATGACCCTCGCAAGACCTGGAGTATTCTAACACGGCGGTCATGCAAACAGATAATGCTATGTCGTTGAGGAGTCAAGGCTTTTGGGCCGGCAAGCGCGCGGAGGCACCCGGGGGTGAGCCGGCCGCCGGGGGCGGTCCGTGCTTACGGAGCCGCGCGATACGTAGTTGCACGCATCCCTGGATGGGATTCCGTGCCGACTGGTTGCAAGGCGTCGTCGTTTCATGCTAGATGGTTGCCCCAGTCACCGCTGCGGCTCAGTCACTGAAGAGGAGGGAGAGATGGCGAAGACGAAAAAATCAACCAAGCGGGGCTCGCCCAAGAAAGGGGCACGCGCTGCGAAGAGCAGCACGAAGCGGAAGACGGCGAAGAAAACCTCGGCGAAGAAAACCACGGCCAAGAAGACCGCATCAAAAAGGGCGGCGCCGAAAAAGCCGGCGGCCAAGAAGAAGACTCCGAAGAAGGCCCCGTCAAAGGCGGCCAAAGCTCCTCGCGCCGCGAAGGCAGCCAAGCCATCCAGAACTGAGGAAGCCGAGCGGCGGGCCGCTCATGAGCTGGAAGAACCGGGAAGCGCCCGTCGCGGAGGAATGGAAGATATCGAGATGGGTGAGGAGATGGAGGGAGACCTCGGCGAGGACATCTCCTTGGAGGACGACGAGGACTCTGACTCCGACTTTCTGGACAAGCCCGAAGATCTCTCCGGCGACGAGGACACCGAATAGCATCGAGTCATCTTCTTCGCCCCCCGTCGTTCATCACGTCGTTCGACTTCTTCGGCTCTCTTCGTTCTCTTCTTCAGTCACGTCCTTGATCGGGTGCAGCGGGTCCATCCAAGACCCGCTGCATCCGCGCTCGCGGCGACGCCCTCAGAGCTTGCGGCCGGTCATCAGCTCGTACGCTTGCTCGACGGTCTCCACTTCTTTCACTGTGATGCTCAATTCGAGCGCGAGCTCGTGGAGATTCCACGATGAGGTCCGCATTTGTCCGGCGGGGACGAGCACGAGATGATAGCCCTCCCGTTTCGCCGCACGGATTTTTTCGGGAATTCCGCCCACCGGTCCGATCCTCCCGTCCGCCTCGATCGTCCCGGTCAGCGCGACGCCGCGTGTGACCTTGTCTCCACGCAGCAGGGCGAGAAAGCCGACGGCCATGACGGCCCCCGCGCTGGGTCCGTCCGAGTTGGTCGGCAGGTACGAGGCGTTATAAATGGTCAGTGTCCCGGTGGGTCGACCGGCCGGCGTGCGGGCGATCGCATAACGAAAGGCCTCGCGCAGAGCTCCGAGCCCGACATCCAGGATGCGAACCCGCTGATTCCCCCATTGCAGTTCCATGGGGTCCGGCGTAGGCTTCTGATCCCACGCCATGACCATCACGTAGAAGACGCCGCCGTTGCGGGACACGGAGAGCACGGGGGTCTCTACCACGGTCTCCGCGTGGAGGTGAGGGGGGGGCTGCAGCCAACGCGAGAGCAAGAATCGTTGCGGCCATCCAGGGAGCCGGTCTCGTGTGGGGGGCTCGCATGGCTCTTCTCACGGGTTCGAACTGACGCAAGTATAGCACCGCCCTCAGCACCTTTCGGATCCCAGCGAGGCTCGCGTGTGACCTGTCTACGGCGCGTTCCGGCCGTCCGCTCCGTGCTCGTCGTCGTGATCTTCCTGCTGGCCGTTGTCGGCGTTGTGCCCGTCTCGGTGCTCGCCGAGTGTCGGGACGAACCTGGAGGGGCGGCTCCTCAGCCGGGCCTCGTCAAGCATCTGAGCCCCGACTGTACCGAGCAAGACCGGCAGGCACGGGCGGTTCCGGCCGAGGCACTCCTGCGCGCGATCCAAGAGGGCCGGCCGATCGATCTGTCCGGTGTCGTGATCGTCGGCGACCTGGACCTCAGCCGGGTGCCCGTTTCATCGCTTGCCGACCACCCCGATGTGGCCGCTACAGTCGGCGACGCGATTCGCGCCGACGACGCGCCGGCGATACGCCTCGTCCGCCGCGCCGTCACCATCCGGGACTCCACCATCCGGGGATCAGTGATGACACGGATCAAGGACGGTGCCGTGGTGTTCCAGGGTCCGGTGACGATGGCGGGAACGGTCTTTGACGGGATCGTCGACCTCTCCCGCGCCGTCTTTACCGGGGCCGTCGAGTTCTCCGATGCGGTCTTCAACCGTGAGGCCTTCTTCATCCAAGCCGCGTTCCTGAAGCCGGCACGGTTCGAACGGGTGGCGTTCGGTCCGCACACGCGGTTTCATCGCGCCCGGTTCCACGAGCCGGTGACGTTTCAACGATCCGGCTTCAACGGGTTGAGCGAGTTCCTGGAGGTCGGGTTCGGCAAGGAGGCCAGCTTTTCGCGCACGTACTTCAAGATGGGAACCGGCTTTTCGGGCGGCCGCTTCGCCGGCATGCTGGATTTCTCCGAGGCGGTCTTCGAACGGGAGGCCTTTTTTCTGTTCACCGCGTTCGAGGCGGACGTCTACTTTCACCGGTCGACCTTTCGCGGGCAAGCCGACTTCTCGGACGCCACCTTCAAGGGGGGGCAGGATTTTTCGAAAACCTACTTCGCCGTCATTCCCCGGTTCGAGCGGGCCCGGATGACCGGCCCCCCGCCACGCGGAGGGGGGCTCCAGCGGGAAGACATCGTCTACGCCATCAGCGCCAGCCTCGTGATCTTCGCCATCCTCTTCCTCTTCGTCCTCAGGAAGCGCTGAATAGATAGCTACAATATGTAGAAAGACTCTTGCGCCCCTCCCCATATGGTGGTATAAGGCTCTCCCAATCCAACCTGGAGGTGCGGTGGATCACGAACAGATCGAACTCCCGTATCACGTCCGGCTCGAGCAATTCGAAGGTCCGCTCGACCTCCTCCTCCATCTCATCAAGAAGAACGAGATCAACATCTACGATATTCCCATCTCCTTGATTACTCAGCAGTACCTGGATTACTTGAGCCTGATGACGTCCTTGAACCTAGCCGTAGCCGGCGACTTTCTCGTCATGGCCGCCACGCTGGTTCAGATCAAGTCCCGCATGCTCCTGCCCGCCGAGGAAACGCAAGGGGACGAGGAAGACGGGCCGGACCCGCGGGAGGAATTGGTCAGACGGCTCTTGGAATACAAGCAGTTCAAAGATGCCTCCAGCCGGTTGGAGGATCGCGAGCGGATCTGGCGGGACGTCTTCTATCGGGACCAAGCCGTCCAGATGCCGGCCGCCGTGCGCGCCGACGAGGCACTGCTGGAGGATGTCACCTTGTTCGACCTCGTCGATGCGCTGCAAGGGATCCTGGCGCGGACGCCCGATAAACGCCTCATCGAGATCATCCCGGAAAACCTCACGGTCAAGGATCGGATGAACGCGATTCTCGAGTCGCTCCAGGACCGAGAGTCCATGACCTTCGCCTCGTTGTTCGAGGATCAACGGTCACGGCTCGTCATCATCGTGACGTTTCTCGCGCTGTTGGAGCTGATCCGTCTCAAGCTCCTCCGCGTGTTTCAAGGCGAGGCCTTCGGCCCGATCCTCCTCATGCGCGCGTTCGTACCGGTGGCGGAGGGGTCGCTCGATGCCGTGGCGGATCTTGGCTGGGAGGAAGCATGAGCACACGCGAAGATAGGGCCGCGGAGAGCTTGTTCACCCCGCCGGAGGCGGCCGGCGATCGTCCACCCGAGCCGGTGGCCGAGCAGATGAGCAGCAGCCCGCCGGAGTCTCTGGACCCGCAGCCGGTTGAGCATGCCGACGCGATCGAGGAGCGGGACCTCAAGCCGATTCTGGAAGCCCTGCTGTTCATCGCGCACGAACCGGTGACGCTCGAACGGTTGGCCGCTGCGCTGGGCAGTGTCTCCAAGGCGCAGATCCGCCAGGCTCTCGATCAGTTGCGGGCCGAGTACGACCAGGCGGAGCGGGGCGTTCAGCTCGTCGAAGTCGCCGGCGGGGTCCAGATCACCACGCGGCCCGAATTGGCCCCATGGATCAAAGCCTTCGGCAAGACCAAGACCTCGCCGAAACTCTCACGGTCAGGACTGGAATCGCTCGCGATCATTGCCTATAAGCAACCGATCGTCCGTGCGGAGATCGAGGCCATCCGCGGAGTCGAGACCTCCGGCGTGTTGCGCACGCTCCTCGAGCGCAAGCTCGTCCGGATCGTGGGCCGGAAAGACGTGCCGGGGCGTCCGATCATGTATGGGACGACGAAATTCTTCCTTCAGCATTTCGGCTTGCGCGATCTCTCCGAGCTCCCGCCGCTTCGCGAGTTCAAGGAGTTGGGCGAATCGGAACAGACGATGCTGCCGGTCGGTGACGAGCCGCTTGCCGTCGCGAACGGGAACGGCCATGTCGGGGACGAGGCGGCTGATCACGCGGCTCCGTCGGACGTCGACGCGATCGAAGTCCCCGATCATTCCTGACCTTCATTCGACCAGGACCGGCGGCCCACCCTTGTTCTCCCTTCGGTGCATTGCCTACAATGCAGACGAGTAAGATCGATCCATGCCACTCATCCTGCCTGAGAAGAAACGGGCGGCGGCGGCCGATCTGCGCCGGCTGCTCGGCCCCGACAAGGTGCGCGACGACCAGGCGACCCTGACCGCGTATGCCGTTGACGCGAGCATCTACAAGATCGTCCCGCGTGTCGTCGTGCTCGCCGAGCGCGAGGAAGACATCCGACGGACGATCGAGTATGCCGCCTCCACCGGCGTGCCGCTCACGCCGCGAGCTGCGGGCACGAACCTGACCGGCTCGGCCGTCGGTCCCGGCATCATCCTCGATATCTCTCGTCTCAACCGAATCCTCGAGGTGAACCGCGAGGAGAAATGGGCGCGGGTCCAGCCGGGCATCGTCTTTGCCGAGCTCAACAAACGGTTGGCCGGCCATGGGCTCATGTTCGGGCCGGACCCCTCGAGTGGAGACATGTGCAAGCTCGGCGGGATGCTGGCGAACAATTCTGCCGGCCCTCATACTCTTCGCTATGGCTCCGTCAAGGACAACGTCCTGGAGCTCCGCGTCTGCCTCGAGGGGACCGGTTGGCTGGACGCCGCACCCTATCGCTTGGTCGAGCCCGGGCTCGATCAGCTCCTGGAGACCCACCGCTCGTTGCGCGAGGTGTTGAGCCTCGTCCAGGCGCAGGCCGATCTGATCCGGGAGAAGCGGCCGAAGGTCACCAAGAACAGTTGCGGCTACAACGTGTTCGGACTGGTCGACGGCTTCGATGCCGGGTGCTTCGATCTCCCGAAGTTGTTCGTCGGCAGTGAAGGCACGCTCGGCGTGATCAGCGAGGCGAGGATCCGGCTGGTCGAACGGCCTGCGGCGACGACCACGGCGCTCATCCATTTCCGGACGCTGGACGACGTCGGAGCGGCGGTCTTCAAGCTGCTCTCGTTGTCGCCGAGCGCCTTGGAAGTGATGGACGGCAACACGTTGAACTTGATCGGGCGGAGCCGCCATGGAATCCCTGCCGACGCCGAAGCGACGTTGATCGCGGAGTTCGATGAGCCTGCCGACGGCGGACGGCGGCGTGACGACGCCGCGGAGGTGGCGCGGCTGTGCCGGGAGTTTCGGCTGTCGGCCGAGCCCGTCCTCGCCTTCGATGCGGAGAAGCGTGAAGAGATCTGGAAGGCCCGAAAGGCACTTTATCCGACCCTGTACCGGTACGGTCACGGGAAGAAGCCGATCAACTACGTGGACGACGTCGTCGTCTCGGCGGACCGGATCAGCGAGCTCATTCGCTATTTGGAGGCGTTCTTCCAGGGACAGCGTGTGCCCGTCGCGATCTTCGGACACATCGGCAATGGGAACGCGCATATCGTGCCCCTGCTCGACGTGAACGATCCCGAAGACTTCGGGCGCATGGTCGAAGGCTACCATGCCATTCACGAGGCGGTGTTGACGCGGTTCGGGGGGTCGATCTGCGGCGAACATGGAGACGGCCGCGTACGGGCTGAGTACGTCCGGCGGATGTTCGGCGACGAGCTCTACGGCCTGTTCAGGCAGGTCAAGCAGGCGTGCGATCCGGCGGGAATCCTGAATCCGGGCGTCAAAATCAGCGACCGACCGTTTACGGAGCACATCGACTATACCCGTCTCTCGAAGGACTGTGCGACCTGCGCCAAGTGCAACTCGGTCTGCCCGGTCTACGATGTCTTTCAGTCCGAGGACATGAGCTCGCGGGGATGGTTCGAGATCGTCACGGCCAAGGACTACAGCTATCTGAACTCCAAACGGGTGGTGGAGGCCTGCCTGAACTGCAAATCATGCCGCAGCGTGTGCCCCGCCGACGTCGACGTCGCCGGCTTGATCTTGCAGCGGCGGGCCGAGCACCCGAATCGCCTCGCGGGGCTCATCTTCGCCCTTCAAGCAAGGTCCGGGCTCATTTTTGAAGCTCTTCTCAAGCTTCTTGCCGTAACCCAGCGAATCTGGGACCGTCCTGTGCCGCGCGCCATGATCGATCTGCTGACACGGCCCATCCTTCGGTTCCTTGCTCCGACGGCTCGAGTTCCCCGGGATCTCGTGCTTCCGAGGTTGGCAACCCGGCACTTACGCGAACGGTATCGTGACCTGGTCGAGCGTGCCGAGCATGGCCGCTCTTCGGTGGCGTACTTTCATGGCTGCGCCGCCAACTACTTCGACGACGGGGTGGGGGATGCGGTCATCGAGGCGCTGCGGCGGCAGGGCGTCGAACCGGCGCTCCCACCGCAGCGATGTTCGGGCACGCCGATCGAGACCTACGGCCACGTCGACCTCGTGAAGGAGGCCGCGCGCTTCAACTTGAGCTCGTTCGGTCGGTACGACACGGTGGTGACCGGGTGCGCGTCCTGTACGCTCATGCTCAAGGACTACCGGCGGCTCTTCGCGGGCGAGCCGGAGGAGAAGGCCGCGGAGGCGCTGGCTGGGAAGGTCAAGCACATCTCCGAGTTGCTGGCCGATCGGCTGCCGGGCCGGCACGGCGACCGAGCCGGCGCCGCGCGCCGAACGGTCACGTATCACTCCTCCTGCCATCTGCGGGTGGCGGGGGTGACGAAGGCTCCGCGTCAGGTGCTGCGCGGGCTGCCTGGTATCGACTACGTCGAAATGCAGGACGCGGATCGCTGTGCGGGCGGGGCGGGGACGTTCGTCATCAAGGACTACGAGACCTCGCAACGGATCTTCGAGCGCAAGCGCCGCGCGATCGAGGAGAGCGGTGCGGACGTCGTGGCCACGAGTTGCCCGGCCTGCATGATCCAACTACGGAACGGGTTGCGCGGAGCCGTTGAAGTCAAGCATATCGCTCAGCTCGTGAACGAGGCGAGCGGCCAGGCGGATCCCCGGGGATCGGCCGAATGATCCGGATTCGGAAGGCCGACTGGGTCTTCGTCGTCGCCGTGGTCGTGGTCGTCCTGTTCGTCTCGCTGTTGCCCAGCCCGAGGGAGCGCAATCCGCCGGTGCCGATGGACGCCGAGCATCGGGGCGCGACGACGGAGACGCTCTGTTCGCAGTGTCACGCCCCGCAAGGCGCTCGCCCGCTCGGGCCGCGGCATCCCAAGCGGCAGGACTGTTTCAAATGTCACCGGCGGGCGGACGCCTCGTCGAGCTGAACGGGACCGGAGAGGGAAGGAAGGCGGAGATGGTCACCATCCTGTTGTTCGGACACGCCCTGCAGGACAGCGTCGGCGGAACGGAGCTGCAACTCGACCTGACGGCTCCGACGACCGTGAAGAAGCTGATCGAATCACACGAGGACCGACTTGGCGCGCTGATGCCCTTCTTGAGCAAGGGGGAAGTGCTCGTCACCGTGAACCGCAAGGTGGGGACGATCGATTCGCCGGTGCGTGACGGAGATACGATCAAGATCACGCATCAGACGAATCCGATCTTCGAGGGCGCGCGCTGGCACAATCCCTAGTGTCCAGCTTCACCCCTGCGGAGCAGTCATTCGCGGGAGGTGGGCTGGAAGGATTGCTCCTTGACCGGCTGGCGCCTCAACCAGAGGGAGTAGGCGGCTTCCAGGGACGTAATCGTTCCCGCGATCGATTTCTCCTGATCGGCCGTCAGCGGCTGCCCGGAGCAGAGCAGCTCCAGCAAGGCTTCCCCCGCCTGGCGGAGATCCTTGACCTCTCTTCCAACGTCCTTGCTCTGTCCCACTATCGTCACCTGCAGTCACCCGGCGCGTTCATCGCTGCGGCCGCGCGCCACGGCGTCCGCCACGGCCGTGAGGAGCGCCGTGGGGCTGATCGGCTTTTGCAAGACTTCAAAGGCGCCGTGCTGGAGCGCCTGGTAATGCAGATCGTAATCGTCGTCCCCGGTGACGAGGATGACGGGCGCCGTGATCCCCTGTTCCTTGGCTTCGTGGAGCAGCTCGAATCCGTTTAGGCCGGGCATGTGGATGTCGCTCACGATGGCGTCGAAGCGCGCCACGGCGGTGAGCAGCAGGGCCGCTTCCGCGCTGTTGACCGCTTCGACCGCTTGATCACCACGGCCGAACTTCAAGATCAGCTCGAGCATGGACAGGGCCAACGGGTCGTCGTCGATCACCAAGATGCGCTCCATCCGAATGGCTTCCCTCCGTCGCTCCGACGGCTTGGTCTAGAAGGCGACGCTCTGACGTTGCGATGAAGAACCGGTGCGAGAAGACAAAGAAAAAGGCCAAAGTAACCGCTGTCATGGCGGGAACACCAATATGAAAGCTGGAGACCCGCTCGAGCCGCTACTTTGGCTCCAGTCAGCCTACCGGAGCCGCGTGCGGAAAAGGATCGGCAGGAGAAGAAGGCGTGTGTCAGACCTTAAGGAGATGATGCTTGATCCAGAACGGTGGAGGCTCGACGAACGAAGCCGCTTCAGAAAGCTGAACGAGGAGTGGCGCGCCTGGGTGGGACGATCAGGCCTTCGCGGCCGTCGGATCGAGGACCACGCCCATCCGGCGATACTTGTGGTCGCGGCTTTCGACGAGGGCCTCCGGGGAGAGCTCCGCGACTTGCTGGAGGTGATTGGCGAGGACCTTCGCGATCCGGTCGGCGGTGAGCTGTGGGTCCCGATGGGCTCCTCCGAGGGGTTCGGGGATGATCTCGTCGATGACGCCGAGCTTGTACAGATCTTCTGCGGTCATCTTGAGCGTCGCGGCCGCATCGGGCACCTTCGCCGGGTCGTCCCACAGGATCGCGGCACAGCCTTCCGGAGAAATCACGGAATAGACCGCGTGCTCCAGCATGAGGACGCGGTCGGCCACGCCCAAGGCCAACGCCCCGCCGCTCCCGCCCTCGCCGATCACGACGGACACGATGGGCACGTCCAGCCGGGCCATGACCAAGAGATTGCGGGCAATGGCTTCGGCCTGGCCCCGTTCTTCGGCTCCGATACCGGGGTAGGCGCCGGGGGTGTCGATGAAGGTGACGATCGGGCGGCGGAATTTCTCGGCCAGTCGCATCAAGCGGAGCGCCTTGCGATAGCCTTCCGGGTTCGGCATCCCGAAGTTCCGCTCCATCCGCTCCTTCAACGTCCGGCCTTTCTGATGGCCGATGACCATCACCGACTGCTCATTGAACCGTGCCAGTCCGCCCACGATCGCCCGGTCATCCGCAAACGCGCGGTCGCCGTGCAGCTCCATGAAATCCCGACAGAAGAAGTTGATGTAATCCAGCACCGACGGGCGTTGAGGATGGCGCGCGATCTGCGTGCGCTGCCAGGGCGTGAGCTTGGTGTACAGCTCGGCCTCTTCCTGCGCGAGCTTCCCGCGGAGCTTGCGGATCTCCTCCTGGACGGAGTGCTTCGCCTGGCCGGACGCCGACAGCTTCTCGATTCGCTCCTCGATCTCCCGCAGCGGCTTTTCGAATTCCAAGTAGTCGCGCATCGGCATACCCTCGGATGGTTACTGCAGCGCCACCACCCCTTTGCCCAAGACCTCTTCCACCTCGGCGATGAAGCTCTCGCTGGGTGAGACGGTCAGGTTGGGGAGGGGGGAGGTCTCCGCTTCGAGATCGGCGAGACGGAAGGTCAAGGAAATGGAGGCATGCCCGGGATGGCGCTCGAACACCTGGCGCAATTGCGGCAGGCGCGTCCCCGTTCCACTCTGGTCGGTGATCCGCACGTTGACGCGGGTGATGCCCTTCGTTTGCAGCTCGGTCAGGGATTCCACTTTGATGCCTTTGAGCCGGGTGCCCTTCTCCGCCCGATCCACGGTCCCGGTCACACGGATCAAACTGTCCGGAACGATCAAGGAGCCCGCGGACTTGTAGAGATCCGGGAAGGCAATGACCTCAATCATGCCATGAAGGTCCTCAATTGTAAAATAGGCCATGCGGTCGCCCTTCTTGGTGGTCATGGCCTTGACGGTTTTGACGATGCCGCAGACCTTCGTTTCCCGCCCGTCGGACAGCTCGGCAAGCGCATCGCATTTCGCCGTGGCGAAGCGCTCGATGATGGCTTCGTAGCGGGCCAACGGGTGCCCGGTGATGTAGAAGCCGGTCAACTCGCGCTCGAGCTTGAGCCGTTCGGCGATGTCCCATTCCGGCAGGGGTGGCAACGGCGGGTCGGCGACCGAGACCGGCTGGTCGGCGCCGTGAACGTCGCCGAACATATTGGTTTGGCCCCGCTCCCGCTGCCTCTGCGCGGCCGCCGCGTCCTCCAGCGTGAGATCGAGGACCGCCGCCAACTGCGAGCGCTTCGCCCCGGTCGAATCGAAGGCGCCGGTCTTGATCAGCCCTTCCAGCACCCGCTTGTTCACCTTGTGCAGATCGATCCGGTGACAAAAGTCGTAGAAGGAGCGGAAACGCCCGCCCTCGTTCCGGGCGGCGATGATCGACTCCACCGCCCCTTCGCCGACGTTCTTGATCGCGGCGAGGCCGAAACGGATCCCGCCGTCGACGACGGTGAACGTCGTATGACTCTCGTTCACGTCCGGCGGCAGGATTCGAATCCCGAGGTCGCGGCACTCCGTGAAATAGCCGACCATCTTGTCCGCGTTCCCCATGTCGTTCGTCATCAAGGCCGCCATGAACTCCGTCGGGTGGTGGGCCTTGAGGTAGGCGGTGTGATAGGTCACGAGCGCATAGGCGGCCGAGTGGGACTTGTTGAAGCCGTACCCGGCGAAAAACGCCATGAGGTCGAAGAGCTTCTCCGCTTTCTTTTCGGAGTAGTGGTTCTTCTTCGCCCCCTCGATGAACTGCGCCTTCTGCTTCTCCATCTCCTCGGGCTTCTTCTTGCCCATGGCGCGGCGCAATAGGTCGGCTTGTCCCAGGGAGAACCCGGCGATCTTGTTCGCGATGGCCATGACCTGCTCTTGATAGACGATCACGCCGTAGGTGTCCTTGAGGATCGGCTCCAGCGCCGGCGGGTCGTAGGCGATCTGCGAGGGGTCGCGCTTACGCTTGATGAAGTCGTCCACCATCCCGCTTTCGAGCGGTCCCGGCCGATAGAGCGCCAAGATCGCGATGAGGTCCTCGAAGCGTTCGGGTTTGATCCGGACCAGCAGGTTCCGCATGCCGGGGCTTTCCAACTGGAAGATCCCGGTCGTGCGGCCCGAAGCCAGGAGCTCGTACGTCGCCCGATCGTCGAGCGCGACCGTCGCCAGGTCGAGCGGGGAGGCGCCTTCACGCCGGGCCCGCTCGTTGATGAGCCGCACGGCGTGGTGGATCATCGTGAGCGTCTTCAGCCCCAGGAAGTCGAACTTCACCAGTCCGATCTTCTCGACGTCCGTCATGGAGTACTGCGTGACGATTTCGTCGTTGGCGCCCTTGTACAGCGGGACGTGGTCCGTCAACGGCTCCTGAGAAATGACGACGCCGGCGGCGTGAGTCGAGGCATGGCGAGCCAAACCCTCGAGCGACTTCGCGATGCTCATCAACTCGTTGATCTTGGCGTCCGTCTCGACCAATTCCCGCAGGCGCGGCTCGTGGTCCATCGCCTCATCGAGCGTGATGTTGAGCTGGTTGGGCACGAGCTTGGCGACGCGATCCACCTCGGCGTAGGGGATTTCGAGCACGCGCCCCACGTCGCGGATCGCCGCCTTCGCCCCCAGCGTCCCGAACGTGATGATCTGGCAGACGTGGTCCTCGCCGTATTTGTCGATGACGTAATTGATCACCTCGCCCCGCCGGTCCATGCAGAAGTCCATGTCGATATCCGGGAGCGAGATGCGCTCGGGATTCAGGAACCGCTCGAAGAGCAGCCCGTAGACGAGCGGATCGAGGTCCGTGATCCGCAGGGCATAGGCGACCAGACTGCCGGCCGCCGAGCCGCGCCCCGGCCCGACCGGAATCCCTCGTGAACGGGCGAAATTGATGATGTCCCACACGATCAGGAAGTAGCCGGCGTAGCCCATCGTGAGGATGACCGCGAGCTCTTCTTTCAAGCGGAGCTGATAGACCTCGACAGGGATGCCGCTCGGATGTTCCGCGAGTCGCGCCGCCAATCCTCGGGTGGCGAGTTCCTCGAGGTAGCTCTCGCGCGTGTAGCCCTCAGGCACCCGGTAGGCGGGCAGGTAGGTCTTGTTGAAGGCGAGCGACAGGTCGCACTGGTCGGCGATCCGAACGGTATTGCGGACCGCGTCCGGCAGCTCGGCGAAGGCGGCGATCATCTCTTCCGGCGACTTCACGTAGAGCTGATCCGTGTCGAACTTCATGCGATTCGGATCGTTCAGCGTCTTGCCCGTTTGGAGGCAGAGCATGACGTCGTGCGGCCGAGCGTCCTCCTTCTTCAAATAGTGACAGTCGTTCGTCCCGACCAGCGGGATCCCCAGCTTCTTGTGGATCTCGACCAGGCCGGCGTTCGCGATCCGTTGATGCTCGAGCCCGTTGGCTTGGACCTCCAGATAATAATGGTCCTTCCCGAAGATCTCCCGGTACTCGCCGGCCGCCCGTATCGCGCCGGCCATGTCTTTCTGGCCGATCAGATAGGGCACTTCCCCGCTGAGGCAGCCTGAGAGCGCGATCAACCCCTCATGGTGCTGCTGGAGCAGCTCTTTATCCATCCGCGGCTTGTAGTAGAAGCCTTCGAGGTAGGCCTTGCTGACGAGCTTGATCAAGTTCTGATACCCGGTCAGGTTCGTGGCCAGCAGGATCAGATGGTAGTAGTCGTTGTGAGCCAGCGCGCTGTCCTTGCTCGTACGGTGCCCGGGCGCCATGTAGGCCTCGCACCCGATGATCGGCTTCACGCCGCCCGCACGGGCTTTCTGATAGAACTCGACGGCGCCGAACAGATTGCCGTGGTCCGTCATCGCGACCGCGGGCATGTCGAAGCGTTTGACCTGCTGGACGAGCGGCTCGAGCTGGTTGGCGCCGTCGAGCAAGCTGTACTGCGTATGCAGGTGAAGATGAACGAATGACTGGGCAGGCAAGTGGAGAACCTCGGAGCGGGATTCTAGTCGGAAGGGCAGGGCATGTCAAATACCGCGCCGTCGAGGGTACGGAGTCGGCAAGGCAAGGCAAGATACAGTGGTCCGGCTTCTTGGGGACGACCGAGGTCTTCCCGTCGATGAACAGAAAGAGGCTGCGGACCAATATGAGGTAGGCTGCGCACCTGCCAGCGTTTCCCCGTGGGCCGTGCTTGACAGAAGTTTCGTAAGTGAGGATATTCGTCAAAACTTTCGCTCTACAGAGGCCAGAACTCTTTCAGGAATAGGAGCCAGCATCAGGGTCCGTGTGGCAGGTCATTTAATAATAGCTATGCTGCTAAAGGTTGACTGTGAGCCGCAGAAACGCTCGTAGATCGAACGGCATTGTGGCGTGGCCGAAAAGCGAGCGCCCACGTGAGCGGCTGTTATCCCGGGGGGCGCAAAGCGTGACGGATGTAGAACTACTCGCGATTCTGCTCCGGGTTGGTGTGCGCGGGAAAAGCGCCGTTGTATTGGGACAGGAACTGGTGAAACAGTTTGGGTCTCTCCAGGCGATGATGAATGCGCCACTGGCCGCGTGGGGCGGGATAAAAGGTTTGGGCACAGCAAAAATCGCTCAACTTCAAGCAGCGCTTGAACTCGGACGACGGGCGGCGTTGCCCGAGACGCCCGAGGAGACATACGTCAAGAACACCCGCCAGGCTGCGGACTATTTCAGGATTCGGTTGCGCAGTCTTGCCGAGGAACATTTCCGCGTAGTGTTTCTGAATCGCGTGGGGCGGCTGCTGGATGACTCGCTGATCGCGCAAGGTACGGTGGACACCGTGCGCCCACACCTCCGCACCATCATCGCCCATGCGCTGCGGACGAACGCGTCGGCGTTGGTTGCCGGGCACAACCATCCGTCTGGTACTGCCAAGCCCAGCGAGTCCGACAAGCTGCTCACGCGCGATTTGATCGCGGCGTGTCATCCGATCGGCGTCAAGGTGCTCGACCATGTGATTGTCGCGCGGAACGAGCACTACAGTTTTGCCGATACCGGGCTTCTGGACGAGTTATGTCTGGAAACCCTGGCGCCGACGCCCACGAAAGGTACGTAATTGCATGACACCCGAAGAACGACAGGAAATCATCCGCCGGCTCGAAGCGGGCGAGGAACTCTCGCCGGAATGGGCGCGCATCTTGTTCCCTCCCGAAAAGCGCGAATACGAACTGGTGTACCACGGCAAGGAGCGCGAGGAGGACATTCTGGCCGACACACTGGCCGTGCCGCTGCAAGCCGTCCGCACGTTTGGCAAGAACGGTGGCAACGGCAGCAGCGAATGGCACAACATGCTGATCTTCGGCGACAACCTGCAAGTCATGAAGTCGCTGCTGGAAATGAAAAAGGCCAGCAAGCTCTGCAATGCAGACGGCACGCCCGGAGTGCGGCTGGTCTACATAGACCCGCCATTCGCGACGAAGCAGGATTTCGGGGGATCCGAGGACGAGAAAGCGTATCAGGACAAGATGGCCGGCGCCCGCTTCCTGGAGTTTCTGCGGAAGCGACTTGTCATGCTGCGAGAGCTCATGGCGGCGGATGGTCACATCTTCGTCCATGTCGATTACAGGAAGGGGCACTACATCAAGGGCCTGATGGACGAGATCTTCGGAGAGCATAATTTTCGGAACGAGATAATCCTACCCGGTCGGGCCTCGAAAAACCTCCAACAGCAATTCAAACGCGTCACCAGGCTGAACGTGCGCCACGACAACCTGTTCTGGTACAGCGCAAGCGCCAAGAGCAAGGTTTCGACCCTGTGGGTTGAAAAGCATGACAAGGGAAACCCGGAAGGCCACTGGCATCACTTCTGGAGCACTGCGGATCGGCCCACGATGAGGTACAGGCTCTTCGGGATTAAACCCGAAACGGGCCAATGGGTATGGGAAGAGGAGCGAGCAACGCGCGCCGTGGCGAACCACGACAGGTTTCTGAAGGAAGGCGGCGGCCGCACGCTGGCGGAATACTGGAGGGATACTGGGGGCAAGCTGGAGTTCGTTCGCCGCAGTCCTGAGGACGGGAAGCCCCAGTATTGGCGCGCGCCCGCGGAAGACCGAGTCGCGGATACAATCTGGACAGGGATACCAGTCTACAGCAACAGCACGAAGTACCCGACGGAAAAAAACGAAAAGCTTCTGGACCAGATCATCGACTTCATCACCGAGGAGGGCGATGTAGTCATGGACGCGTTCGCCGGGTCGGGAACGACGCTGGCAGTCGCCGAAAAGTTGAAGCGGAGGTGGATTGGAATTGATTGCGGGAAGCTGTCCATTTACACGATGCAGAAGCGCCTTCTGAACTTGCGCAGGGAAATCGGCAATACGGGACCAAAGCTGGAGTGCAAGCCGTTCAGGCTGTACAACGCCGGGCTGTACGACTTCTCGACGCTCAAAACGCTACCGTGGACCGACTGGCGGTTTTTCGCGCTGCAACTATTCGGGTGCAAGGACGAGCCGCATACCATCGGCGGTCTGAAATTGGACGGCAAGCTCAAGGGTGCGAGCGTGCTGGTGTTCAACCACCACGAAAATCCCGGCAAGCGCATTGATGAGGAAACCATTCAGGATATCCACGCGGCGCTTCGGAACAAGATCGGACGGAAGTTCTTCGTCATCGCACCGCGCGGTGTGTTCGACTTCCAGCAGGACTACATTGATCTCGAAGGTATTCGGTATTACGCGCTCCGGATTCCGTACTCCATTATCAACGAATTGCATCACCGCGATTTCACAGCGTTAAGGCAGCCGAACCACGAAACGGCAGTGAACGAGACTGTGGATGCGGTCGGGTTCGATTTCATCCGTCCACCGAAGGTGGACTGGTCGGTGGCGGTGAAGAAGCGGAAGGGGCAATTGCTCGAAGAAGCCTCTTTGAAGGTGAAGAGCTTCCAAAGCTACGCACGGTTGCGCGGCGAAGATACGCATGGCGGGCTGGAGAGTTTTTCTATGCTTATGCTCGATTTCGACTACGACGGCGAGGTGTTCGACTTGGACACCGTGTTCTACGCACACCAACTGGAAGAGACATCTTGGGAAGCATGGTTTCCTGTCGAGCCTCTGGGATCACGAGTCATGGCGGTGTTCATTGACATTCACGGAAACGAGGCCAGGGAAGTAATCGCGCGGGAGAAATTCGGACTGAGGGCCGGCAAGGCCGCTCGCAAAACACCGAAGGCGGTTAAAGCGTAGCCATGCCACGCAACGCGGACCGACAACAGTTTCGTAACGAAGACTTGGTGCTCAAGGTGAGCCCGAATGTGGATCGGGCGAAGTGGGATGAGAGCCGGTACGAAGCGTTCATTGACGAACTGTGCGGCGACCGGGAGTACCAGAAGGAAGCGATTCGGACAGCCTTGCGGTTCTTGCTCGGGGGCGAGTACGCGGACTTGCGGGAACTGGCAAAAGAAAACTTCGAGCAAAACCCCGTGTTGGAAGATCGGTACGGTTCGTGGGCCGGCATGGAACAGCACCTCCAGTTGCCGGATAAGCTGTCAGCTTCCCTCGACCTCGCCACTGCGACCGGCAAGAGCTACGTGCTGTATGGCGTGGCAGCGATTCTTTTGGCCGAAGGCGCGGTGGACCGAGTGTTGGTGCTGTGCCCATCCACAACGATTGAGAGCGGTTTGCTAGAGAAGTTCCGCGACCTAGCCGGCACCTCCGACTTGCGCGACTTGTTGCCCGAAGGCGCGAAGATTTCCACGCCGCGCATCATTAACGCGCGAGAAAGCATCACCGAGGGCGCGGTTTGCGTCGAAAACTACCACGCGATTCTGGAACACGTCGGTTCGTCCATCCGGGAGGGGCTGTACGGGAAGGGCGCGCGCGTGGCTGTGTTGAACGACGAAGCGCACCACGTCGCCAACGAGCCGGCCGGTAGGGTTAAGAAGTGGAAGGAGTTCTTGGCCGACGAAGGCTACGGCTTCCGATACGTCTTGGGCGTGTCAGGAACGTGTTACGTAAAGAACGATTATTTTGCCGATGTGATCTACCGGTATTCGCTGCTGAAGGCGCAGGAAGAGCGTTACGTGAAGCGGGTGGATTACGCAGTCGAAATGACCGAAGCCGGTGACCCAGACGAGAAATGGCAGTTGATTCGCAACCGGCACGAGGAAACAAAGCGCAAACTCAAAGCCCGCAAGATTCTGCCGCTGACAATCATCGTCACGCCGACGATCAAACGCTGCCAGGAAGTGGCGGAGGAATTGAAGGAGTTCCTCATCGAGACGGACCGGATCAAGCCGGAGACCGCCGACGCACGAGTGTTGGTCGTTTATAACAATGCGCCTGACGTTCGACGACTCGGCCTCGTGGATACGGCGGGCAGCAAAGTCGAATGGATTGTCGCCGTCTCCATGCTTAATGAAGGTTGGGACGTGAAGCGGGTGTTCCAGATTGTGCCGCACGAGGAGCGAGCGTTTGACAGCAAACTTCTAATCGCCCAAGTGCTCGGACGTGGATTGCGAATTCCTCTGAGATGGGAAGGCACGCAGCCAACGGTGACGGTATTCAATCACGTCAAATGGGCAGACAGCATTCGGCATCTGGTGGCGGAGGTTCTGGAATTCGAGAAGCGGCTCTCGTCAGGGATCCTCGAGGACTCGCCATTCCACTTTGACCTGCACAACATTGACTACACGCTCCAGCCAACGTCGGTGAAGAAGCCGATGAGCAAGGAGTACACCCTTTTTGCGAAGGGCTTCGTGGATTTGATGGCGGACGTCGTGGCGAAGGATGTGGAGGTGACGTTCGAGCGAGCGGGTGGCGGCGAAAAGACACGATGGGAGACGACCGTTCGGCACAAGACCTATACACCGCGTGAAATCGCGGTTGCGATGTATCAACGGCTGGAGGAGGCGCAAGACCCGGAGGACCCCGACCTGCGCATGCGAACCATTTACACGGACAACTACCCCGTTGAGCGACTGGAAAAGATCGTGAAGGCATCATTGGCCCGGCGCGATATGAAAGTCGCTACCGAAGCGATGAAACAAAAATTCCTACAATCGCTAGGGACGCTAAGGCGCAAAACCTCCGAAAATGTCCGCTACATGCCAATTCCAACTCGGTTTCACGTCATCTCCACCCGCCAACGGCAACGCGACAGCGTTACTGCGGCCGAGCTGCGACGCGACAAGACGATCTACGTCACTGACTGGACACGGGACAGTCTCAAAGAAGAACAAGTGGAGTTCTTTGACGAGGTTGCCGAGCCGGGAAGCGGCTACAAGTGCGTCACGATTCAGAATCGGCACGACTTTAAAACACCGCTGAGCGCTGTCATCGCAGATTCAGATGCTGAGAAGAAATTTGTCAACAATCTGATCAAACCAACTAACTTGCGCTATTTCGATGCCTGGATTAAATCCACGGCGATCCGGTTCTACGAAATCGACTACGCATGGAAAAAAGGCGAGCATCCGAAGCGCGGCAAGTTCAGTCCTGACTTTTTCATTAAGACCGGTAATCTGATTCTGGTTGTGGAGATCAAGGATAACGGCGAGTTGCGCGACCCGTCGGAGGAAAACAGGAAGAAGAACGAATACGCCATTGAACACTTCAAGCGAGTGAACAAGCAGTTGGAAGAAGCGGGTAGCCCGATTCGATACCAGTTCAATTTTCTAACGCCTAAGAACATTGATACGTTTTTCCAGTGCCTTCGTGAAGGGCGCATAGTTGCGTTCCGATCAGAAATGGACGTTGCACTCGCGCATGAAGAAAGCGGCAACGGGGGGAGGAAGAACGGTTCCGAAGTATGAAGCGTGCAGTCCTTTTCCTCAAATAGTGTTTGGATTTTTCGAACCCGTGTGATCCATCCAATTTCCAACCTCGCATGGCGACGCTCACTAAGATTCTCTCGGGCGGGCAGACGGGAGTCGCCCGCGCCGCGTTATATGCGGCGCGGGCGTGCGGTCAGGCGGTCGGCGGCTGCTGTCCGCCGGGGCGGGGATGCGAGACGGGCGTCATTCCCGCAGAGTGGCCGCTGCAGGAAACGCCGCAGGAACCGAGTCCGGACGCCCCGACGTTCCCGGGTCACAGCGCGCGGAATGTAATGTCCGCGATTCCGATGCGACCGTCATTCTGCGACCCGCTCGGCAAGAACTCCCTGACCCGGGGACGGAGTGGACAGAAGAGGGGATGAAAAGGGGTCGGGTTGAGCTGGCCCGGGTTTGACGCTCGAATGCCAGTGGGCTCAGATAGCCCAGGCTTTGATGGAGCCGCTGGCGATTATAGAACCCTTCAATAAACGCAAAGATGTCCCGACTGGCTTCGTCCCGCGTGTGATACGTCTGGTGATGCACGAGCTCGTTTTTCAACGTACTGAAGAAGCTCTCGGCCACCGCGTTGTCATAGCAGTTGCCCTTCCGGCTCATACTCGGCGTGATGCCGACTTCGGCGAGCTGCCGTTGATACAGAAGCGCGCTGTATTGCGCGCCTTGATCGGAGTGATGAATGAGGCCGGGGGGAGAAAAAGGTGTCAGGAACCATTTCCTGAGCTGATGGCGCAAGGCTGAATAACTCAAGGTCTGAAATGAAGGGGAATACAGCGGGTTCGAACGAATATTGGAACAGGCCTGTGAAAGGTCTCTAGGCGGCTCTTGGCTTACCTAAGAGCCACGCCAGAAATGGTTCCGGACACCTTTTTCTGGCCCCTGCGGGCCAATAGGGAGATAGGCTGCGCACCTGGCAGTGTGTCCCCGTGGCTGTGCTTGACAGAAGTTTGGTAAGTAGGGATATTCGCCTGAACTTTCGCTCTACAGAGGGCCAGAACTCTGTCAGGAATAGGGCCAGCATCAGGGTCCGTGTGGCAGCGCATTTAAATGGATAGTTAGAGCGCAGACTGGAGACTTCTCTTGGCATACAGAGCACTCGTTATCCCCGTGATCATCGCCTCTCCTGGGGACGTTGCAGAGGAAAGAGATATTGTTCGATCAGTCATCCACGACTGGAATGACGTAAACGCGTCGGCATCCAAAGTGGTGCTGAGCCCTGTAGGGTGGGAAACGCATTCGTCGCCGGAGTTAGGTGCGAGGCCTCAAGACCTTATTAATTCGAGGCTCTTGAAGGATTGTGACCTCCTGGTCGGAGTTTTCTGGACACGACTTGGAACTCCGACCGGAAAAGCAAAAAGCGGCACTGTTGAGGAGATCGAGGCACATGTTGCAGCCGGCAAGCCGGCTATGATCTATTTTTCGTCCCAACCCGTTGCTCCGCAAAGCATCGACGCGAATCAGTTTGCCGAGTTGCAAGCTTTTAAGGAGAAACTAAAGCCCCGCGGCCTTGTTGAATCATTCGACAACCCTCGTCAGTTCAAAGAAAAGTTCGCAAAGCAGCTACAACTCTGTCTGATCAACAACCGCTACTTGCAGGGTTTGGTAAGGGAGCAGCCCGACGATCAAGCGATCGCGGTGGCAAATTCCCACGAAGTGGGACAGAAGTTGTCTTTGACCAACGAGGCTCGGATATTGTTGAAAGCGGCAGCACAGAAAGAAGACGGCACCATCCTAAAGATCGCCTACATGGGTGGGCGCGTGATTCAAGCAGGCGGCCAGCAGTTCGGTGGAGAGCGTGGTCGCGAGGCAGCGAAATGGGAGAACGCGCTGAATGAACTAATCGAGAATGGCCTTGTGGTGGCCCGCGGCTACAAGGATGAGGTCTTTGATCTAACGCATCAGGGGTGGTCGGTTGCCGATGCGCTCTAACAGCACGCTGCACCCGAGGTCCATGCCTCCGCAGCTTCGCCGCTCCGGCAGGGCCGCGGGTGAGCGTGAGCGTTAGACATTGTTCAGGAACGAGACATGGCCGATTCTGATTTTGACGACTACATGAAGAACCGAGTCGAGGACCAACTGGCCTATTTCGACTCGATGCTATCCATAACCAGAAAGCCTATCATTGGCTCAAGCTCACAGCGATTGCCTGCAATTCTGACCACAATGACCATCGCCTTGGCCTTCCCCGTGCCCGAGGAATACAAGGCCTGGATGGGGTATCCTTGCCCTTGTGCTTTCAACCATCGTGCTCGGGACATACCAACTCGAGGAGTTCCAGGACTACTGGGCCAAGTGGGAGAAGTTCCGCCTCGTCGCCGAGCAGCTCAAGTCTGAGCGGTTCATGTATCTGAATCGCGTCGGCCCTTACTCATCCGGCGAGACAGCTCGAACCGCCGCGAGTTCGTCGAGCGGATCGAAGGCACAATCCGGGGTACCTACTTTTCCCTGATGGTCGAACCAGGTCGTCGGATCGAGAAGCGGTTGCAGCAACCGGAGGAGTGCAAATAATGGGCCTGCCGCGTACATTCGTCGGCTTCAGCAGTACCGATATCCATTACTACCGCCTGATGCAGGCGTGGAAGCAGAACCAGCGCATCGACTTCAACTTCACCGACTGTCAACTACCAGACGCCGTTCGCTCGGATGACGAGGCCTACGTAAGGCGTTGCCTTCGAGAGCGAATTGACATGGCGGGGACGTACGCCATGCTGATCGGAGAGGATACCAAGTTCCAGCGGAAGTTCGTGCCCTGGGAAGCTGAGGTAGCCATCGAGAAGGGCTGCACTCTTATCGGAATCAACCTGAACGGCTCGAGGACCATCGACGACCGATGCCCGACCGTTCTGATGAATGTGGGCGCAATCTTCGTCCCCTTCTCGCCGAACATCGTGGCCTATGCGCTCGAGCACTACAAGGGCAACCGCAATCAAGACTGGTATTACAAGAGCGAGATCTACAAGCAACTTGGGTACGATGTCTAACAACCGGTTACAGCAGACGGTCCGCTGCGCGGCCCGTTGAGGTGTCCGTCAAACCCGGGCTAGCTCATCCCGATCCCTTTTCTTCCCTACTGGGCGCGATATCGGTCAGTGTGTGGTGTGTGGTGGAAGCTACGGGCAGCCGAACAGGTCATTCGAACTGACCCGCGAGAGCTATAGTCGGAAGTTGTGGAACGGGGTGAGAGAGGTGGCGTACCTTTCCGGGTGAACACGAACCCACACACCGGCTGGCAGGCCGGGGAAAGGCACGCCGATGATGACGATAGTCCGAACGACCACGGGAGCACAAGAGCAGGAGCCGGAGGTGGCCACGGCGCTGGATGCCTTGGCCCGCGAGGGCGCCCGCCGCATGATCCTGGCGGCGTTGGAAGTCGAAGTGGAGGAATACCGGCGGCAGCACCACGAGGCGCGCGACAGCCGCGGCCATGCGTTGGTGGTCCGCAATGGGCAGGCCCAGCCTCGGCGCGTGACGGTGGGCGCGGGGACGGTCACGATTCGAGCGCCGCGGGTGAATGATCAACGCGTGCTGCATGGGACCCGACAAAAGTTCACCAGTGCGATTCTCCCGCCGTACCTGCGTCGCTCGCCGCAGGTCAGCGCGGTCCTGCCGCTGCTCTATCTCCATGGGCTCTCCACCGGGGATTTCCGGGAGGCGCTTCCGGTGCTGCTCGGCGCCGATGCGGCGGGGCTCTCGCCCAGCGCGATCACACGCCTGACGGCGACCTGGCGGACCGACTATGACCAGTGGCGTGAGCGCCCCCTGGCGGATCGCGACTTCATCTATATCTGGGTAGACGGGGTGCATTTCACCATTCGGCTGGAAGATGATCGCTTGGCGGCCTTAGTCGTGGTGGGCGTCCGCCCCGATGGGACGAAAGAGGTGATCGCGATCGAGGACGGCTATCGCGAGAGCACCGAGAGTTGGCTCACCGTGCTGCGAGACCTCAAACGCCGGGGGATGCGGGCCCCCGCGTTGGCCATCGGGGACGGGGCACTGGGGTTCTGGGCCGCCGTGCGCGAGGTCTGGCCCGAGACACGGGAGCAGCGGTGCTGGGTCCATCGCATCGCCAATGTGTTGGACAAGCTCCCCACCCGGCTGCAGCCCCAGGCCAAGCGCGCCTTGCACGACATGATGTATGCGGACACCCGGGCCGCCTGCGAGCAGGCGATCGACCGGTTCGCCCAGGATTATGCGGCGAAGTATCCGAAAGCCGTGAACTCCCTGACCACCGATGTCGCTCGGCTCCTGACCCATTTCGAGTTCCCGGCGGCCCACTGGAAACATATTCGGACGACCAACCCGATTGAATCGACGTTCGCTACGGTGAAGCTCCGGACGCGTGTCACCAAGGGGGCTGGCTCGCGGACCGCGGGCCTGACAATGGCGTTCAAGCTGCTGGAGGCGGCGCAGCAATCGTGGCGCCGGCTCGATGCCCATGAGCTGCTGCCGTTGGTCCGGGCGGGGCGTGTGTTCAAGGATGGGCAGCAAGTCGAGCGAGAGGAAGAACAGTCAGAGAAGAACACAGGAAAGGTCGCCGCCTAATCACCTCAATCCACAACATTTGACAATATCTCGACCCGCGAGTCAGCTTGCCTTTCCGGCGTTAGGCGCCGGTCGAGCATGGAGGTAGCATCCGAGTAATGGCCGACCCAATCGAGCAAGCATTCGATTTCAAGGCCCACGAGCAGCGTGCGGTCACAGCCTATCTTCCTAAGCATGCATTCTACGAGGATCTCGGATCATCGAGGAGTCTTGAAATGTCGTGGAATCAATGTGCACGGCAAAGGATCCCGCTAGCTTCGGGAGAAAGGCGGCACAGCCCTCCGATGAAGATCCTACCAGGCCGAAGGAGTTGGCAATTAAGCAAGAGCCGGTGGTTCGAGAGGGCGGCGCCTAACAAGCGCTTGGAACTGATGACCGGCGCTTGGCCACCCGGAGCGCCGCTCGCAGCTCAAGCGCAGTTTTAGGCGCTCAAGGGAAATAGCTATGATTGTCGAATGCTCTGAGTGCTGTCAATTCGTGGAAGCGAAAGAGACTGGATCGCACTGGCGTCACTTTGATGGTCTGGGGCCATCTTGCCGCTATACCCTCCTCGCCTGCACAATCTGCTCCTCGCCGATACTCGTACGACAGACAAATGAAGGAAACATGGTGGAGGGCGACAAATGGGGAAGGCCCTTTCTTATGTTTCCGCAAACCGATGTCAGAGTGAATCCAAGCGCGCCCGCGTCCACCGGGGGCTGCCTTCGATGAGGCATATGCATGCTACCGAATGCAAGTATTTACCGCGTCCGCGATCATGTGCCGCAAGACGCTGGAGGGGGTGTGTTCGGTATTCGGAGTTGAAGAGCGAAACCTCAGGGCGTCGCTGAAGAAGATGAGGGACCTCGGATTGATCGGCGAACGGCTGTTTGAGTGGTCCGACGCGCTCCGTGGGAGAAAATAATGGGGTCGGGAGTCATAATCGAATGCAATGGCCCCCGATTAAGACTGCCGACCCTTTTTCGTACATTGACGGCACAACAGAACGTTATGCGTGATGAGTAGAGGGAGCGGTCTGATCGCCGGCTGGAAAACTGTCGACGATTGGAACGCTCTCCGCGCGACTCTCGTCGTGGGAGGGTCTCCCCAACGATGGCGACAAGCTTTCGTCGACTTTTTTCAGACGCGCCTCCAGCTTCGATACTTTAACCCCATCAAGGTGCTCCAGGAGCACGGGACGTTCCAAGGCGAGGGATTCTCGATCCTCGCGATCCAATGCACCTTAATCGAGTTCCTCGAATCCACCGTTCAAGGTATCAGGTACCGTCACCTTCGGCACGGCGAGACGCTTGGACTGCACGAATACTCATCGAGCCGCGACGTCTTTGTCAGTTTTCTCGTTAAGCGGGTGCCCTTTTCGAAGGATTTCGATGGCCCACTCGCCCTCGACTTCTATGCGGGCGTAAGATGCGGGCTTCTGCACGAGGCTCGAACCAAGGGTGGATGGAGAGTGTGGGCTCAGGGGCCGACCGGAGCCGTGATCGACCGTCGCCAGCGAATCGTCTACCGCGATAACTTCCAGGGGGCCCTAGAAGCGTTTATTGCATCATATGCCGACGCCCTTGTCTCGGATACGGTACTTCAAGAGGCGTTCGCCCGGAAGTTCGATGACCTTTGTCAATAGTGGCATGACCCATAACTTCGCAGTCGAGCGGACGCGCTTAGCGCTCAGCTTACCGCAGCATTAGATTGTACAGGGAGGTAAACGCAAGTGGCGGACCCAATAGCACAATCGGTTGTCGCGACCGGTCTTCCGAACCCGACGCGTAACCCTCGCCAGGTCTTCGTGGCGTACCCCTATACGCTCTACCCAACGGCTGATTATCGGCGGCCGTTTAAAGACCTTGCAAAGGCCTTCAACGTTACCTTCGTTTTTGCTGATGAAAAAATCACCACGTTGCACATACTTCAAAAAATTGCAGACTACATTCGATCGTCGCGCTGTGGCATCTATGATATTTCGGCCTGGAACGCCAACGTGACGCTGGAATTAGGGTTGGCTTACGGCCTGAACGAAAAGGCTTACATCGTAGCCAATCCAAAGCAGCACTCCGCGAACGAAGTGCCAGCTGACCTTCGGGGCCTCGATCGAATTCAGTACACTTCCTTTGCTGAACTCCAGGCAGGTGTCGAAAAAATTCTGACGCAAGAATTTCCTATTCAGCCAGCGCACAATGTGGAAGACCAGCTCTCTACTCTCCGCGAGCAGGCATTGAAGATTGTCAAAGAATCAGAGGGCCTGAAGATCAATGATATTGCCTCCCTTCTTGGCGTATCCATCGACGTGGCGAAGGTTGTGGTTCACCCACTTGTTGGCCCACAGTTACGAACAGAGGGTGTACGCCGAGGAACGCGCTATTTCTCTGTAACCTAACTGTCGCGTGAACCCGACCGTTGCAACCTGGCTTCACCCGCTTGCGGTTCCCTCGGCGCTTTGCGCCTCGGCGAGCAGGAGGCGGTATTAGCGCGGAAGAAGAAATGACAGCGGTGATGACCAATGACAATTACCCCTCTCTCTACCGTTGCGCGGATGCTGCGTCACTCAAGGCGCAACGCACATATCTTTCTCTTCACAAAACCTACCTTGGCTCTCTCGTGTTGGGGAGCGCAACGAGCGGATTTACCGCCATTGGGTTGCAGGCCGTGAATACCTATCTCTACACCGGGCTGGCGATAGTACTTGTTGTCGGCCTCCTGCTTCTATGGGCAATGCGTGCAAGGCAAGACGACAAGATATGGTTTGACGGCCGCGCCGTCGCCGAATCCGTAAAGACCGTTACTTGGCGATTCATGATGAGGGCTCATCCTTTCCATGAGGACAGCAGTGCCGAGACCCTTTTCCTAGTCGATCTCAAGGAAATCCGCGAGGCAAGGCCACATCTGGGAAAATACCTCGCTGCGGTAATGAATGCCGATGGATCGGCAATTACGGAATTCATGAAAGGAAAGCGATGTTCCTCGCTGGAAGAACGTCGGGGCTTCTATACCAGCGCCAGGATTCACGAGCAGAAAATGTGGTACGCCAAAAAAGCGAAGTCGAACGCCAATAATGGCGCCAAATGGTTCTGGGCAATCGCCCTTCTTCAGGTAGTTGTCGTAATACTTGCCATCATTCAGGCCGCGTCCGGCGGGATGGGGATCAACCCTATTCCCATCATCACTACCTGTGCCGCTGCAATGGCAGCGTGGAGCCAAATGAAGCGCCACGACGAACTGGCGCAATCTTATGCTCTTGCAGCACAGGAATTGGAAGAGATCGAGACCATCGCCAGCAACCAAGCAAGCGAAGATGCGTTCGCGCAGCTTGTCGAGCAGGCTGAAAACTCAATATCCCGCGAGCACACCATGTGGTGTGCTCGCCGGGACGTCCGCCTTTCAAAAAGGGCCGGAGCTGATTCAAGAACAGCACGGCAACCCCGTGGCTAAACATAGCCTGGCGGTCGTGTCGTCGCTAACAAGAAGGCAATTGACGGCGCATAAGTTGGCCGGAGAACGATGTGCTAACAGAGGAAGAAGCCATGGCACAGAGACGCACATTTGACCTGTCCGTCAGGCAGGCACTTATCTCGCTGCCGAGTTTCTTTCCGTCGGTATCCAGCGTGAAGACCAATCTGAGGCCGGTCGATTATGTTGAACTCCTGGACGCCGCCGGACACCCGCTCTTCCTCGCTTCAGCTTATGACATTGCCAACTGCCCGCTGGAACAGCGCTCCCGCATGAATGCAGCCCTTACCCGAAGCAAGGGTCGGGGCACCGCGATACTGATGGATAGCGGGAACTATGAAGGGTTCTGGAAGGGTGAACTGACTTGGACGCCCGACCGCTTTCATGAAGTGGCGAAGGAAAGCGAACACCATTTGTGCTTCTGTTACGACAATCAGGAGCCGCCGAGCATAGCGGAGGCCATCGCCGAGGGCGTTATTTCGAGCGTCCTACGCGACCAAGAGCATGCCCTTGGCACGGTCGCGCCGATCATCCATGGGCCGACAGATTTGCTTCCTGCTGCTGCACGAATGGTTGTCAAGGAATTGTGCCCGGTGTTGCTCGCGGTCCCGGAGCGCGCGCTTGGGGACGGCATTATCGCGCGGACGCAAACCGTGAGACGACTTCGGAAAGCGCTCGACGAGCTGGGTTTCTATTGCCCCTTGCATTTATTGGGAACTGGGAACCCCCTTTCCATCGCGGTCTACGCTATGGCTGGCGCGGACAGTTTCGACGGGCTGGAGTGGTGTCAAACGGTCGTGGACCATGAAAGCGGGAGACTGTCCCACTTCCAGCACTGGGATTTGTTCAAAGACCAGACCGACTGGGGAAATAACGGTGCGTTGCCATATATCCAATCGGCGTTGATGCACAACCTGGAGTTCTATCAGATATTCATGGCGGACCTACGCGAAGTCTTGATGAAGGATACGGCAGAGACGTTTCTGCGGCGCTACGCCCCTGCAAAGCAAGCATCGCTACTCATGAACGCCATCAAGGGAGGCGAGTGATATGACCGTAACGCGGATTCCGCTTCCTGCCATAAACAATGCCATTCGAGAGGTATGTTTCGCGCTGGAAGGGAAATGCCACCAGCCGACTTGCTGGACCACCATGACCGAAGACCATCTCTGGCGCGAGCTTGTCGCCTGTATTTTGGGAAGCCGGGTTCGGTTTGAGGTAGCTCACTCCGCTGTGGAACGGATGGAGAGGAGGCGCTTGTTCTGTGAGCATCGAAGGTCATCACGCTTCGAACAATACGAGCAGGATATCAGTGCAGTCCTGTCCGGGAGAGGCATTCAGGGCGACCGGAATCGCTATCCGTTCTTTCGAGTTCGAGCGAACCAAATACGGCGAGCGGCCGAACGGGTATATAAGAGTAAGGACACCCTCCGGTCGTTCTTAGAAGGTTCGCGTGACATTCGGGATGCACGTCGCCGCTTGGCTTTGGAAGTATCGGGATTGGGACCCAAGCAGGCTAGTCTCTTTCTGCGGAATATCGGGTACACCGCGCACGTTGCGGTCTTGGACATCCATGTTTTGACCTACATGAACTGGGTTGGTTTGACCGAAGCGCCCATGACGTCAGTTCCCTCCGTGCGGAAGTACGAAGCGCTCGAAGACGCCTTTATGGAGCACGCCTATTCGTTCGGATATACGCCCGACCGCTTCGACCTTGCCGTATGGGTCGTCGTGAAGGTTGCCAAGGAGGAACAGAAGACGTGGGAATAGTCACGCTCGTATCCGGCGGCTTCGATTCCACCCTTATGAGCCTGTTGGCTCAAGAGGAAGGTGTTGAACTATTCCCCCTCTTTGTGGACTACGGACAACTTGGGGCAGCCAAGGAATGGGAGGCTTGCAAGCGGCTGCACGAGAAACATGGCCTGCCATCCGTCACGCGAATGGATCTGTCGGGATTTGGCAAAACGATCCCGAGCGGGATAACCGACCCGCTTCTGAGGATCAATGAGGACGCCTTCTTGCCCGGTAGAAACCTCTTGTTCGTGTTGGCCGGAGCAGCGTACGCATTCAGAGTTCAGGCGAACGGCGTGGCCATTGGGCTCCTCGATCCGGCCCAGCATTTGTTTCCCGATCAAACACAAGAATTCGTCAAAGCGTGCGAGGCCATGATTGAAACGGCGATAGGTAGACGCATAAGGGTACTTACGCCGCTGATCGAGTTTTCCAAGAGTGACGTTTTAGCAATGGCCCAAGCCCGTGGATTGACCGAGACATACTCGTGCCATTCCGGGGGCGACACACCCTGCGGAATCTGTGTGGCGTGTGTGGAAATCATAAACGCGGAAAAGAGGAGCTAATCATGGGTGGTGGCGGCGGCGGCCGGGGATTGACGCCGGACGAATTGAGAGCCTTGGAGCAGAGGGCCAAGAAGTCTATGAAAGATCCAGACACGAGCGGAAAGTGCAACGTATTCATCAGCTTCGTCCAGGAAGACCTGAACGATGTGAACATGTTGCGGGGGCAGGCCAAGAATCAGAATTCGGATATCGAGTTCAACGATTGGTCCCTCCAAGAACCGTTTGATAGCAAAAAGGCCGAGTACATCAAGCGTGGGATTAGGGAGCGCATACGGCAGTGCTCGGTTACTGTCGTGTACGTCTCCAACAAGACAGCCGACAGCAAGTGGGTCGATTGGGAAATCCGGGAGAGCATAGCCATGGGTAAAGGCGTCATGGCGATGCATAAGGGAGACACCCCTCCAGAGCGCCTCCCCAAGGCCGTGACCGACCACAAGATCCCCGTCGTCCCGTGGAACCAGAAGGAGCTGGCAAAGACTATTAAGAAACAATCCGAGAACCGATGAGAGACGACGAACGGAATAACAACCGGTTGCAGCGGACGGTCCGCTGCCCGCCGCTGCAACTGAAGCGTTAGACTTCAGGAAGCGGCGAGCTCTCAGGTGTTTTTAGGTGGATCAAAAAGAACGCTCGGCTCAACTGACCGAATACCTAAGAGAGGTTCGAGCATTCGTCGCCAAGTGTGAGAGCCTGACGCATACTTGGCTGTTTGCGGCGAGCGCGCTGTGGGCAATGGAAAATAGAACCTATCTCAAAATCACCATCTCCTTTCTCGCAGCCGGGATAGGGGCAGCGGTGGAGCGCCATCAGAGCGGGGTGGCAAACCGCTCAGCGTAAGCGCGGGGAGGAAGCCGCTTACTGTTCGACGCTGCGTTCAGTGAAGCTCGGACGCAGCGAGTTTAAGCGGCGCACCGCGCGGAGCGTCCGAGCGGTCCACCGCGCTCTGTCTTCAAGCGGAACCGCTGCCCCCGTCCCGGCTGCTCTCTCAGGACGTAAACGATTTTGAGATAGGTTCTACTATAACGTCGATGCTCCGAAGCCGCCGCCTCATGTTGCGGAAGCCGCCCGCCTTCTACACACGAAGCAGAACATTGAAGCGCTGATAGTAGGAAAGCGTTTCGGCAGGGACGGGGAACGAGCGTTTGGTTATCCCCACATCCCGTGCGATCGATCCAATTTGCAAACTCGCATGGCGACGCTCACCACGATTCTCTCCGGCGGGCAGACGGGAGTCGATCGCGCCGCGTTGTGTGCGGCGCCGGTGTGCGGTCTGGCGTCGGCGGCTGGTGCCCGCCGCATAACGACCTGGAGTTCAAGCCAGTCGCCTTCGATGCCGATACAGAGCGGGGAGGATCTGATGTCGGGAGGGCTCCGGACGAAACGGCTCCTGCTCGTCGACGATGACCCCGGCGCGCTCGCGGTCATGTGCCGGATGGTGGAAGAAGGCCTGGCCGAGGAGTGGGCCGCCGTGGGGGTGCACGGCGCTCAAGAGGCGTTGGCGGCGCTTCAGGCGACCCCGTTCGACCTCGTCTTGGCCGATATTCATTTGGTCGGGATGGGCGGGGTGCAGTTGCTGACCGAGGTGAAGGAGCGGTATCCGGGCGTCGTGCGTGTCGCCTGTTCGGGCTGTGCCCATCCGGACACCGTCCTGCGCGTGATGCAGGTGGCCCACCGCTACCTGCCAAAACCGTTCTCGCTGGAGGTCTTGAAAGAGCTCGTTTCCGGCACGGCGGCGCGTCGTCCGCCTCTCCAGGACCCTGCCGTCTTGACGCTCGTCGCCGGCCTGCGGACGCTCCCCAGCCTGCCCGGGCTCTATCAGGAATTGATCGGGGCCATGGAATCGCCCCATGCCTCGTTGGAGACCGCCGCCCGCATCATCAGTCGCGACATCGCGATGCTGTCCAAGCTCCTCCAGGTCGTCAATTCGGCCTTCTTCGGCCTGCGCCGCACGATTGCGAGCCCTGGCCACGCGGTCGCGCTGCTCGGGCTGGACCGCGTGAAGGCGCTCGTGTTGGGCCTGAAGCTCTTCGAGCAATGCGAGGTGACGTCCCCGTTGCCGCTGTCGTTGGACCAGCTGTGGCACCATGGGCTGGCGACCGCGGTGGCCGCCCGTGCGATCGCGCGGCTGGAGCGGGCTCCGATTCTGGCCGTCGAAGGCGCGTTCATGGGCGGCCTGCTCCATGATGTCGGCCGGCTCCTGCTCGTCACGAATTTCCCCGACCGGTATGGCGACGTGCTTCGGGTGGAGGCGGAAGGGGGATCGAGGCTTGAGGCCGAGCGGGCCGTGTTCGGTGCGACGCACGCGGATCTCGGCGGCTATCTGCTGAGCCTGTGGGGCCTGAGCCCGCTCGTGAGTGACGCCGCCGCATTCCATCACGACCCTCGGCAGACCGGCTCCGAGTGCTTCACCGTCACCACGGCCGTGCACGTGGCCGGCGCCGCGGATCAGGATAGCGCCGGTACCGCGCAGGCCCTTGCGTCCATCGATCAGCAGTATCTCGCGGCGTGCGGGCTGGCCGATCGCGTACCATCGTGGTTGGAAGCCTGCCGCTCCGCGATGCCGACGGACACGGTCCGGCCGGCCTCGCACCCAGCCCGCCTGGGATAGGTTCACTCACACGCAGCATCCCCGCGATTCTTGCACTGCCTACATTCATCTGCTATTCTGCGCGCCGTCGGAACGGAAGCAACCTGCATGAGGGTGAGGGTGACATGGCGGCCGTGAAGCGGGCCTTGATCAGCGTCTCGGACAAGAACGGAATCGTGGAGATGGCGAAGGGCTTGGCTGCCCTCGGAGCGGAAATCCTCTCGACCGGCGGGACCGCCAAGACGCTTCGCGAGGCGGGGATCGCGGTCACGGACGTGGCGGCCTATACGGGGTCGCCGGAGATCCTGGAGGGCCGCGTCAAGACCCTGCATCCCAAGATCCACGGCGGGCTCCTGGGACGCCGGCGATTGCCCAAGCACGTCTCCGAGATGCAGGCGCACGGCATCGGGCCGATCGATGTCGTGGTCGTCAACCTGTACCCGTTCGAAGCGACCATTTCCAAACCGAACTGCTCGTTCGACGAGGCGATCGAACAGATCGACATCGGCGGGCCGTCGATGCTGCGCTCGGCGGCCAAAAATCATGAGGACGTCCTCGTCGTCGTCGATCCGAAGGACTATGGCCGTGTGCTGGAGGCGCTCCAGGGGGCGGGCGAGGTGCCGCTGGCCCTCCGGCGGGAGCTGGCGCTGAAGGTCTTTCAGCACACCGCCCGGTACGACAGCCTCATCGCCGGCTATCTTGAAAAGCAGGTGGGCGGGGAGGCGAAATTCCCGGCGGTACTGTCGCTCCAGTTCGAACGGGTCGAGACGTTGCGGTACGGCGAAAACCCGCACCAGCAGGGGGCCTTTTACCGGGAGCTCCAAACGCGCGAACCGTCCGTGTCCCGGGCGACCGTGCTCCACGGCAAGGCGATGTCCTACAACAACTACCTCGACGCGAACGCCGCGCTCGAGCTGGTCAAGGAGTTCACCGACACCGCCGTCGTCATCATCAAACACAACAATCCATGTGGCGTGGCGTTGGGCACGACCCCGGTCGAGGCTTATGTGAAGGCGCGGGAGACGGACCCGGTGTCGGCGTTCGGCGGGGTCATCGCCTTCAATCGCGTCGTCGATCTCGCGGCCGCGAAGGAAATCACGTCGACGTTCGTCGAGGTGGTGATCGCCCCCGGCTATGCGTCCGATGCGCTGGCCGAGCTGAAGCGCAAGAAGGATCTGCGGCTGTTGGACGTGGGCCCGCTCACGACGACGGAACGCGAAGGGCTGGATCTGAAGAAATTGGTGGGCGGCTTGATCGTGCAGGATCGGGATCTCGGTGAATTGACGGATCTCAAGGCGCTGACCGTGCCGACGCAGCGGAAGCCGACGGACGAGGAGTACGCGGCGTGCGCGTTCGCGTGGAAGGTGTGCAAGCACGTCAAGTCGAACGCGATCGTCTATGCCCGCCCCGGTCAAACGGTCGGGATCGGGGCCGGACAAATGAGCCGGGTGGACTCGGTGAAGCTCGCCGGCATGAAGGCGGTCCTGCCGGTCAAAGGCTGCGTGATGGCGTCTGATGCCTTCTTCCCGTTTCGTGACGGCCTGGACGCCGCGGCGCAAGCCGGAATCACGGCGGTGATCCAGCCGGGCGGCTCCATTCGGGATCAGGAAGTGATCAAGGCGGCGGATGAGCATCACATGGCCATGATTCTGACCGGCATGCGCCATTTCCGCCACTAACCCATGGGGAACCGTTCCACCCGGCCGGGCAGAGACGGCCTGCCGAGACGGATGACGTCGACCGCTTCCATGTCCACCGGGCGTTCAGCCGCCTGATGAGACGCCTGCTGCTCCTGCATCCACCGACCCATCCACGACGTCTTCAGCCTCGCAGGGTTCGGCCGTGAACATTCTCGTCATCGGCAGCGGCGGCCGGGAACACGCCTTGGTTTGGAAGCTCGCGCAGAGTCGTCGCGCTCCCAGGCTCTTCTGCGCACCGGGGAACGCCGGCATCGAGCGTCTGGCCCGCTGTATCCCCATCGCCGCGGACGACCTCGTCGGTCTCAAGCGCTTCGCCGTCTCGGAACGCATCGATCTCACCGTCGTCGGACCGGAAGCGCCGCTGGCGCTCGGGATCGCCGATGAGTTTCGGAAGGCCAAGCTGCGGATTTTTGGGCCCACCCGCGCCGCCGCGCAGATCGAATCGAGCAAAGCGTTCGCCAAGGAGTTGATGGTTCGCCATCGGATTCCCACGGCCGCCGCCAAAACATTCGAGGACGCCGCCGAGGCGGTGGCGTATCTGGCCTCCCAGCCGGTTCCGATCGTGATCAAGGCCGACGGGCTGGCCCAGGGGAAGGGCGTGATCGTCGCGACGACGCGCGAGCAGGCCGTCGAGGCCGTGCAGGGGATGTTCGCCGGGGCGTTCGGCGACGCCGGACGGCGGGTGGTCATCGAGGAGTTTCTCCAGGGCGAAGAGGCCACCCTCATGGCATTCACCGACGGCAAGACCGTCGTCCCGATGATCGGCGCCCAGGACCACAAGCGGGTGAACGACGGCGATCAGGGCGCGAACACCGGCGGCATGGGGGCGTATGCCCCGGCCCCGATCGTGACGCCGGCCCTGGTCGAGACGGTGGTGAAGGAGGTCTTCTACCCCGCGATCGAGGCCCTCGCTCGCCTGGGATCCCCGTTTCAGGGCGTGCTCTATGCCGGCTTGATGATCGTCGGCGGCCAGCCCTACGTGTTGGAGTTCAACGCTCGTCTCGGCGATCCGGAGACGCAGGTGGTGTTGCCGCTGCTGGACACCGATCTCGTCGACGTGATCGAAGCCGTGGTCGAACACCGGCTCGATCAGCTTCACGTGGCGTGGCAGACCAACAGTGCGGTGTGCGTCGTGCTCACCTCCGCTGGATATCCGGGGCGCTACACGACCGGCCACGTCATTCGGGGCCTCGATGTCGCGAGCGAGGACGTCGTCGTGTTTCATGCCGGCACGGCGCGGAAAAACGGGGAGGTCTGTACGGCGGGCGGCCGCGTCGTCGGGGTGACCGGGATCGGCGTCGATCTGCCGGCTGCCTGCGGTGCGGCGTATCGAGCCGTCGGCGCCATCACGTACGAAGGGCGCCACTACCGAACGGACATCGCTCACCGGGCCCTGACATCCCTGCGGTGATCGTGCGCGGTGCACCCGGAACATGGCCCTGATCCTGCCCCTTGAAGCCGGTCCCGGCGCCCCTGCAGCTCGGGAAGCCGAGCACGTCCTTCGGCGGGGAGGAGTCCTGGCCGTTCCCACCGAAAGCTTCTACGCGTTGGCCGCCTCTCCATTCGACGCTCGAGCCGTCGATCGGGTCGCGGCGATCAAGGGGCGGCCGGGCGGGAAGCCCATCCTCATCCTCATCAGCCGTCGAGAACAGCTCGCAGAGCTCGTCGCCGAGGTGCCAGAGGCGGCGCGCGTCCTCATGGACCGATTTTGGCCGGGGCCGTTGACGCTGATCATGCCGGCCGCGGCCGGATTGCCTTCGGCGCTGTCCGCCGGCACCGGAACGGTGGGGGTACGCCTGGTGGACCGGCCGGACGTGGCGGCGCTGTTGGAACGGGTCGGTCCCTTGACCGGCACGAGTGCGAACCGTTCGGGTGAGACACCGGCCAGAACGGCCGCCGAGGTGCACGCGGCCTTGGGCGCTGAGGTAGATCTGATCCTCGAGGCCGCCCCGGGCGGCGCTCCGATCCCGTCGACGGTCGTCGACACCCGCCGGCCGGTCAAAATTGTCCGCGAAGGGCCGGTCAAGCGGGCGGACATCGTCACGGCATTGGCGGCATCGGCTATAGTTGTTGAGGAACCGTAGGAACCTTTACTGGGAGGAAAGTATGAACTGGACGCGCCTCGTGTGGGGTCTTGGAGTGCTGGGAGTCTGTGCCATCTTCACGACCGGATGCGACTATTGGCCGCCGGCGCTCCAGGCGCAGATCGAGCAACTGCAGGCCGAAGCGCAGGCCACGGCTGCCGAGCGGGCGAAGCTCCTTGGTCAACTGAACGAAGCCAACAAGATCAAGGACGAGCTCCAAGCCCGCGTGGATGACTTGAGTCGCACGAACCGCGAGTTGATGGCCAAGGTGTCGGGGCTCGAGCAAGCGTTGGTGGCGGAGAAGGAGAAGGTCACGCATCTGGCCAAAGCCAAGGCGGTCGTGAAGCCGGCGGCGAAGCCTGCGAAAGCCGTTGCAAAACCGGCCAAGGCGGTGAGCAAGAAGCCGGACACGAAGAAGAAGCCGGCGACCTCGAAGAAGCGGGACTAGGAGTCCTGCTAGGACGACGCCGCAGGCGAGGGGGTGGACGACGAGCTCTTGGACGCCTCCGACCCGCCCGAAGGTGGCGCGGCGGACGAGGCGGCGGCGGTCCCGTCGGACGACGTCGTCTTGGGCTCTTTGGCGCCGTTCCCCGACGCGTCCTTGGCGCCGTTCCCTGAGGGGGTCTCACTGGTCGGGGCCTTGAGCTTGTCCGAATAATCGGTGATGTACCAGCCACTGCCCTTGAACATGATGGCGGGCGCGGAAATCAGCTTCTGAACCGGCTGTCCGCAGCGCGTGCAGGTCGAGAGCGGGGGATCATCGAACTTTTGCTTGACCTCAAATCGGTGTGAGCAGCTCTGGCAGAGGTATTCGTAAATCGGCACGGTTGGTCTCCTCCCTCGTAACGCTGGGTTCCCCCCGGCACTCGAAGCCTGTACATAATACCGAGATCACGGAAGTCAACCCTGCGGCCGCTATTCGGTCAAGGCCGCCAGGGCGGCATGGATCCGGTCCATCCCGCGGCTGATGGCCGCCATGCTCGCGGCGTAGGACAGCCGAATGTGGGAAGGGCTGCCAAACGGCTCACCGGGGACGACGGCGACCTTCGCCTCCTTCAGCAGATAACCGGCAAGGTCGGCCGAGGAGCGAATGACCCCGCCCGCATGCCGGCGGCCGAAGCAACCACTCACGTTCGGGAAGGCGTAAAAGGCCCCGGTCGGCATCGGGCAGTGCGTTCCCGGCATGGCGTTGAGGCGCTCGACGATGAACCGGCGTCGCTGATCGAACTCCTTGAGCATCGCCTCGGTGAAGCGCGTGCCTTCCTGCAGAGCCGCGACCGCGGCCTTTTGGGAAATCGAGGTCGGGTTCGAGGTGGATTGGCTTTGAATATTCGACATCGCCGCAATCAGGTCCTTGGGGCCGGCGGCATACCCGATCCGCCACCCGGTCATCGCATAGGCCTTCGACACCCCGTTCACGATCACCGTGCGAGCGGCGATGCTCGGATCGAGCGAGGCGATGCTGACGTGCGGGACGCCGTCGTAGATGATCTTTTCGTAGATCTCGTCCGAGATGATGACGAGATCATGGCGGTCGGCGACCTCGGCGATCTGTTCCAAGCAGGCCTTGTCGTAGGTGGCCCCGGTCGGGTTACACGGGCTGTTGACGATGATGGCCTTCGTCAAAGGCGTGAGCTTCGCTTCGAGCGCCTCGCGCGTCACCGCATACCCCTTGGCCTCTTCCGTCTCGAGGAAGACGGGGGTGGCGTCGTTGAGGAGGATCTGGTCCGGATAGGAGACCCAGAACGGCGAGGGGATGATGACCTCGTCGCCCTGCTCGAACAGGGCCTCCGCGATGTTGTACAGGGTGTGCTTGGCGCCGCAAGAGATCAGAATCTGCGACTTCTCGTATCTCAGTCCCTGCTCCGACTCCAACTTCTTCATGACGGCGAGCTTCAATTCGTCGATGCCGGACGACGCCGTGTACTTCGTGAAGCCGGTCCTGATGGCCGCCTCGGCCGCCGCCTTGACGACGTCCGGCGTGTCGAAATCCGGTTCGCCGCTGGCGAAGTCGATGACGTCCACCCCTTGCGCCATCATGGCTTTCGCCGTCGCCGTGATGCTGAGCGTCGGGGAGGGGACGATGCGTCCGGCCCGGGCCGCGAGTCTCATGGCGCCGCCCTCCTCAGCCGCTCCCTCAATCGTTGATCGACCTCGGGGTGGACCAATCCCGTGAGCGAGCCGCCCAGGCTCGCCACTTCCTTGATGATGCTGGACGTCAAGTAGGAATACTCCTCGCTGGGCATGAAGAACACCGTTTCGAAGCCTGGATCGAGCCTTCGATTCACGAGCGCCATTTGGAACTCGTACTCGAAATCGGAAATGGCCCGGAGGCCTCGAATGACCGCCCGGGCGCCGCGCTGCTTCACATAGGCCACCAACAGACCGCTGAAGGGTTCCACCTCGACGTTCGGCAGGTCCTTCGTCGCCAGTCTCACGAGCTCGACCCGTTCTTCGAGCGAGAAGATCGGGTGCTTGCTCGGATTCAGGGCCACTGCGACGATCACTTTGTCGAAGACCCGAAGACTGCGCTGGATGAGGTCCGTGTGGCCGTTGGTAATCGGGTCGAACGTGCCCGGATAGACCCCGATTTTCATGACCGCTCCTGATCGGTCGCCTGAAACAGCGACAGCATGGTATCACCGTACCGGTACTGGCGGGTTCGCACGAGGCGGCCGACGTGTGCCGGGGGCTGCTGCTTGGCGGGGTGCTCCAGGATCACAATCGTGTGGGGGCCGATGATAGCACTGCGGCTGAGCGATGGCAACAACGCCGCGGCACGCTCATCGCCGTACGGAGGGTCCGCGAAGACGATGTCGAAAACGTCGCGGCCCCCGCCATGAGCCAGAAACGCGTCGACCGATGACGGCCGAATGTCGCTCTGGGCCGAGAGACCGCATCGCTCGACGTTGGCGTGGAGCAGTCGTACGGATTGCGCATCCGATTCGACGAAGGCCGCGCGGCGGGCTCCTCGGCTGAGCGCCTCGATTCCAACCGCCCCGGTGCCGGCATAGAGGTCCAAGAACGTGGAGCCGGGAATACGGTCGCCAAGGATCGAAAAGAGCGCTTCCTTCACGCGCCCCGAGGTGGGCCGAAGACGCCGGCTCTTTGAGATGAGCAGCCGCCGTCCTTTCTGTGCCCCACTGATGACGCGCATGAACCCCGTCCGTGGCGGGACTCTAGCATGCAGTTTTTTCAGGGGTCAAGGCGAGGAGGATGGCTTTGACGGACGAGAGAGGCGTTGCGTATACTGACGCGTTTTTACGCAGTCGGCGGCGTGTTCGCTCTCTGCCCGGCCCGGTCGGGCAGAGAGCGGTGCCGGTGATGATCGACGATCAATGAATGGGAACAGGTTCGCTTTCCGGTTTTTGAACGCTCCGCTGTTGGTTGACCGAAATCGTGTGATCAAGGATCGCGCCGCAGTTGATGCACTTCCACGCATAGAAGACCAAGAAGAAGTCGGAGAAGCGTTCCAGCGTCATCAACCCCTTGCAGCGGAGGCATTTCATGATTGGCTCCTGGTTTAAGGATCACTGCGCTCGTGGATGCCGAAAATAGCAATTCCCGGGCCGAAAATTGCTCATAAGTATTTTCAACTGCTTATGAACCCGCATAGGCAAAAAACGGCAGCTCTGTAGGCGGATGAGAAGCCAAAAACGTCATGAAATGGCAATTCCGGGCATCGGCGGGAGAACCAGGTGATGCGTCAGCGAAGGATCAACGGGATTCATCAGTGGCCGGAAGGGGAGCGCCCGCGGGAGCGATTGCTTCGGGAAGGACCGGAGGCCTTGTCCGATGCGCAACTGATGGCCATCGTGGTCCGCGTCGGGCGGCGGGACTCGTCGGCGGTGCAGGTCGCGACGGAGCTCCTTCAGGCCTTGGGTGGCTTGCAAGGGATGGCCAATCGCGGCGTCGATGAGCTGTGCCGCATCCCCGGGATCGGTCCGGCGAAAGCGGCGCAACTGAAGGCCGCCGTCGAGCTGGGAAAGCGGGTGTTGTCGGCGCCGCTCTCGACCGGGATGCGGATCGGCTCCAGCAAGGATCTCTTTCACCATTACTATCCGCTCCTGCGGGATCTGCGGCGCGAGGTGTTCAAGATCGTCCTGCTCGATGCCAAGCACGCCGTCATTCGGGACGCGACCGTGTCGCAGGGCAGCCTCACGCTGAGCATCGTTCATCCCCGCGAGGTCTTCAGCCTGGCGATCCGCGAAGCGGCCGCTGCCGTGATCTTTCTTCACAATCACCCCAGCGGGGATCCGCAGCCGAGCGCGGAAGACCGCGAGCTGACCGCTCGGCTCGTCGCGGCGGGAAACCTCTTGGGCATCCGGGTCCTCGACCATCTCATCATCGGGGATGGACGCTATGTGAGTTTCGCGGATCAAGGCTGGTTGGGCTGACGGCGCCCGCGAGGCCGGCCATCCCTTGGTTCCCTGCCTCCCTGCTTTCACTGGCCCTCCGTCGCTGCCTTCGGCGTTGACACGTCTGCCCCCCCGGCCTAGGATAGGGCAACTTATCGAGGAGGGATGCCATGAAAGAGCCCCGAGTCGAAGCCATTCGCAATGTTGCCCTCATCTCCGCGACCGGTGCCGGAAAGACCTCTCTGCTCGAATCGCTGCTCTATACCGCGGGCGTGATCCCCTCGATGGGATCGGTCGCTCAGGGGACGACGGTCTCGGACTTCGAGCCGGAAGAAATTCATCGCAAGGTGTCGATCAGCTCCGCCGTGGCGCACTTCACGTGGAAGGACGGCGTGTTCAACCTGATCGATACGCCGGGTGCGACGAGCTTTTTCGGCGAGACGCGTGCGGCGTTGCGGGCGGTGGACGGCTTCGTGCTCGTGATCGGGGCCTCTTCAGGCGTTCGTTCGGAAGTCGAGACGTTGCTTTCCGACGCCGATGACCTGTGCCTTCCGGGGCTGCTGTTCATCAATGAGCTGGACAAGGAGCGCACGGATTTCTGGCAGGTTCTCGAGGACTGCCAGAAATCGTTCGGGCGCACGCTGCTGCCCGTCACGATCCCCATCGGGAGCGAGCGGGAGCTCGAGGGGGTCGTCGACGTCATCCACGGGGCGTCGTTTCGATCGGCCAAGGACAACGTGAAGGTTCAGCCGGGGAGTGTGCCCGAAGGAATGGAAGCCGCCGTCGCGGACGCGCGAAAGCGCCTCGCCGAGGGCGTGGCGGAGTTCGATGACCGACTGCTGGAGCGGTACCTGGCGGAAGGGGACCTTTCCTCGGAGGAGCTGATCGAAGGACTCAGGAGCGCCGTGCGCGCGCGCAAATGCCTGCCGGTCTACTGCGGCTCCGCAATCCAGTGCATCGGTATCGGCCCGCTCTTGGAGGCGATGGCCTCCTACCTGCCGTCGCCGAAGGAGCACGCGGCGCTGAAGATCCTCACCGGGACCAACGCGAACGGAGAGCCGGTCGCCCGGCAGGCGGATGAGCGGGAGCCGTTTTCCGGGTTTGTCTTCAAGACGATCATCGACCCGTTCGTCGGGCGGCTGTCCTATGTCCGTGTCCTGTCGGGCCGATTGGACGCCGATAGCCCCTTCTATAATGCGACCCGGCACGTCAAGGAGAAGGGCGGGCATCTCTTTACGATCGTGGGGAAGAAATATGTCCAGGTGCCTGCCGCCTCGGTGGGCGACATCGTGGCGATCGGGAAGCTCAAGGACACGCAAACGGGCGATACGATCTGCGACGAGCATCATCCTGTTTGCTATGCAGGCTTGCAGCTCCCCAGACCGGTCATGTCGTTTGCGCTGGAGCCGAAGTCGAAAGCCGATATCGAGAAGGTCAGCCTGGGCCTTCACAAGCTCGTGGAAGAAGATCCGACCTTGGAGTTCGTCCGGAACCAAGAGACCAAGGAAATGATCGTGAGCGGGATGGGCCAGTTGCACGTCGACGTGACGTTTGAAAAGCTTCGCCGCAAGTACGGGGCCGAAGTCATCGTCCACACACCTAAAGTGCCATATAAAGAAACTATCCGGAAGATGGCGCAGGCGCAGGGGAAATACAAGAAGCAGACCGGCGGTCACGGGCAATACGGCGATTGCTGGCTCCAGCTCGATCCCTTGCCCAGGGGGAAGGGGTTCGAGTTCGTCAACCAGGTCGTCGGGGGCGTGATTCCCCGAAATTTCATTCCGGCGGTCGAGAAAGGCGTGATCGAGGCGATGCAGGAGGGGATTCTTGCCGGCTTCCCGGTCGTCGACGTGCGCGCGACCGTGTACGACGGCTCGTATCACACCGTTGATTCCTCGGAGCTGTCCTTCAAGATCGCCGCCTCTATGGCGTTCAAGAAGGCCATGGAGGCCGCGAGCCCCGTGTTGCTGGAGCCGATGATGACCGTCGAAGTCGCGGCTCCCGACGAGGTGATCGGGGCCGTGATCGGGGACCTCAATGCCCGGCGAGGGCGCATTCTGGGGGTTTCGGCGAAGGGGAATACGGAGATCATCAAAGCCCATGTGCCGCTGGCCGAGATGCTGAAGTACGCGACGTCGCTGAACGCGATTACCGGCGGGCGAGGCAGCTACTCGATGGAGTTTGCGTCCTATGAAGAGGTCCCGAGGGACCTGGCGGCGCGGGTGATCGAAGAGCAGAAGGCCGCCAAGCAGGCGGTTGCGCACTGATCATTTCTCGGTCGTCTTGAGCACGACGTAGAAGGCGCGGTTCTCGCGGAGGACGCGGAGGAGGATCGTCTCGCCCCGTTTGACCTTGGCGACCGCCGCCGAGAACTCGCCGACCGACCCGACCTCCGTTCGGTTGACCTCCTTGATGAGGTCGCCCTCGCGCAAGCCTTCCACCATGGCCATGCTGCCCCGATCGACCTTGCTGATGAGCACGCCTTTGGTTTCTTTCAGCTTGAATTTTTCGGCGAGCTCGGCCGTCAGGTCTTGGACGTCCAGCCCCAGCTTGATCTCGCTCCGCGACGGGGGAACGGAGGCGACCACCGGCGCCTCTTTCCGTTCGCTCAGCCCCACCGAGATGATGTGACGTTTGCCGTCCCGAACCACTTCGACGTTCGTCGCGGACCCCGGCTCGAGGGCGGCGATCAGCCGGGAGAGACTGTTGGGGGTGTCGACGACTTTTCCATCGACTTTTGTGATGATGTCCCCGGGCTTGATCCCCGCGCGTGAGGCGGGGTCGTTTTCGAAGACCTCGTTCACCAGCACGCCCTCGTTTTCATTCACCCCGAACTTGGTCGCCAACTCGGCGGTCACGGGTTGAATCCCCACCCCGAGCCAGGCACGGACCACCTTCCCCCGCGTCAGCAGCTGATGCATCACCTGCTTGGCCATGTTCGATGGAATGGCGAAGCCGATGCCTTGGGCATAGTTGATGATCGCGGTGTTGATGCCGATGACGTCCCCGCGCATGTTGAACAGGGGGCCGCCCGAATTACCGGGATTGATCGACGCGTCCGTTTGGATGAAATTTTCGTACTTGGACAGGTTCATATTCTCGCGGCCGATGCCGCTCACCACGCCGAGCGTCACCGTGCGATCCAGCCCGAACGGGTTGCCGACGGCGAGCACCCACTGCCCGACGCGAACCGTGCCCGAGTCTCCGAACGTCGCAAAGGGCAGGGGGCGGTCCGTGGTGATCTTAAGGAGGGCGAGGTCGGTATCCGGATCCTTGCCGATGACCTGAGCCGTGAACCTTGTCTTGTCGGAGAGCCGGACTTCGACTTCAGTGGCGTCGCCGACCACATGGTTGTTGGTGATGATGTGCCCTTCTTGATCCACGATCACACCGGAGCCCGATCCCGGCGTGCTCGGCATGCGTTCGCGGGGGTTGGCGGATCGATTGGGTTGGGTCGGCAACACGCTCACGACAGACGGCTTGACCCGCTCGGCCAGATCCGTGATGACCGACTGCAGGTCTTCGAGCAGCCGTAGGGCTCCCGCTTCAACGGCAGCGCCCGCTTGGGAGACGGACAGGATGAGCAACAACGGCCAGATAAGCGCCGGCAGGAGACGGCTCCGAGTCGGAATCACAAAAACCCTCCGCAAAACACTACACCGTCCGGCCTCGGCTTGTCGAGGGAGGCCATGGGCCATCCCGCAAGAGTCTTTCCGCCTCGACCAACTCGGTATGGGGGCCGATGAGGATCACGACATCCCCTGCGCGAAGAGTCGGTCCCGGGGACACAGGCAGGAGGACCGGCCCCCGGAGGATCGCCGCGATCCGAGTCGTGGAGGGCAGTCCGAGCGTATGAGGCGCCTGGCCGACCGCCCGCGCCCCTGACGGGATCGCGCACCGCCGGACCGTGGCCGCTCGCTCCGTGAGGTCCTGCTGCAGCTTCTGTAAATCTTCATGTAATGCTTCAACTTCGAGGGCTCGGATCCGGGTTGCGATCTGCTCGAGTTCTCGTTCGAGCAAGCGGACGCTCCCGGCCGCCTGACTGACTTTTGAGGCCAACGTGCCGTCGATCCACCCCGAATGGTCTTCCAATCGTGTGGTGGCGCCGACGAGCTCGCATAGGGACACCCCGAGGGAGCGATGCACCGATTGGATGTGGTGCTGGACCGTGACCGCCTGGGCGTGTAGGCGGAGCACGTGAACCCGGCGATTGACTCGTTCGGCCACCGCGATGACGGTTTCGCGAAGGCCTTCGAGGGTAAAACGTGCTTCTTTGGCGACGCGCCGGAGAAGATCAATGAGGAGCATAAACGTCAGATAAGATCGATTATGTCAAATTTTGGCGGTCGCAGGCTCGACCTCGGCTACCCAACCCAGGGGCCGACCCCGGCGATTTTTGCTCCACTTCCAGCCCCCTCCACCGTCTATACTTTGACCATCAAGGGCTTGGACACTGAATGCGCATCAGCAAGTTCATGGCGGCGACCGGAGGGCTTCTCGCGCTTGCTCTGTTGTCCCTCTGGATGTCGAACCCCTCGCGCTCGAGTTACCGCCAGCACGTTCTCGCACCGATCGCCGAACAGGAGACGCACCGGACGGCCGAAATCGAGCGCCGAAGCATTGAGCGCGAAGCGGCGGCCATTGAAGCTCACTTGGCCGCCGTCCACTACGAAGGCAGCCGGCTCGAGGCCGCCGCAATGGCGCGGCACTATCCGCTCCTGGGCTCCAAGCTCGCCCGACAGGCCGACGGCCAAAGCTTGACCGAGCGCTTGGCTCAAATCAAGGCCGAGGCTGTCCAGCAGGTCGCCGTCACCCGTGAAGCGCTCCAGTACGCCGCCCTGACCGATCTCGATGCTCGCACGACTCGGACCTCGTATGGGCTGTGGTCGTTCTATTCCACGTGCCGGGACAAGGTCGCCCTCGCCTTTTGGGGCGTCGCCGGTCGATTTTACGAAGCGACTCCGACCCCGTGCCCGGCAGCCGCTCCTTAGCCCTCCTATGAGGGCGCTTCCCGCCGCTGCCCGATTTTAGGCTCGGTCCCATTCATGAGCCGCCGCATGTTCTCGGCATGCCGCCCGAGGATCAGACCGCTGATGACGAGCGTAAAGACCACGAACGGGGCATCGAAGCCGGCCACGATCGCGAAAATGGGCAACAGTGCGAATGCCGCGATGGCGGCGCCCGACGAATAGCGCCAGATCGCGGCGGTGGCCAGCCAGACGGCAAGTTGAGCAAGGCCGACCGACGGGACGAGGCCGAGCACGGCGCCCAGCGCGGTCGCGACGCCCTTCCCTCCCCGGAACTTCAAAAATATGGAAGAGAGGTGGCCGAGCACGGGGCTCAGCGCAACGAGCAAGACCCAGGCGGTCGGCTCAAGCCAGAGCCGCGCCAGCCAGGCCGCCAGCCAGCCCTTTCCCAGGTCCCCAAGCAAGGTCAGCACGCCGGCTTTCTTCCCCGAGACCCGCAAGACGTTCGTAAAGCCGATGTTCCGGCTGCCGGCGGTTCGTGGGTCGACGGCACCCAGGGCTTTTGACACGATGAGGCCGAAGGGGATCGAGCCGAGAAGATATCCGGCGGCTGCGAGCAGAATCGCGAGCCACGCATCGGTGGTCATGCCCGTCGACTGGAAGGAGCGAGCGGCAACTACAGACCTCTAAGGGAGACCTGTCGCCAAAACGTCAAAAGGTATCGCCAACCGGAGATGAGCCCGAGCATGACGGCCATGTAGAGCAGGAGGTTCCCGAGCACCTGGAGCTCCCACGCCTGGTCGAAGGCATCGGCGAGAATCAAGGCGACGACGGCGACGACTTGGAACACCATCTTGTACTTCCCCGTGGATTCGGCGGCGAGCACGAGCCCTTCCGCGGCCGCGATCGCGCGGATGCCGGTGATCGCAACTTCCCGTGCGACGATGATGATCGCGACGACCGCCGAGACACGCTGGAATTCGACGAGCAGGATCAAGCCGGAGAGGACCAGGAGCTTGTCGGCGATCGGGTCGAGCAGCCGCCCCAGCCGGGTCACCTCGCCTCGCCGGCGCGCCAAGTAGCCGTCGAGCAGATCGGTCAAGGCCGCGACGGAGAAGACCGCGGCGGCGGCCAGCGCCCGATCGGGCGTGGGATGGGAGTAGAGGAGCACGAAGACCGGGATCAACAACAAGCGCCCGAGCGTGAGCAGGTTCGGCAGGTTCAACGGCATGTCCCGGGCGTCGAGCTTGGCGAGCACTGGTTGGGTCTGTTTGGCCTCGGTGATGCGCATACGATATGCCGGATCGGGCATTAGACGATTCCGCTTTTCAACAAATCGTGCAAGTGGATGACGCCGACCAAGTTGCCATCGTCATCCAGGACGACGAGCGAGGTGATCGAATGCTGCTCCATCGTCTGAACGGCCCGGGCGGCCAATGCATCCGGACCGATGCTCTTTGGGGAACGGCTGCCGATGTCTTCGGCTCGCATGGTCCGCACATCCATACCGCGTTCGAGCACGCGACGCAAGTCGCCGTCGGTGATGACGCCGGTCAGCCGCCCGTCGTCGCCGACCACGGTGGTCATCCCGAGCTTCTTCGAGGTCATCTCGAGAATCGCCTGGTGCACGGACGCGCGCCGGGAGACCCGGGGGATCGCCTCGCCCTGGTGCATGAGATCGCGGACCTTTAACAGGAGCCGGCGCCCCAAGGTCCCCCCCGGGTGGAACTGCGCGAAATCCTCCTCCTTGAAGCCCCGCCGTTGCAGCAAGGCGATCGCAATCGCATCACCCATCGCGAGCGCGGCCGTCGTGCTCGCCGTCGGCGCCAGGCCCATCGGACACGCTTCTTCGGTCACCGAGACGTCCAGCGTGACCTCGCTGTTCTTGGCCAGCGTGGACTGCGGGCGGCCGGTCAGCGCGATCACCGGGATGTTCAACCGTTTGACGAACGGCAGCAGCTTGAGGATTTCCTCGGTCTCGCCGCTGTTGGACAAGGCGATGAGCGCATCGTTCCGGGCAAGCATACCGAGGTCGCCGTGGATGCCTTCAGCAGGATGGAGAAAAAACGCCGGGGTTCCCGTGCTCGCGAGCGTCGCGGCAATCTTTTGGCCGATGAGCCCCGACTTGCCCATTCCCGACACGACGACCTTTCCCGCGCAGGCATAGAGGAGATCGACCGCTGCGGTGAAACGGCCGTCGAGTCGGCCGATGAGGTCGGTGATGGCCCGTGCCTCGATCTCCAGGACCCGCTTGCCGTGCTCGATGCTCATCGAAGGGCCTCCCCTCCTTTTCCGGCGACCCGGCAAATCGCCATGAGGCGCTCCAGCAGCGGCTTGAGCTGCTGGAGCGGAACCATATTGGGACCGTCCGACAGCGCGCGATCGGGATCCGGGTGGACCTCCATGAAGAAGCCGTCGCACCCGGCGGCCGCCGCCGCACTGGCCAACGGGGTGATGAACTCACGCTGCCCCGAAGAGGCGTGACCCGCCCCGCCCGGCAGTTGGACGCTGTGCGTCGCATCGAACACGACCGGATAGCCGAAGCGGCGCATCACGGGCAGCGCCCGCATGTCCACGACGAGGTTGTTGTAGCCGAACGTCGCTCCCCGTTCCGTCAACAGGATGCGCCGTGTGCCGGTTTCCTCGAGCTTGTCGACCACGTTCTTCATGTCCCACGGCGAGAGGAACTGCCCCTTCTTGACGTTGACGACCCGGCCGGTCTTGGCGGCCGCGACCAGCAGATCGGTCTGCCGGCAAAGAAACGCGGGGATCTGGAGGATATCGACCACCTCGCCCGCCCGGGTCGCGTCCTCCGTACTGTGGACGTCCGTCAGGACCGGTACGCCGATCTGTTGTTTCACTTTCCGAAGGACCGCCAAGCCTTCGTGCAGCCCGGGTCCGCGAAACGACCGAATCGAGCTCCGGTTGGCCTTGTCGTAGGACGACTTGAACACATACGGCATGCCCACGGCCTTGGCGATCTCCGCAATGCGTCCCGCTGTGTCCAGGGCCAACTGCTCGCTCTCGATGACGCAGGGGCCGGCGATCAAGAAATGCGGCTGCTCTCCGCCCACCGCGAACGTTGCGATCTCGACTTCGTGGAACATCGGCAAACCAGATTAAGGTGAAGGTAGATGTGGGACGCTCAAAATGAGGCTCCAACAAGGCCGCAGGGGAGCAAGCACCGCAGGCGTACCCTCTGGGTACGTTGAGGATGGTTGCGACCCGAGAACGCCGTTGGGGCTCATTTTCAGCGTCCCACGATTACTGGCCGCACTTGCGGCGCAACGCCGCCCCCACAAACCCGCTGAACAGCGGGTGCGGGCGGTGCGGGCGTGAATTGAACTCCGGATGGAACTGGGTCGCCACGAACCAGGGATGACCGGGAAGCTCGATGATCTCCACGAGTCGCCCATCCGGCGACTGCCCGCTCAAGACGAGGCCGTGCTGCGTGAGGACCTCGCGATAGGCGTTGTTGAACTCATAGCGATGCCGATGCCGTTCTTTGACTTCCGTCACGCCGTAGGCCTTGTGCGCGACGGTCCCTTCTTGGATCCGACAGGGATAGGAACCCAGGCGCATGGTGCCGCCCTTCTCGCTGACGGTCCGCTGGTCCGCCATGAGGCTGATCACGGGATGCGACGTCTCAGGGTCGAACTCCGAGCTGTTGGCCTTCGCGAGGCCCGCCACGTGGCGGGCATATTCGATCACCGCGCATTGCATGCCGAGGCAGAGGCCGAGAAACGGGATTTGGCGCTCACGGGCATAACGGATCGTCTCGATCTTACCCTCGATGCCGCGCATGCCGAATCCTCCCGGGATGAGGATCCCGTCGGCTTCCCTGAGCAGCCGTTCGGTTCCCTGGCGTTCGACGTCTTCCGATTCCAGCCAATGAATCGAGACGCGGGTCTCGTGGTCGATTCCTCCGTGGATCAACGCCTCCGTCAGGCTCTTATAGGATTCTTTGAGACCGATGTACTTCCCGACCAAGGCGACCGTGATTTCATGTTTGGGATGTTTGATCTTTTGCACCATTGCATCCCATTCACGGAGGTTGGGCGGGCCGGTCTCGAGGTGCAGTTGGCGGACGATCAGCTCGTCGAGGCCTTCCTTGCGGAAGACGATCGGCACCTCGTAGACCGTCTCCACGTCCTTCGCGGTGATCACCGCGCCCTTCTCCACGTTACAGAACAGGGCGATCTTCTCCTTCAAGTCCGGAGGCAGATAGCGATCGGTCCGGCACAGCAGGATGTTCGGCTGGATGCCGATCTCACGGAGCTTGTTGACCGAATGCTGCGTCGGTTTGGTCTTGAGCTCGCCCGCCGCTCCGATGTACGGCACGAGGGTCAGGTGGACATAGAGGACGTTTTCACGCCCCACGTCGTAGGGCATCTGCCGAATCGCTTCCAAAAACGGCAGGCTCTCGATGTCGCCGACCGTCCCCCCGATCTCGACGATCGCGACGTCCGTGCCCTGAGCGACGTCCATGATGGAGCGCTTGATCTCATCGGTGATGTGCGGCACGACCTGGACGGTGCCGCCGAGATAGTCGCCTCGCCGCTCCTTGGTAATGACGGCGTGGTAGATCCTGCCGGTCGTGTAATTGTTGGCCCGGGTCAGCGTGAGGGAGGTGTACCGCTCGTAGTGTCCGAGATCCAAGTCCGTCTCGGCTCCGTCTTCGGTGACGAAGACCTCCCCGTGCTGGTATGGGTTCATCGTGCCGGGGTCGACGTTGATGTAGGGGTCGAGCTTCAAGAGGGTGATTTTCAGCCCGCGGCTTTCGAGCAGATTGCCGATGGAGGCCGAGGCCAGGCCCTTCCCCAGGGAGGAGACCACGCCGCCGGTCACGAAAATGAATTTGCCCATGTTCGCCTCGTGGTATGGATGACCACCGATATTCGCAGCCCTCAGCTCGCCGGGCGGACGCTCGCCGCGAGCGCTCGCTCGGCCGCGGGCACGTCTTCGGGGGTGTCGATGCGCAAGGAGTCGTGCGCGGTTTCCCAGACCGTGATGGGAATCCCGTGCTCGAGCGCCCGCAACTGTTCCAGCTTCTCCGCCTCCTCCAACACGCCGGTCGGAAGCGCGGTAAACCGGCGGAGCGTGGCCCGTGTGAAGATGTAGACGCCGAGGTGGACCGCGTAGAGTCCCTTCGTCAGGTCGCCCTCGCGTGCATCCCGGACGTGGGGGATCGGCGCGCGCGAAAAATAGAGCGCCTCCCCTCGCTGGCCGGTGACGACCTTGACGACGCCGGGATTCTGCACGTCGGCCGGCGAGGCGAGCCGGCGCTTCAACGTGCCCATGCCAGCCTCGCTCTGGAGAAACGGTTTGATGAGGTCGGTGAGCAGCGCCGGATCGAGCAGGATCTCGTCGCCTTGCAGGTTGACGAAGATCTCGCCGGCAAGGCGTTCCGCCGCGGCCGCCACCCGGTCCGAGCCGGTGCGATAGGGCCCTTCCACGAGCAGCGCGGCGCCGTTGAAGCCCTGCACGACGGACAGGATCCGCTCGTCGTCGGTCGCCACGACCACGCGCTCGATCCCGGGCACGGCCCGCGCCCGTTCATAGACGTGTTGGATCATCGGTTTTCCAGCCAACATGACGAGCGGTTTGCCTGGGAACCGGGAGGAGCCGTACCGAGCCGGGATGACGATCGAGACGGAGGCGTCCGTCCTAAGCATGCTTCAGCGCCTCCGCCAGTTGCGCGACGGTGACGGTGGCGGTCCCCACCATGCCGACGACGATCCCGGCCGCATGATTGGCCAGCATCGCGCCGTCGCCCATCGAGGCCCCCGTCGCCAGCGCGAGCGCCAGCGTCGCCACGACCGTATCGCCGGCGCCGGTCACGTCGTACACCTGTCGCGCCATCGTCGGAATGTGAAGGCTGGTGCCGTCGGATTCGAACAGGCTCATCCCCTTCTCGCCTCGCGTGACGAGCACCGATTGACACCCGAGGCGCTGGCGAAGCGTCTCCCCGGCCTGACAAATGGACGCGTCGTCGTCGCCGTGGACTCCGGCCGCCTGGGCGGCTTCCAGATGATTCGGCGTCACGACCGTGACGCCCTTGTAGAAGGAGAAATGCTCGACCTTCGGATCGACCACGAGCGGGATGCGTCGCAGCAGGGCGAGACGAACGAGCTCCGCCATCAATGACGCGGTGACGACGCCTTTCGCGTAATCCGAGACGACGAGGCAGGAGATGTCCCGCAGACGAGCCTCCACGTGGCGCAACATCTTTCGCTGGATGGGCGTCTTGATCTCGGTCCGCCGCTCGACGTCGAATCGCACGATCTGCTGGTTGTGAGCCACGACGCGGGTCTTTCTGGTCGTCGGCCGATCGCCGTCCACGATCACGCCGCCGCGCCGCTCGCGGGGCAAGTGCATCGCGTTCACCAGACGGCGTCCGGATTCATCCGCGCCGACCACGCCGCACACCTCGGCCTGCCCGCCGAGCGAGAGGACGTTGTTGTAGACGTTCGCCGCGCCGCCCAGCTTCAGCGTTTCCGATTCGACGTGCACGACAGGAACCGGCGCTTCCGGTGAAATCCGGCTCACCTTCCCCCAGACGTAGTGATCGAGGATCAGATCGCCGACGACGAGTATTCTGGCCTTGGGAAATCTCGCGAGGTGCCGGCCGAGCTTGAGCTGGTTCGTCCTGGATGGTGTGCGCACTCCGCCCTCGCTGAAGGTGATGCCCGGTGCCCGCTACCGGATGGCTTGACCGATCCGCTCCCAGCGGACCCAGTGCTTCCAGTCGCCGTGGCCGCTCCAGGACCAGTAGATCCGGAAGGCCTTGCCCCGGATCTTTTCCGCCCGGACGTACCCCCAGAATCGGCTGTCGAGGCTCTGGTCCCGGTTGTCTCCCATCACGAAATAGGCGTTGTCCGGGACGGTGACCGGCCCGAAGTTGTCGCGGGGATTGACTGCGCCGTTGATCGTGCCCGGATCGACCCGCTGCGTGAACGCCTTGTCGTCGAACGGTTGGCCGTTGACGTACACGACCTTGTTGCGGATCTCGATGGTGTCCCCGGGCAGCCCGATGATCCGTTTGATGAAGTCTTTCTCTTCGTCTTCGGGATAGCGGAAGACGATGACATCGCCGCGCTGGGGCTCGCCGAACGAGACGAGCGTGTGCGAGGTGTAGCAGGTGACCGGGGGGAACGTCATGCGGAGCTTGCAGTCGCCGGGCCATTGGATCCCATAGGACAGCTTGCTGACCAGGATGTGATCGCCGATCAGGAGCGTCGGAATCATCGACCCGGAGGGGATCTTGAAGGCCTGCACGACGAAGACGCGGATCGCGAAGGCCAGCAGCATGGCCAGGATGATGGCCTCGGCGTATTCCCGCAGGATCGACTTGCGACGGGGTTGGGCGGCCGCCTCGCTGACCGACCCGTCCACCGTGTCGGTGGTCGCTCGGCTCGCCTCTTCGACGCGCGGCTGTTGTGGATCCATCATTCGCCCGTCACCTTCAACAGCGCGAGGAACGCTTCCTGGGGCACTTCCACTCGCCCGACCTGCTTCATCCGCTTCTTGCCTTCTTTCTGCTTCTCCCACAGTTTGCGTTTCCGGCTGATGTCGCCGCCGTAGCACTTGGCGGTGACGTTCTTCTTGAGCGCGCCGACCGTCTCCCGCGCGATCACCTTGTTGCCGATCGCGGCCTGGATCGCGATCTCGAACATCTGCTTGGGGATCAGCTCCTTCATCTTCTCGGCCAGTTGGCGTCCGCGCATCTGCGCCTTGTCGCGGTGCGTGATCAGCGAGAGCGCGTCCACCGTTTCGCCGTTCAACAGCAGGTCCAGCTTGACGAGGTCGGAGTCACGGTACCCGATCAACTCGTAATCCAGCGAGGCATAGCCCTGCGTCTTCGACTTGAGCTTGTCGTAGAAATCCAGGATCACTTCGTTCAGCGGCAACTCGTACGTCAGCATCACGCGCGTCGGGTCGAGGTACTGGAGCCCGAGTTGGACCCCGCGCCGCTCCTGACACAGTTGCAGAATGCCGCCGACGTACCGCTCGGGGGTGATGATCGTGGCCTTGATGAACGGCTCCTCGAACTTCTCGATCGAGGAAGGCGGCGGGAGCTTGGCCGGATTGTCGATCGACAGGACCTCGCCTTTGGTCGTGTGGACGCGATAGACCACCGTCGGCGCCGTGGTGATGAGGGTCAGGCCGTATTCCCGTTCGAGCCGCTCTTGGATGATCTCCATGTGGAGCAGCCCGAGGAATCCGCACCGGAACCCGAACCCCAAGGCCAGCGAAGTCTCCGGTTCATAGACGAACGACGAATCGTTGAGGCGCAACTTCTGGAGGGCGTCCCGCAGATCTTCGTATTTCGCCGTGTCGGTCGAGTACAGGCCGCAGAAGACCAGCGGCTTGGCCTCCTTGTACCCGGGAAACGGCGAGTCGGTCGGCTGTACCGCATCGGTCAGGGTGTCGCCGATCTTCACGTCCGCGACTTCGCGCATGTTGGCGCACACGTAGCCGACTTCGCCGGTGGAGAGCTGCTCGGTCTTCGTGCGCTTGGGGGTGAACTGGCCGACTTCGGTGATCTCGAAGACCTTGTGGTTCGACATCACGCGGATCTTCATGCCCGGGCGGACGAGGCCGTCGATCACACGGGTGAGCACGATCACGCCCTGGTAGTTGTCGAACCAGGAATCGAAGACCAGGGCCTTGAGGGGCTTGTCCGGATCGCCGGACGGCGGGGGGATCCGACGAATGACGGCCTCCAGGACCTCGCGCACGCCTTTGCCCTCTTTGGCGCTGACCAAGAGGGTCTCGCTCACGTCCAGCCCCAGCACGTCGTGAATCTGGCGTTTGACGCCGTCGACGTCGGCGCTCGGCAGATCGATCTTGTTGATGACGGGGATCACGACGAGATTGTTGGCGATCGCCAGGTAGGCGTTCGCGATCGTCTGGGCTTCGACGCCTTGCGTCGCATCGACCAGGAGCAGCGCGCCCTCGCACGCCGCCAGGCTGCGGGAGACCTCATACGTGAAATCGACATGCCCCGGCGTATCGATCAAATGCAGCGCGTACGTCTCGCCGTCGGCGGCGGTGTACCGGATCGCGACCGCATGCGCCTTGATCGTGATCCCACGCTCACGTTCAAGGTCCATCGCATCGAGGATCTGTTCTCGGAACTCGCGGGCGGTGATGGCGCCCGTAATCTCCAAGAACCGGTCAGCGAGGGTCGATTTCCCGTGATCGATATGGGCGATGATGGAAAAGTTTCGGACGTGGCTCTGGGAATCCGGCTTCATGTGGCAAAAATCAGCTCATTATATGGGCTGCCCCCTACGTTGTCAAAGCATAATCCCCTCACTATAATCGCCGGACGCCGAGCGTTTCCAATCGCTTATCGAGGGCGGAGATGAGCCGACGGATGCGACCGAGCACCAAAGAATTGGCCGCGTGGGATCACCAATATCTGTGGCACCCGTTCACTCAAATGAAGGAATGGGAGGCGGAGGAGCCCGTGATCATCGAGCGCGGGAAGGGCGCATACGTCATCGATACCGAAGGGCGGCGGTACCTCGACGGCGTCTCGTCGATATGGGTCAATGTCCATGGTCACCGGCATCCCGATCTGGATCGGGCGCTCCGTGTCCAGCTCGGTCGCATCGCCCACTCCACCTTGCTCGGGCTCTCGAACCCCCCGGCGATCGAGCTCGCCCGCGCACTGATTCGGCTCGCCCCCTCGGGGCTCACCCGGGTCTTCTACTCCGACGACGGCTCGACCGCGGTGGAGGTGGCGCTCAAGATGGCGATCCAGTACTGGCAGCAGCGCCGTCCACGCGCCGGGCCGAAACGCACGTTTGTGAATTTGAAGCTCGCGTACCACGGGGATACCGCCGGAGCGATGAGCGTCGGGAACATCGAGCTGTTTCACGAGCGCTTCCACCCGCTCCTGTTCCCGACTTTGCGCGCCGATCCGCCGTACTGCTATCGCTGCCCCCTCAAGCTGACCTATCCCTCCTGCCGGATGGCCTGCCTCGAGCCGATCGAGCGCGTGTTGAAGGCGCGCCATACCGAGATTGCCGGGCTCGTCCTCGAGCCGCTCGTCCAGGCCGCCGCGGGGATGATCACCTCCCCGCCCGGGTACCTCCGCCGGATTCGCGAGCTCTGCACGACGTACGACGTCCTGCTCATCGCCGATGAAGTCGCGACCGGCTTCGGCCGGACGGGCCGGATGTTCGCGTGCGAGCACGAGGGCGTCACGCCCGATTTGCTCGCGCTCAGCAAGGGCATCACGGGAGGATACTTGCCGTTGGGCGCCACGCTCGCGACCGAACGGATCTACGAAGCCTTCTTAGGCGAGTACGGCGAGTGGAAGACGTTCTTCCACGGGCACAGCTATACCGGAAACCCGTTGGGCTGCGCCGTCGCGCTCGCCAATCTCGCCGTCTTTCGGAAGGAACGGACGCTCGCCAAGCTTCGGGCCAAGACCTCGACGCTGACCGTGCTGCTCCGATCCCTCGCCGGCCACCCGCACGTCGGCGAGATCCGGCAGTGCGGCTTCATGGTCGGGATCGAGCTCGTCAAGAACCGCGCCACCCGCGAGCCGTTTCCCTTGGAGGCGCGCGTGGGCCATCGTGTCGCCAAGGAGGCACGGGCCAGAGGGCTCTTGCTGCGCCCGCTGGGCAACGTCATGGTCCTGATGCCTCCGTTGAGCGCGACACGAGCCGACTTGCAGCGCATGGTCTCGATCCTCGGGACGGCCATCGCCGCGACCCTACCCTCCACACGCGGATAAGGGCCAGCAGACCAGACGACACGGGCCCGAGTTGCCGGCTACGGAGGCGGCGCCGGCTTCTCCTCCGCATCCTTGGCCGTCAGATACTCCTCGCGGTAAATCTGGATGGCCGTGATCAGGATGGCGAGCAAGATCGGTCCGAGGAACAGGCCGATCATCCCGTAGGCGGCGAGCCCGCCCACGATGCTGAAGAACAGGAACAGCACGGGGAGCTGTGCGCCTTTGCCGATCAGGAGCGGGCGCAAGACGTTGTCCACCGTGGTGATCGCGCCCGCCCCCCACGCCAGCATGATGACGGCCTTGACGAGCGAGCCCGTCCAGTACAGATAGCCGGCCACCGGCAGCCAGATCAGCGCGGTGCCGCCGAACGGCAGCGGGGCCAGCAGTGCGGTGAGCGACATCAGCACCACGGGGAACGGCACCCCGAGCGCGGCATAGGCGGCCCCGGCGAGAAGCCCCTGGACGATGGCGGTGATGATGACGCCTTTGACCACGGCCTTCAGCGTCACATCCAAGCGGGTGAAGATCTGCTGCTTGTGCGCCTCGTCGAGGGGCACGGTGTCATACAAGTTCTTGTACAGCCGATCTCCATCCTTGAAAAAGAAGAACAAGGTGAAGACCATGACGAGGAAGTTCATGACCAACAAGAAGAGGTTCGCCGCCAGGCCCGCCAGTTGCTCCACGAAAAACCCGCCGAGCGCTTTGACGTTCTGCAGCAACGAGGCGCCGAGGTCGCCTTGCGACACCACGAGCCGCGCCCAGATCGGCTGGATATAGGCGCCGACGAGCGGCAGGTTGGAGAGGTCCGCCAGGAGCCGCTTGAGGCCGTCCGCCTCGATCCACGCCTTGACCGTCACGTATGCGATGCTCGCCTCTTCGATCAATTGAATCGTGAGAAAGACGAGCGGGACGACCACCAGGCCGATGATCCCCACCGTGAGGATCCCCGCGGACAGCGCATGGCGCCCACCGAGGAGCGCCGCCAGGCGCCGGTGCAGCGGGTACGTGATGTGAGCCAGAATGACGGCCCACAAGACGGGAAAGAAGAAGGGTCGGAAGATGACGGCGATCTGATAGAGCAGCACCACCAGGACGATGAAGAACCCGAGGGCGAAGAGCTGGCGCTGATTCATCGGTCGGAAGGGCGGCGGCGCGGCATGCGGTCAGTAGACCTCAATCCGTTCCCCTCGGCCGACTTTCAGCAGGTCGGCGGCATGGCCCTCTTTGACGAAGACCTCGAGCTGGCCGTTGCTGTTGATCAGCGCGCGAGGCTCGTCCCGGGATCCGTCGGCATAGCAGTCGACGAGGTCCTCGATCGTCCGTCCGGCGAGCCGAACCGTGACGGACGTGCGCTTGGCCGCGCGCCGCACCTCGGCGAGATGGGCGGGTGTGACATTCGAGATGAGATTGCCGAAATGATCGACGTAGATGATGCGTCCGGCGAAGACCGGCCCGTGCCAGGCGGGTGCCTCGATCGGGAGGGTCACATAGTCTCGAATCAGCCGACCATAGGTGCCGGGCGCCTGGCCCCGTGTGAGCCAGGCCGCCGCGGGTGCGAACAAGTCGCGTCCGTCGAACGTCGCTCCCTCCGAGTCGAGCCGGTATTGCCGGTTTTCGATCTGCCGGACTTCGACCGAGAGCTCCTCGTCATAGATGTAACTCAGGAGCCCGTTGTCCGGGGCGAGAAAGAAGTAGCGCGAGGTGCTGACGAGAACCGGGCGGCGCCGGCTCCCCACCCCGGGATCGACGACCGCGACGTGCACCGTGCCGTCGGGGAAGTAGTGATAGCATGATTTCAAGAGGTAGGCCGCCTCTTCCACCCGGTAGGAGGGAACGGCGTGCGTGAGATCGACGATCCGGGCCTGGGGATTGATGTTGAGGATGACCCCCTTCATGCTCGCGACGAAGTAGTCGCGGTCGCCGAAGTCGGTCAGGAGCGTGACGACGGAAATTGCGGTTGCCATGAGAGGTCACCACAGGGCGGTGTGACGGGGTCCACCGGTCCCCCGGTGGACCAGAAGGATCGTACCCGGGCTCGTCGGCACGGTCACCCCTCCTCGAATCGGATGTCCAACACTTCGTACTCGACGACCTTGGACGGGGTGGTCACCTCCACCTGATCGCCGATCCGTTTGCCGATGAGGGCGCGACCCACCGGCGACTGCACCGAGATCTTCCCGTTCTTCAGATCCGCCTCGTCCTGCCCCACGAGCATGTACTGCTTCTTCTCATTCGTCTGCAGATCCAACAGCGAGACGATGGCGCCGAAGACCACCGTGTCGCTCGTCCGGTTCGCGGTCTCGATGATCCGGGCATCGGCGAGCTTGCCTTCGAGCTCGTTGATCCGGGACTCGATGAAGCCTTGCCGCTCCTTGGCCGCATCGTATTCCGCGTTTTCGCTCAAATCTCCGTGCGCGCGCGCCTCGGCGATGGCCTCGATCACCTTCGGCCGCTCCACTTTGCGCAGCCGGTCCAATTCCGCCTTCAAGGCCTCATAGCCCTTTCGAGTGATCGGTGTCGGCATACTCCCTCTAAACCAGTGATGGGTGACGAGTGATGAGTGATGAAGGGGTCCGACACTCATCGTTCATCACTCTACATTCCCCGCTATTTCCTGTGGTGCTCCTGCAGCGACCGGATCGCGAGCCCCTTTTTCTGCTGGGCCTCGATGCCCGTCACGGCGGCGCGCGCCCCGCGCATCGTCGTGAAGTACGACACCCCGTGCTGCAGGGCTTCACGCCGGATCGAGGCCGAGTCGGTGTGAGAGGCCTGACTCCCCACCGTGTTGACCACGAGGCTGATCTCGCCGTTCTTGATGTGATCGACGATGTGCGGGCGGCCTTCTTTCACCTTGTTGACCACGTCCACGCTCACGCCGTGCTGCTGGAGGTAGGAGGCGGTGCCCCGCGTGGCTTCGATCGCGAACCCGAGACGGGTCAGGCGGGTCGCCACCTCGAGCGCGGCGGGCTTGTCTCGATCCTTCACGCTGATGAACGCCCGGCCGTTGGCCGGCAGCGGCACCCCTGCGCCGCCTTGAGATTTGGCGAAGGCCCATCCGAAGTCCTGGTCGATGCCCATGACTTCTCCGGTCGATTTCATCTCGGGGCCCAGCAAGACGTCGACGCCGGCAAACTTCGTGAACGGGAACACCGCCTCCTTGACCGCCACGTAGTCCGGGAACGGGGCGTCCGTGAAGCGCAACTCCGCCAGGGTCTTCCCCAACATGACCTTCATCGCCAGCTTCGCCAGCGGCACCCCGATGGCTTTGCTCACGAATGGGACCGTCCGGGAGGCGCGCGGGTTGACTTCCAAGACGTAGAGGTCGCCGTTCTTGACGGCGAACTGGGCGTTCATCAACCCGATGACGCCCAACTCGAGCGCGAGCGCCGTGGTGTGGCGGCGGATCTGCTCGATCATCCCGGCATTGAGCGTGTACGGCGGCAGCGAGCAGGCCGAGTCGCCCGAGTGGACGCCGGCCTCCTCGATGTGTTCCATGATGCCGGCGACGACGACCTGGCGGCCGTCCGAGATCGCGTCGACGTCGACCTCGATCGCATCCTCCAGATATTTGTCGATGAGGACCGGATGGTCCGGCGACGTCTTGACCGCCGACGCCATGTAGCTCAGCAGGCCGGCCTCGTCGTACACGATCTGCATGGCCCGTCCGCCCAGGACATACGACGGCCGGACCATGACCGGGTAGCGGATCGCGGCGGCCACGCCGACCGCCTCCGGCACCGAGCGCGCCATCCCGCTGTCCGCCTGCTTGAGCCCCAGGCGGTCCAAGAGGTCCCGAAAGCGCTCGCGGTCCTCGGCGCGGTCGATCGCATCCGGGCTCGTCCCGAGGATCTTCACGCCCGCGCGCTCGAGCGGCAGCGCGAGCTTCAGCGGCGTCTGACCGCCGAACTGGACGACGACCCCGAGGGGCCGTTCGCGATCGATGATGTTGAGGACGTCCTCTTCCGTCAGCGGCTCGAAGTAGAGGCGGTCGGACGTATCGTAGTCCGTGCTCACGGTCTCCGGGTTGCAGTTGACCATCACCGTCTCCAGCCCTTCCTCCCGCAAGGCGAAGGCTGCATGGACGCAGCAATAGTCGAATTCGATTCCCTGCCCGATCCGGTTCGGCCCGCCCCCGAGGATCATGACTTTCCGGCGATCGGTCGGCCGCGCCTCGCAGGTCCGCTCGTACGTCGAATAGAGGTACGGCGTCTGAGCTTCGAACTCGGCGGCGCAGGTGTCCACCCGCTTGTACGTGACGGCGACCGGTGCGCGACCGGCGGCGCGCCGGCGGCGCCGAACCTCGCCGTGCTCGAGCCCCGTGAGTTGCGCGATGCGCCGGTCCGAGAAGCCGAGTTGCTTGGCCTCGCGGAGCAGGGCCGTCTCCTCCGAGCCGCCGCGAAGCCGAGGGCTGGCCTCGACGAGCCGGCGCTCGAACGCGACGAGGTCGCCGACCTGTTCCAAGAACCACGGATCGATGTGGGTCAGGCCATACAGCTCCTCGACCGTAAGGCCGAGGCGGATGGCGTCCGCCAATTGCCAGAGGCGGTCCGGGTGCGGCGTCGGCAGTGCGTGCCGGAGCCGCTCGCGGAGCGCGTCCGGCTGGACGTCCGCCGGGACGCCGGACTCGAGGCGATGGAGCGAGCCCAGGCCGTAGCGGTCGACTTCCAGGGATCGGATGACCTTCTGGAGGGCCTCCTTGAAGGTCCGTCCGATCGCCATCGCCTCCCCCACCGACTTCATTTGGGTCGTGAGCGTCGAGTCGGCGCCGGGGAATTTCTGAAAGGCGAAGCGCGGCATCTTCACCACGACGTAATCGATCGTCGGTTCGAAGCAGGCCTTGGTCACGCGCGTGATGTCGTTCGTGATCTCGTCGAGGGTGTAGCCCACGGCGAGCTTGGCGGCGATCTTGGCGATCGGGAAGCCGGTGGCCTTCGAGGCCAGCGCGGAGCTGCGCGAGACGCGCGGGTTCATCTCGATCACGACCATGCCGCCGGTCCGCGGATTGATGCCGAACTGGATATTCGAGCCTCCGGTGTCGACCCCGATCTCACGGATGATGCGGACGGCGGCGTCGCGCATGAGCTGGTATTCCTTGTCCGTCAACGTCATGGCGGGGGCGACGGTGATGCTGTCCCCGGTGTGGATGCCCATCGGGTCGACGTTCTCGATCGGGCAGACGATCACGACGTTGTCCTTGAGGTCCCGCATCACCTCCAACTCGAATTCTTTCCAGCCGATCACGGATTGCTCGATGAGGACCTGCTGGACGGGGCTCATGGCCAGCCCCCACTCGACCTGCCGCTTGAACTCCTCGATGTTGTAGGCAATGTTGCCGCCGGTTCCGCCCAAGGTGAAGGAGGGCCGGACGATGGCCGGAAACCCGATCCGCTCGACGTGCCGCTCGGCTTCGGCCAGGCTCGTCGCGATCCCGCTGTCCGGAGTGGTGAGCCCGATCCGCCACATGGCCTGCCGGAAGGCATCCCGATCCTCGGCTTTGTGGATCGCCTCCGCCGACGCGCCGATCAACTGGACGTTGTACTTCGCCAGCACGCCGCGTTTAACGAGCCCCATCGCGGTGTTCAGCGCGGTCTGCCCGCCCATCGTCGGGAGCACCGCATCCGGGCGCTCGCGTTCGATGACCCGTTCCACGACGTCCACCGTGATCGGCTCGATGTAGGTTCGGTCGGCCAATTCGGGGTCGGTCATGATCGTGGCCGGATTGCTGTTGATCAGGACGACCCGATAGCCTTCCTCGCGGAGGGCCTTGCACGCTTGCGTGCCCGAGTAGTCGAACTCGCACGCCTGGCCGATGACGATGGGGCCGGAGCCGATCAGCAGGATGCTCTTGATGTCGGTGCGTCGAGGCATGGGCTCCTACCGGGTTGGGTGACCCGTCTCAAAGGTCCGCGCTATCCCGCCCTCGGGACGGGAACGAGGATCGGGACGGCGGGGGCCGGCGCGATCGGCCCTCCGTCCCGGTTGTAGTGCTGCATGACTTCCGGAATCCATGCTTCGATCTGCTGGATCCGGGTGAGGTCCGACGGGTGCGTCGACAGGAACTCGGGGATCGCCGCCTGCGACCGGAAACACAGTTTGCCGATCAGATTCTTCGGGCAGCCGCTCATCCGCTCCCAGAACGGCACCGCTTCCCGCGGATCATAACCGGCCTGCGCCATCAAGCGGAGGCCGATGTAATCGGCCTCGGATTCCTGCCGGCGGTTGAACGGGAGCGACACGCCGATGCCGTAGGCGCTCATGGCGCCCATAGCGACGCCGGGGTCGACATGGCCGGCCGCCGCGCCCGCGATCGCGCCGAGTTGCCCGATGCCTTCGAGGATGCTACGGCTCACCCGCTCCGCGCCGTGCCGTTGGAGGGCATGCGCGACTTCGTGACCCATGACGGTCGCAAGCCCGGCTTCGGTCTTGGTGTACTTCAAGATGCCGGTGAAGACCGCGACCTTCCCCCCCGGCAGCGCAAACGCGTTGACCATGCGATCGTCCTGGATGACGGCGAACTCCCAGTGGTACTCGGGCTTGTTGGCCGCCGCCGCGATCCGCTCGCCGACGCGGTGGACCATCTCGTTGATCTCGGGATTTTCGTTCAGGCGCGCCTGGCGCAGGACTTCGTGGAACGCCTTCACGCCCATGGCGATTTCTTTTTCCTCGGAAATGAAGATGAGCTGATCCCGTGCCGTGCCCGGGGCGCGGACGCAGCCGGGCACGACGAGCCAGGCCGCCGCCAGCGCAGACCAGGCGAGCACCGTCCGACGGGTCACCGGAACGGCCAACAGGCGGGCCAGATCGTCATGTCGGTCCTGTGCCTGGTCCATCGAGCACGTGCATAAGGCGACCGGTCATGGCATCCAGAGGTACATGAACTGCGGCGTGCCGCCCCGGAACATCCCCATGACATCGAGAGCCGCCAACGAGGACAAGGCCCCGCCGCCCCCGCCGAGGAACGTCGAATAAATATTGTGTCGGTACTCACCGGGACGCCGGTAGGTGACGACGCGCGCCTCCCGGAGCCCGGCTTCACGCTTCGCAACCTCGATCGCGTCGTCCAGATAGCCGATCCCGTCGATCAACCCCAGGGCGGCCGCCTGCTCACCCGAATAGATCCGCCCGTCGGCGAACTTCCGGATCTGCTCGGCGGTCAAATTCGGTCGCCCGTCCTTGATCACCGCAAGGAACCGGTCGTAGAAGGACATGATGACGCCCTGAAAAATCGCGCGTTCATCGTCGGTGATCGGCCGGAACGGCGAGCCCATGTCTTTCCGGGGCCCCGACGTCACGGCGGTCGCCTCCAACCCGATTTTTTCCATGAGCCCGCGCGCATTGAAGGTCACCATGATGACCCCCAAGCTGCCCGTGACCGACGAGGGATGCGCCACCACCTTGTCGGTGGCCATAGCGACATAGTACCCACCGGAAGCGCCCACGTCCATAATCGACGCGACGACCGGGATCTTCCGTTTCTCCCGAAAGGCGCGCAACTCGTGATAGATGATGTCGGAGGCCGTGACCGTCCCCCCGGGGCTGTTGACCCGGAGCACGACGGCCTTGACCTTCGGGTCCTCCGCCGCCCGGGCCAGCTCCTCCTTGATCTGCGCGACCATGTTCGGGTGCTGGACGAGACCCTCGGCGTCACGGGAGCTGATCAGTCCCGAGAGCTCGACGAGCAGGACCTTGTCGTCGCCCTTCCCGCTGAGTCGCTTTTCCTCGAGCGGGCCGGGTTGCGGCAGGAGATTGATCGTAATACACCCGGACAGCAGACTGCCCGCCGCGAGCAGGACGCAGAGCGCCCCGATCCTGATTCGATTAGGCATGCCCCTTCTCCATCATCATGGCGAATTGTTCGAACAGATACGCGGAATCGTGCGGTCCCGGCGACGCCTCGGGGTGATATTGGACGGACAGGACCGGCTGATCGAGGCAGACGAAGCCTTCGATGGACTCGTCGTTGAGGCTCACGTGACTGACTGCCACCCGGCCGAGCGGGGTGTCGAGGACCGGCGGACGGGCCGCCGTCGAGGACACGCCGGCGACCTGCACGGCGAAGTTGTGGTTCTGTGAGGTGATCTCCACCGTGCGCGTGCGGAGGTCCATGACCGGATGGTTGGCCGCATGATGTCCGAACTTGAGCTTGTACGTCGGGAGCCCCATCGCGAGCGCGAGGATCTGATGGCCCAAACAGATGCCGAGGATCGGCGTCCGACCGATCAAGGCCTGTACCGCCTGGACGGCATACGGAACACCCGCCGGGTCGCCGGGGCCGTTCGAGAGCACGATCCCGTCCGGCTTCAAGCCCAGGACGGCGTCGGCGGGCGTCGAGGCCGGGACGACCGTGACGGCGCACCCGACGTCGACGAGCCGGCGCAGGATGTTCTGTTTGGTCCCGAAGTCGTACGCAACGACGCGGAACCGCGGCTGCCGAGTCATCTTGGCTTCGGCTCCCTCGATGCCCGGTTGCCAGGGGGCCGAGCTCTCCGTCCAGTCGTAGCGGGCCGCACAGGTCACCTCCGCGACCAGGTCGCGCCCGACGATCGCAGGCGCCTGCCGGGCTTTCTCGATTACACGCTCAGGATCGCCTTCGACGTGCGAGATGCAGCCCTGCTGAGAGCCATGGTCCCTGAGATGCCGGGTCAGTTCCCGGGTGTCCAGCCCTTGGATGCCGACGACCCCGGCCTCGCGCAGGTAGTCGTCCAGCGCCTGTTCGGCCCGCCAATTGCTCGGCCGCCGGCTCGACTCCTTGACGACGAACCCCTCGGCCCAGACCCGCCGTGACTCCACATCGGCACGGGTCACTCCATAGTTGCCGATGTGCGGGCACGTCATGGTCACGATCTGTCCTTTATAGGAAGGATCGGTGAGGATTTCCTGGTAGCCGGTCATGGCGGTGTTGAAGACGACCTCCCCGACCGTTTCCCCTTGGAACCCGAGCGCCGTGCCCTCGAAGACCGTGCCGTCTGCGAGCGCGAGAATCGCCTTGTTCACACGACCTCCTTTCTTGCCCGCAGCCAGGCTTTCAGCTTCACGGGAATCAGGGCCACGCCGAGGGCCAAGTTCGCGAGGTAGAGTACGCGGACCAGCGTATGGCTTCGGAAAAAGGCGTCGTAGGCGGCCTTGCGCGCGGCCTCCTCTTTCACGGCAAAGGCCTGCTCCTGCAACCGCACCGAGGCCGGTTCGAGAACGAAAATGATCGTGGTCGCAATCATCACCATCAGCACCGAGAGCACGGCCTCCGTCCGTGACAGGCGCTCGAGCACGCCGTCGGCGGCGAGATGCCGTACGACGGCGCTCACGAGTAACAGGCCGGCGGCCGTCAGCACCACCCGGTTGTACCCGTCGAACGCGCGCGTGAGGAACCGGCCGCCCGGCTCCATGCCGAAGGAGTTGAAGACCGCCGGAATCACCGCGGCGACGATCACCACCAACCCGCCGATCCAGAGGCTGAGCGCGATCAGTTCCATGCTGTACCAGACCAGGCGCCAGTCTCGCCCCGTGCGCACCGCCTCCATCCGTCAGGCGGACTGATAGACTACGCTCCCGCCGACGAGCGTCACGAGGACCCGCCCTTTGACCTTCCATCCGGCGAACGGCGTGTTCCGGCTCTTCGAGCGGAAACGGGCGGGATCGATCTCCCAGGTCGCCTGCTGATCCACGATCGTCACGTCGGCGTCGGCGCCGGGTGCGAGCGTGCCTCGGTCCAGGCCGAACGCGCGTGCCGGGGCCGTCGTCAGCTTCGCGACGGCGGCCTCCAACGACAAGACGCCTTCCTCCACCAAGGCCAGCGTCAGCGGCAAGGCGGTCTCGAGGCCGACGATGCCGTTGGGAGCGGCCGCGAACTCCTGCTGCTTTTCCTGCACCGCGTGCGGCGCGTGGTCCGTGGCGATGACGTCGATGGTTCCGTCCTTGAGCCCGTCCTTGATCGCCTGGACGTCCTCCCAGGTCCGGAGCGGCGGATTCATCTTGGCCATCGTGTTGAAGCCGCGCACCGCCTCTTCCGTCAACGTGAAGTGGTGCGGGCAGGCTTCGGCGGTCACGCGGATCCCCCGAGCTTTCGCCTCGCGCACCATGCGGACGGACCCGGCCGTGCTGACGTGGGCGAGGTGCAGCCGCGCGCCGGTCAGCTCGGCGAGCGCCAGATTCCTGGCCACCATCACGTCCTCGGCCGCGGCCGGGATGCCCTGCAGGCCGAGTTGGGTCGAGACCAGCCCCTCGTTCATGCAGCCGCCTTCCGCCAGGTGCAGGTCTTCACAATGATCGATCACCGGGAGGTTGAACGCCCGCGCGTACTCCATCGCCCGCCGCATGACGAGGCTGTTCATGACCGGGCGGCCGTCGTCGGAAATGGCGACGCAGCCCGCTCGGTGGAGATCGCCGATCTCCGCCAGTTCCTTGCCTTCCGAGCCCTTCGTGATGGCCCCGATGGGATAGACCCGCGCCTGCCCGGCCGCCCGAGCCTGGTCGAGGATGAACTCGGTGACGGCTTGGCTGTCGTTGACGGGGTTCGTGTTTGGCATGCAGCAGACCGAGGTGAACCCGCCTGCCGCGGCCGCCGCGGTTCCCGTGAGGATCGTTTCCTTGTACTCGAACCCCGGCTCTCGCAGATGCACGTGCAGATCGATGAACCCCGGCAGCACCAGCTTGTCCCGGGCGTCGATCGTCTGTCCGGACTTCGCCCGCGCCTTGTGCTCCGCGGTCATGTTCCGGCCGACCGCGACGATCTTCCCGTCGTCGATCAGCACATCCGCGATGCCGTCGAATCGGCCGGGATCGATCACGCGGCCGCCCTGTATGAGGATTGTCATGGCCGTCCTTTACGCTCCGAAGAAGTCGTCGCATGCCGGTCGGGTGTGGGTCTTTCCCGAGAGGGTCATGCCGCCGCTCCCGACAGCAGATAGAGAATCCCCATCCGCACCGCCACCCCGTTGGTCACCTGGTCCAGAATGACCGAGGAAAAGCTGTCGGCGACCTCCGAGGCGATTTCGACGCCGCGGTTGATCGGGCCGGGGTGCATGATCACGGCGCCGGGTTTCGCCAGCCGCACCCGTTCCGGCGTCAGGCAGTAGAGGCGCGAGTATTCGCGAATGCTCGGGAACAGCGCCCGACCCTGCCGTTCGAGCTGCAGGCGCAACATCATGATCGCGTCCACGTCCTCGAGCGCCCGGTCCATGTCCGAGTAGATCTCGACCCCGAGACGGTCCAAGCAGGCCGGGATCATCGTGGGCGGGCCGACCACGCGGACGCGGGCGCCGAGCGTCGTCAAGGCATAGATGTTCGACCGGGCCACCCGGCTGTGGGCGATGTCCCCGACGATCGCGACCGTCAGCCCCTTGAACGTGAGCTGTTTTTCCCGGAGCGTGAACAGGTCCAGGAGCGCTTGGCTGGGATGCTCGTGCCAGCCGTCGCCGGCGTTGATGACCGAGGATTTCACGCCCCGCGCGAGCGTGTCGGCCGCCCCCGCCGCCGAATGGCGCAAGACGATGATGTCCGCCTGCATGGCTTCGATGTTTCGCGCCGTGTCGAGCAAGGTCTCCCCCTTCACCACGCTGCTGGCGGAGGGCGAGAAGTTGATGACGTCGGCGCTCAGCCGTTTGGCGGCCAACTCGAAGGACGTCCGCGTCCGGGTGCTCGGCTCGAAGAACAGGTTCACGACCGTTTTCCCGCGCAACGCCGGCACCTTCTTGATCTCCCGGCCGCTGACCTCTTTGAAGGAGTCGGCGGTGTCCAGGATCAGCATGATGTCCTCGGCGGTCAGAGAGGCGATGCTGGTGAGATGCTTGTGTTTGAAGCTCATACGGCCCCTCCCACTGGGTCTTGGGCGTCCTTCAGAATGACGACGCGATCCTCCTCCCCTTCCTCCTCCAGGAACACCTGCACGACTTCGTCTCTCGATGTGGGCACGTTTTTCCCGATGTAGTTCGCGCGGATCGGCAACTGGCGATGCCCGCGATCCACGAGCACGGCGAGCTGGATCTCCGCCGGCCGTCCGAGATCCATCAGGCCGTCCATCGCGGCCCGGACCGTCCGGCCCGTGAAGAAGACGTCGTCCACGAGCACGATCTTGCGGCCGGACACATCGAACGGGATGCTCGTTTTCTTCAGGATCGGTTGATCCTTTCGGATCGCCAGATCGTCCCGGTACAGCGTGATGTCGAGGTCCCCGATCGGAACCTGGATCTGCTCGATGTCGTAAATGCGCTTCGCCAGCCGATGCGCCAAGTACACGCCGCCGGTCCGGATCCCGACGAGCGCCAACTGCTCCGTCCCCTTGTTGCGCTCGAGAATCTCATGCGCGATCCGGGTCAGCGCGCGGCCGACGTCGTTCGCATCCATGACCAGCTTTTGCTGCTTGTCCATAACCTAAGTAGGGGTAAATGTGTAATTTAGTAAGTGAGTAACCCGGAACGTTGAATGACTCCATTACTCAATTCCCCAGTTACTCTCCCTTGGGCCAAAGAGGGCATAAAAAAACCTTCTCCCGGTGAGGAGAAGGTTGCGATGAGGACGACGGACGCCCGCCCCTTGGCATGACCCGAACTCCTTGCTCACCTCACCGGATGAGCGTTAAAGGCGAACGCATCTTATCGACTGGTGAAAGAGGTGTCAAGTCGAGGCGGCGCGTGGTTTGGCGACCTGAAAGAGGGTGAGCCCGACCCTCAGACGGGCCTGCGGCAGGATCGTGCGATGCATCTGAAACGTCGGGAGGGCGCTCACGGGGCTCGCCGTGAGGACATGGAGGCCTGCCGGCCCGAACGAGGACTTGATCGACTCGGGTCCGACGAGGAAAGCCAGCCCGCCCGGCCGGAGCACGCCGGCAAGCTCCCGCACCCGGTCCTCGAGGTGCGCCGGTCGGGTAAAGTCGGCAAACGGAAGCCAACGATACACCAGGTCGTAGGTCGGTCCGCGTTCAGCGGGCGCGGGTGCCGCGGGGAGAAGCGTGATGCGGCGGAGGTCCGGAAGCCGCTGCCGGCCGGCTGCATCGTTCCACAATGCTTGCGCCTGCTTCTGGGCCAATCCCGGACGGGTATAGAGCACCGTCACGGCTGCCGGGCGGCTCAGGTCGATGCAGGCACGAAGGCCCGCGTCGAGGTTGTCCACCAAGACGTCCCGCGCCTGACGAACACGCTGGGCGAGGTCCGGGTGTTCTTCGAAAAGGTCCTCGAGATAGTCGGTGACGAACGGTTGGCTCGCGGCTTCATCGATCTCCGTGTCGTCCTCGGGGTACAGCAGGACGGCGGAAAACGCCTCGGCCGGCGTGACCGCAGGCGGGCCGTCTCGAAACAGGGTGCGCCATTCCAACACGGGCTCCGTCCCGCCAGGAGGGAACGCCGTCCGAGGGAGCGTCGAGACGTCTCGCAGCGAGCCCCACGCGGGGCTGAGCGGCAGCTCGGCGACACGATCGCCGTCCTTGAGGATGAGCGAGGGGCCACGGACCCCCAGAGCCCGCCCGCACGGCGGGAACGCCGCCCGTTCCACGTTGGTGTAGCTCAGTCCTGTGGGGTCGTCCGCGAGCGTGGCTTTGAGCGCCGTCTCGCCCTGGATCGTCACACATAGGCGCCGGCCGGCATCGAGATACCGCCGGGGCGGCTGCGGGGACGGGAGCCACGTGACCTCGTGGGACCGAGTCGGATCCATGAACACGGGGAAAGGCGATTGCCCGCCGGGCGCGGACGGCACGAAGAATGAACTGAAGAGACGGTAGGCGGCCTCGGACGGATACGTCGGGATGCCGCGATAACGCAGCGGCAGCGGCTCCCGGCCCGCGTTCTGATCGTCGTACAGCCCGCGAATCAATTCGAACGCGGCGGAACCGGTCCCGGGCAGCAAGGACTGAAACAGCTCGACGACCGGGAGAAAGTCGATCCGGCTCCAGTGCATCGCGCCCATACAGGCCATGAACGTCGCCCGGTCGAAGGTGCCGTCCTCGAGCACGTAGAATGCATCTTTTTTGTGCCGGATCGTGGCGCGGCCCCGGGAATCGATCACGAGGTCCTCATCCCCATAGAAGAAGCGCACCTCCTCCATGGGCACATGCAGCGCCTGGGCCGCCATGCCGCGCAGATCGTCGGCCTTCAGACGTTGCCACCCCGGCTTGCGCGACAGATCGAGGACAGTGGTATTCACCAGGCCGCCGGATCGCACCCCGACCCACCGCCCCCAATCCAAATAGAGCCTCGCCCGGCGCAGATGGATGGATCCGCCCTCGGTCTCCCACTCGCATTCGTGCAGCGGGTTCCCGTCGGGGTCCGTAGCCAGAATCCGGCGGCCATGACGTCCATAATACAGGAGATGTCCGGTCGGCAGACGCACCGCACGCCCGCCGGCCGCCGCGAGGTCCTGACCGTACGCCAGGTTCGAGGGAAAGGACAGAGAGCCGGGTCTGGCGAGAAAGGCCTGGAGCACAGGGAAAGGTTAAGGTTGAGGCTCAGGTTGAGGCACGTGGAGAGAGGTTAAGGTTAAGGCTGAGGTTGAGGTTCGGATGTAAGGCGGCGCAACCATCTTCCTCCCGACTGTCTCGTCCGGGAATTCCCTCAGCCTTAGCCTTAGCCTCAACCTTACTCTTCCCTCACTCCCTGATCTGGCCGCTTCCGAGGACGACGAATTTCGAGCAGGTCAACTCCTCGAGCCCCATCGGTCCGCGGGCATGGATCCTGGTCGTGCTGATGCCGATCTCGGCGCCGAGGCCGAATTGGTTGCCGTCGTTCAACCGGGTGGACGCATTGACGAGGACAGCGCTGGCGTCCACCTCGCGGACGAACCGCAACGCCCGCCCGTAGTCGTTCGTGATGATCGCTTCCGTGTGGCGGGAGCCATAGCGGGCGATATGCTCCATCGCCTCTTCCAGGTTCTTGACGATCTTCACCGCGAGGACGAGGGCCAGGAATTCACGGCCGTAGTCGTCGTCGGCCGCCGGCTTGATGTCGGGGCAGACTTGCAGGGTCTTCGGGCAGCCGCGCACCTCGACCCCTGCGGCGGTCAATTCGGCGATCAACTCGGGCAGAACCGACCGCGCCGCCATCTGATGGACGAGGAGGGTTTCCATGGCATTGCAGGTGGAGGGCCGCTGGACCTTGGCATTGACGCACACCTTCTTCGCCATCGCGACGTCGGCATCGGCGTCGACATAAATGTGGCACACACCTTTGTCGTGCTTGATGACGGGGATCCGGGACTGCTCGGTCACCGTCTTCATCAGCGACTCCCCGCCCCGCGGGATGATGAGGTCGATGAATTGATCCTGCTTGAGGAGCTCGGTGACGACCTCGCGATCGGTGCGCTCGATGAAGGTGATCGCACCGGCCGGGACGCCGGCTTGCTCGGCCGCTTCGGCCAGCACCCCGGCAATCGCCGTGTTCGAGCGAATCGCCTCCGAGCCGCCGCGCAGGACGCACACGTTGCCGGATTTGAGACACAAGGCCGCGGAGTCGGCCGTGACGTTCGGGCGGGACTCATAGATGATGCCGATGACGCCGATCGGGACGCGGACTCGGCTCACCTGCATGCCGTTCGGGCGCCGCCATGTCTTGATGGTCTGTCCGACGGGGTCCGGAAGGGCGGCGATCTCCCGGATCGCCGAGGCCATTTCGGCGATGCGCGCCGTCGTGAGTCGGAGGCGATCCGCCATCGCCTGCTTGGCCTTGCCGGTGCCGAACGCCTCGACGTCCTCGGCGTTGGCGGTCAGGATGTCGTCGGCCTTGGCGTCCAAGCCGTCGGCCATCGCCCGCAGCGCCTGATTCTTCACCGCGGTCGACAGCGACGCGAGGCGCCCTGAGGCCGCCCGCGCCTTCTTCACCAGTTCTTGGACGTACTCCGGAACCGGCGTCGCTGCGGCTTCATCGGCGGGCTGGTCCACACCGTCCGTAGGTTCCTTCGCGCGATCTGCGTCCATCGCTCCTCCGATCGTCGGCCACTGGAGAATACCGCCCGCATCAACGGAGCGTCAAGCAGCCCGACGCGATTGCAGTGGTCTTTCCAGTGTAAGGCGGCACATACAACGCAGAAAGCGCCGAATCCGTGTTGCAGTTTTCGAAAGGTATGGTCTGCAAGGTTCGTCTCGTGAGTCCCGGTTGCGAAGCCAAATGTCCCAATTCGACTGGAACACCTGGCCTGTAGATGGGGGCGACTGAAAAACGTCCGCCAGCGGGAAAACGGATCTCGATGCCCAAGCCCCTGCCGGGTCTCAATCCAATCCTTTCTGGCCCATATAGCACGGCATCAAGAGCTTCATCCGGGGAAGGTGAGTGTGTCGCTTCATGGTTCGTCACCGTTACGATCGTTGCATGGCTCCGATGTCTAAGGAGCCCAGGCCTTGATCTCCGCTACAGCGCAGAAGGCCCGCCACCCTCTTTCACGGCCTGTCGCCTTTTCGCCACAGCTTCTGCTTGGACCACGTTTTTGCAATGGTCACAGATCCAATGCCCATACAACAAGGGTGGCCCGATCTGCCCGCAGAGCAGACAATGGCTCGGCTTTTCGTACGGTGGTATCTCCTCAATCTTCTCTTCGGATTTCATTGTTATTTTGTCTTCTGCCTTTCGCATGATGCCCTCCCTCGTTTGGGCGCGGTACATGCGCCAAGGTGTACGGCGCCAACAACCTCTTACAGCGCTCCCAGCCGGCGCTCGATAGGGACATAGACTCGGCCATGCTGTCCTTCATAGATCTGGTCCGGGCGGAAGAGCTTGTTGTCCTTGATCTGTTCCAGCCAGTGCGCCAACCAGCCGCTCACGCGCGCGATCGCAAACACACACGTGAAGAAGTCTTCATCGAGGCCCATCGTTTTGTAGAGCACTCCGGAGTAGAAATCCACGTTGGCGTGGATGCCTTTCCCCGCCAGCAATTCCTCTCCCACACGCTCGACCTCTTCGGCCAGCCTGTAGAGTGAGAACGCCCAGACTGTGCGAAGAGCTGCTGCGCCAGCTTTTGAAGGATGATGGCTCTCGGATCTTTCACCTTGTAAAGGCGATGACCAAATCCCATGAGCTTCTGCTTTGCGGCAAGCCTCTGCTTGATGTATGGCCGGACATTGCCCACGGATCCGATCTCCTCCAACATCTCCACGGTCTCTTGAGCGGCTCCTCCGTGCAGCGGTCCTTTGAGGGTGCCGATGGCCGAGGAGACGACGGTATAAGGATCGGTCAGCGTGGAGGCGGACACCATGCCGCTGAACGTGGACGCATTCATCGTATGCTCAGCATGAAGGATGAGGCAGGTGTCCAGCACTTTCGCGGCCAAAGGGTCCGGTCCTTTCTCGGTCAGCATGTAAAGAAAGTTGCTGGCATGGTCCAAGTCATCGCGAGGCTGGATCTGCTCGTCGCCCCGTCGGAGCCGGTGATAGGCGGCCACAATCGTGGGGACCTTGGCGATCAATCGGACAGCCGACCAGTATTGCACCTGGCGATCCAAGACGTTTCTAGCCGGATAGAACATCCCCAGAGCCGCCACGGCCGCTTGGAGCGCATCCATTGGACGTCCGTGCTCCGGGAGACACTTGATGAGGTCCGTAATCCGATATTTGATACGCCGGTGCTGCGTCACATCGGCGGTGAACCGGTCCAGTTCAGCCTGATCCGGGAGCTGATCGTAGAGCAGCAGGTAGGTCGTCTCCAGAAAGGAACTGCGTTCCGCCAGCTCTTCGATTCGAATGCCCCGATATTCGAGTAGACCCGTCTGGCCATTCACAAAGCTGATGGAGGACCTGGCGGCCGGCACACCGGCTAGGCCTGGTGAAAACTCCTGCCGGAATGCATCCCGCGTGGTACCCGTAACGTCTCTCGTCATGGTCCCGACCTCAGGTCCCTCTGTCATGTTGCACCTCTATGGGGTTTCTACCCCGCTCTCGCTGCCTCTTCCATTGTGATCATTCCTCCCAAAAAAATTGCTCCCACTCCACGGTCTGATCCCACCGCCGCTTATGCCGCTGCTCATCATGAAACGCCGTTGGGGTGGCCTGGTAGCAAAAGTCCCAGATGGCTTCTGCAACTTCAGGTCTGATCCCAGCCTCACGGGTCTCCAGCATTTCCATGAATCGGTTCAGGGCCACATACGCTCCATGGAGCTCCTGCCTTCGCAACGTGTGCCGCACAAGCAGCAGTTGCCCGAGATAGGGCTCAAACGAGCCCTCCCGCTCAATCCCCCTCTGGATCAGGACGAAGCCGCTCAGCTTGTCGATCCACCCTTCAGGCAACCAGGTCTCACCGCTGACGTCTAATGGCGGACTGAAGAGGATGATAGGCGCGAGCGCAGCCAGCGCGAACCGAATCAATGAGATCTTGAATCTCATACCTGACATGATCGCTTGCGCGTTCCGGCATCATGGAACCACGCGGACCGTGCTCCGTAGTTCCTGCTCTGGTCCGTGCAACGGACAGAAGAACTGATAGAAGTGCACTGCCCGCGCGTGCTTCAACTGTTCTGTGCTGACCCGGACTCGCACGATCTCCCCGGAGGTCACGTAGACCCGTAACGGCTTCACAGCCGCCACCTCGGGTCCTTCTTCAATCTGCTCGAGCAGCCCCGGCGCTTCAAACACATGCGTGCGCATTGTCGGATTCTCTAGGACAAATACGAGCTTCTCGTCGAGATCCGAATTCCGGTGGATGACCACCTCGCGGGGGGACCAGGCCGCCGCGCTGCCTTCGAGATCATGGATGACAAAGCGCAGTTCCTTGGCCAGACCCGTTGAAGGCACCGAACAGCTCCCTGCCATCATCAGAAGAAAGCTGACGGTTGAAATCCGGCTGGAGAATCTGTTCATGCGGCCCTCATTCGTTCGGTCTCCTTCAGCGGTCCAACCCGATGGAACGCCCCCTATGGGACGACGTAAATCGTGCCTCCCAGATGGGCATCGCCTTTGTGCAGTGGGCAGAAAAATGGGAACCCTTGTGTGCCGATCAGAACCCCGGCAATGGCTTCGAACTGAGCCGTGCTGATCTGCACCCGCACCACGTCCTCCGGTGTGACGTTCACCCGTAGCGGCTTGCGTGTAACTTCCCCGCCCGCAGTCATGACCTCCTCGAACAGTCCATAGGCAGCGAAGGCATGAGTGCGATCCGTCGGATTCTCCAACACGAAGGCCACACCGTCCTGCATCTCCGTGCTCCGGTGAATCACCACGTCCTGCGGGACCCACACCGCCCGCTTGTCCTCGATGTCTTGGACCACAAAGTGAAACTCCGCAGCCCCGGTCGGGCTCCAAAGCCCTAGCGCGCCGACCAGGGCCGCGGCCGCCAAGCCCCTCGTGAGATGGGATGGCCTCGAGCCGGTCATGGTGTGAATCCTTCCAGCTGGAGGCGAACGGTGCGATCAGCCGCCGCCGATCTCGCCTCTGGTTTCAATGACGTACACCTCTCCTTTCACTTCCGGGTGAATGTCGCACCAGATTGCGTGACGCACACTCTCCGCGACGCCGGTGGCAGGATCAAATTTCGACGGTGCGGTCGCGAAGCGGAGCGTCATGATCTTTCCCGGATCCACGTGGAACGACCTGACGTGCTTCCCACGGACCTCGGTTCCGCCTTCCATGCGGACATCGACATCTTTGAACAGCGTCGAGGCGAACCCATGGGTGACGTTGTCCTCGTTGCGAATCACGATGGTCGTCTCGTGTGACGGCATGGTGAAGCCCGCGGTTTCATACCCATGCTGCCGGTCTTTGATCGTGATCTCCAGCCGCTGGCGCGCCGCTCCCATCCCGGGCGCTTGGGCATACAAATCGTCCGTTCCGCCCGGCAATGTCATCGCCGCCAGCACAATCGGAACCGCTAATAATGTAGTTGTGTGTCCTCTGATCTTCATGATCGACCTCCTGAATTCTTAGGCACATGGCTCACTGCCTCCTCTTACGCCCCCTTCTACACGCCACCTCTCCCCGCGATTCCGAGCGTCACCTCCTTTCGGTGAGTCGGTCCATCCGTCATCCCCCGCGACGCTCGATGATGAAGAGTTCCCCCTTCACATCCGGGTGCATGTCGCACCAAATCACGTGACGCATCAACGGGCTCATCATCGTGAGGGGGTTCCGCTGAGTCCTTGGTGAAATCGAGCGTCATGAACAGCCCAGTGCCCCCGCGGTGAGGCCCGTTAGGGCCAGCAGGATCGCCGCCGTTCGCCTGACGTCCTGGATGATCCACATCGCGCACCCCGACCCTCCTTCCCCTCTTTGGGTCGAAATCCTCGCTCATGCACCACCCCACCGGGATCTTGATGGGAGAATCTGACCCTGCAGTTACATGTTCGATCAGGCGTGCCCGAGGAACAATGAGCCGGCTGCCTCATTTTGGGAATGATCCAGATGCATCGTACGGAAGCGGATCGGGCTCGGTGCCAAGGATGGATGGACTCAGGCCGGAGGATTTGCTCTCCGATTAGAGATTAGGGAGACGGCGTTTGATGATGGAAGACGACGGCTGGTGGCGCTCCGATAAATCCTTCCTTCAATGCCACCAGCGAAGCGGTCTTTCTGGTCAATGATGGGCGTGGACCAAGGCATGGCCGCGCCCCTTGCTGATGAGCCAGCGATTCACCGGCAGCGCGGCCACGAAGGCCACGACCAGCGAGAACGCAAGGCTTCCCCAGAACAGCAGGCTGCCCAGCCCCGCATTCATCGCGCCCGGGATCGCCAGCACCACGGCATTGTCCACGATTTCCATCACGGTGATCGAGAGGGTGTCGGAGGCCAAAGCCAGGCCCACCGCCGCCTTGAACGCCATCCCGGCGCCCAGGAGCGGCCAGAGCGTCATCGCGTAGCCGAAGAAAAAGGCCAGCGCGACGGACAAGGCGACGGTCGCGGCATTGGCCCAGCCGAACGCCGTCCCGATCACCATCCCCAGCACCTCGCCGATCGCGCAGCCGGTCAGGCAGTGGATCGTGGCCGACACCGCGAGGCGGTTGAGGGATCTGCGCTCGTCCACCCTGGCGTGGTGCCGCTGATCTCCATGCTCATGATGCGCGTGATCGCTTCCGGTCGCCATGTTCCTCCCCTTTTTCGAGGTCCTCAAGACGCCTCGAGGTATTCAGGTCTTCTTGGGATGAGCCTTCTGTTGCCCTCGGAGTCTTTGTGCTCGAGCTCGCCGTCGAGCACTCAGGCCACGATTTCCATATCGTGATGCGGGTGTGTCCGGAATCCCGTGTTCGGCCGCACCACGTCGTCATTGCTCACGAGCAGCAGACCATGAGGCGTGTTGCGAGGATCATAGTGGCCGCCGAAGCTGAAGCTGTGATGCGAATCCAGCCAACTGCGCTGTGTCTGAAACCGCTGGCCGCTTCGCCGGATCTCGACGTGTGGCTGCAATCCCGTCGGGGTCATGACCGCCTCCTTGCTGAAGATGGTGCCTCTGCCGCCCCAGATCCCCCGTCGTACTGACGGGCTGGACCGTGTGGCGTCGGCTTCATGGCTGCGATAAACATCCATGCGCCATTTGGGAAGAACGCACCATTGGTAACCACGAACGCGGGGGCTCGGCATGACATGGAGCGCGAATTCTGCAGTGATCTTGACCCAATCGAAGCCCTTGAGGTAAGGTGCACCCTCCACGTGAAGCCATGAGCGTGCCGAGGTAGCTCAGTTGGCAGAGCACAGCCCTGAAAAGGCTGGTGTCGACAGTTCGATTCTGTCCCTCGGCACCATACCCTTCCTCACTCCATTTTCAGCGCGTGTCGGGGCTTTTTGCCCGATTGTTTCTCCAAATAGTCGTCGTCCAAGACCACGAATACCGCCGTCACCAGTCGATCTAAAGGCCTTCCCGATTGGCGCCTGGCCCGCCGCTTGGTAGAACACGGCAACCGGGATGCCTTCCGCCCGTTCTTGCACCCAAGGTCCGCTTGGGTTCTTCAAGACTCCAATGATTGTTCAAAAGAAAGGGCCGCAGAAGGGACCGCACCGAAGGTCCCAGGGGACGAATCTGGAGAACCTGAGGCCAGGACGAAAGATAGACGATTCTAGCGAGGGGCGGGAGGTCTAAGAGAAAACGCAGATTGGGGTTTCACTCTCTCTCGTCACTATTGTTAATCCGAGGAGGCCAGGTCGCGCAGTCGAACGATGGCTGTAAACGTGGATTGTGCCAGGCCCTCGAGGATCGCAACTTCTCCTTCTGTGGCCTGATGACGAATCGCCCAATAGGCGCCGATGGTTCCGATAGGGACTTCCATCCCAATCGGAACGATCGCGAGGCTCTTTACGAATGTAGTGCGGTAGAGGTCCAGCGGGATTCTCGGGTCGTTTTCTAGAATCGGGACCGTTACCGGACACCGATTGAGAATGCTCCAGCCTGAAATACAGTCCGAGATCGGAAACCGCTGTCCTTTCCACAGAGGCCGAATTGCCGACTCGTCTGCATAGTAGACCTGATCGACTTCTCGAAGCACGAACGTCACTCCGTCTGCACCGGTCATGTCTCGTGCCGAGGTGCGGACGATCGCCATAATTTCGGGAAGACCAATGGCTTTGGCGATCCGTGCAGAGGCCTGCGTCAGGCCTTGCCTGTTGGTACGCTTCGTCTTCACGTCTCCGGGCTCGCCTTGACCGTTACCTGAGCTTTCACCATCGCGGCACCGCCAAGAGCACCGCCATTGCGCCATTCTCTGCCGCCGGACTTAGGGGTGCAAGCGAAATAATCGGCAAGTCCAGACGCACGGCGAGCAGCGATCCAGGAACCGTACTCCGTAGGTGCGATCATCACGCGGAAGCCGACAAAGGCATGGTGTGCCTGCCGGAGGTCGATGCACAGAGCAGGCTCTGATACTTCAGAGAGATTTATCGGCCGTGACTGTGCTATTGTCCATCCCATGTCCGTGACCAGTGCGCACCCGTCGCCGTCAACACGGCGCGTCCTTGTCATCGATGATGACGCGGCAACGCTCGTGGCCATTCCCGAGCTGATCGCCATTCATCGTCCGACCTTTCACGTCGATACCGCTACGAACCTGGCGGAGAGCTCGACCTACCTCGACGACTATCAGTGCGACGCGATCGTGGCTGATGTGCGGATGCCGGGAGAAGACGGAATCAAGTTGATTCGGCGTCTCCGAGACAAGGGACACCGGATTCCGGTAGTGATTGTGACCGCCGATGTGACCGATGTGGTCGAGGATGCGGCGTTTGGGGCCGGAGCCTATGCCTTTCTCCGAAAGCCGCTCGATGTGAAGCAGTTTCTCAGGGTCCTGGATAGCGCCGCTCATTACCCGCACGGCGATTTCTGAGCCCGACCATGGTCCGAGGCTTTGCTCGGCACCTCTGCCGCTGAGTCTTCCGCCACTCACCAAGGCGCGTCACGCCTCAAAATCGATAGCCGATCTCGACGAGATACAGGTCCACGCCGAGTCCTCCCTTGTACAGAGCCGCATCGGAAAAATGTTGGAGACGAAGCCCGAGATGCGCGTGTGCCGAGGGATTCAACGCGATTCCGGCAGTGGCAACGAATTGAAACGGGCCACCGAAGTCTTGATCCCCGAACTTCTGCCTCGTGAAGACGGCGCCGCCGCCGCCCACGTCGAAAGACAGCGCCCCATTCCATGCGGTGAGGGCGAGAGCCGGAACGACCGTAGCCACGAACCCGGTGTCACCGGCGCCAACGAGGGCGCCGCCGCTGGTAATGAGTCGCGTCTTAAGCGCCCACCCGGTCTCGCCGAGCGGCCAGCCCCAAGGAAGGTCGAAAAGGGCGGCGAGATCGTACAATTGGAAATTGTGTTTCTGTTCCTTGCCCAAGAACGTTTGTCCGCTAAAGCCGACACGTGCGCTCACGCTGATCAGTCTTACATCCTCTGCATGGCTTTCATGGATGGCCAGCGAGGCGATGCTCACCATGAGGACAACGCCGTACTTCCATACTGAGGTCGGCCGTCGGCTAATGTTTGTCCTCAGCTATTTCTATTGTGGAGCAGTTCAGGCGTTACTTACGGGCTCGCCCTCAAGCCGTATCATGCCAGAACGGAGCGGAAAGCGCAGCCGTGGAGATGGGAGGCGCGGAGCGTGCAAGGTTCAACCGGAGAGCCGACCCCGCCCGGCTCGATCGCTGTCCGGTCCACGGTGTCGCAGGCGGCCGGATCACCGCGCTCCAAGCCCCTTCGCAGCCAAGTTTGCCGCTGGTGTGAAGACCCATGGGTCCAGGTCTCCGGCTGCACGTACCCTTGCACGCGATGCTGCAGACGATCATCGCCGATCGCCGCCGCGGCACGGAGGCCCTCTTCGAAATCGCCCGGCTCGATGAGGTTCCGATCCCGCGCCGCATGATATCCCCAGACGCCCGCAAAGCAATCCGCTTGCAGCTCGAGCTGCACGGAGAGCGCCTTCGCGTCCCGCTCGGACATACGACGCTGCCACTCCGCCACGCGCTCGGCAATCCCGAGGAGATGCTGGACGTGATGGCCGATTTCATGGGCGATGACGTACGCCTGCGCGAAGTCACCCGGTGCGCCGAATCGGCGCGCCAGTTCGTCGAAAAACGAGAGGTCGAGATAGACCTTGGCATCCCTGGGACAGTAAAAGGGCCCCGTAGCCGCGGATCCGAACCCGCAGCCCGAAGAGACGGCTTGGCTGAATAGGACGAGCCGCGGCTCCTCGTACCGTCGCCCGAGTGTGGGAAGGAGCCCCCTCCATGTCTCTTCCGTATCGGCCAAGACGACTGCGGCGAAGCGCCCGAGCTCGTCGGTCGGCTGGCCGGCCTGCTCGGTGAAGGACGAGGGCGAAGGCTGCTGGACCGTCTCGACCAGGCTCAGGAGAGCAAGCGGATTGGTTCCGGTCAGCACACTGACCACGACGACGAGAATCAGCCCGCCGAGGCCGATCCCGGCCCCCGTTCCGATCGGGCCCATGCGTCGCCGGTCCTCGATGTTCAGGCTCTCTCGCCGCCCGGTCCATCGCATAGCAGACGCCACCGAGGTGTACCGGTCTATTTAACTATGCCGCTGGAATGGGGGAAGAGCCTCGATCCAAGCAGGGGAGATGTAGGACGACCTCCGAGCCGAGTCCGGGCATGGGCCAGGGGTCCGGTGATGACGGTTCGGTGGAGGGATTCTGATTACCGCGGTCGCCTCGCTGCCCGCGAACCGGCTAGCAATCGATAGCAGACCAGGAACGAATCGTTCCTTCGGCGTCCGTGAAGAAGACACGCTGGCAGGTGTAGTGTGCGTAGCCGTTTGCCCATTGATTGCGATAGGCGATGGCGGTACCGCCCTGTGCCAGCGAGATTTCGCTGGTCGGTGATCCTCAGGTTCCTAGTAACTCATCTCGATGGCGCCCGGTCCACCCTTCGAGGGTGAAGTCACCGTTGGAGCAGCCGACCAAAGCGATCGCGAAGAACCATCCCATCCCAGTTCTCTGCCATCGGAGCATGTCGAAGATCCGCCTCGAGATCGTACCAAGCGTCTTTGGCAACCGACGGGGCCCTGAAGACAACCGGTTACCTCCCGCCGGCACTGGTGAAAACGGGCTCCTGATTCCACTGCCGCAGATGGGCGGGAAGTGTGTGGCGCAGAAGCCCAAGGCCAACTCTCGTCGCATGGGCAAATCGCCCGGGTTGACGCGTTATCGCTTGCCAGGCCTGTAGACAAGCAGGAGTGTGAGCCAGAGGAGCACGAGGGTGCCGCCGAACGCCAGCAGCCACATTTCTATGGTCAACACGAAGGGAGACCCCGCAATCCGACAACCGATGGGTGGCGAACGCTCTCTCCAGCAGACATCAGCTTATTCGGTCCCGTGGGGACGAGCACGGCTGCGTCTGGGATCCTGACGGTATTTTCGATTGGCCTGGATCCCGGTCTCGGTGACGTTGCCGCATAACAGGCAGTGCCATCCTGAGAGGCGGTAGCTCGATCCTCCGGCATCCTCGATATCGATCTTCACCATCAGCCCATGACAACGAGGGCACACCATCCGGGCCTCCTTGCCGGCGACTGCCTCGCCGGCTTGCACCGTGTCCGACTGCCTAGGAGTCTCTCCACCGGGCCATCAGCGATCAGCCGCTACGGGACTTGATGCTTTCGTGGCCTTGGCAAGACCCATGCAGCAAGTCGGGCGGCAAAGCGCCGAGCCTGTCCGCTCGCGTCAGCGGGCGTGCGGACCGGACCTCCAAGGATCTTCGCGTAGAAGCGGCGGAGACTAGGAATCGCGCGCAGGAAATGAAACGGAGAAGCGCGAGATAGGACGGTCGCGTGGCTAGTACGTGAGATCATCCTACGGTATCGGCGGCTTGCAGTCAACGAATGGCAGCATGGATGATCGATCGCGCCGTCTCGAAGGACGGGTCCCCGTCGTCCCGTCTCCTCACCAGCCGAGTCAGGGAGTGCAAACGGCCCTAGGGAGCAGGGCCGTCATCCGACTGTACCTCCTTGAGCGACCAGCGTATAAACACAGTCGATTCACCAATGCGATTCGTCTCGGGCTTGACAGTCTGGCGTGTAAGTCTGTCCCTGCTCGCGACCGTGGCTGCGCTGGGCTTGACCCATCTGTTCCTTGGGACGCTCCAGAGCACCACCTTCATCTTTCTCTTCCTCGCCCTTCTGCTCAGCACCTGGTACGGCCGATTGGAAGGCGGGCTGCTGAGCCTGGTCATCGGCACCATCGGGACCCTGTACGCGAATCTCCCGCCGTTCTACTCGTTCGATCTGTCCGATCCCGTCGAATTCTTCCGCCTCGTCCTCTTCGCGGGCATCGGGGCGCTGATCGTGTCGTTTCTCCATACCCGCCAAGAGCTCCTCGACCAACGTACGAGGCTGCTGGCTCAAGCCGCCGAGCGCGAACACCTGTTGCGTCGCAAGCAGGAAGAGCTGATCCACGCGGGGAAGCTCGCGACGCTCGGGCAGTTGGCCGCCGGGATCACCCATGAGCTCAACAACCCGCTGAACAACGTGGGGCTGTACTTGGGGAATCTGCGCGACACGCTACGAGCCGGTGAGGTGGATCGGGAGCAACTGTTGGCGTCGATCCAGGAGGCCCAGGGACAATTGCGTCGCGCCGCCGACATCGTCTCGCATCTGCGCGTGTTCGCCCGCGGCGGCGAGGCGCCCCGACGGCCGTGTTCGCTCCATCGGGTCATCGAGAACGCGCTCCGCTTCGTACAGGATCCGTTGCGGCTCGCCGGCATCACCGCGGTCTTCGCCCCGGTCTCCGGGGACGTCATCGTGGAAGGCAACGAGACCCAACTTGAACAGGTGCTCATCAATCTCCTGCTGAACGCCAAGGATGCGTTGGCGGATGCGCCGGTCAAGCGCATCACGCTGTCCACCGAGCGGATCGACGGGACGGTCGCGGTGATCGTCGACGACAGCGGGCCCGGCGTTCCGCAAGAGCTGAAAGAGCGCCTCTTCACGCCCTTCCTCACCACCAAGCCGGCGGGCACCGGGCTCGGTCTCGGGCTCTCCATCTCCTACAGCATCGTGAAGGCGCATCGCGGCGACATGTCAGTCGGCACCTCCCCCGCCGGCGGCGCCCGGTTCCTGCTCACGTTTCCGATCGTCGCTGCCGCCGAACAGACCGATGCGGTCGACAGCACGACGGCGTGACGCCCTGCCGCGCGCCCGATGCGCTTGTCCAGCGCGTCCGCCAAGCGTCCGGCGCCTCTGAATCCCGTCAGCCCACGCGAACCACGCCGTCATGGCAGGGCGCGGACGGCTGTCCCCCGCTCCGCCGTCGTCGATCACGGCCCCTGACGCTCCCCTGAGTGCCGACCGGCACGTTCATCTCGCGGCCGCCGGATTCCACGGCATACGGCGTTCCGGGTAAGGTCTGGCCACACACAACCAAGGAGTGAGCCATGCCAATCCTGATGAGAGTCTCCATCCTCGTGCTCGCGGGGCTTCTGCAGATGGGAACGGGTCCGTTCACCGCGGCCGCACAGGTCGCGGCTCCGGACGATGAATCGAGGCGGGCCGAGCGCGACCGGGCCGCGGCGATGAGAGCGGCGGACGAGCGGCCGTACGACCACCGGCGACCCGCCGAATGGTACGTGGCCGGATTCGGCGGGTACACGTTCGGACACGCGTTCAACAACGTGCAAGGCACGAACGGCATGCTGTTCGGCGACGTCGACCTGAAGAACTCCGCCGTCTACGGCGGCAAGCTCGGATACTTCTTCCACGATCGTTGGAGCTGGCTCGGCGTGGAGGTGGAGGCGTTCAACAGCACCCCGCACCTGAAACGTTCGGCGATCGGGCCCGGAGCGGACCTTCGCGTGACGACGCTGGCGTTCAACGTCATTGCGAGGGGGCAGTACGACTGTAGAACGGATCGCGACCAGAGGGCGACGCGACCGACGGAGGCCGAGGCCCGGCGGGGCCACCTCTATACCGACCACCATTTCTGCCGCCTTCAGCCGTACGCGGGCGTCGGGCTCGGGGTCTACTTCGCCTCGTTGGACGGCGGATTGACAGGCGGTCGGTCGGTCTCGGACAACGCGGTCCCCGGATTCAACGGCCTGGCCGGGCTGCGCTACTACTTCACCGAGCACGTGGCCGCCTTCGCGGAGTACAAATACAACCGGGCGACCTTCACGTTTGACAACGCCGTTGGAGCCACGAACGGCTTGCAGGGTGACTATTCCGTCAGTCACGTCGTCGGCGGCCTCTCCTTCCATTTCTGACCGCCGGGATCACAGGGAAGACCGCACGGCCCCTTGCGCCTCGGCACGCCGTCGCCGAGCCTGAACGTGGTAGAGGCTGATGGCTGCCGCGGCAGCCACGTTCAAAGATTCGACCGCCTCGCTGATCGGGATATGAAACCGGACGGCCGCGCGGCGGCGGACGTCGTCGCGCAGCCCCCGGCCTTCGTTGCCGAGGCAAAGCACCGCCCGTGGGGGAATGACGTCAAGGGCCTGGATGGCGCAGGTGTGCGGGCCGGCCACTTCCGCCGTGAGGAGGGTGCACTTCTTGTCTTCGAAGACGGAGGCGTCGGACACCCGAAAGATCGGCAACCGCAGGACGGCCCCGGCGGTGGCCCGCACGACCTTGGGATTGTAGACGTCGGCGGAATCCTCTGACAGCCACAGGGCGTCGACCTCGAACGCCAAAGACGTCCGGATCAGGGTGCCGACGTTGGTCGGGTCCTGAAGGCCGTCGCCGTAGACGCCGAGCAGGAACGGCTTCGAGAACACCGTCTCGGCGTTCCATGCCGGTTGCTTGACGACGGCGAGCAGGCCGGCGCTCGTGCTCAAGCCGCTCAGCGTGTCGAAGAGCGCCGCCGGACAGGTGTACGCCGAGATGCGGGCCTGCCGGAGCAGCGGGATCAGGTCCGATCCTTCGCTCGCTCCTTGGAGTGGCAGCACCACGGAAAGGATCCGCAACGGGTCCGCGGTCAGCAACTCGCGAATCGCTTTGCTCCCTTCGAGGACGAACGCCTGCTCGACGTCGCGCGTTTTCTTGTGCCTGGCGAGGTCCCGGATCAACCGCGCCCGGCCGGCCGGGAGTGCGGGGAGCGCCATCTTTCCTCCTTGCTCTTCTCCTCGTGCTCAGCAGTAGCGGGATCCGTTGACTCTCGTCAAGCGTCTTCCCGTTTCATCCCCAGCCATCCACAAGCCGTGATTCATGCCGGTTCCCGGCGCTACCGGGAATTTCGTGACGCAACTGTGACGATTCACCGCCGTCCACAGCCTATGGATGACTTCGCGAACGTCGACCATCCGATCAGAGAATGCACTGAGGCGCCGACGCAAACGTTGCCGAAAAGGAGACGGCGCTTGCAGAAACGGAGGGGTTGCGGCATAGTCCCGCCATCATGGCCGAACCTCAAGTAACCTTCAAGCTCCGGGTGAAGATTGGAGACCGTGAATTCGAGGCCGAAGGAGGGTCGGATGTCGTCGCGCGACGGTTCGAAGAGTTTCGAGCCATGGTCCAAGGGATCGGGATCGGACGGCTACCGGCTGAATCGCGCGAGTCCGACGTGGCCGAGGCGGAGCACCGGGCCCGGCCCCGTGCATGGCTGCGCCATGATCCGCAGGCGCGCACCGTCTCGTTGAAAGTGCGGCCGGAAGGCGCCCATCGCCAGGCAGACGCCGCGCTCCTCGTTCTCCTGGGTCACCGCGAGCTCCGCGGTGAAGAAGAGGTGGCGGTCACGCGGCTCACCGAAGCCCTCCGGCAGTCGGGGTGCCCGGTCGCCCGTCTGGACCGGGTGCTGGCGGGCTATCTCAAGGAACGATTGGTCTTGAAGGCGGGGCAAGGCAAAGGCGGACGGTATCGGCTGACCAACCAGGGGGTGAAGCGGGCTGAGGAGCTGGCGGCGCAGTTGACCGCGTTGGTTGAATGACCTCCGGGCATTGAGTATCATTCGTCCATGCCGATCGGCCGGTTCATTCAAGCGTGGCGCGTGTCGCGGGGCCAGTCCCTTTCGGCGTTGGCCGCGCACAGCGGCGTGTCACTCGAGACGCTGGAAGCGATCGAACGCGATGAGACGGATCCCTCCCTCTCGACCGTGGAAGCCTTGGCGAAGGCGTTCGGGATCCCGGCCTCCTGGCTGTACGCGGACCCGCGCCACCTCGAGCTGCTCGCCGAAGAGGATGGTGATGAGACGGACGGCTCTTCACCACCGGGCGTCGATCCCGTCATCGAACGCATTCTCACCGCCGCTCACCAGGAGCGGGAGCTCTTCGCCCTGTTGACCCGCCTGCTCCAGTCGGGTGATCCCAAACTCATCCGAGCGGCGGAAGTCAGTCTTCGGAGCCTCGTGAAACAGTCCCGCCAGGCGACGGTACCGTGGCAGTCTCGGCCGCCCGGGCATTTCGAGCCTCCCAGCGACTGACCTCTTCTCGGAGCTCATTCGTTGCAAGCAGCGCTTCCTGTTCTACCCAGAGATTCCGCGATAACAGAGCGCGAAGGGTCTCTGCCAACAAGGCGTGGGGTTGAGCTGCGAGGTCGGCTTTGATCGCGGCCACGGCCCGCGATGATAAGATCTGTCCTTCAGGTGCATGCGCCAGATCTTCGGAGGACATGTGAAACGGTTCGACGTCCGCCGGTAGCCAAGATGAAATCACGCGTGCAATGCGCACGCCATCCAGATCGATGTCACACCACACCCGGACCCGAACCCGTTGTTGCGCGGCAATGGTCACCATCGTTCGTATCGCGCGACTAGGATATCCTCCAGCCCAGAGAACAAGACTCTTCTTCGCCGCTGCGACTTCACCTCGGCAACAAGCCTCGAACGGGGTAAGATTCTCCACCACAAACAACCCGTTTGCGGGAAACTCCACATGCGATGTTGCCTGTAAGGTGTCAGCCCCGAGCCCGACGAACGGAGGCAACAAGGCGACGTTCAGCTTCTGATCGTCGAGGAAGAGCGAGCCCGTTCCCCCGAGCAACGCCATCGCCGCTCCTTCACGAATCCCCAGCGTCTCCAACGGGCCCAGCCAACCCTCCAGAAATTTCCGGACGGAATCCAGCGACTTGGAATGACCCAAATAGCGCGCCGCAAATACCCGAGCCGCCAGCACTTCGCCGGTCTGGACGTGCTTCGCCACGGCGGCGAGTGCACGGATCTGCTTGGCTGGCAACCGTTCTGGCTCCTCATCGGCAAGGATGCGCGCAACTTCACGGGCAACGGGATGCGTGAGGGCGGAGACCGTTTCACGCGCTTCATGAAGGACGCGCTGGCGCTCGGCCTTTTTGCCCGGGGCTGCAAACTCTTCCAGGGCCTCGACGTTGAGCGGGTGCAACGCCTTTATGGACCGACGCGTGCCTTGCAGTTTCCAGACGAGCCGCGCCAGCCCACAGCGCATCAATCGCTCCAGCCACTCATCGACAGAGCTGGCCGGAATCCCGCGGGCAGCCAGCTCGCCGAGCACACCGCGCGTGGGGATGATAAGGGCTCGTTCCTGTGCTCCAGGAACGGCTCGTATTCGCCGTAACAGAGCGAGCGAGACCGCCCGGCCCGTGTCGTTCACCAGCGGGAGCGCTTCAGCGTTGATGGCTTCGGTTTCTAACACCGTTGGAATGCGCGGTCGCCGCGCCGGCCGTACACGACCGCACTCAGAACAGACGGGAACCCGATGCGCCGAGCGTTCGCGAAGTGGACCGGTGAGTTTCCATGCGCTCCAGTGAAGTCGCTCGGTGAAGCGGCACGTATGCTCAGTCGGCGCCGGAATTGTGCTCATGGTCAGGCGATGGCGACCTGAGGTGGAGGCGCATTGGGATCTTGCGGCCGTTTCTTGTGCAAGACAATGACGAGTGAGGCCGGATCGAGCTGCGCGCGGTCCAGCGTCGTCGGGGCGGTCAGGATAAATTGGGAGCGTGTGCTTCGCAGGAAGTGGCCGACATCATCGACACGGTCGAGCGACAGATGAGCAAACGGCTCGTCCAGCATGTAGAAGCCACGGCCATTGGTTTCAGCCATCGCCATCAAGAGGATGAGGCCGGCGATGACCTGTTGTCCGCCGCTGAAAGACGGATCACCCAATGGCAGCGGATCCTTACCGTCGAAGCCGAATCGCGCCTGAATGCCCGCCTCGTCCAGGACACGATCATTATCTTCGAGCCGGGGCAACTCCATCTCCACGGCAATCGCCGCCCGCTTGGCCAACTCCACCGCGCGGCGGCGATAGTCCTGAAGCGCTCCTTCGACGACATCCAGATAGCGGCGCCGGCATTCGGTAAGCTCGATTTGCGCTTGCTCCGCCTCTCGCTGCCTGGATAAGACATGGTCCTCCGCCTGCTCGATGTTGGTCTGAAGATGATGCGCTTCTTCGCGAACTTCCTCGGAGGGAGGATCACCGAGCGCAGCGAACTCCTGCCTTGCACGACCCAGGTCCTCCTTCACGGTATCCGGACCGTCCAACTCGCCGCGCCGTGCACGTTCAAAGAGATCCGGTCTGACGTGCGTCTCTAGGTCCCTGATCGACTCGTCGTACTGACCGGCTTCGGTCTCGGCACGCTGGAGCGCTTCGCGTTCGCCGTCCAAGCGCTTCGTCAACTCCGCCAGCGATGTTTCTACGGCGGCCAACGTCTTGGATGCAGAGGACAGTCGTTCCTCGGCCGATTGTCGGGACGCCGTCGCGTCGCGAAGCCGTACTTCGGCATCGCGCAAGGCGGTCTCGGCCTTATCGGATTGTTCCTGCAGAAGCGGGAGCACGGCTGCTTGCGCAAGCAGATCGCGGCGCCTGCGTTCTTGCACCAAGGCGGCCTCCGCTGTTCGCTTGTGTCCTTGGGCGATCTCTGCGTCGCGCATTGCACGCACCTCGGCCGCCTGGGCATCGTGATGTTCTTGCTCGGCTCGGCTCAAAGCCGCTTCGCGGCCGGCCGCCCCCAACACCCGCTCCCGCACGCCGGCTACCCAAGTCCCGCGCTCGTCTTGCCACACCCCATCATAATGAAGGCGGATAGCTTCAAGCCATGTTTTGACCCAGGCGGGCGATCCTGGTCCAAGAATCACCGGGCCGGTGGTCTCGGCCCTTGCGAGAGACGGCCCTGCGTAGACGGGTCCGGGGAAGGCGCATTGGCGGGCTACGTTCAGCACAGCCTGCTCCTGCTCAGGTGTGACGAGCAGCGCATATCGTGCATTTCCCAATGCCGCCTCGACCGCTTCGGCGAGATTGACATCGGTGATCTCCAGCGTGGCGGCCAATAGGACAGGTCGGATATCGGCTGCCGCGAGCGCCGCCAGGGTCGCATTTACGGCCTGAGGGTACACCGGGAGGCCGGCTTTCAAACGCTCCACCTTGTCGGCGGTTTCTTGAACGAGCGCCTGCGCGTGCTGAAGCGCCACATGGGCCTCAAAAAAGCGCTGACCGGCTTCGTCGGCCGATCGTTCAAGCGCCTGCACATCGGCCTCCGCAATCTCCGCCGCCTGGCGAGCCATCTCCTCAAGCTCCCGGATTCGCGCGATCAAGCCCCCGCGCTGCTCCTTGGCGTCTCCCCACGTCTCTCGGGTCGTGATTTCGTGCTCTTGGGCGGCCTGGCACTCCGCCCTTGCTGAGACTTCCACGTTCCTGGCCTCAACGAGGTCCTGTGCCAAGCGGACGGCCTCGCTTTCCCCATTCCTGACCTTGGTGCGCAAGGCAGGAATTTTCGTCGTCGCCTCCTCTCGTCGCTTCAGGAGCCCCTGAAGCTCGGCAGCCGGGAGTCTAGCCTCCAACTCCTGCACTTTGTCGCGCGCCTGCTCCCAGAGGTCACGTTGCACGACCCGGCGCTGGACCTGCTGCAGCTCGACTTGCAGCCGCGTCAACGTTCCCATCTGCCGGGACAGCTCCTGCCGGCTCTCTTCGTACCCGCTGCCGTGCGTGTCCGTATCGCTCCAGCACATCATGGTCGCCGAGCATTTCGAGAACCCGCTGGAACAGCTCGCGCGGCTTGAGCTCAAAGAGCGCATTGGTCCGCCCCTGTTCAATCGCGAGCACGGCCATCAAACTCCGGGTGACACCGGCACGTTCCAACGCCCGCGCGTACTGCTCCGGAGCATACCAGTCCCTGGACTCCAAGAGCCTGCGCCGGACTTCCTCTAATGAGGGGCGGCCGGGAAGAATGGCAAAGCGTTTCTCCGGCGCTCCGCCGCCAGCGGGAACCAGCATGCAGGCCAGCGTCACCTGCGGTGTGACGATCCGTTCGTGCCGAAAAGGTGGGATGCTTCCTGTGGGCGCGTCATTGGAGACGACGGCGCGAAGCAGGGCCGGCACATCCGGCCGGCGGAGGTAATGCTGGAGACGACGCTTCGATGACAGGCGCGGTGCGTTGAGGAGTTGGCGGATCGCATCCAGCAAAGTCGTCTTGCCGGAACCGTTCGGGCCGGTCACCGCGATCACATCGCGATCCAACGGAATCCGAAGCGGCGGCCAGAGGTCCCAACCGTGAAGCGAGAATTCCAGAAACCGAAACATGAGGGATCAGGCCCTTACCGGTTCATAACGGGTGTGGGTGCCCTGCCCTACCCGCTTGACCGATCCGTTCGCCATCAAATCACGCAGAATGGTTCGCAGCCGGTCCACGCGTAGGCCCGTGGTCTGTTTCAATTGCGTCATCCCCATCCCATCTTCCCGCTCTTGGAGGGCGTTCAGAACCTTCAACTCGTCGCTCCCGTCGTCGGTCTGGGACACCGCTTCCCCCTGCACCTTGCGCTGCAGTAGATCGGCCAGCACTTGGCGGCGAATAAATCCGATCATCCGCTCTCCATCAAGGCCCAGTTCGAGCAGCGGCCCGGCCTCGATGGTTTCTCCGGCACCACCGAGGAAGCCTAGTTTCCGCAACTGGGATACGAGAGCTTTCACATGGGTCTTCGACCCGAGCACGTGCCCGAATTCACGAACCAGCGTGGTCAACCGCACCTGCGGCTGGTACTGCCGCGCCGCCACGGCCTGTACATCGGGCAGAAGGGACCCCTGTCCCGGCACTTCTCGGGTATCCGCGGCCGTGCGCTTTTGGAGAACGAGGCGCGCCCACAGGATCACGAGCAGGGCGCAACTGTCCGCATGCAGACCAAGGTTGGTGGCGGCATCGAATGCAGGATCCGATGCGACATCAGGCGAGAGACGAAGCCCGACGTGCTGGGAGTAGACGCTGGTCGACAGGACCAGCCCCACCGACTCGAAACGCTTCTCGATCTCATGGCGGACATCGAGATGATCCAGCTCATGCAGCTCATGCCGAGGCACCGTTCCCTCGCGGAGCAGGCGGGCGCAGATGCGGGCGACGTCATCCATCGTCTACCTCGTTCGCATTCGGCTCTCCAGATTGAGGACGGACCCAACCCGGGGTCAATGCCGAGAGCGGGACCTCCTCCAACGGCTCGGGCCAGCCGTCGCCTTCGGATTCCACCTCAACCGGCAGTGATCCCAACTGCCCCGCAATTCCCTCACCCGCTCGGTGATCCCCGACGAGTGGCAACAGGCTGGCCCGCAAGAACGATTCCTCGGCACTCCCGCGAGGAACGAGGAAGCTCAAAGGCAGCGCGCGCCCGGATTGCACAATACCTTCAAGGTCGTCCAGCAACGAAAGAACTTCCTGCGGAGTGAAGGCGGCGTCAGTCACACGCTCCGCTTCCGGGGGTTCTTCCCAGATTACCGGTTCAGGCACACGCCGTTCGCGCAGCACGTGTTGTTCCGCTGCAGCGGCCACGACATCCGTCGTGAGCAGGGGTCGTGGAACGAAGACCGCGAACAGGGCCTCCCGGCCGATTTCAGCCAAGTCCTCCTGGGTTTTCCCCATCAAAGCCTGGACGATCTGCTCGATCGTCAGCCCGGCGGTGAGGCGGAGGTACTGCCTGCCCACCTCGGTGATGGCGCCGTGCAGCTCAGCGCTGCCGCCGTGGAGCCGAGACAACAGATCATGAATCTCCCGAGCCACACGCCGAGCACGGTGATGAGACGGAGAGACGCGGTCGAGCACGCTTCGGATTTGCTGAGAGAGGCATAAGGTTTCGTCCAACTTGGCGGCGGCGCGCCTGAGAACCACTTCCGAGTACGAGGCTCGCGCCGACTCGATCTCCTCGCGCAAGGATTGCAATCGCAAGCGAAGCGACTCCAGATGCCAGATGGGGTCGATCCCGATGCGCAGAGCATAATCGACACCTTCGAGCGTGGGACGCAGCTCACTTTCTTCCAACTGCTTGCGCAGGAAGGCAATGATTTCGTAAGCCCATCGTCCGGCGTCCGTCAGCACCGTGCCGATTGCCGGGCTGAAATCGAGCCAACCGCTTGCGCGTAGGGCTCGGACGGTCGTGTTACGCGAAGACTCATCGAGCCAGTACAGCACGTCATCCAAATCACGTGAGGAGAGGGCGGCATGACCCGACGCGACAATGGCTTTCAATGCAGCCGCGCGGACGAAAAAGTCTCTGGGCGAACGACCGACCAGTGTATGCAACAGCGGATACACGGTTTGGAGGCCCTTGATCTCTCGCAGCGCGTCGATCGCATCCGGCGGGAGTCCTCCCGTCCATTCCGCAATGCTTTCCCACCCACTCGCTTCAGGCAGATCCAGCGCGGCTTCCGGCGGTTGGTATGGCTGCTCTTCCGACTGATCTCTTGTTTCGCTCATGTCGGGCTAAGCTTATGCCGTTCCCAGGGCGGTAGTAAATACTTCCTCGTTCAGGCCGAATCCCTGCGCTCCTCCTATTCATGGAGAGACTTGTCCGGCTACACGGTGCTCAGTACGATGGGCAGCGCGAGCAGGATGCCGCTCCGCTACGATACCGTGGCAGTCCCGGCTTCGAACCATGCCATACTCCCGGCACGGCCCGGTCACCGGAGGGACGCTGAACCAGGCGATGAAGGGAAAGGACGAAAACTGAGTGAGACAGAACGACACGAGGCGTCGAACCAAAAAAAGAGGGCCGGATCACCCGACCCTCTCCGCGGCTGCAGCGTCGATCAGGATTCGCCGCGGCTTCGCATCCTCTCGCTTGCTGACCTCGATCCGGAGCAGCCCGTCTTTGCACGAGGCGACGACCTTGCTCGGATCGACGAACTCCGGAAGGATGAAGGAGCGCTCGAAGCTCGCGAGCCCGTGCTCATGCACGAGATACGTACGGCCGGCATCCGAGCTGTCCGATGCCGTGCCCCGAATGGTCAGCATCCCGTTGGCGATGGTGGCGTCGAGCGCCTTGGGATCCCACCCGGGAACGGCGACCTCGATGACGAAACGCTCCTGATCCTCCCAGACGTTGCAGGCGATCGGCGTGGTCCCCGCGAGAGCCTCATGGATCAGCCGATCGACGTCGGTCATCACAGGAAGCATCGCCATGTCGCTCACCTCCTTTCCGGAAAATCTACCAAAGAGATAACGGGACCACGCCGACGGTCAAGAGGGGCGACAGCGTACGTGGAGCTCGACAGCGACACGCCGACGGCAGCGGGCTGCCGCCGTACGCGTATCGGATCGCCCTCTTCGAACGGGTGTTGACTGCACGGACCGGGCCGTTATCTGCACCGTGAGTGCTCCAAAGAGCAGGAAGAGCCAAAGCAAAGAGAGGGATGGAACCATGAAAGGCATCATCTGGCTCGTGACGTTCATGCTGATGTCGACGTTCGCAGCGTCGACCGGAGCGTTTATCGGGAACCAGTCGTATTCCGATGAAGAGCTCCAGGCGGCGCTCAAGCGCCGCTTGGCGATGGATGCGCACCTCGATCCGGCGTCGATTCACGTCAAGGTCAAAGACGGCCATGTGACCCTGGAAGGGACGGTGCCGACGTTGGCGGACAAGGCCATGGCCGACGGGTTCGTGGCCAGCACCGTGGGAGTCCGTGCCGTGACCAACGCCTTGGTGGTCCGGCCGCCCGTGAGCCGCGACGAGGCGATCCGCGAGCAGGTCCAGAAGACGCTGGAGACGGTCCTCGCCTTGCGCGGGACCGAGATCACCCCGAGCGTGGTGAACGGCGTGGTGACGCTCAAAGGCAGCGTCGAGCGGCCTCGCCAGAGCAAGCTCGCGGAGAAGGCGGTGGAGACGGTCGAAGGCGTGGTCCAAGTCGTCAACCTGCTCAAGGTGGTCGGCAAAGGACGGCCCGATCGCGAGATCGAACAAGACGTGCTCTTTTACCTGCAGTCGTCCTCCCTGGTGGACCTCGATGACGTCGAGTATCAGGTACAGAACGGAATGGTGAAGCTCAAGGGGACGATCGACGCGCTGAGTCACAAATACGCTCTGGCCAGTGACCTGGACAAGATCCACGGCGTGCGGGGCGTGGACGTGTCCGAGTTGAAGGTCCAGCCGAAAGGCGTGGCCTTGCGGAAATAGTGCCTGCGCCGTGGAAGGCCGTGAGTCCGGAGAGCATTGGCGATGCGTCCATCCTGCTCGGTTCGGCGATGTGCCGCCGTCTTGATCGTCGGCCTCACGTGTCTCGTGCCGCGGCCGGCCGCGGCGCTCGACGTACCGACGCCGTCTCCGCCCGACACACCGGGCTTGGCGGCGTCGGTCAACGAGGCGCTGGTCCAAGCGGCTGAGCGGGCCAAGGCCGCCGTGGTGAACATCTCCTCGACTCTCGGAGGACCTGCCGGCCTTGCGCCGGCCGAGGGCCTTCCGTTCGGTCCGGTGCCGCCGTATCCCGGAGCCCCTCTTCCGCCCGGATTCCCCATCCCGCCCGAGATGGGACTCGGGAGCGGCGTCTTGGTGACGCCGGACGGATACATCATCACGAACAATCACGTCGTCGAAGGGGCGCAGGCGCTGGACGTCCTGTTGCCCGACAAACGACGCTTCACGGCGACCGTCATCGGAACCGATCCGCCCAGCGACCTGGCGCTGATCAAGATCGACGGGACCGACCTTCCCTCTCTTCCCTGGGGCGACTCCTCGCGGCTGCGTGCGGGCGAGCTCGTGATGGCGGTCGGCAATCCGTTCGGCCTCAACCAAACGGTGACGGTAGGCGTCGTCAGCGCCGTCGGGCGGGCGAATATCGGTATCGTCGACTATGAGGATTTCATCCAAACGGACGCCGCCATCAATCCGGGCAATCCGGGCAACTCCGGCGGAGCCCTGGTGAACCTGAGGGGGGAGCTCGTCGGGATCAACACGGCGATCGTGTCTCCCACCGGCGGCTTCATGGGGATCGGGTTTGCCATCCCGAGCAAGATGGCGCGAACCGTCATGGCGAGCTCGATGAAGCAGGGCAAGGTGATCCGAGGCTGGCTCGGTCTCGGAGTGCAGGACCTGTCCATCGACCTGGCCAAAGACTTCGGGCTGCGTGAGGCGAAGGGCGCGCTGGTCTCGGATCTCCTGAGCAAAGGGCCGGCAATGATCAAGACGCCGCCGACGATCGGCTCGACATGGATCGGTTCGGCCAGGTTCGAGTCAAGGGCGGGGCGGCCGCCACCCGTTGACTTTGTCCGGGCAAGGATTACTCGTGAGGCAGAAACGGGTGCCGGACGCAGGCAGTGCCGGCCAGCGGAGCCGGCAAGGCGGCTCACGGATGATCCACGTAGCCGGCACTCAGCATCCAGCGCCGGAGGCCATCTCGATGGTCCAGATTCGGCACGAACCCTACGCCTCTCGCTATCAGGAGTGGCTCGAGCGCCGAGAAGCGGCGAAGGGTTATGACTTCGGTACACCGCCGGTCAAGGCCGCCCCGCCGGTGCTTCGGTTCGCACGACCGCTTCGGTGGTATTCGCTTGATCGGCCGGCACGGTTGGCGGCGGAGCGGCGGCTGCGCGATCGGCTGGTGGAGGACATTCTCTCGTTACGTGACGGTGCCCCTCAACGGGTGGACCCGTCCGTCTCGAAGATTGGTCGGACACGGAGGGCCGCATCCGACGAGATCCGTGTGGCGGCCTGAGGAGGTCGCGACGGAGGGAAGCATGGCGCGGACAGGAACAGGATTGATCTCGACACTGCTGGTGGGTGCTCTTCTGCTGGTGCCCGGGGCCGACGGCGTCGTTTGGTCGGCGCCCGCACCCGTACACGCCGTCGATCAGAACGAGTCGCAGGGCGACTCGGGTCAGGCTCTCCTGCCGCGGGCCTTTCAGCACGCCCGTCTGGGGATGAGCCTCGGTGAGCTGGCGCGGCTCGATCCCCAGGTGGTCAAACAGCAGGGCCGCGGGCCGAAGTCCGAATCCTTGACCCAACCGTCCAAAGATCCCTACATCGAGCGACTGGACTATCGATTCCATAACGGAGCGCTGTATGAGCTCCGCATCCACTATCGTGCGCATCGGATCGAAGAGAACCTCGATGTGCTGCTGAGCCATCTGAAGGACCTGTACGGTCGGCCGTCGGCGGATCGGAGCATGGAATTCGACCCTGCCACACTGCGGACCGAACATCGGACGGTCTGGAGCGACGGCCGAACCCGCATCGTGCTGCTCGAGCGCGAACGGGAGCCGGACAGCCTCGACCGGGGCAACGACATCGTCCTCACGATGACGGATCTTCGATTGGAGCGGATGAAGGAGGACGCGATCCGAGCGCATCAGCGGCAGAAGATCACTCGAATCCCCGTCCCGCTCCCCGACGCGACCCTGTCGAAGCAGACGGCGAGCGCGACGAGGGACGGCCCCGACCCTGAGAAGCGGGAGCGCGTGGAGGCCACGCCGCCCAGAGGCGGTACGGGACCGACGTCGGATCGGTCGGCATGACGCGAGATGGTGAGACTTGCAGCGTGAGCGACGCGACACGGATGGCCGCCCCGGTCATCGAATCGACCGCACCCCTTTCAGCGCGAGCGGCACCGCCAGCAGAATTCCCATCAGCGCTTCACCGGTGATCAGCCCGGCGGCGACCAACAGGCCTCCCCGACGCACGGTCTCCGTGCTGTACCGGCGGGCGACCGCGGCCGCGAGCACCCCTCCGACCATGATCGCGGCGGAGAGTTTCAACGGGAGATAGATCCCGAGCGCGACGGCGAGGACCGGGATCCGAAACGCGCGTCCACGCCGCTCTTGGCGCAGGTCCAGCGCGATCACCGCCGTCCCGATCAGCACGCCGAGCGCGACGAGGTGCCATGGCAGCGCGCCCCCGAACACGCTTCGGGTGAGGCTGGCCATCAAGGTGGCCTGCGGGGCGCTCAAGGGGTGGGGGTGCGCCGTGGTGACCTCGCCGATCCCGTATTGGGCCTCCAGGAGCGACAGGACGGGGACCAGGACGATGGCGCCGGTCGCCACGCCGATGATCTGAGCGATCTGCTGCTTCCAGGGGGTCGCGCCGACGAGATGGCCGGTCTTCAGGTCCTGCAGGTTGTCCCCGCCCATGGCCGCCGCACAACAGACCACGGCGCCGATCAGCAATGCTGCGGCCGGTCCGGCGGGATGTCCTTGGCCGAGCGGGATCACGAGGAGCAGGGCCGCCAGCATGATCGTCGCGATCGTCACGCCCGAGATCGGATTGCTCGAGCTGCCGACGAGGCCCGCCATGTACCCGGCGACCGACGAGAACAAGAAGGCGGCCACCACCATGATCAGCGTCATCCCGATGCCGATCGCCCACTCCCCGACGACGTGCGCGTAGATCCCTGCCGTCACCGAGACCGACAACACGAGCCCGACGAGGAGCCAAGGCAGCGGCGCATCGCGCTCGGTACGTGGGGCCGAGCGTGCGGCCGATCGAGCCAGCCGGTAGCTGTCCCGCAGCGCCTGAAGGCTCTCCCAGACCGGGACGCGCAAGCGGGTGAGCGTCCAGAGGCCGCCCGCCAGCATCGCCCCGATGCCCACATACCGGACCTGAGTGCTCCAGACCGCCTTGGCGGCCGCCGATTCGGAGAGACCCGGCGGCACACCGGCGAGCCATCCTGAGAGCGGGAGGAGGATCACCCACCCGATGAGGCCGCCGATGAAGACCACGAGCGCGGTGTGCAGCCCGATGATGAAGCCGACCGCCAAGAGGGCCGGGGACAGATTGATCCCGGCATAGACGACGGTGCGGCCGATCCAGGCCGCGCCTTCCACGGCTTCGGGCCAGAGGTGCAGGCCGCTCTCGGCGAATTTCGCCCCGGCTCCCACCGTGGCGGCGGACACGAGCAGCCGGACGTTCTTCACGCTGCCACCGGCGCTCGAACGAGGCGTGCCGAGCTCGGCCCCGACCTTCAAGACTTCGGCGGTGGCCACGCCTTCGGGAAAGCGCAGGCGGGCGGTGATGATCAGGGCCCGTCGAAGGGGAATGGTGAAGAGCACGCCGAGGAGCCCGCCGACGGCCGCGATCAGGGTCGTCTGCCAGTAGTCGAACGCCTCCCAGTAGCCGACCAGCAGCAAGGCCGGAATCGTGAAGATCACCCCGGCCGCCAATGCTTCGCCGGATGACGCCGCGGTCTGGACGATGTTGTTCTCGAGGATGGTCCCCCGACGCAGGAGTCGGAGCACGGCCATCGAAACAACCGCCGCGGGGATGGAGGCGGACACCGTGATGCCGGCGAAGAGCCCGAGATAGGCGTTGGCCCCGGCCAAAACGGCCGCGAGGATGACCGAGAGCAGGACGGCGCGGACGGTGAGCTCGCGCACCTCCGCGTCGGGAGGGATGATGGGCCGGTCCGCCTTCATCGGCGTGGGCGGTCGGTCTCGGCGGTATGCACGGGCCGCAGCCGGTCTGAAGGGATCGTCAGGCTCCAACCCGGCGGCATTCGGCCTGCGGTGGCACGCCCGGTCTCATCTAGACATTCGCCTGACCGCACGATACAGTCACGATCATGGACACGATCGGGTCCCTCTTGCTCGACCGTCTGTATGCGCTCGGCCTTCGTCATGTCTTCGGCGTCCCGGGCGACTACGTGCTCAGCCTGTACGAGCTGATCGAGCGCTCCTCGATCCAGCAGGTGGGAACCACCCGCGAGGACTCGGCGGGCTTTGCCGCGGATGCCTACGCCCGGTTGCGCGGGATCGGCGCCGCGTGCGTGACGTACTGCGTCGGCGGCTTGAACGTGGTCAATCCGATCGCCTGCGCCTATGCGGAGCGCTCGCCGGTCGTGCTGCTGTCGGGCTCTCCGGGGCTGTCCGAGCGCGTCCGCAATCCCCTGCTCCATCATATGGTGCGCGACTTCACCACGCAAAAAGAGGTGTTCGAAAAGGTGACGGTGGCGTCGGTCGTGCTGGACGATCCGCTGACCGCGGAACGCGAGATCGAGCGCGCGCTCGGGGCCTTGGTCCGCTACAAGCGCCCCGTCTATCTGGAGATCCCGCGCGATCTCGTCCACGCGCCGATCCACCGGCGCGGCGCGGGTGTGTCGCCGGCGTCCGAGCGCAGCGATCCCGCCGCCCTCGCCGAAGCGGTTGCCGAAGTCCGGGAGATGCTCGCGGCGGTGGAGCGCCCGGTGCTCCTGGTCGGCGCGGAAGTCCATCGCTTCCGTCTCCAACACGACGTGGCGCGCTTCATCGAGCGGATCAACGTTCCGGTCGCCTCGACCTTGCTGGGGAAGTCGGTCGTGCCGGAAGACCATCCGCTGTTCATCGGGGTCTACGGCGGCTTGATCGGGCGCGATGAAGTCCAGAAGTTCGTCAATGAGGCGGACTGCCTGCTGATGTTGGGCTCGATCCTCACGGACCTCGAGGACCTCGACCCGACGTCGCCCGTCATGCGCGCGGGGCGCACCGTGCACGCGACCGCCGACGCCATCACGATCAAGCATCACCGCTACGAGCGGGTGTTCTTCGAGGACTTCGTGCGGGCCTTGATCGCCGCGCCGATGCCGCATTTTCCTTCCCGCACGTTGCCGATCGCCGAGGCCCTGCTGCCGGAGGTGCCGGCGCCGGAGCATCCGGCCGCGCTCCGCGGTCTGTTCAGCGACCTCGAACGCCGTCTGGACGACAAGATGCTCGTGATCGCCGACATCGGGGAATCGCTGTTCGCCGGCGCCGACCTCCGGGTCCGCCGGCGGAGCGAGTTCATGTCGCCGGCCTACTACACCTCGATGGGGTTTGCGGTGCCGGCCGCCGTGGGCGTCGGGTTCGCCGACCCCTCGCTGCGGCCGATCGTCCTGGTCGGCGACGGCGCGTTTCAAATGACCGGCTCGGAAGTCAGCACCTGCGTGCGCTACGGCCACGCGCCGATCGTGATCATCCTCAATAACAGGGGCTACTCCACCGAGCGCGAAATCCTCGATGGTCCGTTCAACGATGTTCACGAGTGGGAGTACGAGAAGATCTGCGATCTGGTTCGGGGCGGGGTCGGGCACAAGGTTCGGACGCACGGCGATCTCGTCAAAGCGCTGGACATGGCCTTCGCCGATCGCTCACGGCTGCACGTCGTCAACGTCGTCCTGGATCCGTCCGACCGGTCGCCTGCGATGATGCGCCTCGCCCATCGGCTCGCCAAGCGCGTCTCGGCCCGCGGCGCGTGACGATCCGCGGGCGGCCGCGCCGTCAGCTTTTTCCCTTGGCCGCGAACACGCTCGCATCGCACGCGACGTACTTGATCTGCTTCATCGGGATGATGGTCACTTCCTTGGCGGTATCGACTTCGAGCACTTCCATGTCGTCGCTGATCGTATGGCGGATGGCGTCTTTGAAGATGAGCTCTTGGTTGTCGACGAACACGACCTTGACCCAATAGACCACGATCGCTCCTTGGTTAGGCTCCTTAGCTTGACCCCAGTTCCTTCGATCGACGGACCGCCGCCTCGACGGCGGAGATGAGGGTGCCCCGCACGCGCCCGTCCTCGAGCCGCGCGAGTCCGGCGATGGTCGTTCCGCCCGGCGACGCCACGCGGTCCTTCAAGCGGCCGGGCGGCTCGCCGCTCTCCAGCAACATCTTCGCGGCCCCGAGCACGGTTTGCGCCGCCAACAGCTCCGCCGTGGAGCGGGGCAACCCCATCCGGACCCCGCCGTCGGCCAGCGCTTCGATCATGAGATAGACGTAGGCCGGACCGCTCCCGCTCACCCCGGTCACCGCGTCCATCAAGGACTCCTCCACGAAGACGACCCGCCCGACGGCTTGGAAAACGGCGGTCGCGGACTCCTGGTCGGCTTCCGGAAGCTGAGGAGGGAACGCCAGCGCGGTGGCGCCTGCGAGCACGGTCGAGGGCGTGTTCGGCATGGCGCGGACGATCCGCTGCGCCGGACCGAGATGGGCCGCCAGCCGAGCGAGCGGATACCCGGCCGCCACGGAGATCACCAGGCAGTCGCCGGGCACGGAAGACCGGAGGTCATCGAGCACCTCGTCCAGGTCCTGGGGCTCGACGGCGACGACGAGGATCTGCGCCTGCCGGGCCGCCTCGCGGTTCTTCCCGGTCGCCTGGATCTGGTATCGCGTCTGGAAGTGCTCTCGTCGGGCTCGAAGGATATCGCTGACGATGAGATCGTCCCGGCGCGTGAGCCCGGCGTGGAGAAGGCCGCTCACGAGCGCCTCGGTCATGCTCCCCGCCCCGACGAAGGCGATCCGTTGTGCGAGCGGCATGGGCGCATTATAGCGGCGACCCCCTAAGGCTTCAACGCTCGGGAGGCGCTCGCTGAACCGCGTCCCGCTCTTGCGCATCGGCGCCCGGCTTGGGTACAGTCAGGAAGATTCTGCACGCCATCCATCCGATCATCCTCGGAGGTCTTCCATGGCCATTCGTATGACTCTCGTCGTGATGTTCGCTCTTTTCTTCGCGCCCCTGGACGGCGAGGCCCGCCGCGATCAGCTCTCCGCCGAACAAAAGGCCAAGCTCGAGAAAGTGGACCGGGTGCTCGTCGAGGTGCTGGCGCTCACGGAGCAAGGACCGTCCGACCCCGGTGCCCTGACCGAGACGGTGGTGAAGCGAATGGACGCGCTGGGGTACACGGTCGTCACGGACCCTGCCCAGCCCCATGACGCGGTGTTGCGCGTGAAGTGCGAGCAGAACAAGGTGTGGGAGGGGACCACACGATCCGGCGGCGATGCGGATCTCCCCGATTCACCCTCTCGAGTGTGGAAGGGCCCGGCCTGCCAGTTGGTCTATCTCCTCGACGGAAAAAAGATGGGCTGGCACAAAGAGGTCCGGACGGATTTTCAGGATACCCGCGAGGCCGCGGCCGCCGCGAATGCGCCCGATCCGGGAGCCTATGCCTTGAGCAAGCTCAAGGAGCGGTTGGAGGACTATCACTTCCCGACCTTGCTGGCCGCCGAGTGGGGGCAGGACGATCGCTTGCTGAAGCGACTCGACGACCCGGCGGTGCCGACGGGGCTCAAGGTCAAGATCATCGGGCAGTTGGGAGAGATGTTTGCCAGCCAAGCGGCGCCGCGCCTCATCGCCGCCTTGAAGGACTCCGACCTCGCCGTCGCCAAAGCGGCGGCGGTCGCGCTCGGGAACATCGGTCAGAAGGAGAGCATCGCGGCGTTGGTCGAGGTGCTGAAGAGCGGGCCGCCCGAGCTGCAAGCGGCCGCGGCCAAGGGGCTGGGGCAGGTGGGCGCCCTGCACGGGGATTTCACGATCATCCCGCCCCTCCTGGAAGCGTTGAAGTCGGACCATCCCGCCGTCAAAACCGAGGCGGCTTGGGCGCTCGGCAAGCTTCCCGATAAACGCTCGTACGAACCGATGTACGCCTTGTACCGAACGATCCAGACCTCGGGGCTGAACGGAGCCGACGCGGAACAGCTCAAGAAACTCAAGGAAGCCGTGAACTGGAGCCTCAAGCAGATCGATCTGTTCGATCAATTCAACTGAGGAAGTAATTGGTAATTCGTGAAGGAGTAAGTAGTAATTCAGTAAGTGAGTGATGTGTTCTTCCCAGTCAATTACCAATTACGAGTTTCTCATTTACTACTCTCCTTGGTAGGGCACGCCGCCGGGGGCAGGTCGGCGGGGAGCGGGGTCTCTCCGTAGAGAGAGCCGGCCAGCGCCTTGGCGGCGGTCGTCGAGAGCTCCTGTTGCATCACCCGAAAGGCCCGGGCCATCGCTTCCGGCGTCGTGATGTGGCCTTCTCGCCCGCCGAGCGAGACGGCTCCCACGACCCGTTCGGATTCCACGTCGGTCAGCACGAAATCGCCGCACCATCGCGCGTAGCGAAAGCGCGGGTCAGGGACGGAGACTTCCCAGAGCTGCGCCGTGCCCGTGAGCCGTAGGCCGGCCGATGCGGGTCGGACCCCGTCCGTGTGGCCATCCGAGCCAAGGCCGGCGACCGACAGTCCTTCACGGATCAAGCCTTCCGCCAGCGCCCGCTTCATCTGATCCGCTTCGTCCCCCGTGATCTCGATCGCGATGAGGGCCCGCTCCGCCAGCGTCCGCTCGAGCTCCAGCTTCAGGTCCGCCACACGGTGGACCGAGGGTAGGCCCTGCCCGCTTGGTCGAATGACCCGCAGGTCGGTATTGTAAACTTCGCGCAACAGGAGATCGTTGATCGCCCGTCGCAGGCTTCGGACCTTGCCCAACGTGTCCGCCGTTCGGGCCGCTTCCGCCAACTCCGTCTCGATGGTCCGGTCCAGGGCATCGATCCGCTCGGCCATCGCGGAACCGGCCTGCGCCCGGTCCATGCCGGCCAATGCATAGTGCTGTCCGGTTCGCGTGTCCATCCAGCGGTCGAGAACCTTGACGTTCTCGAGGGCCTTGTCGGTCGACACCGTGGTGAGCTGGTCCAGCGACACGCGATGTTCGACGCTCGACTGCCCGGCCCTGTCGGTGGAGACATAGGACTCCCAATCGCGCGACTGCGCCGTCACTTGCGCCCTGAAGATCTTCGCCACCGCGCCATAGGCGCGTTCGCTCGCCGCGGCCTGAGAATCGGCTTGGCCCACCCCGACCAGAAAGCGCTCGGAGGGAAAGTCCGGGCTCACGCCGTCCACCCATGCGGGCGGGGCGTGCCGACGGCCGCCGCAGCCGGCGACGAGGGCCAGACAGACAATGACGACCAGGCAGCGGTGCATCATGGCAACACCCGTTCGCAGATCAATGTGGTGTCGCCGCCCTGGAGCGACACGGTGTGAGCTGATTCCCGCCCCACGCTCCTGCCGGCCCGGTCCAGGAATCGCGTCCGCAGCTCGTAGCGCCCCGGCGGCAACCATGCCCGCGCGATCTGGATTTCGTCGGGCAACGTGCGCCAGCTACGCGTATCGGCTTGCTCCGAGGCGACCGCGAGCGATTTTGCCAGGGCGCCGACCAGCAGGCCGACCAAGGGGCCGGCGTCCTTTCCGGCCGCCGCGCGCGCCCCGTACCCCATACCTTCCGCCACACTGTATTTGACCACGGAACGAGCGACGGCTTTGACCGCAATCGCCGGGAGCCGGTCGGAGAGGCTGCGGTCGGCCAAGGCCGTCAGGTCCTGGACCAGTTGGGTTCGGGCGGCGACATGTCCATCGGGGCCGGTCGCGGTGAGCTCGGCGAACACGACCGTTGACTTCTCCGGGACGAGCGCGGGAATCGCCACACGGATGATCCGGCCGTTCAACCCGTACAAGACGCTTTCGGCGGCTCGGCGCTCGGGCGACTGGTGGTGGTTTCCGTAGGCCTTGGAGATCAGCACCAGATTCAAGGCGTCGAGGCTGATCGGGACGTCGATGTAGCGGTCTTCTTTGCGAGGGGATCGGCCGTTGAAGGTGATGAGCAGCACCTGCGCCAGATCCCGGGTCTCGCTATACGAGCGCCAGGGCACCTCTCCGAAGTCCCTCCGGTAGGCCTGATGTTCCTCGTCCAAGTGGAGCGCGTCGGTGATGCGAAGCAGGTCGGCCTTGAGCATGGGCGGCGCCGGCACGCGGGACCAGACCGCCGTCTGACCGTAGAGCTCGTAGGCCTTTCGGTAGGCGACGAACGCGTTGTTCAGATCCCCGGCCGTCTCGTAGAGCAGGCCGCTCAGGTAGCGGGCGAATGGATCATCGCGGTATCCGTCCTTGGGGCCCGTTCGATCGGTGAGCACGTTGAGCCGGTGATCGAGGCGCCGCGCCTCGACGAGCGCCTCGGTCCAGTTGCCCATCGCCGCATAGTTCAACGCTTTGACGACGTTGAGCATCGTCTGCTCGTAGGGCTCCCCTTCATAGGGAAGCTTGGAGTCGTTGGTGAGAAACGCTTTGGTTTCGGCGCCGATCCGGCGGGTGTACAGCCGGTCCACTTCGTCTTCGGCCTCGCTGAGCACCGCGTTGCTCGCCTCGTACTCCCCGGCCAGGTGGAGCATCAGGCCCCGATCCATTCCATAGAGCACGCGGCTCTCCGAGCCGTATTCCCGCTCGGCCTGCTCGATGACCTGAGCCGCCCGGCGCGCATCCCCGGTCCGGAGGCTGTCCTCGGCCAAGGCATATCGGGTGACGGAATGGGTGCAGGCGGAGCTGAAGACCGCGAGCAGCACGCTCAGCAGGCCGGTGCAGACGGGCGAGAGGCGAAAGCAGAAGCGCCCCACCGAAGTGGGGCGCCGAACGAGTGGAGCGGGAGGGTTCAAGGACGCGCGTCAGCAGGCGTGTCAACCACCCTGCTAGAAGAGAAAGCGTTTGCGTTCGACCACTTTTTTGATCTTCTTCTGTCCGTACCAGGCCTTCACGTTGCTTTCGAGGTCGATCAGCTCGAGATCCACCTGGTAGAACACGGCCTTGGTGCCGTCGCTCTCGTCCAGGATCGTCGAGATGTTTCCCTTCATCATATAATCGGCCCCGATCTCCTTACCGGCCGACTTCTGGGTGTCTTCCCGGGCATGGACGGCCTGCTCGCGGCGCTCATCGCGGATCTCTTCGCGCTCCCCCCGGCCGGCGACGAACGTGACTTTCTGCGAATTCGTCAGCTCGCGCTGGAGGTCGGTGATGAACGTCTGCGTGTTGATGTGCTCATGGCTGCGGTTGACGACCGTCCCGACGACGACGACGGGCTGCCGGCCCTTCGCCTTCACGTAGCTGTCCAGCCAGGGATAGCTCAACGCTTCCTTGACCATCGCTTCCGCAACCTGCTGCGAGTCGGTGTCGTTCCAACGCCCGCTCAAGTCGGTCACCACGCCGGGATCGATCCGGGTGACACGGGTCTCCTTGGCGCAGGCGCTCAGGCCGAGCGCGGCGAGCGCCAGGGCGCCGATCGCGAGCCGTCTCACCCCATGGGTCCGTCCAGTGCTCATCTGTCTCTCCCCTCGTCGGCCGGCCGCGAATTACTTGGCGGCCCGCTTGTCTTCTTCTTTCTCCAGGCGCTCGAACAGTCGGTCGGCATTGCGCCGGACGAAGTCCCGGACCTCGCTGCTCAGCTCCTTGGCTTGCGCGAGCTGCTCTTTGACGTCGGCCAGGTTCAGTTTCGCCAGCACGTAGTAGGTGCCGCTCTTCTCGTCCTTGTAGCGATCCTCCTGGCGCACGCCATTGAGCGTGACCGCGCTGAAGGTCTTGATGGCCCGTTCGATGTTCTGCTCTTCGGTACCGCGGGTGAAGTCGCCGGCGGTCGTCGAGGCGGCGTAGTCGCGCATCAGGTAGGCGGTATAGGTTTCGAAGTTGCGGGCGACCTCGGCGCGCGCCCGATTCTGCGCCGCCTCCCATGCCAGCGGTTCGTTCTTGACGCCGTTCACGGCGCCGACGCCGTAGAACGCTTTGTCGCTGAAGCTCGAGCCCTGCTTCACCCACTTGGGGGCGCCGCCGCAGGCGGTCAAGGCAAGACAGAGGCACGCGATGAGGCCGGCGCCGATCGATCGAATGACGCCACGTCCCGAACTCATAGGATCCTCCTTGTGCAGGCGAACAGACGGCCGGTCGGTTGCGAGATCATACACGCGGGGCTTACCGTCGAGACCTTAAAGGGAAGTGTGGTTTTATGCTAGCATCGCCCCCTATGAGTGTCAACGCAACGCTGGCGCTGCGTTGATGGCCCTTCACGAACGAGCGCGAGCGGAGGATCGTCGTGGCAGACGTCAGAATTCAGGACGGCATCATCAAGATCATGGAATTGGACATTCAGGACCCGAAGGCGGCGGCGGTCTTGGCCGAGTATCCCGAAGCGCGTTGGGCGGAGATCACGCGCCGGGCGGTCAAGATCGGCTTGGGCTACTTGAAGGGGGGCGGGAAGGAGTAAGAAAAAGGTTGAGGCTCAGGTTGAGGTTAAGGTCAAGCTTCTTTCTTCACCCTGAGCCGTAACCTCAACCTGAGCCTTCTCTTCACTGCTTCGTGGCCGGCGCAACCGCGCCGTTCTGCTCGAGATAGGCTCGGGCACGGCCCTCCGTCCCTCCTGTTTCCAGGTAGTGCCGGTAGGCTTCCACGGCTTTGGCTTTGTCCTTGAGATCTTCCGCGTAGAGGTCGCCCAGCGACAGATACACGTCCGCGTAGTTCGGATTGACGGCAAGCGCTTGGTGCAAGGCCTTTTCCGCATCCGCGAACTGGCCCTTTCGCTGCAGCACCAGTCCCAGCGTGTAGGCCGAATCGGGATTGCCGGGCGCATACTTCACGGCCGCGCGGGCCGCGGCGAGGGCTTCCTCGAGATTGGGGGCGTATTCGAGGTAGAGGTAGCTTTTCAGGACGTACGCATCCCCATAGGACGGGTTGTACTCGAGGGCTCGATTCAAGTGTTCGAGCGCCTCGCCCACCGGCCGCTGTTGTTGGAGGATCGTGAACGCCTCCTCGTACTCATCCCTCGCGGCCGCCGTCCGCTCGGCTTCCGTCTTCGGCAACCGGCCTGGTTTGAACGCGCTCTTCTTCCCCTCGATCAGGATCATGTCCCCTTCACCGTCGAGTCGGGCGAACTGGGGATGCTGGGCTCCGCCGGTGGCTTTCGGCACCTGCGCGCCGACGTACTCGGCCAGCTCCGTCGCCATCAGCCAACCGTTCCGGTCGGCGTCGGCCGCGCCGTCGAGGCCGCTGACGACCGCCTGCACGAAGGCGTCGGGTGACTCCTTGCGGCTCACCACTTCTCCCTTACCGGCCGCCGTCAAGACCTGGATCGCGCGCTTTTCCGTTTCCGCTTCCGGCGCGACACGACCCTCCAACGAGAGCTGCTGGGGAGGCGTCACGTCCCAGCCGGACACGGCCGTGTCCAGGAGGAAGAGGACGTGTTTCGACATCACCCGGCGGGAGAATTCCTTGAGCTGATCGAGTGTGATGGCCTTCGTCACGTTCTGGACCTGGGCGTCCCACGGGACGAGATAGCCCAAGTCTTTTCCGTTCATGTCCTGGGTCAGCCCGGCATGCCCGGCAAAGTAAATGACGACGCGGTCCTGCCGTCCGACCTTGCGGGGAAGGAAGTCGCTGAAGATCGCGTTGAGCCGCTTGAAGCTCGCGTCCTTGTCATAGAGCTCGATGATCTCCTCGAACCCTACCTTCCTCAGCGCCTCGGCGACCGCCTTGGCGTTGGCTTTGGCGTTGTCCAGTTTCGGTGCGACGAGATAGTCGTTGATGCCGATGACGACGGCCCACGATTTGTAGTAGAGCCCCTCGGGCTTGCCGATCTGGGCGTGAGCCGATGAGACGGCAAGGGACAGACACGCGGAGATGACCGTGAGCAGGGCGACCCGGCGCATGCAACGCTCCATCGAAGCCTCGCCGGCATGCTACGCCCCGCGTCCGCGGGCTGTCAAGGAACGGGAGACCGACGGCCGATCGAAGGCTTGAAGATGATCGGGGGCTCACTCATAATGACGCGCAGAGCGTCCTGTTCGGTGAGTCTTGGACTGAAACGGAGGAGCGCACGTCATGGCCGCTGACGAGAAATTGGATAGCCTCTTGAGGGTCGACCGGGTCGTCCTTCCCACCGCCGAGACCATCGCACACGCGTATATCAAGGACTATGAGACCGAATACCGTAAGTCCATCGCCGACCCGGAGACGTTTTGGGCCGGCGTGGCCAGAGAGCTGGAATGGTTCTCGCCGTGGAGCAAGGTCCTCGAGTGGGACTATCCCTGGGCCAAATGGTTCGTCGGCGCCACCTGCAACATCGCGTACAACTGCCTCGACCGCCACGTGAAGACGTGGCGCAAGAACAAGGTGGCGATCATCTGGGTCGGCGAGCAGGGAGAAGAGCGGATCTTCACCTATGGTGAGTTGGCCCGGCAGGTCAATCGGTGCGCCAACGCCCTCACCGCGCTGGGGCTTCGCCGCGGCGATCGGGTGACGATCTATCTGCCGAAGATCCCCGAGCAGGTCGTGGCCATGCTCGCGTGCGCCCGCCTGGGGGTCGTTCACAGCGTCGTCTATTCCGGCTTCAGTGCGCCCGCCCTCGCCAGCCGCATTCAGGATGCGGAGGCCCGGGTCGTCATCACCGCGGACGTGGGGTACGACCGGGGCAAGAGCGTCAACTTGAAGAGCGTGGTCGACCAGGCGGTCGCCAATTGCGCCACCGTCGAAACCGTCGTGGTGGTACGGCGGGAGAAGCCCGGCATCCCGCTGTCGGCGCCGAAGGAGATCGATTGGCACGATTGGATCGCGGGCGAAAAGGCCGTGTGCGAGGCCGAGCGGCTGGAGGCCGAAACCCCGCTGTACATCCTCTACACCTCCGGCACGACCGGCAAGCCGAAAGGCGTCGTGCACGTGCACGGCGGCTACATGGTCGGCACGTACATCACCACCAAGTACGTCTTCGATCTCAAGGAAGACGACGTGTATTTTTGCGTCGCGGATCCCGGATGGGTCACCGGCCACAGCTACATCGTCTACGGCCCGCTGCTCAACGGCGCGACCATCCTGATGGTCGAAGGGAAGCCGGACTATCCGAACCCGGGGCGCTGGTGGGAGCTGATCGAGCGGTACGGGGTGTCCATTTTCTACACGACCCCGACCGCGATCCGGCTGCTGATGAAGTACGGCGAAGAATGGCCGAAGAAGTACGATCTGTCGACGCTGCGCGTGCTCGGAAGCGTCGGCGAGCCGATCAATCCCGAAGCGTGGGAGTGGTATCACCGCGTGACGGGCGGGAACAAGCCGATCATGGACACGTGGTGGCAGACCGAGACCGGCATGATCCTGGTCACCCCCCTCCCCTCGGTTCCGTTGAAGCCCGGTTCGGCGACCCGACCGTTCCTCGGCGTCGAGGCCGACGTCGTCGACCGCGAGGGCAAGAGTCTCCCGCCCAACAGCGGCGGCTTTGCCGTGGTCAAGAAGCCCTGGCCCGCCATGATGCGGACCATCTATAAGGACCCGGATCGGTACCGGGTGTACTGGAACACGATCCCGAACTGCTACACGGCGGGGGACGTGTGCAGGAAGGACGAGGACGGTTATTTCTGGTTCATGGGCCGCGCCGACGACGTGATCAAGGTCGCCGGCAACCGCATCGGCACCGCCGAGGTGGAAAGTGCGCTCGTCAGCCATCCGGCCGTCGCCGAGGCGGCGGTCATCGGCAAGCCGCACAAGACCGCGGGGGAGTCGATCAAGGCGTTCGTGATCCTGAAGCAAGGCCAGCAGGACAGCCGGGAGCTGATCCAATCCATGAAGGACCACGTGCTGAAGGAGCTGGGAAAGATCGCCGTGCCGCAGGAAATCGAAATCGTCCCGTCGTTGCCGAAGACGCGGTCGGGCAAGATCATGCGCCGGGTGCTGAAAGCCAAGGAGCTCGGGCAGGACGTGGGCGACATCTCGACGCTGGAGGAGTAGCGGAGGCGGTCAGCCGTCAGCGCTCAGCAAGAAGAAAGGATTGCGGGCTGAGCTACATCAGCCCCTTTCTTTGTAGGTAGTCTTTATCGATCACCGGGGCGGGCCTGGGGGCCGCCTGGCCGCGTTCCTGTAACAGCCGCTCGACGTACTTCCCGATCAGGTCCGATTCGAGGTTGACCGGATCACCTACCTGCTTGAGGCCGAGGGTCGTGACCTTCGCGGTGTGGGGAATGATCGCGACGCTGAAGGCCCGGTCGGTGACGTCGTTGATCGTCAGGCTGATCCCGTCGACGGTGATCGACCCCTTCTGCACGCAGTAGCGCACGATCTCGCGGGGCGCCTCGATCGTCAGGAACAACGTGTTGCCCTCCTGACGTCTTGCCTGGAGCGTCCCGACACCGTCCACGTGTCCCGCCACCAGGTGCCCGCCGAGGCGCTGATTGACCTTCATCGCGCGCTCGAGGTTCACGGGCGCGCCCGGGGTCAACGTGCCCAGGGTGGTCACGTTGAGCGTTTCCTGGGACACGTCCACCGTGAAGTCCCGCTCTCCACGGGAGGTCACCGTCAAACACGTCCCGTTAACGCTCACGCTCGCCCCTACGATCAAGTCATCCATGATGGTCGACGCGAGCAGCGTCATCCGCGTGCCGGTCGGCGTCTTGGTGACCGCCGTGACGGCGCCCATCTCCTCTATGATCCCGGTGAACATGCTTACTCCCGCCGTCCGAGGACCTGCCGAAACACGACGACGAACACGACGATGAGCACGACGACGCCGAGCGCGGCCAGAATCCCGATGACGATATCGGCGGCCCCATCTCCGCGCTCATGGCAGTGCCCCGGAATGAGATATTATAGGGCAGCCGAGTCGGTCGTGGGAAGGTCGGCCGGCGGCCGAGCAACGGCGCCGCGGGTCACGACTTTCGGACCGACACCCAGAACAGGCCGGCGGCAACCACTTGAACGGCCGCGATGACGGTAAACGCGCCCTGAAAATTCAGATGCGCGATGAGCAGCCCCGCCAGCAGGGGCCCGCTCGCGTGACCGATGTCCGAGATCGTGCCCTGCATCCCCATGCCGGCACCGAGCGTCTTCAGCTCCGAGATGTCGGCCACGAAGGCGGACGTCGAGGAGGTCACGACGGCCTCGCCGAACCCAAAGCCGGCGGCGAGCACGAGCAGCAACGGTAAGGCCTCGACCCATGGGATCATCACGAACGTGCCGGCGCAGATCACCAGGCCGAGCATGATCAACGGGCGGCGGCCGATCCGGTCGGACACCCGCCCCATGATCGGCTTGGACAGAAACGAGGTCACCCCTTGCACCCCGAACAGGAGCCCGACCTCGCCGGCGTTCAAGCCGATCCCGACGCCGTAGATCGGGAGGAAGGCCATCAAGGCGCCGTTCGCGATCATCTTCGCACCGTCCACCGTGCTCGTGATTAGCACGCGCAGGTTGCGGGCGACGATGGCGAAGCCCTTCCACATTTCGGCCGTCACCGGGCGGATGCCCTTCTCGGGGACGCGTGGCGGCGGCTTGAGGTGCAGCAGGGCGAACAGGATCATGCCGAGGCACCCGAAGACGCCCGCGGTCACGAACGTGGTCGTAAAGCCGGACGCATAGACAAGCCAGCCGCCGAGCACCGGACCCAGCAGCGCGCCCGCCTGCGTCGAGGCCGTATACGCCCCCATCGCCGCCCCGCGCCGCTCTCGGTAGAGGTCGGCGACGGTGGCCAGGGCGCTGGGCGCAAAAATGGCCGTCGCCAGGCCGTGGACGAACCGAAGTCCGGTGAGTGTCTCGACGTCGGGGATGAAGGGATACACGAATGGCGGCAGCCCGAAGGCCACCACCCCGATCCGCATCAACAGCCGGCGCCCGTAGATGTCGGAGAGCGCACCCGACGGGAGCTTGAGCAGGACGCCGGTGAGCGTGGACACCGACACGACCACGCCGATGCTCTCGGGTCCGGCCCCGAGGGATTGCGCGAAGAGCGCCAGCACGGGCATGCGGACCAGGTTGTAACTGATGAAGCACAAGACGCCGATCGCGCAAAGGAGGATGAAGCTGTGCGTGCGGCTCATCGTGTCGGATGCGAGGGCGGCGGAGAGGGAACGCTCGGGATCAGCGAGAGCAACCGGCCGCGGGCGTCCGCGGACCCGAGGGGCATGGCTGCGACGGCGCGGCGGGCGCAACCGGGGTCGCCTGCGATTCGCACGCCGAGCTCGTGCGTCATCGCCAGCTCCTTCTCCAGCGCGTGCCTCACCACCCAGGCCGCCAAGGGCTTGAGGGAGGTCACGAGCGCGGAGACGAGGCCCTCATCGAACCGGGTATAGGCGACGATCGTCGTCTCCACGGCGTCGGGTCGGTCCGGGTTGGAGATGGACGCGGTTCGGACCCAGGCCGCCGTTTTGGCCGCAATGGTCGGGAGCAGGCGGCTCCGATGGCTCCCCTCGATGAGGTAGAGGCGCCGGTCCGGCTCCGCGAGGATCACCGTCACCGCGCCTTCCGCTCCGTCGCCGTCCTTGACCCGGTAGTGCCGGGGACCCATGACGACGACCTCCATGCGCCCCATCCCGAGCCGCTCCATGAGGCCGGCGGCCAGATCGGGATGGTCGAGCAAGTACGCGTTCAATTCGGGCGAGATCGGGGTGCGTCGAGGACCGATCGTCGACGAGACATGGGCGGCGTTGACCACGGTGGACAGCCGGCAGCGCACCTCCACCGACAGACCGGTCCACCCTTCCACCGGCGCCCCGTCGGCAAGCAGGACACACGGGTCGGCGGCACGTGCGCCCGGGCACACGGCTACGGCCGCGAGGATGAGCGCCGTCTGGAGGGTCGCCCGTCCGTGGTTCATGGCGAGCCGACGTCGATGGAGATCGCCGAGGGGAAGAGCGCCCGGGGATCGCGCCGTTGCCTGGCGTCACGCAAAAGCCGCTCGGCCGACGGTCGCACCAGAGCCTGATAGCTGACGCGGCCGTTCGTCACGACCGTGACGGGCTGCGACAGGTCGACCAGCGCGTCGTTGAGAAACAGCGTGAACCGGCGCACCCGGTCGGTTTGGACCTCGATCCGGTTCGGCGCCGCGACGGTCGCCTGGAGCCTGGCGTATCGGCGGGTGACGATGGCGTCGTCGTCCGAATCGATGAGCCGATCGGTGAAGGCCGCGATGCGGTCGGTGGCGTCGATCCGGACCCAACTGAACGGCAGTAAGTGCGACGCGTCGCGTACGAGGGTGAGCTGCTTGGGAAGCGGGTCGCGACGGCGGGCGGCAAACCAGGCGACCAGGTCCGGGAGCTCCTCTCGCGGAAAGTAATGGCCTCCGGCGATCGGATGGGTCCGGTCGTGCTCCCGATAGACGAAGGGATAGCCGAGCCGCGTCAATTCTTCCGCAATCCGGCGGCTCAGAGAGACCGGCATGACCTGGTCTTTCACCCCGTGGATCAGGTACACGGGCGTGTGACGCAGGTTTTCCAGAAACGGCATGAGCACTTCGTCGAGGCCGGCCGCCATGGGAGCAAGGCCGGCGAAGAGCGGTGCGTAGTGGGTGCCCACGAGGTACACGCCGATGCCGCCGTTCGACATGCCGGTGAGAAACACGCGATCGGGATCGACGTGGTAGCGGACGGCGACGTCTCGGAGGGTGGCCAGCACCAGGTCGGCGGCGTCTCGCGTCCACCAGTTTCCTTGCAGGAGCGTCGGGCACGCCAGCAGATATTGATCGGCCAATCGCGCCTGCCACCGCTCCAGATAGGCGTCGCCGGTAAAGCCGGCGCCATGGAGGCAGAGGACCAGGGGGTACGCCTTCGTGGAGTCGTACCCGGGCGGCACGTAGAGACCGTAGGAAAACGGGCGGCCGCGCACGGACACCGGACGGCCGGGCTGAAGCCCTATCGCCTGGCTGCGGTACTGCGGCCCTTCGCGCAGGATCGTCTCGAGCCCGGCGATGCTCGCGTCCGAGCGCGCGAGGATGTCGGTCAAGAGGCGGTCGGCTTCATCGCCGTCCGCGGCGACGAGATACTCGCGAACCAGCTCGGCCAGGGATGGGGAGCTGAACGATTGGCCGGCTGCCGGCTGCCACGCGAAGGGCGCCAGGAACACCGCGCCGGCGAGGACGGCGGCGATGACCGTGCGAAGGGCCATCGGCGGAGGGGCACAGGCTGCCGCGCTGTCATGACCCGGTCGTCTCCTGAACACCGTCGCACGCTACCACCTTTTCTGAAGGGCTGTCAAAGCGGTGCGGCGCCGCGGTCGTGAGTCTCGAGCCCGCAGCCTGAGGCCGGCCGACAGAGCTGGAACGGCGAGGCCGGGGATGATGCCATCGCCGATTCCGGCACCTCGCACGGCCGCTGATCAGGCAGCGGCGCGTTCGGCCATCGAAGCGCGTCCCAGTCCATTCGCCGAACGGCCGGCCGCCCCAAGGCGGCCGCGATTTGCCGCCACACGTCCGGGGAGAGCGCGGTACATGCCTCGACCACCAGTGGGTCGAACTGCCGGCCGCGCTCCGATCCGATGGAGGCCCAGGCCTCGGCCACGCTGAGCCGCGGGCCGTACGCTCGCTCCATGCCGGTCAAGACGTCGAAGCAGTCGACGATGGCGCAGATCCGGGCGCCGAGCGGAATCTCATCGCCCTCCAACCGGTGCGGATACCCGGTGCCATCGTACCGTTCGTGATGGGCGAGCACGATCGCCGCGACCCCCTCCAGATCCGGAATCGCACTGACCATGCCGTACCCGATCACGGTATGGCTCTGCATCGCACGGCGTTCCGCGTCGCAGAAGAGCCCCGGTTTCTTGATCACCCGGTCGGGCACGTGGATCTTCCCGACGTCGTGAAGGAAGACCCCTCGCTCGAGCGTCTGCAGGGCCTCGCCGGAGAGCCCGAGCAGGCGGCCGACGATCAGGGCGTAGCCGGCCGTCCGATGGGAGTGGCCGTAGGTCGCGGGATCCCGAAGATCGAGCGCGGCGTCGAACGACGTGAGGGTTGCAGTGGCAGATCGGGCGGATTGTAGGCCGGCATCCATGGCACGGCCAACCAGCAAAAGCGATGCCGATCATCAGGACTGCGAAGCATCGGATTTCTGAGCGATGCGGACGGCAGTGCGTCGCGGTTCCGAGGGGACATGAATCCAATCGTCTCGATCCGTATCCGAAGAGGTACGGAGCTAGATGAGAAAGGCGTCGATCCGCAGGTCGTCGCCGATGCGGGTGACCGTGAGGTGCTTCACGGCGACGGCCCGGGCGAGTTTCGAGGGGGACTCTCCGCCGAGAAGCCCTTTGGCATCCCTGCCGCCGAGGAGCTTTGGGGCGATGTACAGGCGGAGTCGGTTGACGTATCCGGCTCGAACCGCGGCGGCGTTCAGCTCGCTCCCCCCTTCGAGAAGGACCGAGGTAATCCCGCGACGGCCGAGCGCGGCCAGACAGGCGTTGAGCGACACGCGACCCTGTGCTGCGGGAAGCCGGAGGACCGTCGCTCCGAGCGCTTCGAGCGCCTTCACGCGCGCCAACGACGCGCGAGCCGTCGTGGCGACGATCGTCTCTCCGCCCTTCTCCGTGAGCATGCGCGCCGTCAATGGGAGCCGCAGGCGGCTGTCGAGCACGACCCGAGCCGGCTGCCGGCCGGGTGAGGAGCCGACGCGCGCCGTCAAGCGGGGGTCGTCCGCCAGAACGGTCCCGATCCCGACCATGATGGCATCGACTTCGCGGCGAAGGTGATGGACCTCCCGCCTGGCCGGCTCGCCGCTGATCCACTGCGACTCCCCGGTCGCCGAGGCGATCCGGCCGTCGAGCGTCATGGCGGCTTTCAAGATGACGAACGGGCGCCCCGTGGTCGCCCAGTGCACGTAGGCCTCGTTCAGTCGTGCCGCCTGGTCCTCGAGGACGCCGACGGTCACCCGGGCGCCGGCACGGCGCAGGGCGGCAATCCCGCGGCCGCGCACCCGAGGATTGGGGTCCCGCATCGCGACGACGATACGGCGGAACCCGGCCGCCAGCACGGCGGGCACGCATGGCGGGGTGCGCTTCGCGGTATGACAGCAGGGTTCCAGCGTGACGTAGAGGGTGGCCCCGCGGGCCAGTCGGCCCGCGGCCTCGAGGGCCAGGATTTCCGCGTGCGGGGTGCCGGGTCTCCGATGGAACCCCTGGCCGACGATGCGGCCGCCGCGGACGATGACGGCCCCCACCATCGGATTGGGGCTGGCGGTGCCCCGGCCGCGCGCGGCGAGCGTTAGCGCGCGGGCCATGTACCGACGATCCCGTTCGGGGTCGTTCACCGGGAGCGCGCGGCCGCCGGCTTCCGGCGCTTGGCCGGCCGGCGCGCCGTGGTCTTCGCCGGCGTGCCGGCTTTGCCGGCACGCGCCGTTTCGACACCCGCGATGCCGTAGCCTGCGCCGCCGTCGACTCGGCGGTGAGGGCGGCCTGTGCCGCCGCGAGCCGCGCGATGGCCACTCGGAAGGGCGAGCAGCTCACGTAATCGAGCCCCAGTTGATGGCAAAATTCCACCGAGCTCGGGTCTCCGCCGTGCTCGCCGCAGATGCCGAGCTTGATGTCCGGCCGCGTCGTCCGCCCGGCTTCGATCGCCATCCGCATCATCGCGCCCACGCCCTCGCGGTCCAGCACCGCGAACGGATCGGCGTCGAGGATGTTCTCCGCTTTCGCGTCGATATGGGCGCCGCAGCTCTGGCAGACCATCTCTTTCCAGTTCACCTGTGGGCTCAAACACTTGGGACAGGCGTCCTGCCGCTTCATGTAGAACGCCACGAACTTCGCCGCGTCGTCACGCGAGAAGCCGAAGGTCGTTTGCGTCAGGTCGTTGGTGCCGAACGAGAAGAACTCCGCCTGCTCGGCGATGCGCCCGGCCGTCACGGCGGCCCGCGGCAACTCGATCATCGTGCCGACCAAATAGGACAGCTTGATCCCGTTCTGCTTCAGGACCTCGTCGGCGACCTCGCGGATCAGGTCCTTCTGCGCCTTCATCTCCGACACCATCCCGACCAGCGGGATCATGATCTCGGGGACGATCTTCTTGCCTTCCCGCGTGATTTCGCAGGCCGCTTCCAGAATCGCCCGCGTCTGCATCCGGGTGATCTCGGGCATCGTGATCCCCAACCGGCAGCCCCGGAGCCCGAGCATCGGATTGAACTCGTGCAGCTCCTCGACCCGCTCCAACAGGCGCCGTTTCTCTTCGATGACCTCCGGCTGCCCGCCGGTCAGCTCCAGTTTGGCGATCTCCACCATCAGCTCCTCGCGGTGCGGAAGGAACTCGTGGAGCGGCGGATCGAGGAGGCGGATGGTGACGGGATAGCCTTCCATCTCCCGGTAGAGTCCGATGAAGTCTTGACGCTGAAGGGGCAGGAGTTGCTCGAGGTACCGTTCGCGCTCCTCCCGCGTCCGAGCGAGGATCATCTTCTGCATGATCGGGATCCGGTCCTCGGCGAAGAACATGTGCTCCGTCCGACAGAGACCGATGCCTTCGGCGCCGAACCCGCGTGCGATGCGCGCCTGATCCGGCACGTCGGCGTTCGCCCGCACCTTGAGCGTGCGCACCTCGTCGGCCCATTTGAGGAACGTCGCGAAGATCCGGTACTTCTCCGAGCGCTTGGCATCCAGCTTCCCCTGGATGACCTGGACGACCTCCGACTCGACGACCGGGATGTCGCCGTTGTAGACATTGCCCGTAAAGCCGTTGATCGAGAGATAGTCGCCTTCCTTGAGCGTCAACGAGCCGATGCGGACGGTGGCGCCGTCCTGCACGTCCACCGCTTCACAGCCGGCGACGCACACCTTTCCCATCTGCCTGGCCACGACCGCGGCGTGGGACGTCATCCCGCCCCGGGCCGTCAGGAAGCCCTGCGCCGCGTGCATGCCGTGAATGTCGTCGGGGCTGGTCTCCTGCCGCACCAGCAGGACGCGCTCGCCCCGCGCGTGCATCTCGACGGCCCGATCGGGGGTCAGGGCGATCTTGCCGGCCGCCGCCCCGGGTCCCGCCGGCAACCCCTTGCCGATCGGAGGGTGCTTGGCCTCCTCCGCCACGTCGAAGATGGGATAGAGGTATTGCGAGAGCTGATCCGGGCTGACTCGCAGGACGGCCTCCCGCTTCGTGATCAGCCCCTCGTTCACCATGTCGTACGCGATCCGGACGGCCGCGATGCCGGTCCGCTTTCCGACCCGCGTCTGCAGCATGTAGAGCTTGCCCTCCTGGATCGTGAACTCCAGGTCGAGCATGTCGCGGTAGTGCTTTTCGAGCTTCTTGTACGTGTCGACGAGGCCCTTGTACGCCTGCGGGAGGGACTTCGCCAACGCGGTCACCGGGAGCGGGGTCCGGATGCCCGCCACCACGTCCTCCCCTTGCGCGTTGAACAGGAACTCGCCGAAGAACGTCTTTTGCCCGGACGCGGGATCGCGCGTGAACGCCACCCCGGTTCCGCTCGTGTCCCCCATGTTCCCGAAGACCATCGCGACGACGCTCACCGCCGTGCCCCAGCTATCCGGGATGTTGTAGAGACGTCGATACGTGACCGCGCGGGCGCCATACCATGAAGAGAAGACCGCGTTGATGCCCATCCGCAACTGTTCGAGCGGGTCCTCGGGGAACTCGCGTCCCGTCTCTTTCGTCACGACCGCTTTCATCCGGATCACGAGGTCCTTGAGCGCCTTCGCATCGAGGTCGGTGTCGGCTTGGGCGTGGCATTCCTCCTTCTTGCGCTCGAACACCGTCTCGAAGCGGTCGCGACCGATCCCCATGACGATGTGTCCGAACATGGTGATGAACCGGCGATAGCTGTCCCACGCGAACCGCTCGTTGCGGGTCTTGGCGGACAGGCCTTCGACCGTCCGGTCGTTCAACCCGACGTTCAGCACCGTGTCCATCATCCCGGGCATCGAGGCACGGGCCCCCGACCGCACAGAGACGAGCAGCGGGCTGGCCGGATCGCCGAAGCGCGCCCCCATCGAGCGCTCGACCTTCTTCAGCGCGTGCAGCGCCTCTTCCCACATGCCGCTGGGGTACACCTTGCCGCGTTTGTAGTATTCGATGCACGCCTCGGTGGTGATGGTGAAGCCGGCCGGGACGGAGATCCCGAGATTCGTCATCTCGGCGAGGCCCGCGCCCTTCCCGCCGAGCAACTCCTTCATGTCCCCGGTCCCCTCGGCCTTGCCGTCGCCGAAGTAATAGACATATTTCTTCGTACCCACGTCTTCCCTCTCTTGTTCGATGAGGCCGATGAATTACGTTGGAAATGACGACTGCTGGTACCGCTCGAGCTGCAGGCGATACCGGCGGATCAGGACGCGTTTGAGCCACACGCCGAAGACGATGATCGACACGACGAAGGCGCCGAACACGAACAGTCGGTAGTCGACTTGCTCGCCGTCGTCGAAGTACAGCCGCCCGTCGCCGCCCTTGACCACCTCGGTCTCGCTTTGGATCTTGTGCGTCTCGCCGCTCGGGTCGGAGAGGTTGAGCCATTCGGAGCACAGCCGTATCGGCTGGGTGTCGCCTTCGACCTTCCGCCACGTGAACCGGAGACAGACGTCCTGCATGGGGTTGAAATGGTCCGGAATGCGGATGAGCTTGTCGAGGTTCAGGCCGCTGATCCACATGCCGCCGAGGAAGATCGCGTTACAGAGGATCATCATCGCAACCGTGACCAGCAGGCTGTACCGGCGGAGGCGGGCGGCGGCCTCTTCGGAGAGAGACGGCCGGGCGGTCGGCGGAGGCGGCTCCTCACGCAAGGCGGGCAGCGCTCCCATGCTTAGGCACCTTGAACGGCGATCTGCGAGAAATCGGCGACCGTCAAGAACACGCGATCGACGGACGCCAGCAGCGACAGCCGGTTCGCCCGCAGCCGTTCGTCGTCCGCATTGACGAGCACGCCGGTGAAGAACGCGTCGATCGCCGGTTTCATCGCGACGAGCGCGTGGAGGGCCGCCCCGTACTCGCGACGGGCGACGGCCTCGGGCACCGACCGGCCCGCGTCCTGCACCACCGTGAACAGCTCGGATTCGGCCGGATGTTGGAACAAGCCGGGGTCGATGTCCTCGCGCGCCCACTTCTCCTTCTCGACGATGCGATGCGCGCGCTTGAACCCGACCATCAACGGATCGAACTCGGGCCGGGCGGCGATCTCGTGAAGCGCGGTCATCCGAGCCAGCAAGTCCCCCAGGTCCAGCCGGCCGCCCTCCGCCTGGAGGGCCGGCTTCAGCACCGCGTCGATGACGTCCTCCCGGAGGCCGCGCGTGGTCCGTGCGTAGTACCGAAGGCGGTCGGCGATGAATTCGAGCGGACTGCTGGAGCCGGCTTTCTTGAAGCCCTGGCCCTGGACCAGGTCGGTCGCCAGGGCCAGCGCCTGAGCCAGATCGAGTGAAAGCCCCCCTTCGACGATGAGACGGACGATCGCCGAGGCGTGCCGGCGCAAGGCCAGCGGGTCCTCCGAGCCGGTCGGGACGATCCCGACGTGAAACATCGCCGCGATGGTGTCGAGGCGGTCGGCCAGCGAGAGGATCATGCCCGCCGCCGTCTCCGGCAACGGCCCTTCCATCGCCTTGGGCAGGTAGTGATCGCGAATGGCGCGGCTCACGACCTCCGATTCCCCGTCATGAGCCGCGTACTCGCCCCCCATCACGCCCTGCAGGGTGGGAAACTCCCCGACGAGCCCGGTGAGCAGGTCCGCTTTGCTCAGCTCGGCTGCCCGGCGGCAGGATCCGGCCAACTCGGCCTCACCCGCCATCTCCGCGATGGACCCGGCGAGATCCCGAACGCGTTCGGTCTTCTGGTAGACGCTCCCCAGTTTCTGATGGAACGTGACGCCCTTGAGCTTCTCCACGCGCTCGGCCAGCGGGACTTTCCGGTCCTCGTCGAAAAAGAATTTCGCATCGGCCAGCCGCGCCGCCAGCACGCGTTCATTGCCCTCCCGGATCAGCCGCATATCCGAGAGCTTCATGTTCGTGACCGACAGGAAGGCCGGCAGGAGGCCGCCGTCCTTGCGGACCAACGAGAAGAAGCCTTGATGCTCCTTCATCGCGGTCATGAGCACTTCTTTCGGGACCGTCAGATAGGTCGGGTTGAAGCTGCCCTGGATGGCGTGCGGGTATTCCACCGTGAAGACCGCCTGCTCCAGCAGGTCTTCGTCCCGATGCAAGACGCCCCTGGCTGATTTGGCCAGCCGGGTCAATTGGTCGACGATCATGGCCTGTCGTCTGTCTTGGTCGGGGATGACGCCTCGGCGCTCCAACGCCTTGATGTATTCCTTGAAGTTCTTGACCGCAAGGCCGCGTTTGTCCGATGGTCCCTTCGATCCGAGCACGCGGTGCCCCCAGGTGCGCGAGCCCGCCGTCAGCCCTCCGAAGCGGACGTCGACCACCCGTCCATTATAAAGGGCCAAGAGCCAGCGGATCGGGCGGGCGAAGCGCAGGCCGGACGCATTCCATCGCATCGACTTGGGGAAGCTCAGCGATGCCAAGAGCCCCGGCAAGAGGTCGGCGAGGACGGCGGCCGTGGGCCGACCAGGATCACGCTTCACGGCGCAGAGATACTCTCCCTTGGGAGTGTGGCGGGTTTCGAGCGCTTCGACGGCGACCTGCTGGGAGGCGGCAAACCCCAGGGCGGCTTTCGTCGGGGCACCGGCCGCATCGACGGCGACCGATTTCGGAGGGCCCAGGATTTCGGCGATGACCGGTTCCTGGTGGCCCGCGAGATCTTCGACGACCAGGACGAGGCGGCGGGGGGTTCCCAGCGTGTGCACCGCCCCGTGGCTCAACCGATGCTCTTTGAACAGCCGGACGGCCTGCTCTTCCAGAGCCGCCAGCGCGGGGCGGACGAATTGATACGGCAGCTCCTCCGTGCCGATCTCGAACAACAATTCCGCGGTCGGCCTGGAAACGGCGGTCGCCGCTCTCGCCTTCGGCTTGGGCGTCGGCATCAGCGTCACCGCCTGGCGCCCGCCGCCGTGGAGGCCGTCCTCGGCGTCAGCAGCGGGAACCCCAAGCGTTCACGGTCCTTGACGTACGCCTCGGCACAGGCCCGCGCCAAGGCCCGGACGCGCGCGATGTACCGGGTGCGCTCCGTGACGCTGATGGCGCCACGGGCGTCGAGCAGGTTGAAGAGGTGCGACGTCTTGATGCAGCAATCGTAGGCCGGCAGCACCAGTCCGCGCTCGATCAGTCGCATCGACTCCGCCTCATAGGCTTCGAACGTCCGTTGGAGGAGCCCGACATCCGCCTGCTCGAAGTTGTACGTGGAGAACTGCACCTCGGTTTCATGATGGATGTCGCCGTAGCGGATCCCCTTCGTCCACTCGATGTCGAACACATTGTCGATCTGCTGCAGGTACATCGCAAGCCGTTCCGTCCCATACGTGAGCTCGACCGTGATCGGCTCCAACTCGATCCCGCCGATTTCCTGAAAGTACGTGAACTGAGTGATCTCCATCCCGTCGAGGCGAACTTCCCAGCCGAGCCCCCACGCTCCGAGCGTCGGCGATTCCCAGTCGTCTTGAATGAACCGGATATCGTGCTTCCGGGGGTCGATCCCGAGCATGGCGAGGCTGTCCAAGTAGAGCGACTGAATCTCGTCGGGCGACGGCTTGAGGACGACCTGATACTGATAGTAGTGCTGGAGCCGGTTCGGATTCTCGCCGTACCGGCCGTCCGTCGGCCGCCGGCACGGCTGCGGATAGGCCGAGCGCCAGGGCTCGGGCCCTAACGCGCGCAGAAAGGTCGCCGGGTGAAAGGTTCCGGCCCCCATCTCGAGATCATAGGGTTGATGAAGCACACATCCCAGGTCAGCCCAATACCGATGAAGGGAGAGAATCAGTTCCTGAAAGGTCACTGGCAGGTCCTGGTCATCGGTCGCACGGTACCGGGCAAGAAGTGAAGATGCGATGCTAAACGTCGCCAAGCTAACAAGAAGTTCGAGAAGCTGTCAAGCCGACGCGCGCCTACAAATCCTGAGTTTCCGCCGATGTCTCAACCGTGGAACCACTTAGTCCTTTCCAAGGACGACATCGCCGGCCTCACGATCCGGATCACTGCGCACTTGACGGCGCCGAACGGGAACGCGTATTGTCACAAAAGTTGAGTGACTCACTCGATTATGAGGTTCTCCAAGAAAAGCGAGTACGGGCTGCGCGCGTTGATCGAGCTCACCGCGCACTACGGGCGTACGTTGCTGCAGCGGCAGGAGATCGCCGGCCGGCAACACATCCCCATCGAATTTCTCGAGCAGATCCTCCTGGCGTTGAAGAATGCGGGGTTGCTCGCGAGCCGGCGGGGCGTGAGCGGCGGCTACACGCTCATCAAGCCGCCGGATGAGATCACGCTCGGCCAAGTCATCCGGATCCTCGACGGCCCCTTGGCGCCGATCGCCTGCGTGAGCAAGACCGCCTATCAGAAGTGCAGCGACTGCCCCTATGCCGAAGACAAGACGCCCGGCGCCTGCCCGATTCAGGGCGTCATGCTGAACGTCCGCAACGCCATCGCCGACATCCTCGACAACTATACGTTGAGCGATTTTGCCAAGCAGAGTGGGGCACTCTCTCATGCGCCGCGCCGCCATTAGCCATCGCACCGGGCACCGCGCCCCCGCATGGGCGGCGGGGGCCCTCTTGACCGCCCTCGTCCTTGCGTACGTGGTCGGGAGCGCTTCGGCTGCCGAGACCCGCGACCTCACGATCGCGGTGTACAGCGTGCCCAAGGAGGCCTACGAGACGCGATTGATCCCGACGTTCAAGCAGCAGTGGAAACAGCGGACGGGCCAAGACCTCCGGGTGCGGTCTTCCTACGGCGCGTCGGGCGCCCAAGCGAGGGCGATCATCGGCGGCTTCGAAGCCGACGTCGCGGCGTTGTCGGTCGAAGGCGACCTCGATCAGATCGTCAAAGCCGGTCTCATCACCCATGATTGGCGCAAGGAGCCCGGCCGGGGATATGTCAGCGCCTCGGTCGTGGCGTTCGGCGTCCGCAAGGGCAATCCGAAAGGGATCAAGACGTGGGAAGACCTCACCAAGCCCGGGGTGCAGGTGCTCTACCCGAACCCCAAGACCTCGGGCGGCGCCATGTGGGACGTCATCGCCATGTACGGGGCCGGCTTGAAGCTCGCCCCGCCGTCGCAAGGACCGCCGGATCGCTACGCCGCGGATCTGCTCACACGCATCCAGCGGAACGTCAAAGTGATGGACAAGAGCGGGCGGGAATCCGTGACGACGTTCGAGCGCGGGGTCGGCGACGTGATCGTGACCTATGAGAATGAATTGTTGCCGCGGATCAAGGCGGGCCGCCCGCTGGAGCTGGTCCTGCCGCCTCAGACGATCCTGATTGAAAACCCGGCGACCGTCGTCGACCGGTATGCCGACAAGCACCGCGCAAGGGACGTCGCGGACGCGTTCGTCGCGTTCCTGCACGGCGAGGAAGCGCAGCGGATCTTCGCCGAGTTCGAATTCCGGCCCGTCGCCCCGGCCGGGCCGGCGGCCAGAGCATTCCCCCAGCCGGCCGAGCTGTTCACGATCGCCGATCTGGGCGGCTGGGAGAAGGTCGCCACGCATCTGTTCGGCCCGCAAGGACTCTGGGTCCGGGCCGTGGAAGAACTGGCTCGAGGAAAGTGATCGCCCGCATGGCGTCACCATCCCCACCCGGTTGCGTCGGTCGGTCGGCATGACGCGGCATGCGCTGACAGCGCTCGCGCTCCGGTCGGCGGCCGTCGGCTATGTCGTCGTGCTCGTGCTGTTGCCCCTGTTGGCGATCGGGCAGCAATCGATCGAGGACGGCCTCGGTCGGTTCCTCGAGGACGTGCAGCAGCCCCAGGCGGCCGCGGCGCTCCTCTTGACGCTGCAAGCCGCCGCGATCACCACCGTGGTGAACGGCGCGTTCGGGCTGCTCTCCGCCTGGGTGCTCGTCCGCTACGAGTTCCCCGGCCGCGGATTCCTCAATGCGCTGGTCGATCTGCCGTTCGCGATCCCGACGCTCGTCGCCGGATTGATGATCGCCGCCGTCTATGGCGCCACGAGTCCGCTTGGGGCCTGGCTGGCGCGCGGCGGTATCGAGGTCCTCTACAATGTACCGGGCATCATCCTCGCGATGGTGTTCGTGACGATGCCGTTCACGATCCGGGCCGTGCAGCCGGTGCTCATGGAGCTCGAGCGTGATCAGGAGGAAGCGGCCTATACGCTCGGCGCCGGACCTTGGCTGGCCTTCCGGCGGGTGACGGTGCCGGCGATCCTCCCCGGCCTCCTGACGGGCGTCTTCCTCACCTTCGTGCGCGCGCTGGGAGAATTCGGCTCGATCGTCATCGTCGCCGGGAACATCCCGTTGAAGACGCAGGTCGCGTCCGTTTATGTCTACGGGGAGATCGAGAGCTACAACCCCCAGGGAGCGACGTCGGTGTCCGTGGTCGTCCTCGTGGTCTCGTTCCTGGCCTTGACGCTCCTCGAACGATTGACCCGGGCCCCGGGCGAGCGAGTGCCGGCGTTCGTCAAGGCCGCCGGGCGCCTGTTCTCCCGTGCTGCGTCTCGGGAGCCGGGATTGAGCGTCCCGCACTGATATGCGTCGCCTCCTGATTGCGCTCGTCTGGCTCTATTTCGCCGTGCTGCTGATCGGGCCGATCGCCTACCTCGGCACGCAGGCGTTCGGCGAGGGGGTGACCGCGTTCTGGAACGAGATTATCCGCCCGGAGGCCCTCCACGGCTTTCGGCTGACCGCGGAGATCACCGTGATCGTCCTGGCCGTCAATCTCGTCTTCGGCACCCTCACCGCGCTCGTGCTGGTCCGGCAGCGCTTCTGGGGGCGCACGCTGCTCAGCGGCTTGATCGACCTCCCCTTCGCCGTCTCGCCGGTGATCACCGGATTCATGCTGATCCTGTTGCTCGGCCCCGGCACCGTGTTGGGCGCCTGGTTCGGCACGATGGACGTCAAGGTCCTCTACGCCCTGCCGGCGATGGTGCTCGTCACGCTCTTCGTCACCTTTCCGTTCGTCGTGCGCGAGGTGACGCCGATCCTCCAGACGATCGGGACGGACGGCGAGGAAGCGGCGCGGACGCTGGGCGCCAACGAGTGGCAGATCTTCCTGCGGGTCACGCTGCCGGCCATTCGGTGGGGCGTGCTCTACGGGGCCACGTTGACGACCGCGCGGGCCATCGGCGAGTTCGGCGCGGTGCTCGTCGTCTCGGGCAACGTGCTCCTCATGACCCAGACCGCCACGCTGCACATCTACCAAAGCTACGTGGACTTCAACTACGTCGGAGCCTATGCCGTCGCCGCCGTGCTGCTGGCCGTGTCCTTCGTCATCCTCGTCGTGCTGGAGCTGACGAGGAGCCGGGCGGCGGCCGTGACCCCCACCGAGCACCCGAGGGTCGCATGAAGATCGAGGTGCGGCACCTCATCAAGCGGTTCGGCGACGTCGAGGCCGTCTCGAACGTCACGTTCCAAGTGCATGAAGGTGAGCTGCTCGGTCTGCTGGGGCCCAGTGGCAGCGGCAAGACCACCGTGTTGCGCATCATCGCCGGGCTGGAGTCCCCCACGTCGGGCGACATCTTCATCGACGGCGTCCGCGTGAACGACCTCCCCGTGCAGCGACGGAACATCGGGTTCGTCTTCCAGCACTATGCCCTGTTCAAGCACATGACGGTCTTCGACAACATCGCCTTCGGGCTCACGATCAAAAAGTGGTCGAAGCCGGACATCGCCCGCCGCGTCGGCGACCTGTTGACCTTGATGGGGCTGACCGGGCTCGCCGACCGGTACCCGCATCAACTGTCGGGCGGGCAGCGGCAACGGGTCGCCATCGCCCGCTCGCTCGCACCGAAACCCAGCGTGCTGCTGCTGGACGAGCCGTTCGGGGCCGTCGACGCGCAGGTGCGGCAAGAGCTCCGCGAGTGGCTGATCCGCCTGCACGACGACCTCAACGTGACGAGCCTGTTCGTGACGCACGACCAGGAAGAAGCGATGGAGGTGTCCGACCGCTTGATCGTGTTTTCGAAGGGCAAGCTCGAGCAGGTCGGTTCCCCGGCCGAAGTGTATGAAGAGCCCGCCACCGAGTTCGTCGCCCGCTTCATCGGGTCGATGAACATCGTGGAGGCCGAGGTCAAAGGCGGGGTCGCCCACGTGGGAGACTTCGAGTTTCCGGCGCCCGGCGTTCGGGACGGACAGCGCATCCGCATCGGGTTCCGTCCGTATTACGTGAAGCTTTCCGAGGACCCGGGCCACTTTCGCCAACAGGCCCGCCTCCGCCACATCTACTTCCTGGGGGTCGCCTACCGATTGGAGATCGAAACGGAGGGCGGCCTCATCCTGCGGTCGCGCCTCAACAAGGAGGAGTTCCGCCAGCGCCGCTTCGAAGTCGGTCAGCGGCTGTCCTATGCGATCACGCAATTTCGGATCCTGCCCGAGGATCACGCCGGCGACTCACAACGCGTGAAGCCGATCGCCGACACCCCGTTGACGCCGTGAACCACGCGGCTCGCCGGCCCGTGCGCAGCGTCGACCGCGGGTCCTGCAATTGACGCCCCGTCGATGGGTTTGTTACAAGATACTCAACACCCCTTAGCGCGAAGGAGCATGCCTCATGGCTGTGAGAATGACAGAAGACACGTTGATCACGGCGCTGAGCAACAAGGCCACGAAGCTCAGAATCGAGAGCGTCCGTGCCACGAGTGAAGCCGGCAGCGGGCACCCCTCCAGTTGCGCCTCGGCGGCCGACATCGTCGCCACCTTGTTCTTTTCCGTCATGCGCTACGACCCCAAGAATCCGAAGCATCCCAACAATGACCGCTTCATTCTGTCCAAAGGCCACGCCGCTCCCCTGCTGTACGCCGCATGGGCGGAGGCCGGGCTGTTCGACCAGAAGGAGCTGCTCCGCCTCCGGACGCTGGACTCGGATCTCGAGGGGCACCCGACTCCGAGACTGCCGTTCGTCGACGTCGCCACCGGCTCGCTCGGTCAGGGCCTGTCGGCGGGGGTCGGGATGGCGCTCAACGCGGCCCGGCTCGACCGGTCCTCGGTCCGCGTCTACGTGCTGATGGGAGACGGCGAATCGGTCGAAGGCTCGGTGTGGGAGGCGGCGGAAGTGGCCCGGCACTACCGGCTCGACAACCTCTGCGCGATCGTCGACGTCAACCGCTTCGGCCAGAGCGATCCCACGATGCTCGAACACGACATGGAGGCGTACCGGGCTCGGTGGAGTGGATTCGGCTGGCACGCGATCGTCGTCGACGGTCATAACATCCAGAAGCTCCTCGCCGCGTTCGAAGAGGCGGCGTTTACCCGAGGGAAGCCGACCGTCCTGCTGGCCCGGACGCTGAAAGGCAAAGGGATCCCCCTGATCGAGGATCAGCCGGATTGGCACGGCAAGCCCTTGAAGAAGGGCGAGCAGACGCAGAAGGCGGTCGACGAGCTGACCCGCCAACTTCGGCAAACGGCGGCGCCGCTCGAGATCCGGCGTCCGGAGCATCGCGTCAACGGGGCGAAACCCGTCAAGCCCATGGCGGCGCCGGCCTACCAGCCGACCGACAGCGTCGCGACGCGGGAAGCGTTCGGGACGGCGTTGGCGGCCCTCGGCGCGGCCAACCCGCAGGTGGTGGCACTCGACGCCGATGTGAAGAACTCGACCTTTACCGACAAGTTTGCCAAGCAATTTCCCGATCGATTCTTCGAAAACTTCATCGCCGAGCAGAACATGGTCGGCGCGGCCGTGGGGCTCGCGGCGTCCGGGAAGATTCCCTTCGCGGCGACCTTCGCCTGCTTTTTGACCCGGGCGTACGACTTCATTCGGATGGCGGCGATCAGCCAGTCCAACGTCAAGTTGATGGGCTCCCACGCGGGCGTCAGCATCGGAGAAGACGGTCCTTCCCAAATGGGGCTGGAAGACCTCGCGATGATGGCCGCCCAGCCCGGCGTCGTGGTTCTCTACCCGACCGACGCGGTCTGCACGCATCGCCTGGTCGAGTTGGCCGCCGGCCACCGCGGGCTCGTCTATATTCGGACCGGACGGCCCAAGTCGCCGATTCTCTACGGCGCCGACGAGACGTTTCGGATCGGCGGGTCCAAGGTCGTGCGCCAAAGCGCCGACGACCGGCTGACCATCGTGGCCGCCGGCGTGACGCTGTTCGAAGCGTTGCGGGCGCACGAGCAATTGAAGGACGCCGGGATCGCCGTCCGGGTCATCGACCTCTACAGTATCGCGCCCATCGACCGGCAAACGCTGCTCGAGAGCGCGCGTGCGACCCAGGGGCGTCTGCTGACCGTCGAGGATCACTATGAGCACGGCGGACTCGGCGACGCCGTGCTCGGGGCGGTCGGGAGCGAAGGTTTCCGCGTGCACAAGATGGCGGTGCGCGAGATCCCGCACAGCGGCAAGCCGGAGGAGCTACTGGACCGATATGGCATCAGCGCCCGTGCGATCGTCGAGACGGTCAAGCGTCTCGTCTGATCGGTTCATCAAGATGGCCGACCCTCTCCGGGCGATCCCCCTCTTCGACTTCGTGAAGGGGGCGGATCGCCGCCGGCTGGCCGCCGACGTCATCGAGACGCGCTACCGCAAGGGCGAGTTCATCTTCCGCGAAGGCGACCCCACCGAGTATTTCCACGTCGTCAAAGAAGGCGCGGTCAAATGCGTGAAGACGTCGCCCGAAGGCAAGGAAGTGACCCTCAAGGTCTTGCTGCCGGGCGACTTGTTCTGCTGTGAGGCCGCGGTCTTCGACGGGACGCCCCACCCCGGTTGCGCGCAGCCGATGGGGGACGTCTCCGTGTTGCGCCTGAAGAAGACCGACTACTTCGACTTGCTGCGGCGGAATCCGGAAGCCGCGCTCGAAGTCATCAAGTACCTGGGGAACCGGCTGCATGAAGCCCAGGAGCAAGCAAAAGTCCTGGCCCTGGAGACGGCCGAGCAGCGGCTCGCCGGGCTGTTCGTCAACCTCGTCAAGCGGTCGGGCATCCGTGACGGAAACGGGTATCGCTTGAACGTGCGCCTCACCCGTCATGATCTCGCCAACATGGTGGGGATCACGACCGAAACGGCCATCCGGATCATGGGACGATTCAAGCGCGCGAGACTCGTCAGCGGCACCGCCAAGCAGCTCGTGGTCCTCGACCTTCCCCGATTGCAAGCCCTCGCCTCCGCATCGGGCCTCGTGCCCGTGCTCTGATCGACGTTCAAAATTCCCAAAGTATGACGTGGGTCATGTTTTTCGGCGGGCGTTCTGCCGTATGCTCGGACCGGTTTTCTGTCAGTTCTGTCAGCGTCAACGAGAAGGAGGACAGCATGCGGATGGAATGGCGAAGGATGGTTGCCGGTGTCACCGCGGGGCTCGCCCTGCTGGCCGCGGCGTGGCCGGCCTCGGCCAAGACCCACGAGGTCAACATGACGGCCGTCGAGACCGAGGTGACGATCGACGGCGGCGGGGAAATCTACAAGGCCTGGACCTTCAACGGGCAGTTCCCGGGGCCGGTCGTGCGGGTGACGGAAGGGGATACGATCAAGTTCACGCTGACCAATCCCACGGAAAATACGTACCCACACGCGATGGACTTCCACGCGGCCGAGATCGATTTCCTGAAGAACTATCGGGCCATCAACGCCGGCGAGACGATCAGCTACACCTTCACGGCGAAGAAGCCCGGGGTCTTTTTCTACCACTGCGGCGCGCCGCCGATGATCCAGCACGTCGCCCGGGGGATGTTCGGCGCGGTCATCGTCGATCCGAAAGACGCCAAGGCGTGGCCGAAGGCCGACCGCGAATACGTCCTCGTGCAGTCGGAATTGTACAAGAATCCTGACGACGTGCAGGCGATGTTCGATCGGAAGTTCGACCACATCATCTTCAACGGCGGCGTCTTCAAGTACCACCCCTTCGTGACGGGCGGGAAGGCGCTGGAGGCGAAGCCGGGGGAGCGGGTGAGGATCTACTTCGTCAATGCCGGTCCGAACGAATTCTCGGCGTTCCATCCCATCGGCGAGATCTGGGACCAGGTGTACGAGAGCGGCAATCCGCACAACAAGCTGACGGGGGTGCAGACCTACGTGGTGGGACCCGGCAGCGCGGCGACCTTCGACGTCGTGGTCGAGTCCGCGGGCGCCTACCCGCTCGTCACGCACTCGCTCACGGGCGCCCTCCGCGGAGCCATCGCCGTCCTCGTCGCGACGCCGGATGCCAAACCGGCGCCGTTGATGCCGCAGACTCCCTGGAAGCTCGAGGTGCCGCCCACCGGGATCACCGCCCCTGCCGTTCCCTAGCCGAGGACGTCTCGGTGTGGCGCAGACTTGGAGGCGACCCCCGCCTCCAAGTCGCCATATCGGGGACTCCCTAGACCTGAAGAAGGAGGGACGCAGCGTCGGCGGCCGTCAGGGGTTTGGTGCGACGAACACGAGGACCTTCAGGCGGGCGGCGGTGTGGTTGCGAACGCCGTGTTCTTCTCCGGCCGGCGCCATCGTGCCTTGCCCCGGGCCGAGGACCCGTTCTTCGGAGCCGACGCGAAACGTCCCCTGCCCTTCGAGGACGAGGTAGACCTTGTCCTGCTCGCCATGGACGTGCCCCTTCTGCTCCTGCCCCGGCTCGAAGCAGTAGACGTCGCAAAAGAGCCTCGGCGTCTGGAACAGGTTGTTCTTCGTCATCTTCTCACTGCTGAATCTCGCCGCGTCCGCCAGGCTGACGACCTTCATCCTCGTTCACTCCTTCGTGGCAGTCTTGTCCGTCGAGTGCGTCTCGTGGAGTCCGTTCGGTCCGTCGTCGTGAGGTCTGTGAACTCGGTCGGGTCTCTTTTCAACGGAGCCCACCGACACGACGGACTCAACGGACCTGACGCGAATCCGTAGACCGGCGTTCGATGCTCCGGATAATCGAATCCACGGGGACGAGGTGCCGGGACGTACCGAGGTCCTTGGCCGGCACTCCCATGGCGAGACCCAGCAACTGCGGGAGATGCAAGATCGGAAGATTGAGCGGGACACGGAGGCTCCGTTCGGCGCGCTCTTGATAGATGTCCAAGCTCATGTGGCACAAGGGGCACGGGGTCACCATGAAGTCGGCCCCTTCGTCCTTCGCCTCCTTCATGTTCTTGCCCGCCATCGCGACGGCGATCGCCTCCTTCTCGAGAATGACCGGGAACCCGCAGCACTTCGTCCGCCCCGCATACGAGACCGGCTCCCCGCCGACGGCGTCGATGACTTTTTCCAACGACCTCGGATTCTCCGGATCCTCGAAGCCCAAGTCCCAGGACGGCCGGAGAATGTAACAGCCGTAAAACGGCGCGATACGGAAGTCGGCCAACGGAACCTTGACCTCCGCACGCAACCGCTGGAGTCCGATTTCGCGGACGACCATCCACAATAAGTGCTTGACCTGCACCGTTCCGCGGTACTCGATCCCCTCGGGTCGTAGCAGCGCATTGATGCGCTCCCGGGTGGTCGAGTCCTTCAAGTGCTTGTTCGCGGCGCTCATGATGCCCTGGCAGGTTCCGCAGATCGTCATGATGTCGAGGCCGAGCTGCTCCGCCTGGGCGAACGAGCGGGCGTTCAAGGCCAGCGCGGTATCCGGATCCGCCTCGCTCACGACGCCCGCCCCGCAGCAGGACGCCGCGGTCAACTCCACCACCTCGATCCCTAGGCGATCGATGATCGCCATCGTCGACTGGTACAGCTCCGGCGTGGCGCCTTTCGCCGCGCAGCCCGGATAAAGTGCCACCTTCAACGACATGCCGCGTCCTCCGCGCACAGCCTAACATAGGAGCCGGGCGATTTGCAGGCGGGTCGCGGCCGGGCTCGTGAGAACCGCCTGCTATACTTCCTATGCCGTATGTACTGCCCCCTATGTCAACGTCGTTTGATCGAGGTGCCCACGCTCCAGACTCCGCAGGTGGACGTCTGTCCGAGCCGGCACGGGGTCTGGATCGACCGGAGCGAGCTCGCCCTGTTCCTCGACGGCCGCGTGGAAGGGACCGGCGCGGGGCACGGCGGGATCGCCGTGAAAACCGACAGCGTCGCGTGCCCGCGTTGCACCGTGCTGCTCGACGAGCGGGTCGTGGCCGGTGAAGGCGCTTTTTCCTGCACCTCCTGTCGCGGCTGGTGGTTTCCCGAGGGCGCGCTCACCCGCTTGCAGCCCAGGCTCCAGAGCCGCGCGTCCCTCATCCCGGTCAACGAAGCGCTTTGGTACCAGCGCGCGAGGGCCCGAGGCGAGGCGCTCGAATCACGGCAGACCGCCCGCCGCCGCGGTAGGCATCACGGCCGGGTCGAGGACCTCCTCTATTGGGCGATCGTCTTCGGGATCGGCGTGCTGGCCCTTTCTGTCGCGCTGTGGGAAAGCGTGCACCGGGCGATCGCGAAGGGGCAGTGGATCCGGCCGCCCGATCGGGAATTCGTCCTCTTGATGCTCGGGGTCCTCGGCGGGATCGGACTCTTCATCTACGGCTTCGCAGTCAAGCGGCGCAAGAACCTGATCGAGGCAACCCCGACCTCCGCGGTCCGCTCCTTGGCCGTCGGGTTCGTCGAGATCGCCGGCGCCGCGGAGCCCGCGGGGCCGCCTCTGAACGCGCCCTTCAGCGCCATGCCGTGCGTGCTCTATTCTTATAAGGTCGACGAGCGCCAAGGGACCGGGAAGCACGCCCGTTGGGTCACGGTCGCGCAGGGACAATCGCACCAGGCCTTCTTCGTGCGGGATGCGACCGGCGCCGTCATGGTCCTGCCCGTCGGGGCGGACCTCGCGCTGGAGACGCGTGTCACGTATCGATCGGGCGGCATCATGGGGCTGCCGCCCACCGCGGAGGCCGGTCTGGCTCAGTTGGGGATCTCCACCGGTGGATGGCTGGACCGTACCGTCCGCGTGAGCGAGGGGTTCATTCTGCCGGGTGAGGCCGTCTACGTGCTCGGGACGGCCCAGGAGAACCGGGCGGCGACCGCGGTGAGCGAGAACCAGTCGCGTCTCTTCATCGGCCGCGAGGGGGAGCACGACTTCGTGATTTCGGACCGCAGCGAGCGGGAGCTGCTGGCCCGGCTGCGCTGGCAGGTCATCGGATTTCTCTCCGGCGGCCCCGCCCTCGCCGCCGCCTGCGTGTGGTGGGCGTTGTCACGCTATGTGGGATAGGCGTCGGTTCATTCAACCCGGGAGCTGATCATGACTGGACTCGTCGTGGGCACGACCCTGCTGCTGTTCGCCGTCATCGGCTTGATCGCGTATGCGGTCAGCACCTACAACGCCTTCGTCCGACTGGCCAACAACGTCGACAAGGCATGGTCCAACATCGACGTGATCCTGAAGCAGCGCCATGACGAGCTGCCGAAATTGGTCGAGGTCTGCAACAGCTACATGACCCATGAACGGGAGACCCTCGAAGCGGTGACGCGGGCGCGGGCGGTGTTCGACCGAAGCGTCACCGTGGACGAGAAGGCACGGGCTGAAAACGTCTTGACGGGCGCATTGAAGACCCTGTTCGCAGTGGCCGAGCAATACCCGGAGCTCAAAGCGAACCAGGAATTCCGCCATGTGCAGGAGCGGATCTCGGCGCTCGAAAGCACGATCGCCGACCGGCGTGAGTTCTACAACGAGTCCGTCAACGTCTACAACATCCGCATTGCCGAGATCCCCGCCGTCTGGGTCGCGCAGCAGAGCGGGTACCGGCCGCGGCCCTTGCTCGACGTTCCGCAGGCGGACCGCCAGGATGTCCCGCTAACCTTCGCCAATCGGGTGAAGCGAGCCTGATCGACCCACCGCTCGAGCACGCCGTGGTGCTGCGGCTCTCATCTCCCTGCCGTTCGGCTGAAATGCACCAGCCGTCCCTGCTGCTTGGTGCTTTTCACCCGTTCCTCCGCGACCCGGTCTTGCCCGGCTTCAGGGTCGCCATGCTAACTCCTTGACTCATCGATGGAACGCAGACCGCCATGACGACCGGGACAGTGGCACCGCTGTTGCCTCTTTATAACCATGGTGAGTGATGGGTTTGCGGTCACACGCCCTCACCAAAATCAGGCGGGGAAAGGAGGGGTTGGATGGACAACACGACTCCACCGGGCCAGTATCCCCCGCTGAGAGAAGTCCTTCCGAGGCCGGTGTCGAGCGATCGGACGTCGGGACGCCCAGGCTGATCCGCGCCTTCGTCCGCTAGGACGTGTACACGACGGGCGCCTATCCCTTGCCACGGGCCGCCGGTCCGGGTCGTCGGATCGCTCACCGCCCTTCTCCTCTCTCGGCGGGTTTCACAGAGACTGCTAGCATCGGCGTCACAAGCGCCCGAGACGGGTGGACCGTCCGCCCGTCTCGCCCTTGCCCCCTTCCTCTACGGCTGCTGCTTCTCGACGATCTGTTCGTGAGCCCGACGCCACGCCTGTTCCGACTTCTCGGCGAGCCGTAGCCAATCGTTCGCGCGCATCTCTGCCTCCAGGGTCCGATTCATCTCATCGGCTGCGCGGAGCAGATCCAACACCTGCCTTCGCTCGTCATACGGGATCTGGCGCCGGCGGAGAGCCAGGACGTGTTCTTGATCGTACCGCCGGATCTTCTTGAGCAAGTCCCCGATAGCCTTGCGGAGGAACAAGACCTGATCGCGGTCGCTGATGTTGCCGTCCCTTCTCGCCTCCCGGACCGCCGTCAGCAAGGGTTCGGCCTGAGCGGCCAGGTCGTGGTATTCGGCTCGCAGCTCGTTCAGGACCGGCACGGCTGCGCCCGAGGGGGCAGCCACGAGACAGACGACCGACACGAAGGCCGGGGCAAGACGGAGCGCCAGGTTCATCGCGGGACAACGGCCATGATGGGGAGAGACGGAGCGGGATACATCGGGAGGGTCAGCGGATCTTGAGCAACTCCATGGCCTTGTCCAAATGTTTTTTTTCGAGCTCGGCACGCGCTTGCGGGTTCATCACCGCGTCCTTGTTCTTGAGCGCCTCGGCGATCGCCCGCAGTTGCCGCGCCTCCTCGTACCGTCCGCTGTTCGACTGGACCTGGGCCTCGTGCCGGAGTCGATCGGCCAAGTCGTGCTCCGCGGTCGCGATCGTGAGACCGAGCGGCGGCGAGACCACCGATGCGAGAGCCACAAACATCGTTGCCGGGAATACTGCAATCGTTCGCATGGCTTCCCCTAGTTAGCAGCCGCTATGCCAGCGGTACAACCCTTCGCCACGGCAAGGGGTTTTCACTCCCCTGCCGGCGGCTCGGGGCCGGTGTGTCAATTCTTCCGGCACCGTCCTTTTCTCTTTCAGGGTACGCGTCCGCTCGTCCCCGGCGCTCCGAGTCCTTGGAGAAGGCGGCCGGATCTCACTGTTCGGAACCACGCCTCGTTCATCCTTTGATATTGCCGATCGGCCGCAGCTCCGCCACCTTCCGGGTAATACCCGCCAGCTGGACGGTCTCGACCACATCGGAAATGTTCTTGTAGGCGACCCCGGCTTCTTCCGCCAACCCCGACATCGAGACCGCCTTCACGACGATCCCACGCTGCTCCATCTGACGCCGGAGTTGATCGCCGCGCACGGTCCGTTTCGCCTGCGCGCGGGACATCGTGCGCCCTGAGCCGTGCATCGTCGACCCGAATGTCTCATGCATGGCCCGTTCGGTCCCGACGAGCAGGTACGACCCCGTTTCCATCGACCCTCCGCAGATCACCGGCTGGCCGACGGCCCGGTACAGAGCCGGCACCTCCGGACGCCCGGGGCCGAACGCACGGGTGGAACCCTTGCGATGCACGAGCAGGTCTCCCTCCTCGAACCGTTCCACCTTGGCGATGTTGTGCGCGACGTCATACACCAGGTGCATGCCCAACTCCTCCGCCGATCGGCCGAACACCGACGCGAACGCCTCTCGGATCCGGTGGGTGATGACCTGCCGATTCGCGAACGCGCTGTTCGCGGCGCAGTTCATCGCGGCGAAGTAGTCGTGGCCTTCGGGCGAGCGGAACGGCGCGCAGGCGAGCTGTTGATCCTTCACCGTGATCCCGTAGCGCCGCATGGCTTGTTCGAAGACGCGGAGATAGTCGCTGGCGACCTGGTGCCCGAACCCCCGTGAGCCGCAGTGCACCATCACGACGATCTGATCATGGCCGGTGATGCCCAGCGCCGCCGCGGCGGCCGGATCGAAGATCCGATCGTTGGAGACGACCTGCACCTCGAGGTAATGGTTGCCGGCGCCGAGCGTCCCGAGTTGCGTGTGCCCGCGCTCGACGGCATGGTCGCTGACCTTGCCCGGATCGGCGCCGGCGAGGCAGCCCCCGTCTTCGATCCGTTCGAGGTCTTCGTGCCAGCCGTACCCGTGCTCGATGCACCACCGCGCGCCTCGCTTCATCACATCGTCGAATTCGGCTCGGTTGAGCCGGACGAATCCCTTGGCGCCGACCCCGGCCGGAACGCGCCGGAACAGCTCGGTCATGAGCAGATCCAGCCGCGGCTTGACGTCCTCGAGGGTGAGGTCGGTGCGAATGAGCCGCATGCCGCAATTGACGTCGTACCCGACGCCGCCCGGCGAGATCACCCCTTCATGGAGATCGAAGGCCGCGACCCCGCCGATTGGAAACCCATACCCCCAATGACCGTCCGGCATGCAGAGCGCATAGCGGCGGATGCCGGGCAGGCACGCCACGTTCGTGACCTGCTCGAAGACGCCGCTGTCCATCTCGGACAGGATCGTCTCGGTCGCATAGATCCGCGCCGGCACCAACATCCCCGGCTTCTCGGAGGCCGGGATCTCCCAGACCTGATCGGTCACGCGGGTCACGGCCATGCTCGTGTTCAGTTTCATGTCCATCCAGTTCGTGTCAAATGTCCCAGTTCGTGTCAAATGTCGACCACGACCCGGGCCGTCCACCGTGGACCGTCGCGGCGGAGCTCATAGAGATGCTTCGTGACGGCCTTGATGTCCGCCCGCAAGCTATGCTTGGTCGCGTCGATCGTCTCGCCTTCCAGGACGCCCTGGAGCCGCCAGGTGTCTCGTGCGTCGTCCCGGCTGACGGTTGCCTGCGCCGAACGCAGCACCATACCATCCACGTCCTTATAGAATACGATGTCCGACAGCCAGTCGAACAGTAGGGCGTCGAGGGCCGGGTCCTCGCGCTCGATCGTCCGCCGGCGGGCGGGGAGGACCGTCTGCGGGTCCACCATCGTGTCCACGACCGCTTGCGCCGCCGCCGTGAACAGCTCGGAGGGCGAATCGCCGGTGGCTTCAAAAGCCGCGTCGGCTACGGCCACGTCGTCGAGGAACCGAAATGAGGCGGCCATGAAGGCTACCGTGCGGCCTTCCGGGTGCGGCGGGCGGCGAAGATCGCGCGGACCTGGGCAATGCCCGGAATGGGCGGGTTGAAGGGATTCGGGACCTTGCCGCGGACCAGCATTTTCAACCCCAGGGGCAGGACGTGCAGGAGGCGCGCCGGGTGGAAGCCGACCACTTTGAGCGGCATCACCGCTTCGTTCAATCGGCCTTCGTGCTCGACCAGCTCCGCGAATCCGGTGATGTGGCGCGCGCCGCCGCTGGCCGTCACTCCCCGTTCGATCGCGGCCCGCCGCAAGCGGACGATCGCCTCCATCGGCTTGACGTCCTTGGGACACACCTGCACGCAGAAGTTGCACCGGACGCAGTCCCACATGCCGTCGGGGCCGTCGAACGCTCGCAGCCGCGCGGTCTTGGCGGCATCGGGCTCGCGCGGATCTTCGAGGAAACGGTCGGCCTTTGCGAGCGCGGCCGGGCCCAGGAAGCCCTTGGACACTTCATGGGACGTGCAGGCGGCCACGCACGCCCCGCACATGATGCAGGCATCGACGTTGTGAAAGTCGAAGGCGCCGGGCAGCAGGGTCAACTGGCCGTCGGCCGAACGCGGACCCTCCGGCGCGTCGGTCGTGAGCCACGGCGTGACCGCGCGGACCTTCGCCCAGAAGGGGGACATCTCGACCACGAGATCCTTGATGATCGGCAAGTTCTTCAGCGGGGCGACGTGCACGCCGCCGTGACGCTCCAGCTCCTTCCGTACCGACGTCCGGCAGGCCAGCTTCTCGTGCCCGTTGATCGTCATCGCGCAGGAGCCGCAGATCGCCGAGCGGCAGGAGTACCGGAAGGCCAAGGCGCCGTCCTGCTCGTTCTTGATCCGGATCAAGCCGTCGAGCACGGTCGTGCCCCGGCCCACCTCGAGCCGGTAGTCCTCGTCATGCGGGTGCGACTCGGTTTCCGGATTGTAGCGTTGGATCGTGAACGTCAGGCGCATGTGTGAAGATGGTTGAGTCCGTTTAGTCCGTTAGGTCCGTTAGATCAGTTACGGACAAGACGGACTCAACGGACAAAACAGACAAAACGCTTCTTCCGGCACCTAACGGACTCAACCGACCCAACGGACTCAACGCTCCCCTCATTCCAGCTCAAACGTCTTCGGGTAGTTCGTGAGGTTCCGGCAGCCGTCTTTGGTGACCAGCACCATGTCCTCGAGACGGACGGCGCCGAGGCCTGGATAGTAGAGGCCGGGCTCGACCGTCACCACTTCGCCTTCCTGCAGGATCGAACCGGTGCGGCTGATGCGCGGCGGCTCATGGATGTCCAAGCCGACGCCGTGTCCGGTGCCGTGGAAGTACCCTTGCATCCGGCCGTCGACGAGACCGGTCTTGTAGCCGGCCCGTTCGAACCGCTCGCAAATGCCCTGATGGATCTTGGCGCCGTCCGCCCCGTCCCGGATCTTGGTGATCGCGTCTTCTTGCGCGTCCTTCACGGTCTGGTACAGGCGGCGAAGCTCCGGCGACGGACGCCCCTTGATGACCGTGCGCGACATGTCGGCGAAGTACCGGGTCTGGGCGGACCGGGGGAAGACGTCGAAGATGATGCTGCGGTCCGCCGGCAAGGGGCCGCTGCCTTCGTGGTGCGGATCGCAGGCCTGATCTCCGCCCGCCACGATCGTGTGCTGGGCGACGCACTCGCGTTCCATCAACGTGACGTTGATCAGCCGCTTGATCCATTCGGAGGTGATCGGCTGGTCGTCGAGCCACAGCAGCCCGTCCCGCACGGCGGCCTGCCGCAACGCCGCGTGGGCCGCCGCCACCGCATCTTCGGTGGCGCGCTGGCTGGCCTCGATGTACCGGACTTCTTCCGCCGTCTTGATCGCACGCTGCTCGAAAAACGGCTCTTTCTTGGTCTCGAGCGTGTAGCCGAGCTGCTGCAGGCGGAGCGCATGGACATAGGGAAAATTGCCGGGGACGAGCAGGCGCGTGATGCCGGCCGGCTCGAGCACGGCGTGGACGACATCGGCCGTGGCCGGATCGGCGACCCCGCGTGCTTTCACGGCCCGTTCGAGCTCGCTGTACGACAACACGCGATCCGCGGTCGCCTGCTCGCGCGCCCGGTCCAGCTCCAAGTCGCTCATGACGAGGAGCCGTTCGCCCTTCACCTCGAGGAAGACGAACGGGTCCGGCGCGATGAAGCGCGTCGCATAATAGAGATTGGAATCCGTTTCGCTGGCTGCGATCATCAGGACGGCGCGGTCGGCGTTCATGAGCCTCTCCTCGTTCGCTGATCCCCCGGCGGGATGCGCTCCCGTTTCCTTCTGTCTTGCATCGTAGCATTCACCCTCGGCCCCATCAAGGTAACCGCGGCTCCGGCCGGTCGTCGTTCTTGCCGTGCCGTCCCGCGTCCGAGGGTTCGTCGCTCGGTGAGACGATCTCCTTCGGCAGCATCAGCGTGTTGCGGAGGACATCGAAGGCGAGCTGCGCGAGCCCCGTCATGCCCTTGGCGAAGGACCGGAGCGGCATGTACGTCACGTCCGGGTCCCTCAAGGACCCTTTGACCTCGAACAAGGCCGTCCCTTCCCGCTCGCCTTTGAAGAGCTTGCCGAAGAGGGGGATGCTCTTGAGGAGCTGTGAATACGATCCGAACGGACTGACCACGACGACCGCGTTGACGTGGTCGTCGGCGATGTCGTAGTTCCCGGCGGCGCTCATCTTCATCACCGGGCTGTCGATGACGAGGTTGTCTTCGGTCAGGATCCCGTTGGAGAGCGAGAAGGACCCGATGATCCTGTCGAAGGGGAACCCGTCCTTGTTGAGGTCCACCTTGCCTTGGAGGAGGGTCGGCAGGTTCAAGATCGTGATGATCTTGGGCACGATCGTCCCCTTTCGGATATGACCGTTCTCCAGCAAGAACTCCGATTTGCCGTCCAGGCTGTGCACGAACCCCAACGGATCGCCGTCGTTGCCGCGGAAGGTGCCGCTGGCCGACAGGCTGCCGACGATCATGCGCGACTCGGTGCCGGTGATCTCGATGAGCTTCTCGACCGGCAGTCCGGAGACCCGATAGCTCACGTCGACTTCCGCGGTCTTGTCCCTGGGCAGCGCGACGACCAGTCGTCCGGCCAAGTGGCCGTCTTCCGTGTCGGCGCTGATGCGATCGACGTCCAGCGCGCCGTTCTTGATGTTCAGCCGACAGGTGAGCCCGGTGAAGGTCAGCGTCTTGTAGACCCCGCGATCGATCGAGACCGCCGCCATGACTCGGCTCGACTCGGCCAGGAGCTCGAGGAAATCCCGGATCGGCGACCGCCTTCCTTTCGGAATCAAGAGGTCCAGATCCAACTGCGCGGACTCGATCTCCAGGTTGAACAGCGGACTGCGGGTCCAATTGCGGACGATGCCCGCCAGGCGGACGTCGCTCTCCTTGATCTTGAACGCCAGCCGTTTGATGTCGGCGACGCTCCGCATGATTTTCAGCCGGAGATAGAGGTCCGTCAGCGTATGCTCGACGCCTTTCGGCGCCACCAGGCCGTCGGTCAACGCCACCCATCCGTTCGTCTGCCAGGCGCGCCAGTCGGCGCCCTTCCCCTTGACGTCGAGCGAGACCTCGATGATGCCGTCCTTGAACGGCCCGACCGTCATGCCTTGCGGCAGTCCGGCGAGCGACACCGGCCCCGAGACGAGCGCGGCGTCGACGGCGAAGCCGTTCGCCCACCGCACCTTGCCCTTGGCTGCGAGACGGAACGGCGGGAGGACCAGCTCCAGGCGGTCGACGGCGGCGCCGGCGTCCGGCCCCAACGCGCCTTCGAATTCGATCGAGGCCGAGGTGCCGGCCGGCTTGTGGACCCAGTCCGGGACTGAAAAATCGGTCTCCCGCAAATCCACTACGCTCTTCAGGCGCGGTGAGTCCACGGGCCCCGTGAGGATGCCTGAGCCGCTGGCCATCCCTTGCCAAGCCAGTGCGGCCGGCAGCTCCAGTTCGAACATCTGGAGGATCTGAGCGATCTCACCGCGCGCCCGGACCGTGAAGTCCTGATACAGGCTCGGCTGGCCGAAGGAGATCCCGCCGCCGATCTCGAACATGGTGCGCCCCAGGCGTCCACCCAGCTTGTCGAACTCGACCCCGGTCTTGGAATAGAGAAAGCGGCCGTTCAGATCGACGATCCGTTCCTTGAGCCGCGGCGTCCGGAGCCAGACGTCCTGCGCAAGGACCTCCGCCCGGTTGATCCGGAGCTGGTCCGGGTCTTTCAAGGAGCCGCCGATCGAGAGCGCAATCTGCGACTGCCCCTTGACGTCGGACAGCTCCGCAAAGCCGCGGGCGATAGGCGGCACCTTGATGCCCTTGGCCAGGGTCGCGACGAGGTCGGCGGCGCCGAGCTCGCCGCGGACCTCCAATTCGAGCCAGGGATCGACTTCGAGCGGGCTCACCAGCGCCTTGCCGGCCGTGATCCGCATCGGCCCATAGCTGCCGCTGAGCTCGGCGACGCGGACCCGGTCGGGCTCCACGAAGACGGTCCCGGAGAGCTGCTGGATGAGCGTACGGTCCTGTCCCACGACCATCCGCCCGTCTCGAACCTGAAACTCCCCGGTGAGCGAGAAGCGGGGCTGCGGGGTCGTGGACCCCGTGACGGTCGCCGTGACGACCTCCACGCTGCCGGCCAGCTCACGCTCGATCAGCGCGGTCTGGATCGTCGCCGGGAGCCACTGGATCGGAAACCGCGTCAGGAGCTCGTCGAGGCTGATCTGCGAAGAGCTGAAGGTCAGTGAGAAGGTCGGCTGGGCGGCCATCAAACCCGACACACTCGCTTGGCCGGTGATGGAGAGGCGTTCGACTTCCGCTTTCATCTTCGACAGGACCATGTCGTAGCCGATGATGCCGGGGGCGATGCTGATTTGACCGTGAACGTTCAAGACCCCGTGCACCCGCGCGGGAACCGGCCGCGGGCCGAAGAAGTCGGCGAGTTGGCGGATGTCGAGCTGGTTCGCCTCCGCTGCGCCGTCGAACGTCAGGGCAGGGAGATGGCCGCCCTCTTCGGAGCTGATGCGCACGGTCGGAGCCCGTTCAGCGATCCGGCCGGCGAGCATGAAGGTGGATGGCTGCGCGCCCGTGGCGATCATCCCGCGGAGCTCGAGGTCCGCTTGAGTTCCCCGCGGGCCGACCTCGAGCTTGGCGTGGAGGCCGTCGATGTTCATGGAGCGGGGGCCGTCGGGACGGAATTCGTCGATGAGGACGACTTGCCCGTCGGTGATCGTGCTGTCTCGGATGCGGAGGAGCAGGCCGAGCGGGTCGCCGAGCGACTCGCCGGCCTGCTCCGGGCTTCCGCTGAAGTTCCACCGTCCCTCGGCATCGCGCCGGAGCTTGAGGCGGGGTCGTTCGAGGAGGAGCCGCTTGCCGACCACTTGCTGGCGCAACAGCGAATACGCGCGCAGGACGAGGTCCAGTCGATCCGCGGTAAAAAAGACTTGGGAAGGATCGAGGTCGCGGATGACGACGTCGGTGAGCTCGAGCCGGATGCGAGGGAACACTTCGAGGCGGGTCCGACCGACCTCGATCTTCCGGCCCAATTGCTGTTCGACCTGCCCGAGCAGGAACTGCTTGACCCCGGCGGGATCGTACAGGAGCGGAAACGCCAGAATGCCGAGTGTCAGGAGGAGGACAACGAGGACGACGACGATCAGTGTTCTGGGGCGAACGGTCACTCCTCCTCTCCGGAACGCACGTAAGAACGTGTAATCTTACCGAACAAGTCGTTGAAAAGGAAGGCTCGCGCTCAGGAGAAAGGTTCAGGTTGAGGGTTGAGGCTAAGGCTCGGGGTAAGGTTCATCGTCCCGGTTCTCGTTCTTCCCTCCTCCATTCATCACTCAGCACTCAGCGCTGATCACTCTCTTCACGGTGGTTCGATCAAATCGGTCGTGTAGAAGGTGATCAGGAACAAGATCGTGTATTGGTTGTAGTAGGCCGAGCCGATGTGCCAAGGGGTGGACCGTACGAAGCGTCCGGTGGCTTGCTCGTACAGGTCGATCCAAAACCGCATGTGCGAGTGCTGGATCTGTCGTTTATACAAGGTCAGCTCCGGGAGGGCGAACGGGATGAGGACGCTTTGGACCGCCGGCATCCCGAAGAAGGTTTCGCCTTGGACGGTGCCGAGCGCTTGGATCATGATCCGGCCGAGATAGGTCGCCTCGTCCGGGCGTGACCGGACGCGGAAGCCGAGCTCGCCCAGCCGGCCGGCGACGGCTTCCCGGACGAACGTCAGGTCGGCGGAGGCCACGGTGACCGGCGGGACGGCGAAGCCGGCGACCTCCAGGGCGACCGATGAGTCTTCGGGGAGCGGGAGCGTCAGATCGGTGAGGCTGCGTTCCACGGCAGAGCTGAGCAAGAGTTGCTCGGTGGCCGAGCGCACGGTCTGCGTGGGGGTCTGCGTAAAGGCGCAGCCGGAGACGAGGAGCATCAGGACGAGGATGACGAAGGTGACCTGAGGGATGACCCTGCTCATGACTTACGGCTATTCTAAAAGACCGTTGACCGCTGCAACGCCGGTGTAGTACTTACAGCTATCCCCTCAGTTGCATTCCTCGGAGAGGTCAGGCACCCTGGGCGGAATATCCAGCGCGGCGCCGCCGAGTACGCGCGCACGGCAGCGCTAACCTAGTCCTCGTCACGACCATGGCCGATTTTTACCAAACCGGATCGATCGCCACCCTGCACCGGCTGGGACAAGACAATCTCGAGCAACTGGAGCAGCAGTTGCTCGAATATGCGGACAACGTTCCCGTCGCGCTCGTCTTGCCGTGCCTGTATTCGGAGCTGCAAGGGCCGGCGCTCGGCGGCATCGTCGAGCACCTCAAGCAGGTCAAGTACGTCCGCGAGATCGTCATCGCGCTCGGCACCGCGTCGGCCTTGGAGTTTCGGCGGGCCAAAGAGTACTTCAAGGTGCTGCCGCAACAGGTCCGTCTCATCTGGATCGACAGCCCGCGCATCCAGGAGCTGCTCAAGCTCCTGGTCACGCACGAGATCGACATCGGCCTCCCGGGCAAGGGGCAGTCCTGCTGGATCGCCTTCGGGTACGTCCTGGCACGCCGGCAAAGCAAAGTCATCGCGCTCCATGACTGCGATATCCTGAGCTATGACCGGAGCTATGTGGCCCGGCTCTGCTACCCGGTCGTCCACCCCAATCTGGGGTACGAGTTCTGTAAAGGGTACTATGCGCGCGTCACCGACCACTTCGGCGGCCGCGTCACCCGCCTCTTCATCACGCCCCTGATCCGCAGCTTGGAGCGCCTGGTCGGTCACCACCCCATGCTGACCTTCTTCGACAGCTTCCGCTATCCGCTCGCGGGTGAGTTTGCGATGGTCAGCGACCTGGCCTGGACGAACCGGATTCCCGGCGATTGGGGGCTGGAGGTCGGCGTGCTCGCGGAGGTGTACCGGAATTGCGCGTTGCGCCGGGTCTGCCAGTCGGATTTGACGGACAGCTACGAGCACAAGCACCAAACGCTGTCGGCGGATGACCCCAACGGCGGTCTGCACAAGATGTGCGTGGACATCGCCAAATCCATGTTCAGGAACCTGGCGGGCGAAGGCGTCGTGCTGTCCGAGGGGCTGCTCAAGACGTTGCGGGCGACCTACCTCCAGATCGCCCAGGAGGCCATCAAGAAATACGAGGACGACGCGGCCATCAACAGCCTGCGCTTCGACCGGCATCAGGAGCGCATGGCGGTGGAAGTGTTCCTCAAGGGCATCGGGCTGGCGACCGAGGTCTTCCTCAAGGACCCGCTGGGGATCCCGATGATCTCGAACTGGAGCCGCGTCACGGCCGCGGTTCCCGACATCTTCGAGCGCCTCCTCACCGCAGTGGAAGCCGACCTCGAGTGGAACCCAAAGGCGGACTGAGCTCCGCCTCCCCACCCGCTCCGCGAACACTGCCATCCTCCGCCAGGTTGTGCCGGCATTAACAAGCAATTCAAGAGGCGAGCTCAGAAGGGGCGGCAGCCGGAGCCTCCGCTTGGCGGATCAACTTGCTGTGTCCTGCGCCGGCGCGACCCCAGCGTCAAACAGGATCAGCCAGCGATGCCGGCGCCCGCTCCGGGTAGCAACCATCTTATGCCGCCGAGGCTCTGATCACGCCCCAAGCCGACCCCACCCCACCCGCGCTGATTGATCGCTTTACCGCTCGTAGCCTTCCCAGTTCATCAACCATTAGCGAGCGCCGATCGCTCTCGCGGTTGGCTCGTCCTCTGCTGAAGTATTCAGCGTGCTGCATGACAACCTCTGCTCACTTCCCATAGCGCGTCTCTATGCACTCACTCGCGCGTAGAGTCCTTTGGTGGTGTTCAAGTAGAGCCAAACGGTCTGTGGGAAGGAGGCAAAATATTCTCATCAAATTCTTCCCGGAAGCAGTGGCACGGTTAGCGGCGCTTTGGCCTCATAGCTTCCTTGACATCTGCAGACCGACTGCTACCGTCTAATTAGACTTCCTACTTACTACCGACAGGATTTCAGTGAGCGCTGCTAGGGTTCGGATGGCGGTGCACCGCAACAAACAGGAAGAGGAGCGGCCAATGCGCCTATCCATATCGCATTTCTGCCTGCTGAGCAGTTTACTGCTCTGCTTGGCTATATCCGTTAATGTAAGCGCGAAGGAAATGGACGAGGACATGTCGCTGGTTCCGGTCGGGGGCGAAGCCATGGTGGATCCGTTCACCGGCTCGCTGAGCACGACGATTCCGATCGAAGTGCCGCCCGGGCGCCATGGGATGCAACCGAACCTGGCGCTCACCTATTGGAGCGGTGGTGGGAACAGCTGGGTTGGGATGGGTTGGAAACTGGAGGTCGGTGCCATCGAACGACAAACGCGCTTTGGCGTGAACTATAGCGGCGATGATTACACATTTCGGCTCTCGGGCAATACCGGGGACCTCGTCTCGATCGGCAGCGGCGAATATCGCGTCAAGATCGAAGACGGCTTCAGCCGCATTCGGAAGCTTACCGCCGCCGACGGTAAGCCCTATTGGGAGATCACCGAGAAGAATGGCACCCGCTTCTTGTTCGGCCAAAGCGCCGCCTCGCGCATGGCCGATCCAGCCGATGCGAATAAGATCTTCAAGTGGTGTCTCGACTGGGTCGTGGATACGCACGGCAACTACATGAAGGTGGTGTACTGGGGTGACCAAGGACAAGGGTACCTTGATCGGATCGAGTACACCGGCTATACGACCAACGGGCTGGAGAGCGGCTCTACGATCGCCCCGAGCAACGCGATCAGATTTTATCGCGAGACGCGTTCAGATGTCGCAGACATGTACACGACCAACTATCGAGTGCGAACAGCCTATAGACTGCGGACTATCGGATTATTTGCGGGTAGCAACCTCATGAAGGCCTATGGCCTCTCCTACAATACTGGCCAAAGCACTTTGCGGTCGAGACTGGCTAGTGTGACTCAATTTGGCAAGGACGCCTCGATTGATACGAATGGAACAATTACAGGTCCGACGGCGCTTCCACCAATCATATTAACCACCTCCTCCACATCGAACACGTTTGATTGGAGCAGCTGGTCGACGGACCATCCGATCGACACCAGTAGCCGGATGCGAGTCGGGGACTTCAGCGGGGACGGGAAGAGCGACGTGATGTTTCACTGGTCGGATGGGAACGCCTGGGTGGGGCTGTCCACGGGCAGTAGCTTCACCTGGAGCAGCTGGTCGACGGACCATCCGATCGACACCAGTAGCCGGATGCGAGTCGGGGACTTCAACGGGGACGGGAAGAGCGACGTGATGTTTCACTGGTCGGATGGGAATGCCTGGGTGGGGCTGTCCACGGGCAGTAGCTTCAGCTGGAGTAGTTGGTCGACCAACCACCAGGTCGATACGAGCGATTCGATGCGAGTGGGGGACTTCAACGGGGACGGCAAGAGCGATGTGATGTTTCACTGGTCGGATGGGAACGCCTGGGTGGGACTATCTACGGGCAATAGCTTCACCTGGAGCAGTTGGTCGACCAAACACCAGGTCGACACGAGCGGCCGGATACGAGTGGGGGACTTCAACGGGGACGGGAAGACCGATGCCATGTTTCACTGGTCGGATGGGAACAGTTGGGTTGCAGTGTCTGACCCAGCATCAATGATTCCGGACCTACTTGCGACTCTTGAAAATGGCCTGACCGGCTCGTCGGTTATCTCGTATGTGGCTACCACCAGCTTCACGAACACGCTCTTGCCATTTTCCGCACCAGCCGTGGGCTTGCTTAGCAAGACCGATGGAAACGGCAACACTACCACTATCGCGCACACCTATTCTGGGGGCTTCTATCATCTCGCCGAGCGGGATTTTCGAGGGTTCAACTATGCGAGGGTGACGGGACCAGCAGGGCCCAATGGTGAGCAAGCCATCACAGAGACATGGTTCCACCAGGGCAATGACACGGCGGTGGATGTTAATACGCCAAACGTGACGAATGGGTACATGAAGGGCAAGCCGTATCGTGTGAAGGTGACCAACGCGGCCGGGCAGGTCTTCACCGAGACTACGACGACCTATGCGGCCGATGCCGACGGCGCCGCGCCGTTCTTCACCCCTGTGTCCCAAGTCGACACCTCTGTGTGCGACGGCACGGCCTGTAGCAAGCAGACCCGCACCGCGTATAGCTATGACGCCTATGGGAACGTGACGCGCGAGGATCAGTACGGCGATCTCGCCGTGACGACGGATGACCGCACGGTCACACGCACCTTCGCTCCCAACACGACGGACTGGCTCGTGGGATTGCCCGCGACGGAAATCACCTACCAGGGAATCGGCACCACGACCAAGCGTGCCGAGACCGTCTTCTATTACGATGGCGTGACGGACTGCGCGACCCCGGCATCGAGCCAAACGCCCACCAAGGGGAATATTACGCGGATAGTCCGCTGGCTGGCCGGCGGCACAAACCCGGAAATCCGGATGGGCTATGACAGCTATGGCAATCAGCTCTGCCTGCGCGATGCGAACGGGAACGGCACGGGCATGGCATACGATCCCACGCACACCTTCCGGCTGGTCACCCAAAACGCGCTCGGGCAGCAGACCGTCACCCGGTATTACGGCGTCGATGGCGAGCCAACCGACAAGGGCCTCTATGGCCAGGTGAAACTCGTCCAGGACCCCAATGGGGCGATCGAGTACCTGGAATATGACGCGCTCGGCCGCAGGACCCTAGTGCAGCATTCAGTTGGGTTCTGGACCACCTTCACCTACAACAATCTGGGGACGGTGGGCGCGCAACACGTCCGCACCGACAACTCCGTCGGCCTCTCCACCTGGTCGTATTTTGATGGCTTTGGGCGGACGACGAAGATCAAGCGGACCGGGCCGGATGCCAAGGTGATTGTCACCGACACGCAGTATGACGTACGAGGCGAAGTGTGGAAAACTTCGCTCCCCTATTTTGAGGGCATCGGTTCCCCGCTCTGGCGTACCTTTGCCTATGATCCGCTCGGCCGCCTCACGAAGGTGACCCAGCCGGATAGCACCCGCGTGCTGAGCTGTACCGACGACTGGGTCACGACGACCGTGGACGCGAATAACCACATCAAGCGCAAGACGCACGATGCTGCCGGTCGTGTGGTGACGGTGAAGGAATTTACCGGCACTTCGACGGCGACGGCCTGCCCGGTTACCGAGGGGACTCTGTATGCCGCCACGACGTATGAATACGACGTACTCGGAAACCTGCGGTTTGTGATCGATACCAAGGGAAACCGGACCGAGATGCAGTACGATACGCTGAGCCGCAAGAAAGCCATGGAAGATCCTGATATGGGCACCTGGATGTATCAATACGATGCTGCGGGCAATCTGACTCGGCAGACCGACGCGAAAGGGCAGAACCTCTACTTCCAGTACGATGCACTGAATCGGAGACGGCAGAAGGACTATGGCACACAAAAAGCGCTGGGGAGCGGCGACGTCATCTATACCTATGACGGTAACGTCGCAAACCGCCAAGGGCGCCTCGCATCCGTGGCCGACAGCTCGGGCACTGCCACCTACTTCTATGATGCTGCCGGCCGGCTGACGCGCACGGATAAAACAATCGGTACTGCGACATTTATCACCCAGACCGCCTATGATGGGCTCGGCCGGGTAACCGCCGTGGCGTACCCCGACGGCACGGCCGTGCAATACGAGTACAACGGACCTATGCTGCAGCGTGTCTACGAGGGGTCCCTCGCATACGTACAATATGGTGCCTATGATGCACTCGGCCAACCGGGTACGGCGACCTTCGGCAATGGTGTAGAGACGGCTTATACCTACTCCCATGGTGGCAATCCGACTTGCTCCCAACCGACGTTCCGGCTCTGTACGCTGCTGACGACCAGGAACTCGGCGACGCTACAGAATACTCATTATGTGTATGACGGCGCGGGGAATGTCACGGCCGTCAATGACACGATAAATGGAAATCAAACATTCGCCTATGACGAGCTGAATCGGCAGATTGCGGCCACTGGACCTTACGGGACCTTGATGAGCAGCTACAACGAAATCGGGAATCTGATGTTCAACACCCAGATGGGTATGTATGCCTATCCGACCGCTAGCGGCGTTAGGCCTCATGCCGTCACGTCCGCGGGCAGCAACAGCTATGCCTATGACAATAACGGGAACCTGACCGCCGTGACACCGTACAATTCTCCCACCGTGATGACCTTTACCACTCCGGGCGTCGCGCAGTGGACTGTGCCAGGCACGGGGAACCTAGATCTGGAGATCACCGCGGTGGGCGCGGGTGCAGGGGGCGGAGGCTACTCGGCGGTCTCTGCACGCAACGGCGGGGCCGGCGGCAGTGGTGGTAAGGCGCTCTCACGTCGAACGGTCGCCGGGGGCTCCTTGCTCACGGTCACCGTCGCGGATGGTGGGGCAGGTGGTTCAGGACAGGATCCCGCAACAACAGTGACTTTTACGTCACCGGGAACGACACAATGGACCGTGCCCGGAACCGGGAATGTGGAGCTAGAGATGACCACAGACGGGGGCGGGGGTGGCGGGGGCGGGCAGATGCGAGTCCGCCTGAGCAGTTGTCAATTACAGACTCTAAGGAGTGGCGGCACCGGAGGAGCAGGCGGCCGAGCGATGACGCGGCGAGTGGTGCCGGCCGGGACCGTGTTGGACATCCAGGTAGCACAAGGAGGAGCGGCCGGGCTTGCAGGGGCTAATCAGTGTGAGGCTGCGCCGACGAACGGGCAAAGCGGAACGTCCTCCTGGGTGAAGCAGGGCGGCACCATACTTGCCCAGGGTGAGGGCGGTACTTTTGGAAGCGCCGGCACGGTGAGTAGTGACGGAGTCAACGGATCACCCGGTAGCGGGAACGGTGATACGGTGACGGCCGGCGGCGGGAGCGCCGGAGGAGACCAGAATACCGCGGGAAGTTCTGGTCGCGTGACGATTCGGTATAGCGTGTCGAATCCGGGTGCGGCCGGGGGAGTAACCAAGGTGGAGCAAGCTGGAGTGCTGTTGGCGCAAGGAAATGGTGGGCAGCCTGGACAGTCCGGCGCGGATGGCGGCGGAGCCGGGGCGGCAGGCGGCGGAAACGCCGACACGGTGTTCGTTGGCAGCGGTGCGCCTGGTGGCATGGGTGGAACGACCGATCCCAACCAGAACGGGAGCGGAGGAGGGACTGGGTGGGTCGAGATCCGCTACAGCCAGGCGGGTTCGAGCCCGAGCCAGATGATCTCGTATGATTATGAAAACCGGCCGGCGAGTATTACCAGCGGGAGCACGACGACGACGGTTGTCTACGATGGTGATGGTGGGCGGGTTAACAAGACCATCGGCACGACCACAACGATCTACATCGGCAAGCTGTTTGAGTGCGAAAACGGCCAGTGCATCAAATATGTCTTTGCCGGTGACCGTCGGATTGCCATGAAACAAGTCCCAAGCGAACAGGTAAGTTACTACCATTCCGATCACCTCGGCTCCACAAGTGTGGTCACGAACGCCAGCGGCACCGTGGAGCAGACTCTCGCCTATTATCCCTACGGCGGCACGCGGACGAGCTATAGTCGGAAGTTGTGGAACGGGGTGAGAGAGGTGGCGTACCTTTCCGGGTGAACACGAACCCACACACCGGCTGGCAGGCCGGGGAAAGGCACGCCGATGATGACGATAGTCCGAACGACCACGGGAGCACAAGAGCAGGAGCCGGAGGTGGCCACGGCGCTGGATGCCTTGGCCCGCGAGGGCGCCCGCCGCATGATCCTGGCGGCGTTGGAAGTCGAAGTGGAGGAATACCGGCGGCAGCACCACGAGGCGCGCGACAGCCGCGGCCATGCGTTGGTGGTCCGCAATGGGCAGGCCCAGCCTCGGCGCGTGACGGTGGGCGCGGGGACGGTCACGATTCGAGCGCCGCGGGTGAATGATCAACGCGTGCTGCATGGGACCCGACAAAAGTTCACCAGTGCGATTCTCCCGCCGTACCTGCGTCGCTCGCCGCAGGTCAGCGCGGTCCTGCCGCTGCTCTATCTCCATGGGCTCTCCACCGGGGATTTCCGGGAGGCGCTTCCGGTGCTGCTCGGCGCCGATGCGGCGGGGCTCTCGCCCAGCGCGATCACACGCCTGACGGCGACCTGGCGGACCGACTATGACCAGTGGCGTGAGCGCCCCCTGGCGGATCGCGACTTCATCTATATCTGGGTAGACGGGGTGCATTTCACCATTCGGCTGGAAGATGATCGCTTGGCGGCCTTAGTCGTGGTGGGCGTCCGCCCCGATGGGACGAAAGAGGTGATCGCGATCGAGGACGGCTATCGCGAGAGCACCGAGGTTGGCTCACCGTGCTGCGAGACCTCAAACGCCGGGGATGCGGGCCCCCGCGTTGGCCATCGGGGACGGGGCACTGGGGTTCTGGGCCGCCGTGCGCGAGGTCTGGCCCGAGACACGGGAGCAGCGGTGCTGGGTCCATCGCATCGCCAATGTGTTGGACAAGCTCCCCACCCGGCTGCAGCCCCAGGCCAAGCGCGCCTTGCACGACATGATGTATGCGGACACCCGGGCCGCCTGCGAGCAGGCGATCGACCGGTTCGCCCAGGATTATGCGGCGAAGTATCCGAAAGCCGTGAACTCCCTGACCACCGATGTCGCTCGGCTCCTGACCCATTTCGAGTTCCCGGCGGCCCACTGGAAACATATTCGGACGACCAACCCGATTGAATCGACGTTCGCTACGGTGAAGCTCCGGACGCGTGTCACCAAGGGGGCTGGCTCGCGGACCGCGGGCCTGACAATGGCGTTCAAGCTGCTGGAGGCGGCGCAGCAATCGTGGCGCCGGCTCGATGCCCATGAGCTGCTGCCGTTGGTCCGGGCGGGGCGTGTGTTCAAGGATGGGCAGCAAGTCGAGCGAGAGGAAGAACAGTCAGAGAAGAACACAGGAAAGGTCGCCGCCTAATCACCTCAATCCACAACATTTGACAATATCTCCACGCGGACCAATACGGGCACTAGCGACACTCCTTACAAATTCACCGGCAAGGCTCTCGATGAGAGCGGCCTCTACTTCTACGAGGCCCGCTACTATGATCCGGTCTTAGCTCGCTTCATCTCCGCGGACACGATCGTGCCTGATCCCATGAATCCTCAGGATCTAAACCGCTACAGCTATGTGCGCAATAGCCCGCTGAACTATACCGATCCAACGGGGCACTGCAGTTCCTTGAGCAACGTGATGAGCGATCCGGCGGCATGCAGTCACTTGTTGTGGATTCGCTTATTCGGTAGCCTCGATCCGTTTATGCGATCGTTTGATTCCTCGGGCTCCACCAATGAAGCTATTAACGCTCCTGTCGTACCAGTTACCGCCCCTCCGCTACCCGTTATCTCCCCTCCACTACCGCCGCCTTCGCCGCCTCTGGATTATGTCTTCGGGCCTGGCCTCTCCTTTGGAGTGGGCGGGCCTTCCCGATTTATCGGCACGGTCCAAACCGGACTCGATGTCGCAAGCTTCATCCCGGTACTCAACACGCCGGCAGGGCTCGCGAATGCCGGCATCAGTGCATTCCGGGGGCATTATGGAGAGGCCGGGCTTTATGCCTTGACGGCGCTGCCGGTGTTGGGGACGATTGGTAAGGCCAGCCACAGTGCAGAAGGAGCCCTGCAACACCTGACGAATATCCTAAAGCCTGGTGGGAAGCTGATTGGTGAGGCTGGCACAACGCCAGGCATCAGAGTACTCGCAGGAGGGAAGAAGGCGGCCGAAGACCTAATTCTGGACCTAGGACAAGCAGGACGACTCGGTCGTGACATCAAAGAGGGCTTCCTGATACGTATTGATGAGTTAGGTACGCTAACCTATCGATATACCTCAGAGTCTGGCGGTCCAGCAATCGATGTGAATATTAGAGGACTAAGTGAGGTTTGGCGACTTCATTTTAAGTAGGTCTAGCATGGAAGCGTTAACACCCCTGCAGAGGAGTTTTTTACTCCTCTGTACGGACGACTATACGGGCCTGGAGAATGCCTTGCGAGATGTTCAAGAAGCTTATCCCTCGGCAGATTCGACACAAGCTCGTGCCCTGACGCTCAAGCTAATTAAAGAGTTGCTCCAAGCCGGATATATTCAAGCAGGGGACCTGCCGGGAGTAGGAGAACAGTGGAAACCCTGGGCTCTAAATGTGGATGAGATCGTCGAGCGGATCGATCGGGAATGGGAGAAATTAGGGAAGGAACGTGAAGATCTTGTCGACATTGTGTGGTTTGTGAGTACAGTGGAAGGAGACCGCGCACTCGCTGAGGACAAGGACCGGAACGTGTTGAACGAATCCGAGAACAATGGCTTCGATAAAGTATGAGAGGGATGAGGTGGCCATAGGCTGAACGGGCTGCTATGGATTCGTGTGGATGGCAGCAAAGGGGGTCACCTATGAAAAAGTTTGTCAAGTGGCCGCACCTTGCTCGTCGCGATTACGGGTCCCCGTGCGAGTCTCACGACACTCCGTGGACTAAGGTGCAGTAGCTAGAACTTGTTCTGACAGTCAAGTAGAGTCCTCGAGTCAAGGAAAGGAGCGAGGACCATGACGATGGAACAGAAGGTCATCAAGACCAAAGTGGGATTGTTGGAACTGGCCAAGCAGCTCGGGAACGTGTCCAAGGCGTGCAAGGTCATGGGCTATAGCCGAGATAGCTTTTATCGCTTCAAGGAGCTCTACGACCGTGGGGGTGAGGCCGCGCTACAGGAGATCTCGCGGCAGAAGCCGGTGCTGAAAAATCGCGTGCCGGCCGAGGTGGAACAGGCGATTGTGCAAATGGCCTTGGACCAGCCGGCCTGGGGGCAGCTACGAGTGGCCAATGAACTGCGGAAGCGTGCCCTCACAATCTCCCCGGCCGGAGTGCGCTGCATTTGGCTACGGCATGACTTGGAGACCATGCGCAAACGGCTGAAGGCACTGGAGGCGAAGGTGGCGCAAGAAGGCCTGATCCTCACCGACGCGCAACTCGCGGCGCTGGAGCGAGCGAAAGCGGACAAGGAAGCGCACGGGGAGTTTGAGAGTGAGTGCCCCGGCTACTGTGGCGCCCAAGATACCTTCTATGTTGGAACGTTAAAGGGCGTGGGCCGCATTTACCAGCAGACATTTATCGATACCTACAGCAAGGTCGGCTTCGCCAAGCTCTACGATCAGAAAACCCCGGTGGCCGCCGCCGATCTCCTCAACGATCGGGTCCTCCCGTTCTTTGAAGAGCAGGAGATTCCCCTCAACCGCGTGCTCACCGATCGGGGCACCGAGTATTGCGGCGCCCCCGATCGCCATGAATATGAACTGTACTTGGCGATTGAAAATATCGACCACACACGGACGAAGGCCACGCATCCCCAAACCAATGGCATCTGCGAGCGATTTCACAAAACGCTGCTCCACGAGTTCTATCAGGTGGCGTTCCGGAAGAAGATCTATCGGTCCTTGGCGGAGCTGCAAACCGATCTTGATGGCTGGCTGCACGAGTACAACAAGCAGCGACCGCATCAAGGACGCTGGTGCTACGGCAAAACACCCATGCAGACATTCATCGACAGCGTGCCGTTGGCGAAGGAGAAAATACTGGCAGCCTAACGTCGTGAGGACTCATTGTCTGTCAGATCAAATAGTGACCTATACAACTAAGGAATCAGTCACCTATACGTGCTCACTGGCACAAGATGAAATGGGACACCGGTCGCGCAATCAAGTCTCCGGGCCTGACTCGCCTGAAGAGGCGAGCCGGCCATGACCCCGGGGCGCTGGCCGGTGCTCCCCTTCGCTCACTCGATCGGACGAAATCCTTCCTGCTTCGTGAACATCGCGTAGATCGTCTTCAACATCGCCCGCGCCACCGCGACCCGCCCCACATTCGCGCCATGCTTTCGTGCAATGCGATGATACAGAGATCGAAACTGGGGTGCCCCATTGATCGCGCAGCGGCAGCAAGGGGGTCAGCAACTGTCTTGAAAATCAAGCCGACTGACCGGCTGCCACCCGCCACGGTGTTCCGCTCTTCAGCATCGCGTTGAGAATCGTGAGCAGCTTGCGCATGCACGCCGTGAGTGCCAATTTTTTGGCCTTCCCCGCCTGACGGAGTCGTTGATAGAATGCCCGAATCACCGGATTCTTGCGCGTGGTCAGCAAGGCTGCCATGTAGAGTGCCGCCCGCACATGGGCGCCCACCCCAGATGGCTCGCCGCCCTTTGAGTATGCCGCTGTCACGTGGGAACGGCGCGACGCCCGCTAAGGCCGCGACCTCTTGACATCAAACGGGGTCAGGGTCTTGACTAGCCAACTGGATTGCCTGCTCTGTTGGCATTATGGCGCGGCCGTTACGACTGGCGTTTACGGTGGTCTCTACCATGTCACTGCCCGGGGGAATGAGCGCAAGGTCATCGTGCGGGACAACCTGGATCGGGCCCGCTTTGTGGACACCCTCGCGATGATGGTGGACCAGTATCGGGTGCGTTGCCATGCCTGGGTGTTGATGGACAATCACTATCACCTCCTGCTGGAACCCCCCGCCCGACACTGGCGCACGCGCCTCACAGATTTGGTAGAGGTCAAAGTCCTGACCCCCTTTATGTTCCGCGCTGCCACTGCTTTGAAAAGACTTGATCCATTGCACTTTACTGTTTCTTCTCCGCACCTCTTGTCCCTGAAAGCCTGAGCCCGGCGACTTCCATCTCTGCCGCGCAAACGAATAGCGCCGTTGTCGCTATTGGGCGGTATAGCCGCCATCGATCACCAGTTCGCTTCCAGTGACGAATTTGGATTCATCCGAAGCCAGATACAAGATGCCGTAGGCGACATCGTCAGGCTCACCGATATGGCCCAAGGGCTGGAGCTTAGCGATGGCGTGCCGTCCTGCTTCGAGATCGCCTTGCGCCCGCAGATAGTTCTCCACCATAGGGGTCCAGATGAATCCGGGATGGACGGAGTTGACGCGGATATGGTGCTTCGCGTAGAGCAGGGCGTCGGTTTTCGACATCAAACGGACGGCCCCCTTCGACGCGTGGTACGGCGGCACATCCGCCGCGCTGATCAAACCATAAATCGAAGAGAGGTTGATGATGCTGCCACCGCCCGTCTTCATCATGGTCGGCACCGCATGTTTGGTACAGAAGAACACCCCTTTCACGTTGACGGCCATGACGCGGTCCCACTCGGCCTCGGTCACCTCATGGGTGGGCCTGTTCACCCCTGAAATCCCGGCGTTGTTGACGAGGATATCGATTCGTCCAAATGTGGCGACAATCTCGCTAAAGACCGTCTTGACTTGGCCTTCGTTCGACACATCGAGGTGCCAATAGCGCGCCGCGGCGCCGCCATGTTCCTTCACCACCTCCTGGCCCTCTTGGTCTAAGACATCGGTGACCGCGACCCTCGCGCCTTCCTTCGCCAACAGCATCGCCGTCGCCCGACCGATCCCCAGCGCTCCTCCCGTCACGATCGCTACCTTTCCGTCCACTCGTCCCATCATCACCTCCCTGCTGCCTTCATCTTCCAGCCGCACCGGTATCATCTGCTATCGGAGGCTAGAAAGACTACTCTCCCTGATCGTCCGATGTCTCGAGCTTCTCGTGCTCAATGGCATGATTTCCACTGAGGGAGAAATGAGAAGCGAATAGAAAGAATATGTCCAAATTCTTGGACATGTAGTAAATATCCCCACCCGATCAGAGCCAGCTGGCGCAGTTTGCCCCGGCTCATCCTGCCCGTCCCTGTCTCTTTCTCTTCGGATCGGGATGATTTCCCTGATCGCCGTGCATCCCTTCCTCAATCGCCATCTGGCACTGATCTTGAGAAAGGCGGGGCCGAGGCCGGTTCAAGGAGCCGCAATGAGCCGTTGGTGTGCATGGTGCGACTGCTATTTGGGCGAAATCGGAGCGGACGCAGGGGTGACGCACGGGATCTGTGATCGCTGTGCCGAGCAGCAATTCACCGCGATGCAGCCCGGCGCATCGCCAAGCCAAGGAGAAGCCGAATGTCAGGTGAAAGGGGGCGAAGTGCGATCAGCCATGCACTGTTAGTGGTCATTCCGGCGATCGCACCGGATTCCGAGCCGGTACCATCCTCCGGTGAGGACGACGTGATCAATCTTGGTTATGAAGCCTTTATCGGGCAACTCAGCAGAGCTGAGGAGCGGTCTTGATTCGGTCTTGATTCGTCTACGCCCTGATCTCGACGGGTCCCACATACCAGAACCGACAATAGCTTCAAGGAGAAGCAAGAAAATGCATCACTTGGTTGCACTTGATCTGTTGCCCTCATCGCTGACGGCTCAAGAATTGACGCGTCTCCTGTCCATGTTTCCCGGTATCGTTCGTGTTCAACTCGTCACGGACCGTGACGGGCAATCTCTCGGCACCTCGGTTGTTGAAGCGGTGGATTCGGCCCACCGAGAAGTGCTCATTCAAGCCTTAGACGGCTTAGAGGTCTTCGGGCAGACCATTCGTGCGAGTCGGCTGGATACGTTACAAGAAGCGGCAGCGTAAAGATTGAGACGCGCTTGGCTGATCGCTTCGGTCGCCGAGCGCGGATCGGAATGGGGTGCGAGGCATAATCGCAAACGAACAAGGCCGACGGTCTTACCTGTTGGACCACACTGGCAAAGAACCCCTCTCAGGCATGGAGAGAATCATGGGAACCTATTCGCGACGTCTGATCCTAGCGGCCAAGCGCCATGTTGCACTTTCAGCGCATCTTCGGCGCTTTCATACCCTTGACCATCACTCGAAGCGGTCGTGTCCGGGGTGCCATCTGGAACGGGCGATTCAGCGGCAATGACGAGCCGCGTCCTGCTGGGACACCTGCCGCGCGTCTTGATATCCCAGGTATGGTAGCGGCGAGGCCGTTCGGTTCTTCTCGCCCGGCACGCGCCTACTTGTGCGCGCCGGTATACCGGGATGAAGGTAGGCTCCAACCCTGCACGGGCTTTCGGCTGTGCGCGCCGCGCTCCCTGTACCCTGGACGGTGGACGACGGGCTCGATCGCGGCGACCACGAGGTTGCGCAGCTCGGAGAATTCGATCGGTTTCGGGACGAAAGCGAAGAGGTCCAAGACGCGAACCGCCTGCGAAAAGTCTTGGTCGGCTCCACTCATCAGGATGATGGGCACGTTCGGCTGCGTGGCCCGCATCTGCTCGATGAACTTGAGTCCGGTCGTCCCCGGCATGATGGCGTCGACGATCATCAGGTCGTATTGACAGGTGCGGGCTTGAATGACGGCGCTCGACGCCGAGTCCGCGGTATCGACCTCCAGCCCGAATTCCCGCAGCGCGAAGCGCAACCGTTGCGCCAGTGCGGTGAGGCCGTCTCGATCATCATCGACGATCAGGACACGCGGCATCGTTCTTCTCCTGGTTGACTTCTCCTGGTTCACGAGATCCGCCGGGAGCGCCCCGCTTCCTCGACCGCCTGGCGCAGTCGCCCATCGACCTCGCTCAACCGCGCACGGATCTGCTCCATGGCATAGGACATCCACCGGCTGTCTTCCCGGAGGATGCGTTCAGGTTTCCGGCGCAACTGCGCACGGAGGGCGGCGCGCTTCACAACCGAGTAGAAGACGTCCGGGTCTATGGGCTTGTGCAGGAACGCATAGGCGCCGGCTGCGGCCGCCTCCCGCTCGAGCGCAAGGTCGCCATACCCGCTCACCACGATCACCGGCGTGTCCGGCTTCGTCGCGGCGCACGCCTCGACGAGATCCATGCCATCGAGCCCGTTGAGGCGTAAGTCGGTGACGATGACGTCATAGTCGTTCCCAAGCATGAGGCGGAGCGCACGAATCGGATCCGTTGTCGTCTCGACGCGCAAGGCGTGATCACGGTATGAGAGGTAGTATTGCGTCGCCGCCAAGAACCCCTCATTGTCATCGACAAGCAATACGTGCGCCGGGTCACTCATACGGTGTATTGTATGGTTCCGAACATTTCGCTGAAAGTCGGCGAAAAGGCGTGCAGTCTTGAGAATTCGAATCCTGGGCTGTAGGGGAACGCGCCCTCTTGGCTGCCTTGCGTCCTACACTGCTGTTCTGGATGCTGTCTCGGCCGGCCACGCCGGTATGCGCGGGAACCGCGGGTTGACATCGGGCGACGCCCAAGCTCCTCTTTCAACGGAATCTGCCTCGTGAGGTCGTGGCCGTCTTGTACCGACTCACCGGGTCGCGTTCAGCCCGACGCGCTGCTCTTCACGTTCATCGTTCAGCACTCATCGCTCTCCTTCGTAGGCCTTGAGGTTCGGCCTCCGCGCATGTTCTTACGCCTGTTCAGCTTGTCGGATCTCGTCCTACAGCGTTCACATGCGAGTTATGGTATAAGCGGCTATGGCGATTGTGAGTGCAAGCATCGGTATCTTGATCGTGATGGCATTGCCTGCCATTGTCGTGGCGGAGGAGCAGGAGTTCGACGTGAGCCCGCCGCCGGCTCTCTCGTCGTCGCAGCAAATCACCGATGGACGCGCGGCGCTCCCCTCGTTGACGTGGGAGTCTTCCAGAACACTCTTCAGCGATCCACCGACCTTGTTGACCGACAAAGAAGGCCATAGCGCCATTGTTCCGTACGTCGGTCTGGGACTGAGCGGTGGGATGACTACCGGCGATGTCAACCACCAATTGCTCCGGAACGATCTCACCGGTCGAGCTGCTCCCTCGTTGTCCTTCTCCGACTTGAGTAAGGGCCTCATGCCGAACGAAGTGCAGATCGGGATTCGACTTCCCTTCTAGGCTCCTCCAGGCTCCTGCTTGCATCTCCCCTCCCGCCCGCTCGTTCTGTTTCTTCATCGACTTCGTTTCTTCACGGAAGCGTAGAGGCGGACGCCGTCAGGACTTCTGAAGGCATACGACAGCTTGCACCCTGTAAAAGACTTGAGCGGTCTGGTGGGGTGAAAGCTGGCCGCATTCGGTGTGGCCAGCTTGCGCCATTGAGGAGACGGTTTGAGGGGGCCGGGAAGAATCAGGGCCACATGCCCGGGACCGTCCGGAGGTGAGAGGACGGCCAGGGCGGCGTGACCGGAGTCGGCGCGGCGCTGGGCTTCCTTCAGCGCCCGTTGATCGCGGGCCTCTCCGAGCAAGACCCAGCCGCGGGCCCCCTGTGCGATCGACGCGGCCAGTTCTGAGGTCGTGGGTGGGTCGTGGTCGGGGGCGGCGATTTCGATCCCATAGACGTCTCGGATCGCCTGCGCGGTGAACCTTCTGCAGTCATTGCCCGTCCGCGCCTGTTCCCCATGGCACGACAGGAATCGCACGAAGACCCGCTCGACTTCTTTCTCCTCCTCGGATCGGCTTTCCACCGTGCCCTGCTCCGCGGTCATGCAGGGATGAAGCATCCGCGACTGTGACTGCGCCGCTTCCGGGCTGAGCCATTGCGCCGCCGCCAGCACGGCGAACGTGACGATGGAGAGCATCATGATGGAGAGGGCATGTCGCTTCAGGACCGGCCGCCCTTTCCGGATGGCGTCCACACGCGGAGTCGTGGTCATAAGAGTGGATCACAGGTGGATCCATGATGGCCGGACCAAGCGTCGCCGGAGGCTGCTCAGCTCGGTGAGGCCGAGAACGGAAGGGCCGGGGTGCTCCGGGTCTCCCGCTCGAGATGGCCGGGAACGAGCCGCGGTGCCGAACCGATCAGCGGGCGCCCCCCAGAAACCATCGGCTGACTTCGTCTCGTAGGTTTTCAAAGGTAAAGGGTTTGATGAGGCACGCCTGGGCCCCCTCCTTGATCGCTTCAGAAGCCAACGTCTGCTCTCCGGTCATCACAATGATCGGGACCATGAGCCGCCGGGCTCGGATCGATCGAATCACGTCGAGACCCTCCACCTCGGGCAGCATCAAATCGAGCAGCATGCCGTCGAATGACCGTTGATCGAGGGCGGCGATCGCGTCACGCCCGCTACGGACTCCATCCACGTGAAAGCCCTCCGCTTCTAGGACGGTTTTGACCATGGTATGGGTCGCGGGTCCATCCTCGACGAGCAAAATCGTACCGGTCACGTCGTCCTCCCCTCCGTCTCGATGTCGCTGTAGACGGAATGGGAAACAAGCATAATGGGTCCGACGAACGCTGTCTGTCAGTAGTTCTCCTACGTCGACTCTTCTGGTACCGTCGAGACGGTTGTGCTAAGCTGAGCCGTTCACCATGGTCTGGAGGGCTCGATACCCCTGTCCTTCCACGGGCTTCCAGCCTATCGTCATCACGTTCATCTCCAACTGGAGGAGACGGTCTATGCGACGAAACCCGGTCGGTGCTGGGGTATGGCTTGCCTTTGCGCTGGGTGGTGTGCTCTCGCTCGGCTGTGCCTCGACCCAAGCCCAGAAAGGAGTTCCTCCTATGACAGTGACGCCAGGGAAAGTCGTGTCCGTCGAGTACACGTTGCGCTTGGATGACCGTGAGGTCTTCGAAAGTAATGTCGGCGGTGATCCGCTTACCTATACCCATGGTTCGCAAGAGATCATTCCCGGTCTCGAAAAGGCCTTGGAGGGAATGAAAGTCGGCGAGACGAAGCAAGTCACGGTCGCGCCGGAAGACGCCTACGGGGTGGTCCATCCGGAAGGGATTTTCGAGGTCGAGAAGAGCCGCATCCCAAGCGAAGGGCTGAAAGTCGGCGCCCAACTTCAGGGCAGCGGGCCGGACGGGCGGCCCGTGTACCCTCGGGTCTCTGAAATCAAAGGCGACACCGTCGTCCTCGATCTCAACCATCCGCTTGCGGGCAAGACCCTCCATTTCGACGTGAAGGTCCTCGACATCAAAACGGGCGAGACGGTGCCGCAGTAGCGCAGCCCGCACGACCCTGGGAAACCTCAGGGCCAAAGCGTCGCCTGAACGGGGTCGGAGACGGTCGGGTGCGGGGCGAGTGCGTCGAGCGGCTTGAGCAGGTGCTCCACTCGCACCCCGATCAGGCGGAGAGGTTTCCCCTGCGGGTTCTCCCTCCGGTCCAAGAACGGTAAGAGCAGCTTGATCGCTTCCGCCTGGAGCGTCCGGACGTCCCTCCCCGGGGTCGCCAAGGTCCGGCGTCGCGACTTCGTCTCGAAGTCGGCAAAGCGGACGATCAGCACCACGGTGCGAAACCCGCTGAATCCGTCGTCGGCCAATGCGGCCAGCACGCGGCGGCACATCGGCGCGAGGCGGTCGATCAGGAAGTCCACCGCACGCGTGTCGTGATCGAAGGTCTCCTGTTCGCCGATCGACTTGATCTCCGCATCCGGCGACACCGGGGACTCATCGTGCGCGCGCAGCTTCGCGTACAGCTCGCCGCCACGTTTTCCAAAACGAGCTTCGAGGTCCCCGCGCGGGAGGCGCTTCAGATCCTCCACGCGATGGAACCCCTGCCGGGCCAGCTCCAGCTCGGTTTTGGGACCGATCCCCGGGATCGCGCGGAGCGGAAGGCCGGCAAGAAATCGTTCCGCGTCGCGCTCGATGACCACTGTGAGCCCGTCCGGTTTGCGCACGCCCGACGCGATCTTTGCGATGAGCTTGTTCGGGCCGATTCCGACGGATGCGGTGAGCTGCTCCTGATTCAGGATCTTCTCCTTGATTCGCCGGCAGAGCTCGGTGGCCGCCTCATAGCTCCCGCAGCGGCTCAGCTCCAGGTAGGCCTCGTCGATGCTGGCCGGCTCGACCACGGGCACCTCGAGCTTCAAGAGATCGAAGATGCGATCCGACACGCGGCGATAGTTCGGCATGTCGACGGGAAGAAACGTCGCCGGCTCGTCACCGCGTTGAGCGGCGGCGACTGAGAGACGCCATGCCCGGGAGATCGGCATAGCCGAATGGATGCCATAGGCGCGTGCGTGATAGTTCGCCGTCGAGACGACCCCGCGCCCTTTCCCCTGCCTGGGATCGGCCCCGACGACGACCGGTCGCCCGCGCAGCCAAGGCGAATCGCGCTCTTCAATGGCGGCGAAAAAGGCGTCCATATCAAGATGCGCGACGATTCGCATACAGCAGAGAGGTTAAGGTTAAGGGTGAGGCTAAGGGTAAGAGATTAAGACCGACCCGACCATCACCTCGACCTCAACCTTGTATCTTTCACCTGATCTTTTACTATGACGCGAGCATGAACCCCGGACGTGATAGGCCGATGAACCTTCGGTCCCGTAGACCGTGGTTGAGCGTGGTCGTCACGTCCTTGCCTCCCCAAGCTCGTACAGTTGCCTGGGCCGTGAGCCCGCATCGTGGCAAGGCCGAGCGAGTCGGAGGCCTTCACGAGGAGGAGCACCCATGACTGACACGCCTCGCTTTGTTGGCATTGACGTCTCCAAGGAGCAGCTTGACTGCGCCGAGCGGCCGTCGGGGGCGCGGCAGGTGGTGCCGTACACCGAGGCCGGTCTCAAGGCGTTGGTGGAGCAGTTCCAAGCCGCGCGTCCGGTCGCCATCGTGGTCGAGGCGACGGGGCGCCTCGAACTGCCGCTGGTGAGCGCCCTGGCGGCTGCGGGGCTGCCGGTCTGCGTCGTCAATCCGCGGCAGGTGCGCGATTTTGCCAAAGCCACCGGGCGGTTGGCCAAGACCGATGCGCTGGACGCCGCCGTCCTGGCGCAGTTTGCCGAAGCGGTCCGGCCGGCGCCCCGGCCGATCGCCGATCAGGCCACCCAGGAGCTGCGGGCGCTGCTGACCCGCCGGCGGCAGCTCCTGGACATGCGGACCGCCGAGCAGAACCGCCTGGGGACGGCGCCCCGGCGTGTGCAGCGCCAACTCGAGGCCCATCTCGCCTGGCTGGACCGCCACCTTGCCCAGGTCGATGAGGAGCTCTCGCAGTTGATCCAGTCGCTGCCGCTGTGGCGCGCAAAGGAGGATCTGCTGCGCAGCGTGCCGGGCGTTGGCCCGGTGATGAGCCGCACGCTCCTGGCGGAACTCCCGGAACTCGGCACCCTGAGCCACAAACACCTGGCGGCCTTGGTCGGGGTGGCGCCGCTCAACCGCGACAGCGGCACGCTGCGCGGCCGGCGCACCTGCTGGGGCGGCCGTGCCCCCGTGCGGCAGGTCCTCTATATGGCGACGCTGGTCGCGGTGAAGTGGAATCCGGTGATCAAGGCGTTCTATGGCCGACTCCGGGCCGTCGGCAAGGCGCCCAAGGTCGCCCTGGTCGCCTGCATGCACAAGCTCCTGACCATTCTCAACGCGATGGTCAAACATCAATCACCGTGGCGAGTCAGCTCGCCCGCTTGACAATCAAGACAGTTGCTCAACCTTTCTTCATCGCGTTGAGCCGTGTCCGGATGACCTCGGGCTCCCTGATCCCCCGGAAGCGAAGCACTTCCTCTCCTGCCTGGTTCCGAATGACGAGGGTGCCGATCCCGGTCAGCGAGGCGATCGGGCCCTGTCTGAGATCGACCGTTCCGATCCGGTCCAGGGGCAGCGCCTGGATGTAACGGCCGGTGTAGCCGTTCTGGACGATCACCTGGGTGGGGGTAATGATATAGTGCGCCCAGCGCCGTAAGAGTGCGGCACACGCAAGGAGCGCGAGGGTTCCGGCCAGCCAGGCGTGCCAACCCGGGACGTCGAAACGATAGAAGAGGGCGGCGCGGAACGCCGTCATCAAGCTGAAGAAGTACAGCCAGACGAATTGATACCAGGATGGATAGGCGTCCCACACGATCCGTTCACCACGTCTCGGCGACGAGGTCATCACGACCCTCCGTGCTGAAGCTTACGGGGCGACCAGGGCTTCGATCCACTTCGACACGCCGAAGGCGGTTCTGTCAATCCCCGTAGGTCCGGGAGCACGCGGGCCATCGCCGGGACTCAGTAGAGATCGCTGAACGACTTGTGTTCGAGCAGGCGTTCGAGGGCGGCCGCGAGCACTGGAGCAATGGACACCACCTCCAGGTTCGGCCAGTCGGCCGGTGAAGGCGCTCGGACCGTATCGGTCACGATGATCGTGCTGACGTCGGGATGGGCGAGTCGTTGACGGGACCCGGGCAGCAGCAGCCCGTGTGTCGCGGCAATGATGACGGGGGGATGCATGCCGGCCTGGCGCAACGCCTCGAGGCCTCCGGCCACCGTCCCCCCCGTCGAGATCATGTCATCGACGATGATGCCCGGCTTGCCGGCCACATCCCCAACGACACGCGTGACCTTGGTTTCCGTGCTGGCCATGCGCTGCTTATGGAGCACGGCCACGGTGCCTCCCAGGCGGCCGGCGTACTCGGTCGCCAGTCGCAAGGCGCCGGCATCCGGGGCGACCACCACGGGACTCTCCCGCAGATCGCGCCGGAGCCGTTCCGCGATGGTCGGGACGGCGGTCAGGGTATCGACCGGGATTCGAAAGAAGCCCTCGATCTGCGGCGCGTGAAGATTCATCGTGATGACGTGATCGATGCCGACGGACTCGATGAGGTCCGCGACCATCCGGCCCGCGATGGGTTCGCGACGGCCGTGGCGCTTGTCGGACCGGGCGTAGCCGAAATAAGGGATGACGGCGGTGATGCGACCGGCCGCCGCGCGCCGGCAGGCATCCGCGAGGGCCAGCAACTCCATCAGGTGATCGTTGACCGGCGGGGACAGGGGCTGAAGGAGAAAGATGTCCCGTCGGCGGACGGGTTCGAGAAGTTGGACGGCGATTTCGCCGTCCGGAAAACGATCGATCGTGGAATCGCCGACGGGAATGCGCAGATGGGCGGAGACCTTTTCGGCCAGATCCCGATTGGCGGTTCCGGAGAAAATCGCACAGTCCCGCATGCGTCGCATCACCCGATCACGCTGCCATGAATCATCGGACTACGCCGTGACGACCGAAACCCGACCGGTGTCCGCGTCGACGAGAGCCGGCCGCACCTCCCCTCCCGGTGTTGTCACGAGCACTTCCCACGCCAGCTTGCCGCCATCCTCTCGGAGCTGTACCCGAACCGCGGCTCCGGGAAGGCGCGCGAGCGCCTTGTCCACGGCCTCGCGGAGCGACACCTTGGCCCGCCCGACCTTGACGACGAGAGCCGGCTGCACCCCTACCGAAGCCAACGGCCTGATAGTCAGCGTGCCTCCAATCACAGGCTCAGGGTTCGGTTTACGGCGACGTGCCATGGCGGTCCTTCTCCATTGGGAGCCCCGTGTCACGGGACCACCACCTCGCCCACGCCCTTCGTGAACTCCACCGCCGTCCCAAACGCCGCGCACTTGGCCCGCATGCTCCGCTCCAGAAACAAGCTGTCCGGGCCGCGCGCCAAGCGGACTCGGCAACGGTCGATCGCCACCGGGGCCAGCTCAATGCGTCGCAGGCCCGCCGGCTCGACGTCCAACAAAAACAAGAACGAGAGATCATTCCGCTCGTGGGGGTCGACCGCATAGTCGTCGATGAAGTCGCCGGTCGAATGCAAGACGGCTTTCCGACCGACGAGCTCGATGCCTTGCGGCGTATGGTTGGAGTGCCCCCAATAGACATCGACTCCAAGGGCGAGCAGATCGCGTGCCAATGCACGCATCGCCGGGGTCGGCGCACCCCAGTTCGGGCCGACGTGAGCGCTGCAGATGACGAGCTGCGCTCGGCGCCGGGCGTCGCGGAGCACGCGCTCGAGGCGCGACCGGTACGGCTCGATCAGACCCCGGTCGTCATAGGCGACGTACTGCACCCCCGGCTGCGTGGCGCTCGCTTCCCACTCGGGCTCGTTGTCGGTGACGGCGAGCACCGCCACCGCAAGCCCTCGGGATTCGAATACCACGGGGGCGGAGGCGGCGTCGAGGGTCGGGCCGGCACCCGTGTGCGCGATGGCGGCGCGATCGAGCAGCGCCAGACATTCGAGCAGGGCTTCGGGCCCGTAATCCAGGCTGTGGTTGTTCGCCAGGGTGACACAGTCGATCTGCGCCGCTTTGAGGACGTCGATGGCCCTGGGATGGGCTCGAAAGTGGAAGGCCTTGCTCTCCGGGCGCCACGCGTCCCCTCTGGTACTGATCACGCATTCCAAGTTGATCAGGCGGCGGTCCGCCTTGGCCATGGCGGGCAGGACATCGCCCCACACCCAGGCTGCCGGGCGCGCGCGATTCCGGATGACGGCGTCGTCGACCAAGCGGCCCAGCATGACATCGCCGGTCAACGCGAGCTTCATCGTTCACCTGGAATTCGTGTCCGGTGCACGGTCATGACCGTTGCACCTTTGAGTCCGCCGTAGGCTGGCGGACCAGACCGATGCCGGTGATGCAGAGCTCACGCGCTTCCCGCTGCACGTGCGCGCCGAGCAACGTCTCGGCCAGCCAGAGGTTCGTCTCCACGTGATCGGTCACGGCGGGGATTCGAACCCGCGTCTCCCCGGAGGCCAGCGCGGCGAACGGGATGATCTGATCCGCGGCGAAGCGATCCACCGTCGCCTGACTGTCCATGTCCGCCAAGAGCTGCGTCGCCACGTGCATCCCGATCGTCTCCGCCGGCCGGCCCAAGGCGCCCGCCTGATCGGCGCCGAGCCTCGTCTCCGCGAAATCGGCGAACAGGGCCAGCGCGGCCCCCGCCTGGCGAGCATGCCGATCGTGGCGGAGCTCGATGTCCGCGTGGATTCCACGCGCGCCGAGTACCACGCCGGCGGCCTCAGCCATCCGTGCGCTCACGCGGCGTGCCTCGAGATGCGAAGACAGCGCGATCCCCCACACCCGCTTCACCGGGCCGGGCGCATCGAGCAGGAGCCCCGAGAGCGGGGCCCCCACGGGCTGTACGACCAGGCGAAGGACTCCCTCTCCCCTGGGGACGTAGCCCGGCCGCACGACTTCCGCCGTCGCATGGAGGCCCATTCGCTCGAGGAGCGGCAGCATGACGTACTCGAGATGAAAGACCGATGGAGCGAAATCCTGGAAGAGCCCTCCCGTCAACACCGCGGTCACGGTCTTCCGAGCGAACGCCAAGAGAGGCAACACGGCCAACGCGAGCATCGTCGTCGAGCCTGCCGTGCCGATATCCCATTCGTACTCCTGCTGAACATCGAGGCGACGAGGCGCAAAGACGACGTCCTGGGAGCCGGGGACCAATCCCTCGGTCTCCGCCCCGGTCAGGGCCGCGATGGCGGTGATGACCTGAATGTGCTGCGGCCGGAGGCCGGGGTTCGGACGCCGGAGCCGGGCGTTGGTGATTCGGAGCGCTTGCCCGGTCAGTGCGGCGAACAGCACGGACTGCCGCACGATCGTCCCGCTGCCCGAGTACCGCGAACCGTCGATGTGGATCAAGCTCATCGCGCACGACCCGGCGAGACGGGCGGGAGGAGGCGGTTATCGCGTCGCCGATCCCAGATGCCGAAGGTACGACAGGACCTCTCTGATCTCTTCGTCGGTGAGCCGATCACGCCATGCGTGCATCGGAGAGTCCACTTCCCCGAACTCGATGCTTCTGAGCACCTGATCGTCGGACTTGGTTTGAAAGGCGGGGGACTGAAAATTGGTCGGCCGGACTTTCAGGTCCTTGGCCTGCGGGCCGTCGCCCAGGCCGGTCGCGCCGTGACACCGCGCGCAATGCAACCTGTACACGAGGTGCCCCGGACGGACCTCCTCATCGCCGCCTCTCTGCGAGGCCCAACCGATCGCCGCCACGCTCAGACATACCGCTGCGACGACGAGGGCGCCGACGGATGAAACAGCCGAGATCATGGACCGATCCTCCTCGTCCTCACGGTCATCGCACGATCAGGACCGGCACCTGCGCGCGGTGCAGGACGCCGTGGCTTACGCTTCCCATCATGACGCGGCTGAGGCCGTGATGCCGGGACCCCATGATGATCAGATCGTTCCGGGCGCTCGCCGCGCTCTTGAGGATCTCGGGCGCCGGTGCGCCCATCACGGCCATCCCATCCGCCTGGTATCCGGCGGCTGAGAGCTTCGCCGCCACGCCGTCCGCGAAACGTTTGGCCTGGACCAGCATGTCCTTGTGCAGCGCCTCCGGGATGACGGCTCCCACCGGCCATGCCGGGTGCGCATAGGGAAGGACGGTCAAGGCCGTGACGGCCGGCCGCTCCTTGAACGGTCGCATCGAGAGGAAACGAACGGCCGCCTCCGCTTCAGCCTCCCCTTCCACGGCGAGCAGCGCCGTCTGCAGGGCGCGCAGCCGAGCTCCGACGACGAGGACCGAGCACGGCGCATGGCTCACGACCCGGTGGGACACGCTTCCCAGCATCAACTCTCGGACGGCTCCAACGCCTCTGGCCCCGAGGACGATCAGATCGACGCGTTCCCGTGCCGCGAGGTCGAGAATCACGTCGCTCGGCTTGCCGACTTCGATGAACTTGGTGACCGGACCGGCGTGAAGAGGCACCAGCGCGCTCGCCGTCTTGAGGACCTGTTCGGCTTCCGCACGCATCGCCCGCTCCTGGGTCTCATGAAGGTCACGCGCGACTTCCGGGACCATCATCGGGTAGGCCGGGGCCGGTACGTCGATGGCATACACCATCGCCAGCGACTCGGCCCGCTCGAGAACGTCCAGGGCTCGGACTGCGTCATAGGCGTGCTCAGAGCCATCGACCGCGATCAGCGTTCGCATCGCTCTCTCCTTTCTTCGTGTGCGTGCGCGGCCTACCCTTTGACCACGAGGACCGGACACGGGGCCGTCTGCGCCACCGCCAGCGACACGCTTCCCATCGTGCGCGCCGTGAGGCCCGTCAGCCCTCGGGAGCCCAGGACGAGTAGCTCGCACTGCTCGTCCTGGGCGAGACGCGGGATCACGTCCGCCGCATGGCCCATCACGATGCGCGTGCGGACCTCCACGCCCGCGGGTTTGAGGACCTCGAGGGTCCTCGCGACAGCCTTCGAGGCGGCCTCCCGGCGCCCGCGGAGCAGAAGTGTGCGCAGCGAGGCGCCCTGGCGCCGGCCTGTCGTGTCCACCGCGACGTCGCGTTTCTCAATGGGGCGAACGGCGGAGACGAGGACGATCTCTTTGAGACCCGGCATGATCGTGAGCAACCGCGCGGCGTTCTTGGCTCCTCTCGATCCGTCGGTCGCCAGCATGACGCGCATGCGGCGCATGGGTGTGGCGGTGCCGGGAACCAGAAGCACCGAACACGTCGCATAGGTCAGCAGCCGTTGGGACAGGCTTCCCAGCGCCAGCCCTTTGGTCTGGCGCAGGCCTCGGGTCCCGCACACGACGACGTCCGTCGGCTTCTCATGAGACAGCTTCAACATTTCGTAGATCGGGAAGCCCTCGCGCAACACGGTCCTGACGACGCCGTACTCCCTTTTCAAGGCCCGCCCCGCCTGCATGAGACGCTCCTGAGCTTCCGCTTGCCGGCTCGCCATGATCAGCTCACGTTGCTCGGCACTGAATGCCGCGGGCAGATCCGGCGGCTCGAGAATGTGCGCGAGTGTGACGCGCGTTCCGATGGGATGTGGAAACGAGCCGATCCACGCCACGATCGTCTCGGCGTAGCGGGACTCATCGAGCGCCAGCAAGACGTGCATGTATTCCTCTGTGCTCATGATGAGGGCCCCGAGCCGCCTGGGTGCCCTCGTGACGACCGCTACCACTCACACTCGGATCCCGCCCTGGCCCCGGTGCGCCGGCAGGCTTCCAGACAACGTACCACTTCCTGGTCGCTGACTTGCTCAAAATGCTCGTAGAACTGTCCGATGCCAAAAAACAGTGCAGGGGTCTGGAGGATCACCGCTTCATCGACCTTGGACTGCAAGTCATGCGGGATGTGGGGAGGCGCGACGGGCGCCGCCACGATCAAGCGGCCGGGGTGCAAGGCCCGCAGCGCCGCCAGCGAGGCATAGAGGGTCGCGCCGGTCGCGATCCCGTCGTCGACGAGCATGACCGTCCGACCAGTCACGCGGACCAACGGTCCGCCGTGGCGGTAGCAGCGGATGCGCCGCTCGATTTCGTCTTGTTGACGCCGCACCTCTGCCTCGAGTTGCTCATCGGAGACCTCGAATTCGGCCATGACGTCCTCGTTCAGGTGACGATAGCCCGTCTCGGCCAAGGCTCCCATCGCCAACTCAGGATTGCCCGGTGTGCCGAGTTTTCTGGTGACGAACACGTCGAGGGGCAACTCCAGAGCCCGGCTGATCTCGTAGCCGATGACGACCCCGCCTCTGGGCAGGGCAAGGACGACGGCGTCCGGGGCGTGCCGGTACCGATGGAGCGCTCGGGCCAACTGCTGCCCGGCGTCGTGACGGTCATGAAAGACATATTCGTCGCGGGACATGTTCTACCCCTCGGTCAGGGCTGGTGTTCAACAGTACTGCCGACAAGGATAAGCAGGCATTATGCCACGCGATTGGACATGAGAGAGCGGGACGAGAAAGGATCAGTGGCGCATTTGGGGCCACCCCAGCCGCGATCGTATGGGGCAAATGTCGGCATTCCTGCTTCAGACGCTTGAGACAAAGTGAACACAGAGGATGGTGAAAAAGTCCGCCCAGCAAGGCCGCAGCGACGTGAAAAGGCGAGGAGGTACATACCGCACTTCGTGTGGCCCGGTGGCCCTCCCTAGCGCTCTTGGCCAACGGAGAAACACCTCCAGTGATTCCAAGGCGCATTGTTTTCACCCGCCCGCCCCGAGCTGCCAGAGCAGCTCTTTCCCAGGCGGTACGTTGAGCCTTTGAACGAGCGAGAACGCCGCTGGCGGGCTTTTGCAGCATCCTCGTCCTACATGGTCGCCGCCAAGAGAGGGCGAAGCTCACGGAGTGGTCGTGAATTGACGACGTCCTGCGCCTCCAACCATCCCCGGCGTGCCTGTCCGACCCCGAACCGGAGATTGTCGAGATCGACCGTACTATGCGCATCCGAATTGATGCTGAGCAACACCCCCTCGTCTTTGGCCATCTGACTATGGACATCGATCAGGTCCAGACGCTCTGGATGTGCATTGACCTCGAGAAAACATCGACGTTGGCGAGCATGTCGGATGATGCGGGTCATGTCCACCTCGTAGGGCGCGCGCTCTTGAATCAGCCGGCCGCTCGGATGGGCCAGGATCGTGAAATGGGCGTGATCCATCGCGCGCAGGATCCGCTCCGTCTGGCGATCGCGCGGCAATTCGAAGTGCGTGTGGACGGCGCCGATGACCAGGTCCAGCCGGCCCAGCACCTCATCGGGCAGATCGAGCGACCCGTCCTCGAGGATGTCGACCTCAATGCCCTTCAACAGCCTGATCCCCGCCAAGGAGGCATTGAGCCGGTCGATCTCGTCGACCTGCGCGAGCAAGCGATCGACGTCGAGTCCTTGGGCCATGGCCAGTCGCTTGGAATGATCGGTCACGGCGAGGTAGTCGTAGCCGCGCGCGCCGGCCGCCAGCGCCATGTCCTTCAGCGTGTTGCGGCCGTCGCTGGCTCTTGTATGCGAATGGAGATCGCCTCGGAGATCATCGGCCTCGATCAGCACCGGCAAACGGCCGTGCCGGGCGGCCTCGATCTCGCCCCGGTTCTCACGCAACTCGGCAGGGATCACGGGGAGCCCGACGGCCGCGTACACTGATTCTTCCGTGTCTCCGGCAATCCGGTCGTCATCGCGAAACACGCCGTATTCGTTGAGCTTCAGCCCACGCTGCTGCGCGAGATGGCGCAGCGCGATGTTATGCGCCTTCCCGCCGGTGAAGTATTGCAGTGCCGCGCCGTAACTTTCGGACGGCACGACGCGCAGGTCCACTTGGAGCCCGCAGGTCAGGCGAACCGTTCCGCGAGTCCCTCCCTTGGCGAGCACCTCCGCGACCTCCTCGTACGCCACGAACCGCTCCATGATGGGACTCTCGGCCGTCGCAGTCACCAGGATATCCAAGTGCCCGATCGTCTCCATCGCGCGGCGATAACTCCCCGCTACGGTGATCCGGGTCACTCCGGGGGCTTGTTGCAGGTAGGTCACCAGGGCGTCGGCGTACTGCTTCGCGGTCGCCAGCTTGAAGCGTCGCGAGACGCCCGCCCGGGCCTCGAGAGCCTCCAGGATGTGCCGCTCGGTCGTCGCCCCGAAACCGGGGATGAGGCGGATGCGCTGCTCGCGTGCCGCGCGGCAGAGTTCCTCCAGCGTGTGGACACCGAGCGCCTGATGGAGCGCCCGGACTCGTTTGGGGCCGAGACCGGGGATCGTCAGGAGGGCCGTGAGCGAAGCCGGAAGACGTCGGCGGTATGCTTCGAGCACGGCGGTCGTGCCCGTCGTGGCGAGGTCTTCGATCTTCGCGGCGAGGTCCTTCCCCACGCCGGGCAAGTCCTCCAGCGGTTCTCCCGCCCGGATCATGGCGGTGATCTCTCGGCTCGAGTCCCGCACCGTGCGCGCGGCGTTCCGGTACGCACGAACACGAAACACGTTCTCGCCCTCGATCTCCAGCAGATCCGCGAGCTCGTCGAGCCGTGCGGCAATATCGGCATTATGGAGCGGCATGAATCAGCAGCTCGACGGCCCGAATGGCGGTCTGGATCGCACGGGCTTCGCCAAGACGGAGACGCTCGGCCGTGATCGCCTCACCGGTCGCTCGGTTGTTCACCACCCCGGTGATGCAGCCGCCGCGAAGGCCGAACGCGGTACACATGGTCAAAAGTGTGGCGGATTCCATCTCGTAGTTCAACACGCGCAGCTTCCGCCATTCCTCGGTCATGCCGGCATAGCGCCGAGGGACGTAGCTCGAAAAGGAGGCGTGTCGCTCCTGGCCCTGGTAAAAGGTGTCCGTCGAGGTCGTGATGCCGACGTGGTACGCCATGTTCAGAGCCGGCGCCAGCGACGCGGCGGCCCGGATCAACGCCGCTACGACGTCATGATGCGCAACGGCGGGATACTCGATGGGGGCGTACTGCAGAGAAGCGCCGTCGAGACGAACCGAACCCGCGGTGATCACGACGTCTCCGATCGCAATGTGATCCTGGATCGCGCCCGTGGTTCCGACCCGAATGAAGGTCTCCACCCCGAGTTGGGCCAACTCGTCGACCGCGATGGAAGTCGATGGCCCGCCGATCCCGGTGGAGGTCACGAGGACCGGTGCGCCCCGGATGGTGCACAGGTAGGTGCAGAATTCACGGTGATGGGCGAGCGGACGAGGGGACAAGGGAGAGCCATAGGTTGCGGCAATCTCTGCGGCGATCTTGGGTGAACGACATGGATCTCCCGGGAGCAGCGCCACGCGAGCGCCCTGGAGCATCTCCTTGTCGAGGGCCAAGTGATAGACGGTCATGGTGAGTGGGGATATGGGGTATGGGATCGTGTGATAGGGGGTATGGGATTAGGGGGTATGGGATATGGGGTATCGGGAGCCACTGCGGATTACCGCTTGATCCCAGTCCCCCCTTTCACCATGGCACTGCCACACGCTCCCACTGCTCGGTGGGCGAGGATGACCGCGTCCACCCGTTCTCCGCACATCACACAGCGCCATTCCAGGCTGTTGGTGTCGCGGACGAAATCCTGGACCATCAAGCCGCCGCAGCGCTGGCACCGATCTCGGCGACTCATTCGGCTCTTCCCACGTCTGGGCATCATAGTGGATCCCCTCACAAGGGTGCGGTCCATATCCTTGTGGTCTTCGAGGCGGCCGGGACGGCCGACCGCCTCTGCCGCCTCTTCAGGCGGCTTTCTTGGTCGTGAATGGAGTATCTGTATGCACGTACCGAGCCTGCATGATCGGCTCCGCGCCCTTCACGGCCGATACGAACGCGATCAGGCCGGCAATGAGCCCTGTGATAGCCAACATGCCGTCGATCATCGAGCTTTCCAGGTTCATGATTCACCTCTCCTTTCGCCGGGATGCGCCCGGCCTCGACCCTGACAACAGGTCCTGACCCTATAGAGAGGTTCTCTAGGAAAAGGATTCATGGACAGCGCGTTCGCTGGTCTGAGAAAGGCCCTGCTTCGTCCGTTCAGTGAGCGGCCGCAAGACTTCTCTCAAGCGGCCCTGTTGCTCTTCGAAGTCATAGCGGACTCGCGCCACCGGTTGGCGGATCCGAATGATGAACAGCGGAGTTGAAGCCGAAGAGGCCCGTGTCTGGCGCGAAACTCCCCGAGCCACGCGCGCGAGTGCCGAATTTTGCCACAGCCGGCTTTCACGCGGCTCATGTTTGCCGGAACTCTGTTGGTGTGAATCAGAGGGGCGATGGCCTGCCCCTTGCACAGTCTCGGGGTGACATGACATGGGAGCCGATCAAGAAAACCGGGCGTTCGGCCGTCGCCCCCAACCTTGACGACTATGAGCGTGTTCGGCAGGGGTTTTCATGGGAAGCGGCCCAGCGGGACCTCGATGGCCTGCCGGATCGCCGAGGGCTGAACATCGCGCACGAGGCCGTCGATCGCCATGTGCCGGACCGAGGGGATCGGGTGGCGATTCGGTGGCTCGCAAAAACCGGCGAGAGGCGTGACTTCACCTATCGGGATCTCCGCGGACTCTCCAATCGATGCGCCAATGCCCTCCAAGGGCTTGGCGTCAAGGCCGGCGATCGCGTCTATGTGCTCACCGGCCGGGTTCCGGCGCTCTACGTCGCCGCCCTCGGGGCGCTGAAGAATCGAAACGTCTTGTGCCCCCTGTTTTCGGCCTTCGGCCCGGAACCCATACGCGCTCGCCTGGCGATCGGGCAGGCCAAGGTGCTGGTCACAACCGAGGCGCTGTATCGGCGGAAGGTCGAAGGCCTGCGCAATGCACTCCCCTGTCTCGAGCAGGTGCTCCTCGCCGGCGCAGATGGGGAGGCGACGAACGTCCCGGGGACCGAGGACTTCTGGCGAATCATCGCGGCCGCGAGCGAGGACTTTACGATCCCGGCCACCGACCCGGAAGACGCGGCGCTCCTCCACTTCACGAGCGGAACGACGGGCGCCCCGAAAGGGGCGTTGCACGTTCACCAGGCCGTGGTCGCGCACCATGCGACCGGGAAGCTCGCGCTGGACCTTCATCCCGACGACGTGTTCTGGTGCACCGCCGATCCCGGCTGGGTCACGGGAACTTCCTATGGGATCATTGCCCCGCTGACCAACGGCGTCACGAGTATCGTGGACGAGGCGGAGTTCGACGCCGCGCGCTGGTATCGGATCCTTCAGGATCACGAAGTGACGGTGTGGTACACGGCGCCCACCGCCATCCGCATGCTCATGAAGACGGGACTGGACCTTCCGAAGACGTTCGATCTGCGGCGTCTTCGCTTTCTGGCGAGCGTCGGCGAACCCTTGAACCCTGAAGCGGTCGTGTGGGGGCAGCGGGCCTTCGGGCTGCCCTTCCATGACAACTGGTGGCAGACCGAAACCGGCGGGATCATGATCGCGAACTTCGCCTCGATGGAGATCCGCCCGGGGTCCATGGGCCGCCCGCTCCCCGGCATCGAGGCCGGCATCGTCAGGCGCACGGAAGAAGGACGCGTGGAGTTGGTGACGCGGCCGGGCGAGCAAGGGGAGCTGGCGCTACGGCCCGGCTGGCCGTCCATGTTCCGCGGTTACTGGAACGAGCCCGAACGCTATCGCACGTGCTTCATCGGCGGATGGTACCTGACCGGCGACCTGGCCAGGCAGGACAAGGACGGATACTTCTGGTTCGTCGGTCGGGCCGATGACGTGATCAAGACGTCCGGACACCTGATCGGGCCGTTCGAAGTCGAAAGCGTCTTGATCGAGCACCCGGCGATCGCGGAAGCGGGCGTGATCGGGAAGCCCGACCCGGTCGCGATGGAAGTCGTCAAGGCCTACGTGTCGTTGAAGGACGGCTATCAGGCCTCCTCCATGCTCCTGCGCGAGCTCGCGGCCTTTGCCCGCGCCCGCCTCGGTGCGGTGGTCGCGCCCAAAGAGATCGAGGTGCTGCCGTCGCTGCCCAAGACCAGGAGCGGGAAGATCATGCGCCGCTTGCTGAAGGCGCGGGAGCTGGGATTGCCGGAAGGCGACACGTCGACGCTGGAGGACTAAAAGATCGTTGGGTCCGTTTAGTCCGTTCGGTCGGTTCAGTCCGTGCAGCTCGTGCAATGATGAGCTCATGTGACGGACCCAACGGATTAAACGGACCAAACGGACATAACGGACGGAACGCAATCAAACACACAACCAAGCCGTCATGGACATCATGGATCATGATCATGCGCTGATGCTCTTCCGCCAGATGCTGCGGATCCGCCGCTTCGAGGAGAAGGCGGCGGAACTGTACAGCCTCGGCAAGATCCGGGGATTCCTGCATCTGTACATCGGTGAAGAGGCCGTCGCGGTCGGCGCCCTGCAGGCGTTGGAGGCGGACGATGCGATCGTCGCGACGTACCGCGAGCACGGCCACGCGCTGGTCCGCGGCACCCCGATGGGATCGCTCATGGCGGAATTGTACGGGAAGGCCAACGGCTGTGCGCGCGGGCGAGGTGGATCGATGCACTTCTTCGACGCCTCGCGGCGCTTCTATGGAGGTTTGGCGATCGTGGCCGGCGGGCTGCCGATCGCCGTCGGCCTCGCCCTCGCCGACAGCCTGCGCGGGCGTCCTCGCGTGACCGCCTGCTTTTTTGGAGACGGGGCCGTGGCGGAAGGGGAGTTTCACGAATCGCTCAACCTCGCCGCCCTCTGGCGGCTCCCCGTGCTGTTCCTCTGTGAAAACAACCTGTATGCGATGGGCACCGCGTTGTCGCGACACCAGTCACAGACCGATATCGCGGGCAAGGCGGAGGCGTATGGGATTCCCTCGGAGGCCGTGGACGGCATGGACGTGCTCGCCGTCGAGGCGGCCGCTCGCCGAGCGGTCGAAGCGGTCCGGCGGGGGACCGGTCCCTCCTTCCTGGAATGCCGAACCTACCGTTTCCGTGCGCACTCGATGTACGACGCGGAGCTCTATCGAACGAAGGCGGAAGTCGAGCAGTGGAAAGCGCGGGATCCGATCGCGGTGCTTCACGCAGCGCTTCGACGCCATGGAGCCCTGACCGACGCCGATCTCGAAAAGACGGAAACGGCGATCGCGAACGAAATCGAGGAGGCGGTGGCGGTTGCCGAAGCCGGACCATGGGAGCCCATCGAGGATCTGACCAAAGACGTCCTGACGCCGATTCCACCCTTGCCGAATCAGGCGGACGCGAAGATGAATCGACCATAATCGGATGCACGCAGGGGACCGCTCTGAAGCCGGGCGAGACGAGGGAAATGAGCAGATGACGAAGATGACCTACCGGGAAGCGGTCCGTGCCGGGTTGCGGGAGGCCTTATCCGACCCCCGGGTGTTTCTGATGGGTGAAGACGTCGGCCGGTACGGCGGGGCCTATGCCTGCAGCCGCGGGCTGCTCGAGGAGTTCGGCCCGGATCGCATCCGGGATACCCCGCTGTCCGAATCGACCTTCGTGGGCGCCGGCATCGGCGCGGCGCTCGGCGGGATGCGCCCGATCGTGGAGGTCATGACCGTGAACTTCAGCCTGTTGGCCCTCGATCAGATCGTCAACAACGCCGCCACCATTCGGCACATGTCGGGCGGCCAGTTCAGCGTCCCGCTCATCGTTCGGATGGCGACCGGCGGGGGGCGCCAAGTGGCGGCCCAACATTCGCACAGCTTCGAAGGGTGGTACGCGCACATCCCGGGCATCAAGGTCGCGACTCCGGCGACCGTCGCCGATGCCAAGGGCATGGTCGTGGCCGCCTTACGAGAGCCCGATCCGGTCTTCCTCTTCGAGCACGCCTATCTCTACCCGATGGAAGGCGAGCTCCAAGAGGACGCCGCTCCGGTCGATCTTTCGCGGGCAGCGGTCCGTCGCGCCGGGGGAGACGTCAGCCTCATCACGTTCGGCGGGTGTCTCTGGAAAACGCTCGAGGCCGCCGATGAGCTGGCCGTGGGCGGCATCGGCGCGGAGGTCATCGATCTCCGAGTCCTGCGGCCGCTCGACATCGCGACCGTGCTCGCGTCCGTGAGAAAGACCCATCGCGCCGTGATCATCGATGAAGCCTGGCGGACCGGGAGCTTTGCCGCGGAAGTGAGCGCGCAAATCATGGAAGCGGCGTTTTACGACCTGGACGCGCCGGTCGCGCGGGTCTGCAGCCTCGAGGTGCCGCTTCCCTATCCCAAACACCTGGAGGATGCCGCCCTGCCCCAGCCGGCGAGGATCGCCGCCACCGTTCGGAGCCTCTTCCATGGCTGAGTTCGTCATGCCGACCTTGGGGGCGGATATGGACGCCGGCACGCTCGTGGCGTGGCGGAAGAAGCCCGGCGACCGCGTGACCCGAGGGGACATCATTGCGGAGGTCGAGACGGAGAAGGCCGCCATCGACGTCGAGGTGTTCACCAGCGGCGTGGTCGAGACGCTGCTGGTCCAGCCCGGAGAAAAAGTCCCGGTGGGGACCGTCATGGCCGTCATTAGGGAGGATCGTCCGGCCGCCGCCATACCCTCCCCGCCTGGAGCCGTACGCGTTCCCGCGACCCCCGCCCCTTCTACCATCACCCCTGTACCCCAGGCCCCATGTCCTGCTCCGTCTCCGGCGGCGGAAGCGCCGCGGATTCGCATCTCGCCTGCCGCCCGACAGCGTGCGGTGGAGTTGGGCGTCGACCCGGCGTCCGTTCGAGGGACCGGTCCCGACGGAGCGATTACGCGTGACGATGTCGAGCGCCATGCCCGAGGGCCGCGGCCCGACGACGAGGTGAAACGAGCGGCGGCGCTGTCCGAACGGCTGGACCGGCAGGCGCGCATGCGCCAAACGATTGCCGCGGCGATGGCGCGATCGAAGCGTGAGATCCCGCATTACTACTTGAGCACGACGATCGATCTGGGTCCGAGCATGGCGTGGTTGGCCGAAGAGAATCGGAAGCGCTCCATCGACGATCGATTGCTCTACAACGTGTTGCTGATCAAGGCCGTGGCCCTGGCCTTGCGCGACGTCCCTGAGCTGAACGGCGTCTGGCAAGCAGGCCGATTCGTTCCGAGTGAAGCGATCCATTGCGGCGTCGCCGTGTCACTCCGCCAAGGGGGCCTCGTGGCGCCCGCGGTCCACGAGACCGACAAGAAGCCGCTGACGGAATTGATGCGGGAGGTCGTCGACCTCGTGCGGCGGGCGCGCGCCGGCTCACTGCGAAGCTCGGAGCTCTCGGACCCGACCGTGACGATCACCAATCTCGGCGAACAAGGGGTGGAGTCGGTCTTCGGGGTGATCTATCCTCCACAGGTCGCGCTGGTGGGGTTCGGCAAGGTGCTCGAGCGCCCGTGGGTGGTCGGGGGCGCGGTCGTTCCGCGGCCGGTCGTCACCGCGACGCTGTCCGCGGATCACCGGGTCAGCGACGGACACCGGGGCGGGCTCTTCCTCGCGGCGGTGGAACGCCTCCTCCAAAGCCCCGAGCGCTTATGACCGCCTTGACGCCGGATGCCATCAAGGCTACGGTGCTGCGGATTCTGGGCGACATCGCCCCGGAAGCCGATCTGTCGAGGCTGAACCCGGACGTGAGCTTCCGCGAGCAACTGGACATCGATTCCATGGATTTTCTGAACTTCGCCATCGCCCTCCACCACGCGCTCGCCATCGACATTCCCGAGGCCGACTATCCGAAGTTGACGACGATCAATGCGTGCATCGACTACGTGACCGGGCAGCCGCACCGGTAGACGGCCTTCGAAGGAGCGGACGTTCACGATGGCGAGCACCGGATCCTCCGAGCACACGATCCTGAAGGTGCTGGTCGGGTCGCAAGCGCATGGCCTCGCGCGGCCCGACAGCGACGCCGATTACCGCCGCGTCTTCGTCGTGCCGACGAGCGATCTGTTTCGCGTGGGGTACAAACCGCCGACGGCGCGCTGGAGCAAGGAAGGGGGCGATGAGGCGGCATGGGAGGTGGGCGGCTTTCTCGCCTTGGCCATGCAAGGCCATCCGCTGGTCTTGGAGACGTTCCTGGCGCCTCCGGTGGCGATGGAGACGTGGGGGACGGAGCTGCGGGCGCTGTTCCCCGCCGTGTGGGAACCGACCCGCGCCTTCGACGCGTTTACCGGCTACGCGCTCAACCAGCGCACCAAGTTTCTGGAGAAGAAAGACGCACGGCCGGCGAAATATGCCGCCGCCTACATCCGCGTCTTGTACAACCTCTGCGAGCTGCTCGAGAAGGGTACCTTTACCATTCGGATCGTCGACACGCCGATCGGCAAGACCATCGCCGACCTCAAGGAGGGCCGTTACCGCACCGGCGAGGTGATCGACCTGGGCGAGGAGTTGGCGGCGGAGGCGGCGCGCCGCCTCACGGCCTGCCGGCACCGATCGGATCCGGCTGCGGTGGACGACTTCCTGATCCGACTTCGGACGGCCTTTCTGCAACGGCCCTAGCCATCGCGCGTGCGAGGTCGAGCGCCATTCGATGGATCTGGGTGCCACCTCAATGATTCCTGGTTTCGTAGCGGGTGCAGTAGAAGCGTTCATGACTGATGCGGGCCTAGACACAGGATCCTACGAGACCCGGCGAACGGCGGCCGATCTGATGATCTCGGCGATTCCCTGCATGTCCCCCGATGCCACCGTCGCGCAGGCGCTCGCCGTGATCGGGCGTGACCATCCGGACGAAGCCGGTCACGTGTATCTGGTGGACGAAGGCAGGGAGCTGCTCGGCCAGGTGCCGATCGAGCGCATCCTGACGGCGCCGTCCGAGGCGATCCTCGCGGGACTGCGCGGTCCGCACCCTCTGCGGGTGTCCCCGGGGGTGAGCGCGGAGACGGCGGCGCTCCTTGCGGTGGAACGGCATGAATCGGACGTCACGGTCGTTGACGCGAGAGGCCGCCTGCTGGGGGCGATCCCGATCGGGCGCTTGTTGGCGGTGCTCCACGAAGAACACGTGGACGATCTGCTTCGAAAGGGCGGCGTCGGGCCGCTTCACCCGACTCCGACGGAGCCCCACAGCGCCTTCGATGCCTATCGAGCGCGGCTTCCCTGGCTCGTGATCGGGCTGTTCGGCGGCTGGATTGCGGCGGCAATCGCCGGCCGCTTCGCGGTGGCATTCGAGCGAGAGATTGCACTGGCGTTCTTCCTCCCGCTCGTCGTGTACATGGCCGATGCGGTGGGGACGCAGACAGAAACGGTCTTGGTGCGGGCGCTGGCGTACGGCCCGGTCCCGCCGGCCACCCAGTTGGTGCGGGAGTCCCTCCTCGGGCTGCTGATCGGAGTCACGTTGGGGGCGGTCGCGGCCGGTGGTCTGCTCGTGTGGGATGGGCGAGCGAGGTTGGCCGCAATCGTCGGCTTGACGCTCATCAGCACCGCCGTGGCCGCGACCTGTATCGCAAGCCTCCTTCCCTTGGCCCTGTCTCGGATCGGCGCGGATCCGGCCTTGGCCAGCGGGCCGGTCGCCACCGTGATTCAGGATGTGCTGAGTGTGACCATCTATCTGGTGATCGCGACGGCACTGATGTGAGGTGATGACGTCGTCGTCAACCTCCAGGCGCTGCTGCGGCGTTCGTCCTCGGAGTGTGCTCTGGAGAAACCATCCAAGGAGCCCATGCAATCCGATCATTCGTTCCCGCCTCTGCCACTGAAGCAGTCTTCCAGTGCCCCTCTGCGGCAGCAATAGATACCAAACACTGCTTCAAGTCGCGCAACCGTGCGCCATACAGTCCCAAAGACCGGAGGATTCGAAAGCAGAGGCGAGGGTCGGTAATGGCCGTCGGGCGCCATTCGGCGTTGGCGATGATTTCCTGTAACGCGTTCAGACGAGCCGCCCGACGGTTGCGCCGGAACCGAGAGGCGATTTCTGCACGGCGGCCTCGGTTGATCTCCAAGGCCAACCGTATGGCCGCAGCGAGCTTATGGCGATCGAGCGGTTCCCTGAGGACGAGTATCGGATGAGCTGCCTGAGCACGTTGGACCAGTCCATCGTCCATTGGCCCGGCAACGAGAATGGTCGACACAGGGAATCGGCATGCAGCAAGGCGTTGAATCAATGTGGGAGTATCCAAGCCCCGTACCGACGATGTCGTGAGGAGGACGTTGAAGAGCCCGCTGTTGACGTCCTGCAACGCCTGGCTTGCCGAGCGGCAGCCTTTAACCTGAACCTCAGGACAGCGAACGGCCAGCGCCCCGGACAATGCGTCACGCTGAACAGGATCGTCACTCAGGATGAGCACTCGTGACCGCCGTTGAGGACGACCGCATGTTGCCTCACGCATATGCCTACCTCCCCTCGACAAAGATACGAGGCAAGATCTGCAAAGTGTACGCCGGGCGAGGTGCCTGGAGATGGTCCGCAGCGCGGACACGGAAGTGGGCCGAACTAAGGGTGCGATCAGCGTTTCCAGATACTGGAACTGGGACATGAATAGACGGGCCTGGTGTCCAAATTTTTAGACAGAGGATAGATAGGATGAGGCATATTCGGACCGAATACTGAAAGAAGTGAGCAGGCTCCTGAGCGATAAGATCAACATTAGACGAGACTACAGTGTGCGCGATGAGCTGATGAGTTGAAGACCGAGGGCCGAAACTTTTGGCATACCCAAAAACAACCCGCTCTCATGGAGGGCATCGGGCCTGCCGACGGGCCAAGATCATATCCGGTAGCCCAGCAAGTCCCTACCTGGCCGGCTACCCCGCGCTCCGGTCATCGGGCTCGGATCTACGGCCGTGCCTACTGGCACCGAGGTTCGGAAGCGCGTGCTGCGGACGCTGATCCCGCAACGGGCACAGAAGCGATGTCCTCACTCTCTGCATGAGAGCGGGCGACATCTCGATTCAGGCTGCCGACCTTCTCGATTGGCTTCTCCTCACCTCCTAGAGATTTGATAGCCACGGCGGAGTGAGAATCAAGCGAGCCCTCGTCGCGACCGTGTCGCTTGCGGCGACCTCCTTCGGACAGCCAAGCCAGGCGACATAAGGCACAAGGTCAGCCAGATCCAGCATGGCGGTGGGGAATTCCGGGACCGCAGGGGGTTGGCATTGATGCGAAATACCCCACGGCAGGACCACTGCGACAAGGGTCACGTTGGACGTAAGGCACTGAGCACCTGGGATTCCGTTTGAACGGCGTTGGATGAACGCTGGCATTGGACGTGCACACGTGTTCTTTCCATGAAGAACCAACGCCATCCGACTCTCGCCGACCACCTCGCGAAGGTCCTTGCCGCCGGGCCGCTGCCCCTTGAAGCGGTCGTCGCCGGATGCGGGGACGCGACCTGGAATCAGGTCTTCATGGAAGTCGATCGCCTGACCCGGTCCAACCGAGTGCGGTTGACGCGATCCGGCATCTCGTATCTGGTGGCCCTCAACGAGTCGTGCCATCGGAGAGCGGAGAGCTGCGATGGCATGAACGCGGCTGAGATGGCCCCGGCGTGCGAGATCGCAACGCGCACTGAATCAGGCTGCTGATTCAGCGGAAAGAAAAGGAGGATCACGATGAGCATGTTGACACGATGGGAACCGTTCAAGACGCGGTGGGATCCGTTCAGGGAATTGGAGGAGATGGAAAAGCGGCTCTCGACCTTGTTCGGGCGCATGCCGATGCGGACCGACGGGGAAAAGGAGTCGATGACCGTGGCGGAATGGGTGCCGCTCGTGGATATCAGCGAGGACGGCAAGGAGTATACGATCAAAGCCGAGCTGCCCGAGGTCAAGAAAGAGGACGTCAAGTTGACGATCCAGGACGACGTGCTGACGATTTCAGGGGAGCGCAAGTCCGAAAAGGAAGAGAAAGGAAAGAAGTACCATCGGGTGGAGCGGGCGTACGGGAGCTTTGTTCGCAGCTTCACGCTTCCCGAGGATGCCGATGGGAGCAAGGTCTCGGCCGAGTACAAGGACGGCGTGCTTCTCGTGCATCTGCCGAAGGCGGAAAAAGCGAAACCGAAGGCTGTCGAGGTCAAGGTGGCCTGAGACGCGAGGCCGACGGACACCGCCAAGGAGGACACCATGAAAGCACCCTCATCCGTCTGGCAGAGCTCTTTCGGGCACGGCTGGCACGTCGGCGACCACGCCGCCGTGCTGCGCCGGCACTGGTGGCTGATCCTGGCCGTCGCACTGTCCGCCGTCTTCTTGATCGGCGTCAGGCTGACGGGCGGGATCGGATGACCGCGACCCGGAAGTGAGGGCCGCGCACGCGGCCCTCACCGTACGGGTGGGTTCGATACACGAAGAGAAGAGAAAGGGAAGAGACGCTATGAGCGTGCAAGCAGACGATCCGGTCGGTGTCTCAGGCCGACGCGATCGAACGATCCAAGAGCATGAGCACGACAGCTACAAGCTTCGTGGCAAGTTAGAGGAACCCTCGGTCTGCTCGCAGTGCGGCGCGGTCTTCCATCGAGGCCGCTGGACCTGGGGCCCGGCGCCGGCCGAGGCGCATCAGGTCGTCTGTCCCGCCTGCCATCGCATCCGGGATCACTATCCGCAAGGCGTCCTGACCCTGTCGGGGCCGTTCCTGGCCGAGCACAAAGAGGAAGTCGTGGGCCTCGCGAGAAACGAAGAGGCCCGGGAGAAGGCCGAACACCCGCTCGCGCGCATCATGTCGATCAGAGAAGAGCGGGAGACGCTGATCCTGGAAACGACCGACGTCCACCTTCCCCGGCGTATCGGGGAGGCTTTACACCATGCGTATCGCGGCGACTTCTCGTTCCACTACGATGAAGGCGAGCGCTTTGTCCGTGCACGCTGGCAGCGCTGACGGCAACCGCCCAACCGACCACCTGTGAGGCCTGAGATGTCATTGCGCCGAATCGTGTCGTTTCTCCCGATGCTGTGTGGGTTCGCGCTCTTGGTCCCGTTCGGGATGGCGGACAGCCCTCCGGGCACCGAGACGGTTCAGGAGCAGCGTATCGAGCTGGTGATCCGCAACTACGAGTTCGTCTTGACTCAGCCGTCGCCGATTCGGCTCAATACGCCCACGGTCATCATCCTGCGAAATCAGGACATCGTCCGTCACGGGTTTACTTCCCCGATGCTCAGCCAACTCTCCGTGCATGGCGAAGGAGAAGGCATCGCGGCATACGGGCGAGGGATCGAAGGGTTCTATGTCGATCCGGGGAAGACCGTGGTGATCCGGTTCAGCAACGACCGTCCGGGGAACCATACCTTCCGTTGCGACCTGCATCCTCAGATGAAGGGCGAGTTGTTCAGCCTGGAGGTTCCCGCGGCGTGAGGAAGGAGGCGATCAGCCGTCAGCTTTCAGCCTTCAGCAATCAGCTCAGAGCTGAGCGCTGACGGCGACCCGCTGATGGCTGGGTTACTGGCATGCGTATCCTGATTGCGGTCGATTGGTCCGATGAAGCGTTTGCCGCCGTCCGGACGGCGTTGATGCTCTATCGACCTGAGGAAGTGGCCCTCCTCCATGCCGTGGACCTCCGACCGTTCGATCAGCCCTTGCTCGCGCCGGCCGTGGCCAAGAAGGCCTTCGAGGAGTTTCGGGAGGCGATGGAACGGGCGGGGCAAGACCTGCTCGATCGATCCGCGCAGCTCCTGCCGGAGGGGATCACAGTGAGCCGGCGGCGGGAGACGGGCAATCCGGCGGCGGTGATCCTGGACGCCGTCGAGAAAACCCGCCCCGACCTCGCCGTTCTGGGCACGCGGCGCCGAGGACGTCTCACCGAATTGGCGTTGGGCAGCGTCTCACACCGGGTGCTGCTCCACGGGGCGTGCTCGACGCTGCTCGTCAAGCGGCCGCTGACCGCGCTGCGCCGGGTGCTCGTCGCCGTCGAGGGGTACGAGGATGCGGAACGGATTCAGCGGTGGCTGCGCCGGTATCCTTTTCAAGACCGAACGGAGCTGCGGGTTCTCTCGACCGTGCCGGAGCTCCAGCTCATGGACCCGACTCCGATTCCCGCGCTCGAGCCGTGGGACGCGGTGGCGCTCCGCGGCGCCCAAGACTTGGTGCACGATGTGGCCACGATGCTGACCGGGGAGCGGTTTCAGGCGACCGGAACGGTGTCCCGCGGGGAAGCGGTCGACGCCATCGTCCGGGAATCGGCTGAGGCCGATCTCGTCGTGATCGGCTCGCACGGGCGGAAAGGTCTCACGCGGTTTCTGATGGGCAGCGTCTCTCATGCCGTCAGCCACCGGGTCGCATGCCCGGTGCTCGTCGTCCGCGAGGGGGCGTCGTCATGACGAAGAGAGGCGCACGGACGGCTGTCGTGGCCGTGGTGGTGACCGTCAGCGTCGCGGCGGCGTGGGTGTCCTCCTCTGCGGAGGGTGGTCGCGTCCGGCCGGGCGCCCTCATTTACGAGGAGCACTGTGCACGCTGCCACGGACTGTCCGGGCGTGGCGACGGGCCGGACGCCGCCACCCTCATCGTTCCCCCCGCCAATCTCCAGTCTCTGCGATCACGGTCGAAGTCCGACTTCGAGCTGCTCACGACGATTGCGTACGGCGTCGCGTACAGCCCGATGCACGGATGGCGGGGCCGATTGACGGACGATGAGATGCTGGAAGTCATCGCGTATATTCGGACGATGGCGCCGTTCTATCCCGCCCTGTGACGCGGTCTCGTTCTTCGGGTTCCGGTAGCCGACCTCCCTCGTCGCCTCTCCCGCGTTCCCTCCTCCCTCTCTGGTGCATCCTAAGTTTCTGCCTCCTGCTGCCGCCCGTCTTTGCCCAGGCGCCTCCCCAGCCGGCGTCACCCGACCTGGAAGTGTTCATAAAGGCGGGGTGCCCGCATTGTGAAGCGGCGACGCTGTTTCTCGCCGATCTCGCGCGGGAGCGACCGGATGTCCGCATTGTCGTTCGAGACATCGGAGCGGACCGGGCCGCACGCGCTCGCCTCGACGCACTGGCCGAGCGCGCCGGGGTCGTCCGCCTCGGCGTCCCGACCTTTTGGGTCAACGGGGAATTGATCATCGGGTTCAGCGGTCCCGACACGACGGGGGCGCGGGTCAGGGCCCGCCTCAAGACGAGCACGGCGGGTGCCGAGCCGTCGGACGAGGGCGTGTGCAGGGCGGCTCCCGACGTGTCGTGCGACGAGGCAGCCCCTGATCCGGACGCCATCGACACCGCTTTGTTCGGCCGGCTCAGCGTGAAGAACCTGGGCCTTCCCGCGTTCACCGTGGCCATCGGGTTGCTGGACGGCTTCAACCCGTGCGCCATGTGGGTGTTGCTCTTCCTGCTGTCCTTGTTGGTCAACCTGCACGATCGGCGCACGATGTTGATCATCGCCGGCACCTTCGTCATCGTCAGCGGCCTCGTCTACTTCGTCTTCATGGCCGCCTGGCTGAACGTATTCTTGGTCCTCGGGTTGTCGCGTTCGATCCAGATTGCGCTCGGGCTGGTCGCCGTGCTGATCGGCTCCGTGCACGTGAAGGACTTTTTCGCCTTCCACCGCGGCCTCTCGTTCAGCATCCCGGATTCCGCCAAGCCGCGACTCTATGCCCGCATGCGGGCGATCCTGGAAGCCAAGCATCTGGGGGCCGCGATCGTCGCCGTGGTGGTGCTCGCCGGGCTGGTGAATCTCGTCGAGTTGCTGTGTACGGCCGGATTCCCCGCGATCTATACGCACATTCTCACGCTTCAGGATCTCCCGTCGTGGCAGTACTACGCCTACCTGGCCCTCTACAACCTCGCCTACGTCCTGGACGACGGGATCATGGCGGGCATTGCGATCGCCACCTTGGGCCGGCACAAACTGAAGGAGCGGGAAGGACGATGGCTGAAGTTGATCAGCGGATCGGTCATGCTGGCCTTGGGGCTGCTGTTGATTCTGAAACCTGAATGGCTGCAATGAGCCGGCGAGTCGCGCCCTTCTCATGGAAAATATCAGGAGCCGTCGGACATAGCGTGGTGACGAGCGGGCACGATCCTGTTAGAGTGGCCGCGCCGTCCGGTTGAGGCTCGGCTCGTTCTCGGGTCCTTGAGAGGGACGACAAGGCATGATCACCCTTCAGTTTTTCGGAGCCACGCGTTCGGTGACCGGCTCGTGTTTCTTGGTCCAGCACGGGGCCACGCGTCTTCTGGTGGATTGCGGGCTCATCCAAGGGCCGGCGGAGCACACGGCTCGGAATCGAGCCCCCTTCGCCTTCGATCCCGCCTCGTTGGACGCCGTGATCCTCACCCATGCGCATCTCGACCATACGGGCCTGGTCCCTCGTCTGATGCGCTTCGGGTTTCGAGGGCGCATCGTCACGACCACCATCACCAAGGAGTTCCTCCCGATCCTCTGGGCCGATTTCCTTCGGGTGCAGGAAGGCGGCCGTCCCGGTGAACCGGATGAGGCGGTCCCGCTCTATGAAGAGGCGGATGTGCAAGCCGCTCTGCTGCGATGTGACGGATACCCCTATGGGCGTGAGATCAGCCTGACCCCCGGAGCGCGGCTGCGATTCGCCGATGCGGGCCACATCCTTGGCTCCGCGATCGTTGAGCTGTGGCTGAACGACGGGGGGCTCTCGCGAAAGCTTGTCTTCTCGGGCGATCTCGGCCATACCGGTAAACCGATCGTCCGCGATCCTCAGATCATCGATCGGGCCGACGCGCTCGTGCTGGAATCGACGTATGGCGATCGTAATCACCGGAGCATGCCGGACACCGTGCGCGAGCTGGGCCAAGCGCTGGCCGAGACCCTGGACGCCGGCGGGGTCGCGTTGATGCCGGTCTATGCGATCGGGCGGAGCCAGGACGTCCTCTACGTCATCAATCAATTGACACTTGACGGGGTCCTCGACCGTCCCCGCGTGTTCCTCGACAGCCCGATGGCGATTCGTGCCGCGGAAGTGTACGCTCGCCATGTCGAGGCCTTCGACGAAGAAGCCCAGGGGTTGATCCGGCATCCGCCGAAGAACCGCCGCGCGCCGCACGTCCAGTTCACCGAAACCATCGCCGCGTCGCGTGTACTTGCTCGGATGACGCGGGCGATCATTCTTGCGGGCAGCGGCATGTGTGAAGGCGGACGGATTCAGGAGCACTTGGCGCGGCACCTCGGCAACCCGGCGGCGGCGGTCATCTTCACGGGCTTCCAGGTCGATGGGACGCTGGGGCGCCGCCTGGTGGACGGGGCGCCTCAGGTGAGAGTATTGGGGACGATCGTGCCCGTCCGGGCCAAGATTCACACGATCAACGGCTTGTCGGCTCATGCCGACCGCGACGGTCTCTTGGGGTGGCTTGCCGGGTTTCGTGATCCCAAGCCCGCCACGTTTCTCGTCCACGGGGAGCCCAAGAAAATGGAGGTCCTCGCCTCCGCAATCGAGCAACGATTTGGTCTCAAGGTCACGATGCCGGCGTGGGGAGACAGGGTCACGGTGTAGAAGAAGGTTGAGGTTGAGGTTAAGGTTGAGGGGGAACCCTTAGCCTCAACCTTAACCTGAACCTTTCTTCCAATGTCCCATCTTCGCCCGCTCTATACACCGGCGTTCGGACAGGGAGCCGATTCCGGTTACTTGATTCTGCGCGATGGCACGACCGCCGGCATTCGGCCCTGTGTGCCGGCGGACCTTCCCGTGCTTCAGCGGTTCGTCGAGCGCCTGTCCCCCCAATCGAGACGGCACCGCTTTTTTTCGGAAGGTGCCCCGTCCGCGCCCACGCTCGCGCGCCTCTGCGACTCATCCAACCCGCGGACGGCGCTCACCCTGCTGGTCTTTCGCACGCGGCATGACTCGCCTGAGGTCATCGCCGCCGGTTCGTACACGGCGAAAGACGAGGAGACGGCCGAGGTGGCGCTCGCCGTCGACGACCGGTTTCATGGAAAGGGGCTGGGCACGCTGCTCCTCGAGCGGCTCGCGCTGACGGCGGTTCGCCACGGCTTCACCCGACTGTGGGCGGTCACGCACGCCGAGAATGCCGCGATGCGGGAAGTGTTTCGTGAATCGGGCTTTGCGATGCACGAAGCCGTGGCCGGCGGAGACATGGAGGTGGAGCTCTCGCTCCATGCCACTGAAGACACGGTCGCGCGCTCCGAGGTTCGGGAACGGGTCGCCACGACCGCCTCGCTCCGCCCGTTTTTTCGGCCCCGGTCGGTTGCCGTGATCGGGGCCTCGCGGGAGCCGTCGAGCATCGGGTATCGTCTGCTGCAGGCGATCCGCGAGAACGGGTTCACCGGCCCCGTCTACGCGGTCAACCCGCGCGCGACGGTCGTCCAGGGACTTCCGGCCTACCGGTCGGTCGCCGACATCGAAGGGGGCGTCGATCTTGCCGTGATCGCCGTCCCGCGGGATGCCGTGATGGAGGTGGTCGATGCCTGTGCGAACACAGGCGTGCGGGCGCTCGTCGTCATCACCGCGGGGTTCGCCGAGGTGGATGAGGAGGGCCGCCGCTTGCAAGCGCGGCTCGTTCAGAAGGTGCGGCAAGCGGGGATGCGCATGATCGGCCCGAACTGCTTCGGGCTGCTCAACACGGACCCCGCGGTGCGCTTGAACGCCACCTTCTCCCTCCTGTGTCCTCCGCCCGGGCGCGTCGCCATGTCCAGCCAGAGCGGCGCGCTCGGCATTGCGATCCTGTCCGCGGCCCGCCGGCTGAACCTCGGCATCTCGACGTTCGTGAGCGTCGGCAACAAGGCCGACGTGTCCGGCAACGACCTGTTGCAATATTGGGAGGAGGACCCCTCGACGGAGGTCATCCTGCTCTACCTGGAATCGTTCGGAAATCCGCGCCGCTTCGCGCGCATCGCGCGGCGCGTCGCCTACCGCAAGCCGATCGTCGCCGTGAAGGCGGGGCGGACGCCCGCCGGGCGTCGCGCCGCCGGATCGCACACCGCCGCGCTCGCCGCGAGCGACGTCGCCGTGGACGCGCTCTTCCACCAGTGCGGGGTGCTGCGCGCCGAGACGCTCGACGACATGTTTGCGCTGGCGGCGCTCCTGTCCCATCAGCCGCTGCCCCGGGGGCGCCGCGTCGGGATCCTCACGAACGCCGGAGGTCCCGGCATCCTCTGTGCCGACGCATGCGAGGCGTCGGGGCTCAGCGTTCCCGAGCTGTCCGACGCAACCCGCGCGCGGTTGGCCGGGTTCCTCCCCCGCGCGGCCGCGCTCAAGAATCCGGTGGACCTCATCGCCTCCGCGACGGCCGATCACTATCGGCAGGCCATTGACACCGTCTTGTCCGCGGACGAGATCGACGCGCTCATCGTGCTGTACATCTCGGTCAACGTGACCGACACCTCCTCGATCGCCGGCGGGATCGCCGAAGGGCTCCGCGCCGCACGCGGGCGGAGCAAGGACAAACCGGTGCTGCTCTGCTGGATGGCCGAGGGCGACTACGACCGGCGGATCGTGGTGGACGGCGAGACCATCCCCACCTCCGGCCTGCCGGAGACTCCGGCCCGGGCGCTCGGGAAGGCCGCCGCCTATGCGGTGTGGCGGACGCGACCGCCGGGTGTCGTCATGGATTTCGACGACCTCGATGTCGCCGCCGCCCGCGCCGTCTGTCGCGCGGCGCGGGCGCGGGGCGCCGGTTGGTTGACGGTCGAGGAGACGCGGCGCGTCCTCGCAGCCTTCCGGCTTCCCATCGGGCCCGGCGGGGTCGCTCACAGCCCGGACGAGGCGGTCGCGTTGGCGCGAGGCATGGGCTTTCCCGTCGCCGTGAAGCTCGCCTCGCAGCGGATCGTCCACAAGACCGAGGTGGGCGGCGTGCGTCTCGGCCTGCAGGATGAACCGGCCGTGCGGCGGGCGTTCGAGTCCATCCGCGACGGTCTCTCGTCCCGCGGTGAGCTCGACGCGATGGAAGGCGTGCTCGTCCAGCCGATGGTGCCCGGCGGGGTGGAAGTGATGATCGGGATGACCCATGACCCGTCGTTCGGTCCGCTCGTCGCCTTCGGCCTCGGCGGCATCCACGTGGAGATCCTCGGCGACGTACGTTTCCGCATCACCCCGCTCACGGACCGGGACGCCGCCGACATGGTCCGCGAGATCCGCGGTTACCGGCTGCTGGAAGGGTACCGCGGGCATCCCCCGGCCGATGTGCCCGCGTTGGAGGAGACCCTGCTGCGCGTCTCGCGTCTCGTGGAAGAGATCCACGAGATCGCCGAGCTCGACCTCAACCCGATCTTTGCGCTTCCGCCGGGCCAAGGGTGCCGCATCGTCGACGCCCGGATTCGTCTCGACCGAGGCGGTTGACGCTCGTTCGCGATCGTCTATACTTTTCTCCGGCTAGCCGCGCGCCCGTCGTTATTTCTCATGGCCAAACGCACGATCGACCTCGCCGCCTTCGAGCCGCTCGTCGCCGCCCATCGACTCGACCAGGAGGACCTGCACGCCGCGGTCGAGCTCGCCGGCCGCACCGGGTCCGACCTCCAGGCGATTCTCCTCGAAAAATACAATGTGTCCAAAGCGGAGCTGGGTGAGGCGCTGAGCCGCTACTATCGATGCCCCTACATTGCGTTCAGCGAGCGGACGTTCATCGACTTGGAGCTGCTCAAGACGCTCAGCTTCGATTACCTCAAGAAGAACGGCTGGGTCCCGTTGAAGCGCGAGCAGAAGACCGTCGACATCCTCATCGATGACCCGCACGACATCGACAAAGGGTCCGATATCCGCCGGGCCTTTCCGGGCATGACGATCCGGTTCGCGGTCGGGCTCCGCTGCGACATCCTGCGGTTCCTCGCCGCCGCCACCGAGCCGGGAGACGGCGCGATCAACGAAATCCTGGGTGAATTGGTCCACGAAGCGCAACTGGAGCAGCAGGAGGATGCGTCTTCGGCGCCGATCGACGAGAACGACAGCGCCATCGTGCGTCTCGCCAACCAGATCATCGCCGATGCCTATCGGCTGGGCGCCTCGGACATTCACATCGAGCCGTACTCCGACAAGAAGGAGACCGTGGTGCGGCTCCGGGTGGACGGCACGTGCTTTCGCTACATGACGGTGCCTCCGAGCTATCGGCGGGCCGTCGTGTCGCGGTTCAAGATCATGGCCAGCCTCGACATCGCCGAGCGGCGGCGACCGCAGGACGGCAAGATCAAGTTCAAGCTGGGCTCCGACCAGGAGATCGAGCTGCGCGTCGCGACGATCCCGACGGCGGGCTACAACGAGGACGTGTCGATGCGCGTGCTCACGGCGAAAGAGCCGATGCCGCTCGAGACGCTCGATTTCGCGCCCCAGGTCCTCGCGTCCGTGAAGCAGATCGCCGAGCGGCCGCATGGGATCATCCTCTGCGTGGGGCCGACGGGGTCCGGAAAGACCACGACCCTCCATGCGATCCTCGGCTCGATCAATACCGACGAGCGCAAGATCTGGACGGCCGAGGACCCGATCGAGATCACGCAGGACGGGCTCCGTCAGGTCCAGGTCAACCCGAAGATCGGGTTTACCTTTGCGGCCGCCATGCGGGCCTTCCTCCGAGCCGACCCGGACGTCATCATGATCGGGGAGATGCGGGACAAGGAAACCGCCGACATCGCCATCGAAGCCTCCTTGACCGGCCATCTCGTGCTGAGCACCCTGCATACGAACAGCGCGGTGGAAACGGTGACGCGCCTGCTCGACCTCGGCTGCGACTCCTTTCACTTCGCGGACGCGATGCTGGGCATCATCGCCAAGCGGCTCTGCAAGCGCGTCTGCCGGCAGTGCCGGGAGCCGTATCATCCGACGGCCGCCGAGTACGACGAGCTTGTCCATGCGTACGGCGAACGGCACTGGGCGCGATTGGGAATCGAGTACGGCCCGGCCTTCATGCTCTATCGAGGCAGGGGGTGCGAGGAGTGCAATCAGACCGGGTTCAAGGGACGTATCGCGGTTCATGAGCTCTTGCTGGGGACCGAGGACATCAAGGCGCTCATCCAATCGAGCGCCAGGGCCAAGGCGCTCCTCCAGCAGGCGCAGGAGGACGGGATGACGACGTTGGCCCAGGACGGCATCGACAAGGTGCTGCGCGGCCAGACGACGTACAAACAGGTCAAAGCCGTCGCGCTCGTGTGAGGGTATGGAGCTTCCCGAGGAATCGAGAAAATTCCGCCGCTTCGCCGTCCAGTACCCGGTGACCTTCGTGGGCGATCAAGCGGCGGGGGACGGCGTCGTCTTCAATCTCAGCGCCCAAGGGTGCGCGGTGGGAAGCGCCACCCCGCCGGCGAAGGGCACCTATGTCTCGCTGGCGATCGTGCTGGACGAGGCGGACCGGATTCACATCGATCTTGCGGCGGTTCGCTGGGCCACCGACTCGACGTTCGGCCTGGAATTCATCAAGCTCGATTTCCCCGACCAAACCAGACTGCGGGAGCTGGCCAAAGCCCTCGAAGCATGATCCCGCGCCGGACCCCTGGGCCCCGGCGCGAGTGGTCACACTTGACCGTCCTCACTGCTCTGCTAGGCTTAGATCAGAAGAAGGAGCCCGGTGATGAGCCAAGTCCTGGAGTTGCGGAGCACCCCCCGGATCGCCGTGGAATGCCCGACGGTGTTCGCGGGTGATCAGATCGTGGGCGAAGGCACAGTCGTCAATCTCAGCGAACCCGGCTGCGCGATCAAAACGGGCAAGCCCCTCAAGAAGGGAGACTATCTCGAGTTGCGTGTGCTGATGCCCGAGCTGGGCCCGCCGCTGGCGATCGACCTCGCCAAGGTTCGCTGGGCGGCCGGCGGCCATATCGGACTCCAGTTCATCAGCGTGCGCGCTGAAGAGCAGCGCCGTCTGGCCCGCCTGTTCGGCAAACCTTTATAATCCGGTCCCCCATCCTCGTCTAGAGCCTCTTGGCTCGAATCCCAGCGACTCCTCAATATCGCTCCACGCCCTTGCGCCCCCCGGCATGGCATCGAAAGCAGTCGGCGAAGCGGCCGGGTCCGTGCGCCCCCCTGCCCTTCGCGATCAGATCGCGGACCGGCGGGCTGTCGAGCACGGTCAGCCGGGCCCCCGCTCCCCTGGTATGGCAGGCGGAACAGGTTTTCACGCCGGTCGCACGAAAGACGAGATCTCCGTGCGGGCTCAAGAGACCCTCCCCTATCTCGTCTTCGGCGGGGCCCGACTCATCGCCAGGCCCGTCCCTCGCGGCGCCGGCCTGCACGATTGGAAGGCACGCAAGGGCCGCGATCCATGCGCCGGCCAGCAACCATCTCAAGGCAAGGCGCGGGCTCATGGAAGCGGCGTCAGGCGACTTCCTTCTTATAGGCTTCCTTCCCCGCCTCGATCGCGGCCGAGACGGCGGCCTTGGTTTCGGCGAAGTACTGCTTGCCCTGTTCGAGCCGCGTGTCCACCGCCTCCTTGAGGGATTCGACCGTCTCGGTCAGGCGCCCTTCCGCCTCCTTGGCATAGTCCGCCAGCATGCGGCGGGTGTCCCGACCCGAACGCGGCGCCAGCAGCAGCGTTCCCGCGACCCCCAATGCCAAGCCGCTGATGAATGCGATCCCGGCCCACTTGAATGCCTGCCCCTTCTCATCGGTGAACATCGCACACCTCCTCATCGTGGTGAGAGCTAACTCACGTTAAGCTTCTGAGCATAGGTTGTGCCAGCGAGCAGCCGCCTTCGCTGGCACCGGGGTTCTTTCAGAGGCGGGACGTTGCGGCACCGAGGCGCAGCACTCGACCCGAAGGCGCACGCCGGCTGAGGCATTTCAGGGCGCGACCGATGGGGCACTGGTGCAAAAAGCCTCAGTGGTGCATGGTCCGGACGGGAGGTCACGGCGACGAGTCAGGAGGACCGCAGCACCCGGAGCCGCCCATGCCGCGTCGACGACCCATACCGCCCATGTGGTCTCCGGAAAAGCTCTTCTCATACTCGATGATGGCCCAGATCTCTTCATCACTCAGCACCTGGCTGAATCCGACCATCGAGGTGCCCGCGGAGCCGTGCTTGATGACCCAAAAGATTTCGCCGTCGGTGCGGTGACGCCAGAATCCGTGGTGGTGAAAGTTCCGGGGGACGGGATCCAGAGAGGACGCAAGTGGACCGTCCCCGCGGCCCTCTCGGCCATGACAATTCACGCAGGTGCCTTTGCCTTCGTACAGGGCCTTGCCTTGGGCCAAGATGTCAGGGGAGGCCGCAAGCGGGTTGGTCAAGGCCCGTGCGGCCTCGAGCTGATCGGCCGGCACACGCGGGGCCATCATGTGCCGTTCCGCTGCCTGGACTGTGGACATGGGCAGCAGCGTCACGGCCGTCGCGACGACATATGCGAAGAAGGCGATCATGGGGGGCCTTTCCAGTGCGCTCAAAACGCGATGCTGCGATCGCGTTCGACGACCGCCGTGATGTAATCGGGCATGCCCTTGACCGACGCTCCGGAAACGAGCTCGCTCTGTGCGATCTGGCGGGCGACCGCGCATGCCCCGCAGACCCAGATCGGGACGCCGGCCGACTGGACCGCGGCGAGCAGGTCCTTGAGCGGCGTGAGATTCACGCCCGTCACGTGGTCGGCCGTGCCTTTCCTCGCCAAGGTGACGGCCTCGTTCCACAACCAGAGCACCACGTCATGCCCCTGCTCCTTCGCCGTCTTGGCGGCCATGAACGGCAACGTCGCCATGGTCGGGTCATCGGTGCCGCGGCTTCCTGAGACGATCAGACGCGCCATAGTTCCTCCGCTCAAGCCAAAGATAGGATGACAGACTAGGTCCCTTCACTGCCGAGGGTGGTCAGGAATTCGTCGCCGCTGCGATCGTGATGTCGACCTTCGGAGGTACCATAAGCGATTGATGGACCGTGCACCCATGAGCCACCTTCAGCAACCGCTCACGATGACCGTCGGTGATCTCCACGGGCACGTGGAGGCGCAACGAAATCGTCCCCACGCGATGGGGCTGCTCCGCCATGCCCCAGTCGACGTCGATCCGGAACCCTTCCGTCGGCAGACCGTGTCGCGTGCAATAGCGCGTGACGAAGTAGGCCACGCAGGCGGCCAATGAGCCGACGAACAAGGTCACCGGGCTCATGCCCGTGTCGTCCCCGCCATCCTCACGCGGCTGGTCGGCAATGATCGTATGGCCGACCTCGGACAGCTCGAAGCGGGTCTTGCCTCGGTAGTGAACCGTCAGCGGCATGTTCGGCTCCACGACCATTCGGGATATGCGAGAGGCATGCCAAAACCCGGGGTCCCAGAGGAGCAAAAGATCACTCGCCGTCCAGCTCGCGGATCCGTTCCCGCATCGTCATGAAACGGACCAGGCCGACGATGAGCGTGACGCCGCCGAAGCCCGCCAACCCGATCCCCAAGCCCTGAAACACTCCCGGATCGGACATGATCACCAGCGGCGTGCCGATAACCCCGAACGCCATCGCCGTTCGGAGGTACGCCAGGAAGGTCCGTTCGTTCGCCAACTTCGTGCGCTCGCACGCGAGCGCATCGCGCAAGTCGGCCGCCTCGCCGGCTGCGTGTCTCGGCATCTTCATGCCGTCCCCGCCGTGGTTCGGAGTCATGCCCCTCCGCTGCAGGAGCGCCTGCCCGGTGTTCGACACTCCCGACTCCAGCGCGCGTCCGCGCTGATAGGGCCAGCCTACCCAAGCCGGCACACGAGCCGCAAGACGGCGGCAAGGAAAGAGGACTGATCACGCGGGTTCCGCGCCCGGCGGGCGTTTGAGACTCAACATGTAGCTGGTCAAGTCCTGCCGTTGCTCGTCGGTGAGCGGAAATTTGGGCATGAATGAGCCGGGCACGACGGACTGGGGATCGCGAAAATGCTTCAGGTGCCATTCGCGATCCGGCCGCGTGTCGCCGACATAGGAGAGATCGGGCGCGACCGACGCCCCCTCCCCATGGATCCGGTGGCAACCGGAGCAACCGAACTGGGCATAGAGCGCCTTGCCGCGCGCCACCGACGGATCGACCCGCGGGACGGCATAGAGATCGCGCAAGGAGACGCCCAGGAGGGCGAACACGACGCCGAGGAACAGGGCACCCGACGCAAGCGCGGCGGGCCGTTTGGCCGGATGGCGCTCCGGATTCCGATCGATGAACGGCCAGAAGACCAGCAGGAGGAAAAACAGGGCCGGCAACACCCACGTGGCCAGCGGCTCGAGCGGACCGTGCACGTATTTCAGCAATTGGTAGTAGAAGAGGAAATACCATTCCGGCACCGGCACGAACGAGGTATCCGAGGGGTCCGCCTTGTCGGCGAGCGGGAACCGCACGGTCAGGGCCAGGATCGCGATGACGAGGAAGACGATCCCGATGACGACGGCGTCCATGTAGACCTGGCGGGGGTAAAACGTTTCGCTGCCGGCTCGGGCACGCTCCTCGCTCCACGGTCCGGCGGGGCCTACCCGCCGCAGGATGAACAGGTGCAGCAAGACGAGGGTGAGCAAGGCGGCCGGCAGGAACAGGATGTGGACGGCGAAGAACCGCGACAAGGTCAAGGCGCCGAGGCTCTCGCCGCCGCGGAGCACCCGGACGAGGAGGTCGCCGACGACCGGGACGGTGCCGACCATGTTGATGCCGATCTGGGTCGCCCAGTAGGCGTTCTGATCCCAGGGCAGGAGGTAGCCGGTGAACGCGAACGCCAGCGTGAGGAGAAACAGGAGAACGCCGACCATCCACATGACCTCGCGAGGCGGCTTGTAGGCCCCATAGAGGAAGGTTTGCAACATGTGGAGGCCGATCGCCACGACCATGCCCGACGCGCCCCAGTGGTGGAGACCGCGGACGAACGCGCCGAACAGGACCTCGGTTTCCACGAACCGGAGGCTGTCGTAGGCATGGTCCGGCGTGGGCGCGTAGTAGACGACCAGGAACATGCCCGTCACGGCTTGGAGCACGAACAAGAACAGGGTTGCGGAGCCGAAGACGTAGATCCAGCTCGCGCCGCCGGGGATCGGCTCGTCCAGCAAGGTCCGCTCGATCGGTCGGAGCCGCAGGCGGCTGTCCAGCCAGGCATAGAGGCGGGACCCCATCAGTCCTCCTCCCCGCACTTTTGCGCGAGGCCCACGGCCTCGTGGGCACGCCCGATGCAGAGACGCGATTCGGCGTAGCCCACGCGATCCGCCCCGCGGCCCAGCGACAGGAGGTACCGGCGTTGGCTGCTTTTCAACCGGGCCAGTGATTCGGCGTCGCCCAGAAACGGACGCAGCTCGTCGAAGCGGGCGAGGTGACGATACAATTCCTCGATGAGGTTGTCGAGATTGTCCTCGATCACCGCGTGGATCGCGGCGAGATGGACCTCGTCGTCGGGCCCGAGGTTCAGGAAGGTCCGGCGCCTGGCGATTTCGGTGGAGCTGATCTCCTGCTCCTCGTGAAGCGCCCGAGCGGACATGTGCGCGTCTCTGCCCCTGGGGGTTCGTTGCCGTCCGAATCGCCGGCTTATAACTCGACAGGCACCGGCAATCCGGCCTTGAATTCCTTGTACACGACGTAGAGTCGCCCCTGCTCGACCTTGCTGGGGAGCACATCGAGCGGGCGCGGGGCCGGGCCGGCCAAGACCTGCCCGTCGATGTTGAAGACGCTCGCGTGGCAGGGGCACTTGAACCGATGGGCCCCCGGATCCCATCGATACCCGCAGCCAAGATGCGTGCACATGGGAGCGAAGACGGTGATGGAGCCGTCCGCCTTCTTGACCGCCCACACCGCTTTCCGGGCCTTGGTCTCCAGCCATCCGTCCCGGAACGTGGTGACGTACTCGAGCTGGGTCGGCTGCTCGGCCGGAAGCTCGTCGATCGCGCCCACTTCGATCCACGGCTGCTCCCGCCGCTTGAGCGCGGGAGACACCACGTACCCGACGAGCGGGACGGCGAGCCCGATTCCAATGAGGCCCGCGACCGCGCGGGTCACCCAGCGAAACAGCGACCGCCGGCTTCCGACGGGCGTGGAGAGCCCGATCGTCTCGTCGTGCTCCATGTCGATCGTTCGGCTTACGGTGTGGGGGCGAGGCGGCGCGCTGCGAACCCGCGCCGCCCGCGGTGCTGATTCCCCGTGATCACGTACCCGAGCTCACGCCGCCGTTACGTTTTCGATGTCGAGCCCCAGTCCGATCCACGCCCGCAGCAGGTCGTGTCGGGTGACAGAATACGCGACCTTCCCGTTTCGCTGCACCGGAAGATTGAGCAAGCGCTTGTCCTCCATGAGGCGGACAGCCTCCTCGATCGTCGTGTCTTCATTGACGGCGATGCGGTCCTTCGCCATGATCTCTTCAGCCGTGATCTTGCTCAAGTCCTTTCCGGCTTCCAATGCCCGCAGCACATCGAACTCGCTGATGAAGCCGATGAACGCGCCCTTCTCGTCCACTACCGGGCCGCCGGGGGTATGCGTCGAGAGCAGCTCCACGGCCACCGCCAAGCCGTTCTGCCCCGCCCGGAACATCAGCTCATTGGTTCCCACGATCTGTCCCACCGTCTTCAATCCGCCGACCGGAACTCCTGGAATCGTCTTCATGTCGCTCCCTCCTTGGTTAGGTTTGGTGACCGTACCTCTCAGCTCTCAGCTTTCAGCACAAAGTCAGCCAGGTCACCTCCTGCTGAGTGCTGACAGTTGACTGCTCACAGCTTCTTCTCACCCGCGGCCCGTTTTCTCCAGCTTCGTGATCCCCATGACGTTCAGGATCGCGCGCTCGTAAAACGGTTCGCTGACTCCCCGTTTCATCTTGTGCAGGAAGTATTTTTCGAGCGCGATCTTGGCCAGATGCACCCACTTCCCTTTTCTCGCCCACGTCACGTTGCGCGGCGCCATTTGGGGCATGGCGACGAACGCCATGCCGGTGTCCCCCATGTCGGCAAGGCAAATCGCGTTCCATGTGGCCGTTTCGCGCTTGGCCTCGTTCTCGAGCTCCGCTTTGATGTTATGGACCGCGGCCGAGACCATGGACTCGATCATGTATCCGGTCTTCGGCGCTCCGGTCGGCACCGGCGTCTGTTCGACCGGTGGAATCGCGACGCAGACGCCGACCGCGTAGATGTTCTGGTACTTCGGGTTCGCCTGATAGGCGTCGATGTTCACGAAGCCTTTGGGGTTGCAGAGTCCGGCCGTGCTGGCCACGGCATCGACACCGGTGAAGGGAGGGATGAACATGCTGTAGCGGAATGGAATCTCTTGGCCGTCCTCGAGCAGGAGCTTCCCGGGCTGCACGTCTTTGATGGCCGCATTGGGGATGGCGTTGATCGAGTGCTCTGCGAACTCGTCTTCCATCAGCCGGCGGGACTTCCCCACCCCCGCGAGCCCCATGTGCCCGATGTACGGCTCCGGCGTCACAAAATAGATCGGCACCTTGCGCCGCAGTCGCTTCTTCCTCAGGTCGGCGTCGAGGATGAACGCCATCTCATAGGCGGGTCCGAAGCACGAAGCGCCCTGTGCGGCGCCGACGACGATCGGACCGGGAGCGTTCAGGAACGATTGGTAGGCGCCCCAGGCCTGCTCCGCATGATCGACGGTGCAGACCGACTGGGTATAGCCGCTGGGGCCGAGACCGGGGACGGCCGAGAAATTGAGCTTCGGACCGGTCGCGATCACCAGATAGTCGTAGGGCACCTCACCCTTCGCCGTGATGATCCGATTCTTTTCCGGCTCGAGACGATCGGCGGCCGCATGGATGAACTCGATTCCTTTTTTCTTGAGCACCGGTCCCAAGGGGAACGTGATGTCGTTCCGTGTCCGCCAGCCCACCGCGACCCAAGGGTTCGAAGGGACGAACTGGAAATAGTCGATATTCGAGACGACCGTCACCTGGTGTTTCTTTCCAAGCAGCGCCCGCGCTTCATAGGCGGCCGGCAACCCCCCGATCGATGCTCCGATGACCACGATGCGTGCCATAGATGCTCCTGGATGAGAAGAAGTGTTAAGTCCGTTCGGTCCGTTCAGTCCGTTAATTCAGTTAGGGAAAGTCTGATTAATTCACGTTTCCACTCGGAAATTTGTTCTTGGGCTCCCAGGGTGAATTCGGTGGGCAGCCGCTGGTCCGAGAGCCTGTTCGTGGGGTGCAGCCACCATCCGATGGCCTGTGGCCCACCTCCGGGCACACGCCCTCCTACGTTCCCGCCCACAGTCGCCGTCGCGCCACAGACAAGTTTGCCAACCCGCAACTGATCTGGAGCCAGTGGGTATTCTTCGCCAGCCCCCGGTACCGGACTTTGGCCCAGCCGAAGATCCGCTTGATCACCAAGAACGCATGTTCCACTTTGGCACGGACCTTCGACTGCGTACGATTCCGAGTCCGCTCCTCCTCACTCAGTGGCCGATGGCGATGCGCTTTCGTCTGGATGAAACTCTTGGCCTTGGGCGCATGTTGCCGAATGACGTCGCGTTGCCCACTGTAGGCCGCATCGCCCCACACCCGTGTCTCCTGGCCATGCAGCAACTCCGGTAATACCTGGCTGTCATGCACATTCGCCGCCGTGGCCGCCACGGAATGAATCAGTTTCGTCTGGCTGTCCACGCCAATATGCGCTTTCATGCCGAAGGACCACTGATTCCCTTTTTTCGTCTGATGCATCTCAGGATCTCGCTCCTTCGTCCGATTCTTCGTCGAACTGGGCGCGCTGATGATGGTGGCATCGACAAGGGTGCCTCGACTCACCTGCAACCCCTGCTTTGTCAGATACTCTCCGATCCGGGCAAAGAGCTGTTTCCCCAACTCGTGAGCCTCCCGCAGATGCCGAAACTTGCAGATCGTCGTCGCATCGGGCACGGGCTCACGGCCCAGATCAATCCCCACAAACTGCCGCATGGCGCGGGAGTCATACAGCGCTTCCTCGACCGCCGGATCCGACAGGTTGAACCACTGCTGGAGACAATGGAGGCGCAGCATGCGTTCGATCCCGACCGGCGGACGCCCCGGCCCGTCGGCCTTGGGGTCGACCGGCTCGATCACGGCCACTAATGACGCCCACGGCACCACGCGATTCATCTCATCGAGGAACCGCTCGCGTCGGGTGGACTTGCGATACTGCTCAAAGCTCGCTTCCGCAAAGGTCTGCTGCATGGGGTGCGCCTCCCGTTCCGGGCTGCGCTATCCGGAGCACATCCCGCGAGAAGAATAAATCAGACCTTCCTTAGGCCCGTTAGTTCCGTTCACGGACTAAACGGACAAAACGGACCAAAGCGACTCAACGCTCTTGATACGGACGAAACCGACCCAACCGACCTAACGGACCAAACGAGTTCAGCTTACGCCGCCTTCTTGGTGGTCTTCATTGCGCAGGTGTTGATGCCAAGCAGCATCCATGCCGGGCAGTAGCCGATAGCGCCCGTGAGCAAGGCCACGGCCCCCACGATGTAGAACGCAATCATCCACCCGCTCGGAAGTCCTCCGAACGTCGCAAGCGCCAACAGGACCAGCCCTAGAACCATCCGGATCGGCCGTTCGATTCCACCTACGTTACAGGTCATGGCGCACCTCCTCCTGGGAAAGGTTGAGGCTCAGGTTAAGGTTGAGGGGGGGAAGATCCTTGTCTCTTCACCTCAACCTTAGCCTCAACCCCTCCTGGGGAAGGGGAAGGTTCAGGTTAAGGTTAAGGGGAAGAAGACAACCGAGTCTTCTCCTCCTTTGAGACAAAGGCGCACGTTAGGATTCAGACTTCTTCTCGTAGTAGGAAGGGTTCAGGTTGAGTGGCTCGTCTTGATCTTTTCTCTCCCCCTCAACCTTAACCTCAACCTCAACCTTCTTCCTAAGCCTGTGCCAGGATCGTGCCACATAGCGTCAGTCGAGTTAATGGTGGCAGAAGCGCGACGAATCCGGCGGGCGGACGTGGCATGGCTCTCTCGTGTGTAGATAAAGGCTACAGAGTCGTCCGGCGTGTAGCGCGAGATGCTACAGGCGTGAGGCCGAGGCCGGAGCGGCGCGATCGAGGGGTTCGAGGAGCAGCAGAATACGGGGAGCGCGGAAGCCCAGGAGCCCGACTGCACGAATCAAGATCGGGCCATGAGTGGACTGGACGACACGACGTGCTTCCAGCGTGGGGCCCGCCGCGGTTTGCCCGAGAGTTTGACGACAGACGGCGCCGAGGCTTGGGGGAAGGGATCTGCCCGAAAGGTGGAGCCGGTCTTCTTGCACGATGTCGCGCAACAGGGCACGGCCTCGGGCATCGAGATAATCGATCCGGCACTCCGCTGAGGCGACGATGATCCCTGGCCGGTTGGCGGCTCGTAGACCCGCCGCTGTCCAGCGGGTGCCGGGAGGGTCCGGTGATGCGATCGACCTCGTGCGGTCGCGCTCAGGTGGCATCGAGCACCTCTCGGATCTTCGCGAGCAGCGAATCATGGAGAAACGGCTTCCTCAAGAAAGGCCGGCGGGCCTCGCTCCGGGCCTCCTCGAACAGCGCGACCTCGGAGTAGCCGGACATGAACAGCACCTTCATCGTGGGCCGTTGGGCCGAGAGGCACCGCGCGATTTCCCATCCGCTCATGCGGGGCATGACGACGTCGGTGACGAGCAGGTGGATCGGCGCCGGAAATCGGCTGCTGAGCGTGAGGGCGCGGATGCCGTCCGGCGCGGTCAGGACCCGATAACCCTGCCGCTCGAGAATCTCGCTCACGACCTGCTGGACGGTGTCCTCGTCGTCCACGAGCAGAATCGTTTCCTTGTATGGTCCGTCGCGGCATCGCGTCATGGCGCCCTCCGGGGCAGTCGTTCGAGCCAACGCTGCGGAAACGGTCAAGAGACCGCAGCCCGACGGAGACCGCATCATTGCGCGCCTCCGGGCGCGCACAGCCCCCGGACCTCGGAAGCCAACCAAGGACCGAGCGGCCGGCCGCGCAACGGCTTGACGATGCACGTCGACGGGGCGTCTTCGAGAGAGAGGGCCGCGTCCTCCCTCTCGGCATCGACCATCGTCATCATCGGCAGATGCGGATAACGGCGACGGACGGCGCGAAGCGTGTCCAACGCCGTACCGAGCGGAAGCCGAGAGTCGAGAAGGAGCGCATCGGGATTCACTTCGGGCAGGACCGCCAATCCTTCCTCCGCCGTGGCGACCGCCACCGGCTCACATCCGTCCGCCGCCAGCCAATCCGCCAGTCGAATCGCGCCCCCCACCCCCTGGCCCACCACCAGCACCCGGGTCCTGCTCCGACCCGCATTGTGTTCCATGCGTCACCTCAAGGTTGAATGATGAATAGCTAGGCTCGGATGACCGGCAGATTATGACGCGCGCGGCTCTTCCGGCGGGCGGCGGCCGCTTCCGAGTCGAGACCCCGGTTCTGAAGAATCAACGCGTCCACGATCTCCCCGCACGCGATGCAGCGAAACGCCTTGCAGTTGTCCTGTCCCGTCCCGCTCACCCAGTCGCGCAGGTCGACCGGCGCCATGAGTCCTTTGCATCGAGGGCACATCATGTCTCGTCACCTCTGTGAGAGTGCACTGCTTTGTTGCCGTCCCGCTTCACCGAGAAGGCTCTCGTCAGCGTGGTTCCTTTTACAGACGGGCGGGAACCGACACTATCGACGCCGGTGTGATTTTCTTGTCGAATGTCCCGAGCGGAGGCTGTCCTCGTTTACGCGACAGGAATTTGTCGGAAGGGGAAGCGGCTAACGGAGAGGACGAGGTCAGGAGACGGGATCAGGAGACGAGGCCGGCGTCGACGGCGTAGCGCGTCAATTCGGCGTTGTTCTTCATGTTCATCTTCTCGAGGATCCGGGCCCGGTAGGTGCTGATGGTCGTGACGCTGAGGTTGATCGTCTTGGCGATTTCCCCGACGGTCTTGCCGCTCGCGAGCAGGCACAGGACCTGGTACTCCCGGTCGGACAGCCGCTCGTGGGGCGCTTGGTCGGTCCCGCATTTCACGGTCAGGGCGAGCTTCTCGCCCAGTGATTGGCTCACGTATTGTCCGCCGCCCAGGACCTTCTTGATCGCCCGGACCAGCTCCGACGGGGCGCTGGCTTTCGTCAAATAGCCGTCGGCTCCGGCCTTGAACATCCGGATCGCATACTGATCCTCGGGATGCATGCTCAAGACGAGGATCGGCAATGACGGGCACTGCGCTTTGGCGTCCTTGAGCGCTTCCAAGCCGTTCCGCCCCGGCATCGTGATGTCCATCATCAACAGGTCCCACTTCTTGGCCTTCAGCATCTCGAGCATTTCATTGGCATCGCCGGCTTCGCCGATTTTCACGGCATCCAATCCTTCGGTCAGGATTTCCTTCACGCCCCGCCGGAACGACGGGTGATCGTCGACAATGAGAATCTTCAACACAGTTGCGCCTCCTCACGACGCTCCCGTTGCGGGAGCGAGAGCCTGATCAGGGTCCCGCACTGGGGCTGCCCGGTGATGGTCAGGCGGCCGCCGACCAAATGCGCCCGCTCGCGCATTCCCAGCAGCCCAAACGAGTGTGGGTCGGACACTTTGTCGGCCGGCACCCCGCTGCCGTTGTCCGAGATCTCGAGCACCGTCGAGGTCTGATCCTCGTTCAACAGGACGGTTACGCGCGTCGCCCCTGAGTGACGCGCGACATTGGTCAGGGCTTCTTGGCAGATGCGGAAGACCGCCGTGGCGCGGTCGGGGTCCAGGTGAATGTCGTCCTTCGAGACGATGAGCTCGCAGGCGATGCCCGTCCGGCGCTGAAACTCCTGCGTCTGCCATTCGATGGCGGCCACGATTCCCAAGTCGTCCAATATAGTCGGTCGCAGCTCGGTCACGATCCGATGCACCGCGTCGATCGTCACATCGGTGAAACCGATCATGGCCTCCAGACGGGTCAAGATCTGCTCCTGTTTCACCGGCCCGTCCTCGGCGCCCACGATGGCCTGCAGGCGTGACAGATCGATTTTCAGGCAACTCAGCCCGACGCCCAGCTCGTCATGCACTTCGCGGGCGATGCGCGCCCGCTCCTCTTCGCGGATCCCCTCGAGCCTCGCGGAGAGCGTCCGTACCGTCGCCAGCGTCTCGCGCAGCTGCTCCTCGGCGAGACGGCGCTCGGTGATGTTCTGCCCGACCGCGATGATGCCGAGCGTCCCTCCTTGGGGATCCAGCAAGCGGTTGACGTTCCAACTCACGATGTGTTCGGAGCCATCCCGTGCCCGCACGGTATTCTCGTAGCCTCGCGTCTCCTTTCCGGTCAGGACCCGGCGGATGTCTTCGGCGACGCCCGCCCATTCGGATTCGGGAAGAAACAGGCGGAAATAGTCTCGGCCCAGCACTTCGTCCCGCCGCCATCCATACAGCTCCTCCGCGGCCGGGTTCCACTCCAGAATCGTATGGTCGGGCGAGAGCACGAGGATCACGCTCCCCGCCGTGTCGATCAGAGATCGGTAGCGGTCCTTGCTTTCGATCAGTGCTTCTTCAGCCCGCTTTCGATCGGTGATGTCCGTCGACGTGCCCGCCATCCGGACCGCTCGTCCGGCCGTGTCCCAAACCGCTTGGCCCCGCGATTGAAACCAGCGGTACTCCCCGGCGCCGTGCCGGGCTCGAAACTCGACGGCATACGGGATGCGGTGATCCACATGCGCCTGCAACGCTTCATGGACCCGTTCGCGATCGTCAGGATGGACGAGCGCAAGAAAACCGTCCTGATCGCTGTCGGGGACATCTCCTGCGATCCCGAACAACTCCTTCCAACGGGGCGAGTAATAGCACGTGCGGCCGACCAAGTCCCAGTCCCAGTGTCCGTCGTTCGAGCCGGCGATCGCCAGGGCGTAGCGCTCCTCGCTCAACCGAAGCGCCTCGTCGGCTCGGTGTCGCTCGATCGCGTAATGCAGCGACCGGAGCAGCAGCGGGCCCGTGACCTGCCCCTTGACAAGGTAGTCCTGCGCGCCGGCCTGGATGAGCTGAAGCCCCAAACCCTCGTCCTCGATGCTCGTCAGGACGACGATGGGGAGCTTCGCTCCCGATCCCGCGACGACGCGCGTGACCGTGTCCAGCCCCACACTGTCCGGCAACGACAGATCGAGCAGCACGATGTCGCACGCGTCCTCCGCGAGCCGCGTCAGCGCATCGCGAAGACAGGAAACATGGATGAGCTGAACCCGGACGTCTCGCGCGTCAGCGAGGTGTTCCTTCAGCAGTTGGACGTCGCCCGGGTTGTCTTCGACCAGCAGAACTCGCATGGTCCCTCAGTGGGTGTGGAACCCGCCGAGCCCTTTCAACCCACTCGGCAGGACGACGATGCCCAGCCAGAAGTCCTCGATCGATTTGATCACTCGGATGAACTGCTCGAGATCCACCGGCTTGGTGATGTAGCAGTTCGCGTGGAGGCTGTAGCTCTTCAGCACGTCCTGCTCGTCCTGCGAGGTGGTCAGGATCACCACGGGAATGCGCTTCAACGTGTCGTCGTTCTTGATGTCCGCCAGCACCTCCCGTCCGTCCTTCCCGGGAAGGTTGAGGTCGAGCAGAATCAAGTCCGGCAGCGGGCGATCCCCGTAACGGCCTTGACGGCGTAGGATCGTCAGCGCCTCCATGCCGTCCTTGGCGACCGTGAGGTGGTTGAGCACCTTCCCTTCCTTGAGCGCCTCCATCGTCAGGCGAACGTCGGCGGGATTGTCTTCGATCAACAGAATTTCAATCGGCCTCACTAGATCGGCAACAGCCATGCTTCATCCTTTCTCTGTGGCAGGATGTTGAAAAAGGCCCCCAGCTTTGTTCTCGCATCGCTCAGGACCTCAATGTACCGCACCACGGGAACAGAGCTGTCTTGGCAGCTCGGGTGTGGGCGGGTGAAAAGGAAACGCCTCGGTCAAGACACTGCCGGCTCACCATCTCGCCGGCGCGCACAAACGTGGCGTCACTTATTCGTGACGCCGTGCGCCTCGCTGCGGCCGTGCTGGATGGCCTTTTTGAACATCCTGCGGGTTATTCTGCTCCAACACCATCTCCTGAAGTTTCGAGTTTCCGGATTCTCGAAATAGTTTTTGAACAGCTTGCTAAACTCTGCGGTCAGTGTCCCGGGACCCCATCGCCCGGGACTCCCGGCAGTGTAAAGAAAAACGTGGCCCCTTGACCGGGCTGTGATTCCACCCAGATTCGTCCCCCATGCCGTTCGACGATCTTCTTGCAAATCGCCAGGCCGATGCCTGTTCCCGGGTACTGCGCCCGGGTGTGGAGGCGCTGGAACATCACGAAGATGCGATCCCCAAACTGGGGATCGAGCCCGATTCCATTGTCACGGACCGCGAACTTCCACATGCCGTTCATCGGTTCCGCGGACACGTCGATTTCCGGCGGCCGGGCGCTCCGGAACTTGATCGCGTTGCTCAGGAGGTTTTGGACGAGTTGGACGAGTTGCCGCTGATCGCCCTTGACGGAAGGGAGGCGCCGCCGCATGACGACCGCCCCGCTTTCTTCGACGCTCCGACGGAGGTTCTCCAGGGCCAGATTCACGACCTCATCCATCGCGATCTTCGCCGGCAGGTGGCTCTGGCTGTCGATCCGTGAAAAGGCGAGCAGGTCTTGGATCAGCTTCTGCATCCGGGCCGCGCCGTCCACGGCGTACCCGATGAATTCATCGGCTTCGGGGCCCAGCTTGCCCCGGTACCGCTTCGCGACCAACTGCGTGTAGCTGGAGACCATTCTCAGCGGCTCTTGCAGGTCGTGAGAGGCGACGTAGGCGAACTGCTGCAGGTCCGAGTTCGATCGATGAAGCTCCGTGACCGTCTGCTGGAGCTCGCGCTGGACCGCCCGGAGCCGCCGCTCTTCGAGCACGGTCTTCCAGGAGGACCATACGCCGATCAGCGCCAGCGGCGCCGCCCCCAGGAGACCGACGACTCCCACGGTCACGACGAGGCGGTTGATGGGCGCATAGGCGTGATCACGGTCCATGCGGACCAGCACGGTCCAGTCGAACCCGGTGAATCCTCCGTATCCCCGTAACTTCGCGTAGCCGGTGATCACCGGAACTTGGCGCCGCAGGTGCATTTCTTCGGTATAGCCGACTCGGTTGTGGTCCGATTGCGCGACCGTGAATCCGAGCGGGACCGTCTGCGGCGGCAGCGGCGCCGCCTGCGGCCGGGCATGCCCGATTTCGAGGAGGACGGCGCCGCGCGAGTCCATCAACAACCAGTCGAACGGCTCGCCTTCATGGGACGCCAACTGCCCTTCCCGCTCGAGCACCGTGGGGAGCGCGGCGAGCGACACCCGCGTGCTGACCGCCCCTTGAAACCCGTCGCCGTCGGCTCGAATCGGCGCCGAGAAGCCGATGGTCGGGATCGTCCCGGGTCCCGGCCGGTCGGGCTCATGGACATGGACCCGAGGAGTCCGGTGGATCTCCTGGAACCAAGCCTCTTGGCTCACGTCCTCGGGGACGCGGGGCGCATCGCCGGACGCCGCCGTCGAGGCGAGCAGTCTGCCGTCCGGTCCCATGAGCGCGATCCAGACGTAGTAGCCATACACGTCCTTGTAGAACTCCAACCGTTGCCGTCGTTGTTCGTCGCTTCCAGTACGAAGCGCGAGATCCGAGGCGAAGACCCGAACGTCCCCGGCTCGTTCGAACAGGATGCGATCGAGGATATCGGCCACCCGTGCCGCCGCGCGCGCCAATTCCGTCCCTTTTTCTCGAACGAGGACGTCTCGCAACGTCACGAGGGCATAGAAGCCGATGCCGACCGCGAGGGCCAACGACAGCATCAGGAGCAGGGGCAGCACGGGTACGGACCAGAGCTCTTGCGGCTCACATACGTCCGTCATCGCATGATCACTCTTCACCACGGGGCGTCCATGCAATCATTTGCCCGCGCCGCGTGTACGCCGAGGAGCCCTGTGGGGGCTACCGAGGCCATGGAAGCGGACGCAGGCCGAGCAGGAGGATCAACCGCGAAGCGTCGATTCAGGCGCACATGGTGGGGAAGTGGTGCGGACAACGACAACCTCGTCGGGGTCATGCATCATGGCGACCGGCCCCTGGGTCCCGCGAACGGCTGAATGATAACAAGGGCTTTCCGGGCGAGCAAGACAAGTTTTCGGTTGCCGAACCATCGGGCCGCTGCGGCATGTCACGGCCTTTCCCGGGCGGTGGGAAGCCGGAGGCTGACGGTTGTGCCGCCTTCCGGGCTTCGCCTGACCAAGACCTCCCCGCCGACGAGATCGGCACGTTCCCGCATGCCGAGCAGCCCCAACGAGCGCGGGTCCGCAAGCTTGTCCGGTGGGATGCCCTGCCCGTCGTCCGTGACATCCAGGCAGACGACCCCGTGCTCCTGCGTCAGCCGCACGCGGACCTGGCCCGCCTTGGCGTGGCGGGCGACGTTGGTCAACGCCTCCTGGCAGATGCGGAAGATGGCCGTCGCACGTTCGGCATCGACCGAAATGTCCGCTTCATCGACCTGAAGCCGGCACGGGATGCCGGTCCGTCGCTGAAAATCCTGCGTCTGCCATTCCAACGCGGCGACGAGCCCGAGATCGTCGAGCACGGTGGGACGAAGCTCCGTGACGAGCCGCTGGACCGAGGCGATCGTGGCGTCGACGAACTCGGTCATGGCGTGAAGCTTGTTCAGCAGGTCTTGACGCGACGTACCCTCCGAGACGTGCTCCACCTTGGCCGCCAACCGGCAGAGGTCGATTTTCAAGCAGGTCAGACCGACGCCGAGCTCGTCGTGAAGCTCTCGGGCGATCCGCGCCCGCTCCTCCTCCCGAATGACCTCCAAACGTCCCGACAGCGTCTTGAGGCGCTGCATGGCCTCTCGCCGCTCTTCATCGGCCAGCCTCCGCTCGGTGACGTCCTGGACCGTTCCCAGCATGCGCGCCGGTCTGCCGCCGACGTCCCGCAGCACGGCGCCCTTGCAGGCCACCCAGCGCACGCCTCCATCGGGCGCGAGGATGCGGTGTTCGAGGTCGTAGTCCGCCCCTTCATGGAGCGCCGCGTCGATGGCGTGCAGGACTCGATCTCGGTCTTCCGGGTGAATGCGCGCGACATACGCCTCATAGCGTCCCTCGAACTCCCCGGGCGAAAGACCGAAGATGTCGGCCACGCGGGGGCTCCATACCACGCGGTTCGGGGCGACCTGCCAATCCCAAATTCCGACGCCGGTGGCGGTGACGGCGAGCCGGAGGCGTTCTTCGCTTTCCCGGAGCGCGGCTTCGGCGTGCTTCCGTTCCGTGACATCGATGTGCGAGCCCGCGACGCGGTAAGCCTTGCCGTCGGCGTATCGGAGGCAGACCGCCTGGGAGAGCACCCACCGATACGAGCCGTCCTTGTGGCGAACGCGATATTCGATTTCATAGCGAGGACGTGCGCCGTCGACGAACTCGCTCAAGGTAGACAGCGCCGCCTCGCGGTCGTCGGGATGAATCCGGCTCTCCCACGCCTCCAAACTGGAGTGGACCTCATCGTCCGTGTAGCCGAGCATCGACTTCCACTTGGGCGACAGATACACGCGGTTCGTTCGGAGGTCCCAGTCCCAAATCCCGGCGTTGGACCCGTCGACGCAGAGTCGAAAGCGTTCTTGGCTCTCCTTTAGCTCCGCCTCGGCTTGCTTTCGCTGGGTCATGTCGCTCACGGTGCCGATGACCCCGATGATGCGCCCCTGACCGTCGTCATGGGGGGTGAACCGCGCCGAGAGCCATGCCGACCGGCCGGTCGCCGGTATGCGGACCTCGAGATCGCCGGTGGAGACGACGTCGCCCCCCAACGCCCGCGCCAGCAGGTCGAGCCCGCCTTGCTCGGCCAGGAACGGAAAGATCTCACTTGCGTGTTTCCCGATCACGTGTTGCGCCGAGAGGCCCGTGAGCCGTTCCATGAACGGGTTCCACAGGACGTAGCGAAGATGGCGATCGTACACGACGATGCCTTCACCGGCGTTCGCGATGATGCGCCGGTTGAACTCGCTCGAGGTCCGCAACGCGTCTTCCGCGCGCTTGCGCTCGGTGATGTTCTCGAGGATCCCGAGGGCGAGCTGGCGGCCGGTTTCCGGGTCCTCGATCGGGCTGAACGCCGTGCGCACCCAGAGCGTCTCGCCCGCCGCGGAGACGTAGCGGTGCTCGGCGGAGAATCCGCCGGACGCCCGGCTGAACAGGGTCTCCAAGGATTCACGGTATTGGCGGAGGTCATCGAGAGAGACCCAGACGTCGCACGCCGTCCCGACCAGGCTGTCCGAAGGCGCGCCGATCAGGGCGCAGAAGGCGTCATTGACCCGGACGAAGCGCCGTCCTTCTCCGATCAAGCACATCGGGGTCGCCGCATGGTCGAAGAGACGGCGGAAGCGGGCCTCGCTGGTGGTCAGGTCGATCTCGGCCTGCTTCCGCCGCGTGATGTCCCGGGTGAAGCACCGCGTGTGGACGAAGCGCCCGTGTTCGAAGCGGACGTTCGAGTTGATGAGCACGTGTTTGATCGCGCCGTCCTTGCAGCGGAGGCGGGCCTCGTGGTTCTCCAGCGTCTCGGCCCGCTCGAGGCGTCCCAGGATGTCCGCGAGCACGTCCTGATCGACGTGGAATTCGGCGATATGATGCCCAACGTAGTCCTCGGGCTCGTACCCCAGCATCTCGAGCTCGGCCCGGTTCGCCCGAAGAATCCGGCCGTCCGGGCCGACCCAATGAAGGCCGAGCGGCGCATTCTCGAAGAACTCCTCGAGCTCGGTCTGCTTCTGGACGAGCGCGTGTTGTGTCTGGATCCGGTCGAGCTCGAGCCCCGCCCGGGTGGCGAAAATTTTCACGATCCGCACGACGTCGGTTTCATTGAGGAGCGGCCTGTCATGGAGCACGACGAGCAGGCCCAGGAACTGCCCCGTCCGGGTGAAAATCCGGCTCCCGCAGTACGACTCCGCTCCCATCTCGCGCAGCAGGCGATCCTCGGGGAAGAGCGCCGCTACATTGCGGCCGTAGTAGCAGACGGTGTTGTCGAGGACCGCGGCGCAGGGGGTGCCCTGCAGACGATAGGTGAAATTGGCCGCCCGTGCGCCGTCGGCATAGACGACACGGGTGGTCACCTCGTCCTCGGCTGCCGAGACCTCCCCCAGAAAGGCCCATCGGGCATTCAACGCCGTGGCGAGATGGCTGACCAACGCCTCCAGGAACGTCTCGCTCTCACCGGAGACGGTGTCCGCGGCCAGGGCCCGTAGGGCCTCCTCGGTCCGCTTGCGTGCGGTGATGTCCCGCAACACCCCCGTGAAGAAGACACCGGTCCGGGTTTTCCACGACGCGAGACTGAATTCGATGGGGAATTCCGTCCCATCCCGCCGCATGCCGATCAGCTCCAGCATGTTCGCGTCGACCGTGAGCCGACCTGCGGCTGCGGCGCGTTTGACGCCCAATTGATGCTGTTCGCGGAACCGCTCGGGTACGATCCGGCTCACCGGCTGCCCCAGCATCTCTTCCGCCGAGTATCCGAACATATCGTGGGCCGCCTGATTCCAGAACACGACGTTCCCGTCGCCGTCGATCGAAATGATGGCGTCCGTCGTCGATTGCATGACGGCTCGGAGTCTGGCCTCGCTCTCGCGCAGCGCCTCCTCGACCAGCTTCCGCTCGGTGACGTCCCGGGCCATGCCGAGAATACCGACGAGGCGTCCCTGCTCGATCTGCGGTGTGCCGACGAATTCTCCGATCAGGTAGCCGCGATCCTTGCTGCGAATCCGGAAGGTGGCGCTTGCCGGTTGGCTGTTCTCGAGCATGAACCGGAAGAGATCCACGGCTGCAGGGACATCATCGGGATGGAGGATCGACACGAAGGATTGCCCGATCCATTCCGGGCAGGACCAGTGCGTGACCTGCTCGAAGGCCGGATTCAGGGAGGTGATCATCCCATCGCCCCCGATCGTGAAGATCACATCGGGGGCGTAGTGCACGAGGCCCCGGAAGCGCGCTTCCGATTCTTCCAGGGCCGCTTCGGCGCGTTTCCGGTCGCTGATGTCGCGAATGATCGCGTTGAAGAAGACCGTGTTGCGGACATGCCAGGCGGCCAGCGTGACGTCGGCGGGGAACGAGCCGCCGCCTTTGATGCGGCCGGTGGCTTCGAAGGTCCGGCTCGAAATGTCGGCGCGTGGCCCGGCATCGGCTTCGGCCACGATCTGCTCGAACGACTCGCTCAATCCACCGGAGATGAGGGTCCCCAACGGCCTGCCGAAGACGTCTTGGACCTGATATCCGAACAGGGCTTCAGCTGGCGGGTTCCAAGAACGGATGAGGCCGCGGCGATCCAGGAACAGCACCGCATCTTTGGTCGATTGCACGACCGCGCTCAGGCGGGCCCGGCTGGTGTGAAGGGCCGCTTCCGCGCGGCGCCCGCGCTCCGCGTAGGTGGCGACGGCTCGTTCATGGACGGTCAGCAGCTGCGACAGCACCTCAGCTTGGACCGCCCGGTCGGGAGGGGCTTGCGCGGGAGCGTCCACATCGGCACCCCCGGCCGCGCTCGCCTGCCTCTCATGGGCGAGGAGCGCGAGCTTGGCGCTCAAGGCCAAGGGCTTGAACAGCTCGGCGGTGTGGTGCGGCACCGGCACCTTGGTGAACAGCACGAGCACGAACAGGTGGCGGGACGGCAGGATTCCGCCGAACCCGAGCACGGAGCGGATCCCGACCGGGATCACGAAGTCCTGTTGCACCGGCACGAACGGGCTGCCCAGGGCCTCGGGAATATAGAAGACGTTGTAGGTGGTTTCGTCCCAGTCGACCAAGAGATCGGAGTCGGGGTGGAGGGACGTCTCCAGCGGCAAGCCGAGCTGTTTGAAGAGATGAGAGAACATCGGAAACTGCGCGATGAAGCGCTCGCCGGCGAGCGGAATGGCCTTATAGTGGTGAGACCGTTCGACCTGATTCCATTCCGGGCGCTCCCCGGCGCTCGCGACCAAGGTCAAGCACTTCAATTGGGGGGTATACGGCTCCCGGCCCAAGGCCTCCCTGACACACGCCTGAAAGGCCGGAGACAAGCGCTCGTAGGCTTCGGTCCTGAAGAGCCGCACCAAGGCGCAGGCCGGTCGGCCGGTCTCCGTGTCCAGACAGCTGTCGTAGAAAAACCGGACGAGTTGATCGGCGGTATCGGTGAAGCTCGGGGCCTGCGCGCCGAGCGTGCGCAGCCGTGCCGAGCACTCGCTCATCTCGTGTAAGGAAAAGCGCTGGAGGTCATAGGATGTCATGGCAAGACCTCCATGCACTGTTTGACACGACGCCAGGAGCGCAGCGGTCGCTCATCACGAGCCACGCGACTAGCGAATTCAACGTAAAACGTGCGGAGGGTAAACTCAGGGCAGTCTAGGAAGGCCAGGATGCCTTGTCAAGGTGCCGACCTCACCTACGAGGACTTCTAAAACCGCCTACATCATAACGACGTCAAGGCTGATATGGCTCTTCACCGACCTGGAGATCAGGCAGTGGCGTTCGGCCTTTTCCATCAGTTCCTTGGCCCGATCCGCGTCCGCGGCCCCCGCGAGCCTGAGCGCGACTTTGACGGCGACCGACGTGACTTGAAGGGCCCCGTCGACCAACTCGACGCGCCCCTCGCCCTCGCTTTCATAGCCTTGGAATCCAAGGCCGGCCCGCTCGGCAAAGGCCAAGAACGTGCTCATGATGCACACGGTAATCGACGCGACGAACAGGTCCTCGGGCGACCAGATGCCCGCGTGCCCTTTGAATTCGGGCGGCGTCGCCACCTGAAGGTCCGGCTTGCCTGCCGACGACAACGTCCCCTTCTTGGCCTCCGTCCATTTCAAGCTGGTTCGATACGTATACACCTTGCTGCGGACTTCCATAGATCACCCCCCAAAGATAGTGATGAGTGCAGAGTGATGAATGATGAGTTGAGGAAGCTCCACAGATAGTGATGAGTGCAGAATGATGAATTGCCCATCCTCCATTCATCGCGCATCATTCATCATTCATCACTCGTTATTCTATGCCAAAGATAGTGATGAGTGCAGAGTGATGAATGATGAGTTGAGGAAGCTCCACAGATAGTGGTGAGTGCAGAATGATGAATTGCCCATCCTCCATTCATCGCGCATCACTCATCATTCATCACTCGTTATTCTATGTCGCCGATCCACTCGCCGATGTAGTGGGTCAGTGCGACGACGAGACAGGCGATCCCGACGTGCTCCGCCACGACTTTCCACGGCCTGATCTGCTGCTGGTTCGCGAGGTACACGCTGAACGCGGTCAACAGCACGAGCCCCCACAGCACGCTGACGGCCACCGCCGTCGCCAACGGCAGTAGCGCAATCGGCAGAATGAACGTGATCGCCACCAGAAACTTTGCGAGGAACGTGGCGATGGTCGATTCCCAGATCTCCGCCGCCGTATGGAGATTGCGCGACTCTTCGGAAATATGGATGCCGAGGGCGTCGGAGAAGGCATCGGCGATCGCGATCGTCAGAATGCCGCCGACGACGGCGGGCGTGGAGCGCGTGCTGGAATGCAGACCGACCATAAGGCCGAGCGTCGTGATGATCCCCGAGGTGAACCCAAAGCTGACGCCTGTCTTGACCGAAAGCTTCATGCTTCTAAATAAGAAAGACGTTGAGTCCGTTAGGTCCGTTGAGTCCGTTTTGTCCGTCAAGGGAACGAAGATGCATGAAAGACGTTGAGTCTGTTGAGTCCGTTTATTGCGGTGGTAGAGGGACCGTTCCTCCCCTTCGTAAGGGGAGGCTAGGTGGGGTCGAAGCCGTTCGGCTCCCCCACCCCTCCTTATCAAAGAGGGGCTTCTGGCGTCACGGACCTCACGACGTCACTGTTTTCTGCTCCATCTCGACAATCGCCTTCGTGGTCTTCAACACCGCATCGGGATTCAACGAGAGACTGTCGATGCCTTGCTCGACGAGAAAGCGTGCGAACTCCGGATAGTCGCTCGGGGCCTGCCCGCAGATGCCGATCTTCCGCCCGGCGGCCTTGGCACGCCGAATCACATCGGCGATCATGCGCCTGACCGCTTCGTCGCGCTCGTCGAAGATCGGAGCGATGATTTCCGAGTCGCGATCGACGCCGAGGATGAGCTGCGTCAGGTCATTGGAGCCGATCGAGAAGCCGTCGAAGATCTCCGCGAACCGCTCGGCGAGGATCACGTTGCTCGGGACCTCGCACATCACGTACACCTCGAGACCGTGCTCCCCGCGACGCAGCCCGTGCGCGGCCATTTCCTCCAGCACCCGGCGCCCCTCCTCCACCGTCCGGCAGAACGGGACCATGAGCTTCACGTTGCGCAGCCCCATCTCGTCGCGCACTTTCTTCATGGCCCGGCATTCCAGCGCGAAGCCCTCGCGGTACCGCGGATCGTAGTACCGGGAGGCGCCGCGGAAACCGAGCATCGGGTTTTCTTCGTGCGGCTCGTACCGCGCCCCGCCGACGAGGCCGGCGTACTCGTTCGACTTGAAGTCGCTCAGACGGACGATCACGTCTTTGGGATAAAAGGCCGCCGCGATCATGCCGACGCCTTGCGCGAGCTTGTCGACGAAAAACGCCGGCTTGTCGCCATACCCGGCCGCGATCCGGTCGATCTCGGCCTTGACCGTGCCATCGTCCAACCGCTCGTACTCCAGCAGCGCCAACGGATGGACCTTGATCGAGGTCCCGATGATGAACTCCAGCCTGGCAAGGCCGACGCCGTCGTTGGGGATCGACGCGAGCGCGAACACCTCTTCGGGGTTCCCGACGTTCATCATCACCTTGGTCTTCGGCCGCGGCAGGCCCGACAACGGGATTCGCTCGACGTCGAACGACAACCGCCCCTCGTAGACGTATCCCGTGTCGCCCTCGGCACACGAGACCGTCACGATCTGACCGTCCCTGATCACCTGGGTCCCGGTGTCGGTTCCGACGATCGCCGGGACGCCCAACTCGCGGCTGACGATCGCCGCATGGCAGGTCCGGCCGCCGCGGTTCGTGACGATCGCCGCCGCCTTCTTCATGATCGGCTCCCAATCCGGGTCCGTACGATCCGTGACCAGCACCTCGCCGTCGCGAAACTCGTGCAGCCGGTGCGCGTCGGGGATGACGCGGACCGGTCCCGCGGCGATCTTCTCGCCGACGCTCCGGCCGGCCGCGAGCACGCGGCCGCGCGACCGAAGATGAAAGATCTCGACGACCTCACGGGACTTCTGGGACTGCACCGTTTCAGGCCGCGCCTGCACGATGAACAATTCTCCGCTGCGGCCGTCCTTGGCCCATTCCATATCCATCGGCGTGAAGCGGCCCCGCTTGGCGCTGTAGTGGTCTTCGATGAGGCAGGCCCAGCGGGCGAGCGTGAGGATCTCATCGTCGGTCACGGCGAACCGGACACGGTCAGGGGCCGGCACGGGAACGGTTTTCGTCATGCGTCCCCCGCCGATGTCATAGACCAGCTTGAATTCCTTGGTGCCCAAGCGCTTCTGCACGATCGGCCGGAAGCCCTGCTTGAGCGTCGGCTTGAACACATAGCATTCATCGGGGTTGACCGAGCCTTGGACGACCGTTTCCCCGAGGCCATAGGCGGCGTTGATGAGCACGACGTCCTGGAATCCGCTTTCGGTATCGATCGAAAACATGACGCCGGAGGCGGCCAGATCGGAGCGGACCATCCGCTGGACGCCAATGGACAGGGCGACCCGAAAATGATCGAAGCCCTTGTCCGTGCGGTACGAGATGGCCCGGTCGGTGAACAGGGAGGCGAAGCACCGCTTGCAGGCGTCGAGGAGAGCCTGATGCCCCTGTACATTCAGATACGTTTCTTGCTGCCCGGCGAAGCTCGCATCGGGCAGGTCCTCGGCGGTCGCACTGCTGCGTACGGCGACGTCCGCCTGCTCCCCGACCTCCGCGCTCAAGCGATCGTAGGCCTCGACGATCGCCTGCTCCAACTCCCTCGGCAGGGTCGCCGACAGGACGGCGTGCCGGACCGCGCGCCCGCGGCGACGCAGGTTCTCCATGTCCTTGGTATCGAGGTCGCGCAAGAGCTCGCGGATGCGCCGATCGACTCCGGCGTCCTCGAGGAACATCCGATAGGCCTCGGCGGTGATCGCAAACCCGTTCGGAACCTTGACGCCCTGCCCGCTCAACTCGCGGTACATTTCGCCCAACGAGGCGTTCTTCCCGCCCACGAGGGCGACATCATCGAGCGTGATCTCGTCAAACCATTGAATCGCGCTGGTCGTGCGATCGGTCGGCATGAGCCCTCCGCTGGAAGGTGAGATCCATGTGATTCCGTCCTACCTTCTCGTCTGCATTCTCGATGCCAACACAGCGCACCGCCTGATCGTCCAGTTGCGGAAAGAGGCCCGTGGCGTGAGGCCTGTCGGGACTGCGCCTCGGGCTCTACCGTTCGCGTCCTCGAAAGCAAGCACGTCGGCAGGAGAGGCTACGGACCGAAACAGCCGTCGTGTCACCCCGCAGGCACGGCACGGCGGACGGAGTCTTGTAAGTAGGCTCCGACCATGCGATAGGCGTTGTGCACGTACTGCGCGACCATGCGCTGGGTGTTGAAGAAGCTGCCGTTCAACGCCATGGCGTGCCGCATGATGTCGATGTAGCGCGCGCGATCCTTGTAGAAGCATGGGATCACGGTCTCGCCGAGCTTGTGATACAGGGCCTCGGCGTGGCAGGCGTCCATCCCCGCCTTCGGCTCCAGGCAGGCTTCGACGCGATCACCGATCGACCAGCCGGTGACGCCTTCGATGTGTCCCTCCACCCACCATCCGTCGAGGATGCTCAAGCTCGGCACTCCATTGACGGCCGCCTTCATCCCGCTGGTGCCGGACGCTTCGAGGGGCGGCAACGGCGTGTTCAGCCACACATCGACGCCGGAGCACAGGAGGCGCCCGAGCGCCATGTCGTAATTGCCGAGGTACGCGATCGCGATGCGGCCACGGAGGGCGTCTCGGACCCGGAACACCTCTTGGATCAATTCCTTTCCCTCGCGGTCTCGCGGGTGCGCCTTGCCCGCAAAGACGAGCTGAAACGGCCCCACCCGCTGGGCGAGATCGTTCAGCCGGTCGAGGTCGCGGAAGATCAAGGTGGCGCGCTTGTACGCGGTCGCACGGCGGGCGAACCCGATCGTGAGCACCTTCCAATCGAAACCGGCGTTCGCCTCGTGATTGACGGTATCGACCAGCATCCGTTTCGCGGCCAGGTGCGCCTCCCAGATGGGCTCGTCGGGAATGCTGATCGCGTAGCGCAGCGACAGTTGATCCCGCCGCCAGTCCGGGAGATAGCGATCATAGAGCGCATGGAACGAAGGGGCCGCCCATGTGACCGCGTGGATGCCGTTCGTGATGGAATGGATGGGGTAGCCCGGGAAGAGGGTTTGCGAGACTTCGCCGTGCTTCATCGCCACGCCGTTGATATAGCGCGAGGCGCGAAGCGCCAGGTCCGTCATGTTCAACCCCGTATCCTGCCCGCACGCCTTCAGTCGGTTCCAGAGCGTCTCCCCCAGCACCCGCCTCGCCATGTCGGCGCCGAACTGGTCATGCCCGGCGGGAACCGGCGTGTGGGTGGTGAACACGCACGACTCGCGCACCCGTTCGAGGGCCGCGGGGACCGTGGCGCCGTTGGACAGCTCTTCGTCGAGCCGCGCGAGGACGAGCAGGGCCGCATGCCCTTCGTTCATGTGATACCTCGGCACCCGTTCGTAGCCGAGCGCGCGGAGCATCCGAATCCCGCCGATGCCGAGAAGGACTTCCTGGCAGAGCCGCTCGTAGGCCTCTCCGCCGTACAGCTCGTCCGTCAAACGCCGGTCCGCCGGCGAATTGTCCGGCATATCGGTATCCAAGAGAAGGACCGGAACGTGAAAGCCCGAGACGCCGACGACGCGATACCGCCAGGCCCGGATCCGCACCCGGCGGCCTTCGAGCTCGACCGTCGCAACCGTCTCCACCGGCTCCACGAAGTCTTCCACGGTCCAGGCGACCGGCTCCTCCCGCTGCCGCCCCTGCTCGTCGAGCCGTTGATAAAAGTATCCGTGCCGGTGCAGGAGCGTGACCGCCACCATGGGCACTTCGAGATCGGCGGCGGAGCGAATGGTGTCGCCCGCAAGGATGCCGAGCCCGCCGGCATAGGTCGGCATGGAGGGCTCCAAACCGATCTCCATGGAGAAGTAGGCGACGAGCGGCTGATCGGGCATGGCATGACCAGATTGTGCAAGCCCTGGGCCCGGCTACCCAAGGCCACAAGGCCGTGGAATCCGGGTGGATCGGCCCGGCACTGGGGAATCGTGCCCCATCGCGGCTTCTTCAGCGGAGATGAGTGGTGCGGGATGCTACACCCGAGGGGATCGCATGCCTAGCTGCGTGATTCCCGGCCGGCGGAAACTGGAGCGCCAGTAGACCGGCCGCGAGCAGGGCCATCCCAGCGCCGAAGACGAACGGCGCCGACGGGCCGAAGCCCGGCCAGGTCCCGACCCCTTGCCAGAGCACTCCGGCGATGACCGAGGCCGGGAGATCGAGGATGCCGACGACCGCGCTATGGGTGCCATAGGCCGTTCCCCGCAGCGGCTCGGGAACGAGGTCGGCGATCAGGGCCTTGGCGGTGCCGTAGGTCAGCCCATAGTAGGCGCCGTAGAGGAGATACAGCACCCAGACGTGTCCCGGATCCTCGATGACCGCGAACCCCGCATAGACGGCGGCATAGAGCAGCCATCCGGCGAGGATCATACGGCGCCGGCCCAGCCGATCCGAAAGGTGGCCCGCCGGCGTCGCGACGAGGGCATAGACGAGGTTGAACATGGCCAGGAGGGCCAAGATGCCGACGACGCTGACCCCGCGCTCTTGTGCGCGGAGGACCAGGAAGGCGTCGGACGAATTGCCGAGCTCGAAGACGCCGACGATGAGCATGAACAGGGTGAACGGCCGGCCGAGCCCGCGGAACCCCAGATGCAAGGAACTCTCCCCACCTGCGGCCGGGACGTCGCGCGCGCCCCAGGCGAGCACGGCGACTGCCAGGGCGGCGGGAACGAGGCTCATGACCACCAAGAGGCGAAACGCCGGCTCGCCCAGCTCGACCTGAGTCGCCTGCGCCCACCAGACGAGGCCGAGCGCGACGAGCACGCCGGTCGTCGCGCCCGCCGTATCCGCCGCGCGCTGAAACCCGAAGGCCAGGCCGCGCTGCTCGGCCGCCACCGATGCGGCGACGAGCGCGTCGCGGGGCGCCGTCCGGATGCCTTTACCGAGCCGGTCGATCCACCGGACGCCGGCGACGAGCCCCCAACTGCTCGCGAAGTAGAAGCCGGGCTTGGAGAACGCCGACAAGGCATAGCCGGCGACCGCCGGCCACTTGCGGGTCCGCCAGCGGTCCGAGAGCTGGCCGGAGACGACCTTCAACAGGCTCGCGGTCGCCTCCGCCACCCCTTCGATGAGGCCGATGACCGCGGTCTTGACTCCCAGCACGTTGGCGAGAAAGAGCGGCAGGACGTTCAGGATCATCTCACTCGAGATGTCCATGAAGAAGCTGGCCGCCCCCGCCGCCCAGACGTTCCGGGGCAGAGCGGCGAGGCCGGCTGATTTTTCAGTCGTCGCGGCCACGAGGACGGCCGCAGGTTAAGGTTAAGGTTGAGGGTGAGGTGTGAAAGATGAGACTCGGGATGGCCAACCTAACCCTCTTCTCCCCCATTCATCACTCGTCACTCATCACTCAGCACTCTCTTCACGCCTCCCGCCACTGCCAGTCGGTGATCTCCGGTGGATCGATGCCGTGTTGCTGAATGTAGACGCGATGGTCGGCCAACTTGCGTTCATACCGCACGACGAGGCTTTCGGCGTGCGCCGCCCGGTGCGGGCTGTGTGCGGCGATCTTCTGAGCGGCTTGGATGACGAGATGGTAGCGGCTCGTCCGGTTCCGGACCTGCATATCGAACGGTGTGGTCGTGGTCCCCTCTTCCCGGTAGCCGTTCAGATCGAAACGTTCGTTGTGCGGCCGTTCCCAGAGCAATTGCTTGATCGCCGCGGTATAGCCGTGGAAGTTGTACACGACCGGGCAATCCAACGGAAACAGCCGCTGGAACCGTCCTTCTTCCAGGCCATGCGGGTACTTCTGGGGGATCCCGAGCACGAGCAGGTCGGTCACGTTCACGACCCGGACTCTCCACTCGGGGGCCTCCTCTCTCAAGATCGACGCCGCGGCCAGCACCTCCAGTGTGAGATTGTCTCCCGAGCACGCGAAGAGGATCTCCGGGTCTTCTCCGTCGTGCGTGCTGGCCCACCGCCAGATCGACGCGCCGACCCGGCAGTGCTCGCGCGCCTCGTCCAAGGTCAGCCACTGCGGCATCGGCTGCTTCCCCGCGATCACGAGATTGATGAAGTTCGTCACCTGGAAGCAATGCTCCATCGTGACCAGGAGCGAGTTGGCGTCGGGCGGCAGATAGATCCGGTAGATGTGGCCCTTCTTCGTCAGCAGATTGTTGATGAATCCCGGCCCCTGATGCGAATACCCGTTGTGCTCCTGCCGCCAGGCTTCGGAAGTGAGCAGGTAGTTCAACGACGAGATCGGCAGCCGCCAGGACACCTCCAGGGAGGACTTCAAGAACTTCGCATATTGGTTCATCATCCCGTCGACGATGTGGAGAAAGGCTTCGTAGCACGGGAAGACGCCGTGCCGCCCCGTGAGCAGGTAGCCTTGCAGCCACCCCTGGCAGTTGTGCTCGCTGAGCACTTCGAGGACGCGCCCGTCCCGGCTCGTCTGTTCCGTCCCGTCCGGGAGCGGCCAGACGTACTGCCGATCCGTGGCCTCGAGCACCGCGCCCAAGCGATTGGATTCCAGCTCGTCGGGGCAGACGATCCGAAAGTTCCGCGCCGCTTCGTTGAGGCGGACGACGTCCCGGAGATACCGCCCGAGCTGTCCGACGTTGCCGACCAAGGGCCGCCCGCGCGCCGTGACCTCGACGGCGTGGTCCGCCACGTCGGGAAGACGGAGCGGCCGCCGCATCCTGCCGCCCAACGCATGCGGATTCATGGCCATCCGCTGCTCGCCGGCCGGACACAGGGCCCGGATATCCTCGGCCGGGCGCCCGTCGCGATCGAACAGCTCCCAGGGCCGATACGACCGCAGCCACTCCTCGACGACGTTCAAGTGCGCGGGGTTTTCTTTCGCATCCTTGGCCGGCACCTGATGCGAGTGGAACGTCCCCTCGATCCGCGTGCCGTCCAGCCGGCCGGGTCCCGTCCAGCCCTTGGGCGTGCGGACGATGAGCATCGGCCACCGCGGGCGCGCGGGCGGCGAGCCGGCCCGCGCGCTCCGCTGCAAACCGCGGATCTCCTCGTACGCCCACTGCATCGCGGCGTCCATGTCCTCGTCGATGTGCTCCGAGAAGGAGACGATGCGGACTCCGTACCCGTATCCTTCGAACAGGTTGGTCAATTCGCCGTCGTTCATGGAGCCGAAGATCGTCGGGTTCGCGATCTTGAAGCTGTTCAGATGCAGGAGCGGCAGCACGGCGCCGTCGGTGTGCGGATTCAGAAATTTGTTGCTGTGCCAGGCGCCCGCCGTCGGCCCGGTTTCCGCCTCGCCGTCGCCGACGATGCAGGCGACGATCAGGTCGGGATTGTCGAACGCCGCGCCGAACGCGGTCGCCAGCGCGTAGCCCAGCTCGCCCCCTTCATGGATGACGCCCGGGTACATGGGGCTCAAGTGGCTGGGGAACGCGTCGGGCCACGAAAACCACGTCACGAAACGCTCGAGTCCTTCCCGGTCCTGGGTCAACGCGGGAAAGAACTCGGTCAGCGTGCCCTCCAGGTACATATTGGCCAGGTTCGCGGCGGCGCCGTGGCCGGGGCCCGTGATGAGCAGGATGCCCGCGCCGGTCCGAAGGATCAGGCGGTTGAGGTGCAGATAGATCAGGTTGATGCCCGGGGCGGTGCCCCAATGACCGAGCAGCCGATCCTTGATGTGTGCGGGCTCGAGGGGCGCTTCGAGCAAGGGGTTGGCCCGAAGATAGATTTGCGCCGCCGCCAAGTAATTCACGGCCCGGCGGTACCGCTCCATCGCCTCCAGGTCCTTGCGAGCCTCGATCCGGGCGCCTCCCGCGCGCCCCGTTGCCAGTCCGTCCACGGGCTTCATACGTCCTCCTCGTGCTGTCACGGGTCCTCGGCCGCTCCGAGCACTGTACCAAGGTCCCCGGAGCCGCGTGAGGGGGCGTTCGGTCGTCGAACGGTCGTACTTCGGCTGACAGCCCGGGCTCCGTCCTGGCGCACAGGGACCACGAGCTGTCGGGGCTCAGGGGCTGACCAGCCCTTCTGCAATGGCGTACTTGATCAACTCGGCCGTCGAGTGCAGGTCCAGCAGATCCATGATGCGCGCCTTGTGGAATTCGACCGTCTTGATCGAGATGCTGAGCAGCCGGGCGATGTCCTTGGTCCCTTTGCCCTCGGCGACGAGCTGAAGGACCTCCCGTTGCCGCGGCGTGAGGCTCGCGAGCGTCGGGCGCAAACGCGGGCGCTCCGGCGGCTGCAGGATCGACTCCAGGACGTCCTTGGTGATCAGCGGGGTGATGTAATGCTGGCCTTTGAGCACGGCCTGAATGGCTTGGGTCAGCTCCGCCGCCGCGGATCGCTTGAGCAGGTAGCCGCTCGCCCCGGCCTTGAACGCTTCGGTCGCATACGAGGGACTGGCATGCATGGTGACGAAGATGAGCTTGCTCTCGGGGACCAGTTTCCGGATCTGATGGGCGGCGTCGAGGCCGTTCAGCAGCGGCATCGAAATGTCGAGCAGGATAATGTCCGGACGAAGGCGCTGCGCCGCGTCCACGAGCGCGCGGCCGTCTTCGATCGTCCCGACCACCTCGCAGCGGCACTCTCCGGCGGCCTCGCTCTCGAGCAGGCGCTGGAGGCCGGCGAGCATCAAGGAATGGTCGTCGGCCAGGAGCACGCGGACCTTTTTCATGCCGGGGGCTCCCGCCAGGGGATCCAGGCGGCCAGGCGCGTGCCTTTCGTCGGCGAGGACTCCATGCGATAGAGGCCCTTCAGCAGCCGCACGCGCTCCTCCATGCTCAGCAGGCCCAGGCCCTTGTGCTTCGCCCGCTTGTCCGCCAGCGCGAAGCCGCCTCCGTCGTCGGCCACCCACAGGGCGATCCCCGACGGCGAGCCGGTCAAGTGGACCTCCGCACGGGTCGCCCGGGCATGCTTGAACACGTTCTGCAGGCTTTCCTGGACCAGCCGGAACAGGCAGGTGGCGATCTCGAGCGGCACGTGGCTTGGGACCTCGCGCGCGACGAAGGCCACCGGGATCGTGGTCCGCCGGCTGAACTCGCCCACGTGATCGCGGACGGCGGCTTCCAGCCCGGCGTGTTCCAGCAGCGAGGGGTGCAGTTTGTAGGCCAGATCATGGAGGTCGTCCGACAAGGCGCCCAACTGTTCGCGAAGCCCGCGCAGCTCGGCTCCGATCCCGCTGCGCGGCAGTCGCCGATTCCGCTCCAACGTCTCCATCCCGACCGCCAACGCCGCCAACCGCTGATTGAAGTCGTCGTGGAGCTCGCGGGCGATCCGCCGCCGCTCTTCTTCTTGCGCGGTGATGAGCTTGCCCGTCAAGACTTCGAGCTCATCCCGCTTGTCCTTGAGCGCCGACTGGCTTTGCTCCAGCGCCAACTCCATGCGTTTGCGCTCGATGATGTTGATGATCGAGATGACGACGCCCCGCGCGCCCATGAGCGGGCTGACCTGCATCAAGAACCAGCGCGCTTCTTCGGCCGCATGGCAGGGATACTCGGCCGAGAAGCTGCTGCGTTCACCGGACAGGACGGACTCGACGCCGGCCAAGATCCCCTCCGCGTCGGCGTCGCCCGCGGCGATCGCCCGTCTGGCGACGTCGAAGTAGCTCTGCCCCACGGCGAGGCGCTGGAGCAGCGGCGCCTCGTCCCGGCCGGCGAATTTCTTCCAGGCCTCGTTGGTGGCGATCGTCGTCCCCGTGCCGTCCAGCACGCAGATGTGCGCGTCCAATGAGTTCAGCACCCCCCGCGTGAACTCTTCGGCGCGGCGGAGGGCCCTCTCGGCCTCTTTCAGCGAGGTGACGTCCACGACGAGCACGAAGCACCCCTTGACCTCGCCGCGATCGTCCCGGTCCGGCACGTAGTTCACCTGCATCCAGCGCTCGGCGTCGGGGTCCATCTGCATCGGGTACTCGAAGGAGACGCCGATCCCGGCGAGCGCGCGCTCCAAATGCGGGGCGACCGTCGCGAAGTTCACGTCGCCGACCACATCCACCACGCGTTGTCCGACGATGTCGGCCGCCGGACGTCCGAAGAACTGCTCGTATTGCTTGTTGACGAATCGATACCGGTGACTCCGGTCCACGTAGGAGAAGAAGGCCGGGACGTTGTCCGCAAGCACCCGCAGCTCGTGTTCTCTGGCCCGCAGCGCCTCTTCGACCTGCTTGCGTGCGGTGATGTCGCTCAGCGCGCCCGCCATGCGGAGCGGCCGCCCCTCGGCGTTCCACAGCGCCTGCCCGCGCGAGAGAAACCAGCGATACTCGCCTCCCTTGGTTCTCAGCCGATGCTCGATCGCGTACGTGGATCGGTCGGCCAGGTGTCGAGCCAACGCCTCCTGCACCCGGTCGGCATCGTCCGGATGGAGCCGCGAGAAAAACGTGTCGGCCCGGTCCGGCGGGCCGTCCCCCTCGTCGTAGCCCAGCAGCTCCTTCCATCGGGGCGACAGGTAGGTCTCCCCGGTCAGCACGTTCCAATCCCAGATGCCGTCGTTCGCCCCGAGCACGGCGAGCGCATAGCGCTCTTGGCTTTCCCGCAGCGCGTCCTCGGCATGGCGCCGCTCGGTGATATCGAGGCACGACCCGATGAAACCCAGGCACCGGCCGTCGGGACCGAATCGCGGCGTCGCCATTTCGAACATCCACCGATAGCATCCGTCGGCCCGCCGGAGCCTGAACTCCATCGTGAAGGGACGCCGCGCGTCGAATGCCTCGGTGCACTGCGCCAGGCAGGGACCCCGGTCGTCCGGGTGCAGCCCCTCGACCCAGCCGTCGCCCAGTTCCTGCTCCGCGGTTCGGCCGGTGAACGCCAGCCACGCCTTGTTGAAGAACACCCCGCGGTTGTCCTCCCCCGACATCCAGATCATCATGGCGCTCGCATCCGCCATCTCGTGGAAGCGGGTGTCGCCGTGCGAGCAGAGCCCCTGAGCGGGGCCCTTGGTGTGGTCCCGCCGTTCGGACCTCGCCTCCGTGCTTCGACCGGACGCGCTGTCGGGTGCCGGCTTGCGGGATGGCTTGGCGCCGGCCGGTGCTCGTCTCTTTCGTCCTGGCTTCATGCGGCTGGTGATCACTCGAGGCGGAGCCGATTGACTGGCCGATTCTAGGGAGAACAGAGGGCGGCCGCAAGCAACTAGTAAACTCCCGCGCCCGGACTGGGACAACCCCCGGTTCTGTCCCATCCGGCCCTACCGGTAGAGTACGAGTCGATTTGGCGGAGCGGTGGCGGAAGGATCATGACATGGACCACGCGTTCGAGAGGGCCGGCATTCACCCGGAGCGTCGCATGCGGAGCATACCCGCCCTCATCGCAGAGTTCCTGCAAGACGGCGGAGAGAGCGTGAGCCGGCCACCGAGCGACCCGTGTCGAGAGAGCGGGATTCTCGTCCTCTCGGATTCTCTGGCCCTGCTCCACGCCAATCGGCAAGCCCTGGATCTGCTCCGGATCGCGCACGGATGTCCCGCGGACACCCCCGCTCTGACCTTGCTCTCCCCGGTCCTCGATCGCCTTCGCCGGGACCTGGAGCGATTTCGACAGCAGCCGCGCCGTCAGGACGAACGCCTCTGGACCCGCCGGATCATCGGGTCGGGTGAGACGAAGATCCTGCTTCGGGGATTCGAGTTGCGGGCGTCGTCCAAAGCGCGCTTCCTGCTCGTCCTGTCCTGCGACCGCCCCGAGTCCACTCAAGGGTCCCCGACGGCGGGGGACGCACGGAACGAACGGTCGAGTATCAGGCCCAAGCCCTCGCCGAACGACTCCGTCTAGCGCCGAGGGCCGTACTGATGGAGCTGCCGGACAACCCACCCCTTCCACCCTGCCGCGGTCGCCGGCGGGTCGTGCTGGTCGACGACAACGACTTGGTCCTCCAGCTCCTCAAGACGATGCTGATACGAGCGCATCCCGAGCTGGTCCTGGAGGTGTTTTCCTCCTCGCGGGATGCCCTGACCCACCTGGAGAGCCACGATCACGCGGTCCTCGTCACCGATTTCCACATGCCCGTCGTCGATGGGTTGACCCTCGTCGCCGCGGCCAAGCGGCGACAGCCCGAGATCCAATCGATCGTCGTGACCGGAGACCCGGACAACGGCATCGTTCAACGGGCGCTCGCGGCCGGAGTGTACGATCTCTTGAAGAAGCCGCTCGACTGTCAGGATGTCACGGCGGTGGTCCTGGAAGCCTTGGAGCTGCACCGCCTCGCTCGCCGCCAGAAAGCCGACCACCTGCGACTTGAACGCTGGCGGGCGAGGCTGACCGAGCCAGAGAAGAGCGCCGGGCACAGCGGTGCCCCGCCGTGCGGCGGTCGGACTTCCGGCCGCCGGACGGCCGATGGGAAGGACGGCCGAGGCATCGGCGCCGACGAGATCCGCCGGCGTCTCGAGTCCCTGACTGCGGCGGTACGGGCCCGAGAAGTCGAGCGCGACGCGGCGTATGCGCGGGCCGAGCAGCGCCTGCGGCAACGAGTACGGGGAGACCGGTAAAAGCGGTGCGCCTCACCGTCAGCGCTGTCAAGAGCTCTCGATAGCGCCCGTGCCCGCCGACCCGAGTTCCATGCGGTCATCGCCACGCTCGCATCACGGCCGAGCTTCAATACAGGGCATCAAGACGGCCCTGAGCGCGCGCCAGGTTGATCCGCGAGGCGTTGAACCGGAACAGTGCCTCGGTCACGTTGTCCCGCGCCCTCGCGAGCGAGGCCTGGGCGTTCGTGACCTCGATATTGTTTGCAATGCCCGCAGAGAACCGATCGCGGGCCAGCTCCAATTCCTTCATGGCGAGCCGCAAGCCCTCTTGCGCGACGGTGACCTGCCGGCGGGTGGAGGCGAGCGTGAGCAGCGCATCCCGGACCTCCAAGCTCACCTGATCGGACACGTCTTGCATCCGGATCGATTCCTGCCGAACCTTGCTGCGGCTCTCCGAAATCCGTCCTTCCCGCTGCCCGCCGTCGAAGATCGGCACCGAGAGCGTGACTCCCACCGTGCGCGTGGCCAGCGCTTCATCGGGCTTGAGGCCGATCCACCCGTAATCCCCGTTGAACGCCAAGGACGGTAAGCGCTCGCTGGTGATCGAGCTGAGCGTGAGCGAGGCGAGCCGCTCGCGCTTCGCCTGCAGTTTCAGCTCGACCCGGTGCTCTCGGGCGACGCCGAGCGCTGCCTCGGGCGCCTGCTGCTCAACCTCCATGAGCTTCAGCTCATCGGTAAGCACCAGCCGGACGTCGAAGCCGACGCCGAGCGCACGTAAGAGCGTGAGCTTCGCCCGGTCGCGGTCGCTCTCCGCGACGAGCAGACGCTGCTTTTCGTTTTCCAGTTGGACCTGTTCGCGCGTGACGTCGATGCCGGTGGCGATGCCCACCGCTTTCCGGTCCTGCGCCAGCTTCAGCAGTTGCTGGTTCAAGTCGAGGTTCGCCAGGCTCGCGCTCACGGCCGCGTCCGCCCGCAAGGCTTCGACGTACAACAAGGCCACCGTCGCCACCGTATCGCGTCTGGTCACCTCGGCGTCCAGCTCGGCCACTTCCAAGCCGGCCCGTGCCGCCTTCCAGCGCTGGAGGAGACTCAAGCTGAAGATGTTTTGCACCAATGTCGCTCGCGCGTCGTAGACATCGAACGGCTCGGTGACCGAGCCGGGCACCCCTAACTGTCTCACGCGGTCCGGTGGAATACCGAAGGCGGCGAGGTTGACGGTTTGGTTGCGCGCGTTGACGAATCCGGACAGGTTCGGCAAGAGTGCGCCCCGGCTCGTGTCCGCCACGCCCTGCGCGGCGAGAATCCGCTCCTTGAACAGACGAACGGTCGGATTGTTGTTGAGCGCCGCTTCGATGGCGTCATGGAGACTCAACCGCAGCTCGGGCGGCTCGGGCTGGACCTCCTGTTGCGCCTGGGCTTCATTGACCCACAACGACCACCAGACACACCACACCGCCGTCGCCACGACCATGATCTTGCCCATCATCGACCTCCCGCGGAAATGTAGGGTCCAATCACAAAACGCAAGGCCAGTGCCATGTATACCTCGATTGGAGGAACCACGCGAGAGACTCCTCACATTCGGAACGCCGCCCACGCGGCCGGCCGCCGGAAGGCAGGGGTATCCTGCTACAGTCCGGCCGGCGGGGTGCTGACGAACGCTACAGCAAGTCGGGCGGAACCGAGCAGCCGGCGCGCTCCAGCGCTCGGCGAACAGTCTTGGCCACGGCGGGTGTGTCGGCAGGGGGCAGGACGTTGACGTCAGGGACCTCGTGCAGGCGGGCAAGGAGCGCTTCCACCTCGGCGGCAGGCAACCGATCGGCCGCTTCGTAGAGACCGTGGGGCCCTTCTTCCAATTCGTTGTGGCTGGCAAGAATCGTGCGGATCATCGTCACGATCCCGGGCTTCGGGGACGGCATCAGGAGCGCCGCCAACGCGCCGTGATCCAGACGAAGCCTTGCCGCCTGACCATACGGCTCTCCGGACGTCCGCTGGATCGCGGGCACGAGGAGCTTTTCTTCCATGCCGATGTGCCTGAGCAGGCCCGAGCGGAAGCCATCGTAAGCCGCCTGATCGACGGCCCCTTCCGGCGTGAAGGCGCGGATGAGCAGACCGTCGAGCCGCCGGTGATCGGCGGCCAGATACTGTGAAACCGGTCCCGGGGGACGAGCGGTCATGGTTCTCTCGCCGTTCAGTTGCACACGAGTGAACCCTTACGGTACAAGGGTCCAGACCATCCGAAAAGGGACGTGCCATGACGAGCGTGCATCGGGCCGATGAGGAAGACTTTTTGCGCCGCCTGCATGAGCGGCCGCACAGGAACGTGGAAGAATGGCTGGAAGCGCCCGCCCATGTCCATCACGTCGCGTACCGCATGGCGAATCCTCCTCTCGACCGCCCGAAGAGCCGCGAGGAATTTCAACACCTCCTGACCTGTCTCGACATCCCGCCGACCGCCGCCGTCGTCCATGACAAGTTCGGATACGGCGTCAAGACCGACGCCGGCGGGGACCGGCTGGTGGTCGTCTGGGAAGCGCATACCGAATACTACAGCTATCAGGTCTGGCATGTCCCGTCCGATCACACCAAGCCGCTGGCCTTCGGCCCGCTCGTCCTCCCCAATTATCTCTTTCCGCTGTCGCCGTTGGGATTGCGCGTCAACGCGCTCGACATCCTCATCACCGGCGAGCCGCAGCCCGCCTTCCAGATCGTCAGAGGCCTGATGCCCGGGCCCACCGTCTACGGCAGCCGAATTTTCGGCGACGCCGTCGCCGTCACCACGACGTTCACGCCCGACGAGCACGGCCGTGAACGGTATCTGGTCGCCGGGCCATCGTTGCAGGCGCCGACGACCCGGCTCATGCAGGTCGTGGATGCGATCGTCAAGATCGAGACCTACTACCATTTGATCCTGATGCAGAAGCCGACATTCGCGGTCGCCGTCGATGAAGTCTACACGTTCGAGCAACGCCATTTGAAGCAGCGTGAGGTGATCAGCGCGCAGATCAGCACGGCCACCTCGCTGTCGCTGCAGAAATGGCTCAACGCCTTGACGTATGACTTGATGAGCGTCAATCGGCTCGCGGGAAGGATGTACTATGAGCTGTCCGCGGCGGTGCCCTATGACAAGATCGTCCACCGCACGATGCAATCGCTCCAAGAAGAGGCCCTGCCGCCGCATCCCCTCTTGTCGGATTACCTCGTCGGCGGCGTGACTGGAGCGGCCGAGGGCTATCAGCAACTGCTGAGGCGGATCGAGACGCTGCGGAACGGCTTCGAGGGCATCATCGGGATCATCCGCGCCCGGATCGACCTGCTGCTGGAGAGTCAGAATCTCTCGCTGTTGTCCAGCGTGGATCAGACCACCAAGAGCCAAGCCCTTCTTCAGTACACCGTCGAAGGGCTCTCGATCATCGTCATCGCCTACTATCTCAGCGGCCTGGGCGGGTACCTCTTCAAGGGTCTCCATGAAGTCGGATGGCTGCACCATCCCGCCGCATGGACCGCGGGGTTCGTTCCGGTCGCGATCGCGCTCTCCTTCGCGCTCACCACGCTGAGCCGGAAGATTATTCACAGGCGATTGTTCAAGAAGGGTGACTAGCCTCCGGACTCTGCTGTGGCGGCGTCGTCTCGTCCGAGAAGGGGAACGGTTGATCCTTGGGGGCGACATGGCTGAGCCCGCCATGGGATCGGCTCTCGCGCTCCGCTGCGTCTGCGTCCTCTCCCGGCCGCTCTCGGTGGCCGTCCTGATCCTGGCCCTCACGTCGGCCGCCTGCGCGGACGATCTTCCCCCGGAATGGTTCCCCATCCGTCCGTTGAATTTTGACCTCGCGCTGCGGCAGCAGACGTTCGCGCCGAATGATCGGGAGGTGACGATCCAGGCGGGGGTGACGGCGTATCGGGCCGGCAACGTCGAGGTCCGGGCGATCTATCAGTTCTTCAGCGTCCATACCGAGGAATTCAAGACGGACCAGCACGCGGTCTTTCTCAACCCTCGCTGGAACAATTTCATCGATCTGCTCAATTTTCCAAGAGGAAAGCCGATCAACAGAGTCATTCGCCATATCCTGTTCGGGCCCCTGGAAGACCGGGCGGTTCCCTATGTCGGCGTGCTGGCCGGCGCGATCATGCCGGGGCCGGGGCACGGGACACCGGGGCATTTGTACGGCGGCCAAGTCGGCGTTCGGTTTCCCGTGGCCCGTGCGCTCGCGCTGGACCTCGGGCTCCAGTATTCCCGCTATGCGGTCGAGTTCCGCGGCGAAGGACATGAGGCGCAGCAATGGGTGTTCTTGACGGGTGTGCGATTCTGAGGCCCGCGCGCGGGTGGATCGGCCTCTGGCTCTGCATCGTGGGCCTGGCGCTCCAAGGGTGCGGCTTGGTGTTCGACGCCGTCCGCTATGTCTGGCCCCTTGCCACCGATGAAGTCGATGCGATCTGTGTCCGCGGCCGGCTGCGGGTCGGGATGGCCGTGGAGCCGTTTCGTCCCTTCGTGTTTCCGGCCACGTGGACGGATGAAGGCGCGAAGGTCACCGGCTTGGACGTCGAGCTCGTCCAAGAGATCGCCGGCGCCCTGTCTCGCACCTGCGGAGATCGCCCGGTCCGGCCGGTCGTGTCCCTCGTCCGCTTTCGCGACCTCTTCGTCGAGCTGCACGAAGGCAAGCTCGATCTGTTCGTCTCGGCGGTCACCGCCAATCTCCCGGCGCCGGCCCGCGCCGGCCTCGCCTACTCGATTCCGTACTTCATGGACGGGGGACTGAGCGCGCTGGTCCGCGAGGAGCAGGCAGACGCGCGCCTGCGGGCCGCCCTCGGAGCTCCCCGCGTCACGGGCGCCCGGCTCGATGGGGTCGCCGGGCTCACGATCGCCGTCCAGGAAGGGACCGCCGCTCATCTGTACGCCGAATCCACGCTGCGCGGCGTCCGGCTTCTCGTCTGCGATTCCCTTCCCGCCGCCTTCGAGTCCGACGATCCTCGGCCGGACGTCATCCTGGGAAGCTATCCGATCCTCGACTTCATGGCCCGCCGGGTTCGACCCGGGTGGCGGCTCGTGCAGACCGAGGGCGGCGGCGTCCTTCTCTTGAGCCGCGGGCATTATGCGGTCGTCCTCGCCGAAGAGACCTACCGGCTGCGAATGACCGTCGACGACGTGCTGTTCCGTCTCTGGCAATCGGGGCGGCTCGAGGCCATGCGCCGGCGGTGGCTTCTCGACGAGTACGCGTACCCGCGCCGGGCCGCCGCGGAAGGCCTCCCCTTTACAGCCGAGCAGGTGCTCCAGCATTATGACCAGGGCCGATGTCGAATGGACGCATCATGAGCGCATGGGCGGCGGGGTGGCGGGGGGCTTGGGGGCGTCGTCTGCTCGGCCTGAGCTGCGCCCTGCTGCTCACCGTGTGGGGCGACGGCCACGCCGTCTCGATCGAGGAGGCGGAGCGTTCGGCGCACCTGTTGGCGGTGCTCTTCGATTCGGGCCGGGTCGTCGTGGATCGCAACGAGGGTTTGATCGATGATCCGCACAAGGGTCCCAAGGGATTCACGGAGGACGTGTTCGAGCACCAGGTGCGGGACGAGTTCCTCCGGCGAACCGGCCTCGATCTGTTTCACCTGGACAAGGGTGCCGTGCCGGCCCCGGCCAAGGAGTTGCTGCCGTGGCTGCTCGAATCCAGCAAGCAGGTCGTCGATGAAGCGCAGCTCGTGATCAATCAGCGCGGCATCGGGTACAAGAACTTCATCCCGGCGACGTTCGGAAGCCGGACCGCGGCGCGCTTTTCGAGCCGCTCCCACGTCCGGCTGAAGCAAACGGCGCTGCGCCCGAGAAACCCGAAGAACGCGCCGGACGCCTACGAAGCCGCGGTGCTTCGCCGCTGGGCCGCCCAAGCGGCCGACGGGACCGCCGAGACCTCCCGAGAGGTCGTGGAGGACGGACGGATGCTTCGCGTCATGACCCCGATCTTCTACCATGCCCACTGCCTCGCCTGTCACGGGGAGCCGGCCGGCGCCATCGATGTGTCGGGGTTTCCCAAGGAAGGCGCCCGCGAAGGCGACTTGGCCGGCGCCATCAGCATCAGCATCCCGTTGGACGGCCGATAGCGGCGACCGACCCTCCGGACGAGAGCCGGGCTCGACACGGCCCCGTGACGGCTCACGCCAGCGTCTTCTGAAACCGCCTCGTCGCCACCCACAGCGTGACGGCTCCGAGCAGGAGCAGGGCCAGCATCTGCGGCCACAGGATCGCCGGCCCCACGCCTTTGAGGAAGATGCCCCGGATGATCACGAGAAAGTACCGGAGCGGGTTGAGATAGGTGAGCCATTGGACGGACTCCGGCATGTTGGCGATGGGGAAGACGAAGCCGGAGAGGAGCATGGCCGGGAAGTAATAGAAGAACGCGCTCATCATCGCCTGCTGTTGGGTGCGGCTGATCGTCGAGATCAAGAGACCGATGCCGAGCGTGCTCATCAGGTAGAGCCCCGTGGAGAGCAGCAGGAGGAGGAGGCTGCCCCGAACCGGGACCTCGAACCAGTAGGCGGCGATCAGGGCTACGAGGATGACGTCGGCGAACCCGATCAGCGCGAACGGCAGGGTCTTGCCGAGGATGAACTCGGCTTGCCGAATCGGCGTCACCATGATCTGCTCGATGGTGCCGATCTCCTTCTCCCGCACGACCGCCATGCTCGAGAGCATGAGCGTGACGAGCGTGACGATGAGCACGATGACGCCCGGGACGTAGAAGTTCCGGCTCTCCAGATTCTCGTTGAACCACGCCCGCGTCTCCAGGACCACGCGCGCGGGAGGCGCCGGCTGCCCGGTCGCCCGGATGAACCGCGTCTGCAACACCGTCTCGCTGAACCGGCCCGCGATCCGCCCGGCATAGTCGAGCACGATGCCGGCCGTGTTGGAGTCGGTCCCGTCGACGATGATCTGCACCGGCGCGGTCTGCCCGGCGCGGAGGTCGTCCCCGAACCCCTTGTTCATCCGCAGCACCGCTTTGACTCGGCCGCGGTCGAGCAGGTCCCGCACGTCGGCCTCCCGATCGAGGTAGGCCACGACGTCGAAGTAGCCCGACCCGGTGAACCGGGCGATCAGCTCGCGGCTGGCCCGGCTGTTGTCCAGGTCGAAGACGGCGGTGGGGATGTGCGTGACGTCGGTGGTGACGGCATAGCCGAAGACCAGCGTCTGCACCAGCGGCATCACGAAGATGACGGTCCTCATCCGTGGATCGCGAAAGATCTGGATGAATTCCTTGATCAGCATGTGCGTGATCCGTTCGAGCATCGTCCGCTCACGCCATCTTTTTCTTGAAGACCAGATTCGCGGCCAGGAGCACGATCACGCCGAAGACCGCCAGGAGCCCCGCCTCCATCATCAGCAGCTCCAGCCCGATCCCCTTGAGATAGATCCCCTTCAACAGCGACACGAAATACCGGGCCGGCACGACATGGGTGAGCGCCTGGATCACGGCCGGCATGTTGCTGATGTCGTACATGAATCCGGAGAGCAGGAACGCCGGCAGGAACGTGACCACCATGGCGAGTTGGCTCGCCAACAACTGGGCTTTGGTGACGATGCTGATGAGCATGCCGAGTGCGAGGGCCCCGGCCAGAAACACGGCCGCCAGCCCGAAGAGCAGCGCGACGTTGCCGCGAAGCGGCACCTGGAAGACGAACTCGCCCATGAGGACGGCGACCAGGACGTCGAGCATGCCGATGCCGAAGTACGGCAACAGTTTCCCGAGGATCAGCTCAGGGACCTTCAACGGCGTTGAGATCACCTGCTCCATCGTGCCCGTTTCCCACTCCCGCGCCACCGTCAGCGAGGTGAGCATGGCCGCGATCACCATCATGATCACCGCGATCAGCCCGGGGATGATGTAGTTCTTCGACTCCATGTCGGCGTTGAACCAGACGCGCGGACGCAGATCGAGCGGAACCGCTATGGTCCGGCGGCTCGTGCGCGCGGCCTGCTCGATGGCCAGATCCTGGTTGTACGTCCGCGCGACCGTTTCCAGATAGCCCAGCACGATCGTCGCCGTGTTGGAGTCGCTGCCGTCCACGATGGCCTGGGCCCGGGCGACGCGCCCGGATTCGACGTCCATGGCGAAATCCGCCGGAACGACCAGGGCCACCAGGGCCTCGCCGGCGTCGATCGCCCGCTCGACCTCCGCATAGGTCTGGACGAACCGGCGGAGAGCAAAATAGGGCGACCCTTCCAAGCGACTGATGAAGTCGCGGCTGGCCTGCGTCCCGCTTTGATCCCAGACGACGAGCGGCACCTCGTCGACGTCCAGGGTCAGCGCGTAGCCGAACAGGATCAACAGCAGGATGGGGATGGCGATGCCCATGACCAGGCTGCGCCAGTCCCGCATGATATGGATCGCCTCTTTGCGGGCCACCGCCCGGATCCGCCGTGCGTTCACCCGGCGACCTCCGCTTGGGGCCGCTCCAGCCGGTCCCGTGCCTCGATCAACGAGACGAAGACATCCTCCAGCGACGGCACGATCCGCTCCGCCCGCGCCACCGCGAGGTTGTGCTCGACCAGCCGTTCCGTGATCGCCGGGATCACGCCCTCCACCGCGCGATCGACCACCACGTGCAGGCCTTTCCCGAACAAGGCCGCTTCCTTGACCCCCTTGACCGTCCCGAGGAGCGGCATGGCGTCCTGCGGCTGCTCGCAGAGCACGTCGATCACGTCGTCCTGCATGTACCGGGTCTTCAACTCGTCCGGTGTGCCCGAGGCGATCAACTCCCCCCGGTAGATCAGCCCCAACCGATCGCAGTACTCGGCTTCTTCCATGTAGTGCGTCGTGACGAACACGGTCACCCCCCGCCCGGCCAGCTCGTAGATCAGATCCCAGAAGCTCCGGCGGCTGATCGGATCCACCCCGGAGGTCGGCTCATCGAGGAAGATGATCGGCGGCTCGTGCAGGATGGCGCAGCCCAATGCCAGCCGCTGCTTCCAGCCTCCCGAGAGCACGGCCGTTCTGGAGGCGCGGTGCCGAGCCAGCCCGGCCATCCCGATGACCCATTCTTTCCGCTCCGCTTTCTTGCCCTCGGGAATCCGATAGATCCCGCTGTAGAAGTCGATGTTCTCCTCCACCGTGAGGTCTTCGTACAGGGAGAACTTCTGGCTCATGTACCCGATGTGCGACTTGATCCGTTCGGCCTCAGTGCGGATATCGAAGCCGGCCACGCGGCCGCTCCCGCCGCTCGGGGCGAGGAGCCCGCACAGCATCCGGATGGTCGTGGACTTGCCGGCCCCGTTCGGACCCAGAAATCCGAAGATCTCGCCGGGCTTGACTCGGAGACTGATGCGATTGACCGCGACGAACGACCCAAAGCGCTTTTCCAGGTCGTGGATCTCGACCGCATAGCCGTCAGGATCAGCGTGCATGGCTCGGTTCCTGCTCGCCGACGGCCTGTTCACGGGTCAGCACCGAGACGAAGACGTCCTCCAAAGACGGCTCGATCGGTCGCAGCCCGTGGAGCGTGAACCCCGCGTCCCGGAGCACCGCCGGCACCTCCCGAGCGGTCCGCGCCCGATCCATCGTCACCACATGGATGCGGTCCCCGAAGAGCCCGATGGACTCGGCCGCGACCCGCCGCTTGAGCACAGCGGCCGCCTCGCGAGCCCGAGGGACGCGGACTTCCAGGATGGTGCCCCGCATGAGGGCCTTGACCCGGTCCGGTGTGTCGCAGGCCAGCAGGCGGCCCCGGTGCAACAGCGCCACGCGGTGGCACCGTTCCGCCTCGTCCAGGTAGGCGGTGGAGACGAAGATGGTCACCCCCTCCTTGAGGAGCGCATAGAGAATCCGCCAAAAGTCACGGCGTGAGACCGGGTCCACCCCGTTCGTCGGCTCGTCCAGGAACAAGACCTTCGGGGTATGGATCAACGCGCAGGCCAGCCCCAGTTTCTGCTTCATGCCGCCGGACAAGCGGCCCGCTTGCCGCTTCTTGAACGGCGTGAGGTTGCTGAACGAGAGCAGCTCATGGATCTTCCGCTCGCGGCCTTTCGTGGGAACGCCGTACAGATCGGCGTAGAAATGGATGTTCTCTTCGACCGTGAGATCCGCATACAGCCCGAACCGCTGGCTCATGTAGCCGATGTCCTCCTTGACGGCCTCGGCCTCCCGCACCACGTGTTTGCCTCCGACCCAGGCCTCGCCGCCGGTCGGCTCCATCACCCCGGTCAGCAGGCGCATCGTGGTCGTCTTGCCGGCGCCGTCCGGTCCCACCAGGCCGAAGATTTCTCCAGACGCGACCGTGACGCTTAGGTGATCGAGGGCGACCACGTCGCCGAAACGCTTCGTGAGCCGTTCGATCGTGATGGCGTCAGGCATGTGGTGATGAATGCAGAATGATGAGCGATGAGTGATGAGTGGCAGTCAAGACACTCCCCAGAGAATGATGGGCGATGAATGATGAGTGATGAATGAAGCAATCAGTAGCGGGCACACCGAGCAAGGTTCTTTCCCACTACGCACCACTCATCATTCGCCCTATCACTGGAGATATTGTCAAATGTTGTGGATTGAGGTGATTAGGCGGCGACCTTTCCTGTGTTCTTCTCTGACTGTTCTTCCTCTCGCTCGACTTGCTGCCCATCCTTGAACACACGCCCCGCCCGGACCAACGGCAGCAGCTCATGGGCATCGAGCCGGCGCCACGATTGCTGCGCCGCCTCCAGCAGCTTGAACGCCATTGTCAGGCCCGCGGTCCGCGAGCCAGCCCCCTTGGTGACACGCGTCCGGAGCTTCACCGTAGCGAACGTCGATTCAATCGGGTTGGTCGTCCGAATATGTTTCCAGTGGGCCGCCGGGAACTCGAAATGGGTCAGGAGCCGAGCGACATCGGTGGTCAGGGAGTTCACGGCTTTCGGATACTTCGCCGCATAATCCTGGGCGAACCGGTCGATCGCCTGCTCGCAGGCGGCCCGGGTGTCCGCATACATCATGTCGTGCAAGGCGCGCTTGGCCTGGGGCTGCAGCCGGGTGGGGAGCTTGTCCAACACATTGGCGATGCGATGGACCCAGCACCGCTGCTCCCGTGTCTCGGGCCAGACCTCGCGCACGGCGGCCCAGAACCCCAGTGCCCCGTCCCCGATGGCCAACGCGGGGGCCCGCATCCCCCGGCGTTTGAGGTCTCGCAGCACGGTGAGCCAACTCTCGGTGCTCTCGCGATAGCCGTCCTCGATCGCGATCACCTCTTTCGTCCCATCGGGGCGGACGCCCACCACGACTAAGGCCGCCAAGCGATCATCTTCCAGCCGAATGGTGAAATGCACCCCGTCTACCCAGATATAGATGAAGTCGCGATCCGCCAGGGGGCGCTCACGCCACTGGTCATAGTCGGTCCGCCAGGTCGCCGTCAGGCGTGTGATCGCGCTGGGCGAGAGCCCCGCCGCATCGGCGCCGAGCAGCACCGGAAGCGCCTCCCGGAAATCCCCGGTGGAGAGCCCATGGAGATAGAGCAGCGGCAGGACCGCGCTGACCTGCGGCGAGCGACGCAGGTACGGCGGGAGAATCGCACTGGTGAACTTTTGTCGGGTCCCATGCAGCACGCGTTGATCATTCACCCGCGGCGCTCGAATCGTGACCGTCCCCGCGCCCACCGTCACGCGCCGAGGCTGGGCCTGCCCATTGCGGACCACCAACGCATGGCCGCGGCTGTCGCGCGCCTCGTGGTGCTGCCGCCGGTATTCCTCCACTTCGACTTCCAACGCCGCCAGGATCATGCGGCGGGCGCCCTCGCGGGCCAAGGCATCCAGCGCCGTGGCCACCTCCGGCTCCTGCTCTTGTGCTCCCGTGGTCGTTCGGACTATCGTCATCATCGGCGTGCCTTTCCCCGGCCTGCCAGCCGGTGTGTGGGTTCGTGTTCACCCGGAAAGGTACGCCACCTCTCTCACCCCGTTCCACAACTTCCGACTATAGCTCCTATCACTGCAGGGGGGTCCCCTACTCATCACTCATCATTCATCAGTCATCACTCTTCCTCAATTACTGCCTTCTGCCTCCGCGAGGACGATCTCCGCATCGGCCGGCATCCCCGGCTTCAGATCCATGTTGGGATTGTCGACGGTGATCTTGACTCGATAGACGAGCTTCACCCGCTCCTTCTCGGTCTGAACGCTTTTCGGCGTGAATTCGGCCTGGGACGCGATGAAGGTGAGGCGCCCGTGGTAGATCCGTCCCGGATAGGAATCCATCCTGACCTGAGCCGCCTGCCCCACCTTCACGCGCCCGAGGTCGGTTTCGTTGATATAGGCGCGCAACCAGATGTGCTCGAGATCCCCCACCGTGACGATCGGCGTTCCGGCCGCGACGTACTCACCGGGCTCGATATGGTGAGAGAGCACGAGACCGTCGAGGGGCGACGTGAGCGCGGCATAACCCAACCGGGTCTCGGCAAGCGCCAACGCCTCCTTGGCCTGTTGGAGTTGCGCGCGCGCCCGTTCGATTCGTTCTTTGCGGGGGCCCTTCGTGACGAGCCGCTGCTGCTCGAGCGCCTCCCGATACCGCGCCTCGGCCATCTCCACCGCCGTTCGGGCCGCGTCGAAGTCCTGCACGGAAATACTGTCCTTCTCATAGAGCGTCTTCACGCGCGCAAGGTCCGCCCGCAGGCGGTCGAGATCGGCTTTGGCCCGTCGGGTGACGGCTTCGGCCTGCGCGATTTCCTCGGGTCTCGATCCGGCCTCCAATTCCGCCAGCGCCGCTCCCGCCGCTTGGACTTCGGCCTTCCGCAGGGCGACCTCCTGGGCCAACTCACCCGTGTCGAGCCGCGCGACGACCTGGCCTTGCCGCACCGCCTCGCCCTCGGAAACCAGACGTTCCGCGACGCGCCCGGGAATCTTGAAACTCACTTCGGCGTCCGTGATCTCCATATTGCCTGAGACGCGCACGACCTCGGGCTCGGCCGGGGGGCGCGCATGGAGGTACAAGAGCGCCGCCGTCGTGAGCACACCCACGACGACCACGAGCATGGTGAGGCGCGTCAGAAGGCGGGGTTTGCTCGGCATGATCCTACCAGTGATGAATGCAGAATGATGATCGGTAGTGATGAGCGATGAATGATGAGTGATGAATAGGGGAAGGCCCGGCAGAGGAGGCATTCCTCGGGTCTGTCCTCAATTATTCATCACTCATCATTCTCTAGGCATCTGTCCCCAATTCATCATTCATCACTCAACATTCATCACTTTCTGCACAGTGCTCTCTTCCGTCCGTAACTCATCACTCATCACTCGACACTCATCACTCTCTTCCGGCGGTCGCGGGCGGGTTCGTTCGCCGACGAGCGTGTAATACAGCACCGGGATCACGACGAGCGTCAGCAGCGTGGCCGCGCCGACCCCGAACAGCAGCGACACCGCCAATCCTTGAAAGATCGGGTCGAGGATGATCACGAACGCCCCGACCATGAGGGCGGCCGCCGTCAGGAGGATCGGCCGGGTTCGAATCGCTCCCGCGCGAATGACGGCTTCACGGAGCGCCATGCCGTCCTGCTGCTGCAATTGGATGAAATCGACGAGCAGAATCGAGTTGCGGACGATGATGCCGGCCAAGGCGATGAACCCGATCATCGACGTCGCCGTGAAATACGACCCCGTGAGCCAATGGCCGGGCAGGATTCCGATCAACGTGAGCGGGATCGGCGCCATGATGATGACCGGCGTGAGGAAGGATTGGAACTGGGCCACGATCAAGAGATAAATCAAGACCATGGCGACGGCAAAGGCGATACCCATGTCCCGAAACGTCTCATAGGTGATCTGCCACTCGCCGTCCCATTTCAGTGATAACGTTTCCTCGGACCATGGTTGGGCGGCGTAGTATTGCTCCATCGTATAGCCCTCCGGCAGCCGATACGCGTCGAGTTGCTTGCCCACACCGAGCAGGCCGTACACCGGGCTTTCCGCCTTCTCGGCTCCCGGCCCACCAACGTCGGCCACGACGTAGACCACCGGCTTTTGGTTCTTGTGGTAGATCGACTTCTCTTGCGTGGTCTTCTCGACCCGCAACAATTCGGAAAGCGGCACCGGGCCCGAGGGCGACGGCATCGCGAGCTCGCCGAAATGCTCGAGGTTCGTTCGCTCTGCGATCGGCAACCGAAGGACGATCTGCACCGGGCTCTTCTCCTCCGGGACGTGCACGAGCCCGACCTTGGCGCCTTCCACGGCCATCTGAAGCGTCTTGACGATGTGATCGGATGAGAGACCGGCCAACGCCGCTTTTGTACGGTCGACCGTGAACACGTACTTCACCTGATCGGCTTCGATGGAGTCGTCCACGTCCACGACGCCCGGTGTGGATTCGAAGAGGGCTCGGACGTCCTTCGCCACCTCCATCTGCCGTTGGTAGTTCGGACCATAAATCTCGGCGACCAACACGGACTGGACCGGCGGCCCCGGCGGGACCTCTACGACTTTGACGTTCGCGCCGTATTCCTTTGCGATGCGTTGAATCTCGGGCCGCAGCCGCTGCGCAATTTCGTGGCTTTGGGCGGAACGCCGATGTTTGGGCAGCAGATTGATCTGAATGTCGGCTTCATGCGGCTGATTGCGGAGATAGTAATGTCGGACCAGGCCGTTGAAGTTGAACGGCGACGCCGTGCCGACGTACGCTTGATAGTGCTCCACCTCCGGCACCGTCCTCACGTACCGCGTGAGGGCCTGGGCCACCCGTGCGGTCTCCTCCAATGTCGTGCCTTCCGGCAGATCGATCACGAGCTCTAGCTCGCTCTTATTGTCGAACGGCAGCATCTTGACCACGACGTGTCGGGTATAGAACAAGACCATGGAGCCGACGAGCAGCAGCGCTACGACGCCGAGGAAGGCATACGCGATCAGCGGATGCGAGAGCAGCGGTGAGAGGACCCGCTGGTAGAAACGATACGCCGCGCGCTCATCAAGTGTTGAGTGCTGAGTGCTGAGTGCTGAGGCGCCCGGCGTCACGAATAAGTGACGCCACGTCTGGGCGCGCCGGCGAGATGGTGAGCCGGCCGTGTCTTCCGGAGCGGCGCCCTGGTCTGGCCGCTCCCGATAACATTGTTGGCAGAACCACGGAATCACCACGAACGCGACCACGAGCGAGAAGAACATGGCGATCGAGGCGTTCACCGGGATCGGCCGCATGTAGGGACCCATCAGGCCGGAGACGAACGCCATCGGCAAGAGCGCGGCAATGACGGTCAGCGTCGCCAAGATCGTCGGATTGCCGACTTCATCGACCGCGTAGATGGAGGCCTCCCGATGGGGGCGAATCCGGAGGAGGAGATGCCGATAGGTGTTCTCGACGACGACGATCGCGTCATCGACGAGAATGCCGATCGAGAAAATCAGTGCGAACAGCGTCACGCGGTTGATCGTGTAGCCGATCAGCATCGAGGTGAAGAGCGTGAGTGCGAGCGTGAGCGGGATGGCAACGGACACCACGAACGCGGGGCGGAGCCCCAGGGCCACGCTGAGGAAGACGACGACCGCCACAACGGCGATCAACAGATGCCAGAGCAGTTCGTTCGCCTTCTCGTTCGCGGTCTCCCCATAATCACGCGTCACGGCCACATGGACGTCCGAAGGAATCAGAACACCCTTCAACTCATGAACCTTGTCGAGGACCTGACGGGCGATCATGACGGCATTGGTGCCGGCCTGCTTGGCCACCGCAATGGTCACGGCGGGAGACTCCGTTAGTCCTGAGTGCTGAGTGCTGAGTGCTGAGTCCGGAATGCTCGGTCCTGAGTGCTGAGTGCGGAGCCTGGAGTCCGGAGTGCTGAGTGCTGAGGCGCCCGGCGTCACGAATAAGTGACGCCACGCTTGGGCGCGCCGGCGAGATGGTGAGCCGGCCGTGTCTTCCGGAGTGCTGAGTTCCGCACGTTGCACGGACGGTCCTTGCCCGAACCAGACGTAATGGCTCGTTTCGGCCGGGCCGTCGATGACATCGGCCACTTGGCGCAAGTAGATGGGGCGCTGATCCCGGACCCCGACGACCAGCGACTCCAAGTCTTCCTTGGATCGGATGAATCGACCGGTCTCCACCAGGTAGCTCTGATTGCGGCTTTCAAAGCGCCCCGCCGGCAGCGCGAGGTTTTCATGTCGAATCACACCCGCCACCTGAAGCGGCGTGACGCCGTAGGCCTTCATCCGTGCCGGGTCGATCTGAACCCGCAGCTCGCGCTCGCGGCCGCCGACAATAAAGCCACCGGAGGTGCCGGGTATCTTTTTCGCCTCTTCCAAGACCTGCTCGGCAAGCTGGCGGATCTGAAACTCGCTGTATCGATCGCTCGACAGCGTCAAGGTGACGATCGGGACGTCATTGATATCGCGCGGCTTGACGAGAAACGGCAGGGTCCCCGGCGGGAAGAGGTCTTGATTCGACATGAGCTTGTCGTAGAGATCGACCAGGCTCTGCTCCATCGGCTGCCCGACGTAGAATCGCACGATGAGCAAAGCGCCGCCCGGCCGTGAAATGGAATACAAGTATTCGACCGTCTTGATCTCGGAGAGCTTGCGCTCGATCGGCCGGGTGAGTTGCTCTTCGACAACCTTGGCGGAGGCGCCGGGAAACGGCAGCCAGACGTCGGCCATCGGGACGACGATCTGCGGCTCTTCTTCGCGTGGGGTGAGAAGCACCGCGAACAGCCCGAGCAGAAGCGCCGCCAGCATGATCAACGGCGTCAATTTGCTGGTGATGAATTGAGCGGCAATGCGGCCGGCGAGTCTCATGGTTGGTCGTGCATCGTTCATCGTTGTTCGTGAATCGGCGGAAGGCCCGTGAATCGGTATCCCTTCTTCATACATCGTCGGGGCTTCACGATTAACGATCCACGATCAACGTGTAACGGGTGCCGGCGCCGCGACCGCCTCCATCGTTTCCACCGAGGCGCCGTCAAGCCCTTTCGCCGCCTGGAGGAGCACGTTTTCTCCGGCATTGGCCCCCGCCAGCACTTCGACTTGGTTGTCGAACCGCCGCCCCACCTTCACCCAGCGCAGCCGAGCGATGTGGTCCTCCCCAACTGCGAACACACCGGTTAACGGACCCCGCTCCATGACGGCAGACGCGGGCACAACCAACGTCTCACTGCTGCCCTTGACGAGCAGCAGACGCCCGAACATGCCGCTTTTCAAACCGGGCGCCTTCGGCACATCGACCTTGACCAAAAACGTGTGGGTCTGCGGATCGCCGGCCGGAATGATCTGGGCCACTGTTCCACTCAGTGCGCTGCCGCCCAACGCATCAATGACGACGGGAATCCGATCCCCGTGCGATACCGCTTTCAAGTCGCTCTCGGCGACCGTGGCTTCGATCCGAAGGCGATTCGGATCTTCTAGCCGCAGCAGCGGGCGACCCGGCGTCGTCAATTCCCCGATCTCGGCCTTTTTTTCCGTCACGACGCCGTTGAACGGCGCCTTGATGACCGTATACCTCAGTTGCGCCGCCGCGGACCGACGCTCCGCCTCGGCGACCTTGTACGCACGCGTCGCATCGTCCAAGTCCTGCTTCGAGGCCGATTCCCGTCGAAACAGCTCTTGAATCCTGGCGAGATGGGCACGCCGGTTCTCAACGTCGGCCTCCGCTCTGGCCACATTGGCCCGCAAGTCGCGACTGTCGAGCACGACCAAGACTTGATCCTTCGAAACCTCCGCCCCTTCTCGAACACGGATTTCTTCGATTGTGCCCTGGACTTTGCTGGACAGCGTCGCGTGGGAGACCGCCGTGACTTGACCGGTCACCTCGACCGTGATCGGCATTGTTGCCAAGGTCACCGGAGTCACAGCCGCCTGAATCGTCGCAGGCGACGCAGCCGGTAGAACGGCAGGGGGTGTCTCTTCGCCGCGACTACAACCGGCCAGCGACAGTACGATGAGGATGCTCAAGAACCTCAAGACTCTCCTTGTTAATACAGCTATCAGCCATCAGCAATCAGCAATCAGCTGTTATTCCTCCACCCCGAGCTTTCGCAAGAGCGCCATCATCGGACACCAACCGGTAAACCCTGACTGGATCAGGTTGACCGCAACGAACGCCGCAACATAGTTCCAGTACGGATGCACGGTGGCTCCAAGAAACACCGCGACGAGCACGAAGACACCTGCAATGACACGTAACCATGCCTCGAGCTTCATGGTTGTCCTCCATTATGTCTAGACCCAGAGAGACAAGAAAGCCGAAAAAGATTCATCGGCTAAAGCAAGGACGGTACTAAGAGCCTGTCCGCATCATGCTGCGTGGCGAGATGCGAGATGAAGGAGGCGTGGGCAGATGCGAGGCCGTAGGTGTGAAGAAAGAGGGATGGCGTGAAAGCCAAGCGAAGGGACTCATCCGTCTTCGAGAAGCTCTGCGGGGTCGTCGGCTATTTCACCCGCCTGCCCCGGCGCGCCGGGACGCGCCTTTTCCCGAGCGCGCGCTTGGCCCTCGCCTCCGAGCGAGGGCCAAGCCACAGAATCCTCAAAACCCGATGCCGAGGTAGGCGCCGACGGTGCCGTAGTTGTTCACGGTATTGGTCTGGTTGGAGGCCAGGTGGTAGCGTCCGTCCACGCCCAGCTTCAACTCCTTCCATACCCGATACTCGGCGCCGGCGCCGAACTGAACCCCGATATCCAGGTAGGTCGTCTGGTTCGAGGGCGGGCTGATGACGTGAAAATCGAGTCCCACGGGGATGATCCACGGCTGGAAGTCGGAACCCTGCATGAACTTGATCTTCGGAGCGATGTCGACCGTCAGCATGGTGATCTGAGTTTTGGCCGGGCCCGTGAGCGCCAGGGCGCTCGCGGGGCTCGTGACCCGTTCCGAGCTAAACCGCTTGAACTCCACGCCGATTTCGCCCAGCGCGGCGATCTTGTCTATCATACCCCAGAGGTTCTTGGACAGCATGAGGTCCAAGCCGCCGCCGACATAGTAGCCGGAGCTGCCGTCGTTGAGCCCCGAGGCCCCGCCGACATCCGTGAAGACTTCACCTCCCCGATTGCTCGTCAGCCCGGCCCAGCCTCCTCGGAAGAAGACGAGGTTGCCGGTCTTTTCCGGTTCGCCATTCGCCGAAGCGAACGCCGGTGGAATCATGCTACCCGCAACCAAGACGATGAGAGCCAACCAGAGTCTGGCAGTGCCGAGGCCTTGTCCATGACACATCATACCCCTCCACAAAGAGATGAAGAGTGAATTGCTCCAGGCATTCGCCTGTGGACCGGCCTTGGTCGTCGTCTGCGCTCACAGAGGTGTCTCGTCTCTCGCGACGGTCAGGTTCGGGCACCATTCGACCTCCGCCTGTACGGCGATCGCTTCCAGTTGCGCCGCCAGCGGCGGGCTGCCTCGTTCATGGACAATGCTCAAACAGCGCGTGCAGATGAACTGGCAGGGGGACAGGCATGTTCGGTTCGGGCATCCGGCGGCGTCGCTGCACTGGGCCGATTTCTGGGCGCAATACGTCCGCGCATCCGGCTCGTCCAAGCTGTCACGGTAGCAAATCAGCGCGCTCCAGAACCGCGTCGGGCTGACGACGCGCCTGGCATTGATGCTGATCCAGACATCGGGGACCGGCACGACCTCGGCGATCAGACGAACGGCGAGATCGAGGTCTTCCGGGAGGCGGTCGAACGTCGCGACCAGCGCGCGCTGGTCGCCCTCCCCCTCCAGCCGGGCATTGGGCGCCAGCCTGGCGACGCATGCGGCGTCCGGATAGGTTTGGCAGGACTGCTCCGGTATCCGGACGACGAGCCGCATCTCACTCAGGCTGCCTTCGAGACACCTGCGCGCCGGAGGGCTGGGCCTCGGCGGGCAGGTCCTTGGCACAGCGGAATCCCAACCAGTTGATCTTCGTGTCGGGATCGGCCCCGTTCCTCATCGCCGCGCGCATGGTGGTCGTGCTGTCCATCCATCCGCCGCCGCGAAAGGCCCGTTGCGTCCCGGTTGCCGGCCCCTTGGGATTTCGCTCCGGCGCCACGCTGTAGTAGTCCTTGTCGTACCAATCCGCAACCCACTCCGCGACGTTCCCGATCATCTGATGCACGCCGTACGGGCTCACGGCGTTCTCGTACTTGTCCACCGCGATGATCGGCGGGTAGAGCATCAGACGCTCGGGACGATCCCGCACCGGACCCGAGAGGCCGGTCCGGCCGAAGTTGGCGCGGGTCAGCCCGGCCGGTTGGTTGCCCCAGGGATTGACGCGGCCGTCCTCCCCGCGCGCCGCTTTCTCCCACTCCGCCTCGGTCGGCAAGCGCTTGCCGGCCCACCGGCAATAGGCGTCGGCGTCGTACCAGGAGACGTGCATGACCGGATGATGGGCCATGGACTCCTGGAAGTTGCCGCCGTCATAGCGCCAATCAACCAAGGGCGGCCGATCGGTGGCGAGCACGAACTTCAGGTACTGGAGCGCGCTCACCTCGTATTTGTCGATTTCGAACGCGTCCAAGTAGACCGAGCGTTGAGGGAACTCGGTGACGTAGGCGTTGCGATCGACCCGCTTCGAGCTGCCCATCAGGAAGGGCCCTGCGGGTACGAGCACCATGGCGTCCTTGGCCGGCATCTGGGCGCGCTCCATCGCCAGCTTCTTCCCCTCCGGCGTCCACTGGGCGGTGATCACATCCGCCACATCGAGGCCCCATGCGGCCGTCGCCATGGCCACCGCCGCCGCTCCAATGAGCAGAATGTCGATCATTCGATTGAGGGATCTCCACGCTCTGTTCGGTTCGCCCATCGTGGCCTCCTTCTTCAAGAAGCGATGAATGCAGAGTGATGAGTGATGAATGATGAATGGAGGAGCAGCCGCGCTCGTCGCCTCACGCTAAGATCTCTTACTCCATCACTCATTGCTCTACATTCATCTCCTTACTCCGTGTCCCCTATCATCATTCATCACTCTGCACGAGTTGATACCGCGCATCGAAATCCGATCAAATACGAACGGTGATCGACGGTCCGCGCCCCGCGGCCGGCCGACCGGGCGACTTCCGGGTCCTCGTTCCACGAGCCGCCGCGGAAGACCTTGAGCTCGCCGACCGGCGGCCCGTCGGGGTTGTAGCTCGTGCCGTACTGGTAGTACTCGGGATCGAACCAGTCCGAGACCCATTCGGCGACGTTCCCGGCCATCTGGTATACGCCGTACACGCTGCGCCCGCGGTCGTACCGATCGACGTTCGCGAGCGGCGGATACTTGAGCCCGCGCTTGGACCCCGGATGGGCGATATTGCTGCGTCCCCACCCGGCCGGTTGATTGCCCCAGGGAAAGATCCGCGCGTCCGTCCCGCGTGCAGCCTTTTCCCATTCCGCTTCGGTCGGAAGTCGCTTGCCGACCCATCGACAGTAGGCGTCCGCCTCTGCCCAACTCACCCCGATCACGGGATGCAGGGCCGTCTTTTCGGGGAACGGTGCCTCCTTCCAATAGGGCGGCCACGCCGCCCCGGTGGCGAGGACGTACCGGAGATACTGGACGTTCGTGACCTCATAGCGGTCGATCGTGAACTCATCCAGGTACACCCAGCGCTGCGGCGTCTCCTGCGGGCCGGCGTCGACGTCGATGCGCGGGTCGCTCCCCATCACGAACCAGCCCGCCGGAACCGTCGCCACGCCCTCCGGCCCCGGCAACGCCGCCAGCCGCTCCGCCTCGAACTGCGGCGACCACGGCGCGCGGACCACTCGCTCGTGGTCGGCAAAAGCGAGCGATGTGCAAAAAGTGAGCACACAAGCAAGTACAAGTTCTAGTCTCAAAGGGTCCGCTCTACGGAAGAGACTGCTCAAAATGGTCCTGCAGCGAGGCCGCAGGGCGGTCGGCGACCGAGGCGTAGCCTTGCGCTACGTCGCAGGGAGACGACCGACTGAGAACGAAGCGGCAGGCCATTTTCAGCAGTCTCAATAACTCTGCTTTTCCAGCGTCGGCACGATCTGCACACTCCCCATGATCCCCAGCCCAAATCGAGGATTGTCCACCGCCTCGTTCGCATAGAGCCGGCCGGTGGGGGCTTCGAGCGTGACGTTCAGGGTGGCGCGGCCGTTCGGCTCGATCGTCACCATCTGTTCCCGTTCGCCGATCCGGGGATGCCACACGGTGACCGTATAGGTGCCGGGTGGAATCTCGCCGATCTCGAAACGGCCGGATTCGTCCGTCACCGCGAAGTAGGGGTTCTCCACGGCCAACCCCCAGCTTTCCATGTACGCATGGAACCCGCACTGCATGACGAAGCCGCGCCGGCCTTTCGTCATCTTCACGGTCTGTCGCACCGGCTCGCCCGGCAAGTGCTTGTGATATTGGGCAGCCTGACTCATCTCGCGGGGATGCAGCGGGTTCATCGGCAACGGGACGTTGAACAGGACACGCGGGCCCAATTCCGACGTCTCATAGGCTTGAATGTCGTGCATGACCGGGTCCATGTTCACGACCTCGACCGGCATCCGGTCGCGAACCACGGTGATGAACGGCTTGAACATGCAATCGATCGCCTCGATCCGCGGCGTCTGAAACGTGAACGGCTTGCCTTTCTCCACGCTCTCGATCAGGACCACCACCCCCTGAAAGGCCTGCTGCGCGCCAACTTGAAAGGACTGCAGCAACCGCCAGCCCTTGCCGTCGGAAATCCGGCCGCAATACACGGGATCGGGAAACGTGACCAGGTTGTACCCCTTGGGCTTCGGGACCGCGCCGGTCAACGTAATCGTGCCGGTCAGCGCGCCGCCATCCGTGACCGTCGTTTCCTCATACGCGTGAACCGGCTCGCTTATCGCGGCGATCGCCAGCAGCCCGACCATCAGTATCCGCCACATTCGCTTCGTATCCATCCCCCGGCCTCCTCTGTTCGCGTATCAGCACGTGAGTAACTGAGTAATTGAGTAAGTAAGTAATGAAGGAATCAACCAATCACTCGGTCGCTCAATCGCTCATGGACCATCGACTGCCCATATGACAGCGAGGCAGCGCCGCTTTCCAAGCCGACGCTGCCTCTTCTTTCACGATCCCTCTTCTTCTCTCTCTGTGCCCTATCGATCGGCGCCCGGGTGGAAAGGATGGGCACGGAGGTGTTGCCGCCCACCCTTCCTCACCCCAAGGCCTCCCTTACTTCAGCGCCGTCGGCCGCGCTTTCACTTCCGGCTGCGGCTGACCTTCCGCGCGCTTCCCACCGACCCCGTCTTGCGACAGCGGGAGGATCCGCTGATCGCCGGCCGGCAGCACTCGGAAGTAGCCCCACTGCCCGGACTGCGTGTAGGGCAGCCGCTGGTTCGACCAGAGGAAGTCACCCACCTGACGGAACGGACCGCCCGCTCCGCCGCGGAGGAAGACGTCCAAGGTTTCCGAACCCGCGTACTCCACGACGCTGATCATGTCGGCACCCGGCATGTATGGTTCGATCGGCCACTCGTGGCCTTCGACCGAGAACATGCCGTTCTGCTCGCTGTTCGCCCCGATCACATGGATCCGGACCGGATCACCCGCGTGCGCCTCGATGGTCGGCGTCACGGGATCTTCGGGCTTGTCCACCGCGCACGGCTGGAAGATCTTGCCGAGCGAGCAGCCCTGCTCTTCACGGAACTTGTACGGTTCCGCGCGGTAGTTCACGGCGGTGAGCCCGGCGACGTTCTGCACATAGGGCATGAACGCCGTCCCGATGATGTTGTCCTCATCCTGGAAGAAGAGGGCGACGTCCCGGTAGTTCACCTTGCCCGCGTTCTCCGGCAGGCTGCGATCGATGATCACGTCCGCACGCCAGGCATTCTTCTGCGACAGGTCTTCGCCGGTCACCGGATCGCGATACAGCGACCCGCGAGGTCCGACGATGACCGCGCCGAACAAGCCGTTGCGCGGATTCGTCACGATGTTGCCGCCGTCCCACACCAACGACGTCGTCTCCTTGTTCTCAGGGTGCGCGTAGTAGGTGTAGGTCCGCGCTTCACCCGAGGCGATGGTCTGGTCGCCGGGATTGTTCCCGACGTTCAGGCCCAGACTGTCCTTCGGATCGAAGGCCAAGCCCGGCGCGAAGAACGACGCCCGGCTGTCCTTCATCTTGTTCTTGAGGTTGACCTTGACGCAGTCGCCGAGGTTGACGCGGAGCGTGAGCGGGTTCGGCATCACGCTTCCGGCCACCTTGGTCACTTCATCCTCGAGCGCGAAGATCTTGCCTTCCGGCACGCGCATTTCGATCTTGCGCTCGAAGTCCACCTCGATCGCGTCCGGGGCCTTCGGATTCAGGTTCAACGGGCGGTCCAACGCCACTACGTTGAACGTCTTCACCGGGGCATCGGCCGGACACACGGACTTCGACACCGCCGGGATTTCCTCGGACTTCGTTCCCGACGGCAGCGGCTTCAGATCCGCCACCGGCTTGTCCAACACGCGGAAGATGCCCCATCCCCCTTCGGCGAAGTGGGAGCTTCGGCCGTTGAAGTGGATGTAGTCTCCCGGCATGCCTTGGAAGCCGCCCGCCTTGGTGACCAGGTCATACCGCTCGGCGATCCCGACGTGGATCGAGTTCTTCCGATTGGCGTCCCCGGCATACCGCTCGGTGAGGAAGGTATGGCCGGCGATGGTCCAGACGTGCGACTCGTTCATGAGCTGATGCAGCAGGCGGAACACCACGGTGTCCCCGACGTACGCGCGGAGGAGCGGCGTATCGGGATCTCCGTGGATCGCGCTGCTGAACAGCTTGGAGGTATCCGGATTGTTGGCCAGACGCTGGGCAAAGGGCTCGGCGCGGAAATTCAAGCCGCTCCCCGTCGTATGCGTCCCGCCGTTGATGTACTTGTTCGGCGCCGCCAAGATCTTCTCCGGCATCGCGAACGACACCGTCTTCCCGGCCTCGAGCGCCACTTCGATGGGCTGTCCGGGCGGATTCCCCGCCTCCACCGTGTTCACGGTATGGGGCACCGTGTCGTGGATGGACACCATCAATTCACGGAAGCTGCCGTTCACGCCGTATCCGATCGGTTCCGTCGTATGGATGTCGGCGATCGGGCCGCTGTAGACCGTCTTGCCGGTCTTCGGATCGTGGTAGGTCGAGCCGTAGGGCTCGATGATCACGCTGCCGAACCCGCCGTGCGGCCAGGTGGTGGCGCCGAAGGCGTGGTCGTGCCAGAAGACCGTCCCGAGATCCGAATCGACCCACCACCGGTACCGCACGAACTCGACCGTGGCGATGTCGTTCTTCGGGTGATCGTACTTCAAGGGCTGAGAGAAGGTGATCGTATTGCCCTTGATCTCCTTGATCCGCGCCACCTCCGAGCAGGAGACGTCGCGCTTGATGGCGCTGGAGTCATCCTTGCTCGGCTGCAGGCAATCCGCGCCGACGAGGAGCTCCGTGTTGAGGTGGAACTGCGCCGCGTTCTTCACCGTGATGGACTTGGCGCCCTTCTTGGCCGCCTCGGTCAACACCGTGTTCATCGGCGCCGGCAAGCCGTGCTTGCCCTTCTTCTCCAGCATCGTGAACGGCCGCATGGACTGCTCGTAGGAGAGCCCGCTGATGACGCCGTCCGACGCCTGGTTGTCGAACTGCATGAAGTGGGGATGGATGTTGATCTTTGACGACTGGAAGTTGGTGTAGTCGTCGTCATCCCACTCGCTGGTCAGGAGCACGTCCACGCAGTCATACACGTTCGCCCGGATGACCGCGGGATACTTGAGATCGTCATTGGCCCGGATCGCCCGCTCTTCCTCGTGGATGACGTAGATCAAGCCATCCTTGTCGGTGATCGCGGGCTCCTTCCCCTGCGGCTTCGACAGGGTGATCGGCAGCCGAATGAAGTGCAGGTTGTAGAACTTGCGGTTGGCGTTCTCCGGACAGAGGCTCCAACGCCCCTGCTCGCCGGGTTGCGCCGGTTCCGCCGTCCGCTCGCCGTTCGCATCCTGGTGGATCTGCTCCAGCCACGGTGCGCCGTTGTGGTTCGGCGGGAACATGATGCGCTTGCCGAAGTGCGGCTTCACGAGCGGGAAGGAGACTTTTCCGGTCTTCGGCTCGAAGAGAATCGCCGGCCGGGTGCTGTCGTCCCACTTGGCGGCCGCCGGGTACTTCGGATTCTGGGCGGTGCTTTCACGCTCGCCCAGCGCCCGATTCCCGTCCCATTTCCAGTCCCACACGGTGGCGTCGTAGGCCAGGATCTGGCCGCGCTCATCGTCCTTGTGACCGGGCTTGCCCATGGTCGGCACCTGCATCTCGACCCAGTCCTTGATGGTGACGATGCCCGCTTTCCAATCGGTCTTCTGGTTCTTGTCCACGATCTTGAAGGTCTTCCCGAACCAATCGACGGTCTTCCCGACCAGTTGATCGGACGTCACGCCGACCTTCATCCGGCCCGCCCGATCCGGCAGCTCCCGGAGATCCGGCATCGTGTCGGTGTGAGACTGGCCGACCTGCAGCGTGTTGTACGTGCGGCCGTAGCCCCACATGCCGGCCACGTAGTGGTGCGCGACGTGGCAGTGGAACAGGAAGTCGCCCGCCAACTGCTGGCAGAGCCCCGATCCGCACTCGTTCTCCAGATCGAGGGCTTCCGACGGTCCGATCACTTCGACGTCCACGCGGTCCGTCTTCGTGCGGACGACCGGATATTTCACCGGGCCGTCCTTCGCCGTCGCCCACAGCTCCTGATCCACGGCGCGCGGGCTGCGCGGCCAGCGGATCGATCCGCCGTGGGGGTGGTGGGAATGGAACACTTCGGAGCCGCCGTGTACGATCCGCCACTTGACGGGATCGCCCAGGTAGGCGCGCGGGATCGTCGTCGGCGGATCGCCGAACGTATAGGCGCTGTAGGCCAACGACTCATCCTCGAACCCGAAGTATTCGTGCTGCAGGTGCATCTCGTCGATCCCGAACGGCTCGCTGCGATAGTTCAACGCCCGGCCGCCCGGACGGTAGGCATCGGTCAGCGGATCGCGCTGCGGAAGGAAGTCGCCCTTCTTGTTCAAGGGCCGGAAGGCTTCGTCACCGATCTCGTGATAGAAGATCACGTGCTCGCGGAAGTCGGGTCCCGACCCGTTGTCGATCATGACCTGCCATCCGCTCTTGGCCTCCGTCGCCGCGCCGGTTCCCAGCGGCTCCAAGTACTTGGACCCTTTGGGCTCGACGACGAACGCGCCGAACAACCCGAGCACCGTCAGCTCACGGTCGTTGCTGTATGAGTGGAACTGCCGCACCCCCTCCTGGATGCCGGGATGCAGGTACCACTCCAATTCGACGCTCTTCCCCGGCTCGACGATCGAATCGGGGTTGGTGGTCGTCGCCGCCTTGCCGCTCGCGCTCACGACCATGCTGGAGGCCTGGATGTGCAGGCTGCCCGCCTCATCCTGCATCCGATTGCGGAGCGTGATCTTGATGCAATCGCCCTGATTGCCGCGGATGACCAGGGGCTGGATCATGTCGCCCTGCAACCCCGTGCTCACCGCGCCTGGATCCCACTCCTTCTCGCGCGCCGCCTTGTTCTTCGCCTCCTCGGCTCGAACCTTGTCGATGTGCTCCGTCAAGACGTACATGTACCCGGGGTAGTAGTCCTGCCACCGGTTCAAGGTGATCTCGACGTTGATCATCGACACGTCGTAGTGCTTCGTCGGCACGGCGGCCGGGCACTTGCCGCCCGAGAGCGACACCGGCTCGGCCTTGTTGTCGGACATGAGCAGGAAGCTCGACCCGTCCTGTCCCATGTATTGGTGCATCATCGACATGCCGTTGTAGCCGCCCGATGTCCATTGGGATTGCGCCTGGCTCGACATCTGCTGCTCCATCTGGCGCATGAGCCGATGGTGCTGAAGCTCGACTTGTTCGGAGCGGCCGGCCCGTCCCTCCAGGGCCTCTTCCACCACCGTCTGTCCCTTCAATGCCTGAGTCCAACCCGGCATCGAGGTCGGCGTGGCATGCCCCTGGTGGGACTGATCGCCGGGCCCCGCCGCCAGAACCGGCCAGGCAGCCAGGCTGCCCGCCAGCACCGCGGCTTGCAGACCCCTGGCCACGGGCGTGGCCACGCGTCTGTCTTGTGAACGCCTACTACTCATCAGATGGCCTCCTTTCTGTGAACCAATGATGAATGATGAGTGATGAACGATGAACTGAATGAAGTTCAGTTCCTCGATCCTCTGAGTGTCGTGACGGCCTCGAAGAATTGCATGTCGTTGACGAGTGGCGGACGCTGAATGTGCCTTTCATTCATCACTCACCGTTCATCACTCATCACTTCCTCTTGAGGAAGGGGCCGGTGAAGGGCGTTCCCTTCTTTCGTCGGGCGGGTCATACGGAGGCCGGTCCTATGTACCCAACCCTTCACCGGCTTGCAGTGGACTCCGCAACATGCGTGCCGCCGGGGATCATCAACCGTGGAACGAGGAAAAGCGGCAGCACGACGGCCACTTCTGGTGTCTTGAGGCGGAAGAGCGCATCATGCGGGGACAGGCAAAGTTCCACAGGGTTGGACAGCAGCGGTGGAGACCTGGCAAGAGGATCTGAGAAATCAGGCCCTTAGCGCTGTCTAACAACTTAGACAGCCGAGATCGGAACTGTGGCGGGAGGGGGCAGGCTTCTCACGAGCGGAAAGCAACGACAAGAAGGTGATGCACGTGAGGTGATGAAGCAGGCTCAGGCGAAGGGTGGCCGAGAAGACGCGCGGGCTCGCACCCTGGAGCGCGAGCCCGCGGGGGAGTCGCGTCGTGCGGTTAGCTGTGACCGAACGCCTCCATGTCGGAGCCAAAGCCGATCGTGGCCCGGAGCAGATCGTGGCGTGTGACCGAATAGCTCACCTGGCCCTCTCGTTGGACCGGCAGGTTCAAGAGATGACAGGCGTCCATGATATCGATGGCCTCCGAGATGGTCGTGTGCTCGCTGACGGAGATCGGGCAACGCGTCATGATGTCTTCGGCCCGGAGCTTGCGCAGGTCGCACCCGCCTCTCGCCGCACGGAGTAGATCGATCTCGCTGATGAACCCGACGATGCGTCCTTGGGCATCCACCACCGGCGCTCCCGTCGTCCGCTCCCGAACCAATTCGGTGGCGATATCGGCTGCCTCCTGATCAGAGCGGAACCGGACGCCGTTCGTCGGGGTGATTTGTCCGACCGTTTTCAACCCTTCTGCTGGAACTCCTGGCATTCCCATGGTGCCTCCTGTTGACGTATCGACAGACCCGTCCTTTGTTCTTCTTGTAAAAGGCGCGGCCGCGGCCGGCAATCGGCTCCTGATTCGTATGCTGTAGTCCGAGACCGAACGCACCGGTCAGAAGAAGGTCAAGGGGAGCGGGCACCAACGGGAGCTAGAAGCTGCTCGGTTCGATGCCGTAGGCTTTGAGCTTGTTATAGAGGCTGGCGCGGCTGATGTTCAGTAAGCGGGCCGCCTTGACGCGGTTCCCGTCTGCATGGCGCAAGGCTTCGAGGATGCGAGCCCGCTCGGCCGACCGCACGGCCTGTCTGGTGATGCTCGGGAGGTCGGTTTCGGCGACGTCCGAGACCGAGGCGCCGAAAAAATCGGCCGCCGTCAGGCGCGGCTCGGTGGAGGTCACGATGGCCCGCTCGACGACATGCTGCAGTTGGCGGATATTGCCCGGCCAGGGGGCTTCCATCAAGCGATGGAGCGCCTCGTCCGTCACCTCCTTGAGCGGCCGACGATGGCGGATGCAGGCGGACTCGACGAAGTGTCGAACCAGCAACGGAATATCATCCGCCCGTTCCCGCAGCGCCGGCAAGGCGATGGGGAGGACGGCCAGCCGATAATAGAGATCTTCGCGAAAGGCGCGGGCCTTCACCAGGTCGAAGAGATCCTTGTTGGTCGCCGAAATGACTCGGACATCCACCTTGACCGACCGCGTGCTGCCGACCGGCTTCACCTCCCCCTCCTGAAGCACGCGCAACAGCTTGGCTTGGAACTGCGGGGAGGTGTCGGCAATCTCATCGAGGAAGAGCGTGCCGCCGTTCGCCGCTTCGAACAGGCCTTCCTTGCCGGCGATCGCCCCGGTGAACGCACCTTTGACGTGGCCGAACAGCTCGCTTTCCAGCAGCGTCTCCGGCAGCGCCCCGCAATCGACGACGATGAAGGGCCGGTCACGTCGCGGGCTCAAGCGGTGCACGGTCTTGGCCACCAACTCCTTGCCGGTCCCGCTCTCGCCCTGCACGAGCACGGTCGCCTGACTGTCGGCGACGAGGCGAAGCATCTCGAACAGCCGCCGCATGGCAACGCTGCGCCCGATGAGCTCCCCCAGCCGGTCGCTTCCGACCTGATCGGCCGTCGCCGCGGATCCGGGTGCGCCATTCCGAGGCAGAGACAAGGGCTTCAGCAACACGAGGACCGATTGCGTCCGGCCTTCGCTGGCTTGCAGCGGCAGCGCTTGATGAATCCCGCAGGCTCTCGCCTCCTCATCGGATGAAGCCGACCGGATGGTCTCGGTTTGGAAGACCTCCGTCGCCGGGCAGGTGCGGCACGCTTCGGGGTCGCTTGAAAACGTCTCATAGCATTTCGGCTCTCCATCACCCGCCCGGTGAGGCGCCGATTTCCAGACCGCCTGGTTCGCGTACAGAATCGTCAGGTCCGGACCCAAGACCATGACGTGTTCCGAGATCTGTGCGGCGAGCAGCTGCAGGGCTTCGATCCGTGCGGCAAGGATCGGGTCCTTGATCGACCTGGGAGGAGGGACTGATGGAGATCCGGCCATCTCTCTCATCTCGACTCTCTGTGCGACGACGGGCGGCTCAGGCATGGGCCGCGCCGGGGGGCCCGTCACGTCCTGCCAAGATATGGCGGATGGCGCTCTTGAGCTCGGAGATCCGCACCGGCTTGTCGAAGTACGCCGACACCCCCTGCCGAAGGGCCTCGGCCTTCGTGATTGCGTCGCCGAACGCGGTCATGAGGATGATCGGGGAAGACGGCGACAAGGTCCGAAGTCGAGCGACGTAATCCAGCCCGCCGGCCGGCATCCGGAGGTCGGTGAGGATCAGATCGGGCGTGAGGTCGTCCAATCGTTGCAGCGCTTCGTCGCCATCGGCCGCTTCGACGATCCGATATCCCATGTCCCACAGCTCATCGCACAGCAGACTGCGCATCGCGTGATCATCCTCCACCACGAGCAATACGAGAGCGGGATTGGGTGTCACGATACTCCTCTTGTCGGTCTGGGAAGTTTCCATATATTCCATAGATCGTTACCTAAGATCGTTGCCTGCAGTAACAGCAAAGCCCGTGCCTGAGCGGTGGTGTCGTTTCGGCCCATTTTTCCCCCTTGTCCCCATCGGCAGGGACTCCGGGAGGGCCGGGAGTGCAGCCTAACACCACATTGGGCGGGAGAGACCTGGCGCGATACGCTACAGGGGCGTTACGTCAGTTGGTTAGGTTAGGTCCGTTGGGTCCGTTATGTCCGTTAGTCTGTAGACGGACGGCTGGGCCATTGGCCCGGGAGTCACGACGCACCGTCGATCGGCAGCGTGATCGTGAACGTCGTCCCCCGCCCTTCCTCGCTCGCGACCTCGATCGAGCCCCCGTGTTCCTGGACGATCCCGTGTACGACGGTCAGGCCAAGGCCCGTGCCTTTCCCGACTTCTTTGGTCGTGAAAAAGGGGTTGAAGATCCTGCCGAGGTCCGCCTGGGGAATCCCGTGCCCGGTGTCCGCCACCGTCAACGTCAAGCTCCGGTCATGGCGCGCCAAACCGAGGGTCAAGATGCCGCCGTTCGGCATCGCGTGGATTGCGTTGATGATGAGATTGAGGAGGACCTGGCTCATCTGGTCCGGGTCGACCGACGCCAGAGGCAGCGGCTCCTGATACCGGGTTTCGATCCGGATCCGATGGCGGCTGGTGCGTTCGTGAACCACTTCAAGCGTGTCGGCGATGATCTGGCGCAGATCGGCCGGACGCCGGTCGGTCGGACGCCGGCGCGCAAACGTCAGGAGTTGGTTCATGATCTTGGTGATGCGTTCGACCTGGGTGATGATGATTTCGAGCCCCTTCTTCGTGCGTTCATCGGCGGCCCGCTGCATCAAATGTTCGGCGCGCCCCAGGATCACGTTCATAGGGGTCCCGATTTCGTGCGCCATGCCGGAAGCGAGCGTCCCCAATTCGGCCAGGCGTTCCGTCCGCCGGAGCTGTTCCTCGAGCCGCTTGCGCTCCGTGACTTCGACCGCCACCCCGCCCAAGTATCGTCCTCCGGACGCATCCGGCACCGGGAACTTCAACACCAGCCAATGTTGGACCTCGCCGTCGGGACCGGCGACCGCCTCGATCCCTTCGATGGGATCCGTGGCCTCCAGCGCTTCACGGTCGTTCCGTCGAAACTGTGCCGCGGTTTCCGGCGGCCACAGCTCATCGTCCGTCTTGCCTCGCCAATCCTGTTCGGATTTCTTGAACCGCAACTCGAACGGGCGGTTCACATAGAGATAACGCCCCTGCTCGTCCTTCAGAAACGCGACGGCGGGGCTGTTGTCCATGAAGGCCTTGAAGCGGGCCTCGCTGAGCTTCAGCGCCGCTTCCGCCTGCCGCCGTTCCGTCACGTCGGTGATGAAGCCCTCCACCGCCAGCAGCTCGCCCGATGGCGAGAATACGCCCTGGGCCTGATCCCAGACCCATTTCGTGCTTCCATCGGCGGCCACGATCCGATATTCCATGCTGAAGGGCCGCTTCTCGACCAGGCTCTTCTGAAAGGACTCCCAGACCGTCTGGCGGTCTTCGGGGTGGATCAGGTCGCCGAACGAGCGCGATCGACCGGTGACGAGCTCAGCCGGGTGGTACCCGGTGAGCTGGAGGCATCCATCGCTCACCAACTCCATCGTCCGGTCCTTGTCGTTGCGGCAGCGGTAGGCCATCCCGCTCAGATTCGAGAGCAACGTCTTGTGGACCCGTTCGCTTTCACGCAGCGCTTCTTCCGCCCGTTTTCGCTCGGTGATGTCGACGACCGAGGCCAGCACCAAGAGCCCTTCCGTCGTTCGAACGGGATTGAGCCCGATCTCGACCGGGAATTCGCTGCCGTCTTTGCGGACGCCGTACAGGTCGCGCCCGTGTCCCATCGGCCTGGCGCTCGGGGAATGAACATACCGGCTGCGGTCGGTCGGATGCGAGGACTGGAACTTCGCGGGCACGAGGACTTCGATGGATTGTCCGATCAGTTCTTCCCGCTCGTAGCCGAACTGTTGCTCGAGTTGGTGATTGACCAGAAGGATCGTCCCGCGCTGATCGACCATCACCATCCCGCTCGGCGACGCTTCGACGGTGAGTCGCAGACGCTCCTCCGCACGGTAACGCTCGCTGAGATCTTTCGTGATCTTCAGATACCCGAGCAGAGTCCCGTCGTCTTCACGGATCGGCGTCACCGCGACGTCCGCCCAGAATCGGCTGCCGTCCTTGCGAATCCGCCAGCCCTCCTCTTCGAAGCGCCCCTCGCGCTCGGCTGCCCGCAGGACGCGATCGGGCTTGCCGGTCGCGATGTCTTCGTCCGGGTAGAGCCGGGCGATCGGCTGCCCGAGGATTTCCGTCTCCGTGTAGCCCGTCATGCGCTCCGCCCCGAGGTTCCAGGTCGCGATACGGCCTTCCGGATCGACGATGACCATCGCATATCCGGCGACCCGGCCCACGAGCCTTGGAAAGGCTTCTCGAGCGATCGACACCCCCACTACTCGGCTCCTTTGCCTTCGATCTCGGCCAGCTTCCGATACAGCGTCTTACGATCGATACCGAGGACGTGGGCCGCCTGATACTTGTTGCCGCCCGTCTTCTCCAAGATGCGCAAGATGTACTCCTTCTCGACATCGGCGAGGGGGAGGGTGCGTTCCGCCGCGTCATCGATGACGCGGCGCTCGCCGCGCGCTCCTTGGACCGCGGTGGGAAGGTCCTCGGGCACGATCTTCTCGCCGCGGGTGAGCGTGACGGCCCGCTCGATCACGTTCTCCAGCTCACGGACGTTGCCCGGCCACTGGTAGTCGATCAAGAGCGCCAGGGCCGGCTCCGAAATGCCCTGCACCGGTTTCCGGCCCGCTTCCGCGCAGCGGCGCAAAAACGCCTCGACCAGTAAGGGGATGTCCTCCTTGCGCTCGCGGAGCGGCGGCAGCCGGATCTCGATGACGTTGAGGCGGTAGTACAGATCCTCACGGAACCGCTTCCCCTTGACCTCCTCCGTGAGATTCAGGTTGGTCGCGGCGATGATCCGGACGTCCACCGAGACCGGCCGCGTGGCCCCCACCCGGCGGATCTCGTGCTCCTGGATCGCGCGCAGCAGTTTCGCCTGCAGCATGAGGGGCAATTCACTGATTTCGTCCAGGAACAGGGTGCCCTTGTGCGCCTCTTCGAACAATCCGCGCTTGTCGGCCTTCGCATCCGTGAACGCGCCTCGGACGTGGCCGAACAGCTCGCTCTCGAGCAAAGCCTCGGGGATCGCCGCGCAGTTCACGGGGACGAACGGCGCGTCCCGCCGATCACTGTTGTAATGGATGGCCTTGGCCACCAACTCCTTGCCCGTGCCGCTCTCGCCGGTGATCAACACGTTCGTCGGGCTGTCGGCCACGCGCCGGATGAGATCGAAGAGATCCCGCATCGCCTTGCTCTTGCCCAGGATCTGATGAAAGCTGTACTCCTTGAGGACTTCCCGGCGCAGGCGCCCGACCTCGCGGCGCAGCGCGGCATCCCTGGCGGCACGCTCAGTGACGAGCACCAACTCCTCGTTCTTGACCGGTTTGGTGAGGTAGTCGTAGGCCCCCTGTTTCATCGCCTCGATCGCCGTCTCCACCGACCCGAATGCGGTCATGAGGATGACATTGACGTCCGGATAGGAGCGCTTGATCTCGGAGAGCAACTCGATGCCCTGCATTTCCTTCATACGCAGATCGGTGACGACGACGCCGTAGCCTTGTTCACTCAGGCGTTTGAGCGCCTCACGGCCGCTTTCCGCGACCTCGACGCTGTACCCGTGCTCCTGAAGAACCTCCTGTACCAGCGAGCGCATTTCCGGCTCATCGTCGACGACGAGTACACCCACCCTCTCCTCTTGCATCGCGCAGTTCCTTCTGGTTGGCGAAAAAGTGATGGTAGCCTAGCGAGTTAGCGCATTCCGGTCAAGGGCACGGTTGAGTCCCACCCGGATGCGGCTTACAATCTGCTTACTGTCGGATGGAAAGATGTCCTGAGGTGAAACAGCGGGAGGGGTGATCGCGGCCCTGGCTGCGGCGCTGCCGGGTGGTGAGGTGAACGGGGCGCAGAGACTGACCGTCCTGGCAATCTGCTTCTGGGCTCTGAGCGGATGCACGTCGACGATGCACTGGGTCGCCGATCCTCCGGAACATCCGACCTGCATTCCCGATCGACTGCTGACCTGGGAGGACTTTACCCCGAAAGGGGTGCGCGGCCGGCGTGCGGCGGAAACGGCGGTGCGCTTCCGCTTGATCCAGGGTCCATCGGCGCGGATCCTGGCGGAGTTCGATCCGAGACTGTCGTGGGTCCGCTCGGACTTCGCCTACGCGTGGAACCCGTTTTTGTCGCGGTTCTCGGCCCGGCTCCTCCGCCATGAGCAGTTGCATTTCACGATCAGTTGCTTATTAGCGCGGGAAGCGAACCTCTCGCTGGCGAACGGCGGGGACCCCCAGGCGATGCTCATGCTGCTCAATTCGGTGGCCACGCGCCTGAACGTGCAGTACGATTCCGAAACGAATCACGGCTTGAACCGAGAAAAGCAGATCGAATGGGAAGAGGCGATTCAGGCGAGGCTGGCGGCGGGACCGGTGACGAAGCCGTCGGTGGTCTCCGGGGGCGATCGATAGAAGCCCGGATCTCGATCTAGCTCTGGCTCGGGCACTCTCCCTTTTCCAGCGTGTAGAACTTCCCGGCAATCCCCAGCGACCGACCCACCGCCCGCGTGCTGCTCTCGCAATAATCGTATTCGGTCGTGTAGACGGAGAACACGACGTAATTGGCGCGCTTGGTCCGGTTCGCGAGCAGCGAGACCGGGGTGGCCGTGTTCGGCCCTTCCTGACCGCGCGGGAGCGAGATCGACTGGAGGACGGATGCGAGCATGGCATCGGAGGGGCTCTGCCGGTGCTTGGCCGCCTCGGTCAAGACCTGGGCCTCGTAGTCGGGCAGTGCCGGGTTTGACACCCCGAGCACGATGAAGGCCCCGCTGAGCGCCACCAGCCCGGCGATCACGCCGATGCTCGAAGTCTTCTTGTTGCTCGATGCCGGATGCATCACGCACTTAATGGGCAAATTGTGTGCCCGGCGTCGAAAGGGAAACGGCGAGAGGAACCGGGCGGAAGCATGCGGGAAATTGCCGTGGCGCGCCGGTGGGTGGCCGGAGGGGTCCTGCACGATTTTGTACGGTCCCGGCCGAAGTGTGGCAGGAACGTCAGGGGATCCGTTGCTCGAGCCGCTTGAGCGCTCGCATCATGGCCGGATCGGCCAGTCCGACTTCGCTGAGGGCGTCCATGATGTGGATCTGTTTGGCTGCCGCAATCTCTTTGGCCTTGTCGTACTGCCGCCGATTGAACCGCGCCACGGTCGGCTGGGCATTGACGATCTGACAGGCCAAGACCTCACCCTCACCGACCTCGAGGATGCCGCCGTGTTCCACCAGTCGCTTCGCCTCGCTGATCGACACCCCGTGCAGCGCGGCAAACTCGCCGAGCCCTCCGGTTTCCACCAACCGCCCGTCCGGCATGATGCACAACCGTTTGAAGTGCGGTGACCAATCTTTCCGGAAGTCGATGTAGGTGATGTCCCCGCCCTTGGCGACGGCGCGCTCCAACGTGCTGTCGTCCAAGCCCAGGTTCTTCTGTGCCAACCGTTCCTTCAGCTCCGGCGGGAGCGTCCGATGGAACACCCGCGCGCTCGCGTCTTCCAGCGACAGCCCATAGGAGCGCACGAGCTGTTCGGCTTCCGCATACTGCATGACGTCGAGCATCCAGGTCTGCTTGGGCGCCGCGCCCGTGGGATCGATGCGGCAGGCAAAGAGACCTTGCGTCACGAGGAGGCCGGTTTGCGGATAGACATACACACCGCCCTCGGTCAACAACCGCGTCATGGTCTCGACGGGGATCTCATAGCTTTCCGCCAAGACTCGCGCGTGCCCCGGGAGGTCTTCGCGCTCGGTCATGGCACAAACGGTCACGTTCCCCGGCGGGTCGAACTCGGTATAGTCCTCGATGATGTTGTACAGGACCGGCGCCTTGTCGGATTTGGTCGGCTTCTTTTTGATTTTGTACATGTGGAGCCCCGTTGGGTCGGTTAGGTCCGTTCGGTCCGTTAGTTCCGTTCAGTCGTTGAATTCAACGGACTAAACCGACGAAACGGACCTAACGGACTCAACCTCTTCCTCATACGCCGGCAAGGTGGTCAAGCGCGGATCCTCGACGTGCCCGCCGATCGTGAAGTGATACAAGGACTGATAGCGTAGGTCCTGGAGGCCAAAGACTTGATGGACCGGGTCGTCAAAGAAGCACCCGATGCCGGTCGCACGGAGGCCGGCCGCCTCGGCCTCGAGGTAGAGGACCTGGCCGATCACCCCGGTCTCCCAAAACAGCCGGCGGTAAAACCATGCGCCCGTTTGCTGGAGCGTTCGTTCGAAGTCGGCGATCATTCCCAAGGAAAAGCAGCTCTGTCCGGCGATGTCCTGATGACAGCTCACCTGCGTTGCGAGGTCCCTCGCATCGCCGTCCTGCAAGAGGAAGAGCGGCAAGTCGGAGGGGCAGCCGGGCGGCCGTTCCCACAGAAACTCGCCGTGCATCGCCTCCCGCAGCTCCGGCCCGGCCGAGGGGGCACGGACGAGACAGTACAAGCCCGGAGGGATCCCGTCGACCCGGTGCACGAACAGACCGAGATGGATCGCCGGCTCCCATGGCATGCCGTCCCACGGCATCGGCCGTCGGCACAGCGGGCGGTCGGCATGGGGCATCACCCGCGTCAGCATTGCGAAGAACGTCGGGGCCGGAACGGATGTCTTTCCGTCGAACGCCAGCGCGCTCCGCCGCTGCCGGATGATCTCGCCGGCCGAGACCGGCCGATGAAGTCCTGCGACCGGAGCGGGGGGAAGAGCCCCACCCAACCGGCAGGTGGTCGGGCCGGTCGGCGGCTTCTCACAGGCCTGCGTGACGACGTCGATGATGTCCCAAGGATCCGGCTCTCCACGGCTCAACCGATTGGCCGTCCCATACCAACGCCCAGCCTGGAGGTGGCGGACGTCGTCGTGAGGCAGGCCGAGCGGAAGCACGCGCTCGTCTTCATGCTCCGGACACACGACCGCCAGGCAGTCCGGCTGCTCCCGCTCGGCCTCGTGATAATCGCCGTCACGGTCCAGGCCCAGCAAGAGGCTGATCTCGCCGTCGGCCAGATCCTCCAGCAGGATCATGTGCCATCCAAGCGCCTGCGCGGCGATCCGAAGCGCGCCGACGGCATGGCCCGCGTCGTGCTGGCAATAGCGGTAGGCCCGCTCCCCGTATTTCCAGGACTCGCGCCAGTGGATGGAGGTCAGACCCACGAGGAACGCCTGCGGCGGAAAGGCGTGCATCAGCCGCCGGAACGATTCGGGAGCCCAGTCGGCGCGACGCTCGAGGAGATGGTGTTGCGGCGCATAGTGGTACAAGGCCGGGTGGTCGGCCAATCCGGGAAGACGATCGATCAGCAGGTAGCCTTCCGTCGGATGGAGGTTCCCGCTCGACGGGTTGCTCCTGAGCGCCCACCGCACGCCGCCGGCCTCCTTCCAGGCGGTAATGGCCAGTGCATAGGCGAACAGCCGCGACAGCGAGTGGAGCGTGAGCGCCTGCGCGGGAACCGTTCCCGCCTGATACAGAGCGTCGTACCGCGGCGGACGAGGCTCTTGGTTCACGCGCAGGATCGGCAACCGATGCTCCGGAGCGCCGGCATACCGCCGAAATGGATTCGGCTGATTGGCCCAGTCGAGATACCCGCGGGAACGGGCGTATCGAAAAAAGTGGTGCTTGGTCTGCTGATGGTACCCGATCGCTTGCAGCACGCGCGCGTCGGTCTCGGCCGCAGACGTGCCGGCCGCAGTAGTGTCCGCCATGCGCCCAGTCTACCGAGGCGCGTCCCGGAAAGTAAACGCCGTCCGATCGATCACGCCGCCGTGTTGATTGACCGGTCGGAGTCCGATGGGTATGCTGGGCCTCCGGAGTCGGCCATGACCTTCGATCCGTCGATCGCCGCACAGCGGGCCTTACGGCGCCTTCAACACGAACACGAGCTGGGCGCGGACCTCGAATCGGTCCTCGACGCCGAGGCGGTCTTCTCCTCGACCGCGGGCCCGCACGCGTCGGCGGCGTTCCATCGCCTCCACGCCATCGGCGACCGCCACCCGTCCGTGCGTCCCCTGCAGGAGTTTTTGATCTTCATCACGTGGCAGCAACTGACCGAGGAGACGATCCCGCAGCATTGCGAGACCGGGGTGCGATTGTGCGAGCGCTACCTGGCCGCCTGGGGGCCGGACGGCGAGGCCGCAGGACAGGTCGCGGAGTTGCACCGGTCCTTCCGCGCCGCATTGGGGCTGGCGGACGATGATGACGACGACTACGACGCGGATGTGTTCAAGGGAGGCGATTGACGGAGGCGGCGTGTCCGACGGCGACAAGCATCAGGCCCGCATCTTTCTCCACCGGGGCGACCTGGCTCGGGCCCGGACCTGCTACGAGCGTGCCCTCGAGGACGATCGACGAAGTGCGGACGCGGCGGCGCTCTCCGAATCCCTGGGGAACCTCGGGAACGTCTATGCCATGCTGGGCGAGCACGACCTCGCCATCCGGTGCTACGAAGAGCTGCTCGCCCTTCAACGTCCCTCGCCCAACCCCTTCGCGATCGGGCAAACCCTGGTGAACCTCGGAAACGTGTCGCTCGAGTCGGACCGCCGCGAACAGGCGCGCGCCTATTATCTCGAGGCGCTCGCGCTGCTCGAGCCCCTCGACGACCATCGTTCGCTCGGCATCCTCTATTCGAATCTCGCCCTCTTGGCGGAGCGCGACGGCGACCGCGAGTCGGCCGCCCGACACTTCCAACGCGCCCTCGACTATCATCGCCGGGTCGGAAACGAAGACGGCTTGGCCGTCACCTACGGCCAACTCGGCCGCGTGTTGATGAGCGCCGGCGACGACCGCCAAGCTGAAAAGTGCCTCAACAATGCCTCCGAGCACTTCATCAAGCTCGGCAATCCTCAAGGAGAGGCGGGTGCCCTCCGCCTGTTGGCCGAGCTTTATCAGCGCCGCGGGGACCTCATTTCGGCCGCCCGATGTCTGGAGCGGCTCCTCCTGCTCGCCGAGCGACACGGCTGGCCCGGAGAGGCCGAGAGCCGGACGCTCGCGGCGCTGCGGGCCAAGCGTGATCGCACCGGGCCATGCCGCTGATCTGGTGTGCCATCTCGGGCCACGGGTTCGGCCACGCGGCACAGGTGGTCCCGGTGCTGAACGAGCTGGCCGATCGCATCCCGGGCGCCACGGCGATCCTGCGCACGACGACCCCGGCGAGCTTTTTTCGCGGGCGGCTTCGTCTTCCCTGGGAGCTTCTCCCGGGCGAGCAGGATGTCGGATGCGTGCAGCAGGGGCCGCTCCACATCGACGTCGCCGCGACGTGGGCGGCGCATCGCGTCTTTCATGAGACGTGGGCGCAGCGCCTCGAGCAGGAATGCGAGGCGCTCCGAAGCCGAGCGGCCGCCATGGTGCTGGCCGACATTCCCTATCTGGCCCTGGAAGCCGCCCGACACTGCGGGATCCCGGCGGTGGGTCTGAGCTCGATCTCGTGGGATCAGGTCTTGGTGCGCCTGCAAACGCCGGGGGACGACGAGCAAGAACAGCTCGTCCAAGCGATTCGGCGGAGCTACGGCCATGCGGCGATGATGATCCGACTGGCACCGGGCATTGCCATGCCGGCGTTTCCACGACTCGTGGACGTGGGACCCATCCTCGGGGAGGTGCACGTCGACAAGGCCGGCCTCCACCGGGCGGTCGGCGCCACTTCCGGGGAGCGGATCGTCGTGGTCGGGTTCGGAGGCATCGAGCTCACGACCCTGCCCTGGCCGGCTCTCGACGCCATGAAGGGGTACCGTTTCGTGGTCCCCGGGCGGGTCCCGGGGTCCCTCACCCGGGTCCACTCCGCGGATCCGCTGCCCTTTGCCTTTCGCACCATCATGGCTTCCGCCGACGTGCTGATGACGAAACCGGGCTATGCGACCGTCATCGAAGCCGTCGCCGCCGCGGTCCCCACGGTGTACGTCCGCCGCTACAACTTCGTCGATGAAGACGCGCTCGTCGACTACCTCCACGCCTATGGCCGGGCCGTCGAGCTTTCGAGCCAGCATTTTGCCGCCGGTCGCTGGGCGGCCTCGATCGAAGCCGCCCTCCTGGCCGCCCCGCCGCAGTTACAGGCCCCCAAGCCCACCGGCGCCGCCGAGGCGGCCGAGGTGATCGTGCAGGCGCTCAGAAGAACGGGTTAGAGGGGTAATGGGGTAAGTGGTAGGGGCAGAGAAAGGATCTCTCATCCTCTGGTGCCCACACCCTATCACGTACCCCGCTCATCCCCTACCCCCATGTGCTCACATCGCCGTGACGATGTCCTTCTTCATCGGCCCCAGCGCGCCCAACAGCTCGTTCTTTTCACGTTCCGGGACCTTGAATGTGTTCAGCGTGGCGACCAGATCGCCGACGAGGGCATCGAACTGCTCCCCTGTGATCCCCATGCCGGCGTGCGCGGATTTCATGTCCCGTCCCGTGTAGGTGCATGGTCCGCCGGAAGCGGCGCAGATCTGCTCGACGAGCAGGGACTTGAGCCGCGGGAGATTGGCATTGGCAAACTTCCCATTGATCCGGCTGTCGTTCGCCACACGGGCCACGAAGTCGTCGACGACCGCAGTGATCGCCTCTTTTTTCCCCAGTCGCTCATAGAGCGACGGAGCGGCCGCCCGATGAGACGTGCCCGTCATCGTCCCCTCGCTCGCACAGCCCGCCGCCGTCAGACATGCGCTGATCAGAACCCATCGTGCGATCTGCCTGTGCATGGTGCACCTCCATTCAGAGAGTTGTGCCGACAACGCCGCCCCCCACGGCGGCTCATTCACTCACGGCACTCTACGGAGGCGCCCCGCGTTTGGATCTATCCCAACCGGGACCCTCTGGACGCATCGGTTGGGATGGATCGTTCGTAGGGTATGGTATGATGCGCCTCTTGTGACGATCGCTCGCTTGGCACCCAGGCACGGCGCGTGGAATCGCTGACAGGATCCGCATCAGAGCCCCTTCATTCAGACCTGCTGGCCGCGGTGGCCAAGGGAGACCGCCGCGCGTTCGGGCAGCTCTACGATCGATCCGCGCCGGTGCTGTTCGCACTCTGCTTGCGGATGCTGGGCGACCGCCAGGACGCTGAAGACCTCCTGCAGGAGGTCTATGCCGAGGTCTGGCGCAAGAGCGTGCGCTATGATGAACGCCGGGGGTCTCCACTTGCCTGGCTGGTCACGCTCACGCGGAGCCGGGCGATCGATCGCTTGCGTGCGCGGACGTCCCGCGGGTACGGCGCGGTCGAATCCATCGACGATCGGCCTGAAACGGATCGGGAAGGATCGGAGCCCACGCCGTTCGAGCACCAGGCGACCGCCGAGCTGCGAACGCTCGTGACGAAGGCGTTGGAGGAGCTCCCCGCACCTCAACGACAGGCGCTGGAGCTGGCCTACTACGACGGGTTGTCTCACACGGAGATCGCCCAGCGGCTGAAAGAGCCCGTCGGCACGATCAAGACTCGTATCAAGTTGGGGATGAGCAAGCTTCGGGCGGCGCTCGGCGGAGCGTGGAACGGTTGACGGCATGACGCACGAGCAGATCGAAGAGGCCTTGCCGCTCTACGCCGTCGGGGCCTTGGACCGCCAAGAACGCCATGCGGTGGAAGCGCACCTCCTCACGGGCTGCACCACGTGCCATGCTTTGGTGAAGGATTATCATGGCGTCGCCGGGCTGCTGCCGTTTGCGCTGCCGGCGGCCACGCCCCCGCCGAAGTCGGAGCTCCTGGGGCGGATCTTCCAGCAGAGCCGCCCGGGCGAGAGCGACAGACCCAGCATCCGTCTAGGCGGCTGGGTGCGCGGCGTGCTCACTCCATTCATCTCGCCGACCTGGCAGCCCGCTGTGTCCGTCGTCCTCTTGGTGCTCGTCGCGGCGGTCGGCGGCTATGCCTGGTTCGCGCATACCGAAGCCGTCTCGGAGCGCGAGCTGCGCGCCAAGATCGAGACGGTGCTGCAAGAGGCGAGCGCGCGCACCGCCGCGCTGCAGGGTCAGCTCACACAACAGGAGCAGACGTTGGCGGCGCTTCGCCGGGAGTTTACGGAGCGATTGGGGACCTTGAGCGACGCCGAGGACCGGCTGATTCAGCGGGAGGCCGAGCTCGACAGCCTCAAGAGCGAGTTGGCCAAGCATGAACAAGAAGCCGCTCGCCTCCGCAAGGCTCTGGCTCAACGTGACGACATGCTGACCTTGCTACGGTCGGCCCACGTCACCGTCGTCTCGTTGAGCGGGCTGGAACACGCCAAGGGCGCGGGCGCGTTCCTCCTCTACGATCGCGAATCTCAAAAGGCCTTCTTGTATGCCTTCAACATGCCGCCCCTGCCGCCCGGGAAGACCTACCAACTCTGGGCGATCGTGGACAAGCCGATCAGTGCGGGGACCTTTACGCCGGACAGCGGCCAGAAGGGCCGGATCGTCGTCAAGAATCTTCCCGCTCTCTCACGGATCACGAAATTCGCCGTGAGCCTGGAGCCGGAAGGCGGGCGGCCCCAGCCGACCGGACAGATCTACTTGGCGGGGCAAGTATGAATGGTGTGATTCGTTATACGTTAGGTGATTGCTAAATCTTGGGCCAAGGCCTCTTTTTCCTTAGGTGGAATAGCCAATCGGATACTCGAACAAGACCTTCAACAAGTGAGTCCCAAGCAACTCGAACAGATCATCCCGGCGATGATTGAACCGAAATTCCATTTCCTTCAGATAGAGCGGGAAGTGCAAGCGGCTGACGCCATGATACTTGCGCAAGCGTTCCTTGGCGTAGCTCCAGAACCCTTCAATGCCGTTGATGTGGCGAAGGTAATGACGCCCCCGCTGCACATAGGTCTGCCCATGGTCGACCGGCAGGTGTTTGCCGTAGCGCCGCAGGGATTTATAGCTGCTAAAGCGATCCGTGTAGAAGACGGCACCTTTGAGCGCTCGACGTTCGATTTCCCGCATCAGCGTCGCTGCATCGGCCTGGGGGACGACGACGGTGCTGACCCGGCCCTGCCGTTCCAAGATGCCGAAGACAATGACTTTTGGGCCACGGGCGCGCCCCCGCCGCCCTCCGCGGCGACGGCCGCCGAAATAGCTCTCATCGCATTCCAGTTCCCCGGTCAGCGGCCGGGCTTCCGTCTCGGCCATCGTGGCCATCCAGCGGCGGTAGGCCATAAAGCGCTGCCAGATCGGCAAGGGACTCATGCGCAGTTCTCGCGCCGTCCGCAGCGCCGAGATCTCCAAGCAGAAGAGCTGCAAGATCTGCAGCTCACGGGCGACCCGATCGGGTCGATACCGCCACCGGCAAGCGAGGCAGCGGGTGCGCGCCCCCGGACGATACTGCCGATGCGGTGTCCCGCACCGCACACACTGATGTCGTCTCAATCGTTCGTCGACGAGCCGAACCGACAGCGCCGTCTGTGTCATGGGCCAAGGCCTCCATTTTAGGCCTGGCCCAGAAATTAGTAATCACCATACGTTATTTGTTAAACGAGAAGCCCGGCAGAGACAATTAACTTTGCACGATTAACGATTAACGCAGGGCTACGCCCTGTGATATGATACCGCCCGTTTTGCGTTTTGATCCGTATTTCCTAACGGACTCAACGGATCTCACTGACTAAGGGACTCGACCTTATTCTCATGTCGTTCATCACGGACAAAGACCTCGAGTTCATGCAGATGGCTTTGGAAAAGGCCAGGCTGGCGCCCGCGCTGGGCGAAGTGCCGATTGCGGCGGTGATCGTGATGGATGACCGGTTGCTGTCCCATGTGCACAACTTTCGCGAAATCTGGCAGGACCCAACGGCCCATGCCGAGGTGGTCGCCATTCGCGAAGCCGCCAGCCGGCTCGGGACCTGGCGGCTCACCGGCACGACGCTCTACGTCACCGTCGAGCCGTGCTCCATGTGCATCGGCGCGATCATCCAGGCCCGGATCACGCGCTTGGTCTTCGGGGCACGCGATCCCAAGGCCGGTGCCTGCGGCTCGGTCTTCAATATTCCGAGTGAACGTCGGCTGAACCATCGCGTTCAGGTGGTCGGCGGCGTCCTCGAACAGGAAAGTCAGGAACTGATGCAGAGCTTTTTCCGGCGCCTCCGCCAGGACGTCGGGGAGCGAGGAGCCAAAGGCCCGTTAATGGTTAATCGTTAATCGTGAACCGGGAGTCGATAGGCAAGAGAGCTGAGCGCATTCACGTTTAACGAACAACGATTCACGATGAACGTCTCTACACGGAGAGGTGCGAGAGTGGCCGAATCGGGCGGTCTCGAAAACCGCTGTCCGGGTAACCGGACCGGGAGTTCGAATCTCCCCCTCTCCGCCAAAAAACAGCGATGAACCTTGAGCGCTGAACGATGCATGCAGGTTCGAAAGACGAAGCACTACAGGAGGGAGATTCGAATGGGGGGTTCTGAAGAGGGTGCGCTCCCTTCATGGGGACCTACAAGGGGCGGGCCCCTCTCGTAGGCGTGCGTGCACAGTATCGAGGCGCGACCGAATCTTCCCTGTCGCCACACCAAGCTTCGCTTGAGCCGGTCCCTGCGACATCGTCTCCAGCCGCAACGGCTTCACGGCGTCGCCTTCCTCACCCATCCGAGAACCCATCTGAGAATCTGAGACATCGTTCCGGAACTCCCGCCCTGCTCCCTTTTGTTATCTCATCGCCCCTCGTTGAGAAGCAATGATGCTCTCAAGCGTTACTTGAAGTATCCGTGCTAACCAGTTGTGGAATAGCGACTCTCACTCCTCATCAATGCCAGCCGCTCATTGTCCGCCCGGAGCTCCACCGATGTCTCCCATCCCGCCGCCGCCCGCTCCGGGCGTGGTCCCCAGTCCACTATCGGTCGATCCGCTGCGAAGGTTGGAGCTCGGTCCTCCGTAACCCGGATCTCTCGTGCCGGACGTTCCACTTGGCGGCGTGCCGATGGGCGGGCGCGAGTCGGGGGTCGATCCTGGAGGACCAGGAGGGAGCCCGCCGCTCGGCACGCCCGGGACTCTTGTCATTCCCGGTGTCGAGGATGGGCTCATGGCCGATCCACCGCTGCTGGATCCCCCACTACCGGATTGAGCAAAGAGCATCGAAGCCGACAGGACAAGCGCCGTCGATGCGCCGGCGAAGAGTCTCATCACGTGTGTCATGTGCCCCTCCTTCGCCCTATCGTACCCTCTGCCTCCGGCGTCCACTGTCGGACGCGGCGAGGATGGGCATCACCGGGAAGGAGCGAGCCTGTCAGCCGGGTGGACCGGCAGACGGTTCAAGGAAAGGCCGTCCAGACCAAGGTCCAGTTGCACCGCCCTCCGCGAACCTGTAGACAGACGCCATGGGCTCGCTGCCATACAGGCTCCGGTTGCTCAGGGGCGTGGGGCTGATGAGCGCGGTCGTGCTGGCCGGCTGTACGCTCCAGACCCCGTCGATGCCTTCAGCCCCCGCTGTCGTGAATCGGACCGAATTGGGCCCCGCACCCGTCCTGCTCGACGTGCGGACGCTCGTGGTCGGGAAACACCCGGGCGCGGTCGCGCAGGCAATGGCTGACTTGGAACAACTGGGGTTCAGCGTCATCAAACGGGATCGGGTGGGTCTGATCTTGGACGACCTGGATCTCGGGCAGCCCGAAGATTCACCTGCCCGCCTGATTCATTCGGGTCTTCTCTCAGGAGCCGAGGTCGTCGTGCTGGTGGAGGTCGAGAAGGCGGGCGGGGTGTCCGCGGTCGTGGTCAGAGCCATCGAAACCGAAAGCGGAGCCGTCCTGTGGTCCGGCGGGACGATTGCCACCGGCGTGGAGCTCGAGCGAGACCCGCATCAGCTCGTGCAGGCTCTCACCCATGAAGCGGTCTTGAACGGACTGACCAACTCAGGGCCTCAGAGCCAGGCTTTGCTCTTTTCCCACCCCTGAGCCGCCAGCGGCCAACGGCTCAAGCGTCCCTGGATCCCATTCTGGAGGGGCAGCAAGACCGAGTGGTCCTGCCCCCTCTTATCGCTCCACACACCGACGATAGAGCGCTCGCCGCAGCTCGACCATCGCGAGCGTGTCGCGTGCACAGTATTGAAGCAGCGCTTCCCTCAGCCGGATCTTTTCGATCAAGTCGGTCTCCTCGAAGACCATACGATAGTAGGCCTGTGCGGCCGTTCCCCCATCCCGGATGTCGAGATCGTCGTAGCCCAACGTCGGGACGACGGCCGGGAGGACGGCCTTGATCGAGTAGGACCCGGAAAAGCCCGGATGATAGTAATGGTCGCGGATGATCGGAAAGAGATCCCAGAGGCGCCCGATCACCCGCAGGAGATCATCGCGGAGCGTCGGGAACGCCTCGGCAAGCCGCTCGAGAATCGCCCGTTCATATCCGGAGTAGACGCAGATGCTCCCTTCGTGACCGAGCGCATCGAGCAGGGCTGCCACCAGGTCTTCGCGGGGGTCCCGGGGATCGAGATGCAGATGCTCCCGGTGCTCGACCGTGCCATCGCCCTGCTCGATGTGGTTCGACCATTGCGTGGGAATGGTTTGATACGGCCGGGTCCTTGGAAACTTGGGGACCGCGGGCATGAAGGTTTCGAAATCGAGATGATGAACCGGATAGCGCACCGTCTCCAGCAGCGTCTTCAATCCCGGGCTCACCCATTCCACGTTCTCTTTCATCCGGCGCTGCGGGATCGACAGGGAGAAGCCCGTCGGGATCTCATCGATCGTCTCGACGCCCAGTCTCACCAAGGCCTGGAAGGTCTGATCTCCGCCCGGCAGATGAAAGATCCACCGTTCCGGCTTGTCCTTGGTGCAAAAATCCCAGAATGGGCAGTCATAGGGGACCTGACAATGACTGCCCGGGGTGATCGCCGGCGGGGCGGGCTGAGCCAACATCGTTTTCATGGCGGCCAGGCGCAGCGCCACCGACGGCTGCTTGAGGGCGACGGGGCCGGAGACGTCTTGTAGCGCAAAGAGCTGCATCAGGTCGACCGCGCCGCCGTCGAAGACGTACTGCGTGTTGATGTGCATCAAACAGGAGGCCGCTAGGCGGAACCCCAGGCCGTTGAGCACATAGGCTTGCAAGGCGAGGTCCTCGATGTGCACCTCCTTCACGCGTGTGGCGGATTTCACCTCGATCAAGCGCCACGCGGTCCCGCCGTCCACGTCTGCAACCCGCTCGAGGACGTCGACGCGAATGAGGATGTGCTCGAAGACGAAGGCCCCTTCGAAAATCGCCGCGACGGTCGGATCCTCGACGAGCGCCTGCGTCCGCATCAAGGCGTCGGTCGAGTGACGGTGGTCGGCCTCGACCAGGATTCCGCCCGGAAACCGGCGGCGGGCGAGGCTGCCGATCTCGGTCCCCATGTCGAGGATGGCCTGCGTCGAGGCATCGGGCGGCGTCGCCAGCTCGGGGGCATGGACTTCGAGGTAGAGCCGCTTATGGCACTGAAGACCGGCGACGAATTTGGATTTCGACAGGCGAACGGAGGAAGGCAGGACAGCCGGACGTGACGGGATGCCGATCATGGCCGGCGCCAGGCTACACAAGAGGAGAAGAAATGTCCAGCGTCGAGGAAGAAGCCGTCAGCGGTCAGCCGTCGGCTTTCTGCTTAGGAGCAAGAGGAGGCATGAAGCGACAAGGAGAACCGGACGCGGTTCTCTCCGCTCGTGGGTCTCTCGTCAGAGCCGAGAGCTGACGGCTGATCGCTGACAGGCTCGGCCTTCCCAGGCATCTCACGAATGGGAGGGCTCCGTCACGCGGATGATTTCCATGATGGAATGCATGAGGTCCTTGGTGATCAGGGGCGTCACGTAGCAGCGACCTTCCAGCACTTCCTGGATTGCGCAGCGGAGCTCCGAGGTCGCCGAGCGCTTGAGCAAATACCCCGAGGCACCGGCCTTGAACGCTTCCGTGACGTAGGTGGGATCGGTGTGCATCGTCAGAAAAACCAACTTGGCGTTGGGGACGATCTTGCGTAGCTGGCGGGCGGCCTCGATCCCGTTGAGGTGCGGCATCGAGATATCGAGGAGGATGAGGTCCGGTTGGACCTGCGGCGCCAGCTTGATGAGAGCCTCCCCGTCTTCCACCGCGCCGACCAACTCGAAATCCTGCTCCAGGAGTCTGCGAAATCCCTCCAGCACCATCGTATGATCGTCAGCCAGCAGCAAGCGCGGCTTGCTCATGTCACACCATCGCTCAGCGGGACTTTGATGAAGAGCGAGGTGCCGCGGCCGGGGCGAGAGCGGACCGACAGGGTTCCCCCGACCAGACGGACTCGTTCATGCATGCTGACGAAGCCCAAGCCTTGCAGTTCCTTGCCCTTGGGGGGGCTGAATCCGACCCCGGAATCAAAGATCGAGAGGCGCAGGACGTCCCCCCAGCGGGCGAGGCGGACCGCCACTCGGGAGGCCTTGGCATGCTTGGCCACGTTGCGCAAGGCCTCCTGGGCGACCCGATACAAGCAGGTGGAGATCGGCTGCGGGAGTGTCTCGGGCAGGTCGCGCTGGGTGAAAAACGCCTCGATCCCTTCGCGTTTGCCGAACTCCTCCACATGTGATTGAAGGGCGATGGCGAGCCCGAGATGATCCAAAATCGACGGGTGGAGCCGATAGGCGAGCCGCCGCACGTCGTCGGACAGCTCGGCCAACTCGTTTCGAAGCGTCCGCAACTGTTCGCGGTTTTTCTGCACGTCGGGAGACAGGCGCCGCTCGATCGCTTCCACGTTCATCACCAGGACCGCCAGCTTTTGGTTCAGGTCGTCGTGCAGCTCGCACGAGATCCGCCGGCGTTCTTCTTCCTGCACGGTCAGCAGTCGCGCGGTGAGGCCGCGGAGCTCTTCCCGGCTCTTGTGAAGGGCTTCCGTCCGCTCGGCGACGCGGCGCTCCAGCTCCTCGTTCAGTTTTTGGAGCGCCTCTTCCGCTTTCCGGCGCTGCGCAATCTCCTCGTTCGCCTGGATCAACGCCGCGTCCTTCGCCGCGTTGGCGGCCACCAATTCGCGCGTACGTGCCTCGACGAGCTGTTCCAGGTTTTCAGCATGGCGCGCCAGCGCGCGCTTCTGCTCTTCGACCTGCCGCTTCAGTTGGTAGACTTGAACGGCCCGGCTCAAGGAGGCGACGAAGTAATCGCGGTCGATGGGCTTTTGGATGAAATCGTACGCCCCGCCGCGCAAGGCCTGGATGGCGAGGTCGTGCTCGCCGTGACCGGTGATCAGCAACGTGGGTGTATCGGGTCGAAGCGTGCGGATCTCGCTGAGGAGCGCCAGGCCGTCCATGCCCGGCATCTTGATGTCGGTGATGATCGCATCGAAGTCGCTGTCGGCGATGCGTTTCAAGGCTTCGCGCGCCGTATCGGTCGTCTCGACGGAGACGTCCTCCATGCGCGTCCGGACCGTCTCCGGGAGCGCGTGCAGCAGCGCAGGGTCGTCGTCCACGATCAACACCCGGGTCCCCATCATCTCCTCACGTCATGCGGTCCGGGCGGGGCCGGGCGCTCGCTCGGCGTCTCCCCCTCGAGCGGCAACTGGATGACGAAACACGCGCCGGCGCCCGGGCGACTCGACACGGAGATGGCGCCGTGGTGGTCTTTGATGATCCCGTACGTGATCGACAGGCCGAGCCCCGTCCCCGCGCCGACGTCTTTGGTGCTGAAGAACGGGTCGAAGATGCGCTGCTCCAGCCCGGCGGGGATACCCGGTCCGCTGTCCTGCACCGTGACCTCCACCATCCCATCGTTCACGACGGAACGGATCAAGATCCACTTGCGGTCCGCCTCGGCGACGGCGTCCCGTGCGTTCGTCAAGAGATTGATGAACACCTGCTCGAGCTGGATGGAGCTGCCTCGGACGACGGGGTTGGCGGGGGAGAGGTCCAGTTGGGTTTCGATCTGGTGGAGGCGCAATTGTTCCTGAATGAGGGACACGGACTGCAGGATGATCTCGTTGAGGTAGAGCGGCTCCCGGCTGACCGGTGCGGCTCGGCCGAACGTACGCAGATGGGTGATGATCGCCGTGGCCTTGCGGACCTGTTGCATGGCGCTCCGCAGGTCTCGAAGGATCCGCTCTCGTTCCACCTGGTTCGCCTCGAGATGATCGACCACGTTGCCGATGAACAGGCCGATATTGTTCAGAGGGTTGTTCAGCTCGTGCGCGATCCCCGCCGTGAGCTCACCGAGGGTGGCGAGCTTTCCGGCCTGCACCAACTGTTCCTGCTTCTCCCGGAGCTCCTGTTCCCGGCGTTGCACCTCCTCCGTCGTGTCGCGGAGGTTGCCCATGATGTGGATCATGGCCTTCCGGCTGCGCTCGAGCCGGGAATTCGTCTGATGGAGATCCTGCAGCATGTGGAGGAGCGCACGGCGGGAATTGTCGAGCCGGATCGTCTGCTGGGCCAAACGATTCCGATCCTCCTCGTGATCGGCGAGCAGATGCAGCATGGCCCGACGCTGCTCGACGAGGCGACGATTGGCTTCTTTGAGATCGCTGAGAATGTGGATCAGGGCCCGTCGTCGCTTTTCACTTTTTTGAACCCGCCCTTCGAGGTGGGCCAGTTGGGCTCGGAGGCGGCGGTTCTCCTCCTCCAAGTCCTGCTTATCGACGGTGGTGTCGGACCAGACGGTCGGATGTGCATCCATCAGCGGAACGCCTCGGACGGCAGGCGCCGACGGCCCACGGCCCGGCCGGCCTCACTGTTCGTCACGGGAAGCCCTTAGATCCTCACGGTCTCGACAGTGTAGAAAAAGTCCGACGCCGGCTCAATCAGACAAAGGCCTACGTACACGAGAAACCCGTTGTTTTCTCGTCAACAGGCGGCCGCCCCTTGGGTCGACGGCCGCGTGTCTTTGCCGCGCCCACGGCGGACCTCGATCCGCCCGACGCCTTTCACGTTCGCGCAGAGATCGCCGAGCCCGGGGGTGATGAGACGGAACGGCCCCCCGCGCTCCGGCGGCAAGGGGCCCTCGTCGAGCTGATACACCAGGATGCCGTGCTCCCTGGCCTGCTCCAGCGTCAGCGTCGCCGCAAACCGGCCGTCCGTCGCGTGGAAGGTGACATGATCGACCCCGATGGCCAAGGCGGGAATATCGAGGACGCCGCTGACGCGGATACCCCGTCCCTGCATCCCAGGCTGCAGCCGGCTCACGTCCTCGACCTGGTGCTCACGGGGCAGTTGCGCGAGCGCCACCCGGTCGAGCGTGATCGGCTGGATGACCTCGCCGTCGATCCGAAGGACGTCGGCGCCCGTCTTGTCCCGACCGGTGATGACCTTGATCAACGCGGTGAGCGCCGCGTTGACGGGCGTCGGGATCCCCAATTCCCGCCCGCGGGCCGCAATGTAGCCGTTGAGGGAGTCGATCTCGGTCGGCCGGCCCGCCTTCCAGTCGTCGTACATGGACGTATGGATATCGCGGATCTCCTGCGTCCACCGAAGGACGCGGTCGGCGATATCCGCGGGCAACGGCACCTTTGAAGCCGCCGCCACGGCGGCGACTTCCCCGACGATCTGCCGGATCGTCTCCAGCATCTCCGGATGATCGAGCGCCTTCGCCACCCGATCATCGATCAGGACGGTGATCGGATTGAACACGCAGTTCCAACACATCTTCTCCCATTTGCTCCGGCGGATATCGTCTGAGATCTGACAGGGAATCCCGGCCTGCTTGAACAACTCGACGATGCGGGCCAGCCGCTCGCTCGTCTGGCCCATCAATTCCCCGATCGCCACCGCACCGCGCTTGTAGTGATCGATGACGCCGGGCGCGGCGATCTTGGAGTAGATGTAGGCGACGCCGCCGATCACACACTCTCGACCGAAGCGTGCGATGAGGCGGTCCTCCACGTCGACGCCGTTCTGCAGCGTCAGCACGAGGGTCCGCTCCGTCATCACCGGCGCGATCTGATCGACGACCCCATCGAGGTCATACGTTTTCATCGCCAGCACGATCAGGTCCGGCACGGGGAGGGCACGCGGATCGGCGGCGGCTCGTGGATGAACCGTGAACGTCCCGCCGGCGCTCCGGACCGTCAGACCGTGCTCGCGGACGGCCGCGAGCGTACGGGGGCGCAGCAGAAAGGAGACGTGCGGGTGGTGCCTGGCCAGATGCGCGCCGAAAAATCCGCCGACCGATCCGGCCCCGACGATCATGACGTGCTGCATGGGATCCTCCGGAGCGCCGAGTATAGCAAGCGACCGTGGGCGGAGAACAGGGCTCGGCGCGGCCCGCATGGCGCTGCTATGATGGTGGCCATGGCTTCCGATCCCCACCTCGACCTGGCGCGCGCGCGGCTGCACCACGCGGCGAGCATCGCCGTGCTCACCGGCGCCGGCGTCTCCGCGGACAGCGGCGTGCCGACCTTTCGCGGCCCCGACGGGCTCTGGAACAATTACCGGGCCGAGGATCTCGCCACGCCTCAGGCCTTTGCTCGAGATCCCCGGCTGGTCTGGCAATGGTACAACTGGCGGCGCGAGCTCATCGCGATGAAGGCCCCGAACCCCGCGCATGATGCGCTCGCCGAGTTGGAGCAGCGCTGCGATCGCTTCTGGCTCATCACACAAAACGTGGATGGGCTGCATGCAGCGGCCGGCTCACGGCGACTCTCGGAGATTCACGGCAATATCTGGAAAGTGCGGTGCACCGCCTGTGGAGTCGTCGAGGAGAATCGAGAGGTACCGATCGCCATACCACCCACGTGCCGCTGGTGCCGCGCGCTGCTTCGGCCGCACATCGTCTGGTTTGGAGAGGCGTTGGATGCGGAGGACGTGGAGCGGAGCTACGCGGCGGTCCGGGCGTGCGAGGTCTTCTTAATCGTCGGAACCTCGGGCGTCGTGTACCCGGCCGCGTCATTCGCGCCGGCGGCGAAGGCCGCCGGCGCCTTCGTGATCGAGGTCAACCTCGACGTCGCGCCGTATGCCGGCGTGGCTGATGTGTCGTTGCAGGGTCGGGCCAAAGACCTCGTCCCCGCGCTGGTGCGCTAGATCAGCGGAATCGGCTCGATCCGCCTCGGCCGCCTCCGCCCGTGCGCGTTTCCTGAGGACGCGCCTCGTTCACCGTCAACGTGCGCCCGCCCATTTGCGTCGCGTTCAACGCCGCGATGGCCCGTTGGGCTTCTTCATCCGTGCTCATCTCCACGAAACCGAACCCCCGCGACTTCCCGGTGAACTTGTCCGTGATGACGCGCGCCGACCGCACGGTGCCGTGCGCCGAGAACAAGTCGCTCAGTTCCGCTTCCGTGGCCGAATAGGGCAAGCCGCCGACGTAGATCTTCGCACCCATAACCTCTCCTTAACGCTGAACGATATTGTTTTGGACTCGAGATTGGCAGACGGAAAGGAGCGGGCCGAAGACGCAACGAGCGAGGCGGCTTGGTCGGACCTCCGACGACATTCCCGGCAAAACAACATCCGTGACCGGGCCCTCCTGATTGGCGGTTTCATCATGGGCCCTTACTGATGAAACTACGCAGACCGTAGCATAGGCCCCACCCCAAAGCAAGTTGCCATTTGTCCTACAGCCCGCCGAGGAGCGGGGGCAATTGATCGAGCGCGCGCAGCGTGGAGCAGCCCAGCGGAGGGACGGCCGTGGACGCCGGATCGCGGTCGAGCAGCACGGCGCGAATCCCCGCAGCGAGCGCCCCGTGCACGTCGTCACGAACACTGTCCCCCACGTGGACGGCGTCCGCCGGGTCCAGGGCATGCTTTTCGAGCGCGCAGCGAAAGATCGCCGGCGACGGTTTTGCGGCATGGGCCAGGCTGGAGATCGTCACCGTCTCGAAGAACTCCGCCAAGCCGAGCCCCCGCAGCACATTGAAGAGGCGTGAGTCGAAGTTCGATATGATGCCCAGCTCGTAGCCCGCGTCCTTCAAGGTTTTCAACACGGCGAACGTCTCCGGGTAGACCGTCCAGAGCGCCGGACCGTCGAAGGCCTGATACACCTCGTCGAAGTAGTCGTCGAATCCCTCGAACATGCCGACGCGATAAAACACATGGTGCACGATATCGAACCACCACAGCCGTTCGCAGCGTTTGATCTCCGATGGATCGGTCACGGCGAAAGCGGGAGGCGGAGCATCGTGGAATGCGCGACGAAAGGCAGCCGCGACCGCGGCCGACATCTCGGGTGATCGCTTCACGCCGTAGCGCTCGGCGTAGGTCAGATAGATGTCCGCGACCGACCCCTTGACATGGAAAAGGGTGCCGGCCGCATCGAAGAAGACTGCGCTCACCGGGCTCATGCCGCGTCTGTCCGTCCGCCTCGTGCAAGGTTGCCTCGGCAATCGGGGCGCGCCGCCCGTTGGGTCGGCGCACGGAGCCCCGGCCCTTCGTCTTCAATAACGGTGGCGCTGGAATCCGGACGCCTCCACGGGCCGGAACGCAGACGAATCCTCCGTGCCTGATGATCACGCCGTCGATGTTGGATGACCGGGAGGGAGGGCATGCCCTGATTCTGGCGTCGCACGGCCGGCTCGGCAAGAGGGAACCGGCAATCGAAAGGTCCGAGGGGGCGCTTCGTTACTTGCGCTTGGCCTTCGCAGCGGCCGCCCGCCGGGCGCGGGCCAATCGTTTCAACCGGGCGACGTTCTTCCGGTGCTTGCGGCGGGTTGCACGATCCTTCTCACGTCCTCGCGCCATGCGTCCTCCAAAGCAAGAGAGCGAGCGTGTATAGCACAGTTCGAGCGGCGGCCACAAGGGCGCATGGTCACGGCCGTTTCTTGGGCGGTAAAGACCGGCGCTCCACCCTGCCTTCCGCCTGCTTTGCGAGCACGAGGTGCTTCTGCGCATCGCCGGAATCACGCCGTCCACAGGGAGCACGCGCCGACGGTTTCTTGCGACCCCCTACCCTGCGTGTTAAGATACGCACCCGTTTCGACCGTTGCTGCGATGTCCTCACGACAACTCGACAAAACGTATGATCCGAAGCAGACCGAGGAGCGCTGGTATGGCTTCTGGATGGACCGGCGCTACTTCCATGCCTCGTTGACCCATCCCGGTGAGCCGTACTGCATCGTCATTCCGCCCCCCAATGTGACCGGCTCCCTCCACATCGGCCACGCGCTCAACAACACGCTCCAGGACATCTTGATCCGCTGGCGCCGTATGCAGGGCCGCAATGCCCTCTGGGTCCCCGGCACCGACCATGCCGGCATCGCGACCCAAAACGTCGTCGAGCGCCACTTGATCGCTGAAGGCTCTTCCCGCGAGGCGCTCGGCCGCGACGCCTTCATCGAGCGCGTCTGGCAGTGGAAAGCCCGGTCGGGCGGGACGATTCTCCAGCAGCTCAGGCGACTGGGCGCCTCCTGCGATTGGGATCGCCTCCGGTTCACGATGGATGAGGGGCTCTCCAAGGCGGTCCGGGAAGTCTTCGTCCGGTTGTACGAAGAAGGGCTGCTCTATCGCGGCGAGCGCCTGATCAACTGGTGCCCGCGATGCCTGACCGCCCTCTCCGACATCGAAGTCGAGCATGAAGACACCAGGGGGAAGCTCTACCACATTCGCTATCCGGTCGCCGATGGTTCCGGGAGGGAGTTGATCGTGGCCACGACCCGCCCCGAAACCATGTTCGGCGACACGGCGGTGGCCGTGCACCCCGACGACGCCCGCTATCGAGACGTCATCGGCAAGATGGTCCGGCTCCCGCTCACGACGCGCAAGGTTCCGATCGTGGCCGATGCGATCCTCGTCGATCCAGCCTTTGGGAGCGGCGTCGTGAAGATCACGCCGGCGCACGACTTCAATGACTTCCAAGCCGGCGAACGGCATGCACTGCCCCGCCTGGCGATCTTGGACGCCCATGCGAGGCTGGATGGCGAGGCCCTCAGGAAGGCGCAGGTCGAGCCGAGCCTCGTGAATGCCGTGCAAGGGCTGCCCGTGGCCAAGGCCCGTCCCAAGGTCGAAGACGCGCTGAAGGCCGCCGGACACCTGGCGAAGATCGAGGACCATACGCTCGCGCTCGGGCGGTGCTACCGTTGCAAGACGGTCGTCGAGCCCTACCTTTCCCCACAATGGTTCGTGAAGATTCAGCCGCTCGCCGATCCCGCCATCCGGGCGGTCGAGGACGGGCGGATCCGGATCATCCCGGAGAACTGGGTCAACAATTACCTCGGGTGGATGCGCGACATCAGGGACTGGTGTGTCTCCCGCCAAATTTGGTGGGGACATCGCATTCCGGCATGGTACTGCCGTGCTTGTAATGAAGAAGCGATCCTCCAGGCGACCACCGCCGGAGGCGCCCGGTCGTACACGTGGTCGGCCAAGGCGGTCCCGCTGGTGGCCAGGCAGGCACCGACCCATTGCCCCGACTGCGGTCAGCATGACTTCATCCAAGACCCGGATGTGCTCGATACCTGGTTCTCGTCCGCCCTGTGGCCGTTCTCGACCTTGGGCTGGCCCGAACGGACGCCGGAGCTCGAGACGTTCTACCCGACCTCCACCCTCGTCACCGGCCTGGACATCCTGTTCTTCTGGGTGGCCCGCATGATCATGATGGGCCTCAAGTTCATGGGGGACGTGCCGTTCCGGGACGTCTACATCCATGCGCTCGTGCGCGATGCCGAAGGTCAGAAGATGAGCAAGTCCAAGGGCAACGTGATCGATCCCCTGAGCGTGATGGAGACGTACGGCACCGATGCCCTCCGGTTCACGCTGGCCGCGATGGCGTCGCCCGGCCGGGACATCAAGCTGGCGGAGGAGCGCATCGAGGGGTACCGGAACTTCGCCAACAAGATCTGGAACGCCGCCCGCTTTATCCTAATCCACGCCGACGGACGGCGAGCGGCGCTGCACCCGCAAGAGCAGGCGTTCCACGACCGCTGGATCCTGAGCCGTTTGAGTCGAGCGATCCGTGACGTCACCGCAGCCCTGGAGACCTATCGTTTCGACCAGGCCGCCGGGGTTCTCTATCACTTCATCTGGCACGAGTACTGTGATTGGTATCTGGAGCTGAGCAAGCCGGTCCTCCAGGAGACGGATTCGGAGCAGGCGGCCGCAACCCGTGAGACGATGCTGCAGGCATTCGAGATCATCATGCGGCTGCTCCATCCATTCATGCCGTTCATCACCGAAGAGATTTGGCAGGCCCTGCCGAAAGCGCCGGCCAAGGGCAAGAGCATCATGATCGAGCCGTATCCCGCGCCGGTCCCGGCGTGGGACTCCAAGGACGCCGAGGAGCGATTCGCACAACTTGAACGAGCCGTGACGCTCGCCCGGACGGGACGGGCGCTCCTAGCCTATCCGCCCGGCAAGTGGCTGGAGCTCTATGCCACCGCCGCGGACGGCCAAGAACGGGCCGTGCTCGGCGGACTGAAGCCCCACTTGGAACCGTTGGCGCGCGGCACCGTGACACTCGCGCCGGCCGAGGCATGGCCCCCCCGAACCCTGCGGCTCGTTGCGGGCGGTCTGACGGTCGGCCTGACGGTCGAAGGCGACGTGGCCCTCGAGACGATCCTCGCTCGTCTCGAAACCCAGCGTGACGCCGCCGTGAACGAGATCGCGCGCCTGGAAGGCAAGCTGGCGAACGCCGGGTTCGTGTCCAAGGCGCCGCCCGAGGTCGTGATGGAGCACCGACAACGGCTGGCGGTCCTCAACGCCGAGCAGGCGATGCTCGGCGACAGCGCCCGGCAGATCCGGACCATGATGGCGTCATAAGAACAGCTTCCGCATGCTGCCCCCGCCGCGATATCACATCCGATCGCTCGCCGTCAGGGCCCTGACCGAGGACTTGGCGGCGGGCGACGTCACCACCGAGAGCCTCTTCCCCGAGCCGGTCCCGGCGCGCGCCACGATTCTTGCTCATCAACCCGTCGTGGCGGCCGGCATCGCCGTCGTGCGCGAGGTCTTCGCCGCCGTGGACGGCGGCATTCGCATCACCCGCGCCGTCCAGGACGGGACCAGGGTGGACGAGGGGCGGACGATTGTGATTGCGGAAGGAGACGGCCGTTCTCTCTTGATGGCGGAACGCACGGCGCTCAACTTCCTCCAACGCTTGTCCGGCATCGCCACGATCACCCGCGCGTTCTGCGAGGCGGTCCATGGCTTCCGCGCCCGTATCGTCGAGACCCGCAAGACCACACCCGGTCTGCGTGTGCTGGAAAAGTGGGCCGTCCGGCTCGGCGGCGGGCACAATCACCGGGCGTCGCTCGCCGATGGCGTGTTGATCAAGGACAACCATCTGGCGTTGCTCCGCGGACAAGGCCGCTCGCTGGCCGACGCCGTCCGTGCCGCACGCGATCGGGCCCCGCATGGTCTTCGCCTCATCATCGAGGCCTCCTCGCGCGCCGACGTGGAGGAAGCGCTCGCCGCCGGCGCGGACACCATCTTGCTCGATAACATGAGTGCGAACCAAGTCATCGACGCCGTCGGGATGATCAAACGGCGCGCAGTCGTCGAAGTGTCGGGAGGAGTCACGCTGGCCACGGCACGCGACCTGGCCGCCGCCGGCGCCGATTATCTCTCGATCGGGGCGCTGACCCACTCGGCGCCGGCGGTCAATCTGAGCATGGACATCGTTGCTCTTGGTCGCCGGCATCGGGGTCCTGCTCGATGACGGGCGCTCTTCCAGATCAGCCCTTGACGGTGGAAGCCGTTCGGCGAGCGTTCGGTCCTCATGGGGCGAAACGCCCGATCCAGGTCCTCCCCGAGACCGACTCGACCAACCGCGCGGCCTTTCAGCTGGCGCAAACGGGGGCGGCGGACGGCACGCTCGTGCTCGCCGACGCGCAAACGGCCGGCCGGGGGCGACTCGGCCGAGTCTGGCATTCCCCGCCCGGCGCGAACCTCTACTGTTCGCTCGTGCTCCGGCGCGAGGTCCCGCCCGACCGCCTCCCAGACTGGCTCTCGTGGATCCCCCTCCTCTCCGCCGCCGGGGTGGCCCAAGCCGTCCGGCAGGCTTCGAATCTCCACGCAACGGTCAAATGGCCCAACGATGTGCTGGTCTCCGGGCGGAAGATCAGCGGGATCTTGTGCGAGAGCGCCGGCGTGGGCACCACCGACATCTTCGTCATCATCGGCGTCGGTCTCAACGTCAATCTGCCCGCACACCGGCTTCCGGACGAGTTGCGCTCGACGGCCACCTCTCTGGCGCACGAAGCGGGGCGTCCTTTCGATCGGGCTGTGCTGGCCGCGCTCCTCATCGGCGAAATTGAACGGCGTGTCGACTGGCTGAGAGCCGGCGAGCGGGATCGCATGCGCGAAGAATATCGGTCCCTGTCGGCCACGATCGGACAACGGGTGCGGGTGGAGCTGGCGCACGGCGCGGTCATCGAGGGATCCGCGGAGGATGTCGCCGGGGACGGTGCCCTGCTCGTGCGTTCGGAGGCTGAGGATCCGACACGACCCGCCCGATATTTCGAGGTCCGGGCCGGCGACGTCACCCATCTCCGGTCCGCCCCAGGGCGGGCGGCGTCCCCGGTGTAGGTGAAGCCATGCTGCTCGCCGTGGACGTCGGCAATTCCAACATCGTCTGTGGCCTGTTCGAGGGTCGGACGCTCAGGGGACATTGGCGGCTCGCCACGGATCCGTCGAAGACGGCCGATGAGTACGGGCTCATCTTCCTTGGTCTGCTGAGCACGGCCCGCTTGGGCGCCGGCGACGTCACCGGCGCCATCCTGTCGAGCGTGGTCCCGTCCGTGACTCGAACCTTCGAGCAGATGATCGAAACTTTTTTTGGTCATCTGCCGCTCATCGTCTCGGCCGATCTCGATCTCGGCATCACCGTCGTCTACCCCAATCCCGCTGAAATCGGCAGCGACCGTCTCGTCAATGCGGCCGCCGCCTATGCCCACTACCGAACCGGGCTGATCATCATCGACTTCGGGACCGCCACGACCTTCTGTGCGGTGACCGCCGATGGGCGGTACGTGGGGGGGGCGATCGCGCCGGGCCTCGGCATTGCGGCCGAGGCGCTGTTCTCCCGGACCGCCAAGCTGCCGAAGATCGATCTGACCCGTCCGAAAACGGTGATCGGCACCGATACTATCGGAAGCATGCAGTCGGGAGTCATTTTCGGCTACGCCGGGCTCGTGGACGAGTTGGTGGCACGGATGCAAGCCGAGCTCGGGCAGAAGACCAAAGTGATCGCCACCGGCGGGCTTGCCTCGCTGGTCGCGCCGGAGTCCCGGACGATCCAAGAAGTCCGCCCGTATCTCACGCTCGAAGGCCTCGAGCTCCTCTACCGGCGTACGCGCGGCGAAGACTAGATTCAGTCATGGCGCCGCCTCGGCGCCGATCAACAAAAAAATCCGCTCCTGGTTGACTTTAGACCTCAGGTGGCTATCTCGGAGGCTCGTAGGGAGACGTCGTGGAACACAAAGACGAAAATATTCACACAATCAGCGGCTTTGATGGATCCGAGCAGCAGTCGAATGCACCACCGTCAAGCGGACAGGGCCAGGATCAGGACGCCGCGACCAAGGACCAGATCAAGGAAAAGGAAGAAGAGTTGAAGGTCTTGCAGGACAAGTACCTCCGCCTGGCCGCCGAGTTCGAAAACTACAAACGGTTGGCGCAGCGAGATCAGCGCGAGCAGGCCAAGTTCGCGAACGAGTCCGTGTTGAAGGAGTTGTTGCCCATCGTGGACAACCTTCAGCGAGCGATTCAATTTTCGAAAGAAACAACGGCCGACAACGACAGCCTGACCCAGGGAGTCGAGTTGACTCTCAAGCAATTCCTGGAAACGTTGGGACGGTTCGGCGTCAAGCCGATCAGCAGCCGAGGAGAACCGTTCGATCCCTCCCGCCATCAGGCGGTGGCGAGCGTCGAATCGACGGATGCCCCGCCCCACACCGTGTTGCAGGAACATCAACCGGGTTACCTCCTGCACGATCGCATTCTCCGTGCGGCGATGGTGACCGTCGCTGCACCCCCAGCGAAGCCGAACCCCGAGCCAGAGGAAGGAGAGCATCATGGGTAAAGTGATCGGAATCGATTTAGGGACCACCAACTCGTGCGTCGCGATCATGAGCGGCGGCGACCCGGTGGTGATTGCCAACGCGGAAGGCAGCCGCACCACGCCGTCCGTCGTCGCGATTACCGACAAAGGGGAGCGGCTCGTCGGACAGATCGCCAAACGGCAGGCAATTACGAATCCGGAGAATACGATCTTCTCCGTCAAGCGGCTGATGGGCCGCAAGTATCGATCTCCGCAGGTCCAGGACGCGATCAAGCGGCTGCCCTATAAGATCGTGGACGGCAGCAACGGCGACGCGTACGTGGAGATCCGCGGAAAGCGGTACAGCCCGCCCGAAGTGTCCGCCATGATCCTGCAAAAGATGAAACAGACGGCCGAGGACTACTTGGGCGAGAAGGTGACCGAAGCGGTCATCACGGTCCCTGCCTATTTCGACGACAGCCAGCGGCAGGCGACCAAGGACGCGGGCCAGATCGCGGGCCTGAACGTCCTGCGGATCATCAACGAGCCGACCGCCGCGTCGCTCGCCTACGGACTCGACAAGAAGAAGGACGAGCGGATCGCCGTCTATGACCTCGGCGGCGGCACCTTCGACATCTCGATTCTCGAGATCGGAGAGGGCGTCTTCGAGGTGAAATCGACCAACGGCGACACGTACCTGGGCGGCGACGACTTCGACCTCCGGATCATGGACTGGCTGGTCGACGAGTTCAAGAAGGACCAAGGCATCGACCTCCGGAAGGACCGGATGGCCCTGCAGCGGCTGAAGGAAGCGGCGGAGCGCGCCAAGATCGAGCTGTCCTCGTCGCAGGAGAGCGAGATCAACCTGCCGTTCATCACCGCGGATCAGAGCGGCCCCAAGCACTTGGTCATGAAACTGACGCGGGCGAAGCTCGAGCAGTTGGTCGACGACCTCATTCAGCGGACGATCGAGCCGTGCAAGAAGGCGCTCGCCGATGCCGGCGTCACCGCGCGCGACATCAATGAAGTCGTGCTCGTCGGCGGCATGACCCGCATGCCGAAAGTGATCCAGGTCGTCCGGGATTTTTTCGGGAAGGAGCCGCACAAAGGCGTCAACCCCGACGAGGTCGTCGCGATCGGCGCGGCGATCCAAGGCGGGGTGCTCAAGGGCGAAGTGAAGGACGTCCTTCTGCTGGACGTCACGCCGCTCACGCTGGGCATCGAGACGCTCGGCGGCATCTTCACGCACCTCATCGAACGGAATACCACGATCCCGACCAAGAAGAGCCAGATCTTCTCGACCGCCGCCGACAATCAGACAGCGGTGACGATCCGGGTCTTCCAGGGCGAACGCGAGATGGCGAACGACAACAAGCTGCTGGGGCAGTTCGACCTCGTCGGGATCCCGCCCGCGCCGCGAGGCGTGCCGCAGATCGAGGTGACGTTCGACATCGACGCGAACGGGATCGTCCACGTGTCGGCGAAGGATCTCGGCACGCAGAAGGAGCAGTCGATCCGGATCACCGCATCGAGCGGCCTGACCAAGGAAGAGATCGAGAAGATGGTCAAGGAGGCCCAGGCGCACACAGAAGAGGACAAGAAACGGCGCCGGCTGGCCGAGGCGAGGAACCAGGCCGACACGTTGATCTACTCGACCGAAAAGAACCTCACCGAGCACGGCGACAAGATCGGCGAGGACGAGAAGACCAAGATCAAGGACGCGATCGCGTCCGTCCGGAAGGCCATGGAAGGCGACGATCCGGCCGCGATCGAATCCGCCATCCAGTCGCTGACCACGGCCTCGCACAAGCTGGCCGAGGAGATGTACAAGAAAGCATCGGCCGGCGCGACGGCGGGGACCGGCGCCGAGCAAGGCAACGGCGGCGCCAAGACCGAAGAAAAAGTCGTCGATGCCGAGTTCGAAGAGGTGGACAAGGACAAAAAGTAAGGTAGAATAGCGACCGGTTGACGCCGGGTCGTGTCGCTGCACGGCCCGGCGTTTCTTCACATCCTGTTCCACATGGCTCCTGTGGGCAAACGCGACTACTACGAAACCCTCGGCGTCGACCGCAACGCGTCCGACGACGATATCAAAAAGGCCTTCCGCAAGCTCGCGCGCCAGTACCACCCCGATCTCCAGAGCGGCGACCATCAAAAGAAAGCCGCGGAGGAGAAATTCAAAGAGATCAACGAAGCCTACGAGGTCCTGAGCGACCAGGACAAGCGCCGCCGGTACGACATGTTCGGCCATGCGGGCGCAGGACAGGGCTTCGGAGGCGCGGAAGGGTTCGACTTCGGCCGCGGCGGCTTCGGGGACATCTTCAACGACATCTTCGAGGACTTCTTCGGAGCGGGCGCCCGCGGCGGCCAGCGGGCGGAACGGGGCTCGGACCTTCAATACAACCTCGAGTTGTCGTTCGAGGAAGCGGTCTATGGGAAGGAAGCCAAGCTCAAGATCCCGCGCTGGGAGGTGTGTACGGACTGTAAAGGCAGCGGGGCACGCTCGGCGGGGGCGCTCAAAGTGTGTCCGACCTGCAAAGGCACCGGCCAGCTTCGGTTCCAGCAGGGCTTTTTCAGCATCAGCCGGCCGTGCAGCCAATGCGAAGGGGCGGGACAGATCATCTCCGATCCATGCCCGACCTGCCGAGGGCGGAAACGCGTGCACCGTGAACGGACGCTTTCCGTCAACATCCCGCCCGGCATCGAGACGGGGATGCGGCTACGCTTGGCGAACGAAGGCGAGCACGGCATCAACGGCGGCCCGCCCGGCGATCTGTATGTGGCGGTCACGGTCAAACCCCACCCGGTCTTCACTCGAAAGAACAACGACCTCTATTGCGAGGTCCACGTGCCGTTCGTCACCGCGGCCCTCGGCGGTAAAATCGAGGTGCCGACGCTGGCAGGACACACCGTCGTGAAAATCCCCCCCGGCACTCAGCCCGACAAGACCTTGCGCCTGAAGGGCTTGGGTGTGCCGAGCCTCAAGGGGCAGCAGACCGGAGATCAGGTCATCCGGGTCAAAGTGCAGGTCCCGACCAAGCTCACGGCCAAGCAGAAGGAATTGCTCACCGAGTTCGCCAAGGAGAGCGGGGTCTCGCTGGACACCGAGGGCGACGGCTTTTTCGACAAGATGAAGACCTTTTTCGAATAGTCGTGCCGCCCCTCTGCCTTCATGCCCGTCTTCTTCCTTGATTCGCCGCGCGTCCAGGGCGGCACGCTGACGATCACCGGACCGCTGCTGGACCATCTTCGAAAGAGCCTCCGCGTTCAGATCGGTGAAACCCTCCTGATCGGCGACCCACTCCATCGACGACGCTATCGGGTGCGTGTCTGCTCCGTCGGCGGGCATGGCCTTGAGGTTGATATTCTCGAAGAACGATCCGCGCCTCCGCGGCTCCAGCCTGCGGTCATCCTCGCACAAGCCATTCTCAAGGGCGACAAGATGGACTGGGTGATCCAAAAAGCCACCGAGTTGGGAGTGGCTGCGGTCGCCCCGCTCGTGACCGAACGGGTGATCGCCCGCCCGCGGAGCGAGCGGCTGGAGGCCCAGCTCGCCCGTTGGCAACGGATCGCGCTGGAGGCGGCGCAACAGTCGGAGCGTTGGGAGATTCCGGTCGTGCACGCGCCCCGCGATGTCGCCGATTGGGTGAGGACCGTCCCCGCCTTCCCGAAGCTGATGCTTGCCGAGCGCGTCGCCGCCCCGCCGCTCGGATCGGTGCCCTTACCGGACGATCCCGAGGCGACCATCGCCCTGTGCCTTGGGCCTGAAGGCGGGTGGACGGACGCGGAGCGGACGACGGCGATCGAGTCGGGAGTGCGTCCCGTGACGCTGGGCCCGCGCATTCTCCGAGGGGAAACCGCCGCCATCAGCGCGCTGGCCGTCGTTCAGCACAGAATCGGAGCGCTGAGCGAGCGAAGCGATCCGTGAGGAGGCGTGCGAGGGTACGTCGCGTAGAGGTGGCGCCGGATGGGCCTATACGGCTCGACACGTAGAAACCGAAACACCGCGATCGCGGCGTTCGGCTCTACTGCGCCGCGATATGGACGATGGTGCCCCGCTCGCCGCTGGCCCAGCCGTGAGAGGGGTCCGGAAAGGTGAGCCCATAGAGGGAACGCTTCACCTGGCTGTCGAGGACCGACCAGGAAAAGCCGGCGTCCTGCGTTCGATAGATGGCCCCGTGCTCGCCGACGATCCAGCCCGACTTGGCGTCGGTAAAGCGGACCCGGAGGAGGTCGGTCAGCCGCGAGCAGCCCTTCAGACAGGGTAACGTGCGATCCACCCAGCGGGCGCCGTTCTCGACCATTTGAAACATGGCGCCGGCGTTGCCGACGGCCCACGCGCTCCCCGGCGCATTGAAGAAGATATCGAAGAACGTCGCCGAGCTGTTCGTCTCCTGCGGCGTCCAGGTCTTGCCGCCGTCCGTCGTCACCAGAATGGTGCCAAGCGCTCCAGCCGCGCCGCCGTGATCCCGATCGGCGAAGTGGACGGCGTAGAGGATCGCGTTGGTGTTGCTCGGCTGGTCCGTCCATGTGGCCCCGCCGTCCGTGGTCGACAAGATCGTGCCGGCCCCTCCCACCACCCACCCCGTGGAAGTGTCGAGGAAGTAGGCGCCGTAGAGCGGCGACTGCGTCCCGCTCATCTGATGCGCCCACTTCTCGCCTCCATTCTCCGAGTGGAGGATGGTCCCGTTCGCACCGACGATCCATCCGGTCGACTCCGTGGCAAAAAAGACGCTGGTCAGCAGGGTCCTCGCGGGACTCGGCACTGCCTTCCACCGTTTGCCCCCGTCGACCGTCTTGAGAATCGTTCCCCCTGAGCCGACGGCCCAGCCGCGTTGCGGGTCATGAAAGTGAATCCCCATCAGCGTCACCTCGGTGCCGCTCTTCTGAGCGGCGGCGATGACGCCGGGGCTTCCGGCTGCGAGCCAGGCGGGAAGGAAGACCACGGAGAGCATCGCAACCAGGACGGGCCATCTGCTCATCGCTATTGGCTCGCACTCGCTTCCGGACGCTGATCCTTGAAGAACTGCTGGTTCGGCAACCCTCTCGCCTCGATCGTGAACGGTCCGGCTTCCGCGGTCACCCACTTCTTTCCGGTGCAGCAACTGCCGTCGGGCAACAAATCCCATGAGCCCCGCCGGACGACCAAGGGACCGGTGGTGAGATCCGACGAGAATCCGCCCGGTTTTCCCACGCCGAACATCGGTCGACGGGGTACCCGGGCCTTGATCTCCGTATCGGTCCACGAGACGACCATCGCGGCGATGCCGTTGAACAGGACCTCACTCCTGGATACGTTCTCGCCCAGCTCGTATTGCTCGAAGTCATGGCCCTGCTCGTTCAAACCGGGCTGGGTCGCCTCGTCCGTCCTCAAAAAATTGCCGAACCCCGTTCCCTTGATCGTAACGATCTCGTCGAGGCCGGCGCTGGTCGGCGTATAGGACTCCACCTTGGGCGTCACCAGCGTGAACGGTCCGGCTTCGACGGTGATGATGCCCCGTTCAGCGCAGCACGAGCCATCGGGCTTGGGTTTCGTCCCCCCGCGCTTGACGACGACCGGACCGCTCTTCGCGCTGTAGGGAACCCAGACATCGATCTTGTCGTCGTGCCAGCGATAAATCACGGCCGGCACACCGCCGAACTCCACGGCGTTGTCGCCCTTGTTGAAGTCGGTAAAGGCGAACGGCGTCGAGCCGCTCTCGGAGTAGAAGCCGAAGTTTTCGCCTTTGATCCGAACGAGACTGCCGATCGGGGCACTCGTGGGCGTGAGACTCGTGGCTTTCGGCACCACGACCTCGAAATGCCCCAACACCCGCTCCGTGTCCTTGATCTTCAGGGTCAGCGCGCCGCTGGTCGCATCCAACGGGACGTGGGTGACGATCATCTGATCGGTCCACTGAGCGATCGTGCTCGGCTGGCCGTTGAACAGCACGGCGTCGCCGGGCGCTTTCTCCTTGCCGAAGCCCTTGCCGAACAGGACGACCTTGGTGCCGATCGGCCCTTTCATGGGATCGACGCGGATGGAGGGGATCACCTTGAGCGGCTGAGCATTGCTGACGACGTATTCGACCGGTGCGCAGCACGACCCGTCGGGCAAGGGATCGGACGAGGCCAGCCGGACCACCACATCCCCCGATACCGCGTTGGCCGGCACTTCGACTTCGATCCGGTCGTTTCGCCATTTCCTGATCTTCGCCGGGACGCCGCTGATGAGCACGTCATTGACGCCGAACATCGTGTTCGGGTCCTTGGAGCCGGCGGTGTTCGTGAAGTGTTCGCCGGTAATCTGGACGATCGTCCCCGGTTCGGCTTCGGCGGGAGTGATGTCGTGAATGGACGGCCGCTGCACGTGAAACTGCCCGACCGCCGTCTTCTTCTTCCCCTTGATGACTTCGACCGGGCCATCGGTCGCGCGCAACGGGACCTTGACGACGATCACATCCGGCTCCCAGCGTTGAATCAACGCCGGGACGCCATGGAAGAGGACGCGATTTTCCTGGGCGGATCGGAACGACCCGAACCCGCTGCCGCTGATCGTGACGATGGAGCCGGCCGGCCCGGCCTCGGGCATGAGCCGGGGAGCCGCAGCGGGAGCCGCGTGCGCGGGAAGCGGAACGATGACGAAAGACATCACGAGACCGACGATCAAGAACCACATGCATCGACTCCTTTGAGGGACATGGCAACGGCGTGCGTGAAGCGCTCACTCTCCGGAGGCGCCGTACGAGCGGGGCAAGGCACGGGGCGTGTTGCACTATATCAACGGGATTTTTTCAGTGTCAAGGCGAGAGCCGCCGGGCCAACCAAGCCCCGACCCATGGGCCTACTCCGTGACTTCGACGATCAACTCGATTTCGACCGGGGCATCGAGGGGGAGCTGAGCGGCGCCGACCGCGATCCGGGCATGACGCCCGGCGTCACCGAATATCTTGACGAGCAGGTCCGACGCTCCGTTGACGACAGCCGGTTGCTGGGTAAAGTGCTCCTGAGAGGCGACGTAGCCGACCAGCCGCACCACCCGGCTCACCCGATCCAGGCTTCCGAGGGTCTCTCGGACGACGGCGAGCGCGTTCAGGAGACAGAGCTTCGCCGCCTCATAGCCTTGCTCGACCGTCACCTCGGCGCCCAGCTTGCCGGTCACCGCCAGCGTGCCGTCTCGAAAAGGGATCATGCCGCTGAGAAAGAGGAGACTCCCTGTTTGGACCGCCGGGACGTACGTTGCGACCGGCTTCGGCGGCGCCGGCAACGAGAGCCCCAGCTTGACCAGTTGCGCCTCGAACGACATGATCACCCATGACCTCCGAGGGCCGCGAGAAAACTCTGGCCGGCCCCAAGCAGGGGGGCACGCAGGGCTTCGGCAATCGTCTGCCCCACGTCCGCCGCCGTCCGCCGAATGCCCAGATTGACGCCTCTCGCCAGCCGCGGTCCATAGACGAGCAAGGGAACGTACTCCCGGGAGTGGTCGGTGCTGGGCGTCGTCGGATCGTTCCCGTGATCGCCCGTCACAAACACGGCATCGTCCGGTCGCAACGCTTCCATGATCTTCACCAAGACGGCATCCATCGTCTCCAGCGCCCGGGCCCAGCCGCGGGCGTCGTTGCGATGCGCGTACCGAGTATCGAAGTCGCCCAGGTTGACGAAGATCAGGCCTCTCGGGACTGTCTTCAGCAATTTCAACACGTCGTCGAGGTGCTCGGCATCCGAGCCTGCATGGATCGACCGGGTCAAGCCTCGCCCGGCGAACAGGTCGTCAATTTTGCCGACCCCGACGACGGGCTGTCCCGATGCGTTCAGCCGATCGAGCAGGGTGTGATCGATCGGCGCGACGCTGAAGTCCTTACGGCGGGGGGTGCGGATGAAGTGCCCCGGTTCCCCGATGAACGGTCGGGCAATCACGCGGCCGACGAGATGGGGCGGCTTCAAGAGTTTCCTCGCCGCCCGACACATGGCATAGAGTTCGTCGACGGGAATCACGTCTTCATGGGCGGCGATTTGAAAGACGCTGTCCGCGCTCGTATAGACGATGGGGCGCCCCGTCCGAAGGTGCTCGGCGCCGAGATCTTTGATGATCTCGGTCCCCGACGCGGCGCGGTTGCCCAAGACCTTTCGGCCGATCACCCCTTCGAAGGCCTCGATCAGGTCGGCGGGGAACCCATGCGGATAGGTCGGAAAGGCGCGTTCGACCACCACGCCGCAGAGCTCCCAATGCCCGGTGACCGAATCCTTCCCTTTCGACAGGAAGGCCATCTTGCCAAAGCACCCGTCCGGATCCACCGTCCGGCGTATCCCCGCAAACGTCCCGACGTGTCCCAGACCCAACATCTCCAGTCCGGGGACCCGAAGGCCTCCGACCGCGTCGGCGACATGCGCAAGCGTGTTCGTCCCGGCATCGCCGTATCCCTCGGCATCGGGCAACGCCCCGACCCCGAACCCATCGACGACGAGCAAGATCACACGAGTCATTGCGCGCGGATCATAACAGAAGCCATGGGAACCATCCACGTCCCGTCGTCTTCATGTGCCCCCTCGGCAAGAAACGGCCGTCTCCTGCCCTCAGCGTCCAGGAAGGATCCCTCGGCGGGTCACGGTCGGCCCGGCTGCCGGCTCTTCCACTCTTCCATGATCGCGACGCCCGCGCTCGTCCCGATGCGATCCGCGCCGGCCTCCAGCATGGCGAGGACCGTTTTGAGATCCCGAATCCCGCCCGAGGCCTTGACCTTCGCCCGGCCGGCGACCGCCCCCTTCAAGAGTCGGACGTCCTCCACCGTGGCACCCGCCGCACCGAAGCCGGTCGACGTCTTCACGTAGCCGGCGCCCGCCTCGACGACCAACCGGCAGGCGCGGACCTTCTCTTGTTCGGTGAGATAGCAGGTTTCCAGGATCACCTTGTGCTCGGCCGACGGGGTAGCGCGCACCACTTCGGCGATCTCGGTCCGCACCGCCTCGTCATCTCCCGATTTCAGCCGGCTCACATTGAGAACCATGTCGAGAATCGCCGCGCCCCGCTTCACGCCCTCCATCGCTTCCGCCACCTTCGTCGCGGTGGTGTGGCCGCCCAAGGGAAATCCGACGGGCATCCCGACCTCGATGTCTGTGCCGTGAAGGCGTTGGACCGCCTCCTCGACGTAGCACGGCGGTACGAAGACGACCCGAAAGCCGTACCGGATCGCCTCGGTGCAGACACGACGGACGTCGGCCCGCGTCGCCTCGGGCCGAAGCACGGTGTGATCGATGCGGGAGGCGAGGTCCGCCTCCCATCCCTTCGTGGTCATGCGACCTCCTCCCTCAGGACACCCGCTTGGCCGGCCGCTTCTGATAGCGGTCGACCGCGGCGTTGTGCTCGGCGAGCGTGGCCGAGAAATGATGGGTGCCGTTGTTCTTGGACACGAAATACAAGTAGTCGGTGGCGGCCGGATAGAGCGCGGCCCAAATCGATCGGGCTCCGGGATTGGCGATGGGACCCGGCGGCAGTCCGGCGATGCGATAGGTGTTGTACGGGGTGGTTTTTTGGAGGTCTTTCCGGCGGAGGTTGCCGTCGAAGGCACTCAACCCGTAGATCACGGTCGGATCGCTTTGCAGGGGGATGCGTTTCCGCAGGCGGTTGTGGAACACGGACGAGATGAGCTCGCGTTCCCCTTCCGCACCCGTCTCCTTTTCGATCACGGACGCCAGCGTGAGCACCTGGTGGGTGGTCATGCGGATATCTTGGGCCCGTGCCTGCCATTCCGGTGAGAACACCCGCCAGAATCCTTCGACCATCGCGGTCAGGATGTCCTTCGTCTTCGTGCCGCGGGCGAAGTGGTAGGTATCGGGAAAGAGGTACCCTTCGAGGGTCGGAACGTCCAGGTGAAACGTGGCGAGGATGAAATCCGGATCGTGCGCGAGCGCGATGAACTCCGAGGCCTTCGCCAGTCCCTTGTCCTCCAGCAACGCGGCGATCTGTACGAGGGTATACCCTTCCGGAACCGTGACGGGGTGCAGCACGACCTGACCGCTGATGAGCTTCGCCAGAATCTCCCGCGGCGCCATCCCGGGGTGAAGGGCGTACTCGCCCGGAATTACCCGGCGGTCGGCGGCCGTTACCCGTCCCAACAGCACGAATCCCCAGTGGGTCCGGATGATGCCTTCCTGCTCCAGCAAGGCGGCGATGTGGCGGAACGTTGCGCCTTCGGGGATGGTGATGAGTCGCGGCTCGCCGGCACGGAGATCGCCGAGGGGAGCCGTCATCCAGTGCAGCAGCAGCGCTGCGGACAGCACGAGGAGGCCGAGCGTGAGCAGGACGAGCCACAACAGCGATCGCCGCGTCACGGATGCGCTCACGGCCGGAGATCCGTCTCCATGGGATCGGCGCCGGGCGCATCCCCCGGCGTCAAGGACTCCAGGTAGCTCTGCAGCAGGATCGCCGCCGCCACGCGATCGACTGCGCCTCTTCGCTTCTTGCGGCTGACGTTCGCTTCGATGAGGAGCGACTCCGCGGACTTGGTCGTCAAGCGCTCGTCCCAGGCGATCACCGGGACCTCGAGCACGCGCTCAAGCTCATCCTTGAAGACCTGGACCCGCTCGGCCTCGGGCCCCCGTCTCCCGTCCATCCGAAACGGCATCCCCATGATCACCCGGTCCACGTCATGCCGCCGGACGAGGTCCTGAATATGCCGGACGTCCTGCTCGGGCGAGCGACACTCGAACGTCTCGAGCGGCTGGGCGATCCAACCCAGCTCATCGCTGATCGCGACGCCGATCCGTTTGGTCCCCGGATCGAGCGCCAGAATTCGTTTGGTCGCAGCCATGGTCGACGACGCCGGGCGCGTTAGCTCCCGGCGGCCTTCTCCACCAACTCGAAGATTTTCCCCAGCGCGGGATCCACGCGCTCGGGATGCTTGCCGCCGGCCTGGGCGAGCTCCGGCCGACCGCCCCCCGTCCCGCCGACTTCCGCCGCCATCTCTTTGATGAGGTCCCCGGCGCGCACCCGCCCGACGAGATCCTTCGTCACCGCCACGATCAGCGAGACCTTCCCGTCCTGGACGGCTCCGAGCGCGACCACCCCGCTCTTGATCTTGTCACGCACCTGGTCGGCCAGCGCGCGGAGCTCGGCGACCGCCAAGCCGTCCGCGCGCTGGACATGGACGCGGATGCCCCGCACGGTCTTGACCGTGGCCTCGTCCTTCGCTCCGCTCGCGAGCTTCAGCTTGACCTGCTCGAGCTCGCGTTCCTTGTCCTTGAGCTGCGCCAGCACCTTCTTCGTCTTCGTCACGAGCTCCGAGGGGCCGACCTTGAGGAGGTCCGAAAGCGCACGGATTTCACGTTCCAGTTGTTTCACATACGCCATCGCCCCGCTGCCCGTGAGGGCTTCCAGACGCCGCACGCCGGCGGCGACGCCGGTTTCGGAGATGATCCGGAAGGTCCCGATTTCCCCGGTCTGACGACAATGGGTTCCTCCGCACAGCTCCTTGCTGAACGTGTTGATGCTGACGACCCGCACCCGGTCGCCGTATTTGTCGCCGAAGAAGGCCAGCGCCCCTTCGGCCACCGCCTCTTGGACGCCCATGACCTGCGTGCGCACGGCGGCATTACGCCGTACCTGCTCGTTCACCAGGGATTCGGCCTCGTCCACGTCGCGCGAGGAGAGCGGCTTGAAGTGTGCAAAATCGAATCGCAGTCGATTCGGCGCCACCAAGGAGCCGTACTGCTTCACGTGCGGCCCGAGGATCTCGCGAAGCGCGGCGTGGACCAAATGCGTGGCCGTATGGTTTCGCGCGGCGTCTTGCCGCCACCGACCGTCCACCGCGGCGCGTACGCGATCGCCTTGTCGAATCCGACCGCTGCGTACGATTCCCTTGTGGAGGATGACGTCGGGCGCCGGCCGTGTGGTGTCCCGAACCTCGACGCGACCGTCGGGGGCAACCAGGACCCCTTGATCCCCGACCTGACCGCCGCCTTCGGCATAGAACGGCGTAACGTCGAGCACGAGCTCGACGTCGTCCCCTTCGACGGCGTCCTTGGCCAGCCGCTCCTGCTTGAGAATCGCCTGGACGGTCGCCTCCGCTTCCAACTGCTCGTAGCCGAGGAACTGGGTCGGCCGCACCTGTGCGCCGAGCTCCGTGATGACCGGTTTGGCCGTCATCACCTCGAAGCCGGCGGACTTGCGGGCGCGCTCGCGCTGTTCCTCCAAGGCCCGTTGAAAGCCCGGTTCATCCAGCGACATCCCCTGCTCTCGAGCCGCCTCGGTGATGAGGTCGAGCGGAAACCCATAGGTGTCATACAGCTTGAAGACGTCGGCGCCCGCCAAACTCTTCCGCTGTGCGGCCTTTGCCTTGGCAACCAGGTCGTTCAGGATCGGAAGCCCTTGGTCGAGCGTCGCGATGAATCGCTCCTCTTCTCCCTCGGTGACCTCGGCGATCGTCGGCGCCGCTGTGCGCAGCTCCGGATACACCCCGCCCATCTCCTCGACCACGATGTGCGTGAGGCGATGCATGAACGGCTCCGCCACTCCGAGCAGGCGGCCGTGCCGGGCCGCGCGGCGCATGATCCGCCGCAACACGTAGCCTCGCCCTTCGTTCGACGGCAGCACCCCGTCCGCAATGAGAAACGCCATGGCCCGGAGGTGATCGGCGATGACGCGCATCGAGCGATCCATCTCCGGCTTCTCCCCGTATCGGCGACCCGTCTGCCGCCCGATCCCGGCCAACAGGCCCCGGAACAGATCGGTGTCGTAGTTGCTCGTGACGCCCTGGACCACCGCCGCGAGCCGTTCGAGGCCCATCCCGGTGTCGATGCTGGGCCGTGGCAGCGGCGTCAAAGTCCCCGTCGCGTCGCGGTTGTACTGCATGAATACCAGGTTCCAGATTTCCATCACCCGATCCCCGGCGCCGTTGGGCACCGCGTCGCCGGGGACGTGCTCGCCCTGGTCATAGTGGATTTCCGAGCAGGGACCGCACGGACCGGTGTCGCCCATCTGCCAGAAATTGTCCTTCTCATCGCAGCGCATGATCCGCCCCGGGGACACGCCGATGTCCTGCTCCCAAATCCGTGCGGCTTCGTCGTCTTCCCGAAAGATCGTGACCCACAGCCGGTCCTTCGGGAGGCCCACGACCCGGGTCAGAAATTCCCACCCGAAGCGAATCGCCTCCTGCTTGAAGTAGTCGCCGAACGAGAAGTTCCCGAGCATTTCGAAAAAGGTGTGGTGGCGCCCCGTATACCCGACGTTCTCCAGATCGTTGTGTTTGCCGCCCGCCCGCATACACTTCTGGACCGTCACCGCGCGCGTGTACCCGCGTGTCTCTTCACCGAGGAAGATCCCCTTGAACTGATTCATCCCGGCATTGGTGAAGAGCAGGGTCGGGTCCGCCTGAGGGATCAGCGGCGAACTGGGGACGTGCTGGTGCCCATGGTCCCGGAAGTACTGGATGAACGCCTCTCGTAGCTGCTGCGCCGACTGGGTCATGATGCTCCGTATAGAAGAATGAGAAGGATGAGAGGGCCACGGGCAGCCGTCAGTCCTCAACCGTCCGTTCGTGGATGGGCTCTTCGTCGTGCAGCCGGTGACCGGCGCCCGTCATCCCAGGTCCCCTCCACATCATCCGAATCCCCGGCCGCTGCGAAGATCGATTCGATCGTCTCCTCTGAGAAACCCCGGCGCCGGAGCGCGGCCGGTCCGGCCCGCTTGCCGCTGACGAGACGCGCCGCGAGCTCGCGTTCGTCGACTCCATCATAAAGCTCGCGGGCGGCCGCGGCAATCGTTCGGTCACTCAAGCCCAACGCCTCCAACTCGGCTTCCAAGCGCGCACGGCCCATCGGCTTTTGCGCCAGACGGGCGCGGCCCCACCGCCTGGCGAAGGCCGCGTCGTCGACATAGCCAAGCCGGCGCCACCGGGCAAGCAACGTGCTGATGCGGGAAGCCGAGGCGCCGAGGCGCGTGAGATACGATCGGAGTTGCGCCTCGGACCGATCACGGCGGGCCAGGTAGCGGAGGGCGGCCTCTTCAATCCGATCGGGCCGATCGGGCCGATCGGGCCGATCGGGCCGATCGAGGGGCAGTGGGGCGCGAGACCGGGGGCGCGAAGACACGTGGCTCACCGAGCGGGAGCGGTTCCATGACGGCTGGAGCGCTTCGACACCGCTGCCCGTGGATTATTTCCCCAGCGATCGGGCCGCCTCCCGGCGCGGCTCCGAGAGCGGCCGTTTTCCATCGGCCTTGTCCTCGACCTTGATTTCTTTGCCGTCCGGCCGCTTGTCGCCCGCCCGAACGGGCACGCCGGAAGCCTCCCGGATGCGCACCTCGATGTCTTTCGCGATCGTGGGATTGCTCTTGAGGAAATCGCGCGCCGCTTCGCGTCCCTGTCCGATCCGGTCGCCCTTGTAGGAATACCAGGCGCCGGACTTTTCGATCACGCGTTTGTCGACGCCGAGATCGATCAACTCACCCGCCTTCGAAATCCCTTCCGCGAACATGATGTCGAACTCGGCCTGCTTGAACGGCGGCGCCATCTTGTTCTTGACGACCTTCACCCGCACCCGGCTGCCCGTGACATCCTGGCCTTCTTTGATCGATTCGGTGCGCCGAATGTCGAGCCGGACGGAGGCGTAGAACTTGAGCGCATTCCCCCCGGTCGTCGTTTCCGGATTTCCGAACATGACGCCGAGCTTCATCCGAATCTGGTTGATGAAGATGACGGTCGTGAGGCTCTTGGAGATCGCTGCGGTCAATTTGCGCAACGCCTGCGACATGAGGCGCGCCTGCAGCCCCATATGCGCGTCGCCCATCTCACCTTCGATCTCGGCGCGCGGCACGAGCGCGGCAACGGAGTCCACGACGATCAGATCGACGGCGCCGCTCCGCACCAGCGTTTCAGCGATCTCCAAGGCCTGCTCGCCGGTGTCCGGTTGCGACACCAGCAGATCGTCGGTGTCGACGCCAAGCTTCTTGGCGTACCCGAGATCGAGGGCGTGTTCGGCGTCGATGAAGGCGGCGATCCCGCCGGCCTTCTGGGCTTCGGCGATCGCATGGAGCGTCAGGGTGGTTTTGCCGGACGCCTCCGGGCCGAAGATCTCGATCACTCGTCCCCGCGGAAGGCCTCCGATGCCGAGCGCAACGTCGAGCCCCAGCGAGCCGGTCGGGATCGCCGGGACATCCGCCGGTGCTTCGGCGGTGCCCAGCTTCATGATCGCGCCCTTGCCGTATTGTTTTTCGATCTGGGACAGCGCCAGGTCCAGCGCTCGCTTCTTCTCCGTCGTCTCGGTTCGCTCGGCCATGAGCCCTCCTTGAAAGAAATGACTCGGATCGTGCCTGAAGGCGACGGGAACCGGCGCCCTGTGCCGGCCGAGCCCAAAAATCGGCCAATTATACTGAATTGCCCTTCGGAAACCTAGCCGAATCCGTGCGGGAAACGCCCTCGCGTCGGGCCGGCCGCATCCGCGACGCTGCACCACGCCGGACGGATCGGCGGCCGGCGCAGAACGTCGGTCAGTCGCCTTCCCGTCCCTCTGAGACAAGGGGGATCGAGGCGAGCCGGGTGTAGACCGAGCCGGACGGCTTGAGCTCGCTCTTCATTAGCGACACCATGGAGATATCGAGCCGCCCGATGGGGGACGCAGTCTTGAGGATCCCGAGATCGGTGAGGGCGCGGCCGGTCTGCCTTGCGCCGTCCTTGATCCGTGCGAGGGTGAGATGAGGCGTAAACGGCTTCCGCTCCGCGTCGAACCCGAGCGGGACCACGGCGCGTTCGACCTCCTGGGCCAATCCCACGAGCCGGGACACCTCGCCCGACAAACCGACCCAGAGGACGCGCGGCTCCCGGGCGTCGGGGAAGACCCCATAGCCGCCGACCTCGAGCGCAAAGGCGGCTTTGCGGCTCAGGGCTTCGGACAAGGCCGTCGCGACCGGCTGGATCCGAGGCTCGTCGACGTCGCCGAGAAACTTCAGCGTCACATGGACGGCTTCCGGTCGGACCCACTGGATGCGTGCTTCCCGCGAGGCCGCCCCCAGTTCACGCTTGAGCGAAGCTTGGACGCGCGCGATCGCGGTGCGGAGGGGTTCGTCGAGCTCGACCGCGATGAAGGCGCGGATCATCGGCGAGCCTCCGGCAGCCCCACGAGCCATCGGCGGAGCAGATCCAACGCGGCTTGAGAAGCACGGAGCTTGATCGTGGCGCGATCGCCGTGAAACCGCCATTCGCGCGTCATCCTGACGGCGGCCCTGTGCCTCGTTCGGCCCGCGTCGAGTCCGATGAACACCAGGCCGACCGGCTTCCGTGCGCTTCCCCCACCCGGACCGGCGATCCCGGTCACGCTCAAGCCGATCCGCGTTCGACTGCGGAGGCGGACGCCGCGCGCCATTGCCGCCGCCACCGGGTGGCTGACCGCGCCGTATCGTGCCAGTAGACGTTCGGGCACGCCCAGCAGCTCCGTCTTCGCTGCATTGCTATAGCAGACGAGGCCGCGGTCGACGTACGCCGAGCTGCCCGGCACCTGCGTCAGGCGATGGGCGATCAGTCCCCCGGTGCACGATTCGGCCAAGGACAGCGTCAGGCCTCGTTCGACGAGATGTCGCCCGACGATCGCCTCCATCGTCTCCTCACCTTCACCGTATAAGAACGTGCCGAGCCGCCGCTTGACCTGCCGGGCGGCTCTGTCCAGCACGGGGGCCATCCGATCCGGCGGCCCGCATGCCGTCAGGGAGACGCTGACCCCGAGCGGGGAAGCCACTATACCCACCTGCACCGCGGTCGCTCCCGCGGCCATGCCGGCAAGCCGGCGATCGACTTCGGATTCGATCAATCCGAAGGTATGGAAGACCCGGCGTTCGATCCGGCCGGCGTCGTCCCCCCCAAGATGACCCGAGAGCGAGACGTCGAACATCTCCTCCGCTTCTTTCGGGACACCCGGTAACGCCGCGATGAGGCGGCCCCTCCACCGAAGCGCGAAGCCTGGCGCCGTTCCCACGGGATTGGGCAGCAGCACGGCGCCCGCCGGGATCAAGGCTTGGCGGAGTTGTCCGCTGGTCGGTGTTCGGCCCCAGGCGGCCAGCCGTCGCGTCATGGCCTCGACGGCCTCACGCCGCCTGCGCAACGGCCTCGCCGTGATCCGGGCGAGCGCGTGCCGCGTACGGTCGTCCACCGTCGGTCCCAGTCCCCCCGTCAGGAGAATCACCTCGGCGCGGCGCACCGCGACCGACACCGCCGACGCGATGTCGGCGTCGTCGTCGCCGACGACCGATTTGAACCGGACTTCGACACCCAGCCTCCCGAGCCGCTCGCCCAGCCATACGGAATTGGTCTCGACGCAGCCGCCGACCAAGAGCTCGGACCCGACGGCGATGATCTCCCCGACCGGCATGGGCGCGGATGCTAGCATCGGCGCTCGTAGGGGTCAACGCGCGCCGGAGCGGCGTCTAATCGATCGTGGAGAAATCGAGATCGAACGAGAGCTCACCACCGCCGGCGGGAAAGACCGAGATGCGGGTCTTGGCGGTGGGATCGATCTCCGCGTAGGGGAACGAGGCGACGACCTTGGCTTGAAACGCCGGAGACCGGGGCCAGGCCGAGGAACGCCGGGCTCGGCCGTCGGATCGGATCTTGATCGGCTTGATCAATCGATCCCCTTGCAGCAACAGCACGTAGGCATCCACCGCGAACGTCGGCCGGTCGCCGTAGAACGTGACGCTCACGAGCAACGACGGCTCGTCGAGCATCTTCTCGATCTCGGCCTCGGTCGGCGTCTCGCCCCGGAGCGCAAAATGGGTGGCCATGACGCGGAGGCCGACGAGCTTCGTCATCAGAAAGCCCTTGGGCTCGAGGTCCTCGCCCGACCCGAACCAGGCGTAGAGACGGTCCGGCGGGACCCGATCGCGCGCCGCCCGTTTCCCCTCCTCGAGGGCCGCCGACACGCGCTCTCGCGAAGGCGCGAGGTCGATGGCGTGCACCGGCTCGTGCAGCCCAAGCACAAGAAGAAGGACCAGGCCGTGCATGCGGCAGGCGGTCATGACGGGCCTCGGATGCATCCGACGTTGCGGCGATCAGCAGGGGCTATCAAAGGCAAAACTCCCCCGTCCTGTCAACGCATGGCGCCGGACCTGTGAGCGCGTGAGGGCCGCCGTTCGATTGACAAACAGCGAATGAAATGCTAAGTAACCCGGCACTTTCAGTTCCTGATGAGGAGGAAGGCATGGCCGGCGAGCAACAGCCCCAGCGGCGCCAGTATGTGAACTTTGGCTTCTATAAACTCGACCCCGCCTGGCGGCGATTACCGGAAGATGAACGCACCCGAGGGAAGCAGGAATTCGCGCGCGTGATCGACGATTATGCGTCGCGTGTCATGGTGATCCCCTATACGATGGTCGGTATCCGCGGAGACGCGGATATCATGTTGTGGCGGATCAGCTACGAGCTCGAGCTGTTCCAGGAGATGAGCACGAAACTTCTCTCGACCGGTCTGGGCACGTACTTGTCCACCCCGTACTCCTATCTCTCGATGACGAAACGGTCCATCTACGTCGATCATCATACACATGAGGGGCAGGAGAGCAAGCGGCTCACCATCGTCCCCGGTAAGAGCAAATACATTTTCGTCTACCCCTTCGTGAAGACCCGCGAGTGGTTCCTGCTCACGAAGGCCGCCCGCCAAGGCATGATGGACGAGCACATCGAGGTCGGCCACCGCTTCCCCTCGGTGAAGCTGAACACGACGTACTCATTCGGGCTCGACGATCAGGAATGGGTGGTCGCCTTCGAGACCGACAAGCCGGAAGACTTCCTGGATCTCGTGATGGCGCTGCGGGAAACGGAAGGAAGCCGTTACACCCTGCGGGACACTCCGATTTTTACCTGCATCCACAAGAGCTTGAAGGAAGTCCTCGATACGCTCGGCGGCTGATTCCACTCCCCTCAGGCTTCCACGCCAACGCCGGCCGCGGCGCCGGGTCGTTCTCATCTCTATGGACCAGGACACCTGAGTCACGGGTTCGATGACTTCCGCCCTGTTGTCTGCCGCCATCCCGGGCTTGGGACAACTCCTCAAGCGCCAAGGCCGCCATGCGGCTCTTATCTTCGCCATCACCGTGGTCCTGGTGGCGCTGGCGTGGGCGCTGGGGCGCATGGGGGGACCCGGCGCCGATGTGTTCTTCCTGATGATCATCGTCCTCCCGTGGTGGATGATCCAGGCGTACGACGCCTACCTGACCGGCGCAAGCGGCTCGCCTTCCCTGCGGAGCACCTTGCGCACGATCTCGAAGCGCGCACACGATATCCGGTTTCTGGGCGCCCTCTTCCTCCTCACGGCCGCGACGGACTTCTACATCATCGTTGCCAATCCCGAATATGCCCTGACCGTCTTTTGCTCGAAGCCCACCGGGTTGCTGGGCGTCCTGGTCAAGGCGCAATCGCCAACGCTGCACGTGCTGATCGGCTACGGGTTCCTCGGCCTGCGGCGCTGGTCGCTGTTCCTCTATCTGGCCTACGCCGCGTTCGGGCTGCTCAACGCCACGGCCAACTTCGCCTGCTTCGGCTACGGGAGGGTCCGCCTGGTCTTCCTCCTCACGCTCATCGGGTTCACCGCCTACGTGCTTTTGAGACGCCGGTGCTTCGGCCCGGCCCTCGGGCGACTTTGACACTGGCCGCCGGCGTGTGTTATCTCAGTTCACCTGACGACGTGAAGGCCTGATGGACGATTCACACGCACTGTACGCCGTCCGCCACGCCGACGGCTCCGTCAGCCTGTACGTGGACGAGGCTTACGCGCTGGACCGCGGCGTGGACCCGGGCAAGCTCCAACGGGTAGAGATCCCCCGCGAGCTCTACATCAGCGGGACCGTGCAGCAGATCCGCGAGTACGTGGCCACCTATCTGGAAGCGCAAGCAGCCGGCTCATCCTAAGATGTCCGCCTTGACCCGAGAGCACATCGAGTCGGTCATCGCGACCCTCCCCCTTCAGGGCAGGGTCATGCTGCACCTGCTGATGCTCCAGTACTTCGACGTCCCGCACGAGGAAATCGAATACATCGCCGCCGACCGCCCCGACCCCCGACTTCAGGCGGGCGCCAAACCGCTGCATGCCGTGATTTCACGGGAAGCGCTCGACAGCATCACGGCGCGGGTCGAGCAGTACCGGTCAGCCGTCCGCCAGCGGCGCGAGCGCTACTGGCTGCAGAGCGAATACCTGCGCCGCCAGATCACGCGGACGGAGACGCTCTCGACGATCGCCGCCCGGCTGTTGACGGAGCGATTCGGGTTTTCACCTGATCAGGTGCGTGAGTGGAAGACCACGGCGCGGACCGCCGTCCCCAAGCCGATGATCCGCGAGCTCGAGGCGCGCTGGGAGCAGAATGAGATCGGAGAGGAAGAATACCGGGGGCGTCGCTTGGCGATCGAGTACCAGACCCTGCTGCGGCGGCTCGAACGGGATCGCAAGCGCCTCGACGTCACGAAGCGGGAGTTCGAGACGGCCAGCCTGGCACCGCTCCAGGACCATGAGATCGCCCACATCTGGGGAATCCCGAACAGCACGCTGACGGCCAGGAAGGTCAAGTACCTCCAGCAATTCCTTCAAGGCCTCCAGGCGGCACTGGTCGCGGCGGATCCCGGCGCCGCCTGTCCGAACCTCTGGAAAGAAGCCTTTCTCGTGCTGTCCAGGGGGCCCGTCCAGCGGTCGGTCGCGGCCTACGACGGGCTCGAACATACGGAAGAGGCGCTGCTCGCGAAATTGTCCCTCTTCGCCTCGGGCGCCATGCCCGATGACCTGGAGAGTCGCTCGTGGCCGATCGTCTCGCGCTCGTTGTTCGCCCTGCAACGCCTCTCGGCGATCCAGAACGAATGGGAGCTCTCGCCCGACACACTGGAGCAGGAGCTACTGGACCGTATTGCACCGGCGCCCAAGGAGCCGGTGGCGGAGCTCGAAGGAGACAAACCGGTCGAGCTCGGCGAGATGGGAGAGCACGTCCTCCGCAGCATGATGGGCGAGGAACGCCGACTGTAGATTTCCGCTTATGGAGGCCCGCATGCCGACCACCCGACGACCGAGTATGGCCGCAGCCCTCTTCCTCGCCGGCGTCGCGATCGCCATGGCCTCCCCCGCCGTCTTCGCTGGGATGTTGGAGGTCGCCGACCTCGTCTCGCATCCCGATCACTACGACAAGCAAATGGTGATCGTGGTGGGTCGCGTGACGAATCTGCAGACCGCCGAGAACCGGCAAGGGCAGACGGCCTACGGCTTCCTGCTCAAGGACAGCAACGCGACCGTAAAGGTGGTCGGCCTCGGCAAGACGGACGTGCGGGAAGGCGAGCAGGTGATCGTGGAAGGCATCTTCAACCGGCTGCGACAAGCGGGACGCGCCATCGTCTACAACGAGATCAAGGCGACGGTCATCCGTCCGGTCGATCGCCTCAGCCCCGACTTCGTCGGCTGACTCCCGTCACAACCGGCGCTGCTCCTCGTCGTCGATCAGCACCAGCAACTCCACCCGCCGGTTCTTGGCCCGGTTCTCGGGCGTCAAGTTATCCGCCACCGGCCGATACTCGGCGAAGCCCGACGCCGACACCCGCGTAGGATCGACGCGATAGAGCTGGGTCAAGACCCGCGTAACCATCACCGCACGGACGGCCGACAGCTCCCAGTTCGACGGGAAGATCGGCGACCGGATGGGCACGTTGTCGGTGTGGCCTTGCACCCGGACTTCATCGACGCGGTACAAGGGATCTGAAAAGAGCTCCGCAAGACTTTCGAGCACCGGCAGCACCTCCTGGCGAATTTCCGCACGCCCGCTCTCGAACGCCAAGCTGTCCGCGATCGTGATCACCACGCCGTGTTCGGTCGGCACCACGGTCAGCTTGTCCTTGAAGGGGATTTCCTTGTTGAACTTGTTCAGCACCTCTTGGATCTGCCGGACGAACTGGACCTTGCGGCCGATGGTCGGGACGAGTGAGGACTTGAAGTCGCCGAGATCGAAATGCACCGGTGAGGCCGGAGGGCTGACGATGGGCCGGAGGGCCGCTTGAATCGATTCGCTGACGGTTCGAAACTTCCCCTCGTTGACCGATGAGATGGAGTACATCACGACGAAAAACGCGAAGAGCAAGGTAATGAAGTCGGCGTAGGACACCAGCCACCGCTCATGGTTCTCGTGCTCCTCGTGTTTGACCTTCTTCGCCACCTCGGCCCCTTCCCTGCTGGCCCTTCCCCGTCCCCGGCGGCGCTACCCCTTGTTCGGCTCCTTCGAACGCTGCGAATCCGGGAGGTAACTTTCCAGTTTTTCCTGTAACATGCGCGGGTTGTCGCCTTGCGCCACGCCGACGAGCCCGGCCACCAACATTTCCTTGGCCGCCGTGTCCTGCTTGATCTTCCACTTGATCTTGTTGCCCAACGGCAGGAAGAACAGATTGGCCGCGCCCACGCCGTAGACGGTCGCCACGAACGCGACCGCGATCCCACTGCCCAACTTGGATGGGTCGGCGAGGTTCTCCATCACGTGGATCAACCCCAACACGGCCCCGAGGATCCCGACCGTCGGCGCATACCCCCCGGCGGCGTCCCACACCTTCGCGGCCGTGATCGCCTCTTCCTCGTGATGCATGACTTCGACGTCCAGGATCTCTTGGATCATCTTCGGGTCGGTGCCGTCTACGATGAATTGGATGCCCTTCTTGAAGAAGGGATCCTCCACCTCCTTGAGCTTCCCCTCGAGCGCCAGCAAGCCTTGCTTCCGCGACAGATTCGCCAATTCGATGATCTTGCCGATATCGGCCTTGATGTCCGCCCTCGGGTTGAACAAGGCGAGCGACAGCAGGGACAGGGCCTTCAACACCACCGAAAGGGGGTTTTGGATGCAGACGGCGCCGAGCGTTCCGCCGATCACGATGACGAAGGCGGTCAACTGCATGATCGAGCTGACGTGGCCGCCTTCCAACACCTGACCGCCGAGGATCGACCCGACGGCGATGACCACGCCCAAGAGTGTCAAGATGTCCATGCGACAGATCCATCATAGGGCGAGAACGAGCACCAACGGAGTGAACCGGGCGGTCCCGGCGCCCTTCTCCACGGAAACTTGCACTCCCTCCGCGACTCTGGTAGCGTGCCGGCCACGTGGCTAAGGAGAGAGACGATGAGCGCCGTTCACAGTCTGATGCTGGACGCCAAGAAGGCCATCCTCGAGGAACAGCACCGGCGGTTCGAGGTGCTCCGCCGCGAAGGTCGTTGGGAAGAGGCGCTGCGCCAGCTCCACGTGACCTTGAACTGTGCCGCCGATCTGCTCAACGACTCCATCGCCTTGCTCCACCATGCGTTGCCGCAATTAGAACCACCGGCCTCCGATGACCGCCCTTCCACGCCTCCCTCCGAATCGCCTACGCTTTGAGCGCTTCCAGCGCGCCGTGTTCCCCCGGCGTCAACAAGTTGTGCAGGTCGATCAGGATCAGCAACCGGTCCTTGATTCGCCCCACGCCTTGGATGAACTCGGCGCCGATCGCCGTCTCCAGCGACGGCGGCGGCTCGATGGCGTCCTTCGAGATCTGCAGGACCTCGGACACCGAATCGACGATCAGGCCCACTGTCCGCCCCTTCACGTTCACGACGACGATCCGTGACCGTGCAGTCCGCGAGGCTTCCGCCATCCCGAACCGTCGCCGGAGATTCAAGACCGGAATGATGCGCCCTCGGAGGTTGATGACGCCCTCGACGAACGCGGGCGCCTTCGGAACCCGCGTGATCTCGACCATCCGGTTGATCTCTTGAACGCTCAGGATATCGACCGCGAACTCCTCTTCGTCCAGGCAGCAGGTCACGAGCTGACGGCATTCTCGGTCGTTGCGTTCGCCTTCGTCGGTCTGTACGGCCGTCGTCGTGCGGTCTCGTTCTCCTACCATGGCGAGCCTCCTCAGCGCCGCTTTTCGCCGGTCGAGATCTTGAAGCTGCCGACGATCGACTGGAGCTCGTTGGCGAGCAGGCTCAGATCATGGCTCGCTTTGGCCGACTCCGTCGCCCCGCCGGCCGATTCCCTGCTGACCTTGGCGACGTTTTCGAGGTCCGAGGCGATGTGCTGCGTCGCCACCGACTGCTCTTCCGCGGCGACGGCGATCTGCCGGATCATGTCCGATGTCTGCGTGACCATTTCGGCGATCTTGGCCAGCGCTTCACCGGTCTTGTTGACGAGCGTCACGCCGCTGGCGACCTTTTGCGTCCCCTCCTCCATGGAGGCGACCGCCCCCTTGGTGTCGTGCTGGATCTGCCGAATCATGTCGCCGATCTCCTTGGTGGCTTTCGTGGTCCGTTCCGCCAACTTGCGGACCTCGTCGGCGACGACTGCAAAGCCCCGGCCTTGTTCGCCGGCCCTCGCCGCCTCGATGGCCGCATTGAGCGCCAACAGGTTCGTTTGATCCGCGATGTCCTCGATCACCCGAACGATCTCGCCGATCTGATCGGAGGACTTCCCGAGCGCCGCGATGATCGAGGCCGATTGGGTCACGGCGTCGGAAATGTGCTGCATGCCGGTGATCGTCTCCGTCACGACATCGCGGCCGCCTTTGGCCGTCAGGGCCGTCTCTTGGGCCATGCCGGCGGCCTTTCCGGAATTCTGCGCCACTTCGGCCACCGTCGCGTTCATCTCCTCCACGGCCGTCGCGGTCTGCGCGGTGCGCGTCGTCAACCCTTCGGCGCCTTTGGACATCTGCTCGGCGGTCGCCGACAACTCGACGGACGCCGACGCCACCTTGTCGGTGACGTGGGCGACTTTCGCGATCATGCCTTGCAGCTTCTCGATGAACACGTTGAACCACTTCCCGAGCTCGGCGATTTCGTCCTTGCCGTTCACCGGCACCCGCTTGGTCAGATCGCCCTCGCCTTCCGCAATGTCGCGCGAGATGTGAGTCATCGCCACCAATGGTCTGACGACGACGAGCCGCAGCATCAGGTACATCGCTCCAACCGTCGCCAGCACGACGGCCACGAGCGTCAAGCCGGCCCGCTGCATCGACTCATTCGAGGCCGCCTTGATCTGCTCCATCGGGATGGAGACGGACAGGACGCCGAGCACGTCGCCCATCTGCTTGCCCGCATGGCAACCGATGCAGGCCTGCGTGGTCGCCTTATCGGCGGTCGCGCGGCGGAACGTCGTGATCCCGTTGCCTTCCTCGACCTTGGAGTAGGAGTCGGCGCCGCTCATGATCGCCTTCAGCGCCTCCTCCTCGAACCGGTCTTTGGCACTGTTCGAGGGATTCAGCGGCTGCCCGCTGATGAGACGGGCGTTGAAGAGGCCGGTCTTCGACAGCTCTTCGCTGATCTCCCGGGTCGCCGTAGCGGGCAGCGGGATCGCCTGCGGATTGTCGAGGTGGCTTTGGGAGATGACGACCTCCTCGTTCTTCTTCATGTTCTTGATCTTCTGCACGTAGTTCTTGGCGATGTAGCTCCGTGTGACCTGCGTCTGCGCCTCGATGATCTTGCCCCGTCCCTCCAACATGTAGAGCATCTTGCTTTGCTCCTGCTGGTAGACGAAGTACAGGCCGATGCCCGTCACCACGAGCGCCACCATGGCGATCAGGACGATGAACTTCTGCGTGATTTTCATCTGACTCAGTCGGTTGATCATATGCTCCTCCTCCTGTCGAGCCCTTCCCGCTCGTCTGTGCGATGCCCGTTCCCCGATGCTCCGTGCCGTGCCCCGTCAGATCATGTTCATGACCTCGCCCGCGATCTGGGACAGCGGCACGATTTTTTCGGCGCAGCCGTGCTCCACGACGGCCCGCGGCATGCCGTAGACCGTGCACGTGGCCTCGTTCTGCGCGATCGTCCTGCCCTTGGCTCCCTTGATCGCCCGCATCCCCTCCAAACCATCCTGTCCCATCCCGGTCAAGATCACGCCGACCGCGCGCTCCCCGTACAGCTCCGCGATCGACAGCATCATGACGTCGACCGACGGCGCGTGCAGGAGCCCCTCTCCATCCTTGCTCAGCGTCACCTGGATCTTCGTCGCCTGCCGGCGGGCCACTCGGAGCTGGACACCGCCGGGGGCCAGCAGCGCCACGCCGGGGGTGATGTCGTCGTGATCCGCCGCTTCGCGCACCTCAATCGCACACCGCTGATTCATGCGCTCGGCAAAGGGCTTGGTGAAGCACTTCGGCATGTGTTGGACGATCAGGATCCCCGCCGCCAAATCCTCGGGGAACATGGGGAGCAGCTCCGAGAGCGCCTGGGGTCCCCCGGTCGAGCACCCGATGGCGATGATCTTGCTCCCGCGTGTCGCGCTCGTGGAGCGCGCGGTCAACGTGGCGCCCACGCTCGTGGCGGGCGCGCCCATCGGTCCCCGCACCGCATTCACCCGTCCTTTCGCCCCTGCCGCCGCGACGACCTTCGCGATGAGGTCGTGATGGATCGTGCTGATGTTGGTCGCGATCCCCTCCAGGTGCTTGGCGACGAAGTCCACCGCGCCCCAATCGAGCGCCTGCAGCGTTTCTTCGGCTCCCTGCGTGGTCAGCGAGCTGACCATCAGGACGGGGAGCGGCTGGGTCTTCATGATGTGCCGCAGCGCCTCCAAACCGTTCATCACCGGCATCTCCACGTCCATGGTGACGACGTCGGGATGCCATTCGGCGACCTTCTGGATCGCCTCCTCCCCGTTGCGCGCCGTCTCGACCGCGCCGATCCGCGGATCCCCGGCGAGCATGGCGCACAGGGCCTTGCGCATGAAGGCCGAGTCATCGACGACCAAGACGCGAATCGCTGCAGCCATCGGCGGCGGCCCTTTCGATCAGGAGCAGTACTGGACGATCTTCTGCGTGAGCACCATCGGGTCGAACTTCGTCAGGTAATCGGTGGCGCCGCACGCTTTGCCCTTGTCGGCATTGCAGCTGCCGGTCAGGGAGGAATGCAGGACGATCGCGATCTCGTTGAAGCGAGGATCGCTGCGGATGTGCCGCGTCAGCGTAAAGCCGTCCATGTCCGGCATCTCGATGTCGCTGAGCACCAACTGGATCTCGTCCTTGACCTGCTTGCCCGCCTGCGCGGTCTTGTCGGCCAGGGCGCGGAGCTGATCCCATGCCTCCTGCCCGGTGCAGGCCTGCACATACGCGATGCCGAGTTTCTCCAGCGCCTTGCGGATCTGCAGCCGGGCGACGGACGAATCGTCGGCGAACAGCACCCGCTTGTGCCGCACTTCCGGTCGCGCCTCCACGCCGGCGTAGACTTCTTCGTCCGGTTTGGGCGACATCTCCGCCAGGATCTTCTCCACATCGAGGATCAGCACCATCTGACCGTCCTCGAGCATGGCCACGGCCGTCACCGCGCCTTTGGTATTGTTGCGGACCAGCGGCGGGGGCGACTTGATCTGCGTCCAGGACAGCCGCAGGATTCGGTCGACGCCGGCCACGTGAAACGCCTGCAGGCTCATGTTGTATTCGGTCACGATCAGCTTGCCCTCGTGGGTCCGCGGAGCCTCGTCGGACGCCGGCTCCTCACCGAGCTGCAACGCGCGCTTGAGGCCGATGACCGGGACCGTGGTCCCCCGGATGTTGGCCATGCCTTCGATGCGGGGGTCGGCTTCGGGCAGCCGCGTCAGGGCCGGGAACTTCATCACCTCCCGGACCTTGAACACGTTGATCCCGAACACCTCCCCCGTGCCGATGTGGAACAGCAGCAGTTCCATGCGATTGGTGCCAGCCAGGCCCGTCCGGGCATCCACTTCCTTGATCAGGGATGACATCGCCCCTCCTCTCTCCCGCGCGGTCTGCGCCATCTCAGACTCCGGCGGCGGCTTTGGCGCTGCGGATGCTTTGGACCAATTCAGGGATGTCGAGGATCAGCACGACCCTGCCTTCGCCGGTGATCGTCGCACCCGCAATTCCTTTGATCTCCGCCAAGTAGTCTCCCATCGACTTGATGACGACCTCCTCTTGGGACCGAAGCCGGTCGACCACCACCCCGACTTGCCGCTCGCCGATCCCGACGACCACGACGTAGAACTTGTCGCGGTGATCATCCGACGGAATGCCGAACTCGTCGGACAGCCGGAGCAGAGGCAGCACCCGTTCCCGCAGCGTCAGCACTTCCCGGCCGTTGATCGTCTTGATGTCGTCCCTCGTGATCTTCACCGCCTCCACCACCGATCCCAGCGGGATCGCAAACGTGGCGAGCTCCACTTCGACCAAGAGCGCCTGGATGATCGCGATCGTGAGCGGCAGCTTGATGGTGATCGTGCTGCCCTTGCCGACCCGAGAATCGATCTCGACGCTGCCGTTGATCCGGCGGATGTTCGTCCGCACGACGTCCATTCCCACGCCGCGTCCCGACACGTCCGTGACCTGTTCCGCGGTGCTGAAGCCGGGCAGGAAGACCAGATTCATGATGTCGCGGGCGTCCATGCTGCTGAGCTCGCTGTCGCTCACGATCCCCCGGGCCAGCGCCTTCGCCTTGATGCGCTCGAGCTGCAGGCCCTTTCCATCGTCCTCGATGCGAATGACGATGCTGTTGCCTTCCTGGGAGGCGGCGATCCGGATCACTCCCTCCGCGGGCTTGCCGGCCGCCTGCCGGTCGGCGGGCGCCTCGATCCCGTGGTCGATCGCGTTCCGCACGATATGGATCAAGGGATCGCCGACCTCGTCCGCGACCGACTTGTCGAGCTCGGTGTCCTCGCCCTGAAGCTCCAACCGCACCTGCTTGTGCAGCTTCTGGGACAGATCGCGCACCATTCGGGGAAACTTGGCGAGCACCTTCCGGATCGGCAGCATCCGGGTCTTCATGACCGCGAGCTGGAGGTCCGTCGTCACGAGGTTGATCTGGGCCAAGGTCTCCCCGAGCTCCCTGACGAGCGGCTCGTTCTCATAGGCCTGCTCGAGCCCGCCTCCCAGCTTCATGAGCCGATTTCGCCCGAGCACGAGCTCGCCCACCAGGTTCATTACGCTGTCCAGCCGGCTCGTCTCCACCCGGATGGTTTGATCATCGTCGCCGCGCGCCGTCTTGACCTGTTTTTGCAGGGCCGCTTCCAGCGTCCGTTCGGTGATCGCCCCGGACTGGACGAGAATCTCCCCCAAGGGCAGCTTCCGCTCCTGCTGCTCCAAGGCCTCGATCACCTGCTCTTTGGAAACGGCGCCTTCTTGGATGAGGATTTCTCCGAGCTTGGGCGTGACGGCGGCGGGATCGGATTCACCTTGGCGCGGATCGGCGCCGGTCCGCTCGTGGCCTGCGGTCGCCGTCGGCGGGGCGGTCGGCTGCACCGAGGCCGGATCCTTCCCGGCGAGAATGTCGTCCAGCTTGTGCGAGATCACCCGGGTTTCGACGTTCGCGTCCGCGCCGGTTTCCCGGATCTCGCCCATCAGCGCCTTCACGACGTCGACCGCTTCCAGGATCAGCGTGATGACGGGCGGCGTCACCGCCATCTCCCCCTGGCGAAGCTTGTTGAGCACGTTCTCGGCCCGGTGCGTGACGTCGACGAGCCGCGTGAACCCGAGGAAGGCGGCGGATCCTTTCATGCTGTGCATCGCCCGGAAAATCTCATCGAGCAGGTCTCGGTTGTTCGGGTCGGCCTCCAGGTTGATGAACCGCTGATCCAGCAGCTCGATCATCTCCTGGGACTCGGCCAGGAACTCACTGAGAATTTCCTTCAGATCGTCGTCCATGCTGCCTCCATTCCGTCACGGTCGTCGTCCGGCGGCGGGGTTCCCGCTCATTGAAACCCGAACTGTCCGAGGATCTCGTCCACCAAATCCTGCTTGAGCGCGGTCGCCTTCGACGCCTCCAATTCTTTCAGCATCTGATCGGCCTTTCCGGGTTGGCCCGCGGCGCCGGCTTCTTTCTGTCCGAACACCACCACCATCTCCAGAAGCTTGTGCTCGACGTCCTCGAGGATCGCGACGATCTTCTTGATCCGTTGGGCGACGAGGTCCTGAAACGACAAGGCCGTCATGATGTCGACGAGCCGTTTGTCGTCCTCCGTGAGCAACCGCTCGATGGCCGCCGCGTGGGCGAGGACGGAGGCCCCGGCCGGCCCGTCGCCGGCGTGCGCCGCCAGCTCGTGCAGCCGCGACGACGCTGCCCGCCGGTTGTCTTGGATGGCCTCCGCCAGCTCCATCACCCGATGCGTCCCCTCTTCGGTGAGCCGTGCGAGATCGGTCAAATGGCCCGCCGCCTCCGGCAACTGAGCGGCCGTCGACGCCACGGGCACGTCCACGGAGCGTAGTTGGCGCATCGTCGTCTCGATGTACCGCGTCAGCTCGCCGAGCTCGCCATAGAGCGTCCGATTCGTCACGATCGTCCTTTCTCAGCCGGTGGCGTACGGTCAGCGGGCCGGCGTGCGCTCCGGGGTTACTTGAAGATCTTGCTCATCTTCTCCTGCAGCACTTCCGCCGTGAACGGTTTGACGACGTAGTTGCTCACGCCGGCCTGCACGGCCTCGATGATGTTCTCCTTCTGCGCCTCCGCCGTCACCATCAACACGGGGATGGCCTTCAACGCCTCGTCCGCACGAATGGCCCGCAGCAGCTCGATGCCGCTCATGACCGGCATGTTCCAATCGCTCACCACGAAGCCGAATCGGTCCGCCCGCAGCTTCGTGAGCGCCTCGTGTCCGTTTTCCGCCTCTTCGACGTTCGCGTAGCCGAGCTGCTTCAGCAGATTCTTGACGATCCGGCGCATGGTCGACATATCGTCGACGACCATGATTTTCATGTTGGGATCAGCGGGCATCACTCCCTCCTTTTCGGCGTACGGCGGGGGCCGTTACACCTTCCGATAGACGACCGAGCGATTGGCATAGACCGGCGTGAAGGCGTTGGAGACGCCGTGCAGCGACTCCGAAAACCCGATCACGAAATACCCGCCGGGACGAAGCGCATCCGACAGGTTCCCGATGATCTTCTGTTTCGCTTTGTCATCGAAGTAAATGAGACAGTTGCGGCAGAAAATCACGTCCATCCCCCGCACCATCTTCATCCGGGCCGTGTCGTACAGATTCATATGCGTGAACCGGACCTGCTGTTTCACCTTGTCCTCGAGCACGTAGTGCCCGTTCTCTTTGCGGAAGTACCGGTTGAGCAGCCCCGGGGGGACGTTCCGTACCGAGTACGGCGCATAGACGCCGGATTGCGCCGCCTGCAAGGCGGATTCGCTGATGTCGCTCGCCAGAATCTCGATCGACCAGTTCGCGACGGCGGGCTGTTCGAGCAACATGATCGCCAACGTGTACGGTTCGTCGCCCGTGGAACACGCCGCGCTCCACAGCCTGAGGCGGCAGGAACCGGCGTTGGCCTCGAGCACGGACGGAAGGACCACCTCCAAGAACGCCTGAAGCTGCGCCTGGTCCCGATAGAAGAACGTCTCGTTCGTGGTGACGAGGTCGAAGACCGCGTTCAACTCTTGATCCCGCCAGGTATCGAACTTCAACAACCGGAAGTACTCCTCGTACGATCCGCACTTCCGCTCGCGGAGCCGCGCCTGGAGCCGGTTTTCCAGGACATATTTCTTGCTGTCCGGAAAGAACAGCCCGGTCCGCTCGTAGATGTAGTCGCGTAAGCTCACGAATGTCGGCATATCGAGATGCATGGGTGCTGCACCGGGACGCGGGCTCGGCCGATCCCCCTTCTGGTTCTGCACCTACGTCCGACCCGCCCGGCACGAGATCCACCGCTGGACGTCTTGCCTCAGGAATCGCCAGTGCTTCCCGACCTTGGATGCCGGCAGGTCCCCGAGGCGCGCGAGCTTGTACACCGTGGACTTCGGCACCCGCAGGAAGCGGGCCACCTCTCCAACCGTCAAGATCTCCGTCTCCATCATCTGGCCGCTCACGTCATTGGTGGTTGCTGTCAGGACCGTGTCGTTCATGTCGACTGCAATATCGGAGGGTGCGCCGGAAAACTTGAACCGGCCATGCCGAGGCCGGAGTTCGGGAGCGGCAGAAGAGTTGCTTCTCTCCACGTGGGTCCTGAGCGCATCCCAGCGCCGCACGTTTGCAACTCACTGCGCGGCCGCGCGCAGCGGAGGTGAGAGCAGAGCATGGCCTCGATCGTCTCGGTGGCATCGGGCAAGGGTGGAGTGGGCAAAAGTATCGTCGTCGGCAATCTTGGCCTGGTTCTCGCTCGCCGTGGGCTCCGGGTCGTCCTCGTCGACCTGGATGTGGGCGGGGCCGATCTGCACATCCTGCTCGGCATGCTTCACCCACCGGCGACGCTCACCGATTTTCTTGCCAAACGGGTCGAGACGGTGACCGAGTTGGCCCAGCCGGTCCCAAACGCACCGCACCTGCGGTTGATCCCCGGCACGGGGGACACGCTCGCGACGGCCAACATCTCGTACGCCAAGAAGAAGCGACTCATCCGTCACTTGCGGCAGATCGAAGCCGATGTGTTGCTCGTGGATGTCGGGGCCGGGACCAACTATCACGCCCTGGATTTCTTCTTGATGGCGGACCATCACGTCACGGTCGCCACCCCCGACCCCACGTCCGTCCTCGATCTGTATCGATTCGTCAAGCTCGCGTCGATTCGTCGCGTCCTCTCCCGCTTCCTGGCGAAGGATCCGGCGGCCGAGGCGCTCTCGGACAAGGACTTCTCGAGCGTGGAGGAGGTGCTGGCGGCGGCCGGCAGGAGCGATCCCGGGGCACAGGGTCTGGCGAAGGAGACGATCGAGAGCTTCCGGCCGCATCTGATCTTGAACCGGGTGACACCACGGTCGAGGATCAACACGCTCCAGCTCCGGAAGTTGCTGCGCCACTACGTCGGGGGAGAGCTGATGCTGCTGGGAGAAATTCCCGATGACCCAGCGGTCGAACACTCCGTTCGGTCGTACCTGCCTGTGGTGGACGCCGCCCCTCGCTCGCCGGCCGGTCTGGCTTTTGAGCGGATCGGGACGGCGCTGTTCGAGGTCCTGGCCGGTCCTCGGGTGGACCCGTCCGAACGTGAGGATCAGCTTCCGCTCACGCCGACGCCCAAGTGACGCGTACGCAGCCGTTCGGCTTGTACGTGGAGAATGTGACGAATCAGGTGCTCGTGGTCGTCTTGCTGCATCCCGACGAATCGGGCGCCGACCCACCAGCGTCCTTCTGCGTCCGCGGGGTCCACGCGCGTCACCTCGGCCCTGGATTCGATGGCGGTAAATGGCGGCAGGATCAATCGAATCGACAATTCGCTTCCCTGTTCGAGCGGGCGTGAGGCGGGAAAACTGATTCCTCCGCCGCTGAGGTTGACCTGCGTCAGCCTGGGAAGCGTCATGCCCCCCGGGTTTCGGTGGGCAAGCTGCTGCAGGACGACCTCGAGCACCCAGTCGATCTTCTTCAACCACGGAACCAGCAGGCTCACGGCCTCGGTCGGATGCCCGTGGCTCAGCAAATCGACCGTCGGCTTCGTGATGAACGTGGTGATGGCGGCATCGAGCGCCTCATCGGCGGCCGGAGGACCATAGCCGCCCGCCTCGCCGATCACCCGATAATCGAGCAGCAAGCGATCATCCACCCGCAGCCATTCCCGTCGCTCGTCGATGAATGGGGGGATCATCGAGGCCATGGCTCCTCCGCGATCGCTCGACGTTCCGGAGGCTTCATGGCGCGCTCACCGGTAGGGCGTCTTCGGCATAACAGACGACGCGGTTCCGTCCCGCCGCCTTCGCCTCGTAGAGGGCCTTGTCGGCCCAGCTGATGAGCTGCGCCGAGACACAGGGGGCGGCTTCAGACATGGCGGCCAGTCCGATGCTGACCGTCAAGCGCAGCGTGGCGCCTTGGATCACGAACACCTGCCGAGCGATGCGGTCGAGAATGCGTTGCGCCAAGGCACCGGCGGCGGCCCGCGAGGTTCTCGGCAGAATGATCCCGAACTCCTCGCCGCCGTAACGGGCCACGAGATCGACGCTTCGCAAGGAGTCGGTCAAGAGCTGTGCGACCTGGCGGAGCAGCGCGTCGCCGGCCGGATGCCCGAATCGGTCGTTGACGGCCTTGAAGTGATCGACATCGACCAGCAGGAGGCAGAGAGGCGACCGATAGCGGGCGGCCGCCTTCAACTCATGCGCAAGCATCGAATCGAAGGCCCGACGATTGAGCACATTCGTGAGCCCATCCCGTCGCGCCAGCTCGCCGAGCGCGCGATGGGCCGCGGCATTCTTGAGCCCGAGGGCCAACGACCTCGAGACCGCGGTGAGGATCTCCCGCTCGCGGCCGTCGAACTCCCCGCCCGCGCCACGGACCAGTCGCAACCATCCCGCGATCGCGTGGCCGGCCATCAGCGGGATTTCAAGAACGGCGGCGGATGGGCCGTCCACCCCGGCGTCAGGGTCTCGGCGCCATCGACCGGAGACCGTCTGACCGGCCCCGAGCGCCAGCAGCGCGTGTCGCATGTCGTGTACCGAATCCAGCGTCGGTGTGACGGGGGATTTGATCCAGATGCCCGCCGGCTCCTGCCAGCACACGCCCAACACCTCGAACGGCACGATCGCGTCCAACCGGTCGCTCGCGAGCTCGACCATGTGGTCCGCCTCATGCGTGCCCGCAATGTCCTGTGCCAGCTCGTTCAAACGGATCAAATCTTGATTCCAGCGGCGCAAGGCATCCCGCTCGCGCGCCAGCTCGAGATGGGAGGCCCGAAGGCGTTCCGATAACGTCTGAACGCGAAGAAACGAACGGCGGATCTCCAGGCCTTGTTCCAACGCCTGCTCGAGACGACCGGGTGCAACGGGAAAGACCAGATAATCGAAGAGCCCGCTTCTCAGCAACGCGGACACGGCTTCGGCGCCGATATCGGGTCCGACGGCCAACAAGCAACTGTCGCTGTGCCGCCGTCGTAACTCTTGAAGGAGATCGACGAGGCGGGCATCGTCTGCGCTCAGTGTGCTCAGGTGGAATACACAGGCGGCCATACCGTTCGTTCCGGCGGCCGTCAGGACGTCGTCATCGGTTTCGACGATCTGGCAGTCGTATCCCGCCCCGACCACCCGCTGATAGATCTCTCCACCGGCTGCCCCTTTCGGAGCTTTCAGGATGACGCGCGTGGTTCCTTCCTCACCTCTGCCTGTCATAATCTCCCGTCCGCCACACGAGGGCCAAGCAAGGAGCCTGCCAGCCCGCGCGCCTTCAGCCGGCATAGGCTTCAAGCCGGCCCATGGGCTCGTCCTTGGGTACTGAGACGGCGCAGAGACCATTCAAATCGGTTGGCAAACGACCCCATCCGTCCGTCGATTCCAAATACCACCGGGTGCCTTCTCCTGCCGATGCGGCGAATGGTCGCGGGCTGAATGAACAATCCAGCAGCTAGGCAGCTTTTGCCGAGACGGATCAGCAGGATGGATTCTCTAGGATGGAGTCTGGTGGACGAGGGCTAGGAAGCCGCCGGGATGTCGGGCGGAGGATCAACGGGGCTCTGCGCGCGCTTGCGCGCCTCGACCGAAATGGACACCGGATCGTCTGGCGACTTTTGGTGAGGAGGAACCGGAGGGCCTTCGTCACCGAGGCGAAGCACCGCCTGATAAGTCCGCAGGACGTGATGGAGATGGCTGAGCTGAATGGGCATGACGGAGTGCTACAGATGCCTGTCGAGGCGATGCGGCAGGTCGGTCCCCCGTGTCGAGGGAGCGCGTAGCCTGAGGAGATTGCGTCGTGTCGCTGCCACTTCCGTCAGAATCCGTTCCACCGCCACCTGCGCGATCTTCACCTTGTCGAAGATCATTCGATCGAGACGATGGAGGCGGGCCGCGACCGCGGGTGACGGAGGGGCGGGGGACAACAGCTCTTCCCGTCGCTCATAACAGACTTGGACGGCGTCCCACCGTCCCTCTTCGGCCGCTTGCAACGCCTGCTCGGTCATCGAAGCAGCCGCCTGTTCCCAGGGCGCCGGGATGCCGCTCATCCTCCGACGACCGCCGTCACGGCGCCCTGTTCCGCCAAGGTGTGCCACGCTTCCCGCAGGACCGTGAGGCAGCGCGCCGGCCCGTCCAAGCACCGCACGTCGTGCCGGACGTTCGCCTGCGTCAACTCCTGGAGCATGTAGTCGTAGAGGCGCCGCAACGACAGCGCGATCTCCTTCCCGCGTTCCAGATCCAGGACGTCCGATAACTCGCTGATAATGGCGACGGCCCGTCCAAGGAACCGGGCCTTGTCGGCATAGTCGTTGCGCAGCATGCCGTCGCGCGCCAATTCGATCGCGTGAATGGCGCCGTCGTACAGCAGCACGATGAGCTGGACTTCGGAGGCGGTCATGACCTGAGTGCGCCGGTACTGCTGGATTCCGTCCTGCATGGTCGTTCGTGGTTACTCCTGCGCCTTGAGATAATCGAGTTGGCCCTGCAAACGCCTCAGCAGCGCATCCAGGGCGGCGTATTGACGCTTCAGGCGGTCCTCGTATTCGGCGACGGCATCTTCCTTGCGCCGGATGTCGTCGGTCAGATCGTCGATCTCGTCGGTCAGGCTGTCCTGCCGCAAGGTCAGCGCCCCGTACTCGACGTCGTCGAGCCCGTCGACGGCGTCGTAGATGCGCTGGGCGAGGCCGGTGCTGTTGGTTTGCCCGATGAACAGGTTCTTGACTCCCGTGTAATTCTCGTTCAACGCCTTCTCGAGCGCGGCGGCATCCACGGTAATCGTGCCGTCCCGTTCCGTCTTGACCCCCAGGGCACCCAGTGAAGACAGCTCGGAGAGACCCGCCACTTCATCGGACAGCGCCGTCCGGAGCCGGCTCAACACCGTCTTGGCCGTCCCTTCGGCAAAGAACAGACCCCGCTTCTTGGTTTCGGTATCGTAGGTGTTTCGTTCGTTGATGAACTTCACGATCTTGTTGTACGCGTCGACGAGCGCGGTGATGTCCGTCTTCAGCGACGCCGTATCCCGGCTCACCGACACCGTCGCCGTCGATCCGGCGGCTGTCGTGCTCTTCAACGAGAGCGTCACCCCCGCGATCGCATCGGTGATCGTGTTCGTGCTGCGTTGGACCGTGACGGGGTTGGCGGCCGGATCGCCGATCGACACGATGGCGTCCTGCGCGGCTTGGAGCGTATCGACTCCGCCGGTGCCCGAGCTGTTCACGAAATCCAAGGTCGTCGTATCGGCCGTCACCGCAATGGCGTTCGAAGCCCCGGTGCTCGTGCCCGTGAGCACCAGCCGATAGGCGGGGGCATCGTCCGTGCCGGTATTCAAGATCGAGGCGCTGACCCCCGCGCCCAAATCGTTGATGGCGGTCTTCAGATCCTCGAGCGTGGCCGTGTCCCCCAGCGTGACGGTCTGAGCCGCCCCCCCGCCCACGGTGAAGGTAAACATGGCGGATGCCCCGGCGACGATGTCGTCCGTCGTGCTGGCCACGGTCTTGGCGGCTTTGCTCGCCACCTGATGAGACGTCGCCAACTGGGTGATGCGGACGGTGTAGGTGCCCGGGGCGGCCGAGAAGCCGCCGGTCGCGGTCAGGATGTCGTCGTCGCTGACGGAGGCGGAGGTCCGATCGAAATCGGTCGAGCGGCGCAGCTTGCGGGCGGCGCTTTGCAGGGACAGCAGGTCCGTGCCGAGCGTCTTGTAGTCCGTCAGGCGGTCCTGAAGGACCTTTTTCTTGTCCGACAAGCGGTCGATCGGGAGCCGCTGGAGATCGACCAACTGCGAGACGACCGTTTGAAAATCGATGCCGTTGCCCAATCCGCCGAAACTGATCGACTGCATGTCACGTCCTCTTGGTGAGGAGCAGAGCCTGTGAGGCCTCCACACGCTTGGCGATTTCCAGCAGCTCCTCGGCGGGAATCTGCCGGATCAATTCGCCGGTCCGCTCGTTCAACACCTTGACCACCACCCGGTGCACGTCGGGATCGATTTCGATTTTCAGCTCCGACTCCAAGTGCTCGAACGCGTCGCGCACTTTCGCCACCGCGTCCTCCAAGCGGACCCGCTCTTCCGCGGTCGGGGCGGGAACTACCGGAGCCGCCGGGCTCGCGGGCGCTTTCCCTTTCGCCACGCCGGGGTCGTGAAGCCCCGCCGTCGGCTGCGCCGCTCCTCCCGTCACGTCATGAATCATGGCCCACTCCGTCCAAGGAATTGGCGCACGGTCTCCCGTTTCGCAGCCCCGTCACCCGCACGGCCGGACCGATCGACGTCTGCTTCATGGCCTTCACGGTGCACGCGGGTCTACATCTGGAGGCCGCGGCCGCCGCCCGGCGCCGCCCAAGCCCTCCCGCTCGGCGGGAGGGCGGGCGGTGCGCGGCCCCTACTTCAGGAGCGTCAACGCCTGTTGAGGCAACGAGTTCGCCTGAGCCAGAATCGCGATGCCCGATTGGACGAGAATCTGGTTCTTGGTGAACACCGACGTCTCATAGGCGATGTCCGCGTCACGGATGCGTGACTCTGCTGCCGAGAAGTTCTCGCTCGTGATCTGGAGACTCGCGATCGTCGCCTCGAACCGGTTCTGATACGAGCCGTAATCGGCTCGGGCCGTGGCCACCGCGCTGATCGCGCTGTCGATGTTCGACAACGCGCTCTGGGCATTGGCGGCCGTCGAGACGTTGACGGAGCTGAGGCCGATCGAGCCGACGTCCAAGTCCCGCAGGCTCAAGGTCAGGGTGTTGTTCGACCCGCTCTTGTAGCCGACCTGGATCGTGAAGCTGTTGCTCGCTCCGCTCAGCAGCGGCGTCCCGTTGAACTCCGTCACCGCCGCAATCCGGTCGATTTCCGATCGCAAGGCGACGAATTCCTGGTCCAAGTAGGACCGCTCCGTGGAGCCGACCGTGCCGTTGGCGGATTGCGACGCCAGCTCGCGCAGCCGAGACAGCAGGTTGCCGATGGTTTGCGCCGCGCCGTCGGCGATCTGCGTCAAGCTGATGCCGTCGTTCGAGTTCCGCACCGCCTGGTTGATGCTGCGGATGTGCGCCCGCAACGTTTCCGACACGCCCAGCCCCGCGGCGTCGTCTGCGGCCCGCGTGATGCGGAGACCGGACGACAGGCGCTCCACCGACCGCTCCAGCGATCCGGTGCTGACGGTCAAGTTCCGCTGCGCGGACAGCGACGCGACGTTGGTATTGACGATCAAACCCATGACGTCCTCCTTGAGGGAAGTGAGTAACCGAGCGGCCCCCGGCATCCGTGCTGAGGGGTGCGGCTGAACGGGTTCGCAGCTGCGTCGGCCGACGCCCGTTCACCGCTGTTGCCTTATCGGTTCGCCCACGACCTGACTTGAGGATGGCGGAGACGGCTCCACGCACGGCGCCAACACGGAGCAACGGACACCAACGGCCCCGATTACGATGGGAGCCGCGGGAGCACTTCATGCTCGAGCAGATCCGTGACGGTGACGGGATCGGCCGCGGCATGGGCATCCAACAGCTTGGCGAGCCACTCAACGAGCACCGGCACCTGCGTACGGCCCGGGTCGGTCCCGCCGGCGCATTCCACGTAATCGGCCAGCCGGACGAGCCAGTGCTCGAGCCGCCCGGCCTCGGCCCGGCCCCCGCGCAAGGCACGGAGGAGCTGCCTTCCGTCGGCATGCAAGAGAGCGCCGTATCGTCGAGCGGCCTGATCCGCCTCCTCCATCACGTCGGCGATCGCCCGCGTCCCGACCGCCAGCGCGCCCACCTCTCGACCGGTCTTGCTCAGGAAGCCCGGGGTCAAGTCCCGGTCGGTCAGAAAACAGTCGCCGACCCGCAGCGACACGACCAGCCGTCGTGCGGCCTGCACGCGGTCGCTCACCTGAGCCAGGATCTCGAGCACCGACAGCCCGTCGTCCACGTCGAGAGACTCTTCGTCCACCGTGATCTGCATGGCTCCCCCTTTCTCTTACCACGCCGCCATCGGCAGGATCGTTGCCCGCCCGGCTTGCCTGTCCTGCGAGACCGGCCCCACACGCGCCGCAACCGACGCCAGGCGACGCGCCCACGCGCGATAGGCTTGCGCCTGCTGCGAGGCCATGTCGGCCAACTCGCTCGAGTCGCCGTTGTACAGCTCGCGCAGCAGCGAGACCGTCACGGGCCCGAAGGCCGCCGAGTCCCGCGTCATGGCCACCGCCTCCTCCCGGAGCTCAAGGAGCCCGGCCTGGGCGGATTGGATGCGTGCGACCGGCAGCGGGCGTCGCCGGCACAGCGCGGCCAGTGACTCCGCGGCGCGGACGAGAGCGCCGGCGATCGGCGTCACGCGTTCATAGAGGTGGAGTTGCCGGTCGCGATCGGGTGCCGGCGTCGCCGGACCGGCCACGGCGCTCGCCCCGGCGAACGACTCGTACCAGAACCGGCGCCAGAACGCGCCATACCAGTCCGGCTGAGACGGTGTGCCGGCCCGCAGCGTATAGCTTGTCAACCCGTCCTCGTCGACGACCGATTGGTAGACGGCGGCGCCCGTCCAGACCTCCGGACAATCCGCTTGCCCGAGGACATGGAGGCAGAGCGCGGCCACGTCCTCCGGGTCCACCCGATCCTTACAGGCGTGGTGCGGACAGACCCGATCGAACCCGCACGGCGCGCATTCAAGCGTCGGCTGGACCACCCAATGTCCCCAGCCGTACGGACCCGTTTCGTGGAAATCGACATGGCCGACCGACAGGTCGATCACGGCCGTCCCTGCGCCCACCCCGAGATGCATGGGGCCGGTATCGTTGGTCAGCAACAGCCGGACCTGCGCGAGCAAAGCAAGCAGTTGCCCGAGCGTGGTCCGGCCGACGGCGTCACAGAGCGGCGCCCGGCCGCCCGCCGCCCGATACGCCCGGATCGCCTCTCGTACGGCCGCCGCCTCACCGGCCGTGCCGATCACGACGAACGCCGCGTCGGTTCGTCGGGCGAGCGACGCCATCGTGCGGCCGTACAACTCGGGGCGCCACGCTTTGATCGCCTCGCTCGCCCCGACCTGGACGCCGATCCACGTCCGCGCATCCGAGGACGCGCGAAGCAACCGGCACGCCGACTCGACATCCTCGTCGCGGGCCGCGAGCCGTAAGGGGACATAGGGGCCGGGACCGCTGCCGCCCAGCGCATAGAGATCCACGAGGTTGAACCGGTTGAAGCGGCGGTAGCACTGCAGGTCGGCAAAATAGGCCAGCCACGGGTTGCGGACGATGGAGGCGCCGTCTCTCGTCGCGGTGACCCCGCGGGTATCAGGTGCACCGATCAAGGCCGCCAGCAACCCGCTGCGGCGGTTGAACGTGAGATTGATCACACGATCGTACCGGGCGGCCTGAAGCGGCCGCACCCAGGCGGACAGATCGCGGTACAAGGTCACGACATCCTTCGCCATGGTGCGCGCCTGATCGATCAGGCCTTGAAAATCATACGCATGGACCGCCCGAATCCCGGGGAGCAGCGCGGCCGCCTGCACGAACGCACGGTCGACGACCAGCTCGACCTCGACCTCCGGCCATTCCCAGCGCAGCCGGTGCAGCAGCGGGATGGTCTGGATCAGATCCCCCATCCGCGTGATGTTGGCGATCAGCACGCGCCTTTTCACAGCAGGTCCCGGCGTTCTCCGCGGTACTCGTCGAGCAGGAGGATCAAGAGCTCTTCCCGGCTCAGCGTCCTCGTCGCACCGCGCGTTCGGATCCGCGCGGCGACCTGCTTGAGCTCCAATCGTTCGCCGGGGGGATGGCTCTTCAGGAGGGTTGCGAGCTCCGGCTCATCGCCCGCCGCCTTCAGCAAGGTGCCGGCGGACCGCTCGCCGTGCAGGACGGCCCCGACACGGTCGGGCTCGCGCATGCCCACGTGCGCCAAGAGCGCCTTCAGCCGGTGCTCATACGTATGCTCGGCGAGGACCCGCCGCCTGGCCGCCTCCGTCAGCCGTCGCCGCCCCGGCTCGTCATCCAGCCACCGCGCGACCGCCGTTCCGAGATGCTCGGGAGCCTCGAAGGTGGCGACTTCGAGCTCCGTGAAGAGCTCGGGCAACAGAGCCCGCCGATCGACCAACTGAAAGGCGCCGCAGGCGGCGAGCTCGAACGTCCGCGGGTTCACGAAGTCCGCCTCGGGATCGAGTCCGGGCCCGGTATAGGAATGCAGATTCAGATTGATCGTGGAGCTGTTGAAGACTTTAACGCAGGCGTCCGTGTCGATCCGCTGTCCGTTCCCTTGGAGCACCGCCGTGAGCGCGCCGGCTCCCTCCCATTCGTTGCCCCAGACCTTGACCGTCCATGGCCCACCGATCAACGTCGGCAGGATCGCCCGTCGGTTTGGGTAGCCGGCGCCGACGAACGAGACCTGAGCGCCGTAACGGTTCCGCTCGTCGGGGGACAGGACAACCGGACGATGGACGCCGGGATCCGCGGCGACCGGAAGATAGCTGACGTCCCGGGCCCCGGCTCGGCGAAGCGCCGCTTCACACGCGTCCCGCTGGATCACGAACCAATAGTCGTACCCGGCCGCCACCTGCTGCCAATAGGTGAGGTGCCGGAAGTTTTCGACGAACCATATGGCCGTCAGGAAACGCTTGCGACGCAGGTGCTCCAGCAGCGGCAGCGCCAACGGGGCTTGCGCCAAGGCGAGCACGAGGTCCGGCGGGTCTTCGGCGAGCCGGGCCAACGTCACCTGACCGAGCAGATCGGCCAGACGGCTCTCGAGGAGAAGCCGGTGACGCGGGTCGGCCAAGGCCGCCATGGCGTCATAGCTGGAGGCATGCACGCTGTGGTCGATCCAGCTCACCCGATGTCCCAACCGCTCGAGGGCTGAGACCGTGTAGCGGGCAATGGGCAGCGAGCCGCCGTAGAGGGGGCCGACGACGGCGACGTGGAGCTGTCCACCGGCCTGCCGCGCGAGGCGGGCCCGAAGGAGGGCTTCCACGGCCTTGTGTGCCTCCGCATGGTGCTGAGCGGCCGGCGCATACGTCACCACGCGAATCCGGTGACCCGCCTCGCTCAGGCGCTCTGCCATCCGCGACGCCTCGCCGTAGACCCACCGAATCGATCCGATCCATCCCGAGCAGTCCCGCACCTGACAGGCATCATGGAGCTCTCGCAGATCGGGCACGGCGACGGCCAACGGCGCGTCGCGGGGAATAATCTCGCGCAGCGCCTCGACCTGATACAGCAGCCCGACGCCCAGCACGACGATCATCTCTCCCGGCCGGCAGTCCGGCGCGATCGACTCGGCCCACGCCGAGGCTTCGCTCGCCGGGTCATAGAGGCTGTGGATCGGGCGCTGCAGGCGGCTTGCGGTCGGGAGGCCGTTCCGGGCCTGGCTCAAGCAGAGCGCGCCGCCTCCCGCATTCCGGAGGGCGCTCGCGAGATCCGGGTCGACGCGGCTGAGCGCCGCCAGGTTCATGTCGAACAGGTTCATGACGATGAGACCAGGGTGAGGCCGGGGCTCAGCCGGCGCCACACCGCTTCGCGGGTGTCCTCCGTGTCGCGAGCCTGGCCGGCTTCGACAAAGAACGCGCCCCACCGGTCCACCCGGCTCCGCCACAGCGACCAGTCGCCGTTTCCATCCGCGGGCGCCACCCCCGTCGACAGCACCGCCAGGCTCGCGTGGACCGGCCAGGACGTCGGCCGGCCCTGGCACTGCCAGACCCAATGCCCGTGACCGTACGGCCCGGTTTCGTGAACGCGCGCGCGCCCGCTGAAGAACCCCATGGCTCGTGCGCCGACCGCCGCACCGAGATGAAGCGGCCCGGTATCGCTCCCGACCACCCAGTCGCATCGGCTCAAGAGACTCGCCAGTTGCCGGAGGGAGGTTCGGCCCACGGCATTCCACGTGCGCCCGACCGCAAGCGGAGGAAGCGCATCTTGAATGGCGCCAGCCAGCTCGCGCTCACCCGAGGTTCCAACGAAGACCACCCGCGCATCAGCATGGACCGCCAGACAGGCTCTGACCCACTCGGCCCACACCGGTATTGGAAGGCGCCGCTCGGCATCCCCCGCCCCGACCACGACGGCAATCCACGTGCCGCCGTCGCCGACGGCGACCAGATCTTCGGGCAACGCCGCCCGGGGGACGTCGAGGTGCGGCGGCTCGCCCGTCGGCACCACGCCGCAGAGGCCGCAAAAGGCATCGGCCAAATGGACCCGGTTGGGTCCTCGCTCGGCCGCCACCTGCCGCAGATACCCGCCCCACGGTCCCCCATCCCGGTCGAGGGGGCCGCCCGCTCCGACTCCGACCACGCGGTCGGCCAGCAGATGGGCGGCGAGCACCGCTCGAGCGTGCTGGTTCACGTTGTAGGCGGCGGCGTAACGCTCCGGTCGCATCTCGGCCATATACTCGTTCATCCGGCGCCACGTCCGCGCCGGTTCCTGGTCCCACTGCTCGCCCCACGACCGCCACTGTTGCCCCGCCCACGGGAGCACGCGGGCGATGAGCGGGCTCCAGGAGCCGACCGCGGAGAGCGGCGCCGCGCACAACAGGTCGATGGCCGCCGACGGCTCACGCGCCTTGAGCGCCATGATCGCGGGAAACGACTGGAGCACGTCGCCCAGTCGGGCCAACTGAATCAGAAGCGATCGGCCGCGCTCAGCCGCCATGTGGGACCGGGCAGGCCTCGCGGTCGAGCGCGGCGGTCAGTGCCTCGATGCCGTCAAAGTGAGGATCGAGCAGGCGAATGGCCGCCCATTCCTTTCGCGCGTCGTCCTTTCGTCCCAGGCGAAGGGCGACGCCGGCCAGCGCGTATCGTGCGGAGAGATCGCCGGGGTTTCTGACCGTGAATCGCCGGACCGCCTCGAACAGATCGTGCCAGCGTGCCGTGGCCGAGCCGACCCGCAACAGCCAGTGCAGCGCTTCGGCATCGTCCGGATTCTCGCCGAGCGCCCGAACGAAATGGTCCCAGGCTGCTTCATCGTGCCCCTGCCCGATCGCCGCCATCCCGAGCCCTTTCCGCGCCTTGCCCCGATCCGCCCCACTCGCGATCGCCTGCGAGAAGGCGGCTTCCGCGCCGGCGTACGCCTGCTCTTGCATCAGGAGCACGCCGCGCAAAAGCCACGCGTCGCCGTGATCCGGCCCCGTCGCAAGCGCACGCTCGAGCTGCTCCCGTGCTTCTTCCAGCCGGCCGCCTTCGAGGGCCGTCTTGGCCAGGGCGCAGCGTGCATCGGCCGCGTCCTCCAGCTTCACGAGCCGCCGCCAGAAGGCCTCGGCCGAACCCGGGACGCCCGCCCAGCCGCAGAGATGGGCGACCCAGCGCAGCACACTCGGATCGGCGGGCCAGCGTTCGGGCTCAGCGAGACGCGCCTGAACGCCGGGGAGGTCGCGACGCCGGGCCGCGTCCTGCACCGCCGCCACCTGTTCCCACACGGGGCGATCGGCTTCGCTCAGGCGCTCCAGGCGGCTCGTCAGCAGGCCTTCCTGATCGACGCTGCGGTAGACATAGCCGTCGGGCACCGTCACCAGGTCCTCGTCCGGCAGCCACCAGTGATGCCCCCAGCGGCGCAGCAGGCGCAGGGCGTTCTCGCGATCGTGATCCTTGCGACCCGGGGTCTGACTTTCCAGATGATAGAGCACGCTCTGCGGCTGATAGACGATCCGGGCTCCCTGCTCGCGGAGCTTCAGGCAGAGATCGACGTCTTCGAACCCATTGCGATACCCCTCATCGAACCCGCCGACGGATTCGAACAGAGACCGGCGCACGAGCATGCAGGCGGCCGTCACGGCTTGGAACTCCCGGCGGCGATTGACCTCCGGAGCATCCGCGGGGAATTGACGGTACACATGAAACGGGCTGAAGAACAGGCGGGAGAAGACGACCCCGGCATGCTGGATCGTCCCATCGGCGTAGAGCAGCTTGCTCCCGACGGCGCCGACGTCCGGATGACGCTCGACTTCCTCGACCAAGGGCGAGAGCCACCCGTCCAACGGAATCGTGTCATTATTGAGAAAGACAAGATACGTGCCGCGGGCCAGGCTCGCGCCTTGGTTGCAGGCCGCCGCAAAACCACGATTCTCCTCGTTGTGCAGGACCCGGACGTCCCCGCCGAGCGTCTCGAGGAAATCCCGCGTGTCGTCGGTCGAGGCATTGTCGACGACGATCACCTCGTATTCGACACCGGTCGTCGCCGCCGCGAGATGCGTGAGGCACTGACGGGTGAGGTCCACCTTGTTGAACACCGGCACGATGATCGACACCGTCCCGCGCGCGGCGCGTCCCGAGTGGGAGGCGGCTGCCAGGCCTTCCCCGGCTTCGCGGACGCCCAGGGCATAGGCGGTGTCGAGAAGCGCGTGGTAGACGGGGTGGAGAACCGCCTGCGTATAGACCTGGCCGTAGCCCCGGCCGTTCACCTGGATGGCGTTCAGCGCGTCAAGGGCCGGCTTCTCCAACTCGGTGATCGCGGCCAGCAGGGTCGCGAGCGCCGACTCCCGCCGTGGAGGCCGCCGAAGGATCTCGCCGATTCCGAGCACCGAATCGGTCAGCTCGGGATGTTTGCGGGCGAAGATCATCGCCATGTGCCCCGCCTTCCGCTGCCGAGCGGCGAAGCCCTCGGGCGTCATCGGATGATGGTGACAGACGACGGCCAGGGGGTTGTAATGCAACTGCATCCCTTGCCTCGCCAGCCGGTAGCCCAGTTCCACGTCGTCATAAGCCGGATAGGTGAACGCCGGGTCGAAGAGCACCGGCTGTGCCAGCAACAGACGGCGCTTGACCGAGACGTTGCTCGTGTAGAACAGACGAAAGTCGGCCTTCCCCTGTTTCACCTCATGAAACGCGAACTGCTGACCGCCGTCCGGCGCCGTGATGTAGCGCATGAACGGGGTGACCGAGAGCTCCGGCGACCAGTCGATGAACCCGAGCATGGCATCAGCGTCCGATGGATGCCGCTCATGAAACTTCAGGTGCGCCTCGAGGAAGGCCGGCTCGGGAATCATGTCATCCCCGGTCATGAGGACCAGCGGGGCCGTGGCCGCACGGATGCCTTCGTTGCGCGCCGCGTTCGCCCCGCCATGGCGCTGCGTCAGCAGCCGCAGGCGATAGGGCGCCTGGAACCGCTTCACCATCGCCACGGTGTCGTCGCTGGAGCCATCGTCGACCACGATCACCTCGACATGATCGGCCGGGACGGTTTGGGCGGCATAGGCGAGCAGCGTCTTACGCAGGATGGCACGGCGGTTGAAGGTCGGCATGACGACGCTGATCAGCGGCTTCGCACCCGCGCCCTTCTCAGCATTGGGACCGACGGCGGCCGCCGGCTGAACCGATCGCGTCGTGAGAGGCGCCGCAGGCACAGCCCGCCGGACGGCCTCGGTGAGGCCGTCGAGGCGGTAGGCCCACCGGAGCAGCTCGACGTAGTGCCGCTCCGCCAAGGCCTCGAGCGGCCGCGAGTGGCCGCCCACCCGCCGCCGTTGCATGATCGCAAACCCATCCTCGAGGAACCGCTTCCCGGCGATCAGCTCCTCACCCGTCAGATGGGCGGTGTGCATCGGCACCTGGTGTCCCCCGTAATCGCGCCACTGCCGCGAGTCGATCCATCCTTCCCGCAGCCCGTCCCGGTACAGCGGCGTTCCCGGGTACGGCGTGATGATCGTCACGCCGATCGTATCCGGCTGATGGCGCCGGATGAGGTCGTAGGTGGCCACGATCGATTCGCGCGTTTCTTGCGGCAACCCGACGATGAGCAGGAAATGGAGTCGGATGCCCAACTCGGCCGTCTTCTCCCTCACACGGGCGAGCTTCGGTACGGTCAGGCCCTTCTTGCCGTCCCGCAGGTGCATCACCTGCTCATCGCCGGTTTCCACCCCGATCAGGATGCCGACGCAGCCGGCGCGCTTCATGTGGTCGAGGACCGTCTCGCCGAGACAGTCGACCCGCGTCTCGCACACCCATTCCAGCTTCCAGCCGGCCTCCAGGATGAGCTCGCAGAGCCGGACCACCCGCGCTTGGTTCAAGGTGAAGGTCGCGTCGCGGAAGTAGACCTTCGTGAGCCCATACCGCTCGACGACCTCTTTGAGCTCGGCGGCGATCCGTTCGGGCGTCTGCGCACGCCACTTCACCCCCTCCACGAGGGGATAGGGACAGTAGTACCCGCAGGGATAAGGACAGCCGCGACTGGTCTGGAGCGTGGCGACCGGCCCGCCCAGGAGCGGATAGCGATAGCGGTCGTTCGGCAGGAGATCGCGGGCCGGACAGGGGAGCCGATTCAAATCCGAGACCGGCTCGCCGGGCTCGGAACGGAGGACGATCTTCCCGTCCGGTTCCCGCTCGAGCCACGCGGTTCCAGCCCGGGACCGCCCTCGGACGATCTCGGGAATCGTGAGATCCGCCTCTCCGTGAATCACCAGGTGCGCCCCGCTCGATTCGAGGAGCGCACGCAACACCTCGTCGTCGCGGACCCACGTCTTGCCGGCGATCGTCGTGTTCGGGTGCCGCTGCCGCAGCGCGGCCAGGAACCCTGCGTCCTGCTCCAAGGTCGGGAGCGACACGGTCGCGATGATCGCGTCCCACGCGTCCGTCGAAAGACGAGCCAGCACCCCGGCGGCGTCGAGCCCGAGCGGGTCGGCGTCCACGATCTCCACCGAATCGCCGGCCGCCCGCAAGGTGGCGGCCAGCATGGCAAGATCGAGCGGCGGGAGCAGCATCTGATCGCCGCCGTCGAAGCCGAGACCTCCGGCCATGCTGCGGCTGACCGGGCGTATGGTGAGGGAGGGGCTGTTGATCAACGCGATCCGCATACCGCCTCCTGGCGCCGTTCCGGCAGCGCGCCCAGCGCGAGCAGCTTCTCTTCCGCCCCGCCCTCGTAGGCCAGCGCGATGGCCTTCGTGAGCCACTCGTAGTCGACGTCCTTGACCTTGGCCGCCGTGGGCGTCCGGCAGGAGCCGCTGTAGGGATCGACGATCGTGAGCCCGCGCTTGTCGACTTCGTCGGCCATTCCGCTGCCCGGTGTCGGCGTGAAGAAACTCGTACTCAGGTGGTCGGGCCGGATCCTCCAGACCATCCTGACCGTCTCCATCACCTCGGCTCGGGTCTCGGTCGGCGCGCCGAACATCACGTTGGCCCAGATCCTCACGCCGTACTCCTTGCAGAGCGCGGCGGCCTTGAGGTTCTCCTCCACCGTGGTCTCCTTCTCGAACAGGTCGAGGATGCGTTGACTGCCGCTTTCAAACCCGATCATCGCCCACCGCAAGCCGCTCTCCGCCATCTCCTTGATCACGTCCGGATAGCGGCACATGAGATCCACCCGCATTTGGCAGATGAACGGATCGGTGAAGCCGGCCGCCCGGTATTGGGCGCAGAATTCCCGGGTCCAGCGGTGGTTGATGAAGAACAGATCGTCGTGCGCCATCCAACTGGCGAACCGGTAGCGGTCCTTGAGGAACCGAAGCTCGTCGACGACGTTCCGCTGGCTGCGCATCTTGACGCGGTTCCCGAACACCGCCCGCTCCGCCGGCTGGCAGAAATTGCACTTGAACGGGCATCCCCGGCCCGCATTCGTCGTCACGAACGGCGTCGGCAGGCCCGGAGCCATCGGGGTCATCAACTCACCGGCGATGTCGAACAGCTCCCGGTCGACCCAGGGGATCTCGTCCAGCACGGGACCTTGTCCGATGATGATCCGCTCCGCCGGCTCCCCCGCCGCCAGGCGATCCAAGAGCTGCACGAAGCTGATCTCCCCCTCTTGCGTGATGATGTGATCGATCAACCGATTCGCCGCGACCTGCTGCGTCTGGACGGTCGCGTGCACGCCGCCGACGATCACGACCGCCTCCTCCCGCTCCTCCTTGAGGATGCGTACCGCGCGGACGACATCCGGATAATGCAGGCTCCAGGAGGTTAGGCCCCAGACGCGCGTGGATCTTCGCCGGACCTCGTCACGGAAATGCTGCCAGTCGCGCAAGGCCCGCAGATCGATGAGATCGACCGTGTGTCCCTTGGCTTTGGCCGACGCGGACAACGACGCCAGCCCGTGATCGATGAAATTGGCTTCGATCGTCCGTTGCTTCTTGAAGCTGTCGAATCCGGGAAGGGCGATGCCGGGAAAGATCAGCGTCACGTGCATGCGAAGGCTCCCGTGCGGAGGTGGGTGACCAGGGCCGGCAATCTGCCGCTCTCCTCGTACCAGCGGAGGCTTGCCGCCAATCCCCGGAGCAGCGGCCATCGGCCATAGGGGCCGATCGCCCGCTCGAGCTTGGTATTGTCATAGACCCGATGGCTGCGGTCCGGACCGCCCAGCAGCAGATACGCGAAGTCCGGAGCGAGACCGACCGGTCGCGGGGCTTCCTCGTGCGCGGAATGCTCGATCCGCTCCAACTGATGGGAGAGGCCGGTGAGCCGGGCCAGTCGATCGAGATAACCGTGTACCGTCACCGACTCTTGGCCGGTCATATTGTGGAGCCCCGTTAGCCGTACCCCGATCGCCCGCAGAAGGGCCTCGACGAGGTCGGCGACGTAGAGCGGCTGGAGGCGGCGCGGCGCGAGCGCGGGCCACACGGGCGCGAGCGGCGTCGCCCCGAGCAGGGCTGTCAGGCAGGGTTCGATCAACCAGGGACTGCCGGGACCGTAGATGTTTCCGAGCCGGACGATCAGGACCTGCCTGTCGCTCGTCGCCCACTGGTCGACCAGCGTCTCCCCGTCCAGTTTGGTCTTCCCATAGGGGGACACCGGCCGGCACGGCTGCGTCTCGGTCAGCGGGTTCTCCTGGTCGCCCGCCGGCCCCTGCGCTTCGATGCTGCTCGCGTAGATGACGTACGAAACTCGGAGTCGTTCGGCGAGGTCGAGCATGCGGCGTGTGCCCTCGACGTTCGTGGCCTTGAGGCCAGGGCCGTCGACCGAGACATCGGCGGCCAGGTGAATCAGGACGTCCGCCCGAGCGCCGGTGCGATCCAGCGGTTGGTCGCCGGCTCGGGCCGCGTCCCACGGAACGAGCTGCGCCCCGGCCGCCGCCAAGGCGCGGGCTCGCGGTGAATCGAGGTGCCGCGTGCCGATCGTCACGCGAAGCCCATCCGCCAACAGCCGTGTACAGAGATGGCTGCCGATGAAACCGGCCCCCCCGGTTACCAAGACGTGGGCCTTTCGGTCGAGGGTGAGAGGGTCCATCGCCCGCGCTGCCGAGCAAACTTCGCGCCAGTCCCGGAGGCGTCGCGAATTCCGTGTTCCGGCCTGTTTCTTGTGAAACGAAGCCCGGTGGAACGAGGCGGCACGACGGCATCCGGCAAAGACTGCCGGCCGCTGGGCAACATTCGCAGGACCCTGATCAGACGTTGGAATCGGTATCGAGGTAGGCGCTGACGTCGATCCGGTGCTCCTCGGCATTCACCACGCCGAGGATTGTTCGGATGGGCTTTCTCGTCTGCTCGCTCAGATTCACTCGGGTGGGCGGCGTTCGCTCGAGGCTTGGATCGCGCACGATGATCAGCTCCGGTTCGACCGGCCGCTCATGGTGCACGCGGGCGACGATGCCGATCTCGCCGGTGTCCAGCAGCACACACGAGCCCACGGGATAGACCCCCACGCACTGAATGAAGCGCTGGACCAACAGGGAGTCCAAATGCCCCCGCTGCCCCAGGTCATAGAGAAATTGGAGCGCACGATGAGCCGGCATCGCGCGGTGATAGCAACGGTCGCTGGTCATCGCATCGTAGATATCGACGACGCTCGCAATCAGCCCGAACTGGGTCAGCTCGGCCTTGCTGCGCCCGAAGGGATAGCCGGTCCCGTCCACCCGTTCATGATGCTCGAGAGCCGGGCGGATGACCTCATCCTGATACTCCGGCACGCGGGAGAGAATCTCCACTCCGCGGAGCGCGTGTTGCTTCACGATCTCGAACTCCCACGTCTCGTAACGGCCGGGCTTGTTGAGCAGCTCCACCGGGATCTTCGTCTTCCCGATGTCATGGAGCAACGCCCCGGCACCGAGCCGCTCGAGGCCGTCGCGTCCCATCCCGATCTTTCGCCCCAAGGCCAGGGCCAAGACCGACGTATTGACCGAATGGAAGAACGTGTATTCGTCGAAACTCTTGAGCCGCGACAGACTCACGAGCGCGTCGGGGCTTTGCAGGATGTTGTCCACCAAGCCGGTCACCACCCGCGACACCTCGTCGGTATTGATCGCGCGCCCGGTTCGGGCGTCGCTCATCGCCTGCTGCACGACTTCTTTGGCCCGGTCGTACACCTGCCTGGCGGCTTCCAGTTCCTCGGGTTCAGCGGCATGGCGGTCGGCCGCTGCGTCTTCCGCTTCTTGGGCCGCCTGGATGAGGGCCGCCCCGGGCGCCCCGGACGGCGTCCCTTCCGCGCACCGCGGCGGAAGCTCTTCGGCCTCGACGTCGACGAACCGAACGCCCGCCCGTTTGAGCTTCTCGATCTGATCCGGTCGGGTGATCCGCATGTGGTGGCGGAGAAACGGCGTTTTCAGCCACGACTGATCCATGCCGACGACCGACATGCCGACGGTGAGTTGTTCCAACGGGATGGTCTTCCGCATGCGGTTCCTTATCGGCCTCGTGACGGCGGGGCTTGAGGGGCACCGTGCACCGCGGATGAATTAAAGCCGCGCCCCAGCGGCACCGATAACTCCTGAGATGGAGCCGGGAGCCGTGTCCGCCGCCTTTCAAGCGGACCGTCGCCTCGGCTACACCGAAGAGCCGTCCCGGGCTGGGCGCGTACAGGAGCAAGAGGCCATGCCGCCGGATCATTCGAGTGTGCGCACGATCCCGATCGAGGAATTGCGGCCGGGCATGTTCGTGGAACGGTTGGACCGCTCCTGGCTGACCACGCCGTTTTTCCGCCATCGCTTCGTGCTCCGTGACGAGGGCGAGATCGAGATCCTCAAGCGGCACGGCATTCGCCGCGTGGTCGTGGATTTCAGCAAGAGTGAAGAGGTCGAGGCCCAGGCCCCGCCCGCCGTCGCGCGCCCCGGGCCGGACCTTCCCGAGCCGGCCTCTCCGCCTCCTCTGCGGATACATGGCCCGAGCCCGGCCGCCGTCCCGAGCCGAAAGGACATGAAGATCGCACGGCTCGTCCATGCGGAGGCGGTGTCGGCGGTCGAGCGGATGTTCGCCGGAACGACCACGGCCGCGCGGATCGACACTCCCGCCCTGCGCAGCATGGTGGGACGCATCCGCGATCGGCTCACCGAGCACCGTGCCGCGGCGCTCGCCGCAGTCCGCTTGCAACAGTTGCAGCGGTACGATCGCAATCTCTTTGCACATGTCGTCGATGTGAGTGTGTTGTCGATGGCCGTGGGCATCGAGCAGGGTCTGGACCCGGTCCGGCTCGAAGAGCTCGCGCTCGGCGCCCTGCTCCACGACATCGGCGAGATGCGTCTGCCACGCAATCTGTTCAGGAAAGCCGGCGAGCTGCTCGATTATGAGCGGACCGTCATGCAACAGCATCCGACCCTGGGCCTGGCGATGTTGGGTGCGGGGGACGTCCCCGCGGTGGTTCGGCACATCCTCGTCCAGCACCATGAGCGGATCGACGGCTCCGGCTACCCGTGCCAACTCGCCGGGGAGGCCCTTGCGCCTGAAAGCCAACTGGTCGGATTGATGGACGTGTACGATGCGATGGTGACGTCGCGAGGCGGACGTCCCGCCATTCCCCCGCCGCAGGCCATCCGACGACTCTATCAACTGGGGCTTGCGAAACAATTCAGCCCCGTGCTCGTCGAGCAGGTCATTCAGTGTCTGGGCGTCTATCCCATCGGCAGCGTCGTCGAGCTCAATACCGGCGAGCGGGCGGTCGTCGTGGCCGTGAATCCAAGCGTCAGCTTGAAGCCCTCGGTCAAGTTGATCACCGACCCCAAAGGGCGCCTGTATGCCGAGCCCCTGCTGCTCGACCTGTCGGCGCCGGATGAGGCGGGCCGGGCCAAGACCATCCGCCGTGACCTCGATCCCGCCCGCGAGGCCTGTGACGTCGTGCCCTATCTGGAAGGCGTGGCATGACGGGGAGCGCCTCATGACCATGGACGGCCGATTCCTCGGCGATTCTCCGGACAGCTTTGCCAACGCGCTCCTGGAGGCATTGACGGTCGGAGTGTGTACGGTGGATGCGGCGGGACGGATCTTGTCCCTGAACCCCGAAGGCGCCCGGTTGCTGGGTTGGCGCGAACACCTCTGCCGGGGTCGTCGCCTGCACGATTTGATTCACTGCACGATCGCCGCCGAGGACCCGGTCTGCCTCATCACCCGCGTCCTTGACGCCGAGCAGCCTGTCTGGGCACCCCAGACGATCATCCAGTGCCACAACGGCCAGGTGAAGTGCGTGGAATGCAAGTGCGTGCCGCTTCAACTCCCCGGGGAGGTCGGGGCGCTCCTGAGTTTCCGCGACTTGAGCCATCAACTTGAATTGGAACACGACCATTCGCGGCTGGCCTCGATCCCCGAAGAGAGCCCCTATCCCATCGTCGAGTTCGACGCGGAGGGCGACATGCTCTACGCCAACGCAGTGCTCATGCGCCTCTTGGCCGACTTCGGGTACACCGAGGGCGGCCACGCGGCCGTCTTGCCCCCGAATTTGCCGGCCATCCTCGGCGAAGCCCTCAACGGTCTTCCCGTCAAGGATCGTGAGGTCTTCGTTCGAGGGCGCTGGTATTCATGGACCTTCTGCCCGATTCCTGGGCACCGGCAAGTGCGGGGGTATGGGGTCGACGTGACGGCGAGCAAGCGCGCCGAGGAGGCCGTCAAGCAGTTTGCCCAGGCGGTCGAGCGCCACAACGCGCAGCTCAACCTGGCGCTGACGAAAGCCGAGGAGGCGGTTCGGGTCAAGTCGGCCTTCCTCGCCACCGTGAGCCACGAGATCCGGACGCCGATGAACGGCGTCATCGGCATGACCGGCCTGCTGCTGGACACCCCGCTGACCGACGAGCAGCGCGAATACGCGGAGGCGGTGCGACAGTCGGGGGAGACCTTGCTGAGCATCATCAACGATATCCTCGATTTCTCCAAGACGGAGGCGGGCAAGCTCGAGCTCGAGATCATCGAGTTCGATCTGCGCGCGGCAGTCGAAGAGTCCGTAGGGCTGCTCGCCGAGCGCGCGCAGGCGAAGGGGCTGGAGCTGGCCTGTTGGGTGGACCCTTCGATTCCCGCCTTGGTGAAGGGAGACCCGGGTCGCCTTCGTCAGATCCTCACGAATTTGATCGGCAACGCCGTGAAGTTCACGGAAACAGGAGACGTCATCGTGACGATCGCCCTGACCGATGAGACGGCGTCCACCCTACAGGTTCGCTGCGACGTAGTCGATACGGGGATCGGAATTGCGCACGAGGCGCAAGGCCGGCTCTTTCAAGCATTCTCCCAAGCGGACAGCACGACGACCCGGCGCTATGGCGGGACCGGACTGGGCTTGGCCATCTGTAAGCAACTCACGGAGCTGATGGGCGGCCAAATCGGCCTTGATAGCGCGCCGGGGACAGGCAGTCGGTTCTGGTTCACGGTCCCCTTGTCCCGGGCCACCGCCCCCGGACCATCGCCGCGTCCACCGGCCGCCTTGGCCGGCCGCCGCGTCCTCATACTGGACGACAGCACCGCCGTCTGCGGCCTTCTCCAACGGATGACCAGCGCATGGGGCATATCCACCACCTGCACGACGACGCCCGAGGAGGCCGTCGCTCTGATCCAGCACGCCGACGCAGAGGGGCGCCCCTTTGAGGCCGTCATCCTCGATCTCGTGCTTCCCGGCATGCAGGCCGCGGAATTGGCCGAACGCCTCGCGGCGCACCCGGCCGGGTCGAGAATGGGGAAGGTCGGCCTGGTCCCCTTGGGTCATTGGGCCCCGGCTGACCGCGTGCGACGGGCGGGGATCGCCACCTTTCTCACCAAGCCGGTCCGGCAACCTCTCCTGCTCGAAGCACTGGGCACCCTCCTGAGCGACGCCGGCCTCGTCGCATCTCCCGCCCAACAGGCCGGCCCCCTGGTCATCCGCCGTGTCGCCCGGACTCGCGGGAAGGTTCTCGTGGTCGAAGACAACCCGGTGAATCAGCGAGTCGCGCTGCGGATTCTCGAGAAACTGGGGTATGCCGTCGACGTCGTCGCAAACGGCCTCGAAGCGGTCGATGCGATCAAGCGGATTCCGTATGCAGCCGTGCTGATGGACTGCCAGATGCCCGAGATGGATGGGTACCAGGCAACACGACACATCCGGGAATTCGAGGCTCAGCAGGTTGATCGGCAGGGACCCGGAAGGGTGCCCCCGGGGGAGAGCCTACCCCGACAAGATTCCACCTCGGCGGCTTCCGGCGCTCGCCGCCTCCCGGTCATCGCGATGACGGCCAACGCCTTGCAAGGCGACCGTGAACGGTGCTTGGAGGCCGGGATGGACGACTACATTTCCAAGCCGGTGAGAAGCGAGGAGCTGGAGCATACGCTCGCACGCTGGATCCCGCAAGGCGGCCAGGGCGCCGGCGTTTCTCGGTCCCCGACGCTACTTGGGCGCCATGATCGAGAATGAGCCCGCGAGCACTCGCGGAAGGCCGTCGCCCATGATCAACGAAGCGGGCGGCCAGGGGCCCGCACCGGCGGATTTCGACGCCGCGCTCGCGCGTCTGGATGGCGATGAGGCGCTCTTACGCGAGCTCATCGACCTGTTTCTCCATGATTGCCCCCGTTTGACCCGCACGCTTCACGACGCCCTCCGCCGATCCGACGCCCAGGGGGTACGCGCAGCCGCACATACCTTGAAAGGCTCACTGAAGGAGGTTTCGGCTCCAGCCGCCGTTCAGGCGGCGTATGCACTGGAGCTCATGGGGTCGGCGAACGATTGGACCGGGGTCGATGCCGCCGTGGCCGCCCTCGATGACGCGCTCGCACGGCTGATCCCCACGCTCGAACGGTGGCTTCATTCCGCCCCCTAGCCCGCACTATTCATGAGCGCTTCTCCTGCACCCGCCGATACGCCGCTGTGACACAGCTTGGGTGCGTGTTTTACGCACCCAAGCGGGCGGGCTCGCCCCTCATGGCCTCAACGTACTGGTCAAGTACGCCTCGGCCCCTCGGGGCTCCGCGCGTCCGGTTCGCCTGGCGTCTTGGCGGTTTCGTCACGAACCGTCATGAATAATGCGGGCTAGTCGGGCGCCTGATGGGCGCGTCCTCCGCCTTTCTACGTTCAGAAGAGCCGTGACGCTCAGACGGGGGCCGATGCCAGGGACAGCGGACAGCGGGTGGGATAGTCGTCGCGCAGAATGATCTGCCTGGCCGCGCGAGTGCGTGGATTGACGACCACCGGCCCGCGCAGGTTGCCCGTCAGGACGGGAGGATCTTCGGACCGAACGGTGACGAGGACGAACACCAGGACGTCGCTCCCTGCCTGCCCCAGCTCACGCAACTCCTCTTCAGGGATCCTCACATCGTACGGGGTCGCAAAGAGGACGGGATCGGCGATCACGAACGCGAGGTGCGGCTCATCAGCCGACTGCAACCATTTGAAGGGGACGTCACGATCGTGGTCCAGCACCACGTAGCGCTTGGAAAGCGGAAACCCCAGGATGCCGTCCGGAAACGAGAGCACGCTCTGATCGGGACACTCGATCGTGCCGAAACGCGAGGTGGCGATCCTCATCGCGGTTTTCCGAACCGTTCACTCAGCGACTCGAGCAGCGCGGGACTCGGACCGGTGGCGGCCGCATGCCGATTCTCTTCCACGATGCGGGCATAGACTTCGTCTCGATGGACCTTCACGTTCACCGGCGCCTCGATGCCGAGACGGACCTGGCCGCCCTTGATCTCCACGACCACGACCCGGATGTCCGGCCCGATCGTGATCCCTTCCCCCGACTTTCGACTCAGCACCAGCATGGCAGCCCTCCCTGGCTCCCACAGGTCCGTTCAGGTGCTAGCGCAAGAACTTGAGCAACGAGGTCTCGAACAGATCATTGGCGCTGCGGGCGGCGGCCTCGAGCGCAATCTGCTGGCGCGTCAGCTCCGTGTAGGCCTCCGCCACATCGACGTCCTCGACCCCGGAGAGCGCCGCCTTGCGGGCATCGCGCGTCCGCCCCAGTGAGGACTCGGCGCCGTCCAGCCGGTTTTCGAATGCCCCTAACTGCCCCTGCGCGTCGGTCACTTGGGTGATGGCCGCATCGACGGCCTCGATACCCGCCGCGATGCCGGAGCCGTCATTCGTTTCGAGCGCCGTCAACAGGTCCCTGAGCCCGTCGAAGATATCGGCTCCCGGCCCCGTGAACACCCGGCTGCCCGGCAGTGCGACCTGAATCGTCTGCCCCTTGCCCACCGCGATCGATTGCGTCTCGTCGTTCCCAATGTATTGGACAACGTCCCCCGAGACGAGCACGAAGGGATCGACGTCCGTCCGCGTTCCCGCAAAGATCCGCTGGCCATTCACCTCGGTATTCGCCAGACGCAGGATTTCACGCTGCAGCGCCCGGACCTCGACGGCGATGAGGTCTCGATCGCCGGCGCTGGTCGTGTCGCTCCGCGCCCGTACGGCCAGTTCCTTGATCCGCCCAAGATTGTTGCTCACCTCGCCGAGCGTGCCGTCGGCGACGGAGACCCGGGTGGTGCCGAACGAGACGTTCCGCAGCCATTGGTCGGTCGTCGAGAGGTCGGATTTGTATCCGACGATGTTGCCGAACGCGATCGGGTCATCCGACGGGCGGGTCACGCGCTTCCCGGACGACACCTGGTCCTGAGCCGTCAGGCTTCGTCGTCCGATCCGCTGGAAGTTTCCCAACAAGACCGCGTAGAGCTGCTGATCCGCAACCCGCATGTGCTCACTCCCCTTCAGCCTGAGCCTGTGGTGGGGACCCGGCGGCCCGGTCGTCTCGCCCGGGCCCCCGCGACTGCCCGCACAGTCGTCCCCTCATCGCTTGATCGCGAGAATCGTCTGCAGCAACTCGTCGGTCATCGTGATGATCTTCGAGGCGGCCTGGAACGCGCGCTGGTACTTCATCATGTTGATCAGCTCTTCGTCCAACGACACGCCGGACACCTCCGCCCAGTGCGCTTCCAACTGCTCCTGCACGAGCTCCTGGGCTTCGAGATCGTGTGCGGCTTTCTTGGCCGCGGATCCGATCCCCGCCGCCGTGATTTCGTAATAGCCGCTGACCGTGGAGCCGCCCAACGCGGCGATCGGTGCATGCTGCAGGTCGGCGAGCGCGAGCGCGTTCACATTGTTGCCCGGGACCCCGGCCGCGCTGTCCGAGGCGGCGATTTTCCGGCGATCGCTCAGAGCGACGGCGATCGTGCGGGCCGTGAGGCCGCCGGCGGTAAAGAAATCGAGGCCGGTCGAGCCGTCGAGTCCGTACCCGACCTGGTGCTGGGCGTTCACTCGGCTCACGAGGTTCGCGGCGAGGATGTCCAGGTCGCCCTGGAGGCCCGGGATCGTGGTATCGCGGGCGTCGAGCAACCCTCTCAGCCGCCCGCCGTCGATCACCGAAGAAATGCTGATGCCGGCCTGGTCGTACTGCACGTCCAGCAAGCCGTTGTTGGACGCATTTGCGACGCCGGACAGCGTCCTCGCCCGGTTTTTCTCGATCAACACCTGCCCTCTGCCGACAAAGACGGAGATCTGCCCCGTCTCATCTTCGACCGTGGAGACGTCGATGAGCGCACCGAGGTCGTTCACCAGCCGCTGGCGCTCATCCCGCAAGTCGTTGGCATCCTGACCCGACAGCTCCGCCTGCTCGATCTTCTTGTTCAAATCGGCGATCTGTCCCGCCAACCTGTTGACATCGGTGATCGCTTCCGCCACCTGGCGGTCCAATCCTTGCCGCTCATCGACGAGCGTACGATCGGCCTGATGGAAACGGTCGACCAGGGCCTGCGCCTTGGAGAGCAGCGTGGACCGAGCCGTCAGATCGGACGGACTGGTCGCGACATCCTGAAAGGCGGCGAAGAGGTCGTTGAGATCGCTCCCGAGGCTCTGATCCTGCGAGTCACCGAAGAGACGTTCGAGCCTGGCCAATGCGGTGCTCGCCGCATCGTACTTGCCTCGCTCCTCATGGGAAGCAAGCAGTTGCGCGTTCACGAGCTCGTCGGCCTTCCGTTTGATGCGCGTGACCTGCACCCCGCTGCCGATTTGTCCCGGCCGCCCGTTCAGCGGCAGCGCCTCGCTCAGGATCGCCTCTTGTCGCGAGTAGCCTTTGGTATGGACGTTCGACATGTTGTGGGACGTGACCGAGAGTGATTTTTGGTAGGCGGACAGACCCGACCACCCGATGTTGAAGAGATTGCTGATGCCGGACATTATCCCCTCCTCCGCAACAGCCCACCCTCTGGCGCAGGCGCGGACACCGCCCCATGTTCGCCGTACAGGGGAACCGTATCAGGGGACTCGGGCTGAACCGCCCTCAAGACCTGCTGCAGGAAGCTGACGGATCGATCGACGACATGCCGCAGGACCGCGTTGTCGCGCCGGACAGCGGAAAGACCGGCCTCCAGCCGCGCAGCTTGCCGGCCGAGCCGTTCCCCGAGCCCGGGGCCCGTACGGGCGGCGATCATCGAGACCGTCAGGTTCTCCGGGTCCATGCGCCATTGCGCACCCAGCCGACTCACCGACTCCTTCCGTCGCGCCTCGAGCACGCGGAGCCCTTCGAGCACCCGCAGCTTGGCCTGCGTCACGTCGGCGAGGCGCTCCAGCGAGAGGCCGACGATCGCGTCGCGCTCCGCCTCCAATGTACGCTTCAACTCGGCGGTGTGCTGTGCCATCGCGGCGAGCACCTCGTGCAGCGTCTCGACCTCGGCGTGGAATGTTCCGTCCATCTGTTCGTGCCGCCCTTCTACAGCACGGCGTCGGTCAGCACGTGCCGGATCAGGCTGTCGGCCACGGTGCGGCCATGGACGTCATAGGTGCCGCCGTCCACCGCCCGTCGAATCCGTTCCAGGCGTTCGGCTCGTGCGGCATCACCCTCGTCGGTCATGCCTTTGATCCGAAGGATTTCCTTGGCATCGGCCGAGATGCGAACCTGGTCCTCGCGTGGCTGGGCGGGGGAAGCCCCCGGCTGCACCGGCCGCTCGACCTCCTGCACCCCGAGCAGAAGGCGGGCTAGTTCCTGGGCTCCGCCGTGTCCTGAAATCTGCATACTGACTCCTCTCCTGGAAGATCACCGGTGGTCCGGAGATCAGGGCTATCGCCTCGTCTCTCTATCGGTCGCTCGCCTTCGAACCTTTAGGGCTTCCCTCATCGGTTTGCGTGAGCTGCTGCTCCAGTAATTCGGCCAGTCCAAGCCCGCCGGCTTGGGCGGCCGCGCGGCCGACCTCCTGATCATAGAACGCGTAGAACTGTTCCCCGGCCTTGTTCTCGATGAGCCCGGTCGGGATGCTTTCCCGCATCACCTTCATGAGATAAGCGATGAAGAAGGCCTCGAACTCCTGCGCCGCCTTATGAAGCTGGGCCCGGCTTTCCCGGGATGCCCGCTGGAGCGCCCGCGCGGCCTGCTCAGCCGGAGCCGTCTGCGGCACCACCGGAACACCGCCGTGCAACGAAAGGACACCCCAACCGTCACCGCGATCATCCATCATTCATCCATTACTTTAAGTATGTCATATAATTTCAAGGTTTGCTTGCAGTGCTCCGGCCGCCTTGAGCGCCGAGAGGATCGCGACCAAGTCCCGGGGCGTCACCCCCACCGCGTTGAGCGCCCGGACCACCTCTCCGAGCGTGACCGTCTCATCCACCACAACCAACCGGGACTGCTCCTCCTTGATCTCGGTTTGGACATCGGGGGTGACGACCGTCTGCCCGGCGGTCGAGCCGATGATCGGAGCCGGCGGCTGCGAGACGTTCAGCGTCGATTTGACCGCGATGCTCAGATTGCCGTGCGAGATCGCGCACGTGGACAGCCGGACATGCTCGCCGAGCACGACCGTCCCGGTCCGCTCGTTCACCACGACTTTTGCCGGCACGTCGACCGAGACATCGAGGCCTTCGAGCGTCGCCACGTACTGAACGACCCTCCCTTGAAAGGCCGGGGGAATGGCCGAACGAATGTGCCCCGAATTGACGGCGACGGCGGTTCCCACTCCGAACACCCCGTCGATGGCTTCGCTGACCCGCAGGGCCGTCGTGAAGTCCGCCTGTCGTAGCATGATGTTGATCGACTCCCACGCGTCGATGTTGACCGCCACTTCCTTTTCCACGATCGCCCCGCCCGGTACCGTCCCCGCCGCCTGGTGATTCTTCACGACGGTGCTCCCGCCCGCCCCGCCGCTACCGCCGAGAAAGCCGCCGATGGAGATCGGCCCTTGCGCGACCGCGTAGACCTGTTGGTTCGGGGCCTTCAACGGCGTCAGCAGGAGGGTGCCCCCCTGGAGGCTCTTGGCGTTGGCCATCGAGGAGACCACGGCGTCGAGCGTCATGCCCGGCTTGGCGAACGGAGGCAGTTTGGCCGTGACCATGACCGAGGCGATGTTCCGCGTCAGCAACTGGATGGGATCGATGACGAGATTGATCCCCATCTTGTTCAACATCGACATCATGGCCTGGATCGTGAATTGCCCGCCGATCACCTGATCCCCGGTCCGATCGAGCCCCACGACCAAGCCGTACCCGATCAGTTGGTTCTCGCGGACCCCTTCGATCATCGCGACGTCTTTGATCCGTGCCGCCTCCGCCGAAGGCCCGCCGACAAAGACGGCGGCCAGCAGCCAGACGAGCAGACGATAGCGCCGTAAGAACTTCTCGAGCTGACTGACCGGGGCCGCGGCGGCTCGCCGTCCATTCGAACCTCTCCGTCCGCTCTTCCGCAGTCGGCGGTCGCGCTTCAGGGTCGTCTTGCGCTCCATCAGAGAAGCCTCTTGCTCCTTAGCCCGCAGTATTCATGAACGCTTCTACTGCAACCGCCGATACGCCGCTGCGACGAGCTTGGGTGCGGGGTATGCACCCAAGCGGGCGGGCTCGCCCCGCCCAGCCTCACCGTACCGTTTCAAGTACGCCTCGGCCGCTCGGGGCTCCGCGCGCCCGTCTCGCCTGGCGTCTTGGCGGTTTCGTCACGAACCGCCATGAATAATGCGGGCTAGAACGGGTAGATCCAGTCCAGCACGCGAACGAACCAGCCCGGCCGTTGAACGTCGTCCACCACGCCGAGCCCGGAGTATTCGATCTTGGCTTCCGCGATCGCCGAGGAGACGACGGTATTCTTCGTGTCCACATCGACGCGCCGGACGATGCCGCTGAGCGTCATCAACTGCTTCTCGCTGTTGACGACGACTTCCCGCCGGCCCTCGACCCGGAGATCGCCGTTCGGAAGCACCTCGGTGACCATGGCGGACAGGGTGCCGGTCAGGGTATCCGCGCGGTTCGTCGAGCCCTTGCCGCCGAATTTGTTCTTCGAGCTGGCGTCGATGGCCAAGCCCCGCTGCGCTTCCGCGCCCAATCGGACTCCCGGGATCCCGATCGTCCCGACCGCGCCGCCGTCGACGCTGTTGGTCAGCGTCGATTCCCGCTCCGCCTTCGTGTCCGCGCTCTTCGATCCCTTGTGGTTCTCGCTGATCTTGATCGTGATGATGTCGCCGACCCGCATGGCGCGCATGTCTTCGTAGAGATAGGCGCGCCCATTCTCCTCCTGCCAGAGGGACCCGGTGGTTTTCGGCGGGGGGATGGGCGGCACGATCAGCTTCGAGCTCGGCGGCGGTGAGGAACAGGAACAGGCCGTCGCGATGGCCACCACGAGGGCGTACACCGGGAGAAAGCCGGTCCGCTGCGCCTTACCACAGGTCATGCTGCACACCCTCCCGGATGTCCGGCCCGCAGTGACACGCTCAAAACCCGACCCGCACGAGCCCGGGTCCGACGACCGTGGCGCGGATCTCCTTGCCGGAGTCCTGATTCGTCACCGGGATGCTCTGCCCGAGTTGTCCGACGGCCTTCGTGATCCCCGTAGTCTGGACGATGAGTCCTCCACGCCTCGCCTCGATGGTCACGCGCTCCCCCTTGCGGACGGCATAGGGGGTCCCGACGGCCGATGTGCTGATCGCCGCCTGAGGAGCCAACGGACGCACCGCGCGTTTGCCGACCGCTTCGGCGGGATCGGTCAACACCTGACGGGGGAGGACGGTGACCGGGATCCGCCCGGTCGTCACATCGTCCGCCTGAATCACCTCGTCGGTGCGGATGACCCGCGTCGGCATCAGCACCTCGACGAAGGCCAGCAGGTCCGCGGACACGTGCACCGTCTGCACGGGCTTTCCGTCGACCGCAATGGCCACTTCGAACGTGCGGCGGCCGAACGCGTCGATCGGAGCGTTGGGCAGCACGCGAAGAGCGAGCTTGCCGGACGGCACGGACACCGGGCCGACGGGATCCACGACGGTCACCTGAAGCTCGTCGAGCTTGAGCTCCGGCTGCGCCTTGACGTAGTCGCCGATCACCTGTTGGAGCTGCTCGAGCGGGACCACCTGCGTCCCTCTCGCCGCCGGCCTCGACTTGGCCGCAGGCGCCGGAGCGGGGCAGAGCGCCGAAGCCAAACCCAACCACAGGACCCACCCGGCGATGACCATTCGCACCCGGCTGCTGCGCATTGCCTCTCCCCGGACCTAGCGTCTGAGATTGTTCGCGATTCCCATCATGTCGTCGGCCGCCTGAATCGCCTTCGAGTTGATCTCATAACTGCGCTGCGCGATGATCATGTTGACCATCTCTTCGGCCAGGTTCACGTTGGAGCTCTCGAGGAAGCCTTGCTGGATCTGGCCGAACCCCGTCGAGAAGCCCGGGACGCCCTGTGTCGGCGGGCCGGAGGCGAAGCTGTCGAGAAACAAGTTGTTGCCGATCGCGACGAGACCGGCCGGGTTGTCGAATCGCGTGAGCTGGATCTGACCGACCTGCGAGGCCTGCGTCACCCCGGGGAGCAGGACCGAGACGGTCCCGTCCTGCCCGATGTCCACTTTCAATGCGCCGGACGGAATCGTGATGACGGGGTTCAAGACGTCTCCGTCACCGGTCACCAGATTGCCGACGTTGTCCCGCTTGAACGAGCCGTTGCGCGTATACATGATCGTGCCGTCGGGGCGCTGGACCTGGAAGAATCCCGGCCCGTCGATCGCGATGTCCAGCTCATTGCCGGTCTGGCGCAGGTTGCCCTGCACCCATTCCTTCGAGACCGTGACCGGCCGCACGCCCGCCCCGACCTGGACGCCCACCGGAAAGACGCCGATATTGGAGGCGTTCGTGCCCGGCATCCGTTGAATTTGATAGAGCAGGTCGGCGAACTCCGCTCGGCTGCGCTTGAACGCGTTGGTGTTGACGTTCGCGAGATTGTGGGCGATCGTGTCCACGTTCAGTTGCTGCGCCGTCATCCCCGTCGCCGCCGTCCACATCGCACGAATCATCGGTCACCTCCGGTTGACGAATGATGAGTGCAGAGCGATGAGTGATGAATGCCGGACACCGAGCGTCCTTCGCCCCGATTCATCACTCAGCACTCATCGCTCAGCACTTCCGTTCCCTTCCCTTGTCCCGATCATCATTCAGCACTCAGCACTTCTATTCTCTTCCTTCATCCCAATTCATCACTCAGCACTCATCGCTCGGCACTCAGCACTTCAATTCCCTACCCCACCCGTCCCACGTCTTCCACCACGCGCTCGGTCATGCGATCGAAGGTTTGGATCAGCTTCTGGGCGGACTCATACAGCCGCATCCCTTGGATCAGCTTGACCATCTCGGCGAGCGCGTTCACGTTTGACTCCTCGAGGTAACCGGGCTCGACGACCGCGTCCTTGGCCGCCTTCGGGTTCATCCCGATGAAGAGTCCATCGCCGACCTTCGCCGCCTTCGCATCAGGGAAATCGACGATCTTGATCCTTGCCACTTCCTCCCCGTTGACGGTCACGGTCCCGCCCGGGCCGACGTGGACGTCACCCGCTTTCACCGTGATCTCACCCCGAAGCCCCATGACCGGATCGCCGCCCTCCGTCACCAATCGACGCCGGCCGTCCAGGTGAAACAGGCCGTTCCGGGTGTACCGCGTGCCCTGTTTCGTGTGGATTTCGAAAAACCCCGACCCGCGGATCGCCAGGTCGAAGGGGTTGCCGGTTCGGCGCAGCCGGCCGGCGTCGAACACCGTCTTCACCCCATGCGCGTTCACGAACACGCGTTCCTGGGGCCCCGACGCCGAGCGGCCGGCAAGCGACCGCGTGAAGACCGAGCGGAACAGCGATTCATCCTCCTTGAACCCGGCGGTGTTCACGTTGGCCACGTTGTTCGAAAAGACTTGGATCTGGCGTTCCTGCGCCAATGCGCCCGACAGAATGGGATAGATGCCTCGATTCATGCCCGACTCCTTTTCTAGCCGCCCATTCGACAAAAGCAAGGCAAGTGCCATCGTCCAGCGCGTGACCGCCTCCCGTCGTCGACGGCAACCGGTGGAATTCTCGGCTCTCCTCGCATGCTGGGCCGTCGCGCACCGCGGACCACCCGGCAGGTCTTTCAGGGCGGCAGAATTTACCGGCTCTCGTCCAGCGCGTTCAGCCGCGCTTTCAGCGACAGGATCGCCTTCGTGTGGAGCTGGCAGACCCGGGATTCCGTGACGTTCAAGATGCGCCCGATCTCCTTCATCGTGAGCTCCTCGCAGTAATAGAGCGTCAGCACCAACCGCTCTTTTCTCGGCAACTGCTCGATGGCCGCCGTGAGCAGGGCCCGCCGATTCTCCGTCACCACGAGCGCCAGAGGGTCCGGATGGTCGTGGTCGGCCAGCATCGTCACGATCTTCCGCCCGTCCGTTTCCTGAACCCCGAGGTCGTCCAGGCTCACCATCACGGCGCCCTGCGCTCGGCTCATGAGCTCGGCGAGCTCCCCGGCCGACAACTTCAAGGCTTCCGCCAGCTCTTCCTCGCTGGGCGGCCGGCCCAGCCGGTTCAAGAGCGCCGCGTGGGTGCGCTCCAGCAGCGAGACGCGCTCGTGCACCGAGCGCGGAACCCAATCCATCGACCGAATCTCGTCCAGCATCGCGCCCCGAATGCGGAACTCGGCGTACGTCTTGAACTTGGCCTCCCGCGTGGGATCGTACTTCGTCATGGCATCCATCAAGCCCATGATCCCGACCGAGACGAGGTCGTCGACGTCCAGATGCGCCGGGAGCCGAAAGGCGAGGCGATGCGCGATGGCCTTGATCACGGGCGCGAACTCCCGGATGAGCCGCTCGCGCTCGGCCTCCTGCTTCCAATTCTCCTGTAACGTCTTCACGCCGGAAGTCTGATTCATCGGGCGCTCCTTGTCGATCGTTCCATGCTCACGACACCGGTGCGATCAGCCGCTGCCAGAAGAACTGGACGCTTCCCTTCGGGCGGGCCGGCGTCCAGCGTTCGACATGACGAGCCAATCGCCGGAACTCCTCGCTGGCCGGCGCATGCGGATAGACGTCCACGACCGCTCGCTGCCGGCATACCGACAAGGGGACATAGTCGTCCTCGGGGACGAAGCCGACGTAGTCGATGGAGATGTTGAGAAAGCGGTCGGCCACCAAGCCGATCTTGCGGTAGACCTCCAACCCCTCTCGTTGGTTCCGTGCACGGTTCACGAGCAGGCGGAAACGCGTCTCCGCATACCGGAGGGACAGGACCTTCATGACGGCGTACGCGTCGGTCATGGAGGTCGGCTCCGGGGAGGCGACGACGAGGATTTCTTGTGCGGCCGCCGCAAAGAAGAGGACGTTCGAGGAGATGCCTGCGCCGGTGTCGATCAGGAGGAGATCGATCCCGGCGGCCATCCGATCCAATTCATCCTGGAGGCGGATCTGCTGGTCCACGGTCAAGGCAGTCAGGTCGTGGATCCCCGAGCTCGCCGGCAGGATGCCGATGCCGGCCGGCCCGGACAGCAGGATCTCAGGGAGCCGCATCCCGCCGGTCAGCACGTGCTCGAGCGTGAACCGGGGAACGAGCCCCAGGAGCACGTCGAGGTTGCCGAGCCCGAGATCCGCGTCCAGCACGAGCACCCGCTTGCCGTTCTGGGCGAGCGCCACCGCGAGGTTCGCAACCACGTTGGTCTTCCCGACGCCCCCTTTTCCGCTCGTCACGGCGATCACCTGCACCGCGGGCGGCTCCGGTCCGGCAGATCCGTCCATCGTCCGTCGCAACGACATCGCTTGGTCCATCGGTTCTCCTCTCATGACGCCTGCGCCGGCGCCAGCGCCGGCATGTTCAGCTCGACTCCGGTGAGCACCAGATCGGCGAGGGTCTCGGGTTGCGCCGCTTCGAGATCCTCGGGCACCCGCTGCCCGCGGCTGAGGTACGAGACGGGGAGACCGGTCTGCCGTATGAGCTCCACGATCCCGCCGAAGCAGCCGGTCTCATCCATCTTGGTCACGAGCAATCGGCTGATCGGGAGCTGCCGGTAGCGCCCCATGTTCTCGAGGAGGTCGCGCTCCCGGGTCGTGGCCGACACGACGAGATGGACCTCCAGCGGGGCATCGAAACTGATCAGCTCGCGCAGCTCCGCCAGTCCGGACGCGTCCCGCGGACTTCGGCCGGCGGTATCGATGAGGATCAACTCCGCGTCCCGGCGGCGGGCCATGCTCTCCAGCGCCTCTCGGCGGGTCAGCGCCACGTCGAGCCCCACGCCGATCAGGTTCGCGTACGTCCGGAGTTGCTCGACCGCGGCCAGCCGGTAGGTATCGAGTGTGATGAGGGCGACCGAGCGATGCTCCTGCAAGCGATAGTGCGCCGCGAGCTTCGCGATCGTGGTGGTCTTTCCCACGCCGGTCGGCCCGACGAGGATCACGATCTTGCGGCGTTCGTCCGGGGAGAGCACCGGCCCGCTCGTCTTGACCCGCGCCGCGATCGCCTGGACCAAGCAGCGCCGCCACTCGTCGCAGGACTGCTCGCGGGCGCGGCCCCAGCGCTCGGCCGCATCGTGGATCAACCCTTCAGCCGTCGCCGGATCAAGGCCGATCCGAACCAGCGGCGCAATGTCGGCCTCCCCCTTCGGCGCGACGGGCCGGCGCGTCTCCGCCGTGGTCACCCCCAGGCACTCTCGGATCTGCTTGAGCTCCTCGAGCACGTCGGCCCATCCGCGCCCCTCCTCCGCCTGCACCTCAGCTGGCGACGATCGTTTCCCGGGAGCCGGTCCGGTCTTCGTGTGCAACGAGGCACGCAGCACCTGATCGAATGACGGCCGCTCGTCCTGCACACGGGCCGGCTGATCGACTCGCCCCCGAGCCGGCCGGGCCGGCTCGACATCGACCGCAGCGGTCACTTCGACCATTGTCCGACTCAAGAGACCGAACCGGCTGGTCCCCTGGGAGACCTGCTTGGTGGAGATGATCACGGCTTCCGGTCCCAACTCGGCCTTGATGGCCTTGAGCGCGTCCTGCATCGTCAAGGCCTGGAACGTCTTGATCTTCATCGCCACCTCTGGGGAAGGGTGAGGGTGAGGTTGAGGTTAAGGTTCAGGCTGAAATCGGAAGAATCGTGACGTTCTTCGCCCCACTCTTCGCCTCAGTCCCATGCTCTTCCCTTAACCTCAACCTCAACCTGAACCTTCTTCACTGAGCCTGATCGTTTCAGCCGCGGTGATTTTCGCCATCGCGTCGATCTCGTTCATCCCGAGCACGGGAACCGCGGGCAGCACCCGGTCGGTCAGTTTCCGGACGTGGCGGCGGAGAACCGGGGAGCACAGGATCACGGGCTGCTGACCGCGGGCCGCGAGCCGCTCCGCCGCCTGCTTGAGCGCGGCGAGCAGCTTGTGGGCGACGCTCGGATCGATCCCCCAAAACCCGCCCTGACCGGCCGTCGCCTGTTCGACGAGCGTGCGGTCGAGCCGGGGGTCCAGACTGATGACCGGCAAGGTCCCGTCCGGCCCGACGTATTGCTTCGTGATCGTCCGCGCCAACGCTTGCCGGGCCGCTTCGGTCAAGCCATCGGGGTCCTTGCTCACCGTCGCCTGATCGGCGATCGCCTCCAGGATCGTCCGGAGGTCGCGGATCGGCACCCCCTCCCGAAGGAGGTTGGCCAGCACTCGGACGACGACCCCCAAGGGGAGCACGCTCGGAACCAATTCCTCCACGAGCTTGGGGTAGGACTTCGCGACGTCGTCGAGCAGCCCTTGCACCTCTTGGCGGCCGAGCAATTCGGAGGCGTGGCGCTTGATGATTTCGCTCAGATGCGTCGCGATCGCCGAGCTGCCGTCGACGACCGTGTACCCTGCCATCTGGGCCTGTTCCCGCCCGGCTTCCGGCACCCACAGGGCCGGAAGGCCGAACGCCGGCTCTTTGGTCGCAATCCCTTGGACCACGCCCTTCCGGGCGGTTCCCGGGTCGATCGCGAGCACGTGCCCGGGCAGCACCTCGCCCTTGACGAGCTCCACCCCCTTCAGCAGCACGGCATACTCGTTGGGCCGAAGCTGCAAGTTGTCGCGGATGTGAATCGGCGGGACGAGGAACCCCATGTCCGCGGCGACTTGGCGGCGCAGCCCCTTGATGCGCTCGAGCAGGGTGCCGCCCCGTTCGCCGTCGACGAGCCCGATCAGGCCGTACCCGACCTGCACCTCCATCAGATCCAGGGGCACGACCTGCGGGGCCGCCTCGGCGGGCTTGGCCGACGCCGCGGCCTCGGGGGCCGCAGTCGGTTGCTGCTCCTGCTTGTGCAATTCATAGGCGGCCCATCCGACCGCGCCGCCGAGCAGCAGGAACGCCACGTGCGGAAGGCCCGGGACCAAGCCGAGGGCCACGAGAATGCCCGAGGCGGTGGCCAGCACCTTGGAGGAAATCAACATCTGGTCCGCGATGTCCTGCCCCAGATTGGCGTCCGAGGCGGCACGCGTGACGACGATGCCGGCCGCCGTGGAGACGATCAGGGCGGGCACCTGCGCCACCAGCCCCTCCCCGACGGTGAGGAGCGTGTAGTTCTGCGCGGCGGCGGCCAAGGTCATCCCTTGTTGCAACACACCGATCGCCAGGCCCCCGATGATGTTGACGAGGATGATGATGACGGCCGCGATCGCGTCCCCCCGCACGAACTTGCTGGCTCCGTCCATGGCCCCGTAGAAGTCCGCTTCTTCGGCCACTTCCCTCCGCCGGCGCCGGGCCTCGGCTTCGTTGATGAGCCCCGCGTTGAGATCCGCGTCGATGCTCATTTGCTTGCCGGGCATGGCATCCAACGTGAAACGCGCGGCCACTTCGGCGATCCGGCCGGCACCCTTCGTCACGACGACGAAGTTGATGACGACCAGGATCACGAACACGACCAGGCCGACGGTGTAGCTGCCGCCGACGACGAAATGGCCAAAGGCCCGGATCACCTCCCCGGCCGCTCCCGTCCCTTCGTTCCCGTGGAGCAGGATCAGCCGGGTCGCCGCGATGTTCAGCGAGAGCCGCAGCAACGTCACCATCAAGAGCACCGACGGGAACACGGAGAACTCGAGCGGCTTGCGCACCTGCATGCCGACCAGCAGGACGAGGATCGCGAGCGTGATATTGAAGGCCAGCAGCACGTCGAGGGCGAAGCGCGGGAGCGGGAGCAGCATGATCATCAGGACGGCGACGACACCGACCGACATCAGCACATCGGGATGGCGCAGGACCTCCGGCATCGGAAGGGCGATGGGCGCGCGGGCCGGCGGCGGAACCGCAGCCGAGGACGGGCTACGCCGCATGGGGCACCTCGCGGGGCAGAGACATGGTTAGGCCACCCCTTGACCGCGCGCCCGGTAGACGAGCGCGAGAATCTCCGCGACCGCCCGATACAGATCGACGGGGACCTCCCGGCCGACCTCGACCAGTTGATACAGCGTCCGGGCGACCGGTTTGTTCTCGACCACCATGACCCCGTGCTCCGCCGCGATCTCCTTGATACGCTCGGCGATATACCCGGCGCCCTTGGCCACGACGACGGGGGCGCCCATCGTCTTCTGCTCGTACCGGAGCGCGACCGCCACGTGGGTCGGATTCGTGATGACCACGTCGGCGTTCGGGACCGCCGCCATCATTCGGCTCCGTGCCATCTGGCGCTGGAGGCTTCGGACCCGCGATCGGAGGAGCGGATCGCCCTCGGCTTCGCGCTGCTCCTGCTTGACCTCTTCCTTGGTCATGCGCAGGCTGCGCTCCCATTCGAACCGTTGATAGGCATAGTCCACGACGGCGACGAGCCCGACCGTCGTCGCGATCAGCATCGCGACGTGAAAGGTGAGGGCGCCGGCCATCTGGAGCGTCGCCGGCAATTCGTACTGCACGAACTCGGGCAACCGGCTGAAGTCGCGGCGCACGGCGACGTACGCGGCCGCGCCGATCACGAGCACTTTGACGAAGGCCTTGACGAGCTCCGCCACCGACCGGAACGAGAACAGCCGCGTGAGACCGGCGCGAGGGCTGACGCGGGACGCGTCGAAACGAAGGCCGTCGCCCTGCCAGAGCCAGCCCGTCTGCACGAGATAGGCCATGCAGCCGACCGCCGAGACGCCGACGGCGAAGGGGAGCGCGAGTCCCAGGGCATCCCACGCGACCGCGCCCAGCAAGGTCTGGATGGTGTCCACGCGGAGGACGGCGTGGGCGGCCTGATCGGTCGCCCGCCCCAGCCATGCCTGGGTCATGTGCGTCATCTTGGCCATCGCCGGGCCGGTGAACAGCGAGAGCAGCGCCAATCCCCCGAACAGAACGGCCGCCGTGGGGATGTCCCGGCTCAACGCGATTTGGCCCTTCCGCCGGGCTTCGGCTTTCCGCCGGGTGGTCGCGCGCTCGGTTCGATTGCCGCCCTGCTCAGCCATGCCCCAATCCCCTCAGCAGGTCGCGCACGGTCTCCGGGAGACGCTCGAACTCGTGCTGGAACAGCCCGACGCCGTAGGGCAGCGCGGCGCTCATGATCACCAAGCCCAATCCGATCGTCACCGGGAAGCTGGAGACGAAGACGTTCATCTGTGGCACGGCCCGCCCGATGACGGCCATCGCGAGATTCACGACCAGCACGGTCAGCAGCACGGGCGCGGCGAGCTTGAGCGCGACCGCGAACAGGCCGGAGGAGACCCGCAGCACGTGCTCGCCGAGCGCCGGGGACAACGCGGCGGTCAGCGGCGGCACCAGGTCGAAGCTCTCCGCGATCGCGCGGACGACGACGAGATGGGCGTTGAGGGACAGGAAGACCAGCGAGGCGAGGAGGGTGTGGAACTGACCGACCAGCGGGACGTGCTGCGTCGTGGTCGGGTCGAACAGTTGGACGACGCCCAGCCCCATTTGGGTGCCGATCAACTCTCCCGCAAGCTCGATGCCGGCAAAGACGACGCGGACGGCCACGCCGATGACCAGGCCGATCAGGAACTCGCCGGCCACGTCGCCGGTCAGCACGAGCGGATCGTCGGGGAGCGCCGTGGCCCGGACGAGGGGCGCCAGCACGAACCCCAACAGGACCACGAGCGCCGTCTTGATCTGCAGCGGGATCACCCGGCTCCCGACGATCGGCCAGGCGGCCAGAAGACCCGCGACACGGCCCACGACGATGAGGAAGAGCTGGAACTGGGGGAGCGCCACCTGCAGGGTCTGGCCGAACACCATCTCAGTGTGCATAGTCGGGAATACTCAGCAGCAGAGACGTCATGAAGCCGACGAGGCTGTCCAGCATCCAGGGGAAGAACAGCAGCGCGGCGACGAACACCGCGAGGATCTTCGGCACGAAGCTCAACGTCGCCTCGTGAATCTGCGTCATCGCCTGAAACAGGCTGACCAGGAGGCCGACGACCAAACTCAGGGCCAGCATGGGCGCCGAGACCAGCAGGATGGTCTCGATGGCCCGCCGCCCGATCTCGATCACCGCGTCAGGAGACATACAAGACCAGTGATGAGTGATGAGTAATGAGTGAAGATTCCCTATTCATCACTCTGCGCTCATCATTCATCATTGCCTCATTGAAAGCTTCTCACCATCGAGCCGACGACCAGGTACCACCCGTCCGCGAGCACGAAGAGGATCAGCTTGAACGGCAGGCTGATGACCACGGGGGGCAACAGCATCATCCCCATCGACATCAGCACGCTTGCGACCACCATGTCGACGATCAGAAACGGGATATAGATGAGAAATCCGATCTGAAACGCGATGCGCAATTCGCTGAGGATGAACGCCGGGATGACCACGTGGGTGGGCAAGTCCTCCGGCGAGCGCGGCTTCGCCAGCTTGGCCAGATCGACGAACAGCTCGAGGTCCTTCTCCCGGACCTGCTTCAACATGAAGGTTCGGATCGGTCCGATCCCCTTCTCCCAGGCCTGCTCGTACGTGAGCTGATCGTTCAGCATGGGCTGCACGGCTTGCGCGTAGACGGTTTGCCCCACCGGCGCCATGACGAACAGGGTGAGGAACAAGGCCAAGCTGATCAGGACCTGGTTGGGCGGCACCTGCTGGGCGCCCAACGCCTGGCGGAGAAAGGCGAGCACGATGACGATGCGCGTGAAGGACGTGACCATGATGAAGAGCGCGGGAGCGAGCGAGAGGACCGTCAGCAGCGCCAGGATCTGAATGACGACGGCGGTCTGCCCTCGGGTGGCGCTGCCGAGATCGATGGTGATCGAGGGCCCGTCGGCCGCGGCGGAGGGAGGCTCGGCCACGAGGACGGTCAGGACGGCGACGAAGGCCACGAGGACGACGGCGGCTCTCATCGCGGATCACCCGCCGCCGCCCCCGAGGCCGACGCTCCTCCGGAGCCCTGTACGGCCGCGACGGCACGGGTCGGCTCGCCCAGGCGGCCCAGCGGGACGATCGCATCGCCGGTCGTCCCGATGATCAGGAGCTCGCCCGCGACGGACACGAGCGAGATGCTCTTCCGCGGGCCGAGGTATCCGGTGCCCAGGACACGGACGAGCGGCTGACCCGCCTGGACGAAGCCGCCGCGCGTGAGCAGCCGCCGCGCGACGACGAGCAGACCCATCATGAGGGCCAGGACGATCGCGAGAGAGGAGGCCATGCGCAGCACGCTGTCCCAGACGTCCATGATCGGCTCGTGAGCTCCTTGGGCCCGTTGCGTGGGGTGAGACGCCCTTAGGTCAACTGTTGAATGCGTTCGACGGCGCTGACGACGTCCGTCAGCCGGATCCCGAACTTTTCGTTGACGACGACGACCTCCCCGCGGGCGACCAGCCGATTGTTGACCAGCACCTCCAGCGGCTCGCCGGCGAGCTTTTCCAGCTCGATCACCGACCCCTGGCCCAACTGCAGCAGGTCGCGGATCAGCATTTTCGTCGCGCCGAGTTGCACGGACACCTGCATGGGGATGTCGAGGATGAAGTCGAGGTTCTTGGTGGGGACGTGCCCGTCCTTGCCCTCCAGGGGAGGGAAGCTCGCCGGCTTCGGGCCCGTCGCCACTCCGCCGGCTTCCGCGGCCTGTGCCTGTGAGCTGTCGCCGTTCGCCATCGTCGCCTCCTCTACCCGTTGCCGGTGCCGTTCAACACCTTGGCGATGCGGAACGCCCGATTCCCCTTGACCACGCCGGCATTGCCGAGGAATTTCGGCAAGCCTTCCACCGCGGAGACGATGAGGTCGCCGGGACTCTGATCGAGGACCAAGACGTCCCCCGGGCTGAAATGCAGGACGTCCTTGACCCGCACGGTGGCCGTCCCGAGTTGCACTTTGATTTCGACCGCGCAGTCCTGCAGGCTCTCGTGAAAGCGCCCGGCCCACCCGGTATCCTGCTCGAGATGGTCCGAGAAGAACCCCGCATACAGTTTTTCTTTGATCGGTTCGATCATGGCATAGGGGTAGACGATGAACAGATCGTGCGCGGAGTCGCCGAAGTCGACCCGGAACAGCACGGCCATCACGATCTCGGGCATGGAGACGATCATCGCGAATTGGGGATTGCTCTCCGACCGGAGATACTGCACCTTGGCCGGAATGACCGCCTGCCACGACTTCTGGAGGTCGACCATCGCGCGGTCGACCATCAGCCGGATGATTCGCTGCTGCACCGCGGTGAAGTCGCGGCCTTCCGGCTTCACGTGGGTCTGGCACGTCCCGCCGAAGAACTGATCGACGAGGAGGTAGACGAGCACCGCGTTCATGGTCATGAGCGCATGCCCGCGCAAGGGATCGATCCGAAAGACGCTGAGCGAGGACGGAATCGGCACCTTCTTCAGGAAATCTCCGAACTTCATGATCTGGGTCGACACGATGCTCACCTCCACCGATTTGCGCAGCGCCGTGGACCAGGAGATGGACTGCAGGCGGCCGAAGCGGTCGTTGATCATCTCGAACGTCGGCATGCGGCCCCGGATGATCCGCTCTTGGGATCCGAGGTCATAGCTCTTGATCCCACCGGGGTCCTCTTCCTTGGGCGTGGTGTCCACGTCCCCGGACACGACGCCCCGCAGGAGCGCATCGACTTCTTCTTGCGACAGGACTTTTTCAGCCATGGCGTGAGCCTAAGTACAACAGTGCTGAGTGCTGAGTGCCGAGTGACGAAGGCTGAAGACGGAGGATATTATCTGGACCACTGACTCCGTAAGCCTCATGGTTCTTTCTCGACGCAGAACTCAGCACCCAGCACTCAGCACTTCTTTACTGCACCACGAATTCAGTGAAGTAGGCGGACCGTACGCCGCCCTTGGGCAGAAGGGCGTTGACGCGCTCGGTGATCTCTTCGCGCAACTGAAACTTGCCCTGTGGGCTTCGCAGCGCGCTCGCCTCTTTGCTCGTCAGGAGGATCAACACCGCATCGCGGACATGCGGCACCCGCCCGGCCAGCTCGCCCGACACCTCCGGGCGGTCGAGCTCGAGCTTGACGGTGATCTTGAGATAGCGAGACTCGGGGGCGTCGGCCAGGTTGACGATAAAGGGATCGAGATCATAGATGGCGCCCGGGGGGCCGGCCGCTCCCACGACCTTCGTCGTCGCCTCTGCGTGCTTCTCCGGCGCGGCCGCCTTGGCCTCCTTGGGAGACGACTCGACGTGCTCTTTGCCCGTCAGCTTGACGAACACCAGCGCGGCGCCCAACCCCAGCAACAAGGTCACGACCGCAATGATGATGACCAACTTGATCGGCAGCCCTGCCGGCGGCGCGACGACCACCTTCTCTTCGGTTGCTTCAGCCATACGGCACCTTTCGTTGTGATTGCCTCGCTCGGTCGAAGCAATGCGTATGCCACCAGGACTACGCGCATACGCCTGACCATGCTCCAAGAAAGCGGTGACTTAGCCGCTGCGTGGTGAGACAACCCCGAGCAATCCTGATCGGCTGACGGCGGTCGCCTTGACGGCGTCAGAATCCTGACGGCGACACAGGAGATCACCATGGGCACCGGGTCGAGTCACACGCGAGGTACAGGAGATACAGAAGGATAAGAAAAGATCGAAGAAGAGAAGATAGGCCGGAGACGACACCGACCAGGGTAAAGGGCATGGAGCCTTATTAGACCCCTTACCCCCTACCCCTTACCCCATATCCCTACTCCGCTATCGCTTCAGGTTCACCAGTTCCTGGAGCATTTCGTCACTGGTCGTGATCGCCCGGGAATTCGCCTGGAAGGCGCGCTGGGTGATGATCATGTCGACGAACTCTTTCCCGAGATCGACGTTCGATTGCTCCAAGGCGCCCGACACGATCCGGCCCAGACCGTTGCTGGTTGCGGTCCCGATGATCGGCCGCCCCGAATCGTTGGACTCGGCGAAGAGGTTGTCGCCGACCCGCACGAGACCTTGGGGATTCACGAACCGGTTCATCACGACCTGTGCCAGCGTCCTCGTCTGACCGTTGCTGAATTGCGCCACGATCTCGCCTTGGGCGTTCACGGTCATGCGTTCGAGCGATCCCGCCGCATAGCCGTCTTGGCTTTGGTCGAGCAGGGCCGACGTCGCTCCGTACTGCGTCATGCTGCCGAAGTCGACCGTCACCGTTTGCGGAGTGGCCGCGCCTCCGGGGATCGTGAGCGAGAGCGCCTGGCTGCCGCCCGTCGACAGGGCGCCGCCGGAGGTGAAGACCAGGTTGGTGCCCGCGGCGGCCGCGCCCCCGTCTACCTGGTAATAGAGGTTCCACGTGTTGGCGGTCGAGGTCTTGACGAAATACAACTGCAGCGAGTGATCGCTCCCCAAGGAATCATAAAAGGTCAACCCGGTGGAGAAATTGTAGGAGGTCGGGTCGCTCACGCTGAAGGCCGCCGTCGGGACGGTCGCCCCCGCATCGAGGTTGGCGGTGATATCCGCCGTCGAGGTGGCTTGGGGGGCGCTGTTCGTGCTCGTCAGCGTGATGTTCCCGATGGTCCCCGTGATCACGCCCGAGGCATTGGCTTGGTACCCCTGCAGCAGGTTGCCCGCCGCATCGATCACCTGCCCGTTGCTGTCCAGCTGGAACTGACCGTTCCTCGTGTAGTAGAGCGCCCCGCTCGGGTCGGCGATCCGGAAGAACCCGTCGCCGTCAACCGCCAGGTCGAGCGTGCTGCCCGTGGTGGAGATCGATCCCTGCGTGAAATTCCCCTGGATCTGGTTGAGGTAGACCCCGAGGCCGACCTGCTGAGACCCGAAGGCGTTCGCCAAGCTGGCCGAGATCAATTCGGCGAAGGAGGCCCGGCTGGATTTGAACCCCACGGTCCCCACGTTTGCGACGTTGTTTCCGATGACCGCCAAGGCGTTGCCGTAGGCGTTCAATCCACTGACCGCGGTGAACATCGACGTCAAGATCCCCATCGTTCCCTCCGTCTCGCGATAGATGCGGTGGCTACGCGGTCCGGCTGGTCTGTGCCGTGCCGGCCGCCTGGTTCTGGTCGACCAACTCTTGGGCCAGATCGACCAGCTTCGTGAGCTGCTCGAGTTGGCTGAACATGGCCGCCTGCGTAATGAACGTTTCGTTGTCGGTCGGATTGAGCGGGTCCTGGTATTGAAGCTGCGTGACGAGCAGGTTCAAGAACTCATCTTTCCCCAGACGTCCGGAATCCGTGGACGCGGTGGTCTGAGTGGTCGATCCGGTTGCACCGAGCATGTCTGAAATCGTGGCCATCGTCCGCTCCTTTCCTCGTCAGGCAAAGACGCTCACGCTTCGATCGTCCCATCGCGCACGACCCTCGCTCCCAGCCACGGGACCGATCTCCGCCGCGGCCCGACGGTGGTCCGGCGCCTTGTCACGCCATGTCGCGCCTTGCCGGCCCTGATCGGTGCGCTCTCGTCCATGCGCCTGGACATCGACCTGGAACCGGCCGATGTCCAATCCCTGGCTGTTGAGGGTCGTTTCCAATCGGCCTTGGTGGCGCGCCAAGAAGTCCTGCACGTCGGCTCGCTCCGTCGTCACCTTCGCATAGACCGTGTGCTCGGCCACCGTCACCTGCATCCGCACCGTGCCGAGGTCCGCCGGCTCGATTTCCAGGTGAATGGTAGCCGGCTGAGCGCGCCCGGACGCGACCTCCACGGGGTCACCGGCGGGTGCGGGGCCGGCGGTTTCCGCTGCCCGCGAGGCACCCTGGCGGACGAACTGAAACGGCGCAGCCGGAGGCACCTCGCTGATCGCCTCGGCCGGCATTCTTCCGGCGTCATGGAACGCACCCGCCTGTCCGCGTCCTCCTTCCCGCTCTGTCCCGGGCTTGCTCGATCCATCACCGCTGGGAACCACGTCAGGCGGTCGACCCGCCTGGTTCTCGTCAACGAAGAGGCGCGTCAGAGCCTCCACCGGCGCCGCGGCCTCCACCTCGGCTTCTCCAAGCGGTGGGACCATGGCCTTCGGCTCCGGCGCAGGCGGCCGTGGCGCCGTCCGGTCGACATCGGTCATACGCGGCGGGACCATGTGTTCGCCCATGACTGGCTCCACGCCCCTTGTCGGATCGCTCACAGCCGGCGTCGGCGTCATCATCGCGCCCACGTCCCACTTGGTATCCCTGTGACGTTCTGCAGCCCGTGGAGCCGGCGCATGGACGTCGGTTCCCTCCAACGGGGCCGGCAGCGGACCGACCACCGGCCACGGGGAGCCGGGCGGAAGGGGTTGGACGAGGGCCGCCGGCAGAGCAGCCGATTGGACCAGCGATGCGAGCACCCTATCAGGCGACTCATGAGAGGACTCGTCCGCGACTGATTCTTGGGCCGGCGCGGGCATGACCGCTTCGTCATCAACAGGCTCGAGGTCGACATGGCGACCCGTTTCCGACGAAGCCATCCCGTTGTCGGTACTGAGCGACTCGACCGGCGCGGGCTCGGTCACGAACACCAAGAGTTGAACCAGCTCGGCAAAGCCGACCTGCGCCGGCGTGCCGACATTGGCTGGCTTCACCAGCAGCCGGTCCTGCTCGGGCGACTCGGCAATGATGAGGGCGGTGTCCATGTCGCTCCGGACGACTCAAGGATCGTGCCATGGCACCCTGCGGGCAGGATTCAAGGAATCAAGGGCTTCGAACTTCAACGGAGGCGCTCAGATGGCAAGAGTTGCCGGACGGGCGGCAAAAGAGGACGGTCACGAATGCCACAGGAGAGACGGCCCAGAACAGATGAGGCTAGCGGGCCGCGCGGCCCTCCTTCGACGCAGGCGGGGCCAGGTACAGGGCGGTCAACTTGGCGGCCTTCTCGGGTTGGACCTGGGCAAGGATCGCCCCGGCGGTCTTGCCCTTCACGGCGCGCAGGACTTGCAACGCCAAGTCGGTCGGCATGCGCCCGATGCGGTCGGCCGCCTCTTCCGCCGGCATCGTTTCATAGATTTTCGCCACCGCCTGAGCATTGGCGAGTGCCGTACTCTGGCGGGCCTGCGCCAGCTTCTTCTGAGCCGCCTCCTGGGCCGCCTGGGCGGCCTTGGTCGCCTGCTCGTAGCGATCGACGAGCGCCGCGATCTCCTGCCTCAAGACCGCCAGTCGAGCCTCCGCGGTTCGGACCGCTTCCTCCCGGCGTTCGAGCGCCCGCTGGCGCTGCGCCAGCATGTCCAAAATTTCTTGCGGCGTCTCGAGGGCCGGCCCTTGGAGCCGGGGCCGTTCTTCAGCAGGCCCGGGGCCATCCGTATCCAGCGGCCGAGTCGGCCCGTCGGGGGCCGCGGGACTGCCCGCCCACGAGCCGAGCCCCGCCATCACGACGTACCCGACGACGGAGAGCGCGGCGATGCTCCACGCCAACCACGGAACGGCACGATGCCGCGCAATCCATCCGGCGCCCGGTGCCCGCACCCCATGTCTCACGTGCTCACACGTCACGGCATCCATCGCCGGCACTGTCGTCGGGTGGGAGCCCCGGCCGTATCCGCCGCAGGAACCGGATCCCGGCTGCCTCGTCCAGCGCGTGCTGCTCCGCTCGATTGGCGAGCAGGCGGCGCGTCCGCCCCTGCCGCTCCTCGAGCAATTCGATCTTTCGGCGCTCTCGTGCCGCTTCGATCAGGTCCGTCCGCTTGGCCTCCCATTCGGCCAGCACCCCGTTGATTCGGGCCTCGGCCCGTTGCGCCGCCCCTAACGCGGCTGCCACCGCCTCGTAGCTCGTGTGCATGTCCACCGGAGAGAGTCCGGCGGCCATCGATTCCTCATGACGCCGAGCGGCCGTGTCCGCCTGATCCTCGAGACGCCGTCTCTGCTCGGCCGCCTCCTTCACGGCGGCTTCCAACCGCGCCACCTCGGTTCGCAGCACGTCCTCGAGCTGTCGCCGATAGCTGCGCAATGCCGCCAGATTCACCTTCTCGGTCATGCCCCGATCTCGGCCAGCTTGAGCAGGCGATCCACCGAATCCGCCAGCCCCGTGGACTCCGATGCCTCCTGCCGCACGTAGGCGCTGATCGCCTCGTGCGCCCTTACCGCCCGATCCACCGTGGCGCTCGCTCCCGGCTTGTACGCCCCTAAATTGATCAGGTCTTCGGTCCGCCGATAGGTCGCCAGGAGCTCCACCACCGCCCGGGCGGCGGCATGGTGCGCCGGCGTGACGACGTCGCGCATCACCCGGCTCGTGCTCTGCAGGATGTCGATCGCCGGAAAGTGATTGCGGGCGACGAGCTCGCGGGACAGGACGATATGCCCGTCCAGGATCGCCCGGGCCGAGTCGGCGACCGGGTCCGACAGATCGTCGCCTTCGACCAGAATCGTGTACATGCCGGTCACCGAGCCCGCACCGTCACACGTCCCGACCCGCTCGAGGAGCTTCGGCAAGAGCGCGAAGACGGACGGCGTGTAGCCTTTCGTCGTGGGCGGCTCGCCGATCGCGAGCCCCACCTCGCGTTGGCCGTGCGCAAACCGGGTCAGCGAATCCATCAGCAACAGGACGTGCTTGCCTCGGTCCCGAAAGTATTCCGCAATCGCCGTCGCGAGAAAGGCTCCGCGGATCCGCACGAGCGGCGGCTGATCGGAGGTGGCGGCGATGACGACCGACCGCGCGAGGCCCTGAGGCGTGAGGTCCCGCTCCAGGAACTCTTTCACCTCACGACCGCGCTCGCCGATCAACGCGATCACGTTCACATCGGCCGTCGCATTTCGGGTGATCATGCCGAGCAGGACGCTCTTGCCCACCCCGGAGCCGGCGAACATCCCGATCTTCTGCCCGATCCCGCACGTCAGCAGACCGTTGATCGCCCGCACCCCGACGTCGAAGGGTTGGCTGATCCGCCTCCGCCGGAGCGGATTGATCGGATCCGCATACAAGGGATAGACGGCGTCGCCCCGTATGGGGGCGCGTCCGTCCAGCGGCGCGCCCAGCCCATCCAGCACGCGCCCGAGGAGCTCGTCTCCGACGGGCACCGAGGCTTGGCGACCGCTCATGATCAGCCGGCTCCTCGAGCCGATGCCGCGCATTTCGCCCAGCGGCATCAGCAGAAGCCGATCGTCTCGAAAGCCGACGACCTCCGCCGGCACCCGGCTCTCCCCGTCTTCCCGCACGATCTCGCCCATGTCGCCGATGGCGGTCACCGGACCGTACCCTTCGATCACGGTTCCAAGCGCCTGGGTGATCCGGCCGGCGACGGCGACCGGGTCGATCCGCTCGAGCAGATCATCCGGCCTCATGCAGCCGTCCTTTCATCGCCTCACCGAGCCGCTGCACCTGGGAATCGAGCGTGGCGTCGACGAAGCGGGTCGGGGTCTCGAGCCGGCAGCCGCCGCGCGCGATGCTCGCCTCGCCCTCGATCCTCACGCTCACCGTCCGCTCGAACACCTCGAGCAGATGCGGCCGCATCTGCTCGAGCAGCGCGACGTCGTCCGGATGCACGCGCACGACGACCGCCGCGGCATCGGCCACCCGGCTCAAGGCCTCACGGACTTGCGCGACGATCAGCTCCGGCTTCCGTTCAACGGCCTCCCGCAAGATCTTGCCCGCGAACGCCATGGCGAGCTCAACCACCTGATCGGCGGCGCGCTCCACGACGTCTGTCCGGGCGCGTTCGAATTCCCGGATCACGGCCGCCAGGACCGCCTGCTGCCGCTCGAGCCGGGACTGGCGCTCGGCCGCACGCCGTTCTCCTTCGGCCAGTCCCCGTTCGTACGCGGCCGCCTCGTTCCGGGAGGACTCGATGAGGCCGTGCGGCGGGGATGACGGCGCGGCCTCGAGCTCTTCGAGCTGAAAGCCCTGCAGCCGAACGCCGCCGCTCTTGAGCACCGCCTGCTTCAGCACACCGTTTTCGCGGCGCAGTCGTTCGAGCTCTTGGGTCCGTTTCACGAGCAGGACGGCCTGCTCCGGCTCGAACGGCTTGACCAGGATGTCGGCGGCCCCGCTCTTCATGGCTTTCACCGCGAGATCGACCGTGCCGAATCCCGTCATGATCAAGCCGACGAGGCGGGGATCGTCCTTCACCGCGCCTTCGAGCAGCGCAATCCCGTCGACGTCGGGCAGCCGAAAATCGGTCAGGAGGACCTGCACCGGCCGTTGCTCGAGGACGCGCCGGGCGGAGCGGCCGTCCCCCACCGCCGTGACCTCGAACCCTTCGGCCCGCAGGGCGCCGGCCAGGAGCGCGGTGATGCTCGGGTCGTCCTCGGCGATGAGCACGTGGGTGGGAGGACTCCCGAGGTCCGCCGACCAGGCGGCGGCCGCGGGCCGCACGGCGCCGCTCATACCATCACCTCGCCCTCTCCGCTGATCACGATCCTGCCCTCCTCCTCCAACCGGCGGCACGTCTTCAGGATATTTTGCTGGGCCTTCTCGGCATCGCTGAGCTTGATCGGGCCGCGCGCCTCCATGTCCTCCCGCAGCATCTCGGCCGCCCGACTCGACATGTTCTTGAAGACCTTCTGGACCACGTCGGGATTGGCCGCCTTGAGCGCGAGCGGCAGCTCTTCCTTGCTGACTTCCTTGAGCAGCTCCTGCATGCCGCGGTCATCGAGCTTGATCAGATCGTCGAAGACGAACATCAGGGACCGGATCGTGTCGGCCAGCGCCGGATCGCGCTCGGTCAGCTTCGACATGATCGAGCCCTCGGTCGTCTTGTCCATCCGGGTCATGATCTCCGCCATGACCTTGGCCCCCCCGATGCTCAGCGCCCGCGGCCCGCTGTTCCCCCGCAAGGCCTCCTGCAGCGCGTCGCTCAGGTGCTGCAGCATTTCCGGCTGCACCTCCTCCATGGTGGCCAACCGCAGGGCCACATCGGCGCGCAACGCGTCCGGCAAGGCGCTCAGCACGTGGCTGCTTTGCTCAGGGTCCAAATGGGCGAGGACCACGGCGATCGTTTGGGGATGCTCGACCTTGACGAGCTGAGAGACGGCGCGCGGGTCGAGCCATTTCAACGTTTCGATGCCCGGGTAGGTCATCGACGTGAACGAGTCCATGATCTGGGCCGCCTTGTCCGGCCCGAGCGCCTTGCTGAGGATCGTCTTGATGTATTCCTTGCCCTCGAAGCTGATCGTGCCCTGGTCCGCCACCGCCTGGAATTCCTGCATCACCTCGGCTTCCTGCTCGCGGGTGATGTTGGAGATTTCCGTCATGTACACGCCGACCTTGCGGATGTCCTTCGGCTCCAAGTGCCGCATCACGGCCGCTGCGGCGTCTTCGCCGATGGCCCGCAACAGGATCGCCGCCTTCTCTTCACCGCTCAGCTTACTGTTCGCCATTGCCCTAACCGCCGGATTTCAACCACTGCTTGACGACCAAGGCGGTGGACTCGGGATCGCTCTTGGCCAGTTGGATGACTTTGGTTTGCGGGAGCGAGGCCACCTCCGCTCCGTACGCGGCGCCCGATGTGCCGGCCTCGGGGGGAGGCGCAGGCCTCGGCGCCGGCGTCGTCAGCGTCGCGATGAGCGGCCGGACGACGAACAGGAGGAACAGCACGAACAGCGCGCCCCCCACGCCGTACCGCACATAGGGGCTCCAGCTCATGGCGGCGGGCTCGTCCGACGGGGTCCCGGCGCCCGCCTCCGCTTCGAGACCGAACTGCACGTTGACCACCTCGACCTCGTCCTGACGCTCCGCCGAATACCCCATCGCCTTCTTGACGATCTCCTCGATCCGCTTCATCTCGGCGTCACTGCGCGGGATGTACTTTCGCGGCGTCTCGGCGGCCGCCGCGGCCGTCTCGCCCTCTTTGGCCGGCTCGTAGGTCCCGTCCACGAGGACGGCCACCGAGAGCTTTTTGATCGTGCCGATCGGTTCGATGATCTTCGAGACCGTGCGGCTGATCTCATAGTTGACGATTTCGTTCTTGTTCACACTGCTCGTCGTGCTGGTCGGTCCGGTCTCCGGCGCTTCCCCGGGCGGGACGTTCGACGCCACGCCGGGGACCCCGCCGCTCACGCCGTTCGTCCCGCTCGACTTCTCTTGCGTCCGCTGCTCGCTCCGCGCCACCTGTCCGTTGGGATCGTACCGCTCCTCCGTCAATTCCACCTGGCGGAAGTCGAGCAGACTCGACACCCGCACGACCGCCTTGTTGATGCCGACGATGCGCTCGAGCATCGTCTGGATCCGGGTTTCGATGTCTTTCTCGAGCGTCCGCTGGTGCTCCATCTGCGACCCGGTGAGACGCCCCGGGCCTTCTCCGCCGCCGTCGGACAGGAGCCGGCCGTGCCCGTCGACGACCGTGACGTTCCCGGGTTGAAGCCCTTCCACGCTGCTCGCGACCAAGTGGATGACGCCCTGCACCTGGCTCTTGCTGAGGCTGCTGTTGCCCCGCAGCGACACCACGACCGACGCGCGTGCCCGATCCTGTTCGGTGCTGAACAGCCGACGTTCGGGCACGGCGAGATGCACCCGGGCGCGGGCGACTTCTGGCATTTGCGCGATCGTCCGGGCGAGCTCTCCTTGGAGCGCCCGGCGATAGTTGAGCTTCTGCACGAATTCCGACATCCCGAGGGTCGAGCGGTCGAAAATCTCGAACCCCACTCCGCCTCCGTGGGGGAGCCCCTGTCCGGCCAGCAGCAACCGGAGATCGTGCACCTGGGCGTCGGGCACGAGGATGGAGGCACCGCCGGGCCCGAGCTGATACGGCACTTTGGCCTCCTTCAACTTCTCGACGATGGCGCCGGCATCCTCGGGCGCCAGATTCGCGAACAGGACCTGCAGCTCGGGCTGTTGCGTCCAGAGCGCGATCGAGACCAGCCCGGCCGTGGCCGCGGCAAGCGCGAGGAGGATCCCAAGACGCGTCATGATGGGCAGGGTTTGAAATTTGGTCAGCATCGTTGCATTCGTTACTTCCGTTAGGTCCGTTAGGTCGGTTGGTCAGTTAAGACACGCTAATCCTATTCTGTTGGTTATACTCCTCCACGGACTGAACTGACTAAACGGACGAAACGGACTGAACGTCCTCACCTACACCTGCATCCGCTGGATGTCCTCGTAGGCGGAGACGAGCTTGTTCCGGACCTGCATCATGAGCTGAAAGGAGACATCGGCTTTTTGCAAGGCCACCATCATCTGATGCACGTTCTGATGCTCGCCGCTCACGAACCCATCCACGGTCCGGCTGGCTTCGAGTTGGACGTCGTTCACCTGGGCGATCGCCTCCTTCAGCGACCCCCAGAAGCCTCCGGCCCCCTGATCACCCGGCACCGTTCCGCCGCTCGCCGCCGTGCCGGCCGCCTCACGCGCTTCCCGGCCGGCCGCCGCTCCGATCCTCAGGTCGTCCATGCTCGCCTCCTATCGACCGATGTCCAGGGCTCGATTCCACATGGCCCGCGCCGCGTTGATCGCCTGGACGTTCGCCTCGAACGCGCGCGACGCCGAAATCATGTTCGTCATCTCTTCCATCACGTTGACGTTCGGCATCTGCACATACCCCTTGGCGTCCGCATCTGGATGCTTGGGGTCGTAGACTGTCTGCCCGGGCTTTCCGTCGACCACGACGCGGGCCACCTTGACACCCTCCAGCCCCGGCGCGCTGAGATGCCGGCTCGAGACCCGCAGCGCCCGTTGGAACAGGGACGGCACCGGCGACGGTTCGAAGACGACCTCGCGCCGCTTATACGGGCCCCCTTCGGGCGAATGGGTCGACTGCGCATTCGCCAAATTGCTCGAGATGACGTTCAAACGCCGCCGGTGCGCATCGAGCGCCGACGTAGAAATCGCAAGCGATTCACTGATATCCATAGGGCCTCCTCTTCTTGAAGAAGGTTCAGGTTGAGGTTCAGGTTGAGGTTAAGGTCGAGAGGCAGGAGAGGAGTGTTCCCTCGCCCTGACCTTGCCTCTGGTTCGTTTACTCAACCTAAACCTCAGCCTTAACCTCTCCTCTCATCGCGCATCGCGGATCACGCTCAGGAGCTGGCGGAAGCGGAGCGCGATGACGCTTGCCTGGGTGTTGTACTGCATGGCATTGTCCATCAGCTTCGCCATCTCGACGTCCAGATTGACCGAGTTCGCATCGAGGGGGAGCTCGGCGCTCGGGACCTCCGCGATGCGGCCGCCGGCTTCCCGCACCCCGTCGACCCGGCCGACCACATGGCGCGGGTTCGTCACCCTGACCTGCACCCCTCCATTCCCCTTCGTCGCCGAGGACAAGGCGTCCCGAAACTCCAGCTCTCGGGCGCGATACCCCGGGGTTTCTTCGTTCGCGATGTTCGACGCGATGACTCGGTGCCGCGCGCCACGGAGATCCATCGCCCGTTCCAGCAGGCCCATCGTCTTGTCGAAGATCGTCATCGTCCGCGCTCCTCCGGTGATTCCGAGGCCGCGCTAGGCAAAAATTGCCCGGCGCCGGCACGCTCCGGCACGGCCGAGGCTCACCGCTCCACCCTGGCGGGATCGACGGGCTCGCCCAGCCCATTCGCTAACTGCCGGTACTCACGCAGCTTGTTGCGTAGGGTCCGAATACTGATGCCCAGTGCCTTGGCCGCATGGGTGCGATTGCCCTTCACCCGGTCCAGCGTTTTCATGATCAATTCCCGTTCCATCTCCCACAGGGACCCCGTTGCGGTGAGATCGGCTCCGGCCGGCGCCGTCGTCCTCGGGGTCCGCACGAGGTCGTCGCCGGGGAAGTGCTGCGGCTCGATGATCGCGCCGTTGGCGAGCAGCACGGCCCGCTCCACGGCGTTCTCCAGCTCGCGCACGTTTCCCTTCCACGGCCGCTGTTCGAGCAGGGCCAAGGCGGCCTCGGACAGCCTCGTCGCGTGAAGGCCGTTTCTGGCCGCCGACGTCCGCACGAAATGCTTCGCCAACACGGCGATGTCGGCCGGACGCTCGCGGAGCGGCGGCACGACGATCGGGAAGACGTTCAAACGATAATAGAGATCCTCCCGAAAGCGCCCTTGTTCCACCTCATAGCGCAACGATCGGTTCGTCGTCGCGACCACGCGAATGTTGACGTGGACCGGCTCCCGCCCGCCGATCCGGTCCACCTCCCGTTCCTGGAGCACGCGCAGCAGCTTGGCTTGAAGCCCCAAATTCATCTCGCTGATCTCATCCAGCAACAGCGTCCCCTGATGGGCCATTTCGAACTTTCCGATCTTTCGGACGAGCGCCCCGGTAAAAGCCCCGCGCTCATGACCAAAGAGCTCGCTTTCGAGCAAACCGTCCGGAAGCGCCGCGCAGTTCACCGCGATGAATGGCCGATGGGCACGGGGACTGCGGGAATGGATGAATCGCGCGAGGAGCTCCTTTCCCGTGCCGCTCTCCCCCTGAATCAACACGGTCGCCTGGCTGGCGGCCACACCCTCGGCGAGCGCGAGCACACGGTCCATCGTCGGGTCCTCGCTCAGGATCGGGCGCGTGACGGCGGGGTCTCCATCGAACGCCGCCGGCACCGGCGAGGCGGCCTCGAGATTGTTGAGCACGTGTTCGAGTTGTTCCGCGGCGAACGGTTTCAGCAGATAGTCGCTCGCCCCGTGTTTCATCGCCTCCACCGCGGTTTCGACCGTCCCATAGGCCGTCATCACGACCACGAGGGTGTGCGGCGAGCGCTTCTTGATCTCCTTCAGGACATCAAGCCCCCCGAGGCGGGGCATCTTCAGATCGGTCAACACCAACCACGGCTTGACGAGCGCCAGTTGATCCAAGGCTTCCTGCCCGTTGCCGGCCTCCACCACCCCGTATCCGCTTCGCCGCAACGACTCGGTCAGCGCCACCCGCATGGACGACTCGTCATCGACGACGAGCACCGCACGGGTATCCGAGGCCGCACCGTCAAGCGAACGACTGGACAACGCCGCATTCATGAGCCCTCCTCTCTCAATCCGCCTTCGCCCGCTCCGTCCAGGGAGGCGACCCGCCCGCCCTCGGGCGCGCCGGCAACAGCATCGTCACCGTCGTCCCGTGTCCGAGCGCGCTGTCGATCTCGACACGGCCGTGGTGTGCGTCGACGATCGCGTGAACGATCGCGAGCCCCAGGCCGGTCCCCTCCTCGCGCGTCGTGAAAAAGGGATCGAAGATCCGCGTTCGATGGGCCGGATCGATGCCAACCCCCGTGTCGGCCACCGCGATCCGGATCAACCCCTCCTCCACGCTCTCTCCCGTGACCTCGATCGAGAGGACCCCGCCCTCCGGCATGGCCTGCGCGGCATTCGTGCACACGTTGAGAAGGGCCTGTTTGAAGGGGCCGACATCGCACCAGATGGCGGTCACCGCCGGATCGATGCGCACGCGCGTGGAGATCGGGGCCCGGGCGATCTCATGGGACGCCAGCATGAGCACCTCCTCGAGGATCCGGGCCACCGGATGCCAGCCGGCCCGCGAGCAGTCCGGCCTCGCGTAGGCCAACAGATTGGCCAGCAAGCGGTCCATGGCGCGCACGGCCACCGAGATGTGCTCGGCATAGCGGCGGTGCGTCGGATCATGGGCCAGGTCCTTGCGGAGCATCGAGGCGAAGAGCTCAACGCTCCCGAGCGGATTCCGAATCTCATGCGCGATCCGGCCGACCATTTCACCCATGGCGGCCAGCCGGTCGCGCCGCTGCACACGCTCCTCCAACGTGCGGAGACGCGAGACATCCTGCAGCAGCAGGATGTCCCCCGCCGGACTTCCGGAGGCGTCGAGCAACACGGCCCGCGACACCGCCAATGAAACGCCGGCAGGAGCGCGCACCGGGTAGCGGTCGATGTCGAGTCGCATCCGAGCCAGGACCTGTTCCAGCCGTTCCCCCACCAATTCGCCTCGCGCGACGCTCAGGAGGCGTTCGGCCGCTTTGTTGCATCGGGTGATGATCCCGGCGGCGGCGACGATCACCCCCGTCGACAGCGACTCGAGGATCGCCGTGAGATGCGCCTTGATTTCCTCGTTCTCTTTCAGGTTCGCACGGAGGGCCTCGTTCGTCGCGGCCAATTCGAGATCGAGCTGCTCGACCCGCGCCGTCAGCGCACGGTAGGACTCCTGCAGCGTCTCGGCGGCCTCATCAAAGCTCCGGAACGCATCGTGCAGCAAGCCCATCGGCGACTCTTCAGCCGGTCGTCGCGGCATCATGGTTCTCCCCCCGCCCTCGTCGCCGGCGTCTCGTCGAGGAGGATTGCCCCCACGCGCCGGACGAGTTCATCCTGCGTCGTGTCACGCAACTGCGTGAGCATGCGGCGGCGCTCGCGCGCGCGCCGCTCCCGCTCGTGGAGCATGGCGGCTCGAAGCAGCGCCCAGTCGACGTCCTCCGGCGCACCGCCTCCATCGACGACCCGGCGATACTGCTCGAGCGCCCGATCGAACCGGCCGGCTTGGCCGAGGAGGTCGGCATACTCCAGCCGTTGTCCCGCCGTCCGCAGGCCTCCAGCCTTCTCGGCCTCGACCACCGCCTTCAACGCCGCCGCGACGTCCCCCTTCCGGCGTTGGGCGCGCGCAAGACGAAGCAAGAGCCCGGGCCGATCGGGATGGGCCTGGGACCGAGCCGCCCGCTCCCACTGTCCCACGATTCGGATCACGCCCGGCGCGTCGCCTTGCCGTTCGAGGATGACCGCCAAATGCTTCAGCGCCTCAGCCTTCCCTCGGCCCGCGGGATATTGCAACAGATAGCGCTCGAAGACCCGCCTCGCCGCCGGCAGGTCGTCCTGCTCGACATAGGTGTGCCCGAGACCGAGGAGGGCCCGCTCGCGAAGGACATCGGGCACCGACTGGGCCAGCAGGGCCTGATACAGCTTGACCGCCTGCGGAGAGAACCCCGCGCGGCGGTGCGCATCGGCCACCCACAGCAGCAGATCGGTCCCGGCATAGAGCGCCTCGGCCGACGGCCCGTGGCGATGAAACAAGGCGACGGCCGCCAGGTCGTCATGGGCCTGTAGCGCGGCGTGGATCCATGGGCTCAAGAGCGCAACCAGGCGCCCGCGGGCGGCGGCTGGCCAGGGATCGCCGGGAACGGCCCCGCCGCGGGTACTGAGCTCGCGGTAGACCTGTACCGCATCGAGCGGGCGACCGGCCGCCTCCAGCGACTCACCGAGGTGAAACAGCGCTTCGCTCCCCACCTCCAACGTGTCGTACGTCTTCGCCACCGCCCGGAAAATGGCTTCCTGTTCACCGGCATCGTAGACGGGCGCGGCCGTTGTTTCGAACAGACCCTGTACGGCCAGTCGAAGGGTTGACGAGGGATCGCGGGCGACCAGGTCGCGCCCCAATTCGGCCAGGCGCATCCGCGCCACGGTCTCGCCGGGCGTCCCCCGATACCGCGTGAACACTTCGCCGTAGAACACCCGGGCCGGGCCGCTGAGCCCCACCGCACGCCACCCGTCGGCGATTTTGATCAAGCTCATCGCGGCCTGCGGATGCGTGGGGTAGAGGTTGCTGAAGAGGCCGTAGAGAGCGCGCGCGGCCGCGCCATCGCCGCTCTGGGCTTTCGCCTCCGCCATGGCGAGCAACGAGTGAGGGCGGTACCGCACCAGGGCCGGCCACCGGGCCATGGCATCGTCGTACACCGCCAGCGCGTCCGGGAGCCGCCGTTGTGCATAGAAGGCGTCGCCCCGGCTGAAGGCCGCGTGGGCAAGGAGCTCCGAGTCGTCCGTTGCGGTCTTGATGCGGTCGAGGATCTGCTCGGCTTCTTTCCATGCCTCCTGCTTCATCAAGACAACACCGATGCCCAGGAGTGCACGGCCGGCATCCGATGGGCTCTCGGCCAGCGCCTGCTCATAGGCCGCCTTGGCCTCCATCAACCAGCCGATCTCGGCAAACAAATCCCCGATTCGCCAGCGGGCGCGGCCGGCGTCCGGCGTGTTCCGCTCGTCCCTCACGATCGCTCGATAGCGATCGATCGCCTCGCGCCGGTGCTGGTCGCTGCCGCCGAGCGCGATGATCTCGGCAAGAAAAGCACGGGCAGGAGCAGCCAGCGGATCGGCGGGATGGTGTGCGACCACCGCCTGGAAACGCGTCTGCGCGACCGCCAGGTTGTGCTCTCGATAGGCAAGGAGCCCCTCTGTGAACGGCTCGGCGCCCGGGCCTTGTATCGGCCGTTCATAGCGGGGGCCGGCATCGGGCAATGGAGTGGACGCCCCTGCGGCGATGGCCGACCACGGCAACACCGGTAACGGGATCGGCATGGAGGTTGGAGGGGCGGCTACCTGAGCGTCCCCACCTATGGCGTCGATAGAGACGATGAGAAGCGTAAGGGTTGCCGCTGCGAGGAGGTTGGGCATGCACTCGCCGGCCAGCAAGTCCCATGCCTTCGTGGCGGTCGCGCGGAGCCTTCAGATTTCCAAGATCTTCTGTAGCGGAACCATGGTCGGCGGGCACGAAAGCTCAGCGGAGCGTCAAGAGAACGACGAGCCGCCCGGCCACAGTCAAAACGTTGACGAGAGAAGACCTCCGAGGGAAGCGCGCCGCCGGAGTCATTCAGGACGTCGCCGTGAAGAACGAGAAAGGCCGAGCCGGTCGGGAAGAGCGGTCGCCGCAAAGGGCGTGCTGCGCACACGGGCTAGGAAGGATACAGCTCGCCTTGCAGCTTGGCGTCCAGCCCCTTGCGTTTGAGTTTTTCCACCAGGGTGGTCCGGTTGAGGTGGAGCAATTGGGCCGCCTTGCTCGTGACCCCTTTGGCGTGCCGCATGGCTTCGAGAATCAAGCGGCTTTCGTGCCGCTCCAGCTCCTTGACGAGATCGATACCGCTGCCGTTGAAGAGAATAGCACCCTCGGCCTTAGTCGACGGCGGCGGAAGCGTGCGAAGGATCTTTTCAGGAAGATCCCGGCACGTGATCGCCCCGGCCTTCTTCAACACGACCAGCCGTTCCACCAAATTCTCGAGCTCCCGGATGTTGCCCGGCCATCCGTAGTGGACCAGATACTCCATGGCTTCCGCGTCCACGCCGGAGACGACCGCCTGTTTCGCCCGATTGAAATGAGCGAGGAAGTGGTCGATCAACAGCGGGATGTCGCTGCGACGCTCGCGCAGCGGCGGCATCGTGATCGGGATCACGTTGAGTCGGTAGAAGAGATCCTTGCGAAATCGCTTCTCCTGAACCGCCTGTTCCAGATCCTGGTTCGTCGCGGCCAAAATCCTGACGTCGACCCCGATGGTTTTGGTCCCTCCGACCCGTTCGAAGCAGCGCTCCTGGAGGACGCGAAGGAGCTTCACCTGCAGCGCCAGGCTCATTTCACCGACTTCGTCGAGGAAGATTGTTCCCCCATGAGCCAGCTCGAACCGCCCCATGCGGGCATGCAGGGCTCCGGTAAACGCACCCTTCTCATGCCCGAACAGCTCGGATTCGAGGAGGTTTTCCGGAATCGCCGCACAGTTCACCGGAACGAGTGGCTGGTCCCGCCGCGAGCTGTTGTAATGAATCGTCCTGGCGATCAGCTCCTTCCCCGTTCCGCTCTCGCCGAGGATCAAGACGGTGCTGTCGCTGTCCGCCACTTTGTCAATGAACTCGAGCACACCCTGCATCGCCTCGCTCGTACCGACGAGATGTTCCGTCCGATACTGATCTCGGACCGCCTTTCGGAGGAGGAGATTCTCCTGCCGCAGCCGTTGAAATTCGAGCGCCTTCTTGACGACGATCGTGACGGCGTCCGCGTCGAACGGCTTGGTGATAAAATCAAACGCCCCGGCCTTCATCGCCTTCACCGCAGCATCGATGGTCCCGAACCCCGTCATCACGATGCCGACGATCTTTGCGTCGAGCTGGCTGATGCGCTCGAGCAGGAGCAGCCCGTCCATGCAGGGGAGGCGAAGGTCAGTGATCACCAGGTGAACGACGGTGTCCTTCACGGTTTGGATGGCCGTGGGCGCATCCGGCGCCGTCGTCACCTGGTACCCCTCCTCGACCAGTAGTTCCTTGAGCACCTCCCGCACGTGGAGATCATCATCGACGACGATGATATGGGCCTGACTGATCAGCATGGCCGTGTACGCTCCTTGGTTAGCATGTCCGAATGATGCCGGCTGGCGGCGACGAACCCGTGGAGCCTCGTGCATAAGGATAGCCGTCCCCCGATGATTGCAGTAGAGACGGTCGCGATCTCTTGTGCGACTTTCTGCCCTATCGTGATAGGGGCGAATGGCCCTAGCCCGCTGAGGCTTCCAGGGAGGTCGGCGACGCGGATGACGGGAGGAGGACGTACGGAGAGGGGCTGGAGCAGCCGCTCGACTAGGAGATGGACAAGGCGGTCGTAGGCGACTCGGCCAGGTGTTGCAGAGCGGAACCCTCACGGCGACGGCAAGCGACCCGCCACCACCTCGACCCGCTCCAAATAGCGCGAAAGGGCATCGACTTGCCCCAGGATCGCCGATGAATCGGTACGCTTGGCCGCTTCTTCGATTTCACCGCCGATGAGGGTGATTTCATCGAATCCGTAGCCTCCGCCGCACCCCTTCATGCTGTGGCCCAACCGTCGTGCCGTTTCGAAATCCCGCCGGTGCACGGCTTCGCGGAGCGACCGAATGTCATTGCGACGGTTCTGGAGGAACGTCGGAATTAAATCCAGGAGCTCATGATCGACCTGGACGCGGATGCGTCCGTCGGCCTCATCCCTGCTCATCGCGTGACCTCACGTCGGGTATACCGGTCCAGCGCCGCCAGGAGCGTCGCCCTCTTGATGGGTTTCGTCAAGTGGGCCGAGCAGCCTGCGGCCCGACTCTTCTCTTCGTCTTCACGGCGTGCCTGGGCGGTCAACGCGATGATGGGAATCGCCGGACCGCCGCGACGCCCCTCCCACTCGCGGATCGTCTTGGTCGCCGCATAGCCGTCCATCACCGGCATGTGCACATCCATCAGGATCAGGTCAAAATCGCCCGTCGTACACTTCTCCACCGCGATCGCTCCGTTTTCCGCGATCTCCACCTCATGGGGGGTTGATTTCAGATACGCCAGGATCAGGGCGCGGTTGTCGGGCGAGTCCTCGACCAAGAGAATCTGCAAGCCGCCTTCGGCCGCACGGTCCGGAAGGAGCACGGGATCATGCGGGTCGGTTGCCGGGCTGGAGACGACGACCTTGGCGGCGGCGGCGAGCTCGGACAGATCGATCGGCTTCATCAGCCAGCCGCCGAGCCCCAGGCGGCGGCATCGGGCGATATCGCCGCTCCGTCCGTTCTCCGCGAGCAACATCAGGATCCGTTCGGGACGACCGGTCATCCGCGACAGTTCCTCGGCCACCTGAAATCCACCGCCGCCGGCCAATCGAGCGCTGACGAGCACGAGGTCGAAGCCGGCCTCCTTCCACCCGCCGCCTCCGATGGTCCGCAACGCCTCATCACGGCCGGCCGCTTCGCGCACCACGGCGCCGCACTCGTTCAGCGCCTCGTGCAGCCTGCTCCGGGTGCCGGCGTCATCCTCGACGATGAGGAGACGGAGGCCGGCGAGCGGGCCGGGTACCGCCGCGCTCCCAGGAACGAGCGGCGGTCCCGGGGCAAGACCCACCGTGAAATAGAAGCGGCTCCCGATGCCGGGTTCACTTTCGACCCAAATCCGGCCGGCCATCAACTCCACCAGCCGCTTCGCGATCGATAGGCCCAGCCCGGTCCCGCCATACTGCCGGGTGGTCGAGGAGTCGGCCTGGATGAAGCTCTCGAAGATGACACCTTGCTTGTCCGCCGGAATGCCGATCCCCGTGTCCTCGACCATGAAGGAAAGCCGGCAGGCCCCTCCATTCTGGTTCGGGAGCGGCTCGGCTCGTGTGGCTCCTTCTGCCGTCCGCTCCTGTCGATCCTCCACATCGATCGCGACGGTGACCCGACCGCGCGCCGTGAACTTCACGGCGTTCCCGATGAGGTTCACCAAGATCTGCCGCAGTCGATGCGGATCGCCGACGACGTGGACGGGGACCGAGGGCGATCTTCGGAAGCTCAGTTCCAGGCCCTTCTCTTGAGCGCGCGTCGCGAACAGATCCAGGCAGCCGCGTACCAGATCGCCGAGATCGAACGAAATCGATTCGAGCGTCACCTCGCCCGCTTCGATCTTGGAGACGTCGAGGATTTCGTTGATGAGCACCAGCAAGGCGCTCCCCGCGCGCCGAATCACTTGAAGATGATCCCTCTGTTCAGGCGCCAGCGTGGTCTCTGCCAGGAGGTCGGCCATGCCGAGGATGGAATTCATCGGCGTCCGGATTTCATGGCTCATGTTGGCCAGAAACTCGCTTTTCGCGCGATTCGCCGCCTCCGCGGCCTCTTTCGCGCCGTGCAATTCTTCCAACGCCCGGCTCGCGCGAAGCATGTAACGCACGCGGTGCCCCAGGATGATCGCATTGATGGGCTTCGTAATGAAATCGGTCGCCCCCGCTTCATACGCCCGGCTGATGGAGTCGAAATCATCCAGCGCGGTGACCATGACGACCGGCGTCCGTTCGCCGCCGGGAAGCCGACGCAACTCGGCGCACGCCTGGAAGCCGTCCATGACCGGCATCATCACGTCCATCAAGACGATGTCGGCGCGGTGCTCGCGGAACGCCGCCAGGGCCTGCTCCCCGTCCTCGGCCTCGTGGACGACGAGACCGGCCTGCTCGAGCGCCTCGCGCCCCAACAGCCGCATGACGGGGTCGTCGTCCACGAGCAACGCCCGCAAGATCTTCTCGGCCGTCCCGTTCATGCCCCGATTCGCGCCAGTTCGTCGCTGAGCAGTTGGCGAAAGCGCACATACTCCGCCTCGATCTCCATCAGAAGCGTGTGCGCCTCCTCGAGCGAGCCTGCTCGCCCCATCTGCTCCCCTTCTTTACACAAGCCGGCCAAGCGGAGCGCCCCGAGCGTCGCGCTGCTGGATTTCAACGTGTGGGCGCTGCGGTGGACTCCGGGGGCGTCGCCCGACCCGACGGCGGCGCGCATGGTCTCCAACAACTCCTGGCTCGACGCCAGGTACTTCGTGATGACCTTGGCCAGCAGATCGGGCTGTCCGGGACGTTGGAGCGCACGGATACTTTCCCAGGCGTTCCGATCGAGTGTGGGCGGACGGGACGGGTCGTCCCCTCCTTCGTTTCGCGTCTCCATCGGTTCAGCCGCCGCGGCCGGTGCATCCGCGGCGATCTCGGCGCCGGGCACGGGGGACGGCGTCGACGTCCGCCCGATCGCCACCCACCTGGACAGGATCGCACGCAGCTCACCCTGAGTGAACGGTTTACTGAGATAGTCATCCATGCCGGCAGCCAGGCATCGCTCTCGATCTCCGGCCACGGCATGGGCCGTGAGCGCGACGATGGGCAGCCGGGCGCCCATCGTCGCGGCAGCCTCTCGCTGGCGGATGCGGCGCGTCGCTTCGAACCCGTCCATTTCGGGCATCTGGCAGTCCATCAGCACGAGGTCGTAGGTCTGCCGCTCCAACGCGGCCACGACTTCCCGGCCGGTCGTCGCCACGTCGACCCGGCAGCCCAGGGTCTCGAGCATGCCCACCGCCACTTCCTGGTTCACCGGGCTGTCTTCGGCCAGCAAGACATGACCGGGGTGCAGCCGCAGATCGGATTTCGTCGCCTGACCGTCGTGTATCGCCGCCTGCTCTTCACGCGACCCGGCCATGACCGTCGCGATGCAATCATACAGGCGAGACTGGCGAAACGGCTTCGTCAGAACGGCGTCAGCCCCAGCCCGTCGCAAGGCATCGGGGTCTTCATCCGGGCACACCGCCGCGAATACCAGTATGCGCAGCCCCGTCAGCAGTCGGTCCGCCCGTATCGCACGCACGAGGGCGACGACCCCCATATCGGGGAGCTGCGCGTCCAGGAGGACCAGGTCGTACCCCGTCCCGCGCGACGCCTTGTGGCGGAGAAAGGCCAACGCGTCGCCCCCCGACTCCGCGGTCCCCGGGTGCATGCGCCAGGCCTTCAACTGATGCTCGACAATGCTCCGCATCGTCGGGTTCGGATCGACGACCAGCACCCGCAGGCCTTCCAGCTCATACCGCTTGGGGCTGGCGACCCAGGCCGCATCATCGGGACACTTCAAGCAGGCGGTGACGGTGAACGTCGATCCTTGTCCCAGCCGGCTTTCCACCTCGACCGTGCCCTCCATCATCTCCACGAGTTGCTTGACGATCGCCAGCCCCAGCCCGGTTCCTCCGTACTTCCGCGTGGTGGACCCGTCGGCCTGTGCAAACGGCTCGAACAGCCTCGGTCGCGCCGTCGGGGCGATGCCGATCCCGGTGTCGCTCACGGCGACACGCAGCCGAAAGGCCTGCGCCCCCCCGCGCTCATCCGACACCGTGCTTACCGTGGAGTCCGGCGCCACCGCTTCCCCGCCGACGCGCACGATCACTTCGCCCTCTTCAGTGAACTTGATGGCGTTGCTCACCAAATTGATCAGGATCTGACGTAAACGGCCGGCGTCTCCGTGCAACACGAGCGGCACTGTCTGCGCGATCTCACATGCGAGCGTCAGCCCTTTCCCTTGCGCACGCTCGGCGACCAGATCGATCACTTCCTCGATGGTTTCCCGCACGTCGAAGTCGTCCTGGTCGAGCACGAGCTTGCCGGCCTCCGCCTTGGAGAAGTCCAAGATCTCATTCACGATTCGCAGCAGGTTCTGACCGGACTGGCGGACCGTTTCGGCGAACCGCCGCTGTTTGGCCGTCAACGTGGTCGCCAGCAACAGGTCGACCATCCCCAAGACTCCGTTCATGGGCGTCCGAATTTCGTGGCTCATGTTCGCGAGGAATTGCGACTTGGCCCGGCTTGCGGTTTCAGCGGCTTGCTTCGCCCGTTTCAGCTCTTCTTCCGCCCGTTTTCGATCGGTGATGTCCTGAATGAACGCGGCGTACAGCGGCGCCTCATCGACGATCGTCCCACTCATCGCGACTTCGACGGGGAAGAGTGCGCCGTCGGGGCGCCTTCCCAGCCCCTCGGTGCGTCGCTCCACGCGAGCGTCACGAGGAATCGCCGGGAGCACGTCGGCGTCGTCACCGTCGATGACCAGTACCAGGCCGATCGGTTGCCCGATCGCGTCCGCCCTGCGCCGGCCGAACATGACCTCCGCACGGGGATTCCAGCCCGTGATCCTGCCCTGTCCATCACTGGTGACGACTGCATCGAGCGCACTGTCCAGGATGAGCCGCGTGCGGGCTTCACGCTCTCTCACATCCGACTGTGCCGCTTCGTTGGCCCGCCAATAGACCAAGAGCGCCGCGCATTCGGCGAGGATGAACACTGCGTGCACGAGCGCCCATCGCCAGGGATGGGCCGCGGCGTCCGCATGGTTGTATACGAATTCCGGGGCCAGCATTCCGACCACGCCGTGGTCCAGCACCAGGAGCAGCAACGCAAGCAGAAACGCCGTCCAATCCTGATACAGCGCGATCACCGCCATCACCACGAAGAAATGGAAGTGCATCTCGATGTAGCCCCCGGACAGATGGACGAGCAGGGCGGCCGACGCCACGAGACCCGCCGTCGTCAGACAGGACCGGAGCCTGCGCGGCAGTGCTGCCAGCCCCGCCAGCACGGCCATGAAGGCCACGCCGGTGGCGGCGGCCACACTGAGTCGAATGGAGTTGTTCAGGAGCCAGCCGAAGACAGGGATGCCGATGACGTGGAGCCACAGGGCGATCACGATCCCGCGGTGTCGGCGGCGCCAGACGTGGTCCGGCAGCGCCCCGCCATCACCTGCGAGGAGCGGCACAACGCCGTGCCACGATGTTGATGAAGCTCGGATGCCTCGGTCCTGGTGCTCCACACTAGACATAGGGATCAGCTTTCAAGAACCCGTTCGAAACTCCAGCGCGACCGGCCCGGCTGCACGGCATCGGCCGTCGACCACTCGGGCAAACATACGGGCTGTTTCGAGGCATGGCTCGAGCGTTGAATGCGCGAAAGGCATCCCTGAACCGGCACACCTGGTTCATTTCGATGGATGTCCGCGGCGGAGCACGATCACAGTCAATGTCGGCCGTCGGTTCGAGAAACTTGAAGCGCCAGCGGAGGGCTGCGTCCCTCATCCACGCGACATCCGGCTGGGCGGACAAGAACAGAACCCCATCAACAGACAACGACCATCAACGGCGAAAGACGCGAACACGAGGACGCCGGCTTATCGGCCTGAGCTCTGAGGGCATGGTCGACGGGGAGAACCGGCAATGAGCCGCCGTCTGGACAGGGGACCTACGTGCGGATCGGCTGGAATACCTCGTGGATTTTCTGCTCCAGGGCTTGCACGGTAAACGGCTTCGCCAGAACGGTCATGCCCTCCTGCAAGGCCGCCTGGCTAAGCAGATCCTCCTCTCTCTCGCCGGACATCAAGATGGTCCGCATCGCCGGATAGCGGGAAGAAAGTCGACGAGCCAGTTCGCGGCCGCGCACGTGAGGCACGGCCACGCCGGTCAACAGCAGCGCCACTTGACCGGCATGGCGGTCGCAGAGAGCAAGGGCCGCTTGGCCGTCCGTCGCTTCCAAGACTTCGAACCCGGCCAGGCGCAGGGCTTCTCGCACGACGCCTCTCACCGCCGGATCGTCGTCGACGACGAGACCGATCGGGATCGGGTGCGTGCTCACCATGGGTCGGATGGTGGCTCCCACGGCGGTCGCCGTCACCGCCTGAGCCATGGCCTCGGAGGATCGTCCTCCATCGCGGCCGAATGCAAGGAGCTCATGGGTCAGGGCGGCGCACCGCGTGCACGCGTGCTTGATCTCTTCGGCATGGCGACGGAGGGGGCTGTCATCCGACAACTGCCGGCTCAGCAGATCGCTACGGCCGGCAATCCCCGTCAGAAGGTTGTTGAGGTCATGGGCCACTCGGCCCGCCAGCCGCCCGACAGTCGCCAGGTTCAACGCCTGCTGGAGCTCCGCCTCGAGCCGCCGAGCGGCTGTGATATCCCGGGCGATCATGAGCACGGACAGCGGCTTGCCCTGCACGTCGCCGAACGGCACCGCCTTCGCGTCCACCCAGCGCGATTGCCGACGGCCTGTTTCGAGTCGGAATTGGAGGGCTCCCGCTCGCCCCGCGAGGACTCCCTCGGCCATCCGAGAAAACCTCTCACGGTCCTCCTCTGCGATCAGGGGTAGAATCGAATGCCCGATCACGTCGGCTTCAGCCGCCGCGTCGAGCATGACGAAACCGGCCGGATTGATTTCTTGGATCAGCCCTTCACGATCCACGACCATCACGCAGGCCGGATCATGCGTCAGGATCGCCCGCAACCAATGGTCGCTGCGATGGAGCGCCTCCTCCGCCCGCTTGCGCTCGGTGATGTCGCGGGCCACCACCACGACGCTCGTGACGGATCCTGCCGCATCGCGGGCCACACTGCCCTGAGATTCGATCACCCGCACCCGGGCATCGGGCAAGACCAGGCGGTACTCCGCCCGCTTCCCGATCCCCGTGCGGATCGTCTCGGTAAAGAGCGCCCGCATGCGGTCTCGATCGTGCGGATGCACTTCACGGAACGCGTCCGTGCCGAGGAGCGACTCGGAGGTTCCCAATATGGCCCGATAGGCGTGATTGCAGAAGATGCGACGCCCGGCTGGATCGAGCACCTCGACCAGATCGGTCGTCGTGTCCAGGATCAACCGGAGCAGCTCATCGCGGGCAGGCAGCATCTCGTCTCGTCCGTGATCATTGGAAGCGGCTCCGAGCGAGGGTTTCCCCGCCGTCATCAAGGCCGAACATCGGTACGGACGGAGGGGGGCGCCGCGCTCAGCGAGGCCTCATCCATGCCCGTCCGGCGTGCGGCAGACCCGGCTGCCTCCCGAGCGTGGAGTCCGCGCGCAGCGCCCTGGGCCTGGCGTGGACGACCTGCCGGACCAATGCCGTCAGCATCAGTAGCTCGTGCTTCCCGACGCAACCCGCCGCCCCCGCCGCCGTCATACGGGCCCGGTCCTCGGCTTCGAGGGCATCCGAGACGATGATGACGGGAACGCCGGGGCACACTCCATGAGCCAGCCGCAACACGTCAAGGGCCGTGAGCGACGGCAGCCGGTCGTCGGACACGATGAGGTCGAAGCCGCCTCGTTTGAGCGCCACGTCGAGGCGCGGCTTGGTGTCGACGCGTACCACGTCGCATTCGATTCCCTCGACGGATAAAAGGGCCTGAATGAGCCGCACATCGCCGGCGCTGTCATCGATATGCAAGACCCGCAATGGACTGCTCATGCCTCTCTCTCCCATCTACGACAAGTTTGCCAGAAGACGAGAGAAAGGGAAGAGCCGGTCGGCACGGCAATCAACCGATTTCGACTCTATGCTCAACGGCCGAACGGCCCTAGCGCCCGCTGCCGCTCGACGAAGAGCGCGGCCGCTTGCGAACGCCGGTTCACCTGCATCTTTTGAAAGATGTTGCTCAAGTAGTTCTTCACGGTCTTCTCGCTCAACCCCATGTCCAAGCCGATCTCTTTGTTCGTTTTTCCCTCGACGACCAGGGCCATCACGCGTTGCTCTTGAGGGGACAACGCGTCGGCCGTCCCGGCCTCCCCGTGAATGGAGAGAGACCGGACCCGCTCGAGCAAGGCCTGCGTCATGGCCGGATCGAGAACCGAATCGCCTTTGGCGATCGTTTCGACGGCACGGATGACCCCCTCCTCGTCGGCTTGCTTCAAGAGAAATCCGGACGCTCCAGCGAGGACCGTCGACAGCAGCGCATCGTCATCGGCGAACGACGTCAGGAACAGCACCCGAACATCGGGGCACGCCGCGCGGATCTCCCGGCATGCTTCGATCCCCGTACCGTCGGGCAACCGGACATCCATGAGGACGACGTGCGGCTTGAGGCGCAACGCCTCGCTCACCGCCTCATGCATGGTCCCGACGTCGCCGACGATCGTCACGCGCGGGTGGCGATTGAACATGGCCATCAGTCCCAAACGCACGACCTTGTGATCGTCCACGATCAGTAACCGAATGCCGTCGGCCTTCCTCTCACCCATCCGTCAACCCCTTCTGCACGTCCACGATGATGCGAGTGCCTCGTCCCGGTGCGGAGGACAATTTGAGCTCGGACCCCAGCCGGTACGCCCGGACGGACAGATTCCAGAGCCCATGCCCTTCTTGCCGGGTGGAACCGCTGTCGAACCCGATCCCGTTGTCGGAAATTTCGAGCCGCACGGCTCCACGCACGAGACGGAGCGACAACCTGGCATGCCGCGCTTGCGAATGGCGCACCGCGTTGCTCAACGCCTCGCGGGCGATGTAATAGACATGGGAGGCTTCCTCCGGCGTCAGCAGATCGGCTGCGTGCCGATCGACGGTGGCCCTGATCCGGACGGTCGCAGCCGTCCCCAACACGCGGGCCATCCGCTCCAGCTCGTGCTTCAACTGTCGGCCGTCGCGCAGATCCCGGGACTTGCCGACGATGTGATTGCGCACTTCCTCGATAATGCTGTTGAGGTCCGTGATCACGCTTCCGACCTGGTCGATGGCCTCCGGCGAGCCGTCTCGGATCAACCGCCACGCCTCTTCGAGGCTCAGCGCGGCGGCATAGATCGACTGGATCAAGCCGTCGTGAAGATCCTGCGCCAACTGCTCCCGCTCGCGGATCAGTTGGCGGAGGGCCTGATCACTGAATCGCAACGCCTTCAGCGTCCGTTGACGGTCCAGCTCCACCCCCGCGCGCGCGGCAAAAATTCGGACGATCGTCTCGATTTCGTTCGAGAGCGCCATCGGGTGATCGTCCATCACCGCCAAGAGCCCCAAGAGCTCGCCCGTCTGATCCACCAGGGGAACGCCGTAGAAGCTGTCAACGCCCAACGCGTTCAGCAGGCGATTGCCGGGGAAGCGTTCTTTCGCGCCGTGGTCGATGAACCGGGACTCGAGCCCGAGGATTCTCTCGCCTGAAAGGTCGTCCAGGTCGCAGATCGCCGTCTCGTCCAGGCGACCCTCGGCCCACAGCGCGACCGTCCTCACACGCTCCGGGTTCGCGTATTGCACCTCCCCGATGAACGCACACTTGACCCCGAGCAACGAAGCCAGGTGCTTGACGAGGCAAGCGAAGCAGTCCTCGTCGGCACAGGCGGTACCGGCAGCCACCGACGCGAGTGCCTCTTCGACCCGTTTCCGATTGGATATGTCCTCGACGACCGCCAAGAAATAGAGCGGCCGGCCGGCCGCATCGCGGACGACCGACGCCGTCACGTGGCACCACACCGGCCGGCCGTTCGGCCGGACATACCGCTTCTCGATCGAGTAGGTATCCCGTTTTCCCGACAGGGCGTCGCGGAAGTAGCTCATGCTGCGCTCGAGGTCCTCCGGATGCGTCAGGGCCTGAAAGGTCTGGCCCTGCAACTCGGATTCCGGCCGTCCGTAAATCTCACAGAGCTTCTGATTGGCGTGCAGAAAGCGCCCCGTCAGGTCGTATTCGGCCATACCGACTGCGACCTGCTCGAACATGGTCTTATAGCGCTGTTCGCTTTCCTGGTGGGCCTCTTCCGCCCGTCTCTGCTCCGTCACGTCTTCGGCCAGAACGAGCAGGTAGGCCGGCGGCCCATCCGCATCATGGAGCGCCGAGACGCTCGTCTTGACCCATACCAGCCGTCCGTCCTTCCGGACGCACCGCACTTGGACAAGAGCCTGCGCGCGCACCCCCGAGCGGAGATCCTCCACCAAGGCGGCAGCGGTCGAGCGATCCTCGGGATGCAGGATCCAATGAGACTCACGCCCGAACAATTCCGCTCGACTGTATCCGGTGATCTCGCAGTACCGCGGATTGACCGCGACGAAACGGCCGTCGAACGTCGTGATCGCCATTCCAATCGCGGCCTGCTCGAAGGCCGCCCGGAACCGTTGCTCACTGGCACGCAGCCTGTGCTGTTCACAGCCGACTTCCAGCTTGGACGGCTCCAACGGCTCCATCTGGGTCATCGGAGCCCCCGAGCGATCCGTGTGGAGGGCCAGGTCGGCAAGGCATGCCGACCGAAACAGCGCTGACAAGGAATGTACGGGGGGACGAACCGTGGGAGCAGGAGGAATCGGAACGCGAGCCAATGAAAGAAACGGACGGAGACGATCCGGTCGTGAGCAGTCGCTCTATCCAATGACGGACTCGAACCAAGATGGGAAGCCGGTCATCGGGGGCGCATTGTACGCGATCTCCCGTGGCTTGCGAAGGGGGATTTTGATTCCATCGTAGGGCCGAACAGCCCTAGCCCGGATTTATCATCCAGGCTTATTCCGCCGGCTACGAGAGGCATGAGGGGTGGCTGGCGGTTGGCCTGCAGGGCCGTTCCTGACACACCGTCAGGGCATCGGGACCACCGTCTTCATGCCTTCCAGCGGGCCGATGAGGTTCATGGCCGGCAAGTCCATCCGGAGTTGGAACTGCACGCGGAGCTTGAATACCGAGACGCCCGCGGCGGAGAGGCTCCGCGGGTCCGCTGGATCGCCGCCTGCCGCCGCCGAGGGGCTCGGGGTCGACCCATTCAATCCGGTACGGAGCGCCTCTTCGGCGCTCCGGTCGAACAGCGAGTCTCCTGAGCTCCGGACGACCCGGAGTGGACCAGCCAGAAGACCGTTTTCGGTTACGAGCGTGGTGAGGACCGCGCTCCGCTCGTTGGTGGGAAGGTGTCCTGGGCCCCATGAACGTTCAGCGATCGGAGGGCACCAGGCATGCGCGACCGCTTCGCGCCATAGGTCGGATCTCTTCCCGTCATGAATCGCGTGATCGGCGGGGGTCGATCCCGCCGACGTTTCCCGTCTGCCCGTCTCGTCAGGGTCGACGACATCGACGCGAACGAGGATCCGCTCCCGAGGAACGGATTCGACCATCAGCCCTATGCTGGCAATCTGGCGGCGTTGCTCCTCAGTCAAGTTGGGAAACACCGCCTCGGATCGTAGGGGCCCGAGGAACAGACGCAACCCGGTGTCGGTGACCGTCACCCATTGCGACCACCGCCATCGGCAGGCATCCGAATACACGGCGATCGCGGCGCCGACAGGTGACAGGACGCGCACATAGAACCGACGGAGCCGCATCAATTCCGTGGAGAGATCGGAAAAGGGGGCTCGGGCATGCGGGAAGTCGATGATCAGCGTGTCTTCGGATGGCCTCGATGTCGCAGCGCCGAGAGCCTGAAACGATGTGACCAACGCCTCCACGGCCGACGGCGAAACGCGGAAGCTGACCGGCACACGGAGCGTAGGCGAATCGCCATCGCCTCCATCCAGCCCGACCGGCCCGACGGTCAGTTCGATACCCCCTGCCAACCGTTCACTCAGCCGTCGCGCGAGCGTTCGACCCGAACGGGCGTCGAACGGCGCAGAACCCGTCAGCGCCGATTGGTCGAGACGTTGAAGCGCACGTGCATAGTTCGACCGAGCCGAGGGCGCCCGCTGGTCGATCGCCAATGCCCGCTCGAACTCCTCCATGGCTTTGAATAGGTCGCCTTGGCGTGCCAACCGCTCTCCGGTCTCATTGGCACGCGCAGATTGCCAATCGGTCGATTCGGCACGACGAGCGACCGTGCGAGCCGATCGGGGGAACAGCGCCTGCACTCGGTCGACGAAGCGCGCCGCCACGTCCGAGGCCCGGTCGCCCGGCCCCTCCGCCGTCGCCGTCGCCAACACCGCACCCCGCTCGACGCTCACAAGCTGCGCGTCGGCACGGATTCGGTTCCCTAGGTCGGTGACGCTGCCCAGGATAAGGATGGTCGCGCCCACCAACCGACCGACCCTCACCGCTTCACCGTCGGGCACGCCGCCGGAAAGCTGAAGAACCTGTTCGTTCAGCACCTCCCGGAGCCGCTCGCGCTGGACCACCATGAGCGAAGGGTTGCGGGCAAGCGCCGTGATCACCATATCGGGAAGCCCCGTCCGGAGCCATGCCAAGTCCTCGCGGGGGCTCCGGACATGAAACGCAGCCACCGAGACGACCAGTGGCGCGGGGAAGGTAATCTCAGACGGGGTAGCTTCATCGATCTCGTGGACGGCGGACGGAGTCGGCACCGGTGGAGCGGTGCAGCCGGTCGGAAGGAGTACGAGGAGCCCCCCGCACAGAAGGCGGAGGGCAGAGGACAGTGGGGGCACGAGGGACCGATCAGCGCCCGGCGGAGGCGCCTCGGCAGGCCGCTTCCCAACTCGCCAAATCCGGTGGAAGGCCGCAGCCGTCGAGATATCGACTATCCAACGCAGGAGGCACACCGATTCCGCCCTCCGCCTGCTCCACTTCCTGGACGGTATTCGCGACATGGACGGCGGTCAGGGCACTAAAGCTGTGCCCGGCCGATCGCTCCGGGTCGTGGTGAAAGGCGACCGCTTCCACGATCGTATCACTCAAGCCCCAAATCCCCAACAGATAGCCGCCGACGTCGGCATGGGTCGCTCCGAGCACCCGACGCTCCGCTTCCCATTCGGTCAGAGTTTCGTGCTGCGCCAGCGCGATCGTCTCCGTGTACTTCTCGGGAACGTTCGTCGCGAGCACGAGCAGCCCGACGTCGTGCAAGAGGCCCGCGGTGAAGGCATCGTCCACGACATGACTCTCCGCCCCTCGTTCCTTTGCAAGGGCTCGGGCGTAGCGCGCCGTGGTCATCCCATGGTTCCACAGCACATCGAGGGAGAAGAACGTCTGCGAAGCCGATTCGAATTGCGAGAACACTTTCATCGAGAGCACGAGCGATTTGATCGTTTCCAACCCCAACAAGGCGACCGCCTGTGTGGCACTCGAAATCTGGCGCCGCAATCCGTAGAACGGCGAGTTCACGACCTGCAGGATCTTGGATAACATCCCGAGGTCCTTCGAGATGATGTGGCCGATCTTGTCGATCGAGGCCGCCTCCGAGTTCAGTTCTTCGAGCACCTCTCGGTACAGGGTGGGAAGGCTGGGCAGTGTCTGCATCCCGGAGACCAGGGTCAGGAGTGACTGGTTCGCCAACAGATCGCGTACCGCACAGGCCCGCGTGATGGCGGTCTGAAACACTTCCGGCCGGCTCGACTTCGCCAAGCACTGGTGTGCCGAGCCGACGGATTTCAACAGGGCCTCTTGGTCCGATTGATCCGACAGCAGCATGCGGACGATGTGGGGATGGCGGTTCCGGACTTCTCCCAATAACTGGGCGCCATCCATTCCCGGCATGCGCATGTCGCTCATCACGACGTCGCAGGGTTGCTGGGCCAAGGCCGTCAACGCCTCTTGCCCGCTGGCCACAAAGACAACGCTCCACTCCTGCTGAAACACGAGCAGCGTGCGCTCGAGACGCTCACGAGCGGCGGCATCGTCGTCGACGACAAGTATCTTTCTCATGTCCCTCCAGAGGTGATCTTTTGTGCACGCGGTTGGACGGTACCCCGTCCAGCCTCACACATTATCGGCAGGACATCGACCTGACTTTACTCACCGGAGGGCTTCAAACGGGACGTCGTTGCCGAATGCGACGAGATGGCGCAACGGTGGCCTGCCTATCGGGCGCTCGGCAACAAGAGTCCGTCCAGCTTATGTTCGAGAGGTAACGGTGGTTGACTTGGATGAGCCATGCCACGGGGCACACGGCTGCAAAGGCAAGTACAGAGTTGTTTCAGGATGAGTCAGGACGGGTCTCAACGGACGAGCATGCCTGGCGTCGGTCTTTTAAGAGAAGAGGCTGGCGGTTGTTCTTGGTACAAGAAGAGGCACCTCTTGCACACCTGTCCGACCGCGTGGACAAGCTTCTACCACCGTCAGGAGCTCAGAATGTTGCGGAGGTGAGGAATGCGAGAGAGCATACAGAAGGAAACGGCCGGCCCCTCTTAGGCCATAGAGCGGAGGATGGTGGCGGTGGAGGGTATCGAACCCCCGACCCGCGGCTTATGAGTCCGCTGCTCTACCAACTGAGCTACACCGCCACCCGTGTTCCGATTTCGAGGCGATCGGAAACGGGGCAGACTATACCATGCTCCTAGCGGGTCGTACAAACGGCGCTTGAGTCTTCAATCCCCTGGTCGTCGCGACCCGATTGAACGAAATTCCTCTACCCCTACCATCCTTACCCTTGCCTGTCAGACAAAGACCTCCACGTCGTTGGCTCATTCTCCAATGGTCTCCTGGCGCGGATTCTGGGAAATTCAGCCGTCCACCGCGCATCACACCTGGAACCAAGGAGTCGGTATGAAGGAGATGGGGTTCGTTGTCTGGGTCGATGATGATCGGTATGTCCACAGGTCATTCAAGAGCGCCATCAAAAGAGCTAACATCGCTGAACAGCAGGGAAAAGATACGCTGATCCACCCCGATTCCCTCACCCTTTCCTCATCGAGAACGATGCCCTCGAAGGAGCGACGGAACCAGCGACACTGCTGAGAACTTGGGGTGCTGCGGGGACGGCGACGGGGCAGCGTGTCAGGCTCCGTCGCGCAAAGACACGGGAAAGAAGAGTAGGCGCGCCTACACCACGTGCGCCGCTGCCCTTCTCTCGGTTCCTCTATTACCCGCAACACCCCGGTGCCATCTGCTGGCGTTGCAAAAATGCAGGAACGCAGTTTGGACACAGATAAACCGTCGACGCCGTGTGCTGATCGACCAACCGGACCCGGCGGGGCGCGAGCTTTCCACAGTCGGAACACGGGCCGTCGTTCAAGGCTGCATACTTAGGCTGTACCGAGAGCATGCGTGGACCTCCTTCGATTTTCCCGCACACGGCGGCGAGAGGTGACGGACCGGGTCAAGCTCAAGCGCTGCCAGATAGAAGGGCCAGGGGAAGCGGCGGGAGCCAGGCGTTTGGCTGCGGCAAGCTGGTGCTCGAGTTGCGTCATGTGCGTCGTGAGGCGTTCGAGCGTCCGCTCGAGGTGGAGCAACCGTGCTGTCAGGACCTGATGTGCCTGCATAATCCCTCCTTTTGTGTCAGGAACAATGCCTGATGACACCGATGACGAGACCTTCGATGCGAAAGTCATCGTCGGGACCGACCATGATCGGTTCCATCGCGGCATTCGCCGGATGCAATTCGATGCGGCCATCCCTCTGCTGATACTGCTTGATCGTCACCTCCTGGTTCACCGATGCGACGACCGTCTGACCGTTTCTTGCCGTCTGCTGTTTCTGCACCACCACGAGATCACCCGGCAGAATTCCTTCGTCCCGCATGGATTCGCCTTTGACGCGTAGCACGAACGTCTCCGCCGGCCGCCTGAGCATCGACCGGGGGATCTCGACCACCTCGGACTGCAATACCGGCTCGATCGGCTTCCCTGCCGCCACAACACCCAACATCGGGACACCCGCAGCGTTGACGAGCTGAGCGAGGACGACCTCGACAATCGGTGGAATCCGGCGCGTTCCGCCTTCGTACCGCGTGATCGTCATCCGCGTCGTCCCAAGCTTCTTGGCCAACTCCTCTTGGGTGAGCCCCAGTTCCTGACGGAGCTTTTTCAAGTCGGTCGGCTTCATGTATCCATTGGTTACATCAAATACATCGCCATGTCAAGCGTGTTCTTCCCTCTTGTTTATTTGTTGACAAAGTTTCTTAATTTTTGCTACACAAGCTATATTAATTCTATCGGAGTAGTCATGATTAGCCTTTTTCGTCTCCGAGTGTTCTTCCTCTCTCCCCTTCTGCTCCTTACGGCTACTGGTTTCTCATGGGTGCCGTCTGAACAAGAGATCCAGGCTTACCGGAAAAGCTGGAACCCCTTTTCACACGGACCGATCTTGCTTCAAGCCGTTGACATTCAACCGCGGGGCCAACTCTCCATCCGTCCGTTTCTCTTCTCTCAAATCGGGGAGCACAGCTATGGCAATAGATTGACCTTTGCAACCGACCGGCGAAATGGGCCGGTCCACCTCTATGCGTTGGCGCCCTCTCTCAATGCGGCGTACGGCCTCACCAACCATGTGGAGGTAGGTGTTGCCTCCTCACTCAATGCCTTTTGGGCACGAGATTCGGAATCGTTCAACAAAGGCCGTGGCGGCCCCATGACGGCCGACACCGGGCTTGGAGACACTTCTCTGATCGTTAAGTACCGTCCGACCATCCAAGACCCTACCGGCTGGCGTCCGTCGATCACCCTTTTTAGTCAACTGGTCCTCCCCACCAGCCGCTGGATTACCGGGACAGAAAAACCACCCGGCGGGTTTGCCCCGTTTGGACGTTTGCCAAATACACGCTTCGGGGAACTCGGTCTGACGGAAGGGGTGATGTACCGCAAAAACCTCCAACCCTTTCGAGTCAGTGCGGCCGTCTTCTACACCTATGCCGCCCCGGGCCATCAGGGCGTGACGACAACGTATACGGGTGACGTCATCAACACGCGGCTGATCGTCGAGCACCTTCTGAACGATAAGAAGGGCTTCGGCTACAACCTCGAATTCCTCACCCTCCATGGATTGACGTGGCGAGCCGACGGCCACGAAATCAATACCGGGCAAAAAAGTGGATTTTCGGTGTTTGGAGTTGAGCCGGTGATCCAATACAAGTTCTCGGAATCTCTTGTCGCCGCTGCGGGCATTCTCTTCGTCGTCGCGGGGCAAAACGCGATCGACGCGATCCATCCGAACTTTTCGATTTTCTGGTATTGGAGCAAGACCGGCAAAGTCCTCATGCGCTGAGCGCATCGACCGGCAGGGAACGGCCCTTGCGGGTGGCATCAGAAGATCATGAAGAAATGGACCGCCCAGGAAGGACACCGGACCGAATGCCGATCGCCCGACCAACGACACAACCGGAAGTTTCCCCCGACGAAAGGATGTATCCGCATGAGACCGTCCGGACCCCTTACCGCCTTCGTGGGTATTCTGGCCCTCCTCGTCCTAGCTTCCAGAGCACTCGCCTTCGAAGAGGGGGAGCTCGTGAGAAAAGAAGGGAAGTGGCAATACAAATCCGCGGAGGACCCGGGGCTCAAGTACCTGCTCCTCAAGGGCATCATCAGCCAGGAGGAATATGAGAGAGGCCTGAAAGTCATCGAGACCAAGGACCGTCTGTCCAAGCCGGGATACACCATTGATGTCAACAACGGATTGAACGTACGAGTGGGATCGAAATTTTTCCTCAAGCTGCGCCTGTTGACGCAGGTGCGCTACTCCCATCACGACTACAACCAGGGGTGGGGCACCATCGGCGATTCAAGGACTTCACCAGAGCTTCTGGGCGGCCAGGTCGAGTTCCGTGCGGTCAGAAAACAAAGCGACACGAGCGACTTTTCGGTCCGCCGGACACGTCTGCAATTTCTCGGCTACGCCTTTGATCCGGACTTTCGCTACAACGTCTCGGTGGCGATGGATCAACACGAAGGCGACCAGGAAGGCGGCAACGGCCGCGCGGCGCTTCTCGATGCCTACATCTCGTCGTGGCATATCCCGTGGGCCACCGTTCAGGTCGGACAGCAAGTCGTCTGGTTCAACCGCGCGCTGATCAGCCCGATTGCGACATCCACGTTCGCAGACAATATGATCGTGCAAAACGCCTTCGCCGCCAACCTGCTCAATCGCCGCGACATCGGCATCAACATCTTGAGCGATGAGGATACATACCCGTTCAACTACGCCATCGGCATCTACAACGGCACGGGACTGAATTTGACGCGTGAGGGCACATCGGTCAGCCAGGCACTGCCCAACAACAGCAGCATCCCGCCGAGCTTGCGCCGGACCTATAACTATGACACCCGGTTCCTGACGGGCGAATTGATGTATACCATCCGTCTGCTCTACAAGATCTCGGGGAATCCCGGGTACGGCCAAGGGGACATTCTGAACTCCCGAGTGCCCCAGATAGCGATCGGTGCCGGCTATGCCTATGATCCGGCGCAGAACTATCTCAGCTCGATCCGCTCGGACATCGTCGATCGAGCCTACCGCCAAAACCTCGTGAGGAACTACAACGGGCGGCTGCTCGGCGGTGGGATCTATGACTTCCAAACGTACGAAGTCGATGTCATCGCGAAATACCGCGGGTGGTCGTTGCAGGCCGAAGGCTACTACCGCCACCAGCGGGTTCGCAGCCACGACAGCCAAACGATCGCCTTCGATCCAAGCACGCAACCCGTTGGGCCTCAGGTCGAGCTCGGGCAGGCGTACGGCTGGTACGTGCAAGTCGGCAAGTACGTCATTCCCCGGAAGCTGGAGATCGCAAGCCGCTACGGGGTCTTCGATCCGTCCACGCGGCAAACACACGATCTCATCAAAGAGTTCGGCGTCGCTCTCAATTACAGTTTCGACGGCACGTACAACAACCGTCTCGTCATCGACTATAGCAACATCACCATGGGAAGCGGCGGCGGTGCGCCGGATCGTGCGCCTTGGGAAAGCCTGAGCGGGTTCGGTCGCGATCTGGTCGAAAACCGTATCAACGTCCAGTATCAGTTCTACTTCTAAGTCCCACGACGGTGAGAAGACGGAGGCATAGGATGAGAAAGACGACGGGCCTCATCGCACTGCTCTGGCCGGTCTTCCTGACCATGACAGGACCTGTTCAAGAGGTCTCGGCCGACGCCGGTCAGATGCTGACCATTGGAGCGGCCAACAGCCTGAAAGAAGCGCTGCGAGCCGTACTCCCGCTCTTTGAGAAGGAACATCCCACCGCGGAGATCAGGGTCGTCTGGGGACCGTCGCAAACCCTGCGGGACCAGATCACCGAAGGTGCGCCAATTGATGTCTTTCTCCCCTCCTCGCTCGAGGAAATTGATCAGTTGGAAAAGAAAGGGCTGACACTCCCCGGGACGACAGCCGTGTATGCGAAAACGGCATTGGTCCTCATTGCGCAGTCTGCATTTCCGACACCGGTGACCGCGATTGAGGACCTCTCAAGTCCCGACGTGCGGCGGATCGCGATAGGGAACCCGAACACGTCGTCCGTCGGCAAGTTCGCCGCCGAAGCGCTGAAGCGCACGGGGCTCGACCGGCGAGTGAAGAGTCGCTGCGTGTACGCGGAGCATTCGGGGGCCGTCCTCGATTTGGTGGGAGCTGGGGAAGCTGACGTGGGCCTCGTCTACCGGACGGATGCGATTCGTAGCAAGAAAGTACGGATCGTGGCCGAGATCCCATCGGATGCCCATCTCCCGATCGTCTATGGAGTCGCCGCGGTCTGGACGTCCCGGAATCCCTCTTTGGCCATGGCCCTCCAAAAATTTCTGATGTCTCCAGCTATTCAGGATGTGCTCAAACTCTACGGGTTCGAGCCATACGCCACGAATCAGCACGCGGCCCCACCCCTAGCGAGGCAAACACGATGATGCGGCTCACCTACGAACGGCCCTGCATTCATGATGCGTTACGGCTCCTCATGACAATCGTTCTCACGATCATGCTTGGCGGGCTTGCATGCACCCCACAGCCGCCGAGAGTGGGGAAACCGGTTTCCGAGGAGGGGCTCAACGTCGTGCGCGTGGAGGCCGATATAGAGTCCAAGCCCATCAATACTCACCCGGTTTCATTGACGCCAGCCCAAGTCGCGACAATCCTACGCGGTGTGCGTGCATGGGAGCGACGCAATATCTTCCATCGTTTGGTTGCGGGAGAGGCGACTCGGACGAGGGCCTTTCGCGACGAGGAAACCGCCTTTCTGGCTCCGGCCCTGTCCCGCGCCTTGTCTGAGGCCGGTCCTGCTGACCGGGTCTACTTTCATCTGAGCCGCGTCACGGAAAGCGGCGAAGAAGAGACGACGACGGGATGGCTGTTCGTCCGCGATCCGCTTCTGTATCTCGTACTGAGCGAGGTCCACGATCGCCATGGACCCGGTCCCGACATCAGCCGATACGATCGGCGCTTTCCGGACATCCCGGAAGAGTCAGGAGCTTTTAATGTCACGTTCGAGCCTGAGCATTATCTGGAATCCGTGACCTCCCGCGGAGGATGGTTCAGCGCCCAACAACGGGAAGAGCTCGCGATCCGTTACCGCGAGGCGCTGCCCGTATTGCCTCGCCATCAGACCGAGGAGAAGTCGTGAAGACGAGCACGCCGAAACGGGAGGGCCGCAGCGTCGCACGCGTGTCCCTGTCGATCGCTGATGCCTATAGCGAGTCGTCAACCGCATCACGCTCCCTTCCGCTCGTGATATTCGATTCCCAGCATCGAGGTCATCTACGGCGTTCGATCACCGCGACTGCGTCAGCCCCTGAAGTGACTCGAGGGGCAGCGTTTCGATGACGTGCACGGCTCGGTCTCGATCCGCCTGTATGGCGATGGTGAATGTCCGTGGCCGGCTCGAGTTGGCGGGGTTGATGAGAGTTCCAATATTTCGCCGCCAGCCGAGGGGGGCGAAAGCGGCCGAGCAAGAGGATGGTCGTGCCCTCCGTGAAAGCTCCCGGGATATCCGTTCGAAGAGCGCTACGGCAGGCAATGGGCGCGCCCGGGATTTCAATCCGCTCTGCCCCTGGACCGGCTCGAAATTGCGGTTCATTGTAACCTTCACATTGATCTCCGCGTCCGTGCGCAGCTCTCGCGTCACCTCGTCCAAGGCTTCCTCATAACGCTTCTTGCGCGGTCCGTCGATCAGCCACGGGGTGGCCATCGCGCGTCGCTGCTCCCGAAGCGCCATCATGCTCTCTGCCAATCGTTTCAACTCCGCCCCATGTTGGGGCCGTGTGTCCTTGTCCAGACGCGTCGCTTCATCGCGGACCGCGGCACACCCATCTGTTTGGCCAGCTCACCGATTTGTCGATCGATATCGGCGACCCGGGCTTGTTCCTCGGGCATCAAGCGCTTGGCCTCGGAGAGTTTGCGGGAAACGCATTGCGCAGCGCCGTCAACACGCGAACCGTCGTTTCCTTCTCTTCTTCAGTGACGTCGCGCGCACCATTGACACAATCGGCCGATGCCGGCGGCGGGAACATGATCCAGATCGCTATGATCACTGGAATGACACGGCCGGCACGGGAAGCGACTCTGTCTGGAAAGAACGGCAGCCTCCACAAGCAGTTCATTGTCCGCACTCCTGCTTATGCCTTGGGATCGGGTCGTTATCCCGGAGACAGGCCGTGCCGCTCAGCCGCCCTCGGCAGTGATGCTCCCGAACGTCGGACAGGAGATCTTGGCCTCGATGGTCGCCCCCTGTGCATCGCTCCCGCGGATCTCGAATCGGCCGCCCGGCTTGTTCGCTCGAAACGTCACCTGACCGGTTCCAACCAGTCGGCCGCCCTTGACCGTGGCAATCGAATAAGACCTCGCCCCGGTGCGCAACGACAGTGACATCTGATTTTCACCCACCTTCTTGAGCTGCCACACGCTAAGGCTGAGGTACTGCAGGTCACCACCCTCGGGATCGCTGTATTCCACCCGCCACAGCGAGGCCGGCGTGCTGTAAATAGAGGCGTTCGGTTCATGGGTGCATTCCCCGGCCCCTTTCGCTCGCAATGGCTTCCCGTTCACTGCGACCTCGATCTCGACGGGCCCTGCCGGGCCGGACCGTGCGATCACGGGACTCGTGCTGGCGAGGAGCGTGCCATGGAACAAGGCGTTGTTCACGTCATGGTCCGGCATGCAGGCGATGCTGCAGGCCGCCGTCACGGTTCGAAGGATCAAGAACGCGTGCACCACGTGGACCTCCTTGGGCCCCGACATTCAGCCTACAGACGGGCCCAACCACATTACTTAGCACGCTGGCTCAGGAGCCGCTGTCGGTGAAGGATGAAGGACGGTGCGGCGAGGGCGTCCAGGATCCTCTGAGTCTCCCCTTTTTTCTCGGTGGAGCACATGCTAGCATCGCGCTGCGTTCGCAAGGGAGGCAGCCATGGTCAAAAAGTCCTATGAAGAGGTCCCCCCGACCACCTATCAAGGCGTCCCGGAGGGCGTCGAGATCCGCGAAATGATCACGGTGCGGGACGGCGCCCCGACCTTCGCCATGCGGGTGTTCGACGTTCAGCCGGGCGCGAGCACGCCATACCATACCCATGCGTGGGAGCATGAGGTCTACATCATCTCGGGCACGGGACGGGTAAAGACGGAAGGGAGAGAGACGCCGTTCAAGGCCGGAGATTCGGTGTACATCGCCCCCAACGAGCTGCATGGCTTTGCCGCCGACCCCACGACTTCCGTTCAAATGATCTGTTGCATTCCATCGAAAGACCAGTGCCGCATGTGACGCCAGGACCGCGAGATCCGAACCCCTTTCTTGAATGGACGGCCACCGAGCTATTTCTCACCGCGAGGCCACAGCTCAAATGGGCGCGGTTTCATCCTGACACGCACCACGATGAGCAAGCACACGCACGCCGCCCATGAGCAGTTCGTGGCCGCCCTTCAGCACGAACCAGTGCCCTGCGGCACGCCCGGCTGCGCCGGGCCGGTGGAGACGCTGGATCTGTCACAGAGTTACGATCGCGTGAAGAGCTTCCAATGCCGTTGCCAGTCCTGTGGATGGACGGCACGGCTGGAGGGACGCGGTCCGCAAGAGCCGCCCTGGGATGATGCCTCGTTGCTGGCCATGGCCGAAGCGCACCTGTTGCACTTACAGGCGATCTGCCCGTTCGATGAGACGCCGATCGTGTTCACGTCGTTACCAAATCCACGCCGCCGCGCCCGCTACCGCCTCTCCTGCTTCTACTGTGGCCGCCAAGCCGATATGGATTGGCCGCCGCCCGAGGCGAAACGATGAGCATCACGCGGAGCAACCTCGGCGACAGTTTCGATCGTGAGCGAGGGGCTCACACACCCGGACCCTTCTGTGGCGACCGGCGCGGATAGCGGGGCGTGCCAGTGAAGTGAAGGTGGCTACGTCGACCCAGCCAGCGCCCGGGCGATGAGCGCCTGGGCTTCTTCCTGAATCCGGCGCAGATGATCCCTGCCGCGAAAGCTTTCTGCGTAGAGCTTGTAGACGTCTTCGGTCCCGGACGGGCGGGCGGCGAACCAGCCTTGATCGGTGACGACCTTCAATCCGCCGATGGCGGCCCCGTTGCCGGGAGCGGTGGTCAGCATCGCCACGATCTTGTCCCCGGCCAATTCGGTCGCCTTGACCTGCTCGGACGACAGCCGTGCGAGAACGGCCTTCTGGTCCGGTGTGGCGGGCGCATCGATCCGTTCGTACACCGGCTCCCCTAACTCTTTCGTCAGCTCGCGATAAAGCTGAGCCGGATCGCGGCCGCACCTCGCCGTCATCTCTCCCGCCAGCAAGTTCATGATGAGGCCGTCCTTGTCAGTGGACCAGACCGTCCCATCCCGACGAAGAAACGAGGCTCCTGCACTTTCCTCGCCGCCGAACCCGAGCGAACCATCGAGCAAGCCGTCCACGAACCACTTGAACCCCACGGGCACTTCGACGAGCGTACGTCCGAGCTTTCCGGCCACCCGATCGATGAGGCTGCTGCTGACCAACGTCTTTCCGATCCCGGCGGCCCGCTTCCATCCCGGGCGGTTCTCAAAAAGATAGGCAATGGCGGCCGCCAGATAGTGGTTGGGGTTCATGAGGCCGGCGGAAGGGGTCACGATCCCGTGCCGATCGTTGTCCGCATCGTTGCCGAACGCCACGTCGAACCGGTCCTTGAGCGCGATGAGGTTCGCCATCGCATACGGCGAGGAGCAATCCATGCGGATCTTGCCGTCCCAGTCGAGCGGCATGAAGCGGAAGGTCGGATCGACGCTCGGATTGACGAGGTCGATGCTGAGCCCATACCGCTCCGCAATCGGTTGCCAATACGCGACGCCGGAGCCGCCGAGCGGGTCGACCCCGAGCTTCAGCTTGGCTGATTTGATCGCGTCCAGGTCGAGCACCGCCTGCAGGTCCTCCACGTAGGCCCCGACGTAGTCGTGCCGGTGGGTCGTCGCCGCGCGAAGCGCGCGTTCATAGGGAACGCGTGCGACCCCGTGCAATTCGGCGCCAAGCAAGGCATTCGCTCGCTCTTCGATCCACCTGGTCGCCTGCGTGTCGGCGGGCCCGCCCTGCGGCGGGTTGTACTTGATCCCTCCGTCCTCGGGAGGATTGTGCGAGGGCGTGATGACGATGCCATCGGCCAATCCGGACGCCCGGCCTCGATTATGGGTGAGGATCGCGTGGGAGATCACCGGAGTCGGCGTGTACCCGCGATCCCGATCGATCCTCACCTCGACCTGGTTGGCCGCGAGCACTTCCAGGGAACTGCCGAACGCCGGCTCCGAGAGCGCATGCGTGTCCATGCCCAGATAGAGCGGGCCGGTCGTGCCCTGTATCTTCCGGTAGTCACAGATCGCCTGGGCGATGGCCAACACGTGCGCTTCATTGAAGCTGCGCCTCAACGCCGATCCACGGTGACCCGAGGTGCCAAACGCGACACGTTGCTCACGGACCGCGGGATCCGGCCGCTCGCTGAAGTAAGCCGTGATCAGCCTCGGGATATTGACCCACATCGAAGCGGGCGCCGGCTTTCCGGCCAAAGGATGGACGCCCATGACTGCACTCCTCGATCGACTCGGCGTTGATCCGCGTATGGGAACGCGCACTGCTCTTCACGGCTCGCCTTCTGTACGCGAGGCCGTCAGGCAAGGTCCTGGCGCTGGACGATGCCGAGAATGTGGACCGTGTGCTCCGTGCGATCGATCGTGTAGAAGATGCGCCACTCGCCGACCGCATACTTGGCCATCCCCGACAGATCGGGCGCGAGGGGCTCGTGCCGAAGATTCCCGGCGTTCGATGCGAGCCATTTGGCCTTGTCGAACAGGCGCTGTGCGAGGCTCTTCTCGAGCGGCGCCAGATCAGCGATGACGTCCGGCGCAAAGGCCAGCCGATACCAGGGCATGGCGGTCTACCACCGCAGTCCAAGCTTGTCGGCAACCTCTTCGCCCGTGACGCGGGTCTCCGAGGCCAGCGAGCGCTTCAACCGGGCCCTGAGCGTCTCGCTCAACGGCAGCCCGAGATCAGGGTCCCCCAAGAGGTCTCGGAGCCGGTCATCCACGAGGCCCTTCACCAGCTCTTTCAGCTCATCCAAAGACAGATCGGAGATCTTCATGACATCCTCACCGAATGGTTGCGGATGGCTCGGCGCCTGTATGGTAGCAGAATGAACGGGAGCCTGAAACCATCACGCGGCTGACATCGTTCTCCAAGCTTTTGCGAGGGGCAAGCCGCCCCCCAACGAGGGTTGTTGGACGATCCTACCCGGGCGGCCGCGACGGGCGCGGAATCAGGTGCACGGCGCCGGCCTTGATGGCCGCCACCACATTGACGCCGCGGGCCAGATGCAAATCGTCGAGTGCCGAGCGCGTGACGACGGCGGAAAGTGGAAATCCCGAATCCAGATCCACACGAACCAGGGCACCCATGGACGTGATGTCTTGGACGGTCGCGGGCACATGATTTCTGGCGCTCGTGGTCCCGCCGCCGACGGGTTCGAGGACCACGTCCTCCGCTCGTATGCAGACGAACACGTCGGCGCCCTGCGTTTCCTGGCTCACGGCGAGCAGCTTCACCCCGTTGGCTTCCACCGTGACGAGTCCTTCGGCACACTGCGCCACGCGCCCTGGCACGACGGTCTCCATCCCGACGATCTTGGCCACCTCCACGTCCTTCGGAAGGTTGAAGATCTGCCGGGGGGAGCCATGCTGCAGCACTCGTCCCTCCTTCAGCACGACCATCTGGTCCCCCAGCGCCAGGGCCTCCTCCCAGTCATGGGTGACGACCACCGACGGGATGGCGAGCCGGCGCAAGAGGTCGCGCAGCTCCCCCCGCAATCTGATCCGGGTGGGCAGGTCCAGGGCGGACAGCGGCTCATCGAGCAATAAGAGCGCCGGCTGCCGTGCGATCGCTCGCGCCAATGCCACCCGTTGCTGTTGCCCCCCGGAGAGCTGCGTCGGCTTCATCGTTTCCATGCCCTCGAGGCCGAGCAGGGCGATGACCTCGCTGATCCGGCGCTGCTGCTCTACGCCCGAGAGTCCCTGCAGACCGTAGGCAATGTTGCCCGAGACGGTATGGGTTGGAAAGAGCGCATAGTCCTGGAACATATAGCCGACCTGTCGCCGTTGCGGCGGGACACAGATCCGGAAGGCTCCGTCGAACCAGACGTCATCGCCGCAGCGGATCGTCCCGCGGTCCGGCCGCTCCAAGCCCGCCAGGCAGCGGAGCACGGTCGTTTTTCCCGACCCCGAGGGACCAAAGAGGATCAAGACCAAGGGAGGGGTGAGCGGGATGTCGAATCGGACGCGCACGGAAAACCGATTCGCAAACGCCTTGGTAATGTCGACGGTCACGTCGGATGCCATCGAGGAACCCGTCACGGCGTCGCCGGCGCCCTGTAGTCGGACGGCGGCTCTTCCCATCGGCGCAGACCCCATACCCGGCGGTTCATCGCATAGACGACGAGCAGCACCGCGTACGAGATGATCAGCAGGAACAAGGCGGTCTTCGAGGCCGCGGCGTAGTTGAGGGATTGCACCTCGTCGTAGATGTCAATCGACACCGTTCGCGTCTCCCCTTCGATATTGCCGCCCACCATCAAGACCACGCCGAACTCTCCCAGCGTGTGGGCGAAACTGAGCACGAACCCGGTCACCAGGCCCGCAACCGACAACGGGACGATGAGCTTGAAGAACGTCCGGAGGCGAGACACGCCGAGCGTCCAGGAGGCTTCCACCAGGCGCCGATCCACCTGATCGAAGGCCGTGGCAAACGGTTGGACGGCAAACGGTAGGCTGTACAGGACCGAGGCGAACAGTAACCCTTCAAACGTGAAAGGAAGCGGGTGACCGACCACCGAGGTATAGAGCCGACCCAGAGGACTGCGGGGGCCGATGGCCACGAGGATATAGAATCCCAGGACTGTGGGGGGCAGCACCAGCGGGAGCGCGACCACCGATTCGACGAGGAATTTCCACCGCCACTGAGAGAAGCTCAACCAGTACGCCAGCGGGAGACCGATGATCAGGAGAATCAGCGCCGTCAGGGTTGCAAGCTGAAAGGTGACACTGATCGCCGTCCAGTTCATCGGTCGCCTCACACTGTGCCGCCTCGACGGGTGGGCATGGTACGGAGGCGAGTGCGGAAAAGCAACACACCTACTTGCCGATCATGACCTCCGTCGCCTTGACAGCGACCATCACGGAATCATTGACCTTGAGCCCCATATTCTTTACGGATCCTTCGGTGATCGCGGCAATGAATTCCAAATTGCCGACCTTGACGGCCACCTCCGCCATGGCCTGTCCCTCGGTGATCCGGGTCACCGTCCCTTGAAATTGGTTTCTCGCGCTGAGCTTCATGGCGACCTCCTCTCGTGAGGTGGAACATCCTGCTGACTGTCTACCGGCTTCTCGGGACTCTCGCGCTGGCAGCTCCCTTCTTTGAATTGGTCAAGCCCGATCATAAATCCTTCCGGGCCACCGACCTCCAGTCGGATAGCCCGGCAATGAGTCCGCGGCACATCCGGCTTCAGCCGAAGGCGCACGATTTGCCTCTGGTCAGACTCTTCGAGACCCGATTCCTGCAACGCCTGTTCGAGCTCTCGTTGGATCGAGCCGACATCGTCAACGGCGAAATTGATTTGAACCCAGCCGGACGGCCGGGGCGTCCGCACGTCTTGCCGAACAACAATGAGCAGACCGCGATACCAATAGCCTCGAATATGGTCGACTTGCGGGTGGTTGATCCGTATTATCTCCTGGGCGTGGAGCACCTGCGAGAAGAAGCGTTCATACTTCGCCACATCGGCCGTCTCGACCCGAACTCCTTCAAGATCGTCCCCATGCGCTTCCAGAGTAAGGCGGAATCCCGCACGACAATCCGGCACGTCGAGCAGAAGAATCGCCTGCTTGTGCACCGGCACTGAAGACGAAAGCAATCAGCACCACGGCCAAGCATAGAGCGGCTGGAATACCTCGTCGTAAGGTGCCATGTTCCATGCTCATATGACAGCTCCTCATGGATTCTTGCATCGAAACTGAAACGCCCACCGCCGAGTGACTTGATCCTCCCTGCCTTCGATGCTCGAGATGGCCCCTCCTCGGGCTTCCCCCTCCTTAACGATCGTATAGCCGTCCGGGCACTTCAGCTTCATGATCTCGAACGCCTGTGCGCGATACTTCGAAAACGCCGGTCCCCCTCGATCCTCTTGATAGAGGAACATCACGATGCCGCCCGCTTCATTGTCCTGAACCAGCCGTGCTCCTTGCGCACATCCTGTCAGTGGAATCATGAAGCACGCCGAGAGCGTCATGAGCATTCGTGCCATGATCTTCATTGGGGAAGCACAAACCCATATCGCCGCATGACCTCCTGCCCCTCAAGCCCCTTCAAAAATTGTAAAAAGGCTCTGGCTGCCTCTTGATTCGTCGAACGCGTCAGGATCACGGCGCCTTGCTCGATCGACGGATGGGCATCAGCCGGCACTTCCCAATACTTGCCCTTTGCCTTCATGGTCGGCGCCATCGCCAGTGACAAGGCGATAATCCCCACATCACACGCTCCGGATTCCACAAACTGCGCGGCTTGCGAGATGTTCTCCCCCAAGACCAGCTTGTCTTTCACCGCCTCGTACAGCTTGAAGTGATTGAGAGTGGAAAGCGCTGCCCGTCCGTAGGGGGCGTGTTTGGGATTCGCGATCGAGACCTTGCGCACCGAGGAGTCCGTCAAAGCCTCCAACCCTTTTTCGACCGGAACGGGTGACCGGCTCGGCACCCACAGGACGATCCGGCCCACTGCGTACTTATAGAGAGATCCGGGTATGGCGTGACCGCCTTCAATAAGCTTCTGCGGATAGCGAATGTCGGCCGAAAAGTACAGATCGAACGGGGCGCCGTTTTCGATCTGGGAATAAAAGTTGCCCGATGAACCGAGGGACAATTTGACATGCGTTCCGGTCGCTTTTTCGAAATCGGCTACGAGCTGCTTGAAGGCAAAATTCAAATCCGATGCCGCGGCAATGGTCAGCTCTTCGCTAAATCCTTCAACCGGCGTCAGCAATACCACCATAAGAAACACACTCGGGAGACCGGCACCGATGATACGTCCAAATCTAAAGAGTGCGTGGATCATCCTAAAACCTCCAGCCTTGCCAACTTCATCAGAAAAAAATCTGATACTGGATTCGAACCGCATTCTCGATCAGCGTCCCGGCGTTTGCATCCAAAGGAACGGTCCCGGAAGGGAAAGAGGAAGCTTGACTCAAGTTCCCCTGTGCCGGGAGCGGCGCACTCCGACCGATTGCGAAGCCGCCCATTCCCATTGCCACGTTGGAGAAGGTGATCATAATCTGGTGATCGTAGGTTCCACTGAGAAACCAGTTCAGGGACACGTCCACCTGCTTGACAAGGTCGCTGGCTGCGTGGGTATCAGGGTCCCAATACGAGTACCGTGCCGCGAGTTCAAGCGTTCGCGGAATCAGGTAGTAGCCGCTCTGGACATACCAGCCGTTGGCATTCCCGAGTTGTCCCGGTGCAAACGTCGAACATGGGGCAGTGGCGGACACTCGCTGTAGACACGGCAGCCCCTTTTCGTGGCGTGTCACGGTCTTGAAATAGTATTCGGCTTGCAGTGAGAAGCCTCGATACTTGGCCACATAATCCACTGCCCAGGTTGAATAGTCCACGATGCCCCAGCCGAGTTGCCGGCCATTGCCAAAGGCGGCAATCTGACGCCTGAAGTTGAGGTTGGCGAGGTCGATCCCTACAAAGGCATTATCCGTGCTCGTGTTGACGGCAGGGTTCCAGGAATATCCTCCGCCGATGGCCATTTGAGGCGTTTCAGAATAGAACATGTCGCCTTCGCCATACCCGGGCCGCCCCATGATGTTCCACACTAAACGGCCCGTGAACATAAGTCGATCCACATCAAGCCGCACATTCGAGTTCAGACTGCGCTGATTCACCGGACAGCCGGCGGGTGAGGGAAAAGGATTTCCGCTTGTCTGCCCACCCGGGCATCCAACCGTCGGCTCTTCACTGCCGAATGTGCCGAGGCGATTGAAGCTCGGACCTGCGCCGTTGAAGACGCCGAAGTAGTAGTTGATGGGATAGACTTCTTCGTCATTCATGACGGTGATACCGATGTCGCGACGATCAAGCCCACTCGCGGTGAACGCATCTTGAACCAACGCTCGTTCCGCGAATTGCATCGAGGCGGTCGAATTGATCTGCGAGCGATTGAAGTACACTTTGTACTGCCCGAACTGAACATGCGCCAAGTTAAAGTGCGTGCTGGTCATATTGAAATCAAAGAGTTGGAGGAAGCCCGGTGATTGAGAGTTTTCAGCCGTTTCACCGCGCAACTGAATGTAGTAGCGAAAATCAGGGTTGAACAGATGCCCCATCATGTAAAAACGCGCGCGCCGTAGGTTAAATGATGAGGCTTCATTTTCTGATCGATTCGATCGGTAGTCGCCGAACACACCGAGCAGTTCCGGAAAGTTCTTGGAGTCACCGCTGCTGCGCCATGCATCATTCCTCCATCGCTGCGTATAGCGTACTTGGAAACGTGCCCGAACCTTCATAAAGAAGGCGTTATCGTTCATGGAAAAGTTAAAGCCGCGGTCATACCAAGCCTTGAAGCTGGGCTGTAGCAAGTAATTCCTCGTCTCTGATTCCCTGATGACCCGATCGTAGTCCTCCTGCGTGATCAGACCGCTTTTGAGCGAACGATCCAGCATGAGCTTGACGGCCGGGTCCATACTTTCAACAAATACATACTTTCCATCCTTTTCGATCAATCTCCCCGCTTCGACCGCGAGAAGCTCACACGGGATCAATAATTCCCAAACAGCGCAGAGGGCTGACACAAGACCAACCGACAAGACCACCCTGCGGCAAGCAACGGACGAGATCCGTATAACTCCGGGAATGAATGCCATGCGATCGTAGCCTCCACGAACGAGCGATAAGCATCTATGAAGGGTATTAAGGTGTCCCGGCCGGAATGTTTGGGGCCGTTGTGCCCGGCCCACTCGCCGCCGACTTGAGGAACTCGCGGTAGTCCAGGGCGCGCTCACCTCTCTGGTCCGTTATCCAGAACCGACCTGGTTCGAAGTACAGAAGGTATTCTCTCGGCAGAGGAGGTGGAGTGGGATAGTTGTAGTCGTAGAGATCCGACTTTCTGGTCGGGATCTGGGTGTGAAAATACTCCATTGTGAGATACAGATATGGATCGCGCACCGCCACCCATCCTCCCACCACGTCGTTCCGCATATTGGGATTGAACCCGGGCGCGATGACTTCAAAGTGCGCTCTCTCGTCGGGCCCCGCCTTCGACAGTGCGTCCGCAAGATAAGGCGCGAGCGCCTCTATTTCATCAGCCCGAAACAGCGGCTTCGGCGGGGCCTCCTCGGCAAACCAGCGCAACGGTAAGCGCTGTTGCTCACGGATTGAAAAGCCGCGCAGAATACTCGCGACTTCGGCCGGGCTGACGTGCAGAGGGTGGCTATATCCGGACGGCATTACTTCCCGCTCGAGTGTCATCCTCACGCGACGGTCCTCATGCAGTACTTGCGTGGTGTATGGCAACCGCATACAGCCGGCCAGGGTCACAACGAGCCAGGCGCTCATGAGCACGATGGGGGTCAGGCACCGATTATTCATGGCTGCTCAACGACCTTCAGCCGGAGATATAAATCCCAATCTCTTCAGCGCTGCTTGTGCATCACTCGTCTGAATGAATGACAGGAAGTCTTCACAAAGCCTGCGGTTAGGGCAGTAGCGCTCCATCGCCATCGAGTGGATGACCGGCCGGTATCCTTTTTGAGGCATGACCGCAGCGATGCGCACCCGTTGTTGTTCCTTCACCGCTTCCGATCCAAACACAATGGCGACATCCGCCTGCCCGCTGAGGAGATGATCAAGGACGCCGCGAGTATCTGTGGCGACATCGAGCCGCTCCTTGATCGCCTCCTGGACACCGAGTGCCTCGAAGAACTGTCGGGTTGCCAGACCGAGTTGTGTACGGTATGGGTCTGCGACGGCAATCCGCTTTGCCTTGTCATCGATCACCGCATCGAATGAAGCAGGTGCGTCGACTAATGACTCCGGCACAACGAGGACGAGGGGAACGGACAGGTAGGCGCGGCGCGTTCCAGGCAGGACGTAATATTTCTGCTCCATACGATCGAGTAATTCATCCCCGCCGGGGGCAATGAGATGGATCGGTCCCGATCCAATGAAGGACTTCCCTGTGTTCTCCATCCCGGCAATCATTCGGCGCAGGTCCAAGCCGGAATCGAAGTACAGCTTCACATCAACGCCGGGATGTTTGTTCTCATAGGCGCGGCCCAAGACTTCCAGCGGCTCTTTGAGGCTCGGCGAGGCAGCGATGATGAGCGGCTCGCCAGCCACTACCCGTGCAGGTACGATCAGGGCCAGCATCAGCGAAAGGGCTTGAAACAAGCAGGCCATGACGAGACGGGCCGACATGTTCATAGTTCCCGAACCTTCCCAGTTTCCCGCGTATCATACCCGCCGAGCGCTTGGATCTCAGTGCGGAAGGGGAGGCTGACGATCGTCTCCAACAGCGACGCGATGCCCGTGTGGGTAGAGACATAGGCTTTTGGAACGACGAGATCGTACCGCTCTTCTTGGAGCGGCAGGAACTCGAGCCCTCGGAGCAAGGCCGCCGACCGAAGACCAATGCCGGCATCAGCCCGGCCTTCGGCGATGGCACGGGCAACGGCGAGATGCGAGGAGACGGTATGACCGTAGCCGCGCACTCGCGCAGCCGGAAGATGGGCCGCTTTCAATTTCGCATCCAACAACCATCGCGCCCCGGCGCCCGGCTCGCGATTGACGATCATGACGTTCTCGCGCGCCAGGTCGTCGATTCCGCGGATGCCTTTGGGGTTGCCCTTGGCCACCAGCAACCCTTGCTCCCAGGATGCGAACGTCACGACGAGCACGTCCAGCCCTCGAAGGTGCCGTCGCAGATACGGGAGGTTCGGTTCACCTGACCGTGGATCGAGAAGATGCAAACCGGCGATATGCACCTCACGCCGTTTGAGCGCATCGAGGGCGGCCTCGCTGCCCATCGTCCAGCCCTGAACCTCGGCATGTGCGCGGCGGCGGCGCAGATATTCCCCCGCCAGCACGATGGCCGGATCGCACCCGGCCACCGCCACGGTTTCGTGCGCAGCCGGCCGCTCATGGGAAAGCCGCACCCGGACCCGCATCGCCCGGCCCTTCGATGGAGCGGGAGCGCTGGTCAGGACGCCATCGGCAGGCACCGTGAAGTTGAGCACATCGCCAAGGTCGGCGACCGGGCGCACGATCATCCGGTCCCCGATCGTCGCGAGCTTGACCCGCATCCCGGGCCGGGCCGGCGCCATTCCCACAAACTCGCCGTCGATCTCATCACCGCCCGCTGAAAGGCTGAAGAGATCCTCCACCCGGCATCCCAGGGCGAGCGCCAGCCGCAGTGCGACGGCCGTCGTGGGCAGGTAGTCGTTCGCCTCGATGGCATACACCGCTTGGCGCGTAATCCCCGCTCGTTTGGCGAGCTCCGACGGCGAGAGGCCCTTGGCCGTTCGTTGCGCCTTCAGGCGATTGTCGATCGGCGGGTTCATCGCGATGGCCTCCGCTGTCGGCATGCCGCTTGGATATCAGAATACTTTACGATATGTCAAGTATTCTGATACCCCCCACGTCACCAATTGACTTCGGCTTACGATTCCGGACACCATGCGCGGCATGATCGAGGGACCGCGCGCCCAGCCTCTTCCGTCTTCGCTCAGCGCCTCTCGCCCCGTCCTGCATGGAAGAAGCCCCGTCTGGCGTCGCGTGATGGAGCGGGTGGCCTACCTTGCGCGCAGCCCCGCGCCCGTGCTGATCCAAGGTGAACCGGGATCGGGCAAGAGCGCGCTGGCCCTCCACCTTCATCATCTCAGCGACGACAAGGACACGTTCATCGAGATCGACTGCCGTTCACCACGGCTCCGGCTGCCTCAAGGGGTCGGCCCGAGTCTCGACGCATGGCTGGCTCCCGGTGGAGAGGCGCGAACCGTCTGCCTCGAGGCGATGGATGGGCTCTCAGGCCGCCAGCAACTCGCCCTCCTTGGATTCCTGGAGCGGGCCGGCGACCGTCCGGCGGGCCCCGCCCGCCTCATTGCCACCGCGAGGACATCCCTTCGGATGCACGTCTTGGACGGCCGGTTCCATGACGACCTGCTGTCTCGTTTCATCGAGGTCACCGTTCCGCCATTGCGCGAGCGCCCCGACGATATCCACGAGCTCGCCCGCTGGTGGTTGATCGATCTGGCGGAGGGCGGTCCCGTACCGCGCGTATCGAAAGACGCGATGGCGCTCCTCCTCGACTATCCTTGGCCCGGCAACGTTAGAGAGCTCCATGAGGTGCTGCTGCGGGCCGTCCGAGCGTCCTCGTCGGAAGACGCGATGATCCGGGGGCGGCACGTCGCGAAGGCCTTGCGGGGGGCTTGATGCCCCGCAGCCAGGCAACCCATGCACGGTGATCGCACGATCCGCCCCTTCCCGCGTCTCTCCACCTCCGGCGACTGCGCGTTCAGGATTGCGTTCGGCGAGGGTCTCGACCCGGCCGTGAACGAGCAGGCGGTGGCCTACGCGCGGCAGCTCCGCCGGCTGCGGTGGCACGGTGTCGGGGACGTGGTCCCCGCATTCAACTGCGTCACCGTCTATTACGACCCATTGGCCGTCTCCGCATCGTCCTTGTCGAAACGGCTGCTCCACGTCGCCCAGGCGATCGACGTCCGCTCCTGTCCTGGCTCCCGCCTCGTAACGATCCCGGTCGCGTACGGAGAGGAGTTCGGGCCGGATCTCGAGGCCGTTGCACGGCATGCTGGATGCTCGCCGGATCAGGTCGTCGCGCTGCACGCCTCGGCCCACTACCGGGTGTACATGCTTGGATTCAGCCCGGGGTTTCCCTATCTCGCCTCGGTCCCCGAGGCGATTGCGATCCCGCGCCTCTCGACCCCGCGGACCTGTGTGCCGGCCGGCTCCGTGGGCATTGCCGGAATCCAGACGGGCATCTATCCGCAGGCGAGCCCGGGCGGGTGGCGGCTCATCGGCCGGACGCCGATGAGACTGTTCGACGTGAGCCGATCGTCGCCCTGCCTCCTCCGACCCGGCGATCGAGTGCGGTTTCGTCCGATCAGCCGACGTGACTACGAACGCTTCTCATCACCCTGACGGGCCCAAGTGCCGCCTGGACCTCAATTGCGACGTCGGTGAGTACACCGATCCGGCCCGGCTTTCCTCGGAAGCCCGCCTCATCCCGCTGGTCACCTCGGTGAACATCGCCTGTGCTCAGCATGCCGGAAGCCCCGCCGTCATGCGCGCCCTCGTCCGTACGGCCAAGTCGCACGGGGTGGCGATCGGTGCCCATCCGGGGTTCCGGGACCCCGAAGGGCAGGGGCGGCGGTCGGTGTCCTTGTCGCCCAACGAGGTCGAAACGCTCGTGGCCTACCAGGTCGCCGCTCTGATCGGCATCGCCCGGCTGGAAGGTGCCACGGTGTCCCATGTGAAGCCCCACGGCGCCCTCTATCACCATGCGACGCGTGATCGGGCCGCGGCCGAGGCCATTGCCCGCGCCGTCGTCGCCCTCGACCCTACCCTCATTCTCGTCGCCTTCCCCGACTCCCATCTTCTGGGTGCCGCTCGAGCCCGCGGGCTCAGAGCCGTCCAGGAGGCGTTTGCCGATCGGGCTTATCTGGGGGATGGGTCGCTGGTGCCCCGTGACCGCCCGGGTGCCGTGTTGACCGATGAGCGCGCGGTCCTGGAACAGGTCCGTCTCTTCGTACGCGACCACCGCATCCGAGCCGTCGACGGGACCGAGCTGACGATGGCGGCCGAAACCTTGTGCGTCCACGGCGACACGCCGGGAGCCGAGCGATTGCTCCGGGCGATTCGGCAAGAGCTGGAGGCGAGCGGCATCCATCTCGTACCACTGGCGCATGGCTAAACGAGTCCCTGCCAGCTTGGTCGTCGTCCGGCCCGGCCTGTACACGACCATTCAAGATCTCGGCCGGGCCGGCTTTCAGCACCTCGGCATCCCGGTGGCCGGCGCGATGGATCGTTTTGCATGCCGCGCGGCGAATCGCTTGGTGGGAAACGCCGACACCGCGGCGCTGTTGGAAGCGACGGTCAGTGGTCCCGAGTTGGTCTTCGAGGAGGAAGCGGTCGTCGCCGTCACGGGCGGTGATCTTACACCGCGCCTCAATGCGGCGCCGCTGCCGTTGTGGACTGCGGTATCCGTCCCGCGCGGAAGCGTGGTCTCCTTCGGGTCACGGCGCACGGGGGCGCGGGCGTATGTCGTAGTCGCGGGTGGACTCGCCGTTCCTCAAGTGCTCGGCAGCCGTTCCACGCACGCGGGGAGCGGGCTCGGAGGGTTGCATGGTCGTCCGCTCGCCGCAGGGGACCGCCTGCAGGCGGGACGGCCCGCCTGCCCGCTTGTCGACCTGGTCGGCCGTTCGTGGCCGGAACGCGCGCGCCCGGGCTATCGCGCGTCTCCCGATCTGCGCATCCTCCCCGGCCCCCATGCCCATCTCTTCGACCATGCGGCCTGGTCCGCCTTCACCGCGGCACGCTACCGTCTCTCACCGAGCTCGGATCGGATGGGGTTTCGTCTCACGGGGCCAGAGGTGGCACCGCTCAAGACGGGTGAGATGTTGTCGGAGGCCGTTCCGTTCGGGGCCGTGCAGATTCCGCCGGACGGCCGGCCCATTCTCTTGATGGCGGATCGCCAGACGACGGGAGGCTACCCGGTCATTGCCGTGGTCATCACCGCGGATCTTCCGCTGGCCGCGCAGTTGATGCCCGGTGACAGCCTTGGCTTCAACGTGGTCGACTTGAAGACGGCACACGACCTGCTGGCAGAGCAGGAGACGTGGTTGGACCGGATCCGCGTCCCGCATCGGGGGACGCAGGGTCCTCGAGCGGCTAGAAGTGCGCGTTCATCGGCAGGGCGACGGTGAAATACTTGTCGCGCTCGGAATACAGCACCCGTTTGGAAACGAGGTCGTTCAGCACCCGCCGGAGGGCTTCCGGGTTCTCCGCATCCACCAGCTCCCGCTGCGCGGCGTGCGCACGGATTTGCTCGAAGGATTTCGGGGCTTCATTGCAGAAATCGATCACGAAGGCGGCTGCCCCCGTATAGCGCTCTCGCGTGGCGGCGCCCTCGTCACGCCCGTCGTACACCGTGATGTAATTGAGGGCCTTGGCATAATAGAGGTAGGGCTTGTCCGCTCCGGCTTGCCGGCGCTGCCAGCCGTGCACGGCATCGAGCAGGTCGCGGTACAGGTGCGGGTCCACCTTGTGATCGATCTCGTATTCGAAATCGTAGGCGATGCGGTTGAGATCGATCTTGGCCGGGTCGTAGACATAGTCGTACGCGGCGCCCGGCCCGGTGATCCTGACGCCGTACTGGTGGGGACGCGTGAAATAAGGGCTGAAGCGTTCCAGCCAGAATTTGCCTACGCTCTCCGGGGCCTGCAGATGAAACAATGACGGGATGACGTCGATCTGATGCCGATAGTCCTCGTCGGTCTCGCCTGGAAAGCCGAGGAGGATGTTCCAATTGAGGTCGATGTTGTAATACCGACTCCACTTCAGCACGACCACGTTCTGCATCGGGCTGACGCCCTTGTCCATCTCCCGCAGTTGGTCGGCACTGAGGCTTTCGAGGCCGGGCTGCATGGACGTGACGCCACCGTGCGCCAAGGTCCGGATCTGCTGTTTGGTCAAATTGCTCTTCGTCTCGATGAAAATGTCGAGATCGTAATGGTGCGCCGCGAGCTCACCGAAGAGGCCGTCGATGTATTTCATGTCGATGATGTTGTCGACGAATCGCACGCGGGTGGTGTCATAGCGGGAGGACAGATACTCCAGCTCACGCCGTACCTGCTCGGGGGCCTTCGATCGAAACTTCATGCTCTGCGCGTTCAACCCGCAGAACGTACAGTGATGCTTTTCCCCCCACCAACAGCCCCTGGCGGCCTCGTACAGAAGAATGCGGTTCATGCCCTTGAATGAGCCGGGAGCCACCTCCTCCAACTGGGTGAAGTAGTCGTCGTAATCCGGCGGGCTGGTTTGGGCAAACTCCGCGAACAACGTCGTGTTCGGTGTAAAACGGACTTGGCCGTCCTTCCGCCACGCGACGCCGGGCGGCGGCTCTCCCTCCCGACCCTCGAGCACTTGCCGGACCAAGGCCGGCAACACCGTTTCCCCTTCGCCGACCACGACGTAATCGATCCATGGGAAGGCGCGGAAATACTCGAGGCCCATCTCGCCGTCGTAGTGTGCGCCGCCGAAGACGATGCGGACCTCCGGATAAAGATCCTTAATCAGCTTGGCGAGCGTGATGCTGGCGACGTTCTGCTGGAACATCGACGTGAACCCGATGAGGCGGTACCGGCTCCAGTCGATCGCCGTCAGCGCCCAGGTGAGAAATTGCGGCGCGATCCGTCCTTCGATCTCTTCCAGATAAGACGTGGGGCATCCGATTTTCCGGCACGTCTCTTCGATCAGCGGCTTGAAATCCCGTAGGTACGCCTGGTGCTTGGGGTTGTCATGGAAGAGAAGACGGGAGAAGAGCCATTCCCCGAGCAGCAACTGACTCTCACAGAGGACATCGTAGAGCGGAAATCCCACGCGCTGAGCGAAGAACAGGTTCAGGTAATGACTCTGAACCGTCGTGCCGTGGGCCTTCAAGAGTGCGGACAGCGTACCCAGTTGAATGGACGGGTACTTCGAATGACCGAAAGGCATGTTGACGAGGGCGATGGGGCAATCGGACATGGGCGGGCCTTCTGTGGTTCGCTCACCTCGTGCGGCCTCCGCGAATCCTACCACAAGGCTTCGGGCCCGCGCATCAATGGGAGCGAAGGTATCGGCAGTCGAACGGGGCACGGTCAAGCGAGCAGCGGCGGAGCGGAAGGTCAGACGGAAGAGGCAAACCGCCGGCGGGTGCGGGTGATGGCCGGACTTGGATGGGCCGCGCGATTTCTCAGGATCGTGGCATCGAGGACTTCTCCGCAGATCAGACAGCGCCACCCGACAAAGCAGAGGGCTCCGGTGTCATCGGAAAGGTCCTCGAACACTTCACGGACCATCTCGCCCTGACAGCGAAGACATTCCATAGACGTTCATCAAAAAGAGCGTGGAGAGACGCCCGGATCGGACGTCTCTCCACCTGGCTCGACTGGCGGCCAGCACCAGTCTCTGGTCCGATGGATCACCGGCTCGGGGACGTTGGGAGGGGCCTGGCCCCTCCCAACCTTCCGCCATTACAGCCAGTTCACGCGTTCGGCGGGCCGAATGTAGATCGGCTCTTCCACCTGGATGCGCGCCACCTCCTTGCCCGACTTGTTGAATCCCAGCACGGTGTCGTTGTACATCTCGAACCGCTTCCCGTGGATCTGGGTCTCGAACACCTTCGGGCCCGGAATGACGTCGTACCGGAAGACGATCTGCTGGCTCGCGCGCCACAGCTGCAGCACCGCCAACAGCTCCCGGCTCGGCACCAGGTACTTCTCGATCGCGTTGTCCACCCCCGGCCCGAACATCTGCCGGGCGTAGCCCCGCGGGCTCCACCGCGGCGGGATGTAGTAGCCGTTGGGCTCCGTCCCCCACTGCGGGTACAGGGGCAGCGCCACCTGCTCCACCCGGATCGTGAAGTAGAGCGGGTGCCACCGGTCCTCCGCCCACAGGCCGTCCTCGCCGATGCGCACCAGGCTCTGCATGCGGATCTTCCCCACGCACGCCGCCATACAGCGCGTCTCCATCGGCTCGCCGCCCGTCAGCGGGTCCTTCCCCTCGATCCGCGGATAGCAGGCGATGCACTTCTCGCTCACCCGCGTCGTGCCCCGGTACATCGGCTTCTTGTACGGGCACTGCTCCACGCACTTCTTGTACCCCCGGCACCGGTTCTGGTCGATCAGCACGATCCCGTCCTCCGGCCGCTTGTAGATGGCCTTGCGCGGGCAGGCCGCCAGACACCCCGGGTACGTGCAGTGGTTGCAGATCCGCTGCAGGTAGAAGAAGAACGTCTCGTGCTCCGGCAGGCTGCTGCCCTGCAGCCGCCACGGCTCATCCCGGCTGAACCCGGTCTTGTCGATGCCCTCGACGATCGCGCGCATCGATGTCGCCGTGTCCTCGTAGATGTTCACGAACCGCCACTCTTGGTCCGTCGGGATGTAGCCGATCGCCGCCTGGCCGATCTTGGCCCCCGCGTCGAAGATCGTCATCCCTTCGAACACCCCGTACGGCGCATGGTGCTTGCGCCCGACGCGCACGTTCCACACCTGCCCCCCCGGGTTCACCTGCTCGATCAACTGCGTGATCTTCACGTCGTAGAACTGCGGGTACCCGCCGTACGGCTTGGTCTCCACGTTGTTCCACCACATGTACTCCTGCCCTTTGCTGAACAGCCACGTCGACTTGTCCGCCATCGAGCAGGTCTGGCACGCCAGACACCGATTGATGTTGAACACGAAGGCAAACTGCCACTTCGGATGCCGCTCCTCGTAGGGATAGAGCATCTTCCGCCCCAGTTGCCAGTTATAGACTTCCGGCATGTGATTCCTCCTCGTTAAACGTTAACCGTTATTCGTTAATCGCGTCGGACCGTTCTTGCGTCACGTTTAACGTTGAACGTTTAACGTCAGACTTTAATCTTAATGTGCTCCCCCTTGAGCCACTTGATCATGAACTCGTTCTCCTGGCCCGGGGTGAACCCGGTCCGGACCGGCTCCCAGGGGCCGCGCGCCCCGATGCCGCCGTCCTCCGCCTTCGTGATGCGGATCAGACACTCCTTCGGCACCGTGTTGACCCCGTGGTGGTCGATCTGGAAGCCCCACTTGAACTTCCACGCCACCGCGTGCTTGCCCGGCAAGCTGTCGGTCATGTGCATCGGCATCAGCCAGGAGCGCGTGAACGACTGCTGCGCGCCGTACCGGAAGTTCGACTGATACCCGGTATCGACCGCGATCGCGCGCCCGTCCGGCCGCGTCTCGTGCCCCTTCACCGACTTCGCCGTGGAGACGTACGGCGCGTGCTTCGCCATCGTCACGTGGTACGGATACGCCGGGTTGTACTTCGCCCGGATCATCAACCGCGCCACCTTGTAGTACGGATCCGAGGGCTTCCAGCCGCGGTACGGCCGGTCCACCGGGTTGCCGTCCACGAACACGTAGTCGCCGTCATTGATGCCCCGGTCCTTCGCCGCCTGCGGGTTGATGTGCAACTGGTGCTCGCCCACCCCCGGCGTCCGCTTGTCCATCCGGTACGGATCGCCGAAGTTGCTCTCGTAGATCTGCACCCAGTCGTTCACCGACCACTGGCTGTGCACCCGGTGCCGGGTCTTCGGGGTCACGCAGTAGAACTGATACCCCTTCTCCCACAACGGGTTGCTCTGCCGCTTGATCTCCTGCCACGGCAGCTTCAGGTTCCGCACGTGCTTGTCGTCGTGGTGCTGCGCCGTGATCGGAATCCCGTAGTCGTCCGGCCGGATGTACGGGTTCGTCGAGAAGATCGCGTTCGGCAGGTACGGCGTGGCTTCCGGCCCTTCGCGATGGACCACGAAGTTCTCGCCGTACTCGATGGCCTCCGGCTCGATCCGATAGGTCTCCAGCCGACCCGACCGCGTCCACTGCGGCTTGCTCTCGTTGACCTCTTCCCAGAGCGGCTCGCGCGGATAGGTCCGGGTCATGACCATCCAGCCCTTCTCCGACTTCAGCATCGTGTCCGCGTTGTAGCCGTAGTACGTGCTGCTGGCGTCCAGCATCCGCTGCACGTAGACGTCGACGCGGTTCATGTACACGAAGTGGAACACTTGCTTCATGCGGTTGTCGCCCGTCATCTCGGTCAGCTTGGCCGCGACGCCGGCGAACGTGTCCGCATCGTTCCGCGTGTCGTACAGCGGCCGGATGCCGCCCTTCCAGATCTGCACCCATGGGTTCGACACCGTCATGGTCATCTCCGGATAGGTGAACTCCATCCAGCTGTTGCACGCAAACGCCACGTCCGCATGGTTCACGTCGGACGTCATCTCAATATCCTGCGTGATGATGCACTCGATATTGGGATCGACGTTCTTCACCATGTCGTAGTGGTGCTTGGAGTTGTTGAGCACGTTCACGTTGGTCACCCAGCGGAACTTGCTCGGGGTCGGCATGTGCGTCTTGCCCGTGAACACCTTGCGCCCGTACTTGGGCGTGTTCACGATCAACGCCGTGTCGCCGTGGTTCCAGAAGCCCACGTCCTCGCCGTAGTAGTACGACTTGGTCTTGATCTCCTTGCCATGGGCGTTGGGGTCCAGGGTCTGGTTGAACGGGTCCTCGCCGGTGTGCACCGCCAGGCCCGCGCCCGACCACGGCGTCGCCGTCCAGCCGCCCGCCTTGTAGTTCCCCGACCAGGTGTGGCAGCCCGACCCGAACTTCCCGATGTTGCCGGTCAGCGTGAGCACCAACGCCGCGGCGCGCCCCATTTCCGTCATGTGGAAATAGTGGCAGACGCCTTCGCCGTTGTTCATCTGCGCCGGCTTGATCGTCCCGACGTCCCGCGCCCAGCGGACGATCAGGTCTTTCGGGGCCCGGGTGATCTGATGCACCGTGTCCAGGTCGTAATCCTGCAAGTGCACCAGGTACATCTGGTAGATCGGCATCGCGTCGACTTCGCGGCCGTTCAGCAGCTTGACCCGGTACGTGCCGGTCAACGCCGCATCGATGCCGCTCTGCTGGAAGTGCCAGCCCACCTGCTCGCGGTGCAGCGGCACGGCTTGGTTCTTGGCCAAGTCCCACACCATCATGCCGCCCAGCCGCTGGATCTGCTCGGGCTTCAAGGACTGCACCTGCCCGGAATAGCTCTTCGAGAAATCCGGGAACTGGTAGTCCTTCACGACATCCCGCGGATCCAGGTACTGCAGCGTGTCCGTGCGGACCAGGATCGGCATGTCCGTGTAAGCCTTGATGAAGTCGGTATCACCCATGTTCTCGTCGAGAAGGATCTTCGACGCGCCGAGGAAATTGGCGGCATCGGTCTCCGGCCGGATAGGAATCCAGTAATCCGCCCGAGAAGCCGTCGGGTTGTATTCCGGCGTGATCACGACGATCCGGGCGCCCCGCTCGATCGACTCGAGCTTCCAGTGGGCCTCCGGCATCTTGTTCTCGACGAAGTTCTTGCCCCAGCTCGTGTTCAACTTGCTGAAGCGCATGTCCACCAGGTCCATGTCGCAGTTCTGGGTGCCGTTCCACCACGGCTGCGACGGGTCCTGGTCGCCGTGCCAGGTGTAGTTCGTCCAGTACCGGCCGCCCTGCGCCTGCTCCGGCCCCACTTTCCGGATCCAGCTGTCCAAGAGCGGCAGCACCCCGCCGTTGAACCGCGTGTTCATCATCTTCCCGACGATGCCGAGCACCGGCATGCCCGCGCGATGCTTGAAGCAGCGCGTCCCCGCGCCCTTCATCATCTCGATCATCTCCGGCGGATACCCCTGCTCGCGCAACCGCCGCGCGCCCGCCTCGCCGCTGTACTTGGTCGCAATCAACACGACCGCCTTCGCGACGTAGGTGAACGCCGTGTCCCACGACACCCGGATCATGTCGTCCAGGTACCGGCTGTCGAATTTGTACTTCCGCTTCGCCTCCGGGGTGAGCTCGGGTGACCCCGCGTCCATCCACTCCTTCCACCCCCGGCGCATCAACGGGCCCTTCAACCGATACGGCCCGTACACCCGGCGATGGAACGTATACCCCTTCAAGCACATCCGCGGGTTGTGCCCGAACGTCCCGCGGTTCCCGTACAGGTCCTCGTACGTCTGGTGATCGTAGTTCTGCTCCACGCGCATGACGACGCCGTTGCGCACGAACGCGCGGACGCGGCAGCCGTGCGTGTCGTTCGGGGAGCAGCACCAGGTGAACGAGGAGTCGTACCGATACTGATCGTGATAGACCCGCTCCCAGGAGCGGTCCGGGTAGTCGCCGAGGGGATTGCCCACCTCGATGACCGGCTGCAGCGCCGTCAGCGCCAGCGCCTTGTCGGCGATGGCGGCCGCCGCCACGGTCCCGGCTGAGACCTTCAAAAATTGTCGCCTTGATAAGAACATTGCGTGCACCTCCTGAAAGGACCAAGGTTCCTCTCTCGTAACATCGACCATCCCACGACAGCCCTTTTCACCTCCTTTCGTTGGCGGTGAGACGGAAGACGAGAGAACGGACGGAGAAGACAAACAAGCTACGTGCCGGAATCGGCCTGATGAGGGAAATTGGCTAGGATGGCAAAAGTCTGCGAGGAGTCAATCAGTTACAGGCAATTGACTGAGGGAAGGAGCTCCAGGAGATGCCGCTACGATCATCCGTGGTCAGAGAAAGCTGATACCGAAGTCTATAATGAATCAGAACGCTATGAGAACACGCGATCTTTTGGTTGTCATCTTCTTCTAACAAGAGGATGCTCGGAGCTAAGTGGCTGTCTTTAAACGAAAAAAATCCTATTTTCTTCTTTCGATTGTCTGTCTTTCCTGACACTAGTTAGCATCCTTTAGATAACGTCTCATGATCTCGTGAAAATACGAGCGCGGAAGGCCACTCTCATTCGCGGCATGGGTGATATTGCCCTGATGATTGGCGAGCTTGGCCCGCAGATAGCGCCGATTGAAATCCTCGAGCACCTTCTCCTTCGCTTTCGCATAGGGAAGATGCAGATAGTCTTCCGCCATAGCTCCCGGGTCGGCAGGCTGAAGGAGCCCCAAAATCTCTTGGCGGCCGAGCCGGTCTCCTTTCGCCAGCATCACCGCACGCTCGATGACGTTGCGCAATTCCCGAACATTGCCCGGCCACGTATAGGCGATCAAGTCGGTGACCGCGGCCGCATGCAGATCTTCGACGTGCTTGCCGAACTCCTTCGCATACCGCTGGATGAAATGCCGCGCAAGGAGTGGAATATCTTCCTTCCGCTCGCGCAACGGAGGCACTTGGATCACCATGACGTTGAGGCGGAAAAAGAGATCCTTTCGGAACTCGTTGCGCTTGACCTTCTCCGCCAGATTCTGATTGGTCGCCGCCACGAATCGGACGTTCACCTTTTTCTGTTGGGTGCTGCCGACGGCGCGGACCTCCCCCTCCTCCAGCACCCGCAACAGCTTCGCCTGCTGGCTCAGCGGGAGATCGCCGACCTCGTCGAGGAAGACCGTGCCTCCACTCCCCACTTCGATGAGTCCTCGCTTGTCGGCCACCGCGCCGGTGAATGCGCCCCGTACGTGGCCGAACAATTCACTCTCGACCATTCCGTCCGAAAAGGTCGTGCAATCGACGACCTGGAAGGGACCGTCCCGCTCGGGACTCCGCTCGTGGATCGCCCGGGCGATCAACTCTTTGCCGGTTCCCGTTTCGCCGACGATCAACGCCGTCGCCGAAACCTGAGCAACCGCGTCGATCATCGCCAACACGGGCTGGATGGCCGGGCTCGTACCGACCAAGTCTTTGACGGGCAGCGCGAACGAGGAGCGTTCGGGAGGCCGGTATTGACGGAGGATTTCCGCCATCCGCATCGCCCGATGGATCCGCGTCGTGAGGTCGAGCGTCTGAAAGGGTTTCAGCACGTAGTCGAACGCCCCATGGCGCATCGCTTCGACGGCGACATCGACGGCATTGACCCAGCTCATCACGACGACCGGGATCCGTCGGTTCAGCTGTTGGACCCGTTGGAGGAACTCGATCCCGCTCATGCCCGGCAGGCGGACATCGGTGATGACGAGGTCGATCGCGCGCTCTTCGAGGATCTTCAGCCCGCCCTCGGCGCGAGCCGCGAACACCAGGTCGACGCTCTCGTCTTCGCTCCTCGGCAACTCGGACTCGACCGCCCGTAGGAACATTTCGACGTCCCCGGCGTTGTCTTCAATGACGAGGATTGTAAAGACCTTGTCTTTGGTCATCTTCATGGTTGCCACCGCCATCGACTGGCTCTCCTTGACGTTCCGATCCAGGGGCGACGGTCTCCCGTAAGAGTACCGGCAGCCGGACGTAGAAGGTGCTGCCTTCGTCCGGTTTCGATTCGACCGTCACACTGCCGCCGTAATGCTCGACGACGGTCTTGACGATCGACAGACCCAAGCCGGCGCCGGGCGCGTCCACCGTCCCAACCCGATGAAACGGCTCGAAGATCGCTTCGGCCATCCCTGGCTCTATGCCGATCCCGTTGTCCCGGACATAGAGCAGTCCGCCCTGCTCGCCGATCTCGATCCGCGGCGACGATTGATCCCCCATGTATTTCACGGCGTTGTCGATCAGATTGCCGAGCACCTGCTTCAGATGGATGCGGCGGCACGCGAAGTGCGGGAGGTCTTTGGCGACGGACACGACGATCCCCCTGGCCTTCAGCCGACCGGCGTGCAGCTCCAATACCTCCTGCACGACCGACCCCACATCGACGCTTTCCACCACGCGGCGCTCCCGTACTAGCCGGGCCACATCGAGCGTACGTTCGGCAAGATCGGACAAATCCTTCCCTTCCTTTTGGATCCAGTCCAGATATCGGCGCGCCCGTTCGTCGAGCCGCGCTCCATAGTCTTTCACGATCCACGAGGCGAACTCGGCGACGCGCCCGGCTGGAGCCTTCACTTCATGGGTGAGGTCCGCCACCTTGCGTTCGAGCGCCTCAAGCTTGTGCTTGAGATCATGCGACTCCGCCTCCACGGTTTCCAGCAGGCGGGCGTTCTCGATGGCGACCGCCGCATAGGAGCAAAAGTGCTCGGTGAGCTTGACATCTTGGTCGGTGAACACGCGGACCGCGCTCGTCTGCAGCAAAACGAGGACGCCGATCAACTCGCGCGGCCCCGAGACCGGCACCGCCATATAGCTCTTGGCGGCGAACTCGTCGCGAAATCGGATCTGTTTGTCGGCGTGCTCGGACAGGTCGTTGACGAAGATCGGGGCGCGGGTTTCGAACACCCGGGTCGTGAGCGGCGTCTCCTCAAACAACAAGACCTGCTTGCGAATCGCATCGAAGATCTTCCCTGACGCCGCCTCGACCACCCAGCAATCGAGGACCGGATGCCGGACCAGGAGCACGGCGAGGTCCGCCTTCAACAGGTCGGCAGCACGATCGGCGATCCGCCGGAGCACCTGCTCCAATCCCCCGGCCTCCAGCATCGTGATCTCCTGCCCCGTCAGTCGAAGGGCCTCCAAGTGATGGAGGTGTTGGTGGATCCGCCCCGCCATCCACTCGAACGTGGCGGCGAGCCGCCCCAGCTCGTCATGGGATCGCACGGGAATCGACGTGGGGAGCACGCCGACGGCCATCTGCTCGGCCCCGTGGGCCAATGCGCGCAAAGGATCTCTGACGACGCGCCGCAGCACCCACACCGCAAAGAGCCAGAGGACCCCGGCAAAGATGAGAAAAGAGAACTGCAGTCGGTAGAGAACCTGCACGCGGTCCGCGGCTCGACGATCGATCGCTTCCACCAGGTCGGACCATGAGGAGACGAACGAGGCGACCCGCACATCGTATCCCCGCCGGGCCGCTTGGAACTCCTCGGGAGTCGCCTGGAGCACACGGGTCAGCGCCGGCTTGACGTCCTGCCCCCACTGTTGCTGGACGACGTCGATTTTCGTCGTGATGTCCGGATCGCTGACGCGAAACCATCCCAACTCCCGCTGGCTCTCGCTCAGGCTCGTCAAGACGTACTCGATCTGCCGCATCTCCTCTTCGACGGACGATCGGAGATGCGGCGTGAGACTGGTCCGATCGCCGAGGAGGAAGGCCAACTTGTAGATGCGCATGCGCTGGCTGCCGCCGGCGTTGATGGCCGCGCCGGCGCCGATCAACTGTTGCGCAAGGTAGCCGTTGACGGTCAGCAAGACGATGAAGACGAGGGCGAGCAGCATGAACACCGCGCCGATCTTCATTGTCACCGAGAACGCGGGCCACCGGACGGTCATCCGTGCGCTCCTATCCTGCTCCGCAACCGACGTCGACATGGACCGGTGACGGCGGCGGGAGACCGGTCGACATCAGGCGGCCGGCTCCTGCGCCCGGACCCGCTGCAGGTCGATGACGACCTCGTCTTTTTTCCGCCCGGACACATATTCCCACCACGTCGTCGGGTGCTTGATGATCGCAGTTGGAGGGTCGAAGACGAGGTCGAACGCCTTCGGAGCCGTCGGTGAGATCGGATAACGGCGGTCATAGACCATCCCGTAAGCCGGAATGCCGTAGATCACCCGATAGTTCCCGAGCATGAAGTGGAGCCGCCCGCCTTGGACGTACGCACCGCCGGACGTGATCTCCCGCTTGATCGACGTTTCTGGATAGCTGATATAGAAGGTGGCCCGTTCGTCCGGACGAGCCGTTTCGAGCGCCTCGGCGAGACGCGGCGCGAGCCACGCGATCTCTTCGTCTCGGAAGACCGGCTCCAAGACGGCGGGGCCGAAAAACCACCGCTGGATCGCGTTGCGATGTTCGCGGGCCGAAAACCCCTTCAGCACCGTGATCATGTCCTGCACGCTGATCGCGGCCGGGTGATCATGGAGCGTCTGAGGGATTTCGTGAAAGGCCTGGGGATCCGGCTCCAACCGCACGAAATCGGTCGGCGTCTCGTACACCGTGCGGGCGGGAATGTGAGGAACGGCGCAGCCGAACAACAGCGATGAGTGCAGAATGACGAGTGATGAGTAGAGCAGCGTCGTGACGACCAACCGGGACGTGCGGTTCATGCCTCAGCACCCGCCATGCCACCTATCATTCATCGTTACTCTTGAACCGTCACCGTCATTTCGACCCGCTCGAGGGGATTGTCCCGGCCGTCCCGCTTGACGTTCACGATCTTGTCCGCCACGTCCATCCCGCTGGTCACTTCACCGAACACGGTGTACTTCCAATCGAGAAAAAACGAGTCGGCGACGCAGATAAAAAACTGCGAGCCGGCGCTGTTCGGATCGTTCGCGCGCGCCATGGACAGCGCCCCCCGCTTGTGCGGCCGACTGTTGAATTCGGCCGCCACGTGATGGCCGGGGCCACCCAGTCCATGCAGGGCTCGATCGGGCTTCTTGCTGTTGGGATCGCCGCCCTGGATCATGAAGCCGGGAATCACCCGGTGAAACGTGCATCCGTCGTAGAACTTCTCCTTGGCAAGCTTCAAAAAGTTTTCCACGTGCTTCGGGGCGACGTCCGGAAACAAACGGACGGTGATATCGCCGAGCGGTTCGCCCTTGATCTTGACGTGGATCGTGGCCTGCGGTTCCATGGCTGCCATTATCGCTCCCTTCCAAAAGGTGACTGCTGTATGCCGGCCAGTCCGTCGCTGATCCCCACCCAGCTCGTCCCGTCGTCATCGCTCCGGAAGGCCCCCGCGCTCGTCCCCGCGTAGAGGGTCCCCCCTTCTCCGATGACCAGCGACTGAACGGACAGCTCAGTGAGCCCTTTGTTCAACCCGATCCACTGACCGCCCTGGTTGACGGTCTTAAAGACCCCGCGGCCGGTCGCGACGTACAGCCCCCGTTCGCTCGCGATGATGCTCCGGATCGAATCGTTGGGGAGCGCGCGGCTGATGGGGCGCCAGCTCACCCCCCCGTCGCCGCTTTGAAAGACTCCACCGTCGAACGTCCCGGCGTACAGGTTCTTGTCGCGGTCGAACGTCAAGACACGGATGAAGTTTTCGCGCAGCCCTTCGTGATCGATCAAGCCGTGCGTCATACGTTGCCAGTCCTGAGTATTCGGCTTCCGGCGCAACAGACCTTTACCGGAGGTTCCGACGAAGATGGTCTGGTCCGGCGCCAACGCGACGGTATGCACCAGCACGTCCTCCAGGCCTTGATTCACGGCCTTCCATTCGGACTCCCCCTCCGTCAGCCGATACAGACCGTCCCCGGTGCCTGCGTACACGACCCCGGGCCGGACCAGCAGGGCCTTGACCTCCAGTCGCTTGAGCCCGGCATTGATCGTCTGCCAGGTCTTCCCGCCGTCCTTCGTCCGGTAGATGCCGCCGCGGAACGTTCCTACATAGACCGTGCCATCGGGCGCGGACGCCAGGCAAAGAATAAACGGATCGGTCAGGCCGGCATTGGCTCCCGTCCATGAGCCACCGCGGTCCTCGCTCTTGAAAACCCCCATTCCGAACGATCCTGCATAGACGGTCTGGGATCCCACTGTCGTCAATGCTTGAATGCTGGGCACCATCAAGGGGCCCGGGAGCCCATGCGGAGCGCTGTCCCCGGCCCGAGGAGCCCCGGACCATGCCGGCACGGCGAGAGCAAGCCCCAGGGCAATGAGCCATCCGGCGACACTCCATCGCCCCCCCATGAGCTGCGCGCGCCCCCCCATCAGCTGCGCGCATCGTTCGAAAGACATCATCGGCACACCTTGGTTCTGTCAGCCCTTGGCGACCAGCCTTCAGCGCACCCGATGCCCGGCGGTCCCCATGGGCGTGATCCCTTCGAGGTCCATGTCCTGCTGCCCGGCCGGGGTGCGGCGGCCGAACAGCCTGGCACCCCAAATCCCGATCTCATAGAGAACCATCAGCGGAATCGCCATTAAGAGCATCGTGAACAAGGTCGCGTCAGGAGTGACGACGGCGGAGAGGATCAAGGCCACCATCACGGCATGCTTGCGATAGCGGGCCAGCACGGACGCCGAGACCACGCCGATGCGCGACAGGAGCGTCAGGACCAACGGGAGCTCGAACGCCAGGCCGAAGATCAACAAAAACTTGACGTTGAAATCGATGTAGGTGCCGACCGCGAGTTGAGGCGTCAGCTCACGATCCATGCCGAAACCGACGAAAAACTGGATGACCAACGGGACGATGACGAGATTCCCGAACACGAGGCCGAGCACGAAGAGCCCCACCGCCAGACCGAAGAGCGGAACGGCCCAGCGCTGCTCTTTCGGGAGCAGCGCGGGCTCGATGAACTTCCAACACTGATACAGGATGACCGGGAGGCTCAGCACCACCCCGGCCAGGACCGAGACCTTGATCGAGGCGAACAAAGCCTCGGTCGGGCCGTAGAAGATCAGATCGTCCTTGAACGGCCGCTTGAGCCAAGCGACCAGATCAGGGGCGTACGCGAATGCGAGGACGATGGACGCCAGCACCGTCACGCCGATGATGATGAGCCGGCGCTTGACGGTAGAGAGGTGGCGTGCCAGAGGGGGTAGAATTCCGGGCATGACGCGATGCTGGTCAGCGCGAGGCTGAGTGCATGTGCTCTTCACCATATTGGCGGATGAGCTCCGCCATTCTGTCCTTCTTCGCCAGCTTTTCCTTTTGAATCTGCTTCTTCAAGATTTCTTCCTGGGGCGTGAGCACGTGCCGCTTTTGGAGCTCTGCCAATTCCATGTCCAATCGGTGATGGGATTCCTCGAGCTGCCGAAATTCGAGACTGGAGGCGCGCAGCAATTCGGCGATCCGATCGGCTGTCATCATAGGTCCCCTCCCAGATGAGTGACGGTCAGTGTCCGACCGCCACGATGGTGGTGCTTGTTCCCCTTCATGTCCTGTCACGCGCTCATCGGCTTTCGATGGGTGCCAGCTCCATCAGCACCGCATCTTCGACGGGGTTGCTGTAGTACCGGGGTCGCGCCCCGGTCCGGCGAAACCCGGCTTGTTCGTACAGGTTCTGCGCGGCTCGATTCGACGCCCGCACCTCGAGCAACGCCCGGTGCACGCCGGCCGTGCGGCCCATTTCCAGCGCCTCGGACAGCAGCCGGCGAGCAATCCCTTGTCTCCTGGCGGCCGGAGTGACCGCGAGATTCATCATTCGCAACTCATCGAACACGATCCAGAAACAAATGTACCCCTGAAGCTCCCCGGTCGAGCCCGCGTCTCCACCTGGCGGCTTCCGGGCGGCGAGAAACCGCGCGAACGGATTCCGCACGAGCTCAGCCTCGAACATGCGACGGGACCACGGCGCGGTGAAGGAGGCGACTTCGATCCGGAGCAGCTCGTCGAGATCCTCGATGCGCGCCGCGTCGATGACCACGGACTCCGTCGGCTCTCGGGTTATCGCCATGCTCAGGTGCCTGCTAACGCCTTCCGCCGTTCCAGGACGAGTTCCGCTTCCGCCCGTTGAACGTACCGAGGGGCGCTCACCCGCTCCAGGGGCTCGCCACTCGCCAGCTTGCGCAGAGCCGCGTACCCCACACTCACTGCGGACGCCACCCGTGCCGCAGCCCGCGGCTCCCGGATCTCTCGGCTTGAGCCGAGGAGGGCCGTGAGCTCCTCCCGGTTGGCTTCCCATCCTTCCCCGTACACGATCGCGGATTCCGGCGACTCCGGCCAAGAGGCCGCCGCCTGCTCGAGTGATCCGACCCGCTCGGGCCCGACGGATTGGAGGCGGTCCCTCTCCCAGCGAAAGAAGGCCCAGTACACTTCTCGTGCTCTCGCACGGAGCATCGGACAGAGGAGGCTGGACTCACTTCGCAGATTCCAGGCCATCGCTTCCAACGTCGGGACCCCGACGATCGGTAGGCCGGTCACCATCCTGAACCCCATCATAGTCGCCAGTCCGACGCGCAGTCCAGTGAAAGATCCGGGGCCAAGGGACGCAGCCAGCGCATCGAGGTCTGTCAGTCGCCATCCGACGCGTGCCAGGAGTCGGTCGACCCCGGATACCAGGTATCGCGCGTGCTGGCCGCCGGCATCGCGGTCGTCGGCGGCAACGACCGTCTCGCCATCAAAGAGGGCCACGCTCTGTCGGGACGTCGCCGTTTCGACCGCGAGAAGCTTCACATCAGCCTCGAGGCTCACTCCACTGCGCGATCTGGAGCTCTTCGGCGGTCACCGGCGCATTCGGGATGAGCTCGTGAAACATCAATTGAATCCGGCTTTGCCCTTGCCCGTCTCGGGCATGGATCCGAAATGGGCGGAGGGGCTGCTCATGAACCCCGGTCCGATCGGGCGCCTCTCCTTCGTGAGGGGCGAGATCGACGGCCCGGAAGTCATCGAACTGCACCGTGGCTTCGAGCTCCCCCGTCGGCGCCAGCCGATCGTCCCGCACGACTTGCAGCAACCGGCGGTCGAACCAAATCTGCCGATAGGGCCCTGACGTCAGCGACGCCCCAGGTGCATAGACGTCCAAGCGGTAACGGTCTCCTTCGTCGCTGAGGACGATCCGATCGTCCTTCGGGACGGCCGGCGTTCCAATGACTCCGGTCATTGCCAAGACGCTGAGCTGAAACGGCCGCGCCACCCGCTCGACCCGATGCAACTCGGAGAGAGATCCGGATAAGACCTGGCCGTTGACCAGCCGGACGCGATAGCGATCGGCGCCCAATGCGACTTCGAACAGCTTCATCCCCAAACGATTGAACCCCTGTAGCCGAAGGGCGTCCGGGCGCTGATAATAGACCGCTCCTTCCACTTGCTGGGTCGCCGGAATGCCGGGGCCTTGGATGTGGGCGCGAAACAGGCCCTTCAAGGATCGGATCGCGGCCGCACGTTCCTCGAGGAGCGCCAGGAGTTGATCGGCTGTAGCCTCCTGGAGCGGACGATCGAGGCGGACATCCGGCCGAGAGAGCCACCCGCTGCAACCGTCGAGGCCGGTGACGGCCAGGACGCCGACGAGGAGCACGCGACCGATGGTGCCATTAGCCCAGCATCGCATCGAGCGCCTCAGCGACTTCATGGACGCCGACGAGCTGGACGGGCTCCCGCACGTCGAGTTTGGCGAGATTGCGAGCCGGGAGGATGCACCGCTCGAACCCCATTTTCGCCGCTTCCCGTACCCGCAACTCCGCTTGATTGATGGCCCGCACTTCCCCACCCAGGCCCAGCTCGCCAAGGACGATCGTGCCGTGATCGATGGGCCGCTCACGCAAGCTCGACGTCACGGCGGTGACGATCCCTAGGTCGATCGCGGGCTCGTCGATCTGCATGCCACCCACGACGTTGACATACACGTCCTGCCCGGAGAGATGAAGCCCGAGGCGCTTCTCCATCACGGCCAGGAGCAGGGCGACACGATTGATCTCCACCCCGGTCGCCATCCGCTTCGGCATGGCATAGCCGGTCGGTGACACGAGCGCCTGAAGCTCGACGAGAATCGGACGCGTCCCTTCCAGGCTCGAGACGACCACCGACCCCGTGCTCGTCGCCGGCCGCTCGGCGAGGAACAATTCCGAGGGATTCGTGACTTCTTCGAGGCCGCCCTCCTTCATCTCGAAGACGCCGATTTCGTTCGTCGACCCGAACCGATTCTTGACCGCCCGCAGAATCCGGTAGCTATGGCCCTTGTCGCCTTCGAAGTACAGCACGGTGTCCACGATGTGCTCCAGGAGCCGCGGGCCGGCGATGGCCCCTTCTTTCGTGACATGCCCGATGATGAAAATCGGCATCCCGCTGCGCTTGGCGACGCCCATCAACTGCGCGGCCACTTCTTGAACCTGGCTGATGCTGCCGGGGGCCGAGGTGATCTGGTCGGTGTAGACGGTCTGGATCGAGTCGACGACGGCGGCGGCCGGTTGCAGATCCTGGACGGTTTTGACGATTTCCTCGAGGGATGTTTCGGCCAGAATGTACAGTCCGGGGCTGCGCACGCCGAGCCGTTCGCCCCGCATCTTGATTTGCTGCGGGGATTCCTCTCCGGACACGTAGAGGACGGGTTCGTCCGAGACGGCCAGTCGGGGAAGCGCTTGAAGGAGCAGGGTGGTCTTGCCGATCCCCGGGTCCCCACCGATCAGGATAACCGAGCCCGAGACGACGCCTCCACCCAAAACCCGATCGAATTCGCCGATGCCCGTGAGCCGGCGATGCTCGCCCACCACTTCGATGGCGCCGATGGGGGTGGCCTGCATGACCCCGAGCTTGAGGACGGACGAGCGGCCGCGGCCGGGAAGGGGCAGGCGCTCCTCTTTCATACTGTTCCAGCCCCCGCAGTCCGGGCAACGGCCAACCCAGCGCGGAGACTGATGCCCGCACGCCTGACAGAGGAAACTTGTCTTGGCCCGCATCGGCCGGAGCCTTTCGTTGGTACGGGTATCTTAAAGGAATGTGCTGGAAATTACAAAAGGAAGTGACCGGCTGGCATCGCGACGAGGCGGGTTCTCACGCGCTCAACGGCGAGTCCTTCTCCGGCCCGAACAGGAGGGGCGGGCTTAGAGCTTCTTCTTTCTGACGTCGTTCCAGCTCTCGGCGACCTGGGCTTTTCTTGGCAAGCGAACGCCCTCGGGCCTGGGTACGATCACGACCTCCATACGCTGCTCGACGAGGACCTCGGCAAAATCGAGGGTCCGTCCGATGCCGGCCTTGAGGTTGTCCCACCCTTCCTTTCGAAGGTCCTCGATCTTCTCGGCCAAGGACTCTTTGCTGGAACTCAGCACAACGGTGACGCCTGGAGGGAACTGGTGCTGCGCCAACCAATCGCGCACGGCGTGCGAGCCGGCCGGCAACAAGGCCGACCCGCGGGCCAGGTACACCGCGTTGAAATAATACGCGGTGAGGCGCTTCAGCTCTTCGGCGGCCTGGGGGATGGGCCGCGGCACCGCGACGGCCGCCGGGCCGGGCAAGGTCGGGAACGGCAGGGGGGTCCGGTCGGCCTCTTCGACCAGGGCAGCGAACTCGACCAGCAGGATCGGACGGCGCCGCTCCCAGGAAAACAACGTGGCGCGGCCTTCGGCGGGTTCGACGCGCGGGCTCTCACCAAGTCGTGCCGTGATCGACAGGTTTCCGCGCATCCGTGGGGTGAATTCCAAGACGGCCCGGCCATCCCCGCCGGTCAGGGCCGACCCCGCGGATTTCCCCCCGACAAAGAATTCGAGCCGTTCTCCACCCAAGCCGGGCTGCAGCAGAATGCCGTCACGGAGCAATCGAGCTTCCAGACGGACGGTCTGACCGGGCCACGTGAGCGCATCCTCGACGATCAGCTTCGCCGGGACCTTCGCCGCGGCCGACAGGGAACTCGTCGTCCCGATCAGGACGAGGAGGAGCGCCCAGGCTGGGAGGCACCGAGCGGGACGCGGCATGGTGCTAGGTCCGCCCACGCTCGACCCCGGTCAAGACGGACTCAAGGATGTCTACCGCCGTGTCGGCATCACGCTTCGTAATGGTCAACGGGGGAACCAAGCGGATGACATTCTGCCCACAGCCGAGCAGGAGCAATCCGCGTTGGAAACAACGCTGCACGATCTGATCGCGCTCCTCGACGGCCATCTCTTTCGTCTCGGGGTCACGGACGCATTCGAGGCCGATCATGAGACCTTGTCCGCGGACGTCGCCGATGAGCCGGTGCCGTGATTGCATCTCGCGAAGTCGCTTCAGCAGATGGTCTCCGATCGCCGCCGCATTTGCCATCAGGCGTTTTTCGAGCAGGTCAATCGTCACGAGCGCCGCTTCACATGCCACCGGATTTCCTCCGAACGTGTTGGCATGCGAGCCCGCCTGCCAATTCATCACGTCGGCCGACGCCATCGTCGCCCCCATCGGCAGACCCGAGGCGATGCCTTTCCCCACAGCCAGGATGTCCGGCGACACACCCGCGTGCTCCGCGGCGAACATCCGGCCGGTCCGTCCCATGCCCGTCTGCACCTCATCGAGGATCAGCAGGACCCCGGCCTCTTTCGAGAGCTTCGCAAGCCGGGGCAGGAACTCGGGCGGCGGCACGATGATGCCGCCCTCGCCTTGGATGGGCTCCACGATGATGGCCGCCACGTCCTCGGGTGGGACGGTGCTCTTGAAATACACGTCCCGGATGACGTCCACGCAATGGATGTCGCACGAGGGATAGCGCAGTCCGTACGGACACCGATAACAGTTCGCATACGGGACGTGCGTGACGCCCGGCACCAGCGGGGCAAAGTGTCGGCGCTGGACGGCCTTGCTCCCGGTGAGCGACAGCGCCCCCATGGTCCGGCCGTGGAAGGCGCCGTGGAACGCGATCATGAGAGGGCGACGCGTCCGATAGCGAGCGAGCTTGAACGCGGCCTCGATCGCTTCGGCACCGGAATTACTGAAGAAGGTCCGGACCGGCCGCTTGATCGGCGCAAGCTGCGCCAGGCGCTCCGCGAGGCGTACTTGCGAGGCGTAATAGAAATCCGTCCCGGACATATGAATGAAGCGTCCGACTTGCCGTCGGATGGCCCGAACGACCAAGGGGTGGGCGTGGCCCGTGGAGACGACGGCGATCCCCGCGGTGAAATCCAGGTAGCGGTTTCCATCCACATCCTGCACCATCGCACCCTGCGCCCGCTCGACCACCAACGGATAGATGCGCGTCAGCGACGTGGAGAGGCTTTGTTCGTCCCGGCGAAGCCATTGCTTGGCGCGTGGCCCGGGCGGCGGGACGATCATGGCGGGCAAGGCCGACTTCGGCCGAGTCGGACGTTTGGACCGGGGGCTACGCTTCACGCCCTGACCTCCAACAAGATGCTTCAGTGAAGAGGAATGACGAAGACGTCGCGGGAGCGGCGACGCAACGAGCCGGACGTGCGCCGGTCGAGACGAGGATCAGGACACCGCCGGCGAGGGAGCTTTCACGGCGTCCAGGACCTCTTTGACATGGCCATCCACCTTGACCTTTCGAAACGCGGCCTTGATCGTGCCGGTCTTGTCGATCACGAAGGTGCTGCGCTCGATGCCCCAGAACTTCTTCCCGTACATGTTCTTTTGCTTGTAGACGCCATAGGCCTTCGAGACGGCGGCATCCTCGTCGCTCAACAGGGTGAACGGCAAGCGGTACTTCTCGATGAACCTCTGGTGAGCTTGCGCCCCGTCCAAGCTGACGCCGAGGACCACCGCCCCGGCTCTTGTCAGGACCGCTTCAGCGTCACGAAATCCGCACGCCTCCTTGGTACAACCCGGCGTATCGTCCTTGGGGTAAAAATAGAGCACCACGGTCTGTCCCCGCAGGGACTTCAACGCGACCGGCTTGCCGTGCTGATCGGGAAGGGAAAAGTCCGGGGCCTTGTCGCCCACGTCCGGTTGCCTCGCCATCTCCGTCCTCTTTAAGCGGACTTAATAGCGGCGCATGCCGCCGAACCCCGGCCGCTGGTTCGCCGCATTGGGATCCTTCGGGGCCTTGGGAATATTCGTATCGGGGGAGCCGTATTGACGTAACGCCGGCGAATCCCAAATCACCTTGTCGCCCGGGGCCAAATTCGCCGCCTCGATGAAGTGCTGTTGCGCCTGCTCGGCGTTCCCAGTCGCATACAGCGTCAGACCGAGATTGTAGTGGGCTTCGGCGGACGACGGCGCCGCAGCCACGACCTGCTGAAACTGGGCCTTGGCTTGCTCCAGTTGGCCTTGCTGATACGCCTGGATCGCTTGCGCGTTGATGACCGCGATCTCCTGCGGGACGGTCGATCGGAGCGGCAGCGGCACTCGGGGTTTCGGTTTGGAGGCGCAGCCGAAGGCCGCGAGCGACACGATCATAACGGAGATCAGCAGGACGGTCTTCATGGCGAGTTCAGGGCTTCTTCCTCCGTTGAAGCTCCTCTTCCCAGGTCTTGCGGTACAGGACGTCCCACTCGGCGCTTCCCTCGACCACCGGCCTCGAATAGGACGCCAGCCGTGCGCGCACCACCCGGTCCAAGGCTTCCTCCTCTGCGACCTCGGCCGCCAGGATTCGCTTGACTTCACGGAGCGCCTGCGTCTCGTCGCCGATGAGCCGGGCATGCGGGCTCCGTTTCAAACAGCCCAGAATCACGTGGGACAGATGGCTGAGCTTGTCTTCGCTGAGCAGCATCGCACCACGCGCGGAACGGTGAACGTGGAGACGGATACCGACATGGCCTCTGGTTCACGTTCGGTCCGCGTTTCAGGGGTTACAGAATCAGTCCTCGCTCCCGGACGAGCTTGCTCTTGATCATCGTGAACATTTTCTGATAGTCGACCCCGCCGCGCTCGATCTGGGCGTCGTACTGCTTCATCAAGGCACGCACTTCGGCGTTCAGCCGATCCTCGACGGAGAGTTCCTCGGTAATCGCGGCCTCGAGCGCCTGGACCAAGCCGGTCCGGTCGCGAACGTCCAGGTGCCCTTTTTCCGCGAGCCCTGCAGCCAAGGACTCGCTCAATCGATGCACGCGCCCTTTTGACAGCTTCATGGCAATCCGTCAGGCCTGTTCGATCCTGATACGCGTCGCGTCCATGACGCGCTTGAGTTGCGCCGCATCCCCGAGGATCCGACCAACGACGTTGACACGGTCCGCCGGCACCGGTTCAGGCCCCGTGCTCATCGGGGTGCGGCCAAAAAAGATGGCAAGCACCTGTCCCACTCCCCAGAACGCGATATCGCCGATCTTCACCTGCGTGGTCGCCGTCTCCCGGTAGTCCTTGACACCGGGAAGCTTGAAATAGAACTCTTCTCCCCACACGTTGACGGGGGCGTCCACCGGCAGGGCGGCCAAGATCTCGTCCGCCGTTTTGTTCGACTTGAGTTCCGCTTCCAGGGTGACGCCGCCGATGGAGAGCTTGATCTTGCGAGGACCGGGTGCCGTCATGGAATAAATTCAACAATTCAACGCAATCGAGCGGAATGTATCTTGTTTCAGACTTGAAAGCAAGACTACAATCGCGCCGCTGCCGTATGATTCGATCCACATTCGTCCTCTTGAAAGGCATCGGGGACACCACCGAGCGCCGGCTTTGGGAGTCGGGCGTGTCCGACTGGCAGGCTTTCCTCGCCGCCGATACCTTGCCCGCCATCAGCCGTCCTCGGAAAATGCTTTATGACGAGGCTCTCGCGGCGGCACACCGGCATCTCGAGCAAGGGGATGCCCGGTATTTTGCCGCCTGCTTGAAGGCCAAGGACCATTGGCGGTTGTATGAGGAGTTCCGGCCGCGCGCCGTGTACCTCGATATCGAGACGACCGGGGGCCCGCATTGGGCCGGAGAGGTCACCGTGGTCGGCTTGTACGGCGAGGGCCGCTTGACCTCGCTGGTCCGAGGCGAGTCGCTGACCGCCGAGCGCTTGGCGGCCGAATTGTCCCGGTACGATCTCCTCGTGACGTTTTTCGGACGCATCTTCGATGTCCCTTATCTCCTGGCGAAGTTTCCGACACTACGGATCGACCTCCCCCACATGGACCTGTGCTTCGCGGCAAAGCGATTGGGGCTGCGCGGCGGCCTCAAGCAGATCGAGCCGCTGGCCGGCATCGAGCGCCCCAGGCACCTCCAAGGTCTCGACGGTTGGGATGCCGTACGGCTGTGGATGCGATGGCGCCACGGTGCATCCTCGGCGCTGGAACTGCTCCTGCAGTACAACGAGGCCGACGTGCGGAACCTCGAGGCGCTGGCTGACTTCCTCTATTGCCGCCTGGCCGACGCCTGCCGCCGCGGCCCCCGGGCCGATTCTTGCCACTATGGCACGCGTTGACCCTGACCTTTCCCCGCCCGCCCGGTGGCAGGGAATCGGCCTGAGCGACCCTGGTCGTGTCCGCCCCTCGAACCAAGACGCCTTTGCCGTTTGCAACGACCTCAGCGTGTGGGCGATCGCCGACGGGATGGGAGGACGACCAGGCGGCCGGGAGGCGAGTCTGATCGCGGTGAATACGGCCGTCCAGGAGCTCAGGAAGTCGGCGGTGTTGAGCGGTGACTCGGCTTACGTGGACTCCGTGCGCACACTGCTCGGTGAGGTCGCGACACGGTCCAATCAGGCGGTGCGAGACGAAGCGGTCCGATGCCCGGCATTGATGGGGATGGGGACGACGCTCGTCATCTTGGTCGTCCTGCCTAGTCCGTCCCCCACCGCTCTTGTCGCTCACGTCGGAGACAGCCGGGCATACCTGTTCCGGGATGCGACGTTGCGCCGGATCACGCGCGACCATTCGTTCGTTGAAGAGGCGATTCACAGCGGGGTACTGAGCGAGGAGGAAGCAGAAGACCACCCCTTGCGTCACGTGCTCACGCGCGCGGTGGGGACGGAACCGGAGGTCGAACCGGACATCAGCATCCTGCCGCTTGAGGACGGCGACATCCTGCTGCTCTGCACCGATGGGCTCACGAAGATGGTGACCGAGGACGTGATCGCCGCGGTGCTGAAGCGGCCAACCCTCTCGGCTCGGGCACGCTGCCGGGCGCTGATCGACGAGGCGAATCGCCGGGGCGGAGAAGACAATACGACGGTCATCCTCGTCAGCAATCAGAAAGGAATTGACAAATAGCGTCCGAGACGTTAGCTTCCCGGTCGGCTTAGCCGGAGACGATCCCGCTGCCCCACTCGAATGGCGAATGTTCATCGCAGAGCACACCCGTTCGTCCCGATTGTCTTGATCGCCGTCACCCTGCTTCTCCCTTTCACATTCACCACTGCGGACGGGCCCGAGCCGTCGGACCCGCGCACTTCTTTGCAGGGCGACTGGGATGTCCAGGAGGAAGACAAGACGTACCGAGCGACCCTCGATGCTCAGGGCAACGGCACCTACACCTGGCAGGGGGGACAGATCACCACCCTGGAGTTTCACGACCGGCACTGGCGCGGCACGTGGCGCCAGTCGGGAAACGACCGCGAAGGGGGATTCGATCTGCTGTTGTCCGAGGACGGAACCGAGGCCCGCGGCGTCTGGTGGTACACTCGGGTCGGGGACCGCAAGAATATTCCGCCGCGCCAGTGGGGAGGGAGCTACACCTGGACACGCGTACCGCCCGGAATGCCAACGCCCGCAATAGGCCCCTAGCCCTGTCGGCCTTGATCCGGTGTCGTCCTGCTGCGGATTCCTACATCCTTGTTCCGTGGTAATTGCTTGCAACCGCCGGCCTTCATTTACGACACTGAGCCCATGAGGCCAAATCTTCCAGGAGGAATCCGCATGCGACGCCTTGCGCTAGTCTTCGTTCTCGTGGCTCTCGGTGGACCGGCCTATGCCGGCGGCGCTCACGACCATCACACCGTCCCCACACTGGACGGCCAAACCACGACTCGGGTCACCATCGAGGGCAATACGGTCACGCTGACCTTCGGTCCGATCGATCTGCCGTCCTCCCACGACGGAGAGCTGGCCGCCAGCATGCCCAAGCACATCTTCGAGTTACCGAGAGACATGTACCTGGTCGGCTACCGATCGGCGGTGTTCACCAAGGACGGAAAGCCGCTCCCCAAGAACTATCTGCATCACATCCTGATGCTGAACAACGACAAGGAAAGCGTCTCCTGCCCGGGCGAACCGCTGTTCTTTGCCGGCGCCGGCCTCGAAATGACCGAAGCGCGCTTTCCCGAGGGCTATGGCGTCAAGCTAGAGAAGGGCAAGAAGCTGATGTCGGTCGTCGCCTTCTACCACAAGGCGCCCCCGACGAAGGACGTCATGGCGACGTTTACGATGGAAATGGCGCCGGAAGGGTCTCCCGTCAAAGAGATGGAAGTCTATCAAGTCGGTGTCAACATCGTCTGCTACAGCAAGTTCGGCGAACGAGGGAAAGATCAAACCGATGAGGGCATTGAGATCAAGCCCGGCGTCCATGTGCTCTCCGCACCACTCAAGTTTCGGATGGACGGGTGCGTGAAATTCGCCTACCCCCATGGGCACGATCAGCTCCTGCTCATCACTCTGGACGACAAAACGTCTCAGCGTACCCTCCTACGCACCGTTCCCGATGTCGAGCAGGATGGTCGGTTCATCGCCTTTCAGCCACATCAAGTCTACCGGGATGGGCAAGGCTTTTCCGTGCGAGCCGATCACGACTATGAAATGACCATGGTTTATCACCACCCGTTGCACGATCAGGAGGTGCAGCACGGCATGGGGAACTATTTGCTGTACATGACTCCCGGGGCTTGTCAGGCAGACCACCGAACCGCGTCAAACTGACGGCGGCCCTCCCGACGTCTGATCATCGACCTCAGCGCGACCGGGCGGCCGGGCCAGGCGACTGTTCGCCTGGTGTGACAGGTTGCTTTGCCGGGACCGTAGGCCCTAAGTCTAATTGACTGCTTGCCGACCGTATGGCAGCTTACCTCGCGACTTTGCAAGCAATGCGGACCGAACGACTCGAGGGACCCCTCTTCCGGGAGCACGCGCGTTTTCCTGACCTGATGCCACGGCTTGCTCACGACGGTCACGCCGATGTCGATACTGGAATGTCCGTACATCACTCACGCCGCCGACTACGCCCCCGTTCTTCACTCCGTCCCTCCGTCCTGCCAGCCTCCTCGTCCTAGCGGGCCCGCACTCGTTTCCCTGTACCTCCCCGCCGTCCGGGGACCGTTGCCCACCCTCCGGTCCGGACCCTCCCATGCCGCCTGACGCCGTCACCATCCTGCTGGCGAGTACGCAAGCTGAAGATATCATGCGGGTCACGAAGAGCTTGCGCGCGTTCTACCCCGGCTGCCGCGTGGAAGCCGTGTACAGCCGGGAGGAAGCCCTCGAATGGGCTTCGAAGCAGGACTGGCACCTGCTCCTGCTCGACGAAATTCTGCTCGGCGAGAGCGCCGAAAGTCTCTTGACCGAGATCCGCCGCCGAGCCCCGCGCGCCGCGATCATCGTGATGGCGGAACGGGACGCAGCCGGGGCCCTCCAGCTCATGCACATGGGCGCCGATTATTGCTTATTCAAGAGCACCCCGACCTTTTTTGCCGAACTCCCCCTGGTGGCGCGTGAAGTGCTCGAGAAACGGGATTTACGCGCCCGGCTCGATCTCTCCCAGCACCGTTATCTCCGGCTCATCGACAACTTGGGTGATGCGGTCTACGAACTCGATGCCGAGGGCCGCTTTCTCTATGTCAGCCCCCATATCGAAGCCCTCCTGCATTTTCAACCGCAGGAACTGATCGGCCGACACTATTCACTGCTCGTTCCGTCCGATCAACTCGAGACCGCGCAGTGGCGTTTCAACGAGCGGCGATCGGATCTCCGCGCGACGCGGCGATTCCGTCTGCGCTTACGTCCCAAGGAACCGACCCGCCCCCCGGTCGAGGTCGAGATCAGTGCCGGAGCGCTCTATGATCCGCAACGACGTTTCTGGGGAACGATCGGCGTGATCCGGCCGATCGGGGGAGGCCGCCAAGTCGAAGCCCTTCAACGCATGGCCAGCTTGGCCGATCCTTTGGCGCGGATTCTCGGGACCGCGGAGCAACTTCTTCAGACCGTCCGCGCGCTCCGTCAGGAGACGGCTTTGAGCGCTCAGGCCGCGCCTGAGAAGCCCTCGGCTCCGGTTCGGACCGCCAGCGCGGCAGAGCCCGCGGCGGGAGAGCTCGATCAGGAGACCGAACGCTTCACCGAGCGTCGCCAGGCCCCTCGATACGATATCGAAATGGAAGCGCGCGCCAGTGTGAACGGGACGACGTGGGAAGGTACGGCGTTGAACATGAGCCGGGGCGGCATCTATCTCGCCTTACGCGGGCGAGTCGACGCCCACCCCGGGCAACCGGTCCGTCTGGCCTTCGTCAGCGAGGTGGGCGTACTCGAAATCCCGGCCGTCGTCGTGGGCCTACGGGAACCGCACGAGGACACCCGGCGCCAGGCCCTGACCCCGCTCATGGGCCTGGCGATCCGGTTTTCCGCCATGGGCGAGGTCGAGGCAAAAATTCTCCAGTCTCTGCTCGAAGGCCTCCGTACCCGAGCCGTCGCCGTGAAGGTTTCGGCGCTGCTTGCCAAGCTGCCGTCTTCGGACGTCGGCGCGGCACCGGGACAGCCGCCGGGGCCATCGGTACTCGACGAAGGGCGCTCCATCGAACGCCGCCAGTCTCCACGCGTCGCGCTTGCCGTTCCGGTCCACGTCGAAGGACCGCAGGCCGGCGAGCGCCACGAAGGCTCGCTTCTCAACCTGAGCGCGACGGGCGCCGGGCTGCGCCTCCAGCCGTTCGGCGGATCGACGGGCCAACGCATCGCGCTTCGTTTCACCGCTCCGCCCGTGGATCCGGGTCGCGCGTCACAGGACTATCAGCTATCCGGAGAAGTCGTCTGGGTGCGTTCTCCCTCGCGTGGGGAAACCGAGCCCGCCGCGATGCCGCGCATGGTGGACGCCGGCGTACGGTTCGTTCAGAATGCGGGGAGCCGAAAGCCGCTTCATGATCTGCTTGCCCGCTATCTGACCGCCGACCGTCTCGAACCGCCGCTTGAACGGATCGGCATTCATACCGAGCAACTCGAATGCCGGAATGAGCGCGGGCAACGCCTGGCCCTCGCCTACGATCATCCCCACACCGCCTTGCCCCCGGGCGCTCCCTTGCTCATCGTCTCGCCGGGGTTCGGCGAGACCCGGCGGGACTACATCAGACTCGGCTACTACTTCGCGGGCAACGGATTTCACGTCCTTCGGTACGATCACAGCCACCACATCGGCGAAAGCGATGGCGGGATGGTGGAAACGACGCTGACCCGGATGGCGCGGGACCTCCGCTCGGTCACGGAATATGCCGCCCGGCAATGGCCCGCGAGCCCTGTGGTGGTCTTCGGCACCAACCTCTCGGCCCGGGTCGCGATGAAAGCGATCTCCGGTCTGTCGCATGTGAAGCTGCTCGCGCTCGTGGCCCCGATCGTGGATCTTCAAGACACACTGGCCACGGTCCACCAGGAGGACCTGATTTCCGGATCGCTCCAGGGAGCCAAGCGGGGAATCAGTAACATTCTCGGTTACAACATCGATGCCGATGCCTGGCTGCAGGACGCGACGAGAGAGGGCTACGGAGATCTGCCCTCGACGTTGGCCGATGCCGCCCGACTCCGGGTTCCGGTCCTGCTGGTCTCCAGCCAGCATGATCGCTGGGTTCGTCGCAGTGCGCTTGCCGAGATCAAGAAGGCGCTGGGCGACTACGGCCTGGAGTGGCACGTCGTCCCGGAACCGCTCCCTCGGCTCTCCGATCGGTCCGACACGGTCCGTCCGATTCTCAGACGGCTCGTCGCCCGGTGCCGGGCATGGTTCTATCCGCTCTCGGCGGAAACGGTCGTCGATCCCGATGAGGAGGAGGTCATACGGGAGTCTCAAATCGAACAGGAACGAACGCGACTTCAACAGCACCGGAGCCGAGCGACGCAAGAGGCCTTCTGGCGAGATTATCTGGACCGCTCGCATGAGCTCGTGAATTTTTCCGACTATTGGCATCTCTTGGATCATATGCAGCGACTGCTCGGTCCCGCCGAGCGGGAGACGCGCGTGCTGGATGCCGGCTGCGGCAACGGCGACTTTGCCATGTTCATGCTCATCACGCATGCGCTCCAAGCCGAGCCGGCTCCACCCGTCGCCATCCACTATGTCGGGCTTGATCTTGTGCCGAACGGTCTGGTGCAGGCACGGGCGAATCTCCTCCGCGTGGCGGCGGAGCTGCGAGGGAAATTCGCGGTCACCGTTCGCCCCCAGGCGGTCATGCAGGCCGGCCTGACCTGCGCCGATCTGGAGGCCCCGCTTCCGTTCCACGACGCGCGGTTCGATCGGGTCGTATGCAGCTTGGTCCTAGGCTACTTGCGTGACCCCCTCTTTACCCTGCGCGAGCTGCTGCGCGTATTGTCGCCGGGCGGAAAGCTGCTGGTCACTAATTTCAAGCCGGAGGCCGATCTCTCACAGCTCTACCGCAACTTCCTCTCGTTGGGTGGACGGCCGAGCGACCTCCAGAAGGCGAAACAGTTGCTCGAGGCCTCGGGGAAACTGACGGAATGGGCCCGTGAGGGGGCATGCCGCTTGTTCGACCGACAAGAACTGGCGATGTTGTTGCTGTCCGCCGGCGCCTCTCAACCGCGGATCTATTCCACTTTTGCCAATCAAGCGTACGTGGCTGTGGCGGAAAAGCGCTCACCCTGACCGTTCTTTCACCCGCGGTCGCTCCTTGCTCCTGTCTCACGAAGCCCTGATTTCTACAGCGGAATTCATTTCCTCGAGCAGGCTCCATTTTAGCGTTCGGCGGCTATACTTAACGGGGGCCGCGTATGACCACCTCGCGGTACTCGTTCAGATCCATGGCATCCCTCTCCATCACAGGCAGATCCTTCGTCACCAAAGGTGTGGCGTATTCGCTGCTCTTCGTCTTGATCCTCGTTCCGATCTCATTGGCGATCACGATCTCTCAACGCGCCACCTTTGCATCCACGCCGCCCTTGGTCGCGGGGATCGTCACGCTCTTCGCCGGTCTGTGGGCGTTCCAGCGGCCCCCGCACAGCCCCAAGCTCACGATATTCGCCTTGCTCTGCGGGGCGCTCGCAGTCGAATCCATCGGCGCCTTCATGACCGTCTCCTCGAGACAGACGGCGGAGGCCTCGTTCTGGGCATCGCTCTCCTTGGCCGGCATCACCGCCGTGCCGGCGCTCTTGTATCATCTCTGCGTCTTGGCCGGACCCGAGAACTCCGGAACGCGGACGGTGTGGACCCCCTATACGGTCGGTGTTGCTGTCCTGGTTCTGTTGCCGACCGGCGGCCTGATCGACGGCGCCACCCGCTTCTTCTGGGGCTACCACCCGCAGGCAGGACCGCTTCATCCATTACTCGTCGTCTATTTCTTGGTCACGATCACGCTCGGCCTCCGGCGGCTGTATATGGCATCGAGGCCGTCGGCCGACACTTCGGAGGCCCGCCGCCTCGGCTACCTCTTCTGCGCGCTCCTGTTCGTCGGCCTGTCGGGAATCGACTTCCTCGCGACCTACGGCGTCGCCGTCTACCCCTGCGGCTACCTGCTCGCCATGATCGCCGCCGTCGCCGGCTCGTACGTGTTGTCGCATCCGACCTTGCGCAACCTCACCCCCACCCTGGGAAAGCCGAATGTCCTCGCCTATGCCGAAGCCTTTTCGCTGCTCATCCTGTTCTCCCTGGCGATCCTGTCGATCGTTCGTTACTTCACCGGCATCGTCTCGTATCAGTTGGCGGGACTGCTCCTGGGAACGAGCACCTTGTTCGCCGGCTTGCTGGCCGGGATCCAACAGCACATGGAAACCGTGGTCGGTCACGCGCTCTTCAAGGAAAAGGAGAACGCCTACGACACGCTGACCGCGTTCAGCCGGGCGATGGTCTCGATTCTCGACCTGCCCACGCTGACGCAGACGATCCTGAGCACGCTCAGCCGCGTCCTCCGCCTGAAAACCGTTTCACTGTTTCTGCTGGACCATGAGAAGAACGCCTTTCTGCTCTCCGCCTTCCTCGGTCCCGGTCTGGAGGAATTGCACGCCTTGAAACTCTCCGCCGCCGATGAGCTGCCGCATTACCTTCGCTGCAGCCACGCACTCCTCGTCAAAGCGGAGCTGCGCCACCATGCACACGACACCGCCGGCCGCGCGCTCGTGCCGATCCTGGCCGCCATGCATGCAGAAGTCTGCCTCCCGCTGATCAACAAAGATCGGTTGATCGGGTTCATTAATCTCGGCGAGCGCCTGGACGCTCCGGACTATGCCTCGCATGAGCTCCACCTGCTCACCAGCCTGGCGCAACACGCAGCGGTGGCGCTGGACAACGCCATGTTGTACACGGATCTGAAACGTTCCCAGGTCTTGATGCGGCGGACTGATCGGCTGCGGTCGCTGGAAACGATCGCCGGCGGGTTTGCACATGAGATCCGCAACCCTCTCACGTCGATCAAGACGTTCATCCAGCTTGCCCCCACACGACGGGAAGACGCCGAATTCATCCTGCATTTCAGCGAGGTGGTCATCGAGGACGTCTATCGAATCGAGCGGCTGATCCACGAGATCCTCGATTACGCCCGGTATCGCGAACCGAAGTTCGTTCCGGAGGACATCAACGAGGTCGTCGCCTCCTGCTTGTACTTCATCGAAGTCAAAGCGGGCAGCAAGTTGATCACGATCGAGAAGCACCTGGAGCCGGATCTCCCGCCGGTGCTCCTCGACCGGCAACAGATCAAGCAAGTGCTGTTGAATTTGTTCTTGAACGCGATGGACGCGATGGACGACGCGGGCGGCCGACTGACGGTCAAGACCCACCGGATGAACAAACCGGATGGATCGTGGGTCCAAATCGAGGTCGCCGACACCGGTGCCGGCATCGCGCCGAGCAACCTCGAGCATATCTTTGATCCCTTCTACACGACGAAGCACGAAAGCGGGGAGCACGAGGGCACCGGTTTGGGCTTGACGATCGTGCATGAAATCGTGCAAGAGCATCATGGCTCCGTCGACGTCACCAGTACCGTCGGCCGCGGCACGACCTTCTTCGTCAATTTGAGGACCGACCCGCTCGGCTTCGCCGCGCCTCAACACGGGGAACACAACACACATGAAAAAACGAGTCTTGCTCATTGACGACGAGGTCAGCATCCGCACCTCGATCAAGATGGTGTTGGAACCGACCTACGAAGTAGTGTCCGCCGGCGACGGGGAAGAGGGGATCCGGATGTTCCGATCCCACGAGCCCGACCTGGTCCTCCTCGACATCATGCTGCCCGGCATGGACGGGCTGGGTGTCCTCAAGACGATCAGAGACCATGACGCACGGCTGCCCGTGGTCATGCTGACCGCCACGAAGACGGTGAAGACGGCCGTGGATGCGATGAAAATGGGGGCGGCGGACTACATCACCAAACCGTTCGACGTGGACGAACTCCGGCTGATCGTCGCGCGCACGCTCGAGACCGGCGAGTTGGAGCGGGAGGTCCGGGTCCTACGGGCGCAGGTCGCCCACCGGTACGGCTTCGATAACCTCATCGGAAAGAGTCCGGCGATGCGGGAGATCTATGCCAAGATCGCGCAAGTCGCCGACACGCGCACGACCGTCCTGATCACGGGGGAAAGCGGCACCGGGAAGGAACTGGTCGCGCGGGCCCTCCACTTCAACAGTGCGCGTAAGGACAAGCCGTTCATCGCGATCAATTGCGCCGCCCTACCCGAAACCCTCATCGAAAGCGAGCTCTTCGGGCATGAGAAAGGCGCGTTTACGGATGCGCAAAGCAGGCGGATGGGACAGTTCGAGTTGGCCCACGAAGGCAGTCTCTTCCTCGATGAGATCGGGGATCTCAGCCTCCCCACTCAGGCCAAACTGCTGCGTGTCCTGCAGGAACGGGAGTTCACCCGTATCGGCGGCACCCAGGCGCTCAAAGTCGACGTCCGCATCATGGCGGCGACCAACAAGAACCTGGAAGAGCTGCTGCGGCGGAAGGCGTTCCGCGAAGACCTCTACTATCGGATCAACGTCGTGTCCCTCTACCTGCCCCCGCTTCGCGAACGCCGTGAGGATATCCCTGCGCTGGCGAAGCACTTCCTCGCCCAGCGCCTGCAAGAGGAGAAACGCCCCCTTCAGGAGTTCGCCAAAGAAACGCTGGAAGTGCTGGCCAAGTACCATTGGCCGGGGAACGTCCGAGAACTGGAGAACGTCGTGGAGCAAGCGATCGTCTGGTCCGGCGGCCAGACGATCGCGCCGGAACACCTCCCCAGCACCCTACGCACCGACATTCATTCCGATATCCTCCGCAGCGAAACGCTGTCCGGACGGCTTTCGCTGGAAAAAGCCGTCATGGAGTTCGAGCGCGAGATCATTCTCGATGCCTTGCGGAAGACGGATTACGTCCAAACCCACGCCTCCGCGCTCCTCGGGATCAGCCGCCGCATGCTGAAATACCGGATGGACATGCTCGGCATCCGCCGTGATGACGGCTCACCTGCGGACGCGAGTGTTTCCGGCGAGCGGCAGGACTTGGTTCATTAGACACGTACTTTCGCCTACTTGCGTCCTCGTCCCATCGGCCGGGCCGAGCCGCAGCCCCAGCACGCCGCGCACCTAACATTTCGTTTTCTTGACAGAAATCCAGGGCGGACGTATATCTTCTCCGTACGGGATACGTAATTCCAGCCACGATGTTCGCCGACCCACACAAACCGACCATTCTGATCGTCGAGGACGAGATCGGGCCGCGCAATGCCCTTCAGGTCATCCTCCGTCCCTTTTACAATCTGCAGAGCGTGGAAAACGGCCAGGAGGCGCTCTCCGTGCTCCGGGACGAAAAAATCGATCTGATCACGCTCGACATGAAGCTCCCGGATCAGCACGGCCTCGACCTGCTCCAACGGGTCAAATCGGCTCACCAGGATGTGGAAGTAATCGTCATCACGGGATACGGAAGCTTGCAATCCGCGATGGATTCGATTCGGTACGGCGCCGCAGCCTATTTGCTCAAGCCCTTCAACGTCACGGAGCTGCTGGCGATCATCAGTCAGACGCTGAACAAGAAGCAACGGCTCGAGAGCCTTCGGCAGTTTTTGAGGAGCAATGAGGGGCTTTGGGGATCGGAAGAAGAAGCGGCGCGAAGTTGGAAGGTCCTGGCGCAGCAGTACCAAGACATTCGGTCGCGGGTGAAGGGCGATACCTCATGGACCGAATGCAGCGACCCGGCTCCGCTTCTCTCGGAGCTGCTCGAAGCCTATGATGCCGATCTCTTCAATCACTCGCATCGGACCAGCTTCTACGCCGCCCTGCTCGGCAAACAACTCAAGCTGACGGAGGGGGAGCGCAAGGCGCTTGCGCTGGGAGCCCTTCTCCACGATGTGGGCTCGCTGGCGTTCGGCAAGCCCTTGAACGAGCTGTATCAGAGCCAACGGGGACGGCAACAACTCCGTCAGCATCCGGAAATCGGCGCCCGCATGGTCCTTCCGCTCGGGCTCGCCGCCGAAGTCGGTCAGATCATCCTCTACCATCACGAGCGCTACGACGGCACCGGCTACCCTTACGGATTGCAAGGGGAAGGCATCCCCCTCCTCGCCCGGATCGTGTCGATCGCTCAGGCCTTCGATCACTTGACGGCCGACCACCCGTCACGCCAAGCGGTTCCGGTCGAGGACGCGTTGGCCCGAATCACGCGTCTGGCAGGCAGCCGATTCGACCCGAAGCTGACCGACCTCCTGAAGCGGGTCGCACACGAATGCGCGACCTCCCTTCCCGCACTAGCGGCTTCCGCGCGGCATTCCACTCATTCGGATCTCTGACCGCCGACCTTCCGACGCGCCGAACGCCGCGCTACAGCGCCAGCTCCTGCAGCCGGCTCACCACGAGCCTCGCCAGGTTTCGATACAATTTTGCAGCCACTCTCGGTGCTCCGGTCATCAGCCGATCCAGGGCTTTACTGTTCAGAACGAGCACACGGGCATCCGACCGTGCAGTGACTGAAGCGTAGCGGATGTGTTCCGTGAGAAAGCGAATTTCGCCGAAGGTGTCACCCGCTCGCAGGAGCTTCCACACACCGACGGGACCGAATGGTCCGTCAATCGTACCGCTGACTTCAAAGATCCCCGACAGGATGACGAACAGCTCTCGGCCCGGATCGTTGACGCACAACACGACATCGCCCTCGCGGCAGGACACGACATGGCCCGCGGAGATCACGAGCTTCATCTCCTCCTCGTTCAATCGGTCCAGGATATCGACGGTCCCGTCGGGCCGGTCGAGCGCGAGGAGACGGCATTTGAAGAGGTCCCAGAACTCCTCGGCATCGCACACCGCCGGCTGGACCTCCGTGGCCACGTCCTGAAAGCGCTCCAGCAGCAACTCGGTGCCTTCCGTTGAACGGGGATAGTCCTGCGCGACCACCGCAAACGGCGAGCCGATTTTCTCGAGATACTCACAGTCGTCCAGCACGAGGACCATGGGAACCACATAGGTATACTTGGGATGGTTGAAGCCAGGTCGATAGATTCGATAGCCGAGACGCGAGTAGAGCGGGAGCAGGCGAGGATGGCAATCGATGAAATCGAACCGGACCTTCCGGTCGCGCGCATGGGCAAACATGGCGCACGTGAGTTGCTTCAACACATGACTTCCGCGCAGCTTGGGGTGCAGTGCCAGGCGGGAACTCATACTGACTCGATCGGGAAAGTCCGGCATGAACCGGGGCAGCTCGAATTCCCGCTCGCACTCGAACGGCCCGTCGCGCCGGAAGGTCAGCCGCGCGCAGGCCAGCAGGGCCTCGTCCTGTTCGACGTAGAAGTGGCTGGCGCGGGCGTCCCATTCGTCGGCGAACCGCCTCCGCGCGCAGTCTGCTTCAACATGCCGTTGCTGGCCCTTCATCTCCTCGATGTAAATATCGTAGCGCAGCCGGTAGATGCGCTCCCGCTCCGCCTCGCTCGTCGCAAGCCGTACTGTCCCCCGCATAGTCCTCCGTGACGTGTGTCCCAATGGCAAGCCCCGTCCTGATCGCCTGGCATGCCGCTCTGTTTGACAGCCGAACAAGAAGAACCCGCGTCGTCGGCACTCCCGCCTGCCCTAAAGCGCTTGCATCCCAAGGGCTTCGCAAAACCGGTGCTGGGATCGCGCCTGTTTCCGCTGCCAAGCCCACCTGACACCGTGGGGGCCGGTCTCTCGTAACTCTTTGGTTATCCATCGCTTGTCGTGATGGCATAGCGCCTGCTTTTTCCCACGGTCAAGGATGCGCGCATCACCGTAGAGAATATCCCACAAGGAGGTTCAACAATGTTCACATCGTCGATCAGAGCCGGATTGACGGCGGTCGCCCTCGGGGCGATCCTCGCCGCTTCACCGGCTCTTGCCACCGTGACTTATACGGTCAACCCTGGGGCGATCGGGGCACCACAGCCCTCCTTCCAGGCAGCCGTGGTTGACTTCAGCTATGAGGCGATCGTCAATCAGGTCGCCCCGGCCGGAGTTTGTACCGTAGCCGTTCCGTGTCAATTCACGGAGACGGGACAGGGCTCCTTCAGCAATTTCAAGCTGGCGGACTTCGTGACGCCGGTCATCAACAGCGGCCTGAACCAGAGCCCAGGCTATACCCTGACGGGACAGTTCAGCGGGTCCGGTACCGCAGTCCCGTTCGGCGACGGGATCAGGGCGACGTTCAACACCTTCGATCTGAAGATGTTCGCGGACAGTGGGGCCGGCCCGCAGCTCGTCGGACAATCGACGGGGCTGATCTCCGGCCAAGCCAACGTCTTCGGTCCATCGCTGGCCAAGGGTGACTTTCACGTGGTCGTCGCGTTCGAGCCGGTCGGCGGATTCTTGAGCGGCCCGTTCATCCTGGGCCTCAATACCGCCGATTTCGCAGGGAACAATACGAACATCACGGGATTCAGCCTGGGCAGCTTTACCAACGGCCGTATTCAGGGCTCCGGCAACCTCACGTTCAACGTGATTCCCGAGCCCTCGTCCTTGCTGCTGCTCGGCTCTGGGCTTGCCGGCCTCGGGTGGTTTGGTCGGCGGCTCCGTCGCTGATTCCCCTCACCGTCTCATTGAAAGCCCTTCCTTCAGCGTCGCTGGAGGGAGGGCTTTTCTTCGTGTGGGCACGGGGTGACGAAGGCATCCACCGGTAGCCGCACCGATCGCCCCCGAACGGGGAGACCACGGCCGAGACGGAACAGCATGCCGCCCACGCCATCCGTGATCAGCCTGGACAACTCCGACCGCAGCTCGGCCAGAAGAGGGGCGTGCTCGGGGAGAAAGCGCGTGAGACCTTCGAGCCGGTACCGGTGATCGAGGTAGAGGCACACCGGCATGGGGTGCGTGTGCCACCCTGCCTCCTCCGCTGCGATCCACAGCCGCTGCACCTGCTCACCCACGCGAATCCAGTCCGCGGGCGTCTTTCCAGGGCCGGCTACCAAGACGAGCGCGCCGCACGCGCGCGCCAGCCAGTGGGACTGCTTGGCCAGCGCGGTGATCAGCCCCCAACGCGACCACCGCTTGACCCGCGGCCATGGCCTGAGCGATCGCAACAGGGGTCTCGCCAACGGCCCCAATCCCAGTCGGTCCACCTCCAAGCCGGTTCGCAGTCGGTCCGCTTCCTCAGGGGTCCACCGGATCGTGGCGAACAGCTCTTCGTGGATCACCGGATGAGAGTAGCGGATGCGGTCGGCCAATTCGATCACCCGAGCCCAGCCGGCAATGGCAGGCCGGGTCGTGATGAGCTCGACCGATGTACCAGGGACCGGGTCGCCCAGCAACGCTCTGAGCACGCCCGGCGGCACCGGACGCGGCACAAAAGGATGACGGTTGACCGTCCGACGGAACAAGGCCGACAGCCGGTTTCGCTCGGGGATGACATGCGGATCGGGACGGAAGACAAGGCGACAGGCGGCGGTGGGGTCACGCCCGTACGTGACGTCCATCTCCATGTGCTCACAGGCAGCGGCAACCCTGACGTTTTCGACGACCGTGCCGACCGAAAGATAGGTCGCCGCGTGTGCATGATCAAAGAAGCTGGCGGCGCGCTCAGGGACGATGGCCACCCGAAGCGTCTGCGCATCCTCGAAGCAGAAGGACCACGGCTGGCAGTTATCGCCCGAAGGCGCACGGACGGCCGCCTCCAGCACCCGATATTGGAACGGCGACATCCGAGTGAGCTGTGTCATGCAACTTCGAGCCGCGTGTCCCAGCTCATCCGACATGGATGGAGCAGCATGCCGGAATCGCTGTAGGACGATGCCGCTGTTAAGCGCAATGGACGCTGTTCCTGACTCCACGCAAGCGAGCACGAACAAAAAGCATTTTCACGGTCAACACCTTATCGCCTCTGCTCGGTTCCGCGCACGCTCCCGCACGACGACGGAAGAGTTGACACGACAAGCCCCGCACGACTGCTCGCTTCAAAAAACGAGCCTGGCACGGGAAGTTTCACATGGCATGGCGGCTGCATAACTCCTCTTCAGTCTCACTACACTCGAGGAGGACGTGCAATGCAGGTTTCAGGAACACTCGGTCAATCGACGCGCAAACGTGTAGGGATCGCGGTAGCGAGCCTGCTCGCGCTCTTGTTGTCGGCACCGTTGGCTCATGCCGTATCCTTCACGGTCAATCCATCCGCCGTGGGGGCGCCACAAAGTCCCTTCACGGCCAGCATCGTCGACTTCAGCTACAGTTCGACGGTCAACCAGACCGCACCGGCCGGTACCTGTACGAACGCCAATCCGTGTACCTTTACTGAAACGGGAACCGGGTCGTTCAGTAATTTCAAGACCAACTTCACGACCCCGGTCATCAACAGCGGGCTCAATCAAAGCCCGGGGTACACAATGACCGGCAACTTCAATGCGACCGGCACGGCGACCCCATTTAACAGCGGCATCAAGGTCAACTACGACACGTTCGACTTACGGTTGTTTGCCAACGGCAACCTGGTCGCCCAGTCAACGGGCTTAGTCGCCGGCGAAGCAAACGTATTCGGTCCCGACTTGGCCAAAGGCGACTTCCATGTCGTATTGAACATCGAGCCGGTCGGTGGCTTTCTGAGCGGCCCGTTCGTCACCGGGCTGAACGTGGCGGACTTCGCCGGCAACAACACGAACCTGCAGGGCTTCAGCCTCGGCTCATTCACGAATGGACGGATCCAGGGTTCAGGCAACCTGTCCTTCAACGTGATTCCGGAGCCGACGACGCTCTTGCTCATCGGGTCGGGACTCGCCATGCTGGGGTGGGCGCGGAGGAAGCAGCGCCGCCTCTGAGGCTCGTCCGGCCGCTACGGCGACTTCGCCTTTACCATCCGGTCGTCCGCCCGTTCTTCGGCAGAGAGGCGGACGACCGGTTGTTCTTTTACCAGCCGCCGCTTCAGATGCCACCGCTTGAGCCGCTGGACGAGCTGCCGGTTGCCCCGCCGCAGGCACCCTTTGACATACCGGCGCAGATACGGGTCGAACTGAAAATAATGCGGCGCGACCACGGGCCGGCTGCGCCCGAGCAGGAGGTTCAGCGTTTCCGCACCGATGATGGCGCTGCACAGGTGGCACGCGATCACCGATGACGGCCCGACTTCGCGCGCGAAATCCACCCGGCTCAGGTCGAGATACCGCAAGTGCAATCCCTTCGGGGCGAGACCGACGGCGAAGGCGACCAATTGGTCGACGCGGGACATCCCGTCGTTCAGATCGAAATACTGATCGAAGCTCATCCCGGTCGGGGAAAAGACGTGCAGTGTCGCGCCGAATCCCAGAGGCCCGGACGTGAGCGCGTAGAGACCCGCGGCCCGTGCCGATCGAAACAACAATCGGCGGGCGTCGACCGCAAAAAAGTCGATCCCGTCGAGCACGACGTCGGCGCCGTCCACGAACCACCGACTGTTCTCGGCCGTGAGGCCTTCGGGAAACAACGTGAGGGAGACATCGGGATTGATCCGCCGGACGATCTCGGCCATCACCTCGACCTTCGACCGACCGACCGTCTCGACCGTCGCCCCATATTGCCGATTGAAATTCGGACTCTCGAAGGAGTCCAGATCGGCCAAACGAAACGAACCGATGCCCAGGCGGGCGAGCGTCACGAGATGCACGCCGCCGACCCCTCCTAAGCCCGCGATGGCCACACAGGCGCGACGAAGCGCGTCTTGCTCCTCCGGGGAGACCAGACCGAGATTTCTGGAAAAGGCGAGCGCATAGTCCCAGTTCCCGATCATCTCGGTCCACCCCGCATGCCAGGGCTCAGGGAGACTGGGGCGGGGCCCAAGCGGCGGGACAGAGCCGCGCGACCACGATCCGTGCAATGTTGCGGAAGACTTTGGCGGCGACTTTCGGAGCCGTCGTCACCAGACGGTCCATCGCTTTCGCGTTCAAGACGAGCAGGGTCGAGTCTTCTTCGGCCACCACGGAGGCATAGCGGATCTCTTCGGTGAGGAACCGGATTTCGCCGAAGATGTCGCCGGCCCGAAGCAGCTTGCTCACCGGGATCGCATCGGAGCCTGAGTGGCGGATTTGCCCGGTCACGTTGAACCGTCCGTCCAGAATGAGGAACAGCTCTCGGCCCGGGTCGCCCGCACGGAGCACCGCGTCGCCGGTTCGGCAGCTCACGTAGTGCCCGAGGGAGGCGAGCAACCGGACGTCCTCGACGGTCAAGCCCGACAGCATCTCGGATTGGGCGGCCTCCCCTTGCATCAAACGCTCGAGCAGGGCATCGGGCATCGCCGGCACGTCCCCGCCCGGCCGGCACCGCGCGACCGCGGCATCCGGAAATCTCGACAGCAACAGGGCCCGCCCTTCGGTGGAAGAAGGGTATCGGCGTGCGATCGGGACGAACGGCGACCGGACCTGTTCGAGGTACTCCAGGTCGTCGATGACGAGGACCATGGGGACCACATACGTGTACTGGACGTGATTGAAGCCGGGACGGTACGGGCGAAACCCCAAGCGCGAGTAGAGCGGCAGCAAACGGGTGTGACAGTCGATGAAGTTAAACTGTTGCCCGCGCTCGCAGACGAACTCGTACATGGCGCACGTCAACTGCTTCAGCAAATGGCTGCCGCGTCGCCCCGGGTGCAGGACCAGACGGGACGTCATGCTGACGCGGTCGGGAAAGGCCGGGGCGAACCGCTCGAGGTCGAAGTGTTCCTCGCACTCGAGCGGGCCGTCGGCGCGCATGATCAGCCGCGCACAGGCGACGATCTCTCCGCGCTGCTCGACATAGAAGTGGTGCGCCCGCTCGTCCCAGGGATCGCGGAGCAGGCGCCGCTTGGGATCCGCCTCCAGATGCCGATCGGCCCCGTTCATCTCCTCGATGTAGACGTCGTAGCGAAGACGGTAGATCGCCTCCCGCTCATCGTCCGAGGTCGCGAGCCGAACCGAGAGATCCGACAGCGGGGCCTCGGACCCGGAAGCCTCGCAGGAAGGCGAGGAACGCCGGGGCAATCCCACGTCCTCCATCCCCCGTTGTCCGGAAGGGTTTTGTCTTAGATTGACGCTCTGACCGCTGCGGTGGGTTTGTGAGACGGCTTGGGCAGGAGGACCCTGCCTGGTCATGAAGCCTGCAACATGGTGCAATTCAACGGTCCTCTTCTAGCGGGGATGAAGAGGAATGTCAAGCGAGGTCGGCCGGTCCAGGGCGACGCCCGGGAGCGCGAAGCGGACAGCGCTCCGCGTCAGGCCTTTTACTGCAGCTCGGGAATGCCTTTCGTCTTGTCCAACCCGTACTTGTGCATCGATTCGTGCAGGGCTTGGCGCGAGATACCCAGCTCCTCGGCGGCCCGCGTGACGTTCCCGTTGGTGCGGGCCAAGGCTTGGCGAATCAGATTCTTCTCGAACTGGGAGCGCGCCTCGCGCAACGTCAGGTAAGGAGCCGGCGGCGGGGCGACCGCCAGTTCCAGGTCCCCGGGTTGGATCGTCGTACCGTGCGCCATCACCACGGCCCGCTTGATCCGGTTTTCCAGCTCGCGGACGTTCCCGGGCCACTCGTACGCCCGGATGGCCTCGCGCGCTTCATCGGACAAGCCGGTGACGCGGGCGTTGAGCTGATCGCGGTAGCGCAAGAGAAACGCCTGAGCGAGGAACACGGCGTCTTCGCCGCGATCCCGGAGCGGCGGCACCTGAATCTGGACCACGCTCAGCCGGTAGTAGAGATCCTTGCGGAAGCCGCCCCGCTCGAGCGCTTCCACCAGGTTCACGTTCGTCGCGGCGACGATCCGGGTGTCGACAGCGATCGATTCCCGCCCGCCGATGCGCTCCACCTGCTGCTCCTGAAGGAACCGGAGCAGCTTGACCTGGAGCGGCAGCGGCAACTCGCCGATCTCGTCCAAGAAGAGCGTGCCGCCCTGGGCCATTTCGATGCGGCCCTTGCGCTGCATGTGCGCGCCGGTAAACGCGCCCTTTTCGTGCCCGAACAACTCGCTCTCCAGCAACGTATCCGGGATCGCCCCACAGTTGATCGCAATGAACGGCTTGTCGCGCCGGGAGCTTTCCCGGTGGATCGCCCGCGCGACCAATTCCTTCCCGGTCCCGCTCTCCCCGGCGATCAGCACCGCCAAATCGGACGCGGCGACACGGCGGATCGTCTCGAACAGGTGTTGCATGGGCACGCTGCTCCCGATGATGCCTTGGAACCCCTCCTGCATCGACTGTTGCTGCAGCCGCCGGTTCTCCTGCTCCAACTGGTAGACGTAGGCCGCCCGCTCCAGGATCAGCTTCAACGTTTCAAGGTGCACGGGCTTTTGGATGAAATCATAGGCCCCGCGCTGGATCGCACTCAGGGCGTTCGCGCGCTCGCTGTTCCCGGTCAGCACGACGACCTTGGTCAGGCGGTCGATGCCCAGGATGCCGTCGAGGAGCGCCAGCCCTTCGACCGCCTCATCGGGGCGAGGCGGGAGGCCGAGGTCCAGCGTGACGAGCGGCGGCCGTTCGCGCTTCATATAGGCCAGCGCCTCCCGTGAATTACCCGCCAGGTGCACCGCATAGCGGTCTTCCAAGGCCCACCGCAACTGTTCTCTGATGTCCTGCTCGTCATCGACGATCAACAATCCCGGCTTCGTCATGTCGTTCTCCTTCGGCTGCTCGCGATCCGTTCAAGCGAACCACGAACCGAGTGCCCCGGCCCGGTTCGCTGTCCACGTCCAATGTCCCGCCGTGGGTCTCCAAGATTTTCCGGCACTGATACAACCCGATTCCCAACCCTCTGCCCTTCGTGCTCCGGAACGGCCGGAACAGGCCGCCGACCGTCGCGGCATCCATCCCGCAGCCGTTGTCCTCGACGACCAACTGCGCGGCGCCTCCGTCGGTCTCGGTCTTCAACACGATCCGCCCTTCGGTGCCGACGGCGTCCTGGGCGTTGAGGAGGAGATTCAGTACGACCTGCCGCAACTGATCCGGATCGGCTTCGACCAGCGGCACCGGGGCCGCCTGCCTGATCAGCGTCGCGCCCGCCGCCTTCTCGAAGTCCTTGAGCACGTCGTCGACCAATGCGTTCACGTCGACGACCGTCATCTTCGGCCGCACGTCGCGCGACAGGGCGGCGATCGTGCCCATCAAGGTGGTCATCCGGCGCACGGTGGATCCGATCGTCGCCATGGCGGCCCGCTGGAACTCGGGGTTGCCGCCGTGGCGCTCCGCATTCTGGATCACCAGCGACAGGGTCGCGATGAAGTTCTTCAGGTCGTGGAGGAAGAAGGTCGAGCACTCGTAGAAGCCTTCCATTTCACGGGCCATGATCAGACGGTCGGCGAGGATCAGGTGCTGGAGGCGGTCCGCGACCTGACCGGCGATGCACCGCATCAGGTCCCTGTCTTGGTGCGAATAGAGGCTGCCGTCCGCTCGCGCGCCCAAGGACACCCAACCGACGGCACGCGGCCCCGCGCGGAGCGGCACCAGGACGGCGGCCTCGGCGGCGACCAGTTCCGCCTCCAGCCCCGGCGGCAGTACGCCATCTCCGATCGAGACTCCCGACGGCTCGAGATGGGTCTCCAGCCAGGCCCGGATCTCTCCCAAGTCCTTCAACCGCCCCGGCGTCTCCCTGGCTTGATGAGCGGCGAGCCGCACCCAGCCCGGCGAGCCCCCGTCGAACGCGGCCCACACGGCGACCGTCCGCGCTCCGAAGATGCCCTTGAACAACTGCATGGCGCGCCAGCCGATCTGCTCCGGGGATCCGGGTGCGCTGATCGCGTCCGTGACTTCCAGCCACCGGGCCCGATAGTCGTAGGTGTGCGGGAAGAAGTGGCGCTCGGCAAACCGTCCGACCGTATGGCGGACATGGGCCGAGAGCAGCACGAAGACGAGCCCGGTGATCGCGAGCAGGACGAACAATGCGCTCAACAGCATGCTGCCGGGGAGACCCGAGCCCTTGATGAACCAGGCGATCGCTCCGGTTCCCGCCAGCACGCCGCCGACGAGCAAGAACGTCAACGAGCCCGAGATGACATTTTTCGAGATGTAGATTTGCACGTCGGGGATCGGCCGATGCAACAGACCATAGCCGATCAACCCGCAGGCGACGGTCGTGACCATGCCGCCCATCCAGGCCAACTCCGCGTGCCACACCGAATACAGCAGCAGATCGGAGGTCTCGTACAGAAAGAACATGCTCACGAGCCCCAGCCCGACGACCGGGAACTTGATGTACCACCGCGACTGTTCATCGGCATGCCGCAGCGTTTGCTCGAGGTTGGCCAGGATGAGGACCTGCGCCACCAGGTACAGCGATCCGAAGACGCGGCCGGCCGGGCCGAGCCCGACATACGCGCCGTCGGGCGACACGATGCGGAGCATCGCCTCCGAGCCGACGAGCGCGAGGAAGACGGCCGCGGCCGCGCTCATCCCCCCCAACACGGGACGCCAGTCGCGCAGTACTTCGTCGGCGTTGGCCCGCGCGAAGGCCAAGCTGAAGAACAGCCACCCGACGGGCAGGAGGATCTCACCGGCCAATGCGACGCGCCGCCATCCCAAGAGCCCCTCCCCCGATTGCGCGAGCAGGCTCATGCCGTTCCCCAACTGCACGACGGCCAAGGCCACCAGGGCCACTGCCAGCGCCCAATGGAGCGGCCGGCGGCGGGTGCGCGCCGCGATCAAAAACGCCAACCCCAGGCAGGCGGCCAGGCCGATGAACGAGGGCGCGATCTGGAGCATCGACTCAGGCATGGTCAATCCGGTAAGAAGGCGGGGAACAGGGGGACGACCTGCTGCAAGAATTGCACGGCCGTCCGATCGGCGGCCTCAGCGGAGCCGATGAGGGGCAGCGACACCCTGACGAGCGCGCCGTCCGTCCGGTTCCGCCGCATGGCGTCCCACACGAGATAGGCCTTCGCCCGATACTCGCTCGTCACCACCCGACCCCGATCCTGGTACCAGTAGAGCACGACCTGCCGGTCCAACCCTTTCTGGATCACCACGCGATTCACACGAAGAGGGCGGCTGCCGACCGTCACGGGCCATTCCTCGCGTGACAGAATCGCCCAGCCGCCGCCCGGCAAACAGTTCAAGGGGGAATGATACGTGGCCCCCGTCCGTTGGCTTCGGTAGTACCCGACGAACAGCGACACCTCCTCGCCGGCCGGATTGCGGTACACCCGCATCATAAAATCGTCGGCCTGCAGGACGTCGCGCACCTCCTGCGGAAGCCCCATGTCTTCCCCGGTCCAGGCGCCGATCACGGCGGGAAAGTGATCGAACGGCTGCCGAACCGGCACCGCCTCTTCCCGGTTGTACTGCCGGCTCAGCAGGAGCATGCCGAGCAAGAGACCGAGGCCGACGAAGGCGTGGGCCGAGAGCTTCATCCCGTAGCTCCCCGGCCCAGCCGGCTCACCAGCCGTGCCACGCCGAACAACATCACGCACGCGACCACGAAGACCAGCCATCCGGAGAAGTCGTGGTAGAAGCCTTGGGCCGCCTCGTCCCCGTAGTACTGAGCCAGGACCCCCGTGCCGGTGACCCGAAACGCGTTGGCGACGATCGCGACCGGCACGGCGGCCAGCACGATCACCACGCGTTTCCAGAAGACCCGCTCGGTGAAGTACGCGAAGGCGGTTCCGAGCGCGAGCAGGGTCATCAACGACCGGATGCCGCTGCAGGCTTCCGCGACTTCGAGCGTCGTGCGGGACAGGGCGATCACGTTCCCTTCCCGGAGCACGGGAATGTTCAACGCCACCAGACAGGACGCCGCGGTCTGAGCCGCAAACCCTTGGAGAGGAAACGCGACGGCGTTCAACAGGATGGCCGGGAGCGGCACCATGAACACGAGAAACGCCAACGGAAAGCTCCACAGGCGGAGCAGGTCCGTTCCGCCCAAGAGCCAGACGAATCCGGCCAGGACGATGATGAGCGAGATCCGTTGAAGGAACAGCTCCGCGCCGATGTGGCCGACCGCGAACATCGCCAGGCCGGCGACGACCACCCCGGCGCCCCACCAATTCGGCGCCGGCTCGAGCCGGGTCAACGCCGCCCGCCGCTCCCAGATGAGATAGGCGGACATGATCGGGATCAGGAACCCGTGCGAATAGTTCCCGTCCATCGACCATTGCCTCACCAGCGAGACCAGGACCGGCCAGTACAGCCACAGGAGCAGGGCGCCGATCAGCGCCGTGACACCCCACGCAGCGCCGGATCCACGCGGCCGGCGATCGTCGACCGGCAGGACCCGTATCTCGACGGCTTGATCCACGTTCACTCGATCCTCCATCACCCTACACGCCGTACCGCGCCGCCCATGCGGAGAGAACCAGCAGCGCCCAGAGGGTTTGCGCATGGTTGGCACGCCCATCGAGATGCTCGTCCACGAGCCGGCGCACCCCCACGGGATTGAACCGCCGGAACCCGGCGAGCCCGCCGTCGAGCACGCGCGTCTGGATGACGTCCAGCAACCGTCCCTTGAACCATCGCTCGATCGGGACGACGAAGCCTTGCTTCGGGCGATCCAGGAATCCCTCGGGAAATCGATTCCGCATCGCCGCTCGCAGCAGCCACTTCCCGGCGCCGTCCCCCTGCCACGCGGTGGGACCCGGGAGCTTCCACGTCGACGGAAGCGCCAGCACCCATTCGACGAGATCGCTGTCGAGCAGCGGCGAGCGGCACTCCAGCGCGTGGGCCATCGACATGCGATCGACCTTCACGAGCAGGTCTTCGGGCATATAGCTCCCCAGGTCGGCGGCCATCATCCGGTTCAACGAATCCGTGCCGGGTGCCTGGTCATAGCGCGCGGCCAGCCAGCCGAGCGCCCGGCCGTCGACACGGCCAAGGAAGTCCGGCTCGTAGAGCGTGCGCTTCACCTCCACGGCGGCCGCCTGGCGCAACGTTGCATAGCGGAGGCCCGGCGGGAGCGACGCCAGCGCCGCCGCCTTCCCCGCCCGCCGCAGAAGGCGCGGCCCCCCCGAACGGGACAACGCGGCGAGCCCGTTCAGCAGCCGCGGGGGAAGCGTCGCGGCCCGGTCGAGCCAACGGGCCGTACGATACCACTGGTACCCCGCGAACAGCTCGTCGCCGCCGTCCCCGGTCAGCGCGACCGTCACCGACTTGCGGGTCATCTCGGCCAGGTACCAGGTGGGCAGCGTCGACGGGTCGGCAAACGGCTCGCCGAAGTGTTGGACGAGGCGGTCGAGCACCGCGATCCCATCCGGCTCGAGGATGTATTCATGATGGTCGGTCCCGAAATGCCGGGCGGCCACTTGGGCGTACCGAAGCTCGCTGTACTGCTCTTCGGGAAAGCCAATGGAAAAGGTCCGCACGGGCTGAGGGCTGAGCTCGGCCATCATCGCGAGCACCGTGCTCGAATCCACCCCGCCGCTCAAGAAACAGCCGATCGGAACGTCGCTCACCATCCGCACGGCCGTCGCCTCCCGCAGCCGTCGTAGGAATTCCGCTTGCGCGTCCTCGCGTGAGCGCGGCGCTTCACGCGTCGGGCTCAGGGACCAGTAGGGCTCGGTGCGGAGACGTCCGCGCTCGATCATCATGCGATGCCCGGCTTCGAGCTTGCGGACGGCGCGATAGATCGTCAGCGGAGCCGGGATGTACCCCAGCGTGAGGTAGGCATCGAGCGCCTCCTCGTCGATCTCACGGCTGATCTCCGGCATGTGGGCCAGCGCGTCGAGCTCCGAGGCGAACAGCACGGCGCGGGGCGTGACCGCGTAGTACAAGGGCTTCTTCCCCAACCGATCCCGTGCGAGCAGCAGCCGTCCGGCCGCCTCGTCCCACAAGGCGAGCGCGAACATGCCTGTCAGCCGAGACAGGCAGCCGGGCCCCTCCTCTTCGTACAGGTGCACGATCGTCTCCGTATCCGTCGCGGTGCGGAAGCGGTGGCCGCGGGCGATCAGGCGGTCCCGCAGGGCCCGGTAGCCGTAGATCTCCCCGTTGAACACGACCGTCACCGAGCCGTCCTCGTTTCCCAACGGCTGGCGCCCGGTCTTGAGATCGATGATGCGCAAGCGGCGATGCCCGAGGCTGACCGTACGGGCCGAGTTCACGTACACGCCCTCTTCGTCCGGACCTCGGTGCACGAGCCGATCCATCAGCTCCCGCACGCGCTCCGGGTGATCGAGCGCCTGCGGCGTGACCGTCGCCATGCCTGCAATGCCGCACATCGACGCGTCCTTTCTCCCCTAGCGGGCCGTCGACAGCGCCACGAAGCCGGTTCCCATGAACTTGAGCGGCGTGCGCCTCAACGGGCTCGCCAGCTTCACGGTCATCGCCGTCAGTCCCGGCGCCAGCACGTCGAACGGCCTGGGCAGCAACGGAAAGTTATAGAACTCGACGCGGTCCAACTGGAAACCGTGCCGGCCCGTCAGCCGGCGGTATTCGCCAACCGAATAGAAGCGATGGGTCAGCAGGTACGGCGTGCGCAGCGGCACGAGCGCGGTCAATGCGCGCCGGGCCGGCAGATAGACCCACTGCTCCCAGATCCGCCAGGGCGAATACGGGTACGGGACGCTCAGGATCAACCGCCCGCCGGGGCGGAGCACCCGACGCATCTCACGGAGCGCCGCGTCCGGATCATCGAGGTATTCCAACAGGCCGATCGCGCAGACCGTGTCGATCGACCGATTCGCCACATCGATCCGGGTGACGTCGCCGACCCGGAACTGGACGTTTCGGAGATCGGTGGTCGCCGCACGGGCGGCGTCGATCATCCCCGCTGCCACGTCCATCCCGATGTACTCGGAGGCCTGGGCCGCCAACTCGCGGCTCATCACGCCCGAGCCGCATCCGATGTCGAGCAGCACGCCGGCGTTCGGCCCGACGCATTCGAGCACGCGCGCCTTCCGCTCGAGAAAGGCGCAGCCGTCGGGCGTGTCCGCCCGGTACCACGAGCTGTAGACGTTCGACTGCTGGTCGAAATACTCCTTAACAAGCCCCGCTGCTTCGCTCATGCGCGTTCCCCCTCCATCGACTGATCAGTCCTTGGACTCCACTCACATGACGGATGAACTCCCGCATCTCGTTCTTGCCCTCGTATCTCGGCAAGGCGTACGGATCGTCCTTCTCGCCCACGACGTCCGGCCGCGTCGCCAAGGCGCATCGAAACGAGAGGTCCCGCAACAGCTCGGTGTGGCGGCGGTCGTAATCCGCGTCATCCCCGTAGGGATACGCGAAGACCGGCGACGGATCGACGCCTTCTTCCCGCAGGCGGGCCAGCGACCCGGCGATCTCGCGGCGAGCGTCCGCACCGGACACGTGCCCGAGCGAGGGGTGCGACACCGTATGCGGCGCGACGGTCATCCCCGGTGTGGCCGCAAGCGCGCGCACCTGCGGCCAGGTGAGCGGTTCCAAGGCGTCGCGGGCGTCCTCGCCGTACGGCTCGTCGAGCGCGAGGTCGGCGAGCAGGGACGTGCGCCGGTCGGGCCTCATTCCCTTCAGGCGTCGCTTCAACGCTCGAGACTCCTCGACGGCATCCTCGCGGCCGCCGGTCGATCCCGTCGCCGCCGCCCGCACGGATTCCGGCAACCGTCCTCGCTCGATGCAATACCGATCCACGACGTCGGTCCACAACGAGGCCGATCCATCGACGAACCCGGTCGTCACGAAGAACGTCGCGGGGATGCCGAGCCCGCACAGGATCGGACACGCGCGCAACCAATTGTTCGCGTACCCGTCGTCGAACGTGACGACCACGGCGTTGGACGGAGGCCGGAGCCCGCGTTCCCTGGCGTCGAGGAGTGCATCGAGCGAGACCGGGCGGCAATACCGCTTCACGTACTCCATCGACTGGATGAAGACCCGCTCCTCCACGTACTTGCCAGGAAACGCCCGGGCATAGGGACTCCCGTCCCTGACGACCGAGTGGTACATCAGGATGCGCGGTCGCCGGGCGCACAACGCGAGCCCCACGCGATGCAAGCGCGCCCCCCACGCGTTCGCCATCTCTTGTCTCCACGCGAGCGGCATCCGTGCTTCGTGTCCTCCCGCCTCTACAATCCGGCCGCCCGGCGGTACGTGGCCGCGGGCGCGGTTCCGGTGACGCACACCCAGCCAGGAATCCCGTCGGTGACCCGGATGTCGATCAGCCCCGCCTCTTCGAACCAGCGACGCACCTCCGGCCGCGTATAGCGAAACTCGTACGTGGGAGACAGCCAGTCGAACGTATCCAGCTCCGACCACTCCTTCGGCTTGTCCGGATAGACGACGGCCGGCAGCAGGCCCACGAGCGTGCGCAGCAGCGGCACGTGGGCCAGCCGGTAGCCGAGCGCGCCGCAGGCGCGCGACACGGCGAGCAGGGCCGGCTTGGGAAGGCGGCCGAGCAGCGCCCGGTACCCGACGCGTTTGAGGAGCGCGATCCGTCCGACCTCGCGCGAATAGACGCAGACGGCGATCCTTCCTCCCGGCTTGAGCAACGGCACCAGGCGGCGGAAAAAGCCCGGCGGATCGGGCGTATGGTGCAGCACCCCGATGCTGTAGACGTAGTCGAACGTCCCGGGCTCGAACGGCAGCTTCCCGATGTCCGCTTGGACGAGATGCACGTTCGGGCGCGCCCCGATGTTGTCGAATGCAGCCTCGATCGCGGCGCTCAGGTCGATGCCCACCACCGTGCCGCCCCAGCGGGCGACCACATCGGCGAAGCGACCCATGCCGCAGCCGGCGTCGAGCACCAAGCGCCCGGCCACGTCCTCCAAGCGGAACCCGATCTCGCTCGCAAACCGGGATTCGGAGTTGTCCTGAGCCGCGCGATCGAGCTGTGTGCGCCGAAACAGGTTCCACTGCAGACCGAAATTCTCGGCGTAGTCCTGGTCACAGAAGCGCGGGATGTACCCGCGGATCGGCCACGTGCGGCAGCGACAGCTCAGGACACCCGAGAGGATCTCGCCCGCCACCGGGCCGACGGTCGCGTCGCTGAGCTGAAACGCCCCGCCGCAGACCGGACACGCGAGATGCTTCATGAACTCGGGCTTCATAGTCCTCCTTCAACATCGGCGGCATGGGCCGGCGCACAGGCCCTCGGCAGGCGCCCGGTTTCCGATAACACCGATCGATAAACCTCGTCGTAGCGGGTCACGGTCGCCTCGAAATCGAAGTGCTCGCGGACCAGGGCCCGGCCGTTGTCGCCGAGCCGGCGCCGGAGCGCCGGGTCGTGGAGCAGGTAGCCGATCGCCCCGGCCAGGGCGCGGGCATCCCCGGGAGGCACCAACAGGCCGTTCTCACCGTCCCGCACCACCTTGGAGATCGCCCCCACCTCGGTCGCGACCACGGCTTTCCCGGCCGCCAGCGCTTCCAACACGACCATGGGAAATCCCTCCTGCAACGAGGGCAGGACGAACACGTCGGCGGCGGCCAACAATTCAGGCACGTCCGAACGCAGTCCGAGCCACTGCACGCGCCCGCTCAACGCCAGATCGGCCGCGCGGCGCTCCAGGCCGGCCTGCTCGTCCCCTTCCCCGATGATCAGCAGGCGTGCATCCGGGTGCCGGGCCAGGACCAGGCGGAAGGCGTCGAGCAAGACGGCGTGGCCCTTTTCGGGCGACAGGCGGGCGACGCACGCGACGACGGCGTCGCGGTCCCGGATTCCCAGAAGCGCCCGGTCCGCCGGAGACGCGCGCTCGAACCGTTCGATCTCCACGCCGTTCTGGATCGTGACGAGCTTGTGTGCGGGGATGCCCACCCGGTCGCGCAGGAACTCCCTGATCGGCTCGGCCACCGCGGTGATGCGGTCCGCCAGCGGCGTGAGCAGCCGCAACAACTGCTGGGCGCGCGGCCGGGTGATCGAATAGTAATCGTGCTCGGTATGCACCAGCCGGCAGCCGGCCAGTCGGGCGGCCAGGCCGCCGTAGAGGAGCTGTCCGATGTGATGCGTGTGGACCAGACGCGTCCGGTCCGACCGGAACTGGCGCACGAGGCGCAGGAGCGGCCCCACGTCCCATTTCCCGGTCCGGCCGAATGCCCGGCACGGGATCCCGTCCTGTTTGAGCAGGTCCGCCAGCGGTCCCCGATAGTGCACCGCGTAGATCGAGCAGGCATACCGCCCGCGCCGGCGGAGCCCGAGGGCCAGCCGCCGCGCAAGCGTTTCCGACCCGCCGACGTCGAGCGCGTAGATGATCTGCGACAACGAAATCCGCTCCATCGGCATGCTATCCCATCGGCGCACAGGCGTCATGAGGGCGAAGGCTCTTCACCGGCCGCGCCGGGTTCCCCGCGACCACGGTCCATTCGGGAACGTCGCGCGTGACCACCGCGTGCGCGCCGACCACCGCTCCGCGTCCGATCCGGACGCCTTTGAGGACCGTCGCGCCCTCTCCGATCCACGCGCCGTCCTCGATCCAAATCGATTTGATCTCCTCGATCGGCGGCGGGAGGTTCTGCATGCGCGCGATCGGGTCGAGCGGATGGTTGTCCTCGGCGGCGATGAAGACGCGATTGGCGATCAGCACGTGCCGGCCGATGTAGACGCCGCGCCCCGTGACGATGCCCGTCTGGTAGCCGATGTAGGACCCGCTCCCGATCTCGAGCACGGGCCGCTCGACCATCTTCGAGCCGACGAACGTGGTCACCCCCGAGATTGTCACGTCGTCTCCGATGACGAGGTGAATCGGTGTGCCCATCAGCAATGGGATCCCGCCGATCAACCGGAGGTTCCGTCCCACCCGCGCACATCGCGTCTTGAAGAGCGGCTCGTGGTACAGGACCCGCAGCATCGTGTGCCAGACGGCCAGCCGGATCCGCCGCTCGTCGTACAGGACGTGATGCACGCCTGGAATGACCGGCATGTGGAGCTCGCGCAGTGCTTTCGCCCAGCGATACAGGCGGGCATACAGGGGCGTCTCCCTCCGGCGGATCTTGACCATGACGTCGTCGATGGCCCGCATGGCTACCGTTCGGCCTTGTGCCAGATGACCGACTGCTGCCCGAGCAGGTATCGCCACAAGCCGAGCACGGCGGCCATGTTGACGGCGCAAAAATAATAGGGGACGTACACCGGCAGCCAGGCGCGCAGCGAACGGCTCGCCCAGCCGGCGAGCGCGAGCCCGTAGAACGCGGCTTGGACCACCAGGGCCGTGGCCAAGGCGGGATGGCTTCGACCGGCCGCCGCGGCGCCGAAGGCCGCGGCGAGAAAGACCGGGACCAGCCACCGGAACACCTTGTGCGAGAGCAGCTCGAACGCGACGACCGGCGAGGCGAAGACGCGCAGCAGACGCCGGTGGCGTCGGATCGCTTGATAGCCGCCCGCGATCATCCGGACCTTGCGCCGGAACTCCGCCCGCACGTCGGGCACGACGATCTCGCTCGCCCGGGCGGCGGGCTCGAACACCACGCGCGATCCAGCCGCGACGACGGTGAGCGCGATGTCGAAGTCGTCGGCGATCGTCTCCTGCGGAAGCGGCGAAAAGAGGGCGCGCCGGACCGCGAACAAGGCGCCGTCGGCTCCGATCATCGTCGCCAGCCGACTCTCGCGCTCGAACACCCATCGCTCATAGCGCATGTAGAGACCTTCCCCGAGCGGCTCGCCGGTCCGATCCGCGACCAGCGCGACGCAGCCGGACACCCCGCCGACCGTCGGATCGGCGAAGCGGGCGACCAGCGCACGAAGCGCGCCTTTTTCCAACAGCACGTTGGCATCCGTGAAGACCAGCACGTCGCCGGAGGCGCGCTCCGCCCCCGCATTCAACGCACTGGGCTTTCCACGCCGCTCCGATCGGATCACGACGTCGACCCGTTCCCGATAGCGCTCCAGGATCGCCGCCGTCCCGTCGGTGGAGCCATCCGAGACCGCGATGATCTGCAGACGGCTCTCGGGATAATCGAGGGCCAGGGTGTTGTCCAACTTCCGCGCAACCCAGCGCTCCTCGTTGTGGAACGGGACGACGATCGAGACCGCCGGGAGAGTTGACAGCACGGGTGTCGAGGCGGCTTGACGGCCGAGCACGACCAACAGCGCCGGATAGACCACGTACGTGTAGGACAAGGCCGCTACGGCGAGGCTGAAGATGATGATCTCCATCTGCATGCAGGAGCGCGAATTCGAGACGTCTCTCGAGGTGGATCAAGGCTCGGACGGCCGTCATCTTTACAAAGAATCCCGAGACCAACTATCAGAAGGAACCCCAGTGGAGGTGTAGGTCTTTGGCACGATGGATGACGGCGTGAACCGGCGGCAAGACTCCGAGCCGGCATGGCCCGGGCGTATGGCTCGACCCCGAACACAGCGCTCCCGACCCACGACGACGCCGGGAGCGCTGTAGGTGCCCGGCTGCCCGGCGCTCCCTGCTCAACACACGACCCTGAAACGACCGCAGAGGGAGGTGGTCCAGCTTCCTGGGCTACGAAGGCATCAAACTTTGCACCTCTCCGTCCAGTTTTGTACGCAGTACGCCGTAATCCCTGCTCCCTGAACAGTTGGCGGGCGAAGCCGAACGAACGAGCCAGAAGTAGCCGGCATCCCAACGTCTTCTCCTACAACTCATCCATTTAATTATTTAGGATAATGTACGTAATCATACGCGGGTGGCTTGCTTGTTGCTGCCCGGACCACAGCCAGTCGCACACCAGGAGCGCAATGATGGCGGTTCTGCTCACAGCAGTCTGGGTCGCGTTCTTGACCGCAGCCACGTGGCCGCACCCCGTTCACGCCGATCCACCTCCGATCCCCTACCTGGCGCAGTGGGAGTCCCAGATGACCAAGTATGGGGAGCAGCACTGCAACTACCTCAAGGATCGGTCGCGCAGCGGGGCGGAGCGCCTTGGGGCAACTTACTACGACGGTGAGCGCATCTACTATCAGATCTGGGCCTACACCAAGGATCCCAAATGGCTCACCTGCGCCGAGGCGGCTGAAGACGCGTATCGCGATGGGTACGTGCTCGCCAACAACGGCAAGGTGGCCGGTTGGATGATCTTCCCCCACGGGCTGTTGAGGGATTTCCAAGAGACCGGCGACACCCACTCGCAGGACGCGCTGATCCGGATGTCCCGCAACGCCGCCTACGGCACACCGGGATTCGGCCTCGGGGCGCTTTCCGACCCGAAGTACAGCCGCGAGGTCGCGTACAACCTCATGTGCAAGATCCTGGCGGAGCGCATGGGCTCGCCGTACGACTACTCGGCCGACATCACCCGGCTCGCCGAGGAAGCGTTCCGGCACATGGACGCGTGGTTCGTGACGAAGACGGCCCCGTACGTGAGACCGTTCATGGTGGCCCTGACCTCGGAAGCGCTGATCACGTATTACGGGAAGACCCAGGACAGCCGGGTGCTCCCGATCCTGCGCACCGCCGCGGATTACCTCTGGGACCACGCGTGGCTGCCGAACGATCAGGCGTTCATGTATACGGACCGCGCCTCGAACGACAACAGCGGCGGGATGACGCCGGCCGTCGATTTGAACCTGCTGATCGCGCCGGTCTACGCCTGGCTGTACATGCAGACCGGGGACACCAAGTATCAGGAACGCGGCGATCAAGCGTTCGCGGGGGCGGTCAAGAAGGGACCGACGTTCCTGTTCTATGCGAAACAGTACGATCAGAACTACCGGTGGAGCTTCGATTACGTGACGTGGCGCAGCCAGGGCGCACGCGTCGCCGCATCCCCTACCTCGGCCCCGCCGCAGCCGTCCGAGCCGGCCGCGCCTCCAGCGCCGCCGGCACCGAGCAACGGGCCCAGCCGGGTGGAGCCGCCGTCCTCCCCGCCGTCCGGGCCGCGATCCATCGTCACGAACGACCAGGCGGAGCCCACGCCGGACCCGGACAAGCCGCGAGGGATGATCAAAAAGAAGCGGCGGTAGAGCGGCCGCGCCGTTTGAAGAAAGGAGCACGAGTGACACGCACCCGACCGATCGCGTCCGCCGCCTGGTTCCTGCTGCTCATGTTGTGGCTGCTCCACGGCGCGCTGGGGGCGCCCGGTGAATCGCGTGCGGCCATGCAACGGGCAGGAAAGGCGGCCGCCCCCGCCGTGCAGAAGAAGCCCGCCGCCGCGACGGCGACGCCGGCACCCGAGGAGCCACGGGCCGCGCCGCCTACGCGGGTCTTGCGGACCAGAACGGAGCAGGTCGCCTCCGCTCCCCCTCCGGCGCCGGCGGCGCCCTCCAGCCGCGGGATGGACTTCTCCATCGCCGGGTTTGGAGGCTGGTCGATCCCGCTCCAGCAAGACCTCACCGTCACCGATTCCGATCCCACCATCGGCGACAACTACACGGCGAAGAACTTGTCGCTGAAGCACTCGCCCTCGCTCGGGCTCAAGGCGACGGCCTGGACGTCGGCGGTGCGCGACCGGCTCGGGATCGATCTCGGCCTCGAGCTCGATTACATGCACTTTCGCCCGACCTTGAAGGAGCAGGACGCCGACGCGACGGGATCCGATGTGGATAGCCCTGTGGTCGGTGTCACCACGAGTCGGACACGGCTCAGAGCCCATCTCATCGCCCTCAACGTCATGGTCCGGTGGCCGCTTGGCGTCTCGCCGGCGTTTCCACACGGCCGTTGGTACCCGTATGTCGGGGCCGGCGGCGGGGTTCAAATCACCCGGGCCATCGCGGCCGAGAGCGGGATGAGCGATACGAGCACCGCCGCCTTATGGCAGGCGCTGGCGGGAGTCAAATTCTTCGTGACCAGGCACGTCGCGCTCTTCGGCGAGTACAAGCATACCTATGCCGACCACGCCTTCACCTTCGGGACGTCGAGACAAGAGCTGACTGTCCAGGCGAATCACCTGCTCGCGGGTCTGGCGTTCCACTTCTAGAGACGAGGACGTCCTGATAGAGCTGAACGACCCGCTCCGCCCGTGCGGCGGGCGTGAACTGAGCCCGCACGTAGGCCGCTCCGCGGGCGCCCAGCTCCTCGCATGCCGCCGGCTCTGAAAGCGCCTCCCGTATGGCGAGGGCGAGCGCACGGGCATCCCCCGGCGGCACCAGCCACTTCAGTTGTGCCGGCCGCATCACCTCCGGAATGCCGCCGACTTCGGTGGCGACCACCGCCTTCCGGTACACGAACGCTTCCAACAGCACGTTCGGCAAGCCTTCGCTCAGCGACGGGATCACGACCAGATCGAGCGCCGGGTACACGCCGGCGATGTCGCGGCAATGGCCGGCGAAGAGCAGCCGATTCCCGAGCGCCGCTTCGCCGGCCGTCCGCTGAAGCGCGTCCCGGTCAGGACCGTCTCCGACGAGCACGGCGTGGACGCCCGGGAAATCCGGGGCAAGCCGCCTGAAGGCCTCGAGGAACACCGCCTGCCCCTTCTCCCGGCTCAGCCGGCCGATGACCCCGATGAGCCGCGCCTGATCGGGCACCCCCACGCGCCGCCGGAACGCACGCCCGTCCGACGCGGGGTGATCGCCTGGATCCACGCTGTTGTGGATGACGTGAATGCGATCCGGCGCCACCCCGCTCGCGGCCAACAGGCGTTTCATCGCCTCGGACACCGCCACTACGCGATCGGCACGCCGCAGCAGCCAACGATCGAGGCGATTGTACAGCGTGATGCGACGATCCTCGCTCGTATACCCATGCGAGAACGCCACCCACGGCACGCCGGTCACCGACCGAGCGATCCACGCGATCACGGCGGGTTTATAGCCGTGCGACTGGATGATGGCCGGTCGCTCCCGTCGGATGATGCGCACGGCTTGCCGAACGAGGCCCGGATCGTACCGCCGGCGCTGCACCAACACCTCGACGCAATACCCGCGAGATCGGGCCTCCTCGATGACCGGGGTGGTCCGGTGCCCGCCGAGCAGAAACATCCCGAGCAGGAACCGGACGCCTTTGTCCCTCGTCTGCTCGACCAATTGGAACAGCCCCCGGGTGGGCCCGCTGACCTCACTGGTCGCCATCAACGCGAACACGTTCATCGCGGCCCCTGCCCGACTCCCTGCGTGAAGCGGCCCGGCCCTTCCCTCGTCATTGACATCGTCAGGCGACCGGCTGCGCGTGCCGATACCGCGGCCCGGCATCGAGGCACCGCTCGTACACGCCCTCCAAGGTCTTGACGATGTGGCCCCAGTCGTACTTGGTCGCCGCGAGTCGGCGGCCCGCCGCTCCCAGCCGCCTGCGGACGTCGCCGTCTTCCAAGACCGTGATGACGCGCGCCGCAAAGTCGTCGGGACGATCGGCGATCATCAGGTCCCGTCCCGGCACCGCCTCGATCCCTTCCGCTCCCAACGTGGTGCTGACGACGGCCTTGCCCATGGCCAGGGCCTCGAGAATCTTCAGGCGTGTCCCGCCGCCGATACGGAGCGGCACGACGACGGCGCGGGCTTTCGCCAGGTAGGGCCGGACGTCGGTGACGAAGCCGGTGACTTCGATCATACCCGGGTACGCCAAGCGCGAGATCGCGGGCACCGGATGGCCGCCGACGATCTGGAACAGGACGTTCGGGCGCCGGGCCCGGATACGGGGCAAGATCCGATGACAGAACCACCGCACGCCTTCGACGTTCGCGTGATAGTCCATGCGGCCGACGAAGACCACACGCTCGCGGTCCTCCGTCGCTCCGTCGGGCTGCGCCTCGGCGACCGAGGCCGCGTGGACGCCGTTCGGCACGACGCTGACCCGCTCGACGTTGGCGCACGTCTGCAGCAGGACCCGCTCTTCGTCCGAGCACGTCAGGCAATGTGTGAACGCCGGACAGACCTGGCGCTCGTAGGTGGCGAGCTTGCGCCAGGTGACCTCGGCATACAGGCGCTTGAACGGGTTCGGGATCTGCCTGGCGAACCGCTTCATCAGCAGCGACTCGATGTTGTGCAGGTCGAGGACGGCGGGAACCCCGTGGCCCAGGGCGTACTGGGCCGTGTGCAGGCTCTCGGCTTGGATCAGATCGATCTCGTGCCGCCGCAGCACCGCCTTCACGGCCTCCGCCATCTGCGGGTGGTGATAGTTGAGGATCGGAAACGCCGTCTTCGCGAACAGGCCCTGGGCCAGCTTCACCGGGGAATACCGCGGAGACCGGGGGATCACGTGAAGATCGACGCCATGCTCGCGCAACCGGTCGGCGGCCAGCGCCTCGTCGATCGGCCGGTAAAACGAGACGACCGACACGTCGTGCCGCTCCGCCAGCGCACGGAGGAAGGCGAAGACGCGGATCTTCCACCCGTCCGTGGGGGGATACGGGAGGGTCCCGGTGAGAAACAGCAGCTTCATCGTCAGTCCTTCCCGTCCTTCTCGGCGCCGGCGGCGTGCCCCTCGGCGACCGCCGTGGACCGCGACCGCCGCAGGCGGTAGAGGCACTGTTTCGGCCATTCGATGAAGACGCGTTCGCCATACGGCAGATGCCGCTCGATGGCTCGAAAGGCGCCATAGCGCCATCGGTCGAACACATAATCCGCATAGCCGTACCACCGGACGATCTCGGCGCCGAAACTGCGCTTGAACTGATAGACGCCGTACCCTTTGTCGGTCTCACTGGGCGGATAGTTCGTCCCCGTCCCGCCGAAGTCGTAGGTTCGGCAGCCGTGCGCGATCGCCCAGCGGATCATCTCCCACTGGATCGCCCAGCCGGCGCGCTGCATCGAGTAATCGTTGCTGAGGTACAGCAGGCTCGCGCCGGCGCCGAACCGGACTGAAATGCCGCCCGCGACGGGCGTGGCGTCCTTGCGCGCGAGAAACAGGCGGGCCATCCCCGGCTTGATCAGGGTGCGGTGCAGCACGCGGAAATAGTCGAGCCCGCGCACGGGAATCCGCTTCTTCATGCCGGTGTCCTGGAGCAGGCGGTAGAAATGCTCGAGGTCGAGCTCGCCGTCCCCCTCTTCGATCACTACCCCTCGCTTGGCCGCGTGGCGCACCTTGGTCCGGATCTTCGTCCCCAGCTTCGCGAAGACCGCCGCTTCCCCCTCCGCGATGCTCATCTGCATCTCGTACTTCGGCCGGTTCCAGTACGACCATTCCATCGGCACCGCCCGGAAGCCCGCCGACTCGAATCCGCGGGCGCGTTCGGCGTCGTCGAACAGGACCGGGGGCTCGATACGCCAGAAGAGACCGCCCGTCTCGCGGGCGATCTGCCGGGCGGCCTCCACCAGCGCCGGGAGGGCGGCCGGGTGAGAGCCGAGGATCGGGCCGCGCGGCGAATAGAGCAGCGTCCCCACCCCACCCGGCAACGACTTCGAGAGGATCAGCGCGGCGCCCGCCCACTCTTCACCGTCGGCGACCGCGACGTACCACGGTCGCCATCCTTGGGCCTCGCGCACCTCTCCCCACTCATAGGACTGAAACACGTTGCCGCCCGGCTGGAGCCCCACGAACCGATTCCACGCCTCGCGGTCCGGATTGCGTACGATCTGCAGGCTCATATCGAGTGCACCTCGCTCAACGAGCGGGCCGGCATCGCGGGACGGCCGTAAGCCACCACACCCGAGGGGATATCCCGCGTCACCAGCGACCCCGCGCCGATCACCACTTCGTCGCCGATCATCACTCCTCCCAAGATCAACGTCTGCGCCCCGATCCAGACGTGGTCGCCGATCTGAATCGGCTCCACCGTCCGCGGGTACAGCGCGGTCAGGCGGTTCCCGATGCGCGACCCCGGGTCGCTGTGGGTGATGAACATGCAGCCGGGCGCGATCGCGGTATGCGAGCCGATGCGGACCCGCCCGGTCAGGTCGATCATCGTCCCGGTCCCGATCACCGAATCATGCCCCACCGAGAGGTTGGCGAAGCCGGCGAAGGGATTGATGAGGACGACCTCGTAGATCCGCGCGCGCTTGCCGATCCGGGCGCCCAGGAGATGAAGGCAGCGCGCTCTCAGCCGCGGATGGATGCACCACCGCAGCAGCTTTTCGATCAGCATCCACCACCCGACTTTGACCGCGTCGAACACGGCCGCTCGATCCTCTCACCCCCGCCGGGTCAGCCGGCCCGGAACTTCTCGGAAAACGGCCCCCGCGGCACATGGAGGCCCGTCTGTCGCATCCCCTCGAGGGCCCCCTGCCCCGTCTGTTGCTTGACCAGCCGCACACAGACGACCGCAAGCGCCAACATGATGTAGAGCAGGCTGCTGTAGGCCTGGGACAGGAAGAAGCCTCCGACGATGAATCCCCACAAACTGATTTCGAGCGCCTCGGCCAGCAAGAACAACCGGTCGCGCTCGCCTTCGGGCCCGGCGTCCGGGGCCGGCGCCGGAACGGGATCGCCGCGCGGCCGTGCGAGCGGGCTGGCGCGCCGCCGGTCCGTGGCCGTCTCGACGGTCCGGAGCGTCCTGATGGTGCGGGCCAACAGCCGGATGAAGACGGCCAAGCCGAGGACGCCCAACTCGACCGCGAGTTGGAGGAAGGAATTGTGGGCGGCGTTCCATTTGCCGAAGCCCCCGTGCGACAAGCCCTCCGCCGTGACGAACCCGTCGATGCCCGCGCCCCACGGCCGCGTGATCAGCAGGACCAAGCCGGTCTTCCAGATATCCGTCCGTCCGCCCGCCGTCCGATCGTACTCGGTCTGCGGGTCCCACATGGTGCGGATGCGCTCCTTCCACGCCGTCCCGGCCAGCACGCCGAAGACGAGAACCGCGCAGGCGACGATCGCGTACTTGGCGGACCGTTTCATGCGGCTCCGCGACAAGGCCAGGCCGCCCACGACCATGAGCGCCAGCAGTCCGCCCCGGGACTGCGTGAGCACGACCCCGTAGAGGCAGAGCAGCGCCAAGCCCAGCAACACCAGCTTCGCACGTCGCTCGGAGGTCGAGAACAGGTAGAGAATCAGCGGCATCGCGACGACGAACAGGAGCGCGAGGTCGTTGGCGTCGTAGCTCAGGGATTCGGCGGCGTATCGTCCTTCGTCGGGCCCATGGAAGATCCCCGGGACGGCCAATGCCGCGGTGGCCAGACAGCACACCCAGATCAGGGCGCGCACCTCTCGGATCGTCCGGCACCAATAGATGACGAACAGGAACAGGAGGATCGTTTTCATGTACACGGCCAGCAGGTAACGGAGGCTGTTCCCCGGCCAGACGGCGATCGGCACGGTGACGATCGCGAGGACGAGCAAGAGCATCACGTCCTTGACCGCCGGCATCTCGAGCGGCACCTTGTCAGCGAGCCCGCCCGGGGCTTTCAGCCAGGCGAGCAGCGCCAACCCACCCGCGAGGAGCCCCGGCCGCAACGGGGCGAGCACCGGGATCAGCTCCTGGATCCGTCCCACGGCGACCGTGGCATAGAGCATGAGGAACACGTGTCCCCACGACAGCCCCGTCCGGGACCGCTCGCGCCGCAACGGCAGGACGCCGGCGTGGCTCGCTAGGCGCATCGCCGCACCTCCTCTGCGATCCGACCGGCGTCGCGCGCCGTGACCCAGGCATGGGTGGGAAGCGTGATCAGCCGCCGGCTGATCTCCTCGGCCGTCGGGCATGACGACGATCCCGCAAGCCAAGGACGGAGCGGCTCCAGTCGTTCCAGCGGGAGCGGAAACCCCTCCGTCGCTCCCAAGCCGGCCTCCCGCAGGCGGTGCAGCAGCCGGCCGCGTACGGCGGCGGTCGGCGCAAGGACCGCCAGGCGCAGAAACGCCCCTTCGTCGTCCGGCCTCGGCCAGAGCACGCGGAGGCCGCTGCCCGCCAGAGCCTCGGCCAGCAGCGCCGCACGCGCCTGGCGGGTCCTCCGCAGGCGCGCCTCGTGAGGCAGCAAGGCGGCGAACAGCTCCCGCTGAAACGCCGTCATCGGCGCCACCTCGAACCCCGGATCGAAGATCGACCGGCCGAGCCCCAACCACGGCACCGCGGCCGGCATCCAGTAGAGGGTGGGATGGAGGAAGGCCGCCATCGCCGCCGCCTGGACCATACGAGCCAGGTCGTGCCCAGCCCGTCGCCGGCCGCGCACCCGGTCTCGGCACGCCGCGGCCAATGCGGGGTCGTTCATCCCGATGATCCCGCCGCCCGCTCCGGGCAGGGTCTTTCCGCGGCTCACGCTGAACACGACCACGTGCCCGGTGGCCCCGCCCGGCTGTGCTCGGCATCGAAGGCCCATGCCCTGCGCCGCGTCCTCGACCAGCGGGACTCCCTCCAGGTCGGCGATCCGGCGCAGCGCATGGATCCGGCACGGGAGCCCGTACAGATGGTGCGCCACGATGGCGAGGGTCCGCTTCGTGATGGCCGCCTCGACGGCATCGGGGGCCAAGCCCAGCGTGTCACCTTCGATGTCGCACAGCCTCACCGTGAACCCCGCCTTCACGACCGCGGCCGGCACGGAATAGGAGGTGTACGCGGGAACGATGACTTCGTCACGGTCCGGCCGCTGCTGCGAGAGCGCCGCCAGCGCCACCGCCAGCGCCGAGCGGCCGGAGACCGTGAAAATCCAGTCGCGACATCCGACCGCGGCGGTGAGCCGGGCCGCGAGGCGGCCCCAGGCGGACGCCGACGGCGCGGCCGTGCGCGCGATCGCCACGAGGACCGCCGCGAACGGAATCGGGGCACCCACCGGCGGCAAGGCGCGGAATCGACCGTCCACCGCGCGCCGCCAGCGTTCCGCTCGGATCGCCGGCGCCGGCCGGTCGTGTCCGCGTTCGATGATCAGCGAGGCCTGAGCTCCGTCTTTCACGTCGCCGACAATGCCTCCAGGTACATGGACAGGCGCTGCGTCAACCGGCGGAAGTCGAAGTCCTGCACGGCCGGCTCTTGCCACGGGGCCGGCCGATTTTGCCCGAGGGCGGCGCGCGCCCGCCGAATGCAGGCGAGGAGACCCTTCCGGATCTCCGACCGGTTCTGATAGTGCACGGCCACGCCCCGTCCGGTCCGGGTCAGGATGTCGGCCACGGCGCCACGACTCCCGATGTTGAAGATCACCGGCCCCGCCCCCAAGGCGTCATAGAGCTTCAGCGGAACCTGCAGGGGGTGGCGTTCGTCGAGCACGAGCACGACGTGCGACTCGAGCGTCTGCTTCAGGGCTTCGTGACGCGACACGGATCCATGCAGCGAGACCAGCTCGGCCAGGCCGAGGCGGGCCACCATGCCCTGGACCGATTGCCCGTCCGCGCGGCCGACCTGCCCCACGAACCGGACCCGTACGTCTTCGGGCTTCAGGCTCCCGTCTTGGATGAGCCCGGAGAGCGCGGCCAGGAAAGGCTCCGGAGTCCGACCGTGGTAGAACGTGCCGAAGTAGGAAAAGACGAGCGGGGTCGGGTCCGGCCGCGACCAGTCGATGGACGCGAGCTCCTCGGGATCGAATCCACTCGTCAACGTGTGAAACCGCTCGACCGGTATCAGGGGATGCTCCTTCCTGGCCTCATCGGTCATCGCCGGCGTGACGGAGAGGATGAGGTCGGCGTCCCGCATGACGCGGGCGATCAACCGCGTTTCGAGCCGGTCGCTGAGCGGGCTCCTGAAGATCGGAAACTTGTGCCGCAGCGACCACGGATCGCGAAAGTCCGCGATCCAGGCGACGGGTGCGAGCCGTTTCAACGCCAGACCCACGACGTGCGCCGTGAACGGAGGACCGGTCGTGATCACGTGGCGGATCTCGTGCCGGCGGATGAGCCGGAGGCCCGCGCGCACCGCCGGCGGCACCCACGCCGCCTCACGGTCGGGCAGGGACAACAGCGCGAGCAGCGAGCGCTTCGTCCTTGCAGGCAGCCCGCGGGCCGGGGTGAAGCACTGCTCGTACGGGACCTCGATCTGCGCCGCCCGTGACGGCCCCGTCCCCCGCCGCTCGGCTTGCCGCGACCGCCACCGCTCGTACACCTTGAGCGGGTGCGGCCATTCCGCGACCTGATGGACGGACCCCGCCGCCAGCCCTGCGCGCCCTTCCTTGTCTTCGGTCGGCACCGTCAGGACGATCGGCGACCAGCCGTACCCCGGCAAGTAGCGGGCGAACGCATGCGGGCGTACCCCGCCGACAGCGGGGGCCGGCGGGTAGTGATAGGCGATGAGCAGGACGGGGGTCATCCCGGACCGCTCGCCGTCGCCATCCGCTCCGTTCATCCGTCTCGCGGCTTCCCGCATCACGTGCCTCCCACCTGTGTGGCGGCCTTCGGCACGCCGAGCGCGTGTCTCGGCCTGAAGACCCATCCGAAGATCTCGACAACCTCCGCACACATACGGCGGTCCACCATGATGCCGCCGCCGTAGCTCGCCGCACCCAGCAGAATCTCCACGGTGAGGCGAACGGCGGTCGCCCCCACCGTCGCAACCGGAAAGAAGAGCCGCACGGCGACGACGGCAAGCGTCATCAGCAGGAGCGGCCTGACCAAGGGGCTGAGCTCCCGCAGCAGGGCCGAGGCCTTCAAGCCCAGCTCCCGCATCCCTTCGCGCGCCATGCCGACCAACACCAGCGGATAGACCAAGACCCAGGCCAACGCGACCCCGATCGTGCCGTACCACCATGCGCCGACGACGAAGGGACCCGGCATCACGACGAGCAAGAGCAGGTTGCGGCGGAACAGAAATCCGGTGCGGTACCGCGCGAGCAAGACGGGCCCGAAGAGCACTTGGACCGAGTGCAGAACGGCATAGAGGCAGAAGATCCTGAACATCGGCACGACGGGCATCCAATTCGGCCCGAGCGCCACCCGGACGAAATCGTCGGCGACGAGGGCCCCGCCGATGCTCAGCGGCATCGTGACGCAGGTCACCAGGCGCAGGATCTTCACGAACGAGTCCTGCAGTCGCTCGCGGTCGTCCTGCCATCGGGACAGGATCGGGAACGAGAGCTGATTGACCACCACCGAAATTTTCGTGACGGGCAGCGTCGCGAGATGCTTGGCCATGGAATAGAGGCCGAGGCTCTGCTCATTCGTGACCTTGCCGACGATCACGCTGTCCACTTGCTGGTACAACGCCCAGCCGAGGTGCGCGCCGACGGCCGACAGGCTGTAGCGGAGCATCGCACCGAGCCGCCGCCCGCTGATGACGAAGCCGGGGAACCAGGGACGAAAGCGCACGATCAGCGCCGTTTGGGTGCAGGCCTGGGTGAGCCATCCCAGGACCAGCGCCCAGACCCCGGCCCCGTTCCAGGCGAGCCCCAACGTCACGGGAATGCTCAGCACGGCGGCCGCCATCTCGGCCTGGGCGATCTTGTCGAGCGCCACCTCCTTCCGAAGCATGGCGTCGGGGATCAGCCGGATGGACGCGAGGAGCAACGAGAGGCTCGCCACGCGGAGCGCGTCGGTCACCCGGGGAATCCCGAACCACTCCGCGATACCGGGCGCCGCCGAGAACAACAGGAGATATCCGGACACGGTCGTGACGAGCGTCAGCCAAAAGATCACATTCAGCTCTCCCTCGTCGACGTCCTTAAACTGGACCACGGCGCCGCCCAGACCCAGCTCGGCCAGCATCGCGAAGACCGCGGTCCAAATTCCCACCACCGCCATCACGCCGTAATCGCCGGGGCTCACCCACCGCGCGACGAACAGGGTGCTGAGAAAGGACAAGGCCTGGATCCCGCCCCTCGACCAGACCATCCAAAAGAGGGACCGTGCCACCCGCTCTTTCATGTCGGCCTCTGCCTGAGCAGCCTGGTGAGGCGGCGCGTGATCTTGCCCTCGATCACCGCGGCAAGCCCCTGCGGGTAGCAGGCGGCGAGCACGGCGAGGAAGCGTCCGGCGCGCCGCCACTCCCCCCGACGCGCCAGCGCGACCATCTGCCACAAGGCCAGCTCCCCGTAGCGGGTGCGGCAGCGCGCAAGGCCTTCACGATAGGCGTCCCGGTAGGCGGCCTGCGCACGGAGATGCGGACGCTGCGCGCGCAGGACGTGCATGCCCCACTTCAACATCACGTCCCATTGCCGGGAGAGCTGGTGCGCCTTCCGGCGGTACTCGGCGATCACCTCGTGATGGCAATACAAGGGCGTGCGCCGCGCGAGCCGGAGATAGAGATCATAATCCTCACAGGCTTGAAGCCGGGGATCGAAGCCGCCCGCCTCGACCAGGACCTGCCGCTTGAACATGACGGCGTGAATCGAGCCGATGAAGTTCACGCGGAGCAGGGAGCCGTAGTGGTCGGGCAAGGGATCGCAGCAGTGCACGTGACGCCACGTGCTGTCCGGCCCGAGCAAACGGAAATCCCCGCAGACCCAGCCGACCTCGGGCCGCCGTCGGAACCCATCGAGACACGTCTCGAAGTGCCCGGGTAAGACGCGGTCGTCGGCATCGAGAAAGACCACGTAGTCGCCGCGGCTCGCCGCGAGCCCTCGGTTCCGCGCGGCGGCCGGACCCCGGTTCGCCTGCCTGATGTACCGGACGCCGGAACAGCCCGCGAGGACATCCGCCGTGTGATCGGTCGATCCGTCGTCGACGACGACGATCTCGCAGCGGGAGTTGGCCTGGGCCTGAACCGAGGCGATCGCCTCCCCGATATACCGCCCGTGATTGTGCGTGGGGATCACGACGCTGACGAGCGGCTGCGGCTGCGGACGACCGATGCTCATCGTTCCTCGCTACTCGGCCTTCTCGGCCACCAAGAGCCGCCCGAGCTTGTGACGGAGGAGTCCCGCCAGGCCCTGCGGGTAGAAGCGGAGCAGCACCCAGAGCGCGCGGAACGCCCGCCCCCACCGACCCGCGCGCGCGTCCGCGACCATCTGCCAGACGAGCGGAGGGCCGCACGCGTCTTGGTATTGACGCACGCCGCTGCGGTACGCGGCCTCGTAGACGGGATTCCCTTTGACGTACGGCCACTGGTCCCGCATCACGCGCACACCGGTCGACAGCATCACGTCCCACTTCCGGGACATCTGATTCGGATGGCGCCGATACTCGGCGATCACCTGGTGATGGCACTGGATGGGATAGAGCCGCGCGAGGCGCAGCCAGCAATCACGGTCCTCGTTGGACCGCCAGTGTTCCCCGAAACCGCCCAGACGCATCAGCGCCTCACGACGGACCATCACGGTGTGCGGCGGCGTGATGAACCCGAAGCGCAGGAGCGCCGCGTACTGGTCCGGCTGATCCGAGCAGGTGTGGCGGTGCCACGTCCCCTCGGCGCCGAACCACCGGAAGTCGCCGCACACGAGCGCGAGCTCGGGACGGCGGCGAAAGACGTCCAGGCACGTCTCGAGGTGATGGGGTAGGATGCGGTCGTCGGCGTCCAGGAACACCAGGTACGGGCCGCGGCTGTGGTGCATGCCGGTGTTCCGCGCCGCCGGGAGCCCCCGGTTGCGTTCGTGGCGGACGTACCGAACGGTCGAATACCCGGCCGCGACCTGCGCCGTCTCATCCGGAGAGCCGTCGTCGACGACGATGATCTCGTAATGGGGATGGGTCTGCGCCAGGACGCTGTCGATGGCCTCGCCGAGAAACCGGGCTTGCCGATAGCACGGGATCACGACGCTCACGAGCTCCGGATGCGGAGCGAGCGCCGTGTCTTCGATCCCCCGCCGTCCCAATGTCTCCAGCTCCATGGCGCCGTCCTCGATCGTCACCGTGGGTGCCCCGCCCGCCGCCCCATTTTGTGCCGCGCCAACATCACGAGCCCTTCCGGATACCACCGGAGCAGCGCCCCCAAGAGACGCCCCGCCCGGCGCCAATCACCCGCGCGCGCGGCCGCCACCGTGCTCCAAGCCAGCGGCTCCCCGTACAGACGGCGGCGATGGTGCCATCCGATCCGCCAGGCCCGCTCGTAGTCGGGCCGTCCTTTCGCATAGCGGTGATGCCGCCTGAGCATCTCCACGGCATACCGCAACATCAGGTCCCATTTCTGAGAGGTCTGCTCCGAGTGGCGCCGGTACTCCGCGATGACCCGATGGTGGCAGTAGATCGGGTGCGCGCGGGCGATGCGCAGGTACAGGTCCTGGTCCTCACAGCTTTTCAGCTCGACGTTGAATCCGTGCTCCTTCAGCAGGATGTCGCGCCGGAACATCACCGTATGCGGCGGGCCGATGAAGTTGGTCCGCAGCAAGGTCGCGTAGTGATCCGGCGTCGGCCGGCAATCGTGGATGTGGTGCACGTCTCCTACCCCGCACCAGCGGTAGTCTCCGCAGACGAAGCCCGCGTCGGGATGCCGACGGAACAGCTCCAGGCACGACGCGAAATGCTCGGGCAGCAGCCGATCGTCCGCATCGAGAAAGACGGTGTACGGCCCGCGGCTGGCCTCGAGCCCCCGGTTTCTCGCCGCGCAGCGCTCCTGTCGGGGCTGGCGGATGTACCGCACCCCGGGATAGCGGCGGACGATCCGGGCGGGATCGTCCGGAGACTCGTCGTCCACGACGATGATGTCATGCTCGGGATGGGTCTGGGCCAGGACGCTCTCGATCGCCTCCGACAGAAAATGGGCTTGCTTGTAGCAAGGAATAACGACGCTGACGAGTTCCAATGCCGCCTCTTTCTCGTGCCCTGTATCTTCATCGTCCCCTCGATTCTCGACTAGCGGCCGGAGGCCGCACGCTGCTCGGCGTACAGGGGAGGCGCCAGTCCTTCCCCGTCCATTCCCTGCACCAGGCGGTCGGCGAGGTCCTCGATCCGGGCCCGCAGCGTGTCGCAGCACCGCCGCACGTCCTCGAACGTCCCGCGATACGGATCGTCGATCTCGAGATCGCAGCCGAGCTCCGACCGGCACGCACCGAGCAAGACGACCTTGCCTTTGGCGGACCGAAACCGGGCGAGCAGCTCCGCCTCGTTATAGTGGTCCATCACGAAGACGACGTCCGCACGCCGGACCAGGTCAGGGGTGACCGGAGTGGCGCGATGGTCCCGTAAGGAGACGCCGTATTCCGCAACCGCGGCGACGGCACGCGGGTCCGCGCCGTTGAGCGGATTGGCGTGCAGCCCCGCCGATTCGACCTCGATCGAGCGCCCGCGTTTCTCGAGCGCCTGCCGCAACAAGGCCGCCGCCATGGGGCTGCGGACGATGTTGCCGTGGCAGACGAACAGCACCGACCGGGCGTGGGCCACCCAGGCCGGCACCCGATCCCGTTGAAGGCCGACTCCGCGGCCCAGGGCCTTGGCCAGGAACACGCGTCGCGCCCGGGTGTCCAGCGCGAGACTCCGCCGCCGAATGACGAGCATGGGCGCCGGGATCGCCCGCCGCACCAGATGCGCGAGGGCCCCGCGCAGCAGGCTGCGAAGGAGCCGCTCGAGCTCCGAGAAGCCCGGGTGAGGATCTCGCCAACTCCAGAGCATGTCCTTGGTCGGCGGGAGTGCGTCCGCCACGGTATCGGCGACGGTGCGGAGGGCCGAGGGCCCGCCGGCCGGCTCCCCTCGCAGGGCGTCCCGCAGCCGCTGGAGCGAGCCGGCGGTCCACCGTGCCCGCACGCCGACCCGGTAGGTCTGAGGGATCACCGGGGTGCCGCCTTGGGCGAGCTCCCAGTCGTAACGAGGGAAGTCCATGCCCGCATGGATGGACAGCGCGAGCGACCCCCAGTAGCGGCCGTTGACCTCCATCAACACCGCCCGCCCCGATTCGGGATCCACGCGGAACTCCACCATCGCGACCCCGTCCCAGTCGAGCGCGCGCAACAGCCGGACGGCGTGCTGCGCCAACAACGGATCGACCGCTTGAGACACCGCGACGACGCTCACGCCGCCGGCGCTTGGGAACTCCTTCACGCGGCGGTGTTGGAACAGCGCGAGCGGGCGGCCCTTGTGCATCAACACTTCCACTCCAACCCCGACCCCGGGGCAAAACTCCTGAACGACATAGTCACGGTCGAATCGAGGATAGGTCTCGAATGCCGCCCGCAGCTCGGCGGCGGTCTCGAACCGCCGGACCTTGAACGCGGCGGCCGCGCCGGCACGCTTCCTCGCCGGCTTGGCGATGACCGGGAACCGGATGAGACGGGCATCCACGTCAGCGGCGCACGTGACCGGATACGTCTCGGGAACCGGGACGCCGTGGCGAGCCGCGAGGGCGAGCGTGCAGGACTTGTCGAGCACCCGGCGCACGATGCCGGGGGCCGGGCAGGCGGGCGGAGCGATCTCGGCCACCGTCTCGAAATGCTCCGCGATCACGGAGAGCGCCGTGTCGCTCGCCGGGATGACCCGGTCATACTCGAAGCCGACGACACGCTGAAGCAGGGACGCGAAAAAGAACAGGGGGTCGGCCTCGGGGGACGGTAAGCGGACGAACCGCCGAATCGCGCGAGAGGAGATCGACGGCGCGTGCGGTGACATGGCGGCGACGTCGACGGCCACGCCGCACCTCGCCAGAGAGCGGGCAACCGCGACGACGATTCGCGGCTCTTCACCGAGAATCAAGACCGCCTTCATCGTCCGACCCCCGCCCCCGCCATACCGCGCAGCAGCCGCACCCCGCGTCCCAGCCACCGCGTGACGCCGCGGCTCACGGCCCACTCCGCCGCCTCGAGCTCGATACGCCGGCCGCCGAACCCGCGCTTGAACTGCTCGAGGCCGGACCCCGCGTCGCTCACGCCGCCGAGATTGAACGTCCCGAGGCCGTCCTGCCGGAGCAGCTCGGCGATGCCGTAAACGAGAAAATGGGACGCCCCTCGCGCCATGCCGGCCTGACTCGTCCCGGCCGAGTGGTAATAGGCCCCGGCCTGCGCGCGCAGCAGCAGGATCGAGGAGAAGACCTCCTCGCCCGCCGCCGCCTGGAAGACCTCTCCGGCACCGGTCTCGACCAGGGCCGTCACCTCCTCGAGCTGGCCGGCCCCCATGCCCGGAACCCGCTCGCCGCGCGCCTCACGGCGTTCCATGGACGCAGCCATGAGCGCCAGGTGGACCCGGCACGCGTCGGCGTCGGCACGCCGGCGAATGACGAGCCCGCTCTTTCGGCCTCGCTTGACGTTGCGGGCGTGGTTCGACGACAGCCCCGCCCATGGTCTCGACGACGTGAGGTCCAGGACGTATTCCCAGCGCCGGCGGCGTACGGTCGCCGGCGGTCTGTGCGGCAGCTCGGCGGCGGGCGAAGCAAACGAGCCGGCCTCGAACGCGGTCACGCGGGTACGCCGCGCCCAGGCGAACAGGTCCTGCCAGAAGCGTTCGCCGCCGGCCGGCGGCGCCGGTGCCGAGGGCAACTCCAGGTGGCGGGTCACGAGGCCGGTTTTCAGAAAGGCCGCACACACCGGCTCCCATGCGCCCGGCTCGCCCAGCGAGATCAGGCAGGGTTCCCAGCCGAGCCGTTCGCGTGCGGCCAGATAGAAGGGCGTGTGGAACGGGTTCGCCGCATCGCGCCGCGCCAGCCGTTCCCGCATCTCACGATGCGGCTCTCTGTCCACCCGTAGCTGCGTCATGCCGCTCCCGTCAGCTCCCATTCGAGCAGGTTGGCATCGAGGGTGAACTTGCAGGCCCAGTTCAAATACAGAAACGCGTTGTAGCCGCCCTGGATCGGAAAAGACCCCTTGACGCCGCCCCGGATCTCGGGCGGTCCCTCGACCCGCACGGTGCGGCGGACGTACCGGTTGGCGGTGACGGCGGCCGTCAGATAGCTCTCGCACCCCGTCTCTTGGTACAGCAGCAACCAACACAGGGCGATTTGGGAAGTCCCGGTCAAGCATGCCCACGAGACCGCCGGTCGCCAGTCCTCCCGAAGACGTCCGGCAAGGTGCCCGTCCCGACGCATGGTCGCCTGCAGGGCATCCGCCGTCCTTCGGGCGGCTTCGAGCAACATCGCGTCCCGGGTGGCCCGATACCCTTCGATGACGCCGCGGAGGACGTAGCCGATCGTATGGGTCAACGGCTGTCCGGGATCCGTCAGGCAGCAGCGCGCGAACCAGCCGTTACTCCGCTGCAGGGAGAGCGCCCACCGGATGTTCCGGAACGCCGCGTCCAGGTATCCGCGTCCGGGCTCCACCCGAGCGGCCTCGATCAAGCCCCACGCCACGTGGGTGTCGAAGGCCTTCTCTCCGGACTCGGCGAACGGGCTCGGATGCCGGCGCCAGCAGCCGTCCGCATCCTGTGTCGCGACCAGCCAATCCGCGGCCCGGACCATGGCATCCCGGTAAGGAGACCCGAACGCCCGCGCCCCGGCGGCGAGCCCGATGAGGATCTGTCCGGTATTGAACGTGACGGGGACGACGGGGCGCTCGCCGATCATGCCGCCTTGGAAACCGCCTTCGGGCAACTGGATCGCGACGAGCCAATCGAGCATCCGCTTCACCCGGGCCCGCACGGCCGCGTCGCCCTGCCGCTCCGCATAGGCGAGCAGGGTCGGGACGATGTACCCGGTCGTTTCCGGATAGGAGGCACTCCACCCGGTGATCAGGCTGAAGTGCCGGGCCACTCCCCCGTCCTGCGACTGCGAGCGGTCCTGCGCGGTGCCGAGCCAGCCGATCCCCGCCTCGATCACCCGCCGGCTTCCCGGATCGGCATCCGGCGGTCCGGCGGCGTCATGCCGCATCGCCCGTCTCGCGGCGGCCGGCAGTTGCAGGTATCGCCGCACCGCGCGGAGCGGCTCGAGCAACCCGGCGGACCTCTGTGGCAGGATCCCCTTCACCGACGGCGCCTTTCTGCCGGCATTGTCGCGACCGGCCGGACCAACGATCGGATTGCCTCTCACCCGACCGGGATCATGGAATGTTCCGGACGATGGCGGGGCCGAGGCGGTTCGCGAGCGCGAGCGGGAGTCGTTTCCACAGACGGACGGCGAGCGCATAGCGGGGGTTGTGGGGCTGGAGATCCGGCAACACTCCATCCGCCGTCCAATACTCCCAATACAACGGCACCTCCTCCGCGCCCCATTGCTGCTTGAACTTGTACGGCCCGGACCCCGGAGTGCTGCGTCCGAAATCGAACCGTGTGTAGCCGGCTTTGATGGCGTGCTGGATCAATTCCCAGTACAGGCGCTGATTCGGGCAGCGCGAGAGGGCGTCGCGCCGGGACGCGGCCCACGGCACTTCCAAGGTTCCCCGGTGCGCGAGCGCCAAGGCCGCGGCGACGACCTGCCGGCCATGGCGGACCGTGCAGACCCGAAAGGCGTCGGGAAACGTCTGCACCACGGTCTCAAACAATCGGCGCGGATAGACCGGCGTCCCGAGGTCCCGCATGTTACGGGCAAACACCTCGTAGAACGCGCCGACCTCGCTCGCGCCGCCGATGGTCACGGACAGCCCGGCCAGCTCCGCCTTGCGGACTTGGTTCCGCAGCTTCCCGTCGAACCCTTTCCACTGCGCCTCCACGCTGGGGGCGAGGGAGAGCACCATGGTCACTTTGTGCTGCTTCCCTTGCGGCACGAACCCATGCGGCGCCAGATGCCGCGCTTCCAGGTGCCCGGCCTTGTGCCTCATCGCGAGCGCCACCCCATGCTCCCACAGCCGTCGCTCGATCTCTTCGGAGTCGCCGAGCACGCCGCCGTAGTTGACGAACGGCAGCGAGACCATGAAACGGCCGAACAGCCGGGAGTCCATGAGCACGAGCGGCAGCACCCCGACGATGTGACCGTGCGCGGTCGCCGCGACCGGGAAGACCCGATGGCCGAACACCCGGGCGATGAGCCCCAGCCACTCGAAGCGATGATAGAAGGTCGCGCGCGGATGGGCGGAGACGTAGGCGTTCCACGCCGCCAGATGCTCGACGACCGAGACGGCGGGCGTGTTGAGACCCGACGGGCGGGGCGCGGCTCGCGGGAGCGTCGACGTCGTCATGCGACCTGTTCCTGGAGGCCGGCCCACCGCGGCCGGAGCGCCTCACGGATCGCACCGAACCGAAAGTCGCCCAGGAGCCGGGCGACCCGGGCCTCCGTCTTGTCGAGATTGAGATAGTGCCGGCAGCGGGAGAGCATGGGCCCCCGCAGTCGAGGCTGATCCGGATCGATCTCCCACGGGTGCAGGTAGAGGACGAGCGGCTGTCCGGCGGATTCGATCCTCTTCAACCAGGTCCGGAGGAGCGGGTACGGCCACAGCCGCAGATAGCCGCCGCCGGCAACGGGCATGCGGGTCCGCCCGACGGCGAGCGTGCTCGGAGGCACCTCCCAGATCGGACCGGCGCCCGTCATGATCCGGTGGCACGCGGGATTCGCGCCCGGGAGACCGTAGCGGTCGTGCCAGACCGGAAAGATGCTCGAATCGTACCGGTAGCCTTCCTCGACCAGGATGCGCAAGGCCCAGACGGTGTCCTCCATGATCGTGAAGCTGGGCGCTCGATAGCCCAGCACCGGCTCACCGACGAGGTCCTCGAGAATCGCTTTCGCCCGCCGGACGTCCGCGCGAAACTGATCCGGCGTCAAGTCGGTGAGCACCTGATGGCCGTACCCGTGGCAGGCCACCTCGTGGCCCTCGGCGTGGATCCGCCGGACGAGCGCCGGATGGCGCTCGGCCACCCACCCCAACACGAAAAACGTCGCGCTGGCCTTCGCCGCCGACAACCGATCGAGCAGGCGGCCGGTCGTCGCCTCGACCCGGCTCTCGAAACGTTCCCAATCGGCGGCCTTGACCACGTCCTCGAACGCCGAGACATGGAAATACTCTTCGACGTCGATGCTCAGTACGTTCATGCCTGTCTGAGGATCAGCGCGCCCCCGACTGGAACAGGACCGTCGCGATCGTCTTGCACGCGATCAAGGCGTCCAGCCTGAGGGACATGTGTTTGATGTAATAGAGGTCGTACTGGAGTTTTTCGGCCGCATCCTGCACGGTGGCGCCGTAGCGAAACTTCACCTGGGCCCATCCGGTGATGCCCGGTTTGACCGCCAGACGGTAGGCGTAGAAGGGGACTTCCTTGGACAGACGCTCGATGAACTCCGGGCGTTCGGGCCTCGGACCGATCATGCTCATCTCGCCCCAGAGGACGTTGATGATTTGCGGCAATTCGTCCAACCGGTACTGCCGCATGATCCGCCCGATCGTCGTGACGCGCGGGTCCTGCTCCTGGGCCCAGAGGGGCCGACCCGCTTCGGCGTCCTGCCGCATCGAACGAAACTTCAGGATCGTGAAGCGGCGGCCGTCGAGCCCCACCCGTTCCTGTCGGTAGAAGACGGGCCCAGGGGACGTGAGCTTGATCAACGCGGGCAGCAGCACGAACAGCGGGGCGGTGCACAGCAGCGTGATCAGGGCCAAGAGAATGTCCGTCGCCCGCTTCACCGCGCGGGACGGCCAGTGAAAGCCGTCCCGAAAAACGAAGTAGCCCGGCGTGAGCCCGTCCAACGGAATCTTGCGGCTCAGGCGCTCGTAGAACGCGACCGCGTCCTCGACGCGCATGCCGCGGAACCGGCACGCGAGCAGTTGGTCCATGGGGAGGTCGTGGCGCCGGTCGGTCATCGCGACGACGATGTACTCGACGCCGTCTCGCAACGCGATCTCGTCGAGCCGATCGAGCGGATCGCACAGCTCGTCCGGCTGGCCCAGCAAGTCGGGCGCATCGAGCATGCACTGCCTCTGCACGTGTCCCACCAGCCGGTAGGACGGGTGCCGCTCCAGCTCGGCCGCGATGCGATCGCCGAGCACGCCGTCGCCGACGATCAATACCGGACGCCGTCGGGCGCCCCGGTGACGCTCCGCTCGCCGCTCAGAACCCATCAGCGCCTTCTCGTTCCGACTCTTCCAGATCCATCGTGCGGGCAACGGTTCGGCCTCGCCGGCTTCGTGTACCAGCGAGAAGCCCGCGAGCCACGGTTCGGCCGTCGTATGGTCGTCCTGCAGCCCGGCTCCGATGCCCGCGCAACGCGGCAGCGAATCCTCGCCTTCGGCCATATGCGCCTCTCGGACAGTTTGTTCCCGTCGAAATCCTGGACGCATCCTAGATGCTTCTCCGAGACCTCGACATCGGAGAGGCGCTGGAACCACTGTAGGAAATCCTTCGTGGAGAAATTCGTCTTGGACTTACAGGCAGTCAGTCGTGCCGTCGGTTCGACGCGAGGAGGCGCGTGTGCTCATGCCGTATCAAGGGATATGGATACCGGCAACTCTGTACGTCGCTCACAGTGACGAGGCGCGCGGCTCGCAGTTGCAGCGGGTCGCGTCGAGCGGCCGTGTTGGTGGGAAAAAGCAGGGAGGAACGCCGTCCGCATACGTCCGACGGAAACGACACGATGGCTCGCGTCTGCACGCGAGCGCGGGCGATCCGTCACGGCGGCACGGCGTGATCGCAGGCATCACGATCGGAGGGTCGCACGACGTGAGCGAGGCTTCCAGCGGCGCCCGCCGCCGCGAACCCTCGACGCACGAGAGGAACGGGGCGCTCAGTCGATGAGGCCCTCGCGGATCACGTAGTGGGTCAGCTCGGCGTTGTTCTTCATCTTCATCTTCTCGAGGATCCGCGCCCGGTAGGCACTGATCGTCTTGACGCTGAGCGAGAGCTTGTCGGCGATCTCCTTGACCGTCTTGCCCAGGGCGATCATGCACAGCACCTCGTATTCGCGGTCCGACAGCGTTTCGTGGAGCGGCTTGCCCGCGTCCGACTCCAGATCGAAGGCGAGTTTTTCGGCCAGGGTCGGGCTCACGTACTTGCCGCCCGTCATGACCTTTCGGATCGCGGCCACGAGCTGCTCCGGTGCGCTGTCTTTCGTGAGGTACCCGTAGGCGCCCGCCTTGAGCACCCGGACGGCGTACTGATCTTCGGGATGCACGCTCAGCACGAGCACCGGCAGGTTGGGCCGCTCCCGCTTGATGTGCATCAGCGTATCGAGACCGCTCCGTCCCGGCATGGCGATGTCCAGGACCACGACATCGACATGATTCGAACGGATCTTGTCGAGCACCTCCTGCCCGTTGGTCGCTTGGGCGGCGACGATGATGTCCGGTGTTTCGGACAGGATCTGTTTGAGCCCTTCCAACACGACCGCGTGATCGTCGGCGATGAGGACTTTAATCATGCTTCACCCCGTCTTCCTCTTGATTGATCGTGGTCGGCTTCCGGCTGGCCCCGCGGTCCCCTCCCCGCGAATCGCCCCCGGACGCCGGCGGCGCGGGACTCACCTCGCGAAAGGTCCAGGTGCGCCCGTCGACCCGCGCTCCATCTCGTCTCGGTTTGGACACCCGCTCGATGCGGCGGCCGTCCTGCAACTCCAAAATGTCGTAGCTTTCCGCCTCGGGCTCGCTGTTCAGCTCGCTGACCGTCCGGAGCATGACCTCGGGAACGGCCAACTGCCGCATCATCCATCCCATGAATTCATCCAGCGTGCGCGAGTCGATCACCGCTTCCGGGATCTTCCACATGCCGATCAACCGCTGATTGAAGCTCACGACCTGCCCGTCGCCGTCCACGACCAGCACGCCGTCGGCGGTCGATTCCAGCACCGCGTCGATCACGGCCAGCACCCGTTCGAGACGCTCCTCCTCCGTGGGCCGACGGAGCGCCGACTCCAGCAGCCTCGCGGCGCTCGTGAGCGCCTGGACTTCCGTCGGAGACCACCCGCGCTCGCTCAAACAGTGGTCGAACTCCAGGAATCCCCACCAGTCCCGCTCGACGAACAGCGGCACGACCAGCACGGTGCGAATGCCGCACGAGGCCAGCGCCGCGGCCTCGGCTGCGGGCAGGTCCGCCACCCGCCCGCCGATGGCACGGCCCTCGCGCAGCTCCGTCTCCCACCGGGCAAAGCCTTTCGCCCGCAGCGACCAGCTGAACCACTGGGACCACTCGCTCTTGGCCACCTCACCCAAGCCGATCCATTCATATCGGCGGCTCGCCCAGAGCGCGCCATCCTCGCCCCGGTGATTCTTGAACAGGCAGACCCGATTCACCTCGGCCAGGCGCACCCAACGCTTGAGGCCATCCCAGGACGCAGGATCGAGGGCCGCGGCCAGGTACCGGTCGGCTTCTTCGTGTCGAGGCGGAACGGGCAGGCGGTCGTCGGCACGCGGTAGCGCCGGCTGGGGTGGTCGACGCGCAACCGGTGGACGGTTCGATGGAGCCCGCGGCGCAGGGACCGGCCTCTCGGCCGGCGCGGCTGGCGTGAATCGCCGACGGGCCTGGGTGATCGCCGCCGCGAGCGCCGCGAGCAGCGCCAGGATCGCCAGCGCTCCCCACATCATCACCGTGCCGGCGACCCGCTCGAACGGGGCGAGAATCGCTCGACGATCGAGGCCGGCCAGGACCACCCACTGGGCGTCCGGCCTCCGTCCGTACTCGGTCACACCGGCGTACCCGGTCACCATGACCACTCCTCGGACACGATCCCTCTCTTCTCGATACCCCGGTTTGCCCCCCATGTCGTCGAGGCGGGGGATGGACCCCGTCGCGGCACGCTTGGCTCCCCGCGAGGCCGTGTCGTACACCACCTGTCCGTCCGGCGCGAGCAGCCGATAGTCCACGGAGCCGGCCTGCCCCGACAGCCGCACGTGCTGGGCGGCTCGGCGGGCCGCTTCCAGCACGAATTCCAAGCTCTGGAAGCCGACGTCGAGGACCACCGCGCCCACAAACTGCCCCTCGTCCCCGATGATCGGCGCCGGGAACAGCACCCGCCGGGACCCGACGTCGAAGAGCTCCGCGTGCCGGACCTCCAATTGACCCCGACCGACGAGCGACTGGAACCACGGCTGGCCGATCTCGACCCGATCGAGCACGCGTGCGTCGGTGGCCGCAATGACGCGGCCGGCCGCATCGGTCACCCGGATGTCCATGTATTCGGGCAACGTCAGCTTGAGCGACCGGAGGTAGCCGGCGGCGGTCTCCGGGCTTCCCTGCCGGAGGACCGGCGCCTGTGCGATCACCTGGACCTGGACGCTGTGCTCGAACAAGACACGATTCAGCGCCTCGGCGACCGCTCCCGCCGCCTGCGCCAGGCCGGTTCCCGCCGCCGCCACCAACGCCTCTTCGAGGTGACGGACGACCTTGAGCGTGACGACGACCGCCGCCGCCCAGATCGCGAGGAACAACGCGAGCAAGACGATCGCCGACGATCGGCCGACACGCGGGGAACAACTGGGGACGGCGGTCACCTCGGCTCCCTCCCGGCTGTCCTTCTCTTCCGTCGATATGATAAGGACTTGCGCCGGTGGAAAGCAACAGACTGCGGAGAGCGCCTACGGGCTTTCCATTAGATCGCCTAGAGCACGGGCGGCGGCTCCGCCATCGCATACCTCCCGTAGTATTGGTGCCGCGGCGTCACCAGATCGTTGAGCACGACGCCTTCGATGCTGCCCCCCGCGAGAAAACGCAAGGCTTCGCCCACTACGCCCTGGGGCGTCTGTTCGGCTCGGACCACGAGCACGATGCCGTCCACCACTTCCGAGAAGAGGTTCATGTCCGCCATGGGCAGGATCGGCGGGGCATCCAGGATGACGAAGACGCCGCGTTGCCGGAGATCGGCCAGCAACTCCTGCATCCCGAGGCGGGTCGCCGTCAGCCCGGGAGCCCCGTGCGCCACATTGCCGGCCGCGAGAATCCGCAGGTTCGGATGGGTGTGCTGGTACAAGGCCTGATCCACGGTGCATTCCCCGGCCAGGACGTTGATCAGACCCGCCTCCTCTTGGAGCCCCATCCGCATCGAGACTTCCGGGTTGCGCACGTCGCCGTCGATCAGGATCGTCTCCTCCAGATAATCGCGCGCGAGCGTGATCGCGAGGCCCAGCGCGATCGTCGTCTTTCCCTCTCCGGAGAGCGAGCTGGTCACGGCCAGAATCTTCGCGCCTTTCTTCTCACGCACCTGGACGAGCCGGCCGGCCAAGACCCGGAACTGTTCCGCTCCGAGCGCGTTCATGTGCGCTTGCAGCACCCGCTGCGACTTTCCACCGGCCGGAAGCTTCTGGATCATCGTCCCGTTCCGTTCGCCGCCGATCGGCCATTCTTTCGCCCGCGCCAGCCACGCGCGCCAGCCCGCGGCCTTGCCCGGGGGCGCCTTGCCGTTGCCGTTGGCGGCGCTGGTGATGAACATGTGGGGGATCGTCGCGAGCATCGGCAGCCCGAGCGATACCTCGACTTCTTCGGGACGCCGGAACGGGAGGTTGCGAAAGTCCAACCACCAGATCGTCGCCACGCCCAGCATGAGGCCGCCCGCGACGCCGGCCGCGAACACCTTCAACGGGTTGGGCTTGATCGGTTTGACGGGGAGATTGGCGGGATCGAGGACGCGGAACTGCTCGCCCTTCTGCCGCTTCTCCATCTGCTCGGTGATCTTCGCCGTCTCCTTGTTCGCCAGCAGCGTCTGGTACTGCTTGTTCGTGTTCTCGTAATCGCGCAGCAAGACGCTCAGTTCCTGCTCCCGGAGCGGCATCGTCTCCATCTTCCGCTCCAGCGCCTTGATCTGGGACTCGATCTCCGCCGCCCGCTGCTTCCGCACGCGGATCTCGGCTTCGACGCCGCGCAGTTGGGTGTCGACGTCGGACCCGCTCACGACCACGTCTTCTTCCAGGTCCTCGCTCGCGGGCCCGCGCGCGATCCGGGCTTCGAGGTCCTTGATCTCGCGCTTGATGCGCACGACGTCCGGATACGTCTCCTTGTACTCCGCGAGCAGTTGGGCCAGTTGCTCACGGAGTTGGCGGAGGCGGGCCTTCGGTGAGAGATGGATCACCGCCCCCGGGTTCCCCATGGAGCTCTCGAGCGCGTCCCGCATGATCTCCCGCCGCTCCACCAGCATCCGCAGCATGTCGTTCTGCGTCTGCAATTCCAGGTTCAGCCGGTCGAGCTGCCGGAGGATCGTGTCGGCCTGCTGCGGCAACTGCCCCATGTGCTTCTGCTTGTATTCGGTGATCTCCGCTTCCTGGCGGTCCAGGCGCTCCTTCACCCGGAGCAGCTCCTGCTCGAGGAACTCCGACGTCCCCTCCACCAACTGCTCGCGGACCTTGAGGTTCTCCCCGATGAACAGCGAGGCGAGCTTGTTGGTGACCTGCATGACCAGTAGCGGATCGTACCCGTCATAGGAGATCGTGAAGGCCTGAATGTTCCGGTGCATCCGGTCGTCGACGGTCGTGACCTTGATGTCTTTCCGCATCAGGTCGATCACGTCCTCCATCGGCTGGCGCTTCAGCTCGTCCTGATAGAGGTTGAACTCTTCGATGATCTTCTGCAGCAGGGTCCGGCTGAGGATCTGCTGCTGGATCGTGATCAACCGCTCCTCGATCGTGTCCACCGCCATCGGTTTGATGTAGTCGGTCGGCACCTTCTGCGACTCGACGAGGATCAGCGTGCTCGACTGGTACACCTTGGGCATGACGAGGAACGCGACGCCCGCGGCGACCAGGCCGACGACGAGCCACACGACGAGCACCCATTTCCGCTTTCGCAGGATGTCCAGATAGTCCGCAAGTTCGAGCATGGTGTTCCTTGGTTCAGTAGGAATCGGGGAAGGCCGCCATCGTGCCCTTGAAGGCGTCCGGCCATTCGATCCTCAGCGTGACGCTGATCGCATCCCGCGTGAAGCTGAACGAATTGTCCCTGAAGTCGGTGCTGAATTCATTGTGCAGGTAGCTGGCGACGAGCGACGTGTTCCGGTTGATGGAGTAAAAGACGCTGACCGTGCCGCCATACGACAGAAACTCGAGCACGCCGGCCGGGATCGATTCGTTCTTGGCGTAGTTCAGGCTCCCGCTCACCGACAATCGATCGGTGAAGCGATGGACCACCCCGGCCGAGATCACCTGGCTCAAGAGCGGGACCGCGGAGATGAAAAAGCTCGGGAAGACCCGCCGCGAGTAGCTGAGCCGGTAGTCGGTATGGCGCTCCTTGTACTCGATGAGCCCGCTCGCGACGTACTGCAAATCGCGGTTCCCGGAGAACATCGTGACCCCGCCCGTGACGTCGGCGACGAGCTTCTTCGAGAACTCATGCCGCCATTCCGCCGTCCCGCCCTGCAGCTCGAAGCTGCTGCTGAACCGGTCCCCCTGGCTGAACTGGATGTTGGAATAATTGAAATTCGCGCTCACGACGTCCGTGGGCGTCACGCGGAACTGCGGTCCGGCGCTGACGTTGGTGAAGCTCGTCGTGAAGAAGCCCTGTCCCGGCGTCGGCGCGAAGGCGGTCCCGAACCGCATGTACTGGTTCGAGATCGAGCTGACCACGCTCGTGGTGGGAGTGAACTGAAACGCCCCGGTGACCGCGGCGATGTTGATGAGCGAGTTGGCGCGAACGGCTTGGATGCCGCGGATGAAGTTCTCCGGACCGGTGAGCCCCGAGGCCTGGGCGGCCGGGGTCGGCGTGAAGAACGCCGGCGGCTGCGGCGTGTACCGGATGCTGTCGTTTACCGTGAGTGTGAATCGCTTGTCCAACATCGCGGAAATCTTGTCCAAGTTGGCGTTGAACGAGGCGTTCGTGGCGATGTAGTTGAGCCCGGGATTGATCGCGTAGATCTCGCCGACGAGCGTCACCTGCCCGCTCGCCTGGATGAGCCGGCTGTCGTGCTCGACCCGCAGGCGGGGGGCCAGGGTGGTGACGAAGTCTTCGAGATTCTTCCCCGACTGCACGAAAAAGACGTTCGTGTCGTACCGCTCGGTAATGCTCAGCGAGGGGGTCACGTGCGTCGCGCTCTGGCCGTAGACGAGAGGAGCGAGCGCCAGACCGAGCGCCGCGATCCCGCCGAGCGCGCTTAGGCGCCGCAACGCCCGCACGGAGATCTCCGGCCTTCACGGGAAGGTGCCGGGATGCCCTGCCGGCGCACACATCCGCTTTCGTCCATGATCACTCCGGGAGCCGCCGACACACGCGTGCGGACCATCACGGCACCACGAGCGTGTCGCCCGGAACGAGGATCGCATTGTGGGTCGAATCCTCGCCCGATACGATCTCGTCGTAGTCGATCGGAATCCGGATTTCGGTTTCCCTGTCCGGCAACTTCCGCAGCATGAACATCTTGCTCTTCGAAGCATACGGGGTGAAGCCGCCGGCCATCGAGACGGCCTGGAGCACGGTCGTGTAGGACTTGAGCTGATACTTGCCGGGGTGGGCGACCTCGCCGAGGACGTAGATGCCGTAGCTGTTCACCTGCTGGACCACCACCGAGACGTTCGGATTTTCCTTGTACTCCTTGAGACGGTTGACGATTTCCTTCGTCAGTTGGTCGGGGGTCAGGCCGACCGCGTAGACGTCTCCGATCAACGGGAGCGAGATCTTGCCGTCCGGCCGGACCGTCACCGTCTTCGACAGGTCCTGGTTCCGCCACACGATGATCTCGAGCACGTCTTCCGGGCCGATCTTGTAGTCGCCGCTCGCATAGGTCGCGGTGGCGATGGCGGCCGGCTCCGGCTTCGGATCGAACGGCGACAGGAGACCGCACCCGGCAAGCGCGGTCCCGACCAGGAGCCCCGCACACGCGCACCCAGCACGAAGATTCATTGGGTCAGCACCATCGTTTCGGCCGGCACGACAATGGTGTCGCCGGGCTTCAAGATGACGTTCTGCGCATGACCTTCACGAAGCACGATGTCGTCGTAACTGGCCTTGAGCTTCACCTCGTTGTTCTTGCCCTCCCATCGGAAGATCACGATCTTGTTGCGCGCAGCGATCGGCGTGAAGCCGCCGGCGATGGTGATCGCCTGGAGCAGCGTGGTCTTGCTCTTCAAGTAGTAGCGCCCGGGCTTGGCCACTTCCCCGAGGACGTAGATCCCGTAGCTGTTCACCTGCTGCAGGATGACCGACACCGTCGGCGTCTCCTTGAACTGCTTGAGCCGGTTCACGATGTTGGTCGTCAACTCCGACGGCGTCAGCCCCGTGGCCTCGATGTCCCCGAGCAGCGGCAGCGAAATCCGCCCGTCCGGACGGACGGTGACCACCTTCGACAGGTCTTGGTTCCGCCAGACGATGATCTCGAGGACGTCCTCGGGCCCGATGTAGTACTCGTTCGTGACGACCAGCGAATCCTTTTCCGCTTTTTCGGCCGCTTGCCCGTCGGCGCTCGGCCGCTTGAGAGACGGCGGCGGAGGCGTCTTCTGCTCGACGGGCCCGAGCTGAGCCGCGCCGATCGCGGCGCTGAAATGAAGCAAAGACAGTAAGCCTACCGTGAGGACGATGGACTTCTTGGGCACGTGCACGACTCCCCCCCTTTCGACGCGGAGCATGGTGAAGTGACGACCGGTTTGAGTTGCTGGGCCGCAACGGCCTTCGATTGTGGACGCTCAAGACCTAGGGAGCTTAAGGCCCAGGGAGAAAGAGTATTCAGAGACGCCCGAGCGGGGCGCGCGGACCCGCTCACTCCCTACCTTGTCTGACGGGTGTATGGCCCGCTTCCCGGCTCGCCCGGAGCACAAATCCGTTCAAACCGTCGGGCGAATGATACGCACCGCCGACGGAAATGCCATATCGGCCTCGTGCCATTTCTCCTGTAGGGGTAAAAACGCGGACGGCGTCAGGCTCATCTGACAGTCAGACGTGAAACCCGGGGACCCCTGAGCGAGAGCCGGCTCAGCGGGGCTTGGATCGGCCGAGGAGCTCGGTGGCCGTTTGCAGAACGGCCGGTGTCAGGGCGCGGCCGCTCAGCATCCGCGCGACTTCCCGCCGCCGTTCGTCGCCATCCAGCCGTTTGACGCGCGTGGCCGTGCGGTGGTGCTCCACCGTCTTTTCGACGAGGACGTGCACGTCCGCCTGAGAGGCGAGTTGCGGCAGGTGGGTGATGCACAGGACTTGATGGTACCGGCCCAGCTCGCGCAGCCGTTCTCCCATGGCGGCCGCGACCGCGCCCCCGACCCCGGCGTCGATCTCGTCGAAGATCAGGACGGGGACGGTGTCGGCGTCCGCCAGCACGGACTTGAGGGCCAGCATGATGCGGGACAGCTCGCCGCCGGAGGCGATCTTCGACAAGGGCATCAGCGGCTCACCGGGGTTGGCGGACAGCAAGAACTCGGCGCGCTCGCAGCCCGCGGGCCCGAGCCCGTCCCCGTCGAGCGGGCGCAGCTCGATCGTGAACGCCGTCCGATCCATCTGCAGCGAACACAGCTCCTTTTTCACACGCTTCTCCAGTTGAGAGGCGGCGCGCCGTCTGGCCGACGAGAGGCGGCCCGCCGCCTCGACGACCGCCTTGGCGTCGCGCTCGACGGCTTCCGTCAGCTCGGCCAGACGGTCATCGGCCGACTCCACGGCCTGGAGCTGGGCTCTCAGGTCGCGCGCCTTTGCGATCAGCCCGTCCACCGTTTCCCCGTACTTCTTCTTCAGACGCTGGATCCGCTCCAGCCGCTCCTCGACGTCCGCCAGACGAGCGGGATCCATCTCCAAGCGGTCCCGATACTGGCGGACGCGCCGGGCCAGCTCTCCGAGCTGCACGGCCGCGGCCTCGCACAACGGCGGCAGCTCATCCGCGGTGGCATCGATTCGGCTCAACGCCTGGAGGCGGTCGCCGACCGCGCCCAGCAGTGGGAGCACGGCCGTCTCGTCTTCGTACAACGTCCCATATGCGGCTTGGCTCAACTCCGCGAGCCGCCCCGCATGCGCCAACCGCCGGTGTTCCGCCTCGAGCGCGTCGTCTTCTCCGGGCCGTAGCGCGGCAGCGTCCAGCTCGTCGCACTGGAAACGAAGCAGCTCCTCCCGCCCCCGCTGCTCCTCGACCGCACGCTGCGCCTCCTCGAGCGCGCGCCGGCGCGCCTGCCACTGATCATAGTGACGGCGAAAGTCCCGGCGAAGCGTGACCAGCTTGCCGAACGCATCCACCGCCTCCAGTTGGAGCCCGGCAGAGAGCAGCGACTGCTGCTCGTGCTGGCCGTGAATGTCGAGCAAGGTGCCGGCGAAGGCCTGGAGCGTGTGAAGGGGGGTGAGACTGCCGTTGAGATAGATGCGATGGCGGCCGCTTCGCGAGAGCACCCGCCGGATGATGAGCTCCGTGTCGCTCCCGCCGAGAACGCCTTGTTCCCGCAAACCCGGGAGCAGAGGACTGTCGGGCGCCAAGACGAAGGCGCCCTCGATCACCGCCTCTTCCGCGTCGGTCCGGATCTGGTCGGTAGAGGCGCGCCCGCCCACGAGCAAGGCGATGGCGTCGACGAGGATGGACTTCCCGGCGCCGGTTTCACCGGTCAGGACGTGGAAGCCGGAGGAAAATTCGAGGCTCACCCGATCGATCAGCGCGAAGTTCGTGATGCGCAGTTCGGTGAGCATCGAAACAAGTGACGAGTGATGAGCGCAGAGTGATGAATCGAAGCGTTATGCTAGGCGGTTCTCGCTTCTCCCCAAGTCATCACTCATCACTCATCACTCATCGTTCATCACTTATGATTAGGTCGCCGCGGATTGGGCGAGGAGGCCGTCGATCACCTCCTTGAATTGCCGCTTCGGCCGCGCGCCGATCAACTTTTCGACCGGCTGTCCGTTCTTGAAAAACAGGATCGTCGGGATGCTCATGATCTGATACCGGCCGGCGACTTCCGGGTTCTCGTCGGTATTCAGCTTCATCACCTTCAATTTGCCTTCGTATTCCTTCGCCAGCTCGTCGACGATCGGGGCCACCATTTGACACGGCCCGCACCATACCGCCCAAAAATCGACCATCACCAGCCCCGGCGACTTCACGACCTCGGTGTCCCAGCTTCGGTCATCCACCTTCAATGCATGTCCCACAACCGCCTCCTTCATCGATCAGTATTGGGCACGAGCCGGCATCGTATCGTACGGTTCTTCGGACTGTCAACGCACGTCGGGGACGCCGGCTGAGGGCCGCGCCGCAACCGCGAGCTCAGCGACGCGGCCTCACCAGTTCCATTCCTCCGGCACGCCCGCCCACCATCGATCCGGCTTCGCGGCGCGCCAGGCCGTTTGCTGCTTCCACAGCCGCGCCGTGACCTCTTGGTCCAGCCGAGCGGCCATCGCGGCGGTCACATCGGACTGGCGGCGGATCGCGTCCTGGATGATCTCCTTGGCGATCCGGGCGAGCACCTCCGGAGGGTCGACGAGGTCCTGAGGCCCTTGGAACGTCAGGTTGGCGTAGAGCTGCTCGACCCCGACCCAGCGATCGGTCTTGGCCAAGTGCTCGAGGTACCCGTCGATCGCCTGTAGGACGTAGGTCACGTAGAGGTAATGTTCCGCCGAGGGCGCTTCGGTGACCTGTTGGAGGCACGCATCGAGCGCGCGACGATAGTCTCCCGCGGCAAGAAAGACCTTCGCGCGCTTCAAGTGATCCCCCGTCCGCTCGGACGAGCCCGCCGCGGCGGGAACGGCCCCTAGGAGGAGCCACCACGATGCCAGCAGCACCAAGCTCAATCGCAGCGCCATGGCGCCTCCCTCAGATGGGTGCAGCCGCGCCGCCCCTGGAGGGCAGCATCGCCGCCCCGAGTTTTTCGATGACCACTTGCCCTTCCATGCGCGCCACCCGGACGCTCACGTCCTGGGGGTGCCGTTGAAGGACGAGATCGACGACGGCGTTGCCCACCCGCAGGTTCTCGATCCGCACCTGTTGAAGGAATTCCGGCAGCGCCGGATTGGACAGCCGAATCCGCTCCTCGGCCCCGTGGATGGACAGGCCCAGACAGGCCTGGAGCAGGAGGAAGACGGCCCCCGACGCCCACGCTTGGGGAGCGCACGCCACCGGATAGAGCGTAGGCCCCTCGCCGGGTCGGCGGATGAAACCGCAGAACAACTCCGGCAACCGGTGCAGATCGACGAAGAGCGACGCGTCGAACAGGCCGGTGAGGATCTTCATGACCGGCTCCTTGAAGCCGTAGCGCGCCATGCCCCAGGCGATGAGCGCATTGTCGTGCGGCCACACCGAGCCGTTGTGGTAGGACATGGGGTTGTAACGCGCTTCGGTGGAAGCCAGGGTGCGAATCCCCCACCCTGAAAACGACTCTTCGCGGAGGAGCGTCTGCGCGACGGCCCACGCGTGGTCGGGCTGGGCGATGCCGGTCAGAAGGCAATGGCCGGCATTCGACGTCCGCACCCGGCACGGCCGCTTCCGGCCGTCGAGGGCCAGAACGTACGTCCCGAGGTCCTCGGCCCAGAACGCCCGCTCGAAGCTCTGCTGGAGGGCGTCGGCCTTGCGCCACAGCTCGCCTGCATATTCGGGTTTTCCGAGCGCGAGCGCGATTTGCGCGGCCATCCGTCGGGCGGCGAACACGTAGCCCTGCACCTCGCACAGCGCGATCGGCGCCTCGGCCATCGTGCCGTCCGCATGGAACACCGAATCGGAGGAATCCTTCCACCCCTGCTGCACCAAGCCGTTCGGCGAGTGCCTCGCATACTCGACGAACCCGTCGTCGTCTGGGTCCCCGTAGGTGTCGATCCATCGCAAGCCCCGCTCGATGTTGGGCCAAATCGACCGCAGGAAGGCCAGATCCCCGGTGCGTTCGAAATACGCCCCGGCCAAGACGACGAACAGCGGCGTCGAATCGACGCTCCCGTAATACCGGCCGAAGGGGATCTCCCCCAGGGACGCCATCTCCCCGCTTCGCGCCTCGTGCAGAATCTTGCCGGGCTCGGCGTCCTGTTCGGGAATCATCTCGGTGGCTTGTGTGGCCGCCAGGTACGAAAGCACGCCCTTCGCCATGTCCGGATTCGTCCACAAGCACTCCAGGGCCGTGATCAGGCCGTCGCGCCCGAACGGAGTGCTGAACCACGGCACGCCCGCGTAGGGATAGGGCCCGCTGGACGTCGCGGTCACCATCATCTGCAGGTCCGCGACGGACCGGTTGAGCCAGTCGTTGAAGCCCTCGTTCGACGTGTAGATATGGCACGCCCGCGTCTTGGAGTCGTAGAGCACCTGGCTGACCTCGGAGAACGCATGCTGGTAGGACAGCCGTCGGGGCGCCGCGCCGGAGGCCTCGCAGGAGACGGTGAGGAAGACGGTCAAATCGCCTTTCGGCTGCAGCGTGGCTTCGAAGTATGCCTCGGATCCGAACACTCGGCTGGGCGCCGGCGAGCACTCCAGCTTGGTGCGCCGCAGGATGCCGTCGAGTCCCTCATAGGACATGATGATCGTCCCGCCCTCGATCGTATCTTGGAGCCGCCGTCCGCGGCGAGCCCGCTTCATGCCCCGGACCTCGAAGATGTCGGCGAAGTCGGCGTCGAACTTCAGTGAGAAGGCCAGATCGACGGGGACGAGCCCGTAATTCAGCAAGCGCAGCCGCTCGTAACACCGCCCTCGCCACAGGAACATCATCCGGGAGATATGGAGCGTGCCCCGGGCGATCGCAACCTCGCCCTTCACGTAGGTGTCCGGGTTGGTCAAGTCGACGGCCAGCAGCGCGTTGTCGTCCTTGACCGTGGAGCTGAGCAGCAGCGGACGGTGCTTCCCCAAACGGAACTCCAGTCGCGAGAGGTGCCGAGTCCCTTCGTGATAGACCCCCTGCACGCCCTGCCCGACCGTCCGGATGTCTCCGTAGCGGTCGAACACCGCGAACGTATCGTCCTGCTTGAGCACGCGGGTCCGGTCGTCGGCCAGCGAGGACGTCGCGAGGATGTAAAACTGGTCGTTGACCCGGATGACCTCGTCGATCGCGGGCTCATGTTCCTGTCGTGGCATCATGCGGGCAACCGTGAAGCTGGAGGTGGATCGTGACGCACGCAGGCGGTACGCCGAATGGACGCCCGCAGATTAGGCAGGCGGCTGCCGCTTGTCAAGGTTGCGCCGGAAACACCGCCGCCGGACGCGGCGTCGTCCGCTTGCCGTAGGGCGAGGGCCACGGAAGCGCCCGCTCCCCCACGAGCAGCGGCTGCAGCAGATACTTGATGATCTGCGTGCCGAAGTTTTCCGTCGTTCCGATCCCCGTCAGCGTGATCATGAAATTATACTGCACGCGGTCGGGAAACTGGATGTAGTAGAGCCCGAGGGACCAGCACTGACACGGGTTGCGATAGAGGGCCACCACGTCGGTTTCCGGGCTCGTGCCGGTTTCGACGTCGTAATACGTGCGCGCCCCGAGCGTGAGCCCGAACGGCCCGCGGAACGCCGCCGAGGCGGTGACGAAGTTGATCTCCCGCGTGGGGGCGAAGAGCTCATTGAAGGAGATGGGGTTCCAGATGTCGCCGCGGCGCGGGAGCAGCCCGCCGCGCGCGTGCCGCTGGCCCACCTCCACGTACCAGTCGCGCTCGTACTGGAACCGCAAGTCGGTGTTGAGCTGACTGAACGAACCGCGATACGGATCGTAGAAGGCATCGATCGTGAGCGTGTGATCGATCGCCCGAATCGGCCCCACGGGATTGCCGAAGACCGCACGGGTCCAGATGTGCGAGAACTTCGGCGTGTGAATGGGGACGGTCGGCGGCTGGAGGGGTTGGCTGATCGAGCCGAACAGCGGCGTCCCCGTGAAGAAGAAATCCCGTGCGCGGTCGGGCGTCCCGCCGACGTGATAGCTCTGGGCGATCATGAGATCGATCCAGCTCAGGCCGCCCTTGGCGCTCGTCTCCAGCAGGCGGCTGTTGAGCGAATAGGTCACGAGGTTCTTCTTCGGGAGGTCGTCGACGGCGTCGATCTGCACGATGTCGCTCTGGTCGGTCGCCGGGACGAATTCATAGACGACCTTCGGCTCGATGGTGTGCGTGAGCGTGCTGCCATCCTCCCTGCGGTACCGCCGCGCCAGACGCGACGCCCCTTCCAACGCGGCCCAGAACGTTCCCCGGCTCGCCGAGCCCGTATCGCTGACGTTTCGCGTGTAGTAGACCTCCCGCGCTCGGAACTGCGGGGTGAACCCGACGACGTGCCCCACATCGAGGACCTCGGTCGAGATCGACGGCATCACGTCCACCCGATTCACGGTGAACCCGACGTCGCGGTAGAAATTGACCGCGGCCGCATCGAAGCCCAAGAGCACGGGGCCGTTGAAGGGAGCGACGTTCAGCACCTGATAGCCGATCTCCGGCAGGCGCTGGAACGTATCCTTTCCCCCCGCGGCCAACGGCTGTAAGTACTGCCCGAGCACGTACGCGTTCCCGTAGGGAACCCGGTGGGTGATGAAGAGGTTCGAGTCGCCGCTGGGGAGCGCCCGCTGCACGCCCGAATTGCTGAGATCGCTCAAATAGTTGGGATCCGTGAGCAGAAAGGCCTGTGCGCTGATCCGCAGATCGGGGTTCACCTCATGGTAATGGAGGCCGCTGAACAAGGCCCGGGCCTTGCCGACCTTCGTGTCCTGGATGAAACTCGTCAGCCACTGACCGCGTGAGAGGCGGTTCAGGGCATAGCGATACTCGAGATCTCCTCCGTAGCCGCGGTTGCTGAGGAAGTCGGGCGTCACGATCATGTCCTGGCTCGGGTTGATCGCCCAAAAGAACCCCTGACGATAATGAAACCCGAAGCGGTTGTCATAGCCGACGGTCGGGATCAGGAATCCCGTCTTTCGCGTCGTATTGATCGGGTAGAACATGGTGGGAAACCGGATGAGGCGCCGGTCGTTCACGCAGAACCAGGCGGATCGGGCGTAGATCCCCTCCCCCACGTTCAGGTCCAAATCCTCGAACGTGAACCGCCATGCGGGGGTCTGCCCGAACTGGGCGTCGCAATTGGTGAACGAGCCGTCCTTGGCCCGATAGTGGCTCTCGGAAAAACGCTGGAGGAGCCGCCCGGTGATGAGGGTGTCGGAATCTCGAATGAAGACGAGGCCGTTCGTCAGGACGCCCGCCTCCGTGTTGACGTCCAATTCGAGCCGGTCCGCGTGGACGTCGGACTTCGGGTCGGTCAGATGCACCCGCCCCTCCGCCACGGCCGTCCCGGTCAACATCATGAGCGTCAGGCGGTCGGCGGTCAGCCGGACCGGGCCTTGAATGAGGACGACCGATCCTTCGGCTTCGTAGACCTCGAGGTTCTGCAGGTACTCGATCCGTTCGGCGGTGATGTCGATGGGGGCGCCTGACGACGGCTTGACCGCGACGCTAGGAGAGGTCTGCTCCGGCGCGGCGGAGACGACCGCATCGAGGAGCAGGAGAGCCAGGAAGCACGCGCACGGAAGGAACGGGCCGATCGACCGCCGGAATCGAGCCCCCATCATCCACGAAGGAGCGACACTTCACATCCCCGGAGGAGGGCTTTGACTTCCCCCACGAGCATCAAGGATCCCGTGACGCAAATCATGTCCCGCGGCGTGGCCAGCCGCCGGGCCTCGCTGAGCGCGTGCGCGGCGGTCTCCGCCCGATGAACCGGCCCCGGCCAGCCGCCGAGCGCATCGGAGAGCTCGGCGACGGTCGCCGCCCTCGGCATGGCCACCGCGGTCAGGATCACTTCGTCGACGACGGGCAGGACGGCGCCGAAGAATCCCGCGCGGTCCTTGTCGCGCATCATCGCGGTGACGAGAATGATCCGGGCCTCCGACGCGCTGCGTCGATGCTCCGCGAGATAGTCGGCCACGACGGCGGCGGCGCCGGGATTGTGGGCGCCGTCCAACACGAGCAAGGGAGCGCGTTCCACCACCTCCAGCCGGCCGCCCCATCGCACGGACCGCAGACCGTGGCGAACCGCTTCTTCGCGCACGACCAGGCCCCGCTCGCCGGCCGCCTCCAGGAGCGCAAGCGCACAGCCGGCATTTTCCAATTGATGCCGGCCGGGAAGGGGGCAGGACAGATCGGGATACGCGCGGGTGCGACCCCGATAGGTGAAGCCCCGGATCGGATCGCCGGCGGCGTGAAAATCGCGGGCCCATCGCAGGACCGGCGCCTCGCGCCGCTGCGCGACGTCGGCGACGACCGCCCACGCCTCTTCCGTCAGACGACCGGCGACGACCGGAACCCCGTGTTTGACGATGCCGGCCTTCTCGCCGGCGATCGCGGCGATCGTTCGTCCCAGATACGCCTCATGATCCAACGTGACGTTGGTGATGGCCGTCGCCAGAGGCGTCACGACGTTCGTCGCGTCGAACCGGCCGCCCATGCCGACCTCGACGACGGCGACGTCGATCTTGCTCTCGGCGAAATACTCGAAGGCCAGGACGGTCGTGAACTCGAAGAAGGTCGGCTCCAAGTCGTCGGGGAGCGCCACGCGAAGGCGCTCGGTGAGATCGACGAGCGCGGCCTCGGGGATCGGCTGCTCATCGATCCGGATGCGCTCGCGGAAGTCTACGAGATGCGGCGAGGTATACAGGCCCACCCGAAACCCGGCCGCCTGCAGGATGGAGGCCGCCATGGCGGCCGTGGACCCCTTCCCGTTCGTGCCGCCGATGTGCAGGCTGGGGTATTGTCGGTGAGGACCGCCCAGGCGGGTGAGCAGGCGCTCCACCGTGTCCAACCCGAGCTTGATTCCATGCTTTTGAAGTCCGTAGAGGAACTTCAACGACGCGGAGTAGGAGAGGGTCATGGCGGCATTAGGATCTCGACGCGGGTGCGGGCATCGGCCTGAAGATCCGGCGTCACAGGTGGCTCAGCAGCGTGCTCAGGGCCTCTTTGAGGTGCTTGCGTTCGACGATCATGTCGACCATGCCGTGCTCGCGCAGGAACTCGGCACGTTGGAACTCGTCGGGGAGCTGCTGCTTGATCGTCTGCTCGATCACCCGCGGCCCCGCAAACCCGATCAAGGCCTTGGGCTCCGCGATGATGACGTCCCCGAGCATCGCAATGCTCGCCGTGACCCCTCCAAACGTGGGATCGGCGAGGATGGTGATGAACGGGACACGCGCTTCTCCCAGCTTGGCCACGGCCGCGGATGTCTTGGCCATCTGCATCAGCGAGAGAATACCTTCCTGCATGCGCGCGCCGCCGGACGTGGTCACGAGCACCAAGGGCAACCGGGCGGCCTGCGCCCGGGCGGCCGCCCGGCAAAACTTCTCTCCCACCACGGACCCCATGCTGCCGCCCATGAACCCGAAGTCGAAGACCGCGAGCACGATCCGCCGCCCATTGACCTGTCCTTCGCCGATGACCAGCGCATCCTTTCGTCCGGTCTTCTCCTGCTGGGCCTTCAGCCGGTCCTTGTAGGACCGCGTGTCGGTGAACTGCAAGGGGTCGAGCGGCTCCAGATCCGTCTCCCATTCCTTGAACGAGCCCAGATCGGTCAAGAGCGCGACCCGTTCGGACACCGTGATCGGGAAGTGATAGTCGCACTTGGGGCACACCTTGTTGTTGCGCTCGACTTCTTTGCGATACACGATCTCGCGGCAGTGGTTGCACTTCAGCCACATGCCTTCCACGGATTTGGACCGAGAAGGGACCGGCTGCGCCGCCGATTTTTGCTTCTTAAACCAAGCCATGGTCTTGACCAGTGATGAGTGATGAGCGATGAGCGATGAATGAGGGGATTCCTGCCGGCCGATCCATATTCATGACTCTATTCATCACTCTGCACTCATCATTCCGAATTAGGATATGGTGATCTCCTGCCCCTCTTCGAGAAGATGCAGGTGGCGGATCCCGAGCCGCCGGAGCTGGCGCTCGATGACCGGCCTTTCGCGCGGCTTCATGTGGTACGCGTAGACGGGCAGATCGGGCCGCCGTATTTTGGCAAACTCCTGTCCGAACATCGACGGGGTGAGATGCCGGCTGGCATAGGCCAAGTCGGCCATCTCGTCGGAGAAGGAGACCTCGATGAAGGCGGCTTGTAAGGACTCGTCCTGTGCGGCCTGCCGCCAAATCTCTTCCGTCGTATACGTGTCGCCGCTGTACAGGATCGAGCCGCCTCCGTCTCGAATCAGAAAGCCGACCGACGGGACGAGGTGATTGACCGGAACGGCGACGACGCGGAGGCCTCCCACGTCCGCCGCCTGGCCGGCATGGAGCTCTCGCTCGACGAACACCGGCCGATCGGACGCCGGCAGCTTGAAGAAATTGGGATAGACGGCATCGTTGAAAATGTGGGCGTGCAGGCCGTCCAGCACGTCACGAATGCCGAGCAGCTCCGCGGGTCGTGCGGCGGCGTCGGCACGATTGTCGGCGAATGTCGGCAGGCCTTGAATATGATCGAAATGGAGATGACTGATGAGCACATGACGAATGCGTTGCTGCTCCTCGAGCGTCAGCGCCGCTCCGATCGTCCCCGCATCGAGCATGACCTCGTCGTTGATCAAAAACCCGCACGTCCGGCATTGATGGCCCCGGTCCGGCTCCGAGAAGAGCTGCTCGGACCCATGGCATCCCAGCACGCGGATCTTCACTCGGCCACTCTCGTCCGGGATCGCATCGGTGCGCCGCCGGCCCGTTGGATGGGGCGTGACGGGCCCAAGGATAGCACAGCCTGCCGTCTTTTCCCATTCCCGACGGCCGCACGCCTTTCGGCGACGAGGGAACGAGCGTCACGGCGACACGCCCTCCCCGAGCCCGATTCGGATCATGATCGCAACCCCGAGCGCCGCGCTCGCCAGACCGGCCGTCGTCTGGATGTACCGATGGGCGCGGGCGCCGAACGAGGCGGACCAGACGAGCGGGACGCTGATCAGCACGCCGATCACGACCATTCCGACCACCGACCCGAGCCCGAACACCGCGATGTACGCCACTCCCTGCCACACGGAATGGATGCTCGACAGGATCATCAACATCAGGGCCGCCGATCCCGCGAGGCCGTGGCACATTCCTACCAGCACCGGCCGCATCGACGCCCGCATCCAATGCCGGTGACCATGATCCTCGTGCTCGTGGCGGTGCAGGTGGACGTGCGGGGTCCCGTCGTGTTCGTGCCGGTGAAGATGCCAGCGATCGGAGTAGACCGACCAGGCCAACGACCCGCCGAGCAGCACGAGCATGGTGCCGACGCCGAACTCGAAGCCTTGGGCCACGGCGTCGGGGATCGTGACGTTCAGGACGATCACGGTCACGCCGACCAGCAGCAACATCAGCGTATGCCCGAACCCCCAACAGAAGCCAACGAACCCCGACGCGCGCAGCGTCGGGCGGCGCGCCAGGATCGTGGAGACGGCGGCGATGTGATCGGCGTCGAAGGCGTGCCGGGCGCCGAGCAGGAATCCGAGACCGAGGATGCCGAGGAATTCGAGATCAGCCACGGGCGCCTCGTGTCACGCGGACGTGACGGAGTGGAAAGACGGCGGCCATGCCGCGGCGCGGCGCTCGGCGGGGCGCTCACCCACCTCGAGCGTGCATCTCCAGGTGTGGGTCTTCGCGAAGCTTGTCAATGTCGATGAGGCGCCCGCGCGCGCCGATCTGCTCCAACTCCTTGCGCTCCTCCGCTCCGCGATCCGTCCGCCGAGTCCAAACCCGAGCAATCAGATCCTGGAGCGCCGCGGCGCTCGCGCCGGCCCGCAACGGCCCCCGCAGATCCGTGCCCTCTTTGGCGTAGAGGCACAGGTACCACAGCCCATCAGCCGTCAACCGACTGCGGTCGCAGGAGGCGCAGAAGGGCGTCGTCGTCGAGGGAATGATTCCGAAGGTGGTGCCGTCGGGCAACAGGAAGCGCTGAGCGGGCGCCGATGTCTCCTCGAAGATCGGGTCGACGGAGCCATAGCGTTGCGCCAGCATGCGGATGATCGCCGCCCGGGAGAGCACCTTCTCCATGGACCAGTCCGTCGCGCCACCGACGTCCATATACTCAATGAACCGGACCTCGGCCCCCACCCGCTTGCCGTACTCGATCAGGTCGGCCAGCTCGTCATCGTTGAAGCCCCGGATGACGACGGTGTCGAGCTTCAGATGGGGCAGGCCGAGCCGCACCACCGACTGAATCCCGTCGAGCACCCTCTCGAAGCTGTCCCGGCGCGTCAGCGCCCGGAACCGTTCCGGACGCAGCGTGTCCAAGCTCACCGTGATCCGATGCAGCCCCGCCTCGTACAGCGCCTGGATCTGCTCCGCGAGCAGGATGCCGTTGGTCGTGAGCGCGATGTCCTTCAGCCGCCGATTCTTCCCGAGCAGGCGAATCAACCGAGGAAGATCGCGCCGCAACAGCGGCTCGCCGCCGGTGATACGGACCTTGTCCACGCCCAACCCGGTAAAGACCTCCGTCAGGGTTTCGATCTCCTCGAACGAAAGGAGCGTTTCGCGAGGCAGCCAGGTGTACTCTTCTTCGGGCATACAGTACTGGCAGCGGAGATTGCAGCGATCGGTCACTGAGATGCGCAGGCTGCGGAGAGGGCGGCCGAGGGCGTCGCGCAGGAGAGGAGGCGTCTCGGAGGGAAGCGTCATGGATGTTCCTCGACCCAGACCTGCCCTTCCGGCGTCTGTTCGAGTTTCCAGATCGGCGTGATCTGTTTGAGCTCGTCGATGCACCATTTGCAGGCCTTGAAGGCGTCCGCTCGATGCTCGGCCCCCACGACGATGAGGACGATGTTTTCGCCGATCTCGATGGGCCCGTACCGGTGGAGGATCAACACTTCGATGATGTCGAACTGCGCAAGAGCCCGTTCCCGGATCTCGCGCAGCTTCTTCTGCGCCATCCCTTCGTAATGCTCGAACGTGATCCCGCTGACCGCATGACCCTTCGACCAGTCGCGGGCGGTCCCCAAGAAGGTCACGATACCGCCGATGCGGGTCGAGCGGGCTCGCACGCGCTGGATTTCCGCATCCACGGAAAAGTTTTCCCGTTGGACCCGGACGAGCAGGGCCTCGTCGGAGAGCGTCGCCGGTTCGCGGGCCTCGCCTCCGGCGAACGGCGGCAACACGGCGACCTCATCGCCCTCGCCGAGGGTCGTCGACTCGTGCGCGATCTCTTGGTTGACCGAGATCAAGACCTTCTTCTGATGGATCAGCTCCCCGACCCGGGGGTACAGACGGTCCAATACCGAGACCAGGTCCTTCACCTGGTGCGCGCCGTTCAAGGTGACGTGCAACTCAGATTGATTGCCGGCAAGCGTCTTGATCAGCCCGAACAGTTTGACGTTGACGGTGGTCGACATGAGGTCCTCGTATAGAGCCCGGATTTACCGCCGGATTTCGAGAGGAGATAGACGTCCGTCACGCTGATGGCTTTGTCGACGGCCTTGCACATGTCGTAGATCGTGAGGGCGGCGACCGAGACGGCGGTCATGGCTTCCATTTCGACGCCCGTCGGTCCGGTGGTTTTCACGGTGGCGGTGATCGTGATGGAACAGAGGCCGTCGGCATCCGGCTGGGGTTCTTCCTTGAAGCCGATGTCGACGCTCGTGAGGAGGATCGGGTGGCACATCGGAATGAGGTCCGGGGTGCGTTTGGCCGCCATGATACCGGCGACCTGTGCCACTGCGAGAACGTCCCCCTTGGCGATCGCCCGTTGTTGGATCCGGGCGAGGGTCGCAGGCGCCAGCAGGACTCTCGCCTGCGCGACCGCGACCCGTTCGGTCGAGGCCTTCGCCGACACATCGACCATCCGGGCGCGCCCCGATTCGTTGAAGTGCGTCAGCTCGGCCATTTTCTTTGCATTATTGACGCCTTCGGCACGAGGCCACAGTCGCGCCGATTATAGGAGCGGCGAGAAAATCAAGTCAAGGAAAATGACCTTACTTCCGCTTCGATGGCTGGGATGCACGCAGGCGTTTGGCGCGGTTGAGCGCGCGCTTCAACTGCATCAACTGCCGTCGCGTATAGGCGCTCTGTTCCTCCAAATCGGCCAGTTGCCGTTTCGCCTGTGCGATCTCCTGCTTGTGCAAGCGCGCCCATTCAGCACGGGTGAGGTTCTCCCCTTCGCCGGATTTCTGCCCACGTTTGATGCGATGTTCGAGCGTTTCGCGGAGACGTTTCTGGCGCATCTGCAGCAGCGACTTCAACGCCTTTTGGCGGAGCAAAATCTCAAGTTCTTCTTGCGAGCCTTCGCGATAATTCTTCGGAAACATGGTGCTCCTCGCTGAAATGTCTCGGAAATCTCGGAGGAAAGGATTGTACCCCAGATGGAGGACCAGGTGCTAGGGGGGGGGCCCGGCCGCATTTGCTTGACTGGAGCCGGCGCCATCATCCAGAATGGCCTCATGGTGGACATAGTTTTGCAAGGCATTGAATTCACTGGAAGTATCGGCGTGACCGCTGAAGAGCGCCTGACACCGCAGCCGCTCGCCGTCGATCTCAAGCTGGTCTATCCGGCCGGTCATGAGCGGGCGCCGGGCTCCACCGACGATCTCCGGGATGCCATCGACTATGCCCAAATCGTTCAACGAGTTACCGAGATCGGAAGCCGATGCGAGTGCCGCTTGCTGGAGCGGCTGGCTGAAATCTTGTTGGAACACTTGTTCTCGGAGTTCCCGATCGCCCGCATCAGCCTCTGGGTCAGAAAACTTCGCCCGCCGCTCCCAGACGTACGCGGCTCGGTCGGGATCAAGCTGACCAGGACACGCGAGGAATTGCTCCCACCGCCGAAGCCGGCCCCCTTTCTCGTCGAACAGCTCCCCTTGCTCATCTCCTCGAAGGTGCTCGGTGGCACGGCGCTCGACGTCGCGGCCGGGCGAGGACGACATTCCCTGTACTTGGCTCGGCTCGGGATGCGGGTCGACGCGATCGACCGAGACGTCGAGGCGCTCGAACACCTCACCTCGATCGCGGAGAGGCAGAAGTTGCCGGGTCTGTCCATGAAGGTCGTTGACCTGGAAGATCCTGCTCACCCTCCCGACTGGCCGAAAGAGCACTACGAGCTGATCATCGTGTTCTTCTATCTCTACCGCCCCGTGTTCCCGCAGTTGCTTGCGGCGCTGAAGCCCGGAGGGGTCCTGCTCTACGAGACGTTCTTGATCGATAACCATCTGCATCACCATCACCCGCGCCGTCGAGAGTTTTGTTTGGCGCACAATGAGCTGCTCACCTTGGTGCCCGGTCTCCGCATCCTGTTCTACCAGGAAGGGGAACACCCCGGCGCGCACGGTGAAGGCTCGGCCTTCACCGCCAGGTTGGCGGCCCGGAAAGAAGATTGACGTGGGCCGACTCGACTTGCATTTGCATACCACGTGCTCCGACGGCAGCCTCCCACCGGCGGACGTCGTCCGGCTCGCCGAGAAAGCCAAGGTCACCGCGCTGGCGATTACCGATCACGATACGGTGGACGGGATCCCGGAGGCGCTCGACGCCGGTCGCCGGTTGGGGATCGAAGTCATCCCCGGGATCGAGATCAGCGCCCGGTGGCAAGGGAGCGAGTTGCACATCCTCGGCTACTTCATCGACTGGAAGGACCCCGCGCTCCTCGAGCGCCTGGCCCGGTACCGCGACAGCCGGCATGCCAGAAACCCACAGATCGTGGCGAAGCTCAACGAGCTGGGGCTCGATCTCTCCTACGATGAGGTCGTACGGCTGGCGGGCACTGAGTCGGTCGGGCGGCCGCACATTGCGCGCGTGTTGATGGAGAAGGGCTATGTGTCATCGGCCAAGGAAGCGTTCGACCGGTATCTGAAGGACGGCGGAGCGGCCTACGTTCCGCGGGACCTTCCCGATCCCGGCGAGGCGATCGCGTTGATCCGTGGGGCCCGAGGAGTCGCCGTCCTTGCCCACCCGTCGTGGGTCGATCGCAGCGAAGGGATCTACAAACTCTGCGACCAACTGAAAGCGCTCGGCTTGGGAGGGGTCGAGGTTCACTACAGCACGCATCGGCCCGAGCAGACCGCGGAATACCTCGACGTGGCGAAGCGGCTGAACCTCCTGGTCACGGGCGGAAGCGATTTCCACGGGGTGACGAAACCGGACATCGAGGTGGGGATCGGCCGGGGCCATCTGTCCGTACCCGAGAAACTTCTCGATCCCTTGAAGAAGTCCGCCGCACAAGGAATCTGATCGGCACGCCCGTGGCAGTGCTCCGTGCGACTCTCTCTTGTGTCCTGGCGCAAGAATCGAGTAGCTTGAAACCAGCCTCTCACCGTGTCGGAAGGAGGACCCCATGAAGAGCCTCGGCCTCGTCCTGCTCGGCCTCGTCCTGATGGTGTTCACGACGCTTGGACTCATGCTCCCCACCACCGCCGCTCACGCGGAGGCAGGTGCCGGCTGCACGGCGCAGGACCGCGTGCATTTGGCCAAAGCCGGCTATGCCAAGGTGGACATCGAAGCCCTGTGCGAGCAAGCTCACACGGTGCCCCCGGCCGGACAGCCGTGGGAGATCATGTACGGCGAGGGGCAGGCCCGCTGGGTCCAATGGTGCGTGACGGCCCAAGGCCGCTGCCCGCTCAACCCGATGCTCGGAGCCTATCCGCCCGGTATGCCTTGCAATTGCTACATGCCATGGGGATTCTACTCGGGCGTCGCCGAGTAGGACGACCAGCATGGCGACTTGACGGCGGCTTATGGGGAGTCGCCGGACGATCTGCCTGGCGGCTGCGGCTTCCCGCGCGTGTCCAGGTCCTCGCCTCCATAGATGCACCCGGAGGTACAGGTTTCCTGGACGACGATCTGCGTGAGCGCCGGCAGGGTGGGTTTCAGACGGACCCAAATCCAGCGGGCGAGGATTTCGCTCGTCGGATTCTCGAGCCCTTGGACGTCGTTCAAGTAGCGGTGGTCGAGCTGGTCGTAGAGCGGCTGGAACGCCTTCTTGATCTCGTCGAAGTCCATGATCCATCCGCTCGGGATTCCGACCGGTCCTTCGACGTGCACCTGGACGCGAAAGGAATGCCCATGAAGCCGGGCGCACTTGTGTCCGGGGGGGACATGGGGCAGTCGATGGGCGGCTTCAAACGAAAATTCCTTGAAGATTCTCATCGGCGGGCCTAAGCGTACCAGCTCTGCACGGGGAAAAGCTACGCGGAGACTTCTCGAGGCGATCGTTGGAGGGCGCCGATTGAGAGCCGTGATGAGCGTCGTGCTGGCCCTTCTGCTGGCGTCCGCCGCCACCCGCGGCGCTTCTCATTCGGGCAGCCCGCAAGGTGTTCCAACTCCGCCTTCGCCCATCTATCACTTCGGCTCGTCCGCCTCGAAGGCGACCGTTCCAGCCGTCCCCGCGCCGCCTCCTCCGGCCGTCAGCCCTTTTCCGGCACCGGCCATTCCACGGCCGACGCCGCGACCACCGGCGTTGACGCCGCTCGGCGAGGACCGCAGCCGCGCCACCACCCAGCCATAAGAGCGCGCACGAGCGACACGTCCGGCCCGCACCCGTCCGGGCGAGGGATGTCGGACGGCTGAACCGAGCGGGTCAGTTTTCGGGCGCTTCGACGATGTGGTTCTCGAACCGGGTGCAGCCTTCGGCGAGCAAGCGATTGGTGAGCATTTCACCGGGCCATTCGATGGGAAGATCCGCGGTGAAGACCCACACGTCGGGGGACGTCCAGACCGGACCGTGGTCCTCGGGGAGCTCGGGATCGAACAGATCGGTCCAGATCGGCATGTAGACGCCGTTCCCGCATTGCGTGTGCAAGTGCACGATCGTCCGGCTTCGCACGGCGGGATCGAGGTCCCGCCACACCGCCACCGTCTCGTCGGCCAACCGGTGCAGCCGCACGGCATTCTGAGCGTCGAACATCGCGTAGGCGGCGTACACCGGCGCTTCCAGCATGTGGGGCGCCGCGGCCAATTCCGGGCATTGCGCGACGAGCCCCTTGAGCAGCGCCTCCCGATCGTCTTCTTCGATCGAATCCGGCAGCCCGGAATCCGGCGACCCGATCAGCTCGAACATGAGATAGGCGGTGGACTCGACCGGCGGGTGCAGCCGTGCGGCGATCGGCTGCCGGCGCTGAGAATCCGCGATCGAGGACACGTGGGCGTTGAGCTCGTGCAACGTGAGCAGATCGAGCGTCGCATCGGTGAGCAAGCGCGGCTCGACGGTCACGATGGTTCCCGGCGAGAGATGCAGATGCCGGTGCAGCAAGTCGGCCGTCGCCACCGGATCGATCTTCAACCGCAGCGGATGGCTCAAATTGACCTGGAGCGGCAACTCGAGCGCCGCCACGATGGCGTAATTGGGACGGTCTTCGGATCCCGAATCTCCGTGGTCGATCGCGACGGAGCACGCGGCCTCGGCGAGGAGATCGAACATCCACTCCGCCATCTCTTCGTCGAGGGCCGCGAGCACGGTGAGGATGTCGTGCTCGCGGTCCTGCTCCAGGAACGCCTGGAGCGTCTCCACGGCCGCATCCGCATCTCCATGATCATGACGCCGGGCGTTGATGAGGTGGATGAGGTCGCGCGTCAAGGGATCAGGCCGGCACCAGTTGGACATGGTCACTTCCTCCGGGGTTCGCGCGGTGACGCGGAGTGATCACCGATGATTTCCATGTTGCCAAACTTATCTCGGCGAATGCAAGAGCGCAGCGTCTCACTCGCCGATGATCTTGATCAGCACACGCTTGCGGCGACGTCCATCGAACTCGGCGTAGAAGATCTGCTCCCACGGACCGAAGTCCAACCGGCCGTTGGTGATCGCCACGACGACTTCACGTCCCATGATCTGCCGTTTCACGTGGGCGTCTCCGTTGTCCTCACCGGTCTCGTTGTGGCGATAGCGGGCGTCGTGCGGCGCCACGCGTTCGAGAAACTCGTCGTAGTCCTTCAGCAGACCGGGCTCATCGTCGTTGATGTAGACGCTGGCGGTGATGTGCATGGCGTTGACCAGCACGAACCCTTCCCGCACACCGCTGTTCCGGACCGCTGTTTCGACTTGGGGAGTGATGTTGAGATACGCGCGTCTCGTGGCCGTTTCGAACCAGAGTTCCTCGCGGTAGGACTTCATGGCAGGCTCACAACCGCGCGCATTCTGCGCCACACCGCCCGGCCAAAGCAAGACCGCCGGGAAGGAGCGCCGCCGTCTCGTGGCCCTCGCGACGCGTATACCATATAATATAGCTCGATCATATCGCTCGTCGAAGACGAAACAGGAGACACGGAAGCATGGCCTCGACGCCCGTCCGCTATTCGCCCAATGCGCTGACCGTCCTCCGTCGCCGTTACCTCAAGAAGGACGACGACGGCCGCGTCGTCGAGACGCCCGCGCAGATGTTCCGGCGCGTGGCGGACAACGTCGCCCAGGCGGAGGCGCTCTACGGCGCGGACGTCCGGACGCGCCGGGCCTGGGCGCGCCGCTTCTGCGAGATCATGAGTCGTTTGGATTTTCTGCCGAACTCCCCCACGCTCATGAACGCCGGGCACGAATTGCAACAGCTCTCCGCCTGTTTCGTCCTGCCCGTGGAGGACTCGCTCGAGTCGATTTTCGAAGCGGTGAAAGACCAAGCGATGATCCATCAGTCGGGCGGCGGCACCGGGTTTTCGTTCAGCCATCTGCGTCCCAAGAACGACCGCGTGCGGTCCACCAACGGCATCGCCTCCGGCCCCGTCTCGTTCATGCGCGTCTTCAACATGGCGACCGAGGTCGTGAAACAAGGCGGCGCACGCCGCGGCGCCAACATGGGGATCCTGCGGATCGACCATCCGGACATCCTCGAGTTCATCGACATCAAGAACGCGCCGCACGAATTGACCAACTTCAATCTGTCGGTCGCGGTGACCGATGCCTTCATGCGCGCCCTGGACCAGGGGACCACCTATCCGCTGATCCACCCGGGAACGCGGCGGCCGGTCGCCCGCCTGAGCGCGCCGGCCGTATTCGACCGCTTGATCGAATCCGCATGGAGAACCGGGGAGCCCGGCGTCGTGTTCCTGGATACGATCAATCTCGCCAACCCGACTCCCCACTTGGGTCCGATGGAGAGCACGAACCCGTGCGGCGAGCAACCGCTGCTCCCGTACGAGTCGTGCAACCTGGGCTCGCTCAATCTGTCCCGCTTCATCACGGGGGGACGGCGCCCGCGCCTCGACGAGGACCGCCTGGCCGAGGCCGTTCGGACGGCCGTTCGCTTCCTCGACGACGTCATCGACATGAGCCGGTTCCCGCTGCCGCAGATCGCCGCCGTCACCAGGGGCAACCGCAAGATCGGCTTGGGCGTGATGGGGTTCGCCGACCTCCTCATCGCACTCGGCATCCCGTACGATTCCCAAGAGGCGTTGACGGTCGGCGACCGTGTGATGAGCTTGCTCTGGCAGGTCGCCCGGGAGGCCTCCGCCGATCTCGCCGCGGAGCGCGGCGTGTATCCGAACTTCAAGGGCAGCCGGCACGAGACGGCCGGCCAGCGGCTCCGGAACGCCACCGTGACGACCGTCGCCCCGACGGGGACGATCAGCATCATCGCGAACTGCTCGCCGGGCATCGAGCCGCTCTACGGGGTCAGCTTCGTGCGCACCGTGATGGACGATACGCACTTGATCTCGCTGCATCCCGCCTTCGTCAGCCTCGCCAAACGAGCCGGGATCTATTCGAAGGCGCTGGTCACGCGCATCGCCGCGAACGAATCGATTCAACGTCTCGAGGAGATCCCGGACTCGATCCGCAGGCTCTTCGTCACCGCGCACGACGTGCCGCCGGAGCACCACGTGCGGATGCAGGCCGTGTTTCAAAAGTACAGCGACAGCGGCGTGTCCAAGACGATCAACCTGCCGTCCACGGCGACGAAAGCCGACGTCGCGGCCGCCTTTCGTCTGGCCTATCGCCTGGGGTGTAAAGGCATCACCGTATTCCGCAGCGGCAGCCGCCCGAATCAGGTCCTGTCCTGCACGAACGTCCAATACTGCTGAGGCCGCCCCACGCCCGCGTGCAGCGATCAGCCTCCGACCATCCGTCGTTTGACAGCCACCATCGATAGTGTTATCTACTGAGCCTCATCCCACTTTTCGGAAGGAGATGCCATGATGGGATCGTCGGCTCACGCCGCTGCCGGAGCTCCGGACTGGACGCTCCTGTTCGCCCGGGAACCCGAACCCGATCTCGAGCTGGAGGACGTCGAACCCGAGCCCCGGCAGGCGACGCCCCCTCGCCGACCGGACAAACCTCCGACCTCCCGGGCCCTCGTGCTCGCACTCCTGCTCGTCATCGTCGCCGGCGGCGCCTACGTGGCGATGGACCCCGACGTCATGATGAAGATCCTCGGTCAAGAACCCGAACCGGCGCCGGCCGCGCCGCCGGCCCGGACCGCTCCCCGTCCGCCCGCCCGCGCCTCCGTCCACGGCGGCGCCGTCCGACTCGGCGACCGTCGCCCCTTCCCCCACGATCAAGGTTCCGGCTTTTGCCGAAGGGCAAAAGGTGACGCCGACCGTCGATCCGTTCACGCCCAACGCGCCGATCGTGCTGAGCGCCAATTCGACGGGCACGCAGCCGGGACCGACGGTGCCCGCATCGAGCACGCTGACCGTCCTCGATGCCGAGCTGCAGAACGACGGCTGGATCTATCTCGTCAGGACGGAGACCGGCGAGAAAGGCTGGATCGGCGAGACGCACTTGTCCGCCAAGCGGTAGTGCCCTTCGGAACTCGTCTGGTATAATGCCGCTCCGTTCGGCCCGGTCCCGGTCATCCCCCACGTCCGTTCCTGACGGCGAGGCATCTGACGACCGCCCGCCGGCGGTCGTGTCCGTTCGGAGACCCTGTGCGCGCGATTATCTTTGATTTCGACGGCGTGATCGCCGACAGCGAGCCCATTCACTTTGCGGTGTTTCAACGCGTCCTCGGCGAGCAAGGCCTGTTCCTCAGCAAGGAGGAGTACTACGCCGACTATCTGGGCTACGACGACAAGGGGTGCTTCGAAGCCTTTCTCCGTACCCGCGGTCAGCCCGCGACCCCATCCATCATCGACGAATTGGTCCGCCGGAAGGCCGCCGCGTACATGGACTACATCACGCAGCACCTGGTCATCTTTCCGGGCGTCCGCGAGTTCGTCCGCGGTGCCGCGGCGCGCTACCCCCTGGCCATCTGCTCCGGTGCGCTGCGCCACGAAATCGAGTACATCCTCGACGCGGCGGACATCAGGAAGGCCTTCGCACACATCACGAGCGCGGAGGACGTCCGCCGCGGGAAGCCGGATCCGGAGGGATTCCTGCATGCGCTGGCCTCCCTGAACCGCCTGCGGCACGGCGCCCCGTTGGCTGCAGCGGATTGTCTGGTGATCGAAGATTCTCTGCCGGGCATCAGAGGCGCCCATGCGGCGGGGATGAAAGTGGCCGCGGTGGCCAATACCCACCCGCTCGAGGAGCTGCGCGAAGCGGACGTCACACTCCGATCGTTGGAGGACACGACGGCGCTCGCGCTGGAGCGGCGGTTGTGGGCGTAGCCGGCGAGGGGACCATGCGGATTTGCTCACTGTTACCGGGAGCCACCGAAGTCGTCGCCGCGCTGGGCGCCGCCGACCAGTTGGTCGGCATCAGCCACGAGTGCGACTTCCCCCCGGAGGTGATCGGGAAGCCGGTCCTCGTCCGCGCCGTGATCGACGCCGAACGAACCGCGAGCGCCGACATCGACCGCCAGGTCCGAGAGACGTTGAACGGAGGGCATTCGCTGTATCGGCTCGATGAATCGCGTTTTCATGCGACCCGTCCCGACGTCGTGCTCACGCAGGATCTCTGCGCCGTCTGCGCGGTCACTCCGGATCAGCTCCGCCAGGCGATCGCCGATCTCACCCCGTCGCCGCGCGTGGTGAGCCTCAATCCCACGCGGCTGGACGACGTCATCGCGGACGTCGAGCGGATCGGGGCCGCCATCGGCAAGACGGAGGCGGCGGAGCACCTCGCCGCGGCCTTGCGGGGCCGCTTGACGTCGATCCGCGATCAGGTCTCCGGCGTCCCCGGACGGCCCCGCGTCGCCTGCCTCGAGTGGCTCGACCCGCTTTACGTGGGCGGTCATTGGGTGCCCGAGATGGTGACGTGGGCCGGCGGACAGGACGTGCTCGGCACGCCGGGCGCGCCGTCTCGACGGATCGCGTGGACGGACCTCATTGCGGCCGCTCCCGAGATCGTGGTCCTGATGCCCTGCGGATTTACCGTCGACCGGACGCTGCACGAGCTGCACGCGCTGACCGCCCACCCCGACTGGGTCCGCCTCCCCGCCGTGTCCGCGGGGCGGGTGTACGCCGTCGAGGCCGGGGCGTTCTTCAGCCGGCCCGGCCCCCGCCTGATCGACGGCGTCCGCATCCTGGCCGCCCTGTTTCACCCGGAACGATTCGACCGTGCGCTGCCGCCCGGAGCGCGACGGCTGGAAGGCGCCCCCCGATGATGAAGCTCGCCGCGCGACCGGATGTCCGCGGGGAACCGCTGACCGTGGAGGAGGCCCAGCGGTACTGCGAGGCCGTCACGAAGCGCAGCGGCAGCAACTTCGCCTACTCCTTCCTCTTCCTTCCCCCGGCCCGCCGGGCCGCGATGTACACGATCTATGCGTTCTGCAAGGAAGTCGACAGCGCCGTGGACGACCCGCCGGCCGGCAGCGACCCTCGGCGCGAGCTGGATTCATGGCGGCGTGAGCTCGCCGCGGCGTACCGCGGCGCTCCGTCCTTTCCGGTGACGATCAGCCTCGCCGTCCATGCCCGGGAGTTAGGCATCCCGCAGTCGTATTTCGAGGACCTCATCGCGGGCGTCGAGATGGATCTGACGATCCGGCGCTACCGCTCGTTCGACGAGCTCTCGCTGTACTGTTATCGCGTGGCCTCGGTGGTGGGGCTGATCTGCCTGCATGTCTTCGGCACGCGGTCTCCCGAGGCGCGGGAGTATGCCGTCAACCTGGGGCACGCCTTTCAGCTCACGAACATCCTGCGGGATCTCGGCGCCGACGCGGCCCAGGGCCGTATCTACCTCCCGCAGGACGAGCTGGCCCGCTTCCGTTATTCTGAAGAGGATCTCCTGGCGCACCGCTACTCGCCGGGCTTTCGTGAGCTGATGCGATTTCAGTGCGCCCGCGCGCACGACTACTATCGCAAGGCCCGCGACGTCGCCGATCGCTTGCCGCCCGAGGACCGGCGGGCGCTCACCGTGGCCGAGATCATGCGAGGGGTGTACGGGCGGATCTTGGAGCGGATCGAGCGGTCGGACTACCGCGTCTTCGAGTCCCGAATCGGGCTCGCCCCGCCCTACCGCTTGGCGATCGCGGCCGGCGTCTGGCTCCGCTCACTGCTTCCCGGATGAAACGCCAGGTTCTCGTGATCGGCAGCACGGTGGCCGGGCTCACCGCGGCCCTCCGACTCCAGGCCTTCGGATTCGAGGTGACGGTGCTGGAGCAGGAGGACGAGGTCTCTCCATGGCGGGCCCTCCCGCTCGCCGTGTTCCGGCATCAGCGGGCGCTGCTCGCATTGCTCGGGACGCTCGGAACCGCCCACGCCGCACGGTTCTCCCGCCGGGTCGCGCTCGAGCTTGCGCTCCCGGGTCCACGGCTCTCGCGCTGGCTCCACGTCCCCGCCCCGGCGCCCCTGCACCTGATCCTCTCCCTCGCGGCGTTCCGCGGACTGCCGGGCCGTGATCGATGGCGTCTCCTGATGTGGATGGAACGAACCTGGGAGCGGGACCCGGCCCTGCCGCTCGACCTGGATATGCATACCGCGGAAGCCTGGCTGCGGGGCATCGGGCAATCGGAAGCGGCCCGCAATACGGTCTGGTCCCCGCTCTGCCGGTTCCTGCTCGGGGAGGACGTGAAGACGGCGTCGGCGTCGGTCTTTCTCGCGATGCTGATCCGCTGTTTCTTGGCCGGCTGGCGTCGGGCCCACGTGACCCTGCCGCAGGACGACCTCGACCGGCTGCTCCTCGATCCCGCACGGCGGCGATTGCTCGCCCTCGGAGGGACCATCCGCCCACGCGCCGACGTGAGCCATGTCTGCCTGGAGGGCCAACGGGTCGGCGGCCTCCGATTGGAAGCCGGGGACAAGGTCACCGCGGACTGGTACGTCGCGGCCGTGTCGTCACGCCGGCTCAGCCCTCTGCTGCCGGAGCGTGCCGTCACGCGCTTTTCCTACTTCCAACACATCGGACGGCTTTCCGCCAGTCCCGCCGTCGCCGTCCATCTGTCCTTCACTCAGCCGATTCGAGCGCCGCGCCTGATCCTGTTGGGAACCGGCGCGTTCCATTGGCTGACCGCGAGGGCCGATCCCCCGGGCAGCCGGGTCTCCCTGGTCATGACGGGACGGCCGGAATGGATGGAGCGGAACGATACGGAACTCGCCGCGCAGGCGATCAAGGATCTGCAAGCCCTCGGTCCGTCGGTCCTGCCCGGTCCTCCGATCAAGCAGGAGATCCTCAGGGAGGCTCACGCCTTTCTCTCCGTCAAGCCGGGCGCCACGACACAGCGCCCGCTTCCCGCCAGCCCGTTTCCCAATCTGTTCCTCGCCGGCGAATGGACGGACACCGGCCTGCCCTCCGACCTGGAGAGCGCGGCGCTCAGCGGCGAGCTGTGCGCGAACGCGATCATCGCGAAGGCGGGCTGACGGTCGCTTCGGACCCACCCAGGGAGGCCAGCAGCGCCGCGGCTTCCGCTTGATAGCGGGTGCGGCCCGAGGCGGACGGCAGGTCGAGCAGGATGCGAAGCTCCCGTCGGGCCGCCTCGATCTGCTTCCGCTTGACATAGACTTTCGCAAGATCCAGCCGAGCGTGCTGGTAGTCGGGCGCCGCGGCCACCGCCTGTTCGAGATAACGGACCGCGGCCTTGCGGTCGCCCCCCAAGACCCACGGCAACTCCTCGTACATCATGCCCATCATGTGGAGCGACGGGGCATGGCGGCCGTTCAGCTCCAGCGCGCGGCCGACGTGGGCCTTCAGCTCGCGGATCGTCATCGCCGAGGCCATCACGCCGTCGAGCTGGGCGCGGCTCCCGAGATTCGCCGCATAGAGGTAATGCGCTTCGGCCCTGCGGTCATCGGCGGCCAGCGCCCGCTTGGCGGCCTGAGCCCCCGCCTCGTAGGCGGCCCGCCTGGCGGTGATCTCACCGGAGCCGTCCCCCAGATCCAGGTAGAGCGAGGCAAGCTTCTCCCAGACGGCCGGATCAGTCGATTCCTCGGCACCGGCTTTGAGGAGCGCGCTCAGCTCGCGCTCGATCGCTGCGACCGGCCCGCGAGCCTCCTCCGCCGGAGCGGGGGCCGAACCCAGCGACAGCATCGCCAAGACGATCCACAGAACCCGCACCATCGTCCTCACACACCTGGCTGCTCGACGCAGCGGCGGGATGCCCGCTCTGCGGGAGACCCACTCTAAGGAAGCCGGCAAGGGGATGCAACGGGAAGGGAGCCCGGCGCCCGGACGGGCGCCGGGTCAGTGGCGCAACTTCTCTCGGAGCTGTTCGAGCTCCTTTTCCAGCTCGATCATGCGCAGCTCGCGGCCGACGACCACTTCTTCGAACTTCTCCAAGTCGTGGATCTTCTCTTGCAGCTCGGCCTTCGACTGCTGGAGGTCGCGGAGCATCCGTTCGTACTCGGTCATGTCGCGCAGGATCCCGATGGCGCCGATGATCCGCCCCTCCGCATCGCGCCAGGCCGCGGCGTTCAAGGTCGTCGGCGTCACCTTGCCGGCGGCGCTCCTCGGATGGAGGCGGACGTTGCGGGTGATGCCCTTCTTCACGACCTCCCGCAAGGCGGCGGTCAACTGCCCGACGTCCTCGGGCGAGAGGAAGCGGGACAAGGCTTCATGGCCGAGCTCATCGGGGCGGATCCCGAGCAGGTCGGACGCCGCGTTGTTGGCGAGCAGGATGTTCGCCTCGAGGTCGGAGACGAACAGCGGATCCGGGGCGTGCTTGATCAGGCTCTCCGCCGCCTTGGTCCGCACCAGCTCCGATTGCGCCCGTTCCAATTCTTCGTTCTTGAGCTTGAGGTCCCGGCTCCGCTTGGCCAACTCCAAAAAGACGCTGACCTTCGACTGAAGAATCTCGGGGACGAGCGGCTTGACGATGTAGTCGACGGCGCCGTGGGCATACCCCTTGATGACGTCCGAGTCTTCCTTGTTGTAGCTGGTGAGAAAGATGATGGGGACGTCCCGGGTGCGCTCCCGGGCGCGGATCAAAGAGGCCGTCTCGTACCCGTCCAGCCCGGTCATCTTGACGTCGAGCAGGATGACCGCGAAGTCGTCCTCCAGCAAGCGCTTGAGCGCTTCCTCCCCGGACATCGCCTTCACGATGACGCGGTCGGGGGCCGTAAGGACCGCTTCGATCGCCACGAGGCTCTCCGCATTGTCGTCGACGAGAAGGATTTTCAGCTTCGACGAATCGTCGCGATCCTCATCGATCGGCACCCTGAAGTACGGGACGCGTCCGACCGGGGTTTCCACTCCGTCCAACATGGTCTCTCCTTTCGGGCGTCAGCGCTCCAGACGACCTGACTTCCGGTACACCGTCCGTCCTTCATCCAGCGGCTCATAGTCGCACGACTCATCGGCTTCGAGGCCCGGGATCGGCCCTCCGGCAAGCAGCCCGAACCGGCCGAGGCTGTCTCGAACGAGCCGGAGCACCCGCGCTTGCAACGCCGGTCCCAGCACGGGCCAGAGATGAGGAGCGACCACCGTCTCGAACTCATGGAAGACGCCGTCGGTGGACAATTGGTGCTCGAGGAACACGACCGCGCGGCGCAACGGTGCCGCCACCAACACCTCCTCGTCCTTCTTCAACAGATACTCGCTCAGCACCCCCCGGCCGCCCGCCTTCCGATAGTCCGCCTCGGCCCGGACGAAATCCTCGGCCGAGACCGGAACCCGGCCGTCCTTCGCGGCCCGGTAGACCGCCTCGCTCACATCGGTGGCATAGATCTGGGCCCGCCCCAACAGTCCGGCCTCGTGCAACAGGATGGCGACGGCGTAGGCATCGTGTCCCGCTCCGCACGCCGGAACCCAGACGGCGATCGAGGGATACGTGCGGAGCACCGGCACGGCGTGGGTCAGGAACGCCTTGAAGACCCGTGGCTCCGAGAAGAAACGCGGCGGAGCGACCACGAGGCCTTGCAAGAGCGCGTCCACGCTGCCCGCATGGTGCAGCACCCGATCCTGTAGGCCCGACAGCGTCTCGACCCCTTCCGCGAGGACCCGCGCCCAGACGCGCCGCTCCAGCCAGGCGCGATCGTAGCCTTCGAAATCGAACCCATAGCACTGCCGCAGCCCCTCGAGCAAGAGCCGAAACTCCGAGTCCTCCACCCGAGCCTGTTGTACCGTAGAATGCATGACAACCAGTGATGAGCGCTGAATGATGAACGATGAATGAACAGATTTCAAAAGATTTCTCCGGAAACCCTTCCATTCATCATTCGTCACTCATCACTCATCATTCTCCTCCTCACTGATACAGCCAGACCCGGAGCAGCGAGAGCAGTTGATCGGGCTCGACCGGCTTCGAGATGTAGTCCGAGGCGCCCGCCTCGATGCACTTGGCCCGGTCCACCTTCATGGCCTTCGCCGTCACCGCGATGATCGGCAGCGACGCATACTCAGGGATCTTCCGGATCACCCGCATCGTCTCATAGCCGTCCATCTCGGGCATCATCACGTCCAGCAGCACGACGTCCACGTCCGGATGCTCCTTCAACCGCTCGATCCCGGCATGGCCGTTCTCGGCATAGATCACCTTCATGTCCTGTAGCTCCAGGATGCTCGTCAGCGCGAAGATGTTGCGGATGTCGTCGTCGACGATCAGCACCTTCTTGCCGGCCAACGCCGGATCCTTCTGCGTGACGCTCTCGAGGATCTGCCGCTGCGGAGTGTCCAGGTTGGCCGCGGAGCGATGGAGGAACAGGGCGGTTTCCGCCACCAGCCGCTCGGGCGATTTCACGTCCTTCAAGATGATCGCATCGGTCAGCTTCTTGAGTTGGTTCTCCTCCTGGGCGCTCAAATCCTTCCCGGTGTAGACGATGATCGGCAGGTTGCGGTAGCCCAACTCCCCGTGAATGCGCTCGAGCAGATCCAAGCCGGGCATGTCGGGAAGCCGGAGGTCCAAGACCATGCAGTCGAAATGGTCGCTGCCGAGGGCCCGGATCGCCTCCTCCCCGCTTCCCACGGCGGTCGTGTGGACGTCACCCCCGCCCAACAACTCGACGATGCTCTGGCGCTGGATGGGGTCGTCCTCGACGACGAGCAGGTTCTTGGTCGGCCGCGTGATGAAGGCCACCATGTCGTCGAACGCTTTTTCCAGCCATTCCCGGCTCACCGGCTTGTTCAACCAGCCGAGGGCCCCCTGCTTGAGCCCCCGCTGCCGCGCCTCCTCCACCGAGATGATGTGCACCGGGATGTGCCGGGTGGCGGGGTCGTGTTTCAACCGGTCCAGGATCGTCCACCCGTCGTTGTCCGGCAGCCGGAGGTCGAGCGTGATCGCCGACGGCTTGAACCGCCGCGCCAGCCCCAGCCCCGCTTCCCCGCGCGTCGCGACCAGGACTTTGAAGCCTTTCTCCCGCGCCAGATCCACGAGGATCTGCACGAACGGGATGTCGTCCTCCACGATGAGCAGGACGCGGTCCTCCGCGGTGATGGTTTCTCGATCATCGGGAACCTCGATCGCGATCCCGCTCGTTGTTCCGACCGATTCCACGAGCATCTCCTCCCTCTGCGGCGGCCGGCTGGACAGCGCCGGGACGGACGGCCGCGTGAGCGTCGCCGTGGAGCTGTAGACCCTGGGCAGATAGAACGTGAACGTGCTCCCCTTGCCCGGCACGCTCCGGACCTGGATCTCTCCCCCGAGCAGCCGCGCGATCTCCCGGCTGATCGACAGGCCGAGCCCGGTGCCGCCGTACTTGCGGCTGGTGGTGCCGTCCGCCTGCTGGAACGCCTCGAAAATGATCTTTTGTTTTTCGGGGGCGATGCCGATGCCGGTGTCCGTGACGGAGAAGGCCACCACCGCGTCGGCCTGGTTCAACGTCGCATGCTCGCGGTCCCACCCGGAGGTGACCTTTTCGATCCGCAGGGACACGCTGCCGTGGTCGGTGAACTTGATCGCGTTCGACAGCAGGTTCTTGAGCACCTGCTGGAGCCGCAGCGAGTCGGTCTGGATCGCGGAGGGCAGGCCCGGGACCCGTTCGATGATGAACTCGAGCCCCTTGTTCTGCGCCAGTTGCCGGAAGCTGCGATCCACGTACTCGGTCAGCTCGGCGAACCCCACGGGCCCGATCGCCACCCCCATCGTCCCGGACTCGATCTTCGCCAGGTCGAGGATGTCGTTGATCAGCGCGAGGAGGTCGCTGCCCGACGCGTGGATCGTCTGCGCGAACTCCACCTGTTTCGACGTCAAGGTGCCCTCGCGGTTGTCGGCCAGGAGCTTCGACAGGATCAGCAGGCTGTTCAGCGGCGTCCGAAGCTCGTGCGACATGTTGGCCAGGAACTCCGACTTGTAGCGCGACGACAGGGCGAGCTGCTCGGCCTTTTCCTCGAGCGCCGCCCGCGCGACCTCGACCTCCCGGTTCTTCATCTCGACCTGAGCCTTCTGCTCCGACAGCAGGTTCGCCTTCTCCTCCAACTGCTCGTTGGTGCGCCGCAGCTCTTCCTGCTGCTGCCGCAGCAGCTCTTCGGACTTCCTGAGCGTCTCGGCCTGGCGCTCCAGCCGCTCGTTGGTGGACTTCAGCTCGTGCTGCTGGGCCTGCAATTCCGCGGTCAGCGCCTGGGACTGCTTCAACAGGTCCTCGGTCCGCATGTTGGCCGCGATCGTGTTGAGCACGATGCCGATGTTCTCCTTGAGCTGATCGAGGAACGTGAGGTGGATGTCGCTGTAGCGGTTGAACGAGGCCAGCTCGATCACCGCCTTCACCTCGCCTTCGAACAGCACCGGCAGCACCACGATGTTGTACGGCGGCGCCTCGCCGAGGCCGGAGCTGATCTGGATGTAGTCGGCCGGCACGTTGGTGACGAGGATGCGTTCCTTTTCCAACGCGCACTGGCCGACCAGGCCTTCCCCGATGCGGAAGACGTTGGAGAAGCCCTTGCGCTCCTTGTAGGCGTAGCTCCCGAGCAGCTTCATGACCCGCTCGCCTTCCATGCTGTCGCTGATGTAGAAGACCCCGTGCTGGGCGTTCACGAGCGGCGTCAACTCGGACAGGATGAGGTTGGCGACCGTGGTCAGGTTCCGCTGCCCCTGCAGCATGCCGGTGAACCGGGCCAGGTTGGTCTTCAGCCAGTCCTGCTCCGTGTTCTTCTGCGTCGTCTCGCGCAGGTTGCGGATCATCTCGTTGATGTTGTCCTTGAGGGCCGCCACCTCGCCCTGCGCGTCCACGGCGATCGACCGGGTCAGGTCGCCCTTCGTCACGGCCGTGGCGACTTCCGCGATCGCACGGACCTGGTTCGTGAGGTTCGCGGCCAACTGGTTCACGTTGTCCGTCAAGTCGCGCCAGACGCCCGCGGCCCCCGGCACCTTCGCCTGACCGCCGAGCTTGCCCTCGGTGCCGACCTCGCGCGCCACCGTCGTCACCTGATCGGCGAACGTGGCCAAGGTGTCGATCATCTCGTTGATCGTATCCGCGAGCGCCGCAATCTCCCCCTTGGTCTCCACCGTCAGCTTCCGCTTGAGGTCCCCGTTCGCCACCGCGGTGACCACGCCGGCGATGCCGCGCACCTGGTTCGTCAAATTGCTCGCCATCAGGTTGACGTTGTCGGTCAAGTCCTTCCAGACGCCGGCGACGCCCTTCACCTCGGACTGCCCGCCCAACTTGCCCTCGGTCCCGACCTCGCGGGCCACCCGGGTGACCTCCGACGCGAACGAGTTGAGCTGGTCCACCATCGTGTTGATCGTGTTCTTCAGCTCCAGGATCTCGCCCCGCACGTCCACCGTGATCTTCTTCGACAGATCGCCGTTCGCCACCGCCGTCGTCACCTGGGCGATGTTCCGCACCTGGTTCGTCAGGTTGTTCGCCATCCAGTTCACGTTGTCCGTGAGGTCCTTCCAGACGCCGGCCACGCCTTTGACGTCGGCCTGGGCGCCCAGCTTCCCTTCGGTGCCCACCTCGCGGGCCACCCGGGTCACCTCCGAGGCGAAGGAGTTGAGCTGGTCCACCATCGTGTTGATCGTGTTCTTCAGCTCCAGGATCTCGCCCCGCACGTCCACCGTGATCTTCTTCGACAGGTCGCCGTTCGCCACCGCCGTCGTGACGTGCGAAATGTTGCGGACCTGGCTCGTGAGGTTGCTCGCCATGAGATTCACGTTATCGGTCAAGTCCTTCCACGTCCCGCCGACCCCCTTGACGTCGGCCTGGCCGCCCAGCTTCCCCTCGGTACCCACCTCGCGGGCCACCCGGGTGACCTCCGAGGCGAACGAGTTGAGCTGGTCCACCATGACGTTGATCGTGTCCTTGAGCTCGAGGATTTCCCCGCGCGCATCGACGGTGATCTTCCTCGATAGGTCGCCGTTGGCCACGGCGGTCGCGACCTGGGCGATGTTCCGGACCTGGTTCGTGAGGTTGTTGGCCATCATGTTGACGTTGTCGGTGAGGTCCTTCCAGGTCCCCCCGACGCCCTTCACGTACGCCTGGGCCCCCAGCTTGCCCTCGGTGCCCACCTCGCGCGCCACCCGGGTCACCTCCGACGCGAACGCATTGAGCTGGTCCACCATCGTGTTGATGGTATTTTTCAGCTCCAGGATCTCGCCGCGGACATCCACCGTGATCTTCTTCGAGAGGTCCCCGCTGGCGACCGCGGTCGCCACCTGCGCAATGTTCCGCACCTGGTTCGTCAAGTTGCTGGCCATCGAGTTGACGTTGTCGGTCAGGTCCTTCCAGGTCCCCCCGACGCCCTTCACGTAGGCCTGGGCCCCCAGCTTGCCTTCAGTGCCCACCTCGCGGGCCACCCGGGTCACCTCCGAGGCGAACGAGTTGAGCTGATCCACCATCGTGTTGATGGTATTTTTCAACTCCAAGATCTCGCCGCGGACATCGACCGTGATCTTCTTCGAGAGGTCCCCGTTGGCGACCGCGGTCGCCACCTGGGCGATGTTGCGGACCTGGTTCGTCAGGTTGTGCGCCATCAAGTTGACGTTGTCGGTCAGATCCTTCCAGGTCCCCCCGACGCCCTTCACGTAGGCCTGGGCGCCCAGCTTCCCTTCGGTGCCCACCTCGCGGGCCACCCGGGTCACCTCCGAGGCGAACGAGTTGAGCTGATCCACCATAGTATTGATCGTATTCTTGAGCTCCAGAATCTCGCCGCGCACCTCGACCGTGATCTTCTTGGAGAGGTCGCCGTTCGCCACCGCCGTCGTCACCTGGGCGATGTTCCGCACCTGGCTGGTCAAGTTGCTGGCCATGAGGTTGACGCTGTCGGTCAGGTCCTTCCAGGTCCCTCCGATGCCCTTCACGATCGCCTGGCCGCCGAGCTTCCCTTCAGTGCCCACCTCGCGGGCCACCCGGGTCACCTCCGACGCGAACGAGTTGAGCTGGTCCACCATGACGTTGATCGTGTTCTTCAATTCGAGGATTTCACCGCGGGCATCGACCGTGATTTTCTTGGACAGGTCGCCGTTCGCCACCGCCGTCGTCACCTGGGCGATGTTGCGGACTTGATTGGTGAGATTGCTCGCCATCATGTTGACGTTGTCGGTGAGGTCCTTCCAGGTCCCCGCCACCCCCTTGACCTGCGCCTGGCCGCCGAGCTTCCCTTCGGTGCCCACCTCGCGGGCCACCCGGGTCACCTCCGAGGCGAACGAGTTGAGCTGATCCACCATGACGTTGACGATCTTCGACGCCCGGAGGAACTCCCCTTTGATCGGCACTCCCCCGCTCTCCAAGGGCATCGATTGGGTGAGGTCGCCCTTGGCGACCGACCCGATGACCCGCGTGACTTCCGTGATCGGCTGGACGAGGTCGCCGATCAGCTCGTTGACGGACTCGATGCAGGTCGCCCAGGAGCCGGACACGCTGCCGATCGAGGCCCGTTGCGCCGTCTTGCCCTCTTTCCCGACCACCCGGCGCAGCCGGACCAGTTCCTTGGTCAGCCGTTCGTTCTGCTCGATGATTTCGTTGAGCGTACTCGCCACTTCCGCGCTGAGTCCCCCTCGCTTGTGGCTGCGCATCCGTACGCTGAAGTCGCCTTTCCGAAACGCTCGCAGAGTTCCGAGCAGCAGCTCAGCGTCCAACGATTCCTGTGTCGGCATGTGGCCTCCTCACGGTGGTAAGAACAGGGCGGGTCGAGCCCGGTCGGGTCGTGGTACCATAGGCTACCTCACGGAGAAATGCAGTCAGCCTCCATCCTATCGATCTTGTAGGTTGATTGCCTACAGCAGACGCACCCGGGAACCGCTTGAACTCGCCGAGCTGCCGCGCGTCCTTCCGACACGCCCGGGGTGCCGCCTCCTACAGACCGGGTGCGGGCGGTGTGCCATGCTTCTCGCGTTTCCTACGCTGTTCCCTGCGGGCAACGGCGCGTCTTGCCGATGAAGACACATCTGGTTCTCCACACCCCCGCTCAGCGCTATGCCTTCGCCGCCGGCGTCTCGGCGGTGGCCCTGTCGGTCATGTTTGCCATGGACCGGATCGCCGGCTACGGCATGTTCCAGGTCGGCGTCGTCGGGGTCGTCCTGACTGCCTGGTATGGCGGGCTCGGGCCGGGGCTGCTGTCGGCCCTGCTCACCGGGTTCGGCATCATCTATTTCTTCCTCGATCCGCGCTATACCCTCGACGTGCCGCCTTGGGAGCAAGGGCTCCAACTGCTCGTCTTTACGTTCGTCGCCGTGCTCATGAGCAGCTTGAGCGAGGCGCGCTATCGCGCGGAAAGCCGCCTGCGCACCCGTTCGGAGCAGCTCGAAGCCGCCAACCAGGAGCTGGAGGCCTTTTCCTATTCGGTCTCGCACGACCTCCGGTGGCCGCTCCGCGCGATCGACGGGTACTCCCGAATCCTGCTGGACGACTACGCGGCGCACCTGGACGGCAAGGCGCGGCGCTATCTCGAGCACATCCGCGAGAGCACGCAGCAGATGGATCACTTGGTGGAAGACCTGTTGGCCTTCTCCCGCCTGGGGCGCCAGCCCCTCCACCGGCAGCCGGTCTTTCCCGCCGAGGTCGTGCGGCAGGTGCTGGACGAACTGAGGCCCGAGCGCACGGGGCGTGAGATCGAGATCGTGGTCGGTGAGCTGCCCCCCTGCGAGGCCGACCCCCGCCTGCTCAAGCAGGTGTTCATGAACCTGCTACAGAACGCGCACAAGTTCACCCGCCGGCGGGAGCAGGCGCGGATCGAGGTCGGGGCCCAGGTATCGGACAACGGCTGCGTCTACTCTGTCAAGGACAACGGCGTCGGGTTCGACATGAAGTACGCCGAAAAAGTCTTCGGGGTGTTCCAACGGCTCCATGCCCCGGAGGAATACGAAGGCACCGGCGTCGGGCTCGCGATCGTCCAGCGGATCATCCAGCGGCACGCGGGACGCATCTGGGTCGAGTCGGATCTCGACAAGGGGACCACCTTCTTCTTCACGATTGGAAAGGAAGAGCGATGACGCTGGGACCGATCGACATCCTGCTCATCGAGGACAACCCTCACGACGTGGAGCTGACGCTCCACGCCTTTCAAAAACACACGCTTGCCAAGCGCATCCACGTGATCCGGAACGGGGTGGAGGCCTTGGACTTCCTCCACTCGACGGGGGCCTACGCCGGGCGCACCGCCGAGCACAACCCGAAGCTGATCCTGCTCGACCTCAAGCTGCCGCTCGTGGACGGACACTACGTCCTGCGGCAAATTCGGTCGGATGAGACCGCGCGCAGGATCCCGGTGGTGATCCTCAGCTCTTCACGGGAGGCGCGCGACATCTTCCAGTGCTACCAACTGGGGATCAGCAGCTACATCGTCAAGCCCGTCAACTTCGACGAGTTCAAGGACGCGGCGCAGACGATTGCGAAGTACTGGCTCCAGTTGAACCAGCCGTGCACCGAATGACCGCGGCCCTCCGCAACCCGGACCGGCCCGAGCGCGCCTCCCGGACGCCGCCCGACGGCGCCGTTCCGGCGGGCTCCATGCCGGACCCGGCGTGGCTCCAACACCTGACCGTTCCGTTCGAGTACCCCGTCTACTTCACGAGCGGGGTCTTTGAACCGGACAACCCGGCTTTCCTCGCGGCGCTCTCGCGAAAGGAACCGGCCCGCCGCCATCGGGTGGCCGTCGTCATCGATGCCGGTGTCCTGTCCGCCTGGCCCGCGCTTCCCGGCGATCTCGCCCGTTATGCCGCCGTCCATGCCGACCACCTGGCGCTCGCCGGGGACCCGATCGCCGTCCCCGGCGGCGAGGCGATCAAGAACGACCCCCGATGGTTCGATCAGCTGACGGCCGCCTTCGACGGGCTCGGTCTCGATCGCCAGTCCTTCGTCACGATCATCGGCGGCGGGGCCGTCCTGGACCTCGTAGGGTACGCCGCCGCCGTGATGCACCGGGGGCTGCGGATCGTGCGGATGCCGACGACCGTGCTGGCCCAGAACGATGCCGGCTTGAGCGTGAAGAACGGCCGCAACGCGTTCGGCAAGAAAAATTGCCTGGGCGCCTTTGCCCCGCCGTTTGCCGTCCTGAACGACGACCGTTTTCTTCACACCCTCGAGCCGCGGGACCGCCGCGCCGGCATGGCGGAGGCCGTCAAGGTCGCGCTGATTCGAGACGCGGGCTTCTTCCGGTGGCTCGTGGACCATCGCGCCGCCCTCCGGGCCGGGGAGCACGGCGCGGTGCGCGACCTCGTCGCGCAGGCGGCGCGGCTCCATCTCGACCATATTGGGACCTCGGGCGATCCGTTCGAAACCGGGTCCGCGCGTCCGCTGGACTTCGGCCATTGGGCGGCCCACAAGCTGGAGACGCTGAGCGGCTATAGCCTCCGCCACGGCGAGGCCGTCGCCATCGGGATCGCCCTCGACACGCTGTATTCGGTCGACATCGGCCGGCTGGACAGCCGCGTGGGCGAGCAGGTCCTCGGGCTCTTCCACGACCTGGGCTTCTCGCTATGGAGCGACGCGCTGGCGGTCATCGGGAAAGACGGCCGGCCCGCCCTGCTCGATGGCCTGGGTGAGTTCCGGGAGCACCTGGGCGGCGAGCTCTCGATCACGCTCTTGTCCGGCATCGGCCAAGCCTTCGAAGCTCCCGCCATCGACGAGCGCGTCATGACCGAGGCGATACGCCGGCTCGAATTGACGAGTGTGCCATGAGGGTGGAGTCCCCGGGCCGGCCGGATCTTACCTATTGTACGAACATCCATCCGGGCGAGACGTGGGCCGAGGTCGCGGAGGCCCTGAGGCATGAGGTCCCCGCCGTCAAACGGCTCGTTGCTCCCGGGCGCCCGTTTGGGGTCGGCCTTCGCCTTGCCGCCGAGGCGGCGGCCGCCCTCGGCAACCCCGATGCACTGGAGGCATGCCGAGCGCTGCTCCTCGATCACGGGCTCTACGTCCACACGCTCAACGGGTTTGCGTTCGGGACCTTTCACGGCGGCCCGGTCAAAGAGCGGGTCTACCACCCGGACTGGCGTGACGAGACGCGGCTTGCCTATACCGATGCGTTGGCCTGGATCCTGGCCGGGCTGCTGCCCGACGACCGGGAAGGGACGATCAGCACGCTCCCGCTAGCCGGCACAGCCGGCCTCTCGCCGGAGGACCTCGCTCGATGCCGGGACCTGCTGATACGCCACGTCGCCACCTTGGTCCAGATCAAGGAGCGGGTCGGCCGAGACGTGAGCCTGGCCCTCGAGCCCGAGCCGTGCTGTTCTCTGGAAACGATCGGCGACACGATCGCCTGCTTCGAGCGCATGCTCTACGCCTCCGGCAGCGTGGCTCGGTTGAGCAGCCTGACGGGCCTGTCCCGGGCGGCCGCGGAGGCGTTCCTCCGCACCCACCTCGGGGTCTGCTTCGACGCCTGTCACCTGGCGGTCGAGTTCGAATCCGCGGACGCGGCGGTCGCCGCGCTCCAGGCGGCAGGCATCCGGATCTGCAAGATTCAGCTCAGCGCAGGGCTGACCCTCGCCTGGCCGCCGCAGACCGAGGAGCAGCGGGAGGCCTTGCGGACACTGGCGGGGTCGATCTATCTTCACCAGGTGGTCGGGCGGGCGAATGGGACCGTGTATCGGTTTCGTGACCTGGGGGACGCGCTCGAGGGGGCGCGACCGGCACAGGCCGACTGGCGCATCCACTACCACGTCCCGGTGTCCCGGGAGCGCTTCGGGCCGTTCCAGACGACGCAATCGTTTCTGGCCGATCTCCTGACCCTCTTACGCGGCCGGTCGATCACGCGGCATCTCGAGCTCGAAACCTATACGTGGAGCATCGTCCCGGATTCCTATCGTCACGGCGACGTCGTCAGCTTGCTGGCCCAGGAACTCCAATGGGTCTTGGCTCGCCTGACATAGCCCCTCCCCCGCCCCTGCCCGCCCGCCGGGCCGCCCGGCTCGGCTCCATGCCTTCGTGGCGCTCACCCGCCTCTCGAACGTGCCCACGGTCTGGAGCAACGTGGTGGCGGCCGCATGGCTGAGCGGCCCCGACTGGTCCGTCGGGTCGCTCGTCTTGGTCCTCATCGGCATGACGCTCTTCTACAGTGCCGGGATGGTGCTGAACGACGCGTTCGATCGCGACGTCGACGCCCGACGGCGGCCGGACCGTCCGATTCCCGCCGGCCTCGTCCGGGCCCGGGACGCCTTCGGCCTCGGCTTCCTCGGGCTGGCGCTCGGGGCGCTGCTGCTCGCGGCCGCCTCCGGCGGCCAGGTGAAAACCGTCGGAGCGATCCTGCTCTTGGCGTCCTTGATCGTCGCGTACGACGCCTTTCATCATCACGACGCGCTGAGCCCCGTGCTCATGGGGCTCTGCCGCATGCTCGTCTATCTGGTCACGGCCCTGGCGCTGACGAACCACGTCGCCCCGGCCGTGGCGGCCGGCTCCCTGCTCCTCTTCGTCTATGTCGCGGCGCTCAGCGCCGCGGCCAAGTGGTCCCTCTGCGGCTCGCGTGGCATCGCGGGGCTGATCGCCGGGATGGCGTTGATCGATGCCGGGCTGCTGGCCGGCTCGGGGTACCCCGCCGCCGCGTGCGTGGCCGCGCTCGCCTTTCCGGCGACCATGGTGCTCCAGCGCTGGGTGCAGGGAACGTGATCGGTCCTTCACCCGTCGTCGAACACGTGGCGCAGGATCAGGTCCTTGACCTCGGTGGCGACAACCGGCCGCTCCGGGACGCAAGCGGGCTCGGTCGACAGGACCAGCGGGCCGCTCTTGTGGTCGGGCTGCACCCGGCCGTGGGAGCCTTTCACGAGCGACGCATCCAGCGGGACGACGCGCATGAGGGACCGGAGCCCCATCTGCTTCTTGAGGAGCGTCCAGCCGATCATGAGCCGGGGGAAGCGCAGAGCGGGATCGAGGAACAACTCCACCGGGTCGTACCCGGGCTTGCGATGGATGTCGACGGTGCGTGCGAAATCGGGGGCCCTGTCGTCGTCCATCCAATAATAATAGGTAAACCAACGGTCCTCCCCGGCCACCGCCACCAAGTTTCCCGCGCGCGGATGATCGAGCCCGTGGGCCCGCTTCCCGTCCTCGTCCAGCACCTGCGCGATCCCCTCCTCGTGAGACAACAGATCGCGCACCTCTCGCAGCAGCTCGGCCCGTTGGACGTACACGTGGGCGACCTGGTGGTCGGCGACGGCAAAGACCTCGGAGGCTCCGGGGTCCAACTTGTCGGTGCCCAGCTCATCCCGCACCCGGAGCCACCCGGCCGTTCGGAAGAGACGATTCAGGTGGACGGCGCCGCGCACCGCGGTCATCCCATATTCGGACAGGACCAGCACCCGCGCCCCGTCGCGCTCGACGTGATCGATCAGCTCGCCGCAGACCGCGTCAACGGCCCGCAGGTCCTCGTGCAGGGCGGGATGGTGCGGCCCGAGGCGCTGGAGGTTGTAATCGAGATGCGGCAGATAGACGAGCGTCAACGTGGGGCGTCGCGTGTCATAGACGTGACGGGCCGCCGCGGCGATCCAGCGGCTGGATCGAATATCGGCCGCCGGCCCCCAGAAATGAAACAGCGGGAACGGCCCCAATCGGGCCGTGACCTCATCTCGAAGGTCGCCCGGCTGCGTGTAGATATCCGGGATCTTTCGACCGTCCGCGGGGTAGATGGGCCGCGGGGTCATCGTGTAATCGGCCGAGCTGTACATGTTGAACCACCAGAACAGCTTGGCGCAGGTGAAGGTGGGATCCCGCCGGCGCGCCGCCTCCCAGACCTTTTCGCCGGCGATCAGTCGGTTCGACTGGCGCCAGAACCAGATTTCGGCGAGGTCCCGAAAGTACCAGCCGTTCCCGACGCCGCCATGGTCCCGCGGCAAGAGGCCGGTGAGGAACGTCGCCTGGACGGAGCAGGTCACGGCGGGCAGCACGGGCTGAAGCGGGCGGACTCCCGAACGCGCGGCGAGGCGGGACAGGTACGGCGTGTGCTCGCCGAGCAGTCCGGGCGTGAGACCGACGACGTTCAGCACGACCGTGCGATGCATCGGTCATCCGAGGAGGCCGAAGGTCGCCGGTGAAGGTTCATCTTGATGCCGGAGCGAGGTCTTCTTACAGCCCGTGTAATGAGTTGACAGGCGCTATGATTCAGCCGGGACGATCGGCGCTTGCCCGCGCAGCACGGAGTTGCCTTCCCAGAGCTGCGTTTGATCGATCTCCGGGCCCTCGTCGTCCTCGTCGAGCTCGAGCCGGCCGGTCTGGCCGAAGAAGGCGGCGGGGTTCTTCCAGACGATCGTCTCGATCTCCTCGTCGGGGATGCCGTGCGCCCGCATGGCCGCGACCGTATGCGGGACCTTGAGCGGATCGCTCACCCCCCAGTCGGCTGCGCTGTTGATCAGGACCCGGTGCGCGCCATACCGCCGGACCAAGGCGACCATCCGGACCTCGTCCATTTTCGTGTGCGGGTAGATCGAATGGCCGGCCCAGCAGTCCGTCTTCAGCACCAACGGCAACGTCTCTTCCGTATTGTGATCGATCAAGACGCGCTCCTCGGGGAAGCCCAGCTCGCGGATGATTGCGAGGCTCCTCACCGTCCCTCGTTTCTTGTCCCGGTGGGGCGTGTGGACGAGGACCGGCAGGTCGAATTGCTCCGCCAACCGGAGTTGCTCGATGAAGTACGTTTCTTCATCGGCGGTCAGCTCGTCGAATCCGATCTCCCCGATCGCCACCACTCCGTCCTTGTCGAGGTAATGGGGGAGCAGCTCCATCACCCCGCGGGCGACCTTGGGATTGTTCGCTTCCTTGGGGTTCAAGGCCAGCGCGCAGAAATGATGGATGCCGAATTGACTGGCTCGGAAGCGCTCCCAGCCGAGCAGCGATTGGAAGTAGTCCTCGAACGTGCCGACGTGGGTCCGGGGCTGTCCCAACCAGAACGAGGGCTCTAGGACGGCGACGATCCCCGCGCGCCGCATCGCCTCGTAATCGGCGGTGGTCCGCGACGTCATGTGGATATGAGGGTCGAACAGTTTCACGGCGGACCTCGTCCCGTTCAGCCGGCCGCCTCACCCCGGGACGCGCAGGGGCCTCCGGCCCGTATGATGGCCATCGCGTCCTCGGGCACCGGACGCCCGGCTGCCCGTCGTTCGCTGATGAAGTCCCGGACCATCCATTGCAAGTCGTCAGTCAGCCGGCCGTCGAGCCCGATGATGCGGCCGAGGCGGACACCGGTGAACAAGACCTTGAGCACGAGCTGGTTGAAGGCCCGCTCGGGGAATTCCTCGGCGGCGAACGGGTTCTCGCATGCAATCGCCTCGAACAGCGGCTGGACGTGGCTGCGGCAGGCCTCCACCGCGAGCGGCACGAACCGCCGCCGATCCGGCAGGAGCGGGAGCGCGCGCAAGACCGCGCGTCGCTCCCGCGTATCCCCGCGTCGATAGCATTCGGCCAGCCACGACTCGAAGGCCGGGACGGGCATCGAGAGCCCGGCGGAGAGCACGATCACCACCCGTCCCAACTCATCGACCTTCTCGACGACGGGCCAGCCGATCCCTTCGGATCGGAGCGCCTCACGCTCGCCTGGCAGCAGCCCCAACCGCGCACGGCCGAACCAGCGGGCCGCTCGGGTGAACGCGCCGGTCAACGTCTCCAGGTCCTCGGCCGAGGGAATCATGGGGAGCGCGTCTCGAGGCACGCGCTTGCGGAGCATCGCCGTCAACACACCGAGGACCAGGCGCTGGTCGATCGCTCCCAATGCCGTCATCGTCGCTCAGCCGTGATCCGCAAGCTCATGGAGATAGACGAGCACGTGGGCCAGCTCCTCGTCCGTGAGCTGCTCCGTGGTAAACCCGGGCATTGCGCCGAACCCCTTGCGGACCTGCAGCCGCACCAGGAAATCCGGCAGCGGCTTGTTGTTGATCGCCGGCCCCAAGCCCGCCTCGCCGCCCGGATGGCACTGATGGCACTTCGCCATGAAAACCTTCTCGCCATGGATGGCGTCGGCGGACGTGAGCCGCAGCGGGCCGACGACCGGTTCGCTCCGCCGAGCCGAGCCACAGCCGGGGAGGGAGAAGAAGGTTAAAGTTAAGGTTGAGGTTAAGGTGAAGACGAAGAGCGACCTCAGAAGGCGTTGGAGGAAGGTCGATGTTGAGTTCGGCTTCATTTCAATCCCGCCTTTTTCCTGTTCCCCCTTAACCTCAACCTTAACCTTAACCTCTCTTCGTAATTCTCCACAGTACGCCGGTGCCCTTTCTCGGCTCCGCTGAGGGGCCCGGTGACGCCCAAGGCATCCGCACCTTCCCGCCCTGCCCGACCGTCATGACCCCGAAGTCGACGACGTAGAGCGCGCTCCCACTCGGGTCGAACCGCGCCGCGACCGGACGTTCGAGCCCGCCGCCGCCGATCAGCGAAGCCGGACCATTGAGGGTCCCCTTGTTCACCGCAAAATCGTGGACCACCCCACTGTCGACCTCCACGCGCACGACTTTGAACCCGACGGGTCCCATGACCTTCCCCGACGTCGGCGATTGATCCCCGAACAGGGCGATGAACGCCTGCCCGACATAGCCGAATGCCGGGTTGCGCGAGAAGTCGAAGCCGTCCGCGGACGCATGCACCCCCAGGATCGCCACCGGCTCGGGCGGCACCCCCGGGTGCGTGGCCAATAGCGGCCGCGGGACGGGTTTCCCGGGCGGGACGTAATGGTCGCCCAGGGAGAGCGGCTGCGTGCCATGAAAGTCCGGCCATCCATACCAGCGACCCGCCTCGACCGCCCAGAGCAGATCACCCGCTCCGTGGATCGCACGACTGCCGCGATCATCATAGCTGTTGTCGGTGACGAACAGTCGCCCGGAGGGTGAGAAGGCCAGGCCGAACGGGTTTCGAAAGCCCCACGCGATCAGCTCCGGCGGTCCGCCCTCGGGGGAAACTCGAAACACCGCGCCATGGCAGGGCCGCCGGCCCGGCACCACCTGCCCGGGCGTGGACTTGCGGCCGAACGAGGAAAAGGCGCCGGTCTCGGCACGGTCGCCGGCCTCGGGCGTGAGCGGATTCTCGCTCGTGAAATTTTCGCCGGCGAGCGTGACGTTCTCGCACGGGATGTCGTGCCTGTCGGGAAATCGGCCGAGCCAGCCGAACCGCGCATTGTCCTCGCCGACGACCCCCGAGTTGGTCATCGTCCCGACCCCGAAGTAGAGGGCCCCGTCCGGTCCGATCACTGCGCCGTTGGTGTGATGGTCTCCCATCGAAGGCAGGCCGTCGACGAGCGCGGTGATCCGCCCGTCGGGCGTGATCCGGAGGATCCGTCCGCCCTGTAGCATCCCGCCTTCGGCCACATAGAAGGCGCCCTTGTGATAGCTCACGCCCGTCCACGGGCCGTTGTTCTGTCCCGCGGCCACCGTGGTCGTGTCTCCGTTCGGCTCGATCCGGATCAGCTTCGGCGTCGTCCACACCTCGCCGTACGAGTACCCGGACTCGGTCACATACACGCGTCCCTCTTCATCGAAGGTCACGCCGGTCGGGAACGTGAGGCCGGTCGCAATGGCTTCGATGCGATACCCGGGCAGGAGCGCAATGTCCTCGGGATGGACCGTCCGGACGCCCGAGAAGACGGCCTGGCTGCCGCCGGAGGGGCTGCTCATCTCGAAGCACCCGCTCGTAACCGCGGCGCTCAGGAGTAAGAGTACAAAACCAAACACCCATGTCCGAAAGGGCTGTGCGTGGGTCATCGGTTCCCGATCGATGATGGTGGAGAAGGCAACCGAGCCTTACTTGCCATTCGCCGATGTGGTTCGCCAGCGGTGCGAGCGCTTGCTCGGTGTCGGTGCCTCGCCGACACCGTCCGGGGAATTGCCGTAGGACATTTACGGACTACTCGACTCCCCGCCTCCGATTGGATTTGTTCTTCACTCCTGTATGGTGCGCAATAGGGAGGAACACGACCGGTCATGGGGACAATGATTCTGGCGTGGTGGTTTCTCTTGTGGGCGCCCGGCGCGGGCAGCCAGCCGACGATCGTCGGCCCCTTTGATTCCGCGGCCGGGTGTGAGGCGGTGCGGGCGTGGTCCGTGCAGGCCACCCACGTCACCTCGCAACCCGTCGCCGTCTCCCCGTGCTGGAGCGGCCCGTTCAACGTCGGTAAGGAACCGATGCGGGAAGTGTTGAAATGAGTCGGCCGTTGGCGCGGAAGACCTGTCCGGGAGCGGACAGCTTGGCCTGGTCGGATTCCTGGCCGGCTTTGGATGAGTGCTCACCCCCTGAGGGAACCCCCTGAAGTCGCCGCTGTTTTCCCCCGCCCTCAGCGCTCCACTTTCGCTCGGTGCGATTGGTCTACGGCTTGCTTGGTTCAGGAGAGGGCGACTGAGTCACTCTGAACCAGGAGGTTGCTATGCGGTATCTGGCTATTCCGTTCGCGGTGGCGCTTTGCGCTCTGACCGCCTGTGCCAATCAGGAAAACCTGGCGAAGTCGGCGCGCATTTCGATGTCCGAAGCCGTCAGAACGGCGGAGGCGTCCGTGCCGGGTGGCAAGGCGAAGGAGACGCATCTCGAGCAGGAAGGCGATCGGACCGTGTACGAAGTGGAGATGGTCGACACTACCAACAACACCAGGACGGTGTGGATTGACGCGCAGACCGGCCGCATCATCAAGACCGACCGGTAACCGGCGAAATCCGGAAAGGACACTATGTTGAGCTACGCGTTGATTTTTCTGGTCCTGGCGGTGATCGCAGGCGTGCTCGGGCTCTCGGGCGTCGCCTCGATGGCGACGAACATCGCGTGGATCCTGTTCGTCGTCGGGCTGATCCTGCTGGTCGTCCATCTGATCAGCGGACGTCGCGTCCCACCTCCGGCATAGCCCGTCCACCGGGAGGGCCCGGCCAGGCCGGGCCCTCCCGTCAGGGATGAGGCTCGCGCCCCTTCCGGCCCCGCTTCTTGTTCCTCGAGAGTCCGTTCCCCGACAGCCGGCGTGCGGTGCTGTAATGACGGATCGCCGCGGCCCGTTGCCCGGTCGCCTCGTACAGGCGCGCCAGGTTGTGATGCGCGTCGGCGAAATCCGGCCAGCGATCGACCAGGTCCTCATAGGTCGCGATGGCATTGGGAAGATCGCCTCGGTCCTCCATCAGCACGGCCAGGTTGAACACCCCGATCGCTTCATCCGGCGCATACGCGACGGCGCGGCGGTAACAGAGCTCGGCCCGGGCGAGATCCCCGGCCTCGTGGAACAGTCGTCCGAGGTTGAGGTGCGCCGCGCTCGAGGCCGGGTCCAAGGCCAGCGCTTCTTCGTACGCGCGCCGCGCCTCTTCGGGCGCCTCCGACTCCAACGCGAGCCCCCGTTCGAGCCACTCCTCGGCCGTCGCCTGACGCTGACTCCGGCGTGGTCTCGTGGAGAGCCTCCTGGGCTCCACGACCTGCCGAGCTTCGAAATTCAGCACGAACTGTCCCGAATCGGGCTGCCATCGGCCGGAGGCGTCCCAGACGACCACGCGCCGGCCGTCCGCGTAAATCCGTATGCGGGAGAGCTGTTCGTCGGGAGGCAGTTGGCGCTTGAGCGAGTCGAGCACGCGGCGGATCCGTGCGACCGGGATCCCGGCCTCGCAGAGCCCCTTGGCGGTTTTCAAGAGCAGCAGGTCTTGAAAGGAGAACCGGCGCGGCCGGTGCGTTTTCGTGCTCGGGAACAAGGCGGCGCGAAGGCAGGTCTCAAACGTCTTTTCCGAGATCTGCAGGATGCGGAGGACGTCCGCGGTGGTATAGCCATCGGACATGGATTCAAGGCTCCATTGAACAACCGGCGTTGTTCTGTCGGCGACATCATGCTCGTCGCTGAATCGCCTCTCCACGAGAGAGCCGGACCAGGATATCGGGAATGGCCGAGAGCCGGACCACGAGATCCACGTCGTCCTGTCGTAGCGCGTTGATCGGCATACTCGGGATGAACGCCTCTTCGGGATCCTGGGTGATCGAGAGGCCGCCCGACTCCTTGATCGCCACCAGTCCCCGCACGCCGTCGGCGCCGCCTCCCGTCAGGAGCACCCCCACCACACGCTGACCGAAGGCTTTGGCCGCGGAGCTGAACAGGGGATCGATCGCGGGACGGGTAAAATTTTCCTTGGGACCGCGGCTCAGCTCGATGCTCGTTCCGTTGAACGTCAAGTGATGGTCGCGCGGCGCGAGGTAGATGACGCCGGGCCTGATCGGCTCCCCCGGTTCCGGTTCCACCACGGACAACTTGGAGTGGCGGCCGAGCACGAGCGCCAGCTTCACATTGTAGACGGGGCTGCGATGGAGGACCACGCCGATGACGGCATTGAGATCGGGCGGTAGGGCGGAAAAGATCCGGCCGAGGGCCTCCACTCCCCCTGCCGAGGCCCCGAGGACCAGCACGTCTCTTGGAATACCCGCTTCGTTGATCATGGTTCGGGCGCGAAGCTAAGACGGCCGCTCCTCCTCCAAGCCGGGAGAGCCCGTGTCCTCGATGAGTCTTTGGATCTGCTCGATTTGGTCGCGCACTTGCTGTTGCCGCGCCCGCAAGCTTTCCTTCCCGAGGGGAAGGAGGCCCTGATCGACCTGCCTGATGAGCGTGTCCAACACCATGTCGACGTGCTGGAGCTGCGACGCCGCCGACCAGAGGCTTCGTTCCAATTCTTCCTCCTTCGCTTCGAGAAGGAACTGCAGGGCGAACGCATGGCCGGTGGTGCAGAGGAAATGCACATGCGGGCCGTCTCCCTCGGCGACGAGCATCAACACCCCGGCGCAACTGGGGCACGCGATGAGCGTGGGCTCGGCATGTGGGGGCAGATCATGCATGATGGACGTGTCCGGATCGCGACCTAGGCGGGTCCCTCGGACGCGCCCGGGTCCTCCATGAAGATGATGACGCCGTGGTTCTGTCCCGTAGTCTCACGTAACGAGGAGCAGGTGACTCGGCACGTAAAGGCCCGCCCGCGCCGGTTGATGGCCGCCAGTTCCACGCGGTGGTGACGCGCCGACGAGGCGTTCGTCACCTGACGAATCGGCTCCATCAACTGCCCGACGGGAAGACCGATGTCGAGCTGCATGAAGGGCTTGCCGGTCACTTCATCCGCGCGCAACCCCCACAACTCCTCGGCATGCGGGTTCCAGACCCGCACGGTGAGGTGCTCGTCGAGAACCGCCACGCCGGATCCGAGGCTTGCGAGGATCGCCTTTTGGAACAGATTCGCCTGCTGTAGTTGCTCGGTCCGCTCCTGAAGCTCGGTATTGACCGTCTGCAGCTCCTCGTTCGTGGCTTGAAGCTCGGAGTTCATCGTTTCCAGCTCCTCGTTGGTGGACTGGAGCTCCTCGTTCGTCGTCTCCAGCTCCTCGGTCGTCGATTGCAGCTCCTCATAGGCCGTCTCGAGCTCCTGCTGGGAGCGATGCAGGTCCGACTCCAACTGGACGGTCTGTGTGATCTCGTGAAAGAAAACATTCACACCCACCATCCTGCCGCCTTCGGCGACAAGCGGCGTCACGTCCACATCGAAGTACTGGGACGGCCCTTCCCGGTGGGTCAGCTCGACACGAGGAAGCCGGACCGGCTGGCGTTGGTTGCACACCTGCTCGATCGGTCCACGCAACTCCACCGGACGATAGGACATCTCCAAGTCGCGGAACGGCCGGTCCAGGTCATTCGGCCCCAACCCGAACTGAATCCGTGCCCGCTCGTTGACCATTGCCAGGTTGCCATCGAGGTCGACCACGAGATGCGCGTACAGTCCCGTGTCGAAGGCCAGATCGGCCAAGCGCAGAGAAGACTGCGGAGTCGCCTCCTCTTCTACAGAGTGGTGGCTGAGGTTCAGAGGGTTTCTCAGCACCGTGGTGCCGACCTTCTGGAAAATCCGACACTTGAAATCCACGGGATGGAAGAGATTCGTATTGGTCAGCAGCATCTCGGCTTTCCCCAGGAACAGATAGCCGGTCTTGTTCAAGGCAAAATGAAACCGAGTGATGATCTGGGATTGCGTTTCAGCGTTGAAATACATCAGCGTGTTGCGGCAGATGAGCAGGTCGAGCCGTGAAATCGGTGCATCGTTGACGAGATCGTGCCTCCCGAAGATGACCGCGCGCCGGAGATCCGGGCGAACGATAAACTTGCCGTTGCTCGATTCGAAGTAGGCCTCGAGCAAATGGGGGGGAACCATCTGCACGTCTGATTCCTGATACGTCCCCTGCCGGGCCTGGGTCAGCGCATTGTCGTCGACGTCCGAGGCATAGATCTTGACCCGCTCTTGGAATCCCTCGCAACCAAGCTGCTTGTGGAGCAAGATGGCGACGGTGAACGGCTCCTGTCCGGAGGCGCAGCCGGCGCTCCACACCCGAATCGGCTGATTTCCGGTTTTCCCGGCAATGATGTTCGGAAGAATCGACTCGTTGAGGAAGTCCCATGCGGCCGGATCACGGAAAAAACAGGTGACGTTGATCAGGATGTGGTTGAACAGCAGCGCGAACTCTTCCGGATGAACCTCCAAGTAATCGATATAGTGATCGAACCCGGTGATCCCGACCATGTCCATCCGCTTCCGAACTCGGCGCAAGACGCTGGCCGGTTTGTAGCCGCTGAAGTCGAAGCCGCGGTTCCGCTTCAGGTATTGAAGCAGCTCCTTGAACTGCCCCAGGTCCGCGGGCGCGTCCTGCTCTCTCTTCTTCATGCCGTCTCTGCCGGATGGACCAGTCGTATCAACGTGCGGGGAATCTCCTGGAGCGGGAGGATCAGATCCACCGTGCCGGTGGCGATGGCCGCCGCCGGCATCCCCAGAAACTCCGAATCCTTCGGATCCTGGGCGATCACGACCCCCCCGATCTTTTTGATCGCACCGACGCCCCCTACCCCGTCGGACCCGCTCCCCGTCAGCACCACCGCGATCGCCCTTTCCTTGTAGCTCGCGGCAACCGACTCAAACAAGAGATCGGCCGAGGGCCGCACGAAGTTGACCAACTCGGCATGGGAAAGCGACAGGGTATGGTCTGGATTTACCAGGAGATGGTGATCCGGAGGCGCGACATAGACCCTGTTGGATTCCAACTGCTCGCCTTCTTGCGCTTCTTTGACGCTCAGGGGCGTTCGCCGGCTCAAAATCCCCGCCATCAGGCTCGGGTGGTGCGGGTCCAGGTGCTGGACGAGAACGACAGGGAGCCCGAGATCACCCGGTAAGGCCTGAAGGATAAGGACCAGGGCTTTGACGCCGCCGGCCGACGAGGCCATCGCGATGATGCCGTACCGGAGCGGTTGTTGGGCGGGCTCCCCGGTACGACGCGCTCGATCCATGGTCACTCCAGTGTCTCCTCAAACACCAAGGCAGGATGTCGTCGGAAGAAAGAATACGGGGCACTGCCCGGACAGATCTGCGATCCAGGATATACGATGCCGACAGGCGGCACAAGGTGAGCGTTGCCGTGGGTGATGTAACGTTGTGTGTGTAAAAGAAGAAGGGTGTAAGCTGGGTCGCTGTCCAGGCAAACCCATTCTCCAACAACGGAGGGCTTACACCCATGAGCACGCTAGCACCGTGGACCGAGCAGTTTCAACATTTCATGAGCGACGTCCGCGAGCAGTTCTGGGGCGATCTGCATCGCCACACCCGGGAGGTGTGGCAACGCAGCCTGGAGCGACTCTCGGTCGAGGCGCGGGATCGGTATCTGGGGGTGCGGGAGTATGAGCGGGACGCGAGCCGGCCGGATTATCGCAACGGCTTCTATGAACGAGAGGTCGTGACGGTGTTCGGGACGCTCCGCGTCCGCGTGGCCCGGACGCGGCGACAGGCGTTCCTGCCGCGGGGGCTCCAGCGCCTGCAGCGGCGTGCGCCGGAGGTGACCCTGCTCATCCGCGAAGCGTTCTTACGCGGGATCAGCACGCGGCCCGCGGGGCGCCTCATCGCGTTGCTCACGGAGGAGCCGGTCAGTGCCCAAACGGTCTCGCGCCTCAGTCGGGCGTTGGACCACGCCGTGGCCCAGTTTCATCAGGCGCCCCTGACCGACGACTGGCGCTATCTGTTTCTGGACGGGGTGAGCCTGCGCGTCCGACGCCCCAGCGGCCGCAAGCGCGTCCAGCTGTTAGTCGCCTACGGCATCCGGGCCGATGGGACCCGGCAGTTGCTGGCGTTTACCCGGAGCCGGGGCGAGAGCCAAGCAGCGTGGGAGGGCTTATTGCAGGATCTCTACCGGCGCGGCCTGGAGGGCCGGCACCTGCAACTCGTCGTGACGGATGGCTGTCCGGGGTTAGCGGCCGCCGTGCAGACCGTCTACCCCAGGGTCCCGCATCAGCGGTGTTGGGTGCATAAGCTGCGCAACGTACTCGGGCGTGTCCGGCGCCGGGATCATGCGGCCGTCAAGGCCGCCGTGCAGGCGATCTATCAGGCCCCCAATCGGCGGGAGGCGGAGGCCGCCGCCCGCACGTTCGCTCGGCACTGGCAGGCCGCGTATCCGACCGTGGTCGCGCGGGTGCTGGCGGATCTGCCCGAGTTGTTGGCGTTCTTCAGTTGTCCTCCGCGACTGCGGCGCAAGCTGCGCACCACCAATGCCATCGAACGCTGCTTCGTGGAAGTGCGTCGGCGGACGCGCCCGATGGTCTGCTTTGTCAATGTCCAGAGTGTGGAGCGGATTATTTACTCGATCTTCAACCGGTTTAATTTGCAGTGGCGTCAGCACACCCTTCAGGAATTTACACAAGCGGCTTGACATCACCGTTGCCGTGCACGCGGTGGGTGCGCGAGGAGGGACTGAGCGAGCGGTCCGTCGATCCGATCGCCGACCACAGCCGCGTGAGAGAAGGCGGAGGCTTGGATTTTCCGCTTGCCCTCGCGGTCCAATCGTGCTTTACTCCCGCTCACATTCCCACACGCATTGCCTTTCCGGCGAAACGACGCACCGCCCCGCCGCTTCACCCCGAAGACAATGCCTCTCCCTGGAGGCGCACATGGACCCATCAGGGCGTATCCTTCTTGTCGACTCCGACCCTGCCTGTCTTCGACAACTCGATGGCCTCCTCTCGCAGCATCTCCCGAAGGTCGACGTGGACGTGGCCGGCTCCGGGGAGATTGCGATGCGCTACGTGCAGGCCCGGGATTACGACGCGGTGGTGTACGAGGTGGACCTCCTGGTGCACGAGGTGGGTGGCGTGCTCGGCGAGATCGAGAGCGTCACGCGAAACACCCCGGTGCTCCTGATCACCGCGCACCCGAACCTGCTTCCCGTCCTCGTCGGCTCAGGGGCCTTCGGCTTCATGCGCAAGCCGGTGAACCCCGCCTACTTCGTCACCGCGGTGCGAAACGCCCTGACGTATGGTCGCCTCAGCCGCCGCATACGCGAGATCGCGGCACACAAGCGGGACGAACGTCTGGACCTGGAGGCGACCCTCGACGCGCTGAGGGAACAGGAACGCGACGCGACGTGGAGCGAGTGGCACCGGACGTAAGGCGGCAGGCGGCTCGAGATGGAGGGGATGCGGCCGGTCAGGTAGAGGCGGGACCGTGACGGGAGGGGTGGATCATTTCCGGCCGGCCTGCGCCCGCTTGGCTCCGATGCGTTCCCCGCGTGCGGGCAGCGGAGCCGGCTTCTTCGGTGTCTTCTCGCCTTTCTCCAGGCTCGCCCGGAGCGCCTCCATCAAATCGACGACCGGCGCCCGCCGCTCCGCCGGCTGGATCGTGACCTGCTTCCCCTCGGCCTTCTCGTTGATCATGTCGAGCACCCGTTCCCGATACTCGTCGCGGAACAGCTCCGGGTGGAACTCGGGCTCCGACAGCTCCTCGATCAAGCGCAGGGCCAAGTCCAACTCCTGTTCGGTCGTGGCGGCCGCCCCCCTTTCGATCTCGTTGAAGTCCCGCACCTCGTCGGCATAGTACATGCGATGCAGCACGAGACCGCCGCGGGCGGGGCGGACCAGCACGAGGTTCTCTTTACCCCGCATCACGTACTTGGCGACCGCGACCCGTTGGCTCTTCTCCATGGCCTGGGTCAGCAGCTTGTACGGCTTCTCGCCTCGTTTGTCGGGGCCGAGGTAATAGGTGTCCTCGAAATAGATGGGATCGACGGAGGTGAGCGGGACGAACTGCACGATGTCGATGCTCTGGGACGCCGACGCTTCGAGCTGCTCGAGCTCGTCCGCCGTCACCCGGACGTATTCCCCCTTCGCCACTTCATAGCCTTTCACCAATTCGTCGCGCTCGACCACCCGCTCGCACACCGGACAATACAGTTGCTGCTTGATCCGGCTGCCGCAGACCGCATGGATTTGGTGGAAGTGGACGTCGTGCTCGCTGACCGCGGTGTAGAGGTTCACCGGGATCGTGACGAGGCCGAACGAGATCGCGGCCGACTGGAGCTTGCGAGGCATGCTTCACTCTAGTGAGGCGCCGGTCACGAGCACAATCGGACTGGACATTACGTAGGAGTGGGGGTATGCGACACCGCCCCGTCGAGGGCCGCTTCGGCGGGGAAGACCGGAGCGTCCGGCGTCTCGACGGACAGGAGCGGGAGCTGGATCGTGAAGGTGGTCCCCTGCCCGACGACGCTCGTCGCCGTGATCCGGCCCTGATGCTCCTGAACGATGCCGTACGCGATCGAGAGACCCAATCCGGTCCCCTTGCCGACTTCTTTCGTCGTGAAGAACGGGTCGAAGACCCTCGAGAGGACCTCGGCCGACATGCCGCAACCGGTGTCCTGCACGGTGATCGTCACGGCCGTGTCCCGGACGCTCGTCGCGACCGTCAATCGCTTCATCGCGCTCGTCTGCATGGCGTCGCGTGCGTTCGTCAATAGGTTGATGAAGACCTGTTCGAGCTTGAGACCGTTGCCCTTGATCGTCGGGCTGCACGGCGCCAGATGCAGGTCGACCGCGATGTCCGCCACCCGCATCTGGTCGTGCACCAGGGCCAGGGCCCGCTCGATCGTGCCGTGCAGGCAGACGGCGGTATGGCCGGTGCTGGCTTGCCGGCTGAACACGCGGAGTTGGTCGATGATGGCCGCGGCCTTTTCCACCTGCTGCTGCGCGCGTCGCAACTGATCGCGGAACGGCTGGCCGGTGGGCATGGCGGGGAGGCGGTCGAGCACGTTGCCGATGTAGAGACCGATGTTGTTCAACGGGTTGTTGAGCTCATGCGCGATCCCGCTGGCGAGCTGCCCGATCGACGCCAGCTTCCCGGCTTGGATCAACTGTTCCTGCTTGGCCCGGAGATCCTGTTCCCGCTGCTCGGCTTCGGTGAGCAGCCGACCGATCTCCTGTTGCGACCGGCGCTGCGCCGCGGCGTACCGCGCAATCTGACGGCTGGCTCCGATGATGAGCACGAAGGCCACGCCCGAGCCGACGACCAGCGCCATCAACAGGTGGTTGAAATACTCCCGCTCCTGCTCCTTGCGGAGGGCGAGCAATCTCCGCTCCTCCTGCTTGATGCTCTCCACCACTCCGCGGATGTCCTCGAGCACCGACCGCCCGAAATCACTCTGCACGATGCCGATCGCTTCTTGGGCTCGGCCCAGTCGGCGGACGGTCACATCGTCTCGGACTTCACCCAGCCGCTTGGCGAGCAGCCATTCGAGCGCATCCAGACGAAGCTGCTGGTCCGCATGGTCCGCCATGAGCGTGCGCAGTCGGGCGACCTGCTCCGGGATCAAGGCGACGGCGTGCTCGAGCGGATGCACATAGGCCTCATCGGCGGTGAGAAGGTAGCTCCGGCTGAGGCGCTCCGCCTCGGCAATGCGGACCCAGATGTCGTCCGCCGCTTCGAGGACGTCGCGGGTGTGATCGATCCACTCGCGACTCGCCCGCTCCTGAATGATCGTCCAGAAGGCGGCGACGACGACCAGCAGCAGCAGGGTCAGGCCGAGGCCGAGCAGGCTGAAGAGGAACTTTCGTAAGGAAAACGTGCGCCACACGGCCGGCCCTCCGCTCTTGCACAGGTGGGCGCCAGTATACGGGCCCCCTCGGTGGTTCACTATAGGCGCTCCGCCTACGCAGTTCATCCTCTCCGTCTTGCACGTGGACGCCGTGATAAGAGGCGCATGGATACGACGAAGGTCCAATTGCAGCCGACGGGGAATATCACGATGATACGCGCGACTGCGCAAGGAGAGCCGATGAGAACGACATCTTCGACCCTTCAGGTTCCGCGCGAGGTCTTCGACCGGCAGCTGGCCGCACTGGACGAGGCGCTTCCCCACGCCGCCCGCGAGGTCCGGGATCTCCTCCTCCACATCCGGCATTCCGCGGTGAGGATCAAGACCGAGCTGGACGACATCCGAGCGTCGGCACCGCTCTGGGCGCACGGGAAGCTCCCGGTGTGTTTCGACTGCGGCGCCAAGGATCTCGAGGTGGTCTATACCTCACGGAGCGACCGCTGCCAACTGTGCCCGGCCTGTTTCGAGTTCCGACAGCAGCGGGGTCTTGCGCGAGAGACGACGGGCGAAGGGAAGGCGACGCTACGACCAGCGTAAGGACGGCACTTCATGAGACGCGTGCAAAATTTCAGCGAACATGTCTCCGACGACGAGCTCGAACAGCTCCTCCCCACTCTCCTCCTGCATCTGGTCGATCGCTGCGGCGGCGACGTGGTCTTGACGCCCGGCGACGTCGAGCACACCGAGTCTGCTCTCCACGGCAAGATGGTTCAGATGTTGATCGGGAACGACATCCGCCTGCGCATCATCACCCGCCCACCGGAGCTCTCGGCCGGCACACCGCCGGAGCCTGAATCGGCGAGCGACGGCTAAGCGGCCGTCCATCCGACGGCGTTGCCGCCGACTGCATCTTTGGCAGCCAGGCGGTCACGGTCGTTCCCTCCCCGGGCCGGCCCGTGATCCGCAGCTCTCCTCCGCACTCCCGGACGCGCTGTTGCATCCCCCGAATGCCGAGCGCGCGGGCGCTCGCGATCTGCTCGGGCTGGATCCCTCGCCCATCGTCCTTCACGGTCAGCACGACGCGGTCCCGGTCCTCCTCAAGCGACACGTCGACCTGGCCGGCCTCCGCATGCCGTGCAATATTCGTCAACGCTTCACGAAACACCCCGATGAGGCACTCGGCCTGCGCCGGCGAGAGTACGACGTCCGCATGGCCCGAGCGGCATGTGACACCCGTTCGTCGCTGGAACGCGCTCAACTCCGCCCCGATGACCTCCTCCGGTCGCTGCTCGATGGAGCGGGCATGGAGATTGAGCGCGACGCGTTGGACCACCTGGATCGCCTCGTCCGTAAAGTGCATCACGGCCTTGACGCGTTCTTTGAGCGCCCCCGACACCGACGCGTCGATCGGCTGGGAGAGTCCGCGTTCGAGCTGGGCGGCTTCGAGCTTGATGACGGTCAAGTACTGGCCCAACTGATCGTGCAGCTCCAGCGCAATCCGTTTTCGCTCTTCACGGCGAACCGCCTCGACCCAGGCTTCCGTCGGGTGCTGACCCTGACACGTCTCATCGAAGGGCTCCCCCGGTATGTACCCGCCGCCGAGATCGACCGTATGAACCGGGTCAGGCGTTGGTCCGGCTGACTTGTTCATGGTCATCACCTTCCTTAGGCCTATGGACCCAGGATACGCGGGAACCGATGAACCAGGTAATCCGCACCAGGTCGCGGTCAAGAGTCCGGACGAGTCCTACATGGACACCAGCGAGGGGACGGAGAAACGGCCTTCTGAAATGGGAGATCAGTGCCCGGGGGTGGCGGCCAGTTGGGCTCGGAGTTGGGCGAGTCGCTCCTTCAGGCGGTAGTCATGAGCCGGGGTGATTCGTTCGGCCTCATCGAGCAGGGACGCCGCTTCGCCATACCGCTGCCGCTTGAGGTAGATCGTGGCCAGCGTATCCAAGATATAGGGACGTAGGGGCGACTCGACCCGCAAGGCCGTTCGGGCAAGCCCTTCGGCCTCGTCCAGACGCTCGCCGGCCATGGCATAGGCCATGGCCAGATTGTTCGCCGTGGCCGGGTTCCCAGGCTCCTGCAACCAGGCTTGACGATAGTGCACGATCGCCTCCTCGAAGTGGTTCCGGGAGAAGGAGAGGTTGCCGAGAGCCACCCAGGCGGCGACGGAAGAGGGATCGCGTGCAATCGCTTGAGCGAATTGCCGCTTCGCCTGCTCATCCAGTCCCTGCTGGGCATAGATTTCGCCCAAGCGCACATGCTCTTCGATGCTGAGCGGGTCGGTCGGGGTGAAGGGACGGGGGAATCCCGAGCAACCGCTCAGGAGCACGAGAAGAACGCACACCCGGTACCCGTGTCGCCGCAGCATCCCTACCTCGATCCCGCGGTCGCATGCGGTTTCACGACCAAGGTCCAGTACTGCGTCTTCTCCCAGGCGCGAAGAAAGTCGTCATACGGCATGGCCTTGTCCTTTTCAGTCCCCGAATAGGTGATGACACGGCGCGCCTCCGGATCCACGCCGACCACGACGACGAAATGTCCCGCCGGCAGCCATCGGTACCCGAGGTTCAACAGCGCGACCACCGGCTCGCCTTGCCGGATGTGTTGCTCCAATGACTGGATCGAGCCGACCTCCACGTCGGCAGCCACATTCTGCTCGCGCGCGTACTGCCACATGTCGAGGCTCAGCGTCCCCTTCAACTTCGGCAGATAAATACGCCGTGCGATGTCGTCCGGTGAGGTGGGACGGCCCCAATAGGTCAAGACCGAGGCGAGAGACGCCGGACCGCACTGGTACGCGACTTGAGGGAAGAACGGCACACCCGGCACGTACCAGCCCGACTCTCCTGCGCCTTTCCCGCCGTCCGAGGCCGCCCTCCCCGGGCCGGTGCAACCGACGGTCGGGATGACGACGAAGACGAGCAACAGGCCCGTCAACACCTCTCTGGGGCTCATGGGGTATGAGCTCCAAATAACCCGTTCGCTGGAAGACGCCTAGGCCTGCCTGGCGAGCCCGATAATCGCGAGCACGACGACGACGGCGCCGATGATGGCCAGGATGAGGATCAACTCCCCGCCCGGCTGCAGCCCGTCGAGCGTCTGGGCCACTTGATGCACCTGCTCGTCGGTCATCGCGCTCAACCGCTTGGTCACTTCGTCCTGACTCAATCCCAGGTCCGCCAGCCGCTGGCCGACCATCTTGGACTCCAACTGTATTTGGATCTGGGCGAGATCGGCGGGCCGATCCGGGCCGCCGGCCGATGTGGTCGGGGCGATCATCGCATCCGCCGAATCGGGAATGGCGCCGAGGACGATGACCCACAGGATGAGATAGAGCACCAGCCCGGTCTTCATGACGGTCTTCATAGCTCGTTCCTCCCTCACAGGTGATACTTCACCATAACGAAGAGCCGAAGCCGCGCCCCATCGGATAGAACCGTGGAGGACGTGTCAGCAGCACCGGTGATTCCTGTGAAGGGTAAATACGACAGAGCCGAACGGCCTAAAGGTCTGCTGTAAGTGCGCCGGTGATCGTCGCCGCTGCACGGCGCGACGGCCGCGGCGGTGCGACCTTCGTCCAATGGCGCGTGCGCGCCGGTTCGGAGTAACAAGGGGCATGCTGCTGCTCGCGCTCAACACGTGTCTGTCCCTCCTGGGGTTCATCGCGGTGCTCCTGACGGCCGTTGGATTGATCTGGCTCGCGCGTCTGGCCTGACGGCACTTGCCGAATCCTCCGCTGGATCCCCTTTCAGCACTCAGCCCTCAGCCGTCAGCTCACAGAGGAGATCGCGCGCCTCTCCCTTCCTGACGCTGAGAGCTAATCGCCGAAAGCTCACAGCTCGATCCCGCCCGGAACCCGAGAGCATCCCGTCCGAGACTCAGCTCGTCCCCCTTCACCTCAACCTCAACCTCAACCTCGACCTTCTCTTCATCAGTGCTGCCCCGCTTGACCGCTTCTCGCACATGCTTATCTTCCCGGCAGGAGGTGCGGGATGGTACCGATCTTTCAGTTCGTCGACGATCGACTCGTCTTCCACGGCCGTTGGACCGGCACGATCGAAGATCACTTCTACCCTGAGCTCTGCCGCCGCCTGTCGAATTGGCGCTCGGCGGCGGGATTCCACCCCACGCTCATCAAGCGGGACATGCCGTTCCTGCCGGCGCAATCGCCGGACCGAGGCGCGCTGTTCTTTGCGAAGGCGTGCGTCAATTGACCCCACCCTGATGTCGAGAGACGACCGTACCCGTCGGCCGATGCTGATCGGCGGCCGGCCACCGCGTTTCAGGAGGGATCACCGGGGCCGCCTCAGGCGAGGCGGCGGTTCAGAAGCACTTGACGGTGCGGCTCCCGCGCGCGGGCGCGTCCCGGTGCGGGCGCAACGACCGACTCCGGGCGAGACAGCGTGAGGTGAAGTTCTCCTTTCGGACCGGATCATGTCGCGCGGTCAGCGTCGCGGCGGCGCGCACGGACTCACGGAAATCGCCGGGCAAGATGGACGTGGTCTGGACCATGGCCGAAAGGAACGGCCGCGCACGTTCGATGGGCACGGGCGGAATCGGCGGATGCTCGGGCACGGTGACCGAGAAGTAGCCCGGCCTCACCACCAACGCCGGCCCCGAGGACCCTTCCCAAGCGACCGGATCGCCGCCCGTGTTGGCGACGCCGATCGACCTCAGCGCCGGATCCGCCGCGCCGCCGTCGTGAGGCAGCTCCTCCCCCCACACCACGAACTCGTCCCGCCCGCTCGCCAGCACCTCGCCGACCATGACCTCGACCGGCGACGTGAACAGGCGGCGCTGAAGGGCCGTGCCCTGGAGATGCGTCCGAACGGCGCCTCGGTCCAGCACCACCGTCGTCTTCCCGCCGCGGACTTGTTTGTCCACGATCAGCCGGGTCCCCGGTCCCAGCGTGAGCGCCACCGGCCCATCCAAGACGATCTCGAGCTGCGAGTACGGCTGCGTCTCCACGACGTCGTGTACGTAGACCGCGCTCCCCACGGTGAGAGGGCTCGGCCGCGCTTCACCTGGCCGGCCGACGAAGGCATTGCCATGGGAGGCTCTCACGGTGCCGACCCGGACGGCGGTCTCCGGCACGGCGCAGCCCGCGGCCAGGAGCAGGACGAGCAACCCGGCCTGCAGTGTTCCGTTGTAAGACATGGAGCCAGGATACACCCTTAGGAGAGAGGGGGCAGTCAGCGGGCGACTGACAGGACCGGGGAAGGTTGAGGTTGAGGTTCAGGTTGAGGTTGAGGTTGAAGAAAAGAGGCCAATCGCGACTTCCGCTCTCCCCCTTAGCCTTAACCTTCTTCTTATCGTTCCCGGATGCTTTCGTGGAGGCCTTTCAAGAGCGGACTCAGAAAGTATTCGATGGCGCGCCGCGTGCCGGTCTTGATCTCGACGGAGACCGCCATGCCGGGCGTCAGATGGACCTGTTTCTGTTCCACCTGCATCGTGGAGCGCGCCATGCTCACGCGGGCTTCATAGACGAGGCCGGCCTTCTCCTGCGGGATGGCGTCGCTGGACACGGTCAGGACCGTGCCGTCGATCACGCCGTAGATCGTGAACGGGAACGTGTCGACCTTGATCTGCACCGGCTGTCCGGCGTGGACGAACCCGATATCCTTGTTCTCGATCCAGGCCTCCACTTCGATGGGCGATTCTTCGGGGACGATGACCATGAGCTGCTGCGCGGGCGTCACCACGCCGCCGACCGTGTGCACCGCCAATTGTTGGACCACGCCGTCGATGGGCGACAGCAGTGTTTGAAAGTCGGTCTTTTGGCCCGCCTTGATCACCTCCTGCTCGAGCGACGCCGCCTTCGTTTCCGTGTCGGACAGTTCGGCCTGGCGCGTGCGCTGGAACTCCGAGAGCAGCACCCTGTAGTTCTCCTCCGCCTCGGCCAGCGCCGCCCGGTCCTGGACCAGCTTTTGGCGCTGGCCCGCCAGCTCCCGCGTCCGGTCGATCCGTTGCTGCTCGAACTGCAAGTAGTCCATCTTTGAGACGAATTGATCCGCCAGCAGTTTCCTGTACATCGCCGCGCGTTCCGTTTCGATCGGCACGGTGGCCTGGAGACGCGCGACATCCTCCTTGGTCGCTTCCAGGGCCGCCTTGCGTTGATCGATCAAGTGACGCGCCGAATCGACCTTCGCCCGGAATTCAGTCAGTTGATCGAGAAGCAGTTGCTGCTGGAGCGCCGTGAGCTCCGGATTGACGTCCGGCGGCGGGACGAACGCCTCGGCGCCCGCGAGCAGCGCCCGCAACCGAAGCGCCTCCACCCGGGCCGCGTTCCGCTCGTTGACCAACCGGTCCTGCTCCGCGCCCGTGACGGTCGTGTCCAGCTCAATGAGCAGGTCGCCCCGTTTCACCGGCTGCCCATCGCGCACGTGAATCGCGGCGATCACGCCGCCTTCCAGCGGCTGGATCACCTTGCTGTACCCGCTCGGAATGATCTTCCCCTGCGCCACCGCGACCATGTCGAGACGGCTCACGACCGACCAGAGCACGGCGGACACGAACACGGCGATGATCGTCCAGGTGATCGCGCGGCCGATCGGGGACGGCGGCGCTTCCTGGATCTCGAGGGCGGCCGGCAAGAACTCCACCGCGCCACCCGCCGCGCCCGTCCGCACCAAGTTCCCGGATTCGTCCGCCCAGGCCGCCTTCCAGATCGCCGCCTGGCGCGTGAGATCACGCCACGCCATACCGCACCCCCTCCGCCTCGGCCGGCTCCCGCGAAGGCGTTGTCACCCCCACGCCGTCCTGCAGCTTCTGCAGCCGGGCATAGAACCCGCCGGCCTTGATCAGAGCCTCGTGCCCGCCTTCCTCGATCACCTCGCCGTTGTCGACGACCAGGATCCGTTGGGCGGCCCGAACGGTGCTGAGCCGATGAGCGATCAAGAACACCGTGCGCCCCTTGCAGATCTGTGCGAGGTTCGCCTGGATGATCGATTCCGACTCGTAGTCCAGCGCGCTCGTCGCCTCGTCGAAGATCAGAATGCGCGGGTTCATGACCAAGGCCCGGGCGATGGCAATCCGCTGCCGCTGCCCGCCCGACAACGAACAGCCCCGCTCCCCGACGATCGTGTCGTAGCCTTCCGGGAGCGCCATGATGAAGTCGTGGGCGCCGGCGAGGCGAGCCGCGTGAAGGACCCGCTCCATCGGTAGGCCGGGCTCGGCCAGCGCAATGTTGTCGCGGACGGACCGGTTGAAGAGAAAGTTCTCCTGCAGCACGACGCCGACTTGGCGCCGCAGCCACGCCGGATCGACTTGGGCGAGATCGACGCCGTCCACGAGCACGCGCCCCCGCTCGGGGACATACAGCCGTTGGACGAGCTTGGCGATCGTGCTCTTCCCCGATCCCGACCGTCCCACGATCCCGACGACGTGGCCGGCGGGGACCGTGAAGGAGACCTTGCGGATGATCTCCGGCCCGTCGGGACGATACCGAAACGTCACGTCCTCGAAGGTCACGTGGCCCGCCAACGACGGCAAGGTCGTCCGGTTCGGATTGTACGAGGGCTCGGCCGGCTGATTCAGGACGTCGCCCAGCCGCTGAACCGAGATCCCGACCTGCTGAAACTCCTGCCAGAGATTGACGAGGCGCAGGAGCGGTCCCGTCACCTGCCCGGCCAGCATGTTGAAGGCAATCAACTGGCCGATGCTGAGCGTGCCCTCGATCACCTGGTGCGCGCCCACCCACAGGACCGTGATCGTCGTGACCTTCTGCACCAATGAGGCGGATTGCCCGGCCACCGTGATGAGCCGGCTCGTCCGAAAGCTCGCGCGGACGTAGCCGGCGAGTTGCTCTTCCCACGTGCGTTGCAACGGCGGCTCGACGGCCAGCGCCTTCACCGTCTGGATGCCCGTCACCGCCTCGACAAGGAAGGCTTGGTTCTCTGCGCCGCGGTTGAACTTCTCGTTCAAGCGCGCCCGGATGACCGGCGTGACGACGATCGAAATGAACGCGTAGAGCGGCAGGGAGCCGACGACCACCAGCGTGAGCAACGGACTGTAGAGCAGCATCACCGCGATGAAGACGATCGTGAAGACCAGATCGATGAGCACGGTCACCGAATGGCTCGTGAAGAACTGCCGAATGGTCTCGAGCTCGCGCACCCGGGCCACCGTGTCGCCGACGCGCCGCGCTTCGAAATAGGCGATGGGCAGGGCGAGCAGGTGACGGAACACTTGCGCCCCGAGGCCGACGTCGATGCGGTTCGACGTATGGGCGAACAGATAGGTGCGCAGTCCGTTCAGCGTCACATCGAAGATCGCGAGCGCGATCATGCCGATGGCGAGGACGTTGAGCGTCGTGAAGCCCTTGTGGACGAGCACCTTGTCGATGACCACCTGCGTGAACAGCGGCGTGAGGAGGGCGAAGACCTGGATGAAGAAGGACGCGATCAGCACTTCGCCGAGCACGCGGCGGTACTTCACGATCGCCGGGATGAACCAAGTGAAATCGAACACGAGATCGTGGGCGCGAAGGTGCGCGCGCTTGGTGATGAGCACGAGCCGTCCCGCCCACGCCGCTTCGAACGCCGCCCGCGGCATCACCAGCGGACGTGGGGCCGTCGGGTCCTGGATCAGCACCTGCTCGGCGGCGACCTTCGCGAGCACCACGGAACGGCCGTTCTTGAATTGCGCGATCGCAGGGAGCGGCGTACCGGCGAGACCGTTCCACGCGCACCGGTGCACGCCGGCCTTCAATCCCAGGTGCTTGGCCGCCCGGAGCAGATCGGTTTCAGAGAGCGGCGCAGCTCCAGCGGCGAATTGATGGCGGAGCTGCTCGCCGTCGGCCGGCAGGCCGAAGAACCGGGCGAGGAGAACGAGGCAGGCAAGGCCGGTGTCCGCGGTCGAACGGCTGTCGCCGCGATCGTGGCCTTCGCTTCCTCGGCCCTCCGTCGGCGGTTGGTCCGGAGAGGACTGCGTGGGGGACGTGCTCATGCTGGGGGCTCTGGTTAGGAGGGCTTAGAATGGAGGAGCACTCCCGCCGAGGTCAATGTGACGAAAGTCGTAGGCCGATGCGCGGCAAGCCGGACGACTCACTGTTTCTATTGCCAGTTGGCGGCCAGGATGAGCTGTACGTCGTCCGGACGCTGGGCAACCGCTTGCTCCCAGGTGAGCCCGGTCTCGGCGCCGAAGGTCGCCATCGCCTGGATCAGTTGCTCGACCTGCGTGTTGAGCAGCCGCTGGCCGGTGCCGGCCTGAACGGTTTCGAGCTGGTACGTGGGGCTCGCATACCAATTTTGGACCGTGATCTGGTCGGTCGACTGAGACAGGCTGATGCGGAGGTCGTTGGCCTGCCGGGTGAGGATCACGTCCAACGGGCTGATGCCGGCGCCCAATTCCACACGATCGGCATTGCCAGCCGTCGCATCACTATCGAGGATCTTGTCCTGCCCGTCCCCCCGGTTGAACCGATAGACATCGCTGCCGGCGCCGCCTTTGAGCGTATCGTTTCCCTCCCGCCCGGTCAGGACGTTGGCTCCCGGATTGCCGATCAGGACGTTGTCGAGCCGATTGCCGGTTCCGTCCACCGCGCCCGTGCCCGCCAATGTCAGATGCTCCACCGCCTCGTCGAGCACCCACGTGACGCTGCTCTGTACGGTGTCGGTGCCCTCGCCCGACAGCTCGACGATCCGATCCCCGGCGCCGACGACGTAGACGTCGTCACCGGCGCCCCCGGTCAACACGTTGGCCCCGGCGTTCCCGGCCAACACATTCGACAGCGCGTTGCCCGTCCCGTTGATCGCCGCGGTGCCCGTCAGCGTCAGATGCTCGAGATTCGCGCCCAGCGTCCAGCTCACGGCACTCCTGACCGTGTCGGTCCCTTCATTCGGCGCTTCGATCACCGAATCGCCTTGCCCGACGATGTAGACATCGTTCCCACGCCCGCCGGTCAGTACGTTGCTTGCCGTGTTCCCGGTGAGCGTATTGTTCAGCTCGTTGCCGATCCCATCGATCGGCGTCGCGCCCGTCAAGGTCAGATGTTCGGCGTTCGCCGCGAGGGCGAGCGTGATACTGCTCTGGACCGTATCCGTCCCCTGCCCCTGCAGCTCCGTCACCACGTCGCCGGGATCATCGACGACATAGGTGTCGTTCCCGGCCCCGCCCGCCATGGTGTCCGCACCAAGCCCGCCGTTCAGCGTGTCGTTCTCCGTCCCCCCATCCAACTCATCGCGGCCGGCCCCGCCAAAGAGGTGGTCCGTCCCCGCACCACCCACGAGGCGGTCATCACCGGCGCTCGCCCAGAGCGTATCGTTGCCGGGGCCGCCTTCTATCGTGACATCGCCATACTCATAGAGTGAGCTCGTCAAGTCGACGACATCGTTCCCCTCGCCAGCCTGGATGAGCTCGATCCCGGCCAATCGGGGGCCCGGGGTGCCGGCAAACGGGCTGAAGGCATCGTCCAGCGCGATGACGTCGTCGCCGGCGGTCCCGAGCAGGATATCCATACCGTCGCCGCCGTCGAACACATCAAAGGACCGGCCTTTGCCGGTAAGGCCGACGGTTTGACCGGTCCCAGGGCTGCCGGGACTCCCGGCATTCCTCGCGACGAACCCGGAGGTCCAGGTCCCGTCCCGGCTGATGACGAGGGTATCCTGCCCGATCCCGCCTTGGAGAAGATCGGCATCGAGGCCGCCGGTGAGGTGATCGTCCCCTGCCCCGCCAAGCAGCGTGTCCGTGCCCGGCCCGGCGCTCAGCACATCATCACCGTCACCGCCTTCGAGCGCATTGTCGGCCGCATTGCCGATGATCGTGTTGCTCAGCGAGTTCCCGGTTCCGTTGATGGGTGAGGTCCCCGAGAGCCAGAGCTCCTCGATGTGGGCGATCAGTGTGTACGTGACCTGGCTCTCGACCACATCGTGCCCCGCGCCGACATCCTCGACGACGACATCGCCCGCGTGATCGACAGCATAGAGATCATCCCCCGCGCCCCCGATCAGCAGATCAGCGCCGGGACCGCCATCCAGCCGGTTGTTCCCCGTGTTGCCGACGAGCGTATTGTCGAGGTCGTTCCCAGTCGCGCTGAGATCAGCCGCCCCGGTCAAGGTCAAGGCTTCGACGTGGGACGGCAGCGTCAGCGTGATCGACGCCTCGAGCATGTCGAGGCCTTCATCGGCTGCTTCCACCACGACATCGCCGGGATCATCGACGATGTAGCGGTCATCGCCGGGTCCCCCACGCATCGTATCCGCGCCCTCGCTCCCGTCCAGGACATCATGCCCAGCAGCCCCGCGCAACTCATCGTCGCCGGCAAACCCGGTCATGCGGTCGGTCGCATGCGTGCCCATGATCACGTCGCCGCCGGTCGTCCCGGTCAGCTCGAACCCGCGATCGATGAGCCGGCCGTAGGTGAGCACCGTGCCATCGGCGAAACGGAACGTCTCCACCGCATGCGGTCCGTAAGGAACGGCCGGATCGAAGCGGGGCATCTCGACCGCATCGCCGCTCAGACCCACTTCTACCCGAAGGCTCCCGTTCCGGAGGGTCAGAACCATGTTCTCGACAGTGATACCGGGACCGAATTCGACCGCGTTGCCTTCGTCCTCCCTCGCGTTGTCATAGATGACATCGACGCCATCCCCCAGGTTGAACAGGTACAGATCGTCGCCCGCGCCTCCGTTCAACGCATCGTTGCCGGACGACCCCTTGAGCGTGTCGTTCCCATCACCCGTCTCGATCGTGTCGTTCCCGCCTTTCCCATCGATGACCTGTGCGCCGCTTCCCGTGATGAGGACGTCGTCGCCGTCGGTCACCGTCGGCCCGAACAGACTCAGGAGGCTCGCCGTGCCGCCGTCGGAGAACTCGAGCGTGTCAATGACGGCGGAGCCCTGAGTCCCGGTGAGGTCGAACCTCTGGAGCGTGATGCGATCGCCGCCGGTTCCCACGAAAATGGTCGCCGTGCCCGCCGCCTCGTCCCATGAGACCGAAAGGTCATCCAGGGCCAGCCCGCTGCCGAAGACGAGGCGATTGCCCGCCCCGAGCGTGGACCGGTCTTCGACGACATCGGCCCCGTCACCGAGATTGAACACATAGGCGTCGTCGCCACCCCCTCCCGCCAGGAAGTCGTCGCCGCTCCCGCCGGTCAAATAGTCATCCCCGAACCCTCCCTCCAATCGATCAGCTCCGCCAAACCCAAGGAGACGATCAGTCACGTTCGTCCCGACTACGACGTCGTCCCCGTTCGTCCCGGGGAGATCGAATCCGAGGTCGATCAACTCCGCATAGGTCAAGACCCGGTCGGTGAAGACGAAGGTATCGATCCCCGGATTGGCATAGGCATCGTTCGGGTCGAACCCTTCGAGATGAACGTCATCGCCCAGAGGACCATATCGGATGAGGAGCGAGCCGTGTCCGATGGAGGGTTGGTACTCATCATACCCGCCGCCAAAAGTGATCGAATTCGAACCGGGAAGACTCGTGACGGGGATGCTGATCGTATCGCTCCCACTGCCAATGCTGAAGACGAAGGTGTTGCCGCCGCTGCCGGCGACCAGCAAGTCCCGACCCACGCCGCCGTAAAAGGTCGCGTGTCCGGCGCCGCCGCGCAGGATGTCATTCCCGGCGCCGCCGACCAGCGTCGTGACCCCCGCCCCACCCGTCAGCGTGTCATCACCTCCGGCACCCAGCATGAGCGTTCCGGACGGCTGCTCGATCTCCTGTGCCTGCTGCTCGGTGTAGGCATTGATGAGCGCGTGGATCCCTACGCTCAAGCCATCGGCGAACTGAAGCTGCGAGAGCCCGAAATTCGCATCGATGTAGTACCCAAGATCGAGGCCATCACCTTGCTGCCCCACCTTGATAAACAATTCATCAAAGCTCCGATCGAACACTTCAATGTCGCCGATCGTGATCCCGGGTCCAAACAACACCGTATCTGAAATCCAGGCTGGGTCATATTTCATCTTCAGGTCATCGAGTGTGTCGACGCCGTCACCCAAGTTGAACAGATAGACATCGGCTCCTGGCCCGCCCATCATGCGGTCATTTCCCGGCCCTCCCACCAAGGTGTCGTTTCCCACACCTCCGCCCAAGGAATCGTCGCCGCCTTCGCCGGAAATGTGGTCGTCCCAGTAGGTGCCATCCAGGGAATCAATTCCAGAAGTCCCATGTATGGTGACCCCGCGGGCCAGGAGAGCCGGTAACGAGGATACCGTGCCATCAGCGAATTCGATGGAACTGACCGGACTCGGCGCGGCGGCATCATCGGCCAGGAAACCAGAAAAATGGATCCCATCGCCGCCCGTCCCGATAGACAGGGTCAGACCGCCCTGCGCATACGTCCCGCTATATTCAATCCTGATCGAGGCTGGATCGATGCCGGCGCCAAAGATGATCCGGTTCTCCCCTCCGGGCCCACTCTGATCATCGATCAGGTCGAGCCCGTCCCCCAGTTCGAAGAGATACCGGTCGTCCCCCGGGCCTCCGATCAGGATGTCGTTCCCCGGGCCTCCACGAAGGACGTCGTCGCCGTCGGCGGCATTGATGATGTCGTCACCCAGACCACCCAGGAGGACATCGGCGGAGGCGCTTCCCTGCATCGGGCCGAGGAATGCAGCGAGATCGATGCCATAGGCTGGAGTAGTCTGATAAGGGCCGACCCCGAGCTCGAGCGTCTTGACGACCCTCGTCGACGGATTCTCCGGATCAAACCCCGCCAGCAAGATCCCGTTGCCGGCAGTGCCGATCGAGATCACAAGACCGTCGCCGGTCCGGGTGAAGCGGAGGTCTTCGGGCGTAATCGCCGGGCCGAACTGGAGCCGGTTCTCTTCACCGGGAAGGGAGGCATCTTCAATGGTGTCGAAGCCGATGTCCTGCGTGTCGACATAGTAGGCATCGTCGCCAGGCCCGCCTCTTAAGATGTCGTCATCAGGACCACTCCATGGATATTGCGTGCCGCCCAGGAGCGTATCTCGGCCCGGACCTCCGATCAGGACGTTCGCGTATGAGTTCCCGGTCAGCCGATTATCCCCGTCATTGCCGGTCGCGACCAGCGCCGACGACCAGGAGGTCAATTCCAGGTCTTCCACATTGGGCGGGAGCGTGTAATCCACGGCCGTCATGACGACATCATGCCCCTCGCCTGGAAGCTCGATGACCGTATCATTGACGTCGTCAACCTGATAGGTGTCATTCCCCGCGGCCCCTGCCATCAGATCCGCTCGTTCACCGCCGTCGAGATAATCATCGCCCGCCCGACCCGTCAGTCTGTCGCTGAAACGCGTACCGAAGAGCGTGTCTCCCTCGTCCGACGAAGCCGTCCTCGAGACTCCGCCGATCCGGCTCTCGATCGCCGCCTCATCCCACACCGTGCCATCGGCAAACACGATCCGCTCGATCGGCAACGTGGAAAAATCCAACCCCGACTTGATCAGCAGTTCGTCCTGGGTGCCAAGGATGGTCAGGGCGAGGTCCAGGGAAAAGAAGTACTCGCCGGGCCGTGCCTCTAACGCCACGTCCGTGGGCGCGAGTCCCGGGCCCAGCTCGATCGTGTCCGTATCGGGAAACGGCTGTTCGAAGAGACTATCCCGCCCATAGCCTCGTGCGAAGACATAGGTGTCGGCCCCTTCACCACCTTCCATCACATCATTGCCGGTCCCGGGGTCCAGCCGGTCATTCCCCTCGTAGCCTTGCAAGACGTCATCTCCGCCTCGTCCTTCGAGCACGTTGTCGGAGACAATGCCTTGCGGCCCGCTGATCACGTTGTCGAGCTGATTCCCGGCCAGCCGGGCCGGCCCCGGAGCACCGAGGACTTCCGTCACTCGGCCGAGGAGGTTCTCCACGCCATCCGGGAGGGTGTAGTCCACCGTCGTTTCCACCGTGTCGAGCCCTTCGCCCGCCGCCTCGATCACCTGATCGTCGATATTAGTGACGATGTACGTGTCATCCCCCTCTCCGCCGGCAAAACGGTCGAGCGCGTCCGTCCCAGTCAGCGTGTCGCTTCCACGAGTGCCGGTCACGTCGAAGCCCTTGTCGATGAGCTGTCGGTAGGTGAGCGCCGGGCCATGGGCAAATTGAAACGTCTCGACGGCATGGAGGCCATACGCATCGTTGCGATTGAAGTTGGACAAGGACAGCCGATCGGATCCCACCTGGAGCTCGAGCGAGGTCTCGGCAAACCCCAAGGTCAACAGGTCGGGCGTGATCCCTTCCCCAAAGACGATCGTATTCCCCTCGTCGGCCGTGGCCGTATCCTCGATCGCGTCCCAGCCGTCCCCGATTCGAAAGAGATAGGTATCGTCTCCGGATCCGCCTTTGAGCCGATCGTGCCCTGTGCCGCCGATCAAGAGATCCGCACCGCCACCGCCGTCGAGCTCATCGTCACCGTCACCGCCGTCGAGGCTATCGCTGAAGCCGGGCGCACCGGCGTCATCACCGATCAGGCGATCATGCCCGAGCCCACCAAAGAGTACGTCGGCTTCTCCGCCGCCATGCAACAGATCGTTGCCCTCCTCGCCTTCCAGCCAATCGGCGCCCTCGACGACGCTGCCCGGCGTCGGCGCGTCTCCATAGAGCTGGTCGTCCCCGGCCCCGCCGAAGAGCACGTCATCGGCGCCGTCTCCTTGTACAGAGTCGTTCCCGTCACCGCCCTCCAGAAGGTCATTGCCGCCTTCCATGCTGAACCGCACGGCGACGAGAGCGGGGTCGGCCGGGATGTTGTCGCCGAACAACCGATCATCCCCGAGGCCTCCGACGAGGCGGTCATCGCCGAGCCCTCCATAGAGCTTGTCGATCCCGTCGCCGCCCTCGACATAATCGTTTCCTGCCGGTCGCGTCGGATCGGCCGCGTCGTCGTCTCCGATCAGGATGTCGTGGCCGTCTCCGCCGAGCAGCGCGTCGTTCCCGCCCTGCCCTTGGAGCAGATCATCTCCCGCTCCCCCATCGAGATAATCATCGCCCGCAACGCTCAGGTCGTTGACCGTGTCCCCATTGAGCACATCGTCCCCGAGGCCGCCGTAGAGGACATCCTGGCCGGCATTGCCATGGAGCGAATCGTGCCCTTCGTCTCCCAAGAGCTGGTCCTGTCCGCTGCCGGCCCGCAGCGTGTCGTTGCCGGTCCCCCCGAACAGTTGATCATTGCCCTGAGCCGTCAGCAGCACGTCGTTGCCGCCATTCCCCTGCACGACGTAGTTGGTGTTCCCCAACAAGGCGTCCGTGTCGTCCCCCTCGCCGTCGACTTTCGTAAACGTGGGAAAGCCGTTGCTCTCATCGAGCACCGGTGGCGCGCTGGTCGTGTACCCGGACGCCTCGGCGAGATGGATCCCCAAGTGGCCGTCGACGAAGTTTGTGATGGTCACGGCGTCATTGATGATGAGGTCGGCCCCGGAACGGACGAAGGTGAACCGGCCGTCGTGGCTGCGGTAGGTGTCGGCGGGGTCGCCCTCCCAGTGCAGCCCGCCCTGAAGCGTCTGGAGATCAAACTCCACGAACCCATCGCCGGTCGGATCCTCGATAACGTCGGCCCCGAACCCGCTCCGGTATTGATACCGATCGAGCCCCAGGCCGCCTCGCAAGACGTCATCATCGAGCCCCCCGTTCAGCGTGTCGTGCCCCTCGCCGCCGTCGAGCGTATCGATCCCGGATCCGCCGAGGAGCGTATCGTTGTCCAACCCGCCGAAGAGCTCGTCGCCACCGTCGTTGCCTTCCAGATAATCGTGGCCGCCGAAGCCCTTGATGGTATCTGCCCCAGCTCCACCGTAGATATGATCGTTCCCGGCACGGCCCAAGAATTCGTCCGCCTCGGCATTTCCAAACATCACGACTTGGCTTGCCGTTGCATGCTGACCATTGTTGAAACCCGTCGTCTGATCCTCGTAGAGCGTGGCGCTCACTGTGCCGGGAGTGCCATTCGCCACGGTGAACTTCACCTTCTCGGCGAGCAGCTCCACTCGATCGCTCAAGGCAACCAGACTCCATGTCCCGTCGCCTGTCGTTGGATCGTACAGGTCGAGCTCGCCATTTTGGTTGTGCGCGCTGTAGTCGGCCCCGATCACGGCAAAGGGATTGAGCTCTTTGAGCGCGTACCTGTAGGCGAGGCCGATCTCATTACCCTGTCGCGCCGCAGCAAAAGCACCCCCCGATGCTTCCCCGACGAGCGATTCGATCCGAAACGTTCGGCCGTTCGCGGCCGTCCGGACCTCGTCCATGCCGGCATAGAACTGATTGCGGTTGGTCAAATCGCCAAACCCGCCGCCGTTGTCGTTGAAGGGAGTCGGGACGACCTGATCGCCCAGAAAGAGGATGCGGAGCGCATCCAGCGCCAACTCGAGGGTGTCCCCTTCGGCGACGTGCGTTTGTCCGACGAGTGCGGCTTTGGCATCCGACACGGCGGTGAAGATGGCTTCGATCTGCTCTTGCTCTAGGTTAGGATCGAGCTGCTGAAACAACTCTTGGAGCGCCAGGGAGTCGACCAGCAAGGTGAGACTGTGGGAATTGCCGTATTGTGACTTCCACGGATCTTGAGGGTTGATATCCTCGATCAGGGGCTGCCCTTCGGTGAGCACTTCTTTGGTTGGCCCATGAATGCCGGAGTTCGCCACCAGTTCCACATCCTGCCCTGATTTCGCATGGCCGTAGAGCTGAAGGATCTTCTCGAAGGCCCCGTCGGATCTCGTGATGCCGCCCAACAACCCGGGCACCTCACTGGCAATTTCCCCGGTGCCCCTGGTGGGATAGGCGGCTTGCACGACGTCGCGTGCGACGAGGTAGCGCTCGTCTTCGTAGATGTTGAGTGTCGATCCGCCGGCGAAGAGCGTCCCCAACGGATCAACGAAGCGCAGACGCTCGTCCAAATCCGACACCATGGCGCGGAGACGCTCCGCCTCCTGCGCTTCAGTCGTGAACGAGGCGCCTCGAAAATCTCCGCGCCCGGCGCCGTTGAAGGTAACGGTCTGCTCGACGCGGCCTGGGTAGAGCTCGGTAAAGACCGTGGCCAGATGCCCGCCAAGCGAGTAGCCGGTCACCGTAAATGTGTTCTCGGCGTTCCCGAAGAACTCAGCGAGAGTGGGATCGAGCGTGCCGTCCGACTTTCTGCCTTGTTGAAGGTCCTCGAAGTACCGCTTCAGGCTCACGAGCTGCGCAAAGGCAAAGCCGCGGTCCTTGATCTCGGCATCGGCACCGAAAATGTCCCGCGATCGATCACCACCATTGGCATCACTTGCATACTCGCTACTGCGGAGCGAGAGGGTGTATTTGACCTGTCCATTCTCGGTGTACTTGAAGACAGTGGCCGAGAAACCAGTGGCATCGTTGGCATGGTGATCGACGATGTCGTAGGTTGACAAGAAGCGGTCGGCTAGGACATTCGTAAAGCGTGTCTTGCCGGGTAAATTGCCACTAGCATCTGGTTGGACAAATCGCGTGTCATTGTTGCCGTCGATGAGAATCTCTCGAATGACCCGCCCTGCCAGAAGCTGATCAAGATACGACTCTGCAGCCATTTGTTGCAGGGCAAACTTCAACCAAGCCGAGATGTTACTTTGACTCATTTTTTTCTCCGGCGTTTGAAGGCATCGGTTTCAACACTTGGTTAATGAATTGTGCATCGGTCTTAAGCGACTCCTCTGAACACTTTTGCGCAGTCAGCCACCACACTCCGGTCATGTTTCGCATGTATCCGCTTCGGACAAAACCTCGCCTAACTGCGAGCACCTCATTACTTCCAAGGTCAAGGATGATCAATTCGCCCCCGGCGATTCCAAGTTCACGGTCGTGGGGACGAGTAATCCCACGCCAGGTGTAGCCATATCGACTCCGGGCAGAAGACAGCTTTTCTTCTGCCACAATATATGGAACGCGCGTGAATTGTCCCTTAACCGCTGTTTGATAATCCCTTCCTGGATGTGCCTTCTCATCTCGGAAATACCGCCGGTATTTCATCTCTTCACCCATTTTCGAATTCTTCGGCAAAGGGATTTCGAGAAACTGATACTTGCCTATTGCGGGTTGGACAAAATACTCTTCCGGGTGGTCTCGCACACCTACGGAATGGCCGTAGGGGTCCTCTATTGCGTACAAATGTTCCAGCTCTGTATCTGTTGGATTTTCCCGGGATCGCATTTGAAGCAATCCCTCTACATTCTCCACCGTCTTGTAGATGAACTCCCCGGCTTCGGTCTTACACAGATGCTCGAAGTACTCCTGAGGGGTCATGCCCGGCCTGTAGCCGCTGTCTTCGGGAACCGGATGGGGGATCTTAATGGAATGAGCAAACGCCCCTTCGGGCGTCGCGAGCGGATCAGCAGGTTGTAGCTTCGTGATGTCGCAACGGCGGTTCGCGGGCTTGATCGTGTGCGTCGCACAATACTCGGCCTCTCGGGCTATGGCTTTCCGGAACCGCTCCCCCGGCGTTTCCGCCCACGCGGTCCCGTGGAGGAGAGCCCAAGTTTCGAGCAGTACCGCGATCAGGAGCAGGCCTTTTGACTTCCCGGGGGCGTCTCGATCACCGGCGCTTCTCAGCCGACAGCCGTACATGGGGGCTCCTTTGATGAAGGGACATCCGAAACACCTGCATTCTGCATTCTTAGGTTTGCTACGTATACAAAGGTGGCGCACCGTAGCCGTGCGAGCCATGCGGTGTCAAGACATCTTTTGGCCCTATCAGCCAGCCCACCGCTGGCCCTAGACCATGGTCCCAGCACTGCGTTCCGCCGGTGCCGCTCCAACCGTAGAGCGCGTGGCGCTCAAACCCCGTCGCCGCACGAGTGCGCGTACGGGGACGAGGAAGGAACCGGTCCTTCGGGTCATGGCCGGGGGGCGGACCTACTTGCCGATCTGCGGCGAAGTCTTGAGCCCGTTCAGCACCTGACCGATTTGATGGGACAGGTTTTGAAGCACGTCGTAACTGCAGGCGACGCGAACGGCGAGCCGCCCTTGCACTGCCGGCGGCATCGCCTTTCCGGCTTTCGCCGACTGCGCGAGTCCCGAGAGGGTCGACGGCTCGAGAAAGCCGAAGTCCAGATAGACGAACCCGGGGACCGGGGTGAGTGAGGTGTAGTTGCTGACGACAGGGTGATCGGAATGGTCTGCGGGCTTGAGCCGCACGGGCACTGCAACCGTCTTCTTTTTCTCGGTCTCTTCAGAGCCGCTCTCGGGGGTGGATACGCGATCGGTCATGGGTCCCTCCTATTGTGATGAGTGGCCGCTGCACTCTAAGGAAGGACTCCTACGTTTCCTATTGGACCAAGGTCCAACTCAGGCGGTCCAGTCCACACCCATCTTCCGGACTGCGGCGAGGCCCCTCACCGCCCATCCTCCAGCACCTCTTCAACGAGCTCTTTGAGCCGCTTTTTCGCCTCCCCGAGCACCCATCGCCCGCGCGTGGTGATCGTGTAGTATTTGCGGACCCGCCCGTTCTCCAGCTTGGACATGCAGCGCAGGTAACCGGCATTGGTCAGAGCATGGAGGATGGGGTAGAGAGTGCCGGGGCTCAGGCGATAGCCGTGCGTGGCGAGCTCTTCGGTGATCCCCACGCCGCAGATGGGCGCCTCATCGGCATGAAACAGGATGTGGGTCCGGACGAATCCGAGAAACAACTGGCGGTCGAGCTGATCCGACCGCCCGAGACGAGCGGAGGAGACACTTTCTGACGCGTTGGATCGCCTCGAGGCGCGGGGCATGGCAGCGCTCCTGCGGCTCAACTCTCCGACGTGGTGATGCTGACCTTGGTGCCCGGCCTCAGCTCATCCGTGCCACGCTCGACGACGGCATCACCGGGACGCAGGTCGCCGAACACCTCGATGAGCGAGCCCATCGATTGCCCTTTCTGCACCTTGACCCATTCGATCGTGTCATCCCGGACGCGAAGCACGAACGTCAGCTCCGTCGTCACCGCGACGGACTTCGCGGGGACGAACAAGGTCGGGCTGGCCCGCCGCACCGGCCACTCGACCTGCGGGAACATCCCGGGAGCCAGCAGTCCGTCGGCGTTGTCCACGTCCATCTCGACCGGCATGGTGCGGGTCTTCACGTCCACGGAATGCGCGACTCGGCTGATCGTCCCCTCGAACGTCCTGTCTGGAAATGCCGGGACTGAAAATCGCACGCGTTGCCCCACACCGATCGTGCCCGTGTACTGTTCAGGTACCGGAACCATGAGCCGGAGATGCGCGACCTGCTCGATGCGGAGGAGCGGCAGATTGGCCCCCGTGCCGCTGCTGCTTCCCGGCCCGACCAATGCCCCGGGGTGAGCCGTGCGCGTCGTGACGACGCCGTCGAACGGCGCGGTGATCACGAGGTACGCTTCCATGTCCTTCAACGATTGCACACGCGCGCGCTCGGCCTCCACCGTGCGCTTGGCGATCTCGAGATCGTTCGGCGCCACGACACCGGGCGACGCCGCCGCCGTCTTCAGCCGTCCGTAGGTGATGCGCGCCGCCTGTAATTTCGCTTCCGCTTCCGCCCGCTGAGCGGACAGCTCGGGGGCCGCCAGCCGGACCAGCACCTGACCTCGTTTGACAGTCGACCCTCGATCGACGCCGATCCATTCGAGGATGCCGGTGACTTTCGGGTAGAGATCGACGGTGAGATACGGATGCAGCTCGCCCGGCAGCCGCACCGTGTCCTCCAAGCGCTGCTCGATCACGGGGACGACCGTGACCCGAGGAGTCCCCGCTCGCGTGCCTTCCGGCGGCGCGGCCCGGTCGGCCGGCGCCTTCTTCTCCACGGTCCCGCCGTCTTTGCCGTCGAGCACGAGCACCACGGCCGAGACGAGCACGGTCGCCAGGAGCCCCCCGATGATGAGCGCTCGCCTCATCCCGTCATGCCTCCTGCCGAGTGGGCTCGACGCCCCGGTCGTAATAGGGGCTCATCGGGTCATCGGGATCGAGCGACCGGACCGCCGGACGCGATCGCCGCTTCATCACCGCGAACGCGGTCGGGAGGATCAGCAGCGTCGCGATCGTCGCGGCCCCGAGCCCCCCGATGACGGCCCGCCCGAGGGGCGCCGTTTGCTCACCGCCTTCGCCGAGGGCGAGCGCCAAGGGGATCATCCCGGCGATCATGGCCATGCTGGTCATCAGAATGGGGCGCAGTCGGCCCTGTGCGCCTTCGACCGCGGCGTCCGCCGCCGTGCGGCCGGCCTGCCAGCGTGTGTCGGCAAACGAGACCAGGAGGATGCCGTTGGCCACCGCGACCCCTACGGCCATGATTGCGCCCAAGAACGACTGCACGTTCAACGTCGTGCCGGTGACGAGGAGCGCGAGCATGACGCCGGCCAGGACCGCCGGCATCGTGGACAGGACGATCACCGCGCTCATGAGCGACTGGAAGTTGGCCGCGAGCAGCAGGAAGATGACGAGGATCGAGAGGCCGAGACCCACCCGGAGACCGTCCAACGTTTCTCGCATGGGGGCCGCCTGCCCCCGAAGCGCGACGTTCACACCGCGGGGAGGATCGCCGGCCCGGGCGATCGCGGCCGACACCCGATCGGCCGCATGGCCCAAGTCCTCGCCCGACACGTTCGCGGTCACCGTCACCATCCGCTGCATGTTGTAGCGGGCGTACTCGCCGATCATGGAGCCGGGTGCGATCCGGGCCACTTCCCTCACGAGCGGCCCCGGCGCCCCGTTGGGCATCACGGGCACGTTCTCGACGTCCTCGGACGACGCCATCGCATATTGGGGAATTTCCACCTGGACCTGGTACGCATTGCCCGAGGACGGGTCGCGCCAGAACATGGGCTGGATGAACCGGCTGGACGAGGTCGCCGAGACGAGGGAGCGGGCCACATCGGCCATGAAGAGACCGAGCTGGCCGGCCCGAACGCGATCCACCGTCACTTCGATCGTCGGGTACTCCAACGGTTGCCCGAACTGCAGGTCGCGCAGGCTCCCGATCTGCTTCATTTCCTCCAGCACCCGGTCGGCATACGCGCGGTTTGCCTCCAGCTTCGGCCCGCTCATCGCGACCTCGATGGCCGTCGGCGAGCCCATGCTCATCACTTGACTGATGATGTCCCCGGCCTCGAACACATATTTGGTCCCGGGGAACAGCCGAGGCAGCGTGTCACGAAGGCGCTCCTTGACCGCCTCGACGGACAGCCCCGTCCCCGGCTTCAGGGCGACGAGCAGGACCGCTTCATGGGGTCCGCTCGTCCATAGATGGATGGTGTTGACCGGATAACTCGCAGGCTGGACGCCGACGAACCCTTGCGTGATCGCGATATTGTCGACGCCGACCTCATCGGCGATCGCGTCGAGCACCCGCTGGGCCAGAACCTCGGTGCGTTCGATCCGGGTTCCATCCGGCGCGCGCACGCGGAGCTGGAACTGGCCCGTGTCGACGGAGGGGAACATCTCCATCCCAAGACGCCCGGCCAGGATCCAGATGATCGCCACCGTGAGGACGAGATAGAGCGGAATCACCAGCCACCCCACGCGCACGAGTCTATCGACCACCCGGCCATAGCGCGCCTGCACGCGCTCGAACCTCGATCCTTGGGCCTCGGCATGGAATCCCGATCTGAGCAGCCAGGTCGCCAGCACCGGGACGAGCGTACTGGCCAAGAAATAGGACGCAGCCATGGCGAAGCCGACGGCCAGCGCCAGCGGGACGAAGAGGGCCCGCCCGACCCCGACCATGAAGAACGACGGGATGAAGACCGCCAAGACGCTCAACATGGCGACCAGTCGGGGCACCGCAACATCGCGCCCGGAATCGACCACCGCGCGGGCGCGGTTCGGCGTTCGGCCGAGGTGGGCGTGGATGTTCTCGATGGCCACCGTGGATTCATCGACCAGGATGCCGACCGCGAGGGCGAGGCCCCCCAACGTCATGATATTGATGGTCTGGCCCGCCACCCACAAGGCGACGACGGCGGAGAGCAGCGCAAAGGGGATCGTGAGGAGCACGATCGCGGCGCTCCGCCAGTCCCGGAGAAAGAGGAGCACCATCAGGCCGGTGAGGACCGCTCCCAGCATGGCCTCTGTCGTCAAGGACCTGACGGCGTTCTTGATGTAGACCGATTGGTCGAACTCGAAGCTGATCGAGATGTCCTCCGGCACCAGCGCCTGGAACTTGGGGATCGCCTCCTTCACCCGGTCGACGACGGCGAGCGTCGATGCATCCGCGCGCTTGGTCACCGGGATGTAGACCGCCCGCCGCCCGTTGACGAGGGCATAGGCCGTGGGGATATCGGTGGCGTTCTCCGCGTATCCGATATCCCGCAAGAAGACGGTGGGCCCGGCTCCCGTGCGGATCGGCACGTCCCCGAACTCCGCCATGGTCGGGATCACGGAGTTCACTCTCGCAATCGTCGTGAGATCACCGATGCGCACGTTGCCGGCCGGCACGACGAGATTGCTCTTGTTGATGGCCTGCAGGACCTCTTCCGGCGCCATGTGGTAGGCGCGCATGCGGTCGGGGTCGACATGGATGACGATCGTGCGCGCATTCCCGCCGAAGGGCGGAGGGGCCGAGACGCCCGGCAGCGTGGCAAACATCGGCCGCACCCGGAACAGGGCCAGATCCTGGATCTCCCCCACGCTGCGCGTGTCGCTGCGGAACACGAGGGAGCCGACCGGCACGCTCCCGGCATCGAACCGCACGATGAACGGCGGCACCGTGCCCGGCGGCATGAACGCCCAGGAGCGGTTCACATAGGCGACGGTTTGCGCCAGCGCCTGATCCATGTCGGTCTCGGGGTGGAAGAACAGCTTGATCAAAGCGGCCCCCTGAATCGACTTGGATTCGACGTGCTCGATGCCGGTGATGTACAGGAAGTGATATTCGTAGAAGGAGACGAGGTAGCTCTCCATCTGCGCGGGGTCCATGCCCGAATACGGCTGGGCCACATAGATCGCCGGCAGCCCCAGGTTCGGGAAGATGTCGATCGGCATGCGTTTCAGCGCGAGCAACGAGCACAGGGCGATCGCGACCACAGCGGTCAGGATCGTCACCGGCCTCCGCATTGCCGCAAGGATCAGCCACATGGCTACGATTGTTTCCGTGCCGACCGCTCGACGAGATCGAGAAAGGGGGCGACGTCCCCGCGTGCGCCGGCCAAACCGAGTTGGGATCGCCAGACGCCGAGGCGGGCCAAGGCATCATCGATACTCGCTTGCACCACCAATTGCTGAGCCTCCGCGACCTCGACTGCGGTCGCGAGCCCACTCTGGTACCGGGCCCGCGCCTGTTTTTCGGTCTCCCGTGCGGCGGCCAGCTGGATCGGGGTATTCTCCGCGATCCTCTTGGCCCCTTCGGCCGTCGCCTGCGCCTTCGCGTGCTTCGCCGTGATCGTCTGCAACACCTGTTCGTACCCGGCCAGCTCGGCCAACTCGTTCTGACGCTCCATGGCACGCTTGGCGCGGATCGATGCGAAGTCCATGAGCGCGAAGGACATCATCAGCCCCCCGGCATAGTTGGGGACGTCGGGGAGAAATCCATCGAAGTTGCCCAATCCTCCCCCTTCACGGTTCCCTTGCCGGTCCCATCCGCTCCCACGGCCGAAGAACATGATGATCAGGTCGACCCGGGGCACCCAGGCCCGGTTCAGCGCCTCGGCTCGCTTCCGGAAGACGTCGGCCGTGGCCTTCTGGGCAATCGCGAGCGGATGCGTCCACGGAGCGGCCTCGGACACCGGCGGCTCGACGGGAAGGTTCAGCAGCGGCTCGACCGCGATCACAATAGGCTCCCCCGCCACCCCAAGCACCTCGGCGAGCGTGGCCCTGGCCACCTCCTGGGCCTGCTCGGCCTGAATGAGCTGCGTGCGAGCCATCGCCAGTTCGGCCTGCGCCCGGCTCGCGTCGACGCCGGGCCGCAGCCCGCTCTTGACCAGCACCGACGTCGTGTCCGCAAACACCTGCCGGCGCTCGACGTTGCCCTTCATGGCGTCCACCGTCTGCTGCGCCATCAACAGGGCCAAATAGGCGTCGCCGACACCGAGTGCAACATCGAGCTTGGTCAACGAGACGCCGGCCGCCGTCTGTCGCTCCACGGCGCGCGCGGCTTCGACGTTCGCCGCCCGGAAGCCAAAATCGAACGGCTCCCACGCGCCCACGATGCCCGCCGCGCTTCCATACGCTCCGGCATAGGAGATTTCAGGCCGTTGGGGCCCCCAAATGGGGGCGGTGTACGGCGTCTGGATGAAGAGCCCGTTGATCTTGTTGAAGCTCGACACATGGGCCTGCATGCCCACCTCGACCCGCGGAAGATACGCCGTGCGGCTGAGATCGATGCCGGCCTTCGCGGCGGCCACCCGAGCCAGGGACGTGCGGACGGAGGGGAAGTGGTCGATGGCGAATTGGATGGCTTGTGCGATCGTGAGCGGCGAAGGCGGCCGGTCCAGGGGTTGGGCGAGAGCGACGGCCGGCCACGCGGCAACGACGAGGCCGATGATCAGGCGAACGCGCAGAGGGCACCTATATCGAGGTTCGATATCGATTTTAGAGTCTATGGAAACCGGCCGCCGTTGTCAACCGCTCGGGTGCCGTCTTCCGCCCCCCGTCGAGCCTTGGCCCAGGCTTGAGCAGAACCGGCGCTCCTCCTGATCCGCGGGTAAGGAACGCGGCCGGCCGACCTTCGAGTCGAAGTGACGCGCCGCCTTGTCTTCAGCATCCGGCATGTACGGGAGCGGGCCGCCGGTGTAGGACCACCACCGACTTGCAGTTGGTGATTTTCTTCCCTACCATTGCCCCTTCGGCTGACAGTTCCGCGCACGCTGAAGCAGGCCCCATGCGCTCCATCCTCCGCTCTTCTCCACGCGTTCGCGGCCACCTCGCGATCCTGCTCGTCGCCGTGGCCTATGTGGTCTTGGGCAAGCTGGGACTGTTGCTCGCGACCGCTCATCCGGTCGCCTCGCCGATTTGGCCGGCCACCGGTTTGGCCCTCTGCGTCCTGCTGCTCGGCGGGTCCTCCCTCTGGCCCGGCATTTTTCTCGGCGCCTTTGTGGTCAACGCCACGTCGCTCGCGAGCATGATTCCCGCCCTGACGATCGCCGCGGGAAATACGCTCGAGGCGCTCGCGGCCTCCTTCCTCATCCGCAGATTCACTCGCAGGGCCCAACGATTCGTCGACCCGCAAGAGTTGTTCACGTTCGCGGCGGCGACGGCGCTTGCGACGAGCCTCGGGGCCACCGTCGGCACGACGAGCCTGGTCGCCTTCGACCAGGCCGCCTGGGACTCCTACGGCATGATCTGGCTCACCTGGTGGCTGGGAGATCTGAGCGGCGCGCTCATCGTGACGCCGCTGCTCATGCTGCTGTCTACGTCGACCGGGACGGACTGGACGAGCGAAGCGTGGATCGAACGGTTGTTCGCCGCGTGGCTCTTATTGATCTCGGCCGGTGTGGTGTATGGAGGGACGGTGTCGGTCAGCCGGAACAACTACCCCGTCCAAATCCTGGTGATGCCGCCGCTGATTTGGAGCGCCGTCCGCTTTCATCAGCGGGACACCGCAATCGCCGTCGCCATCCTGTCGGCCGTCGCCATTTACGGAACCGCAAGGGGCTATGGCCCGTTTGCCTCGGCCCCGCGTGTGGAATCGATGCTCCTCCTTCAAAGCTTCCTGATCGTCTGCGCCCTGACGGTCTTGAGCTTGGGCGCGGCCGTCGCGCAGCAGCGAGCCAGCCGGGCCGCCCTGGCCGAGAGCGAACGGAACGTCCGCCGTTTGCTGCGTGAAGCCGAACAGCGCGAGCGAGACCTTCGGGAGAAGCAGCAACAATTGGTGCAGAGCGCCAAGCTGGCGAGCATCGGAGAGCTGGCGACGGGGATCGCCCACGAAGTGAACAACCCCCTCAACAACATCAGCCTGTATATCGGCAATGCCCTCGACTATCTCAACGAAGGCAGGCCTGCGCGGACCGTCGTCGAGCAGTTGAGGGCGGCGCTCCAGCAGGTCCAGCGGGCCGCCACGATCATCAATCACCTTCGCACGTTCGGTCGAGCGGCGACGGCGGAAAGCCAACCATTGTCCGCCAATGAATTGGTACGTTCAGCGCTCCAACTGATTCAAGAGCCGCTTCGCCTCGAGAACGTGGAGGTCGTCCTCGATCTTTGCCCTCAGAATCCCGTGATCGTCGGGAATCGGATCCAATTGGAACAGGTCCTCCTCAACCTGTTCACGAATGCCAAAGATGCGGTGCAGGAAACGCCGAACAAGACCATCCGAATCGCCACCGGACGGAACGGCCACTCCGCGAGGATCGTCGTGGAAGACAGCGGGCCCGGCGTGCCCCCTCACCTGCTGCCGCGCATCTTCGATCCCTTCTTCACGACAAAGCCGGTGGGCCGGGGGACCGGCCTGGGGCTGTCCATCGTCTACAGCATCGTGCGCGAGCACCGGGGGTCGATCGCGGTTGAGAACAGGCCGGACGGCGGAGCACGGTTCGCCATCGAGTTGCCGACACACCGCGACGCCGCCCCCTCTTCGACCTGACGGCCCTTTGGTTCGAGGCGGCTCGTTTGCCGCTCCGCCGTTCCATCACCTGCCTGGCCGGTGTTCCTATGATCCGATCATCGCCGCGCCCCCATCACGGGCTGCACCCCGCCGAGCTGTATCCATCCCGATACCCGCTGTATCTTTTTCCATCGTTCACGCGCGGCTCCCTGTGTCGTTACGTGCGCGAAGCCACCGGGATTTCAGCCTGTTAGGGCGCTCGCCCCTTGGTACCGGCCTTGCTGACTTCAATACGCAGGGGCGAAGGGGAACCAGGAGGTGAACCATGCCGGTATTTCTCGTGCTGGCAGTGCTGGTCGCCTTTGGTATTCACGAGACGATCAAGATGTTCACACGTTGAGGCAAGGAGGACGTCATGGAGTGGGCGGTCCTTGTTTCGTTCAGCACCGTGATCGGGATGTTGGTGTTGGCGCTTGCGCAGCCGACGACGGCGCCTTGTCGGGAAGCGGCTCTCGATCAGTCTTCGAACGCTGCCGCGGCAGAACCTCCGGATTACCGACTGGCGGCATAGTCCACTTCGGCCCTCGTCGCGGGCACCAGCCAGACCTTGCCGTCTGTTTAGCCACTCCGCCCGCATCGCGGGCTGGTCCGTTGTGGTGACGTCGTGATGAAACCCTCCGATGATCTTCTGCGGGAAATGGCGGCGCGACGGGCGCTCCTCCGTCGCGCCCGCCAAGGTGACCCGAACGCGAAAACGGAACTCTACGTGACCTACCGGGTGAGAATTTATTCGGGAGAGGACGCCCCTGCTCGGAGCAGCCGGCCCGGCGGACCCCGCTCGCCTCGCACATCTCCGAGCTGACGCCCCTGTCCCGATGCTCGATGAGCGGACGATAGACGCCGCGATCGCGACGCGTCCAGCCAGTGCCTCCGGCGCTTTCTGTAGCGCTGACTACGACATCACTTTCCCTGTTGTTACGATTCCTCCCTTACATCGACCTCGCTACGCTCACCTTCCGTCATCGAGACGCTCTGAAACCTCTCACCGGTCCGATGCCGGCCGCAATCCGTGGACATTCAGGGATGAGGAGCGGCACTCCGTGTGTGAGTCGTTTCGTTGTCCCGGCCAAGAGCGCAACGACCAGGAGGTCCCGCATGTTTGCACCATTGAGGAAGCTTCGAGCCTACCGCGCGTGGAGGAAGACCCCGACCGACGTCCTGTTGAACGAGGAAACCAATGAGCTACTCCGGTGGAACATGTGGGGGGAGCTGCCGAGCGGACAATGGCTGCTGAAGCGCAACTTGGCGCTCCCGGCGAGCACGGAGCCGCTTTATCTCGCGTTCCGGATCAGCAAACGCAGCCGGTTGGCAGAACGCGGTCCTACTCGCTGACCAGCCCCGTAGCCCGGAATCAGCCCGGCATGCCGACCGTGAATCCTGGCTTCCATTGGAATGGCTCTGCGGCCGGTCGAGGTCTTCCGCCCATCCCTCGATTCCGCCCATCCCTCGAATAGAGGACCATCCCGGGGTTGGTCTCGTGACCAACTCGCCATCACCCCGCGGCGCCACGTCAACCCGTCCAATAGACTTCCCGTCCCGTTAGTGCTACATCCGGTCCAGCCACTTGCCACTTGTGCCCAGGACCCAGTAAGGGGTGCTGCACGCTGCCATGGCCTGGCCCTCTCCGCTGCCCGTGTTCCGCCGGAACGAAGCCCTTCGGAGAGCGTTCCTTTTCGTTCTGATCGTCGGATCCTACTCTGCCACCGGCAAACTGGGACTGCAGTGGGCTTCCTATCACCCTAGTTCGACCGCGATCTGGCCTCCTACCGGCATCGCGCTCGCCGCTCTCCTGGTCTTCGGCACCTGGACCTGGCCGGCGATTTTCTTCGCCGCCTTTTTCGTCAATGTGACCACCGCCGGGTCGGTCGCCACCTCTCTCGGAATCGCGACGGGCAACACCTTGGAAGCCGTGGTGGGCAGCCTGCTGGTCAGGAGGTTTGCGCAGAGTCCTCTGACCTTCGACCGCCCGGCCGATGTCTTCGTCTATATCGTCTGCGGCGCGTGCGTTGCGACGACCATCAGTGCCACGCTCGGCGTCTCGGTGCTGAGCGTCGCTCACTACGCCTCATGGCGAGATTTCTTCTCGATCTGGCAAACCTGGTGGCTGGGCGACGCGACCGGCGCCTTGGTGGTGGCACCCGTTCTGATCCTGTGGAGTCGCGGCCCTCGCCCCATCTATTCCCGAGCCCGGTGGCTCGAATTGGGCCTCCTGTTCATGATGGCCATCCTGGTGAGTCATCTCGCCTTCGACCTCTTCACCGTCGATCCCTCGCCGCCCTCTCCCTTGGGGTTCCTGACGGTGCCGCTTCTCGTCTGGGCGGCCGTGCGCTTCGGCCCGCGCGAAACGACGACGCTCATGCTGCTGCTCGCGGGCGTGGCCATCTGGCAGACGCTGCATGACCACGGGCCGTTCGCGCGCACCAACCTGCACGCCAGCCTCCTGTTGCTGCAGACCTTCATCGCGGTGCTGGCGGTCATGGCGCTCGCGCTCGCCGCTGCCGTTCGCCACCAGTACAACACCGCGATGCAATTGCGCGCGCGTGAAGCCGACCTCGTGGCCTCGCAAGCCGAATTACGGGCCCTGTTCGCCTCCATGACTGACGTCGTCCTCGTGCTCGACGCCGAGGGACGCTACCTCAAGATCGCCCCTACGAATCCCACGTTCCTGTATCGCCCGCCCGACGACCTCCTCGGAAAGACGATCGAGGAAGTCTTGCCGGGATCGCACGCCCACGCGATTCTCACCCACATCCGAGAGGTCCTCGCGACTCAGCGGCCTGCTCGGGTGGAATACCGGCTGCCGATCAGGGGCACCGAGGTCTGGTTCGACGGCATCGTCTCGCCGCTCGACGACAGGAGCGTGCTGTGGGTCGCTCACGACATCACGGATCGCAAACGGATCGAGCACGAGCTCCAGCAGCTCACCCAGCATCTGGAACAGCGGGTGGCGGCACGGACCGCGGAGCTCCAAGAGGCCAACCGGCAGCTCCAAGAGTTGTACGCGATGAAGTCCGCCTTCGTGAGCACCGTCTCGCACGAGTTGCGCACTCCCATGACCTCCATCAAAGGGTTCGTCGAGAACATGCTCGACGGACTGGCCGGGCCTCTCAGCGAGCGACAACGCTTCTACTTGAATCGGATTCAGTACAACGCCGAACGGTTGACCCGGCTGATCACCAGCGTGTTGACGCTGTCGAAGCTCGAGCGTGGCCAGCCGCTCGAGCTGGAGCCTGTCCCGATGACGGACGTGATCACGGACGTCCTCACGAACTTCGCCGGGCAGGCGCACGAGAAATCGATCGTCCTGACCGGGCCCGCCGGCAAGCAGCCCCGCGTCGTCTCCTGCGATCGTGATCGGATCCTGCAAGTGCTCTCCAACCTCGTGGAGAACGCGCTCAAGTTTACGCCGCCCCACGGCACCGTCGAGGTCGATTTCGAAGCCTTGCCTGACGGATCGGTGCAGGTGTCCGTTCGGGACACCGGATGCGGCATCCCGGAAGCCGAGCACGACCGGATTTTCGAGCCGTTCTATCAGAACCCCTGCCGGCCGGCCCGCAACTCCGGTGTGGGCCTCGGCCTCTCGATCGTCAAGCGACTCATCGAGCTCCACGGCGGGCGCGTGTGGGTCGAAAGCCACGTCAACCAAGGGAGCCGGTTCTCCTTCATCCTTCCTCCCGCGTCCGAGGCCTTGCGGCATACGGGCTAGCGGGCCTATCCTATCCTTCAATCGGTTCCCCTCCAGGCGCCAAGCTCCTGGCCTGCAGTCGTGTGACCTCGTCGTTGTCGGGACTGTCCATGACCGGCAAGCTGAGCTGGACTTTGGTCCAATCGACAGCTTGCAAGCCCGTCCGGCAGACTCTGCTCGATTGACGGCCCGTCGGAAAGCCCAGAACCGGGACCATGTGATCCTCTGACGGCAGATCCGTCGGATATGCATCATGCCTCAGCACAGCCACGTGCCGGTCGGAGCCGCTCGTTCCATCGAGATGATCGCGGTTCGCCCCGCCAACGCCTCCTGCCTCGATTCCGCCATACCCAGCGGTGACGGCACGCGGCCCGTCATCATGGAAGCATTCGATGACCCCGGCCTCCTTCCGCCGGGCCACAGTCGGCTCTCGGGTGAGGACACGGTCCCCCTGTCCACCGTCTGCCGCCCACCTGGAGGGCCAGAACGTGCCCCTGCGTATCCTCGTCGTCGATGATGAAGAGCTGATTCGGCGATTGATTCCCGAGGCCATTCGGCGCCAGCTCCCGGATGTCGTCATCGAGACGGCCGAATCGGGTCGCGACGCGTTGACCCACCTGCGGAGTCATCCCTATCACGTGGTGATCAGCGACGTGGGTATGCCCCACGGGGACGGGTTCTTCTTGCTCGAAGAGATCAAGCGGGATTGGCCTCATCTGCCCGTCATCCTGATGTCCGGCGAAGCGAGAGAAGAGGAGGCCCGCGAGCGAGGGGCGCAGGCATTCCTCCCCAAGCCGCTCAATCTGGACCAACTCATCCGGATCGTTCAGGCCCTGCGAGGGCGGAGGATCCGGGTGATCATTCGACGGGACGACTCTCCCCGATAGCCTCGCGCCCCCGACTCCCCGGCCCGCGTGTGTCCGCCGCTCTTCCTTGGCGACCGGGTCGAGCCCACTCATGGTCCTACGTGAGCGGCCCTATTTGGCCTCTGCCTGAATGGCTCTAGGTATTGCACGTAACAATCCCTACGATTGCGCCGCGCGGTGAGACTCTCTATCTTACGGCAGCCTCAGGGAGGATTTGAGAAGATGTTGGCCGGGCCGTGCTGAGCCGGGGAATGAAGAGCGCTGCCGAAGACGTGCCCGCGGCGCCTCTACGCCGCGCTGATCGCGCGGCGCTCATGCCCGCGCCGCAGAGCGGCGCTTCTCGCACGTCCGAAGGGGGTGGCATGGTGGGAGACTCCATGAAGCGGAGCGACGGCGGTCGCATCGATTCCCGCCATGAAGCCGCCGTCACCGCGCTTCTCCGCTACGGCTTCTCCATTCTCGTCGTCGCGCTGTCGAACTGGCTCCGGGTCCAGCTCGACCCTTATTTCCATACCACGTTCCTGTTCGGCACGTTTGCAATCGTCATCACCGCGCAGTTCGCGGGGACGGGGCCGGCTCTCCTGGCTTTGGCCCTGAGCATTCTCTCCATCGATTACTTCGTGTTCGCCCCGGAGGAGTCGTTTGCCCCGTTGGGGCCGGGCCACTGGGTCGGGATCGGGTTCTTCAGCTTTATCGGCGTCGCCATCGCGGTGCTGGCCGAATCACAGCGCCGCAGCTATCGCCGCGCGGAGGACGCGGCGGCGCAGGCGAACTTGCGGCGCCAAGAGCTCGAGCGCGAGGTGGCTGAGCGCAAGCGGGCCGAGCGCTCGCTCAAGGAGAGCGAAAGCCGGCTGAAGCAAATCACGGAGATCATGCCGCAGTTGGTCTGGACCGCCCGACCCGATGGGACGATCGACTACCGCAACAAGCGCTGGCTCGACTATTCCGGGTTGGAAGGCCAGGAGCTGCAAGCGGGCGGGTGGCGGATCATCCTGCATCCCGATGACGTCGAGCCGACCCTCACCGCGTGGGACGCGGCCACCCGGGCCGGCGCCGAATACCACGTCGAGCACCGGCTCCGGGCGGCGGACGGGCATTACGAGTGGTTCTTGACCCGGGCCCAGCCTTCGCGCGGGGAAGACGGGACGATCGAGAAATGGTTCGGGACGTCCACGGGAATCGACGATCTGAAACGCGCACAGGACGCCCTGTACGAAAGCCGCGAGCGGCTGCGCATCGCCCAACGCGCCGCCAGGGCGGGCACGTGGGACTGGGACATCGTACAGGATCAGGTCACGCTCTCACCGGAATATTCCGAGCTGTGTGGGATGTCGGTCGGACCATGCCCGTTCCAGGCATGGCTGACCTCGGTGCATGAGGAGGACCGTGAGCCCCTCGCGGAACATATCAAGGACGTCCTCCGCCGGCGCGCCGACCCGCAATTCCAATTCCGCGCAAGGCGGCCCGACGGATCCGTCTGTTGGATCCTTGCGCACGGCAAGACCCTCTGCAATTCCGACGGCGACCCGATTCGCGTCATTGGAATCGCCCTCGACGTCACCGCTGCAAAACAGGCCGAAGCGCATCTGCTTCGCCTGCTGGATGAAGCGCAGCAGCACAAGCAAGACCTCCAGGAAAAGCAGGAGCAGTTGATCCAGGCGGCCAAGCTCGCCACCGTCGGGGAATTGGCGACCGGGGTGGCCCATGAGCTCAACAATCCCTTGAACAACATCGGCTTGTTCGTGGGCAATCTCATCGACTCGCTCCGAGCCTCTCCGGCGGACCCCGACCTCGTCATTTCCGTGCTTCAGGAGATCCAGGGGCAAGTCGGCAGGGCGGCGAAAATCATCTCGCAGCTCCGGACGTTCGGTCGCCGCGCGTCCTACGACCGTGAGCCGCTCGCGATCAACGGCGTGGTCAGATCGGCGGTCTCGCTGTTGGAAGCCCAGCTCCAACTGGCGGGCATTCGGGTCGTGCTGCACTTCGACGAGGCTGATTGCGTCGTCGAGGGCAACCATCTCAAGCTCGAGCAAGTGTTGATCAACCTGCTGGCGAACGCCCGCGATGCGGTGAAGTCGGCGCCGGAAAAAGTGATCGCGGTGACCGTGACGAGCGAGGGCAAGCACGTGAAGATTCGCGTGCAAGACACCGGGAAAGGGATCGCTCCGGAGATCCAAGGGCGGATCTTCGATCCGTTTTTCACGACCAAGCCCGTGGGCGAAGGAACCGGCCTCGGCCTCTCCATCAGCTACGCCATCATCAAGGATCACCAGGGCACGATCGACGTCGCCACCTCCGAGGCCGGCAGCTCGTTCACGATCTCGCTGCCCGTCCTCAAGGCCGACCTGCGTGGCCGTGCAAGACAAGACGCCTGAACGTCGGGGTCCGCGTCCCTCGTTCCCCACATTCCACGGTCAGTCGTCCACCGCCAGGCCGATCCCCAGGATACATGGGCGAGCATAGCGGGTGGTCAGAAAGCTCGTGCATCGCCACTCGATCACCCGCTCCCGGCCGGTCTTCGTCAGCCATGGGTTGCGATGAGGGATCTTGAGCGCCGAGGCGCATGGATCCGCGAATCGCTGGCGCACGATCGCCTGCCATGCAGGCGGAACAAATGACAGGACCGGCCGGCCGACCACCTCCTCACGCTGGTAGCCCGTCAACTCCTCGGCTCGGGTGTTGAACACCAGGATATTGCCGTCGGGATCGGTGAGCACGACCAGGCACGGCACGGTGTCGATCAGCGCCGCCAGGAACCGCTCTTGATCTTGAATCGTCCGCGTCCGGTCTTGAACGAGCCGCTCGATCGATTCGGCCCAGTCGGCCACGAGCGCTCCCTTGGCCACCACTTTCCTGAGCTGCGACATTTCGATCGCGCGGCGGACCCAGGCCGTGAGCTGGTCTCTCTCGATCGGCTTGGTGAGGAAAGCAAAGGCCTGTCCGTTGATGGCCTTCGCCGCGTCTTGATCGAGCAGATGACCGCTCATCAGAAGAACAGGCACGTCGGGGAGGAGGGCGCGGAGCCTGGACAGGAAGGCCAGGCCGTTGATCTTCGGCATGCACATCGCTGAGCACGACATCATAGGGCTCGACGGAGATCAATTTCAGAGCCTCCTCCGGTGAAGACACGGTGGTGACCCGAAGATCGGGCAGGCGGACTTCGAGCGCACCGGACACGGCCTGGAGGGTCATGGGATCATCATCCACCACCAGCAACCGGCCTGACGTCATACATCCTCTTTGAGAGTACAGCTTGTGGGAGACGAACCGGGCAGGAAGTGTACTCAGGCTGTCGGCCACCGTCTGTCGTCCATTGGACAGATCGCCGACGGAGCACCACCGCACCTTCTGAAGGAGCGTGCCAGGCACCGCCCGATAGAGTGAAGCTTATGAAGAACGCCCTGCTCCGATCAATCGTGACCGCTCTGAACACCTCCCTCAAGGGATCCGATATGGTCGACATGACCGAGCAGCAGGTCGTCTACGAACCGGACTCGCCGATCGAATTCGTATATTTTCCTGAGGATTGTGCGATTTCACTCTTCGGCATCCTGGGCGACGGTGGAACCGTCGAAATTGCCACGGTCGGACCCGAGGGACTCCTTGGCGTGTCGGCACTGGACGGCCACCATCGGATGCTGCCCCGGGCCGTCGTCCAAGTGGGAGGAACGGCGACGCGGGTGAGCGCCCGCGTGTTGAAGGAAGCGAGCAGGATGTCCTATCACGTCGCACACCGCCTGTTCAGCTACATCGACCTGCTTCTCGCACAAGCATTTCAAGCGAGCGCATGCAATCGGTTCCATACGGCGGAGCAACGCCTCGCCCGGTTCCTCCTGCGGCACCGTGACGCGACGCGAAAAACCGTTTTCCACTTGACCCAGGAATTCCTGGCCGAATGTCTCGGCGCCAACCGGACCACGGTGGTCGCGGCGATCTCTTCATTGGAAGGGGCGGGCTGCATTCGACACGAGCGGGGTCAGATCCGTCTCGTCGATGCGGCGGAACTGGAGAACAGGGCGTGTGAGTGTTACCTGCGTCTCAGGCGTGCCCTTATCGAATACCTTGGGGCGTTGGCCTGATCGTTGGCGGCCGTCTCTGCAACAGGCCGAGACGGATAGGTCCGAACCGGGGCCTGGCGCCCGCCGCGGCTCCCGCCTGAAGCAGCTCGTTGAACCGTAGCCAGGCATGCGGCCGAGCCCGCCGCGGCACGTCGTCTTTGATCCGGCAGCACCGCCCGGCTACAGCCTAACCAGACCGCTCGCGCCTCAGTCGCTCCAGCTCCGACTCTACGTCCTTGATTTGGCGCTTCAATCGAATCATCTCGAGCTCCCGGCCCACGGCGACATCTTCGAACTTTTCGAGGTCGAGCACTTTCTCCTGGAGATCCGCCTGCACCGTGCGAAGATCGCCAATGGTCTTCTGAAGCTTGGCATTCAAGTCCTGCACCTTGTCCAGGGCGTGCTTCATGTCCGTCTGGTCCCGCATGATCTTCACGTACCCACGGAGCTCTCTGTCCCGCAATGCGATCGTCAGTCCGCTGCACCAGAATCGTGTCCCGTCCTTTCGAAGGATCCAGCGATCATCGCTCGCTTGGCCTTGGCGAACCGCGATCTGGAGCTCCCTGCTCGGGATCGCCCTTCTCCCGGTCCTCTGGGATGAACAGGACATCGAAAGGACGTCCGAGGATGTCGGTCCCCTCATAGCCGAGCAGCATTCGTGCCGACTCGTTCCAGCTCGCCACCCGCCCCTGAGCATCGAGCGTGAAGATGGCCAAGCCTTTGGCATTCTTGACCAAGAGATGGAACAGCTCCGCTTCCTCCATACTCTTTTATCTACCGCAGCGTCACGGCGCTCGCCTGTCCGTAGCTGTGGAAGGCGAGTGCCAGCAGGGTGGAGGCGGTGAGGCTGGTCGCTTAGTGAACGGGCTCTACAGGACCGCGCCTAGGCACCAGGGGTGAAGAGAGCGGCCCACACTGGCATGGCCCTCCGCCTGATGTTCGCGTGCCCGCTTGCGCGGTTACCCTGAATGAAAGGAGGGCCATGGATATGCGGACATGCAGCCGGGTGATGCTCACAATGCTGGTGGCGCTGGTTTTGGCGGGGTGCGTCGATTCGAGGCGCGGCCATGAGTATGATTCCTCCTCCGACGGCCGCTATCGCGACTCGACCTCCACGACGACCGAAGGAGCGGTGCGCCAAGGAGTACGAGAAGGCGTCCGAGAGGGTATGTCGGATCGCATCGGGCCCTGAGCACGATGAGGCACACGGAGATGTCCGCGAGACGGATATCTCCGTGCCTCAGCACCACGCCGGCGAGTCAACGACCCCTTCGTGTGGGTTCCGCCCTTGGGTTGGTTCACCATGCCCACAGGCTCTGGAAGGTTCCGAACGACCGCCTGCGTCGACTCCAAATCCCACTTCAGAGGCAGCAGTGTGTGACGAACCGACCCGGCGGGGATCCCCTCTCGATTGCTGGCGGCAGTCGGTTCTTCGGTTCTGAAGAATGGCCGCCCCCTTCACGGCCTCGTCGATTTCCATCAGGGCGACGGCGAACGGATTCACTTCACAGTGGGCTTGCGCTTCAATGAAGAGCCACAGGCCAAGCATGTCCGGATCCGTCCTACATAACCGCATTCGCGATTCTTGTAGTATTCCCGCCCGGAAGAGCCAACCGTTGCCATGGGGAGGAAGCATGCAGAAACAGGAGACACGCGATCTCAGCCATCTGGATATCTCCTTGGAGCGGGATGTCTTTCTCCGCACCTTGCTGCACCACTTGTCCGGATCGCTCCAAGACGTCGTGGGACTGGAGGAGGCGTCCGGCTTCATCAGCGTCGTGGGGCAGCAGATCGGTGATGAGATCAATGAGCAGTACAAGGCCCATCTCCGAACGGAGGCATTGAGCCGATCCCAGGTGGCTCAAGTCCTCGTGGATTTGAAGAGGCGGATCCAGGGCGACTTTTACGTCATCGAAGAAACCGACGAGAAAATCGTCCTCGGCAATCGTGCATGCCCATTCGGAGACAAAGTGGTGGGTCGTCCGGCCCTCTGCATGATGACCTCCAACGTCTTCGGTGTCATTGCCGCTCAGAACCTGGGCTATGCCAAAGTCGTCATCGAGGAAGCCATCGCCCTGAGACACCCGGGCTGTCGCGTAACCGTTCATCTGCGGGTGGGCCGCGAGGCTGACAGCGCTACGGGCCGAGAGTATTTTCGCAGCGAGGATCGCGAGTGAGATATCCGTTTTTCGCCTTGGCCGACTGTTTCCCTGAGCCGGTGTTCCTCCTCTCCCCAACCGGCCGCATCGAGGATCTCAACCGAGCCGCCGAACGGCAGGTACAGCTCATGGCCGACCAGGTCCGCGGACGCCCCCTGACGGAGTTTCTTGCCGACCCCGGCGGCGCCTGGCCGCACTACCTCAGGTTGTGCACCCGATCCAGAGAGGCGGTGCCTGGCGCGGTCACCATGCGCGTCGGGGGAGACGCCATGCCCTACCAAGCCAACGGATGCGTCTTCCATGCCGACGACCCACCCCGCAGGTTTGTGGTCCTTCGTTTACGTTCCAAAGAGACCAGCGTCTCCAGGTTCGTGATGTTGAACCAGAGGGTGGAGGCCCTCACGAAGGCTCTCCACCGCCGCAAGGAACTGGAGGACGCGGTCCGAGAGCAGCGGGAGTGGTTCAAAGTCACGTTGACGAGCATCGGGGATGCCGTGATCGCGACCGACGATCAGGGGCGCGTGACGTTCGTGAATCCGCCCGCCGAAGCGCTGACGGGGTGGACGCAGGACGAAGCGCACGGACGCCCGCTCACCGAAGTCTTTCGCATCATCAATGAGTACTCGCGACACCCGGCCGGAAATCCCGTGGAGCGAGTGATCGCGGAAGGGCGCGTGGTGGGTCTGGCCAACCACACCGTGCTCATTCACCGCGCCGGTCCGGAATGCCCGATCGAAGACAGCGCCGCGCCCATTCGGGACAGCCAAGGCCGGCTCATCGGCGTCGTCCTCGTCTTCCACGACATCACGGCCCGGCGCAAGGCCGAGAAGGCGCTGGAGCAATCTCAGCAAGAGTTGCTCGATCGTGTGAGAGATTTGGAGCAGTTCCACGACGTCGTCGTGGGACGGGAGCTGAAGATGCTCGAACTGGAAAAACGCATCAAGACGCTCGAGGCGCAGATTCAAGGCGGTCGTCAAGATCCCTAGATCGTCCTGGCGGTCTCGTTGTCCCGGTCTCGTCCCGGCGGGGGCGGACCCACTTCTGTACCGCAGAGAATGCAGGCATAGCGTTCCGTCGCCTCCCCCTTCTCGGTCCACAGCAACTCGAGTTGGTAATGGCGGCACGGCCTCACGGCCTGCCCCTGCCGCCATCGCTCTCGCAATTGTCTGGCTTGATCCTCCGTCATGCCCTCCTGCCGCCGGGTACGATGCGCCGGGGCGCAGCATAACCGGCCTCGCGCCGCCTCAGAAGATGCAAACGGCTTTAGGATCAGTATCTACGACGAGGCCGAACGTCGGGGATGAGTGGGACGATCGGAGCCGGGCCGCGACCGGCGAGGAAGACCGAGGACTTTGAGAATAACGGGAACGACTACCCCTTCTGCAGGCAGTCGCGGATCATTTGCAGGATCAGCCTCCGTTGAGGTTCCGCCAACTCGATGAATTCCACGCCGAATTGGTAAGGCTGACACCATCGCACCTTCGCCAGATCCACCCGGAGCCCCTTGGTCGGCAGCCACGTGTGCATCCGGACATACTCGCCTGGGATCGTACACCGCGGCGTGCGGATCGCGCATCCGAACAGAGACAGATTGACGATCGATCCCTCGGCGACACATCCGTTGCTCTCGAACAGCACGGGGCACCGGCATTGACACCGCACATGTCGTAGCTGCATCGCCTCGCTCCAAGAGGTCACGGTACCTGGTCTCCCGACGAGGAAGCAATCCGACCAAAGGCCATCGCGCGGCGACCGGCGAGGCCCGTGCGTGGTGTGCATCAATGGAAGGCGTCCGCAGGGGAGGCGCCTTTCGTCAAGGACCGGCCGCCTTCGGCTCGACGCTCAGAATCCGCACGTCATAGACGACGCGTTGTCCGGCGAGGGGATGATTGAGGTCCAAGACCGCGGAGTGCTCGTTCAGCTCGAGGACCGTTGCGAAGCTCTCCTTTTCCCGGCTCTTCAGCACGGCCCCGGGCTGAATCTCGGCAGGAAGCTGTTGGCGATCGACGGACTGCCGCTTCGAAGGATCATAACGGCCGTAGGCCTGCTCGGGCCCCAGCTCTACCCGCTTCTGTTCACCTTCATGCATACCGGAGAGCGCTTGTTCGAGACCCGGCAAAATCTCGTGCTGCCCGTGCGTATAGGTCATGATTTTTTCGCCGGAGCTGGCCCCTTTGTCCGGAACGCTGAGCGTATATTCGAGCGTGACTTTCGCCCCATCGGCCACCGGACTTCCGGCGTGGGCATTTGGCACGGCCGTCCCGGCGAGTGCCACGCATACCGCCAGCAGCCCTTGTCGCATGATTGCCATCATGGCACCCCCCGCAGGTTCTAGCTTCGTCCGTCCCAGCGATTCACCGAGGAACCCGTCGCCATCCGGGCTACACACGCTCGGACATTTGAGCTTGGAGCTCTTCGTTCGCGCGCCGCAACGCCTCCTCCGCTTCCTTCAACTCGGTCACGTCCTGGCATGCTCCATACATCCGCACGATCGTTCCGTCGGCATCGGTGACGACCTTCCCTCGGGAGTGAAGCACTCTGACCGCCCTATCGCCCCGGATGATGCGATGGAAGTACGTGAACGGCTGGCGATCGGCCAAGGCCTGTTTGGCCACGGCCACCGTGGCCTCGAGGTCGTCCGGATGCGTCCGTTCGAGGAACGCTTCATAGGTCCCTCCAAAGTCTTCCGGTCGAATCCCGTACACCTCGCAGAGTTCGTCGGACCAGACGACCTTGTTGGCCTTGACATCCCAGGTCCAGCTCCCCAAGCGGGCGAGCCGCTGCGCTTCGCTCAAATGCTGTTCACTCTGACGCAACTTGGCCTCGACCCGCTTCCGCTCTTCGACCTCCTGCTCGAGCGACTGATTCGCAGCCTCGAGTCTGGCGGTGCGCTCCTCGACCCGGCGTTCCAGCTCGGCGTTGAGGCGGCGTATCCCGTCTTCGGCCTCCTTCCTGGCCGTCACGTCGAGCATGAATCCGCGGAGCCCGGTGACCCGTTCACCGTCCCGGACGACGGTCACGACATCCTGGATCCAGACTACACGGCCGTCGGCGGCAAGCATCCGGTACTCGAAGTCATAGAACAGCCGTTCCTGCGACGCCTTCAAGCAGTAGCTCACCGCCGCGTCCCGATCGTCGGGATGAATGTGCCGCACCCAAAAATCCTGCTCGTACCACGACTCCAGGGCGTGCCCCAGCAGCGTGACGGCTTGAGGTCCGACATAGGTGAACCGCCAGGAGGCGGCATCGGCTTCCCATGGAATCATTCGGGTGGTTTCCAACAGCAGTCGCAGCCGCTCCTCGCTCTGTCGCAAAGCTTCCGTTCGTTCCGCCACCCGCCGCTCGAGGTCCCGGGCATGCCGCTCGAGCAACCGTGTCTTCTCCTCGACTTCCCGACTCAGTTGGCGTTCATGCATCGCCCGTTTCAACCACTCGATGAAGAAATCGAAATCCAGCGGTTTTTGCACGAAGCAGTAGGCGCCGGCTCGGAGCGCTTCCACTCCCAGGTCCCTGTCTCCATGTCCGGTCACCAGCATCACCGGGATGGAAGGCTTCACCGCCCGGACTTGGCGCAGGAGGGTGAGCCCATCCATCCCCGGCATCTTGATGTCCGAGATCACCGCGTCGTAATCCGACGAACGCACGCGGTCAAGCGCGCCTCGCTCCCCGACAGACAGGTCTCCACCTCGACGCCCGGCAGGCGCCAGCGCAGGCGTTGACTTAACGCCTCGAGCAGGATCTGGTCGTCGTCGACGAGCAGTAGTGCCGCCATCTGTCGAACGGGAGGGGTGAGGTGCTCCCGGTGCGCCGCGATTGTCGGGACCGCAGCCTTCAGAAAACCGAGCTTAGGCAGTTTTACAGGATCTGTCTGTCGGACAGACCCTGACAGACGGGGCCCGATGGCAAGGGAAAGAGACGTGCGGAACACCGAGGAACACGGAGGGAAGGACTGAAGCGGAATCGTTATGGCTGCCGGCGAGCGGCCTCGAGCCTGGCCCATCGCTTCGAAAACGGCATGGTTTCTCCCCGCAACGATTCCATTTGACGTTCGCCGCTGACGTCGTCGGGGTACAAGCGGTGCAAGAACTCCTCGAGCGGTTGCGCGGACGCCGGCGTACGAAACGAAGGAAATCGGCGGATCAGGTCGGCCCGCTCCGCTTCCAAGCCCAATTGGAAAGCCCGATCATCAGGGTCGACGAGGATCCAAAGCTTGGAAAGATTGATGTTGCGCAAGGCGGCCGCGCGCCCGGCCGCTCGTGTCACGGCCTCTTCATCGACGGGCGCGCCGAAGCTGCCGCGCAGCATCTCCTCAACCGAGGCGAGCAGGATTCGCTGAAAGCGGATATGCGCGTCGAGATAGAGCCCGGCCGCTTCCCGCTCTTGTCCCGCTGCCGCCAACGCATCCGCTTGTGCCGATGCCAGCTCGGCATCCTGAACCGATGCCGCCCGGCCGGCGGCTCCACCGGCAAGAAGCACGCACGCGAAGACAAGCGGTATGCTGACCGCTCGGATGACGTAGAGCCGAGCCTCTCCTACCCTTCGCCTGGCCGACCTTCGCAGTGGCATCGCCTCCTTTCAACCGGCTGTTCCCAGGGTTACTGAGATTCAGGGGCGCACAGGTGGGCCAGAATCCCGGTCCGGGTGCTGGTCTTCGTCTTCTGCATGATATGGGTGATATGCGCTTTCACCGTCGATTCCGCAATCCCCAGCAGATTCCCAATTTCCTTGTTCGTCAACCCTCTGCTGATTCCCTCCACGACGGTGCATTCCCGCTCGGTCAACCCATACCGTTGTTTCAACAGTCCGCTCGAGCGTTGGCGTGGGATGAGCGGTTCGAGCATAATCAAAAAACGATCCGCCCCGGCCCTCGTCCGACCTTCTATCAACGCAAGGCTGCGCAGTAAGACACCCCCGGCCACTCGAGACAACTCGACGGGACTATGATTGGTGTGTGCACGGTCACCGTCAAGCAGCCGTTCGAGATCATGGCACAGGTCCACTACCACGCGCGGCAACAAGCCGACCCGGTCTTCGGCGTTGCCGTGGATCTGAAGCAAGAGGTCCCACGCCGCACGGTTGAAGTATTGAACACTGCACTCTCGTGACAAGATCAGGATCGCCGGGCCTTGTCGCTGCTCAGTCAATGCCGCCAGATCCTCCGGGACACTCTCGATGCGGTCGTCGCGATCAGTCAGGATGCCGGTGTGTGCCATTGCCCCCTCCTTTCGAACGATGCTGCTCGGCATCATCAGGAACCGTGCCTAGGCGACAGCACCGTGGACCGTGGAAAATTCAGGGGTTTTGAGCGACCCGCCCGAGGGTGCCCGGCTCATGAGACACCCGCGCTCGGGCTCTGTCTCAGCCGAACCCCTGAAATCTTCCCTTCCCTGTAGGACACGGCGTGTTCTTCGGCATTCACGCATTTTGTGGACCGGTTGTGGAAAAGCCCCTCTTGCAACTTTGGAATGTCGCGCCATGCATGGGCTAGGACCACGTTGCTCATTATTTGGGCATTGTGGAGTCCCGCCGAACACCACAACATCTTGGTCAAGCCTCTTTCTCCATCTGAACGCCCCGGCCTTCGCTGGGGAGCCGCGGCGAGACCGCTCCTCTGTGTGCATAAGATGTGCAGACAGGCCGCGTCGCGTGTAGGTGGAATTCCGACGGACCGCACGCTCGGCGGGGATCTTGCCCACCTCGAGACCGTTGGGTTTTGTCAAAGCCAGCGTATGTTCGAAGTAGGAACAGTGCTCAGGAAATGCCTCGTACGCCGTTCCCCGATGCGGCGGATCGCCATGCCTGCCCATCCTGAGAGGATCCGGCTGACTCCTGATCCATGGCACTCATGGTAAGGAGGATCGTATACGGGAGGTGGACGATGAGCACGGTGAGAAACTTGGGAGACTCGGGGCAGCGACCAAGCCAGGCAGGGCAGGAGCTTCTCTGCTTCCGTTGCGGTCACAAGTGGGTGCAGGCGACCGAGGTCCCACCGGAGCACTGCCCGAATTGTCACAGCCCGAACTGGGACCGCCCTCCTCAGGGCTATGCGATGTGACTACGGATCGCCCGGTGCGCGACGGCCGATCCGACCCATGATCTTTCTCCTGCGAGATGCCACTGACTCGCTTTTCAGACATTTCCTACAGTCGGTTTTCTCGTCATCCTGGTTACTGCCCTTAGGTGATTCATCGCAAGATAGGCTCAGGTCGACTCCGCTCTGCCTCACGTATCGGAGGCGGGCTGCTCCGTGCAGCCGAACTTCACCCGCACCGCACCCTCAGTCAAAAGGAGACGCCATGACCTGCCCGCGCTGCCAAGGACTGATGCTCAAGGATGCCTGCATCGACCTCCTCGAGACTCAATCGACCTGGATCGTGACGCATCGATGCGTGAACTGCGGACACATCGCCGACGCCGTCGTCACGGCCAACAGGCAACGCCAGTCGATGTCTGCGGTGGCGCCCTTTGTCGGGTCGGCGTAGCCGCGACGTACGGCGCGCCGGGCACCGCCGAGCGTGCGTCGCCCCACAACGGCGTACGGGTAGGGGATCGGCAGGGCAAGCGGCTAGGGTTGGACGATCCCTTGCGCCAAGGCCGTCTTCAGCAACTGGGCGGTATTCGTCACCCTGGCTTTTTTCATCACGGTGGCGCGATGCGCCTCGACGGTCTTCACGCTGATTTTCAACCGACTGGCGATCTCTCGGTTCTTCAAACCCGACCAGACCAACTCGACGATCTGGCGCTCTCTGGCGGTGAACTCCTCGGGGCGCCGTTTAGGTCGAGCGACCGTTGTCTTTGACTTCGCCTGAGCTTTCATGCCGCCGCCTCCTTCGCTTCGGCTCACTATAGAGGCGACGTTCGTGTCCCAATAGCGGACGGTATCGCCATCCCTAGTCGGATGAGTACTTACTGCCCCCGCCCGTCCCGGCTCTAGGTAAGCGGCATCCGGCCCCGTCTCGGCCTACGCCGGGCGCGCCGTACTCCGACAGACACGCCTCACCCTGAGTCCTACCGTATTCCATGATCCTGGTAGGCGTGAGGGAGGGATTGCCCATGGGGTGTTCGGAGCTTCATTCGGGGGGAAACCAACAGAGTCCTCGAGCAGTACATTGGGCGAGGAGTCTCGCCCTGTCACTGGTCGCCCTGCTCGTCCTGGCGCTGTCGTCAGCGCAAGCCGGCTCACTCCCGCTATCCGATCTCCTCGATCGCGCTGAACCGCTCTCGGTCGGCCTCCTGACGTTTTCAGATTTTCACCTGAGTCCGATCGGATCTCTTCAGACGTTTCCCAGGTCCGAGCTCTCTGCGCTTCCGTTGCTCGATGGCCCGTATGTCGGCCTGCGCTTCGGCTCATTCACCGCCCCCCCGCAGACGGTCCGTGAGGCGAGCCTCCGTTATACCGTCAGCGCCCCCTATCCCCTGCAGACGCTCTCGCTTCATACGCCGCCCTTTGTTCCGGGGCCCTCGAGCGATGCTCGGAGCCTTCAAGACGCCGGGTTCGTCGTCTTCACCGGTCTTTCCGGCGACCAGGAGGTGGAGACGTTTGCGGACGCGGTCGGTTGCTGCCGAAACGACCCCGTCATCCGCAACCTAGCCCTGCCTGCGGCGAACCGACTGGTGGTCCAAAATACGATCCAGGTCTTCGGGGGCGACCGCCGTCCGGGCAGCCAGGGCTCTCCTTCGCTCACACTGCCTTACATTGAGAACTGGTTCGTGGCTTCCGGAGGAAGAAGCGCGCAGGTGCAGCCCATCCCTGAGCCAAGGACATCGGCGCTGCTGCTGACCGGACTCCTCTTGCTCGCGCGACGGATGAGGAGACGGTGAAGAACGACCGGCGTTGGCGAGATCGTCAGGGAGATTCGGAGGGACGCCAAGCGTCGACCGGCTTGAGGCGTACATCCCTGCACGAGACGGGATCGAGGATCCGCCACGCGGGACGTCCCCATCCCCCGCATCCGGAGCCGCAGCCCGAGCCGACGCCGGATCCCTTGCCGACGCCGCTGCCGGAGCCCTTTCCCGGCCCCGACCCGCCTCCTGGTCCCGGCCCCGGGCCCGACCGTCCATGATCGAGGCTCCGCCGATCGCGCAGGCGGTCGAGGGGCCCCTTGCCGTGCCGCCTTAGGTCTTCAACAACCGGGGACGGGACTCCGGGCCGTCATCGCTGGTGCTCTCCGACGCCATGGCACAACGACCGGTGAAGAGGACGCCTTCTTCCATCGAAAACTTCGGCGTGCGGATGGTCCCATCCAATACCGCGGGCCGTTGCAACTTCACCGACTCCGCGGCCACGACATCGGCGTACACCTTCCCTTGGCTGATGACGGTGCCCGCCGAGATCTTGCCGCGCAGCTCCGCCTGATCGCCGATGATCAACGTCCCATCGGCCTCGACGTCTCCTTCGACCATCCCGTCGATCCGGAAGGTCCCCCGATAGCGAATCGATCCTTTGAACGTCACCCCCTTTCCAATAAAGGCGACGACGTCGGGTTGGGTCGTGTCACTCATGCTGCCTCCCTTGGAGTGCTGCCCCTGTCAGCGTGCACGGTATCGACGGCGTGTGCGTCGCGCGGCTATCCTCTCCTTTCCCGTTGCACGAATCAAGCATCAAGACGGTGACGGGCGGATGAAGGCGGGCTTCAAAACAGCCTCTTGCGCGCCATGCGCGCAGAGCATCAGACAGGAAGTGCGTGGGAGGTGATCCGGCGAGAGCGTCGCGTCTACGCGCGCCCCGATCGAGAGTGAAACCGGGTGGCAAATGCTCGTACCGGCCTGGCCGCCTCGGTTCGGGCGTCATGGATCTCGAACAAACGGCGAACAGCCAACCAATCGCCCTGTTCCGCCAGGCGAAGGAGGCGCTCACGTGCTTCGACATCTACCGCTTCTTCCAGGCGCATGATGATCACTCCGTTTCAAGTCGAGGCGGTCTCTCCGGTTGTCAGCTCCATTGTATGTAGGGCGACTTGGGACAACAAGATACGACAACCACGTACAGGTTGGCCGGTACGTACATCCGACGCGCCGGTGAGTCCGGGAGTGATGGAACCGCCTGTCGTAAAGAAGGAGCGGCACGACGTGGAGTCAATGGACGACGGACCTGCGGCGACGGCGGCTGCGGAATCCAACCAGGTGCGAGCCGCTCACGCGGTCGGCTTGCGGTCGAAGGCGGCCCAGTTGTGCTCGCGTACGCGTGGGTCGGCTGCCGCGTGCTCACCGCACTCGATACGAATGAGGCGATCGCCGAATGGGGCGTTTACGAAATCACAATGGTGGGGACGTTCTGCATCTGCATGGACGTGAGGACGGAAAAACCGACAGGTCACACACATTCTCGCGGTCGGGATGTCCCCTTGCGCCTGGAGGTTGTAGATCATCTTCACCAACGTGCGCAGCAACATGACCTGTTCGTCGGCCGGCAACGTCTGTGCGGCTGCAGCCAGAAACTCCGGCCAACTCGATGCCGCTTCGGCTTTCCGTCGTCCCTTGGCGGTGAGGCTCACGCTGACCGAGCGTCCATCGGCCTGCGAGCGGGTGCGCTTCACGAGCCCGCGTTCGGCAAGGGTGCGAATGACTTCGGACGCGGTCGGGAGCCGCACGGCCAACTCCTCGGCAATCGCGCTGACCGTCGCCGTCTGCTTCGGCTGAATCCGAAGGACGCTGAGCGTTTGTGCCTGCAAGGGCATCAGCCGCTTGACGCCCGCCTCTTTCCACGCGCGACTGCGAAGCGCCAGACCGATCTTGCTCAGGCCCGTGGCCACCCGCTGCGCAACCGGCTCCGTTTTCGTCTCCAAGACGTTCATCGCATGGCTCCTTCTGCTAGGAATGAGAAGGAAGACTAAAATACCAGTATTTTTCTAGAAGGTGACCCAAAACGGGTGAGGGTGTCAAGAGATTTTTCGTAAGAGGCCGCGCGACGGCACGTCGCGGGGAAACGACAGGATCTCAACCATGGTTGACAACGTCCGCGGCCGCGCCTAAGATGCCCGCCGTTGCTTCAACCCGCGGACCGCGATGGCTCTCCACGAACTCGCCCAGTCGCTTCATAACTGTCAACTCTGCAAGCTCGCCAAACTGGGCCGTAGTCAGGTGGTCTTCGGCGTCGGAAATCCCAGCGCCCGAATCATGTTCGTCGGGGAAGCGCCCGGCTTTCACGAGGACAAGCAGGGGGAACCGTTCGTCGGTGCGGCGGGGAAGTTGCTCAATCAGTTGCTCGAGTCGGTCGGCCTTACCCGGTCGGACATCTATATCGCGAACGTGATCAAGTGCCGGCCTCCCAACAACCGTGATCCGGAACCGGACGAGGTGGAGGCCTGCAAGCCCTTTCTGCTGGAGCAGATCGCCATGATCCGTCCGACCCTCATCTGCACCCTGGGCCGCTGGGCGACGGAAACGATCCTGGAGCGAAAAGTCGGAATTACGAAAATCCGCGGCCACGTCATCCGCCACAAGGACTTGACGGTCTTCCCGCTCCTCCACCCGGCTGCGGCGCTCCACCAAGGGAACCTGCTCGACCCGCTCCGAGAGGACTTCGTGAAGTTGAAAGCCTACCTCGATCGGGCGCAATCGCCGCCGCCGCCCCCCGCAACTGCAGAAGCCCCGACCGGACAACCGCCGGCTCAGATGACGTTGTTCTAGCACCGATCAGATCGGTTCGAATCAGGCAGGATCACGCCGTCGCCGGCTTCTCATCAGCCGGTGAGGTTGGTCGGTCTTCTGATTTCAGCTCTTCAGGCTCGCGCTCGTCCGTCTCTGGCTCTTCGAACCACGCGACGAGCATCTCGTCCCACCACGCCTCGTCGACTTCGGGGCCCGGGTCTTGCGCGAGATAGGCGACATGCTCGGGAGTGACGGCGGGACCCACCGCCGACGGGTTGTACTTGGCCCGGCCGATGACTTCCTGCGTGGCGTACCCTCCCACGATCCAGGAATCAGGATCGGCACGCCTGGACTTATAGGCCTTGAGCCCGTGCTTCAGATACAAGAAGATCTGTCGCTGGGCCTCGTCCGCCACGCCCGTTGCCGGGAGGCTCAACGTTTTCTCGATCTTCTTGCGCCAGTGCCGGTCGTTGTAGCGCGACGTCAGCAGCTGGAGCATCTTCTTTCCCATCTCGGCATCGAGCGCCATAGATCCTCGCTTCGTGATCGGACGGTTCTAGCCTACCGTATCGAGAAGACCGGCTGCTTGCAACAAATTCCGGCACCGCTCGTGCTCCATGGTCGGGACGGATACGAACAGGCCGAGGTATTCGCCGCTCAGCAGCGAGGTGGTTCGAAACGGCTCGAGGCTCAGGCCGTAGTCGATGCCCGCCTCGGTCAGCACCCGCTCGACCTTCTGAGCATCCACGACATTGCCCGCAATGTACACCACCTTCATCGGCGTTCCGACGACTTCATCCGGTGTACGACGCGGCATGGTCGGAAGCTTATGACCGGCGGGAGGGGGTGCACCCTCTTGGTAGACGGTGAGGATTTGCCGAGCCGAATACGACTCCAACGACGATTCCGACGCTACCCAAGGTGTTGCTTGAAGAACGCGACTGCGCGGGTCCACGCGTCCTTCGCTTCCGCAGGTTTGTAGACCTCTTTGCGCGTATCATTGAAGAATGCATGCGAGGCACCCGGGTACGTCTTGATCTCGCCCGATTTGCCGTATTTCTTCAGGGCCGCCGCCAACCGCTGCACGTCGGCTTTTGTGATCCACCCGTCTTCCTCGCCATAGATGTACAGGATCGGACAGGCGAGCTTTTGCAGCGGGGTATCGGGATTCGGGACCTGCCCATAAAACGGCACCGCCGCCTTGATCTCACCGGTCGTACACGGGAGCATGAGCGCATAAGAGCCGCCCATGCAGAACCCCGTGACGCCGATCCGCGCCGGATCGACCTCGGGCGTCGTTTTCAGATACGCGATGGTCGCCTGCAAATCTTTGAGCCCGTCCTGCTGTTGCAGCGTATTCATCAACTTCCCGGCTTCGTTGGCGTCCGTCGTCACGCGGTTGCCGAGGCGGCTGTACAAATCCGGCGCGATCGCGACGTACCCCTCTTTGGCGTAGCGGCGGGCGATGTCCTTGATGTGGTCGTTCAGGCCCCACCACTCCTGCACGATGATGATCGCCGGCCGCCGCTCTTTCACGGCCGGTGCAACCGCATACGCACGGACGGTCACGCCGTCGCTCGGATACTGCACCATACGCTCTTTCAAGTCCCGATCGCTCACTGTCTCGGCCATGGCGTCCTCCAGAGGCGTTGAAAGAGATGGATCCCCACGGAGGGTCAGTTGCCCGCGATCATCATCTCGCTGATCTTGACCGTGGGGCTGGCGATGCGTCCGCGGAATTCCAAGTCGTTCCCGATGGCGTCGAGGTTGGCAAACATCTGCTTGAGATTCCCGGCGATGGTGATTTCCTCCACCGGAAAGGCGAGCTCGCCGTTTTCGATCCAGAACCCCGCCGCCCCGCGCGAGTAGTCGCCGGTCACCATGTTGATCCCGAATCCGATCAGCTCGGTGACATAGAGCCCGCGCCGGACCGAGCGAATGAGCTCTTGGACAGTGGCCCCACCCGGGACCAGATAAAAGTTCGTGGGGCCGACCGACGGCGCTTCTCCGACGCTGCGGGACGCGCTCCCCGTCGAGGCCATCCCCAGCTTCCGCGCGGAGTAGCTGTCGAGCAGATAGCTCCGGAGAATCCCCTGTTCGACGATCGTGTTTCGTCGAGTCGGGAGCCCTTCCCCGTCGAACGGACGCGACCCCAACGCACCCGGCATCCGCCCGTCGTCATAGATCGTGACGAAATCGGGAAACAGCGGCTTCCCGAGGTGCCCGACGAGAAAGGAGGCTCCCTTGTACAAGGCGTAGCCGGAAATCGCGCTGCACAGGTTGCCGAGCAGACTCCCGGCCGTCTCCTGATCGAAGATCACCGGCGCCCGCTGCGTGGCGATCTTCTTGGCTCCGAGCCGGCGCACCGTCCGGCGGGCCGCCTCTTGCCCCACCGATTCAGGGCTGTCGAGCTTCGCATACTTGCGTTGGGCGGCATACCAGTAGTCGCGTTGCATGCCCTCGGCGTCCGAACCCGAGGCAATGGGTGAGACGGACATCGAGAAGCTCGTGCTCCGGTATTCCCCGACGAAGCCGTGCGTGTTCGCGAGCACCACCCGGCCGGCCGATGAGTTGAAATCCGAGCCCTCCGAGTTCGTGATGCGCGGGTCGGCCTTCATCGCCGCGTCTTCCGCACGGCGGGCCAACTCGATCTGCACGTCCGTGTCGAGCTGCGTGGGATCATAGAGGTCGAGGTCCGGCAGCTCTTGCGCCATCAGATTCGCCGGAGGGAGACCGGACACGGCGTCTTCCGCAACCGCCGTCGCGAGCGAGCAGGTATCCGCGACCACCTGCTCGAGCGAATCCGGGGAAAAGTCCGACGTGGACGCGCTGGCTGAGCGCTTCCCGAAGAAGACGCGCAGCCCCAGGCGCTTTTCACGAGCCTTGGTCAGACGATCCACCTTGCCCAGCCGGACCTGCACGGAAAATGTGTCGCCATCGGCCACGACCACATCCGCCTCCGTCGCCCCTCGTTTCTTGGCCCGCTCAAGCAGGTCGACCGCCAGTTGCTTGAGATCATGTCCGTTCGAGCTCATCGTCCTGTTCTATCCTCGCTCTCCAACTCTCTCCCCGTATCCCTCTATCCCTCTATCCCATACCCCATATCCCTATCCCACTATCCCCACTCCCTACCCTTGCGTCCCGCCGACGGTGATCTCGTCAATGCGGCAGGTCGGAAGCCCGACGCCAACGGGGACCGATTGCCCATCCTTGCCGCAGGTCCCGATGCCCTCGTCGAGCTTGAGATCGCGTCCGACCATCGACACCCGTGTCAGGATTTCCGGACCGTTCCCGATGAGCGTCGCGCCCTTGACCGGCCGCGTCACCGTGCCGTCCTCGATCAAGTACGCCTCGCTCGCCGAGAATACGAATTTCCCGTTGGTGATATCGACCTGACCGCCGCCGAAGGAGGCGGCATAGAGCCCCTTCTTGACCGACCGGATGATCTCCTCCGGATCCGAGTCGCCGGCCAGCATGAAGGTGTTCGTCATGCGGGGAAGCGGGATGCTTTGAAAATTCTCCCGGCGTCCGTTGCCGGTCAACGGGATACCCATGAGCTTGGCGTTCAGCCGGTCGGTGATATAGCCCCTCAGGATTCCGCGGTCGATCAGCACGGTCCGGCGGGTCGGCGTCCCCTCGTCGTCGATGTTGAGCGAGCCGCGGCGAAACGGCAGCGTGCCGTCGTCGACGATGGTGCACACCTCCGAGGCCACCCGCTTGCCGATGAGGTTCGAGAACGCCGAGGTCTTGCGGCGATTGAAGTCCGCTTCCAACCCATGCCCGATCGCTTCATGAAGGAGGATGCCCGGCCATCCGCCGGCCAGCACCACGGGCATCACGCCGGCAGGGGCCTCGATCGCGCCGAGGTTGAGGATGGCCTGCCGCGCCGCTTCGCGGGCGTAGTAGGCGTACCGGTCCTCTTCCAAATAATAGGTGAAGCCGACGCGCCCGCCTCCCCCAAACGTGCCCACTTGCCGATTGCCGTTCTCTTCGGCGATACAGGTCACATTCAATCGGGACAACGGCTGTACATCGCCGACGAGGAGGCCGTCGGTGGTAGCGACGAGGATCCGTTTGTATTCCGTGTGGAACGACGCCATGACATTCTTGATCCGCGGGTCGTACTTCCGGGCTTCGGCATCGACCCGGTTCAGCAGGTCCACCCGGGCCGGCGTCGCCACATCGAGATCCGTGGTGGCGATGGGATAGAGGTCATGGACGGGGACGGAGCGATGGGTGACGGGGACCGGTCGATCGCCTTGTGGTGAATTCGCGATGTAGCGAGCCGTGTCCGCTGCAATCTCCAAATCCCGGCGGCTCAGCTCATCGGAGTAGGCGAAGCCGGTCTTCTCCCCGGCGGTCGCTCGAACGCCGACGCCTTGTGAGACGCTCTTGACCGCCCGCTTGACGATCCCTTCCTCCATCGAGACGGATTCCGAGGTCTCCGATTCGAAGTACAGATCGGCGTAATCGACATCTCGCACTTTGACTTTGCCCAGCGCGTGCTGGATTTCGTTTTCGGTCAGCCCGAACTGCGACAATTCGACCAACTGAGTGCCTGACATGCTTCTGAATCCTCCTGAAACAGAACCAGCCGAGTATAGCCCATTCGTTTTTGTAGGCGCAATGCAACCGCGGTCCGTTCGTGTCAGACAACGAGGAAGACAGGAGGAAGATACGTTTGACATTTGATCACCCCGTGATTAGACTAAGGTCACCTGCCCGCTGTCTTCGACGACGAATCAGAACAGAAGGTACACCTCTTCGCGAATGACCAAAGGAACGGCCACCGGCACCGAGCATTTGAGCGAAACCGAACTCCTCTCGCTGCTCGACCCTGAGACTCTGCCCAAGCACATTGCCATTATCATGGACGGAAATGGCCGTTGGGCCGAGTTGCGCGGGCTCCCACGGATCGCCGGGCATCAGGAGGGGCTCAACTCCGTCCGGGACATCATGACGCTCTGCGGGGAGTTGGGGATTCCGGCGCTCACGATCTATGCCTTCTCCCAGGAGAACTGGAAACGCCCGATTCCCGAAATCAATGCCCTCATGATGTTGCTCGAGCAGTATCTCCAGACCGAAATGGAGACGCTGATCGAGAAGGGAGTGCGGTTTCGGGCGATCGGCCGCGTATCGACCCTTCCTCCGTCCGCGCTCCAGTGGGTCCGAAAAGCGGAACACGCGACGGCGCACCTGGACAAGCTGATCCTGACCGTCGCCTTGAGCTATGGCGGGCGCTCGGAGATCGTGGATGCGGTCCGGCGGCTGGCTCAGGACTCGAAGGCCGGCCTCGTCGAGCCCGAGGCGATCGACGAAACGCTCCTGGAAAGCTACCTGTCGACGCAAGGGCTACCGGACCCCGATCTCCTGATCCGTACGAGCGGTGAAGCGCGCATCAGCAATTTTCTGCTCTGGCAGCTCGCCTACACGGAAATGTACTTTACGCCGACCCTGTGGCCTGACTTCCGCCGCCGAGAAGCCTTGCTCGCGCTTCTCGATTATCAGCGCCGGGAACGGCGGTTCGGGCAGGTGACCCATAGCAGCTTCCCTCCAATCAGCTGTGATTAGAGGGGCTGTGGCGGCCGTTGCTCCCTCGCCCCCCCGGCGCTTGGACCGTCGGCGCGTCTATGCAGCCCTCGTCTTCATCCCCCTCTTCTACCTGATCGTCCGTTATCTTCCGCCCGTTGCCCTCTTTGCACTGATCGCCTCGGTCGCCCTGATGGCCCTGCTCGAGTTCTATCGGCTGTACTTTGGAACGCGCCAGGCGACGACCGCCGTGATACTGGGCCTTGGGCTGGCCGCGCTCCTGCTCACACAGTTCCAATGGCCCTCCTTGTTGCCGGCCTGGGGGCTCTCGTTTCTCATCGTCGCGGCCGTCCTCATCTTTTACGTGACCACCGTTCGCGACCTGCGCCACAGCTTCACCGACATCGCGGTCATCATCACCGGCATCTTTTACGTGGCATTCACGTTGGGCCACATCCTGCTGACCCGCGCGCTGCCGGAAGGAGTCGCCCTCACGTTTTTCCTCGTGCTCGTCACGTGGGCGGCCGACACGGGAGCCTACTATGCCGGCGTGACCCTGGGCCGCACCAAGCTGGCCCCTCTGTTGAGCCCGAACAAGACCGTGGAAGGCTTGCTCGGTGGCGTCTTGTTGGCCATTGCCGCGGCGCTGGTCGCCCGCGCCTGGTTCCTGCCCTCCTTCACGCCATGGGATGCGGTGACCCTCGGGATCGTCTTGACCTTGGCGGGACTCTTCGGCGATCTTTCCGAGTCACTGCTCAAGCGCAGCGCCGGGGTGAAAGATTCCGGGGGACTCATCCCGGGGCACGGAGGCATGCTCGATCGCTTGGACAGCTTGCTCTTTACCGCCCCTACCTTTTATTACTATGTGGCGCTGCTGAAGGGCTAGCGATCGGCATACGGTGGATCGCATCAGCCCGGGAGCCGGCCGGACGATGGACGTGCCGAAGAGAAACCGAGAGAAAGGATCCTCAATGAAAAGCGTGGTCATCCTGGGATCCACGGGGTCGATTGGAACCAACACGCTCGACATCGTCGCCAAGTTTCCGGAGCAGTTCCGCGTAATCGGGCTCACGGCCGGGACGAAGGACGAGAAGCTCGAGGAACAGGTACGGGCGTTCCGGCCGCGCGTCGTCGCCCTCTCCGATTCGGCCGCGGCGGGCCGGCTGCGTCGGCGATGCGCGGATATGAACGTGGAGATCCTGGATGGGCGAAACGGGGTGGCCCAGGTGGCGGCGTTGCCCGATTCGGATCTCGTCGTCTCGGCCATCGTCGGGGGCGCCGGCCTGGTTCCGACGCTCGGCGCCATCCGGGCGGGCAAGCATGTCGCGTTGGCCAACAAAGAACCGATGGTCATGGCCGGCCAGCTCATGCAGGCCGAGGCGCGGCGGTACAAGGTGCGGATTCTCCCCGTGGACAGCGAGCACAGCGCGATTTTTCAATCACTGGAAGGCCATCGGAAAGCCGACGTCCGCAAGCTCATTCTGACCGCGTCGGGCGGGCCGTTGTGGGATCTGTCCCAGGATGACTTGCGGCACGTCAAGCCGGCACAAGCTCTCAAGCACCCGAACTGGAAAATGGGCGCGAAGATCACGATCGATTCCGCCACCTTGATGAACAAGGGTCTGGAAGTCGTGGAGGCACGCTGGCTCTTCGATCTGCCGGCTTCACAGATCGACACGCTGATCCATCGGGAAAGCATCATCCACTCTCTGGTAGAATACACCGACGGATCGATGATCGCCCAACTCGGATTGCCCGACATGCGGACGCCGATCTCCTACGCGATGAACTATCCGACCCGGTTACCGCTCGACCTGCCGTCGCTGGACTTGGCCGGCATCGGGAAGTTGACGTTTCAGCGCCCCGACCACCAGCGCTTTCCGTGCCTGAGCCTGGGGTATGAGGCCTTGCGCATCGGGGGAACGATGCCGGCGACGCTGAACGCAGCCAATGAAATCGCCGTGGCGGCCTATCTCCAGGAGCAGATCGGGTTTTCTGATATCGCCGACGTCATTCGCCATACCATGGAAGCCCACGAGCCGAAGGACCTCCACACGCTCGACGAGGCGCTGGAAGCCGACCGTTGGGCCCGGGAGAAGGCCTCGGCGTTGGTTCGGGCGCTGGCTCCCTCGGCCGTCCGTTGATCCCTGCCATGGGGTAAGGAGTTACCGTGTCATTCTTTGCCGTATCCCCTGACGCGATCTGGCTGTTCACCCAAAAGATCTGGTGGTTTTTGGTCGTCTTGGGGGTACTCGTCTCGTTCCACGAGCTCGGCCACTTCCTGGCGGCCCGCTGGGTCGGCGTCAAGGTCCTGAAGTTTTCGCTCGGCTTCGGCCCCAAGCTGTTCGGTCGTCAGGTCGGTGAAACCGAATACCTCGTCTCCGCCGTGCCGCTCGGGGGCTACGTCAAACTGTTCGGCGAGGAAGAGACCGACGCGCTCACGCCGGAAGAGAAGAAGCGGTCGTTCGCGCACCAGCGCCTGGCCGGGAAATTCCTCATCGTCGCCGCCGGTCCCGGATTCAATTTCCTCCTGACCTTCCTCATCTTCACCGGTTGGCTTTCAACGGGCTCGCCGCTGTTCATGCCCACGTTCCGCGAGCTGTCTCCGGACGTGGAAGCGGTACGTCCGGGCTCACCCGCCGAGCAGGCCGGCCTGCAGGTGGGCGATCGCGTCCTTCGCGTCAACGACAAGGACATCTCTTCCCGGAGTGAGTTGCAGGAGGCGGTGGCCAAGAGCAACGGCAAGTCGCTCACGCTGGACGTACGCCGGCACGATCAGATCAAGACGCTCCTCGTCACCCCGACCTCGGTCACCCCCGAAGGGGGCCAGGGGGAGACGACCTACGTCATCGGGATCGAAGACAGCGCCCCGATCATCACGGCGATCATGAGCGGCTCCGCCGCGATGGCGGCCGGGCTCGAGGAGGGCGACCGGGTTGTGAGCATCGACGGACACCCGATCCAGACGTGGTCGGAAATGGCGGCGCTCGTCCGCAACAGTCCTCGCAAGCCGATGCAGTTCGAGGTGCAGCGCGAAGGTCAGGTGGTGCACCTGACAGTGACGCCCGCGGCGGAAAAGGTCGACATGGACGGCAAGACCGTCGAGGTGGGGCGTATCGGGATTTCTCGCCCCGGCGGGCTCATGATCCGCGCGCACAACCTCTTCGAGGTGCCGCTGCGGGGGGCGGAGGCGACGTGGGCGCTGACTGAATTGACCGTGGTCGGCATCTACAAGATGATCGCGGGCGAAATCTCGAGCAAGAACATCGGCGGGCCGCTCACCATCGCGAACATGGCCGGGGAGGTAGGCCAACAGGGCGTCTCCAAGGTGATCTCGCTGATCGCGCTGCTCAGCATCAACCTGGGCGTCCTCAACCTCTTACCGATCCCGATCCTGGACGGCGGACATTTGCTGTTCTTCACCATCGAGGCGATCTTGCGCAAGCCGCTGGGCGAGCGTCAGCGTGAGATCGCCCAACAGGTGGGCCTGTTCCTGCTGGTCGGCATCATGGTCTTTGCCCTGTGGAACGACATCGAGCGGCTGATCTCACGATAACGCGGAATGCTGAGCGATGAACGCTGAACTGAAAGAGCAACTCAGGCCGGGAAAAGAGAGCGGCATGCCGTCTTTTGCTCAGCGCTCAGCGTTCCGCGCTCATCGCTAACTCACCATGCGCGTGTCCCAGACCCTCATCCCCACGTTGCGCGAAGATCCGGGCGAGGCCGAGGTCGTCAGCCATCGCCTGATGGTGCGCGCCGGCATGATCCGCAAGACGGCCGCGGGCATCTACACCTATCTGCCGCTCGGCTTGCGGGTCATCAGGAAGATCGAGCGGATCGTGCGGGAAGAAATGAACCGGGCCGGCGCACAGGAAGTCCTGATGCCGATCGCCTCTCCTGCCGAGCTGTGGCGAGAGACGGGGCGCTGGGACTACTACGGCAAGGAGCTGTTCCGGCTCAAGGACCGACATGACCGCGATTTTTGCCTGGGCCCCACGCACGAGGAGGTCATCACGGACCTCATCCGCCGCGAAGTGCGTTCCTACCGCCAGCTCCCGCTCAATTGCTATCAGATCCAGACCAAGTTCCGCGATGAGATCCGTCCCCGTTTCGGGTTGATGCGCGGCCGTGAGTTCATCATGAAGGACGCCTACAGCTTCGACGTGGACGAGGCGGCGGCACGGCTGAGCTACCAACAAATGTACGAGGCCTATCAACGGATCTTCACCCGCTGCGGGCTCATCTTCCGCGCCGTCGAAGCGGACACCGGGCTGATCGGCGGCAGCTCCTCCCATGAGTTCATGGTCCTCGCCGAGACGGGCGAGGAGACCATCGTGTACACGGAGGACGGAAGCTATGCGGCCAACGTCGAACGCGCCGAGCTTCCCGCGCCCGCCGAGGCGCCGCTGGAAGCCCCACGGCCGCTCCGAAAGGTGGCGACACCGGGAGCCAGGACCGTTGAAGAAGTGACCGCCTTTCTGAGCCTCGGCGCCGACCGCCTGGTCAAGACGCTCTTGTACAAGACGTCCAAAGAGGTGGTGGCGGTTCTCCTGCGCGGAGATCACGCGGCGAACGAAATCAAGATCAAGAAGGCACTGGACGTGAGCGAGCTGGAGCTTGCGGACCCCGACACGGTATCCAAAGTGACGGGAGCGCCCGTCGGATTTGCCGGCCCCATCGGTCTTCGCGACGTGCGGATCTTGGCCGACCATGCCGTCAAGGGCCTCGCCAACTTCGTCGTCGGCGGCAATGAAGCTGATACGCACTGGGCGGACGCGAACTGGACCCGCGACTTCACCATCGACCGGTTTGCCGATGTGCGGAATGCGCAGGCCGGGGACCCTTCCCCGAAGGGCGGGGCGCCGTTGAAGACCGCCAAGGGGATCGAGGTCGGGCACGTCTTCATGCTCGGCACCAAGTACAGCAAGGCCATGAACGCCACCTTTCTCGATCCTCAAGGGCAGGAGCGGCTGGCGGTGATGGGCTGCTATGGAATCGGAGTCAGCCGCACCGCGGCCGCGGCCATCGAGCAAAACCACGACGCCAAGGGCATCATCTGGCCGCTGCCCATCGCCCCGTTCCACGTCCACCTGCTCCCGTTGAGCCAATCGGCGGAGGTGGTCAAAGCGGCGGACGATCTCTACCACGGCCTCGAGGCGGCGGGACTCGAGGTCTTATGGGATGATCGGGACGAGCGGGCCGGAGTGAAATTCAACGATGCGGATTTGATCGGGATCCCCTACCACCTCGTCATCGGCGAGAAGGGGCTGAAACAGGGGACGGTGGAGCTAAAGGACCGGCGGAGCGGGGAGGTTCGGCGGCTGGCCCCTGAGAGCGTGATCGAAGCGGCCGCGGCGCTCGTCCGCGACCGCTCCTGATCCGTTCTCCGGCGCCTTACGCCGTGCGCTTCGGCGTGGCGTGTTCCTTGAACTTCAGGCTGTCGACCAGTCCCTGCCGGACGGCGTAGTGAGTCAGCTCCGCATTCTTCTGCATCTTCATCTTCTCGAGAATCCTGGACCGGTAGGTGCTGATCGTCTTCGGACTCAGTGAGAGCGACTGCGCGATTTCGCCGACCGTCTTCCCGATCGCGATCAACCCCAGCACTTGATACTCGCGGGCCGACAACCGCTCATGGGGCGGCGTGTTCGGATCCGTTTCGAGGTCGAACGCGAGCTTCTCCGCTAAGGCCGGGCTGATGTATTTCCCACCCGTCACCACCTTGCGAATCGCTGCAATCAACTGGGCGGGCGCGCTTTCCTTCGTCAAGTAGGCGGACGCGCCGGCCTTCAGCACCAGAACCCCGTACTGCTCCTCCGAGTGCATGCTGAGAATGACCACGGGGAGACTGGGCCGCTCCCGCTTGAGCGTCCGCAGCACATCGAGACCGTTTCCCTCCGGCATCGCAATGTCCAGGACGACGACGTCCACGGGCTTCGTCCGGACCAAATCCAGAACTTGCTGGCCGGTCGTCGCTTCCGCCACCACGCTGATGTCCGGGGTGTCCGACAGAACCTGTTTCAAGCCCTTGAGCACGACGGTGTGATCGTCGGCGATGAGTACTCGTATCATGAGGCGCCTCCTCAGGTTTCAAGTACGCAGGATACCCTGGGACGCTTTGGGGCGGGAGTCAGAAGAACGCTGAGATATATGTAGGAATAGAGACTACGTCATAGACCCACAGGAGACCGATGGAGAACCGGTGCTCTCCGAGATTGGATTCGGGGCCGGAGGCCGCACTCGAACCGATGGCGTGGATCGACGGGAGCACCAGCAACGGGAAAGCGCTCGACGACGGGGACGAGTGCACGGACTTGGTATGCCGGCAATGGTCAACCGGACGGGAAGGCCAGGATCCAGCGCTCATGTGCCCACCCTCCCCGTGCTTCGATGGTTGAAGTTACCGAAATCTGTCGAGGAATTTAACATCTGGGATGTCCAAGCACTCGGGAAGCAATTCCATAGCGAATTCCTACTATTGCCAATCATGTACCTGTCCCGGCTGCTCCCGACCCACGGAGGTATGTCGGAAACTTTGACAATCCAACAGGCCATCATCCTCGGTGTGATGCATAAGCCAAAGTAGCTAAATCAATTTTTCAGCTACCTGGCAGGCATCTCCCTTGCTTGAGTCAGGTATCACAGTCGCGTTCTCACATCTTGGGAGGCTCAATGATGAAGACTCGTTGGTTTGCACTCATCGGCGCAACGCTCTTTGCGTCCGCCATGTTCGCCATACCGGCCCATGCAGTCAGCCTCGCTGATCTCATTAACACGAATGGCAGCATCGTCGTGGGACCGCTCACGTTCGACCAATTTGGGGGTTCTGCCCTAGATTGGGACGTCACGGGAACCGTCGTTGGTTCCGAGCCCGGCCTCTTGTTGACGGCGAGCGGAACACTCGAGCAAAGCGACGTCGGGGACCCAAAGCCAGTGGATAACCTGTCTTATCGAGTGACCAGCGACGCAGGCATCCTGATCCACGACCTGACGCACAGCATCGAGGTTTCGGTCAACGGTGAACCGGTGCCGATTGTGGCCAGCCTTCTCGCCTTGAACAATGGAGACAACTCCCTGGTCGTCAACGTCGGAACCTCATCTCAGCATCTCGATTTGAGCAGCGTTGGGAACGAGTTCTTCGCCACCACGACGCTCCTTACCGGTGGCCCCCCGGAGATCGTCGGCCTCAGCGGAAGCGCCTTCATCTCCCAGACGTACTCGCTGCGGCCGGCTGACGGTGGGCCGGCCGTTCCTGAGCCGACCACGCTGCTCCTGCTGGGCTCCGGCCTTGCCGGTCTTGCCGCCTGGCGGTTCCGAGCCCGCGCCTAAACATTCTCTGACGTTTCTTCATCAGGGCGCCGTCCACGGACGGCGCTTTTTTTTGGCTGCCAGCGTGGCCATCCGCGCTCGAATCCTCCCGGTCAAGGTTCTATGAGCCCAGAGTCCCCCTCCCCCGTTCAAGCTCTTGCCCCTCAGGACTCCCCCTTGGGTAGTAAATCCAAGGCACTATCTTAAGTTGACCACGATTGACGATGACTCCATGAACGCCATGACCAACGAACTGAGCAGTTATCGGCCCGGTAGCTTGGCCGAGGGATAACATTGATGAACTAACACCATGGTTCCAGAAGTTGGCCGTCTTTTGCCTTGGGGCTTCAAGGTCGGGCTTTCGTCTGTCCAAGTACCCGCTTCGCCACTCTTACCAATTCATCACGATCTAACGGCTTTCGGAGCACGCCGTCGGCTCCCTTCTTGAGCCCCTCCTCAGCAAACGCTTCTCGTACATCGCCGGTAAAGAGGATCACCCGTTGTTCCGGTTTCATTTGCTTCACCTGCTGAAGGAGATCGATCCCCGTCTCACCTGGCATACGAATGTCGCAGAGGACAAGATCATAGGGCAGGCGCTCTAGTAGGCTGAGAGCCTCGATGGCAGAACTCGCTGTATCGATCCTGGACGGGTGAAGCCGAAGATGGAGCGTCTCGCGTAACGCTGCCAACAGAACAGGATCATCATTCACTAGGAGTATGGTTCCGACGCCTCCCACGCTCTTGATTCTCTTTCTGCCGCGACATGCTGTGCTGTCAGTCGCAGCGCAAAAGCGCGTCGGGGTGGAGAATCAACGATACCGGGCAGGCAGACAGCGAGGATGGCGTCTTGATGTATCGCCAAGGTTGCGATTGTTGCGAAGCCGTGCGGGAAGCCTAAGCGATTCCTATATCACTGGCTGGAGAGTCCGGAGCGAAATTCTCCGGCTGATGTGGCGACAAGTGGACCTTCACGCCGGCGTTGTCCGGTTAGAGCCGGGGACCACCAAGAATGACGATGGCCGAGTATTCCCCTTCTCCGTCTCCCCGCTTCTCTCGCAACTGATGCATGGCCAATGGGAACGGACGCAGGCCGTCCAGCAACAGCGAGGGCAGCTTATCCCGTTGGTCTTTCACCGCAACGGTAAACCGATCAAGGATTTTCGCGGAGCCTGGGAGAAGGCCACCAAGGCGGCAGGAGTCCCCGAACGTATCCCCATGGTTTCCGACGCACTGCCGTCCGCAATCTCGAACGTGCCGGCCTCCCTCGATCGGTCGCCATGAAGCTGGTTGGCCACAAGACGGAGTCAATCTATCGCCGCTATGCGGTCACGTCCGAGGCCGATCTAGCGGAGGGGGTAGCGAAGCTTTCCGCGTTGCACGCCGAAGACCGGCCCTTGAACGTGGTTTCTTTGCAAACACGGAAAGCACACGGAAAGCAAGCAGCCGAGGCGAGCCAGGCTTGAAGGAGGAGACTCTAAGTCATTGAAAACTGGTGCCGGAGGCCGGGCTCGAACCGGCACGGGCCTTTAGGGCCCAAGGGATTTTAAGTCCCTGGCGTCTGCCTATTCCGCCACTCCGGCGACGGCTGGCGGTGTACGATCCAAAACCTTGCTTGATTCGGCTCGATCACTGAGCAGTAAGAGCCGTGCACCAGGATCACCGTGGGGCACGGAAAGCGCCTGACTCTAGCATCGAGGCTACCGAGGGTCAACACAGGGAAGGAGCGCCGTGAGAGCGGAAGGGCACGACGGGCGGTAAGGTCGGGATGCGTCAGCCCTGGCAGATGGAAGGGCGGCCCGCGATCAGACCGCAGGCCGCCGTCTCAGGGAATCAGCACGTCTATGATCAGGCGGCCTCGATGGGGCGCTTGTGCTCCTGGAACAGCTTGCCCTGCTCCACCGCGCGCTCATAGCCCGCTCGCACGCTTCGCCCAAGGCGGGTCGCCTCGACTTGCATCCGTTTCGCATAATGCCGGATCTGCCGGCGCGTGTCGGCGCCGGGCTGAGGCGCGAGCAACAGGCCGATGCCCGCGCCAAGGACCGCACCACCTGCCACCAATGCCGCAACCTTTGCTCCCGAAGTCATGGTCATACTCCTTTCCGTAGAACGGTGAGGGAACCCTGACAAAGACTGATGAGCGCTCACGGCTGTCTCAAAGCATGCCTTGTGCCATCACGACAGAAACCCGAGCGCCAGTGTTTACGCAGATTCCAGTGAGGACCTGAGGGGATGATACGACGCGAGTGTTTGCTTTTCCGCACACCGTGGACGCAAGCGGCGTCTCAGAAAACGAACAGCGCCGGCGATACGGCCCGGCATCGAGACAGGCAAGAGGGTGTGTCGTGGGAACCGAAAGAGAGCTCGCCCGGCCGGGTGTCTCAGGACGAGGCCTGGAGCAGGAAGACGACCTTGCCGTAGGTCTCCCGAGCCAGATCGGCGCTGCCTTGCGCTTCGTACGCCACGCCCAGGTTCGCGAGGCTCCCCGCTTCACGCGGCTTATCGCGGAGCGCCCGGTACAGGTCGAGGGCTCGCTGGTGATGCTCCAGAGCCTGTGAGACGTCGCCTTGCCGCACATAGAGGTTCCCGAGCAAGGACCGCGTGTCCGCCTCCCCAAGCCGGTCTCGAAGGGACTGATACAGGGGCAAGGCCTGCTGGAGGTGCGTCACTCCTTCTTGAGCTCGGCCCAGATCGGCATAGGCACGCGCGAGTCGAACGCGAAGCGCGGCCTCCCGGTTGGCCTCACCTCGGCGCTTCGCCACCGCGAACGCGGCCTCATAGCGTTCAGCTGCCGACTCGGCCTCCCCATCCAGCAGGGCGGCATCACCGATCAGCGTCAAGGCCTCGATCTGGAGATGGGGCAGAGCCTGCCGTTCGGCCTCTTCGAGCCCTTCGGTCAGGAGGGCCAACCCCTCGGGAAGGCGATCCTGCCGGACTCGGAGCGCTCCAAGGGAGAGGGCTGCAGCGATTCGGCCGGCCGGCTCCTTGGCCCGTTCGTACAACCGCCTCGCCGCTTCATACGCGGCTTCCGCCTCCGCCAGCCGCGCCATCGACTCGGCAACCCGACCCAGACGCAGCCGCCCCTCCGCCTCACGCTCGCGGTCACGAAGAGCCGCGAGCAGGGCCACCGCGTCCTTGAGCTTGGCCGAGGCCTCCTCCAGGCGCCCCTGCCGCTCGAGCAGCTCCCCGATCTTCAAGAGCACCGTCGCCTCCCCGGCCCGGTTGCGCTTCGCGTGGAACGCGGCCCGGGCACGCTCATAGTAGGGCAGGGCTTCCTGCACGTGATTTTGAATCGCGTGGATGTCCCCGATCCGCAGCAACTCGTTCCCGTCCAGGTCACGCGAGGATGCCGCCTGCACGGCGGTCACCGTGACCGCGACGAGGAGGCATGTCGACAAGAGCAGCATCGTCCCAGTGTACTCCGGCCGCGCGCCGGAGGCTACGGCGCACCTTGCAAATTACCGGAGGCCTCACTACTATCACCCCGGCTCATGATCCCCTACCCGAATATCGATCCCGTCTTCCTCCGCCTCGGGCCCCTGCAATTCCGTTGGTACGGCTTGATGTATCTGCTCGGGCTGATGGCGGCCTATTTCCTGATCAAGGCGCGGGCGGCGACCAGGAAGGTCGCGATCACGAAGGAGCAGATCTACGACCTCATCGTCTATGCGGCCGTCGGCGTCTTCGCCGGCGGGCGACTCGGCTACGTCCTGTTCTATAACCTCCCCTACTACCTCGAGCATCCGGGCAAGATCATTGCCGTCTGGGAAGGGGGGATGTCCTTTCACGGGGGGCTCATCGGCGTCATCCTCGCCATCATCCTGTTCTGCCGGCGTCGGGGCTTTCCCATTTACACGATCGCGGATTTGACGGCCATGGCCGTCCCGGTGGGGTTGGGCCTCGGCCGACTCGGGAACTTCATCAACGGTGAGCTCTACGGCCGGGCGACGGACGTCCCGTGGTGTATGGTCTTTCCCACCGGCGGACCCGAGTGCCGGCACCCCTCGCAGCTCTATGAAGCCTTCTTGGAGGGGGTCGTGCTCTTCGCCGTGCTGTGGTGGATCGGACGGAAGCCGCGGCCGCCGGGGACCCTCTTTTGGACCTTCATCACCGGCTATGGCCTGTCGCGCGTCGTCGTCGAGCTCTTTCGCGAACCCGACGCCCATCTCGGCTTCATCGTCGGCCCCATCTCCATGGGCCAGATCCTCAGCGCCCCCATGGTCGCGATCGGCGCGATCATGCTGATCAGAACGAGGCTGAAGAAACAAGGTTGAGGTCAAGGCTCAGGTTGAGGGTATGACCGGATCCCGGAACTGAGAAGAGCGATTGGCCAAGCTGAGCCATCCTGAACCTTGTATCTTTCACCTGATCTTTTACTATGACGCGAGCATGAACCCCGGACGTGATAGGCCGATGAACCTTCGGTCCCGTAGACCGTGGTTGAGCGTGGTCGTCACGTCCTTGCCTCCCCAAGCTCGTACAGTTGCCTGGGCCGTGAGCCCGCATCGTGGCAAGGCCGAGCGAGTCGGAGGCCTTCACGAGGAGGAGCACCCATGACTGACACGCCTCGCTTTGTTGGCATTGACGTCTCCAAGGAGCAGCTTGACTGCGCCGAGCGGCCGTCGGGGGCGCGGCAGGTGGTGCCGTACACCGAGGCCGGTCTCAAGGCGTTGGTGGAGCAGTTCCAAGCCGCGCGTCCGGTCGCCATCGTGGTCGAGGCGACGGGGCGCCTCGAACTGCCGCTGGTGAGCGCCCTGGCGGCTGCGGGGCTGCCGGTCTGCGTCGTCAATCCGCGGCAGGTGCGCGATTTTGCCAAAGCCACCGGGCGGTTGGCCAAGACCGATGCGCTGGACGCCGCCGTCCTGGCGCAGTTTGCCGAAGCGGTCCGGCCGGCGCCCCGGCCGATCGCCGATCAGGCCACCCAGGAGCTGCGGGCGCTGCTGACCCGCCGGCGGCAGCTCCTGGACATGCGGACCGCCGAGCAGAACCGCCTGGGGACGGCGCCCCGGCGTGTGCAGCGCCAACTCGAGGCCCATCTCGCCTGGCTGGACCGCCACCTTGCCCAGGTCGATGAGGAGCTCTCGCAGTTGATCCAGTCGCTGCCGCTGTGGCGCGCAAAGGAGGATCTGCTGCGCAGCGTGCCGGGCGTTGGCCCGGTGATGAGCCGCACGCTCCTGGCGGAACTCCCGGAACTCGGCACCCTGAGCCACAAACACCTGGCGGCCTTGGTCGGGGTGGCGCCGCTCAACCGCGACAGCGGCACGCTGCGCGGCCGGCGCACCTGCTGGGGCGGCCGTGCCCCCGTGCGGCAGGTCCTCTATATGGCGACGCTGGTCGCGGTGAAGTGGAATCCGGTGATCAAGGCGTTCTATGGCCGACTCCGGGCCGTCGGCAAGGCGCCCAAGGTCGCCCTGGTCGCCTGCATGCACAAGCTCCTGACCATTCTCAACGCGATGGTCAAACATCAATCACCGTGGCGAGTCAGCTCGCCCGCTTGACAATCAAGACAGTTGCTCAACCTCCTCTTCAATTTCCCTCCCTTAACCCCAATCTCAACCTTCTCTGCTCTCCTTCCCGATTTTCCGTCTACTTCCCCTCCCTGTTTCAACCTCAACCTTAACCTCAGCCTCAACCTTCCTAATACGGCATGTCCTCGTCCCCCAGGCCGAAGTGGTGGCCGATCTCATGGACGACGGTATCCCGGACCTCCTGGACGACTTCCTCCCGGCTTCGGCAGAGACGGAGGATAGGGCCGCGATAGATCGAGACCTTGGCCGGCAGGTGCCCGCCCGCGCTGAAGAACGACTCTTCGTCCCGCGCCGTACCCGAGTAGAGTCCCAGGAGGTCATCTTCCGACTCCAGCCCGAGGTCCTCCAAGACGTCCTGACTGGGCTCCTCTTCCACGACCACCGCCACATTCTCGAGGAAGCGCCGGTACTCGGCCGGCAGCCCATCCAAAGCGCGGCGAACGAGCTCGTCGAATTCTTCAGGGGAGACCGAAAGCGCACGACGGCGTCGAGCCATGGAAGCACACGAGCATGCTGCCGATCAGCCCCGCGTCAGTCCGATCCGACGGACCGCAACCGCCGCCGGCGTTCAATGCGGGACGATCGGCAAGAAGTAGGGATCAGTGGACTTCGGATGGGCATCGACATCCCCGTGGCGGCGCAACGGCGGGGCGTTCCAAATCACCTGATGCCCGGGTGCCAGGTTCGCCGCCTCGATATAATGGTGGCGCGCCGTGGCCTCATCACGAAGCATCTCATAGGCCAGCGCCAAGTTGTAGTGGGCCTCGGCGAGGGTCGGTTGCGCCTTGATCGCCGTTTGATATTGCGCTTTGGCCGCCTCCCACTGGCGGGCGGCAAAGAGGCGGTTGCCTTCGTCCATGGCCGCCACCGCATCCGGAATCGTCCCGGCTGGAGCCCGAAGCGTTCGCTCGGACGACAAGCCGGTACTGCTACACGCCGTGAGCCACACCGCCATGACCACGACCACGATGACTCTCACGTCCCCCTCCTTTCCTCTCCGCTCAGCAGGGAAACCGTCCGCCCTGTCCGCAAGAACACCACCTGGAACTCGATCTCGGCCGGGCTCAGTCCAAGCGTCTGGGACACCGCCTGCGTATACACCTGCGCCTGAATGCGGTACTCCTCGGCTTTGACCTCGATCTCGTCCGGCTCCACGGCGTCGGTCTTGTAGTCCGCCACCCAGAGCCGCCCGCCCGCCCGATACACGAGATCGATGACTCCTTCCATCACGGAAGACGGCCCACGGCGGGGCGGCTCGCCGGGTTGAAGAGTTGAAGCCCACGGGATGCTGAACGGGACTTCCCGTCCAAGGATGTCGGCCTGCCGGAGAGTTTGGTAGAGTTCCGAGCCGGCGAACGTCAGCAGCATGGCGGTCACCTCGTCGACGACCGCCTGCGGGTCCTTCAGTCCGTCCTGTGCCGCCAGGAGCCGGGCAGCGACGGCCTGGGCTCGTTCGCCAAGCTGCTCGGGATCGTCGGCAAAGTTCCACTCTTCCAACACCCGATGCGCCACGATGCCGATCCAGCGGGCCGTGTCCGACCCTGCATTCGTGATTCGTCCACGGCGACGCCACGGCGTCTCATCCTCCTCCACCAGCCCGCGTTTGAGGAGGGTCGGGCTCATGAAGAGAGGATGCGCCGTCACCGCCGCCCGCCGGCGCAGGCGCTCCTCCCAGCGGGCTTTCAGCCGGACGCCATCGTCCTCGGCGTCGCGCCATTCGATCCCGTGCCGTCGGGCCATGTGGAGCGGGACCGCCCGCCCCGAGACGACGTCGAGCCGGATCGCACCCCCCTCCACCGGAAGGGTCGATGTCTTAGCCTCGCGCCCGAGCGCGTCCGGTTCCACCCCAAGGCCGTGTGCCACCATCGACAGAAAGCTCTCCGCTGCCGGTTGCTTCGGAATCCCGGCCGACAGGATCAACCGCCGTTTCGCCCGAGTCATCGCCACATACAGCACCCGGCTCTGCTCGGCTTCCTGACGCCTGGCGAGCTTGTCCCCGAGATAGACGCTCCCCAGCGTCTGCAGGTCGCCGACCCGAATGCCGGCGATCCCGGTCGACCAATCATGTTGCACCAGAACGGGTGAGGTGCTCCGGTTGGTCCCCCGCTGGAGGCCGGCCAGCACGACGACCGGAAATTCCAGTCCCTTGGCTTTATGGATGCTCAACAGCCGCACGTAGCCGGGGTGCCCGTGGTCGTTCAAATCCTCCGCGAGCGAGCTTTCCGTCTCATCCGGTGGATCCAGCACCCGCTTGGTGAGCTCCGCGACCAAGCCCGACAGGGTGAGATCGGACCGTTGCGCGAGTTGTACGGTGACATCCCGCAACTTGAGCAGGTTTGCGACGGCCTGCTCGCCGTCGATGGAGGCGGCGGCCAGCTCCATGAGCGGGGCGGCGGCCAACATCGCATCCATGACGTCGGTGAGCGGAAGGCACGGGAGGGCGCGGGACAGCGTGCGGAGCAGCGCATACACGGGGACCGCATGATCATACGCCGCTTGCGCCTGGCGCTCCTGGCTCGCGAGCGGGCGGGCGATCCGATAATCCAGGAGATGGCACCGAGCCAGGGCCTCGACCTGCGCGTCCGGCAACGCCCCCAGCGACGAGCGCAACACCGCCGTCAAGGCCAGGCGGTCGTGCGGGTCGACGGCGGCGCGCAGCAGATTGATCGTGTCGATCACCTCCTGCCGCTCGTAAAAATGCTTCTCGCCTTCGGTCAGGCAGGGGATCGCATACCGCCGGAGCGCTTCCACATAGTCCCGCATGTCCGTCAACGTCCGAAAGAGGATCGCCACATGGCCCGGCTTGATCGTCATCCGCATGCCCTGTTCGTGAATCTCCTGACGCCCCAAGACCTCCTCGCGCAGCCATCGGGCCAGCTCCTCGGCCTCCATCCGCCCGACCGTCTCTGCGTCGGCCTCCGGGTCGTCCGGACGAACCAACCGAATCTGGACGCATTCGTCGGGCAGCCGTACGGCTCCTGCCTCGGACGCCTGCAACGGATCGTGCTGCGGCTGAAGCCCCTTGATCGATCGAGCGGGAAAGATGCGCGCAAAGCAGGCGTTGATCGAGGTCAGCAAGCCGGAATGGCTCCGGAAGTTGGTGCACAGCGTATGGCGCTCCCCGGGCGGCGTCTGGGCCAACACCTGGTCCTCCACCACCGCATCGTACGCCTCCATGTCCGCGCGGCGGAACGCATAGATCGATTGCTTCGGATCGCCGACGATGAACAGCTTGCCGGGCTCCAGGCGCACCTGCCGCCACTCGCGCGCCTCCTGACCCTGCGCCTCCGCGAGATACAGGATCATTTCGTACTGCACGGGATCGGTGTCTTGAAACTCATCGACGAGGATCGATCGGAACTGGGTTTTGAGCTCTCTTCGGATCACGGGATGGTCGCGCAAGAGATTACGGGCACGCGCCACCAAACCATCGAAGGAGATGGACCCCGTCTGCACGAATCGCCGGCGCACGTCCCGGGCAAATGGAATGAACAGGTCCAAGAGGGGGCGCAGAGGATCGAGACGGACCTTGGCGACGGCTTGGGCGACCCGGATGACCCGCTTGGCCTCCTGGTAGTCCTCGCGCGACCACTGCGTGGTCCTGGCCGGCGGGTCGCGCTCCAGTGCGGGCGGGAGCGGGAGGACGCCCCCCTGCTGCGCGACCTGCTCGAGATAGACGGCGACGTCCTCGAGCATGTGTTCGAGCGTGTTGGCCTTCGACCGAGCGGCCCGGAGCGCGCGTGTTGCCCGCGACAAGTCCATCAGCCACTGCTGAATCGGCGGCCGCCGCGCCTCGCCTGCCACGTCCAGGAGCCCCTCATCCAGCGGGATCAACTCCCCCGCGAGGCTCCGGGCCAATTGCCGGAGATCTTCGAGCGTGACGATCTGGAGCGCCCGAGTCCATACGTCGTGGTGCGTCCCGCCGTCACCGAGCTCCTGATCCAACCACAGCGCCCACTCCCGCTCGAAGAATTCGTCGAACCGTGGGCCTTCATCCTGGGTGAAGGACGGATCGACGCCGCTTTCGATGGGATACAGCCGAAGCAGATGCGCGGCGAAACTATGGATCGTCCCGATCTGGCTTTGCTCCAACCCATGCAGCGCCGCCGCGGCGAGCTCGTTGTCGGGCAAGGCGGCAAGCCGGTCCCTGAGGCGCGACTTCATTTCATCGGCGGCCTTGTTCGTGAACGTCAGCGCCACGATCTCGCGGACCGTCAACGGATCGGGGCGGTGCAGGAGCAGATGGAGCAGTCGATTGACGAGCAGGGTCGTCTTACCCGTCCCCGCGCCCGCCGTGACGACGATGTTGCAGTCGCCCGCCGTCGCCGCGCGCTCCCGCGCCGGTCTGTCGGAGAGCGTGACCATCATGCCATCCGATCCGGCTGATCGGGCTGGGGAGCCGACTCCCCCGCCCCCGGTTTGGGCGGCACAGCGGATCGAAGGATCCGATACGGTGAAACGACGGCATGGTCCATCCGCCCCCGCCACAGCGTCGGTTGGTGGGTCTTGCGGCAGAGCAGCCGGTAGTCGCACTGCTCGCACGACCCGCTGGCATAGATGAAGAATTTGCCCGCTCGGATCCCGGAGAGCACATGGGTGAGGGCCTGCATCATGGGGGCCGCCAATTCCGAGCGCCAGGCGTCGCCCGGGAACGGCACCCGCGTGAGCGGTCGGTCCCATTGCGGAGCCAGATAGTAGAACCACACACCCTCGCAGGTCGAACCGGACGACGCACCCGGGAGCGCGGCCTCGAGTGTCTCACCCATCGTGAGGTAGAGCGGCGGCTGCAGGCGCGTCGCCCGGACCGCCCCGATCTTCAGATTCCGGTCGAGTGAATCCGGCCGCCGGCTGCCTTTGAACTTATAGTCGATGATGCGATAGGCGTTGCGCGCCGGGCTCCAATCCACCCGATCCAGCCGCCCGGTGACGGGAATCTCCTCCGGCAGGTCAGGCGCGAGCGACACGACGAGGCGGCCGGTCCCGTCTTCTTCGAAGAAGACCGGCTCCCACCCGCCCTGCGCCATCTCTTCCAGATCCTCACGCAACACCTCGCGGAGGAACGCCGACAGGCGCGCTCGTTGGAGGCGCCAGACGAGGGGATAGCCGACGGGATGCGTCTCGGCGAAGCGCTCGTACTCACGACGCGCCGCCTCATCGAGCACGGCCATCGGGTCGACCGCCGGCGAACGGCCGGCAAAGTAGCCGTGCGCGCGGAGCGCTTCGAAGCACCGCCGGAGAATCGCGTGCGCCAGCGTCCCGAGCTCGAGAGGGCCGAGCTGATCGATGGATTCGGGAACCATGAGCGGCCGCAGCCGCAGGACTTGCTTGGCGAAATAGCGAAACGGACACGTGGCGTATTCTTGAAGGGCCGACGGTGACACGCCCGACGTGATCAGCGCCCGCCACGAGACCTCCAGCGTGCCGGTCATCCCGTCATAATCTCCAAGGCGATGGCCACCGCCTTCCAATGAGTGAAGCGCCGTCACCCCCCGCTCCACCAGATGCCCCGACGGGTGACACGTCTCCAAGAGATCGCGCGGCACCCGACGGTCCAACAGCGATTTCAGGACACACTCCGACGGCGTCAGGCGATCGGGATGATACTGAGCGCATTCCTGGAACTTGCTCGTCACGCGGCGCGGCACCGCGAGCTCCCCACCGCCGGCCTCCCTGTGCAGCTCGCTCAGATAGCTCGACGGCAGCAGCGGGCGTCCCGTCTCATCCGCGCGCTGGTACAGCACCGTGAGGTGCTCTCGAGCCGACGAACACAAGAGCGCGAACAGGAGCGTTTCTTCCTCATAGCCGGTCAGCTTTTCCTGGATCTTGAATCCCAGATCCACTTCCAGGACGCGCCGCACCGGATCCCGGAGAAAGGCGTCCTCGTGGATATGCCGCGGGAAGACCTTTTCGTTGAGTCCCAGGATGTAGAGCGCTCGAAATGGGACGCCGCGAGCCGCCATGGCATCGAAGACCTGCACGCCGTTGGCCCGAGCCGATCCGAGCGGAAGCTGGCTCTGTTCCATAAGCGTGTGGAACGCAGCCGTAAAATCCGCCAGCGTGACCTCGGGCGTGATCGCGCTCAGTCGCCTCAATTCCTCCTGCGCGTCGCGGAGCGCCGCGACGAGCTCGGCCGATCGATCCGCCGGAACAGCGGCCTCGCCGGCACAGGGATCGAGCCAGCGATCGGCCACGGCGTGCAGCTCATCGGTATAGACGTCCCACGTGGCGGAGTCGGGCCAGCGGCCGAGCGCCGCCGCCAGCGCGGAGACGACGTCCCACAGCGCCTTGATGTCGCCAGCCGGAATCCGGGGACCGGTCGACGTGTCGTCGTCTTCGTCGTCCCGCAGAGGAAGACCGGTGTCGGCATACGTGGTCAGCCGTTGCCATTCCTCCAATCCCTTGGTGATCCCGAGACGCCGGGTCGCGACATCCCAACGGTCGAGTCGGGGCGCCGACCTTGGTGCCGAGCCGGCGCTCGTGGGATCGGTGAGACGAAGGAACGGCGAGCCCAGCAGGGCGATCACCTGATCACGCCGATAGTTGTTGGTACGAAGACCGACGAGTTGGATCAACGCCTTGATCAGGGGATATTCGCTCAATGGTCGAGCCAGCGTCGAGGCCACGGGGATGGCATGCTGCTCGAAGATGCGGGGCAGCAGCCCGACATAGCCGGTGAGCGTACGCGCCACCACGCCGATCTCGTGAAAGGCATAGCCGCGCTCCTCCACCAGGCTGAGGATGTCCTTGGCCACGAAGGTCGCTTCGTCGGACGGCCCGGAGGCGGACACGATCCGACAAGACACGCCCGGCCGGAAGGATCCGGCGCACCGTGGAGAAGCTGGCGAGCGTGCGGCTCCATCATCAGATTCACCATGAGATCCACGATCAGAAGAGGGCCCCATCAGGCCGTAGAGATGCCGCTCGAAAAAGCGCTCCGCAAACCCATAAGCCGTGTGGCCTTTCACGAGCGGGAAGAAGAGCGTGGTGGGAGCGATCCGGCTGACGGCGCGAAAGAGGTCGAGCTGCACCTGCGTCAGATCGTAGAAGCCGTAGTAGAGAACCTGCTGCTGACGGGCCAGAAAAGCGGAGGCCGCCGCATAAGGCTCGGCCGCGGCCGCCAGGTCGTCCTGATCCAGCACCTGCATCCGCTCTTTCTCATCGAGGAACGCGCGAGAGAGCGACAGCAGCGCCTGGACGCCGGCCGAGAGGCCGACCTGACTTTGACTCAGCCCTTCAGCCGCGCGTTCGGGATCGACCCGCGCGTCTTTCAGATCGCGCAGCGTCGCCAGCAGCGCCGCCCACGCCCCGGGCATCTCGGCCAAGTGCGACCATCGCGTCGAGGCAGCCGTGCCGCGCCGCAAGAGCTGATGCACGAGCTCCTGAAAGAAGAATTCCGGGTGCACGCGCGCAGGGTCGAAGACCCCGGCCTCCTCCAGCAGCCGAACGGCCAACTGATAAAAGGTCAGGAAGTGAACCTGGAGCAGCGCACAGCGGTGCTCGACACAGAGGAGCCATCGCAAGCGGCGCCGCAGTGGATCGGAGGGAACGACGATGGTGAGCGGGGTCAGCGGGTCGGCGGCCTTCACTCGCCGGACTTCCGCGACCACGGCGTCTTCGAGGTCGGGATGGAACGGACCCGTGACGACACGAAGCATGGACTAGTGATGAACGTAGAGTGATGAGCGATGAATGGCGGAGTATACGCCTCTTCGACTCATCATTCATCACTCATCATTCATCACTCGGGAAACTACCCCGTCTCCGGCCCCATGTTTTCGCCGTTGCAATCGATGCAGGCCCAGTCGCCGTCGACGAAGGCCATGGGATCGCCGCAAATCGGACAGTCTGGGGGCGGTCCCTTGTCGACGACGGGCAGCGGCGGAAGCTCGAAATCGTCTTCGTTGGGTTCCACAAACGCCTTTCAGGCCGACTGGGGCTTCATCTTCAACTGGAGCGCCTTCTCGGCGCTCTGGCGAGTCGGCACGCCGATGAACGTCAGACGGCCGTCGATAATGGTGGCAGGGACCGCACGGATCGCATGTCGATTCGCCAGCTCCTGGCCGTCCGCCGAATTGATGTCCACCTCACGGTAGCCGAAGCTGTACTTCACCCGCAGCTCTTTCCACAGACTCTTCGCGGACGGACACGCCCCGCACGTCGGGGAAACAACCAACACGACATTCGGCATAGGCACTCTCCATGAATCGACAATGGTCACGGTATCTTAACACCCGCGAAAAACCAGGCGCAAGGCGCGGCGGTGAAGACACGTGTGTCCACCGGTCAAAACACGGTTGCAGTTCGATGGTCAGCGGTATAGGTTTTGGCTCCGACGCTCTCGATGATCCAGGAGTTGCGATGCCGATCAAGACCGGCCGGAATGATCCCTGCCCCCGCGGGAGCGGGAGAAATACAAGCATTGCTGTCTGTCGCAGTCAAAGCCTGCCACCTTCCCTGGCTGTGGCAGGAGTCAGGACTGCCGCGGTACCTCATCGTGTGGGCTCCCGGTCGCGTTTCTGCAAACCTCGGGGTCGCGGCCCCCGCCGGAATGCTATTCCTTGCTACCGGGTCCCTGCGAGAACAACCAGGGCCATTTGGCGGGGTTGAGGTGAATTGCGTAGTGTGATAGGGTCCGCTCCGATTCCATCCTGGGCTCGCGTTCATGCTGCACGCCTTCTCATTGGCGCCCATTCGGTTCGAGCTCACAGCAGAAGAACACCTCGCCCTCCATCCGAAAAATCCGGGTAATTCTCTCCGCGGCGCCTTCGGCGCCACCTTCAAGCGCCTCGTCTGCCCGACGCCGTCGGAATGCCGGCAGACGTGTCGGATGAAAGCCACCTGCCCGTACGGGCAGATCTTCGAGCCGAGTCCTCCGCCGGGCAGCGACCGGCTGAGCTTGAATCAAGACATTCCCCGCCCCTTCGTCTTACGCCCGCCGAATGGCATCGAGACGACGGCCCGGCCCGGCGACTCCCTCCACTTCGACCTCATCCTCATCGGCAAAGCGATCGATTATTTTTCTTATTTTTTGGTGACATTCCGGGAACTCGGCGACCAAGGCATCGGCCTCGGGCGGGGCCGGTACCGGATCGCACGGGTGTCATTGCTCAACGAAGACGGAAACGGTGTCACGGAGATCTATTCGGGCAACGACAACGTCGTCCGCCCCGCACCCTTCCGTATCCTTTATAAGGACTGCTGCCGCCTGGCCGCTCTACGATTAACGAATAACGGTGAACGAATAACGATCCGTTTCCTCACCCCCACCCTCCTCAAAGCCGACGGCAGGATCGTCACCCGGCCGGACTTCCATCACCTGCTCAAGCGCCTCCGTGACCGCATCAACGCCCTCGCCCATTTCTACTGCGACGACACGCTCGATGTGGACTTCAAAGCCTTCGGCGAACGAGCGGAAGCAGTCAAAACCGTGAGCTGCCGCATCAGATGGGAAGACCGCGACCGCCGTTCCTGGAAAACTGGCCACGCTCACGACATGGGCGGCTTCATCGGCGAGGTAACGTACGAGGGGGAGCTGGCGGAATTTTTACCGCTGCTGATCCTGGGGCAATACACGCACGTGGGGAAATACGCGGTATGGGGAAACGGAAGATATGAGATGGTCTAACGTCAGATTCTACCCCTCTTCACCGGCCTGGCGCAGAACCGTATGGCACAACGACTCGTTAATAAAGAAGCCGGCCGACTTGAGATCGTCAAAAACTGGTTTGAGGGATTTCAATTTTTTCTTGGTGCTTCCCGTGAGAGAGCAGACCTAAGAGACCATTGACTCTCACACCTTGATTCTCGGCGAGATGGCGAGCAGTTGCATCATCAAGAACCAGGAAGTCTGCACGAATCTCCCGCGCCAGAATGATGGCTTCAGCTTCTCCACGTCCGATTCGGTCCAGGAGGCGATGAACTGCCACATGGTCCTTGACCCGCTCGGCGCTTCCCGCCCGTTGCGTGCCCTGGTGCACGACCTCCTCGTACACGGCCATTGGGACATATGCACGTTGAGCGAGCTTTGGGATCAGATGCAAGCGACCGACGCGAGCAAGTGCAATGAGCGGACTTGAGTCGAAGACCAGGATCACCCTTGAGGACTCGCCCCCTGGCGCAGGGCATCGAGATCTCGCCGGAGGTCCTCAGGAGAATAGTCGAACCACGGGATGCGGTATTCGGTAAGCAGACTGGGAAAATCATGGAGGGAAATGCCGAGCAACTCAGCCGCCTTGGCTCGGGACACTCGACCACGCCGGACGAGATCAAGGACGAGAGCCAGCTTTGCTTCGCGCTTGGCTTCTTCTTCCGAACCCAGCAGTTCAACCAGCTCGGCAGGAAGCTCGATGGTGACCGATTTCATGAGAGATGACTCCGGATGGGTTTTATTCTAGCAGTGACGGCTCACAAGACCAAGGATGATGGCAGTGGCGGCAGCCGCGGGTGGAGAGGACCCGGGGCTAGCTCAGGACAAGCAGAAATCTCATACGGACTTCATGGGCAGCAACGAAGACCGCGACCGGCGCTCCTGGAAAACCGGTCAAGCGCACGACATGGCAGACCGCTCTCCGTCGTCCGTCTTCCGTTGCCTGTCGACCGATGACGGTTCGCGATTGCGGATAGCGGGACACGGATAGCAGGACACTGTCCACGGTAAACGGACCACGCAGTATACGCATGTCGGGAAGTACGCCGTGTGGGGGAACGGGCGGTATGAGTTCGTAGAGTGACGTTAGCGGTAAGCGTCCCGGCGGTGAGCGATACGAAGGACGAGAACGGTTTGAGCGGGATCGTCGATTTCGAAAAGAATGCGATAGCTGCCGACGCGGACGCGCCACACATCGTGGCCGCCTGCCAGCTTAGTGACGCCAGGAGGTCGAGGATCGTGTTCGAGGGCAAACAGAACGTCTGTCACCCTGGAGCGAATATCGAGAGGAAGTTTTGCAAGGTCGCGTCCCGAGGCAGGCCGGAGCAGAACCGTGTAGGCCATCAGGCAGTGTTGCCAGGTTTGCCCACAACGGCACGGAGCGGCTGTGATGATCCGGATTCCGCCTTGGCTTCCTCAGCAAGCAGGTGATCAATGGCATCCTGAAGATAGGGAGGAAGTGTTTCCCAATCAGCATGAGCGGCAAGTGTGCGGAGGAACTGCCGATAGTCCTCATAAGACACAATGACTTCGACAATCTCACCCTGTTCATTCTGGACAAATCGAGGAGGGTGAAGCAATTGTTTTTCGCTCATGGAGCACCCCTCAGATGAACAGATGCTAACACCGCCGGCCATGGACGGTCAAACGGGACTCCGGTTCCCCGTTTTCCGTCTCCCGTTGTCCGCCGGCTAATGACGGGTCAAGGATTGCGGATCACGATGAGTGGAACGCGGATAGCGGCAAAGGGGCTACGGACGACAGATCGCGCTGCACGGTCAACGGATCACGGTTGACGGAAAACGGTTTTCGGAAAACGGCAAACTCCGTGGGAAAGTACGGGTGTAGGGAAATGGGCGATGTGAGGTTAGAGGACTATGAATCTTGGTAGAGCAAAGACATCAATTACTGGCGTCTATTATGACAAGGCCCACCGACGCCAAGCAGAAACTATTACCATTGGCGGTCAACAGCTTTCTTTAAGTCCAGGGCAAAGGACAGCCCTGAATTCACTCCTGACGTTCGTCCGGAGAGCTGCAGTTTCTTCGGTCGTTCCTGCTTATATCTCGGCTGAAACGGGAAGTGGAAAAACCGAGGTGGCTTTAAGACTGGCCGTCCTGATCATGAGAGAAATGTCACTTCAGTTGCGGCAACTCCATGGTGTGTACCTATCTCCAACCAGAAAGCTTGCCGAAGAAGCAGCAGGCCGTCTGAATGCTATGGTCCAAATGGAAATGCCAGATGTGCGGATGGTTTCAATCAGTGGACAAGACGAGGAGAAAGTTGAACGAGTCCGGCAAGCTTTTAGCGTTTTTGAAAGTGAGCATAAAACGCTCCTAGCAACGAACATCCAGTTTTTAGCTTCCCTCGCAACCAAGACCGCCGCGTTCTACAAAATCCCTTCCAGGACCGGCCAGTTCCAACTGGTTGCCTCGCTAAGCGAGACCAATATCATCATTGTGGACGAACCCCACTTCTATAGTGGCAAGGCGTTTGTTCGAGTTCTAGCCCTTCTGCTGGCCATTCTTGAGCATAAACGCTCATCTGGCGGAACCAATCCCACGCTGCTCTTGTTTATCAGCGCCACGATGAATGTGCCAGAAATCGAACGGCTCTTCCGTTATCTTACGGCTGATTGTGGTTTAGAACTGGCGCCGTTAGTTGACGAAGCATCATGGCCACTTGAGAAAAGACGGCTTGAGATCACAGAAGCGGATCACGGAGAGAAGTGGAGCGTCTTTGAAACAGCAGACGGCATTGCCGCTCTCTTTGCTCGCATCGCCACAATCGCACAGCAAAGCCAGCATTTCACTGTAGTGTACTGGGACAGCGTGCCTATGCTGGTAAGGCTTCAGCAATTTCTGGCTTCCCAGACGTACAACGCTATTGTCTGGCACTCCCAGATGCCTTCAAGACTTCAACTAGCGAATCTCCAGCAACTCCACGACGGCAAAATTCGCATTGCGCTTACAACAAGTGCTGCTGAGGTCGGAATCGAGTTTGAACGCTGGGGGGTAACGACGGTTGACCGAATGGTATCCGTTAATACCTTTTCGGTCGCAAAGGCAATCCAGCGCTGGGGCAGGCTTGCTCGCCGGAGCAATGCCACGGGAGTCGTGCATTTCATCGACCTTCCCGGTCTGCCCGATTCGGTGACTGAGAAGATGGTGAACGGGGCTACGACCTTCGATCTGACAAAGAAAGACTATCCGAATCTTCTGTCCAGGAAACAGGAGTTTGAATGTGAATTCTCCACTACCTATCGTTCCCTCGTGGCTGACCGCGCTTTCGCCCACAGCATAAAATCGGCCATTGCCTCTGTCACCGGCCAGGTATTGCCGATTTATCTCTCTACTTCCATTCCTGTCCGTGACTGGTCCGGCGAGGAGCAATTGTTCATTCCGCTGGGGAAACTCTCTGCCGGCGCAATGGTGGTACAGGATAATGCATGGCTAGAGTTTGGCAATCGAAACGGAGACTTTTTTTTCACTTTGCGCAACGGCCAATTAGCATGGAAACCAACAACTCTCATGCTTAGCAAGATGAATTGTTTACAACATCGCGCTGCGATTAGATCGCGTGCCTTGCCTGATTGGGCAAGACAGTTGGGGATTTCTTACGCCGGACTATTGGACGGCGAGGTGAGCATTGCCCTGCCAAATTTGGGTGCAGGTTTTCGATTCAAGTCCGAACTCCTGGCACTTCACTTTCCGTTGGGAACCTTGGAGGTCGGTCCCGCCTTCAGAACCAGTGAACTGTGCGAGTGTTTGCTAGAAAGTTTCAGTCCCGCAAGCAGCGATCTTGATGCTCTGGCCAGCCGGAAGTCGGAAGACAACGCAGACATTGTGTATCTCTATGAACCGGCGAGGAGAGATCAAGACCTTGCAGTCGGTGCCGTGGAATACGCTTGGCAACAGGTCCTTGGGGGAGATTATCCATGCTCGACGAGCTAATCCAGACGAATTTGGGGAAGTGGGGTCATACGACCCAGACCTATGATGAGCATGTCCATGCGGTGTGGGTTTTCAGAAAACCCCTCCTTGCTCTTGCACGTCCCATACTACACAAGCTATTTGGGGAAGATAGCGAAGACGCATGGGCGGAATATGTTCGCTTGACCCGATTCGAAACTCGTGGTCACGACTATGACAAACTATTCGTGCCGCAGGCACTTCTTCCACAATTAACCAGCTTCCGCTGGCATGCCAAGACCAACGATCCTGTCAACCAAAGAGCACTGGAGGCCTTCTTGGATCAAGTCGAGCTTCCCTGTTCTCGCGGGGTAGCTAGAACGCTTCTCCAAGCAGCCTGTGCCGGCCATGAGGGCCTTAGAACTCCGGAAAAGGGAGAAAAGACAAGAACTACGCTCCATGCGTACTTTGAGGAACGAGGCTTAGGCCTGAGTCTCACAAATTCCAATTGGCTTGCACTAGCCAAGCTCCATACGGCCGTGTTGCGAGCGGCAGATGCCATCGCATCGGCTGCCCAAGGTCAGGCGTTCAAAGATGATGTTTCGACCTTGGTGAACTGGATCACACAACTTCTTCCCCGAGCCCATTTAACGATCATCACCATCTCCTTTGACACAACATTCAGCGAGAGTTCGTCCGCAGCAGTCCTGTCTGGCTACTATCAGCTTTACGATACTTGCTATAAAGCCCTTCATCGTCTGTTGGAGCGAAACGGGATCGTGTTGGCTGATAACAGTCGAACCCTGGTTGCTATGGCCTTGACCGACGAAGCAGGGGAACTAGAAGCCAAATGGTGGAAGAACCTTGCTGGCAGCCTTGGGGATACAACCGCCGTAAAGACAGTTGTCCAGTGGCATCAAACCGAAATCGCCCCAAACCTTCAACCAGTGGACTTTGATGTCAAGTTAAAGGAAGCCCTCTGGCACGCATTGTCCCAAGCCCATCAGATCGGGATCAACCCTCAGGGTATCCCGTGCGCCTCCTGTGGCCGACAGGTTATCACTTCCCCTCCAAGAGAGGATCTTCCCAAGAATTTAGGTGATGAGATCGCAACACTGGAGAGCAGAGGCGACTATGGTTTTGTGAAAGGCGTCAAGGAATCGCTCTATGAGCTTCATCAAGCTCTTAATCGGAGTGCTCGTCTGGCTTGTCCGGAGTGCATCTCCCTCTCTAGGTATCAAGAGGAATCCACTGCAAGAGGAACGCTGGCGTTTGGAGGCTCAACTCGAAAATATACGCGCGACAACAGCGCGAACCTGAAGCTGACATCCGACAAGACTGATCCGTTCGTGACGTTGCTTTATGGCTTTGAATTACAGAGACGTGCTCTGGATACCCTGGTTCAAACCATTCAAACCGCCAAGGGACAAAGCAGGCTTATTGCAAGCTCCACACTGCTCTTCAGGTTTACGCCAACACCAACTGGGCTTGCGACCACGCTCGATCTGATTCAGGCACTGACGCATGACTGCGAAACCCTACTCCCTGATGGAATGATCCAATACAGCCTGGACTTTGGTATCCGTATCGGTGCCGGTGCCCTCTTGCTCAACGGGCTCATCCACGACTCCGTTTTTGTTCGCGGAATTCACGCTTTCGATGATTTTCTGTCACGGCTGAAAGTCGCACGCGATCTCGACACAGAGCTTGTGGCGCTCGGTAACGAACAAAGGAGCAAGGCCATGTTGCGACTGTCTCAGCGACGCGGTGTCATTCCTTTAGCCAAGGAACTCCTGGATTCGGATATTGACCTCAGCAAGCCGTTGGATCAGCGGAGTCGCCCCCGTATGGCTTTAGAGCAAATTCTACAGGTCGCTGCACTTGTAGATCACAATCCACGAGCACTCTCCGACTTAAGGCGATTCTATTCTGGCGCCAACTCTGAAGGGGGAGAAAGATGACTACAGAACTGCAAGGCCTCTCCAATGCACTAGCTTTCGTCCCTACCAGCGCCCAAGACGTATGGGCGTCATTAGCGCAACTCGATAAAGAACAAGAGGAATCAAGAATCACATTTGCCATCGCGGGAGCGCTCTTCTTGGCTGGTTTGAAAGCGGGGTTCTATCCAGGACGCGCCGGAATTGACCGGTATGTGCTGTTCTTCAAGTTCGTAGAGTCAATCGATCCGAAGCAGCGCTTCGAGAAGACCTTCCTCAATCTTTGTGGCCGATTTGTGAACTATTGCGGTGGCAAGCTTGTTCAGCAGGACGGATTCAACCCAAACGCATCAGCACATGAAGCTATTAGGGCCATCATGGATGGTCTTGGCGCTGTAGCCACTGCGCCGGCAGAACAGCAGGCCAGAGTCATGCGGGCGCTTCTCAGGGTACGAGATGCATCTCATCTCTTTGTCGCATTCAGTTACGACTGGTCCCAGCGCTTCTCTGATTTTGACAGGATTCTGGAGGCCAAATTCGGCTGCAGACCTGATAATCCCGTGATCCAGCCCCCCGAATCACGTAGGGCACAAGAAGAAAATCCAAACGATGGAGGAGCCCCATGAATCAAGAGAGCAAAGCCGACGATGCCACCTTGTCCCATGTCCCCAGAGGTCTCGGTGCCGAGACAGGTCTGAGTGGGTCCATCCCGGCGGTCCGCGTATGGGGGATCGTGAGTTTCGAGCGCTCGTATAGCGGCAATGAGGCCAGCGGCATCAATGAAGCGTTCACCGACATTGAGCCCTTCCTTACCCCTCAAGGAGAGCTCGATGCTCGCGCACGCATTCGCGCCACGAAATTTAACTACATCAGGGAATCCAAGTTCCGTGAACTCATCCGTAAGGCCATCGAACCTTACCTTGAAGAAGTTGCCACTAAAAGCCCACAGACCACCGACGAATCTTCGCAACCGGAGCAGAACGCAACTGCATCCGCAGACACAATCTCTCAGCAAAGCCAGAGCTACAAGGGGACTGCTGACTCGGTATTCAATCAGATTCTTCAGCCTGTTGTTCCTCCTGACAAGGCAGGGAACTATAAGGCGTTTTTCAAAGCCCTGCTTGTCAAGATGGCAGCGTGTAGCCCTGCCACACCATGCGGTGCCTGCCCTGCCTGTATTGCGGAGGGATCTGCTGCAACTACCCAGTCGGTCGGAGTGAGCCTGCCTCACAACTGGGAGAAGAAGTTTAAAGAAACAGATTTCCGCACATTCCGTACAGTCAAAAGCGCTGCGAAGGACCTGATGATCAATGTGGACGGACAGACCGTCGAACCATCTCTGACTGAAGCCTTGGTCCGCAATCGCACCCCCCGTACCGGTGATCCAGACACAGCAGACACGGTGGAGAACACTGCTCAGTCCGGCCAAGTGGCTCTCGGCGGAATGATGATCCTCCGAGAGCACATGTTCAAAGGACTTGGCTATGTCAAAACCACGCTCTTCAATCCAACCCAGCTTGAGTTGGGAATGTTGGCCTATGAGCACCTAGTCGAGGATATCCGGCGGGGAGCGAAGACTTCCAGCGGCGCAGGAGTTTGGAGCATCGCTTTCCAGAACAACTCTGGCAAGTGGACGATTGACAAAAATGGCGGCGGAGAACCGATGCTCGTGGTCGACGAGATACTCAGCCTGGAGGGTTTCACAATTAGGCCTCCTTTGGCGAGTACCCCCGTCGATGTGACTGAGGATGCCGATGGAATCAAGAAGTGCTTTGATGAGCCATTGGCTGGGAACAACAAGAATGTGAGGGAAAGGTTTGGGGCTAACTGCCAGGCGATCAAAGATGATGAACAGCAAGAGGCTGTCCTGATCCGCTATCGCGGCACGCAAGCGATTGACCGGCTGCGGACCTACCTTTCCTCACTGAAACCGCTTAACTCTCCCAACAACAACGCCAAGCAGCAGGTCTTTCAAGACCTCGCCTCCTTTGCCGCAAGCGTGATAGCCCATTTGATCCGTCCCAAACGAGCCATTGCGAACATCATGGAGGAGTTTGAGACGGCTCGCCAGGCGGCAGCGCGTCCCTCTGAGGGGACTCAGGCAGCAGCGGCAAAATCAGGAATCACAACAGACCAGCAACGCGGTGGCCGCAAACGAGGACAGAGAGGCCGATAATGTGGGCCGTAGTGATTGACTTCCGGTCCTTGGAAGAGTCGGCATGCTCAGAAACAACGGCAAGGAGCAATCGCTTTGTGCCGGCCAACTCTCTGTACCGGAGTTCCATAGCTGGAGCAATGCTTCAGGCCCACCTATTTACCCAAGGAACCAACTACGCCGCGGAATTCAATAACGCCCTGAATGCAGCGCAGTCCTCAATTCAAGCCCTCTCACGATGGTACAAAGGCCTAATTAATGAACTCCCAAGAGTAGCAATCACGGACGCTGTCCTGATTCAAGAGAGCGGCTTGCGAGAGGAAGCCTTTAACATCATTTATGACGGAACGGCGACCGCATTGGGATCAATGAAGAATGCCGCGCTCCGAATGACTGACCAGTGCCACCACCTCGAAATGAACCAGACCGGCCGGATTTCCTTGCGGTTTCGTGGGAGCAGAAATAACGATTCCGACTCACCGGTTCGGAGCCGATGCACCACATGCGGGCGCCCTGTAGAAATTGACGTAGGACTTGATGCTCTAGATTTTACCGTGCTTCGCCCTGATCCGAAGAATGACGCATTATTTCCATCTATCCGAGAAGTCATGACAGCCCGTGTTAATCAGAGTGCTCATATCTTTCGCGTCCCAGGTGCGCATTGGCGAACAGCCTTCATCGGCGAATCACGGGACGAACTTCAGAAAGCGATACGCTTGCTTGAGATCGTCCTCACTGACTTGGGATTGGGTTCAAAACACGCCTTCCGAGGCAAAGGATCGCTTCTTGGCCCGCCAGGGTGGGTGGAATTGCAGGAGATCAAAGGAACCGCCGAGGGACCATTACTCCAGCCGCTTATCTGTCGCGATGGGAGCATGAATCGGACGCTGGAACGCCTTGGGCTGACCCCGACCGGTGGAATGAGCATTGCCCTCCGTTCGAATGACGTTGGTCCATTCTCAACTGCTGTTCCTGCTCTTACCGGATGCATGAAAGCGTCCGAAGGTTTCCTCCTTAACACAGGCACAGAAACGTATTTAATCACCAAAGAAGACCTTACTTGGCCAAGGAACTTGTAAAAACAGAATCGGATCAGACTAGAAAGTCCCATTTTAAAGTAGAAAGAGTTTTATCGCCTTCGACGGCGCGGCGCTGCTGCTGCTTGAATTATCGAGAAGGATAAACGCCGATGCACGGCACAACAGTTGATCAGAGTATCCTCGACGAGATCGTGCGCCGCATTGTCGAAGTGGCGCAGCCTGACCAAATCATCTTATTCGGCTCCGCGGCGCGGGGCCAGATGGGACCGGACAGTGATCTTGATCTTCTGGTCGTCAAGGCCGGCGTTCCGCACCGAAGGCGACTGGCACAACAGATCTATCTAACACTGTTCGGCACCGCGGTCCCGGTGGATATCATTGTCGTCACGCCGGACGACATCGAGGCATTTAAAGACAAGGTCGGGACGATCATCGGTCCGGCACTCAAGGAGGGCAAGTTGCTCTATGCCGCCTAATCATCGCGACCCGACGCAGGCGACGGAATGGCTTCGCCGAGCCCGCAGCAACCTTGCCCGAGCGAGAGCAGGCCGCACTGCTCCTGAGGTGCTGTACGAAGATCTCTGTTTTGATGCCCAACAGGCGGCAGAAAAGGCCATCAAAGCGTTGCTGGTTGATCGGAAGGTGGCGTTTCCCAAAACCCACGCCATCATGGACTTGCTGACATCCTCGAACAGAGCGGTGTGGCGGTTTCGGAAGAGATTCGACGGGCGGGGCTGTTGACCGGCTATGCTGTGGAAACTCGGTATCCCGGATTGTCCGAAGAGGTCACGAAGGAGGATTACGTTCAGGCTCTTGAACTCGCCGAGCGTGTTGTGCGGTGGGCGGAGTCGTTGCTCTCGTCTGGTCGAGAAGAGCAGGCGTCTTGACATTCGCTTTCTTCAGCGCGGCCTGCCTGTGCCCTGGCAGACAGGCGCTGCTTCTGGTCGAACTCTGGCGGCGGTCTTTCAGACCTGCGGAATGAGATGATGAACAGCCGGCGTTTGGCGATGATACTCGCGAAAGACTCGAAGTCTGGAAACCGAGACCGTGGTCTCCTGGAGGTTCTCATGAAGGGCGACTTACACCTCAACCCAAAGGATGCAGCGGCGATCCAGGAATTTTCCGAGCGAGTTCGTTCAGAGCTTCGGACTGAGTTGGTCGATCTGAAGCTCTTCGGCTCGAAGGCCACGGGTCGTGATGTCGAGGAATCCGATATCGACGTGCTGGTCGTGGTCGATCAGAGGACTCCGGAGCTCGAAGATCGAATCTTGGACATCGCCTTCGACGTGAACGTCGCACACGAGGTCTACATTTCCCCACGTGTGATCGGCAAAGCGATTCTTGACGATCCGGTTTGGAAGATCACGCCGTTTCTGCGCCACATTGCCGCGGAAGGAGTTTCTTTGTGAAGCCAGAGGTCAAGGCGTTGGCTCGCCACCGGATGTCCCGCGCACGGGAGGCGTTTGCCGAAGGTGACCATCTGCTGACGAAAGGGTCGCCCATAGGGGCCGTGAACCGGTTCTACTATGCCGCCTTCTACGCCGCCCGGGCTCTTCTCGCAGTCAAAGAGGCCGATTCTTCGCGACATAGCGGTGTCATCTCTCTGTTCCAGAAGCACTTCGTCTCGACCGGGCAAGTGAGCACCACGCATGCGAAGGCGCTGCCGCGCTCGTTTGAAAAGCGTCAGAACACGGACTACGGTGATTTTGCCACGATTGCTCCAGAAGAGGCTCGGACAGTCCAAGAAGACGTGTAGGCTTTTGTGGAAGAGTGTGCGGAATTGCTTGAGCGCTTGTTGACGGCCGAATGACCTGTCGACATGGAGTCTCACTCGGCGCATTCCGGTGAATGTGTTCGGTGGCAGTCAGTGTCTCTTTCCCCCCGGCGCGACCTGCCTGTGCCAAGCACGGCAGACAGGCGCTGCTGCTGGTCGAACTCTGGCGGCGGTCTTTCAGACAGACGGAATGAGATGACAACCAGCCGGCGTTTGGCGATGATGCCGGGCATGCGCTGGAGATGACAAAGGAGAAGGAAAACAGGCCATGAAGACGTACAAAGGCATCGTGAAAGGCAACACGGTGGTGCTCAAGGACAAACTGGATGTGGTGGACGGGACTGAGGCTCTCGTGCTCGTGAAGGCCACGGAGGAAGAAGAACAGGACATCGTCAACCGCCAAAAAGCCATGCTGGAAGCTGGATTTGCGATGGGGAAGCTCCGGTATAGGAAGCGAGAAGAGTTACATGAGCGCGGATAAGAGACTGATCGATACGAACGTCATGGTGTATGCCTATGACGTCTCGGAGAAAGCGAAACGCCACGCTCCATCAGAATAACAAGGAGCAGATCGTTTTCATGGAACCCGCAGTGGTGAGTCGTGCATGGCTCCAAGAGGAGGTGCTGTTCGAAGACCGGTGCTTTGACGCCTTCAATCACATTGAGACGCCTTGGATAGTGTCGTACACTCCTGTCCTACAATCAGGAGGATGCGTCATGCCGATGAGTGTACGACTGGATGCCAAGACAGAACAATTGGTGGAACGCTTGGCGAAAAAGACTGGGCAGACGAAATCAGAAGTGATCCGTGAGGCGATTGGGAATCTCATGCAGCAGAAGAAGGACCAGAACGGGACCGTTCCGCCGTACGACAAGGTGTCGGATTTGATCGGGTGTATCCACGGTGGGCCTCGTGATCTCTCCATTCGGACGGGCGAGAAGTTTCGTCGCCGTCTGCTTGAGAAGCGCGTTAGGCAAGCATGATTCTCGTTGATGCCGGCCCATTGGTGGCCTTGATTCATGCCGATGATGCGCATCATGACCGATGCAAAGCGGTCCTGCGCTCCTTGCAAGAGCCACTGGGGACTGTTTGGCCGGCCTTCACGGAAGCCATGTACCTGTTGAACTTCTCCTGGAAGGCTCAAGAGGCGCTGTGGGAGATGATTGAACGCGGTGTGGTGACGCTCCTCGCAATCGGTGACGGTGACCTCCCACGGATGCGGGAGCTCATGCGGAAGTATCGGGATCTCCCAATGGATCTTGCAGATGCGGCGCTTGTGCGGGTGGCCGAGCGGGAACGGATGCGACGGATTTTCACACTCGACCGGCGTGGCTTTCAAATCTATCGGCCCTCTCGACTAGGCCGATTTTCTCTTCTTCCTTGACCCTGGCGGGAACACGATGGGCCTACATAATGCCGAGCCCGATCCCCTCCCCCGCATTCACCCCGAGTTAGCACCATCCCCGGCCCGCAATCTCCCGCCGGCGCAGATCAATCTGTTTACCGGCGAGCCGGAGGCGGTCGTCATCCCGATCGACACCGAGATCCTCGATGGGGACGAGCGCATTATCGATGACGGCATCCGGATGGTAAAGACCGGCGACACCTCACAGGTGGTCTTGTCCGGCTTCGGCATGTTTCTCTCCAAAAAGAGCGAACGGTTGCTGGTGCGACAAGGCAAGACGGTGGTGTATGAGTTCCCTCTGTTTCGCTTGAGTGAGGTCGTCGTGGCGTCGCGAGGCGTCACGCTCTCTTCGGACCTGATCGAAGAGCTCTGCCAGCGCGGCATCCGTCTGAGTTTTCTGACCAGCGGCGGCAAACCGTACGCCATGCTCTCGTCCCCGATGCTCACGGCCACGGTCGTTTCGCGCCGCCAGCAGTTGGCCGCGATCGATGACGACCGTGGAGTGACGTTCGGCAAATTGATCGTCTCGGGCAAGCTGACCAATCAGGAGCGGCTCCTCCGTTATTTCGGAAAGTATCTGAAGCAGACGGATCCCGAACGTTTTGCGCGTGTCGACCACTTGGCCGATCACATCCGCGATCTCAAGCCGGCCATTCAGCAGATCGCCGGATTCCGCATCGACGACGTGCGGGATTCTTTGATGGGGTATGAAGGCACCGGCGGCCGCTTGTACTGGGACGGCGTGAAGGAGATCATCAGCCAGCGAACCGAATTCATGGGGCGGGAGCACCGGGGCGCCACCGACATCGTGAACGCCTTGTTGAACTACGGCTACGGCATCTTGTATTCGCAGGTGTGGGGCGCGGTTTTGAACGCCGGTCTGGAACCGTTCGCCGGCTTTCTGCACGTCGACCGTCCCGGCAAGCCCTCGCTGGTGCTGGATCTCGTCGAGGAGTTTCGCCAGCCGGTTGTCGATCGTACGGTCATCGCCCACATCAATTTGGGTGAGGCGGTCACGTTCAAAGACGGCATGCTGGATGAAGACACGCGGGCGCGCTACGCGGCGAAAATTCTGGAACGGCTGGAATCGAGCGAACCCGTCAAGGGCAAGAAGTACCAGATCAAGTCGATCATTCAGATGCAAGCGCGCAGCCTGTGCAGCTTTTTACGGCGGGACAGCGCCTATACACCGTTCACGTTCAAGTGGTGATGGGGACCGCGGCCCGCTGTCCGCGACCCGCCGCCCGCCTGCAATCGCGATCGGATTGGAGAAAGGACTTGGTTGAGGCCCCCGGAAAGCGGGCTGCAGGTCGCGGGCCACGCGGTAGCAGGCTGCGGACCGCGTGCTGCGGGTAGCGGGTCGCGGACAACGGATTGCGGATACCAAATGAAAGACTATCGGAAGCTGAATATCTTGGTGGAAGCCAGGCGTATTGTGAAGAGATTTATCTGTTTGCTAAAGGGCTGCCGGCCAACGAGCGCTACAACCTCTCTGATCAAATTCGGCGGTCTGTTGTTTCAATCCCTCTCACTATCGCAGAAGGGTGAGGCTGCCACACAGACCGATTTCACCCGCTTCCTCTGGTATGCGTAGAGATCAGCCCACGAGGTGATCACATGTCTGGAATTAGCCAAGCGTCTTCAACTGTCGCATAGGAACAGCGATCAATTTACCCATCTCCTCGATTCCGGCGACAGGCTCGCGGCCATGATGTATCGCTTTATTCAACGACTGACAAATCAGGCTTCACCACCGGCTGAACCCGGTGGGCGGGCCGCGGACTGGGACCGCGGCCAGCGGACAAACGGATAACGGGAAACGGTTGACGGATCGTGGACGAGCTGCAGACCTATGTCCTCTACGATATTCGGGACGATTCGACCCGCACCCGGGTGGCTGAGGTGTGCAAGGACTACGGGCTCGAGCGCATCCAGTTCAGCGCCTTTTCCGGATCTCTCAGTCGAAATCGACGGGAGGAGTTGTTTCTTCGCCTCGAGGAGACGCTTGGCGACCGGCCGGGAAAGATCTTGGTCCAGCCGGTCTGTGAAAAAGATTTTCGCGCCAACCTGACTCTGGAGCAGGACGGACCCGATGGCCGTAAAACCGAAGCTGATGCTCCGCGTGAACGACCTGAAGCAGTATGAATACTGCCCGCGGGTGGTGTACTACCACTATGTGATGCCGGCCGAGCGGAAGGCCACGTTCAAGATGGAGCACGGAAAGTCCGCGGAAGCGCGCCTCGACGTGCTGGAACAGCGGCGAACGCTTCGCCGCTATCGCTTGCCCGACGGACGCCGCCACTTCCATGTGTGGTTGACGTCCGAAGCGCTCGGTCTGAGCGGCAAGCTCGACCTCCTGATCGAAGCCTCCACCGGCTGGTACCCGGTGGACTTCAAACAATCGACCGGACCGGCTCGCGCCAATCACGTACAGCAGTTGTGCGGCTACGCCCTGCTTGTCGAAGACACACACCAGTGCAGGGTGACCCAGGGCTTCATCTATCTAATCCCCGGCAACAGGATCGAACCCATCGAGATCACGGATCAGCTCAAAGCCCAGACCCTCCTTGCCTTGGACAACATTCGAGAGATGATCCTCTCTCAGCGTGTCCCCTCCCCGACGTCTTTGCGCACCCGCTGCACCGAATGCGAATACCGGAACTATTGTGGGGATGTTTTGTAGGCGGCTCGCCTGTAGGGGGTGATAACACTCGGCAGACTTTTATGACACACGTGATTGCAGGAGGGCATCGGAGCGCCCTTTCGCAAACCCACCCCGGTTTGAAGCAAATATGAGTTTTTCGACAACTTGCCTCGTTGCGACCCTAAATTGGCTAGCTTTATTGAGGTCTTCGTGAGCGGTTGAATCACCATTCCCGATGAAGAGGGAACTGAAAGGAGCTGATCGTCCAAAAACGCCTGCTCGCGTGTATCGTTGAATCACCATTCCCGATGAAGAGGGAACTGAAAGGTGTGGCGGCTGGCGCTTACGCGACGACGTTTTCGTAGTTGAATCACCATTCCCGATGAAGAGGGAACTGAAAGGAGTATGTCCCGCCGACCACGATTGATCCGCGCCTGGTTGAATCACCATTCCCGATGAAGAGGGAACTGAAAGCGCAGGTCGCCACGTCCTTAAACTCGCCCAGCTTGGTTGAATCACCATTCCCGATGAAGAGGGAACTGAAAGCGCGAAAATATCAATACTCCCGCCCGACAGCCCTTCGGTTGAATCACCATTCCCGATGAAGAGGGAACTGAAAGGCACTAATCCATAGATGTCGCCCAACTTGACCTCGGGTTGAATCACCATTCCCGATGAAGAGGGAACTGAAAGGCAGCGACGGCCGCTGGGCGAACGGCGTCGAGCAGAGTTGAATCACCATTCCCGATGAAGAGGGAACTGAAAGCGCGCTGACCAACCTCGAAACCTACGCCCGCTCTGTGTTGAATCACCATTCCCGATGAAGAGGGAACTGAAAGGATCACGAACTCCTCCGGGCCCAGAAAGGTCCCGAGTTGAATCACCATTCCCGATGAAGAGGGAACTGAAAGGCGTAGCGGCTGCTCGAGGCGCTCCGGATGCAGCACGGTTGAATCACCATTCCCGATGAAGAGGGAACTGAAAGGGTGCTATTGACCGGCGTCGCCGCCCATCCCCCGGGTTGAATCACCATTCCCGATGAAGAGGGAACTGAAAGGACGATGATGCCGGCCGCCCAACTTGGCAGGCCGGGTTGAATCACCATTCCCGATGAAGAGGGAACTGAAAGGGACTCCCATCGGGTGATGACGGCATAGCGCTCCGCCGTTGAATCACCATTCCCGATGAAGAGGGAACTGAAAGCATGATCCGGCGACCGAGGGCGTGGTCGAGGTCGGGTTGAATCACCATTCCCGATGAAGAGGGAACTGAAAGTAGACGCTGATCTGCTTCTCGCGCGGCTGCTCGGGTTGAATCACCATTCCCGATGAAGAGGGAACTGAAAGAATTCACCTACGCACTGGCACTGATATATACTTTGGTTGAATCACCATTCCCGATGAAGAGGGAACTGAAAGAGGGCGCGGTCATGACATCGAGCAGCTTCATCGCGCCAGTTGAATCACCATTCCCGATGAAGAGGGAACTGAAAGTTGTAAATCAGGTTGCACATGAGGATCCGACCACCTGGGTTGAATCACCATTCCCGATGAAGAGGGAACTGAAAGCCGAGAAGCGGATCCAGATCGGCCTGTCGACCCGGGAGTTGAATCACCATTCCCGATGAAGAGGGAACTGAAAGGGAGGGCATCGCACCGGATGCCGCCGATCTCCCCGAGCGTTGAATCACCATTCCCGATGAAGAGGGAACTGAAAGAGCGTAATCTGCGTCGTGAGCGCGCCCGAGACGGTGTTGAATCACCATTCCCGATGAAGAGGGAACTGAAAGGACGGTCGTCATACAGCGCACACTCATGCGAGAGACCGTTGAATCACCATTCCCGATGAAGAGGGAACTGAAAGGGAGGCCACCGCAGCCGCCGTGAAGAAGGCACCGGCGTTGAATCACCATTCCCGATGAAGAGGGAACTGAAAGTGGAATCGCGCGCGGACGTGATGAGCGGGATGTAGCGTTGAATCACCATTCCCGATGAAGAGGGAACTGAAAGTTGTTGGGGCCAAAGCACACCACCTCTCCCTTGTCGTTGAATCACCATTCCCGATGAAGAGGGAACTGAAAGGCCGAGCACCCCACAGAGCTTGTCGGTCGTCGCCCACGTTGAATCACCATTCCCGATGAAGAGGGAACTGAAAGTCGAAGATGACATCGGCATTCTTATACTTGAGCGTTGTTGAATCACCATTCCCGATGAAGAGGGAACTGAAAGAGAAATATTTCCCGGCGGTTGCGATCGTCGTCGACGGGTTGAATCACCATTCCCGATGAAGAGGGAACTGAAAGGCACGCGCCTGCGCGAGCCCAAGGAGGGCTTCCATCGTTGAATCACCATTCCCGATGAAGAGGGAACTGAAAGAGAAGTATCGCTGATGCGAGCCGCTGCTTGGAAAGGTTGAATCACCATTCCCGATGAAGAGGGAACTGAAAGCGAAGGAGGTGCCAAGTGAGCAAGGTCACGGAATTCGTTGAATCACCATTCCCGATGAAGAGGGAACTGAAAGCCAGAATCCAGTGCTTGCTCACGTACTCAAAGGCCCAAGTTGAATCACCATTCCCGATGAAGAGGGAACTGAAAGGCATAGCCGCCCACGGCCGTCCGGTAGCGATTCGTGGTTGAATCACCATTCCCGATGAAGAGGGAACTGAAAGTCCTGTGCGGATGGTTTCTCGGGCTCGCCGCTGGCGCGTTGAATCACCATTCCCGATGAAGAGGGAACTGAAAGGTCACGGACGTGCTGCCGACGCAGCGGGACGTGATGTTGAATCACCATTCCCGATGAAGAGGGAACTGAAAGCGACAGGTCGGGACATGAAGGTCGATGTCTACTTGGTTGAATCACCATTCCCGATGAAGAGGGAACTGAAAGTACGGGCTCTACAAGGACTGGTCGAAATCCCCGACCGTTGAATCACCATTCCCGATGAAGAGGGAACTGAAAGTCTCCGACCCCCACCCCGCCCGTGCGGTCGTCCCTGTTGAATCACCATTCCCGATGAAGAGGGAACTGAAAGGGAGGGGCGGACGACCCTGTTTCCCGGGATGGATATGGGTTGAATCACCATTCCCGATGAAGAGGGAACTGAAAGCACGAACCGGGACAGCTACTACGCGCGGATGCGGGAGGTTGAATCACCATTCCCGATGAAGAGGGAACTGAAAGCTGCTCGTTCTAGAAGGGCGAGCAGGGTTTTGTCAGTGTTGAATCACCATTCCCGATGAAGAGGGAACTGAAAGTGGGCGTCCCGAGTGCCACGACCGGCTTGCGATGCGCGTTGAATCACCATTCCCGATGAAGAGGGAACTGAAAGTGAAAACGGAGGCGGCCATGCTTGGCCTTTGGAGAAGGTTGAATCACCATTCCCGATGAAGAGGGAACTGAAAGGTTCAGCACGTGCGGCAGGGCCAGCGAACAAGGGGAAGAAGTTGAATCACCATTCCCGATGAAGAGGGAACTGAAAGGGCTTGGGCCAGCACGGCCCGGTCGAGGCCCAGATCGTTGAATCACCATTCCCGATGAAGAGGGAACTGAAAGCAGGGGGTGGCCAGCGACCTCGGGGCGCTGGAGCACGTTGAATCACCATTCCCGATGAAGAGGGAACTGAAAGCAACACCAGGTTCTGGGGCGCCGTGTGATTGACCAGTGTTGAATCACCATTCCCGATGAAGAGGGAACTGAAAGAGTCAAACCGCAGCACCCGCGTCGCACGCGCAAGCCCGTTGAATCACCATTCCCGATGAAGAGGGAACTGAAAGCCTGAATCCTGACAAGCAGTACATGCTTCAATGGGGCCACGGCATTTGAGCCGTGGAATCCACCGCAGATCGCGTGAACGGGATGTTGTACTACTCCCGCTTCAATGGGGCCACGGCATTTGAGCCGTGGAATCGAAGTGAAGACCCTCAAGACCGAGCTGCAGGCGATGCTTCAATGGGGCCACGGCATTTGAGCCGTGGAATCCAAGGCGAGGCGGCGGTGATCGATGGCTGAAATCGCGCTTCAATGGGGCCACGGCATTTGAGCCGTGGAATCGGCGAATGCGGATCCGATAAGAAGGGGGGAGTCAGATGCTTCAATGGGGCCACGGCATTTGAGCCGTGGAATCGATCATGGTCGGTTCGAAGCGGACCCGGACATCGTGCTTCAATGGGGCCACGGCATTTGAGCCGTGGAATCGTCATATCGGAAGCGGGCGGTGATCGCGGAATCCTTGCTTCAATGGGGCCACGGCATTTGAGCCGTGGAATCGGCCGGGATTCCCGGCGCGCATCTGACCGCAAGCGCGCTTCAATGGGGCCACGGCATTTGAGCCGTGGAATCTACACGATGCACGACTCGGTGTGGATGGAAATTCAAGCTTCAATGGGGCCACGGCATTTGAGCCGTGGAATCGACGACAAAGGTCGACTGACAGTTAGGGTCAGAAAGCTTCAATGGGGCCACGGCATTTGAGCCGTGGAATCGGCGACGACGATCGTACTCTCGACCGGACAGGGTGCGCTTCAATGGGGCCACGGCATTTGAGCCGTGGAATCCCCGTCAGTGCGTCCAGAGTCGAACGTTGCAGCTTATCGCTTCAATGGGGCCACGGCATTTGAGCCGTGGAATCGGCGCGTCGTCATGGAATGCATCCGCGGGCGCTGCTCGCTTCAATGGGGCCACGGCATTTGAGCCGTGGAATCCTGCTTGGGAGGTCGGTGTCGGGGACCCTGCGCCTCGCTTCAATGGGGCCACGGCATTTGAGCCGTGGAATCTGCGATGCGTTCGAGCGCCCGCTTCACGTCTTTCTGGCTTCAATGGGGCCACGGCATTTGAGCCGTGGAATCGCTCGAAGCCATGCAGAAGGGGGCCCCCAAGCAGAAGCTTCAATGGGGCCACGGCATTTGAGCCGTGGAATCCGGCCGACACGTCACTCGCCGCAAACTCCATTTGCCCGCTTCAATGGGGCCACGGCATTTGAGCCGTGGAATCGCGCGGTTCAAGATGTTTGTCGAAGGGCTGTCGGGCGCGCTTCAATGGGGCCACGGCATTTGAGCCGTGGAATCATTCAAGATGTTGCCGTAGGCAACTAATGCACGCCTAGCTTCAATGGGGCCACGGCATTTGAGCCGTGGAATCGGGTGGCCGTCGAATTCGACCACTGGCCGAGCCTGAGCGCTTCAATGGGGCCACGGCATTTGAGCCGTGGAATCGAAGAATGGTTTGCCGTGCCACGCACGGTGAATGTGCTTCAATGGGGCCACGGCATTTGAGCCGTGGAATCGGGTCGGAGAAGGATGCCGCTCGTACCGTCGCGCAAGCTTCAATGGGGCCACGGCATTTGAGCCGTGGAATCCATGTTGTTCCGCTTGCGCTTGGCGGAGCACACGTGCTTCAATGGGGCCACGGCATTTGAGCCGTGGAATCGACGAAGGCGCTGCCGCAGATGCCCACGCTTGCCGGGCTTCAATGGGGCCACGGCATTTGAGCCGTGGAATCGGCCCGTCGGGCATGCCCCGAAACTTGTCGTTGAGCTGCTTCAATGGGGCCACGGCATTTGAGCCGTGGAATCTCTGATGCGGACGCTGCACCCGAGCCTGATCGCGGAGCTTCAATGGGGCCACGGCATTTGAGCCGTGGAATCCGTCTGGGGCCAGGTCCGCTGGCCGTCCCCAAGCAACGCTTCAATGGGGCCACGGCATTTGAGCCGTGGAATCTCCGGCCGGACTTCTCGAGCTACTCCGCGGTGCCGGGGCTTCAATGGGGCCACGGCATTTGAGCCGTGGAATCGGTTGTTCGCCTCCTCGACGGCCTCCCGCATGTTCGCTTCAATGGGGCCACGGCATTTGAGCCGTGGAATCGGCAGCTCGCCCTCGATGCCGACGATCTCCCCGACCTTGCTTCAATGGGGCCACGGCATTTGAGCCGTGGAATCCGTGACATCTTGTCACCCCCTGTGAATTCAGGCTCAGCTTCAATGGGGCCACGGCATTTGAGCCGTGGAATCAGGAGGCGGCGGAACCGAAGCGCTACACGATCGACGGGCTTCAATGGGGCCACGGCATTTGAGCCGTGGAATCGGTGCTGCGGGTCAGCCTGTCGGAGATTCGGAAACAGATGGCTTCAATGGGGCCACGGCATTTGAGCCGTGGAATCCATCGGCGGCGCTGGCGGTATGTCCGGTCAGCGTGAGCTTCAATGGGGCCACGGCATTTGAGCCGTGGAATCCTTGGGCCTTGCAGGCCCTAGGAGCAAGCATCCCTGGGCTTCAATGGGGCCACGGCATTTGAGCCGTGGAATCCGAGTGCGTGAATGTGAAGCTGCGCGGCTACGAGACGCTTCAATGGGGCCACGGCATTTGAGCCGTGGAATCACAGCGACGGGGCGCTCGCGCTCTTCGCCTACCGCGCGCTTCAATGGGGCCACGGCATTTGAGCCGTGGAATCCGGAGGCGGCCGCCCAGGTCCTCGCCGCCGAGCGGAAGCTTCAATGGGGCCACGGCATTTGAGCCGTGGAATCCTTGCGCTTGGCGCCCTGCTTCATCGGCTGCACCGCGCTTCAATGGGGCCACGGCATTTGAGCCGTGGAATCCAAAATAAGAGTCAGGGTAGCGGAACATAGGGAAAGGGCTTCAATGGGGCCACGGCATTTGAGCCGTGGAATCTAATGGGCCACGTCCCTGGCGGTGCCTTCATCTGCGCGCTTCAATGGGGCCACGGCATTTGAGCCGTGGAATCGAGCCAACTTGTGGCGACCTTGTTGGAGGAATGGTACGCTTCAATGGGGCCACGGCATTTGAGCCGTGGAATCGGTCGTCTTAGAACCGACTAAATGTATGTGCTATTTTGCCTCCTTTGCGAGAGCTTCCTCGGAGCATTTGCTGCTTGTCCACCATGGGCACCAGTTTTCACCTATTCCTACTCACCCCGAACGGCTGGGAAAACAACTTCGGGACCGGCGAGTGCTCCCAGCGTCTGAGCCACCAAAAGACCGCTCGCGTTCACAGGCGGCGAAATACTCACACGACCTGCGCCTGCCTTTCTACGACGGTCATGCTTCTTCCTAGCGCGTCGATGCTCTTAATAGGTCGTCCTTCTGTCGGCCCTAGATCGATGATCAGAACCTGGTCGTCTCCATGGTGGATGATCTCTGACAATGTCGCACGCATCCGTACCACATCCACGTCAGGCAGGTCGCACTGAAAGACTGACAGTTGGAGATGGGCCCCGAACCCCTTCATGGTCTTGAACACTTTTCGCAAGCGTTTGGGATCGCAGATGTCGTACGTGACGATGTACAGCCGCCGCATGGGTCACCGCGTCAGGAACATCGGATACTCCGCGATCTCACCAAGGAGATAACGCCCAAACAAACGAGCCTGCACTTCGAACACTCGACGATAGCTGATTTGATAGCCGAAGACGGGATGGGTAATCTCCTGTCCCATCCGTCGCTCATACGTCTCGATAAATCGCCGACGCCCTTCTGGGGTCAGTGACACCGCGCCCATACGTCGGATGTAGTCGGTCGATCGGATCTCGCCGTTGTTGATCGCGGTCAACACGACGGAGTCGGCCACGAGCGGCCGGAATTCTTCCATGAGATCGAGTGCGAGGGCCGGCCGGCCGTATCGAGGCTGATGGTAAAACCCAAGATAGGGATCAAGTCCCACTGCATGCAGCATCACCGTCCATTCTCGTGCGAGCATGGCGTAGGCCAACGACAGCAGTGCGTTGAGAGGATCTCGGGGTGGACGCCGATTGCGCCCATCAAAATCAAACGTCCCCGGGCTGGCGTCGGCCTTGAGCATGCCCGCGAACTCGGAAAAATATCGGCGAGCTGCCGTTCCTTCAATGCCCAAGAGCACATCCAACGATTCCGCCTTTGCCGCGCTCTGCTGGTCCACTTTCAAATCCCGCAGGACCGTTTCGGGCACCGCGCAGTGATTGCGACGCAGCACCGTCCGGCAGTTCGCGATCTTGGCTTGGACCAGACGACGGGCTAGGAGCAGACACCGCTCTGCATCAGCCGCTGCGGCGTACTGCCGCCGGCGAAGCTCGACGTTCTTGTGGCTCATACCTGTCGTGAGGCCATAGAACCACCCACCGCTGGACAGGTAGGAAATTGGGATCTCCCTCCTGCACAGCTCTTGAATCGCTTGGGTGCTGACCTGCACGGCGCCGAAGAGCACCAGATGAGAGGTCTCTACGATCCTGGCTTCGGTTAAGAGTTGATCGCGGTCCAAGACCTTCAGACATTCTCCATCCTTCGAGACGCGGGCCCCAGGATGCTGGACGTACAGCGGCAGGGCATCGTTCCGTGTCGGAAGAAGTTTCCGAATGGTCCCCACTTCGTTGTCGTCCGTGCTGCTCAAGCAGCGGACCTCATCGGGCAAACAAATACTCACCAGCGAGCACCGCGGACATTTGGGACTATCCACCAGCGGCGGCGGGATTCGTCCTTCTCGGGCAGTCCGCCGCATCTCCTGGATCAGGTTCAGCGTGCGCTCGATCAACTCCCCATCAAAGGAGATCGTCACGCGTTCGCGAGAGCCGACGAAGTACAAGAAGCCCCCGGTACAATCCATCCCGTGCTCACGTAGGATCAATCCCTGCGCACAGACCTGCACCCGTTCAGGCTCCCACGCTCCCTTCTCAACGTGCGGACGTTTGCCGCGTTTATAGTCGACCGGGGCCACGCTGGTCCCCACCCCTTCCACGAGATCAATCTTGGCGGTGAGGCCGAGGCGCTCAGAGGACAGCCACACGGATCGCTGATGAATCACGGCATCGTCATCCCTCTCACCTGAGTCATCCGGCAGCACCCGTTTCGGTTCGAGGTCCACCCGGCGATGGTGGAACCGCCCCTCCACCGTATCGGCGCTGTCCGCAAATTCACCCTGCACCCATTCCAAATACGCCAGCCTCGGGCAGTACGTGAACTCGTTCAGCATCCGAACAGGGAGGAGCGGCTCTTCCACCACCAGCGCGGATGGCTCTCTGGTCTCCATGTTGTGCCTCTCTCTTCTCTATTCAGTTGTCAAAGAGCAAGAAGCAACAGAGCTCAATCCCTGGGAGCCGCGTCCTCCTTATTCCCCGATGATGATCCAGCCCGACCCGAATGGATTGGTCGGACTGCCGTGCCGAAACGGATTCCCAGCACCAAATGGATTGTTCACACTCTCCGGCGAGAAGGGACTGCCGTAACGGCCGAACGGGTTGCTGATGGAATCAGGGTCGTATGGGTTCGTGCTCAACTTGCCCCGGTAGTTTCCCTCCTGATCGTAGAGCCGCGGCGCATGAGTCGCAAAGGGGTTCGTGGCCGACCGATTGCTGAACGGGCTGCCGAACGGGCCGAATGGGTTGGCGGGGCTGTTCAGAGCAAACGGCGATCCGGCGCCAAACGGATTCGCCAGGGAGTCGGGGTTGAATGGATTTGCGCTGAGGTCACCCAAATACTCGGCGTGAACGGTCAGGGGAAGCAAGACAATGAATAGGACGATCACCGTGCGCATAGGCCACCTCCAGATCGCGCTTGCAACTCCCGATGTGATCTTCTCTTCCTCTTGCTCACATATCTCCATCACTCTGTTATACTGCTTCCCACTAGAAGCCTGGGTGAGGTGCACATGGAATATCCAATCATCATAGAACAGGATCTCGAAGCCGGCGGGTATGTGGTGTCTTGCCCAACCTTAAAGGGATGCGTCTCCCAAGGTGAGACTGAAGAAGAAGCCTTGGAAAACATCAAAGATGCCATCAAGACGTACCTCGAAAGCATCGAGGAGCTCAAACGCCTCAAGAAGCTGAGGACCGTCGAAGTCAGCGTATGACCAAGCTCCCTCAGGTCTCTCACGAACGTGTCGTGAGAGCCCTCAAACTTTCCAACCCGGCTCAGTCGGCATCGCCGTCGAAGTCGTCATCCCCACAGCACCGTCTCCTTTTCGATCTATACCCCACTCGTGACACGGACAGCGCAAGATCTGTAACGGCCACATCAACGCTTCACACTCATACTTCATGACTGTCGCATCCCTTTTACGCCTTACGGTCGCGCCTCACACTATCCGCTGGCACGAACTGTCCCAGGCCGAAGTGGCTTGACAACCGAGAGTGATCGGCCCGCGAACAGGAGCGAGAAAGGTCAACCGGAACGCTCCTGACGGGCTCGTCGTCGTCACCGACCAGTCACTATAATAAGACGACACCATAGCAATTAGGCGCATCGTACCAGAGCGCTACTCGCGAGGTCTCCCGACAAACAAACCACCGCCAAGATAGCGGTTTCTTCCCAAAATCAGAGGCCCCTGAACTGGTACGGGAAAAGCCAAGCGAGCGAGACCACTCAAACCTGTTCCGGGTATGCCACATAGCTCGCCCGGTATGACCACTGGCCTGGGAAGGCCGCGACGGAAGCACTCTGAACAGAGGTCGGCGGATAGCGCCTCGGCCGCACTGCCCTGTTTCATGTGGCGTGTAACCGAATAAGGGGTCACACTTTCCCATACCCGCGAGACAGCAAAGAGCGGATCCATATCGGGATCAATGGAGATGGCTCGTAGGCTTAGGCATCCAATGGAACCGGCTCGCAACTCACAAAATCCGGACAGCGCCTTATCCAATACATGCAAGTGTTTCCGTTCTGCCTCTTTCGGCTCTCGCCGCTCAACGATATGCGGCGAAATAACCATCAGTCGCGATGAGCACGGCACGAACAGAAAGAAGAGATGCGGATCGCTCTCTGATCGAGCGGGTGCTCCATTGCTCTCGTGTCCCGTAAAGAACGGGGGCAAGACTACCGTATCTCCGAGCACCGTCTGCACTCTGGCCATCACCGCTCGGCGAAAGGCGCGCGCCAATTCGATGGGACCTGGCGTTTTCACAAGTCCCGACTCGACCACGAACGTATGGCTCACTGGAACAGTCGGTACCGGTGCCATCACTCCCAAGCCGAGGAACCGACCATCGCCGATAACGAGAGGTCCTCGAAGCGGTGCCGCGAAGGCGATCTCGACGTGCCAAAGGCGGTGTTTGTCAAATCGAGTGCTGTCGGCGAATGCTTCGACCCGCGCCCCGTTCCCTTCGAAGGGCTCACGCTGCACGCGAATGCTTTCCACGGCTTCTCTCACCCCGGCGTGCCGGAGCGCCTGGCAGACCGCGGCCGCTGCCCGTACCTGTTCCGTGGCGCGTTCACGTCCTGCCTTCGCTTCGTCGCGCTGGTGCGCAGGGTCGATCCGCCGGCGGCGGGCGCCCTCAGGGAGTGCGGCCGGCGTTACCGTGCGCCACACCCGGTGGCGTCCTTCGTCACTCACGCCGTAGTGATGGAGGAAGCTCGAGTCGTCCGCAGGGGTCAAGACAACATGCAAGTCGCTGGTCGCCAGACCGACGACGTCGAGGCCGGAGAACGCCCAGTGCACGTCACCTGGCCGGAGCGGGCAGTTGGGCGGTACCTCGATCAGCACGCGCCGGATATCGCGGTCGGCGTGGAGGTGGCCGATGGAGGGGAACGGGACGATCCGCACCCGGTGCTCGGGCGGCCCGCCGTTCATGCCGTCGGGCTTGCGGCCGACAAGTACTCGCTCGATCTCCGTCGTACGCGCGGGCATCGCGCGCTTAAGCCGCTCCACCGCGCTGTCGCGCAGCCGTGCAATGAGAGTGTAGACGCGTTCCAAGGTCCACGGAGCGAACTTCCCCTCGGCCGTCGGCTCACGAAGCTCGTAAAGCTGATGAGCGGGAGGACTGTCATAGGCGACTGTCTGGAACCGAGGCTTCGGAGGCTGTCGAAAGACTATCTTCACGGATTTGCCACGTTGCTCGTAGCGGAATCGCCGGCTTTGAGCCTGGTATCGGCGCTCGATACTCTCGAGTGAGCCCCCGCCTGGGCAAGCAAGCGCGAACCCGCTGTTGCTCGCCGATGGCCGGAAGACCTGGCCCTGGTACGCTGCCAATAATTCGTCGAACTCGCTGTCATTGAGCACCTCGCCCCAAGCCCAGGCCATGTCGATGCCGCGACCGAACTGATAAAGACGCTCGGCAAGGGATTGGATCACCTTCGCGTTATTCTCATCGTCAGGCACTTGTCCCACTGACCACGCGAACACGAACGGGATGGAAGAATCGAAGAAGTAAGACCGGAAAACTTTGGTGGCAGTCCGGATCTTTGCTATCTGCGCTGCGTCACCCCCGATGCTGTCACTGTCGTTGTTCGGCATATAGAACAGGACACTACGACGAGGCTGCCAAGCGCGTGGCGCACCGATAATCGGAGCGCCCTGTCTTTCGAGCCACGCGAGCGCTTCTCGTTCGGTATGCTCGATCGGGCCACTAATCCCTGCCCCTGCGACGAGCGCCTGGAAGAGACGCGCGGGCGATGGTGGCCAGTCGCCCTTACCGTGATAGCGTCCGTCGTGTAGGCGAACGTGGATAACCAGTGCGCTCATGACTGCTACTCCGGAACCAATTCTTCCTCTGCGGTCTTCTTCGCGAGCAGTTTCTTCGCCTCTGCGAGGTCGAACTCGTACTTCAGCGCGGGCGATTGCTGTGAGTCCTTGGGCCATTTATCTTTGAACACCTCGGGCCACTTCGAGCGGAATAGGCCAACTGTACCCGTCGCATAGTTCTTCACTGTAGCGGCGTCCAAGGTGATCGCCGTGGGCTCGCCCCGCCGCGCCACCTGGTACCACTGGTCTCCGTTCTCGGCGTAGCGGAGCAGGCAGCCCTCTCGGAGGAATAGCTCAATGTCGGCGGTCGCCGCCACGAGCGAGAGGCCGAGCAGGTACTTCCAGATTGCGGCGGTCTCGTCACCATTCGCGCCCCGCAGGCCGCGCAGCGCGACAAGGTTCACCGTCACCTCACGCTCGATCCGGCCCTTGACGAGAACGCCCCCGAGGATGCGCGCTTCAGGATTAGGAGACCCGTTCAGATATTGCGGAGCCTTGATCTTGGGCCGGAATACACCAGGCGCGTCAGCTAGGCCCTTTTCCGACAGCTTCACTTTCTTGTCCTTGGCTTCCTTGGTCAGCGCTCCTTGCTGCTCGTCATCCAACAGCTTCCACAGCGAGTTGAACTGCGCTGCTGCATGCAGCGGTTCCACATCCCAGGCCCGGATGATTGAGCGCACGAGCCGGGGGCGCTTCTCACCCGTGTCACCACGCGAGTCCCAGACACCGAACACGAGCGAGGTCGGGGCGATGGCACAAAGAAGGCTTGCGTCGCCCCGCTGGAGTTTCTTGAAAGCCGGCCCGATGAGCTTCAGAAGCTCGGGCGAGGACTGCACGACTGCATCCGCGGCACGGTGTGCCAGATCGAGCAGCGAGCGCGTCACCGCGCGCGGCTGCTTGCACGCCTCCTTTTTTGCTTTCTTGGTTTCACCAGTCTCCGCGTTGTTCTTGCATGCCTCGCATTCGCCACAATCCTCGCGGCGGATGACAATCTCGATCTGCGGCACGAGCCACTCTTTGTGGTCCTTCGACTCCGACTTGAAAATCGGCTCCAGGCGATTGGCCTGCGAGCCGACACTGTCGATCGTCGCGACGCGCGTGCCGTCCGAAAGCGTGTCGATGTCGTAGCCGATGTCGGCGTACGTCGGCGGGAAGATGATGCCGCTTTCCTCGACGGGCAGGAGCTTCTGCGTCAGGCGCAGGGCCACTGGGCCGGCTGCATTTGTGGCCCAGTCATCAAATTGATAGATTTCGTGTGTCATGTTGTTAGCTCCTCGGTTATGTGGCTCATTTTCCTGTCACCCATTTTCGTGACCTCCACATGCTCAACGACGAAGCGTCGCACTCGACCGTACACGAGACATCCACCAATGGCGGCACGTGCTAGCATAGGAGGCAACACACGATCCCAGACGTTGTATGCGAAGTGATTCGAGTCTAGGCGCTCAGGCCTGGCGTGCTCCAATCCAAGGATCGCCAATAGCTCACAAAGAGGGTATGTGGCCACCCTCATGTCGAGACCGCCTTTCGCCCCCTTGCGTAGAGTATCGGGAGAGAATCCCCCGTGAATTGGATCGACACTCCCTCGAGGATCAAGCCGAAACAGCGATTCCGTTCGAGCGTCCTGGTTGAGAGGATCCGACTCTGCCTGCGCTCGGTTGAGCCGCCGTATTGCGTCCAAGGCATTCTTGAGACGGATGTGTGACGAGGCACCGTTCGTCGATTTCTTGAATGTCGTTGCAAACCGTCCGGAGCCATCTGCCCAATAGCCGAATGGGATTTCACGCTCCACGCTACCGTGCTGACCACGAAAGACTCCGGGTAAGTCCGAGCTCTTCGGATCGCCGGAGGCCGCTAGTCCTGGGAGAACCTCCGTTTCACCACCATCCCTCTCTTTGAGATCATCGCAAGGACTAAACCACTTCACGTCGGCAGTTCTCAAGAATGACAAGACCGCTTGAACAGGATTTGTATCCCCATTTGCACGCAACTTGAAAAAGTCGCCAGACTGTGCCCATTCAAAACTGCCTTGCGCGTTCCCGAGCAAGATGTCCGCCGCCTCGAGAAAACCCAAGCAGGCGAAGACCTGTCCGGGGTTGAAGAGATCCACAGGGATCGAGGCTTGTGCCATCAGGCACCTCCTCCGTTGGCGGCGCGTGCGTCGTTGTCGCGTGACGCCTGCTGATCCGCAGCCCGCAGGAGTGCCTCCCACCAGGCGAGTCCCCATGGTCCCCAACGACCTTGCAGGCGAGCGAAGCGCAGGGCGATCTCGACGGCTTTCTCCTCGAGCATAGAAGGCGGCTTATCGTCGCAGCCGCTTGTGTTGATCACAGGCCTTGCGAAGCCGTGGTGTGCGGCGATCACGTGCAGCAACAGGTCGTGCTGCTCAGGGCAAAGCTTCTTGACGCGCTCGTCATCCTCGATGCGAAGGAGCGATCCGAGCTCGTGTCGGTAGCCGTCGAGCAGGCGGTAGTTGATCGGGCCCTCGGTTTTGCCATAGATACCGTTTTTCAGAGCATTGAAGGCGCGCTGCCAGCGTTCGGCGCGTTTGCCCTCGTCGTGCAAGCGCGCCGCGAGGGCGAGAAGATTTTCTCCTTCCTCTTCGAGTCTTAGCGCCTCTGCCAAACGACGAGCGCACTCCTCGGCCCAGCACTCATGCTCGTCCAGAAGCTGAGGGTTGGCAGCCGAGCGGTCTTCCTCGGTCGCGGCATCGTGGCGCCACTTCTCGACGAGGAGCCAGCGACTCGCCTCGCCGTCCTCTGTCACGTCCGATGCGAATCGGAAGCGCTCGCGCCAATTCCTGTCTCGCGTGAATGCCGCAGACGCCTCGACGCTTCGCACCCGGAACCCGACCACGCCCTCGCCGAGCCAGTCGTTGTCGTCCGCCGTTTTCGGAGGTGTTGGTACATTCTCGTCCAGCAGCCCATTCTTCAGTCCTCCCAGTCGCGCATCGACGACCAGGGTGGCACCCTTCAGCTTCTTGTCTTCAGGCGACTTGAGCTCCGCAAGGCTGAGAGTCTTCCTTAAGCTTCCATCTGGATCGAGGACGAACACCACGACGTCTTGCCCATGTAGACGAGGCCGGTTCGTGGCCGTCTCCTGGTCCGCCGGCTGCTTCCACACGCTCTCGGCGCGAGCGGCGATCCACTCGACGACGCGGAATGTCTCGGTCTCCAGAAGCTCGCTCGTGTGCGGGGGCACCGCCTCGAAGAAGGCTTCAATCTCTTGCTTACGGGGTGTCCCGCCACCCTTGCGAACAGGAAGATGCGTCCGCCAGACGACCACCGTCTGTGGCTCATCTTCTATCCAGCCGCGCAGCCACGGCTGTATGGCGGGCCGCCCAGGATGCTGGTCGAGCGAGGTCATGGACCAGGCCTCGACGAGGGGACGCGTCAGCGCCGGCCGGAGCGGTTCGGGCGAAGTCGCATCATCAAGAATCCTCTGCAAGTCGGTGTCGTTCGTGGCGCGCGTCTTGAGATCCTGCAGGGCAGCCGGGCTTGCGTCGAGACTTCCATCGTTCTTCTTGCGAAGTTGCTCAAGCGGTTTCTGCCGGTTCTCCCATTCGCCGAGTTTCTTCTGGTACGCCTCGACGAACTCGCGTTCTTTCTTGTCCAACTGGTGGCGGCGTTGTTCTTTCTCGATCGCTTCCTGTTCCTTCTTACTCGGTGCAGGCTTCGGCCCCACGCAAACCATGACGATCGAATCCCCGTCGCCGCGCCGATTCACGCGGCCCAGGCGCTGGACCATCCGCTCCCAGGCGACGAGGTCGCAGACCATATGATCCGCGTCGAGATCGACGCCGACCTCCCCCGCTGACGTGGCGAAAAGAAACACGGGGCGAGTGCGCTCGCTTTTGTATCCGGCGATGAAACCGAGATCCCTCAGCCGCTCCTTCGCTTGCTCGCGCTCGAACACTCGGCGGCCGCCGACGAATAACTCTGTTTCGATCTGGAGGGCGGGCGTACCCGCCTCTTTGTTCCCCTTCGCGAGCTTTTCCACGACCTCCTTGGCCTTCTGTGCGATCTTCCGGCTATCTGAATACACGAGCACGCGGACCGCCTTGTTCCCGTTGTCCGTGAGTGCCCAGGCCTGCTTCGCCAGCGCTTCCTCCAGCTTGGTCTCCCCGTCGAGCGGTTCGATATGCAGCGATTTCTTCGCGTTCAACCGCTTCTTAACGAGCTGGCACTCGAAATCCGCATCCGTCAATCCGAACACATCGGCGCTCCGCGTGCGGCCCGTCGCGGACAGCGAGAGTAATTTGAACGGCGGGACGCCCGGCATGCTGGACTCCTCGCACGGCCGAAAGGCCGGCTCAGTCGCAATGGTTCGCAGCAGGTGCTCGAACGGTGGCACGAGGTGGGCTTCATCGAGGACGATCAGGGTATCCGCACCGAGAAGTCCTGCATGGTATGGACGCATCTTCCTCGATACGCCATAGCCCTCAAACAGCAGGCGCGAGCCGATCATATCCACCGTGCCTACGATAAGCGCGGGTGCGGCGGGATCATCGAGCCACTCGCGGTTGTCGACGTACTGACCGCGGAGCGTGGAAATCGGTAGCCATTGGTCCTCGCGGAAGCCAAGGGCCCTCTTTATGTCCGGGTCGCCATCGACGAATTCTCGCAGTCCCAACGCAACGTCCGTCGCTTGGTCCACGACGGCGCGCCGATCAACCACATACACAAGCCGCCGCGGCAGCTTGGCGCCACACGCGCGGGCCACGAGCCAGATGGCCATAGCGGCAGTTTTCCCTAGACCAGTGGGGATGTCGACAGCCTCCGGGATTCCGCCGTTGAGCATCCGGTGGAGAAGTTCTTCCTGCCAGGGGAAAGGTGATTCCCCAGCGGTAAGGCCGAGTGCGTGTCGCAGCCACAGCTTAGCAACATCCTGAGATGTTCCCTCTGCCACGCTCATCTTTCACTCCAAGACCAATCGATGTGCATTGCACTGCTCCCGCTCAGACTATGAGCGCCTGGACTCCGCCGTCGCCACAGCCCCCCGCACCGCCACCCCAATTTTGCCGAGGCCTATTGGCATATTTCACAAAAGGCCCACGCCGCCCGAGCCTCCCTGACCCTTGCCCTCTCTGACCAGGCGCGAGGGATTTTTGGAGCAACGACGGCTCGCAGGCGAAACGAATCTGAAAAGGATAGGGCTTGCACGCCGTCGCTTTCTCGAACCATTGCTCAAAATTTTGATCGTCTTTCATCACTCCCAACCTTCCATCTGGCCCACGACCTTACTGCAGTGGTGTGACAACCGGGGTCACGGGACTCCTGAAACTTTTGGCCGGGCGTCTTCCCGAAAAGGAACGACGACTTCCGTTCGGAAATCGGGTAAGGAGCGAGAGCCACGTGTGACATCCGAGGTCCCGCGACATCGAGTGGTTTTTCTCTCCACGTTTCTGTACCATCCCCCTATGGCTCTTGACCCGCTCAATCCGCCGATCTGGCTGCGGAAGCTCCATGTGTCCGCGCAGCAGATCTCTCCAGACGATTACCCCCCCACCCCGGAAGAGGGGATTCTCTTGGCCTGCGAGCTCTCTGATGCCATGCTTCAATTTTCTGCCGCGTGCGCCGCGGCCCTCGGCTCTGGCCCTCTCCCGCCACGCGCTCCTTTCGAGAACCCCTTCCGCCAGAACGACCCGGCCCCCGGCACCCGGATGGAACAGCGAGACAACTGTGCCACCGACTGAGCAGGGTCCGCTCTCGGCTTACCTGCGAACAATCATCGAGGCGCTGCCGCAACCACCGCCGCTGTATTGCCTCGTTGGGGCATTGGCTGTGAACGCGTGGGGCCGAATTCGTGCGACGCAAGATATCGACCTGCTCGTGATGTCTCGCGAAAGGGACAAGACTGCCCTGATCCAATCTCTCGTATCTCAAGGGTTCGAGTCGGACACCACATGGATTGAGCGGAACCCCATGGCCAAAGACCGCGTGCTGCGCTTCGGCCATCGGGCCTATCCGGGCATTCCCCTCGATCTCCTTTTCTCGGCCGACGCTCAGGAGGAGTCGGCTCTGGCCCGCCGGCAAAGTCTCCGCCTCTTTGGCATGTCGCTCTGGGTGTGCAGCGCTGAAGATTTGATTGTGATGAAGCTGAAGGCAAGCCGCCCCCATGACTTCGAGGACGCACTGGGCATCATCAAAAATCCGCATCTCCAGCTCGATCTGACCTACCTTTGGGATTGGGCCGACCGCCTGGGCCTTCACGGAGAACTCACGTACGTCCTCCAAGCGGCCGAGCCTAGGTGATAAGCTCTCGGCTCCTCCGTTTCCTCCAACAAACCTGCCGAGATCTTCCGCTTCGCGTCTGCCTGGGTTGGCGCATGGTTGCCTCCTGGGTGCGGGCAGATTACGACTCGAGAATCTTTTTGGCTTCGGTTTCAACCACCCGGCGCAGTGATTCCGGCTGCACGACGCGCACGCCGCTCCCAAAGCTCAAGACCCACCCGACGAGCTCGCGGGAATCGGCGACCGCGAGCGTCATCCGCAGCCTTCCATCCTTCAATTGGGTGAGCTGCTGGCTGGGGTGCCAGACGCGATCACGCGCCCACGCGGCCGTCTCCTTCTTGAACAGCAGCTCCACGTCGACTCGTGGTCCCCGCATCACCGTCAACGCATCCTGCACATAGGCCTCGAGATCGAATCCCAGCGGCATCTGATAGGGATGGTCCGTGAGGGTGACCGACCGAATCCGCTCGACCGCGAACATGCGCACGTCGCGACGAAGGTGGCAGTAGGCCACGAGATAGAGGCCGCCGGAGGCATACCAGAGGCGGTACGGATCGACCTCCCGCCGGCTCAGCCGGCCGCGGGACGCCGAGAAATAGCGAAGCTGCACGGTCTTCGTCTGCGCAATCGCGTGCGTCAGACGATCGATGTTCTCCCGGTGCTGGCGATAGACCTTGTGCGGTCCGATCCCGACCGTCAGGACGCCCTGCAGTTGCTGCACGTAGTCATGCCCCGCGGCCGGCAGGACGGCTGCCGCCTTGTTCAGCGCGGAGTCCAGGGCAGCATGAATGTGCGTTCCCTCCAACGGCTTCAGCAGGTGACGGCCCAGGAGCAGCGCCATCAACTCGGTCGGTGAGAAGTTCAGGGCCGGGATCTTTCGGAATCCATCCATCAGCCGCCATCGCACGCGCCCGTCCACCCGTTCATTCACCAATGGGAAGCCTGCCATCTCCAGCGCGTCGAGATCTCGGCGGAGGGTCCGCGGGTGCCTGGGGTAATCGGGCGGCAGCGCTTGCATCAACTCATCGAGTGTCAGCCCACGAGCGGTTCCAAGGAGGTGGAGCACATGCCATTGGCGGGTCACCTGATCGTTGCGAGGCATGGGAAACCTCGGGATGAGGGCGGCAGAATAGCGGCTTTCACCTAGGCTGACAAGAGGGCCACTAGGGCCGATTGGACCGATCGGGACCCCGAAGCACGACTTGATAATCCTTCCCGCGCCGCGCATAGTAGCGGCGCAGGCTCGAAAGACCGCCCCGTCACACACGGCTCATTCCATGGCTCAATATGCGATTCTCACGGCTTTCGGTCGTGATCGGCCCGGCATCGTGGCGGGGCTGGCGGAAGGGCTCTACCAGCTCGGCTGCAATCTCGAAGACACCTCTATGACTAGGCTGCGGGGCGAATTTACGATGATGGTCACGGTCAGGCTGCCTGAAGGGCTCCGCGCCGAACAGGTGGAAGGCCGCTTGGCCCCCTTCATCGCCCCCTTGGGCTTGACCGTCGTCTGTCGGGATCTCCCGGCCGGGGCCGCCCGCCGCTCTCCTGAACCGGACCTTCCGCTGTTCATCCTGTCCGTCTACGGGGCCGATCATCCGGGGATCGTCGCGCGAGTGGCGCGCGTGGTGGCCGATCAAGGCGGGAACATTACCGACGTGAACACACGGGTCGTCGGGGCGGAGGACCGGCCGGTCTACATCATGATCCTGGAGATTCAGTTGGCGCCCGGTGTTTCTCCCGAGCCGCTGCAGGCCGCGCTCGAAGACTTGAAACCCGCGCTCGGCGTCGATCTCACGTTTCGCGCCCTCGAGCAGGTCAGACTGTAGAGGAGAGGTTGAGGTTGAGGCTAAGGTTGAGGTGAAGGCTGGAAGACAAGAAGAAGGTCTAGGTTCAGGTGAAGGCCAAAACGAAGATTGCCGAAGGAGCTTGGAGGTAGAGAAATGAGAACACAGCCGTCCGCCGTTTCTACTCATCCGAGTACCGCTCCCGACCGCCCCTCAACCTCAACCTTAGCCTCAACCTCTCTTCCAGCCTTAGCCTTTCTTGTGCCCTCAACCTAAACCTCAACCTCAACCTTCTTCCTGAGCCCCGTGTCCGTCCGCCCCATCCTGCTGTATCCCGATCCGCTGCTCAAACAGTGCGCCGCGCCGGTAGTCCCTGGTGATCCTGTGGTCGCCGCGGTGATCCAGGACATGCTCGACACTCTTCAGGCCTCTCCGGGCGTCGCGCTCGCGGCTCCACAAATCGGGTCCTTGCTCCAGATCATCGTCGTCGATGTCGCGCGCAAGAAAGGCGAGACCGGCCATGGCCTCGTCATCCTGCTGAATCCACGGATCATCGATCAGTCGGGACCGCGGATCATTCGCGAGGGATGTCTCAGCGTGCCGGACTACACCGGGAACGTCCTCCGCTATGAGGAAACCGTGGTCGAAGGGACGACGCCGGAGGGCCAACCCGCCACGCTCGTCACGCACGGATTCGAAGCGCTCGCGTTCCAGCACGAGGTGGATCACTTGAACGGTCGGCTCTTCCTCGATCGCATTCAGTCCCTCAGCACCGACCTGTTTCGAAGAAAACCAATCCGCTGATCCTTCCGTAGTGTACGAGCAGAGAGGTGTCATCATGGACCAGCTACGGACGTACCCCCTGCTGTCGGCCTTGCTCGAGCGGCGCAGCCGCCGGTTTGCGAAAGGGATGGCGCTCAAGAGCGGACCCCTGGCCTATCGGAGCACACAGCCGCCTCAGCCCTTGAGTCTCGAGGAAGAAGCGGCCTTGACCTTCGCCGCCTGCGGGATCACCGGCTATGCCTTGGCCGAGCTCCCCTATGCCACCGATCCGATCGACAAGGCGGGCGGCGGCAACATCATGATCCGCTTCATCGGCCGCACGGTCGCCAGCGGCCATGCGCTTCACTACGTCATCGTGTTCGTCATCAACGATGACGGCGTGTGGATGGTCAAGAGGCCGCAGGACTTCCCTTCATCCGAAATCCCCGGCCTCATCGAGGATGCCCGGGCTGGACGGTTCGTCGATCTGTACGAGCGCAGCCGCATCCGGATTGCGGATCGTCGCCTCGATGTCCCGCGGCGGGAGCCGTTCGTCCCCTCGTTCAACAAATGGTCGGCCAACGTACCCGGCACCACGTACTTTTTGCCGGTCAACGAGTTCAGCGCCGACTATATCAATGTCCTCCTCGCCGCCTTCAGCGAGGAGTTCGGGTACTTCATCGTCGATGAGCGCCGCGGCTTCCGACCGGCCGGGATCGGCGCATTCGCCCGCTCGCGCGGCGGCCATCTCTCCGACGATCCGCGAGACGGCCTGGTCGCGACGATCGGCTTCTTTGAAACCTGGCTGTACGAGTTCGCGGCGATCGAACAGGGCGGAATCCTCCAGAACCTGGGGCTCATGACTCAAGCGCTCGGGCTCGGCGGCTTTCCCCATTTCGCCGCCCACCCCTTTAGCTGGTTCACGGCGTTGGGCTTTCGCCTCGACCCGCTGCCCTTTTCCCGGACGATCGGGGCCGGCCCCTTGACCAAGGGGCTGTTGAAGCTCTTGGGGAAAGATGTCCCGGTCCCGACCGCGGTCGGCCTGGAACAGGCGGGATCGGTGTTGATCCGGCCGTATTGCCCGCCCTACTACCGGACGATGGAAGAGGCGGTGTTGTCGTTCGTGGAGTCCAAGTATGCGCCGGGCAGCGGCACCTTTCGCGACGGCGGGGTCGCCACGGGATGGAAAGATGGGTCAGCCATTCAAGCCGGCATTCCTCGCTATTCCGACCGAGCCATCGCGGCGACGATTGCTTATTGCGAGTACGTCTACCGTCGCTACGGGCGCTTTCCGGCCTACAGCGGTCCGTTTCGGACCATCCTCGCCTATCAAGCGCATCACCTCGATCCCGCGTTTTACGACCGGTACTATCGCCCCGGGGCCCTGAGCGAGACGCAACAGGAGCATGAGTGTCGGTGGCATGCAGGCCGGTAGGCAGGATGTTGAAAAAGGCCTCCAGCTTTGTTCTCGCGTCGCTCAGGACCTCAACGTACCGCAAAGGTACGCCTCGGGCCTTCGCTCGCTGCGGCCGCGCTGGATGGCCTTTTTGAACATCCTGAGTTTCCGGACTCCTTGTCTTTGAACAGGGCCGCCGGGCTGCCTTCTATAGTACCGGCCCGGCCAACTCATGTAAGCGGTGAGACGCGCACTCCACCGGCCTGCCTTGAGGCCGTTGCAACGGCCTCAGGGGTTTCGCTAAGGTAGCCGTGATGCGTCGACGCTCGCTCCGCCCGCTCGGCCTCTCTCTGCTTACGGGCCTCCTCTACCCCTTCTGCTTCCCCAACGTCGATCTTGGGGTCCTCGCCTGGGTGGTCCTCGTTCCACTCCATCTGGCGACGGCTGATCTTGCGCCTCGCCGCGCCTTCCGATTCGGATGGCTCGGGGGGTTCATGGCGTTCGCGGGCACGATGGCCTGGGTCGTGACGGCGATGCACCACTATGGAAAGATGCCGCTGGTGTGGAGCTATCTGGCGCTCGCCCTCCTCGCGGCGTACCTCGGGCTCTACCTCGCGGTCTACACGGCGGCCATTGCCTGGCTGCGCCGTACCCTTCCGAGCTCCGCCTTCGTGGCCGCCCCGTTCCTCTGGGTGGCGCTGGAGCTGATCCGGACGTATCTCTTTTCCGGCCTTCCCTGGGCGCTTCTCGGCTACTCGCAATACCAATGGTTGCCGGTCGCGCAGATCGCCGACGTCACCGGGGTCTACGGGGTCAGCTTTCTCGTCGTGCTGGTCAATGCCGCCATCGCCGAGCTCGTCCTCTGGGGGATGGCGCGACGGACCCGCGTCCTGTCGCTCCGGCATCCGCCGGCCCCGCTCCCCTGGCTGACTCCGGTGTTCGCCGTCGTCGCCCTGGCCACCGCCGTGGCGTACGGCGAGGTCCAGCTCGGTTCACTCTCCGGCACCGCCCCTCGCCTGGCGATCGGGCTCGTTCAGCCGAACATCGATCAGGCCCACAAGTGGGACGCCGCTTACCGCCGCGACACCTTGGACCGCTACCGGCGCTTGACCGGGCAAGCGGCCGATCAGGCCGACCTGATCATTTGGCCGGAAGCGGCGACGCCGTTCTTGTTCGAACAGGAGGTGCGCTATCGGGTCGAGATCGAGTCGTTGGTCCGGCAATACGGAAGCCCGCTGCTGTTCGGCAGCCCGGCCCTGCGCTATTACGCGGACGGCCGCCCCTATCTCTTGAACAGCGCGTATCTGTTCTCGCCGGACGGGCAGATTCTCGGGCGCTACGACAAGCGGCATCTCGTCCCGTTCGGAGAATACATTCCGCTCAGGCAGGTGCTCTTTTTTCTCGACAAGCTCGTCGAAGGGATCGGCGACTTCGAAGCCGGTACCGTGCCGACGGTCCTGGCGCTCCCTTCCTCGGAGCCGGGTTCGGCCCCGCCGGCCAAATTCGGCGTCGTCATCTGCTTCGAAGTCATCTTTCCCGATCTCGTCCGCGAGTTCGTGCGGGACGGCGCGGACTTCATGGTCACGATCACGAACGACGCCTGGTTCGGGGACTCCGCGGCCCCCTACCAGCATTTCGGGATGGTGGTGTTCCGGGCGATCGAGAATCACGTGGCGTTCGCACGGGCGGCGAACACCGGCGTGTCGGGCTTCATCGATCCGTATGGACGCATCCTTCAGGCCTCGCCCATCTTCACCGAGCAGGCGATGACGGGACGGATTCCGGCCAAGAATGCGCCGACCTTTTACAGCCGGCATGGTGATGTGTTTGCGTATGGCTGTGCTATAATCGGCGGACTTTTTCTCCTGGCCGCCTGGTGGCGAACCGGGGGCAGCGAGCCGCAGCCGCTCGTAGTTGGAGCCACGACGTAACCACGACGAAGGAAATCATGCTGGACGAATTGCGCGGACGAGTGACGACGATCGGTGAACAGGTCAGCGAGTTACGGAGGCATCTTTGACCTCCCCAAACTGACCTCGGATCTCGAGCATCTCGAGCAAGAGACCTCCCACCCGGACTTCTGGAAGGACCCGCACGCCGCCGCCCGCCTGAGCCGGAAAAAGGCCGCGATCGAGCGAAACATCCAACGCCTGGCCGACCTCGAGCGTGCCTACGGCGATCTGCGCGCCATGGTCGAGCTGGCGGAGGAGAGCGGGGACGCGGGGCTGGAACAGGAGTTGACCGGCGAGCTGGCCAAGGTCGAAGCCGCGGTCGAGCAGTGGCGGATCGAGCTGTTGCTCTCCGGCGAGCTGGACAACACCAACGCCATTCTTGCCATTCACCCGGGGGCCGGAGGAACGGAGTCTCAAGACTGGGCCCAAATGCTGCTCCGCATGTACGTGCGGTGGGCCGAGCGAAAAGGCTATAAGATCGACACACTCGACCTGCAGCCGGGCGATGAAGCGGGGATCAAGAGCGTGACCCTCGCCGTCAACGGACCCTACGCCTACGGCTATCTCAAGGCGGAAGCCGGCGTGCATCGCCTGGTCCGCATCTCGCCCTTCGACGCGAACAAGCGACGCCACACCTCATTCGCGTCGGTCTTCGTCTATCCCGAGTTGGAGGACGATGTGGAAGTGGCGGTCGACGAGAAGGACTTGAGGATCGACACGTTCCGATCCGGCGGCGCGGGCGGCCAGAACGTGAACAAGGTGGAAACCGCCATCCGCATCACCCACCTCCCGACCGGCATCGTCGTCCAATGCCAAAACGAGCGCTCGCAGCTCCAGAACCGGATGGGCGCGATGAAGATTTTGAAAGCCCGGCTCTATGAGCTGGAGCAGCAGAAGAAGGAAGCCGAGTTCAACGCGATCGTCGGCGAGAAAAAGGACATCGCGTGGGGCAGTCAGATCCGCTCGTACGTCTTTCAGCCGTATCAAATGGTGAAGGATCACCGCACGGGCGTCGAAGTGGGCCAGGTTGATGCAGTGATGAACGGGGACATCGACGAGTTCATCGAAGCATATTTGAAGAAGAAGCAGCTCGGAAAGGAAGCGGTCGACCAGAAACAGTCGGCTTCGAAAGACTAATGCCGAGGAACAGGAAGCCGCCCCTACCTCCCCTCACCCCTCCTTACAAAGGAGGGGAAAAATGTTGGTTCTTTCCTCGCAAAGGAGGGGAAAATGTCGGTTTCTTTCCTCCCCTTTGTAAGGGGCCGGTTTCTCTTGTAAGGGGCGGTTTCTCTTGTAAGCGTTTCTTGGTTTCTCTTGTAGAAGGTCGGTTTCTCTTTCCTCCCCTCTGGAAAGGGTCGGTCTCTCTTGTAAGGGGCGCTTTCTCTTGTAGGGGTTGGCCTCTCTTTCCTCCCCTTTGCAAGGGGAGGTAGGAGGGGTAGAGAGGGGTAGAGAGCTTCTTGCACCGCAAGGCCATGCCGCGAGCAAAACAAGGTGATCGGACGAATTTACCGCTGAAACGCCTGCTCCGGCGTGAGATGACGGAGCCAGAAAGGCGACTGTGGCTCAGACTCCGTGGCCGACAGCTCAACGCGTTAAAGTTTCGCCGGCAGCATGGGATTGGTCCTTATATCGTCGATTTTTATTGTCCGGAGAAGTTGCTCGTCGTTGAGATCGATGGCGAGAGCCATGCCGAGCAACCGCAGATGACCTCGGATGAAGAGAGAGATCGATATCTTCGATCGTTAGGTCTTGAAGTGGTTCGATACTCAAATCAGGACGTGATGACCAACTTGGATGGAGTTCTTGAAGATCTGCTCGGGAGATTGAGAACAGACCCTACCTCCCCTAGCCCCTCCTTACAAAGGAGGGGAATACTCCCACCGCCCCTTTGTAAAGGGGTTGGTATCTCTTGTAAGGGGTCGGTTTCTTGGTTTCTCGTGTAGGAGGGTTGGTTTCTCTTTCCTCCCCTTAGTAAGGGGAGGTGGGAGGGGTAGTATTCCCCGATCTCGCGACGAGATTCTGATGAGAGACGAGGTTCTGATTGGAAAGGTGACGCCACGATCATCCCCCTCCGTATAAGGGGGACCTAAAAATTATGGACGACCTGAACGACCAACGGATACAGCGACTCAAAAAACTCGACACGCTGCGCGCCATGGGCATCTCGCCGCACGGGACGCGCTTCGAGGTGAAGGATCGTGCCGGGGACCTGCTCCGCCTGCACGGCCACAAGTCGAAAGAGGTCCTCGAGCAAGAGAAGATTCCCTGTACGATCGCCGGCCGCATCGTCGGTCTCCGGCGCTTCGGCAAGGCCGCCTTCGCCGTCCTCCAGGACGGCTCGGACCGCCTGCAGGTGTACTTGAAGAAGGACCTGCTGGGCGAGCAGCAACACAAGCTGGCCGAGGAGTTGGACCTCGGCGACTGGATCGGCGTCACGGGCATCCTCTTTCGCACCAAGACGAACGAGTTCACGGTCGAGGCCCGTCAGCTCACGTTCCTCTCCAAGGCGCTTCGGCCCCTCCCGGAGAAATGGCACGGCCTGACGGACGTGGAAACGCGTTACCGGCAGCGCTACGTGGACCTCATCGCCAATCCCGAGGTCCATGAGATCTTCCGGACGCGGAGCCGCATCATCGCCGGCATCCGCCGCTACCTCACCGACAAAGGCTTCCTCGAGGTCGAAACGCCGATGATGCAGCCGATCCCCGGCGGGGCGACGGCCAGGCCCTTCACCACGCATCACAACGCGCTCGGGATCGACCTCTACTTGCGGATCGCGCCGGAGCTCTATCTGAAGCGGCTCATCGTCGGCGGCTTCCCCCGCGTGTTCGAGATCAACCGGAACTTTCGGAACGAGGGCATCTCGACGATCCACAACCCCGAGTTCACGATGCTCGAGTTCTATCAAGCATACGCGGACTACAACGACCTGATCGAGCTGACCGAGGACATGCTGACCCAACTGGCGCAGGAGGTCCTCGGCAAGACCACGTTCGAGTACCAAGGCCAGATGATCAGCTTCGAACGGCCGTGGCGCCGCTGGTCGTATTTTCAAGCCCTGCTCGAGGTGAACCGGCTGGACGCGGCGGTGCTCAAGGACCGCGACGCCGCGCTCGACGCCGCCAAGCGGCTCCGCATCGAGGTCGACCCCAAGGCCGGGCACGTTCAGATTCTCAATACGATCTTCGAAGAAACGGTCGAGCCGCAATTGGTGCAGCCGACCTTCATCACCGACTTCCCGACCGAGCTCTCTCCGCTCGCGCGCCGGAAGGATTCGGACCCGACGCTCACCGACCGCTTCGAGCTGTACATCGCCACCCGCGAGATCGCCAATGCCTTCTCCGAGCTGAACGACCCGCTCGATCAACGGCGGCGCTTCGAGGCCCAGGCGGCCCAGCGGGAGGCCGGCGACGAGGAGGCGCACTATCTCGACGAGGACTTCCTCCGCGCGCTGGAATACGGCATGCCGCCGACCGCCGGCGAAGGCATCGGCATCGACCGCCTGGTCATGCTCTTCACCAACCAAGCCTCCATCCGGGACGTGATCCTCTTCCCGCAGTTGCGCCCGGAAAAATAGTGGCGGTGCCGTACGAAATATTCGTCGGGCTCCGCTACCTGCGCGCCAAACGCCGCCATCGCACCATTTCGCTCAACACCTTCGTCTCGGTCGCGGGGATCACGCTCGGCGTGGCCGCCTTGATCGGCACGCTCGGGATCATGACCGGCTTCAAGGAAGACATCCAAGCCAAGATCCTCGGCACGACGTCGCACATCGTGGTCCAAGACCGCACGCGCGACGGCATGGCCGGCTATGAGGAGCTCGTCAAGCACGTGGAGACGGTGCCCCACGTCGTCGCGGCGACGCCGTTCGTGCTCCGGCAGGTGCTGCTCACCTCGTCATCGGCCGTGCAAGGGATCGTCCTGCGCGGCATCGATCCACAAAAGGAAGTCCGGGTGACGGAGCTCGGCAAGAACGTCAAACGCGGCAGTCTCGAGGATCTGGCCAACCCGGAGGGGATCGCGCCCGCCGACCGGCTCGACAGCCAGGGGGCCGAACCCGCGGCCGCGAAGCCGAAGGAGGGAGAGTCCGCCGTCGCCGGCACCCGCAAGCACCCGGGCATCGTGCTCGGCAAGGAATTGGCCCTACGGCTCGGCGCCTTCGTCGGCGACACCGTGAACGTGGTGTCCCCGGTCGGGCCGATCAGCGCGATGGGCATGACGCCGAAGATCCGCACCTTCACCGTCGTGGCCATCTTCGAATCCGGGATGTTCGAGTACGACTCGTCCTTGGCGTACATCAGCCTGGCCGAGGCGCAGAAGTTCTTCAACATGAACGAGACGGTGACGGGCATCGAGGTCAAGGTCGACGAGATCTTTCAGGCGGCCGACATTGCGCGGGACATCGAACGGGCCTTGGGCTTCCCCTTTTGGGCGCGCGATTGGATGCAGCTCAACCGCAATCTGTTCTCCGCGCTCAAGCTGGAGAAGACCATGATGTTCCTGCTGCTGGTGCTGATCACGCTGGTCGCGTCCTTCAACATCGTGAGCACGCTGACCATGATCGTCACGGAAAAGCAACGGGAGATCGCGATCCTCAAAGCGATGGGAGCGACGCGCAAGGCCATCATGCGGATCTTCATGCTCAACGGCCTCATCATCGGGCTCACCGGCACCGTCATCGGGATCCCGCTCGGCTACACCTTTCTCTGGCTGATTCAGAACTACTGGACGTTCGATCCGACGGTCTACTACATTTCACGGATCCCGGTGCACGTCCAGGCGATCGACGTGTTCCTGGTCGCCTTCTCGGCGATCCTGATCAGCTTCGCCGCGACGCTGTACCCGTCGTATCAAGCGGCCAAGTTGGACCCGGCCGCGGCATTGCGGTATGAGTAGATTCGTTAATCGTTATACGTTCAACGTTAAACGTGAATTCAAGACAGGGCTCCTTACCGAGTAACGAATAACGATTCACAAACCATGATCCACGTCATCAACCTGACCAAGTCCTTCAAGATGGAAGGCCTCGAGCTGACGGTCTTGAAGGGCATCAATCTGACGATCGCCCGCGGCGAGATGGTCGCGATCGTCGGGGCGTCGGGGGCGGGCAAGAGCACGCTGCTCCACATCCTCGGCACGCTCGATCGGCCGACGAGCGGAACCGTGCTCTTCGACGCGCAGGATCTTTTTCAGCTCTCGGATCAGAAGCAGGCGGACTTTCGAAACCGCCGGATCGGCTTCGTCTTTCAATTCCACCACCTGCTGCCGGAATTCACCGCAATCGAGAACGTCTGCCTGCCGGCGTACATTCAGAACCGGCCGGCCGTCGACGCCCGCAGCGAGGCGCTGGCGCTGCTCAAGGAAGTGGGGCTCGAGCACCGAATCAATCACAAGCCCGGTGAGCTCTCCGGTGGCGAGCAACAGCGCGTCGCCGTCGCCCGCGCCTTGATCCAGCATCCCGATCTCGTCCTCGCCGACGAGCCGACCGGGAACCTCGATACCCATACCGGCGAGGCCTTGTTCCAGCTCATGCGCTCGCTCAATCGGTCGCGCGGCATCTCGTTCGTGATCGTCACCCACAACGAGAAGCTCTCCGCGCAGGCCGATCGGATCGTCCGAATGGAAGACGGGATGATCGTGGAAGGCTAAGGCAGCGGGCGAAGGGAAGAAGCAAGAAAACGAGGATCAGACGAACCAGGTAGGCTCGGCATCAAGGGTCTGACGAGCCAACATTCCGCGCAGCGTTGAGCTAGACGTTCCCCGCCTTTGCCCACATCAGTTCGAGCGCGCGCGCCGCCGCGGCCGTGCGGGTTTCCACTCCCAGCTTGATGTAGATGCGCTCGAGATGCTTCTGGACGGTACGCGCACTGCACTCCAGGATGATGCCGATGTCGCCGTTTGATTTTCCCTGGGCGACCCACCTCAGGACTTCCATCTCACGCTTGGTGAGACCAAGGCTGTCCACGGACAGCACGACCGGGCTGAGGCGACCTTCCTCCAAGAGCAACAGCCGTTGCCCAGACTCTCGGACGTGGGAGACCACGAGCTGGCGCGAACCTTTTCGTATGGCGAGCGGAAGCGCTCCAGGCCGGATCCCATAGCCGACCGTGCTCGACCCCTTACTTCTCAACCAACTTTGAAGGCGGTCAGGGAGGGAGCTCTCCTCCGCGAGGGATCCACAATACTTCTTCAGCAACTGGCGCGCGTGCCGTGATGCCCAGCGGATCCGTCCGGTTTCATCTATGCCGATCACGGCGCGATCCAAGGACGAGGTAGGCTCACCACGGTCACCGGCATCCGACGTGGTCAATGCAAAACTCCAACAATCAACTTCGGCTCATGCTCGATTCTTGACGTATTCAACAAGCAAAAATCCTGCTCAGAAGTAAGCGCTCGATTTCACGAGCCGACACGATACCTTCGAGATTCGACCCTATAAAGATTTTCGACAGGTGGGAGGGGCTCTAGGGGCAAATGGATCTAGAGATACGGAACGATACGAACAAAATTGGACGGTTACGAAGCCCGCAGAATGTAAGAGTGCTGCGAGTCCTACTGTAAATTTTCCCGACACCTCTACCCTGCTTGCGCTCTTTTCCTACGCTCGTGAGGCTGTTTGTCGGCGTCCCCCTTGCTTGGCGCACACAAACGTGTGCCTGCAAGAGTCTCATGAAGGGGCCGTTACCCGGACAGAGGAGGCAGGGCTAGGCGTGTGTTGGGAGGGAAGCCCGCGGCTGGAGGGGCAAGCGGATCCGGAAGGTCGTCCCTCGGTCGACTTCACTGTCGACCGAGATCTCCCCTCCATGAATATCGACCACGTCTTTCACGATCTTCGTGCCGAGCCCCGTGCCTCCCGGTTTCCGGCTGATCGCTCGCGTCGTAAACAGGCTGTTGCGGATCTCCGGGGGCATCCCGCGACCGGTATCGGCAACACTCAAGAGCAGCCAATCGCGATCACCATCGAGCTCCCCGCGCACGGTGACCGATCCACCCGAGGGCACTTCGGGAATGGCATTGTTGATGAGGTTGTAAAAGGCGTTGAACAGACGCCGTTCGTCCCCGATCACCGTCGGAAGCGTCTCCAAACGCTCGCTCTGGAGGCTCACGCCCTTCTCCTGAGCCATGCACCGCAAGGTTTGCATCACGCTGGCCACGATCTCGTCGATCCGGCATGGCGCGAAATCCGGCGGCGCGATGAGGCCTTTCACGCAATCGGCGATTTCTTTGACCCGATCCTGGATCCTGTTGGCCGCCTGCTTCAACATATCGATCGTTTCATTGCACAGCTCGAAGCTCGACTGGACCTTGTCCGCCTCCTTCTCCTGCAGGCGCTGAAACAGCTCGGTGATTTCCTCGCGCAGCAGCCCGGCCCCCATCACCACCGGCATGAGCATGTTCTTGACGTCATGGCTGATATCGCCCAATAGCCGCACCACCTCGGCGACCTTCGCCTCTTCGAAGAGACGTGCTTCTTCGATGGCGATCGCCGAAAAGGCGGAAATCAACATCAAGATCGCGACGTCCTCGTCATCCAGATGGCCGTTGCGCTTGTTGAGCACCTCGAGGACCCCGATCGGTTCGCCCTCCCAGCGCTTCAACGGCAGCGCGATCATGTCACGGGTCGTATACTGCGTGAGGGCGTCGATCGTGGGGCAGTGACGCGTGTCGGTTTTGACGTCCGTGATGATGATCGGTTCCCGCGAGCGAAAGACCGATCCTGCGATTCCCTGCTCCCAAGGAATGGCGGTGCCCCGCGGAACGGGGCGTTCACCCACGGAATAGCGGAAGATGAGCTGCTTCGTGTCCGGCTCGGCCAGCAGGACGGAGCCGGCCGCGGCATCGACCACTTCCAATGCGGTCAACAACGCCCGCTCGACCAGCGCGTCGACGGTGACGTGTTGGAACAAACTTTCGCTGATGCGCCGGGCCGCATCAAGCTCTCGCTCCCGGCGCGCCAAGCGTTTCCGCAAACGATCGACCTCCTGGCTGGTCGTCGTCTCGGCAACCCTGTCCATCGTGCTCGACTCCTAGGTCCGGAAATCGTCCTTGTATCCCCCTTCCTTGACGGCCTTGGCCACGACCGCTTTCAGTTTTTCGGGCTCGATCGGCTTCACGAGATAATCGGAGATCCCCTGCTTGTAGAGGTCGCTGGCGCTTCGGACATCCGGTTGGCCGGTCAGAACGATGACGGGAACAGACGGGAATTGGGCGCGAAAGAATGCGATGGCTTCCTTGCCATTGACTTTCGGCATGTAGAGATCGCAGATGATGGCGTCGACCTTCAATGGATTATCACCGGAACGGATGGCCTTGATCGCCTGCTCCCCATCCTCCCCTTCGACCACGTCATAACCGGCCTTGGTAAGCGTGAGGCGAAGGGATTTTCTGACATCCGCTTCGTCATCGACAACGAGGACCCTTCCCAATCCCATGGTGACCTCCCTAGCTATGGTTGACGGACCGTACGGCGCTGACTTCGCGGTAGTTCGATCGGTGAATCGAGTGGAGTCGGACAGCGAGACGAGCAAGCCTAGAGCAAGGACGCCAGGGAGAGAGTCCCCAAGTACGTATGAGACAGGAGGCTGATGAGCCGTTGGCCCCCACGTGCCACCTACGGAACGGCTGAAGGTTCGAGGCAGCGGTCAGCGAGAAGAAAAGCATAAACCATTAACCAATGTCAACGACGAATGCTGCAAAAACCCCGTATTTTAAAGCTCTTGACTTGCTGTGGGCCTCCCTCTAGAGTCCATTCAGTACTAACCCTTGCTCAGTTCCGCTTGCCCGGTGATCCGTGAAGAACGCATGCGGTCTGGCTCTGGCTGCTCTGTCGCTCACCTCCTGCTTAGGAAGCCATCCCTCCGTCGAAGACACCCCATCCCGCTTGGCCGATCGGCACATCGAGCAAGGGTTGCTGTCGTACGAGCGGCGGGACTTCGATCGCGCCGTCCTCCATTTTCTCGAAGGGGTCCGCGGCTATCAGGCGGAGGATCGCCTGGCCGTCCACCCCGAGGTCTTGGTGTACCTCGCCCAAACCTACGAGGCCATCGGTCAGTATCGGAAGGCGCTCACGGCTCTGACCGAGACCGAAACGATTTTTCGTGGGACCGGGAATCGTGCTGGTCTGGCCGCCGTGCTCAACACTATGGGCAATGTTCACTTGGCGCTCGGCCATCCGGACGTGGCCCGGGCTTCTCTGCAAGAGGCTCAGTCGCTCGCCGACCCGGCCGATACAGGCGTGATCGCCACCATCCTCAATAATCTCGGGAACACCTACAGCCGCCAGGCGCGTTTCGCCGAAGCCATCCCGTTGTACACCGAGAGCTACCGACGGGCGGCCGACGCCGCATCGGCGGCGGCAGCGATTCATGCCTCCATCAACCTGGCGAGGGCTTACGGAAGGAGCGGACAACACCATCCGGCCTGGGAAGCGCTCGATCAGGCCAGACACTGGATGGAGAAGACTGAAGACTCGAGCGGCAAAGCGTTCGATCTCATTGCGGTCGGTCTCGGCTATGCCGAGCTTCGCGCGCCTTTGCCCGATGCCTCCGGGGAGCTGTTGCGGAAGGCGGTGGAGTTGTTGAGCGAAGCGGCGACGATGGCCGAGAGTCGTGGCGATTCCCGCTCGGCTTCCTACGCTTGGGGCTACCTGGGGTCGCTGTACGAGAGCGAACGACGATACGATGACGCGCTGGACCTCACGAAGCGCGCGATCGCCTCGGGGCTACAGGCCGACGCGGGTGAAGCGCTCTACCGGTGGGAGTGGCAGGCCGGCCGGGTGTTGCGCGTGCTGGAACGAGCTGAGGAGGCGATCGACCATTATCGTCGGGCTGTGGAGATCCTGCAACGCATCCGCCCTGAAATGGCCTATGGGTACGCGGTCGCCGATTCGTCGTTCCAAGAAACGGTCGGCCCCGTCTACTTCGAGCTGGCCGATCTGCTGCTGCGTCACGCCGCGACCTTGCCGGATCGACGACAAGAGACCCCTTACCTCCTGCAGGCCCGGGAAACGGTGGAGCTGTTGAAGGCCGCGGAGCTGCGGGATTACTTCCGCGACGATTGCGTCGATGCGGCCTTGGCCCATCGAACACGATTGGAAGACGTGTCGAAGCGGGCCGCGGTGCTCTACCCGATCCTTCTCCGCGACCGGACGGAACTGTTGGTCAGCCTGCCGAGCGGACTCACACGCTTTACGGTTCCCGTCACCGCGGACGCCATGAAGCAGGAGGTGGATGCGTTCCGGCACATGCTGGAGAAGCGGACGACGCGCCAGTACCTGCCTCATGCTCGTCAACTCTACGAGTGGCTGATCCGTCCGTTCGAACGCGAGCTCGCCGACTCCGCCGTCGACACGCTGGTGGTCGTGCCGGACGGAGCGCTGCGGACGATCCCCTTGGCCGCCTTGCACGACGGCGAGCAATTCCTGATCGCCAAGTACGCGATCGCCACCACGCCGGGGTTGAACCTGACGGATCCACGGCCGTTTCCCGAGAATCGCCGCACAGTGAAAGCCCTGGCGGCCGGCCTCACCCAAGCGGTGCAGGGGTTTCCGGCGCTCCCGCACGTCGGCTCCGAATTGCGGGCGATTCACGACCTCTACACCGGAGACCTGCTCATCGATCAGGTCTTTGCCACCGCCACCGTCGAAGCGGAGCTGAAAGACAAGCCGTTCACGATCGTCCACATCGCGTCGCACGGCAAGTTCGAGGGCGAGGTGACCAAGACGTTCTTGCTGACCTTCGACGGCAAGCTCACGATGGATCGCTTGGACGAGCTGGTCGGAAGCACGCGCCTCCGCGAGACCCCCTTGGAGCTGCTGACCCTGAGCGCATGCGAAACGGCGGCCGGCGACGACCGGGCCGCGTTGGGCCTGGCCGGCATCGCCATCAAGGCCGGGGCGCGGAGCGCGTTGGCCACGCTCTGGTTCATCAACGACGAAGCCTCCTCCGTGCTCGTCACCGAGTTCTATCGCCAGCTCCAGCAGCCGGGAATCTCGAAAGCCGTCGCGCTCCAGCGCGCCCAGGTGAAGCTCATGAGTGACCGGCGCTACCAGCATCCCGTCTTCTGGGCGGCGTTCCTGCTGCTGAACAACTGGCTCTAGCCCATGTGCAAACGAAACCGTGACGCCATCGCTCTCTGAGGTCTCGGTGCAGCCAGGCTCCGGACATCGTGTTCCCACCTCTTCCCTCGGAGTCCTCGTGCGAAGGCTCCTCGACGTGCCGATCGCCGTCGGCGTGCTGGTCGGTGTGGCCGTGTTTCTCGTCCTCCTGGGCATGCTGCGTCTTGGCATGCTGGAGCCGCTCGAATTGGCGTATTATGACTGGTGCCTGCGGGCGCGGCCCGGCGGAGAGCCGGACCCACGGCTGATCGTCGTCACGATTACGGAGGCCGACATTCGCGAACAGGGACGCTGGCCGATCAGCGATGCGACGCTCGCCGGCGCGATAGCCCGCTTGCGCGAGGACCATCCCCGAGTCATCGGCCTCGACATCTACCGCGACATCCCGGTGCCTCCCGGCCATGAACGGTTGGAAGAGCTGTTGCGGGGCACCCCTGCTCTCATCACGGTCATGCGGTTCGGGCATGACGCCCTGACTCGGATCCCGCCCCCTCCGGCGATCGAGGGAACGGATCACGTCGGAGTGAACGATATCCTGCTGGATCGCGGGGGAATCGTCAGACGGGGCCTCTTGTTCCTCGATGACGGACACGAGGCCGTTCCCTCGTTCGCCCTTCAGATCACGCTCCGCTACCTCTCGGGTGATGGCATCCACCCGCAGCCCGACCCGGTGGTCCCGGAGCACCTGCGGCTCGGACGCACGACGTTCCGCCCCTTCGAATCCGACGACGGCGGCTACGTCAACGCCGACGCCCGGGGATATCAATTCCTGCTCGATTACCGTACCGCACGGTCTTCGTTTCGTTCGGTCACGCTGCACACCGTGCTGACCGGAGGGTTGGAACCCGGAACGCTGACGGACAGGATCGTCTTGATCGGGACGACGGCGTCGAGCGTCCCCGATCTGTTCCAGACGCCCTACAGTGCCGGCTGGGGCCGCAACGAGCCGGTGCCCGGGGTCATGCTGCATGCGCAAATCATCGATCAACTGCAGCGCGCCGCGCTCGATGGACAGGCGCCGGCCGTGACCTGGCCCGAGTCGGCGGAGGTCGCGTGGATGCTGTTCTGGACCGTGTCCGGTGCGCGGCTGGGACTTTCGGGCCGCTCGCCGTGGCGGTTCGCGGCCCTGTTGACCGCGGGTGCAGCCGTTCCCCCCGGAGTCAGCTACGCGGCCCTGCTGCACGACTGGTGGCTCCCCGCCGTCCCGTCCACGCTCGGCTGGCTGGTCACGGCCTCGCTGGTGACCGCCTATCTGGTCAGCAAGGAGAAACACGACCGGGCGGTGCTCATGCAATTGTTCTCCAAGCACGTCTCGCCGGAGATCGCCGATACGATCTGGCAGCATCGAGACGAATTCATGGACGGCGGTCGGCCACGCCCGCAACGCATGGTCGCCACCGTCCTCTTCTCCGACTTGAAAGGCTTCACCTCGGCATCGGAGCGGATGGCCCCGGAAGCGCTCATCGAGTGGCTGAACACCTACATGGACGTCATGTCACAGGTCATCATCCGCCACAAAGGCGTCGTCGACGACTATGCCGGGGACGGCATCAAGGCCAATTTCGGCGTCCCGGTCCCGCGCACGACCGAGTCGGAACGGCAGCTCGACGCCCTCAACGCCGTGAGCTGCGCGTTCGCGATGGAGCAGGAGTTGCTGCGCCTGAACCGAGACTGGCATGAGCTGCGCTTGCCGGTCGGGCAGATGCGGATCGGCATCCATACCGGCCCCGTGGTAGCAGGAAGCGTGGGCAGTGCGGACCGGCTGAAGTACACGACCGTCGGCGACACGGTCAATATCGCCTCTCGCCTCGAGAGTCTGCAGCGAGAGGCGGTTGAAGGGGCTCCGCCTCGGCCGTGCCGGATCCTCATCGGCGAATCCACGTATGCGTACGTCAAGGCCCATGTGCGGGCCAAACCTTGGGGCGAGATGCCGTTGAAGGGGAAGGAGCAATGCGTCGCGGTCTTCCAGGCGATCGGCCATCAGCCCGACCAGCCGGCCGAGGCCCGCCGTGATTCGCTGTGCTCGACCTGAGGGTTGGCGGCGATTGGAAAGGCTGCGCCGTGAACCGCGATCGACCTCCAACGATGACCTCGATCACCCGGTGGCTCGCCGGCCTTCTCAAGGCGACGCCCCGTCTTCCTCCGCCCCCGTCGCAGTCAACCCCGTCGGTGGAACCGGCATCGTTCACCCTGCAACGACACGGCGCCGTACGCCACCTCCATGAGCTCGATGGGTGGGCGGAGCTGGCGGCTCATCTCTGTCACACCGAAATCGCCGTGATCGCGGTCAGGGACGGCGAGCGGCACGCGCTCCGAGCACGGATCGGCCTCAACGAAGAACAGGTGACTCATGCCGGAGCATTTTGTGAGTACACGTTCGACCAGAACAACATGGCCATCATTGCCGATGTGTCGGCTCACCCCCGCTTCATGGACCACCCCCTGGTCACGGCTGATCCGGCGATTCGCTTCTTCATGGGCGTTCCGCTGGCCGCTCGCGGGCGGACCCTTGCGGCACTCTGCGTGATGGGCCGCTCACCGCGTGTGCCGCCGCCCGAAACCCAGCAAGTCTGCCGAACGTTGGCCCGTCAAATCCTCGCATGCCTCGAGATCGACGAGGATAGGGCTTTCCTGGAACGGTCCCTCGCCGAGCACCAACGCGAAGCTGCCCGGCAACGAAAGAACGAAGAGTCGCTGCGCTTGCTGATCGAATCGGCCCTCGACGGCATCGTGCTCGCTGACGCGTCGGGAAAGATCCTGGTCTGGAACAAGGGGGCGGAGCGGCTGTTCGGCTATACCTCGGATGAAGTGCTCGGGAAATGCCTGACCCTCTTGATGCCGGAACGCTATCGGCATGCCCACACGCAAGGCATTGCTCGCCTCGCGGCTTCAGGCGAACCGACGCTCATCGGCCGAACCATCGAGCTGCACGGGGTCCGGAAGAGCGGCGCCGAGTTTCCTCTGGAGCTCTCCTTGGCGATGTGGGTGGCGGACGGAAGACCGGTCTTCACCGGAATCATCCGCGACATCACGGAACGGAAGCGGACCGAAGAGGAACGCACGCGACTCGTTCATGAACTCCAGCAAGCCCTGGAGAAAATCAAGATCCTGACGGGGTTGGTTCCGATCTGTGCCACGTGCAAGAGGATTCGTGACGACCAGGGCTACTGGAGCCAGATCGATACCTATCTGCAGGAGCACTCCGAAGTGGAATTTACACACGGGATCTGCCCGGAGTGCGCGCGTGCGGTTCATCCGGACTGGGACCAAGAGCCTCTCACGTGAGGGGCCGTATCGAAATGGATCGCACCGTATCCGATACGATACGCTTCGGGCCGCCTCACGCTGTGCGAGACAGGACTGAAAACCTTAGTGAAGGCATCCCCCTGCTTTTTACGCGAGGCCGATTCGCGATCGCGTGGCTCGGATGATCATTCCGCTCAATCACGGTATTGGAATTGCTCATTCCAATGATGTGTGCCATCAAAGGAGGCGCCTATGAAGGCCCAAGTCGGGATCGCGTTCGCTGTCGCCGTCGCGGTGTTGTCGCTCGGCTCGCCGAGCACCGCGCAAGGTCCTCACACATCCGCGCCGACCCAAGCCGGGGCTCCACCGAGCGGCGACTCAACGCCCCAGAGCACGACGGTCGCGGTCCCCACGTACAAACCTCCGCTGCGCCACGCACCCGGAGGACGCGTGGGCGGCGGCACGCGCGGCACCGGCGACGGCCTGCCGGTCCTCTCGGTTGCGGCGCCCGACCATCTTGGATTGACCACGCAGGAGCAGCCGACCCTGTATTGGTACGTCTCCGAGATCACGGCGCTCCCCATCGAGATCTCGATCATCAACGAGCAGGTCATCCCCCCTGTGCTCGAAAAACGATTGGTCGCGCCTGTCCACCCCGGGCTTCAAGCCGTCAGGCTTTCCGATTATGGCGTCACGCTCGAACCCGACGTGCCGTATCAGTGGCACGTGTCGATCATCCGCGACCCCAAGCGCCGCTCCAACGATCTCTCTGTGGGAGCCGCGATCGCACGGGTCGCGCGGTCCACCGATCTGCAACAGCGGTTGGCGCAGGCGCAGGACGGCGAAGCGACGTACATTTTGGCGGAGGCCGGTCTGTGGTATGACGCGATCGATTTCGTCTCCACACTGATTGCGCAGGCGCCGACACAGACCATCCACCGGCTGGAGCGCGCCGCCCTGTTCGAGCAGGTTGGGTTACACGATTTGGCGGTGCTGGACCGCCGGGCCAGGTAAGCGCGGAGTCAGCCGGCTACAGGACCTGCACGACCAACTGCAGATGAATCCCGTGATCCTGGAGATTTCCTCCCGGAGTCTCGACATGGTTGAGCGGGATCCCCCAGTAGAGCTCGAAGTAGGCGCGCTCCGCCGGTAGGATGCCCCAGCGCACGCCGAGCCCCACGCTCGCCAACGTCTCCGGGTCCGGTGTCGGCCCTTTGGCATTCCAGGCACGACCGACATCGATGAACGACGCAAGCTGCAGCCAGTCTTCGCCGTTGGCGCGCCGGACGAGCGGATAGCGTCCCTCGAGGGAGGCCAGGAAGGCATTGTCTCGGACCAACTGGTTCTCGCGGTAGCCGCGCACGCTGAACCGCCCGCCCACCGCCATCTGTTCCAGCGGGAACAAACGATCATTGGCGATCTGCATGTCCATGCGGCCGAGGAGTTGGAACCCTCCCCACTCCTCGACGCGCTGAACGTACTGCGCCTGCGCCAACCATGCAAAGTACTGGGTGTCGGCAACCGGTCCGCTGTTGGTCGTGGCGTCGAGCGCATCGACGCCGAGCGAGAACCGGGACCGCACCGCGATGACGGATGTCGGCGTTCGTCGAATCCACTCTTGGCCGAATCGAATCACCGCCACCGTCCCGACGCCGTTCCGCATCCCCGCCACGAACTCGAACGGCTGCCCTTGCAAGGTGGTCTTGTTGTACAGGTATTCCCCGGTGAGAGACAGCACCAGAACTTGCGTCAAGCTGCGATAGACGGGCTGTCGCAGGCTGATGCCGAAAATCTCCGCGTCGCTGTTGATATCCAACGGCCGGAAGGGCGATTCGATGACCAGGAAGTCGTTCCTCCGGTAGGACACCGACAGCGTCGTGTCGGCCGCGGTGACGGGCAACAGATACGAGGCGTCGATGATCGGATTGACGCCCGACGATCGGCCGTACGTGAACGCCAGGGCGTCGGCGTGACCGGTGAGATTCTGGTGCGCCACGGTGGCCAGACCCCGCTCGGCGCCGACGACGGGGGTCTGGTAGTTGTTGAAGTCGAGCCAGGCCTTGAAGGGGCTCGCCTCGGCCACCCGCAGGTGCAAGTCGCTTTCGCCACGGCTCGCGCCGTGCCGCAGCTCCGCATTGATCCGCTCGATGCGTGCGTCCTGCTGGAACAATTGGAGCCGCTCCTGCAGCGCAAACAGGTTGACCGGGGGCCCGGCGCTCTTCAGCAGCCGGTCCCGGAAGTAGGCGGGTCTGAACCACCGCGTCCCCTCGACCTCGATCTGGGTCAGTCTGCCTTCGATGACGTCAATCCGCAGGACGCCGTCGGCGGGATCTTGATCGGGGATGACGGCGCCGGAGGTGATATAGCCACGGTTGACGTAGTACAGGGTGAGCGCCACCCGCACGCTCTCGAGGTCCTCGGAGGTCAACCGGCGGTTGAGATATGGAGCCGTCACCTCGGCCAGCTCCCGGTCCGAAAACACGGTGTTGCCGGCGATCCGGATCTCGCGGACGAAAATCGACAGCGCTCCGGGCACGGGCTTCTCCTTCAGCGCCGGCGGGGGTGGGACGGGCAGCGGCGGGAGCGGCTCGAGCGGCCGCTCTTTCTGAAAGGGCGGCGGCTGACCGGAGCGCAGCGTGGGATCGAACACGGGGGGAAGGGGCTGTCCCGGCGGGATCACCTGAGCGAGCCCGTCGATCGTGGCCGCCGAGACGGCCAGCGCAAGGAGCCATCGAAGGCGGCGGGGCGCGGGCGAGGCGAACGGATGACGGACGACCGGCCTCGGCGGCGGAGCCAACCGGCCTCCGGTCATGAAGCGCAACCGCGCGAAGGCACCAGGAGCGCGGCCGTGGGCTTCGGCCATCCTCGCAAAGACGGAGCACCCGAGCTGAACGCCGGCTCGGCAAGTCCGCTGGGCGCTCGGCCCCGCGGCGACGTCGTCTCACGCTCGAACGAGGCGCTCGCGAGCGGCAACAACCCGTTGGGTTCCGCTGGGATGCCGTCCCGTCCGGCCACCACGAAGCTGCTGAGCTGTCCTCCCTGACGCTGGACGGCGCAGCGCTGCGAGAGCAGGACGGCGCCACGCTGGACGGCTTGAGGCAGAGGAGCGAGGGTGCCGCTGAGATTGGTCACCGGCGAACGAATGTCGACGAAGCCGTTGATCCCCAGCGCGGACGAGGCGTCGATGATGCTGTCGGCCGAGGCGAGAAAGGTCCCCGCCGTGATCGTGATATTGCCGCCCTGCCCTTCGAAGGCGTTGGCAATGATTTGACTGCCGCGCATGGTGAAATACTGCGGATCGATCAGGATGTTGCCGCCGACCGTCGTCACTCCGCCCCCGACCGACGCCGTGACCGTGCTCTGGTTGAGCTGGATCGAGCTCGGGGCGAGCACGGTGATGTTGCCGCCGTCGGCGTGCGTCGCCTCGGTCGTCACGGCGCTGTGGTCGATCACGATCGCGGTGCTCGACTCCAGCCGGATATCGCCGGCGTTGCCGGCCCCCGTGCTTTCCGCGGACACGACGGAGCCGCCGACGAGGCGGATGTCCTGAGCGGCCGTCACGCTGATGTTTCCGCCCGTGCCTTGGGTCGCCGACGTGGTGATCGACCCGCCGTCGCTCGTGAATCCCCCGGCGGCCTTCACCGTCACCGTTCCACCGGCGCCGCTCCCCGTGCTGCTGGCGCTGAGCTCCGCCCCGGCCTCGAGCCTCACGTCGGCCGCCTGTACGTCGATGTTCCCGCCGGCGCCGCTTCCGGACGCCGTAGAGAACAGGCCGGTGCCGGACCCGCTGAGCGTCACGGTCCCGTCGGCGGTCACGACGACGTTCCCTCCCGAACCCGCACTCTCACTGCTGCTGTTGAACTGCGCGCCATCACCCAACGTCAGCCTCCCGACGTCGGCGAGCACGGTGCCCGCCGCGCCCGCCCCTTGGGTCCGCGACTGCACCGACCCACCCGCCATGCTCAACCACGGGGTGGCAAGCGTAATGACGCCGCCCAGTTGAGTGCCGCCCTTCACCGTGGCCGAGAGCGTGGTGCCCAAAAGGTCCATCCGTTCGGCGGCCGAGATGGCGATGGACCCGCCCTTGCCCGTCTCGGCCTCGGTGGTCACGCTGCTGTCGGTGCTGCGGAAGATCCTCGTATCGGGCATCGCGATGCTTCCCGCATCGCCGCTTCGGCTGGTCGCGGAAATCGTCGCCCGATCCAGCGTCACGGAGCTCGCATGGACGACGATGCTCCCGCCGGCCCCGCTGCCTTCCGCCTTCGTCAAGAGGGTGCCGGCATCCATCGTGACCGACTCGGTCACCGTCCCCGCCCCTCCCGCTCCCTGGACCGTCACCGCGCCGGCTGCGCCGTCCGCGGAGCCCGTGCTGCTGCTCGTGATCTCGGCCCCGCTCGTCATCCTCATGGTTCCAACGTTCAGCTCGACGCTCCCGGCCCTTCCCGACGCCCGGGTCTCGGCCGCCATCGTTCCGCCGGTCATCGTGAACACCGGAGCAGACGCGACGATGGAGCCGCCCGGCTTGGTCCCGCCGGTCACGGTCGCGGAGACCGACGACCCGGCGAGCATCAGCTCGGATCCGGCCGTCAGGCTGATGCTGCCGCCGGCCCCTTCGAAGGCTTCCGTCGTGACGGCGCTCCCGGTGACCGTCAAGGTCCGGCTCCCCACGAGCTCGACGCTGCCGGCATCGCCCCGCCCTTCGGTGCGGGCCGACACCCGACTGTGATCGTTCACATCGATGGTGGCTGCATCCACAGTAATGCTGCCGCCCGAGGCTCTGACTGCACTGGTCGTGATCGATCCTTGTGTGCTCGTGAGCCCCTCGGTCACGCCGATCCGGATCGTGCCGGCATGCGCGGTGTTGGTCCCCGTGCTGGAGGCCGAGATTTCCGCACCGCCCGCGAGGTCGAGGGAACGCGCCTGCACCTCGATGTTGCCGCCCCGACCGGTTCCCGAGGTCGTCGAAACCAGCCCGGTCGTCGCTCCGGTCATGCTCACCGGTCCCGTCGCGAGCACCGAGATGCTGCCGCCGTCGCCTTCACCGGTCGTACTGCTGTTGAAGCGCGCGCCGCCGGCCAGCGCCAGTTCTTGAACGGTCGCCGTAATGGACCCCGCCGACCCCTCACCTTCGCTGCGTGACTGCACGCTCCCGCCGTTCATGGTCAGCAGAGGGGCGGTCAGGCTGACGGCGCCGCCGGTGCGCTCTCCCCCATGGACCGTCGCCGAGATGGTCGCATCCGTAAGCGTCACCGCGGTCGGAGAGGACACGGTGATGGCGCCGCCTGCGCCGGCCTGCGACTCGGTCGTGATCGTACTGTTCTGGACTAGGAGATCCCCGGTAGTCGCGGTCACGGTAATGTGGCCGGCATCGCCACTGCCCGTCGTGCGCGCAGAGACTTCCGTCTGGTTCACGAGCTCGATGGTCGACGCCGACAGGGTGATGTCCCCGCCCTTGGCCGCGGTCGCAGACGTCGTGACCTGCCCCTGATCGCTCGTGAACGATCCCTGTACGGTGAGGTTCACCGTCCCGGCATGAGCGGTCGCCTCACCGGTGCTCTTGGCCGAGATCTCCCCACCGGAGAGAATCCTTGCGCTGTCCGCCTGGATGGCGATGCTACCCCCCGCCCCCGTATGGGAGGCCGTTGAGAAGATGCCGGCTCCGGAGCCTGAGAGGCTGAGCGCCCCGGTCGTGACGAGGGCGATATCGCCGCCGGCGCCCGATCCTGTTGTGCTACTGTCGATGGTGCCACCCTTCACATCGAGCGTTTCCGCTGTGAGCGTCACCCCTCCGGCCTTACCCTCAGCGGCCGTCGCAACCGATATTTTCGCCCCGTCGCTGAGCGTGACCCGTTCGGCCCGCATACTGATCGTGCCCGCATCACCCGTCCCGGATGCCGTACTGAACAGGCCGCTTGCAAGACCGTCAATTGAGCGGCCGGAGATCGAGACAACCTCCGCCGCCGTGTCTGATCCCAGCCTCCCTTGGACTCGAATGTCCCCCCCGGCTCCTGACGCAAACGTTTCGCTGCTCGCCACGATGCGCGACCCGTTCGTTAGAGAAAGGGAGCCTACATTCAAGGTCACGTCACCCCCCCGAAATTCGCCCAATGTGCTGGTCGTGATGAACCCGTTGTCTATCGTCAACGATGGGGCGGTAATCGAGACGGGACCGGCATCGGTCGAAAAGGGGGCTTGATTCGAGATCCGGCTTCCGTTGGAAACCGTCAGGGACTCCGTCGCGGTCAACGTGATGCTCCCACCTCCCGTCGAATCGAAGGCGTTGCCGCTTTCAATGATCGCGGCGTCCGTCAGCGTCAACGCTCCGAACATTCCGGTGATGTTCCCGGGAGTGGCGGGACCAAACGCGCTGCTGCTGAAGATCCCGCTCTCTCCACCCGGGCCTGTACCGGAAATGAGCGCCGACCGGTCGGCTGCCACGGTGATGTCGCCCCCGCGTCCCGCGGTGCTTTCCGCACTGACCGTCTCACTCCTGATCTGGGACCCATTCAAGAGTGCCAATTCACCGGCGGCCAGGGAGATCTCGCCTCCGGCACCATCGCCAAACGTGCTGCTCCTGATGCGCGCCCCGTCGTCCATGCGCAGAGAATCCGTCTGAACACTGATCCGTCCGCCTGCCCCGCTGAAGAGCGTCTCACTGAGCACCTCGGACGGCGTATCGAACCCGCTGCGGCCCGTCAGCTCCACCAATTGGGACCGGCTTTCTGACCCATCGAGGCCTCGGATGACAATCGAGCCTCCTTGCCCCACGCCGAAGCTGAAATTACTGGTGAAAATGACAGCCCCATTCAGGAGTCTCGCCGTCCCGACGTTGAGGATGACGTCTCCGCTGTTGCCGTCTCCAAGGGTCTCGGTTTTTACCACGGTCCCTTCGTTCAGGATCAGTTCCGGGGTGGTGATGTGAATATCGCCGCCGCGGCCGAATCCCGATGCGGATGTCGCGATCAATGCACCATTACTCAACGCCAGACTTTCCGCCGCGTGAAGGTCGATCCCCGGGTTGCTGGCATCCACGTCGCCGAAGGTGTTGGCGGTGATGGAGGCCCCATCCAATACCAACCGCCCGCCGCGAACGACGACCGATCCACTCCCGAATCCGCTGAGGTCACTCGCGTCCAACAGTGCGCCCAACGACAGTTCGATAGGCGCCAAGGTCATGCCGGCGTCCATCGTGATCCCGGGCAGGACCGGTGAAGCGTTCACCCGGACCTCACCCGGCGATGCCACGGCCGCGAGGTTGACGCGTCCGCTTGGAGCCGTGAGGCCCCCGCCGAGCATCGAAATGCTGCCGCCGATGAGCGAGAGGGTTTGCATCTCGCCCACTGCCAGAAAGCTCCCTTCAACGGTAATCGTCCCGGGGTTCGGGCTGAGGAACCCAAAGGCGATGACCGGCTCGCTGGTCAACACGGCATCTTTGGCGGCATCGATGACCGCAGTGAACCGGACACCGTCTTGCAACAGAAGGTAGTCGGCCGTGCTGGCATGAAAAGAGCCGGGTCGCCCCACAGAGGCGCCGATATCCAAGGCGGCATTCGGGCCGAACACCACACCGCGCGGATTGATCAGATAAAAGTTCGCCCCAGGAATCTCCGACCGCAGAAGGCCGTCGATTCGTGACAGGTTCTGACCGGTGACCCGACTGAGGATGTTGGCGATGGAAGAGGGACCGGTGAATGTGGCGCTCTCGCCGGCAAGGACATTGAACTCGCTGAAGCTGTGAAACAGGTTGCTGCCGCGAATCGACCCGAGATCCGCCCCGACCAGAAAATCCGGGCCATGGAGCGCGCCTCCCGGCGGCCCAAGGCTGCCATCTCGGACCACTTGCGCGTCACTGACGGACGCCAAGGTGAGAAACCAGTAGACAAGCCCGAACGCACAGAGCCGGCCGACGGCCAAAGATCGCCGGCCGGAACAGAGAAGCTCACCACACAGGCCATCGGCCGACCCCCGCATGGCGGCACACTCCTGGGCTGGACGCCCCTGCATGAACAGCGAGAGGACTCGGCCCTGCTATAGACCAAGTCGCAGAGCATTGCAAATAGTTTCTAAGCCAAAATACTCGTATTTTCACATTGAAAATTCGCGCCTCGGCCGAACCTTTCGGGCTGATATCGCCGCTCGCGATCAGTGACTCACGCATGTGTACGTCGCCAGGCTAGGAAACCAATCAGCCCGGATCCTAACAGGAGGAGACTGCTGGGCTCTGGTACGGTCTCGGCAGCCTCCAGCGGACCAATCACGTTGGTAAGGAAGTTATTAATCTCGGCTTCGGGGCCGAACAGAGCATTGAGGCTGCCCGGAAGGCGGAGGGTATCGTTGCCTACGAAAATCGACGAAAAAGTAACATTGAGCGTCTCATTGCAAGCCGTACAAATACTCGTGCTGAACCGGGGCGACAGTTCCTGGGAAAAGCTGCCGGTGGCGGAGATGGCCGGGTTGATCGTGCCGACGTTAAACAAAATTGGGTAAATTTCCATGTTCCCGGACATCGAGACGGAGTTCCCGCCCGCTCCCCCTTCGGTCGGGAAGAAGCTCCCGCTCGCCTTCAGCGTCGTTTGCAAAGACCCGCTGAACACCGAGTTGAACGTATGATTGAACTCGATGAACAGCGATTCAGAGGGATCCGGAACCTGCGGCCTGAGAGTGAGGCCGGTGAGAGTGAGAACGTCGACCGTACTGCCGTCCGAAATCAGCAAGCGCGGCAGGACGCCCGTTGTCGTGCTGCCCACGATAAAGGAATCACTTTCCCCGTCTGTGTACACGCCGGTCGGAAACGAAAAGCAGCTCGTATAGCCGGTGGGACACGCGACCGGTGTAAGCGGAGCGCCTTGGCCGTTAATGAAAAGCTGGGCGGCATTGCCCGGCGCCCAGGCGATGACGCTCACCGCCGCAACGAAGATGACAAGCCACCCTCTCTTTCTCATGATCGTCCTCCTTTTAGGGAAATCGTCCGCCATGGCACCGCTCACCGAAGGAAGGGCTAGGCACCGGGTACCAACCACTACCATTGCTGAAAAGATCACCAGCACGGCGGCTATACCTTGAGACAAGAGCGCTCACGCCTTCACCAGTCCATATCATTCGCTTCCTCGAGGCCCGGCTTTCTCAGGCGGCTTTGAGATCTCGCACAATACCAGTATTAATATTTACTACGTATCCGTAGTGGCCAAACAATCGGAGCGAGCTACTGCCGGCTCCGACGATCACCTCGCTCTACGTCGTGATCGAAACGCCCTGCTTCCTCCGTATCCAAGCTATGCCGTGAGCAAGTGCCAACTTACGTCGACAGTATCGCGATATGGGATCCCAGGCTTCCGTCCGACTCGTAGGGTTTAGACGAGTTTTCGCCAGGCCGCTAGGCCGAGCAGTCCAGAGCCGAGGAGGAGCAGGGATACCGGCTCCGGCACCGCCGGAGCCGGGGCATTCGCCCTCAGGTCGTCAATAAAGAACCGGTCCCGATTGCCCGGAGAAAAGAGCGCATTTCGGAGGATGATGTTGTCTACGGGTGCCGTCGAGAAGACGCCGAAAAACCCGAAGGTAATCGGTGACACGGAGTCGATGAGCACGTTGCCGGAATCATACAGCTCTACGGCACTGATCTGACCAGACAGATAGCTGAAACTGAAGGCGTAGACCGGGCTCGTAAACTCGGCACTGATCGGCCCGACCGAGTTCAACGCTACTGTCGACCCCGCATCGGTCAGCGCGTTGCTGCTCCAGAGGACATTGGTCGGGATCGAAGCCTCAGGCGATCCGAACGTGGCGTGGGGGCTGATCGTGGAGCCGTCGACCACGGCGTTCGGGCTCCCGTTGAAATCGATCAGAAAGAGCTGGCTCCCCACCGCAGCCGTATAGGACGCGTCGTTCGAAAAGACCGTCGTCGCCGCATTGACATACGGCACGACTCCAAAGAGCGCCCACACGATACCCAACCCAACGAAAATCGGTTTCATCGTACCCCCCGGTGCGGCATGGACTGGTGACGCCGGTTCGGTTGAGATGGCCTCCTCTCTCGACACCGCCGCCAAGCGGTCCCGGATGACAGGCGTCTCTGGGAGAGATCCGGCAGCACCGTATCTCCATCAACGGCATAATCGGTCACGAGAATACATGGGAGGTCAGGGCGTGTCCTTGCCCGCCTTATTGGCCCAGTCCCATCCACCAACTCGGACGGCTTGATCCGGCGCTTCCAATAACGAACACCCCACTGGAGTTTCAAGAAGCGATGCCCACACGCATCGCAACGAAACGGAAACAGATAGAAGAGCGCGAGCAGATGTTCGAGCAGTCCACGCCGTTGCGAGCGTTCACTGGCACGCTCACCACATCGCCGGCACGCAATGGCGTGCGAGAACAGCATAGACGGGCTACGACTGATATTCGGATGCTCATACCCGATCATCGGTTGACCCTCCACAGCGACGGGGCGCCCGAATGGAAAGCACGTTTGGGAACAGCCTCTCTCTGCTTTCTGTGCTCAATGGGACACGTGCAGGCATTGAATGAGCGGGCTCGGAATCAAGAGTCACATCCGAGCCCGCCCAAAGACTAGCCCTTCAACACACGCTTCCGGCCCCACAGCGCCAAGCCCAGGAGACCCGACCCCATGAGGAACAACGAAGCCGGCTCCGGTACCGGGTTGTTCGGCGTGTTCACGAACGAGTCGCTCTGACCAGTGGTCCCAATTGACTGAACGTGAAGGCCAATACGGAGCGCGCCCGTGTTCAGCTCATTGATGACGTTCGCGAAGGTTCCTCCCCCCTGCAGATTGAAGAGGATGCCAAGATTTTCCCCAGGGTTGATGCCATTCGGGGAAGTCGGCGGATTCGAATCCGCCGAGAATCCGGCAGTGGTTTGAAAAGGCGGAACAATCGTGTTTCCGCCTGGCAAATCCGGTGGAGCGGCACCTTGTGAAAAGTTCACGCCGGCTCCATTGATGACGGACGCGATACCGAGAAGAGTTCCGTCATCGAAGTACACGTCCGTGATCGAGGACGCGATCGGTCCCGCGTTCGCGAAAGTAAAGAGAACTTGCGCGCCCGATGGCGTCACATCGACAGAAAACTGACTCGCGAGCACGCCGCTGATGCCCGAGTTGTTGCTGATATTCTGGAAGCCATACAGGACCGCATGCGCTTGCCCTGCTGTTAAGAACATGGCCCCTATCCCCATCAGTACTAGAGCTACTTTCTTCTTGATCATTGCCGCCCTCCTTTTCTGCACCTTGTTAGAGTTACTCCGCTGGCTCAGTCCTAACTGCAGCTGCCCCTCACGTGCCTTTGTCCCCACATCGCCAGACCGACAAGCCCAGACGCAAACACCAACAGACTCGCCGGCTCCGGAACCGGGATCGTGTTGAGCACGTCCCCACTGAACACCGCGCTGCTGATGAAGCCGTTCGGGGGTGTGCCCGCCGCCATGAAGCTGATGTTGAAGTTGCCTTGCAGCAGCCCCAACTGCGGAATCCCGTAAAAGGCCAGCAGCCGGTCGTCCTTTTGGTCCAGGAAGTTGGCGCCCGCAATCTTGATGATCGATCCGACCTTGACGACGGTGGCATGGACGAAGCTGCCGGCCAACAGCGTCGTCCCCGTGGGGATATCATTGGCATCCAGCGCATCGCCATCACCGGTCAGATCCAGACCACCGACGATACTGATCACCCCGCCTCCGTCGAACTCCCATGTCTGTGAGGGCGGGAGCCCCCCGACGCCCATGAAGTTGCCGGTCACAAAATTGAGCTGGCAACTGATACAGAGCACGCCGACGAAGTTGTTCGCCGGAGTATCCAGGCCAACGAGGTTGTCCACTTGAATGGCCTGGCCAACCAGCGGGGTTGCTCCGCCGGCGAATCCGATCGTGCCCGGCGTCGGCGCGACCAGACCGAAATCCAGATGCGGCACGGCTAGACTGCTTGCTGGGGTGCCGATCACGACGCCCACGAGAAGCATCAGGGCGAAGATGAATGAGGGGAGGAAGCGCCCAGAGGATCGCCCTCTCGTTCGTTGCATCTGAGTGTGCTCCTTTTCGAATACCGGCTGCTGATCGACGTCGACTCTTCTCATGGCCTCAGGAAGGGAATGGACTCCGTCCTGTCGCGAAGTCCATTCACGCCTGGCCTATGAATGCCTTACACCGCCGAGAACCTTCTGACTCGCCCCCAGAAGGAGAGCCCCATCAGGCCTGACCCCAGCAGCAGGAGCGCAGAGGGCTCCGGCACCGCCGTATTGACCACATCGCCGCTGAAAATCTGCGTGCTCGTGAATGTGTCAGGCGGCACGCCAACCGCTGAAAATGAAATATTGATGCCACCCACAAACGGCGTTCCCGCAGCTAGACCATAGAACTCCAACAGGAGAGGATGTTTTTGATCGAAAAAGAGCGCCCCGGCGATTTTGAACGTTCCACCCACCTGGGTCACGCTGGCATTTTGCATGGAGCCGACCAACAGCGGTCCAGCGGCCGGGCCAGCGGTTCCGGTGATGGTGACGGAAACAGGCGCCCCCGCCCCAAACAACCATTGGGTCGCCGTCGAGCCCGTGAAGGGCCCGCTCACGAAATTCAGCACACACCCGACACACGGCAGTGTCACGCCATTGTTCAACGGCGTGTTGAGCCCCACGACGTTATCGACGTCGATGCCGAGGCCCGACAGGGGACCACCGGCGACTGAATAATCGATGGTTCCGACCGTCGGCGCGATAATGCCGAAATCGATGACCGGTGCGGCCGAGGCCGGTTGACCGCCCAGGAACAGCACAGCGAGGGCGAGCGCTGCTGCCACCAGATTGAAGGTTCGCTTGATACCCATGTTCTCCTCCTTGTCATTGTTGTGACTGTCACACTTGTCTCCGGATGTAGTCCACAATGAATGCGTAGCGATCATCGCCATGAATCGATGCACGGCTTCGATTCAAGGACACCTTGTCCCTCCTTTCGTTTCTCGGTCTGCTCCGCCCGACGGTCAGCGAGCTCCGATACCTCTCAGCACGACCCCCACCGTCTTCAGCACGATCCGGCAGTCCAACAACAACGACCTCCGCTTGACGTAGTAAAGGTCGTACGTGAGTTTTTCGATCGCGTCCTCCACCGTGGCGCCGTAGCGAAACCGCACCTGCGCCCAGCCGGTGAGCCCCGGCTTCACGGAATGCCGCAACCCGTACCACGGTGTGGCGGTTTGGAGCCTCTCCAAGAACTCGGGGCGCTCGGGCCGCGGACCTATGAAGCTCATCTCCCCCTTCAGAATGTTCCAGAGCTGCGGCAACTCGTCCATGCGGAACCGCCGCATGACGGCGCCGACCGGCGTGACACGCGGGTCGGCTTCTCTCGCCCAGAGGGCCGTGCCGCCTGCTTCCGCCTCCGCCACCATCGATCTGAACTTCAGCATCGTGAATGGGCGACCGTGCAGCCCGGCTCTGGTCTGCCGGTACAGGACCGGTCCGGGCGACGTCAGCTTGATCAGCAAGGGGAGGATGACGAACAGCGGTAACGCGCACAGCACACACAGCAGCACCAGGACGAGATCCAGCCCTCGCTTGCCGCGATCCACCGCCCGCGTCCTCCGCTCGGCATGGACAAACGTGCTCGGACGGAGAGCTTCCAGGCAGACCCTTTTCGTCAGCGCTTCATAGAGGTCGGCCCCATCCCGCACGTCGATCCCGGCGGCTTTCCATTCGAGGAATTCGTCGACGGAGAGCGCCTCCGTCTGTTCGGGCGTCGCCGTGACGACGCACTCGATTCGCTCATGCTCGAGGATCTCTTGAATCACCCGGTTGCGGTGCCTGGGTTTCTTCCCTGCGGCCTGCTCGAGCGCCACGTCGAAATCCAGGCAGCCGGCCACTTCATATCCGCACCCAGGCCTTCGCTTGACCGCTTCGACCAGGTCATCCGCCAGGGGGCCCGCACCCAGGATCAACAGGCGCCGAACGCCCGCCGGACCTCTGGACGCTCGCACCGGGATCCAAGACGTCGTGACCGCAGACGACCCTGGATGCCGAGCGACGGCGCCCGTCCCGTCCATCCGTTCTCGGTGCCAGGCTGAACGGACGGCGGCCCGTCGCCGGAACTCGAGCACCTTGCCGTATTCCACTGCAATCCCCATCACGTTACCCTTCGGTCCTCACGTCGGGCCGTGCTTCCTGTTTTCGGGTCCATACCGCCACGCCGATCATTCCCGCGCCGAGCCAGAGGAGAAGTCCTCCATTGAGGCCGGACGGGTCGGCGAGGACGCTTGGTTGGACGGCGCCATACGCCCAGGCCGCGAGCGGCGCCAACACGAGCGCGATGACGAGACCGGTCTGCATGATTCGTGACTGCTGTGTCCTCTTCATGATCAGCTCTCCTTTCGCATCTTCGCCCGGCGCACCCGGCTCTCGCGTCGAGCATTCAACTGGTCAGGCACCCCGTGGTGCTCGGGAACCGCCGGTCTGCAATCCGGGTGAAGGCCGTAGACGCTTCTACCCCTCGGCATCTCCCGCTTGATGAGCCACCCTCGCTGGACCAGAATGTCCAGGCTGCCCTCGAGCAGCGCCACCGGATAGTTCGCGCTCCCCTTTCCGCGACACCACCACCGCACGCCCTCAGCCGTATCCTTGGCCCATGGGTGATCAACGAGGTAGTGCAGGACATCTTTGATGATTGCGGCCCGTACATCGTCGTCCCCTGGCTCATCGACATGCGTTGTTTTCTTGGCCACGTCTCGCACACGATGATTCACGCCTTAAGACAGCAAGCCCTGTGCCGCCATGATGAAACTTGGATCGTGCGTTTTTCGCGGGTGCCGCGAGGGTGCTCTCTGCTGGTGCATCGCCGGCGTGGCGGCCCCTTTTCCAACTTTTCGACCAAGACGGCGTCCCTACAGGGATTGCGAGGCGCCGCAGAGGCGTGGCAGATGCAGCAGCCGTGTGGCAGACGAAAGTCGCATGAGAAGTGCTGAGTGATGAGTGCTGAGTGATGAATGGAAGACGGGATCGGGGAGGGAAGAGACTTGGAAGAGAGCGATGAACGCTGAGCAAGGAGCAAGAGAGGAGCAAGAAAGTGCTGAGTGCTGAGTGATGAATGGAAGACGGGAGCCGGGAGTGAAGACTTGGAAGAGAGCGATGAACGATGAACGGAAGAGAACTGCCGTGTGGCTAGACGAGTGGTGAGTGCCGAATGGAAGGCCTAGCGCGGGAGAAAGGCTTCACGGCTGAGTTGGTGTTTGCGGAGCAGCCGCTGAAGGGACTGGCGAGGCTTGCCGGCGGCTTTGGCGGCGCGGGTGATATTGCCCATATGCGTCGTCAGCAGATTGGAGAGATAGGCACGCTCGAACTGCTCGACCATGAGGACCTTGGCCTGATGAAGGGACTCATCCGCAGCCATTCGCGCCGCCTGAGCGGACAGCGGGAGATCAATGGCCTCAGCCGTCAGCACGGCGTCGGGATTGAGGGTCACCGCTCGTTGAATGACCCCCTCCAACTCGCGGACGTTGCCCGGCCACTCATAGGACATGAGCTTGTGGAGGGCATCGGCCGAGAGTCGAACAGGCTCCCGCCCCGCCAGGCTGCTGTAACGCTCCAAGAAATACGTCGTCAGGATCGGGAGATCCGAAGGCCGCTCACGGAGCGGCGGGATGGTCAGGTTCAGAATGTTCAGTCGATAGTACAGGTCCTGGCGGAACTGCTGCCTGGCCACCCGCTGCACCATGTCGGTATTCGTCGCGGCGAGAATGCGGACATTGGCGCGAAGGGACTTGGCGGAGCCCAACGGCCGATATTCATGGTCTTGGACGAATCGCAAGACCTTCGCCTGGGCGGTCGCACTCAACGTATCGATTTCATCGAGGAACAGGGTCCCGCCTTCCGCCTCTGCAACCAGCCCGTTTTCGGGCGAGGAGGCGTCGGTGTACGCCCCCTTGGCGTGGCCGAACAGCTCATTTTCGAACAAGTGATCCGGCAACGCGCTACAATTGACCGGGACGAAGGGATAGGGCGCCCGGGTGCTGGCATAGTGGATGGCTCTGGCGAAGAGTTCCTTGCCCGTCCCCGTCTCCCCTTTCAACAACACGGCTGCATCGGAGACCGCCAATAACGGAATCTTGCGAACGGCGCTCAGGAACTCGGGATGATTCCCGATCAGGAGGCCGTAGTGACAAAAGGCGGCCGTCCGGCTGTCTCCGGTGACGGAGACGACTTCGGGCCCCATCCGCTGAAGGAGCCGGTGCAACCGAGGCAAGGCGTCCAGCTCCGTGAACGGGCAGCACAAATAATCATCGATCTTGTTTACCAAACAGCCCTTCAGCTCGTCTGAGATCGTATGGGTTCCGCAGAGGACCGCGATGACGGGGACACCGGGCCACCGTCCGCGGACGGCGGCGAGCAATTCAGGCACTCCGGCGGGATCCGCGATACGGAACCAGATGATCTGGGGTGTCGCCTCCGCACCGCTGAGGTGTTCACCGGACACCACACGTACCTGCCAGCCGTCGAGCCACCGGGCGAGAAGGCTTTGAGCCTCTCGACAGCCGCCCGGGCAGGAGACGGGTTCCTGCTGGAGGATGAGTATTTCGGATTGCATCATATTTAACTCGAGGCGACACTACTGCTTTCACTTCTGTAAGCAAATACGCCGATTGACGTACGTATTCGTTTTTACTACCTTGTGGTGGGTAAGAAAAAACACCGTCGGCAACACGACCGTGCCCTCGCTCTTGGTCAAGGAGATGCTATGCGTCGCTGGATCGCAGCATGCCCGTCATTGAGGCTCTTCGTTCTGCTGGCCCTGTGGCTCGGCGTCACGCCTGCCGCGCAGGCCGTGGAGTTCGCCATCGTCGGCGCCCGACAGATGGGCATGGGAGGCGCGGGGGTGGCCGTCACCACCGATGCCCTCGCGACCTACTGGAACCCCGCCGGGCTTGCCATGTCCCAGACCGTCGACGTTCGGGCCGTCGGCAGCGTGCAGGGAATCGATCGGCTCGGCGTGATCGAGACGGTCAAGGACATCAACGACATCAACAAGAACGACCTCTCCAACCAGGCTCGGCTCCAATCGCTGGCGGATCGGCTGAACAGCCAAGGGGCCTCCCTGTCGGGGATCGGAGCGGGCGGCGTCTACTTCAAGGGCTACTGGGGGAATTCGGCGTTCGGGTTCAACGTGTCCGACGTGGCCACCGGGGGCGGGTTCGTCCGCTCGCCGGTCTCGGTGAGCAACGTAGGCGGCCAACTTCAGGTGAACGGACAATTCGCGCTCCGAGGTCTTGAAGCCCGCCAGGCGGCCTTCTCCTACGCCTACGCCTTTGCCGACCGCACCGTTTCCATCGGCGCCTCCATCAAGCTTATTCAAGGCGCCGCCTACACGGGCACCGTCACGGTGACCGACGCCGATGATCTGTCCACGATCAAGGACTCGTTCGGCAAAGCCAAGCTCTCCACGGCCATCGGCATCGACCTCGGGGCCGTCGTCCGGCCGACACCCTGGCTGCGTATCGGCGTCGTGGCAAAGGACATCAATCAGCCGGAGTTCGACGCGCCGGACGGCAGTCAATTCAAGCTCACCCCGCAGGTACGAGGGGGTATTGCGGTGAACCCCGACGCTTCGTTAACGTTGACGTTCGATGGGGACATTACGTCCAACCCTACGCTGGTACCCGGTCAGAAGAGCCGGGTGCTGAGCGTTGGAGCCGAACAGACGATCCTGTCGGAGTTCCTGTCCATCCGCGTCGGGGCGTTGAAGAACGTCGAAGACGCCAAGTCGATCGTCACGCCCACCGCCGGGTTCGGCATCCGTATTTTCGCGCTTCGGGTCGATATCGGGGGCGGGTACGACTTTCGCGAGCGGCAGGCCTTGGCGGCCGGCTCCATCTCGATGACGTTCTGATCGGAGGTCGCGCCGAGCGTGCATCGGACCAAGAAACGATGAGTCGCTCCCTGATCCGCTGCTGCGATGTTTTTCTGACTTTACTCGATAGAGGTACCATGATCTCGCTGTCGACCGTTCGCCGACTGCTTCCTTTCACGATCGCGATCGTCCTGGCTGGATGCGGGGGACTCCAGGAAACGTGGGAAGGGCCGGGGGCGGCCGGCTTTCGTCCTGCCTCCATCGCCGTCCTGCCGCCGATCATCGGAGCCTTGGAAGGCTCGCGGGAAATCGCGCATGAGGTCGTGACGAACAGCCTGAAGAAATCAAAGCGCTTCGCGACCGTCGTCGAGCCCGAACTGGTCAACGACTTCCTCATCAACTCCGCGGACGCCCGCGAGACCTTTGCCAAGCTGCTGTCGAGTCTCGAAACGACGGGGCTCTCGGAACAGGAGTCGGCCGTCAAGCTCGGCAAGGCCTTGAAGACGCAGGCCTTCATGGTCGTGCGGGTCAACTCCTGGGAGTACCGGCGTGCGGAGGGGGAAAACCTCGCGAAGGTCAGCCTCTCGTTTCGGCTGATCGACACGAACCACGGCGCGATCGTGTGGAAGGGCCGCCATGAAATGTCGAAGAGCTATATGTTCTTCAAACCGAGCTTGAAGGACATGGCTCAGGAATTGTCGGATTACATGATCAAACATCTGCCCTGAGGGCCGGGAGAGGGGTTGTGATGGGGGTATGAGATAAGTGATATGGGGTATGGGGTATGGTGGGGAGGACATGGGAACGGCGCAGAAGCGTCCCCCGTCAACGCCCGGCCACCGGGGCGACCTGTAACGCCGACTTCAAGGAGCGGACGAATTCCGCCACGCGATCCGGCATGCGTGGATCCTGATGGTGCGCGTCGACCTGCCGGACGATCGCGCTCCCGACGATGACCCCGTCGGCAATCGGCGCCATGCGGGCGGCATCGTCCGCCGTGGCGACGCCGAATCCGATCGCGATCGGCGTCTTGGTCAGACGCTGGACCTTCCTCACGTTCCGCGCCACATCGTCGATATCGGTGAGCGTGGCGCCGGTAATGCCGGTCAACGAGACATAGTAGATGAATCCTCGGGATCGTCCGGCCGCGAGCTCCCTTCGAGCCGGCGTACTGGTGGGCGCGACGAGGAAGATGAGATGCAGGCCCGCGGTCTCCGCCGGATGTGCCAACGACTCCGACTCTTCAGGCGGCATATCCGGCACGATCAGCCCGTCCACGCCGGCCGCGGTCGCCTGGCGGCAGAACGCCGCTTCCCCAAACGCCCCGATCGTATTGTAGTAGGCCATGAGCACGATCGGCACCTGTGTCCGCCTGCGCACGCTTGCGACGGTGTCGAGAATGCGCCGCAGGCTCGTTCCACTCCGCAGCGCCCGCTCCGCCGCCTTCTGGATCACCGGTCCATCGGCAATCGGATCTGAAAACGGCACCCCCAACTCGATGACGTCCGCACCGGCCTGCTCGAGCGCCATGACCAACTCCTCCGTGTCGTGCAACGAGGGATCGCCGGCCATGATGTACGTGATCAGCGCCTTTTCACCGCGCGCCCGGAGCCGTTGAAACGCCGTGTCGATGCGATTCATGTCTGCGTGCCAAATCTAGTAATTGAGTGACTGGGTAATCAAGTAATTGCTCCAAACTTCAATTACAAAATTACTCACTTGCTCAATTACTTCCTATTCACAGCGTCACACCCTTGAGCCTGGCCACCTGGTTCACGTCCTTGTCTCCGCGGCCCGACAGGTTGACGATGACGACGGTGCGTGTGCTCAGGGTTGGCGCCAGCTTCACCACCTCGGCGACGGCATGCGCGCTCTCGAGCGCCGGAATGATCCCTTCCTCGCGCGAGAGCAGATCGAAGGCGGCCATGGCTTCATCATCGGTGGCGGAGGTATAGCGCGCGCGGCCGGTATCGTGCAGATAGCTGTGTTCGGGACCGATCGCGGCATAGTCGAGGCCGGCGGAGACAGAATGGGTGAGGTTGACTTGGCCGTCGTCGTCCTGAAGCAGGTAGGTGCGTGTACCGTGGAGCACGCCGGGCCGCCCTCCGGCGAAGCGCGCCGCATGCTTGCCGCTCTCGGTCCCCAGGCCGCCCGCTTCCACCCCGACCATCTTGACGGAATGGTCCTTCAAGAAAGGGTAGAAGAGTCCGATCGAGTTGCTGCCGCCGCCGACGCAGGCGACGAGATAATCCGGGAGCCGGCCCTCGAGGGCAAGAACCTGCTTGCGCGCCTCGCGGCCGATCACCGACTGGAAATCACGGATCATCATCGGATACGGATGGGCGCCCAGGACGGAGCCGAGGATGTAATGGGTCGTCCGGACGTTCGTCGTCCAATCACGCATGGCCTCGTTGATCGCATCCTTGAGCGTGCGACTGCCCGCATCGACCCCCGTGACCGTCGCCCCCATGAGTCGCATCCGAAACACGTTCAAGGCCTGACGCTCCATGTCTTCGGTGCCCATGTAGATTTCACACGACAGCCCGAACATCGCCGCGACCGTGGCCACCGACACCCCGTGCTGTCCGGCCCCGGTCTCCGCGATCACGCGGCGTTTCCTCATCCGCCGCGTCAGCAGGGCTTGCCCGATGGAATTATTGATCTTGTGTGCCCCGGTGTGGGCCAGGTCTTCGCGCTTCAGGTAGATCTTCGCGCCGCCGAGCTTCTTGGTCAGCCGCTCGGCGAAGTACAGCGGCGTCGGGCGTCCGACGTACTGCTTCAGATAGTAGGCCAGCTCGGCCTGAAAGCCTCGGTCCCGTTTGGCCTCGGCGTACGCCTGCTCCAATTCCAGGAGCGCCGGCATCAGCGTCTCAGGGACGTAGCGCCCGCCGAACTCTCCGAACCGGCCTCGATGATCGGGGATGGAAGACATTGCTAGATCAATGAAGGTTCAGGTTGAGGTTCAGGTTGAGGAGAAGTCGGTCGAAAGAAGATTGTTTCCGTTCAGCCTCAGCTCCGGCTGCAGTATAGCGTTCACATCGAGGTAGAGACAAGCCGCACGGCGTCGATGAACGCCGTGACCTTCGCGTGATCCTTCTTGCCCGGCGACGCTTCGACTCCGCTGCTCACATCGACTCCGTAGGGCTGGACCCGCCGGATGGCCTCGGCGACGTTGGTGGGCGTCAATCCGCCGGCGAGCAGCACCGGTGCCGAGCGCGCGGCCTCCGCCGCCAATCCCCAGTCGGCGGTGCGGCCGGTTCCGCCATAACCGGTCTCGGCATAGGCATCGATCAAAAAGCCCCGCACCCCCGCCCGCCCCTTGTATTCGGCCATGGCAAGGAAGCTCGCCATGCTGCCGAGACGAAACGCCTTGAGGACGGGCCGGCCCAACTGCTCGCAGTAGGTGGCCGGCTCGTCGCCATGCAGCTGGGCGAGCGCAAGCCCACACGCATCCATCAGATCGCGCACGACCTTGATGTCTTCGTTGACGAAGACCCCGACCGGAAGGACGAACGGCGGCAGCGTCGCGATGATCCGGCGGGCCGTGTCCGCGGTCACGCAGCGTGGGCTCGACTTGTAGAAGACGAATCCCAAGGCGTCCGCCCCCGCCGCCACCGCGGCACGGGCGTCCTCGGGATTCGTGATGCCGCAGATTTTGACCGCCGTTGTCGCCATGACGATCCTTCAGCACTGAAAGTCGGCGTTCATGCCGTCCAGTGTCTTCACCCAGTCGGTGGCGATGTCGTGCAGGTTGTGCAGGCGGCCTTCGCCGGGATCCGCGTCGACGAGGAGCGTCACGGCCTTCGCGAGGTGTTGTTTGGCGAGGCTCAGCGACCCGCAGACGCCCGAGGACGCCGGCGGCTGCCCCCCGGCCCGAACGAACAAGGCCTGCGCACGGTAGGCCTGCTCCTGGGCGCGAAAGAGCTGCTCCGCGCCGCGATACCACTGGCTTCGCCCGACGTCCTTCTGTTGCTTGGCCAACTGCGCCGCCATGAGCGCCGCCTTCCCCATGTTCATCGCCGCGCCGTCGGCATCGCCGTTCGCGATGGCCTCCTCGGCCCGATTCTGCAACCGCTCCAGCTCGGCCTCTTCACCCATGATCTGAGCGTGGACGGCCGCCGGCTCGATGAAGACGGTGAGCGCGAGCGCCACGGTCGCAAACGGCGCCGCCCTACCCACGCTCCGTCCGCTCCCCTGTGCCGAGCAACTCCCGCATCTTGGCCCCAATGTCGTCCGCCCGAATCAACGACTCGCCGATAAGCATCGCGTGGACGTTGGCCTCCAAGAGCCGCTTCACATCGTCCCGGCGGTGGAGGCCGCTCTCGCTCACGATGAGCTTGTCGGACGGGATGCGTGTCGCGAGACGCAGCGTCAGGTTCACATCGGTCGAGAAGGTCTTCAGATCGCGGTTGTTGATCCCGATCAGCTGCGCGTCCGGCAGCCAGTCCAGAACCGTGTCCAGCTCGCGCTCATGATGCGTTTCGATCAGGACGTCCAAGGACAGCTCCTTGGTCAGCGCAAAGAAATCGATCAGTTGCCGGCGTTCCAACGCGGCGACGATGAGCAGCACGCAATCGGCCCCATGCGCCCGCGCTTCATAGAATTGAACGTCGTGCACCATGAAGTCTTTGCGGAGCGTGGGAATCCCAACCTTGTCCTTGACGGCCTGGAGATGCTCCAAGCTGCCTTGGAAGAACATTTCATCGGTCAGGACCGAGAGGCAGGAGGCCCCGTGTTCCCGGTACTGCTCGGCGATCGTCACCGGCTCGAACCGGTCCTTGAACTCTTCCTTCAGCAGGCCGAGGCTCGGCGAAGCCTTCTTGACCTCGGCGATCAACGCCGGCGCCACCGGCGACCGCGTGGCATCGAGCGTGACGGCGAACGGCACCGGCGCTGGGCGGTCGGCGATCTTCGCCTTCAGCTCGGCCAAGTACCCCCGGCTCAGCTTGTGCCGGACTTCCGCCTTCTTGTGTTCCAAGATCCGGTCGAGGATCATCCGTCTTCCTTGGACTCCCGGGGCTTCTCACCCCGGCCGATTGCTCCGCCTTGCACGTGCCCGGCCGGACGACCACCGGATCTCAGGGCGGCGGGACGGGTCATCACGCCTTCGTAAAGGCAATCAACCGCTCCAGCTTCTCCATCGCGGCGCCGTTGTCGATCACCCGCCCCGCCAGCTCGAACCCTTCCTGCAGCGTCTTCGCCTTTCGCCCGGCCACGAATGCCAGCGCCGCGTTCACGCATACGACGTCGCGTTTTGGGCCACGGCGCCCCAGCAAGACGTCGCGGACGATCTGGGCATTTTCCTGAGCATCGCCACCGATCAGGTCCTTGAGCCGCACGGGGGTGAGCCCCACATCTTTGGGTTCGATGAAGTAACTCGAGACGACGCCCGCTTTGCCTTCCGAGACGCGGGTCCGGTCGGTCAGCGTCACCTCGTCCAACCCATCCATGCCGTGGACCAAGAAACAGTGTTGGGCGCCGAGATGCACCAGGACCTTTGCCATCAGCTCGGTGAGCTGGTAGTCGTAGACGCCGAGGACCTGGATGGTGGCACCCGCGGGATTACTGAGCGGGCCGAGGATATTGAGCAGGGTTCGGACCCCCATTTCCTGGCGGGGTGCGGCACAGTGCTTCATCGCCCCGTGGAACAGTGGTGCAAAGAGAAAGCCGATCCCCACCTCGTTCACGCATTCTCCTACGCGGTCCACGGGAAGATCGATCCGGACCCCGAGGGCCGCCAGGACATCGGCGCTTCCGCACCGCGACGAGACCGAGCGATTGCCGTGCTTGGCGACCGTCAGTCCTCCGCCGGCAACGACGAAAGCCGCGGTCGTCGAAATATTGAACGTCTGGGAGCGGTCGCCTCCGGTGCCGCAGGTATCGACCACCAGGGGGTCCGCCACCCGAATCCGAGCCGCCCGTGAACGCATGGCCCGGGCGGAGCCCGCTATTTCTTCGACGGTCTCGCCCTTGATCCGCAGCCCCATGAGATAGGCGGCGATCTGGGCAGGCGTTGCGGCGCCGTCCATGATCTCGAGGAGGACCTCTTCAGCCTCCTTTTCGGTCAGGTCGACCCGCTCGGCCAGCTTTGCAATAGCGTCTTTGATCACGGTCTCATTCCGCCTGCCAGGCCCCTCCGCCCATCTCGCCTTCCCATCGGCCGGAGGCAGACTTGGGGCTTCGAAAACGCAACCCACTCAAACTATGGAGTTCTTGCAGGTGGGATTGTATGGGATGACTCGTTCGAAAGCAATGAAGCTGAGGATGCTTCGCGAGGCTCCGTAGGGGAAGAGCTCCTGGGATCAACACATGTCGCGGGCGGGCATCGGGGAGGCCGACCGTGCGACCCCGTTGACTAGCCCTGGATCGGCTTGTCCACCGCCTTGAGGAGCATCGTGCCTTCCGGGAGACGAGAAAAGTGCATGCTGTGCGTCCGGTGGATCTCGAGCGCCTCCATCGGGCGAAGCTCGGCCTCCCCGCCCAGGCGGACGAGCAGCGCCAGCGCGGTGTTGTGCATGATCAGAACCTGCTCATCGTTGTCGAATCCGCTGAGGATGTCCTTCAACGTCTTGGTGGGGACGATGGCGCTCGATGCCTCGCCCGCGTTTTCGACAATCGCCTGGAGCGCGGCTTTCGCCTCATCGAATTTCATGATGTCTCCTTCTCTGCCGAGGTGAAGCGACGCGCCAGTATAACAGAGCCGAGGCAGCCGAGGCACCAGGGATAAGGACGCCACCGGGGTCGGCTGTCCCCGTCGGAGCGACCGCCGGGGCATCGCCCCAAGCCCGTTTGCTGAGCGACCGTAGGCCGCGCATGGACAACACAATGGCTCGATGGCGTCTGCCGGACTCGTTGACACCCGGGGACCTCATCGTTGTGGGCGATCCCCTGGCATTTCCCTCCCTTCCAACTACGTAGCGCCCGCCGACCTGCCAGGCAGCCCACGGAAAAGTTGACACCTATGCAGTCCACCTAGATGAAAGCCCTGATTCTTCACGGCTCCCGCAGGTGGCAGACAAGTTGCGGCGCACGGGGTCATTGATTCGCTGACGTCTGGGGCTTTGCGATGATCCGCCGCCGTCGCGCCGCCGTCGTGCTCGTGCTCGCGTGTGTGGTCCTCCCGTTTCCTCTCCCCGATGTCGCCGCCCTGGACTCCGTCTGGTCGACCGTCCTCTGGGACCCGCTCCTCCCATCGATGGTCTTGGGGGTCTCCGTGCTCAGCTTGAAAGGAGACAACGGCTTTCAATTCGCCATGCTGTCTGCGCAGCGATTCGCGAGCACGCATACCCGCGTGGCGATCGGCCTGGGATTCGACGAGATGACCCAAGGCCGGTCGGAGCCGGTCACCGGATCGGGATCGGGCCCGGCCTCCGACATTTCCGAGCGTCTGTTCCTCTTGCACACCTTCTGCGACAAGCGCTTTCAACTGACCTTCCAGATCACCTGGTAGCTCAGCCTTGAATGCTGCTCGTGCTCCAAGCCGAGTCCTGTCACGGATGTCTCGGCGGCGTCCGCCCGCAGTCCCCGCATGGATTGCTCGCGTCGTCCCGCACTTCGTAGCCGAGAGGCCCACGCCGCCGATCGAGCTGAATGGCGCAGCACGCCTCCAGCATCTCTTTGATCCGCCGCCGGCCTCGTTGGACGCGAGACTTCATCCCGGATAGCGAGAGCCCGAGTCGTTGAGCCGCGGTCTGCTGTGTCAGGCCCTCGAAGTCGACAAGGGTGACCGCCTCACGGTACCGCTCGCTCAACCGGCCGACCATGGGGCGAAGGCAGCGGGCCAGCTCTTGGCGAACCGTATCCGCGGCCTCCGGCGGCTCTCCCCCCTCAGCACCCCACGGCTCCCCAGTCTCGAAGTCGGCTGCCAGGCCCGCCGGTATCTCACGCCGGCGGCCCGGCGCACGGTAATGATCGATCACCGCGTGGCGGGTGATCTGAAACAGCCAACTCGTCAACCGGCTCGGATCTTTGACGTCACCGAGGTGTTGGTGGACGCGGAGGAGCACATCCTGAAGGAGATCCTCCACTTCGGTCGGATCCGAGAGGTGCCGGGCAATGAAGCGGCGCAGCTCCATTCGCAGCTCACGCCACATGGTCTCCACGTCCTGCATCATCATGCTTGCTTCCTCCCGATTCCGGCTCACGATTGTCGGCAGGCCACCGACACCTGAATCGGCCGGTCTTGTGCCGTGCAACAGGCGCCGGTCGCCAGCGGGGTCACCGCCGGGAGCTGTTCATGGACGGTAAAGACCTCCCACCGATTGCCGTCGGGGTCGGAAAACCAGGCCTTGTCTTGACGGGCATAGCAGCATTCGACTTGCGTTTCAACGGCGTCAAGAATGCCGCGCTCGGCGAGCCGTGCCTGCCATTCCGCAACCTCCGCCGGGGAGGATACCTCGATTCCGAGGTGATTGACGGTGCTGACCTCGCCGGTGGTCGCGACCAGCGAAAAGTTCAGGGGCGGCGCCGCCAAATCGAACTTGGCGTAGTCCACCGTCTGTTTCTGGGGGGCGACCCCGAAGACCTTCCGATAGAACACAACCGAGGCGGCCACATTCCGGACGTTGAGAGAGAGATGTGGTCTCATTGCGCTCCTCCTTTTGCTCGTCGGGGGCCCATCCCCCCGCTCATCCACTAGAGACGGCCCCGAGGCTAAAAGGACGCAACGGCTCTAACCGATGGAAATGTCGTGACCTGGAAGGCTCCGCACTGAGTCTCCCGGAAGGGATTCAGTGGTCGACTCCACCGGCGTGCGGTTGGTGACAGGGAAAGACAGAGAGAACAGATTGGGGCAGAACAGGACGCGCCTTATGGCGTTTCGTGACGCCCAAGGATTTAGGCTATGCGGCCGTCCGTTTCCTGCTCTTGTTGGAACGCGAACGCGGCTTCCCTGGCCGCGAGGCTTTGGCCCGGGTACTGTCCCCTGCGGCCTTTTTCCGCTTACGTGGTGGAGAAGCGGCGTTGCGGGCTTCCAGTGCGCGTTTTGCCTCTTCGAGGGTGCGTCCAAGCGCCACGAGATCGAGGTGCCCCGTGCGCGCACGCGCAAACAGCTCGGCCTCCTCTTCCTTGACGTGGTGTTTGACGTTTTCCATCAGCACGGTGAACTTGGCTCGGAGACGCGGGTCGGCGGCGCGCATCCCCTTCAGCTCGCGGATCAGGACCTTCGCCACGTGGTGCTCCTCCATGGATTCGTCGACGTGATCCGCGGCATCCGGGGCATCGTCCCGCACGGCCGGATAGAAGACCCGTTCTTCGGCCATCGAATGCACTTCCAGATCGTGCACGGCCTGCCGCATCAGCCGATGCTTGGCTTCAGGCTCGCCCGCTGCCATGAACTCCCGGAACAAGCCCTTGATCCGTTCATGATCCTTCCGCAGGAGGTCGACGATCGTCGGCCCCGCACCGCTCGTCAAGGACAATAGCGCCATGGTTTTCCTCCCTTCCCCCCATCGTAGAGCGGTCAGGATCATGACCGCCGTCATCTCCCTTTATCCGGACGCGTCGGCCTGCCTGCTGACCGCGTGTCGGCGGCTCAGCAGATTGACACCGTGACCGAATGAAGGGGGCATGTGAAATGGCAAGCACCTTGTGGATGAGGCTGCCGGCTCGAGGAGGGTCAGGAGGAGGGACGTGAAACGACGGGGGCTTGCTGTCCCTACGAATGGGAATGCGGACCGGAACTCAAGGCCCACTGAGGGCGGTCAACCCAGGTCTCGGAACCGTTGATGCGAAACTCGGCAACTCGGTGGAGAAACGGGCGTACGAAAGGCGGTCAGCGGGGCGTGTCCTTTGTCTTGTCCTTCACCTGCTCGTCCGCATTCTGCTTGCGCTTCAGCACGGATTCGAGAAACTCGTCCTGTTCCTCGAGGAGCTTCGACCATCGGGCTACATTTCGTAACTCGGCGCGAGCACGAGCATAACTTCTTCGCATGGCATCCTCCAGGGCACTGAGAGAAGAAAAAGCGGAGGGTAGATAATCACAGTGAGGCGGGAGTCAAGAGTCTCACAAAACAAATGACAAGACAAAGGCTTGCGTTATGTGTTCGTCATGCACCGGTTCCCTCCCTCTGGCCCGAGCGGCCCTCCTCCGGGCGATCCGCGGTTTGGGTGAGACTGAGTCAAGACCACGGCCGGTGGCATCGATGCCACCGGCCGCTCTTCCCCGAGGTTGGGATGGGCTATTCGCCCTTGGCCTTCATCTCCTTCATCTTGCCCTTGGCGCGCTCTTTGGCCCCTTTGACATCGCCCTTCGCGCGCTCCATTTCGGCTTTCGTGTCATGTCCTTGGGCTTCTTCCTTGAGCGCGTTCATCTCGCCCTTCGCTTCTTCCGTATCGGCCTTCATCTCGCCCTTCATTTCCTCCATCTTGGCTTTGGTCTCACCGGCCATGCCAACCGAGTATATCCCGGCGACGATGAAGACACCGGCCACGACGGCGGTCAGTAACTTGGACATGGGAACCTCCTTTCGACGAGTTCAGGAACGATTACCATGCCATCGATTGGACCAGCCGCCGACTAGGACGGCAATAGGAGGAGCACGACCGGCAAGGATAAGACGGATATGACTCGCCGGCGTGCAACCCCCCTACATTTTTGGATGGACGGGTCTCGACCACGTGGCAGCGAGGCTCGGCATAGCTGTCAGGCTATACGGCAACGGGAACGAAGTGGCTCTAGAGAGGATGACGGCCGGATCGACGACAGCGAGACGTGGAGGGCGCAGCCCGTGGAATTTTGAAGCTGCGCTGGAACGCCGGCACTGCACCGTTGCGGCCGGCGTGCAGGCTCACTATTCTCCAGCTAACAGGGGCACTGAATGCCGGCAAACCAATAGAAGAACCAGATACCCAAAGCACACGTGGAATAAAAAATCATCTTTCCGATCTTCGTCTCCAACGCGACTCGCGCTGCATCCTTCGTCACATCCGCCATAGCAGACCTCCTTGGGTCAGGGACCCGCGCCGACGGGGTCCTCAGAAGAGAGTGGATACCGCTGTCGTAAGGATGAGCGGCGGTTAGGAATCAGTCGCGCTGGGAGGGAGATTCGGAAGCGCGAGGGATAACAGCCGTTGCTCAGGGGCGTAGCATGAACGCCGTCGGGGTGGTTTGTCAATCGCGAACTGCCGGCGCACCGGGGAAAAGGCCGGTGCGTTCCATGTCCTCCCGCTACGATCGACGGGGCTCCTCCCCTGCCTCCGCCACGGTGGCGTCCCCGCAGGATCTGGCCCACTCCTTGACGACCCGGAGCCCACGATCGATGACGGCAATGTCGAGCTGGTCTCGCCGTGACGGCGATTGCAGCTTGATCCTGCGAACATGCGGCAGAGTGAAGCAGGGGATGGTCCTGGCGCCGAAGCTGACGGGGCGCGAGAGCGGCGAACGCTTATTTTTGGGCAGGCGAAGCCCCGTATTCACGGTTTCGATGAAGCCGCCCCTGTCTCGATAAGGAAAGCAATCGATCTTCGCCATGAAATCCGCCCTCATCCATGCCGACCGGCTGAGAAAAAAGTGCCCGCGGATCAGGGAGACTCGCTGAGCCACCTTCGGCGTGATCGGCCAACACAGCGCCACGCCCGCACCCCGATGCCGGACCAACGTGGTGGTATAGAGCCGGTACCCTGCCCGTTCCATCGCCGAGGTCACGGTCGCCAAGTCGGCGAGGTCCAACGCAACGTCAAGGTCGTGATGATGCCGGTAGAAGCGACCGATCGTCACCGGCACCGCCAGCCCCCCGACCAAGTGCCATGGCGTCCCCTGGAGGATTCCAGCGAGTGAGGCGATTCGCGCGGCATAGAATGACCCGTCTTCGGAGAGCCTGACGAGGTCGTCCTTCAGCAGACAGTGGTAGGAGCAGAACAAAAAGGGCCCGATCCATCTCTGAAATCCCTGGTTGCTTGGTGCCATCGCTTCACCGACGCTACCGGGTTTGGTGCGACTCAGCCGCGACCCTGGGCAGGCGATCGATCGCCAACTGCCCGGTCGTCGCCTTGTAGACGGAGTACGAGCCCAGCGCGATGGACACGAGAAGGGTCGCCAGGATCGACCATCGCAAGGCGGGTCGGCGGTACGGCGCCGGGGCCCGATTCGATTCACCGGTGGCGAGATAAATGACCACGGCGCCGAGCACGCTCGGCCACAGCCATTTGACTTTTCCGGGCAACTCCTCGCTGAGATGGACGATCGAGACGACCGTGAGAACGTAGAAATACGACGCGAGGATGAAGCGCACGTGGCGCTGAAAGAGCACGTGCTTGGGATGGAAACGCCGTCGGAGATCCCGCCACTCCAACGCCACCAGGAGAAGGCCCAGCAGGGTGAACACCCGCATGGGGGTATCCTTCCAGATCGCGACCGAGGCGAGCGCGACGACGGTCGCCGTGAGGAGGGTGGCCAGACCGTAATCCCACGGGCCGGGCTCCGGCTCGCCGGCTTTGCGGTAGAGAAAGATCGCACGCCACCCATAGAAGAGCATCGAGAAGCCGAAAAAGTTGAAGGTGAGGTTTCGGGCAAAGTCCCATGACCACCAGGCATGTCTGGTGAGCGTGAGGTACGAGCCGGTCACGTAGAGGAACACCATGCCGGCGAGATAGGCGCGGCCGGTGAACCGGTGCCCCCGAGTACCTCCAAACGTCGCCAGCGCGATCGGGACGAGCAGAAACGCCACCGGATAGCCGACCACCCGATGGATCGTCATCACCACATGCTGCGTCTCGGTCATGGTCTGCCCCTCTTCCGGCACGCGGTCTGACGGGCGGCTCACCGCGCCTGGGCCGGTGGGGTGTCACTATAGTTTCTCTAGGTACCTCTTGCAAGACGGCTCACTCTGTGCGCTGTTGGGGTGAGCGAGTCGTCTTTGCTCCCATGGCTCAAGACCACCATCAGATTGCTCAATTCCACCAATGCAGGCAGACCCGGGTGACGACTCGCCACGGTTGGGGTCAAACGTCGGGGGATGCGCCTCGGTTTGTCGAGCAGAGATTTAATTGGTATTCCTGGCACTTGAAGCGTGCCGGGAGCAGGATCTCAGAAGCGCCCCTCGACATGGCGGTGATCGCCCTGCGGCATGTATTTTTCAGCACGTCTCAGGCGGTATCGTCTGTTCAACTGTGGGAGGAGGACCATGGGACCGACCAAGGCCGTCGTGAAGGGTGATGCACTCTACGATGCCCGCACGGGCAAATTACTTCAATCAGGATTGACGACACCGGAGGCGGTGCGTGACTACGCTCGCCGCCATTATCTGGTGCTCCCGGAGGTCGATAAGTCAGGGCGCCCTTGGGAGCTCAACGGGGAACCGGTCTATTGCCTTCGGGGGTCGCGCTATGAAACGTTGCATGACCACCAGCCGCATCTCGCCCGTTGCCCGGATTGCGGAGGAATGGGCGTGCGGATCGAGGAGGTCACGGTCGAACGGGATTGCATTCGGTGCATCGCGTGCGGACATGAGTTCGATGCCAGGCTTCAAATGATGGAGAGCTAGCGGGAGGTCGATCATGCAGATACGGACGAAGAGCCGACTGGCCCGGCGGCTGTTTCTCGACCGGGACATCGAACGGTTCCGACAGCAGCTTCTCCACCTCCAGCCCTTGCTGGTCGACAGAAGCCCGACCAGGTCCGGCGCCCTCGCTGAATTCGACTTGGCAACGGAACGCCTGATCAGCCAGGTTTTCGGGGAGACATCGGAATTGTTGGAGGCGTACGAGTACGCAAAGCTCGGCGAAGCCGCAAGCTTGGTCAATCTCCCGGAAGAGGCACAGGAACACGGCGCGCACGACGTGGAACGGGAAAGCTTGCAACAGCGTAAGCGGGTCCTGGATAGCTGCATCTCCGAGCTCGAAGCGCTTCGGGATTTCAAAGCACGGACCCATCCGCGCGTGGCGGACTACATGACCGCGACCATTCGAACCATCGGAATCGATGCCACGCTCCGGGAAGCAGCCATGCTGCTCGAGAAATGGGGGGTCGGCTCTCTCCTGGTCACGAACGGCTCTCGGTATGTGGGTATCATCACCGATACGGACTTGTCCCGCAAAGCGGTCGCGCGCGGGCTCGATCCCTCCGCCACCAGCATCAATACCTGCATGACGAAACCGGTCATCAGCGTCGAGCAGAACGAGCCGATCACCGCCGCGATCGGGTTGATGAAGGAGCACGGCATCCGGCATCTCGTCGTCACGAAGGACGGCATGGTCCTCGGCGTCCTTTCGGTCTCGGACATCGTCCGCTATTACTCCGATGTCGTCCCCATGCTGCGAACCCTGGCGGGTCTCACCGAGAACGGATCGCCCGGTGGGATGTGAGCAGGCCGGTCGCGGTAAACCGGTCGCCGTAATGTAGGAACGTTCAGAGGGCCGCCGGGTGGCGCCGCCACGGACGACCCCACCCGAGCGGCTGATTCCGCGGATCGGCCGTGAAAGCCAGAGGGGAGCTGGATGGCTCTTCCTGTCCTTGGAGGTCCGTGTTGTGACTGGGGGTCTCACCCCATCACGACTCGACTCCCCGCTTCCTCTTTCGGTTTCTGAACACGCAATCCAAGCTTCTCCCTCCTACTAACCGGAATCATCTCATCCCTCGCCCGCTGTAGCCTCCTGGCGGCGGGTCTTGGCACTTCCGCCCCGGTACTACTCCACATCCCCTGACATCACGGGACAGCGGCAGTCGCAGCCACCGGGGCCGAAGCCCTGGGTTGAGGCGGACGAGCCCGATGGTGCTGCTTCGAAAGCTTCTTCAGGACTGGAAGACGCGCTGGTGTGCCGGCATCGGGGCAGCCGCATCCAAAGAAACGCGAGGTGTGCCTGGCTCGATCACCAAGGTAAGGTTGCGAGGTTATCGGGAACGCGCCCCGCGCCTTGTGGGACGAGGGCTCAGCATCCTGTTCAATAATTTCAGTTGCGCGATGAGGTGGCGCTCGACATCCGGATCTCCTCCGACCAGCGCTTCGGCGCATTGCCTGACCGCGGTCAGCTGCTCCGCGTTGAGCTTGTCCAAGAGCTCCAAAAGAGGACGGACTTCTTTGCGAAAAGATCCGGCTTCCGCAATAAAGGACGATGACTCGCCTCGGTCCGGGGCATAGGGCTTCCGGCGGGCCGCCTGTCGCTCTTTCGTCAGTTGTGACAACACGTCGGCGATGTCGAGGCCTCCGATCTCGCAGAGCTTCACGAGGACATCGGCGGAAGGATAGACCGAGCCTTTGAGGTAGCGGTAAACGGTATTCGCGGTGACGCCGAGTTTGGTCCCCAATCCGGCGGGATCGAGCCCCTGGTCTTCCATGACCGCTCTGATTCGATCCTTTATGTGCATCGCGGCAAGACCATGGGCGTGTCGAAGAAATACTATTTTTTTTCGCCATAAGCAAATTCTTGATTGACATGCATGCACGCAAGCACTTAGAGTGTGGCGCATGTTCCGGCACGAGAACATACGTATACGCCGCCTCGAGTTGGAGTTGACCCTCCAGGATCTTGCACGCATGCTCCAACTTGCAAATCCTTCAGCTCTATCCTTATGGGAACGAGGGAAGAGAACGCCGAGCACCCGCAGCGTCGCCAAACTGGCCCGGGTCCTGAAGGTCCCGATCTCGTATTTTTATGACCGCGATAGTTGCGTGCCTCGCACGCACCCGGAAGTCACCCGCCGCCAACAACAGATTCTGTATGGCCTCGCCGCAGGATTGTCACACGCAGAAATGGCGACAGGACTCGGCGTCAGCCGACGCACCATCGATTTTCATCACCGGGACCTCAACCGGATCTTGGGCGTCAGCAATGTAGTCCTGCTGCTTCGAGAATCGGTTCGACTGCGGCTCCTTCCCCGAGATGTTCTGAGCGTTCCTCGAGAAACCTTGATCCAGAAGGCACTGGGGTGAAGCTAGACCCCAGATGCACCTCCCAGACCCAGCAGGTCTCAACACGTTCCCGTAGCCGCGCCGCCCGCAATCCAGCCGGGGCCACTCGAGACGATCCATCGTCGGGCCCGCTTGCGAGATGAAGCTTCTGGCATGGGTGCCGCCGCCCGGTGTTTCTCCCCGCTTGTCACTTTGGCAGCAAGAAGCGGATAGCAAACTTCCACGGGCACGAGGTAGCATTCAGGAGCGCGAGGACTGAGCGATGCAGACGTTGAATCTCAAGCGTGCATGGCAGGCAGTGCTGACCCGAGACCGCCGGTATGATGGGACGTTCGTCTACGCCGTGGCCTCCACCAGGGTCTACTGTCGTCCTTCCTGCCCGGCTCGACGGCCGTCTCCAAGCCGGGTGACGTTCTTCGACACGCCATGTTTGGCGGAAGAGGCAGGGTTTCGTCCGTGTCGCCGATGCCGGCCGGGGTCGGCCGAGGGGCCCGAGATAGACCAGCGAATCGAACAGGCTCGACAGTATCTGGATCGCCATTACGACGAGCCGGTCGGACTTCGGCACCTTGCGGCTGAAATCGGGATCAGTCCCTCTCACCTGCACCGCATGTTTTCAGCGCTCGTCGGATGCTCTCCAAAACAGTATCAGGACCTGAAGAGGATGGACTGCTTCAAAACGACGCTGAAATCCGGGACCAGTGTGACCCATGCCGCCTATGCGGCAGGATTTGGCTCCAGCAGCCGGGTATACGAACGTGTGAACGATCACCTTGGCATGACGCCCTCGGCCGTTCGAGCCGGCGGGCTGGGGGTCAGCATCCGCTTTACGACGGCGCCGACGGCCGCCGGCCGTCTTTTGCTGGCCGCCACGGCACGCGGCATTGTGTCCATACAATTCGGGACGAGCGACGCGGCCCTGCTCTCGTCTCTACGGCGAGAGTACCCGAACGCGGCATTCCGCCGCGATCCCGGTGGATTGAAGCGCCGCCTCACAGACGTCCTTGGCTCGTTGACGGCGCAAGGCAGGGCATGCCGGTTCCCGCTCGATCTCAACGCCACGGCGTTTCAACGCCGCGTGTGGAAAGCCCTGCAGCAGATTCCGGCGGGCGGCACCCGTTCGTATCGCGAGATCGCCGCGTCGATCGGACAGCCTTCGGCCGCTCGAGCGGTGGCGAACGCGTGTGCCAGCAATCCCATCGCGATGGCGATCCCATGCCATCGCGTGGTCCGGCAAGACGGTCGCCTGGGCGGATATCAGGGGCCTGCAGCGCAAGCGGCGGCTTCTGGCACTGGAGCGCGCCGCGACAACGGCGCCGAAACGATGACCATCAGAGCGCGACTCGCCCAACTGGACTGGAAGGCGATCGAGACCTCATTGTGGCAGCACGGCTATGCCAAGGTGGCTCGCTTCCTCACCGCGGAAGAGTGTGCCGCCCTCCGTTCCCTCTATGACGAAGATGACCTGTTTCGAAGCCGCATCGACATGCGGCGCTTTCGTTTCGGCGAGGGTGAATACAAGTATTTCAAGTATCCCTTACCCCCGTTGATCCACGCGATTCGCGAGCATGCCTACCCTCGCCTGGCGACCGTCGCCAATGCGTGGTCGAGGGCGCTCGCCGAGCCGGATGCCTTCCCCGCCCGCCTCGATGAGCTCCTGGCCGTCTGTCGCAAGCAGGGCCAAACGAAGGCCACCCCCTTGCTCCTTCGCTACACTGCCGGCGGGTACAACTGCCTGCACCAAGATCTCTACGGCGAGGTGGCCTTCCCCCTGCAGCTCACGGTCTTTCTGAGCCGGCGTGATCGAGACTTTACCGGCGGTGAGTTTCTCCTGGTCGAGCAGCGCCCGCGCGCCCAGTCACGCGGCGAAGTGCTGCGACCCGAACAAGGAGATATGGTCGTCTTTGCGACGCGGCATCGTCCGGTGCCAGGCACGCGGGGCTACTACCGCGTCACCATGCGCCATGGCGTGAGCACGATTCATTCCGGCTCCCGCGTTACGCTCGGCGTCATCTTCCACGATGCGAAATGAGCAACCGACCAATGTCCGAGCTCGCGGGAGGGCTTTGCGGCTTTCCTGCAAGGACCCAGCTCGTCAGCCCGGCGCCGGTGACACTCTCCTGAAGAGATGATCCCATTGCTTGTGCTGACCCGAAGGGACCGCACGGCCTCCGGGGAACATCTCGTCCAACACTCGCAACCGTGTGATACCGGCGACATCAACCAATCGCCAATCTGGAAGCCTGCCGCTTTTGCTTCCACCATCGACTTGGTAGATGAACAGTCTCTCGACTCCGCCGAGTATGCCGTAATCATGCGGCTCCGCGATGCGCGGGTAGCTCTGATAGTCGAACGCGATCATCCGCTTGTTGGCGATGGCGAAACAGAGCACGTCATGGACTGATCCTCGTCCTCCCGAACGACGCCTTTCTTTCATCGAGGATGCCCCCTCGGCCATTCGAGTTTTTTTCGAAACACTCCCAAGCCGATTCCTTGCTTGCCTTTCCTTCATTTGCCTATTCGAGGCCACTGTTGAGATTCGTGGCACCGTCCTCTGCCTCTATGCTACCGAGCGGCGCAAGCTCCCTGCAATTCGCCGATCCTCCTCTATCCCGACGCTCCGGACTCTCGGCTCGCCGCATTCAGGAAAGCGAGCGTCGAGGAGCAGGCACTCGATGTGCCAAGCGGACGCCGTTGACTGGAACCGAGCAAGACCCGACGGCTGGCACCGCCTCGCCGTGTGGTTTATGTTGTCTGTATGAACATCGCAGCCTATACAACGGTGGGCGAAGCCGTAAACGATCTCGAGAGGCGCGGATTCACGGCCAACTTCGAGCTGATCGGCAAGACGTTTCGAGCCGTGGAGAGCGGCAGAACCTTCAATCCCGAAGACCTCACAATCGTGGAACGCCACCGGTTTGAAGGGGCCAGTGATCCGGAGGAACTCGCGGTGGTCTACGCCATCGAGGCTACAGACGGCACCCGCGGCGTTCTCGTCGACGCCTACGGAACCTACGCGAATCCCGATCTGTCGGAGTTCCTCAAAGGTGTGAGGGTGCGGGAACGTTAACGCGGTCGGCCGGTATTCGAATCGTCGCCATCTCACGCTTGTGGCTTCCGGTCAGCTCTAGTACACTCCCGGTCACGTTTTATGACTGGGCCTGTCCTCGTCCAGCTGGCCGTGCCAACCCTTGATTCGGGCTCTTAGGCCTTACTGACGGAACTCCTCCCAGTAGGGATTGCCCTCAGAGCGACCTACCGGCATCGACCCGCGGGACCCGTCTCGATCAACTCCACGACAGGATGACTCAACTCCGCCTTTCGCCGGCAGGAATTGTGTGATCCTCGGTGCCGGCGGCTGCTTCGATCAGGACCTGGTTGTCCACTCAGGGTGCGAGATTTAGGGCGGCGCGGCCGGTTACGCCCGGTTTTCTTGACCATAGACAACCCCCCGCTATACTTCCTAGGTACTCATCTCATTGCCAAGGAGGATTCGAATCATGAGGCGACTGGCTTGGCTGCTCCTCTGTCCACTGATGCTGAGCGCGTGTGCGACCATGGCCACAATCGATCAGCAAGTCTCCATCACCAGCGACCCCCAGGGAGCGGACGTGAGGATCGGCAGCCTGTCCGGCAGCACGCCCATGAGCGTCACGTTGCCGACGGGATACGCGATCCCGCAGTCCTTCCAAATCCAGAAGGACGGCTACCAACCCCAGACGGTGTCGATCCAGCGCGGGTTCCGTACCAGCGCCCTGGTCCAGGACCTGTTCCCCGGTCTCTTGCTCGGCCCCATCCCGTTGCTCGTGGATGCCATTACCGGAGACTGGTATTACATCGCGAACACCAGCTACAACGTGCGGATGCTCCCACTCGCAAGCGCCGGCGCCATGGAACGCAAGTAGGAGCTCGACGCAAGACCATCTGTCCGCCCGAGCCGTTCCTGTCGTCCTTCGCTTTCGCCGAGAAGCCCGCTGGGTGAACACTCAGCGGGCTTCTCGCCTTTTAGAAGGCAGGTCGCCAAGCCTCAACAAGAAGCCGTGACGACCGCGGGCGGCTATGCCGTCTTCTCCGCCGCCGTGGTGTACTTCACCGCGTATCGCAATGCGACCCTGAGCTTTTGCCTTCCGTCATCGCACTCCCGTTTCTCGCGACCTCCCTAGCTCCGTTGGGCTGGCTGTATCTGGCCGTGCTGCTGGATCTGTACTCGCGCCGTATTAATTGGATGGGCGATGAGTCCGAAGCCGGATCAGCACGTCGCGCTTCAAACGCCGCACATGGCCTTAGCGCAGTTTGAAGCCGAGCATGTGCTTTAACACAGTGTCCATGAAATCGGGGGCACTCATCCCGACCCTTTTTCTTTTCCATATGGATCGAGGGCCAGGTGTCAGGGAAATGCGAGAGCTAAACAAGCGGGCCGGCAAGGCCATGAACTTGCTGATGCGGCCTCAGGTCGGGGGCGGGGCCTGGACCGCAGGCGCGCCTAGCTCGCGCTGAGGCGCCACCCGGTTGTGTCTCAACGGAAGGTCTGGGCACAGGACGAGCTTGCCTTCGAGACCGCCCTCCTCGAGACGACGGTGCGCCTCGGCGACCTCGTCGAAGGAGATCCGCTGGGCGACGCGAGGCCGGATGGCGCGAGTTGCTAACAGGCCGAAGAGCCGCTCCAGGTCCTCACGGAACCAGGCGGGATGCCGCGCCCGCATCACATTGATCGAGTAGCCGCGGGCACGCTTGCCGCCCGGCAACCCCCGCCAGAGATACAGCCGCGCCACCCACATCAACATGGTAAGCATGCGCCGCTGCGCCTGCACGCCTGCCGTGTAGCCGTAGGCACAGACTAGACCGCCACGCTTGAGCGCCGCGAACGAGCGGCGATAGCCGTCCTCGCCGATGCCATCGAAGACGACGTCGAACCCGCCCGGCAGGGCACGTGTGAAGTCTTCGCGTTGGTAGTCGATCAGCGTGGCGCCGAGCTCGCGGATCAGCGACCCATGCTCGCCGCGCGCGGTGCCCCACAGCTCGAGGCCGGCCATCCTGCCGAGTGTGAGCAGCGCCTGACCGACGGCCCCTGCGGCTCCCTGCACGAGAACGCGCTGGCCTTGCTGCACCCGGGCCACGCGGTGAAGCAGCTGGTAGGCGGTCGTCCAGCTCAAGATCAGCGCGGCTGCCTCCGCCGCGTCGACGGCCGGCGGCACACGGGTCACGCGGTCGGCGCGGAGCGTGCAATAGGCGGCGTTCGCCCCGAGGACCGTCATATCGGCCACCCGGTCACCAAGCGCAAGACTGCTTACGCCATCACCGAGCTGGTCGATTTCCCCGACGACGTCATAGCCCATGACGAACGGCGGCCGGCGGAACACCCAGGGGTAGAGGTGGCGCCGGATCACCACGTCGGTATACTCCACGCTCGAGGCGAGCACGCGCACCCGCACCTCGCCGCGGCGGGCCATCGGCAGGGGAGCATCACCTACCTCCAGCTCATCGGGACCGCCAAAGCGCCGGACTCGAACAACACGATTGCGCGGCTTTTCATGGACGGATTCGCACATCACGCAGCATGTCTCCATTATGTGATGGGAGCATAGCTCTCCCTGACGAACTAGACAATTGTCTCCTGATGGCTAGGCGGGAAATTGGTCGACTACAAGGCGGAGACGGAGATGTCGCGGGAGCTCGCGACGATGACGGCACAATTTTGCGCCTCCGTCACGATCTGTTCAACACCCTGGCTGGCGCCTACACCCAAATGAGCGAGATGCAATGGATGCCGCAGAAGGGCTGCGCTTACAGTGGGGGTGAGTGGACCGTCGCGATCGGCGGGACCCGAGGCGTCTTCGTCCAAACCGCTGAGGCCGACTTCGACCCTGGTCGGCCAGCCAGCGCAGATCTACGCTCTTGCCGCACGGCGGCACGAACACGGTCCCGCCCGGCGTCAGCCCCAGGTGGGCATAGTCACGCGCCAGATAGGCGTTGACCTGGCCTTCATGAAAGCCGATCTGGTTCGATGCCCAACGTTGGTGCCAGAATTCCGGTTCCATGTCTGCCACAGTGCTATCAGAGACAATGCAATTGCCGCAAGTTATAGATAAACTAACCCGTTCCCTTCTCTGAGTTCGACAGGCCAATGCTTGGACTCGGGGAACGTGCGGGCTCCTCGGGCACGGGAGGCTGCTTCCTGCAGCGATCGAACTGCCGCGAGTTTTCGCAAGGTAGACGCTTAGAATACCAATGAAAGCATCAACAACCAGGCAGAGTCGGCCGAGAGCGGATAATTGTTTGTCATGAGGATTGCGACGTGGAATGTCAACTCGCTGAAGGCTCGCCTCGAAAAGGTCATGTGGTGGCTGGATCGGGCGAAGCCGGACGTGCTTCTGATGCAGGAAACGAAGCTGGCGGATGTGGACGCGCCTGTCAACACGTTCAAGCAGGCCGGATACGAGCTGGTGCACCATGGCGAGGGTCGATGGAACGGCGTGGCGATCGCGAGCCGGTGCGGCATCGGCGGCGTGATCACGAATTTCGGCGAGCCGTTACGGCCGGCGCAAACGTCTGACATCGGCGATGATGAACCGCTAGCTGAGGCGAGGATGATCAGTGCCGAATGCGGCGGCGTACGCATCATCTGTGTGTATGCGCCGAACGGCCGGCTCGTGGACTCGCCGTTTTATGAAGCGAAGCTCCTGTGGTTCGACAGGCTGGCTCGCTGGATCAACGAGGCCGTCAGTCCGGATACGGCCGCCGTCATCGGCGGGGATTTCAATGTGGCGCCCGCAGATATCGATGTGTGGGACCCCAGCGCCTGTCATGGCGGCACGCACGTGTCCGATCGCGAGCGGCAGGCGTTTGCACGGCTGTTGAGCGCGGGATTCGTCGATGCGTACCGACTGCATCACCCAGAACCGGGGCGGTATACCTGGTGGGACTACCGCGCCGGTAATTTCCATAAAAACTTCGGCATGCGCATCGATCACCTGCTCGTGACCGCGCCCTTACAACACCGCGTTGTCTGGGCCGAAATCGATCGGGAGGCGCGGAAGGGAAAACCGTTACCCTCGGATCACGCCCCGCTGGTCATCGACCTCGACCGCCCCGGCTGTCCCTTCGATGCCGGCTGGGCATCCGCAGATGCGCGAATTGCGGCACGTCTGCAGAAGCCGCAATGAGCCCCCTGGGACTATCAGGGATAATAGAGAGCAGAGTCCCTGATTAGGCTTCCGAGGTGAGACTGAGGCGAGGAGGACTGGGCATGGCCGAGAGATCCACGTGCGAACCGGAGGCGTACTCCACCTCTCTAAGGGTAGTCAACGAAATAGTACTCTGAGCTGGCCCGGGTTTGACGAACACCAGGTTAAGACTCACCGACCCGTCGCTCGAATGCCAGTGGGCTCAGATAGCCCAGGCTTTGATGGAGCCGCTGGCGATTATAGAACCCTTCAATAAACGCAAAGATGTCCCGACTGGCTTCGTCCCGCGTGTGATACGTCTGGTGATGCACGAGCTCGTTTTTCAACGTACTGAAGAAGCTCTCGGCCACCGCGTTGTCATAGCAGTTGCCCTTCCGGCTCATACTCGGCGTGATGCCGACTTCGGCGAGCTGCCGTTGATACAGAAGCGCGCTGTATTGCGCGCCTTGATCGGAGTGATGAAGGAGGCCGGGGCGGACACGGCGTTGTCGCACGGCCATGTGCAAGGCCTGGAGCGTCAGCTGTTGATCCGGCTAGGGCAACTGCTATGACAACGCGGTGGCCGAGAGCTTGTCACCCTATGGTGCGGCTCCTGAGTCCGGATAAACGCGTATTTCACGCGGGCTCCCTCGCAAAGTACGCGGCGGCTTTTTTAAAATGTCCCGCTCCTCCGTGACCCGGGCGAGTTCACGTTTCAACCGAGCCAGTTCGGCCGCCGGTTCCGCCTGACGCCCTGACCCCGGGAAGGCACCGCCGTGCGCGGCGACTTCCTTTTGCCATTTGTAGAGACGATTGCGCGGGATGCCCAATTCACGAGCAATCTCGGCCGCCGGCCGTTGCCCCGCGTTCAAGAGTTGCATGGCTTGTCGTTTGAATTCCGGGGTGAACCGTCGTCGCTGCCCCATTGCCCACCTCCGTGGAGGCCATCGTGCCCCCTTTTGAGGTGTCCGTCAAACCCGGGCCAGCTCAACTCAAGATAGCGAAAATAACTGCGAAACCACCGGAATGGCTTGTGGCAGAAGTAGGTCAGGATCTTGCGGAAATGCTTGAGCAGGCCAGGATAGATAATGGACGGGTCATTCACCCCCGCCCCATCTACCAATTGCGTACCTTCCTCGAAAAGCATGCTGAACTGAGGGAGTACGAGCACCTGATATTATCCACTACAGACCTGGCAAATCTTCTCCTTGAAGCTGGAAAGGTCAGTCACGATCTTCACGAGCGGGCTAGGAGATATTTGCTAGCACGTGACAAGGATGGAGAAGTGGGCCTGCCTCCGTCGGGTTCCATTTTCGATTCACCCATTTACATCGATGACCTCGCTATTACGTACCTCCAGCAGGCACAATCTCTATCTGCGATTTGTCGGAGCGGGATAGATGTTAGAGTCCATCCATCGATGAAAGTAGAACAGTCAGCACTTGTTGCAGCGAGCAGAGAAGGGGAACGACTCTATGAGGAAATCGGGGTAATCCAGGCCACCCTACGGGAGGCCATAGAGGATGGAACTGCTGTATTTCTCCCACGACAAATTGTCGACGATGAGAAGATTGGGTCGATGTCCCATTTCCTTTCGGACACACGTCCATGCGACATTCTCTGCATCGATGACCGTTTCATGAATCGCCACGGGTTTCTCACCGACAAGAAGGGACGCAATGTCCCAATCATGTGCACTCTGGATTTGATCGGCCACTTAGAAAATCAGGGGGTATCGACACAGAGGCTAGACACGTCGTCTTACACAGACTTCGTGAGGCAGGTTTTGGGCTGATCCCTGTAACTCTCGATGAACTGGAACGACTCTTACGCAAAGCGAATTTCGACTCAGACAATAATTTGATCGAAAATGTAGAGCTTCGGGCGATTCGACAGTACCTTATGCGAATTCGCGGCTTGAATATGGTTCAGTCTCCGCTGGAGGAGCCTTTTCTTACACAGCTTCGGCTAACCTGTGTGCTTATGATCCGCCGACTCTGGCAAGATGACGATCTACCTGTTGAACGGGTAGTGGCTCTGACGGATTGGGTTTGGGATAACGTGTCACCTTCGCCTCTGGATTGGGAGCATGTGGCTCGTTTGGATGATCATGGCACTGCTTTACGTCAGAGGCATGTCAACTATCTGATCCCCCTACTGAGCCCTTTGGGACTCAAAGATCCAGTCAGATACGACGCTTTTCGGCAATGGATTGAGCGAAGTGTTATAGCACCGCTTCTGCCCGCGAATGATCGATTGATTGATGATTTGGCAGAAAGGACCAAGCTCGAAATAAATTCGCTAGTAAAACGGATGGTGATTACTAATTTCTGGGCCAGGCCTAAAATGGAGGCCTTGGCCCATGACACAGACGGCGCTGTCGGTTCGGCTCGTCGACGAACGATTGAGACGACATCAGTGTGTGCGGTGCGGGACACCGCATCGGCAGTATCGTCCGGGGGCGCGCACCCGCTGCCTCGCTTGCCGGTGGCGGTATCGACCCGATCGGGTCGCCCGTGAGCTGCAGATCTTGCAGCTCTTCTGCTTGGAGATCTCGGCGCTGCGGACGGCGCGAGAACTGCGCATGAGTCCCTTGCCGATCTGGCAGCGCTTTATGGCCTACCGCCGCTGTCAGCAGTCATCCAATAATCCCCAGGTGTGGTCATTGAATTTTCCCCACCCTCTAGCGGGAGGAGGAGGGAGATGGGACTTGACGATACGAGCGCGTCGACGATTATGCGCGCCCAGGAGGATCAACCTGGGGAGGCGTGCATGGTGGATCAGGAGCGGTGGGCGGAGATCCGACGGTTGTTTTATGAGGAGCGGGTGTCCATTTCGGAGATCGGGCGGCGATTGGACTTGGATCGCAAGACCGTCCGGCGCAGTGTCCGGCAGCCGACCTGGCAGCCCTATCGCCGAGCGGCGGTGGCGGAGACGCTGCTGACGGCCCATGCCGACTTTGTGCGGGGCCGTGCGCCCCAGGTCGGGTACTCGGCGCGGATTCTGTATCAGGAGCTGCGAGCGAACCGGGGCTACCTCGGCAGTTATGAGACGGTGAAGCGGTTCGTCGCGCCGCTCCGCGAAGTCCAGCTGCAAGCGGATCGGGCGCTCTTCCGGTTTGAGACCCCGCCCGGGCAGCAAAGTCAGATTGACTGGGGCCAAGCCCTGGTCCCCTTCCGCGCCGGTCCCTCGGTCGTGCATGTGTTCGTCCTCACGTTGGGGTTCAGCCGCCGGGGGTTCTACCACGCCTGTGCCGATGAACGGCTGGCGCAGTTTCTCGAGTCCCATGAACGGGCCTTTGCGCATTTCGGCGGCCATACCCGAGAACATCTCTATGACCGGCCACGCACCGTGTGCTATGCGGATGAGACCGGGCGGCGCCTCTGGAATCCCACCTTCAAAGCGTTTGCCGACTATTGGGGCTTTGAGCCTCGCGTGTGTCGGCCCTACCGGGCGCAGACCAAGGGCAAAGTCGAATCAGGTGTGAAGTATCTGAAACGGAACTTCCTGCCGGGGCGGATGTTTGTCGACCTCGTGGACTTCCAAGCCCAGCTCGATGAATGGAACGCCACGATCGCCGACCAGCGCGTGCACGGCACCACGCATGAGCCGCCGATCGTGCGGTTCGAGCGGGAACGGGGCCAGCTGGTGCCCTTGGCCAGGCAGCGCAGCTTCCAGCAGGAGGCGCGGGTGTCGCGCATCGTCGCCGACGACTATTTGGTTAGCCTCGACACGAACCGCTACTCCGTGCCCTTTGGCCTCATCGGCCAGCGGGTCGAGGTGCAGCGACGAGGGGACACGGTGCACATCTTCCATCGCGACCGTGAGGTCGCGAGCCATCCTGTGCTCCCCGGCCGCCACCAATTCCGCATTCTGCCCGAGCACGGCCCCGGGGCCATTGCGCGGATCTCTCGCCAGCGCCGCTCGACGCTCCGCGAGCCGGCCACACGATCGGCCCCACTGCCCGAGGTCGAAGTCCGGGATCTGGCGTGCTATGAGGCGCTGTGTGGTCGCGCGAGTGTGGTCGAGGTGCAGCCATGAATCCCGCCCAGCTCGAACGTCTTCGCGACCAGCTGACGCGCCTGCGGCTCCTGAAAAGCCGGGAACGCCTCGATGCCCTCTTACAGGAAGCGGCGGCCAAGGATCTCTCGTACGCAGACTTCCTCGACCAGGTCCTCGGCGAAGAAGTCGCCGCGAAGGCCGAGAAGAACATCACCATGCGTACCAGCCTGGCCCGGTTTCCGTTCGTGAAGAGTCTGGAGACCTTCGACTTCGCCTACCAGCCCTCCTTGGATAAGAAGCAAATCCAGCAGACGGCGACCTGTCACTTCATCGAACACGGTGAGAATCTCGTGATCTTGGGCCCACCCGGCGTGGGCAAGAGCCACTTGGCGATCGGACTCGGACTCAAAGCCATCGAGCGAGGATACCGGGTGTTGTTCACCACGGCCGCCGCCATGATCGCCACGCTCACCCGGGCGCTGACGGAGAATCGACTGGAGGACAAGCTGAAGCTCTACACGATTCCGCGGCTGCTGATCATTGATGAGATTGGCTATCTGCCGATTGACCGGACCGGGGCCAACTTGTTTTTCCAACTCATCTCGCGTCGCTACGAGAAGGGGCCGATGATTCTGACCAGCAACCAGAGTTTTGGCGCCTGGGGCGAGGTGTTTGGCGACCGGGTGCTGGCGACCGCGATCCTGGACCGGGTGCTCCACCACGCGATCACGATCAATATTCGCGGGCATTCCTACCGGCTGAAGGAAAAACTCAAAGCCGGCCTGGTGCGGGTCGAAGAAGCGTCACCGACAACCTAAACCTGGGTGGGGAATTTTCGATGACCGTAACTGGGGAAATTTGGGTGACCCTTGACACTACGGCTGTAGCTCCTGGCTTTACCGCGGAAAGTCGGTCTGCTCGAACACGATCAAGGTCTCGCGCCAGGTGGTCGAGACCATGCTCCTCGAGTCAGTGCAGCGGGACCTCTTCACCGAGGAGGCGTTGGGCCTCTTCAAACAGGAGACCGCCCGGCTGTTGGCCGAACGGCGTCGGACGACGGACCCGGAGATCGCTACGATGAAGACCCGCCTCGCTCAGGTCGAGCAGCAGATCGCCAACATGCTGGCCGCGATCAAGGACGGCTTCCGATCGGACACGTTGAGGCAGGACCTTGAGGCGGCCGAGCGGGAACGGGCTCGTTTGCAGGAACGACTGAATGTGGATGTCAAACGGCTGGAGAAGGTGACGACCTTTCTTCCGAACGTGGTCGAGCGCTTCCGGTCAATGTTAGCCGACTTGGCCACGGTCACACAGCCGCAGGTGAACAAGGCGCGGGGCATCCTGCGGGAGCTAGTGGATTGTAACAACTGAAATACTAGTATAAAATGGGCGTCCATCAGGGAGGACGCCATGACCTTAACCGACGTGGAACGCCGAGAACTGACGTGCCGCAGCCACCGTCGCAAAGGCCGGGCCGACGATGCCCGGCGGGCGCGCTGCATCTTGCTCCTGGCCGAGGGCGCGACCTGGGCCCAGATTCGTGGCCAGCTCCAGTGCGATGATACCTACATTGCACGCTGGAGCCGCCGCTTTACGGCAGAACGGCTGGCAGGGCTCTCTAGCCGCCACCGCGGGCAACCCGCCACGGTGCTCACGCCTGACCTGGAAGCGAAAATTCTGGAGTGGACGCGCCGCGGCCCGTCTGATGGCACGACGCATTGGAGTACCCGCCGGCTGGCGAAGCGGCTCGGCATCTCGCATATGATGGTGGCCCGCGTCTGGGCCCGGCATGGGCTCAAGCCGCATCGCCTCGAGCGGTACATGGTCTCGGATGATCCCGACTTTGAGCGCAAGGCCGCCGATATTATCGGGCTGTACTTGAATCCGCCGCAGCATGCCGCCGTCTTCTGCGTCGATGAGAAGACGGCGATTCAGGCCCTGGATCGCTTGGATCCGGTGCTGCCGCTCTCGCCGGGCCGCGCGGAGCGGCACGGCTTTGAGTATGCCCGCCATGGCACGCTCTCGCTGTATGCCGCCTTCGACACGCGCACCGGAGCGGTCCTGGGACGCACGGCGGAACGGCACACGTCGGCGGAGTTCGTCGCCTTCTTGACTGAGCTCGTCGCGCATCAACGGCGGGGGCAAGAGATCCATGTGATCCTGGACAATCTCTCCGCGCACAAGACCAAGCTGGTCGAGGCGTTTCTCACGGAGCACCCAACGGTCCGCCTGCATTTCACGCCGACGTACTCCTCCTGGCTCAACCAAGTGGAGAGGTGGTTTGCCAAGATTGAGCGAGACCTGATCGTACGGGGCATCTTCACGTCACAACACGATCTGAAACGGCAGATCATGCGCTATATCCGGCATTACAATAAGTCGATGAAGCCCGTGAAGTGGAAGTATGCCGATCCCCGGCATCGGATCACTATCACTTTGCCTGTTACAGTCCACTAGTCGGCAAGGAAATCCGGCTCCATCCGACCGCGGACGGCGCTGAACGGTACCTAACTGCTGAATTATCGGGAGATTATGCGGGGCTGGTGCGGCTGATTTTGGGGCCTAAAATAAGTTTGGTGGAGGGCAGGGGATTTGAACCCCCGACCCCAACGTTGCGAACGTTGTGCTCTCCCAGCTGAGCTAGCCCCCCACCTGATCGGATCCTGCTGCGAGCGCTTGCCTTGTTGACCGCGGGAACGACCTGCGCGGGATTGCGCGGGTACACGGGCCGCGGAGGAGACGGGGAGGAAGATGGGCGCTCGCAAACTGTCGCGCATTATACACGACGCGCCGCCACGACTCCACTACCGACCACCGAACGACGATCCGCTTCATCCCACCAGCGCTCGCTCGTCCAGGATTCGATGGAACCGAGGCAACACGACGAGATCGAAGACGGCGGCTTTGTCGGGGAACAGGGCCAGCGCGTGCCTCCGCGCCTCTTCGATCAACTCCCGCGCCGCCTCATAGGTCGAGACGGTGTGAGCCAGGTCGAACGCGATGCGATCGAGACAGCCTCGGAGTCGCTGGACCCGCACCTCCTCATCCATCAGGTCTTCGGCCGACGCCATCGTCAAGACGGGCTGATCAGGGACGCCGCGCCTGGCTCCGGAGGATTCGCAATCCTCACCCGGCGTCCTTCGACACTGAGCCGTCCCTCCGCATACAATTGAACGGCCCGCGGATAGATCTTGTGCTCCTGCTCGAGAATGCGCGCCGCCAGCGTGTCGGGCGTGTCCCCTTCCACCACCGGCACGGCCGCCTGAACGATGATCGGCCCTTCGTCGACGCCTTCGGTGACGAAATGGACGGTACAGCCGGCCAGCTTGACGCCCCAGTCGAGCGCCTGCTTCTGGGCGTCCAGACCGGGGAATGCCGGGAGCAGCGACGGATGGATGTTCATAATGCGATTGTGATAGGCGTCGATCAGCACCCGGGTGACAATCTTCATATAGCCGGCGAGCACGACGAGCTCGACCTCGTGCTTGCGCAAGACATCGAGGACGGCGGCATCGTAGGCTTCCCGGCTGTTCGCCTGCCCGGCGAACGGCTTGGGATCGAGAAAGACCTCCGTGAGGCCGTGTTGCCGGGCGCGCTGCAGGGCGGCCGCCTCCTTCTTATTGCTCACGACCACGGTGATCTCGGCCTGCAGGCGACCGGACTCGACGGCATCGATGAGGGCCTGCAGGTTCGACCCGCGCCCCGAGGCCAGCACGCCGACTTTCAGCTTACCGCCCGCCGTCCGTGCCGACATACTCAACCCGCGGCTCCTGGTCCCCGGCGATCATCTCGCCGATGATGTACGCGTTGTCCCCTTGCTTCTGGACGTTGGCGAGCACGGCATCGGCCGCTCCGGGCGCGACGACCAGCACGAGCCCGATCCCCATGTTGAAGACCCGGAACATCTCCTCGTCGTCGATCCGCCCCATCTTGGCCAGCAACCGAAAGATCGGGAGGATCGGCCAACTCCCGCGCCGAATCCGGGCGCGGCAGCGGGCGGGAAACACTCTCGGCAGGTTCTCGGTCAGGCCGCCGCCGGTGATGTGGGCGATGCCCTTCACCTGGCCCTCGGTGGCGAGCGCGATGATCTGCTTGGCGTAGATGCGGGTCGGCGTGAGCAGCTCCTCGCCGAGCGGGCGCTCGAGGTCGGACAGCCGGCTCTCCACGTGCAACCCACCCTCCTCGAAGAACACCCGGCGGACGAGCGAGTAGCCGTTGCTGTGCAACCCCGTCGAGGCGACGCCGATGAGGACGTCCCCGGGCTCGATGCTCCGGCCGTCGATGATCTTTGGTCGGTCCACGACGCCCACCGCGAACCCGGCGAGGTCGTACTCGCCGTCGGGATAGAACGAGGGCATCTCCGCCGTTTCCCCCCCGATCAGCGCGCACCCCGCCTGCCGGCACCCCTCGGTAATGCCTTTGACGATCGCTTCAGCTTTCGCCACCGACAACCGGCCCGTCGCCAAGTAATCGAGGAAGAACAGCGGCTCGGCTCCGCTGACCGCCACGTCGTTCACGCACATGGCCACCAAATCGATGCCGACCGTATCGTGACGGTCCATCAGAAATGCGATCTTCAGCTTCGTCCCCACCCCGTCGGTTCCCGAGACGAGCACCGGGTCGGTGTACCGAGCGGCGTCGAAGCGAAAGAGGCCGCCGAACCCGCCCAAATCGGTCAGCACCTCCGGGCGAAACGTGCTGCGCACCAGCGGGGTGATGCGGCGAACGAATTCATTCCCCGCTTCGATGTCGACGCCCGCTTCTCGGTAGGTGGACATGGAAAAGGTTCAGGTTGAGGGTAAGGTTAAGGTTGAGAGAAAAGTCGAGACATCGTCATGTTGATCTCTCCCCAAGAAGTCCATCCTGCCGATTCTTGCCCTCAACCTCAACCTCAGCCTTAACCTTTTCCGAAGTGGACATGGGGAAGGTTCTCAGCTTTAACCTTTTCCGAAGTGTGCCGGATGATACAGAAGCGCGAACGGCCGGTCAATGAATCAGCTCGACCAACGTCTCCAAATGGGCGGTTTGCGGGAACATGTCGAACGGTTGGATCCGGGTGATGCGGTATCCACCGCCAGTGAGCCTGCCGAGATCGCGTGCGAGCGTCGCGGGATCACAGGAGAGATAGAGCAGGCGTGGCGCGGCCACCCGAACCAATCCAGTCAGCGCGGCATCGGTCAGTCCCGTCCTCGGCGGATCGACCAGGACCAGGTCATACGTACCGGCAGCCGCCTCACTGAGAAACCGTTCGGCCTCGGCATGACGGAAGCGGCACCGCCCAATATGATTCACCCTCGCCGTGTGCCGGGCATCGGCCAGGGCCCAGCGATTGGCTTCGACCTCGGTGACCAAGGCACCGGCACGGGCGAGAGGGAGCCCGAAGAGGCCGATCCCGGCAAAGAGCTCCAGGAGACGAAGGCCCGGGGCCGGATTGACCCACTCGCGAATCGTCCGGGCGAGGTGCGCAGCCAGCGCCCAGTTGGCCTGCATGAACGAACGATGGCTGATGCGAAAGACGATCTCACCGAGCCGGTCCTCGAGGTAATCCTGCCCGTGCACCCACCGTCGGCCTTCTGGCCCTTCGACCACCTGCCCCACCACGCCCGTCAGATCGGCGAACCGTACAAACAGCGCGTGGGCCTGCGCACGAGACGCCGGGCCGACGTGAAACGAGAGCAGCAACGAGCTGGTTGTCGATGACCGCCGGATTTCCACTTCATGCAGGGAAACCGGGAGCATACCCGGCCGTCCCAGCCGCCGATGTACCTGCTCCGCGACGTCTCGGATCGCTTCGGGTACCAGGAGGCAGCCGCCCGTCTCGACGAGCGCATGACTCCCCTGCCGGCGGAAGCCCAGCATGTAGCCCGCCTCCGTCCGCCCGACGGCAAACCGCACCGTGCTCCGGGCGCCATACGGCGCCGGCGAGGGGACGACCGGCGGGATCTCCGCGAGTTGGATCTTCCCGACACGCGCCAGCGTTTCGGTTAATATCTCCCGCTTGAAGCGGAGCTGGGCCTCATAGGCGACGTGCTGCATCTGGCAGCCGCCGCACTGCTGATAGACCGGGCACGGCGCCGGCACCCGTTCCGAGGACGGCGAGAGGACATCGACCACGCTCCCCTCGACATAGCCCTTCCGCGACTCCTCCAAGGCGACCGCCACGGTCTCTCCGGGAATCGCTCCCCGCACCAGCACCACCCGTCCATCGAGCCGGGCCAATCCCCTCCCGCCTTGAACGAGCTTTTCAATGGTGCACGACACGACCGTGGCCGGCTGGCTCATGATGAGCACCGCTCACAACGCATTGTTTGCTCCCTCTTGAATCAATGTCCTATCCCGTGGCTTGCCATGGGACGGGCGTGGAGTTTCGGACTGAGCCTGGTGGACGCGGGCGGCACCGAGGAGGACCGCCCTTCAGCCTCTGGACGTGACGAGGAGAAGCTGAAAACGGCGGGCGCCCCTATCCTTCCGACCGCAACTCGATATTCAGCAGCTTGATCTTTCGGTGGAGGTGGCTGCGCTCGATCTGGAGATCGTCGGCGGTTCGCGAGACGTTCCAGTTGTGCTCGCGCAGCTTCCGGGTGATGTAGTCGCGTTCGAACGCGTTACGAGCGTCGCGTAGCGACTCATAGTTTTTCGCGGCCAGGCCCATGCCGGAGGGGGCCGGACCGCCGGCGGCGGATACGCCCGCCGCCGAGGGGCGCGGCTGCATGAACAGGGCCGCGTGCGAGGCGTCGATGACCTGACCGGGCACCATGATCATCAATCGCTCGATCAAGTTTCGCAGCTCGCGGATGTTGCCCGGCCAGTCGTAATTCTTCAGCACCTCCATGGCCTCCGGCGCCACTTCCTTCACCTTGAGCCCTTGCTCCTCGGCGTGGATTTGGATGAAGTGCCGCACGAGCAGCGGGATGTCGTCCCGGCGTTCGCGCAGGGGGGGCACCTCGATGGGCAGCACGTTCAAGCGGTAGAACAGGTCGTCCCGGAAATTCCCCTTCTCGATTTCCTGGGCCAGGTTCTTGTTCGAGGCCGCAATCACCCGGACATCGACCTTGATCACCTTGGTTCCACCGACCCGCGTGAATTGCTGCTCCTGGAGGACGCGCAGCACTTTGGCCTGAGTGTTCAGGCTCATGTCGCCGATCTCGTCCAGGAACAGCGTGCCGCCGTCCGCCTGTTCGAACTGCCCGCGCTTCTGGACCGTGGCGCCCGTAAAGGCGCCGCGCTCATGGCCGAGCAACTCGCTCTCGATGAGGTTCTCGGGGATGGCGGCGCAATTGACGGCCACGAACGGCCGGTCGCGCCGCGGGCTCGCGGTGTGGATCGCGCGGGCCACCAACTCCTTCCCCGTCCCGTTCTCTCCCGAGATCAAGACGCGCCCGTTGGTTGGACCCGCGGTCGCGATCAACTGGCGCAGGTGCTGCATCACCGGCGAGACGCCGACCAGCTCGAAGCGCCGCTCGACTTTCGTCCGCAGGGTCTGATTTTCCTCCTCGAGCCGGCGCTGGTCGAGCGCGTGCCGGATGCGCAGCGTGACGTTTTCGAGCGACAGCGGCTTCTCGATGTAATCGTAGGCGCCGAGCTTGACGGCTTTCACCGCCGTCTCGATCGAGCCGTGTCCGGACATCATCACGACCAGCAGCTTCGGCATCTGCTCGCGGGCCCGCTTCAATGTTTCGAGGCCGTCCATCTCGGGCATCCAGATGTCGAGCAGGACCAGGTCCGGCGCCTCGGTGACGATGATCTTCAGAGCTTCGCTCCCGCTCTTGGCGACCGTCACCTGATAGCCCTCGTCCTCGAGGATCGGACTGAGTGCGTTCAAGATCGCCACTTCATCGTCGACAATCAGGATGAATTCCATGGTTCCTCGTTCTGAATTGACGAGAGTAATGGAGTAACTGAGTAACTATGTAATTCACCGATTTACCAATTACAAGTTACTACGGCCCAATTACTGACTTCCTCGTTACACCGGCAGCTCGAACGTGAACACGGCGCCCTTCGGATGATTGTTGCCCGCGGTGATCTGCCCGTCGTGGTCGGTGATGATGCGATGGACGATCGCCAAGCCGAGGCCCGTCCCCGTTTTCTTTCGGGAGAAGTACGGGACGAACAACCGCTCCTGGTCTTCGGGGTTGATGCCCACCCCTTCGTCCGCCACCGAGACGACGGCGCGATGCCGCTTCGTATCGTACCGCGCCGAGACCCAGACGCGCCCCTTTTGGCTCATCGCCTGGATCGCGTTGTCCAGCAGGTTTACGAGGACGCGCTTCATCTGTTCCCGGTCGAAGTTCACCGGCGGGAGGGTCTCATCGAGGTCCACGTGGAACTCCACCTCGCGGTGTGCGCCGTGGTAGAGCGCCACCACTTCCCGGATCACCTCGTGGAGCGGCTGCCGGGTCATCTGGGGGAGCGGGAGGCGGGCGAACTTCGAGAACTCGTCCACCATTCGCTTCAGGCTCGTGACCTCGTTGATGATGACCTGCGTCGATTCGTCGAAGATCGTCTCGAAGTCCGGCGCCTTCTCGGAAAATTTCTTCCGCAGCCGCTGCGCGGACAACTGGATCGGCGTCAGCGGGTTCTTGATCTCATGCGCCACGCGGCGGGCGACCTCTTGCCAGGCCGCCACCTTCTGGGCCTTGATCAGCTCCGTCAGATCTTCGAACACGAGCACGAAGCCCAGGTCCTCCCCGGACTCGTTCCGCATTCGAGAGACGTTGAGGCCGACCGTCAGGAACTTCCCCTGGATCTCCATCTGCCCTTCCAGCGACAAGCTGTCGCGCTTGTCCGCCAAGGTGCGGTCGTAGGCCGCCTGGAAGAGGTCGAGCCCGAAGGCCTTGAACGCATCGTTGACCGGCCGGCCGCGGAGGGCATCGCCCTGAATGCCGAGGATGCGCTCGGCGGACGGATTCACCGTGGTGATCATCCCCGCGCGATCGATCGACAGCACCCCGCCCGCGATCGTATCGACGACCGCCTGCGTATAGGCCCGCCGGTCGTCCAGCTCCTGGTACGACCGGCGGAGCGAGAGGTTTGCCTCTTCCAGCTTCGACTTGCTCACCTTCAGATCGTGCGTCATGCGGTTGAACGATTCGACGAGCGTCCCGATCTCATCCGTCGCCTTGGCCTTGATCTGCACGTTGAGGTTCCCCTGCGCGATCGCCTCCGTGGCCTCGGCGAGGCGCTGGATCGGCACGGTGATGCCCCGGGCGACGTAGAACCCGAACCAGGTCGCCCCGAAGAGGATCATCGCCGTGATGACGCCGACGAAGAGGTAGGCCCCCGCCTTGATCGGATTCTTCATCGACTTGATCTGCTTGTAGTCGGTGTACTGCCGGGAGATCGTCTCCCATTTGGCGAGCAGGGATTCCGGGACGTAGTCGTCGACGACGACGACCCCGGCGACGGCGCCGTGCCGCATGCTCGAGGGGATGGGGACGGCGGCCCGAATGAGGCGCCCGTTGTGGGACTCCTGCACCGAGGTCAGCTCGCGGTTGCTGTTCAACACCTGCAGGACGAGCTGCCCGACCGGGAGATCCAGCACGACGCTCGGCACGTCCGGGTTCAACGTCTTCGTCAGCGTTTCCATCTTCGCCGAGAACACTTCCACGCCGGCCACGTTGTGCTCGGCCCGCTTGCGCGACATGGCGGCGACGAGCAGATCACGCTGCTCGGGCGTCAGCATGTCCTCGCGGAAGATTTCCCGGCCGATCGCTCGGGCGCTGTTGACCGCGAGCGCGATATGGCCCTCCCGATACATCCGGGCGACCTCATGCGAGTCTTTCAGCACCTGCTCGATCTGATCGTTGAACCAGACATCCACCGCCTTGTTGACGAGCCCGCTGGCAACGATCGCCAAGAGGACGGTCGGGACGAGCGCAAACCCGATGAACGCCGCCACGAGCTTGGCCCGGAAACCGGATCCGACCAGCCGATGGCGGCGCTCGAAGTACGCCTTGATCAGGTTCCGGGACAGCAGGAGCGTGAGCACGACCAGGCCGATCAAGTCGAGGTTGATCAGCAGGAGGACGAGCGCATAGCTCGGATTGGGAAGGATGCTGTCGGTCTCGACGCCGGCCGGCGCGGCATACTGCGAATAGTAGATCGTCAGCGCCATGCACGGGATCAGCAGGAGCAAGACGATCCAGACCGGGCGCAGCGAAGGCCCGCGCCGCTCGGTCTCTTGCTGCAGGTCGTCGTGGGACCGGCCCGGAAGGTCGTCTTCGTACAAGGGCCGGGGGGGCCGCAGCGCGGGCGTGTTCGGCTCGCGGGGTCCGGTCGCGCCGCCGTTGCCGTCAGGGTGTCGCGTCATCAGAGGTCCCGACCTCGGGCCTGCGCCCAGGAAGCTTCGAACTCATGATAGGGCTCACGGAACACCGATTCAAACAGCCCAGCGAAGTCCTTGGCCTCCCCGAGCCGGCTGAGCAGCTCGCGCAGGCGACCAAATCCGTGCCGATCGATCAGGAACTGCACCGCGCTGAAGCTTTGCGCATAGACGACGGCGGCATCGTCCGCCGGCAAACTGAGAAAACTGCCGTGGAGCGCGTGCAGCGGCCGCAAGTCGGCCGAGCGATGCCGGAGTTGCGCCTCGGACCAGGCCGGGGTGCGCCCCTCGAAGTACAAGGCCAATCCTTCCTCGATCCACGTCGGCGCCCGGCCGCGCGTGACCCGATGGAGCAAGGCATGCGTCACTTCATGCGCCAACACGGCGTCCGCCTCCCGCGTGGACGCGGCCACCCGCCGGAGGGCGAGATGGATCCGCCCGTCGAAGAGGCCGCCGGCCCAGGTGGGATTCCCGTCCACCTCCGCCAAGCGCCGATCCGAATAGAGAATAAGCACGAAGCGGGCGCCGGGTCCGCGAGGGAGCTGCGCTGCGATCCTGGCGTGCCACCGCTCCACCCGGCCGGCGACGGACCTCCCGAGCTCCGGCTGATCCGGCTCGTACTTCACGATGAAATGCGGGGTGCGAAAACGGTGGAGCCCCGATTCGACCGCGCGGGCACGGCCGGCGCCCTCGAGCCGATCCTGAACCACGACGTCGTTGGGATCGAGCCGCGCCGCCGCCTCGTAGTGCTCGATCGCCTCCGCCAGCTCATCCCGCCGCACCGCGAGATCGCCGAGGACGACGTGGGCTTGGCCGAGAAGCGGGTCCAGCCGCAAAGCCTGCACGAGCACGGGCGCCGCCAGGTCATCGAGGAACAGGTGGAATCGAGCGAGCCCGAGCCCCAACAAGACCGACGGATCGTTCGGCGCCTGCTTCGTTGCACGGGCAAAGGCGTCGGCCGCTTCGCGGTATGCTTCGGCGCGCAAGCGGGCCCACCCCTCGGCCGCCGGGCCCGACGCAGACGCCGCGACAGCGGGCCCGAGCCCGGCGGCCTCGAATTCCGAAGACCCTGAGGCCGGGACGACGAGGGCCGCGCCGAGCACGTACAGGGGCAGACAAGTCATCAGCCGTATCACGAACCCGTGGCGGTCACGAAGCGCCGAAGACTGCAGGCAGAACGGTCGGATGCGAGACGGGCAACGAGATCGAGGCTTACCGGCCGGCGGGCTTGCCCGACGCGACATCGACGTACTTCATGCGCAGGGCGTACAGCATGTCCGTCAGCACCGCCTCTTCTTCTGACGTCAGGTTTCCCCGGGTCTTGCCTTCCAGCATCGAGAGAATGTCGATGATTTCTTTCGCTTGCGGCAAGTTGACCTGCACGCGGCCCTGCTGCGGATCGAGCTGCTCTCCCATCAACATCATGGCGGAGGTGCTGAGGGAAAAGACGAAACTGGAAAACGTGACCGGCACCGTCCCCTCGTCCTGACGGGCGGATGCGCCACCCTGGTTCGACCCGGTCTTGGCCTCGGCGGCGGAGGGCGGCGGCTGGCTGGCCCCCTCCCCCTTCTCTTCACCACGGCCACGGCGGTCGCGGACGACAAAAGACTTTTCTTCTTCACTCATCGGTCGACCTTCTATCCGTCTATCCGTGCGGAACGTATCACATTTTTCCCACACGCGCAAGCCGATGTCATTGAATCGCCTGGTAAAAGGAGTGTAGAGTGGGCCTGCACAAGGGGCGCCGACCGGCGCGGCTTCCGCCTCGGACGAGCACGAGCCGGACCGCGCCTTTGGTGAGCGATGAGAGGAGTCTCGTGTCATGTCACAGGGGTTCGATGAGCTGGTCGAGCTGATGGCCCGGCTCCGGGCACCCAACGGGTGCCCCTGGGATCGGAAGCAGACCCACGAAAGCCTGAAGCCGTACCTGATCGAGGAAACCTACGAGGTCCTCGAGGCCATCGACCACGACGATCCGGCCCGCCTGCGCGAGGAGTTGGGCGACCTCCTGCTCCAGGTTCTCTTCCATGCCCAGATCCGCCGGGAAGCCGGACAGTTCGGGATCGAGGACGTCATCGCCGGTCTCACCGAGAAGCTCGTGCGCCGCCATCCACACGTCTTCGGCACCGAAGGCGACGCGCAGGGTGTCCGGACTCCTGAAGACGTGAAGGTCCGCTGGGAGGAGATCAAGAAAAGCGAGCGCCAAGAAAAAGGGGAGCCGCATTCCGCGCTCGACGGCGTCCCGAAAACCTTGCCGGCCTTGCTCCGTGCGTCTCAGGTGCAGGCGCGCGCCTCGCGGGTCGGCTTCGACTGGAAAGACCTCTCGCCGGTGCTCGGCAAGTTGGAGGAAGAGCTGGCGGAGTTCCGGGAGGCGCTGGCGGCCGGAGCGGACGCTCCGGATACGGGCGACGGCGCCCGGCGTGAGCGAGCGGAAGCCGAGCTCGGCGATCTCCTGTTCACGCTCGTCAATGTCGCCCGCTTCCTGAAGATCAACCCGGAAGAGGCGCTGCGGAAGACGATCAACCGGTTCACCGAGCGGTTTCATTACGTGGAAGGGCAGGCTGCGGCTTCAGGACGACCGCTCGAGCGTCTGTCGTTGGACGAAATGGACATCCTGTGGGAGCAGGCCAAGGCGGCCGGCCCCGGCGGCGACCCGCGCTGACCCGCAATCCCGGAGCGAAGCATGGAGAAGGATCAGAACCCGTACGAGGAAGGGAAACGAGCGGGCGCGCACCCGGCGTTCGTGCTGTTCGGCGTCATCATCGCCTTGTGGCTGTTGATGGCGATCTTCATCCCCAACCCGCGGAAGGACAAGCAAGGGACCGTGCCCGAGAACCCGGAAGCGATGCAACGGGCCGGCGAAGAGCCCGAGGGGGCGCCGGTCATGTACAGCGTCGCCGCGACGGTCCCCGAGATGAACGCGATCGCCCTCGTCGTTCCCCGCGGCGCGACCACCAGTCAGATCGCCGGGCTCTTGAAAAAGCTCCGTGACGCCCGCCTGTCGAACACCCTCTCCGACCTCGGCATCCCGGCGACCACGCCGGGGCACCGCCTGGGCTCGCACGCGATCGCCGACATCTACATCTTCTCCGACCGCGACTACGCCACGCCGGACGCCGTTCGCGTGCTGGCCCGCGGCGCACATGCGCCCGGCGAGCTCTACCCGCAAGCGATTCCCTTCGAGGTTGCCATGGAGCAGGTCCGCGGTCATTACCGGATCGATTTGAACGACACGGGCAACCCCGATCGCGGCTCCATCGGCTTTGCCGACGAGTCCGGCGTCCATTCCAAGCACTACCGCCGGATCTTCGGCAACTGACCGCTATACACAACTTCTACCCAGGGCGGGCGTACACTTCCGAACAACTACTTAAAACTCCCATATCTTGTGGCCTCGGGCTTGGGGACCACAATGCCTAAAAGTTGTGCAGGCTGTAAACGTGAAGCACAGAGTAGGCGTTTCTCCTACAGCCCCTGAGTTGCTCACAAAGTTATCCACAGATTCTGTGGACTCCGCCGAGCCAAAAAAATCCGTTGACTTTTTTGTCGCGCTGTACGGATCTGAAGGCGAACGGACGAGGTCAGGAGGGCTTGAGGCGTGCTTTTTCGATCAGCTCTTGCCGCAATCGATCCTTGTTCTCCCTCATCCACGTCTCGAGGCGCGGGAAGAGGTGCTGGAGCGGCCCGGTGAACGGCTCGACCAGCAGATCGACCCGCTCGGTGAACATGCCTTCTTGGTCGGCGATCGCGAGCTTCTGATCGGCGATGCGCCGCGACAGGCACTGCGTCATGATCAGCTGCTGCCCGGGCGTCCCGCCGCCGACATCGAGGATTTTCGTCCGGCAGTAGTCCAACTCGTCGGGAATCGACACCTTGATCCGGATCGCATGCGCGGTCGGCCAGTGCGGCCGCTGAACGGCAAAGTCGTAGGAGAGGACCGGCTCACGCGGCTCCCGATACGGACCACTCACGTTGATGATGGTAAAGGTCGCCGTCATCGTTTGGACTCGAATTTGATGAAGGTCAATTCGCCTTCCCCCTCGGTCGGCCCACGCCAGCCGCGCAGGCCGTCCTGGATGTTGTAGACGTTCGTATAGCCTTGCTGCCCGAGGAAATCACACGCGAGCCGGCTCCGCTCTCCGCTCCCGCAATAGACGAAGACCTTCTCGACGGTATCCGGGATGTCGCGCCGGTATCGCCCGTCCAACTCCTCCAACGGGACCAACCTGGCCCCCGGCAGATGCTTCGCCGCATACTCTTTCGCCGTACGGACGTCCACGACCATGAGCTGCGCGGACGCAAAGCCGCCGCTCTTCGCAATCTCGCGTTCCGCGTCGGCGGCCGAGATGTCCAGATAGGGCCGCCCCGCGAGGATCAACTCCCGCGAGACCGGCTTCTGGATCGTCAGGTTCGCGAGCTGCCAGCGCAACGGCTGGACGGCGTCGCGAATGTCCTCGGCGGTGCGCTTGACGCGGCCGTCCAGATAGTACTGCTCGCGTTTGAGCTGCCTGATCTCCTTCGTCAGGCTCATGGCCCGGTATGCAGCCCAGACGGCGACGGCCACACTCAGCCCTCCGAGCATCAACGAGAGCACGTCCATACGAGCCTCCGACGGTGGTGTCGGTGCGTACTATAGGGAGCGGTCGCGCGGTTCGCAAGTCGGCTCTCAGGTGTCCCGTGTGTTGGAGCTTCCCTCCCCCAGGAGCCGTTCCGCCGTCTCGATGCCGTCTCGGATGCAATCCGGGATCCCGAGGCCCCGATACGCGGCTCCCGCGGCATAGAGCCCCGGGGACGCACGAAGCGCCCGCTCGATCCGCTCCACCCGCTCCACATGCCCCACGTGGTACTGCGGCATGCCGCGGTCCCATCGCGTGACCTCGGCCAGGATCGGCTCGGCGCGAAGGTCCACGATCGCTCGGAGCTCCGCCCGCATCATCTCGACCAACGTAGCGTCGTCGGCCTTCAGCCATCCTTCGCGCCCGACGCCGCCGAGATAGCACCGGATCAGGAAGGCGCCCTGCGGCGCCCGGTCGGGCCATTTCAGCGACGTCCAGGTCGCCGCCAACAACGGCCGCTGCTCCACGCGCGGCACGACGAATCCAAACCCACGAACGGCCGGTGTCCGCGCAGTCGCCTCGTAGGCGAGCGAGACGGTCGCCGTGGACGCATAGGGAATCGCGGCCAGGAGGTCGGCCGCCTCGGGGTTGTGCGCCGCCAGGAGGTCCGCCGACACGAAGGCGGGCGTCGCCAGAATGACCGCATCGGCCCGCAGACGCTCCCCGTCCGAGACGGTGAGCTCATAGCCGCCGCCGGCGGCGGGGCGCAGCGCGGACGCCCGCCGTGCAGCCAGCAGTCGAACGCCCGCACTGGAGAGCCTGGCGATGAGCGCCTCCACCAGGGTACCGAGCCCGCCGCGCAACGTGACGAACATCGTCCGCTGCGGCGTTCCCGGCGTTCGACCGGTGCTCGGGCCGGAGCCCGCCAGCATGCCGCGGATCACGCTCCCGTAGCGCTGCTCCAATTCGGCGAAGCGGGGAAAGGTCGCGCGCAGGCTCATCTGCTCGGCATCCCCCGCGTAGATCCCCGCCATCAGCGGCTCGATGAATCGTTCGAAGGCTTCCCGCCCGAACCGGCGCCGGAAGAACGCGGCGACGGATTCGTCTTCCTCGGTCCGCTTCGCCGGCAGCAGGAGATCGAGTCCCATGCGAATCAGCCCGGCGGGAGACAGGAGCCCGCTCCGGAGAAACGGGCCGATCTGGGACGGCGAGATCACGACCAGCCCCTCGGGCAAGGGCCGTAGCCGCCCCCGCGACCAGACCCAGGCCTTCTCCCGTGACGGGTTCGTGTTGACGAGCTGATCCTCGAGGCCGAGGTCACGGCACAGCGCCACGCCCCACGGCTTGTGAGCCAAGAAAGAATCCGGACCCGCTTCCATCACGAAGCCCTCGGCATGCCGCGTGAGGATTTTCCCGCCCCAGCGCGCCTCGGCCTCGACGACCGTACAAGCCAACGCCCCGCCTCGTAAGGACGCGCGCGCCTGCAGCGTAAAGGCCGCCGCGAGCCCGGCAATGCCGCCGCCGACGATGACGACGTGTCGAGGAAGGGGACTCACGATGAATGGCAACGGGCCGGCGCGTCGCGCCAGGCGCCGGTTCGGGCAAGGGGTTCGAGCGAGGCGGGAAAACGAGCCCCGGGCGCCTCCCGGGAAAAACCGTGAAAGATCGACCGGCCCACGGCCCGTCCCGGCGAACCGATGGGGACGGTCGTCATCTTACCGGCTGACGAGCGACGCTTCGTGCTCTTCCACGAGCGAGGCGAGCACATCGATCAACGCGGGGCTGGCATTGAGCATCGGCATGCGCTCGAGCTGCATGCCCTTCGCCTCGGCGAGCCGCTTGAACTCGATATCGACGTCGTACAGCACCTCGAGATGATCGGACAGAAACCCGATCGGAGCGACGAGGACGTGGCGATGGCCCTCGCCCGCCAACTCCGCGAGCGTGGCCTCGACCGTCGGGCCCAACCACGGCTCGCTCGAGCGTCCCTGGCTCTGGTACGCGAACCGAGCCGTGACCGGCCCCAACCGCTGACACACGGCCTCCATGGTGCCTCGGACTTCGTTGGGATACGGATCACCCGCTTCTACGATGCGCTGGGGAAGACTATGGGCGGTGAACAGGATGGGTACGGCCGCGCGGACCTCAGGGGAGAACCGTGCGAGACCGAGCGCGATATTGTCGGCCATGGCCGCGATGAGCCCGGGATGCCGAGACCAGCTCGGGACGTAGCTGATCGGGACTTCGCTCCCCATGCCGGCCCGGGCCTCTTCCACTTTCTTCATGTACGCCCCGGTGCTCAGGCTCGACGACTGCGGGGCCATGCACACACCGATGATCCGCTCCGGAAAATCGTCCATCAGCTCGGCATAGGCCTCCTTGATGTACGGGTGCCAGTGACGCATGCCGACATAGACCCGGTAGCGCTCCCCGCCGGGCCCGTTCAGCTTCTGCTCGAGCTTGCGGGCCACTTCACGCATGATGCCCAAGACCGGAGACTTCCCCCCCGTGACCCGATACCGTTCGCGGATCTCCGCGACCAGCTCGGGCGGCGTCGGTCGCCCGCCCCGTACATCCAAGAGATAGGGCTCGACGTGCTCCAGACTGTCGGGGCCGCCCATGGCCATCAACAGCACGGCGGTCGGTCTCATCGGTCCAGGCATGATTCGTTAACCGTTAGGTGATTACTAATTTCTGGGCCAGGCCTAAAATGGAGGCCTTGGCCCATGACACAGACGGCGCTGTCGGTTCGGCTCGTCGACGAACGATTGAGACGACATCAGTGTGTGCGGTGCGGGACACCGCATCGGCAGTATCGTCCGGGGGCGCGCACCCGCTGCCTCGCTTGCCGGTGGCGGTATCGACCCGATCGGGTCGCCCGTGAGCTGCAGATCTTGCAGCTCTTCTGCTTGGAGATCTCGGCGCTGCGGACGGCGCGAGAACTGCGCATGAGTCCCTTGCCGATCTGGCAGCGCTTTATGGCCTACCGCCGCTGGATGGCCACGATGGCCGAGACGGAAGCCCGGCCGCTGACCGGGGAACTGGAATGCGATGAGAGCTATTTCGGCGGCCGTCGCCGCGGAGGGCGGCGGGGGCGCGCCCGTGGCCCAAAAGTCATTGTCTTCGGCATCTTGGAACGGCAGGGCCGGGTCAGCACCGTCGTCGTCCCCCAGGCCGATGAAGCGACGCTGATGCGGGAAATCGAACGTCGAGCGCTCAAAGGTGCCGTCTTCTACACGGATCGCTTTAGCAGCTATAAATCCCTGCGGCGCTACGGCAAACACCTGCCGGTCGACCATGGGCAGACCTATGTGCAGCGGGGGCGTCATTACCTTCGCCACATCAACGGCATTGAAGGGTTCTGGAGCTACGCCAAGGAACGCTTGCGCAAGTATCATGGCGTCAGCCGCTTGCACTTCCCGCTCTATCTGAAGGAAATGGAATTTCGGTTCAATCATCGCCGGGATGATCTGTTCGAGTTGCTTGGGACTCACTTGTTGAAGGTCTTGTTCGAGTATCCGATTGGCTATTCCACCTAAGGAAAAAGAGGCCTTGGCCCAAGATTTAGCAATCACCATCCGTTAAACGCTATTTGTGAAATCGCACGAGCATGGCGACGTGGATCGTTGACTTGTGGCTGGTCAATCGCCAATCTCCCTCACGATGAGCGATTCACCAGTAACAATGAACGCTCCCATGTCATCCCACGCTCAGCTTGTGCACGAGCTCGGCGGTCGCCGCGACGTGGTCCACGGGGGTCTGAGGAAGGATCCCATGGCCGAGGTTGAAGATGTGACCGGGCCGGCCGCCCGCGCGCCGCAGAATCTCCTCCACCCGCCGTTCGATCTCATGCAGCGGCCCGAACAGCGCGACGGGGTCCAAGTTTCCCTGGATCGCCACGTCATGGCCGATGGCCGTCCAGGCCTCATCGAGGTGGACGCGCCAATCGACCCCGATCACATCGCCGCCGGCCCGACGCATCAACGGCAGGAGCGAGCCGGTCCCGGTGCCGAAATGAATCAGCGGGACCCCTTCGTGCTTGAGCCCCTCGAAGATCACCTGCACGTGCGGCAAGACGTACTCGGCGTAGTCGGATGGTGACAGACAGCCGACCCAGCTATCGAACACCTGAACGGCTTGAGCGCCCGCCTGAATCTGACGGCGGAGATAGCCGGTGACGACGCGTGCCAATCGATCCATGAGCCGGTGCCACGTCTCCGGCTCGCGGTACATCATCTGCTTGGTCTGCACGTAGTTCCGGGACCCGCCGCCTTCGATCGCATAGCTCGCAAGCGTGAACGGAGCACCGGCGAACCCGATCAAGGGCACACGATCATGCAGCTCCCGCCGCGCGGTCCGAATCGCGTCGTACACGTAGGTCAGCTCGTCGCCCTCGACCGCGCGCAGCGCATCGACCGCGGCTCGGCTTCGGACCGGGTTATGGATGACCGGCCCTTCCCCTTCCGCGAACTCGAGACGGATCCCCATCGGCTCGAGCGGCAACAGGATGTCCGCGAAGATGATGGCGGCATCCAAGGCGAAGCGCTCGATCGGCTGGAGAGTGACCAGTGCCGCCAACTCCGGAGTCTTGCAGACCTCCAGAATCCCGTGCTTGGCCCGGACCGCCTGGTACTCCTGCATGTACCGCCCCGCCTGGCGCATGAACCAGACCGGCGTACAATCGACGGGCTCCCGGCGACAGGCCCGCAAGAAACGATCATTCATGGTGGCGGCATTCTAGAGAGCAGGCCGTCGGAGTGTCAAACGCTTCGCCGAGAGGAGCGCACCGAACAGTACGGAACAGACATGAAGTCACGAAGGAGGCCCGGGTATACTGAGCCCGATGCACCTCGTCATCGCCGGGGGATCGGGTTTCATCGGTCGCGCGCTCTGTCGAACGCTGATCGACAGCGGCCACCGGGTGACGGTGCTGTCACGAGATCCGCAACGGGCCCAGGCGGCGCTGCCCGTCGGCACGGCCGTGGTCGGCTGGGACGGCCGCACCCTCGCGGTGTGGCACCGACGCCTCGACGACGCCGATGCCATCATCAACCTGTCCGGCGAGCCGGTGGCCGACAAGCGATGGACAACCCGTCGGAAGCAGGCCTTGCGTGACAGCCGGATCGGTACGACACGGCTGTTGGTGCAGGCGCTCTCCCAGATCCACCGTCGTCCGATGACGTTGATCGTCGCCTCCGGGGTCGGCTATTACGGTCCACGTAACTCGACGCCGCTGACCGAAGACAGCCCTCCGGGGTCGGACTTCCTGGCGCGGCTTTCCTATGACGCCGAGCAGGAGGCGAAACAGGCTGAGCGTCACGGGGTCAGGGTGGTCCTCTTCCGTATCGGCATCGTCCTCGGGAGCGAAGGTGGGGCGCTCCCGCGCCTCGTTCTTCCCTTTCGTTTCTTCCTCGGCGGACCCGTTGCGCCGGGCACGCAGTGGATGTCGTGGATTCACCGAGAGGACCTCGTGGGGTTGCTCCAATGGGTTCTCGGCCATCCTTCCCTACACGGGCCCGTCAATGCGGTGGCGCCGGAATCGGTCACGATGCGAGCGTTTAGCGCAACGGTCGGAAGGGTGTTAGGCCGGCCCTCCTGGTTGCCGGTCCCCGAGCTTGTTCTCCGTGTTGCACTCGGCGAACTGGCGACGTTGCTGACAACCGGGCAGCGGGTGCAGCCGCAGGTGGCCCTCCGCCTGGGGTATCACTTTCGATATCCGCATCTCACGGAAGCGCTGCAGGACATTCTGAGCCGTGAATCAGTCTGACCACGTTCGCACCCCGGCGCCGGTCCGAATCGGCATCAGCCGGTGCCTGCTCGGCGAGCCCGTCCGCTACGATGGTGGGCACAAGCGTGATGCGTTTCTCACGGGGGCGTTGAGCCGGTACGTGGAATGGGTACCGGTTTGTCCTGAAGTCGAGGCGGGACTTGGCGTCCCGCGCGAACCGATGCAGCTCGTCGGCCGCGCGACCGCTCCCCGACTTATCACGATCGACACGGGCCTCGACCGGACGCGTACCATGGAACGGTTCGCGCGCCGCCGGCTCTCGGAGCTGGGGGCCATGGAGTTGAGCGGATATGTCTTCAAGAAAGATTCCCCAAGCTGCGGTGTGGAGCGGGTACGGGTGTACAACGCCCACGGGGTGCCAAGCCGCACTGGTGTGGGCGTCTTTGCACGCGCGTTCATGGAACGATTTCCCTTGATCCCGGTCGAGGACGAGGGGCGGCTGAACGATCCGGAGCTTCGAGAGAATTTTCTGGAGCGCGTCTTCGCCTATCGGCGTTGGCGTGACCTGGTGCACGGCGGGGCGACCCGCGGCGCGCTCGTCGAATTCCATGCCCGGCACAAGCTGCTTCTTCTGTCCCACAGCCGCGAGCACTACCGGACCCTCGGGCGCCTGGTCGCCGGCGCGACGCACTGGACGCCGGGCGAGCTCGCGCGCCGCTACGGAGCCGCATTCATGGCCGCTCTCGAAATCAAGGCCACGCCGAAGAAGCATGCGAACGTGCTCTCTCATATGGTCAGCCATCTCGCATCGTATCTCGAGAGCCAGCAGAAGGCGGAGCTGATCGCAGTCATCGAGGATTACCGGCACGGCCTCGTCCCGCTGATCGTGCCGATCACGCTCGTCAAGCACTATGCCCGGCTGTACGAGATTCCCTACCTCATGGCGCAGGTCTACCTGAACCCGCACCCCACGGAATTAATGCTGCGCAACCGGGTCTAAGGGAGAAAAGGTGGCGGCCGGGGCGGGCACGCCGGCTCTCCGCTCGCAGCCCCAGCGGGCCGGGGGCTGTCGGAGCCACTGTTCAGCATGCGCGTGCCATCGGCCGACGCAGCGCCGTTACCCGAAGCGGTGACATTGAGAGAGCCTGCCGTGCGATAAGGTGGCAGGCGGGGCGGGCACGCCGGCCCTCCGCTGGCAGCCCCAGCGGGCCGGGGGCTGTCGGACCTTCGCTTGACGGATAAACTCGCCGCATCCAGCGCTCTGCCCGAATGCGGCTTCGGACAGTATCCGTCAGCGCCGCCGCGGCGCCCGCTCCGGGCAAGGCCCATCAAAAGCCGCCGGCCCGCTGATCACGCTCCGAGCCGGCGTGCCCGCCCCGCCCGCGATTAATTTTAAGGGTTTCTATCGCAGTATCTATAGGCACGCTGGCTAGGTTTCTTCGAATAGGAGTAGCTTGGATGGCCTGTGAGCGGATGGCCAGACAGTCCGCAAAATCTCCTGATTTACTTCCCGGGACTGAAGGGTGGGTTGTGCAACGACGACGGTTTGCCCACTGCACACGCATGCCCGTCTTGGCCCATTATTCTCACCGTTTATTCAGAGCCTAAGTACAAGTATTCACTTGTCACGCGTGGCTGCATTCCTCAAGGCATATGTACCTATCGATGGGTGATCGAAGAGGGACAGGCTTTCCTGCTCCAGGAACTACTCTTAATCTGGCAACCAACCTTGAAGACCTTGTCATTGCCTGCTTACTCATCAATGGCCACACGGGGTGAGGTGCGGATCGGAGCGGCATCAGAGAGGCGGTGGCTTTTGATGATTGGTGCCCGGAGCGAGCGCCGCTGCGGCGCTGGCGGATCTTGTCTGAAGCGGCGTTCGCGCGGCGAGCGGGACGCCGCGAGTTGATCCGCCACGCGGAGGGCCGTGTGCCGCCGCCTCTCTGTGGCTTCAAGCGGAGAGCCGCGCCGCACCCCGTGTGCCCCCACCTGATGCTCGCGTATTTCCGACGCTTCTCGAATCTCTTTACCACTCACTCGGTCGGGGGCGGGGTGATGCTCGGAGCGGAATCAGAGCGTCGGTGGCTTTTGATGATGGAGCCCGGAGCAGGCGCCGCGGCGGCGCTGGCGGATCCTGTCCGAAGCGGCGTTCGCGCGGCGCGCGGGACGCCGCGAGTTGATCCGCCACGCGGAGGCTGCTCAGCCATCGACGCTCTGTGGCCCACCCGCGGAGAGCACACCCCGCCCCGGCCCCTTCACACCCAATCCGATTCTTCCCGGTCCCGCGTCGACCGAACTTGGCTGCTGAGCGCTCTCGTCGTCCAACGCTGCAGCTCGGAAAGTAGAATCCCCGGAAAAGTAGAATGTCCACCTTTTTCCCGCTCCCGGCTTATAGGATTGCTCCCAAGATATTTGTCTAGTACACTGCCGGCGAGAAAGACTGTTACGGAGCCATCAATGAAGCGATCACACCAAGCACCTACGCGCCTTACCGACAATCTTCGGCACGCCGTTGAACTGACCGAACTGGGTCTCGCCTTGCGCTGTGCAGTCCTCCGTCAACAGAACCCCCATCGTGATGTTCTCAAACAAGTGATGCACGAGATTCGGCTAGCCAAAGAGCGGGCATGGCGCCAGAGTCTTTCTTAGTCGGCGCGCTTACTGATCTCATCTCCGATCTCAACCGTCGCAGGGTTCAATATGCACTGGCCGGAGGCTGGGCGTTCAGCGCCCTCGTGGAGCCACGCGCCACGACGGATATCGACCTCCTGATCCTGATTGAGCAGCCATCTCGCGAGGCAATCGGCGATCTTTTGACTCCCGTTTTTCCCTCCCTCATCGTCCATGCCACTCCCATGATCTTCGGCGACATCTCGATTTGGCGAACGGTCGGGATCCGTCAGGACATGGAAGTGATCGTCGATCTGCTCCTGGCCGATTCGGAGTTTCTGAGGCATGTGTTGGCCCGCAGGCACAGAGTCCCGTTCGGAGCGCTCCAGGTACCGATGGTCACGCTGGAGGATTTGATTTTGCTGAAACATGTCGCGGGTCGCCTGCAGGATCTCGCCGATCTCGCAAAGATTCGAGAGCGTGAAGCGGAGCTCCAAGTCGATTGGTCCTATGTTGAACAGTGGAAGGCCAAGCTCGGGTTATGAAGAAGCCGTGTGCTCTCATCGGCGGGCCAGGATCGCGACTGCGGGGCCCGGAAGCGGGGGCGGACCGGCAAGGCTCAGATCGGAGTCCGGGACAGAAAGCGACCGGGGGAAGGCAACGATGGACGGTAGTCGGCTTCCCCTCATCACCGATTTCGACGGCTCGGACTAGCCGGCCCCCGGCGAGAGCAGGAACTCGAAGTCGGCTCTCGTCAGGACTCTCTGCCCGACGCCGCGCACCGTCCCGCCCATGACCGCCTCATAGAGATCGAGTTTCCGCTGCTTGAGCGCGATCATCTTTTCCTCGATGCTGTGGCGCATGAGCAGCCGCACGATGGAGACGGCCCGCTGCTGCCCGATGCGATGCGCGCGATCGGACGCCTGGTTCTCGACCGCCGGATTCCACCAGGGGTCGAGATGAAAGACGTAGGTCGCTTTGGTCAGGTTCAGACCCTGGCCTCCCGCTTTGAGGCTCAAGAGAAACACGCTCGGCTGTTCACCGGCCTGAAACGCCCTCACGCGCGCTTTGCGCGCGGTCGCCGCCGTCGACCCATCCAGTCGGTTGTAGGGAATGGCATGCCGGGCACAGGCGTCCTGCACGAGGTCGAGAAAGCCGGTGAACTGTGAGAACACAAGGGCACTGTGCCCCTCATCCAACAACACGGCCAGCTTCTCCATCAGAAAGTTCAGCTTCGGCGAGGGCTCCTCTTCTCGTTTCGTCACGAGGCGAGGAGAGAGACAGACCTGACGGAGCTTGAGGATGGCCGTGAGCGCAATGAGCTGCGCCTGGGCCGACGGTTTTGTTCGGTACGCCTCGTCGATGGTTGAGCGGACTTGTGCGACCGTCTGCTGGTAGAGCGCCTTTTGCCGATCGGTCAACTCGAGGAACACCTCGCTCTCGATCTTCGGCGGCAGGTCGCGGAGGATCTGGGCTTTGGTCCGTCTCAAGATGAAGGGCCGCGTCCGGCGAAGCAGGCGGGTCAGCCCACCCCCCTGGACACGTTTCAGCTCCGCCTTGAACCGGTCATACTCACCGAGGAGACCCGGCAGGCACAGATCGATCACGGAGAAGTACTCGCCGAGGTGATTTTCGAGCGGGGTGCCGGTCATCGCGACCTTGAAGTGCCCCTTGAGACGGCGGACCGCCCCTGTCGTGTCCGCGTGGATGTTTTTGATCGCCTGGGCCTCATCGAACACGATGACGTGAAACGCCGCGCGTTCCAATACGTCGATATCTCGCCGGACCAGCCCGTACGTCGTGAGGACGACCTCGCCATCCGCAGCGTCGAGCGTCCGCTCGCCGCCGCTGTAGACGTGGACCTTCAATCCCGGAGCGAAGCGCGCGAGCTCCTGCTCCCAGTTAAACAGGAGACTTGTCGGCACGACGACGAGATGCGGGCCTCGCACACCCGCAGGAGGCCGGATCAGACCTTCGTTGATGGCGGCCAGCAGGCAGATCGCCTGGAGCGTTTTCCCCAAGCCCATGTCATCAGCCAAACAGGCGCCGAACCGGTGCTCGTAGAGAAACGCGAGCCAGCCATAGCCGTCCTGCTGATAGGGGCGCAGCCTCGCCTGCACGCCCCGTGGGAGCGGCGGCGTAGTGATCTGCTCGAATCCCAGGAGACGGGCAAGCACCGCCTCATCTTCAGCGGGCAGCGAGACCGTGATCCCCTGCTCGCGCAAGGCCAGCCAATCGAGAACTTGTAACCGGGGGACGCGTACGATCTGCGCCGCCTCTCGGGTCGATGTGGCTTGTTCGGTCAGGCCGACGATCGCGCGCAGGCGCTCCAGTGTGCCGCCGTCCAGCACGCGAAGGCCGCGCTCGGTGTTGACCAGCCCGCCATGCCGGAGCGCGGCCCGCCACTCCGCTTCATCCAGCACGACGCCGTCGCACCGGATCTCCGGCCGGATTTCGAACCAGTCAATGCCCGTTGCGCCCCCGGCCCCGCGCTCCACATCTAAGGAGCAGTCCCACCGAGAGGGCTGGACCGGTTTGTCTTGGTAGAGCAGTTGGATGCCGCCCGCAGTCAGCTTCTCCAACAATTCCGGCAGTCGCTGGAACAGAATCTCCCCGTCGACCGTCATTTCGTCACAGCGCTGCATGCCGCGAAAGATCTCCGTCCCGAAGACTTCAGCGGGAATTCGATACAGCAAGGCTTCGCGGGCCTTGTCCACCGGCTGTAGCTCCCAGCGACCCGCATGGATTCTGAGGCGCAGGTCCTCGCGCGAAAAGGCCGCCAGGGCGTCCCGCAGGATGCCCTGCGCCTCGCTGACGACTGCGCGTGACCGGAAATCGGCTCCACCCAACGCGACCTTGATGCGTTGGGTCCGCTCCTTGGGGTCCGTGACGGACAAGAGCGTGAAGAAGGCCTCATAGAGGGCGGTCTTGCGCTTCCGGGCCCGTAGCGGGGCGGACAGCGTGGGCGCCTGTTCCAGATAGGGGAAGAATCCAAAGACGGATGCACTGGGAGCCGTGCTGAGATCGCCCCACCGGCATTCGGCCCGCAGCCTGTACGGCGCGGTCGGCCTATCCAGAAGGGGCGCGTCCCTTGGGCAAAGAGCCGGTCTCGGCCGGCTCGGGGCGGGCGGGTGAGAAAGAAACTCCGCCTGGGGCGGGCGGGTGCGATCGTCGGAAGCCGGTGGCGGAACCAGGACCAAGCGGTACACCGGTGCCTTCGCTTCCGGCACAGGCTCCCGCCGAAGGGACGACTGCGCCTGACCATTCACCTTCAGCGTGAGATCGCCCATCACGCGGTCGAGGTGCTGCAGAATGACGTCAATCTGCGTGGTCTGGAATTCGCGCAACGGGAGGGTCAACGCCAGCTTCTCGCTCAGACTCTGCCATAGCCTTACACCGGACTGATCCGGCAACAGCACCGCGCGCACCTCCCCGCCGATAGTCCCTTCGGACGTGAGAAACGGGTCGTGGATGTCCAGGCATCGTCGAAACGCGAGCCAGGGATTCCATCCCCCCTCATCCTCCATGTACAGAAGCCGTCCGCCGTCCAGGTCGGCCACGAACGACCGGAAACGCACGAAGCGTTTGAGCTCGATGCCATCCACCAGGCAGACCGCGCGAATCGTGACCTGATCCTCGATCACTTCCAGTGCGGTCTTGCACAGGCATTTCACGGACGGTTCCCATCGGAGCGGAAACGCTTCCTTGCGTGTTTCGAGAATCAGGGGATAGGCACCCCTATCGTGCCGCAGATACCGCAGCAGCGGATCCTCACCGTACCCGAACGTGAACGGGGAGGCATGGAGCAAGGGAACCAGTTCGGGCGGCAAGCGCCTTCTCGGTCCCCACCCCGACGACCAGTCCACCTTCCTCCCATCGCAGCGGAGCGAGAGCGACGGCGGGTCATGCCCCGCGTCGATGACGATTTCCAAGCCGACCGTCGAGGCGAGCGCTCCATCGTGCCGGTCCTGGTTCTGAGGGCCGAGCAGCTCAGTTGCGAGTACATCGCGGCGCCGTTCTTCAAACCACGGGAGTCGAAACGCCTCCGGCGAGAGCAGGTTCTTGGTCGTGAAGCAGGCGCACATGACATGCTTGCAGAGCCGGTCGGGATCCCAGGCCGGACAGTCGCAGACGGCGGTGAGGCCCCCCTCGTCAAGGGAAAAGCTCACGGCGTATGGCCGGCTCCTCTGCCCCTGCACCCACGCCGTCAGCGTGGCGCGGTCCGGGCTCCAGGCGTAGTGCTGAAGCCGGTACTGCCGGTAGTAGTCGTAGCCACGGACGACGGACTCCTTCGAGGCCATGGTATAGAAGTCGTTGGGTGAAAGGGCGCGAAGCGCAGCGAGGAGCGGTGAAGATTCGGGACCGTGAGCGGAAGGGGTCGCAGGCTCAGCCGACGTGCCGAGCCGGGACGAGGTCTTCTTACGCATCGCACATCACTATAACGAGAGGGGAGAGCCGCATCAACCGCAACACTCCACGATAAGATGGCAGGCGGGGCGGGCACGCCGGCTCTCCGCTCGCAGCCCAGCGGTCCCGGGGGCTGTCCGACCTCCGCTTGCCGCCGCCTCTCTGTGGCTTCAAGCGGAGAGCCGCGCCGCACCCCGTGTGCCCCCACCTGATGCTCGCGCATTTCCGACGCTTCTCGAATCTCTTTACCACTCACTCGGTCGGGGGCGGGATGCTCGGAGCGGAATCAGAGCGTCGGTGGCTTTTGATGATGGAGCCCGGAGCAGGCGCCGCGGCGGCGCTGGCGGATCCTGTCCGAAGCGGCGTTCGCGCGGCGCGCGGGACGCCGCGAGTTGATCCGCCACGCGGAGGCTGCTCAGCCACCGACGCTCTGTGGCCCACCCGCGGAGAGCACACCCCGCCCCGGCCCCTTCACACCCAATCCGATTCTTCCCGCTCCCGCGTCGACCGAACTTGGCTGCTGAGCGCCTCGCGGATCCGGCGGCTCTCGTCGTCCAATTCCGCCGCTTCCTCGTCGCTCACGATCCAGGCGTCGCCCGGCTGCAATTCGATCCGGTAGTGGTTCTTCCGGACCGAGAACCACTCGATGTACGGATGCGGCGGAAGGTGCGGGTGCGGATCGAACGAAATGAGGCTGACCTCGCCGATCTGCGGCACTTCCATGTCGCTCAGCACCTGCCCCGCGAGGTCTTCGTCGGCGAAGTCGCGGTTCCGGAAACGAATGGCCTTCCCGGCAATCTCGCCTCTGAAATTGCCCGCGAGATAGACGTCCACGGCGCCGATGACGGCCAACACGATGCGGCCGACGACGCTGCCCTCGACTCGATTGTCCAGAAACCCTTCGCGCACCCAGCGGCCCTTCCCGAATTTCTGCGCCATCCATCACCTCACACCGCCGAGAGCGAGGCTTCGCGCCCGGCCGGCTCGTGGAGTTTCGGGGACAGGGCCCCCAGAATGACCGCGGCAAGAATCAAGGCGCTGCCGATCCATCCCCGCATTTCCATCTGCTCACCCAGGAAATACCAGGCCAGCCAGGCCGCGCAGGCGGGCTCCAGTGAGAAGATGAGCGCCACGCGTTGAGCCGGGAGCACCTGCTGAGCCCAAATTTGTACGGCGAAGGCGCCGGTCGCGAGAATCCCGGTGACCGTCAGTCCCAGCACAAGGACCGACGTGGGGGCGAAGGCGCCCGGCGGAGGACTCTCGAGCCACATCGCCGGCAGCATCAACACGGCGACGAAGGCGAGCTGCCAGACGAAGAACGAGACGGCGTCGCCTTGCCGCGTATACCCTTCGAGACAGGCAATATGCCCGGCGAACGCGATGGCGCATCCCAACGTCAGGAGATCCCCCACGTTCAGCGTCACCGCGGGGTTCACCAAGAACCATAGGCCGGCGGTCGCAAGCGCCGCGCCGGCCCACGTCCGCCGCTCGAAGCGCCGGAGGATGAGGGGCACGAACACGACGTACAGCACGGTGATGAACGCGGAGTTGGAGGCGGAGGTGTAGTCAAGGCCCACGGTCTGCAGCGCATAGCCCAAGAACAGCCAGACGGTAGCGACGAGGCTGCGCCTGAGCGTCCCGGCGTCGGCCCGTAGAACGAACCCCAAGGCGCGTAGCAGCACGAACGCGAAGACGGCGCCCAGGACGAATCGGAGAAACAGAAACGACAGCGGGGGAATCTGCTCGAGAACGGCTTTAGTCGCCGGGAACGTCGCACCCCAGATGATGGTCGTCAGCAACAGGGCCAGCTGGGGCATAGTGGTGGGAACAGCTTTCAGCGATCAGCTGTCAGCCATCGGCCCGCACAACGGCCGGCCATCCGAAGCCTGCACGCACGTCCAGGACTCGGGACTGCACGCTCGGGAACAGGTCACGGCTTACAGAGCGTGCACTTCTTCTGGAAGCTGACACCGGCTTGCTCCATCGCCGCCAGGGCCCGTTCCTTGTCCGGGTAGTCGAACCAGCCGCCTTCCCAGAAGTCCTTGTAGACGTGCACGGCCGGCACTTCGGAGCACCGGTCGCGATGCAAGGTGACGCGATCGTTCGACCGCGCGATGTGCACCCAGTACGTCATCTCTCCACCCGCTCACTCGATGAACCGGATTGCCGTCTCGCCGACGGGCGAGACGAAGCCCTTGCATTCGGCGGAAGCCTACCACGCTGAAGAGGGGTCTCGCAACGACGAGAGCCGCCCTGGCCGGGGTCTTGTGAGGGATGCCGAAGAGGCCGGAACGCCCTGCAGATCTCTAGGGCGTGCTAGGGGAGAAGCTGCCACTCATCCTTTTCGATGAACACCTTCGCGCCCGTCTCCAATTTCTTCACGTCGTCCTTGTCGAAGAGACGCATGTACCGCTCGATCCGATCGGGGTCGTCGATCCGCTCTTCCTGCACCATCCCGCTCGCGAGCTTGTATTTCCGAATCAGCAACGGCATGGAAGCCTCCTTCTGGTCGATTGCAAAGCGGGTAAGATACCCGAGGGCCGACGGACCGGTCAAGCGCTTCTCGGCCGGCTGGACCGCACCGGAGCCCAGTTGGCCATGGCGACTGGACGGCGCGTTCAGTTATAATGAGCCACTCACGCCTACGTAGGAAGGAGTTCCCCATGCCGCTGTACGAGTACCGTTGCGAGGCCTGCCAGGAACGCTTCGAGATCAATCAATCAATCACGGCCAGGGCCGAAGACACCGTGTGCCCGCATTGCCGAGCCCAGAAAGCCACGCGGTTGATGTCGGCATTCGCCTCGAAGATCGTAGGGGATCACAAGCCCGGATTTTCGGAGATGAAGGCGTACGACATGCAGAAGGAGCGCCTCAGCAAGTTCAGCAAGCTGCCGCCCGCCTTCGGCAAGCGGACGCCCCCTCCCCCGGTGTCCGATCTCTTTACCGGAAACCCGACGCCGAAGAATTCCGGGTCCGGCTCATCGTGACTGTGAGACGCCTCGCTCGGGAGTGGATCGTGACGATTCTTCTGTTGATCCTCAGCCTGCTGATTCCCCTGCCCGCTCAGGCCGGTGATGCGTCCGGACAGATCGTGATCGCCGGCAACGGCCCGGAACAAACGATGATCGAGCAGTTGGCCCGGGCGTTCGAGAAAGCCAATCCCCGCGCCTACGTCGATATCCTCTGGGATGACAACTCCAAGCCCGTCGAGCTGGTGAAGTCCGGGCAAGCGCAGATCGCCGTCGCCGGTAAGGAGGTCCCGGATCTGCACTCGACGCAGATCGGCTGGGACGGGATCGCCATCATGGTCAACCTGTCCAACAACACCAAAGAGCTCACGACTCAACAGGTGGCCGATATTTTCTCCGGCAAAGTCAAGTCGTGGTCGGAGCTCGGAGGCCCGGAGACCAAGATCCTCGTCATCGATCGCCCCCGCAACCGTAACATCAAGGACACGTTCGAGCAGCAGATCGGCTTGACGGGAAAGATCGCCGACGGGGCGAAGGTGATCGGGCCGGACGACAAAGCCATCAAAGCCGTGGTCGGCACGCTGCCGCCGCTGTCCCCGGTCACCTACATCTCGCTTGGTCCCGCGCTGGAGGCCGTCAACTCCGGCGTCGCGGTGCGCCTCTTGCCCGTCGACAAGGTCGAGCCGGAGGAGCCGCCGGTCAAGGACGGCCGTTACAAGCTTCGGCGGCCCGTGTTGTTGCTGATGCCGAAGTCACCGAATCCCACCGCCGAAGCCTTCGCCGCGTTCGCCTTGTCGAAAGAAGGCCAAGCGATCATCGATAATGAAGGGTATACCCCGCTCGGCCAACAGAAATGATCGCGACATCATCGACGTGATGCTCCATCATCCTTCATTGACTAGAGGAGGCTCTATGCGTGGTTCAGTGATCATCAGCGCGGCGCTGGCGCTGTTCTTCGCCGGAATGCCGGCGGCAGGCTGGAGCCAGGGGTCGGAGATGGAAGGATCGGGCTTCGGGGCCTACGATACGGAGTCGATCAAGGGCGTGGATGAGAGCAAGGTCAACGCCGACCCCGTCTGCGACCGAAGCAAACGCCCCCGTATCATCAAAGTCGAACCGGATGAAGCCAAGCCCGGCGAGAAGGTCACCATCAAGGGCGAGAACTTCGGCACGAAGGAGTGCCTCCATGGGGTCACCTTCAGCTCCGATGGCGGCGCCAAGGTCAACTACACGTACATCAACGACAGCACGATCGAGGCGACGGTTCCTGACACCAAGGCGGGGATGAGCTTCATCATCGTGGTATCCGGAGGCGGGAGCGCCCAATCGAAGCCGGTGCTGATCAAGAGCAAATAGTTCGAATCAATCCGGCAGGCGGACGCTGTTTCGCCTGCCGGCCGCTCGCGTGCCCCTGCCCCCTGATCGCCTCCCTCCGAACCGCCGCGAGACGCTCTGCCGAGCCGAATCGTGCCCGCCGTGTGGAGACGCGCCCCGTCAATTTCACCCGCCCACCCCAGGCGCGCCGAGACGCGCCCCTTCCCGAGTTCACCCGCCCACCCCGGGCACTCCAGTTCCACCCGACCCAGCCCCGAGCCGGCCTAGACCGGCTCCTGCCCCGTTGGACGCGCCCCGTCAATCAATTTCACCCGCCCACCCCGGGCGCGCCGAGACGCGCCCCTTCCCGAGTTCACCCGCCCACCCCAGGCGTTCAGTTCCACCCGACCCGGCCCCGAGCCGGCCGAGACCGGCTCTTTCCCGTAGACGCGCCCTTTCCGAGTTCACCCGCCCGCCCCTTTCGTCCTCGACAAATTTCAAACCCTTGTGGTAGCTTACACGGCTCTACCGGTTGGAAGCGGCTGAATTCCTAGGAATTACGCCCTGATGTTCAAGAAAATTCTGGTGGCCAACCGCGGCGAAATCGCGATGCGGATCATCCGCGCGTGCCGCGAGCTCAACATCGCCACCGCGGCGATCTACGCCGAGCAGGATTCGACCGGGATCTACGTCAAGAAGGCCGACGAAGCGTATTTGGTCGGCCCGGGTCCGGTGCAAGGTTTTCTCGACATGCATCAGATCGTCGACCTGGCCCACCGGATCGGCGCGGACGCCATCCATCCCGGCTACGGCTTCCTGTCCGAAAATGCGGAGTTCGCCCACCTCTGCCAGGCCTCCGGCATCACGTTCATCGGCCCGTCGCCCCAGGCGATCCATCTCATGGGCAGCAAGATCAAGGCCCGTGAGCTCGCGAAGAAGGTCGGGGTCCCCGTCGTCCCCGGCAGCGAGGGCACGATCGTCAGCGCCGACCAGGCGGTGGCCTTCTGTCGTCAGATCGGCTACCCGGTGATGATCAAGGCGAGCGCCGGCGGCGGCGGGCGCGGGTTGCGGATCGTGCGGTCCGACGACGACCTCTGGAGCAACATGGAAACGGCGTCGCGCGAGGCGTCGGCCGCGTTCGGCGACGGCAGCCTGTTCATCGAAAAGTACATCGAGCGCCCGCATCACATCGAATTTCAAATCCTGGCCGATAAGCACGGCCACGTCATCCATCTTGGTGAACGGGACTGCTCGATTCAGCGGCGGCATCAGAAGCTCATCGAGATCGCCCCCTCGCTGGTCCTGACCCCCGCCTTGCGGGCCGAGATGGGCCAGGCCGCGATTGCGATCGCGAAGGCGGTGGATTACGACAACGCCGGGACGGTGGAGTTCCTGCTCGATCAGGACGGCAAGTACTACTTCATCGAAATGAACCCGCGGATTCAAGTCGAGCACACCGTGACGGAGCAGATCACCGCCGTCGACATCGTCCGCTCGCAGATTTCCATCGCCGCCGGCCGGCCGCTCGAGATCACGCAGGACGACGTCGTGTTGCAGGGGCACGCCATTCAGTGCCGCATCAACGCCGAGGATCCGCGGAACCAGTTCCGGCCCTCCACGGGCACGATCACCGCCTACCTCTCGCCCGGCGGCATCGGGGTCCGCATCGACGGAGCGGTCTATAAGGACTACACGGTGCCCCCGTACTACGACGCGCTGCTCGCGAAGCTCACCGTGCGCGGTCGCACGTGGGACGAGACGGTCAGCCGGATGCACCGGTCGCTCGAGGAATACGTGCTGCGGGGCGTCAAGACGACGATTCCGTTCATGAAGACGATCATGCAGGAACCGGACTTTCGCGCCGGGCGCTTCGATACGTCCTACTTGGACACCCACCCCGGCCTCTTCGATTACGACGAAAGCATCGACCCCGAGGATCTCGTGCTGGCGATCTCCGCCGCGATCGCGGCCTACGAGGGCCTATGAGGACGTCGCCGACCAGATGGACGATGGCGCCGTCGAGCGCCGGAGGGTGAGCGCGATCTGACCATGCCGATTCGACGATCCAAGAGAGCCAAGCGTCCGCTCGAGCGCGCGGCCAGCCGAACGCGCGGCCGTCCCGCTACGAAACCGGGACGCCAATTGCGGGGCCTCGACCTCACGGCGGCGCCGGCCAAGCGCCTCCAGATCACCGATGTCGTCCTTCGCGACGGCCATCAGTCCCTGTTGGCGACGCGCATGCGCACCGAGGACATGCTGCCGATCGCGCAGAAGCTGGATGCCGTCGGGTATTGGTCGCTGGAGGTGTGGGGCGGCGCCACCTTCGACACGTGCTTACGGTTCTTGAAGGAGGACCCGTGGGAGCGCCTGAGGGCCCTGCGGGCCGCCATGCCGAAGACCCGGCTGCAAATGCTGCTCCGGGGCCAGAACATCGTGGGCTATCGGCACTATGCGGACGACGTCGTGGATCGGTTCGTCGAGCGGGCGGCGGCGAACGGCATCGACGTCTTCCGCGTGTTCGATGCGCTCAACGACCTGCGGAACCTCGAGCGCTCCATGCGCGCGGTCAAAGGCTGCGGGAAGCACCTGGAAGCGACGATCTGCTACACCACCAGCCCGGTGCACACGTTGGAGCGGTTCGTGGACCTCGCCAAGCAACTCGAGGACATGGGCACGGATACGCTGTGCATCAAGGACATGGCGGGCCTGTTGGCGCCGATGGACGCCTATCAGCTCATGAAGCGGCTGAAGGCCGCCGTGCGCGTCCCCATCCATCTGCACACCCACTACACCTCCGGCATGGCCTCCATGTCCGCGCTGATGGCGATCCTCGGCGGGCTCGATATTCTGGATACCGCCATCTCGCCGCTCGCCGGCGGCACGTCGCATCCGCCGACGGAGACCTTGATCGCCGCCCTTCGCGGCACGCCGTACGATACCGGGCTGGAGTTGCCGAAGTTCACGCCGATCGCCGATCACTTCCGCGCCGTCCGGAAAAAGTACCATCAGTTCGAGAGCGATTTTAACGGCGTGGACGCCGAGATCCTCAATTCACAGATCCCCGGAGGGATGCTCTCCAACCTCGCCGCACAGCTCGCCGAGCAGAACGCTCTGGACAAGATGAAGCAGGTGATGGACGAGATCCCGCGCGTCCGAGCCGACATGGGGTATCCCCCGCTGGTGACGCCGAGCAGTCAGATCGTCGGGACTCAGGCCACGCTGAACGTGCTGACCGGCGAGCGCTACAAAGTCATCACCACCGAGACGAAGAACTATTTCTTGGGCCTGTACGGCCGCCCGCCGGGGGCGCTCAACCGCGAGGTGCTCGCACGGGCCGTCGGCGACGAGGAACCGATCAAGGGGCGGCCGGCGGACCGCCTGGACCCGGAGCTCGAGAAGGCCAAGAAGGAGTTGGGGGACAAAGCCGCCTCGATGGAGGACGTCCTCTCGTTCACCTTGTTCCCCTCGATCGCCGGAGACTTTTTCGAAGAGCGCGCGCGGGGTGAGCTCAAACCGGAGCAGTTGGTGCCGGCGCCGGAGAAGGGGCCCGCGGTCGCGCACGAGCTTCACCTGGCCCCCGTGGAATTCAACGTGACGGTGCACGGCGAGACGTACCATATCCAGGTGTCGGGATCCGGCCGCAAGACCGACGGCCGGAAGCCGTACTACATCCGGGTGAACGAGAAGCTCGAAGAAGTTCAACTCGAGCCGATCCAAGAGGTCTTGGCCGGGGTACCGGAGACGCAGGACACGGGCCCGCGCCAGGGGCCGAAGCGACCGCGGCCGTCGAAGCCGGGGGACGTGGCGCCGCCGATGCCCGGCCGGGTCGTCAAGGTCCTCGTCTCGGTCGACGATCAGGTCAAGCAAGGCGATCCGCTCCTGATCATCGAGGCGATGAAGATGCAGAGCCGGGTGCCGGCCCCGATCGGCGGGACGGTCCGGGCCGTCTACGTGAAGGATGGCGACGACGTCAAGACCGACGAGACGCTGATTCAGTTGGAGTAGCGCGTTGGATCGGCCGGACGCGCCCCTCTGGTGGTTTCTTCCCTCCCTCGCATTTCCGGTGGTCTTGGCTTTCCTGCTCTCGGCCTGCCGCAGCCACACCGACATCCCGGCCTGGTTCGACGGGATCCAGCGCCAGCCCCTGAAGACGATCCTCGTGCAGGGTCATCGCATCGCGTACCTGGACGCCGGGGACGGCCCGCCGGTGATCCTGGTGCATGGCTTCGGGGGATCGATGTGGCAATGGGAGTACCAGCAGGAGCTGGCCTCGACCCACCGCGTCATCACGTTGGACTTCCTCGGGTCGGGCCTCTCGGACAAGCCCGACCTCGCCTATACGCCGACCGAGCTCATCGAATTCCTGCGCGCGTTCATGGATGCGCTGAACCTGCCGCACGCGGCGCTCGCCGGCAACTCGATGGGCGCAGGGATCGTGATGGGGATGGCGCTCACGTACCCGGAGCGTGTCGATCGGTTGGTGCTGATCAGCGGACTGCCCGACCGTGTCCGCGACAGGCTGACGAGCCCGCTGATCAAGAAAGCCCTCGACAACTGGCTCCCGGTGTGGATGGTCAACCTCGGCAACCGCCTCTCGGGCCGTTCGGTGACGCGCCGGGTCCTCAGTGAGATGGTCTACGACGAGTCGCTCCTGACCCCGCTCGTCATCGATCGGTCCAATCGCAACCGCAAGCGGCCGGGGCTCCTCAAGCCCATCCTCACGATGGCGAAGCATCTCCCTCTCTGGGAGGAGGGGCTCGCGCGTCGGATCCACGAGATTCGCCACCCGACCCTCGTCGTCTGGGGAGACAAGGATGAAGTCTTCCCGCCCGGCGTCGGCGAGGACCTCCATCGACGGATCGCCGGCGCACGATTCACGCTCGTCCCCGCTGCCGGGCACATCCCCATGTGGGAGCGGCCGGAGCTCGTCAATCCCGAGCTCAGGCGCTTTCTCCAGCCGTGACGTGCGCGCCTTGACTTGCACGCCGGCCTCGTGACACGGTAATTGCCGTGAGATCCTGAGGAAGGAGGAGGACCCATGAACAAGACACTGCTCGCCCTCGTCGGTCTGATCGCCATGACGAGCGCCGGCTGTACGATGAGCTTCAACCGTTCCGCCGCGGACGGCTTCACCTATCAGAACATCCCGGTGGCCACGTCGACGGCGACGCCCGGCGAGGGCCACACGGTGACCTTCAAAGGCACGCCGCTGCCGCTCGAGGGGCCCGGCATCACGATCGGCGAGCCCTTGCGCGACGCGCGACTGGCCAAGGACGACCTCTCGCTCGTCAACATCGCCGACACCAAAGGGAAGGTCCGGATCATCAGCATCGTGCCCTCCCTCGACACGAAGGTGTGCGAGCAACAGACGCACTACCTGAGCGAGAAGAACAAGGGCTTGGATCAGCGAGTTCAACTGATCACCGTCAGCGTCGACACCCCGTTCGCGCAGAGCCGGTTCGCGAAGGAAGCGAAGATCAACAACGTCCTGTTCCTTTCGGATTACCGTGGCGCCGAGTTCGGCAAAACGTACGGTCTCCTCGTGAAGGATCCGCACGTCCTGGCCAGGACGGTCATGGTCGTGGATCGAGACAACGTCGTCCGCTATTTGCAGGTCACGCCCGAGCTTGCCCAACTCCCCGACATGGAGGCGGCCTTTCAGGCGGCGCAGCGGTTGGTCCAGGGATAATCGAAGAAGGTTACGGGTGAGGCTCAGGTTGAGGACGGATCGGGCTGAGCCGAGAAGAAAGAGGGGATAGGAAGAAGGGTGAGGGTGAGGCTCGAGGTTGAGGACCGATCAGGCTGGGGCAGGAGGAAAGGAGCGGAGAAGAAGGTCGAGGTTCAGGCTAAGGTTGAGCACGATTCAAGCTGGGGCGCAAAGAAGGGATGAGAAGAAGGCTCGGGCGGAGAAGAAAGTGAGCTGATCACTCGGCGTCGGAGGAAGTTCTCGTACTGCCGCTATTGCCAGATTGCGGTGCTGCGGTATGCTTCTCACTGGGAGACGTTCCTCACCCTCATCCTTAACCTGAGCCCGCTCCACGATGGCGCACTATGAGATGCTGGTGATCGGCACCGGCCCCGCGGGCCAGAAGGCTGCGGTCCAGTCGGCCAAGCTCGGCAAGAAAGTCGGCATCATCGAGCGCAAGCAGACGGTCGGCGGCGTCTGCATCAACACCGGCACCATCCCGAGCAAGTCCCTGCGTGAAGCCGTCCTCTACCTCTCCGGTCTCCATCAGCGCAGCCTCTACGGCGAGAGTTATCGGTTGAAACGGGACATCACGATGGAAGACCTCGCCTTCCGCTGCCAGCACATCATCACCGAGGAGATCCACATCATCGAGCACCAGATGGCGCGCAATCACGTAGACCTGATCCATGGGACTGCGGCGTTCGTGGACGCGCATCGCCTGGCCATCAGCCGCCCGGACGGCACCGTCATCGAGCATACGGCCGATCACATCGTGATCGCGGTGGGAACGCGGCCGGCCAGGCCGGCGGAGGTCCCGTTCGACGGTCGCACCGTGATCGATACCGATGAATTGCTGACGCTCAAATCCCTGCCCAGCTCCCTGGTCATCGTCGGCGGCGGCGTCATCGGCTCCGAATACGCCTCGATCGTCGCGACCATGGGCATCAAGGTGATGCTGATCGATCAGCGTCCTCGTTTACTGGAATTCGCCGACGGCGAGATCATCGAAGCGCTCCAATTCAACATGGTGAAAACCGGCGTGAGCCTGTATCTGAACGAACAGGTCGTCCGCATCCGTAAGGTGGCCGACGGACAGGTCGCACTCGACCTGAAGAGCGGCGAGCAGTTGTCGGCCTCGACGGTGATGTACTCCGCGGGGCGCGTCGGGGCGAGCGACGGCCTCAACTTGAAGGCGGTCGGCATCGTTCCGGACGCGAGGGGCCGCCTCAAGGTCAACGAGCACTTTCAGACCGCCGTGCCCCACATCTATGCCGCGGGCGACATCATCGGCTTTCCCGCCCTCGCCTCGACCTCGATGCAGCAGGGCCGGTTGGCCGCCTGCCATGCGTTTGGGCTGCCCTGCGAGGTCAAGTCGCAGTTGCTGCCGTTCGGCATCTATACGATTCCCGAAATTTCCATGGTCGGTCCGACCGAGGAGCAGTTGGGGCAGGACAAGGTTCCCTACGAGGTCGGGATCGCACGCTACCGGGAAATCGCGCGCGGCAAGCTGATCGGGGACGAGATCGGCATGCTGAAGCTCCTCTTCCACAAACAGAGCCGCAAGCTCCTGGGCGTCCACGCCATCGGCGAGGGCGCCACCGAGTTGATCCACATCGGACAGGCGGTGATGGCGCATGAGGGAAAAATTGATTACTTCGTCGACAACGTGTTTAATTACCCCACCTTAGCGGAATGCTACATGGTCGCCGCGCTGGCCGGCTTGAATCGACTGCCGCGCCCCTGGCTTCCACAATCCCTGGCGACCACGCAAGTCGGCACCGCCTGACCCTCAACGGTCCTCATCGTCGGCATGGCCAAGAAACCCAGCCGCAAGGCGTCCTCAGCCTCCGTCCCGCGTCCTCCCCGTCCCCGTGAGGCCGGCGGAGCACGTCCCCGCCCGCCACGGCCCTTGGTCACGCTCGCGCTCGAATGGTTCCTCAACCCCGATCATCTTCCGTTCGTCGTCGCCAAGGAGCACGCGTTTTTCCGGGACGAGGGCCTCGACCTGTCCATCGTCGTCCCGACGGTCCCGGAGGAGTCGCTGGACCTCGTGGCCCGAGGCAAAGCGGACTTCGGCGTCGGCGAGCAGACCAACCTGATCAAGGCCCGCGCGCACGGCGCCCCGCTGATCGCCATCGGCCCGGTGTTGAACGACACGGTCGTCTGCTTGATGTACCGGAAGGACGGCCCGATCCAACGCTTGGAAGACCTGCGCGGTCGCCGCATCGGCTGGCCCGGGCTCGAGATCGATCTCCCCGTGCTCGGGACCATGTTGAACGCCGCCGGCCTGACGCACGACGACATCCACCCCGTCGATGTCGGGTTCGCCTTGACGGACGCGCTGCTGTCGGGCCGGGCCGACGCGGTATTCGGGGCGTTCGTGAATTACGAGCAGGTCGAGGCACAGCTCCGGGGAGCGGCCATCGAGTTCGTCAGCCCCACTCGGTTCGGAGTCCCGCCGCTCTATCAACTCGTCCTCTTCACCTCGGACACCGTGCTGCGGCGACGGCCGGATCTCGCGCGCGGCTTCGCTCGCGCCGTGTCGCGCGGGCTCGCCTTGACCCATGAGCACCCGCACGAGGCGTTGGGCCTCTATCTCAAGGCCCATCCGCTCGCCGATCCGGCGCTCTCGGCCAAAACGTTTCAGGCCACGCTGCCGTACCTCCCCGAAACCTTGGACCAGGACGCGGACCGGTGGCAGAGGGTGCAGGACTGGCTGATCGCCCGAGGCGTCATCTCCCGGCCGATCCCGCTCCACCGCTTGTTTACGAACGCCTGCGTCCCGCGCAAGGGCTGAGTCACCCACTGGAGGAGAACCAATGTCGTTCAGCGACCAGCTTCGAAAACGCGCGCGGGCGATGTGGGACGCGCAATTGACTCATCCCTTCGTCGTCGCATTGGGCAACGGCACCTTGCCCGAGCGGAAGTTCAAATACTACATCCTCCAAGACGCCCGGTTCCTGGGCGACCTGGCCCGGGTCTTCGCCGCCGGAGCGCAGCGAGCGCCGGACGCGGAGTCGGCCTTGCGCTTCGCCAAGCTCGTCAACGAGACGATCATCACCGAGCGCGGGCTGCACGAGCGGTACGGCAAGCAGTGGAAGATGACGCCCAAAGCCATGGCCTCCGTCCCGATGGCGCCGACGAACTATGCGTACACCCGTCATATGCTGAGCGTGGCGCACACCGGGACGGCGGCTGAAATCACCGTCGTCGCGCTCCCCTGCGCCTGGATCTACTGCGTCGTCGGCCGACATCTCTTGCGCCACGGCCCGCCCAAATCTTCTCATCCCTATCGGGACTGGCTCCTGCTCTACGCCTCTCCGGAATTTGCGGAAGTACAGCGGTGGATGCGGGCGAAGGTCGACCAATGGGCCTCTGAGGCGGGCCCCGCGGAAAAGCGCCGGATGGAAGAGGCCTTCGTCATCAGCTCGCGCTACGAGTGGATGTTCTGGGAGATGGCGTGGAAGGAAGAGACGTGGCCGGTGTGATGCGGCGGGTCCTGTCGCGGACCAGCCCGGCCGTGCTCACTCCCGCGGATAAAGGTGGCGGCGGGGGCGGGGGCGCCTCTCCGCTCATGGGGCAGCGCACCGGGGGCTGATCGGACTTCCGCTTGGCGGATCAACTCGCGGTTTCCCCTGCTTCGCAGGAATACCGCTTCGGACAGGATCCGCCACCGCCGCAGCGGCGGTCGCTCCAGGTCGAGATCATTGACGCCCCCGATGCGCTGAGCACGCTTCGAGCGCACCCCGCCCCCGCCGCGATGGTGTTTGATGGAGCCCCACGAGAGAGAAGGTGACAATGGCGGCCTAGCGCCCCCGGTCGGCGCCGCCCGCCTGCTGGTCCCGGCCCGAAGGATGAGCACGCGCGGATGAAGGGGGTCAGCAGGCTGCACGACTCATCCCGCCTCGATGACGATTACTTACTGACGTGTTTGACAACGGCCAGTGAGAGAAGGTAAGGGTTCTCGGCTGTCACCACAAGCTGAGCCGGGAGCACAGCGGGAGAGCAGTCGCATGAGCGGTCAGCGTAGACAGGACAATTGATCACCAAAGCGGTGGCCCTATGGCGTTGAAACAAGTTCTCACCATCGCCGGCTCCGATTCGGGCGGGGGCGCCGGCATTCAGGCGGACATCAAGGCGATGTCGGCGAACGGCGTGTTTGCAATGTCGGTGATCACGGCGATCACGGCGCAAAACACGGAAGAGGTGACGGAGGTCTTCGAGCTGCCGGCCTCGATCGTCGAGGCGCAGTTGGACGCGGTGTTCGACGATTTCGAGGTCGCGGCGGTCAAGACCGGTATGCTGTCCTCGGCCCGGATCGTGACGACCGTGGCGAAGATGTTGCGGCCGCAGAAGGTGGTGAACCTCGTCGTCGATCCCGTCATGGTGTCCAAGAGCGGGCATGCGCTGCTCGAGCCCGACGCCGTAGAGGCGCTCAAGCGGGAGCTGATCCCGCTCGCGCTCGTCATCACCCCGAACGTTCAAGAGGCCGAGCGGCTGTCCGGCATGGCGATCAAATCGCTGGCCGAGGCGCGCCAGGCGGCGAAGGTGATCCACCGGCTGGGCTGCAAGAACGTCCTCATCAAAGGCGGCCACCTGCTGGCCGAACGGGCGACCGATCTGCTCTACGACGGCCGGTTCTTCAACATCTATAAGGGCGAGTACATCGACACGCCGCACACGCACGGGACCGGCTGCACGTATGCCTCCGCGATCGCCGCGCAGCTCGCCCGGGGCAAGTCGCTGCCGGAAGCCGTACAGACCGCGAAGGCGTACGTCACGGAGGCGATTCGGCACGGTCTCGCCATCGGTCACGGCAAAGGTCCCACCAACCACTTCTATTTCCTGCCTCAGTAGCCAGGAGGTGACATGAGGCACCTGCTGTTTCGTCCGCCGATGTTCTTGTTGGCCGGGTTTTTCTGGCTCTTCCTCTCGTCGATCCTCGGATTGGCCCTCTTCCTCGGCATCGTCACGGGAAGGCCGCTCCCGCCGGTCCTGCGTCTCATCCATGTGCACAGCGCCTTGGTCGGCGGGGTGGCCCAAATGATCCTGGGGGCCATGCTCGCCTTCATTCCTCCGCTGCTGATGACGGGCCGAACCCGGCCTGAAGCGCATCCCGTCCTGTTCACGCTCATCAACCTGGGGACGATCGTCATCCTGATCGGCTTCGGCCTCCATGACTACACGTTCGTCGGCATCGCCGGCGGGGTCATCCTCGTGGCATTCCTCACGCTGTTTCTCGACGCCGTCCGCCAGTCGCGATCGAGCCTGGTCTCGCCGCCCCTCAATCTCTGGTTCTACGGCGTCGCGCTCGTCGCGCTCCTTGCCGGCTTGGGCATGGGCGAAGGGATCGCCCTGCGCCTGTTTCCCTCGACCTTCGTGGGACAGGGACGGCTGGCGCACATCCACCTCAATCTCCTCGGCTTCGTCACGCTCACGATCATCGGGACGATGCACAATCTCTTTCCCACCGTGCTCAATACCCGCCTTCATAGCGCCCGGCTGGCGCAATGGACGTTTTTCTTGCTCCCCACGGGGATAGCGGTCCTCGTCCTCGGGTTCCTGACCGGCTCGACGTGGATCCAGATCGGCGGCGGGACCGTCGTGCTCTCGGCGGTCGTCCTCTACGGGATCAACATCTTCAAGACATGGACGGCGGCCGGACGACCCGGCGGGATCGTCTCCGACCATTTCCTCCTGGCCACGCTCTTCCTGTTGCTGGTCGTCCCTGTAGGGATCCTCGTGAGCGTCAATTCGCTGTGGGACCCGCCGGCGGTTCCCTTCGGCACCTTGCATCTCGTGGCTTACTCGCACCTCGCGCTCGTCGGCTTCATCGTTCAGACGATCATCGGGGCGCTCTCGCATCTCTTGCCGATCGGTCTCGCGCTGAACCGGGTGCCGAGCAACAAGAAGCGGGGGCCGTACCTCGCCCATCTGACCCGGATCGCGGAACGGTGGAGGATCACGCAGGTGAGCGCGGTGACGTTCGGCACCTTGGGACTCGCGATCGTGGCCGCTCTGGTCTGGCAGTTCAACCTGGGCTCCGTCACCGTCCAGGTGGCCGGGTGGATCAGCGCCGCGCTCTTGCTGCTCGGCCTCGGGCTGTTCGGCGCAAAAGTCGCCCTCCTCATCGCAGAGCCGCCGCCCGCGTGATCCATGTCCGCCGCCTTCATCCTCTACAGCGATTTCAACTGTCCGTTCTGCTACGCCTTCCAGGAACGGCTTGCTCTGATGGGAGCCGCCGCGCGGGTCGAGTGGCGCGGTGTCCAGCACGCGCCCCGGCTTCCCCTCCCCATGGTGACGGCGGGCCCGGCCTTTGCCCGAGAACTGGAACGGGAAGTGGCCGCAGTCCGGCGTCTGGCCCCGGAGATTCCGATTGCGCTGCCGCAAGGCAAGCCGAACACCGGTCCTGCGATTCAGGCCGTCGCGACCGCCTGCTTCCAGGACGCCCGCCGGGCCGAAGCGCTCGCGACCTCGTTCTATCGGGCGTTCTGGCGGGACGGAAAGGACATCTCGGATGCACAGGTGATCTCAGCATTGACAACGACGGCGGGCTTTCCGGCCCTCACGCCGACGACGGAGGCCAAGCGGACCGCGGGCCAGTGGTACGCGGCCTGGCTGGAAGAAGGCCGCGGCAGCGTCCCCGATCTCATCCGCCGTGACGGTGAAGCCTTGACCGGCCTCGTCGCTCCCGATGTCCTCGAGCGCTTTCTCTTCGCGTGGTGATGTCTATCAGGCGAGGGCGGAGGGTGTTAGAATGCGAAACATGGAACACGCCGTCACGTTCTACGATGCCGAGGGTCACCGCATTGCGGGTCTGCTCTCCACGCCTGCCGTCTCGACCGATCGCGTCGCCGTCCTCTGTCACGGCTTTCTTTCCTCGAAGCAGAGCACGACGAACAAGACGCTCACCCGCCTCTTGAACGAACGGGGCATCGCCACGTTCCGGTTCGATTTTTTCGGACAGGGCGAGAGTCAAGGGCCGTTCGAGGACATCACCGTGAGCGTGGCGCTCGGTCAGGCTTCAGCGGCGCTCGACCTGGTGCGTGAAAAGGGGTATCGGCGGGTCGCCCTGATGGGCTCGAGCTTCGGGGGGCTCGTCGCAATCCTTACGGCGGCCCAGCGCCGCGACCTGGCCGCACTCGCGCTCAAGTGCCCGGTGCCGGACTTCCCGGAGACGCTCCGGCTCGAGTTCGGCGTCGCGGGCATGCAGCACTGGAAGGAGTCCCACGAGGTGCCGGACGTGACCGGCGGCCCGGGGCTCGTCCGGTTGAAGTACCGACTCTATGAAGATGCGCTGACGTACGACGCGTACAAGGCGGCCGAGTCGATTCAGGCGCCGGTCCTGATCGTGCAGGGCGACTGCGACGAACTGGTCCCGCTGCATCAAAGCTGCCGGGTGTTCGAAGCGGTGCGGACGGAGAAGCACCTGGAGATCATCCCGGGGGCCGACCATGGATTTACAAAGGGTGACGACTTTCGTAGGATGACGACGCTCATCGCCGAATGGTTCGTCAAGCACTTGGGATAGGACGTTGAGTCAGTTAGGTCGGTTGAGTCCGTTGTGTCCGTTGACTCGTAACGGACCGAACCGACTAAACGGACTAACCCGACCAAACTGACCTAACGGACTCAACGGTTGTTTGCGTCTCTAAGGTGTTGCCATGCCGGGCATGTTGCGTGAAGAGCAGCTCGAAGTCCTGAAGGTCCTGTACCCCTGGTACAAGGAAGAGGTGTTCCGGCGGCGTGAGCAGATGATGCGGCTGACGGCGTTCGCGAGCGCGTTTCTCGTGCTGCTGCTCGTGACGATGCTCGCCGTGCCGGCCCGCCCCCGCCCCGACTTCACGACGGCCCTCTTTGCGATCACCGGCGTGGCGCTGTTCTCCGCGGTCTTCGCCTATCTCATCCTCCAGCAGCGGAGCCGGCACCGCATGGCGAAGCAGGCGCTGATCGAAATCGAGCGGATCCTGGGGCTCTACGACCAAGACCTCTATATCCTCGGCAAGACCCTCTATCCCGAGGATTGGCAGACTCAGTGGCTGAGCGACCGGAGCGTGACCATCTATCTGGTCGTGCTCACCGCGCTGACGGTGCTGGTCATTGCCGCCGTCCTCCTCCGGCCGTAACTCCTCGGCACGTCTTCTTCAACCTTAGCCTGAACCTTGTATCTTTCACCTGATCTTTTACTATGACGCGAGCATGAACCCCGGACGTGATAGGCCGATGAACCTTCGGTCCCGTAGACCGTGGTTGAGCGTGGTCGTCACGTCCTTGCCTCCCCAAGCTCGTACAGTTGCCTGGGCCGTGAGCCCGCATCGTGGCAAGGCCGAGCGAGTCGGAGGCCTTCACGAGGAGGAGCACCCATGACTGACACGCCTCGCTTTGTTGGCATTGACGTCTCCAAGGAGCAGCTTGACTGCGCCGAGCGGCCGTCGGGGGCGCGGCAGGTGGTGCCGTACACCGAGGCCGGTCTCAAGGCGTTGGTGGAGCAGTTCCAAGCCGCGCGTCCGGTCGCCATCGTGGTCGAGGCGACGGGGCGCCTCGAACTGCCGCTGGTGAGCGCCCTGGCGGCTGCGGGGCTGCCGGTCTGCGTCGTCAATCCGCGGCAGGTGCGCGATTTTGCCAAAGCCACCGGGCGGTTGGCCAAGACCGATGCGCTGGACGCCGCCGTCCTGGCGCAGTTTGCCGAAGCGGTCCGGCCGGCGCCCCGGCCGATCGCCGATCAGGCCACCCAGGAGCTGCGGGCGCTGCTGACCCGCCGGCGGCAGCTCCTGGACATGCGGACCGCCGAGCAGAACCGCCTGGGGACGGCGCCCCGGCGTGTGCAGCGCCAACTCGAGGCCCATCTCGCCTGGCTGGACCGCCACCTTGCCCAGGTCGATGAGGAGCTCTCGCAGTTGATCCAGTCGCTGCCGCTGTGGCGCGCAAAGGAGGATCTGCTGCGCAGCGTGCCGGGCGTTGGCCCGGTGATGAGCCGCACGCTCCTGGCGGAACTCCCGGAACTCGGCACCCTGAGCCACAAACACCTGGCGGCCTTGGTCGGGGTGGCGCCGCTCAACCGCGACAGCGGCACGCTGCGCGGCCGGCGCACCTGCTGGGGCGGCCGCGCCCCCGTGCGGCAGGTCCTCTATATGGCGACGCTGGTCGCGGTGAAGTGGAATCCGGTGATCAAGGCGTTCTATGGCCGACTCCGGGCCGTCGGCAAGGCGCCCAAGGTCGCCCTGGTCGCCTGCATGCACAAGCTCCTGACCATTCTCAACGCGATGGTCAAACATCAATCACCGTGGCGAGTCAGCTCGCCCGCTTGACAATCAAGACAGTTGCTCAACCTCAACCTTCGCCTTTGGCGCAGCGGAAGCCGATGTAGCTGTTCCGGGTGTTCGGCGGGAGCTTGAAGCGCCCAAACGTGAGGAGATATTTCGGCAGCTCCGACCACGCGCCTCCGCGGAGGACCTTGAACATGCCGTGCTCCGGCCCTTGGGGATTGCGCTCGGGGCTGGCCTCGTAGTAGCTCGCGCCGTACCAATCCTGTACCCACTCCCAGACGTTTCCCGCGAGATCGTGCACGCCGTACGGGCTCTTCCCTTTCTCGTAGCGCCCGACCGGCATGAGCGTTTGCGCATAACTGAACCGCGCGCCGATCGCGAAGTTCGCCAACTCGGGCGTCGGGTCGTGGTTCCCCCAGGGATAGCGCCGCTCGTCGGTTCCCCGTGCCGCTTTTTCCCATTCGGCCTCCGTCGGCAGACGCCGGCCGGCCCACCGACAATAGGCCTCGGCGTCCGCCCAATCGACCCCGATCACCGGCCGGTCGCCGTGCTGGGTGAGGTCCACCGTCTCCCAGAACAGCGGCACGGCCCGCCGGGTCTCCTTGAGGAACGCGGCGTAGCGCGCGGTCGTGACCTCGTAGAGGTCGATCCAATACACGTCCAACCAGACGCGATGGCGCGGTCGTTCGTCCTCCAGACCCCGGAGGCCGTCGACGCCCATCCAAAACTCACCCGCTGGAATCAGCACCATCGGCGCCTCGGCGGGCTGAGCCGGCGGCGCCTCTTTCTTGAGTTGCCGGAGACGATCGAGTTGGGCATGGGCCGGGACGAGCCCGGCGGTGACGGTCAGGACCAGCAGCAGGGAGGCGAGGATGAGCACGTGCATCGGCGGGGCGACGGTTCAGGGCGACGGCTTATCGAGCATCCAACACCTCGCGGATCTTCCTGGTCAAGGCCAGCGGGCTGAACGGTTTCTGGAGAAACGCGACGTCGGAGTCCGCGACCGCGCTGTGCAGGGCGGCGTCGTCCGTGTAGCCGGACATGAACAGCACCTTCGGAGTCCCCGGCTCGCCGGACAATCGCTCCGCCAGCTCGCGGCCGCTCATCCCGGGCATGACGATATCGGTCAGCAGGAGCTGGATCTCCCCGGGGTGTAAACGACAGATGCGAAGCGCTTCCTCCCCGTCCGACGCTTCCAGGACCCGGTAGCCGTTCAAGCGAAGGAGGTTCTTGAGAAAGCCTCTGACGCCCTGCTGATCCTCCACCACCAGGACGGTCTCGGAGCCCTTTTGCGGCTCCTGGGCCTCCCGTCTCTCGGGGGGCGCATCGACGGCCGCCTCACTGACCGGGAGGTAAATGATGAAGCTCGTCCCTCGGTCCGGCTCGCTCTCCACCGTGATCGCGCCCTGGCTTTGCGTGACGATGCCGTAGACCGTCGCGAGGCCGAGCCCCGTCCCCTTCCCCTGATCCTTGGTGGTGAAGAACGGCTCGAACAGGCGCGCCTGAGTGACGTCGTCCATGCCGCAGCCGGTGTCTCGAACGGTCAGGCGGACGTATGGTCCGGGCGCCAACCTCCCGAGCCCTTCGCAGGCCGTCCCATCGGATCGGACGTGCGCCGTTTCGATCCGGAGCAGGCCGCCGTCGGGCATTGCATCACGCGCGTTGATGGCGAGATTCAAGAGCACCTGTTCGAGCTGGCCCGGGTCCGTCTTCACGAAGGCCGGCCGAGGGTCGAGCGCCGTCTCGAGGACGATGTGTTCGCCGATGAGCCGCTGGAGCATATCGAGCAGATCGGTGATCACGGCGTTGAGGTCGAGCACCTCCGGGCGCAGCACCTGCTGCCGGCTGAACGCCAGCAACTGCCGCGTGAGCGCCGATCCCCGGTCGCCCGCGAGCTTCACCTGCTCGGCGTATTTCCAGAGCGTCTCGTTGCCGCGCAGGTGGTATTGGAGGAGCTCGCTATACCCCGAGATGACGGTCAAGAGATTGTTGAAGTCGTGCGCCACGCCCCCGGCCAGGCGACCGATCGCTTCCATTTTCTGCGCCTGCCGGAGCTGCTCTTCCAGGTACTTGCGCTGCGTGATGTCCAGGGCGATGCCCGCCAGGACCTTCTTGCCCGACCCGTCTTTGAAGGGAAACTTCAAGACGAGCCAGTGTCGGAGCGTGCCGTCGGCGGCCGGAGCCACCTCCTCCAGCTCGACCGGCTTGTCGCCCTGCAACACCATCCGATCGGTCTCGCGGAACTGCCGTGCGATGTCCTCCGGCCACAGCTCGGCATCGGTCTTCCCGATCCAGTCCCCGACCGGCTTTCCAAAGCACCGGGCGAACGGCTCGTTGACGTACAGATGCCGGCCCTCCTCATCCTTGATGAACGCGATCGCCGGGCTATGATTCATGAACACTTGGAAGCGCTCCTCGCTGGCTCGCAACGCCTCCTCGGCCTGTTTTCGATCCGTGATGTCGATGGAAATACCGCCGACGAGCATGACGCCGCCCGGCCGCAGGATCGGAAATTTGGTGACGAGCCCCACGTGCGGGCCGTCCTGGAGCAGGAAGGTCTCGGTCGTCCGGATCTCGTGGCCGCTCGCCAGGACCCTCCGGTCGTTCTCCACGAACTGGTCAGCGATGTCGGGCGGGAACACGTCGTGGTCGGTCCTTCCGAACCAACGCGCGGAATAGAGGGAAAACACCGACTCGAAATATTTGTTGGTGTAGAGATACCGGCCCGCGGCGTCCTTGATCCAGGCAAATCCCGGCAGATTGTCCATGAAGGAGGTGAACTGCTCTTCGCTGTGCCGGAGCGCCTGCTCGGCGCGCGTCTGCTCGGTGACGTCGCGCGCGAGGATCAGCTCGGCTCGGCGATCGCCGAAGGCCATCGTGTGGCCGGCGATCTCGACGTCGATGATCGTCCCGTCCTTCTTGCGGTGCCGCCAGAGCCCGGCATGGCCGTATCCCTCCTTCTCCCTCGCCACGCTCCGGAGCAGCGAGGGGACGTCCTCCGGAGGACGGATGTCCCGGATCGTCATCGCGAGAAACTCGTCGCGCGAGTAGCCGTAGTGGTACACGGCCGCCTGGTTGACCTCGAGGAACGCGAGCGTGTCCAGATCATAGACCCACATGGGATTCGGATTGCGTTCGAACAGGAGCCGATACCGCTCTTCCGAGGCCCGCAACGCTTCTTCGCTCCGCCGGCGATCGGTGATATCCATGGCGATGCCGATCATCCGCACCGGCGTCCCGGAGACACTCCGGTACAGCTTACCCTTCATGGCGATCCAGTGCACGGTCTCATCCCGCCACCGCGTTCGGAACTCGACGGCGTACTCGGTGTCGTGCCGGAGCACCTGCTCGACGGCCCGTGCGACCCCGTCGCGATCATCCGGATGGACGGCATCGAGAAACGCCGCGTACGTCACCTCGCTGCCCCCGGGCAGACCGAACAGCGGGGTCAGGTTGTCCGAGCACGTCACCCGGTCAATGACGATGTCCCAGTCCCACGTTCCGAGATTGGCCGCATCCATTGCCAGGCGGAAGCGCGCTTCGCTCTCACGGATGATCTTGTCGGAGCGCGTGAGCTCATCGGCCTGCCTCCGCAGCTCGGCGACGGTCTTGGCGAGCTGGTCCGCCTGCACGATGACGGTCTGCTCGTGGACCGCCAGGAGCTGCTCGAGCGCCTGGGCTCGGGCTTTCAACCGTTCCATCTCCCGGCCGATGTTCCCGGCGCCGCTCTCCGTCGGCCGCGGCTCGTTCATGAAATGTACGTCGCCTCCCCTTCGAACGGCAGCAGGGCGATCTTCGAGCAGAGCGCGATGGTCTTGAACAGGTCGGCGACCTCCCGGGACACCGTCACCCTGGCAAAGAGGATGACGGCGAAGATCTCGCCGGACGGCAGCAGGCTCCCGAACCCCAAGACCGAGCGGACCCCGTAGGGCACGACGAACTCCTCTTGAAGCGGAATATACGGGCTGTCGGACGCCTCGGCGACGTGGAACACGTTGAAGGCGGTCTCGTTCCGATCGACGAGGAGCTCGGACCCCGGCTGGAACCAGGCGCCGACGTCGACGCCGAACTGGGTGAGGAGTTGGGAGAACATGGGAAATTGCGCGACGAACTGGTCTCCCACGATGGGAATCGCCTTGAAGCGCGCCGAGTGCTCCCGGCTGTTCCACTCCGGCTGTTGCCCGGCGCTCGCCATGAGCACGAAGCACTTCCGATGGGGCTCGATGGGCGTTCCATTCACCTTGCGGGAGGCAAATTGCTGCAAGGCGGGACTGATCCGGTCATAGCGATGCGTTTTGAAGAACCGCACCAGCAGGCAGGCGGGCCGGCCCGCGGCATCGAGGAGATGATCCCGCAGATACCGGACGATCCGGCCCGCGACATCGTCGAAGGAGGTCGCCTCGCTCCCGAGCCTGCGGATCGCCGCTCCGCACTCGGTCATCTCCTTCAAACCGAACTGCTCGAGGGGATACATCCTATGGTCCGGGTCCTCGATCGGCTCGGGCCTCATCTGGCCCCCGACGACGGCGTGTGCGGCGTCACGCCTGCGGTTGGGCGGCCCGCCGGCGGCGCATCCACCCCCTCACTGAGCATAGCCGCCCACGATCCAATGCCGGTCGTCGAGGACGTCGACGAGGAGACGCGTCAGGTTCATTTCCGCAAGCTGGCCGGCCACCTCGTCTTCGGTGAACGCGGCCCGCAAGGAGTTGAAGAAATCACGCCGGAGAATCGCCGGCTCACCCGCCGCGTAGCGATCGACGATCGCCTGCGCGGCTTCCGGAGAGTCGGGGCGGATCAGGTCCATGATGAGGACGAGCCCGCCCGGCTTCGTCCATCGCTTGACGGCATACCAGAACTGCAGGGGATTGGCGAGATGATGCAGCAGGCTGTTGGAGATGACGGCGTCGGCGGGCTCCGGTAGGCACAAGCTCTGGACCCGCTGGCATTGCACCGTGATCCGGTCCGCCAGCTCGGCCTCCTCGACCGCCCGTTCCGCCAGACGGACCATGGGCGGGGAGGCATCGATGCCGGTGACTCGACAACCGGGAAGCGCCCGAGCGAGCCTGATCGGGATATCGGCGGGACCGCATCCGAGGTCGAGGACGTGGCCGGCCGTGAAATCGGGATAGGCGGCGAGGAAATAGTCGACGAAGGCCTGATTCTCGTGGCTGAAGTCGGCGGCCGCGTACGCCGCGGCCTGCTCGGGATCATCCATGACCTCCGGTTCCAGCTCCCGCAGCATCCCTACCTCATTGGTGACCTTAATCCTGCCATAATTTCAAGAAACGACAAGTGCCAAGTGGACGGTCCTTCCCCACATTCACCCCTATTCCTGCTAGGGGCAAACAGGCGGTGACGTCGCCGCCGGGCGCCGGAACGAGAGCGCCAGCCAGCCGTCGCGCGCCTGGAGCCACGAGGCCGCGAGCCCGACCTCGGCGAAAGCGGCGACGATCTCCTCCCGATCGCCCTCCAAGACGCCCGAGCAGGCGAGCCGTCCGTCGGCCGTGAGCACCGCGGCCAAGGAGGCACGCAGGTCCAGGAGGGTCCGGCGATCGAGATTCGCCAGCACCAGATCATACTCCCGCCCCCAATCCGTCCCCGTCCGCAAGGTCAATTCGGGACCGAACCGATTGTCGACCGCGTAGCCGTGCGCACAGTCGACCGCCACGGGATCGGTATCGACACCCACCGCCCGGGCGGCCCCCAGTCGCAACGCCACCATGGCGAGGATCCCGCTCCCCGTCCCCACGTCGAGCACGCGCTCGCCGCCGCGCACGTGGGCCTCGAGCCATTCCACCAACAACTGAGTGGTCGCATGGTGGCCCGTGCCGAACGCTTGCTTGGGATCGAGGATCAACTCGACGTCGCCGGGATGGAGCGACGCCGCCGCCCAGCTCGGCCGGATGACGATCCGGCGACCGATGCGGAACGGCTGGACCGACCGGGCCCAGACCGCATTCCAATCCTGGTCGGCAAGCGTCTCGATCGCGATGGGGAGATCCGCTGCGCCGGCCGTGAGTCGGTGCAGCGCGGCTTTGAGACCGTGCAGCCGATCGGGATTCCAGTGCTCGCGCGGCCAGTACAGATGCACGGCGTCCTGGTCCTGCCAGGCGCCGGACAGCGCGGGGTCTTCGAGCAGCCCCATGAGCTCGCCCGCATCGACCTGGCCGGTGATGCGGACGTCGATCCATTCGCGCGCCGGGGCGTTCCGGTTGACGCGCTCAGGGTGAACGGGTAAGGTCGTTTTCATGTCGGAGACGACGTCAGGAGACGCCCGCGAACGCCTGTTGCGGCGCACGTTGGCGCGCCTCGATCGGCTGCTCGCGCAAGGGGCGGCGGTCAGCAGCCGCTACACGCGTTGGCGCCTGGCGATCTTCCTCACCGGCGCCGCGGTCTGCATCACATTCTTTCATCAGCGGTGGTTTCACCTGGGGAACGCGTCGCTGGTCCTGTTCCTCGCGATCTTCTTGATCGTCGCGCGCTATCATAGCAGGCTCGAGGACCGGTTGCAGCGCCTGCGCGGCTGGCGGCACCTCAAAGCCGTCCATCTGGCCCGCCTCCATCTGGACTGGCCGGCCATCCCGTTTCGGCCGGTCCCGGTCCCCGAGGGCCACCCCTACGCGCGCGATCTCGATCTGGTCGGGCCGCATTCCTTGCTCCATCTGCTCGACACGACCCACTCCAGCAACGGGCGCCGGCGACTGGCCGCCTGGCTGCTGGAGCAACCGCCGCCGCCCATCGAGTGGACGGCGCGGCAGGCGCTCATCCGGGAATTGACGGGACTCCCCTTGTTCCGCGACCGCCTGGCCCTGGAGGCCATGCGCGTGAGCGAAGCGGAGTTGGACGGCGATCGGATTCACGCGGCCCTCACGCCGCCGATCGGCTTTCCGTTGCTCATCCCGCTCCTCGGCATTCAGGCCCTGCTCGCCGCGGCGACGCTCAGCCTGGCCTCGGCGGCCGCGATCGCCGGCGTCCCTCAGTACTGGGTCCTCACCTTCGGCCTCTACGCGGCGATCTATTTCTTGTCGTCGGACCGCATCGATCCCGTCTTCGGGCGAGCCCTCTCGCTGCATCAAGAGCTGGACAAGCTCGGCGCGGTCTTCCGCTACCTCGAACGCCGCCGCCACCTGACGCCGGCACTCGCGGACCTCTGCCGCGGGCTGACGACGGGCCGAGCCAGGCCCTCCGCCGCCATCGGCCGCCTCGCTCGGGTCGCACAGGCGTTGAGCATTCGTGCGCATCCGCTGGTGCACCTGGCCGTCAACGCCGTGGGCCCGTGGGATCTCTTCTTCACCCACCGTCTGGAGCGCGTGCGGGCCTCGGTGCTCCAACACATGCCGGGCTGGCTCGAGACGCTGGCGCAGCTCGACGCGGCCGCCGCGCTCGGCAACTTCGCCTACCTCCACCCCGCCTACGTTTGGCCGGCGGTCCGGTCCACCGAGGAGCCGGCCCGCAACGGCCATGGTCCAGGGGTCGCCGCCAAGGCCCTCGGGCATCCGCTGCTCCCCGCCGCACAACGCGTCGCGAACGATCTTCACCTCACCGGGGTTGGGACCGTGCTCCTGGTCACCGGCTCGAACATGTCCGGCAAGAGCACGTTTCTCCGCACGCTGGGCATCAACACGTGCCTCGCCCAAGCCGGGGGGCCGGTGTGCGCCGCCTCGTTCGAATGGACCTGGTTGCGGATCCGGTGTTGCATCCGGGTGGACGACTCGCTCGAAGCCGGCCTGTCGTTCTTCTACGCCGAGGTCAAACGGCTCAGGCAGATCCTCGACGCCGCGCGGGACTGGCGAAGCGCGCCGGTCCTCTTCCTCATCGACGAGATCTTCAAAGGGACGAACAATCGCGAACGGCTCATCGGAAGCCGCGCTTACATCCGTGCGCTGGCCGGCGGCCATGCCCTCGGGCTCGTCACCACGCACGACCTGGAATTGGCGGAGCTCGACGGCACGGTGCCGGGGCTGAAGAACGCGCACTTCCAGGAAACCGTCGCAGCGAATCAGCTCCGGTTCGATTATCTCCTGCGGCCGGGGCCGTGCCCCACCACGAACGCGCTGCGGATCATGGCGCTGGAGGGGTTGCCGATCGCCGAGGGCCGCGAGCCCGAACGCCCACCCGGCGAAGGCCCGGCACAGCCGGATCGGTGAGAAGAACCCTGTAGGCGCCGCCCGTCTTTACTGTCCCGGGCAGGGGCTGCTACCGTGAAGGCAAGGCTTTCACATGGCGAGGATGACGAGGATGAGGAGGCGATCATGAGAACGACCTGGCTGGGCGCTGGCCCGCTCATCGTGCTGCTCGCGCTCTCCGCGTGCACGCTGCGCGGGACGACTCAACAGATTACCGACACGACCCAGAACACCACGGTGAGCACGTCCGGACGGTCCTGGTTCACCGAAGACGGACTGGTGCGGCAGGGTGAGGCGGCGCAGGCGTTTGCCGCGTTGAACCGGGACAACCTGACGCAGGACATGGCGGCGGGCGGCGGCGAATATCTCGCCTCGCTGGGCGTCCTGTTGGGCGTCCCCGACAATGAACAGGCCGCATTCTTCCAGTCGGCCCAGAGAGACTACGGCCGCACAGGGGTCGAGCCGGCCCCCGCCGACCTGTTGGCCCGGCTGAGCCGGCACTGAGACCTACCCGCACCTCCTTGGCCTCGCAACGGAGGATGACTCGGACAGATACCAAGCCTGAAGCTCGTCACGCCGGCCTCCGGCCGGCGTGACGGGCCGGCGCATCGAAAGTGGATTCCCCCGCGTCGCGCGGCCGACCTTCATCCGTACCTCGGCCCGTGGGGCGCACGGAGGAGCGCACCACCACGCCGTCACGAAAGATCAGCTCGTTGACGCCCACGGCGGGGACACGAGGACCGGGCAGAAGGATTCCGGCCAGGTTCAACGGATCCGCGGCTGAGATCCTGATCTCGTGGGAGGCGCGCGGCTCCCCGCGCCGGAGCGCGCGCAACGCCTCGACCGCTTCCGGCAACGCGAACTGCTCGCCGATGAAGCCGCCGACGAACCGCCCGCCCCGAATGTCCCCCCGCAACTCCATCCGGCGGTACTGGACGAGCAGATCGCGCCACGCGGGCGCGATCGATTCCCGCGCCAGGAGATCGCGGAAGACGACGCCGTAGCGGCGCAAGAGCTGCCTGGCCATGCGCTCCACGCCCGCGCTCCGTTCCGCTGCACCGGCCGGCGACGGGCTCGGCAACGCCGACCAGCGGCCGGGCCCATAGCGCGGGCGCCGGCGACGTTCGCGGCCTTCGGCCCGCCGCCGCCTCGGGTCGAGCAGGGCCCGGAGACTGTCGAAGCCGTCCGCCGTCACCAAGCCGGCCGCGGCCAGCTCCCACAGGCCGTCTTCCACCTCCGCGTGCAGATGCCCGGTCGCTCCGACGAGGTCGGCGAAGAAGCTCGCGCCGTGCGCGCGAAGGTGGACGAGCAGGTCGCGGGCGACCCCGCTGACGGCCTCCGCGGGATCGCTCAGCCCGTCGGCGCCGTCCCGCCCCAGCGCCATCAACCAATTTGCCTCCTCCCGGGGAAACAGGCTGATCGGCGCGACGCTGGTCGGCACGATGCGGCCCGGCTTCGCGGCTTCGCCGGGCTCGAGACGTGGATGGGGAGACACGCGCCCCCACATCGCCGAGCCGGCCAGGCACAACCGGTCCAACCACTCCGGATCGTATGTGGACAGACGCGCCGGCAGGATCGCCCGCTCCCACGCCGAGGCCGGCGCCTCGAACCCGGCCAATTGCCTGATGACCTCCAAGAGGCCGGCTTCGCCGTGGAGCTTCGCGCCGGGTACCACGTGCTGCCATTGAAAGAGAAACGTCATGAACTGGGCCGCCGTCACCGGCTCGATCTCGCGCCGCAGGATCCCGATCGTCAGCCGGTGGATGCGGGCCAGCAGGCGCCGATCGCACCATTCGGCTTGGGACGGGCTCAGCGCGGCCGGCACGGAGGAGCGGCCCGCGGACGACGCGACCGCCGAACGCGTGAACTGCCCGCGCAGCACCTGACCGTGCGTTTCGAGCGCGAGCAGGCTGGACAAGACCTCGCCCTCGGGTAGTCGTAATCGGCGGGCCAATGCTGCGGCCGTCGTCGGCCCGGTGCATTCCATCCAGCCTTGGACGATCTTGGTCACCGCCTCGCCGCGATCCACGGCCGGCGCCCCTCCCGCCTCCTGGCCGACCTCCGAGTCCTCTCGCCGCCGATCGGCCAAGACCGGCTCCACGAGCGCACGGCGTTCGGCGGCCACCCATCCCGGTACGGCGCCCTCCGCCTCGCGCACCGTGACCACCGCCGCCCGCCCGCTCTCGAGCAACGGGGTGAGATACGGGCGCCACGGGGCCGCCTGGTCCTCGGGGACCCAGAACAAGGTGAGCAGCGCGTCATGCAATTCGTCGGGATCGCGGACGACCGGCCACGCCTCTTCCGCCACCTCTGCGATCGCATGGGGATCCAGGACCCCGAGCTCACCGGCCAGCTCCGGAGGCAGGCTCCGGCGCATCTCCACGGCCCGCGCGCGTCGCTCTTCGAGCGGCGCATCGTCCAGATAGGCGTAGGGGTTCGCGTTGAGGATCTCGTGGCTGAAGGCCGAAGGCATGGGCGTCTCGACGGCGACGCACCGGACGGCGCCGGACTCGATCCGTTGGAGCAGCGTGATCAACCCGTCCACGTCCATGGCTTCCGTCAGACAGTCCCGGATCGTCTCGTTCACCAAGGGATGGTCCGGCACGTCCCGGTGCTCATCGCCGGGATGGTTGTCTTGGCACGCCGTGGCCGCGGGGAAGACGGCGGCAAGGAGGTCCTCCGCGCGCATGCGCTGGATTTGAGGCGGCACGCGGCGACCGTTCGCGAACCGGAGCAGCGCGAGCGCGCGGGTCGCGTTCCAGCGCCAGCGGGTCATGAACATCGGGGCCTGCAGGACGGCCTGGACGAGGGTCTCGCGGACGGACTCGGAGCGGAGGAAGGCAAAGACGGTGGGGAGCGGGAAGCTGTGGCGTTCCCCCAGCGAGAGCACCAGCCCTTCATCGGTCGCCGCCGCCTGTAATTCGAAGTCGAAGGACAGGCAGAAGCGCTTGCGGAGCGCCAGCCCCCAGGCGCGATTGATCCGACCGCCGAACGGAGCGTGCAGCACGAGCTGCATGCCGCCCCCTTCATCGAAGAACCGCTCGGCGACCACCGTCTCCTGGGTCGGCACCACGCCGCCGAGGACCGCCCGGCCCGCGGCGATATAGTCGACGGCCTGCTCCGCTCCCCTCCGATCGAGCCCGCACGCCTGCTCGAGCCAGGCCACCGCCGCCGCGGACCGCGGAGCGGGCGCCGCGACAGGGGCCGTGTCCGGCGCCTGTCCGGTCGCACGCCCCGTGAACAGATCCTCCGCGCCCGAAAGCCGCGCCTCGGGAGGCGGCGACGGAGAGGCCGCGATCATGCGATCGACCTCGCGGCGGACCGCCGCGACCTCGGCCGACAGCTCGCACGTGCGGGACGGCGCTTCTCCGCGCCAGAACGGAATGGTCGGGGGCGCGCCGTGCGCGTCCTCCACGCGCACCTTTCCCATCTCCACCCCGCGGATCCGCCACGAGGCGTTCCCCAGGAGAATGATGTCCCCGGCCAGGCTCTCGACCGCGAAGTCCTCGTCCACCGATCCCACCACCGTGCCCTCGGGTTCGGCGACCACGGCATAGTTGGCCGTCTCCGGGATCGCCCCGCCGGACGTGATGGCGGCCAACCGGGCGCCGCGGCGCGCCCGGAGGCGATGGTGGATGCGGTCATGGTGCACGTACGCGCGCCCCCGACCGCGGTGCGTCGCAATCCCTTCCGCCAGCATCGTCACGACCGCCTCGAACTCGCGGCGGTCGAGATCCCGATACGGAGAGGCGCGGCGGCACAGAGCGAAGAGGTCCTCCTCCCGCCATTCCTGGGTTGCCGCGGCGGCGACGATCTGCTGGGCCAGAATGTCGAGGGGGGCCGCCGGGACCTCCAGACGGTCGAGCGTGCCGGTACGGATCGCGCGGACGAGCGCCGCACACTCGATCAGCTCATCCCGGGTGGTCGCGAAGAGCCGTCCCTTCGGGATCGCCCCCACCCAGTGACCCGAGCGGCCGACGCGCTGCAGGCACACCGCGATCGAGCGCGGAGACCCGATCTGACAGACGAGATCGACGGCTCCGATGTCGATGCCGAGCTCCAAGGAGGCGGTCGCCACCACGACCCGCGTCTGGCCGCGTTTCAGCCGCTCCTCGGCCGCCAGGCGGATCTGACGGGACAAGCTTCCATGATGGGCGGCCACCGCAGCCGGGCCGAGGTCCTGGAGGCGCTCCTCCAAGTGATGCGATACCCGTTCGACGAGCCGCCGGGTGTTGACGAACACCAGCGTCGATCGGTGTCCCCGTACGTGCTCGGCCAGCCGATCGTAGAGGTCGCTCCAGATGGCGTTCGTCGCCACCGCACCCAACTCGTCCTTCGGCACCTCGACGGCGAGGTCCAGACGGCGGCGATGGCCGACGTCGACGATCACGGGATCCGAATCCTCACCTGACCGCCGATCCGACGGGACGCCGCGCCGCCCGACCAGGAACTCGGCCACCGTCTCGATGGGCCGTTGCGTGGCGGACAGCCCGATCCGGACGGGGGCGGTGTCGGTCAGGGCCTCGAGCCGCTCCAAGGACAGCGCCAGGTGCGCGCCCCGCTTGTTCGGCGCCACCGCATGGATCTCGTCCACGATCACCGTCCGGACGTCCCGCAGGATGCGGCGGCTCTTCTCGGCCGTCAGCAGCAGGAACAGGGATTCGGGCGTCGTGATCAGGATGTGCGGGGGCCGGCGGAGCATTTGTTGGCGGTCCCAGACGGGCGTATCGCCCGTCCGCACCGTCACGCGGATCTCCGGCATCAAGCAACCCGCCGCCAGCGCGGCCTCCGCGATCTCGGCCAAGGGCTGCTGGAGATTCTTCTGGACGTCGTTGCTCAAGGCCTTGAGCGGAGACACGTACAGGACCTCGGTCCGATCCTCCAGCTCGCCGCCCAGCGCCTTCTTGAACAACCGATCGAGGCAGGACAGGAACGCCGCCAGCGTCTTCCCCGATCCGGTCGGCGCCGCGATGAGCACGTGGCGCCCGGAGTTGATCGCCGGCCAACTCTTCGCTTGCACGTCGGTGGGACGCCGGAACCGGCTCGTGAACCAGGCTTGGATGATGGGATGAAACGCGGAAAGCGGCATCCGCGCATCTTAGCATGCACCCGATCGGCTGTCCCAGCGTCGCGACCGCGGCCATTGACAAGCGCCGCCCAACCGTGTCGTAGTCCTCCGAAAAGGAGGCCATCATGCACCTGACAGGGATTATCACGATCAGGAGGGGGAAGTCCGGCGGCCGGCACGTGGGCTTGTCGAGACCGGCGCCGGTCCCATCGGTCATGTTCGCATGGGCGATCGCTCTCTTCTGGCTCCTCGTCCTGCCGGCTCCCGAGGGCCATGCGGCCGACCGGGAGAAGCTCTTGAGCGACCCGGGCGTCTTCGCGACGTTCGTCGCCGTGAAGATCGCTCCCGACTGGTGGAAGCTCGACAAGACGGCCAAAGAGTCGGCCGCGGCAGCGGTCAAGGCCGTGATCGACCGGCACGGCGCCACTGTCCTTGTTGAGACCGTGCTCCTGCGCGGCCTCTCCGATCATGCCGATCTGCTCTTCCGGATGCACTCGACCGACCTCGCGCAACACCAACAGTTCCTGCTCGATCTGTTCACGACGCCGCTGGGCCGCCACCTCCTCCCGGTCTATACGTTCAACGGGGTGACCAAGAAGGCCAACTACATCCCGGCGTTCTCCGATGATCTCAAAGCGGCGCTCAAGACACCGCCCGACCCGGGCCCGAAGACCTATGCGATCGTGATTCCGATCCGGAAGGACGCCGCGTGGTGGCTGCTGGACAAGGAGACGCGGACGAGCCTGATGAAGGAGCACACGGACGCGACCGTCGCCTACCTGAAGACGGTCAGGCGCAAGCTCTACCATTCGACCGGGCTGGACGACTTCGACTTCATCACGTACTTCGAGACGTCGAACCTCATGGACTTTCACTCGCTCGTCCTCGGTCTCCAACAGGTGAAGGAGAACCAGCACAACCGCCGCTTCGGGAGCCCGACGCTGCTGGGCACCATTCAGTCGGTCGATGCCGTCCTGGAGATCCTGGCGCGGTGAGGCCCCAGATGACACTTCCCCCCACATGGCCCCGCTGGTCATCCTAGGAGCGGGATACACGGGGCGCCGCATCTACCGGATCGCGCACGTGGAAGGCCGCGCCGTCATCGCGACCAGCCGAAATCCGGAGAGACTGCCCGCCGACGTCGCTCCATCGAGCCGCCGCCGCTTCGATCTGGAGCGCCCGGAGACCTGGGGTTCGGTCCCGGCCGGCGCGAACGTCATCTGGTGTTTCCCGGCGGCCCCGCCAGACCGGGTGGCCGCCTATGCGGATCGGGTGCTGCCCGGCTGCCGGCGCCTCGTCGTCCTCGGCAGCACGTCGGCCTATCTGCTCGACGGGGACGCACCGGACCAGGCGGTCGATGAATCCACCCCCCTCGATCCCACACGGCCGCGGGTGGCCGGCGAGGAGTATCTGCGGAGACGGCACGGAGCGACCGTGCTCCGGGTGGCCGGCATCTACGGTCCCGGCCGGCACGTGCTGAACTGGATCCGACGGGGACGCATCGCGGCCTCCCCTCGCGTCGTCAATTTGATTCACGTCGAGGACCTCGCCGCCATCTGTCTGACGGCGTTGGAGAAGGGCCGCCCCGGGGAGACCTACAATGTCAGCGACGGCCGGCCCCGTCGCTGGATCGAGGTGTGCCGGGAAGCCGCACGCCGATGGGGCGTCCCGGTGCCCGCGACCCGAGAAGACCCGCGCCCGGGCAAGCGCCTGTCGATCGACAAGCTGCGACGGGAATTCGGCTACGTGTTCATGCACCCCGATCTGTTCCATGCGCTGGGTGAGATCGAGGCGGCGGAGCAGGAACGGCTATCGGCGGGTGAGCGCCTTCGCGGCGGCTGACAGGGACTGGGTCGCTTCCCGCAGGCCCTGCCATGGGTCTCGGCGGAGTCGTGCCACGCGGGTCGGCACCGTCTGGATCGTCAACTCGCTCGGGACGACGTCCTCGAGCTCTTTCCAGTCGAGCGGCACGGCAACCGGGGCCCCGCGGCGGGCGCGCGTGGAGTAGGGAGCGATCGCCGTCGCCCCCCGGCTGTTGCGCAGGTAATCGATGAAGATCTTGCCGCGGCGCGCCGCCTTCGACATGGTGCTCGTGTAGGCGCGGGGGTCGTCACGGACGAGCCCCTCGGCGACCGACTGGGAAAAGCGCTTCACCTCGTCCCAGCCGTCCTCGCCGGTCAGCGGCACCGTCACGTGCAAGCCTTTTCCTCCGGTCGTCTTCACCCAACTGTTCAACCCGAGCTTCTCCAACCGATCCCGAACCAGGCGCGCGGTCTCGACGACCCGGGCCCACGGCAGCGCCTCGTCCGGGTCGAGATCGAACACCATGCGATCGGGGCATTCGAGCCGGTCTTGCCGCGCTCCCCACACGTGAATCTCGAGCACGCCCATCTGCGCGAGCGCGATGAGCCCCGCGCGGTCTTCGATCATCAGGTACCGCGCCTTCTTGCCGCTCTCCTCTTCGACCTCGGCGAAGCCGACGGCGCTCGGCACGCGGTCGTGACGATGCTTCTGATGGAAACACTCACCCCCGTGCCCGTCGGGACATCGCAGGACCATGAGCGGGCGGCCGGCGACGTGCGGCAGGATCCATTCCGCGATCGAGTCGTAGTAGCCGGCCAGGTCCCGCTTGGTGATTCCGAGCTCGGGATAGAGGACGCGATCGGGATGGGTGAGCCGGATCCCGGCGAGCTCCACCGTACGGCGCGCCGGGCGAGCGGCGGGCGGCTGGTCGGCCGCCGGGGGCAGGCCCGGGGCCTCAGCCGGCGTCTCCCGCCGCACCTCGTGGGCGGCCTTGTCCTCCCGAATGCCCTGGAACGAGGGGTGACGCAGGAATCCGTCCGCCGTCCATTCGGTGAACGCGATCTCGACGACGAGGACCGGGCGGACCCAGTGGAGGCTCCGGCGAGGACCGGGCACCCGATCCGCGAACGGCGAGCCCGTTTGCTCGAGCGGGGCGAGGCGTGCGAGGAGAGCGCGCAGCCCGCGCTCGGTAAAGCCGGTGCCGACGCGCCCGACATACCGGAGGCGCCTGTTCGCGCCCTCGCCCTCATACACTCCCAACAGCAGCGCGCCAAAGCCGTGACGAGAGCCCGACGGCTCGGTGAACCCTCCCACCACGAACTCCTGACGCCGAAGACATTTCACCTTCAGCCAATCCGCGCTCCTCCCAGGACGGTAGGCCGCCTCGCGCCGCTTCGAAATCATGCCTTCCAGACCCAACCGGCACGCTTCCCGATAGAACGGCTCGCCTTGCCCGACGATATGGTCGCTGTAGCGCAGGCGATCGTCGCCGGCGGCGGCGAGCAGCGCCTTCAAGCACTCTTTCCGGCTCTCCAGCGGCGCCGCGGCCAAGCGGTATCCATTCAAATACAGCAGGTCGAAGGCGTAGTAGGCCAGGGGCGCTCGTGCTTCCCCGCTCAGAGTCTGTTGCAGGAGCTGAAACGAGCTGTGGCCCGCGGGGTCGACCGCCACCAATTCGCCGTCGAGCAGCGCGGACCTCGCCGGCACCCGGCTTGCGGCTTCGACGACCGAGGGGAAGCGCGCCGTCCAATCTTGGCCGGTCCGGGTCAGCAACTGCACCCGGCCCTGCTCGAGCCGGCACTGCAGGCGAAAGCCGTCGAGCTTGATCTCGTGCACCCACGCATCGCCCACTGGCGGTTCCTTGACCAGTGTGGCGAGTTGGAACGCGGCCTCGGGCATCGGGCCCTTGCTGGCACCCTTCATCTGCGAGGGGTCGGGGATGCGCCCGCCGCCGGCCGCATCTCGGTCGCTGTGCCAGACGGCCTCCCGAGTCCCGCCGATGGACTCGATCGAGCGCCCGCTCGCGATGCTCTCCGGGCGGTCTTCGAGGATCCGCCCGCGGGCCTCCGGGACGACGTGCTCATCCTGCTCTTTGATCAGCAGCCAGTTCGGCTTGTCGCCCTCTTGCCGCCGCAAGCGCACCAGCGTCCACCCGCCGTGGAGCTTTTCTCCGTCCAGTCGGAACTTCAGTTTGCCTTTGCGCAATCCCTCCTCGGGATCGCCCTCCGGAGTCCAACGGCCGCGGTCCCACAACAGGACGGACCCGGCTCCGTACTGCCCTTCCGGAATCGTGCCCTCGAATCCGCCGTACTCGATGGGGTGGTCCTCCACTTCCACCGCCAAGCGCTTCTCCTTTGGATCGAGGCTCGGACCTTTCGGAATCGCCCAGCTTTTCAGCACGCCGCCATGCTCGAGCCGGAAGTCATAGTGCAGGCGGCGGGCGGCGTGCTTCTGGATCACGTAGGTCCGGTCCGCCCCGCCCGCCGTCCTGGTCGAGCCCGGCGGCTCCGGCGTCTTCTCGAAGCTTCTCTTTCGGCGATAAGCCTGGAGCCCCATGACTCCCATTCTACTGCCTCCTGCCACACCCGATCTGCGGGCATCTGCCGCCGGGTCCGACAGCCGGCCTTGCCGACGCTGTCGGATCACAACCGACCGGCGCTGACTCGAGGCGGCACGGTACAATGGTCTCACGACCGTTGAGCTCGACTCGACCCCTCTTCTCATGATCCCCCTCGCCTTGGATCCCGGCGCTCCTGAAGGACTTCGGTACTTGCGAGACGTCATATCCGTCGGTGAAGAGCAGCGCTTGCTCGAATGGATCCGTGCACTGGCGTTCGGGGAGGTGCGGATGAAAGGCGTGACCGCGAAGCGGCGGGTGGTGCACTTCGGCTGGCGCTATGGCTACGAATCCTGGAAGCTGACGCCCGCCTTGCCGGTCCCGGACTGGCTCTCACCCCTCCAGCAGCACGCCGCCACGCTGGCGAACGTGGCCGTCGAGACCCTCGGCGAGGCGTTGATCACCGAATATCCGGAAGGCTCGGGCATCGGCTGGCATCGCGATGCCCCGGTGTTCGGCCCGGCCGTCGTCGGCTTCTCGCTGCTGGGCCCCTGCCGCATGCGCTTTCGGCGCACCAGCGAGACGGGGCGCGCTACCTTCGTCCTGCCGCTCGACCCGCGGTCGGCCTACATCCTCAGCGGTCCGGCCCGGTCTCAATGGCAGCACATGATTCCGCCGACCCCCGGCCTTCGGTATTCGATCACGTTCCGCATGCTACGCCAGGCCATGAGGAGGGTCGAGACGGGCTCTTCTTGATCCGAGCGGCGGCGACTCTCCTGTGCAAGGAGAGCCAGCGTGTCGGGGCCGATCCGTGAGGCGACTGCGATGAGCGTGGAAGACGGGCTCGAGCTCGGCTCGAGCCCGCCCCGTCGTTACCGACCCTGGCTGGCGATGTATTTGGTCCCCTTCTGCAAGACGTCGCGCCATTGCGCTTCCAAGGCGGGGTCCCATTGAGGGTCGCACTCTTTGATGGCCTCGAGGAGACTGTTGATCCAGTACTCGTACAGATTGGGGTCGACGTTCATTCCCTTTCGCCCATGACTCTCCGCGATACGATCCAATGACCGCGTCCCGAAAGCATTGCCCTCGCCGTGCATCAAGACCATCGGCAATCCCTGGCGCAGGAGATTCTTCTGCTTCCCCATGTCGGTGTGCTGGAACATGGGTTTGATGGCGGGGTGGCTGCTCAAAAAGATTTCGTAAAAGCGGTCCAAGAACCTCGGGTTGACGCAGCAGCGGCCAAAACTCTCCGACACGTGTGATCCCATAGCCGTTCCTCCACTTGATCTGGCCATACACAGACCGCGGTGGGTCAGCCAGGAGGACGCACAGCGGAGGACCGGCTTGGGTTTCTTATCGGCACGACGGGCGCCATTCTTGAGGCTCAGGGCGGGCGATTGCTCACCGCCACGCTCCCGGTCCGGCTGTCCGCATCGATGGCCTAATACCCACCCCGTGCGTCAATCGGCAAGGAACAGGTCCAACTCCCGCCTGACCGCCCGGTAGCATTCACACGAGACCGATTCGAGCTGCCGCCGATCGATGATCCGAATTTGGCCTCGGCGGAGCTTGACGATCTTCGACTGCTCCAGCCGGCGCAGGGCCGTCGTGGCCGTCTGGCGCTGGATCCCCAACAGGTCGGCCAAGCTCTCGTGCGTGCACGGGAATTCATCCGTCCCCGCTCCATCGTGACTCATGAGCAGCCAACGCGCGCAGCGTTGTTTGACCGAGTGGAACAGGTTGCAGCCGGCCGAGCGCACGACCTGGACGAGGAACGCGCGGGTGTAGTGCTCGAGCAGCGCGCGGAGCGACGGGCTTCCGGCCACCTCCTCCTCGAAGCGTTCGGTTCTCATGGCATGGGCAATCCCGCCGAACTGCACGACGGCCTTGGCCACCGCGCCGGTGGCGGTATGGAGCACGGGTACGCCCAGGAGACCTTCCCGCCCGATCGCCGCCACGGCGACGGTTGTTCCGTCCTCCATGACATGGATCAGCGACAGGACGCCCGACTCGGGAAAGTACACATGGTCCATGCGCTCGCCCTGTTCATAGACGACGGTCCGGGGCTCGAACGACACGGATTTGAGTTTCGCGAGGAGCGCGGTTTGCTCCTGCACGGGAAGCGCAGCCAGGAGCCGGTTCCGGACGGCGGTATGCGGGGATGGATCTGCCACGGCTATCAAGCGGTTTATAGCACAGTGATTTTCAGGCGATTGTCATCGCGGCGACAGAAATCTTCGACAGGGAGTAGTACAAGGGCGTACGCAAAAAGGCATGTCGTTGCCAGCCGCCATCCTCATCATCGACGCCGACCCCGCCTCGCTGGCGGGCCTGGAAGGCCTCTTCAGGACCCGCCTGGCCGGCACCCGACTGGTCCTGCCTTCGACGCTGGCGGAGAGCCTTGACCACCTCGACACGGGCACGTACGACCTCATCCTCTGCGATCCCCGCGTGCCGGGCGCACAAGGCTTCGAGTTGCTGGCCAAGATCCGGTCGGTGAAACCCGAGACCCCGCTCATCGCCATGCTGGGGTCCTCCCGTCCTGATGCCGCACATCAGGCGCTCGGCGCCGGTGCGTCGGACGTCGTGCTCAAGCCGTTCGATCGAGAGTCGTTGCTGGCCAAGCTCGAGGACGTGCTCAAGCGAGCCCAGGGGGCACCCTAGCCGGCGCGGAATACGGGCCAACGGCTTCCGGGTTTCGTCCTGCCGGAACGGCTCCGACTGGGGTGCGTGTGCGGAGGAGAGGAGGGTGGTCTCAGGAGAGCGGCCGACTAAATTCCTTTCGCAGGACCTCGTAGCATTCGCAGGCCACCGCCTCCAAGCCGGTGCGGTCCAGGATGCAAATCCTGCCTCGCGACGCCCGGATCAGGCCGGCCTTTTCCAAGGACTGGAGCATCAGGCCGGCGCTCGGCCGCGTCACCCCCAACACCTCGGCCGCAAATTCATGCGTGACGGGAAACTCGTCCTGATCGATCCGGTCGTGCGTCGCGAGCAGCCAACGCGCCCCGCGCTGCTCGAGCGTGTGCAGTCGGTTGCATGCGGCGGTCCTCGTGATCTGGACGAGCAACGTCTGCGCGTAGCGGCGCACGGCCTCGGCCAGCGGCGGGCTCTGCTCGATCTCCTCTTGAAAGACGGTCGATCGCATCCGCCGGGCTTCCCCGGGGATGTGGACGATGCCGCGGGCGAACGCCGACTCCATCCCGAAGTACAACGGGAGCCCTAGGAAGCCCTCGCTCCCCACCGTCGCGACCTCTACCGACGCGCCATCCTGCATGATGGTCAGCAGGGAAATGATCGCCGAGCAGGGGAAGTAGGCGTACTCCATCGGCTCTTCGGGCTCATACAGCACCTGGCGCTCGGCCAGGTTGACGAGGTCCATTTTTCCAAGGAGCCTGGAATGGAGAGGTTCGGGCAGCGCCGCCACCAGGCGGTTCGGATGGGTTTCGGTCTCGGGATGCGGGACCATGCTCGCTTATAGCACAGTCCGCGCGTCTGCTCGCTCCACCTCGAAAAAATAGATTTCAGCCGACATCGAACTTCTTCCATTCCTACACGTGTAGGCCCGCACCGCGCGCACCGGCTCTGCTCGGCGGAATGTGCGCTCGAGGAGCGACGATTCGAGAGGCAGGGGATGAAGAGCGCCCGGCAGGATCATCATGGAGCAGCGCCGCTCCTCAGGCGGAGAGGCGGTCAACCGGAAGCGCCGCTCGGCTAGGTCTTCTGCGAGGTGAAGGCCTGCCGCTCCAGGTCTCGTCCCTCGACGGAGTCCCAGAGACACGCTTGGAGCTTCCCTCTCATCTCGGCTTTCAGCGCCATGATCGCTCGATCCGCCTCCTCGAGCGTGAAGTACTCGGCCACGCCGATCGGCCCGATTTTCGAGCTTTCGATCCTCAGACGCCGGGGCCGTCCCACTCGCTTGAGCAGCCCGGCCAGCTCCTGCTCGGTAGTGCCCTGCCGCAACCCGGTAATGTAGACCTTTGCCAGCATGACGGGTCGACCACCCGGAACGGAACGATGAGAATCGGAAGGCTGCCTCCGCCGCGATCAGGCGAGTGAGCATACGGCGGCGAGGCGATCTTGTCCATCATCGCCGATCCTACGCTGATCTCATTAAGTCGTCCTGTCGCTTCAGGCCCGGAGGAGAAGGAGGATGGACAGACAGACGAGCAGGTTGCTCAATCCATGCGCGATCATGTTCGGCAGCAGGCTGCCGGTCCGCTCGTAGATCCAAGCCCACAGCACGCCGCTCCAGAACACGCTGACGAATCCCAAGGCACCGTACCCATGCGCGACCGCAAACACCCCTGCGCTGACGGCCGCCGAGGTGGTCCAGCCGAACCGACGCCGAAGCGTGGCAAACAAGAGGCCCCGAAAGACCAGTTCTTCGAACACCGGCGCGAAGACGACGAACTCCAGCAGGGTGACGAAGACGACCGCCTGGTCCCCCCAGACCAGGTCGCCGTCGAACCATTCGGTCCAATGACTCGTCAACTTCACCCGTTCTGCGATGATCTCCAACACCCACTCCCCGATCAGTCCCGCGGCGAGCACCACCGCAACCGCCTTGACCAGAGCGCCGGCGCGACCACCGGACGGGACAAGCCCGAAGCCGCGGGCAAAGCCGAGGCCATGTGCACGGAGCAGGTGTCGGTGCGCCAGGAGCACGACGGGCACGGCCGCGGCCGGCATGCTGAGCAACCGCACGATCGGGGCGCCGACGTCGAGGACGAGAAAGGACACGGCGATGAGCAGTCCCAGGGCGCCGCCGCGTATGAGCACGGCGACGCCCAGCCGCCCGCGCCACGGCGGCGGGATCGGCGCCTCCCCGACCCGTCCCGCCGCTCGGTCCCGGAGGAAGGTCCCGAGCCAAATGAGCCCGAGCAGGATTGCCGCGAGCTCGACTGCGGACAAGATCCGGACGCGATACAGCAGCGGCCCGAGGCGAGCTTGGCGCTGGTCCGCCAGGGCCAGCAGGAAGGAGCGGTCTCCCGACCTGGCGGCGAGGCTCATGGCGAGTCGATCATAGAACCAGCCGGCCGATAAGGCCTCCGCCAGGCGAGCCTGGAGCGCCTGCCCTCGCTCCAATGGAATCCTCGGCACCAAATAGCCGGCCTCAACCAGTTCCGCGTAGGCGGGGAACGGCTCCTCGAGGGTTTTCCACTCATCGATCCGGGAGGCCACCTGCTTGAAGCCGCCCGCTTCCGCTTCGAGAATGGCCAATTCCAAATGACTCTCCGGTCGGCGGGTCGCATGGACCAACTCTTCATACCACGCCATGGCCTCCTGCAAGCTCTCAGCCCCGCTCACCAGCGTGGTTTGATGGAGCCACCGCTCCCAGACGGGCAGCCGTGCGATCCCCTCCTCGACATCTAAGGTCCGGCTGACCAGGAGCGACAGCGCCCGCTCGGGGAACAGGACCCGGTCCAGGCGGGGAATGGTCGCTTCGAGCCACACCAGGAAGCCGATGCCACCGGCGAGGATCACCCCCAGGAACAGGGTGACGGCGGGAGACAAACGCACCTGCGGCAACGGCGGACCGGCCTGTGCAGCCGCGGGCGGCGGGGCGTCCGGCTGCTCCGAGTCGGTCACGTGTTCCGGTCCTCCCATCGGCGGCGACTATAAACGATGCCCGCAGGCGACCGCCACCACTTCCACTCCGTAGCGGGAAAGCCGGCGCATTGGCTATAATGAGCGCCCCCTAGTAGGGAATGGAAGAAGGTTGAGGCTTAGAGGAATGGAAGAAGGTTAAGGCTAAGCAACTGTCTTGATTGTCAAGCGGGCGAGCTGACTCGCCACGGTGATTGATGTTTGAACATCGCGTTGAGAATGGTCAGGAGCTTGTGCATGCAGGCGACCAGGGCGACCTTGGGCGCCTTGCCGACGGCCCGGAGTCGGCCTCGCTCGGCCTTGCCACGATGCGGGCTCACGGCCCCGGCAACTGTACGAGCTCACTGGAGGCAAGGACGTGACGACCACGCTTAGCCACGGTCTACGGGACCGAAGGTTCATCGGCCTATCACGTCCGGGGTTCATGCTCGCGTCATAGTAAAAGATCAGGTGAAAGATACAAGGTTCAGGTTGAGGGGAAGAGCAAGACGAAGAGGGATCGAAGAAAGGTTCAGGTTCAGGTTGAGGTTGAGGGAAGAACGAGACGAAGAGGAGTCGAAGAAAGGTCGAGGTTGAGGAGGGACGAAGAAGCTGTCTCCTCGAGCTGGGTCTGGTCCGGCCCTTAACCTTAACCTCGACCTGAACCTTCACACCATGGTTGAACGCTACCGCGATCTGTCTCCGCCAGCCCGGCTCCTGCTCGGACCCGGTCCGAGCATGGTTCACCCGCGTGTGCTCACCGCCATGGGGACGCCGCTGATCGGGCATCTCGATCCGGAGTTCCTGAAGATCATGGACGAGATCCAACAGCTCCTTCGCTCGGTGTTCCGCACCCGGAATGCGCTCACGATCCCCATTTCGGGCACGGGATCGGCCGGGATGGAAGCGGCGCTCGTCAACGTGATCGAACCGGGGGACCGCGTGATCGTCGGCGTCAACGGGGTGTTCGGCGCGCGGATGGCGGCGATCGTGGAGCGCTGTGGAGGGGTGGCCGTACGGGTGGACGCGCCATGGGGCCGCATCGTCGAGCCCGCACGGATCGAGCACGCGTTGCAGGCCGGTCCGGTGAAGGCGGTCGCGATGGTGCACGCCGAGACCTCAACCGGGGTGCTGCAGCCGCTCGCCGAGGTCGGCCGCTTGTGCCGAGCCCATCGGGCGCTGTTCATCGTCGACGCCGTCACCTCGCTCGGCGGAACCCCCGTCGAGACGGATCGGTGGAACATCGACGTGTGCTACAGCGGCACACAGAAGTGTCTGAGTTGCCCGCCGGGGCTCGCGCCGGTCACGGTCGCCGACCGAGCCCTCGCCGCGATGCGCGGGCGAAAGACGCCGTGCCAGAGCTGGTATCTGGACTTCACCTTGATCGCCGAGTACTGGGTCGACGCGAAACGGGCCTACCATCACACCGCTCCCATCTCCATGCTCTATGCGCTCCGCGAGGCGCTGCGTCTCGTCGACGAGGAAGGGCTGGACGCGAGAGTCGCCCGGCACCGTACCAACAGCGACGCGTTGATGGCCGGTCTCTCCGCGCTCGGCTTCCAGCCGTTCGCCGACGCGCCCCACCGCCTCCCCACCCTGCACTGCGTCGTTCCGCCCGCGCACATCGATGAGGCCGCCGCTCGGCGGGCGCTGCTGCACGAGCACGGCATCGAAATCGGCGGGGGACTGGGACCGCTCCAGGGCAAAGTGTGGCGCATCGGCCTGATGGGCGAATCATCGACCCGCGCCAACGTCTGGTCGTTGCTGAGCGCCTTGGACACGATCTTCGTGGGAAAGAACTGGGTCGAGCGATCCGGGCTGGCGCTCGAAGCGGCCTCCCGCGTCTATTCGGAAGGAAAGGGGGCATCGGAGTCATGAAGCGGTTGTCGATCTGGAGCGTCGTGCTGATCGTGCTCGGCTTTCTCCTCGGATTGGCCTCGTGGGGGCTCTCGTCGATGATGAAGACCGACGCGCCGGCGATCCCGCCCGAGCGCGTCGCCGAACACCTCCACGCGATCATCCAAGCCAGCCGGACCGTCTATGCCACACACGTCGTGGACAAGCTGCAGGCGCGGGGCATCGTCGAGGCGGCGGAATATTGGAAGCAGGAGGACGCGCTGCCCCTCCCCGCGCAGTTCTTGATCGAGACGGGCCGACTCGCCGCGGAAGAAGGGACCGGGCTCAAGATCCGGCTGGTGAGCCTCTGGCCCATCTACGTCTGGAACAGCCCGTCGACGGACTTCGAGCGGAAAGGGCTGGAGGCCGTGGCGCGGGATCCCACTCAGCCGTTCACCGGCTTCGTCCGGGTCGGTCGGGAGCGCTACTTCCAAGCCGTGTATGCGGACATCGCGATCTCGCAATCCTGCGTCGACTGCCACAACACGCATGTCAACAGTCCCCGGCGCGACTTCAAGCTCAACGATGTGATGGGCGGGATCGTCATCACCGTCCCGGTCCAGAATTGACGCCGATGGCGCACTCGCGGGCGCGAGCGGACACGCGCGAGCCGGAGGCGATGACGGCGCTGCGCGGCGTCCGCCTCATCGACGGTCGCGGCGGCGTCCGCGAGCACGCCGTCGTGCTCGTGCAGGGCGGCCGGATCGCCGCAGTGGGAGACGAGGGCCGGGTCCGCATTCCCCGCGGCGCCAGGCAACCGGACGTGGAGGGCGCCACCGTCCTGCCGGGACTGATCGACTGTCACGTCCATCTCTGCCTGGGCGCCGAGGCGGACGTGGTCCGGACGATCGAGCAGGAGCCGCCGGCGCTCACGATCTTGAAAGCCGCGCAACACGCCCGGCGGACACTCGAGGCCGGCTTCACCACCGTGCGCGACCTGGGCTACCGCGATCATTCCATCTTCGCCCTTCGGCGTGCGATCGATTCCGGGCTCATTCCGGGTCCGCGCATCATTGCGGCCGGATTGGCTGTCTGCATGACCGGCGGCCATGCGCGCTTCATCGGGCGCCAAGCGGATGGACCGGTCGAGGTGGCCCGCGCCGTCCGCGAGCAAATCGCGGCCGGAGCGGAAGTCATCAAGGTCATCGCTTCCGGCGGCGTCCTGACCCCTGGCACCTCGCCCGAGTGCCCCCAGCTCACGATCGAGGAATTGACGGCGGGGATCGGCGAGGCGCGACGCGCCGGGCGCCGGGTCGCGGCGCACGCGCACGGGGCGGAGGGGATGAAGAACGCGATCCGAGCGGGGGCGCATTCGATCGAGCACGCGACCCTGCTCGACGAGGAGGCGGCCGGTCTCATGCGGGAGTACGGGGTGGTCATGGTGCCGACCTTGTCGGCGCTGGCGACGACGGCGGGCTGCTCCCCGCTCTGCGGCATCCCGGAATCCGCGCTCGCGAAGGCGCAAACCATGCAGGCCCGCCACGAGATCAGCTTCAAGAAAGCGCTCCGTGCCGGCATCGGCATCGCGCTCGGCACGGATGCCGGCACCCCCTTCAATGTTCACGGAGAGAATGCCCAGGAGCTGAGCCGGATGGTGTCGCTGGGGATGGGGCCGATGGACGCCCTCGTCGCCGCCACGTCGACGGCGGCGGATCTCCTGGGCCTCGGTCAGGAGCTCGGAACGGTGGAAGCCGGGAAACAGGCGGATCTGCTGGTCGTGGACGGCAACCCGCTCCGACGCATCGATCTGCTGCGTGATCGGGGCAAGCTCTTGGGAGTGATGCAAGCCGGGCGCTTCGTCAGCGGGCCGCTTGCCGGGGCACGGTAAGCCGCCCCTTCATGCTCCGGGTGTTGTCTGAAAGCCGCCCACGCACGTCTTCTCTTCTTCTCACCGCCTGACATAGAACATCTCGAGCGCCTGGGCGAACCCCTGGAGCTGGCCCCGGTCATACTGCCGTTCGAGCCGCTCCCGCAATCGCGCCTGCCCCGTTTCGTCGTGCTTCCCGACCACCCCTTGGGTGACCATCATCTGGACCGCCACGGCGATCAGGCGCCGCTTTCGCCCTTCGATCTCCGGGGTCACGAAGTCCTTGATCACCTCGCGCCCCCTGGCGAGGACGATGTCTTCTTTGAAACTGTCATAGCCTTGTGCCTCCACCGTCATCGTGCGGATCGCCGCCAACTCGGCCTTGATCCGGGCGACCTGCTTGATCAACACCGCGAAGAGCTCGCGACGGCCCTCGTCGGCCAACTTCTCCTCCATCTCGCGGAGCACGGCATCGAGATCGGGAGCTTCCCGCTCGAAGACCTCGCCGAACCGCAGGCGCTCATAGGACTTTCTGGTCTCCGGGTCTCCGATGACCTCATAGGCGGCGTTGATCTCGCGGATCTTCTCTTCGGCGTCCGTGCTGCCCGGATTGCGATCGGGGTGGTATTGAAAGACAAGCTTCCGGTAGGCCTTCTTGATGTCCTCGTCGGTCGCCTCTCGGGTCACGCCCAGGACCGCGTAATAATCTTGCTTCGCCATGGCCGGTCACTATAACAGCCGGCTGAAGAAGGCGGCAACTCGGGTCCGTTGAGTCCGTTGAGACCTGTGGGCCGTTAAGTCCGTTGGGTCTGGACTGAACCGCCCGATGGTTCTCTCTTCCAAACGGACCTAACTGACCTAACCGACCTGACGGACCAAACGCCCATCCCGGACATAACGGACACCTAACCGACCTAACGGACTCAACCGACCTAACGATGCTCCACCCATCCCTGACATAACGGAGCCCACCGACTCAACTTTCCCAAGGGCCTCGATCTTAGTGTCAACTTCGGCCCCCTCCCATTGTTGTCTGAAGCCCTTGATTTCTCGTCCACGCGGACAGACGGCGGTTATTGGCTTCTTACAAGGCCGGCGACGGAAAGCTTGACATCGATCACCGGTCCCGGCTGCTCCGGCTCCTTCACCGATCTGCACAATCAATGTGTTCAGGGCATGGCAGGGACTTTGCTCAAATCACTACGTGATTTTGAATGGGTACTTTTTGCCGGGTTAGAACCCCTAAGGAGTGGCACGGCCTCCCGGAAGGCCGCCGGTGGAGGCTATGGAGCGGGTCAGCATCGTCATCCCGACCTACAACCACGCTCACTTCCTACCCCAGTCGATCGAAAGCGCGTTCGCGCAGACCCGCCCTGCCGACGAGATCATCGTCATCGACAACGGCTCCGTCGACGACACCCCGCGCGTCGCCCGATCCTATCCCGTCCGTTATGTCCGGCAGACGAATCAAGGCATCTGCGGATCGACGAACCGCGGCATCGTCGAGGCCACGGGACGGTACCTCGTCATCCTGCACAGCGACGATCGGCTGCTTCCCCGCCACGTCGAAGCCGGGCTCGACGCGTTTCGGGCCCATCCGGAGGCGGGATTCGTTTGCGGCGATTATCGATGGTTCGGCGCGCCGGATACCTGGCATCGGCACCGCTGCGCGCCGCAACCCGACCACTATGCGACGCTCCTGCGCTCGAACTTCATCGGCCCGCCTGTCGTGGTCATGTTTCGGCAGGACGTGCTGCGCGCGGTCGGGGGGTTTCGGCGGGAGTTCGAGGGAGCGGACGACCAGGACATGTACCTGCGCATCGCGAGACAGTACCCGATCTACTGCCATCACGAAGTCGTCGCCGAATACCGGCGGCACGAGGGGCAGAATTCCCAACGCCTGGGGTTCATGCTCGCCGCCGCCCTTCGGGTGATGCAGGCGCAGCGCCCCTACGTCGACGGCCGACCCGAGTACGAGCAGGCATGGAAAGAGGGGGTCCGGCAGCGGCGCAGCCTGTACAGCGAGACGATTTTCTGGCAGGGCGTGCGCGCGGCGAAAACCGGACAATGGGGAGCCGCCTGGTCCTGCTTGGCCACGTTGATGAAGTACGACCGGTCGGCCGTGCTCCACCCCGCGTACCGGAGACTCCTCGGCGCGGTCCGGCGGCCGGTGCCCGCATCTCCACCTGACGTGAGGACGCGATGAAGGCGGTCATTCTGGCCGGCGGATTGGGGTCTCGACTCTCGGAAGAAACGGTCCTGCGCCCGAAGCCGATGGTCGAGATCGGGGGAAAGCCGATCCTCTGCCATATCATGAACATCTATGCTTCACACGGGATCAATGAATTCGTCATCGCCGTCGGCTACAAGGGCGAGGTGATCAAGGATTACTTTCTGAATTTCTATGCCATCAACAACGACCTCTCGATCGACTTGGAAACCGGCAATACGACGATCCACAACGGGAACAAGTTCAACTGGAAGATCCATCTGGTCGACACCGGTCTCCACACTCAGACCGGAGGCCGGCTCAAGCAGCTGCAGACCTGGCTGAAGTACGACGAGACGTTCTGCTTCACGTACGGCGACGGCGTGACCGATTTGAATCTCAAGGATCTGATCGCGTTCCACCACGCGCACGGAAAGCTCGCCACGATGACGACCGTCCGGGTTCCCGCCCGCTTCGGCCGCATCAGTTTCGACGGCGACGTCGTCACGTCGTTCTGTGAAAAGCCCCAGTCCGGGGAAGGGTGGATCAATGGCGGCTACTTCGTTCTGAATCGGAAGGTCATCGAATACATCGACGACGACGACACGCTCTGGGAACGGGAGCCGATCGAGCGCCTGGTGGCCGACGGGCAGCTCGTCGGCTACCGCCACACCGGCTTCTGGTCGTGCATGGACACCTTGAAGGAAAAGCAGGCCCTCGAAGAGCTGTGGAACGCCGGAGCGGCTCCGTGGAAGTGCTGGTGAGGCGAGCCGGCGCGCCAACCTAGGAGATCCATGACCGTATTGATCACCGGCAACATGGGCTACGTCGGGCCGTGGGTGGTCCGGCGGCTCCGGCAATCCTACCCGGCGGCCCGGCTTCTCGGGCTCGACATGGGGTACTTCAGCCACTGCCTGACGGGCACGGTCTGGCTGCCCGAACGGATGCTGGACGCCCAGCATTTCGGCGATGTGCGGCGCCCGTTGCCCGCCCACCTCCTCGAAGGGCTCGACGCCGTCGTGTACCTGGCGGCGATTTCGAATGATCCCATGGGGACCCGCTTCGAGGCGGTGACCGACCAGGTCAACCATCGCGCCGCCGTGGCGCTCGCAAGACAGGCCAAGGCCGCGGGGGCTCGGGCGTTCGTCTTTGCCTCGAGCTGCAGCGTGTACGGCCTGGGGGATGACCGGCCGCGTACCGAGGAGTCCGAGCTCGGCCCGCTCACCGCCTATGCCCGCTCGAAGGTGGCGGCCGAGCGGGACCTCGCCGTGTTGGCCGACGCGTCCTTTGCCGTGACGTGCCTTCGCTTCGCCACCGCGTGCGGGATGAGCGACCGACTCCGGCTGGACCTCGTCCTGAACGATTTCGTCGCGCACGCCGTGGCAGTGCGCCGGATCGTCATACTCAGCGACGGCTCACCCTGGCGTCCGTTGATCCACGTCAGCGATATGGCGCGCGCCGTCGACTGGGCCGTGGCTCGGCGACCCAGCGAGCCGTCGCCGTTCCTCGTGGTGAACGTCGGCAGCGACGACTGGAACGTTCAAGTACGCGACTTGGCGGAGGCGGTCGCCCGCGCGCTCCCCGGGGTCGCCATCTCCTTCGGCGAGCACGCGCAGCCGGACAAGCGCTCGTATCGGGTCAGCTTCGAGCGTTTTCGGCGGCTGGCGCCGGACCATCAACCGCGCATGACGCTTCCCGGCGCGATCGCGGAGCTGTCGGAGGGCCTCCGACGCTTGGGATTCGAAGACCAAGCCTTTCCCCGGTCCGGTCTGGTGCGCCTCGAGGTCTTGGAGAGCCTCCTGCACGGCGGTCTCTTGAACGCCGATCTGGAATGGACCGTCGAGCTGCCCGATCGTCATGCTCCCGTTCACCCCGCTCCCGGTGCCGCCGCGGAGGCCGCGAGGACCGTATGATTTTCACCGAGACCCCGATTCAGGGCGCCTTTGTCATCGACTTGGAAAAGCGGGAAGATGCACGCGGCTTCTTCGCTCGCGCGTGGTGCGCCGGCGAGTTCGAGGCGCACGGCCTGATCCCCCGCATGGCGCAGGCCAATCTGTCTTACAACCGACGACGGGGCACGCTGCGGGGGATGCACTTCCAGACGGCTCCGCATGCCGAGGCGAAGATCATCCGGTGCCTGAAGGGCGCCTTGTACGACGCGATCATCGATTTGCGGACGACCTCGCCGAGCTACGGCCGATGGTTCGGTCTCGAGCTCTCCGAATCCAACCGGACGATGCTCTACGTGCCGGAAGGCTGCGCGCACGGTTTTCAAACGCTCGCCGACGAGACGGAAGCCTTTTATTTCGTCTCGGCGTTCTACGCGCCGGGGTACGAGGACGGCATCCGATACGACGACCCGGCGTTCGGCGTCGTCTGGCCGCTCCCTGTTTCAGTGATTTCGGACAAGGACCTGCAATGGCCGGCGTACGGGACCCGGACCGCTGCATGCACGGCCCCGCACCCGGCGCTCCAGACAACGACCGTGGGCACCGAGGAGGGACGATGATCCTGGTCGATTCCGCACTCAAGCGCCGGGAAGCCGAGGGCCGGCCGATCCAAGTGGGCATGGTGGGGGCCGGCTTCATGGGCAGGGGGATCGCCCTCCAGATCGAGACGGTCGTGCCCGGGATGCGGCTGGCCGCCGTGGCCAGTCGGCGTCTCGAAGCCGCCCGCCGAGCCTATCGGGAAGCCGGGGTCTCGACCATCGCGGTGGTGGAAAGCGACGCCGAGCTGGAACGGGTCCTGGCCCGCGGCGGGTACGCGGTCACCGAAGACCCGCTGCTTCTTTGCCGAGCGCCGGGGATCGATGCGGTCATCGAGGTCACCGGCTCGATCGACTACGCCGCCGAGGTCGTGCTGGCGGCCATTCAGCACGCGAAGCACGTCGTCATGATGAATGCCGAGCTGGACGGCACGGTCGGACCGATCCTCAAAGTGTACGCCGATCGCGCCGGCGTGGTGATCACGAACGCCGACGGGGATCAGCCGGGCGTCACCATGAACCTGTATCGATTCGTCAAAGGCCTGGGCGTCCACCCCGTCCTGTGCGGCAACATCAAGGGGCTGCACGACCCGTATCGCAACCCCACCACCCAGGAAGCGTTTGCGAAGCGGTGGGGGCAGAACCCCTTGATGGTCACCTCCTTCGCCGACGGGACGAAGGTTTCCTTCGAACAGGCGATCATCGCGAACGGTACCGGCATGCGAGTGGCTCGGCGGGGGATGTGGGGACCGAGCGTCCCCCCCGGAACTCCGATTCAGGAGGCGATCGATCGCTTTCCGCAGGACATCCTCCTCGAGAGCGGGGGGCTCGTCGACTACGTGGTGGGAGCGGCGCCGAGCCCGGGCGTCTTCGTGCTCGGCAGGCACGATCACCCGATGCAGCAGCATTATCTCAACCTGTACAAGCTCGGCTCGGGGCCGCTGTACTGCTTTTATACGCCCTACCATCTCTGTCACTTCGAAGTGCCGAACACCGTCGCTCGGGCGGTCCTCTTCGGCGATGCGGCCCTCGCACCGGCCGGCCCGCCGATGGTGGAAGTCGTGGCGACGGCCAAGGTCGATCTGGAGGCCGGGCAGGTCCTGGACGGTATGGGCGGCTATCTGACGTACGGACTCTGTGAGAACGCCGATGCCGCGCACGCCGCCGATCTGCTGCCGATGGGCGTCGCGGAGGGATGCCGGATGAAACGTGCGGTTCCCCGCGATCAGGTCCTGACGTACGGGGACGTCGATCTCCCGCATGGGCGGCTGCGGGACAAGCTGCGGGACGAACAGCGGATCTATTTTGCGGACCGAGCGGTTGCCGAGCCCGGTACGCGCCGCCGGCCGGCCGGGGACCAGCCCACCTTCCGACCGGCGGCGTGATCGCCCAAGAATCGGAGCGGCTCATGTGGCTGGGGAAGGCGGTTCGCTTCGCACAGCGGGTCGGCCGCGCCGGTGCGAATGGAAACGGACCCGGCGCCTGGCGGACCGTCCTGGCCGATGGTCGATGGCTCTGGACACGATTCTGGATCCGATGGGCCGGGCTGACTCCGCTCGGCCGATTGGCGACCCGCCTGGCTATCCTCTTCACCCCGCCCTACTACGGCCGAAAGCTTTTGGCGCAGCTCTCTCCGGACGGGTATGTGTCGCCCCAGGCCGTCATCGCACACGCGCGGCTGTCCCGTGGTCGGCACACCTTCATCGGCGATCGCGTGACGATCTACCAGGACCGCGAGGGCGGACCGGTCCGGCTCGGGGACCGGGTGCATCTGTACGGCGACAGCTACCTCCAAACGGGTGCGGGCGGTTCCATCGAGATCGGGACGGACTCGCACGTTCAGCCCCGTTGCCAGCTCTCGGCCTACCTCTGCGACATCCGGCTCGGATGCGACGTGCAGGTCGGTCCCAACTGCGCCTTCTTCCCGTATGATCACGGTCTGGCGCCCGATGCGTCCATTCTCGGTCAGCCGCTCACCAGCAAGGGCCCCATCATCATCGAATCCGGCGCCTGGATCGGCACCGGGGTCATCGTGCTGTCGGGGGTCCGCATCGGCCGGGGGGCGGTCATCGGAGCGGGATCGGTGGTCACGAAGGACGTCCCTGATATGGCGATTGCCGCCGGCAACCCCGCCCGGATCATCGGCGCGCGCGATGCGAAGACGAAGATGTCCCCACCCTCCCCGCTGATGCCCGTCTAGACTACCCGCTTTTACCGTCGGACGATCGACCACCGCTCCTTTCGATTTCTCCCGATGGTACGGCAGGCTAAGGATAGCTACGCTGTCATCAGTCATGGAGCCGGGCCTGCGGTTCACCGCTCTTGAGGTCCCTTGAACGTCCTGCACATCAGCCTGACCGATGGACACGATGCCGGGGGAGCCGGCATCGCCATGGCCCGGCTGGATCGAGGTCTCCGGGAACGGGGCATCGAGACGCGGATTCTGTGCGGGGAGCGAACGACCCATTCCCCGCACGTGGCCGAAATCCCTCGCCTCTGGCGCATCGATGGGCTGCTGAGGCGGATCACCGAGCCGCTCGGTCTCAACGACATCCACCGCGTCGGGACCTTCTGGATCCCGCGGCACTGCTTTTACCGGGACGCCGACGTCCTCCACATTCACGGCACCCACACCGGGACCTTGTCCTACCTGGCTCTCCCGAAGCTCACCGCCGGAAAGCCGACCGTCTTCACGCTGCACGACATGTGGGCGATGACCGGACATTGCGCCTACAGCTTCGATTGCGAGCGATGGAGAATCGGATGCGGGCAGTGCCCCGATCTCGCGAGCCATCCGAAGGTCAGCCGGGACGCCACCCGTCTCGAGTGGTGGCTGAAGCAGTGGACCTACGGACGCTCCCGTCTCTCGATCGTCACGCCGAGCGTCTGGATGAAGCGGCTGGCGGAAGAAAGCATGCTCAAGCGGTTTCCGGTACACGTCATCCCGAACGGCGTCGATCTCGACATCTTCCGGCCCCACGATCCGGTGGTCTCGCGGCGGTTGCTCGGCCTCCCCGCCGACCGGATCGTGCTTCTGTTCTCGGCCAGGAACCTGCTCGACCGCCGAAAAGGCGCCGACCTGCTGCTCGACGCGTTGCGTCGCCTGCCGGCTTCACTCACGCGCGAGCTGATCTTGGTGACCGTCGGCTCTCAAGAGTGGGCCTTCCGAGACGTGGGAATCGACGCCCGACATTTCGGGTATGTGGCGGACGATTACCTCAGGGCAATCATCTATTCGGCGGCCGATGTCTATCTGTTTCCCACCCGGGCGGACAATGCCCCGTTGGTGGTCTTGGAAAGCCTCGCGTGCGGGACCCCGGTGATCGCCTTCGACACCGGCGGCCTGCCCGAGCTCGTCCGGCCCGGCATCTCGGGGTTGCTCGCACGAGCGGACAGCGCCGTCGATTTTTGTGGGCGCATTCTTCAATTCGTCGATGGCAAGTCCCTGCGCCTCGCGATGCGAGAACGAGCCCGCCGCTTGGCCGTCAAAGAATACTCACTCGAAATCCATGTGCGCCGGCACCTTGCGCTGTACCGGATGCTGACCGGGACCGAAGGGGCCGGTCCGCCGTCGTCCGAGGGGGAGGCCGCCGCCGAGCGGTGTCCCGAAGAGCACGATCGGGCGAGCCTCTCCCCCACCGCTCCAACCGGCCACGGAGGGGAGCGGGAGCGTTAAGACTTTGGTCCTAGTGGCCGCGTCTTGTATCCTCCATGCGGCTGCTTCATACTCCCAACAGAGGAGGTGACGCCATGAGAAACACAGCACTCATCTGCCTGACGGGTTGTCTCACCGCCCTTGTCGCCTTGGCTTCCACGGACGCCGTTGCCGCCGACCAGATGTACAAGTGTGAAGATGGAACCTTCACCAATGTGGCCGAACGCCTCTGTCCGCCGTACGAGCCGCAGGGGACGGTTCTCGTGATGCCTGCAGGGGCGACGCTCGCGTCCGTGCGCGCCACGCTCGGCGAAGCGGCTCCCAAGAACAGGATTCCCGATCCGCCCGGCGTCTGCAGTCTCTATCAAGAGTGGATGGCGCTGAACTTGAAGACCGGCGGCGGTGTGACGTTTCCGACGACGCAGGACGTCCCGCGTTGGCTCTCGCTGTCACGGATCTTCACCGCGATCGGAGCGCCGCATTGCCCTTGAAGCCGGCGAGGCCGACGCGATGCGGCAGGCGAAGCGGATGGTGCGGATCTCGAACGGGCGGGGACCGCGCCTCGTCCGCTCAGGGCAGCGCGGACAAGCGGAGCGTTCCGGTCGCAGGCGGGTTGGCGGGGTCGGTGACGTCGATCGTATCGGCGATCTTACGAATGAGCATGTCGGGCGAGAACGGCTTGGGCAGGAAGGCGATGCCTCGATTGAGCATGTCGAGCTGATGCTTCGCGTCGGTGACGCAGCCGGACAGGAACAACACCTTCATCTCGGGCCGCAATTCGGTGAACCGCCCGGCCATCTCGAGCGTCACGTTCCCCGGCTTCCCTACGTCCGTGAGCAGCAAGTGGATCGGAAATTTGTACGCCCGGCAGATCGCCGTCGCTTCGTTGGCCGTCGCCGCGCTCAGCACGGTATAGCCGTGCTGCTGGAGGAGCGTGCGGGTCAGACCGAGCACCGTCTCCTGAGACTCGACGATGAGCACCGTCCCCGATGAGTCGGGGCGGTAGGGTTGCTCCAAGACCTGGTTGAGCTCCGCCTCGAGCCGCTGGCGTTCGAGGTGCAGCTTCGTCTCCTGGCGCTCCGCATCCTGCCTGAGCTGCTCCTTCTCCTGCTCGAGCTTCTGTTCGATCTCACGTTCCAGGCGGTGCCGCTCCTCGCTCAAGCGCTCGACCTGCTGCTGGTATTCCTGTCTGAGCTGAGCCTCACGCTCCTTGTACTGGCGCTCCAGCTCCAGCTCCAGATGCGTCTGTTCCTGCTTGAACCGGTCTTCCCGCTTCTGGAGCTCTTCCCGAAGGAGCTCTTCTCGCCGCTGCAGCTCCTGACGGCGCTCCAACTCCACCTGCATCTCGGATTTCAGCCGATGATGCTCCTCGGTGAGCTGCTCTTCACGCCGGCGAAGCTCCAGCTTCAATTCCTCTTCGCGTCGCTGCAGCTCCTGGCGGCGCTCCAGCTCGTGCTGCATCTCGGCCGTCAGCCGCTGGTGCTCTTGGGCCAACTCCGACTCCCGGCGCTGAAACTCCGACTGCAGCTCCTGCTCACGCCGCCGCAGCGCGTCCTCGATCTGTCGTTCCCACTCGTGGAATTCCTTGCCGAGCTGTTCTTCGCGCTCCCGGAACTGCTGCCGCAACTGCATCTCCCGCTCCTGGATCGCCCGTTTGCGGCCTCGGATGTCCCGGATCACGCCGACCGTCCCGAGGATCTGCCGCTGCTGGTTGTAGCGGCCCATGGCGGTCAGCTCGACCTCGATCACGTCCTCCGCAGCCTCCGTGCCTTTCGGCTTTAGGCGAAGCTCGAGGTTCCGGGTGGCGCGGTCGCCCGTCCGGCGCTCGTTGAGACGATGCTCGGCCAATTGCCGCTCCTCTTCGGGGACGACTTTCGAGAAATGCATCCCGATCAATTCTTCAGGGGTGTAGCCGAGCAGTCTGGTGACGCCGGGCCCCACGTTCACGAAGCGGCCCTCGCTGTCGAGCTCATAGACGATCTCGGTCATCTCTTCCGAGAGCCGGGCGTAGGGATCGTTCGACCGGTCCAGCAGGGCGGGAGGCTGCTCCCGCTTCTCCACCAGGACCTTCGCGGCCGCAGGGAACTCGGTCGCGAAGGTGGGCGACTTCTTATAGAAGCAATGGTCGGCGCCGGCGCGGATGGCCTGCATCGCCACCGCGATCTCGTTGCGGTCCGTTTCGAGGATGATCGCGGCGCGCGGAAGGCGTTTGCGGACTTCCGGAATCACCGAGAGCCAGCCGCTCTGGAGGAGCGGCTCGTCGAGGAACACGATCTGCCACTCGTGGCGTGCGACCCACTCCATCAGTTCGTCGCCGGCATAGATGGCTTCCACCCGGCACCCAGGGAACACGCTCCGGATGCCGATGGTGATCTGCTTCACCTCGGCGGCGTCGGCGTTGGCGATGAGCACGGAGATCTGCGGACCGGCGGTCATGAAGGCGTATAACTCGTTGAATTCCGTATGCCTCTGAAACTATCCCCGGCATTCGACAATTTGTCAATTTCCGATGAGGCAGGAAATTCCAACGGCATCGGACCGAGCGCCGGCGGCCAGGTGAGCGATGACCGGCAGTCTGACAGCGCCGCGCCCATCTCTAAGTCCGTCCACCGCGTTATTTTTCCACCTTTCTCGCTTTCGAGCCGGATCAGCGGAGGGGAGCCGCTTCCAGAGGGGGTGCTCCAAACGGGAGGGGCACGGCGCCACCGGTCAGGCGGTGGCACGAGCACGGCAAACTGTGAAAAGCAGAAAAGAAGAGAATTCAGACCGGGGCGTCTGGTCAGCGGTCTCGCCCCGAGCGGTCCAGGCGTTCCGGGCGCTCAGGGCGATCGGACGGCCCCGAGCGATCCGGGCGCTCGATCCGGTCCGGCCGGAGCTCTCCCCGAGCCCCGCGATCGTCACGCATCCGCTCCCCGCCGTCCCGCCCTCCCCGATCCGGCCGATCGCCGCTCCCGCGTCCGCTGCGGTCGCTCCCGGCCCCTCTGAAGATCCTCTCGGGCCGCTCTCCACGCCGCACCGCGTCCTGGACCTGCGTGAGGCTGAGCGTTCCGTCTTGGATCTCGCGGCCGCGCCGTTTGATCTCACGTGCGAGCTCGAGCAGGTCCGCCGAGCGGAATCCTTGTTTCAGCGCTTCAGCCTGCAGCGAGGCGCCATCCTTGAACGGGACTCCGGCCTCCTTCATGACCGCCACGCCTTTGGCCGCCGCGGCAAACGCCTCCTCTGACGTCCGAATCTTCGCCTCCCGGGTCTGGCGCACGAGCTCGCGCGCGTCGTCGGCCGTCATGCCCCGCGCCATGGCGTCCGCCAGCATCTCGACCGCACGGCGTCGCCCGGAGTCGGCCGGGCCTTCGCGGCGTCCGAGCTCATCGAGCACGGCCTGGGCGGTCTCCATTCGCGCAGCCATGTCCCGCAGCACCGTTTCAATGCGCTTCGGCTCGACGCCCTTTGCCAACCCTTCCTTGACCTTGTTGAGGAGCGGCTCATCGGGGAGCCCGCGCTCGGCGGCTCGCGTCACCTGGCCCAATAACGCCTCGACGTCCTCGGCCGGCCGGTTGTGAGCGGTCCGCAGCCGCTCGATCTCGCCGCGATCTTGCGGCGAGATCGGCTCCGCTTGGCCGACGGCCGCCGAAGCCAGGGAGAACACGAGCGTGAGGACCGCGGCACCCACGCGGCCGCGGCGGCACGTCACATTATGGGACGATGACGACGCCATTGGTCTGCCCAAATCCATCCTCAACGTACTCATCGGCCGCCGGGGGCGTCAGCCACCGGACCCCGTCGACGACGTACATGAATGCATGCTCCCCGGGAGGCAAGCGAACGGTGACCGTCCAGAGACCGGACCCGTCGCGTACCATCCGCTGGGCCGCGGGCGACCATCCGTTGAACGATCCCGCCACGGCGATCGACCGCGCCGTGGGATGGTGGAGGGTGAAGCGGACCCCTTCCGGCCCTCTGCTGGGGGCGGACGGAACGGCCGGGCCGGCGCAGCCGATCATGAGAAGCCCGGCGACACACCATCGCCATACTCGATGCATGGACGTCAGTTCCGAGGACGGTTGTGGCGAGAGAGTAGCCCAGCCCGTGTCCCGGTGCAACTCGCGGCATGATCGTCCTCATAGCGGCGGCTCGATGTCCAACACCGCGTTCTCGGCGCCGAATCCGTCCACGCTCACGTCGGCGGCGAACGGATCGCTGAGCCAGTGGCGGCCGTCGACGACGTACATGTAATGGTAGCGGCCTGGTTTGAGCGGAACCGTCGCCGTCCAGACCCCGTCGGCGCTCCGCACCAAGGGCGTGCGTTCAGGATTCCAGCCGTTGAAGTCGCCGGCAACGGCCACCGACGCCGCATCCGGTTGGATCATGACCAGTCTGACGAGGACCGTGGGGTCGGACGGGACAGGCGCCGGGGTCCGGCCGGGGTGGAGCCCCAGCCGCCCGAACAGCCCGCCGAGGATAAGCAGCAGCAGGGCGGACGCGAACACCCCGGCGGGACGCCAGAAGAGCGGGCGTGGCACCGTCCATGCGTGGACGAGCGGCCGCCAGCGCGAGCGCGTGGCGGGCAACCGGCGGACCACTTGAGCGACGCAGGCGGGCGGCGGGGTGAGCCGCGGCAGCGCGGCCGCGGCGGCCGCGATCGTTTCGAGCTCGAGCACGGCCAGGCGGACCTTCTCGTCGTCGCCGACCGCCTTGAGGAGCTGGATACGCTCTTCGGGTGTCGATTCGCCGTCGATGAAGCGTTGGATGGCTCGTTCACGATCGGTCATGGCAGTGCCCCATCATCGTCGGCCTCCGGCGTCAGAGCTGCGCGCGCCATGCGTGCAGGTCCCGGCGCAACTGCACCCGCGCCTTGTAGACGCGCATCTTCAGCGCGTCTGGGTTCACGCCGAGGATCTCGCTCATGTCCTCGTAGCTGAATCCTTCCACGTGCTTCAAGAGGAAGGCCTCGCGATAGAGAACGGGCAGTCGCTGGATCGCTTCGTCCAGGTGGTCTGCGATCTCCTTTTGCGACAGGGCCGTCTCGGGCGTCCGCTCCTCGACGGGCCCCACGCTCGTTTCCTCCTCCCCTGGCTCCTCGATCGGCGCAACACCGGCCCGATGAGCCCGCAGCCAATCCTTGGACTTGTTCACCGCGATGCGGTACAGCCAGGTCGAAAACTTGGAGTCGGCCCGGAAAGCCGGCAAGGCTCTGAACGCCGCCAGACAGGCCTCCTGGAACAGGTCCTCCGCGTCGGTCCGGCTGCCCACCATTCGCGCGATGATATTGAAGGCGGGGGCCGCATGGCGCTCGAGCAGGAGGCCGAACGCCTCTCGATCGCCCTGCAGGCTCCGCTTCAGCAGGTCCGCTTCACCGACCGTCTCGTTGATTGGACGAATCACAGGCGGAACGGTAAACGATCAGGAACGCGGAGGGCTCGGGCCGAGCATCGGGAACCGAACCCTCCTGCGCCAAAGAGACATGGAGAGGCAGACCGCCTTCTTGCTCCACATCCCTGAACCTGAACCTCAGCCTGAACCTGTCTTTTCAGAAGCGGTAGCTGACGCCCCCGGTCAGGCCGTAATCCGGCGCCCCGTTGGACAGACCGACCTGCACCGAGGCATTCATCCGGAACGCCGCCGTCGCCCGGTAGTTGACGGCGAACAGGAAATCGCGCGGGTTCTGAAGGCCTGAGACCAGCGATCGATACTCTTCGTAGTAGACGCTGCCCAGGAGGTCCTTGGTGAAGTAGTAGCCCGCTCCGACGTCGTAGTTCCATTGGTTCCGCAGATTGAATCCTTCGGGCTTGCCGATGATCGTATAGCCGCCGTCGAGGAAGACGATGACCTTCTTGGTCACCAGCTTCGACACCTCGATCCCGGCCCCCTCGTCGAACTCCCCGGTGCCGAGGCCTTCGTCCGCGTCCGCCGTGGGAAATTTGATGCGGCCGGTCAGGGCGACGGTCGGGATGAACGGACCGCGCTCATCGATCACGTAGTAGCGCCCGCGTAGGATGACGTCGCCCAGCCCGCTGTTCGTCACCCGTCCGCCGGGCGGCACACCGGCAGCCAAGATCGAATCGTCTTCTTTCTTGCCACTTCCGCTCCCTCCGCTGCCGCCGCTCCCGCTGCCCCGGCCCCGCCGATCGATCCGGTTGGGGACGCCACTCACCAACGTCACGCGGCCGTCGGTCGTCACGCTGACATAGGGGATGGTCAGCGAGACGTCGCCGTCCCGGAAGAAGCGTCGCACGACGAACGGGACATAGAGAAAATCCGTCCGTGTATCCGTCCCGAAATTGCCGCTCGTGTAGGTCGGCGACAGACTCACCTGCCACTGCTGCTCGGCGGCCGAGCTGTGATGAACACCGGCGATCAGATCGAGCACAACCACCACGAGCCCGCCGAGCGCGGGCAGAACCCGACTGTCCATGGTCACCTACTGAGCAAGATGTGAGGGGGACGACGAGCACGAGGGGTCAGCGGCCCGGCCGTTCGGGACGGTCCGGCCGGTCCATCCGCTCGGGTCGCTCGGGCCTTTGTGGACGCTCGGGCCGCTCCGGCCGTTGCGCGCGCTCGAGGCGATCCGGCCGTTGCGCACGCTCCCCGGTCTTCTCCTTGGCCGGTCCGCGCGCCTCGTCTCCTTTGAGCCTCGATGGATCCTGCGTTCCGGTCGTCACTTTGGTTTCCGCCCGCAGCTCTTGCCGCACGCGATTGACCTCGCTCACGAGCGGCCCAAGCTTGAACCCGAGATCATTGGCGATCTTCCCCCATCCCATTCCCGCCGACCGGAGATCGCCGACCTTCGCGAGCGCCTCGGTCATCGTCGGATACGCCTTCGGATCGGCCTTCGTCAGCTCTTGAGCCAGCGCCATCCGGATCGTGATCTCCCCCCACCCTTGTTTGGCCGCCCGCAACTCCTCGACGACCTTGGGCTGGACTTGAAACTGCTTCGCCAAGGCCTCGGCGTTGGTCTTCTGGACCTTGGCGGCGGCATCCTCATCGACCTCCTGTTGCAGCACTTGAAGCCGGACGTCGTCCGACGCGACCTGAGCCTGAGCGGGCACGAGCCCCCCTTGCAGCATGAGCGCCGTCGCCAGCGCTCCGATCCACCTCCGAGACGTCATCGTAGACCTCCCTACAGCTAGTGGAACCCTCCTACCTACCGGGATCATGGTCCCCTGTCAACGTCCGGTCACGGTCAGCTCAATTTCGGCCGCTCCGTTCCGGACGGACGGATCGGTCCGGACGATCGACCTGCTCGGCCGTTGAAGGCGCTCCATCCGTTCGATCCGATCGGCGCGCTGGCCCGCATCGAGCCGCCGGTCTATCCGACGATCTTCGCGCTGGCGATCCTCGTGCCGGTCGACTTGGCGGTCCATCCGGCGATCTTCTTGCCGGTCGACTCGGCGGTCGTCCCGCCGGTTGAACGGACGGTCATCACGCGGCTCGTCGGCTCCCGGCTCCGCCTGCATCTGCGCCCGATCACGGCCCCGTTCGCCGCGGGTCTCGTGTTTGACCAGCCCTTTGTCCGATCGAAATTCCAAGCGGATGTCCCTCCCCTGGGCATCGACGCCCTCGATCCGCACGCGGTCGAACCCGGTCCGGGTGCTCAGGTCCTGCACCAGCCGTTCCCGCTCGGCCGTGCTCATCTCGTTCACGCGCACACCGTCGATTCGCATGGCAACGCGCCGTCTTCCTGCCGTTGCACCCGGGCGTCGACCCGTTGGCCGTCCACGCTCCCTCGAAGCGCCACCTGCCGCTCGACGCCGTCCTGTGGAATCCCGTCGGCGAGCTGTCTCAACAGATTGTCGCTCCGATCGACGGCAAGCAACAGCGCGCGGGCCTCCGCAGGGGACAGCGAGAAGTCTCGGACATGCACCTCGCGCGCCCCTTCCGCGATTCTTGCGGCAACCGCCTCCCGTAGCGCAACGATGTCGACGGCCCCGGCTTCGGTTCGAGGCAATGCGCCGGAAATCTCTTGGCCCCCCGCCGCATGTCCGGGGGACGGCAAGGCGGCCCCATGGAGCAAGACCACCCCGACGAGGACGGCGTGCAGGCAGAAGCTGAATGGATTCATGGCGCTCTCCTTTCGCGTCGTTCACCCGGTTAGACGAAGCGGGCTTGAAAAGGTAAACGGACGGAGAGGTCAGCGGATATCCTGAAAGAAGGCTCGGGGAAGGACCGGAAGCCGGAACTGAACGTGCAAGATGATCAAGAGGACCCGTGCCAAACTGCGCCAGATCCCCATTTTGAGGAACTTGCGGGCGTCGGTGACGACCGGCGGCGAAAGCAGAATCGGCTGGACGACCCGCACGAGGCGTTCACAGAAGGCCACGTCCTCGAGGATCGGCTGCTCGGGGAAGCCGCCCAACCGCTCGAAGAGGGCACGGCGGACGAACAAGGCCTGGTCGCCGTAGATGATCCGGCTGTGGCGGCAGCGGAAGTTGTCGAGTCGGGAGATCAGACGGAGACGCCAATCATCGCCGGAAAAGCCATGGTGGAAGCCGCCGGCTTGAACGGCCGGATCGTCCTCGAGCGCATTGAGTCGGGCCAATGCTCCGGCGGGCAGGAATGTATCGGCGTGGAGGAAGAGGAGCCAATGCCCCCGGGCCAGCCGCGCCCCGGCATTCATTTGGCTCGCCCGGCCCTTGGGCGCCGTCACCAGCCTGATCTCGGCGTACCCTTCCGTGATCGATCGCGTTCGATCGGTGCTCCCCCCATCGACGAGGATCACCTCGTACTCGCCCTGTTGCGCGAACAGGTGCCGGAGCGTCGCGGGCAGCACACGTTCTTCATCGAGCGCCGGGATGATGACCGAGATCATGGGCGGCGACGCTTCTCCTATCCCCATACCCCACTATCCCACTATCCCTCTACCCCTCTATCCCTACCCAATCCCCACTCGCGGGCAGCCACGCGGGCCAGCGCTGTCGCGCCCCGCGGAGATACAGGCCCGGATCTTCATCGATTGAATCGAACACGTCGGCCAGGCCGGAGACCATGCGGTCCACCAGGGCGAGGTAGGCCTGCGCCTGCCCCCGCAATCCCTCCGCGGAGACCTCACCGGCCGCGATCGCGCGCTCGAGGATGCGCGCGCCAAACGCATGATGTGCCTCTTCTTGCTTGAGTAGCACCCACCGGAGGCGCGCAAACGGGGCGCCGCGTTTGGCGAGCCCTTCTTCGATCCGCGACAGGATCGACTCCCCCAGGCCTTCCAAGATGACCTGTTCGGCCAGGAGGGACTCATACCAATCGCCGCGTGCAAGCGCCGCGTCGAGGAGCGTGCGGCACTCTGCGAGGGGCCGAAGCAGCGGTGCGTCGCCGACCTGGCGCGGGGCGAGTCACGCAATCGCTCCATGGAACACGAGCGCGTGAGCCGCCTCTTGCCGCGCCTGCGAAAGGAGGAAGCGGCGCTGCCGAACATCCGCGGCGAGGTCCGCCTGGGCCCGCGCGCAATCCCTCGCCAGCAGCTCTCCCTGCATCAGGAACGTGAGGAGCCGCGCGATCGGCACCCGCTCGTCAGGCCGAATCACCATGAATAGTGATAAGGGTTATGCGGTCGAGGGGTATGTGGGGAAAAGATGTCCTTTATCCATACCCCTATACCCCTTTATCACATACCTCTCATAACCCATTTACCCCTCTATCCCTCTACCCGCTACCCCGTTGAGGCTCCAATCGTAGTCGAGGAACTCGACCCGATAACCGGGGAGCTCTCGGGCGAGGTCGGGGTCGGACACGTACTGCGCGACGTACTTGAGCAGCGAGCCCGAACGCCGGGCGAAGTCCTGCTCGAACCACCGAAAGATCATCGACAGGTGCGCCACCTTCCGATCGCGATCGAACCGATTCCTGGTCGGATCATTGACGAACGCGCGGGCGCTTGCCTCCAACTGCTCGTTCAGCCGCTCCGCGGAGTAGACCTCGGAACGGAGCTTGGGGCAGGACCGAGAGGCGCAGACGATCGCAAAGTGGACGCGCGGATCCTGGAAATCCGGAATCAACAGGTCCCGTTCCAGATCGTAGAGGTTGATCCGGCGGCCGCCGATCTCGTGGTCGACGCTGATGAAGTACCGGTACCGGCCCCAGAGCGTCCGCGGGGAATACCCATCAAGAATCCCTTTGATCGCATACGCGTTGTAGACGTTGATCCAGAAGGTCAGGCTGTGTGCACGGGACGGCAACGAATTCGGATCGAACCGCGCGAGCCGGCGGAGGTGCAACCGAAAGCGATCGTCACGGGCGATCGCCGGATAATCGACGACGCCGTCGGCGACGTGGGCGTGGAGGACTTCGTTGAAGGGCTGCTCCGAGAAGGCCTCCAGAGGAATGGGATCCCGCGGGGAAAAGGCGCGCGGAGCCGACGAGCAGCCGGCGGCCATCAGCACGATCAGGATGAGTGAGAGACCAGGAGCTGCGCGCATACCACCGTGCGTATAGGAGATTGAACACTCACCGGGCTCGAAAGACGATGTCGCCGTAGTAGGCCGTGGCCGACTCCCCGGTATTGTCAGTGTCGGTCATGATCGCGACCCCCGAGATCATGGTCGGCTCGTCGCCGAACGCGCGCCGGTAGTCCTCGTAGACGTCGCGCTCTTCATCCACCCATTGATTCAGGCGGGCGGCGCCGCTCTCCACCACGATCATGCGCGCGCGGTCGGTGAACGGGTTGGGGACGATGGTCCCCACGGACGCGTGACTTTCCCAGATGTAGTTCAAGGCGGCCGTCGGGGGATATTGTCCGTACACCAGCCGCGCCACCTCGTACTTGGCCTTCTCGAACAAGCCGACCTTCGCCGGATCGTACGCGAACGTGATGTAGAGCCGCGCCGGGTAGTCGTCCCCGTCCTTTCGCGTCACGTCGCCCGCCTGAATGAGATTGCCGATCTTCCAGCGCCATTGGACGACGGGATACTGCCGTGGATCGATCGTGATCTCCCTCGTCAGACCCGACGACGATCGGTTGCTCACCGCTTTCACGACGACGGTGTCTCCGTCCCGCACCAATACATACTCCGTATGCCGTTTGATCTTCGGAAACGTCAACGGCCGCCAGCCGGGCGGCCATTCGGTGCCCGGCGCGGCCTGCGAAAACGCCCCGACCGGCAAGACGCCTCCTTCTTCCGCGGAGACGAATCCGGCCGGCATGGTCGCGACGACCCAAAGAACCCAGCCGGCCAGGAGGCCGAGACCACGGTACGAGACCGGCTTGGATTTGAAACGCACGGGGCCGACCCGGCGACGCCCGAGCCGCCTGCCCCCCTCGTTCATCGGGTCCATTCAAACCACTTGCTCAGCACCCGCTTCTTCCCCTCGGTGAACGTCGTCTTCCGCCAGGCGTTCGCCACCTTCTTCACGACTTCGGCCTGGGTGGGATACGGATGAATCGTGCCGGCGATCGTGCTCAAGCCCAGCCCGGCCTTCATCAGCACGGAGACCTCGTTGATCATGTCTCCGGCATGAGCGGCGACGATCGTGGTGCCCACGATCGTGTCCGTGCCCTTCTTCACGTGCACGCGCGCGAACCCGTCGTCCTCGCCGTCGAGGATCGCCCGGTCCACCTCGTCCAATGTGAAGGTGAAGGTGTCGACCGCCATCCCCTTGGCCTTCGCCTCGGCTTCGTACAACCCCACGTGGGCGATCTCGGGCTCGGTATAGGTGCACCAGGGAATAATCAACGCAGTGGTGCTCGCGTACGCGAGACCGAACGGATGGGGAAACAGCGCGTTCTGGATCAGGATCTGCGCCATCGCATCGGCCGTGTGAGTGAACTTGAACGGAAAACAAATGTCCCCCGCGGCGTAGATCCGCGGATTCGTCGTCTGGAGCCGATCGTTCACCTTCACGCCGCTCGTGGTGTCGTATTCGACGCCGGCCGCTTCGAGGCCCAGCCCTTCGACGTTCGGGGCGCGGCCGATCCCGACGAGGATCTCGTCGACCACGACCTCCTTCACGCCGCCGTTCATCTGGTACTGGAGGACCTTCTCGTTCCCTCGGATGTCGACGCGGGTGACCTTCGCGTCGAACACGAACCGCACCCCGTCCCTCCGCATCTGCGCCTGGACGATCTCGGCCGCATCGGCGTCCTCGCGCGGCAGGATGTGGCCCATGCGCTCGAACAGCAGGACCTCGCTCCCGAACCGGGCAAAGCTTTGCGCCATCTCGCACCCGATCGGTCCGGCCCCGATCACGGCGAGCCGGGGCGGCAGCTCGGTCAAGGAAAAGATGGTTTCGTTGGTGAGGTAGCCCGCCTGCTCGAGCCCGGGAATCGGCGGCGCCGCCGCGCGAGCGCCCGTGCAGATCGCGGCCTTCTTGAAGCGCAGCCGGGCGCCGCCGACCTCGACGGTCTCGGGCCCGGCGAATCGTCCCTCGCCGATGAAGACGTCCACGCCCAGCTTGCGATACCGGTGCGCCGAGTCGGTCTGGCTGATGCGCGCCCGCAGCTTCCGCATCCGGGCCATCGCCGCGGCGAAATCGTACTTGGTGCCGGCCGGGACGTGGAGCCCGAACGCCTCCGCGTCCCGGACCTCCGCCCAGGCGCGGGCCGCGCGGATGACTCCCTTGGAGGGCACACACCCGACGTTCAGGCAATCTCCGCCCATCAGATGTTTTTCGATCAACGCGACCTTGGCCCCCAAGGCCGATGCGATCGCCGCGGTCACGAGCCCGGCCGTCCCCGCGCCGATCACGACGAGGTTGTACCGGCCCTTCGGCTCGGGGTTGACCCATCCCGGCGGGTGCACGTTCTGCACCAGCGCCCGATTATGCTCGTCGTCGGGGAGTACGAGTGTGTGGCCGTCGCGGGGCATCATCATGGCAGGCTCCATCCTCTTCACGACATCCGTCCACATCAGGCCCGGCCACCGCTCACGCGCCGGTAGACGACCGGTACCAGCGCGAGCAGTCCGAGCAACGCAAAGGCACCCAAGACGCGGGGCGAGGCGATTTCGCTCAGCGAGTTGATCGAGCCCAGCTGCCGGCCGGCGTTGGCAAAGACGAAGCTGCCCGGGATGATCCCGATCGCGGTCGCCGCGACGTACGTCCCCACCTGGATCCGGGTGAGGCCCGAGACCAGGTTGACGAGAAAGAACGGAAAGATCGGGATCAGCCGCAACGTCAGCAGGTAGCTGAACGCGTTCTTGGCGAACCCCTCTTGGATCGGGCCCAAGCGGTCGCCGAACTTGCGCTCGACCCAATCGCGCAGCACATAGCGGGCGGCCAGGAATCCCAAGGTCGCCCCGGACGTCGCCGCGACATTGACGTAGAGCGTCCCCAGCACGCTCCCGAATAGAAAGCCTCCGGCCAAGGTCAGGATCGCCGCCCCGGGCAGCGAAAAGGCCGTCTGCACGCAGTACAGCAGGATGTAGGCGGCGACCGCCGACACGTAGTTCGCCTCGGTAAAGGCCAGCAGGCGGTCTCGATTCGCCTTCAGCGCCTCCAGCGAGAGGTACTGCTTGAGGTCGAAGTAGAAAAACGCCAGGACGGCCGCCGCAAAGACCGCCACGAGCAGGATTTTCCCGGCGGCGGAAGGGCGGGCCGTCATGGCCGGCGTCGACTCGATGTTCACCGTTGTGTGGTTCATGTTTCGCTCCTTGCTCATCAGTCTCGGTGGACTCGAGTCCGTTACAGGCATTCGGTCAGTTGAGTCCGTTAGGTCGGTTTGGTCCGTTAGGTCTGTTTGGATGACGGTCTCAACGAACGCTCCGCAGCCTGCACCTCATACTAGATCAGAACCCCCGGCTCTGTCTCCCCCTGGGAAACGTTAGGTCCGTTGTGTCCGTTGACCCCGGAACAGACCAAACGGATCCTACGGACTAAACGGACCAAACCGCCTAACCAACCAAACGGACTTATGAGGCCGTCCGAGCTCACGGGCGCCGGGCCGCCTTGAACCGCCGTGCGAGCTCTTCGCGCACCGTCGGAGGTGGCGGCTGGGGCGGGAGCGCCCCCAGCGTCCGGATACTGTGGCGCATCTGCTGGAGGTAGTTCCGGCAGCCGAGGCAGAGGCCGAGATGCAGGTGAAAGCGGAGCCGTGCGGGCCATCGCATCGTCCCGTCCAGATAATCGGTGACCATGTCGACGAACTCCTTGCAGGTCATCCGCCCCGCCAGGTAATCGAGCACGTAGATCTTGATCTCCTCCCTGGTCATCTTATCGTCCGCCTCCTTCCAGGTACCGTTCCAGTGCGCGTCGCACCCGTGAGCGAGCCCGATGCAGGAGGACCCGCTGGTTCCCCTCGGTGATCGCCAGCAGATCGCACACGTCCTTGGAGCTCAGCCCCTCGACGTCCCTGAGCACGAGCACCTGGCGAAGGTTCGGCGGCAGCGCGGCGATCGCACCTTCGAGATACGCCGTGCCTTCTTTGGTGAGGAACACCTTCTCAGGGGTCTCGTCGTCCCACTGCGCGGGATACGCCTCCCAATAGTCGGCCCAATGTCCCGTGGCCCGAAAGCGGGACGGATCCACGGCCGGCTCGTCGCCGTCCTCGTCGCCGGCGGGAAGCGGCGACACCGACATATGGCGGCTTTCGCGGACCCCCCGCGTCTTGGCCTTGTTCGTCAGGACCCTGAACATCCACGTTTTCACCGAGGACCGCCCTTCGAACCGGTCCAGTCCCTCCAGCACCGCGAGCCATGTTTCCTGGACCACCTCTTCGGCGACCGACTGATCGGCGACGTGCGCACGCGCCAGGCGGATCAGCGAGCCGTGATAGCGATCCACCATCCACGCAAACGCCTGCTCATCGCCTCGCCGCAGCCGTTCGACCAGCTCGGCGTCCGCGGCGGTCGCGCTCCCTTCGTCCGGCCGATCGAGCTCCGCCGCACAGAATCCATCGACGCCCGTCGCCGCCAAATAGGCCGTTCCTTCCATGGCCTCCGCTCTCGCCCTGACCTGACTCATGACTGTCCTCCCCTCAGCAGCGCTTGGAGAAATGCGGGACAATTGACGAGACGCACGGAGCCCTGTCGCATCTTCCTGACCAGGTCGACGCCCTCGCGGTCGATATAGGACACCTGTAAGAGATCCAGCACGACGCGTTTTCCCGCCGCGCTCAACTGCAGGCATTCTTGCTCGAGCAAGGCGACCCACTCCCGGTGGATCTTTCCTTCGAGCCTCAGGCTCACCGTGGCTCCATCGTCGGCGGATCGCGAGATGCGCAACATGCCGGCCTCCGAACGTCGAGATGGCCGTAGACATGGCAAGGCGCGTGCCGATCGGGTGACCCGAGGGGACGAGAACGCGGCCTTGCAAGACGAGGGGTTTTCGGAGGTCGCGGTCAGGACTCCCCGGCCGGCGCCGGATCGACCTCCCAATGTTGTTGGGAACGTCCCAGCGAGGTTGGGACTATCGGCTGCGGACGATGCCGAGCTTCTTCATGCGGGCTTCGAGCGTGGTCGGCTTCAGACCGAGGACCTCGGCCGCCCCCTTCGGGCCGCTGACGCGCCAACCGGTGGCTTCGAGCACGGTAAGGATGTGGGCGCGTTCCTGCTCCTGCTGCGCGTGCGCCAGGTCCTCGAGCGTCGCGATCCGACCGTCGCTCGAGACGGTCCCGCTCTTCGGCGCCCAGTCGCCGAGCTCGAGCCTGGTGCCCGGCGTGAGAATCATGGCGCGCTCGATGACGTGCTCGAGCTCGCGGATGTTCCCCGGCCACTCGTAGGCCTGAAGAGCCGCCAAGGACGCCGGTGAAATGGTCTCGATCTGATTGCCCAGCCGCGCCCCGTACTTGCCGACGAAATACCCGACCAGCAGCGGAATGTCCTCGGTACGATCGCGCAAGGGTGGGAGCGGGATCGGGAAGACATGGAGCCGATAGTAGAGATCGGACCGGAATCGTCCCTCGCGCACTTCCTTCTCGAGGTTGCGATTGGTGGCCGCAATCACCCGGACGTTCACCTTCCACGTCTTCGTGCCGCCCAACCGCTCGAACTCTCCTTCCTGCAGCACCCGCAGCAGCTTGGTTTGCAGATCCAGCGGGATCTCGCCGACCTCGTCGAGAAAGATCGTCCCCTGATCGGCCAACTCGAAGCGCCCGATCTTCCGGGTCAGGGCTCCGGTGAACGCGCCCTTCTCATGCCCGAACAACTCGCTTTCGATCAAGCCCGCCGGAATCGCGGCGCAGTTGACCTTGACCAGCACGCGGTCCTTACGGGCGCTCAGGTCGTGGATCGCGCGGGCGACCAGCTCCTTGCCGGTTCCCGTCTCGCCCGTAATCAACACGGTGGCCTCGGTCGGCGCCACTTTCTCGATCGCCTGGAGCACCTTCTTGATCGCGGCCGACGTCCCGACGATCTCCTTGAAGTTGTGCTCGGTCGCGATCTCTTCCTGGAGATACGTGTTCTGTGCTTCCAGCCGCGACTTCTCCTGCTCCATCAGCACCCGCTCGGTGATGTCGAGAAACATCGTGCGCGTGTAGGTGCCGCTCGGGTCCGGCTTCGACCACCACTGGATCCAGAGCGGCTTTCCCGTGTCCTTGCGGCGCAGCTCGAGCACGACCCCGCTGGTATCGGTGCCTCGGCCGATGGACTCGAACGCCTCGCGCAGGCGGCGCTGCGCCTCGGGCGTGTCGGGAATGAACGACTTCCCGTAGGTGCCTTCGACCTGATCCGGCGCAAGACCCAAAATCTTGAGCGCGGCCCGGTTGGCGCGGATGAAGCGGGAATCGAGGCCTTCATGGACGTACGCGATCGGCGCCTCGTCGAAGAGGTCGCGCAGGCGCTCCTCGCTGTCCTTGATCTGGGCCATCATCCGTTCCCGCTCGAGCTCGGCGCCCGCCCGGACGCCGAAGATCTTGAACACGGAGAGGACGCGCGGATCTTCGCGCATGGGCTTGGTGTCCATCACGGCCAGATGCCCCAGGACGGTCCCGGCGCGGTCCAGCACGGGAATCGCCAGATAGCTCTCAACCTCCAACGCGGCCAGCGCGTCCCGGTGGCGGGGGAACCGGTCCTGCACCCGGTTCGGAAACACACATACGTTCCCGGCGAGGACCTGCTCGCACGGCGTCGAGGCCACGTCATAGTCGAAGTTGTCGAGGAAGCCGTCTCCCTTCCAGAAGGCGAGCGTGCGCACCCGCAGCCGATCGTCCCCGACGAACCTCGAGACGAACGCGTACCGGGCCTCGAGCGCCTCCGCGAGGGTCTTGACCAACGAATTGAAAAACTCCGTGCCCGTCGTCGCAGCCGTCCCCTCGTCGATCTTCCGGAGCGCGAGATCGCTCCGTCGCATCGCCTCCTCGAGCTGCGTGCGGTCGAGCTCCGCCCCGGCCCGCGAACCGAAGATCGTGAAGATCGAGAGGTCCTCGGGGGCGAGCGGCATGGGCTTGACGTCCAAGGCGGCCAGGTGTCCCAATATCCGCCCGCCGGGACCGACGAGCGGAACGGCGAGATAGCTCTCGGCGGCGAGCTTCACCAAATCGGGGTCGCGCGGAAACAGCGCCCGGACGTCTCGCGGATAGTGGCAGACCTCGCCGCGCAGCACGGCCTCGCACGGCGTCCCGTCCAGGTCGTACTCGAAATTCTCCTCGAACCTGTCCCCCGTCCAAAAGGCCAGCGTCTGCACTCGTTGGTCCGATCCCGGGACGAACTCCGACACGAAGGCGTACCGCACGCCGATCGCGGCGGCGAGGTTCCGGACGAGCGAGCCGAAGAACGCCTCCCCGACCGTCGACGCGGTTCCTTCCGCGATCGCCCGCAACGTCCGGTCGCTCCGGTGCAGCCGGTGCTCCAGGCGCATGCGCTCGAGCTCCGCATGGACCCGCGCGGCGAACGTCTTCAGGATCGTCACGGCCCGGGAGGCGTCCGGCATGGGGTTCTCGTCGAGAATGGCGAGATGCCCGAACACGCCGCCCGCGGCATCGGCGATCGGCACGCCGCAGTAACTCACCACCCCCCAGTCGGCGATCACCTGGACATGGGGGTAGAGCGCGGGCAATCGATCGGGATGGTGGACGATCTGTCGCGTGAGGACGACCTCGCACGGGCCGCCGGCGGGCACGGCGAACGAAGGCAGGAATCGGCCGCGCCCCCAGGCGGCGCGGGATCGGAAATGCGTCTCGTCCTCGCTCAATTCCGAGACATAGGCGTACTGGACGCCGAGCGCGCGAGCGAGATGCTGGACCAGCGAGGTGAAAAAGGCCTCACCGACCTGGGCCTCCACGCCTTCCACGATGGCGCGCAGGGCGGCATCTTCCGGAGACGGCGGCCGTTCCATCATCAGCGGCGATCACGAGGATGACAGGTGGCGCCAGCCTAGCACCGGCCTATCCGGAAGGCAACAGACGCGAGCGGGCCGCCTCGTCCTTGGCTTTCCAGGCTCTGAAGTCGGCCATCAGCCGATGACGCAGCGACGGGGGAAGCGGGCGGCCCGGGAGCCCCCGGAGCAGCGCCACCGTCGCGCGCAGTTGCGCAACATAGCGGCGGCAGCCTCCACAGAGCAGCAGATGCGCGTGGAGGCGCACGGAGCGAGCCGGCGGAAGCGCCCCTTCCAGGTAATCGGTCCCCGCCTCCACGAGCTCCCTGCACGTCATCCGCACCTCGCCGCTCACCCGCCCTTCGGGATCGAGATGATGGGCGTCTTGGCGCCCGACACATCGGTCACCGTCATCTGGAAGAGGTTGGCCAGGACCGCGAACGCTTCCTGATTCCAGCTCGGCACCATCCCTTGGCTCAGCGGCACCTTCCGGATGAAATAGGCTTTGCCCTCGAACTCGACCGCGAACTCCGCGTCGGCGGGCGCGCGATCCGCCTCCTCGACGTCGAGGACATGCGCGGGATTTCGCGGGACGAACCCCGTCCGGGGATCGGGGTCCACGTGGAAGCCTGGCTCCTCGGCGATGCCCCGGGCGACGAACGCGAGGATCGCGTTGAAGCTGCGGAGCTGGATCGTGCCGCGCATCGGATAGTCGCCGCCCGGAAAGCCGGGGCGGATGTCGACGAACACGGAGTCGCGGGAGTACCGCTCGATGGCTTCGTTGAGCCGGTGCCGCTCCTCATTGCTCAGCAGCGTCACATCGTAGTTCGTGATCGCGATTCGGCCGACGACCTTCTTGATCAGCGCGGCCGGCCTCCCGTCGGCCGGCATGCTCCAGCGGTACCCGTGCTCGAGCGCGGCCACGGCGTCCGCCGGCGACAGCGGGCGATCGCCCGCCAGCGGAAACGCTTCTTCATAGGTCACCGGCTCGATGAAGAGCCGGCGTGCCTCGTCGAGGCCGGCGAGATGGAGCAGCCGCCGGCGGAACTCCTCATAGGAGCCGCCACGGGAGGCCGCGTTGAACAAGACCCTCCGGCCTCCATGGCTCTCCATAGTGATGGAGCGGGCCATCAGGCGCAGGATCATGTTGATGTCGAAGCCTTGGTGCGCGAGAAACTCGACGTGCGCCTCTTCGAAGGGCCGGAGGACCCGCTTCGTGAATTCCTCCCCGGTGATCGGGATGATCGTGATCGTCGGATTCTCGGCCACCGTCGTGGAATAGTCCAAGGTGATCGGGCGCTGATCCGGGTCCACCGCGCGTCCGATCGAGCCGGAAATTCCGGCATTGACGCGGAAATCAAAGGTGGCCGCGACGCTCGACACCGCCGTGAAATGCAGCGGGCGATAGTGCCGGGCCCGGGCAATGTTGAGCAGGAGCAGCTCCGCCTCCACGCGACTCGTCGTCCGGTCGTATTCCAAGACGGCGCGGTGCATGGCGATCGGGGAGAGGCAGCCGGTCAACCCGCCCAGGGTGAAGAGGAGCACGGCCTGGAGCAGGCGCCGGGCCCTGCCTGGCCAGGCGGGTGTCTCCTCCGGCGGCCGCTCGGTCCACACACGGGTGCCCTCCTCACTCTTGATGTCTCATCAGGCTCAGCATCGTTACACGGGGGCCGACAGCGAGGAGCGTCCCTGCGGACCGAGGACGATCAGGGTCTGGGCGCAGGGCGGCCTTGGTGGCGCCAGGCGGCGGGGGCCTCGGCGAGGGCCGTGTACGCCTGGCCGAAGCCCGCGATGAGCTGGGCGCGCCGCATCGCCAGACGCCAAAGCTGGAAATCCATCAGGCTCATCGTGACGGCCGCCTCAGGGAAGCGGTCGGTGAAGCGACGCGCCAGGGCGGCGTACTTCGGGTCCTCGCGATCCACGGGCCTCGCCGATCCTTCCAAGACAAGCCGGGTCAGGGCGAGCGGGTTCTTGTCGGGGTGATCGGGTTCGACGAGCATGAGCGCCAACCGCGGATTACGCAGCAGGTTCCGGGTATGCGCCGCGAGCGTGCTCAGGTGAACGAGCAGATCCGTCCACCCGTCCAAGACGACAAGGGGAACGGCGGAGGCGAGGGGAAACTCCTCTCCGAGCGTCGCGAGCATCCCGACTCGGCTCGACGCGAACAGGCGCTGGACCTCGGCATCCGGAGCGGTCATGCCGACAGTATAGACGATCCGCGGCTGCGCCCGGGCGCTCAAGCTGGAGCAGGCATCGACCGATACGGCAACAGACCCGCGCAGAGGAGGACCATGGATCAGTCTGACTTGCTCAACGATTTGGGCCGGCTCACCCGGAACATTCAGAAGGCGTTGACGACGCTGAGCGAAAGCAAGGAGCCGATGAACGCGAGCGCCGCGCAGCTCCCGCTCGCGAAACAGTACTTGGCGGATCTCAAGCGCATGACGGAAGAGGGCACGCATGTCGTGATGGACGTGACGGAGGCCCTCCAGGAGGCGCAAGGACGCATTCGTGAAGCCGTGCGCGCCCATCCCGGCGATCGGGCGGTCCAGACGATCGAGGACGTGCTCCGGGAAAACGAGACCCGCTTCGTCCAGATCTTCACCGCGCTGTCGTTCCAAGATCTGGTCGCCCAGCGGATCGCCGCATTATGCCGCCTGTTGGACGACGTCGAAGCGAAGCTCCGGACGGTGATCGACCTGTTCGGCGTCCAGGCAACCGGCACGGACGCGCTGGATGACAGCGAAGCGGGCGCCGTGCTCAAGCGCCTGGCTTCGGCCCGAAGCGCGCTCTCGCAGCTCGTCGTGGACGAGGTCTTCACGGAATACAAATATTCCAGCGACCGCGACGGCTAGATCACGGGTGGCGGGGTCGGGAGGACGCGGGCCTCCGGTGCCGCGCTTACAGCTTCGCCAGGTGGCGGACCGGCAGCGCCGGCTCTATGGTCCAGCCGACCTGCTCCTCCGTCTCCCGCCGGTGCCGATGCTTGAGCTTCAGCATCACCCAGCGCTTCGCCTCCTTGATCGCTTCCTCGTACTCCACGGCCGCCTCGATCGGCCCTAATTGCTCCACCTCCTGATCATCGTAATTGATGAACGTGTCCGTGACCTTCCACCGGTCGCCGACCGGTCCCAGGAGGATCCGCACCTTTACCATGAGGTTCTCCTTCCGCCTTACCGCTGCCCATCAGCGGGTCTCATCCCTTCTGCAGCACGACGTCGGTGGCCTTGACCAGCGCGACGACGCGGTCTTCGGCATTGAGGTGCAGATCCTCGGCGGCTTGCTTCGTGATCGAGGCCGTGAGTTGAAACGGGCCCGCATCGATATTGACGACCGCCATGGCCGCCCCCTTCTGCACGCTCGTGACCCGTCCGGCGATCTGATTCCGGGTGCTCAGCTTGACGTCGCCGGGATCGCCTTTCAGCACGGCCAGCTCGGTGGATTTCACGATCGCCGTCACCGGCTGGTTCGGCTGCAAAGCCAGATCGCTCGCCGCCTGCCTGGTGATGGCCGCCGTCAATCGATGCCCTCCCCCCTCGACGGTCACCACGCTCATCGCCTGCCCATGCTCGATGTGGGTGATCTGCCCGCGGACCTGGTTCCTTGCGCTGATCTGTGGGTTCGCTCGCGTCACAACCGTGGCCATACCCGCCTCCTTTCGGCCTCACGGTAGTCGACCCGGAAAACCCTGTGAACCAGTCGGCCGGCCCATCGGTCGTCCGCCTTCCGTGTACGAAGAAGTGCAGGGGTACTCGGCGGCCGGCCGCCCGAAGCACCTTGCAGCGCACGCTTCCCGCACGTCACAATGCAGGCAAGACATGGAGGAGGACGACTCGATGCCGACGACCAGAGGCTACGCCGCGATGAAGGCGGGCTCGCCCCTCGAGCCCTTCACCTTTTCACGCCGGGAGGTCGGCCCTCACGATCTGCTGATTCGCATCGAGTACTGCGGCATCTGCCACTCGGACCTCCATCAGGTACGGGACGAATGGGGCGGCTCGATCTTTCCGATGGTGCCGGGTCACGAGATCGTGGGGACGGTGGACCGCGTCGGGGACGCCGTCACGGGCTTTCGCGTGGGCGACCGGGCGGGCGTGGGATGCTTCGTCGATTCGTGCCGGAAGTGCGAGCCCTGCCAAAAGGGGCTCGAGCAATACTGCGAGGACCATCTGGTCCTCACCTACAGCGGGACCGAGCGTGATCGCCGGACGCCGACCTATGGCGGCTACTCCACCCAGATCGTCGTGGATGAGCGTTATGCGCTGCGGATTCCCGCGGTGCTTTCCCCGGAAGCCGCGGCGCCGCTCCTGTGCGCCGGCATCACCACCTATTCTCCGCTTCGCCATTGGGGTGTGGGGCGCGGGCACCGCCTGGCCGTCGTCGGACTGGGCGGTCTCGGTCATCTGGCCGTGAAACTCGGCGCGGCCTTCGGCGCCGAGGTCGCCGTCTTGAGCCATACCGACCGCAAACGGGACGATGCCAAGCGGCTGGGGGCCGCCGAATTCTTCACGACCTCCGCGCCCGAGACCTTCTCCTTGCTCAGCCGGCGCTTCGACTTCATCCTTGACACCGTCTCCGCTCCGCACGATTACAACGCCTACCTGGAGCTGTTGAAGACCGACGGGACGATGATTCTCGTCGGCGCACCCGAGACGGCCATGCCCTTGGAAGCGTTCCCTCTGATCCTCCGCCGCCGTCGGCTGGCGGGCTCGCTGATCGGCGGAATTCGGGAAACCCAGGAGATGCTCGACTTCTGCGCATCGCACCGGGTCGCCGCCGACATCGAGGTGATCCCGATTCAGCAGGTGAACGCCGCCTATGACCGCCTGCTCCGCGCCGACGTGCGCTACCGCTTCGTCATCGACCTGAGCTCCCTCGCCTAGCGTCGGGCGGGCGACCACCCACGGAACGGCTCCGCACACCGCGGCGAAGTCGCCGTGTCGGTCCTGCCCGCGACAGAGCGCGTGCGGCCGCCTGCGACCATCGTCCCTCCGCCTTGCACCTACACCCGCCTACTCGCGACACCGATTAATTTCTTAAGTATCTCGGTCTATAGGGTGAGAGGGTAGCGAGGACGGGCGCCCCTGGCTCTAGGAAGGAGCGGGCCATGCGTGACCGCAGTCGGGCACCGCCGGGCTTCATGGCATGCAGCACGCCCGCGAAATGCACGCCCGAGAGGGCTCGGGCACCCTGGACGCGGCGAACGATTGGCTGCTTCCGGCGGCGCGAGGGCGATCATCAGCAGGCCCGCAGCGCGCGCTTGGACGGCGCGAGCCATGACATGAGGCCAACATGGGATACGGTCGAACCCTTCATTCCTTTGCGCTCATCACCTTCCTGGGCCTGTGGGGATGCGGCCACGGGGGCTATGCTTCGGAGGCTGAAACGGCGCAGGTCCATGGACAACGATTTCACGCCTACTTGACCCGGGAACTGGTGGAGGCGGCCGTCCACGAGAACCAAGCGATCGAGCTCCTCGGCGCCCGGCTGAAGGCCAACGCCCAACCCGCGACCGACAGCCGAGCCGTGAGAGACCTGGAAGCACAAACCGCGCTGATCGAACGCTTGCGGGAGCAAGCCGCACAAAATTGGTTCTCGCTGGCTCAATATTTCAGCACCCACCATCGATTTGCTCAGGCCCGTGCCGTCTACCACCGTATCGTGGATACCTACTCAAAGGGCGCGGAGCGGCTGTACGCCGACTACGCGCTCACGGCGCTGCGCGACCTCGACATCCTGACGCTGGACGGGACGGGGGATGACGTACGCGGGCAGCCTGCCTCGCTGTCCGCGCGACAGCAAGACGCCGCCCCGCGATAGCGGCGCCGTCGACGCGGCTGTTGGCACGGCAGCCGGGCGCCGGCGACCTGCGCCCGGCGTTCAGGGGTCGGACTCGGCGCGCGCAGGCCGGCGGGACGCCGAGCGCGGCCGGCGGGGCATAAATCAGGGCCGCCCGACGTTGACGAAGACCTTGATCGCCCCCTTGGCCTCGGTAAGGAGCCGCATCATCTCCCGGTATCGCTCGAGCCCGTCGACCGGGTGGGTGAGGAGCTTCGACAGCCAGCCGGGGAATTCGAGCTCGGCGCGCGACAGATCGTAGACGCCGGCCTCGAAGTAATCGCGGTTGGCATTGACCGTGCCGACCATGACCTTGTTGCCCAGCACGAACCCCAAGTTGATCATGTCGGCCGGCACCTGGATCTGGCGCCCGCCGCCCGTCACGCTGGACAGGATCAACACCCCGTTCTTCCCCAGGTGCTCCATCGCCTCGAAGACGATCGGAGCATGGCCGGTGGCCTCGAACATGACGTCGAACGGCCCGTACCTCGCGGCGGCCTGCCCGAGGGACATCTCCGCCGTCGACACATAGCGCGCACCGAGCTCGGCCAGCAGATCCGAGTTCTTGTATGGTGCGGGGCTTCGGCCAAAGCTCGTCACCTCCAGGCCCCGCATCCGGAGCGACATGGCCGCCAGCAGCCCGATCGTGCCGGCGCCCAGCACCGCCGCCCGCCGGGGCCGCCAAATTTTCAACCGGCGCTGAATCTCGTACGCTTGAAGAATTCCCTTCTCAATGACCGAGGTGGGCTCCAAGAGGACCGCGACGTGCTTCAACCCCCGCGGCACCTTGACGAGGTACTCCGGCTCGTCGACGACGTACTCGGTCAAGTAACCGTGGCGCAGGTTGATCCCGCGCTCATAGTAGACCTCGTCGGTCGTCATGTCGTACTGCCCGATCGCATCGTACGGGCTCGTGCCCGGACGGCGCACCGTCGGGACCACATAGTCGCCGGGCGCAAGCTCGGTGACGTGGTCGCCGACTTCTACGACCCGCCCGAAACACTCATGCCCGATGACGAGGAAGTCGAAGCCCGGCGGCGCCTGGCCGTATTCCGCGGCGTTGATCTCCTTGTCGGTCCCGTCCACGCCGACCTGCAGCACCTGCACCACCACGCCCCGCCCATTCGGAACCTCGGCGAGAGACGGCTTCGGCAACTCGGCCAGGTGCAGTGAATCGGCTTTCCCCGGTAGCACGGCAACGGCTTTCATCTGGTCCTCCGATCCTCTTCGTGTCCGGGCTCGATGGACAGGGCGGTCGCCCGCGCTCCCCTCTTTCTCCCCGGTCCTGGCAGAGAGTCCTTCCTTCGGATCAAACGTTACGACCGAGGTCGAGCGCCGCTTCGGCACAAAGATCGGATGCGGTCAGGAGGTCGTGGGGGCGGACAACCGCGCCGCGAGCCGTTCCCGCCAACCTTCGGACAGGCCGCGAGCCCGCAGCGCCTTCTGGATCAGGCCCCGATTGTCCTGATCGAAGAACATCACGTCCACCAACTCCGCGACGGTCAGCGTTCCCGACTCCATCCCATTGGGTCGGATGGTGTCGCCGGCGGCCACCTCGCCCTCCTCGAGGACTCGGGCGTAGAAGCCCAATCGCCGGCTGTCCAAGAACCGCTTCGGAAAGGCCTGAGATCCCATCTTGGCCCCGAGCTTGTAGCACGGTACCCGCGACTGGCTGATTTGAATCAGAGCCGACCCGATCCGGAACGTCTGGCCGACGCGGACCGCCGCTTCCGTCATCCCTTCCACCGTGAGGTTCTCGCCGAACTGTCCGTAGGCCAGGTCCGTCCGTCCCAACACCTCCGACCAATAGGCGTAATGCTCGGCGGGATAAAGATAGACCGCCTGGTCCACGCCGCCGTGGTTCTCCTGATCGGCCTGGTGGTCGCCGTCCAAGCCGAGCGCGCGGAGCCTGACGGGCCGCGCCACCGGCTCTTTGAAGATGCCCGTCGGAACGGATTTGCCGCGATACGACAAGCGCTTGATCGGCGAGACATTGACGGAGACGAGTTTCATGGGCTCCCCCGACTGGGCTGCGGAGAAAAGGGTCGACGACGCGGTTCAACTCCTATCGTCTCGCACGATGCCCGTCCGTTACAACGACGATTCCGTCCCCGCTTCTTCGCATCGCGTGCAGTTCAGCATCCGCCCCAGATGATCCCTTCGGCCCGCCTCGGTGAGGACCCAGAGGCGGCTGACGAACGGCGGCTGGTGCCGCACGTGCTGTCCATGCCCGCACGCGAGGTCGGCGACCCAGTCCCCGTGCTCATCCTGGTGAAACCCGACGATCGGCTGCTGCACGCGCCTGTCCGCCCTCGATGGGTACTGAGCGCGGTCGCGAGCCGGAGACTCAGCGACCCGCCGGCGACGAAGCCAGGAACGCCTCGAACCGTGACGGGTAGAATTCCAAGTCCGCGTTCGCCCACGCCCGTTGGAACCGTTCCTCGACGGCCTTGGCTTCCTTGTTGGCCTTCCGCGCCCGCAGGCTCTGGGCCAGGCCATACAGGGACCAGGGGTTCTCCGGGGTGCGCCGGAGGTCCTCGCGGAAGACCGCTTCGGCTTCCCGGTATCGGCCGGCCGTCAACAGCACCGCGCCCAACGATTCCCGCACGGGATAGTACCAGTCGGGCGGCTCGTAGTACCGCAGGTCGTCCTGGAACCGGACGGCCTCCTTGAAATGCTCGACGGCCTCATCCATCCGCCCTCGCCTGGCGGCGAGCTGGCCTTCGACGACCTTGGAGGCGATCGTGAGCAGCCGCCGCCCGGAGTTCAACCCGATGATCCGATCGGGCGGCATCTCGTCGACCAGGCGCGAGAGCTGCCGGTGCTCCTGCTCCGCCTCGTCCACGCGCCCCTGGGCCACGTGGGCCAGAGCGCGTGCGTAGTGCCACAGGGCCGTGCTGTACGTCAACTCGCTCGGCGGCGCCGGCTCTGCGAGGACGTCGTCCCATTGACCGAACCGGACCAAGGCGAACAGCAGCGTCGGGACGAAGAACTCGATTTCAGGCACCTGGCGCACCGCGTCGAGCGACACGTTCCGCATCAAGTCCCGGGCGGCCAACCGGGCCTCTCCGCTTCGCCCCTGCATCGTCAGGGCGGCCCACAAGAAATGGATGTTGTGGGGATAGTAGCCGACGGGATAGATCCCCGAGAGCGGCCGGCCTTGGAGGTAGTGACGATCCGCGGTCACCGCGTGGGTGTTGTACTCCGCCGCGTCGGCATAGCGCCCCACCCGGATGAAGATGTGCGACGGCATGTGGACGAGGTGGCCCGCGCCGGGCGCGAGCGAGGGCAGACGCTCGGCGCAAGGGACGGCCCGCTGCGGCTCCCACGCCTCCACGGCATGGATGTAATAGTGGCAGGCGCCGATATGATCCGGATCGCGTGTGAGGACGTCCTCCAGCACGGAGACGATCTCCATCGTCCCGGGCTGCGGCCGGCCGTCCTGCGTCCAGTAATCCCACGGCCGGAGGTTCATCAGCGCCTCCGCCAGCATGGTGGCGGCATCGGTATCCGCCGGATCCTGCTGATGCAGCACCCGCATCGCCGCGGCATAGGCGGCGTCCAAGGCCTTGCGATCGGCGTCGGGCGCGGTCGAGTAGCGCACCGCCAACGCCTCGATGTAGGCCTGCTCGCGCGGGCTCACTTTCTCAGCCCGTCGCCGGGCCTCCTGGATCGCCTCATACGCCCGGCGCTCCTGCTCGCGCCCCATCGGGGCGTTGATGTTCGGCCCCAAGGCGTACGCGATCCCCCAGTACGCCATCGCCGCGTCCGGATCCAGGCGCACGGCTTCCTCGAACGAGCGAACCGCTTCTTCGTGGTTGAAGGCATAGATGAGGCGCAGTCCTTGATCGAAGTACTGCTGCGCCTTCGGGTCGCTCGTCGTGATCGGATGATGCAGCCTCCCGAGGTTGTCGAACAGGATCACCGGTCCCGTCGGTGAGGGATGGCTCTCATGGGGCTCCGGCGGCTCGGATCCGCGAACGGCGGGAGCGCCTATGAAGGACCAGACGAAGAGACAGAGAACGAGCATGAACACGACGGTCGATCGCATGACGGCCTCCTCGAAGGTTCAACGGCTTCTCAGCCGGTGCAGACAGGCTGTGCTCCACAGTAAAAGAACGTCTCCATGACGCGGCACCACGCGCTTCCAACCGTACCCTAGGGCATCCGAGCTTCGCACGCAAGCCGACTTCGCATCTTACGGCCTGGAATCGCGCGTCCTCCTGCGGCACGCTCCGGCAACCGTTGACTTCACCGGACGGGGTCGCTACCGTACGCCGCGACCGCCGGCATGTCTCCTCCCTGACGACCCGTGCCGCTGAGCCGATCAATGAAGCGGGACTCCTCACGATGACCATGTACCGGATCACGCGGATCGAGGTGGATCGTCTCGACGTCCCGATCACGGACGCGTTCGTCGTCGCCACCGGCCGGCTCACGACCGCCCGGAACCTGATCGTTCGGCTCACGCTGGACGGGGGCGCCGTCGGGTATGGGGAGATCGCGCCGTTTCCCGAGGTCGGCGGGAGCGATCGCGAGAGCTGCGAGCGGGCGGCGGCCAAGCTGGCGGCGATCGCCCACGGCGCGACGGCCACCGAGTACAGACGGCTCGGCCGGCTCTGGAGCGAGGCGACCCCGGAGCACCCCGCCGTCGTGTGCGGCTTCGAAACCGCCTTGCTCGATGCGCTCTGCCGGACCTTGGCCCTTCCGCTGTGGGCCCTGTGGGGCGGAGCCGACGTGAGGGCGCGCGAGACCGACATCACGATCCCGATCACGACGGCCGAGCGCACCGTCGAGCTGGCCAAGGATTGGTACGGCCGGGGCTTTCGGTTGCTCAAGACGAAGGTCGGGAGCGACCTCGACCAGGACCTCCGGCGCCTGGAGATGCTGCACCGGCAGCTCCCGGAAGTGGCGATCATTGCCGACGCCAATCAAGGATTCACGGAAGCGGAGTGCCGTCGCTTCGTCCAGGAAGCGCGCCGGATCGGAAGCCGACTCGTCCTGATCGAGCAACCGGTGCAAGGCGACGACATCCAGGGCATGGCGGCGTTGCGACGAGAGCTCGGGATTCCGATCGCCGCCGACGAATCGGCGCGATCGATCCAGGACATCCAACGCCTGGCGGCTCACCGCGCCGCCGATATGATCAACATCAAGATCATGAAAAGCGGCCTCCTGTTCGGCATCGAGATGGCGGTCTTCGCCCGGGCCCTGGGATTTCGCCTCATGATCGGCGGCATGGTCGAGACCCGCGTGGCCATGGGATGTTCCTTCGGGCTCGTGCTCGGCCTTGGAGGCTTCGAGGTTCTCGACTTGGATACGCCTCTCTTGCTCGCGGCCGATCCCGTCCGCGGCGGGTATCAGTACGACGGCCCAACCCTTCGACCCTGGACGGGTCCCGGCTCGGATCTCCGGTTCGACCCCGCGACCCCGCTCGTCCCGGTCGTGTCGTACGGTCACTGATGCGGCGTTCGACCGTCGCCCTCCGGCACCAAGCCGCCCCGCATGGACGCCATGGGCGATCGGCAAGACCGCGCTCGAGGTCCCCGTGTCTCGCTGAGACCGCCCGAGTATGCTAGACTCCCTCCGCTCTCCTTCCTTCATACACGTGAGGCACGCTCGATGGTGAACACGGGGACGACGACCGGGTTCGTGGGCATCGGCCGCATGGGCGCCAACATGGCTCGCCGGCTCAAGGAGCAAGGCGTGGCCGTGACCGCGGTCTACGACGTGGACGCGCGAAAGACAGCCGCGCTCGCGGACGAACTGGGCTGCGAGGCGGCGACGAGCCCGAACCGGGTCGCCGAGCGCGCCTCCACGGTCTTCACCGTGGTCACCGACGACGCTGCGATGCGGCGGCTTTTTGACGGCGGCCGGCCCGATGGGCTGTTGCATCACGCCAAGGACCGCCTGTTCATCAATTGCGCGACCGTGTCCCCGCAGGTCCACGTGGAGGTCGAGCGCGCGGTCGAAGCGCAGGGGGGACGGAGCCTCGAGGCCTGCATGGCGAGCAGTATCCCGCAAGCCCGGAACGGCACCCTGTACCTGATGTGCGGAGGGCGGCCGGCCGCCTTCGAACGGGCAAAGCCCCTGCTGGCGCTCCTCAGCGCACATCTCCGCTACATCGGACCGGCCGGCGAAGCGGCCAAGGTCAAAGCCTTGGTCAACATGGTCATGAACATCAACACGGCCGGGCTCGCCGAGGGACTCGGGCTCGGTGCGGCCTTGGGGCTCGACCTCACGATGTTGCGCGAAGTCTTCGCACAGACCGGTGCGGCATCCCGGGTATTGGAGACCGACGGTGAAGACATGCAGCACCGGGCCCATGACTGTTACTTCTCGGCCGCTCATGCGGCGAAAGATTCGGGGATCGCGGTCTCGCTCGCCGAGGCCGCCGGGCTGGCCCTTCCGCTTGCACGGGCGACGCACGCCCAGTATCAGCGGCTCGTCGCCTTGGGGAACGGCGAGCTGGACAAATCGGCCATCGCCGAGCTGACCTTCAAAGACCGATGCGGTTCTTGACGCCACTGCCCGTCCTCATCCTTCTGCTCGGCCTAGCCGGCTCCGGCTGCTCCGACAACCGAGCACAGGAGCTCTACATGACCGCCCAGTTCGAGGAGCGACAGAACAATCTCACGCATGCCAAGGAGCTGTACCAGGAGATCCTCGCGAAGTACCCCGACTCTGAGTACGCCAAGGCCGCGAGCAGCCGGCTTGCGGCCTTACAGGCGGCGCCATGATCCCCGCTCGTCGCTCTCGCGTATCGCGCCAAACGGTCGCTCTTCGCACCCGCACCCGGTGACCCGTTCCTGCTCCTGACCGCGGTGCATCGGAACATGGCCAACACGAGCGGGACGATCAGCCACAGCAGCCCCTTGGCGAGGAAGAACCCACATCCCGCGAATCCGATTCGCTTCCACCAGCACGGCGGCCGGCGGTCCGGTTTCCCATCGAGGGCACTCGGCCTCATTCGCGCCTCCTTGGAGCATCGGAGCGGCGTCGCGCCGCCCCGATGCCCTTCCCGGCTACAGAGTTGGCGAAGACGCCGTCACGGCGCTCGGCTTGCCATACCGGACCGACGGAATCAGCATCGGCACCCGCTCGCGATACTCGGCGTACGCGCGGCCGTGCACGGCGACCAGATCACGCTCCTCGAACCGAATTGCCAGGAGGATGTACGCCGTCGTCGCGATCGCGAAGACCAGATGCGCGACCGTCATCGTCGGCGTCGCCCAGAACGCGAACAGCCAGCCCACGTACAAGGGGTGCCGGACGTACCGATAGAGCCAGGGCGTCTTGAACGGGAGCGGGGTGTAGGGCTGGCCCTTGAGGTGGAGCCAGACCTGTCGCATCCCGAACAGATCGAAGTGGTTGATCAAGAACGTGGCGACCAGCACGAGCAGCCACCCGAACCCGAACAGGCCGTGGAGTACGGCACGACTGATCGGTTCCTGCACGTCCCAAATGGTCCCGCCCATCGGTTGCCAGAGATGAAAGAGCAGGAGGAGCGCGGCGCTCGAGAAGAGGACGTAGGTGCTCCGCTCGACCGGTTTCGGGATGACGCGGGTCCACCAGCGCTTGAAGGCGGGTCGCGCCATCACGCTGTGCTGGACGGCAAAGAGTCCGAGCAGCAGCAGGTTGATCACGATGGCCTGCCCGACGGGGACCTGCGGCGCGCCGTCGATCGTGCGGGCGACGCCGATGTTCCCGACGAAGGCCAGGGCATAGAGAAACGTCGCCAAGAAGATCACATAGGTGAGGCTTCCGAACGCGAAGGCGATGAGGCGGCTCGTCATGATGTCCTCCTTGTGCAGCGCGCACGGCTCGTTACAGGTTTTCCACGATGACCGAGACGGGCACGGGATTGGAGACGATGTCGAAGACCGGTGAGAACGTGCAGAGGTCCTTCAACGCCTCGGCCGGAGCATCGGATTTCACCCGGAACTCGACGCGAATGCGCTGATAGCCTCGTCGCACGTCCTCCGCAAGCCCCAGGAAACCACGAAGATCCAGCTCGCCTTCCAGGCGGGACTCCACCGCCTCGACCCTGATCCCGCGGGCCGCCGCATGATAGACGAGCGAGGTAGTCAAACAACTGGCGAGGGCATGGAGAACGTATTCCGCCGGGTTGGGGCTGCTATCCTGGCCCAGGAGGATCTCCGGCTCATCGGCCTCGAGCCGGAACGCGTGTGGGTGCGTGACCTCCTGTCCCGCGCCTGCAAACCCGCTGATGGTCGACCGGTTGCGCGATCCATCGACCCACCGGTTCTCCAGACGGAACCTGAACGCCCCGAGACTCGGCGTGCCCGAGACCGCTTGGATGGTCTCCGTCATTCGGTCGACGCTCACGCCATTGACCGTTCCTGTCACCGTTGCCTGTGCCATGACACACCCTCCTTCAGGTTGATGATGACCGATGAGCGAGCGAAACAACGCTTGATCCGCCCTCCGACAGAGCTCTTGCCACCGCATCCCGACTCCTGACGACCTACCGTGACGCTGCAGGGGCGAGCTCCCACCCCTCCTCTTTCGCTCCACTGCAGGACGGGGCGCGGGGAGAGAGCAACACCCGTCGAAGGAGCCGGGCCGACATGGGCTCGAGCCGATTCCAAGGGGCGAGCAACAGCAGGCGGGCGAGGAGGCAGTAGTTGGCCAGCACCCTCGCGGCCGTCCCCACGGCCATCAACCAATACAGGCCGCCCAGCGGAGCCCATTGCCCTGCGAGCAGAAGCCCCAGATAGACCAGACGGACCTGCACGGGAAACGCCGACACCGAGCGCTCACGCGAGAAGAAGTGCGCGAGTTGGACCACGCACAGGGCGATCGCGAGGCTGCCCCCCCACGGGCGACCCGTCAGCCCAACGACCAGGAGCACTATCGTGACCAACCAGTACCACCAACCGATGTCACGCCGCGTCTTCATGTCCCCCTCTGGCTCATGGCTTCTTTTGCCGGGGCTCAAAGCAGGCTGGATGCCAGAAGATCGTGCGAGCGAGGCACAAGAAAATCGAGGAGTTAGGAATCGGCAACGGCGACGCGTCGTCGCGAGATCTCGCCACTTGCGGGATCTCGCGATCGCGCTCGTGGGATCTCGCGAGTGTGGGAGGAGGCCGAGAAGAACGAGAAGAAGGGGTCAGGACGGGCGCTTGATACCGAGGGCTTTCATTCGGGAGCTGAGGGTCGAGGGATTGATGCCGAGCAGCCGCGCGGCGCCCTGTTCACCGGCGACGCGCCACTGGCATGCCTGCAGGGCCGCGAGAATGCTCTCTCGTTCCAAGGCTTCGAGTTCGTTGATCGTCCGAATGCGTGTCGGGGAAGAAGCCGCGGGCGGCGGCTCCGGATCCACGGGCCGGGCCACCTCGGGAAGAGCACGGTCGAAGTTCAGGCGACCATCTCGGGCCGTGATGACCGCCCGCTCGATGACGTTCTGCAGCTCACGGACGTTTCCCGGCCACGAATACGCCCGAAGGCGACGGATGCAGGCCTCGGTGAGGGGCTCGATCGTACGTCCCATCCGCTCGGCCACCCGCCGGGCGAAGGCCGCCGCCAGCCGGCCGATGTCGTCCCCGCGGTCGCGGAGGGGAGGAAGCTGGATGGGAAACACGTTCAGCCGATAATACAGATCCTGGCGGAACCTGCCGTCACGCACCGCCTGATCGAGATCGCGATTCGTCGCCGCCAGCACCCGGACGTCGACGCGCCGGGTCTGCGAGGTCCCGACGGGCTCGAACTCCCCTTCCTGGAGGATGCGAAGCAGCTTCACCTGCAGGTCCACCGGCAGCTCCCCGATCTCGTCCAAGAAAATCGTGCCGCCGTCCGCCAGCGCAAACCGCCCCTCCCGCTTCTTCGTCGCCCCGGTGAACGCGCCCTGCTCGTGGCCGAAGAACTCGCTTTCGATCAGCGTCGCGGGGATCGCGGCGCAGTTGACCTTGACCAGCGGCTTGTCCCCCCGGCGGCTGGCCGCATGGATGGCTCGGGCGATCACTTCTTTTCCCGTGCCCGTCTCTCCGAGAATCAGCACGGTGGCATCGGTGCCGGCGACTTCCGCCACGTCGCGAAGGACGCGCACCATGGTCTCACTCTGTCCGATGATCTCGTCGAACCGATGGAGCGCCTGCAGCTCCTCCTTGAGCAGCTCGGCTTCGGCGGACAGCGACCGGATCTTGCGCTCGGCTTCGAGCCGGTCGTCCACGTTGCGCAGGATGAGGGTGTAGCAGGTGCGGCGGTGCACTTCGAAGCGGGACAGCGTCGCCTCGGCTGGAAACGGGGTGCCGTCGGCGGCCCGCGCTTCGAGTCCGCCCGGGATCCACAGCGCCGATCGTCCGCCGGGCCCGCCCCCCGTCCCTTCCGACGAGGCGCCGTCTTGCAGCGTCTTCATCAGGTCGGCCAGCTTGCGCACGCTCCCCGGCGCCAGAAAGCGCGCGAAGCTCGAGCCGCGCATCCCATCGGCCGTCGTGCGAAACGCCTGCTCCGCGGCGCCGTTGACGTGTGAGACGCAGAGCGCACCGTCGAGCTCGATGATGGCATCCATCGCGCTTGCGACGAGACGCGAGAGCTTTTCTTCCCGCAGGCGGACCTCCGCCTCGGCGCGCAACCGTTGAAGCTCGGCCGCCGCCCGGGCGGCAAAGATCTGGAACAGCGCGTGAACGCGCGGTTCATCCGGAATCGGCCGGCGATCGATCACGGCCATGTGTCCGAGAATTTTTCCATCCACGTCGAGCAGCGGGACGCCCAAGTAGCTGACGGCGCCCGTTTGCTTGATGTCCGGGTCTTCGGGGTACAAGGTCAGGAGGTTGTCGGGGAAATGGACGAGCCGACTCGTCGTGATGACCTGTTCACAGGGCGTGCCGGCGATGTCGATCTCGTAGTCCTGCACCCAGGCGCCGTCCATCCAGAACGCCAACGCCCGCAGCCTGCGGGCATGCTCCAGATACTCGGTCACCCATGCACCGTGCGTCCCGAGCGCCTTGGCGAGGTTCTCGACGACCGCGTGGAAGAAGCGCGAGCCGGTCTCGGTCGCCGTGCCTTCGAGAATCCGTCGAAGCGCGGCGTCTTGGTCGAGGTGTCGAAGCGGGAGCGCGTCGGGCGCGCTCATGGCCGGACTCCTTCAGGCGGGGGAGCTGGAACGACTGAAGCCGCTCCGCACGCGCGTGTCAGCCTTGCCGGGCACTGTCGTCCGGACACGGCTCGACACCGCCGGTCACACCCGTGGGCGCCGAGAAGAGGGCCGAGTCGGGCGGCAGGCACGCCTGCTCCTCGGCGACCGGCACATCGTCCAGAGTCAAGGGCGGGGCGGCAGGGACATCATAATGCTCGCGGACCCACAGGGTCGCGGAGACAAAGATGGCGACGAGCACGTACAACGACAGCACCGCGCCGCCTTTTATGCACCGTCGATTCTTCTCGGCCCGATCCAAGTCACGATCATGGCCGCGTTCGGACCGTGCCAGCTCCCGGATCAGCATGGGAGGAAACTACTGCAAACGCCGGGAACATGCAAGGCGCGAGAGGCGCCTCATCCTTCGACCACATAGCCGGGCGCCTTCTTGATCTGACGCTCCGGCGCCGCGGCGCTCGGTCGAATGAGCTTCCCGAGTGTCAGGCCCTGGACCAAAATGGAGAAGACCACGACGATGTACGTGATCGTCACGATCGCGTCACGCGTGTCTCCCGCCGGGAGCGAGAGGGCGAGCGCGACCGAGATGCCTCCCCGGAGACCGCCCCACGTGAGGATCAGCGTCGCCCGCCGGCTGAGCTCCCGAACCAGGCTGAAGAGCTGGACGGGGACGCCGACACTCAGGAACCGGGCCAGCAGCACGATCGGGATCGCCAGCAGGCCGGCCTCCAGGTACTGCGTCTTGAAACTGAGCACGAGCACTTCGAGGCCGATCAGCACGAACAGCACGGCGTTCAACACCTCGTCCACCAACTCCCAGAAGGTATCGAGATATTCCCGGGTGGTGTCCGACATGCCCCACCGGCGTCCTTGATTGCCGATGAGCAGGCCGGCGACGACGACGGCGATGGGGCCGGACGTGTGCAAGGCGTCGGCGAGCCCGTACAGGCCCATGACGAGCGCCAACGTGATCAGGATCTCCACCTGATGCGCATCGACGCTCTTGATCATCGCGTACGCCCCATACCCGATCGCCAGCCCGAGCGCCGCGCCACCGAGGGCTTCGACGACGAACAGCGTCACGCTCTCCCCGACGGTGACGCCCCCTTTCGTCGCCAGCGCGAACAGGATGAGGAAGACCACGACGCCGATGCCGTCGTTGAACAACGACTCACCCGAGATCTTGATCTCCAGGGCCTTGGGCACCTTGGCCTGCTTCAGGATGCCGAGCACCGCGATCGGATCGGTCGGGCTGATGAGCGCCCCGAAGAGCAGACACATCACGAAGGGAAGATCGAGCCCGAGCCACCCGAACCCCCAGTAGCCGAGCAGCCCGACGATGAGCGTGGACAAGAGGACTCCGGCGGACGCCAACGTGGCGATGATCCACTTGTGGTCGAAGAGATCGTCGAGATTCACGTGGAGGCTGCCGGCGAACAGCAGAAAACTGAGCAGGCCGTGCAGGACGGTTTCATTGAAATCGATGCCGCGGATGAAGCGCTCGGCCTCCTGCTCCACGCCGAACCCCAACTTGCCCAACAGGAGCAGGACGAGCGACATCGCCAGCGCGATCGCCATCAGCCCGATCGTCAACGGCAGTTTGATCCACCGGTGATTGACGTAACTGAATCCGGCGGACAAACAGATCAGGATCGTGATCGTCTCAATCAACGTCATCGTCAACCCCCCGGCGTTGTAACAGAAGCCCCCGCAAAGGGGAAGGGCGGTCTCCCATCTGGCCGTCCACCGTCGGGCGCACCGCCGGTCCGAAAGAGGTCACGCCCCGGGCTCCACGTGAGGTTGATCCGGCACGCTGGTCCGGCACACCATCGACTGCCGCCTGGAGGCCGCCGAAGAGCCCCGCGTCAGAGCGGCCGGCACACGCGCCTGCCGTCCGGCCGATAGGTGACGCCGCGTCGGCTTGGGTATCGTGAATCAGGCGTTGAACTCCCACTCTCGCGGAGGAGGTCATGAACAGGTTGAAGGCGATCATGCACGTTGGGTTCGCGATCATGGTCCTGGGAGCCTCATCGGCTGTGGCCCAAACCGGAGGAGCGGTGGGCGGAGGGCCGAGCGGAGGAGGGGGCTCCGGCGGGGCGATAGGGCCGAGCGGCAACGCCGGCGCCATTCCTCCCGGCGCCGCGACACCGAATCCCGGAGGCCTTTCCGGGAGTCCCGGCGTCGGCACACCCGGCCCGGGAGCGCCGGGAGCAGCCGGTCCGGTCCCCGGCGTCGGCCTCGGCTCTCAGCCGGGAATGTCGTTTGGCGCCCCTCGGTCCGGACTGGAACGAGGGGTCACCGGCAGGCCGGGGGAGTACGGCTCCGGGCTGGGAGCGGATGTGGGAGCCAGCGGCGGTGCGGAGATGGGAGCCGGCTCTCACGTCGACCGTTCGGACATCGGTTCCCGATCATCGTCCCCGTCCTCGACGACGCCGGCGATCGAGCCGGGCCCTTTCGCGAATCCGGGCTCGGGAACGGTTGGTCGGTGAGGCGAGTGGAACGGTCTGGAAGGAAGAGGGGCACGCAGGAGGAGCGCACGAACGAGCGCCGCTGGCCGGATCACCAGAATCGGCGCTCGCTCCACCGCACGGGCCGCATGTAGGCAAAGAGGGCGGCGAACGCACAGATGGCGAGGAAGAGACCGAAGGCGAGCACGAGCGCGGCAGAAGCTTTGAGGTGCTCCATGGTGACGCCCTCCGGAAGTAGCTGGCCTCACTGTACCGCAGGCAGGCGGGGACGGCAATGGACCAATGGTCGTAGACGAGGCCTCGGGCACGGCATCGCGACCCGGACGCCCTACCGGGGCCGGCCGCGACCGGCGGCCGATGCCCGGACAGGCGGAATCTCGAGGCTGGAAAGATCACCGCTCACCGGATGGCGAATCCCGGCTTTTCCCCCCGACCGGACGATGTGGGTCGTGGCCAGACCGGCCGTTCGCGCCGCATCCAATTCGGCTTCGATGTCGGAGAGGAACAGCACGGCCTCCGGACGTTGGTTCCAGTGCTCCACGATCCGACGATAGGAGCCGGCCTCTGTCTTCGCCCCCACCCGGGTATCGAAGAAATGTGAAAACAGGTGGGTGAGATCGCCTTGCGCGGTGTGCGCAACGAGGAGACGCTGCGCCCGTTCCGAGCCGGACGAGTACAAGGCCAGGTCGAGCCCCTTCGCCCGCCACTGCATCAAGGCCGGGAGCACGTCTTCATAGAGCGCCGGCGCAAATGCGCCGGCTCGGTAGCCCTCCTCCCAGATCAATCCCTGGATGCCTTTGAGGCCGGGCTCCTTTCGGTCCTCATCGATCCAGCGGGCGAGGACCCGGGCGAGCTCGTTATCGGTCGGACGAGCGCCTTCCACGCGCATCACCGCGTCGCGGGATCGGTCCAACCAGTGACGAACCTCCGGCTCGTGGCCGCGTGCGCGGAGGAACGACGCGAGGCGCGACTTCGCATACGGGAACAGGATCTCGCGCACGAAGGCGATCGAGGTGATCGTCCCCTCGATGTCCAGCAGCACGCAACGAATCGTCTCACTCACGGTAGCGCTGCTCGATCCCCGAGTCGGTATAGTGCGGCACCCACCCGGCTTGATCGGTGAAGATCCGGATCGCCCGCACGTGCGGCTCGGGCCCCAGATCGAACCAGTGCTTGGTGTTGGCCGGCACCGACAGCAAATCGCCCGCCGTGCAGGTCACCGCGAAGACTTCGTCACGCGGCCGCTCCCGGTGGAACCAGAACACGCCCCGGCCGCTCACGAAGTAGCGGACCTCGTCCTCGCTATGGGTGTGCTCGCGAAGGAACTTGTCCCGGATGACCGTCAGGTTCGGCGTTTCGGGCGTCACGGCGACGACGTCGGCGGTCCGATACCCGCCTTTCGCCATGAAGGGCCTCAACCAGTGCTCGACGGAGGCGAGAACGGCGGCATCGTCCGCGTCGAGGCCGAGCGAAGAGTCCGGCGCCCAGCGCTGATAGAAGACGCCGCGTTCATCGAGAAACGCCCGAATGTCGGCTTCATCCGAGAGAAACAGTCGATGGTCGGGAACCCGTAGCGTAGCCATGGCTTCGTACCTCCCGCTCGCACTCCAAGAGAAATTCGAATACTTCCAGATGTCGCTTGGCCTCCGCCAGGTCCTTCCCCCAGGCATAGAGGCCGTGACCGGCGAGGAGAAACCCGTAGCAGGGCCCTTCCCCGCGAAGCTTGGGCGCAATGACCGCGGCGAGCGCCTCCATGTCCTGGGAGTTTGGGAAGACGGGGAGATCGACCGCGCACGCATGCGTCTCGATGCCTTGGAGTCCCTTGAGCAACTCCCATCCCCCGAGCCGCACGCGGCCCTGCGCTTCTTCCAGCCGGGACAACAGGGCCGCCGGCAGCGAGTGCGTGTGGAGCACGGCGCCCGCGTGCACGGTCTCGTAGAGCATGAGGTGCAGGCGCGTCTCGGCCGACGGCCGGCGTGCGGCGCCTTCCAGGCATCGGCCCTGGCCGTCCACGACGACCACGTGCTCGGGTTCGATCAGTTCCTTGTCCACACCGGAGCTCGTGATCGCACAGACCGCGGGCGAGGCGGCGCCGGGGAGCCGGATGCTGTAATTCGTGCTCGTCCCGGGCGCCCATCCCTTGCGGTAGGCCCACCGCGCCATCTCCGCGAGCTGATCGGCGTACAGCTTGAAATCCAGACACGTCTTCATCGTCCCTGCTCCGTCAACGACGACGTGCTTGTACCGGAACGAGGGCGAGAGAGACACTGGCGGTTCCGCCAGGGAGCGAGGAGCGACGGCCGCAGATTGCCGGGGTGGATCACGGGCCGTCCTCCGCGTTCGGGGTCAATCGCCTGAGCCCACCGACTCGATCGGCGGGATGTTGTAGCACAGCTCGAGGTCGAATTCGTCGATCAGGTCGTTGGCGGCTTCCTTGCCGTGGTCCCCGCGTACCTCTTTCACGATCAGGTCGATGGCCATGCCGGCGTGGGGCCCGAATTGAGCGATCGCGGATTCGATGCGCCGCCGCGCTTCGTCGAGTGTCATGGCCGAGGCTCCTGGACGGGCTTGCAGACGGCCTTCGTCACGTCGCGTCGCCCGTCCTTCCAATGGGTGAAGGTTTCGGTGTAGTAGCCCGTGCGGCGGTGCAGCGAGTTCGTCGAATGGCCGTAATCATCATGCTCCGCCCATTCCAGGTAGGTCTCGTCGAGTCGAGTCAGCGGGTACGACTTCTCGCTGTTGAGGTAGGTCACCGTTTTCTCGCTCAGGTCCACCCGGGCCGTGAAATTGACTTGCCCGTGGCACTCGACGATGAGCACCTCCCCGGCCGCGGCGGAGGACGAGGCGAGAACGGCCACCACGGCCGCTATCACTGTTGGAACGCTCATATCCACCTCCTTGCCGGCCGTTGTCACGCCCCGGAGCGGCTTACGTTACCAGATTGCCCGCCGCCTCGCATCATTTCTCGACGGGCTTTGCACCGACGATGAGGCCTTGACTCCGTGCCGCGGAGAGCATATGTTGACTCGTGGGGAGGAGTTGAACGCGCCCGAGGGAACATTGTCCAACAGGGGGTCGAGCGCTGAAGACGGTGTGCAAGCCCAGCATTGACTGGGAAGCCTAAAGTCCTCACCAAGACCTCCACCGTGACCCAACGCTCTCGCAAGGAGCGTTCTCCTCCCTCTCTTCATACCGTCCCGCGACCTCGTATCGGCGACCTCGTATCGATTGACTTTTGGCCTGTCGTGTTTATTGGATCCCCGTCGTGCACATCTGTTCTATCCGTCGATGTGCCGGAGAATGGCGATGGGTGATTCACCATGTTCTTCATGCACGGCCTCGAGCTCGAGCGGGTCTTCGGTCGGGCCGACTCGTTTGCCCTCCTCGTCGCGGCGCTGACGTTCCTCCTGTGGGCGGGCGGGGCCTGGCTCACCTGGTGGACGCAGGAGCGCCGGCGCCGGCCCCGTGAAGGGGTGTCCCTCGAGCACCGGCGAGCCGCCTGATGACCGGGAGCCGTGAGGACGACGCGGGGACGCGCCGGGCCGACGTCAATCGAGTCGCTCTTTCGCAACTGGCCTTGCGCGTCGTCGTGGGTGTCGAACGCGCGCCGGGGATCGCAGAGCGGCGTCTGATGCTGCTCCGAGCGTTCGGCCATGCCCATCAGCTCAACCCGGCAGTCCCGGAGGATCCCGACATTGCCTTGCTGGACTCGTTGCTCCAGCATCCCGACCGCTTGCTCCATACCCTTGAAGCGCTCTGGACGACCGGTTTTTGAGAGGCTCTCCCCGGGGCGACCAGGCTCGGACGGCCGATCCATGGTCGACCTGGCCGATCCGCTCGATGGCGCTCGTGCATGACCACCTTCATGAAACCCGCTGGATCGTCATCTTGATGCCGTGCCGAGGGCGCAAGGTGATCGCGACCTCCGGCTCGACCGGGTGCCCCGGCACGAGCGCAAGCGTGTAGCGCCGGGCGATGAGCGCCAAGAGCAGCACGGCCTCGAGCATGGCAAAGTGGCTGCCGATGCAGCTCCGTGGCCCGGCGCCGAACGGGAGGTACGCCAGTCGCGGGCTTGATCGGGCCGGCATCGACAGGAAGCGCTCGGGCTTGAAGCCTTCGGGGTCGGGCCACCACGCCGGGTGGTGATGGATGTTGTAGATCCCGACGACGACGATCGTGCCGGCCCGCACCGGATGTCCGCCCAGCGTCGTGTCCACGGCGGCACGCCGCTGTACGGCCGGGGCCGGGGGATAGAGGCGAAGCGCTTCCTCGAATACGGCGCGCGTATAGTCCAATCGCCCCAGAGCCTCGGCCGAGGGGGGCTCCTCACCCAGCACCGACCTCACCTCTGCCGTCACCTTCCGGGCGATCTCCGCATGCCTCGCCAAGAGGTACCAGGTCCACGCCAGCCCGTTCGCGGTCGTTTCGTGTCCGGCGCTGAAGATCGTCACCAATTCGTCCCGGATCTGTCGATCGGTCAGCCCGGGGCCCCCTTCCTCGGACTGGCCGTAGAGCAGCAGATCGAGCACATCGTCATGACGCACCCCGTCCCTCCGGCGGGCCTCGATCAGCCCGTAGATCATGCCGTCGAGCACCGCCGTGGCCCGGCGGAAGGTCCGGTTGTCGGCGGTCGGAATCCACAGGGGCAGACGAAACGGATTATGGAACGCGTTGAAGGCGAAGCGAAGGAGCACTCGCAGCATCGGCTCGAGGGTCCCGATGTGCTCCAGCACGGTCGTCTGCGCCATCGTTCGCGTGATGATCTCCAGCGTCGCTCGCATCATCTCCGAGGCGACGTCGATCGGCTCGTTCGGGCCGTGCGTGTCCCATCGGTCGATCACGCGTTCAGCGACCTCCACCATGCGCCCGACCAGGGACGGCAGGCGGGCCCGATGGAACATGGGCTGGATGAGGCGCCGGTGCCGCCGCCACGTCTCGCCGGTCGCCGTCAACAGGCCTTCACCGAGCACGAGCGCAAGGCCCGTCGGCCGCGCCGGATCGTAGACCTTTACGAAGACGTCGGACTTCTCGAGCAACACTTCCTCGGCGAGGGCCGGGTGGCTGACGAGATAGAACGTGCGCGGGCCGAGCCGAAACCGCACGAGATCGCCGAGCTCACGGTGCCACGCCGCCATCGTTTCGAGCGGCCGGCGGCGGAACTCCGCAAGGTGGCCGATGAGGAAACGGCCCTTCGGGACGTCGCGAGGGTGAAAGGCGGAGGTCAGACCCACTGCTCGCAGGGCAGGACGAAGACGTGAAACGGAACGCCGACGGCTTTGCGCCGACCCTCCAGCTCGCCCTCGAATCGACCAATCCGGGCGCGCAGTCCAGGAAGCCGGTCGTCCGGAACGGCGATGAACAGGATGGTGTTGGCGCCACCCCATGTCACGGACCCGGGGACGGTGCCGGTCGCGCCTTTTCCTTGGACGTTGTCGATTCGGGTGTAGGCGAGGCGCTCCTCCTCGATGAGGCGGAGCACCTCGTCCTCGAACGACGTTCGAAACACCATCATCACCATGTGCATGTCATGCCCTCACGTGCCGTGTTCGAAGCGCCCGAACGGCGAGGAGCCGCGTCAACGCGGCCTGCATCGCCTCGGCGGGAAGCGAGATGCGGTGGCCATGGCCCGGCAGCACCCATTCGAATCGAAGGTCGCGCAAACGTTCCGTGGACGCGTACAGGCGCGATTCCGACCAGACGTACACCGAGGGCATGGCCAATTCGCCGCGGTCGGGCTCCCACCAGAGATGGTCCCCGGTGAACAGGTACCGGTGATCGGCGAACAGCGCCGTGCTCCCGGCGGTGTGCCCCGGGACCGGAACCGCCAAGAGGCCGTCGGCGAGAGGGGACGGAGCCGCCCCGCGGATCAGGCGCTCGACGCCGGGCATGGCCCAGGCATCCGCTTCGTGCATGACGCGGACCGCACCAAACCGCTCGGCATACCGGGCCGCATCCGCGACGTCGTCGGCGTGCGTCAGAAAGATGCTGCGGACTCCGCCCAAACGGGTAAAAGCCTCGACCAGGTGCCCGGTGTAGCGCGGGGCATCGATCAGCCAATTGCCGTCCGGACGTTGGAGGAGATAGCTGTTCGCGCCGAACGATTTCTCGGAATTGAAGCCGTTGTAGTACAGCCCCGGCGCGATCGGGAGGGGGAAGCTCGCACGGGCCGTCCGCAGAGCTGGCTGCTCGGCCCGGTGGGTCCCGATGGAACCGACCGGACAGGCGATGAGCGCTTGATACGCACGGAGGGTCGAGTCGCCGTCGGGCGGTTGACGCCAGACGACCGAGTAGTCGTCCTCCTCGCGAAAGACGTCAGGAGCGAGCTGCCGGCACGTGTCGCAATTGATGCAGGTGGAATCGACGAAGAACGGCCCCTCGACGTTGGCGGGCAAGCGCTTGGCGGGGTGTGCCATGCGGGGGATCGTACACGTCCTCGGCCCGCCGTGCAACGCGGGGCGTCGTCGATCGGCTAGCGACCGGGCCCCGCCGGTGCCCGGCGCTTGAGTCGCTCGAGCTCCTTCTCCAATTCCATCATCTTCAATTCACGGCCGATCACGACGTCCTCGAACTGTTGGAGCTCGGAAACCTTGTCCTGCAGGTCCGCCTTGGACTGTTCGAGCGCATGGACGAGATCCTCGTACTCCCGGACCTTGTCGACCAGCGCGCGATTCAACTTCTGGATCTCTTCCTCGGACTGCCGCCGTTGAATTCCGATCGCGATGTAGTTCGCGATGTGCTGCGCGTCCCGCAGCTCCGCCGCGGTAAACGCGTGGGGCTGGTCGAAGTAGATCATGAACTTGCCGAGCAGTTGGTCGCCCGACAGGAGCGGGATGAACGCCAGGGCCCGGATGCCTTCAGCGAGCAGCACGTCCCGCAACGGTCCGAGTCCCGGTTCTTGCTCCACGTCCGCCATGCTGATGGGCTCCGGGCGGCGGGGGCCCGACCAGGGAGAGTGGCCTTCGACGGCGCGTCGATAGCCGTCGCTCAAACCCACCCACGCCCGAAAGGTCATCCGTCCGGTCCCGTCCATGAGCAGGATCGACACGCGGTCGGCTTTGAGGACGCGTTGGATCGCCAGGATCGCTTGTCGCTGGATCTCTTCGAGCGGGCAGGAGGCGCACAGGCTCTTCGTCAGCTCATACACGGCATGCAGCTCCTCGTACCGCCGCTCGAGCTCCCGCTCGTGCTGTTTGCGCTCGGTAATGTCCCGTTTGATCCCGACATAGCCGGCGATCTCGCCATCCGCGTTCAAAAGGGTAAACGCCGACAGCTCGATCGGCCGCAGGGCGCCCGATTTCGTCCGGCAGAGAAGCTCTCCGCGGTACACACCGTCCCGTTGCAAGGCCGCGATGACGGCGGCGAACTGCTCCTCGCCCATGTGCACCGACGGTCGCTCATGACTCAGCTCCTCCGAAGAGTACCCGAGCAGGGCCGCATGGGCGCGGTTCTGCTGCACGTAATACCCTTGAGCATCGAGAATGCCGATCCCGTCGCTCGAAAAGTGAAAAATGTGCTCGTAGATCGAGGCATCCTTCTCGGGGTGCACGTCGCGCCCTGACACCTCGACGGCACCTTCATTCTTGACCTTCATATTGGCATCGCCCATGGACGTTCTCCTTGAGACGATCGCAACCGCCGCTCGCCGCCCGCCGTAGCAGAAACATCTTAGAGCAAGGGCGCTCGGGAGGTATGTCGGCTCTGATATTACGTACTTGGGGGCGCTTCGGCCGGTGTTCGCCCTGTTGGTCCCCGGCCGTCGAAAGGTCCTTTCCATGCTGCTGCCCGTCCGGTCGCCTTGACGGCTCCCCTGTAAGACCCTCACCGATATCCCGTCAGGGTCACCTCGCTTATGATCGGGCGTGACCGATTGATTGAAGGAGACGATGCGGCGCTCGATTTCCCGACGGGCTCTCTGGCTCTGTACCGGAGTCGCCGTGGCGCTTGGCCGGCCGCCGGCGCCTCCCGCTCAGGCCGTCACGGTCGACTCCCCGTCCATGGGGCGGGCGGCCTCCGAGCGCTCGTCCCCCGTCGTCACCCCCCGCTTTTACATCGGCCCTGAGGACGTGCTGGAGGTCAGCGTCTGGCGCAACCCGGATCTCTCGAAGGTCGTCACCGTGCGTCCCGACGGCCGGATCTCACTGCCGCTCATCGGCGACCTCCGTGCGAGCGGACTGACGCCGAGCGAATTGACCTCTCTGATCACCTCCAAGCTCGCGACCTTCATGGAATCCCCCAACGTCTCCGTGATGCTCCAGGAGGTCAAGAGCTACAGCATTTACGTGATGGGGCAGGTCAAGGAACCGGGGCGGTATTTCCTCAAGAGCAAGACGACCCTGCTCCAGGCCATCACCCTCGCCGGCGGCTTCACACCGGCCGCCGATCGGACCCGCATCGTGATCTTCCGCTGGGCGGGCGGCAACAAGGAGATCAAGCTCAAAGCCAGCTACCCGGACATCGTGCTCAAGGACGGGGCCGACCAGAATATCGTCCTGAAACCCGGCGACACGGTCGTCGTCCCCCCGGAAACCCACGTCATCCTCCATTGAGTCACGGCCCGCCGCCATCCTGGCGGCGGGGCCGCCTGCACGCCGTTCTCAGTAAGCAGTCCTCCGGCGCTCGAATTGTGGAGATGCCGACAGTGCCGGGGCGGGTTTCTCGCTATGCTCTCCTCATCCAGGGGTGCCGCTCATGAGCGCTGCACACAAGTCCGCACAGCTCGCCGGCGTCCTCTTGATTCTCTTCGCCGGCTCGCCCGCTGCCGCCGATCCATTCACGGCACCCATCGGCGTCGTCACCGCAACTGAGGGGAACGTCTACGTCGCACGCACGCGGGAGGCGAAGCCGCGCCCCCTCACGGTCGCCGAGCCCCTCTATGCCGAGGATATCCTCGAAACCCAGCCGCGCAGCCGTGCGCAACTGCTCCTCGACGACGACACCTTGATCGCGTTGGCCGAAGACACCCGCTTGGTCCTCTCCGGGAGCGGCGCATCCGGCCGTCGGGCCCTTCTCGAGCCGGTCCGCCTGGAACGCGGACAAGCACGCGTGCTCGTCTCCCGGGCCACGGGCCTGCGCCCTTCGACGTTCCACCTGCGCGCGTCGCATCTGGAGGTAGCGATTGATCACGCGTACGTCGCGCTTTGGCTCCAGGCCTCGGCCCCGCCGACGATGGATTCGACGGGTCCGGTCGAGCAGCCGGCCGCCGCCGCGGTCGGCGTGGCGAATATCGGCACCATCGGGCAGGTGGAGGTCTCATCCGCCGGTGAAACGATACTCCTGCCTCCGGGATCGTTCTCGGTGGCTGCTGAGCGCATGCGCCCTCAGCCGCCGGTCGCTAGTGCCGACGGCGATGCGGTCCAGAGGGTGTTGGCCGCCACCGAAGTCAAACCGATCCCCAAGCCGGACACGGCACGAGCCCTGGTCGCGGCTCTTGAACAGGACCGCCCCCTGCTCGCGGCGTCCGATGCCGCGCGCGAGGCCGTCGCCATGGCGACAGCCAAGCTCCCGTCCGGGCTTTACACGCCGCCGGCCGTCATCTCGGGCGCGATCCCAGGAGGGAGTCCGGCGACGGGCACGTTCCCCTCTCCGGCTACGACCTCGACCGCTCCCTCATCACCGCCCGCTGCTTCGCCGCCTGTCTTTGCGCCGACTCCGGGTGCGCAGCCTTCTCCGCCGGCCCCCGCTCCGCCCCCGGCCACCGTGATCCCGCCCGCCGCTCCGCCGCCCGCACCGCCGGCAGCGCAGCCTCCTCCGTTTCCCAAGTTCGATCTGGACGACATCGTCGCGAAGCTGAACGGGAAGCATGGGAAGAAAGGGAGGGACTGACCGCGACGGGGCGGAAATCAAGCGGGACAAAGGTCGTATGCCAAAAGACGACTTGCGGGCGTTCTAGACCCTCCCGGATTATGCGGGTCGAGCCATGTGTCACTCCCTCCAACAAGCCTCCATGCCGCACCCCGCCGCCTCCCGTGGTCCACGGGACGGGCGGCCTGCACTCATCCTGTGGCTGTGTGCCATTCTCGGCTGCAGCGTCCCCCTGACCGCCGCGGCCAAGGGCGCCTCACACGCTGACCCCCGCTCCACCCAGCCGGCATCCGTCGCTGCCGAGACCACGGCACTCGCCGAGACCCTCCTTGGGAAAGCCTATGAAGACGGGGCCGGGGTCAAGCAGGACCCTGTCGAGGCGGCGCGCCTCTACCGACAGGCCGCACAGCAGGGCTTCGGGCTCGCCCAGTACTATCTCGGCCTCCTCTATGTGAGCGGACGGGGCGTGCCTCAAGACTACCGGGAAGCAGCCGGCTGGCTCGCCCGGGCCGCCGAGCAGGATGTCGCCGACGCGCAAGTGCTGATGGGCGTCCTGTATTACAACGGGCAGGGCGTCGAGCGCGACTACCGTCAGGCGCTGATCTGGTTTCGACGAGCCGCGACCCACGGCAAGGCCCACGCGCAGTACAGCCTCGGCATGATGTATTCGTTGGGGCAGGGCATCCCCCGTGACGAACCGACCGCCGTGGCGTGGTATCAGGCGGCGGCGGCCCAGCACCATCCCGCCGCGTCGCACAATCTCGCGCTGAAATACTTCCAAGGCCACTCGGTGGCCAAGGACGTCGGGACCGCCCTGCGGCTGTTTCACCAGGCGGCCGAGTCCGGCCTGGCCGAATCGCAGTACGTGCTGGGGCGCCTCTACCTCAACGGCGAGGAAATCGCGCCCGATCATGCGGAAGCGCTCCGGTGGTCCCGGCAGGCGGCCGCCCAAGGACATCCGGGCGGCCAAGTGAGCCTGGGGCTGATGTACGCGCGGGGTGACGGCGTCGCGCAGGATGGCGCCGAGGCCGTGCGGCTGTTTCGTGCCGCGGCCGATCAAGGCGATCCCGCAGGACAACTCAATTTGGCGCTGGCGTACTGGATGGGTCTCGGCGTCACGCCGGATCCGGTCGAGGCGTATCTCTGGGCTACGCTGTCCGCAGACCAACGGAACGAGGAAGCCAAGGAGCTCCAAGCCGCCATCCTCAAGGAGATGACGCCCGCGCAGGCGGTCCGCGCCCGCCGCCTCTCACGGACGACGAAGGCCAAAGTCCTGGCTCCCCTGCCCGCCCATGAGCGCCGGTAGCCGGCGATTGTTTCCCACCCGGCCTTCCTGTATACCAACCCGGTGAGCCGCCCTCGTCCCCGCCGCGTTCGACACACGGGTTCCGTCTCCTTCCAGGCGATCTGGCAGCCGGCCTGCCTTCTCCTCGCCCTCATCAGCCCAGTCCTCGCCGCGCCCGCGCCGTGGCCCGAGCTCGCCCGGCATTTGCAAGAGATCGCGCGGCTGGCGCACGCCGGCCCGATGATCACGATCCCCCCGGGATGGTTCCTGATGGGGACCAACCGAAAAGACGACGATCCCTATGGCTTGGCGACGCAGTACGACAACACCGAGCTGCCCCAGCACCGGGTCTGGCTCGACGGCTTCGCGATCGACCGGGACGAGGTGAGCATCGCGGAATTCCTCGCCCACGTGCAGGCCCGACATCGGCATCCGCCCGAGGAGCTCCAACGCTTGATCTGGCACGTCATCACGGTCCACTACCTGCCCGATCCCGTCATCGCGAGCTGGCCGGTCCTGTACGTGACGTGGGAAGAGGCGGCGGAGTTCTGCGCGGCCCACGGGAAGCGCCTGCCGACGGAAGCCGAATGGGAGAAGGCGGCGCGCGGCCCGGACGGCAATCTCTTCCCATGGGGAGACAGCCCCCCGGAGGCGGGCTTGGCCGTCTTCGGACAGTATCACGTGCACGAAATCCCGCTCGTGGCGGCCGTCAACAGCGGCGAGGACGGGCAGAGCCCGTACGGCGTGCGGCACATGGCGGGGAACGTCGCCGAATGGGTGCACGACTGGTTCGGGTTCGACTATTACTCCGTCACGCCGGATCGAAATCCCCGCGGGCCGTCCACCGGTCGCTACAAGGGCGTGCGCGGCGGCTCGTGGAAAAGCCGGCCGAATCTCTTGCGCACCGCCAGCCGCAACGGCGCCACGCCCGACCAACGCTCGGCGACCGTCGGCTTTCGCTGCGCCAAGTCCCTTCCCTGAGCTCCCGCCCCACACCGGCCGGGCGCCTCGATGCGTTTCCTGGTAGAATCGGACGGAGCCTTCGTCATCGTCGGTTCACCCGTCACGAGGTGACCCATGGCAGAGCTGTTCACGGGATTGGAGCGGATCGAAGAAGCCCGGGAGCGACTCATCGGCTCGAGCTTCATGGCCGGACTCTTCCTCGGCCGGCCCGACTTCTCCCTCCTCCTGCCGCCCCCCGAGCCTCCGGACGAGATCGCCGCCGGCGACGCCTATTGTCGGACGATCGAAGCTTTCCTGCGCCGGGAGGTCGATCCGGACGAGATCGAGCGGACCGGCCGCATTCCCGAGCGGGTCCTCAAAGGTCTCTTCGAGCTCGGCGCCTTCGGCATGAAAATCCCGAAGGAGTATGGCGGCCTCGGGCTCTCGTACACCAACTACGGGCGGGTGCTCACGCTGATCGCGAGCTGGAGCAATATCCTCTCGCTCACGGTCGCGGTGCCCCAGTCGATCGGGATCGCCATGCCGATCCTCCTGTTCGGCAACGAAGAGCAGAAAAAGACCTATCTGCCGCGGGTGGCCCGGCAGGAGATCTCGGCGTTTGCCTTGACCGAACCCGCGACGGGGTCGGATGCCGCGAACGTCCAAACCACCGCCGTCCTCGATGCCGCCGGCCGGCACTTCATCGTGAACGGCGAAAAGCTCTGGTGCACGAACGGCCCCATCGCCCGCTTCATCACGTTGATCGCCCGGGTCCCCGCCAAGCGGGTGCAGCACGGTGCGTCCTGGCGATGGATACCCGTGCGCGCCGGGGAAACGCCGGACGACCGGGTGCACACCGCCTTCATCCTCGACATGACGGCGGCCGGGGTGGCGGTACGCGAACGCTGCCAATTCGAAGGCTGCCGGGGAATCGAAAACGGCTGGATCACCCTGCGCGACGTCCGGGTGCCGACCGACAACGTCATCGGCGAGGTGGGCAAAGGGCTGAAGTATGCCTTGACCATCTTGAACGTCGGGCGCGCGATCAGCATCCCGGCCATCTGTCTGGGGATGGCGAAGCAAGCCTGGCAGCCGACGCTCGATCGCGCACAGTCCCGACGAACGTTCCAAAAGCCGCTGGCCGAGCGTCAGACCCAGCAGATGCGGCTCGGGCGGATGGCGACGGACCTGTTTGCCATGGAGTCGCTCGCCTTCCTGGTCTGGCGGATGGCCGACGCGAAGCGCTACGACATCCGGATCGAAGCCGCCATTGCGAAAATTTTCTGCTCCGAGCAGACGATCCAGTTCCTCAAGGACGCCCAGACGATCTTCGGCGGCATGGGCTACGAGACGGCCGACTCCAAGCGGGTCCGGGGGGAGCCGGCCTTCAACATCGAACAGCTCGTCCGGGACGCCGAGATGTATCGGATCGGCGAAGGGGCGACGGATGTCCTGCGCCCGTTCGTCGCCCGCGAGGGGCTGGCCCCGCACCTGGAGCGCGTGGGATCGTACGTCGGCGGCGGCCGAGCGGGGCGGCCGGGCGAGCTGCTGAAGCTCCTGCGCTACTACGTACCCTGGTACGGCCGGCGGCTCAAGCGGCAAGCGCTCCCCGACCACCCGCCCTTCCGGCATCCGAGGGTCGCGCCCCGGTTGCGGTACGTCGAGCAGGCGAGCCGCCGCCTGGCGCGGGCGATCCTCTACGCCATGGCTCTGCACCGTGAGGCCCTGCGTGACGATCAGGGCCGGCAGAATCGGATCGAAATGGTGGGGGAAGATCTGTTGACGATCGCCGCGACGGCGCTGACCGCGCGGGAGAAGGAAGACCGCACACGGGACGGGTCGGCATGGGAGCTCAGCGATGAGTTCTTCCGACGGGCCAAACGGCGGATCGCGGAGAATATCCGCGGCCTGATTTCCAACGACGACCGCCGCCCGGCCGGCGTCGGCCGACGGGCGGTTCAAGGCGGCTTCGGCTTCCTCTCCGACGGGATCGTCCGCCGGGGCCTCGAGGACTATCGCGAGCCCAAGCCGGCGCGGCCGGCCGACTGACGAGGACTGTATCGAGACCGCGGGGCCGCTGACAGAAGCGGGGCGAGGAGCGGCCCGAGTCATCCTTCACGGCGGGTGAAAGCTCGACACAGCGGAAGCCGCCTCGGTCCCCGCCTAGGCCAAGGCGCGGACCTCGTTACGGCCGGCCTGCTTGGCCCGTTGCAAGGCCTGTTCGGCTTGCCGGAGTACCTGCTCCGGCTTCACGGCCTGCGGCGTCGTCTCGGCGGCCCCGATACTGACCGTCACGGCCAACGAGCCGCTTTCCCAAGGGGCATCTCGAGCGGCGATCGCTCTTCGGAGACGCCGGCGCCAGGGCAGGCGGACCGAGGCCCCTGCACCGCGACCCTGAGCGCCTCGAGACGGGGAAGCACGTCGGTGAGCCGGCGCCCCCGAAAGACGATCACGAACCGGTCGCCTTCGTCGCGGAATACCTCTCCTCCGCGTACCCCCGCGACACACTCCGCCACGACACGCAGCGCCCGGTTCCCCACCGACTCGCGATAGTGGGCATTGATCCGCTTCAGCTCGTCGACGTCCACGACGGCCAGCGCGTACCGCCCCGAGAGCGTGCTCAAGACGGAGCGCAGCGCCTCTCGATCTCCGAGGCCCGTCAACTCGTCGTAGTGACTGACCCGATATTCATCCGCGTAGAGCGCGACGATCAGGATCAGTCCCGCGGTGGCCAGGAAATTCGTCGGCGACCAGCCGCGGCCGGCCCCTTCGAGCGCGAGCAGCACGGCCACGAGCGCCCAGGCGAACCCCCGGTCCAGGCGCCCGCCCCAGGTGCAAAACCGGATCGTCATGAGCGCCAATGCGGCGGCAAACGCCAACACCGACGGCTGGGGCAGCCGGGTCCATTGCGTCCAGCGGGGGTCGGTGAACGCGAAACCAAGGGCCGCCGACACGGCTTCGACCCACCCGGCCTTCGGCGAGCGGCACACCGAGAAGATCAGCATCGCCTGCGCCAGGATCAGGGACAGCCAGAGCAGCTCCCGGCGGACGAGGCGCGCGCGCTCCCGGATCAAGGCAAGCGCCAGAAATTTCAACGGCAGGAGCAAGGCCACCGCCTGGAAGGCGGTCTGCCGCGCGTCCGGCTCCAGATTGGCGATCGAGACGAGCGGCCCGAGCGCGCCGTCGGCGACGACCAGCCACAGCGTGGCAAAGACGACCCGGCTCAGGCCGATGTACCAGGCCAGCAGGACGGCCGCGCACAAGACGACGTAGTCATAGGTCAACACCAACGGGCCGGTCCATGTCGGCAGTCCGGTGGGACGAAGGAAGGCCAGCGCGAGAAGGAGCAGCAGTCCGTCGGGAAACACGATGGTGGTGAGGGACTTCAATGGTGCGAGTCGCATGGTACGCGGGATAGGCTAAGTGTAGCCGAACCGAGGTGGGCGAAAAGCCGCGCATTTCCTCTGCTCCCCGTTACCTGGGGCGTGAGCCCGGCGCGTAGAATGACCGGCGCGACACGGTTCGCGCCGTACCCGTCGCCGCTAGCCGAACCGCGCCATGCCGGCCTTCCGCATGCTCTCCTCCTTGTGCACCCGCTCGTCGTACCCGATCTGCCGGAGCACGTCGGCTATCGTGGGCAGGTCGCCGTAGTCCTTCTTGAACGCGCTCTCGAACGGGACGTGCTCCAGCTCGGGATGCTCTTGGGCGAACGCCATGTATTCGTGCTCCGCATGGTCTTCGAATTCGACGTTCAGCCGGTAGCTCCACTCCGGCTTCAGGACGTAGAGGAGCCAACTGACCTGGTAATACAGGAAGGCGACGACCTGCGGGATGAGCCGATGGCGCAGGAACCCTTCGCGGATCCGCCGCCGGTGAATCCATTCTTCCAGGATCAGCAGATGCCACTGTTCGTTGTCCTGGTGCCGGCGACTCTCCTTGACCCGCTCGAAGATCCGGCGTGCGAAATCCTCGTGCTCGTAGCGGTGGGTGATCGCGATATAGGCGACGTGTTCCCAGGCTTGGTACGGCACCCGGGCGATCAGCTCCAGCACCTTGAACTTGCTCCAGCTCCGCCGCCGTCCGTACAGCACGTCCATCATCGTGAAGAGGACCAGGGCCAGCAGACCCGGGCGATGCCGGGGCGCCGAGAGGGTCTTCGCCTGTTCCTCGCGCAACCGTTCAGCGCTCAGCCGCAGCATGTCGTTCATCTCATCGTTCCTTTCTACGCCGACTCGGTTTCACCGAAGAGTCCCAGGCCCGACCTTTTCGTGACACGGGGCGGTGAGGCCCCGCGCGAACAGGCGGCCGAGAGAGGCCCCCAGCGGCCCGGCGAGTGGGATGATGATCAGGCCGGCGAGCAGCCAGGTCCAGGCGCCCGCGGCCGCACTCTCGCCCAGATAGCTCAGGGCCAGCGTCGGAGGGAGCATGCCGAGGAGCGTGGCGATCGCGAACCACCCGAGCGGGAGGGACGACAGCCCGGCGCCGTAGCTGACCGCGTCGAAGCTGAGCACCGGCAACAAGCGCGACGCGAAGACCAGCAGCATCAGATGCCGGCGGGAACAGCCGAGCCAGATGCGCAGCGGCGGCCCGAGACGCGTGGCGAGCAGGCGCCGGCCGAAGGCCCGGCCGATCGAGAAGCTCGCGACCGCCCCCAGGAGCCCACCCAGCACCGTGTAGAGCGCGCCCCACCCGGGGCCGAACGCGGCTCCCGCGGCAACGGCCAGGGGAAGGTTCGGGATCGGCGCGATCACGACCGCGAGCGCCATGACGGCGATGAAGAGGATCGGCGCGCTGCCGCCCCGGGCCTCTACCAACGCATGCAGATCCTGGCTCGGCACCATACGGTCGAGAGCTGAGCCGTAGGACCAGGCAACGACTGCGAGAAGCGCCGCGCCCACGGCGGCTTTGCAGGTGGCCGAGCGCATCATCGTCCCTGCACAGCCGCGTGACGGTCCTCGGTGGACAGTTGCAACACGTGCCCGTCCGGATCACGGACCATGACGGCCTCGGTGAACCCCAACCTGTTGTCGGTGAAACGGACGACGCCGGGCGAGATGAAGGGCGCGGCGTGCTCGCGCAGCCGCTCCGCCGCCAGCTCCAGCCGCTCGACCACGAAGCGGGTTTGCCAATGCATGAGATCGTTGGCCCGCTCGTCAACGGGGATGGGACGGCCATCGCGGGGCGCGAGGTATTCCAGGCACTCCACCGCCGGACCCGCCGCGCCCTTCAGCGTCGTGATCCGCAACCGGGCTCCGAACACGTTGTTCAGGTGCTCTTGCTCGGTCCCGTAGTTGTCGCTCTCACCGATGACCGTCATGCCGAGCACGTCCCGGTAGAACGCCAGACTGGCTTCCGTGTTCCCGACGACGATCGCCGTATGGTCGATTCCCAAGAAAAGCCGATCGCTGGGACGGTGCCATTTGGGCTGCCCCTTGTCCGGCGGAAACCAGAGCAGCTCCAGGTAATGCCCATCCGGGTCACGGAAATAGAACGCCCGGATACCCGCCGCCTGTCGGTTCCAGTCCGGGATCCGCTGGGGGCCCGTGGACGCGTGCTGGACCTTGTGACGGCGCAGCCATGCATATGCACGGTCCATGTCGCTCACGATGATGGCGATATGCTGGAACCACCGGTCCTGGCTGCGGGTATCGACGGGTACGGGACGGCCCTTGGGGGCCAGATACTCGGTCAACTCGATCATGTCCTCGCCGAGCTTCATGCGTACGACCCGCATCCGCGAGCCGAAGACGCCTTCCAGATGCTCGTAGTCCGCTCCCCACACTTCCACATCCGAGACCGCCTCGAATCCGAGCACCGTGCGGTAGAAGTCGATCGAACGGTCCATGTCGCTCACCGTCATCCCGATCGCCTCCACCGCGACGGCCAGCGGGGCGTTCCGTCCGTCGGCGGCCCACGCCCCGCCCGCCAGCGTGAGGCAGACGTAGCAGGCCGCGAGGGCGACGACATGCCTGACACGCAACGGTGTCCGGCTCATGTTCCGTCATCCTTGCCGTTCAGGCGGCGCAGGAGATGATCGCCCACGCGGAGCGCGTTCGCGATGATCGTGAGCGACGGGTTGACGGCGGAGCTGGACACGAAGAAGCTCCCGTCCACCACGTAGAGGTTGTCGAGGTCGTGCGCCTTACAGGTCACGTCGAGCGCCGACGTCTTCGGATTCCGGCCGAACCGGATCGTCCCGCACTGGTGCGCGGTCCCTGCGATCGGGATCTTCTTCCCGAGATAGAGATACGACGGCAGGAGGCGCTCCTCGCATCCGAGCCGTCCGAGCATGCGCTTGAGCCGTGCCGCCAAACGCCGATGCCCCTCCAGGTTGTTCTCGGTGTAGTGGAGCGCGATGTCGCCGGTCTTGGTCAGCGTCACCCGGTTGCTCGGGTCGGGCAAGTCCTCGGACGTCATCCAGAAATCCAAGGAGTGCTTGGCGAGCACGTCCAACGCCAAGCCGGGGGCGAATGCCGGGGCCCCGGCGCGCAACATCTCCAGATCCTGCTTGCCGACCATCGAGATGTGCCCCATCGGGTAGTCCCAGTCGTCCGACCGGAAGTAGAAATCGTTCAGCCCGATCGTCTTCTGGAACTGCGTCGGGTTGGGCTCTTTGGAGATCGCGAGCAGGACCGAGTTGTTGTGGCACATATAGTGGCGGCCCACGACGTCCGAGGAATTGGCGAGACCGCGCGGATGCCGGTCGTTCGCGGATCGCAGGAGCAGCGCGGCCGAATTGATCGCGCCGCACGAGACGACGACGATGTCCGCCGAATACAGCTCCCGCTCGCCCCGACGCGACACCTCGACCGTGGTCACCCGGCGCCCCGAGCCGTCGGTCTGCAGGCGCGCGACCAGCGCGTCGGTCAACAGGGTGACGTTCGGACGGCTGAGGGCGGGGTCGACGCAGACGACCTGGGCGTCGGCTTTGGCGCCGAGAAGACAGGGAAAGCCGTCACAGGTGCTGCACCGGATGCACCGGCTGCGCTCGGGCTGCTCCTCATCCAGCATGACGCCGATGGGGAGGTGAAACGGCCGATGGCCCATCCTCGTCCAGTCATCGTGCAACCGCTGGATCCGGGGCTCGTGCCGCACCGCCGGGAAACGGTAGGGGGCGGTCGCCGGGGGCTCCGTGGGATCTTCCCCTCGCGTGCCGTGCACGTGGTACAGGCGCTCGGCCTCGGTGTAATACGGCTCGAGGTCCTCATAGGTGATCGGCCATTCGGGCGAGATCCCGCCATGGTGCTTGACCTCGCCGAAATCTTCCTTCCGAAAGCGCAGCAGGGCCGCGCCGTAGACCTTCGTGTTCCCGCCGACGCAATAATGAATGCCGGGATGAAAGGGCCGGCCGTGCTGATCCTCCCACGTCACCTTGGCCTTGTAGCGGCTCTCGACGAAGACGGCCCGGGAGCTCCAGTTGTCCTTCTCGCGCGGGAGATAGCCGCCGCGCTCCAACAAGAGGATCCGCCGCCCGGACGGCGCGAGACGGTACGCCAACGTGCCGCCGCCCGCCCCGGTGCCGATGATGATCACATCGTAATGAATGGTGTTCGCCACGGACGCCTCCTTGGCAGGACGTCGCCCTCACGTGCCGCGCCGGCGTCGCCTCGAGAGGCTCGTCGCCGGATCGAAGCCGAACGCTACGGGACAGTCTGCCGGGAGAAGGGATCGTTACAGCGGCGGGCGGGACTCAGAAGTCGGGTCCCTTGGTCGCCAGTCGCATCCGGTAGACGGCGTCGCCGGCGGTGATGTAGAGCGTGAAGCCGTCGTCGCCCCAATTGAGATTCGACGTCGCGGCGCCGATCTCGATGTCGCCGAGATGGGTCCCGTCCGGCGCGAAGATGCTGACGCCGCCGGGCCTGGCCCCGAAGACGTTCCCGGACTGGTCGACCTTGACCCCGTCGGGACCGAAGTAGGGGTCCTTGCGCCAGCGGGTCGCGTCGAAGAAGACGCGGCCGTTCATCACCGTCCCGTCGCTCGTCACGTCATAGGCCAGCCAGGCGGCCCGGCGGGGATCGACGTCCGTGACGTACAGCGTCCGTTCGTCGGGCGAGAACGCGATGCCGTTCGGTGCCCGGATGTTGCGGATGAGGAGCGTCAGCCGGCCGTCCACAGAAAGCCGATAGACCCCTTGGAACGGCAGCTCTTTTCCAGGATCGGCGAAGCGCTCGGGCAGACCGAACGGAGGGTCGGTAAAGTAGATCTCCCCGGTGGACGCGACGACCAGATCATTGGGGCTGTTCAAGCGCTTCCCGTCATACCGATCGGCAAGGGTCGTGAACCGGCCGTCGGCCTCCAGACGCGCCAGGCGCCGGTCACCGTGCTGGCAGAGGATCAGCCGTCCCGCACGATCGAACGCCAAGCCGTTGGAGCCCGGCTCCCGGCCGGGAAACGGCGCCGCTCCCGTATAGCCGCTCGGCTGCAAGAACCGGCTGAGGCCCCCGCCGGCCTTCCACTGCTGCACGACATTGTTCGGAACGTCGGAAAACAGCAGGAACCCATCCGGACGACTCCACACCGGCCCCTCGGTCCAAGCAAAGCCGTCGGCGATCTTTTCAAGCTTCGCGTCCTTCGGGATCAGCCGATCGATGCGCGGGTCGAGACGCGTGATCACCGTCCCCCGGTCGGAGGACGCCTCGATCCCGCCCACTCCGGCAAGCACCGTTCCAAGCGCGGCCAGCAGGAGACCTGCGATGACCCATCGCGCCTTGTTCTTCATCGCCAGGCCTCCCAAGACACCCGAACCGAAGAGTGCAGGTGAATCTCGGTTTCGCCGTCTCTCCTTGTCTCCACTTCACTTCTTTTCAATCGCCCAGCGGGCGGGGCCGGGCGTGCCGGCGCGTCATCGGGGCCGCGGCGGCCTCACGTGAAGGGACCCGGAGCGGGCGCCGCCGCGGCGCTGGCGGATCCTGTTCGAAGCCGCACTCCTGCACCGCAGGGGGTGCGGCAAGTTGATCCGCCAAGCGGAGGCTCCGACCGCCGCCGCGGCCCTGTGGCGTCGAGCGCAGGGCACGCCCGGCCCCGCCCGCCTCCTCATCCTGTGCTTTCGAATCTCTACTTCCCAGCAGCCGATGCCACAGTCGCCTCTCCAAACCCGACGCCCGGCACATTCAGACGGATCCGATAGATCCCCGTCTCCGCGGTCATGTAGAGCGCCTTGCCGTCGTCGTCGCCCCACGCCATGTTGTGCGGGTGCTCGGGCCCCACGATCGTCCCCAGCACCTTGCCGTCCGGTGAGATGATCCACAGACCTCCCGGCCCCGTCACGTAAACGTTCCCGTGCCGATCGACTTTCAAGCCATCCAAGGCATCGTCTCCCGGCACCTGCGTCAAATCCAAGAACACCACGCCGTTGGACAGCGTGCAGTCGGGACGCACGTCGTAGCGCAGGATGATCTTTCGGCCCGGATCCCAATTATCGACGTAGAGAGACTTCTCATCGGGTGACAAGGCCAGGCCGTTGGGACCGTTGAGATCCGTGCTCACTAGCCGCACCCGCCCCTCCTTCCAACAGAAGACGCCGCTGTACGGCAGCTCCTTCCGCGGGTCGTCAAACCCCTTCGGCAGCCCGAACGGAGGATCCGTGAAATAGAGCGCGCCGTCGGAGCGGTAGACCAGGTCGTTGGGGCTGTTGAGACGCTTGCCGTCGTAGCGGTCGGCGAGCACGGTGAGGTTCCCGCGCTTCTCCACCCGCGTGACGCGGCGGTTGCCGTGCTCGTTGATCGTCAACCGGCCTTCTCGGTCCAGTGCGAGGCCGTTCGATCCCGGCTGCCGGTATTCCCCGATATCAAGGCCGGTATAGCCGCTCTTCGTGCGAAACACCGACACCTGGCCATCCGGCGACCACCGGTAGATCGTGTTGCCGTTGGGATCGCTGAACAGCAGATACCCTTCGCTTTCGCCGGTGCGCGGCACCCAGACCGGGCCTTCGGTAAACAAGAACCCGTCCGCCAGTTTCTCGAGCGTGGGATCCGGGGGCACGATGGCCTCGAGGGCCGGATCCGCACGGTGGACCTGGACCGGCACCCGCTCCACGCCCTCCGCTAGAGGCCCGGCGAAGAAGTCGAGCGTGGCGGAGCGGATCCAAATGAAATTACCGGGCGGGTTCGACAGCGGGCCGTTGATGCCGAACACGGCCAACTGGAACCGCTGGCCCGGCTTCGCCTCACGGGTCAAGACGACGCGATTGGGGGCGTTGAACCCCTTGACCGCCCGGCCGCCCGCCTGGCCGAGCACCAGCGGGAGCGCCCCGTTCACCCAGACTTCGGCATAGTCGTCGACGACGATCTCGAAGATCACGGTCGAGCCGGACGGATCGAACCGGCCGATGCGCTCCGGGATCGTCACGGTGATGCGGTACCAGTTGAAGCAGAGCCGCCCGGTGGACCGGCGGGTCTCCAGCTCATCCGGGGTCAGCGTTTGCCACCCCGAGTCATCGAACTCGGCGGCGCCGGCATGCGGCTCATAATCGTAGGTCCTGTTCGGCGGCCCCGATGGGCCCAAATCCGCCCCGGGGCCGTGGTGCGCCACTTCGACGATCTTCGTGTCGCTGTAACGCCACTGCCCGGCCACGAGCCGCACGCCCTCGTCGGTCTTGAGGTCGATGACGGCATCCGGGCGGGGTATCTGCGCCTCGGGCGTCGTCTTGGCGGCGGCGAAGAGCGGGGTCATGAGGCACAGCGCGACCACCGCCACACTCGGTCCTCTTCGGCTCATGTCGCTCCCTCCTGTGCAGTGTCGTCCATCCAGCCATACCCTGAAGAAGACCTCGTGCTCCCGCGGCTGCGAGCCCACTGATCCGGGAGCGCTTCTCCTGCAACAGCCGAAACGCCGCGTGCGACGCGCCGGGGAGGGTTCACGCGGCCAAGCGCCTGGTGTCGCGACGGCTTCGTCGACCCGCCATGAATCATGCGGGCTAGCGGGAAGCCGCCTCCGGGCTCGGGCCGTGCCGCCCGGCGTCCCGCACCTTCACCACGTAGTAATCGAACGGCGCTTCCACCTCGGTGAACCAATGGGGCACGCCGTTGGGAATGATCATGACGTCGCCGGGCGCCAGACGGCGACTCTCGCCGTGCTCCACCGAGCTCGCGCGGAGCTCGTGGGGAGCGATCGTCTTCGTCCCGATCGGCGTCCCTCCGGTCACGACCGTCGCCGTCCCTTTCAACACATAGACGATGTCCGTATCCAACTCATGGATCTCCACCACACCCGGCTTCTCGCGATGGCTCGCGTGGACCATGTAGTTGCGGCTCGCGTGCATGGGGCGCTCATCCTCCCCGATCAGGACGGCCCCGTGTTGAAAGGCCGCCGCGACCGTGCCGCTTCCGATGTAGGTCACCGGCAGAGCGCGGCTCCCGTCCTCGCCGGCCGCCTGCTCCATCGATTCGAGCGCCTTGGCCCCCGCGATCGCCAGATCCTCGTCCTGTTGGGCGCTGGCTGCGCCGCTCACCCCGACGGCTCCGATCACGTGGCCCTCCCAATGAAGCGGCACGCCTCCTTGGAGCGGAGTGAAGTCGTTCAGCGCGACCATCGTCGTGCGGCCTTCGTTCACGATCTCTTCGAAGACCTTCGTCGGCTTCTTGAACAGCGCGGCGGTGCGCGCCTTCCCGATCGCGATGTTGGCTCCGGCCGCGAACGTCCCATCCATCCGCTCGACCGCCATGAGGTTCCCGCCGTCATCGACGACGGCGATCACCCCGCCCGGTGCCTGAACCCGCTTCGCCTCGGCGACCGCCGCGGCGATGACCCGCTTCGCTCCTTCGATGGTCAGCGCCCGCTTGTCCGACACGGAATCGGCATGGGCCGCTCCGCCCGTCAACAGCGCGACCGCGCCGATCGCCCACACTGTCCTGATCGCGTTCATGGTCTTCTCCTTCCCTGCGAATGAGGCCGGCGGTCGGCCTCAGCTCCACCTCCGAGAGGGAAGCCGAGCGCCGACCGGGGCTCCCCCTTCGTTACCGCCCCATCGCCATCCCGTCGGCGTGCGCCAGGCTTCCCGCGTGCTTCATCGCGGCTTCCCCGGAGGCCGTCATGATCGGTTTGGCGAAGCTCGCTTCTCCGAGCAGCGCTTCGGCCCACGCGCACCAGATCTGCACTTTGGCGACGTCATGGACGTACGGCGGCAGGACGATCGTCCGGTTGTCCTTCTCTCCGCTGAGGAGGCCCCCTTTGATCCTCAGCCGGTTCAAGAGGTAGACGTGGCCTTTCGAGTCCACCACCTGCCAATGCGGGGCCGGCGTATCGGGGATCTTGAAATCATCCGACCAACTGAGCGTGTCCTTGTCGCCCTGGCGGGCGTGCATCGCGGTCCCGGCATTCGCCTTGACCCCTTCGAACTTGGTCGTCGTGTGGCCATCGGCGGCAAAGCCGGCGCCCGAGCCAGCGAGGACGAGTGCCAGGGCCGTGACGATGAGACGAGAACGACGAGCGAGTGACTGCGTCCACATAGGGTCCTCCTTTGGAAAGATGGTCCGCCGCGCCATCGGCGCTCCGCTCGGTAGTCTCGATGCCGGTGGGTTCGTTACAGACCAGCGAGCGGCCTTGGTCGGGACCGCTTCACTTCGCCCCCCTCGATGCCGTATAACGGCTCTCCATGGATCTCTCCACGACGATCGGGCTCATCGCCGGCACGCTCACGACCATTGCCTTTCTCCCGCAACTCACGAAGACCTGGAAGTCCAAATCGGCCAAGGACATGTCGCTCGCCATGCTGGCCACGTTCACGACCGGCGTCTTGCTCTGGTTGATCTACGGTCTCCTCGTTCAGGCTCCGCCCGTGATCGCCGCGAACGTGGTCACACTGATCCTGGCCGCGACGATCCTGGTGTTGAAGCTGCGCTACGGCTGAGGGGAGCCGTCACCTGCTCGTCGCCGAGCCGGGCCGCGCCGACTGCGGCTCAACGAGCGTGCGGCTGGCTGTGCTCGAAGTAGCGGCAGCGGAAGATGCACCGGCTGGCCGCATCGTGGTAGAGCTTCGCGCAGCGGACGGTGCGGGCGCGCCCGCCGCGCAGGTAGCATTCGGCCGCGAGCAGCATCCCGATCGGCGGAGCCGTGAAGTAGACCCACAAGGCGGTCCAGAGCCGGGCGGGGACGGCGGACGCAAAGGTCCGCGCCGGGTTCATGCTGAAGCCGGACAGCGGCGATTCGAAGACGACGTACGCACTGACGAGCGCTCCCGCCAGGAACCCCGTCCACCGAGCCGCGCGGCTGTTCGACGCCCACAGCACCGTCAGCATGAGGACGAAGGAAATCGCGATCTCGGCGATGAAGGCGACGCCGGGCCCGTCCGGACCCGGAAGCGTAGCCACGTAGTTGACCGCCGGATCGGCCAGATAGCGGCCGATGAACGCGTGGAGCAGCAGGATCCCCAAGATCCCGCCGAGAAACTGCCCCGCGATGTAGCCGACGGCATCTCGCCCCGCGATTTTTCCGAGCCGGAAGAAGGTCAGCGTGACGGCCGGGTTCACGTGTGCGCCGGACCGGCGGCCCCACGGGGAATAGATCAAGCCGATCGCCGTCATGCCCATGGCGAGTCCCATGAGCACCCGCCGCAGGAACGGATCCGCGACGGCACGATGGACCGGGGACGCAGGATGCTCGAGGATGGCGGCGAATCCCGCGGCCGAGACCATGAAGAGACCGAGCCCGAGCGCTTCCATCGCATACTCGGGCCAATGCCGTCCGACGTCAGCCACGGGCGGCCGCCGCGGACGCCCGGACGGCGTAGACCATCCGGCGCCGCTCCCCACGCAGGGGATGGGACGAAAGCTCCTCCGCGACCTCTCCACATCGGTGACATCGCCACGCCCGCATCGTCAGCCGCTCGGCCTCGTCCAGGACCACGTCACACGTCTGGAGCATCGCGCCCCGGCACCGCTGGCATCGCATGGCCTCCTCCTTGGACGTCGCTCGAGCACCCGGCCGCTCGGCCGGCGCTCAACGCCGGCCCTCGACGAGCAATCCAAGCGATAGTCCAGTAAGAGGGAGCTTCGTTACGAGGCTCAGCGGGGATGGACGGCGATCAGGCAAGCCGTCGCGGGCGGGCCTCGATCCTTGGGCTATCGGGCGGGTGTCAGGCTGATCCGTCGGGTCGGCCTTTGGATCGGTGACGGGCGAGCAGGTCGAGACATTTGGCGACCAGCGCGGTCCATCCGGTCTGGTGACCGGCGCCGATCCCCGCGCCGTTGTCGCCGTGGAAGTACTCGTAGAACAAAAGCAGATCCCGCCAATGAGGATCCTGCTGGAACTTCTCGGTCCCCCCATACACCGGCCTCCGGCCGTCACCGTCCCTGACGAAGATGCTCGTCAGGCGGCGCGACAGATCCAACGCGATCTGCTCGAGCGTCATCGTCCGGCCCGAGCCGGTCGGGCATTCGACGGTAAAGCCGTCCCCGAGGTAGTAGTGGAACTTCTGGAGCGACTCGATGATCAGATAGTTGACCGGAAACCAGATCGGCCCGCGCCAGTTGGAATTGCCGCCGAACAGGCCGGTGCTGGACTCCGCGGGCTCGTAGTCGACGCGGTAGTCCATGCCCCCGCAGTGGAGCCGATAGGGATGATCGCGGTGGTGCCGCGAGAGCGCGCGGATCCCGAACGGGGCCAGGAACTCCCCTTCGTCGAGCATGTAGCGCAGGACCTTCCGGAGCCGCGTGCGGTTGACGAGCGAGAGGAACCGGCGGACTCCGCCGTCGTGCGATTGGGTTTCGACGTGCAGGCTGAAGTCGGGCCGGTGCTCGATGAACCACTGCATCCGGTGCTTGAAGCGCGGCAGCGCGTCGACGATCTCGGAGTCCAAGGTTTCGACGGCGAAGAGCGGGATCAGCCCCACCATCGACCGCACCTTCATGGGGACATTGGTCCCGTCCGGCAGATGGAGCACGTCGTAGAAGAAGCCGTCGCCTCGGTCCCAGAGCTCGATCTTCTCGTCCCCGATGTTGTTGATGGCCCGGCAGATGTACACGAAGTGCTCGAAGAACTTGCTGGCCACGTCTTCGTACGCGCGGTTGTCCTTGGCCAGCTCCAACGCGATCTGCAGCATGTTCAGGCAGTACATCCCCATCCAGCTCGTCGCGTCCGACTGCTCGATGTGCCCGCCGGTCGGGAGCGGCGCGCTCCGGTCGAACACCCCGATGTTGTCCAGACCCAAGAACCCGCCTTGGAAGATGTTCTTCCCCTCGGCATCCTTCCGGTTGACCCACCAGGTGAAGTTCAGGAGCAGCTTGTGGAAGACGCGCTCGAGGAACAGACGGTCCCCCGCGCCCGTGCGTTTCTTCTCGATCTTATACACCCGCCACGCCGCCCACGCGTGCACGGGGGGATTCACGTCGCCGAAGGCCCATTCGTACGCCGGGAGCTGGCCGTTCGGATGCAGGTACCACTCGCGCAGCATCAGCACGAGCTGCTCCTTGGCGAAGGTCGGATCCACCATGGCGAGCGGAATGCAGTGGAACGCGAGGTCCCAGGCCGCATACCAGGGGTACTCCCACTTGTCGGGCATCGAAATGACATCGGCGTTGTAGAGATGGGTCCAGTCGGCGTTTCGGCCGCGCAGGCGGCCGGGAGGCGGCTCGGGCCCCGCGGGATCGCCTTTCAGCCAGCGACTCACGTCGTAGTGATAGAACTGCTTGCTCCAGAGCAGCCCGGCGAACGCCTGCCGCTGCACGCGGCGCTCGTCCTCGGAGAGACCCGCCGGGGTGACGGCGGCATAGAACTCGTCCGCCTCACGGCGCCGCTGCGCGACCATCCGATCGAAGGACGGGTCGAACGGCGGCGCCGGGTCCAGGTCCGTCAGCCTCAGCCTGATCGTCCAGGCCTCCCCTGGTGCCAGCGTGTGGACATACTGCGCGGCCGCCTTGGAGCCGATCCGGTCGGGATTCACCGCCTCCTTCACCCCGTGGACGACATAGTCGTTGATCCCGTCCTTCGCGAAGCGCGGTCCGTCCGGAACCTGGTACAGGCGCCGCAGGTTCGTCTCGTTTTCCGTGAACAGGAGCTCGGGGGCGCCCTCGCACGACAGACGGCGCCGCCCATAGTAGTCGTGGCTCAGCTCGATCACGCTCGCGTCGACCCCGCCCGCCTGCGCCGCCATCCGCGGGCGCCGGACGTCGAGGCCCCAGGACCAGGTGTTCCGGAACCAGAGCGTGGGGAGCACGGTCAGCTCGGCCGCGTCAGGTCCCCGATTCACCACCTCCACGCGGATCAGCAGGTCCTCGGGCGTCGCCTTCGCGTACTCGACGAACACATCGAAGTAGCGATCGTGGGCGAACACGCCGGTGTCGAGCAGCTCGAACTCGAGCTCGCGCCGGCTGCGCCGGCGGTTCTCTTCGACCAACGCCGCATAGGGGAACGGCGCCTGCGGATACTTGTAGAGCGCCTTCATGTAGGAGTGCGTCGGCGTCGAGTCGAGATAGAAGTAGTATTCCTTGACGTCCTCGCCGTGATTCCCTTCGTTCCCGGTCAGGCCGAACAGGCGTTCTTTCAGGATCGGGTCCTTGCCGTTCCACAAGGCGAGGGCAAAGCAAATGTACTGATGGCGGTCGCAGATCCCGGCAATCCCGTCCTCGTTCCAGCGGTAGGCCCGCGAACGCGCCTGATCGTGCGGGAAGTACTCCCACGCCGTGCCGCCCGGGCTGTAGTCCTCGCGGACCGTTCCCCATGCCCGCTCACTCACATAGGGCCCCCATCGCTTCCAGTGCCGCTGCCGACGGGCGCTTTCCTCGAGGCGCCGCGCTTCAGCGCTACGATCGTCCGGCTGCGTCATCGCCGTCCTCTCTGTTCACGCCCGTGCCCCCGCGTCGCCCCGGGAGCGGCCAAGACACCGTGCAAGAGCCGGAGCACTTCGCCCAAGGACCACGCCTGAAACGGGCAGCCGCGCGGTGTGAACGGCGCCTCGGCATCAGCCAGCTCCGACACGTGACCGAGACCGGCGGCCTGGAGGTGATCCAGCAAGGGCTGCACGTAGCGCGTTCTCGCCTGCTCCACCACCTCGCGACGAGACCGGCGTACCCGGACCCACGCTTCGACGAACGGTCCGGCCAGCCACGGCCAGACCGTTCCCTGGTGGTACGCCCCATCGCGCTCACGGACGCCGCCCTCATAACGGGGAGCATACCCGGGCTCGCCGGGCGCGAGCGAACGCAGCCCCATGGGCGTCCAGAGCCGCGCCTCGACCAGATCGACGATCCGCCGAGCGCGCGGACCCGTGAGCAGTTGACGGGGAAGTCCGCCGACCGCAAAGATTTGGTTGGGACGGCACCGCGCGTCCACCTTCCCGGGGACGTGGTCCACGTCGACCACGTCGTAGAGCGACCCGCCGTCGGGATTCCAGAATCGCTGGCCGAACGCGGTGGCGCCCCGCTCGTAGACGCGCGTCCACTCGGGCGACACCCGGCTTGCGATCCAGAGCGCATTCAGCCACAGCGCCTGGACCTCGACCGGCTTTCCGATTCTCGGCGTCACCACCCAGTCGCCGACCTTCGCGTCCATCCAAGTCAGCTGCACACCGGGTCGGCCCGCCGCGAGCAGGCCGTCGGCATCGAGATGGATCCCATAGCGGGTGCCCCGCGCGTAGCCGGTCAGGATCGCCTGAACCGCTTCGAGCAACCGGCGGCGATCGGCCGGTTTGGTCCGGGCATTGGAGCGGGCCGCCGCCGCCAAGTACTCGTGCACCGCGGCCACGTACCACAGCGAGGCATCCACGGCATTGTACTCCGGCTCACCCCCGGCATCGGGAAACCGGTTCGGCAGCATGCCCTCGGACACCGTCTCCGCCCACGCGAGCAAGACGGCTCCCGCGACGTCGAGCCGGCCGGTCGCCAGGCAGAGGCCCCGCATCGCGATGAACGTGTCACGCCCCCAATCGGTGAACCAGGGATAGCCGGCGATGATCGTCCGGGCAGGCGCCGCCGCAGGGTCTCGCGTCGGCGGCCGCCGATCGGTCTGCACCACGTAGGCATCGGCGGCGCGATGCAACGGCGACGGGAAGCGATGACGGCGCCGATGCTCGGCCGACCGCCACGCCTTCACGCTGGGCTCGAGCGCCAGACGGGACCGAAGGAGCGACTGCCCAGCGCGCTCCGTGGTCAGCACCCAGACCGCTTCCCCGGCCGACAGCGTCCACCGCAAGACTCCCGGCGACGCCAGATCTTCGACGTCGTCGAGCCCGCGGGCTCGTTCTTCTCGGTACAAGAAATTGCGATACCAGAGAGGGTCGTGGCGGTAGTCGCCGTTGGCGAGGGAAAGGACGCCCGGCACGCCCGGATAGGGACGCCAGACGACGCCGCTTGGCTGATAGGCCGGTTCGAACCGAAAGATCGGATTCTCGCGATGGAGCGCGTGGTACTCCCGGCCGGACAGGAGCGGGCGGACGCAGAGGACGACGTCGTTCGCGGGGTGAACCAGCCGCCACGCCAAGACGGCCACCGGCCTTCCGTGGGTGACGAACAGGTCGTGCTCGACCTCTACGCCGTCATCCACCCGGTATCGCCAGCACGGCCAGGGCTCGTGCGTGAAACTGACGAGGCGCTGAACACCGTCCGGGTGCAGAAGTCCCGGGTGGTAGGACTGGGACGAGAGGGCGCAGCGCCGGCCCGCGTGCTCTACCCAGGCTTCGCAACCGTTCACGAGAACCATCCGGCCGGTCGGGGGCGAGGTCGCGGCCAGGAGCAGCGCGTGATACCGGCGGGTCCTGACGCCGGCCGCGGTGCCCGATGAGAAGCCGCCGAGCCCATCGGTCTCCAGCCACTCCATGGTCATCAACCGATCCACATCCATCGGTCGCTCCGATCACCCGTACCGTCCCGTACAGCGCCGGGCGAGCCAAGGCCCGGCCAGGCAGGTCGTAACACGGCCGGCGTGAAGGCCGGCCGCTCCACCTGTGGTCTTCAAAGCCCTCAGTGTGTTACAGGGCCTTCTCGATGGCAAGAGGAAAGGGCGGAGGATCGTTCTGAACGAACGATTGAAGGAAGGAACGTCCCCAGGGATGAATGGATCGTGACGAGGCGACGGCGGGCCAAGCCGTCGTCAGTTCCAGGTGACCGTGTCTTGGTTCAGGAGAAAGTCCACCAGCTCGATGCTGTCTCTCAGGGCGATTTGAGCGTCTTCCGACATGGGCAGGATCGCTCCGACCGGTTTCCCCACTTCCATGTCGTCGAGGGAAGGAATGCCATCGGGCTCGAGTCGCTCGAATTCCGACCGGTAACTGGCCATCCATAACCTCCTGAGAGCCCCGGGATGTAGTGCGGCTCTGAGTTATCATACCACAGCGATTTCGAGCGGTGGGCACGCCCCGATGGCAAGCCCACATGCGGACGATGAGCGCGGTGAACGAGCGCTATTGAAGAGACTCGACGGGCGGAAGGGCGCCAAGATACGCGAACTTGCCGACACCGACCAAGGCGCTCCCGGGTCGGAGACGAAAATCATCGCGGGTCGAATCGACGAACGACGGCTCGACCGCGAGGTCCGTCTCGGGTTTCAGGTCGAGCGCCGGGGTGGGCGGGGAGAGCCCGGGTCTGGAATAATTCGCCTGGCTGTTGTGGACGGCGTTGTAGGACAGAACCGGACGGCTGGACGGCGCAACGACGAAGCCGACCGTGTTCAGGCTGATCACGTTGCCCGACGCTTCGCCCCGGGATGTCTGCAAGAAGGCGATGCCGCCCCCGTTCTTGGCGATCGTGTTGCTGACGACGACGGCCTTCGCCGAGTCGGTGACGAGAACGGCCTCGAAGAGGTTCCGGGTGATGACGTTCCGCTCGATCCGGACATCCGACTGACCGGCCACCGTCACCCCATGGTCGTTGTCGTGGATGATGTTGCCGGTCAGCACGGCCTCTGAATCCGCAAACTGGACGCCGGTCGTCTCGCTGTTCCCAATGCGCGAGTTCTCGATCCGCACGTCCTTGACCTGCTGGCCGAAGACCATTCCCTTGATCCACACGTCGCGCAGCACGATGCTCCGTCCGTTGAACATGCCGAGCGCGAGCCCGCCGTGCTCATGGATCGTCACCCCGCTGATCTCGACGTGCGTGGCGCCGTAGGGCCACTTGCCGATATGAAACGTCCCGACGCGGTTCAAGCCCAGGATCGTCACACGACCCGCGCCTTCCCCCTGCAGCGTCAGCCGATCCTTGCTGTGAATCGTGACGTCCTCATGATACTCACCCGCCTTGATCACCACGGTGTCGCCGCGGCGGGCCTCGTCCACGGCCTGTTGGATCGACGTGTACTGCCCGCTCCCGTCGTGCGAGACGACGAGCGTCCGGGGCGCGGGCGCCTCCGTCGACACCGCGCGTTCTTCGGCGCGGAGCGACGGCCCCTGGACCAGGAGCCAAGGGAGGCCGAGCACCGTGGCCGCGGCGACCAGGAGGAATGGACGGACGAGAGGCATGGTGCGTGATACAGGGAAGCGTCCGATGAAGTCAAGCACGACGGTGTGTTGTGAGCCTTCCGGAGCGCGTGCTATCCTCGCGCATGATCTTGGTCGGGCTCACGGGCGGGGTGGCCACGGGCAAGAGCACCGTCGCTCGCCTCTTTCGCGACTGCGGAGCGGCGGTGATCGATGCGGACGTCCTCGCGCGGGCAGTCGTCGAGCCGGGGAAGCCGGCCTGGCGGGCCATCGTCCGGACCTATGGGAAGGACGTCCTCCTGGAAGACGGGACGATCAACCGGCAGGCCCTCGGCCGTCTCGTCTTTCGAGACCCCGCCAAGCGGCGGACGTTGAACGCCATCATCCATCCCCGCGTCGCCCGTGAACAAGCCCGGCGCACGCGCGTGCTGGCCGAACGACAACCGGCGGGCGTCATCCTCTACGACGTGCCGCTGCTGTTCGAAGCCTCCATTGACAACCGCGTGGACCGCATCATCGTCGTCACGGCCGACCGCGAAACCCAGATCGCACGGTTGCGCGAACGAAACGGGCTGTCGCGGAGCGAGGCCGTCCGGCGGATCCGGAGTCAACTGCCGCTGAGTCGGAAGATCGCCCGTGCCGACTACGTCATCGACGGAACGCGTCCGCTGGGCGAGATCCGGGAACAGGTGCGGCGGATTTACGGAGCGTTGAAACAGGCGGCGGAAGAGCACGCGGCGGTTATTCGGCTTCGGAGACGCCGGTCGTCTCCTCGGGGAGCAGCACGGTCAGCGCGAACGGAGCCGTCGAATCGCGATGCGCGATTGCGACGAACGAGCAGAGCTGCGGCTCATCGTCGGGCGGAATCGCCAACAGTGCGGGGAACTTGATCCAGGGCGACGTGATCTCGGTCTGTTCGATGTGAAGGCGGAGAGCCAGCAGGACATCGCGCACCCGCGCGCGGCATTCCCCTTCGGTCAGTTGACGCGATGCGGAGATCCCCAACTCCCAGAGCGGTTTGCTGATGCCGACGGAGAGCTTGAGACCGACCTGCTCGGCGATCGGGGACACATCGACCAGGATGCCGGCCTCGACGGCTTCCTGCCGGTTGAGCAGCCGCGCGGCCGGTTGAGACGCCTCGTCGGAGACGGTCGGCCCTGACTTGTCAGAGGCATCCGCCACGTCGCTCGGCTCGGCCTCTGCCGGTATTGGGTCGTCGATGGACAGCGGCGAGTGCCTCGCGAGCGCGTTCAGGATTCCGTCGTAGACGCCGCGCGCCGCCGCCGACCAGCTTGGATCGAACGGCAGCCCCCGAAACGCCGCCTCCGCCGCCTTCTTCTCGTCATACGTCAGCTCGCGCGCCGCCATGCTCCAAAGATAACGCCCCACCCCCCCTTGTCAAGACGCGCCCACGGCGTGGATGCAGGCCGAACCGTGCGTTCCAGAAAGAACCTGTGTTAGAGTGCCGACATGCGCAAGGTGATGATCATCGGGTCGGGGCCGGCCGGTCTGACCGCCGCTATTTACACCGCACGGGCCAATCTGAAGCCCGTGCTCATCGAAGGGAGCCAGGCCGGCGGGCAATTGACCCTGACGACCGAGGTCGAAAACTACCCGGGGTTCCATCATGCGATTCTCGGCCCCGATCTCATTCGAGAGATGCGCGCCCAAGCGGAGCGTTTCGGCACCGAGTTCGTCTCGGGCGACGTCACGCGGGTCGACCTGACCGGCCGGCCCCTCCGGGTGACCCTGGAAGACGATCGACGCCGGGAGTGTCTCGCGCTGATCATCGCGACCGGCGCGTCCGCGATCTGGCTCGATGTGCCGGGGGAGTCTCGGCTGATGGGCCACGGGGTGTCGAGCTGCGCGACCTGCGATGGATTCTTTTTTCGGGGCCAGGAGCTCCTCGTCGTCGGCGGCGGCGACACCGCGATGGAAGAAGCGATCTTCCTCACCCGGTTCGCGACGAAGGTGTCGGTCGTTCACCGCCGCGACAAGCTGCGGGCATCGAAGATCATGCAGGAGCGCGCCTTCAAGAACGAGAAGATCGCCTTCATTTGGAATTCGGTCGTCGAGGAGATCCTGGGGGACGAGACGGTGACCGGCGCACGGTTGCGCAACATCGTGACCGGCGAGACGTCGGACGTCAAGGCCGCCGGGGTCTTCGTGGCGATCGGTCACCGGCCGAACACCGGTCTCTTCGCCGGGCAGGTCGAGATGGACGCGCGCGGCTACATCGTGACCCGCAACGGCATGGGGACGAACCTCCCCGGAGTGTTCGCGGCCGGCGACGTGCAGGATGCACGCTATCGCCAGGCCGTGACAGCGGCGGGCTCCGGCTGCATGGCGGCGCTCGACGCGGAGCGGTACCTGGAGGCGCTGGAAGCGGAACGGTGAAGACAAGGTTAAGGTTGAGGCTAAGGTTGAGGGTCGGAATTTTGAGAAGAAAGATTAATTAAGGTCGAGGCTGAGGGTCGAAAAGAACGGTCCTGACCTGCCTCCCGGCTCTCTCCTCCTCCTCAACCTTAACCTAAACCTAAACCTGAACCTTGTATCTTTCACCTGATCTTTTACTATGACGCGAGCATGAACCCCGGACGTGATAGGCCGATGAACCTTCGGTCCCGTAGACCGTGGTTGAGCGTGGTCGTCACGTCCTTGCCTCCCCAAGCTCGTACAGTTGCCGGGGCCGTGAGCCCGCATCGTGGCAAGGCCGAGCGAGTCGGAGGCCTTCACGAGGAGGAGCACCCATGACTGACACGCCTCGCTTTGTTGGCATTGACGTCTCCAAGGAGCAGCTTGACTGCGCCGAGCGGCCGTCGGGGGCGCGGCAGGTGGTGCCGTACACCGAGGCCGGTCTCAAGGCGTTGGTGGAGCAGTGCCACGCCGCGCGTCCGGTCGCCATCGTGGTCGAGGCGACGGGGCGCCTCGAACTGCCGCTGGTGAGCGCCCTGGCGGCTGCGGGGCTGCCGGTCTGCGTCGTCAATCCGCGGCAGGTGCGCGATTTTGCCAAAGCCACCGGGCGGTTGGCCAAGACCGATGCGCTGGATGCCGCCGTCCTGGCGCAGTTTGCCGAAGCGGTCCGGCCGGCGCCCCGGCCGATCGCCGATCAGGCCACCCAGGAGCTGCGGGCGCTGCTGACCCGCCGGCGGCAGCTCCTGGACATGCGGACCGCCGAGCAGAACCGCCTGGGGACGGCGCCCCGGCGTGTGCAGCGCCAACTCGAGGCCCATCTCGCCTGGCTGGACCGCCACCTTGCCCAGGTCGATGAGGAGCTCTCGCAGTTGATCCAGTCGCTGCCGCTGTGGCGCGCAAAGGAGGATCTGCTGCGCAGCGTGCCGGGCGTTGGCCCGGTGATGAGCCGCACGCTCCTGGCGGAACTCCCGGAACTCGGCACCCTGAGCCACAAACACCTGGCGGCCTTGGTCGGGGTGGCGCCGCTCAACCGCGACAGCGGCACGCTGCGCGGCCGGCGCACCTGCTGGGGCGGCCGTGCCCCCGTGCGGCAGGTCCTCTATATGGCGACGCTGGTCGCGGTGAAGTGGAATCCGGTGATCAAGGCGTTCTATGGCCGACTCCGGGCCGTCGGCAAGGCGCCCAAGGTCGCCCTGGTCGCCTGCATGCACAAGCTCCTGACCATTCTCAACGCGATGGTCAAACATCAATCACCGTGGCGAGTCAGCTCGCCCGCTTGACAATCAAGACAGTTGCTCAACCTGCATCCCATGCGTTGCGCGATCCTCCACTATCATGAGCTGGGCCTGAAGGGGCGGAACCGGCCGTACTTCGAGCAGCGGCTGGTGCGTCACCTGCGCCTCGTCTTGCGCGGCACCGGGGCGAAACAGGTCGATGCGCTTCATGGGAGGATTCGGGTGATGCTGGGGCCTGAGGCCTCGTGGGACACCGTGCGCGACCGACTTCGCCGCGTATTCGGGATCGCCCATTTCGGTCTCGCGCAATCCGTGCCGCTCGATCCCGATCCCGCGCAGGCACTCGATCGGCTCAAGGCCGCGGTCGCGGCGGCCCTGCCTGCACGCCCGTTCGCCACGTTCCGCGTGTCGACGAAGCGGGCCGACAAGCGGCTCCCGTTCACCTCGATGGACGTCGACCGCGAGGTGGGAGCCCACGTGTGCGCGACCACGGGCAAGAAGGTCGATCTGCGCAAGCCCGAGCTCACGATCTCGATCGAGGCGCTCTCCAAAGAGGCCTACTTTTCGCTGGACCGCGAGCCCGGGGCCGGCGGCCTTCCCATGGGGACGAGCGGCAAGGTCGCGTGCCTGCTGTCCGGTGGGATCGACTCGCCGGTGGCCGCGTACCGGATGATGAAGCGCGGCTGCAAAGCGGTCTTCGTCCATTTCCACGGCAGGCCCTACGTCTCCCGGGCGTCCGAGGAGAAAGTCCGCGACCTCGTCGAGCTGCTCACCGCCTATCAACTCCATGCGCGACTCTATCTGGTTCCGTTCGGCGACATTCAGCGGCAGATCGTGCTCGGTGCGCCGGCCGCGTGTCGCGTCGTGCTCTATCGCCGGATGATGGTGCGGATCGCCGAGGAAGTGGCCCGGCGGGAGCGCTGCTGGGCGTTGGTGACGGGAGACAGCCTGGGGCAGGTGGCCTCGCAAACCCCTCAGAACCTCTCCGTCGTCGAGGAGGCCGCCGGATTGCCCGTCCTTCGCCCGCTGATCGGGATGGACAAGATCGAGATCACCCAGCAGGCGGAATCGATCGGCACGTTCGAGACGTCGATCGAACCCGATCAGGACTGCTGCCGGCTCTTCGTCCCGCCGCATCCGACGACGCGGGCGGACCTCGAGCACATCAAGAAGATCGAGCGCGCGATCGATCCGACGGCCTTGGTGAAGCAGGGCCTCGAGCAGATCGAGGTCGCGGAGTTCGCCTTTCCGCGTCCCCTCTAGCGGCGAGCTCCGCCCGGCGGAAGCAGTCCACGAGATGGTCGTTGACCATGCCGACGGCCTGCATGAATGCATAGCAGATCGTGGAGCCGACGAAGCCGAAGCCGCGGGCGATCAGATCCCGGCTCAACGCGTCGGAGTCCGGCGTGCGGGAGGGGATCTCCGCGAGCGACCGTGGGGCATGATCGATCGGACGGCCGCCCACGAAGGCCCAGACATACGCATCGAAGCTCCCGAACTCTTTCTGAACCGCCAGGAACGCCTTCGCATTCCTGACGGCCGCCGTCACTTTCAGCCGGTTGCGGACGATGCCCGGGTCGGCCAGCAGGCGATCGATCTTCGGCTGTCGATAACGGGCGATCTTCGCGGCGTCGAACCCATCGAAGACCCGCCGGTAGTGGTCTCGCTTCTTCAGGATCGTGGACCAACTCAATCCCGCCTGCGCCCCTTCGAGGATGAGGAACTCGAACAGCCGACGGTCGTCGTGAACGGGTCGGCCCCACTCCAGGTCGTGGTAGGTCATCATTTCAGGCTCGGCCCTCGCCCAGTCACAGCGGATCATGCTCACCTCTTCGAACGTCCTGTCCGACAGGCGGTCTTCGCCCCGTCGGCGACGGCGCCGTCCTCTTGTCGGCCGCGAAGAATTCGGTTACGATGCCGCACGACCATAGGAGCCCCCTCTTCAGAAGGTCACGATGTACGAAGCCTATGCCGCCACGCTCGTCGGTGTCGTCAGCGCCGCGGTCGCCATTTGGGCGCTCCGGCTCAGTCGATCGCTCGCGCCCCTGCCCTACACGGCCGTCCACGTGGCGGCGATCCTGATCATGATCCTGCTCGTGACGTGGGGCTACGCCAAGGTCCCCGTCCTGCACCGCTATCCGCACGACCTGATCTCGCGGCTGATCTATATCGGCGTGAGTTGGCTGATGTTCGTCAACACGCTCGTCGTGCATTGGAGGTTGAATCGGCCGAAGCCCGCCGGCACGCCGACGGTGTTGCCCGAGTAGCGGCCAGCCGCTCCGGACGCGGCGGGGGCTAATTCCCAAGCAGCGCATCCATCAGCCGGAGCTGAATCTTCCGCACCCGCTCCACCTGCCCTTTCGCGGCAAACCGCTCGTAGAACCCCTCGGCCCGGAACTCCTTCGCGAGGCTGGCCCACGGCTGGACCGTGTCGGCAAACGGCTTCGGCGACCGCTGCTGCTCCCACTGCCCCATCAGCTTGCGGTCCACGATCAGGTCGTCGAGCACGCGGATCAGCGCCTTGAGCGAGACATCGCGGGTGAACATGGACCGGTCGTTCTGGCCCCACACCTCGCGCATCACTTCTTTGACGCCCTTCAGATAGTCGCGCACCAGCTCGTAGCACCGCTCCGCCTTCGCCTCCAGATGGCTCTCGATCCATCGCCAATGGTGGTCCGCCACCTTGTGCAGCTCGTTGAACAGCTCGGACTGGAGGATCCACTTCTCCTGCTTGCTGCGCCCGCCCAGGCGGTTGATCTTGTACTGCAAGGGCGAATCGTCCCGCTCGTAGAGCAGCGTCACGACCCGCGCGGCGAACTTCTTCTGCGGGCTCTCCCACGAGACCTTCTCGTAGAGGTCGACCAGGTGCGAGCGATTGATCCGGGTATGGGTGGAATTGATGATAACGAACATCTCGGTGGCAAAGTCGGCGCTTCGCCCATCGAAGAGCACACAGGGCACATCGACGCGGGCCGTCTCGTCGGGATGACGCTCCCTGAAAAAATGGAGCCCCGCGATCCGGTGCTGCCCGTCGATGATCAGATATTTCTCTTTCGGCTCGCTCAGGAACCCCACCGACTCGTGCTCGCCCATCCGCTGGAATCGCAGGGTCTCATCGGTGAAGAGCAACACCGTGCCGGGGACCATGGGCTGGGTCACGGCCGTTTCGTAGAAGTTGACGATCTGCTTCAGCTTCTGCCGGCTCAACGTGCGCTGGAAGCCCTTTTCGCTGCGCTCGATGCCGGCGATGAATCGCCCGACCTCGTCGTCCTGGCGCAGCGACTCCTGCTCGATCTGCTCCCCTTCGAAATAGTAGCGACTCGTGAAACGGACCCGGTCGAGCAGCTCCGAGGCCTTGTACGAGATGAAGTAGAAGACGCTGTCCTTCTGACGAACACGCGTGGCGAGCATACGCCCTCCTTGGGTTGAGCGGCCGGCTGCCGCAGCCGGCCGCGGCGCGGGCCGGCGGCATGGGGCCGGTACGAGATTGTAGCTAAAAACGGCCACGAGGGCACCTGCGCCCGCCGCCTTCTTCCCGTTCACCCGGCCGGGACGGTGTGCTAGGATGGCCGAATGGTGTTCCCGATCTCAGGAATCCGCGCCTGGGCCTTGGTTGTGGCGATGGCCGGGCTCGCCCTCGTCCTCGACCTGGCCGCCGCCGTGACCTTCGGCGATTCATCGGCCACGACCGAATCCTCCTGCAACTTCGGGATGGAAAAGGGCGAGCTCAGGCAGAGCTGCCGGGTTCCGATTCCTCCCGGGTGCGTCGTGGCGAACTTTCCGGGCTCCCAGAAGCCGTGGACCAATATCTCCAAAGGCGGCGCCACGACCTGCTCGTTCAATCCGAAGGAAACCGACTGGAAGACGCGGATCACGGGAAGTTGCACGCGGTGCGCGACGGAGCATTGTTCGGCCCGCTTCGCGGTCGTCTTCGACTGCTCCGCCTCGATGCCCCCTCCGACCAATCAACATCCCCCCCGAACGCCATGAGTCTCACGGCGGCGATCAAGGACGAAGCCAAGCGGCTCGGCTTCGATGCCGTCGGCATCGCGTCCGTCGGCGAGGACGACGGGACCATCCGGACCGGACTCGGCCGCTTGCGGGCATGGCTGGCACGCGGGTACCAGGCCACGATGGCCTGGATGGCGCGGCAGCCCGAGCGGCGGGCGGATCCCCGGCTGGTCCTCCCGGGCTGCCGTGCCGTCATCTGCGTCGGCCTGAATTACTACACCGACCAGCAGGCCGATGAAACGCCGGGACACGGCCGGATCGCCCGGTACGCCTGGGGCCGCGACTACCATGAGGTCCTCGGTGAACGCCTGAAGGCGTTGGCGACGCATGTCCAGACGCTGGCGCCGGGGGCCGGCGTGCGCTGGTACGTGGATACCGGACCCGTGATGGAAAAGGTCTGGGCCCAGCGCGCGGGGCTCGGCTGGATCGGGAAACACTCGAATCTCGTCTCGAGCGAGTTCGGCTCATGGCTCCTGCTCGGGGAGATCCTCACGACCCTGGATCTGGAGCCCGACGCACCCGCCGCGGACCTTTGCGGGTCGTGCACGGTCTGCCTGCGCGCCTGCCCCACCGGGGCAATCGTCGAGCCCTACGTCGTGGATGCGGGACGCTGTGTGTCGTACCTGACCATCGAGCGGCCGCGCGCCGGCGAGCCGATCCCCGCCTGGGCGCAGCGTCCGCTGGGCAATCGAATTTTCGGTTGCGACGATTGCCTCGACGCCTGCCCATACAACGTTCACGCGACGCCGACCCGGGAGCCGGCGTTCACCGGCACGCCGCACACTTTGTCTCCGGACCTTGGGGCTCTGTCCCGGCTGAGCGAGGCCGAGTTCGCCGCTCGGTTCGCCGAGAGCCCCGTCCGTCGAGCTCGATATCCGGGCTTGTTGGAGCAGGTCCGGGTCGCCATCGAGAACGCCCGCCATACCTGCGCCGTGCAGTGATCCCGCCGCTCCGCCTATTCAGCTCGCTGCCCGCCGACGCCGTCGGCGGCGGCTTGAACGGCATGCCGCCGAGGACTATCATCATCGGTGAGCCACCGGCGGTCCGGGTCACGCCACCGCCCCGTGGGTCCACGATGGATGCCGGCTGATGCGGACGCCCACCCTGCTGATCGTCGAAGATGAAGAGCGCATGCGCCGGCTGCTCGCGCTGGTCCTGGAAAAAGAGGGCTACGCGCTGCTGCTTGCCGACTCCGGCGAGCAGGGGATCCGGCTTCTTCAAGACGGCGCCGACGTCGACCTGATCATCACCGACCTTCAAGTCGGCGCCACCTCCGGGTTGGACGTGCTCGAAACCGCCAAGCGCCAGATGCCCGACGTGCCGGTGATCATCATCACCGGTTACGGCACCGTGAAGTCCGCCGTGGAGGCGATGCGGAAGGGCGCCTACGACTACATCTCGAAGCCGGTGGATCACGACGAGCTCAAGATCGTGATCGCCCGAGCGCTGGAGGCCAGGCGGCTGACGCAGGACAACCAGGCGCTCCGCGCGGGCCTCCACGAGCGGTTCGGCTTCGACGGCATCGTCGGCCGGTCGAAGCAGATCGAAGAGGTCAAGCAACTGGCCATGGAAGTGGCGAAAACCGACGCGACGGTCCTGATCACCGGCGAGAGCGGGACCGGCAAGGAGCTCCTGGCGCGGGCGATCCACTATGCGAGCCCGCGGGCCACGGGGCCGCTGATTGCGGTCAATTGCGGCGGAATTCCCGAGTCCCTACTGGAGTCCGAGTTGTTCGGGTACGAGAAGGGGGCGTTCACGGACGCCAAGAAGGCGAAGCCCGGGCGCTTCCAGCTCGCCGACGGCGGGACGCTCTTCCTCGACGAGATCGGCGAGATGAGCCCGGCGGCGCAGGCCAAGCTGCTGCGGGTGCTGGAGGACCACACCGTGGAGCCCCTCGGCTCGACGCGCGGGATCCGGGTCGACATCCGGGTCATCGGGGCGACGAACCAGGATCTCTCGGAATTGATCAAGAAGAGTCGGTTCCGGGAGGACCTCTATTATCGCTTCCACGTCTGCCCGCTCTCGATCCCCCCGCTCCGCGAGCGCAAGGAGGACATCCCGGACCTCTTGAGCGCGTTCGTGAAGAAGGCGTGCCAGGAAAGAGGGCTTCGCATCAAGGGCGTCTCCCGAGAGGCCTTGGCCATCCTGGAGCGGCACGACTGGCCGGGCAATGTCCGCGAGCTGCACAACGTCGTGGAGTGGGTGACGATCAGTTGCCGCGAGGGGGAGATCAAACCGGAGCACTTGCCGTCCTATTTGCGCGCCGGGACCGGCGCCAGCTTGGACGCCAACAAGGGAACGACCGCGCCCGTCTCGCTCCTGTCGCTGGGGCTCTCCGTCGAGGAGGTCGAGAAAGCGATGCTGAAAGAAGCCCTGGAGAAGGCCGAGGGCAACATCTCCGAGGCCAGCCGTCTGCTCAAGATTACCCGGAATACGCTGCGTTATCGAATGGCGAAGTACAATCTGTCTTCGCCGAACGGGGATCGGTAGTCGAGGCAGGATCTGCTTGACTTTCTTCTCGGATGCGCATGATGATCTAGACAAGAGGGGCGCGTTGGACTCGGCCTTCGGTTCCGCGGGCCCCGGTCATGGTCTTCCGGCGTTCCGGGGTCCTTCATGGAACACTCACCCAGGACCGGCGGCCTCCAGCGCAAGTTCTTCATCGCCCTGCTGATCGCCGGAATCGTTCCCGGCATCGTCGCCCTGATCGCCACTTACCTGTACAGCACCGAGAGCCTCAAGCACTCGATCGGCAGCAGCTTCCAGGAAATCGCCCGGTCCACCTCGATCCGCATCGCGGCGGCCGTCGACATGGAAATCGACCGCGCGGTCCAACTCGCCGCCACGCCGGTGGTCGTCCAGCGGATCGTCGAGCTCGCGAATCAGCGCTATGCGGGCAAGACGGAAGCGGAGATCGAGGCGCTGCTCAAGGAAGGCCCGACCCCGTCCCTGCTCGCGCAGCTCGACCAGGGCCCGCTCCCGCTCTCGCAGGCCGTCAGGTACCTGGAAGAATGGGCCCGGAAGGACGGCCACTACGTCCGCGTCGTCCTCGCCGACAGCCGCGGCGCCCTCGTCGCCTCGAACGACCCGCACGCGCAGTTCATGAACGAGGACGAAACCTGGTGGGAAGAAGCGTTCGACAACGGGGCCGGCGTCGCCTACGTCAGCTCCCTCCATCTCGATCCGGACCTGAACGAGTACGTCTTCGAAGTGTCCGTCCCGGTACCCGGTCAGGATGACGCTGAGCCGATCGGCGTCGTCGGCCTCATCATCAGCCGTCAAACCTTGATGGATACGATCCTGCCCATCCGCGTCGGCGAGACGGGACACGGCATGCTGCTCGACACCGCCGGGACTCCCTTGGTCTGCCCGGTCCTGCCGCCCACCGAGCATCTCATCCAGCAGGCCCTGCTCAGCCAGCTCGCGCAGGACCGCCCCTCGTGGCTCGTCGTGGACGACGACGCCCACGGCGGGCACAATTCCATCATCGGCGTCGCGCCGGTTCGCTTTTCCCACCGTCTGACCCCCCTCAGCCTGGGCGGACAACGCTGGTTCGCCTTCGTCCGCCAGCAGCCCGAAGAGACGTACTCCCCGATCTACTCCTTGCTCCTCACGGTCGGCTTGATCGGGTTCGGGTTGGTGGTGGTGCTCGCGTCGCTGGGCTTCGTGCTGGGGCGTCAGATCGTCAGCCCGATCCTCGCGCTCCGCCGGGAGGCCGACGCCTTGCGCCGCAATCTGATCGCGCTCTCGTCCGCGACGACGACCCAACCGGCCGAGATTCGAAGCGCCCTCCCCGACATCCGGACCGGCGATGAGATCGAAGACCTGGCGAAAACGTTCGAGGCGATGCGGCGCTCGCTCGAAGACAGCCTGCACACGATCCGGGTGCAGCACGACGAGCTCGTGCGAAAGGAAAAATTGGCGTCCGTCGGCCAACTGCTGGCGGCCCTTGCCCACGACCTCCGCAATCCGCTCGGCGTCATCCGAAGCTCGGCCCAGCTCGTGCTGGAGGAGCATCAGCCGGACGACATCAAGCAGGAGGTCACCCGGTACATCATCGACGAGGTGGACAAGCTCACGCACCGCATCAACGACTTCCTGCGCTATGCCAGGCAGAAGCCGCCCGAGCCGAAACCGATTTCGCCGGAGGCGCTGGTAAAGTCGGCCGTGTGGCAGTGGAAGGCCCAAGGCGGACATGAACGGCTCTCGGTCGTGACCCAGTTCCAGGACGGCTTGCCCGACCTGTGCGTCGATCCGGACCAGGTGAAAGAGGCGCTGGTGAATCTGCTCGTCAACGCGCGAGAGGCCATGCCCAACGGCGGCCGGGTGACGATCCGCGCCTACACGGACGGGAACGCCGTGCTGATCGAGGTGGCCGACACGGGGTGCGGGATCTCCGAAGCGCACCTGCACCGCATCTTCGAGCCGTTCTTCACCACCAAAGACTACGGCACGGGCCTCGGCCTCACGAACGTGAAGCGCCTGATCGAGGACAACGGCGGCGCGATCGAGGTCGAGAGCGAGCTCGGGAAAGGCAGCCGGTTTTCGCTTCGGTTCGCCGCGCCGCACGCCGTGCCCCGCGCGCAAGACCGGCTTGAGTTGGATCGGCAGGCAGGGTAAGATGCGCCGTTTTTGTCAGGGCCGCCACTCTTAACCACCAGGAGTACCACGTGTTCTGGGAATCACGGCAGAACAAGGATCGACGGGACCGGCAATGCTCGTTTTGCGGGAAGCGGGAGAGCGTCGTCAAGAGCCTCATCGAAAGTCCTGCGCCCTACCATTGCCAAACCTGTCAATCCGGCTCGAACCTGCTCATCTGCAACGAATGCGTGCGGCTGTGCAACACCTTCCTGGCGGAAGGGGCGGGCGGTGCGGCCGCATCCTTTCCTCACAACATTCAGCTCCCCAAGCCTCCCGAGATGAAGCGGATCCTCGACGAATACGTCATCGGGCAGGAGCGGGCGAAAAAGGTCCTCTCCGTTGCGGTCCACAACCATTACAAGCGCATCCTGAGCCGCAACCGGCTGCGTGAGGTCGAGCTGCAGAAGGGCAACATCCTGATGATCGGCTCGACCGGCACGGGGAAGACCTTGCTGTCCCAGACGCTGGCCAAGATCCTCCACGTCCCCTTCGCGATCGCCGACGCGACGACGCTCACCGAAGCCGGGTACGTCGGCGAAGACGTCGAGAACGTGGTGCTCAAGCTGCTCCAAGCCGCCGAATTCGACGTCAAGCGCGCGGAGACGGGCATCATCTACATCGATGAGATCGACAAGATCAGCCGCAAATCGGAGAGCGCGTCCATCACCCGCGACGTCTCCGGGGAAGGCGTGCAGCAGGCGCTGCTCAAGCTCGTGGAAGGGACCATCTGCAACGTACCGCCGAAGGGCGGCCGGAAGCACCCCGAACAGGACTACATCCGCGTCGACACGACGAACATCCTGTTCATCTGCGGCGGCGCGTTCGTCGGGCTCGACCAGATCATCGGCCAGCGGACGACGCAGCGGCGCATCGGATTCGGGGCCGGCGTCACCACGCGGGACGGGCTCAATGGATCCAACGTGCTCGAGCTCGCGCAACCGGAAGACTTGCTCAAGTACGGGCTGATCCCGGAGTTCGTGGGGCGCTTCCCCGTCATCACCACGCTGTCGGACCTGGACGAAGCGGCCCTCGTGCGCGTGCTCAGCGAGCCCAAGAACGCCCTGTTGAAGCAGTACCAGGCCTTGTTCGAGTTGGAGAACGTGACGTTGCAATTCACGCCCGAAGCGGTGCACGCCATCGCCCGGCGGGCCGCGCCGATGAAGACGGGCGCCCGAGCGCTCCGGGCGATCCTCGAGGAAGTCATGCTCGATCTGATGTACGAGACCCCCGCCCTTCAAGGCGTCAAATCGATCGTGATCACCGAGGACGTCATCAACGGAACGGGCCAACCAACGATCGTCAACTAGCCGGGCGTGCGGCCCGGTCCGATAGTCGAGGGGCGGGGAGCGGCCGCTCTTCCCAAGATCAGACGAGGTGTCCATGGCCAAAATCCTCGTCGTCGATGACGAAGCCCACCTGCGGCGGGTGGTCTCGCTCTACCTTCGCGGCCGGCACTATGACGTCGAGACCGCGGAGAACGGGATCGAGGCCATCGAGAAGGTGTCGACCGACCGGCCGGACCTGATCATCGCCGACATCGGCATGCCCGGCATGGACGGCTACGAGCTGTGCAGCCGGCTCCGGCGGCAAGCCGAGACCCGCACGATTCCCTTCATCTTCCTGACCGCCAAGGACCAGGACACCGACCGCATCCGGGCCAGGAAGATCGGCTCCGACGATTACCTCACCAAGCCCTGCCCCCTGGACCAGCTCGCCGAGCGGGTCGAGATGATGATCGATCGCATCGAACAGGCCAAGCGGATCCCCTTGGACCGCATCGGCTTGAGCGGCCGGTTGGACGAGGTCGATGTGCTCGACCTCGTCCAGATGCTCGAGTTGAGCCAGAAGACCGGCGCCTTGGTGCTCAGCCACGGAGAACGCACCGGCACCCTCTACTTCAAGGAGGGCGTTATCGTCGATGCCGACATCCGCTCCCCGAAGCGGGAGGAGCCGCTCTTCGTGCTCCTCGGCTGGAAGGCCGGGCGCTACCTCTTCCTTCCCGACGCGGTGCCGGAGCGCATGCCGATCACCGCGAGTCTGGCCAATCTCCTGTTCGAGGACCTCCGCAAGCTCGAACAACACCAGCAGATGCTGCACCGCTCGGACCGCCCGTCGGCGTCCCAGCCCGGGAGCGGGGACGTGATCGGCCGCCTGCAGAGGGTGAGCCGACGCCTGCGCGCCGCCCGCACGGGGGCGTCCGAGCCGCACACCGTCCGGGTGCTGATCGCAGGAACGGCCGGCGCGGGGAAAAGTGAGTTCATCTGCGGGCTGATCCGCGATCTCTCCCCCTCCTGCTGGTCGGCCACGGGCTCGGACGAGCCGCAGACGGACGGCCGCACGGACTTCGGCTTGATCCGCGTGTCCGACGACACCGTGCTGCATTTGGTCGCCGTCCGCGCGGAAAAGCGCTTCCGCCCGCTCTGGGAGCACAGCCTCCCCTCGGCCGTCGGGATCATCGTCTTGGCCGGGCCATCGGGCGAGAGCGAGCTCAGCCACCTCCAGACCTTCCTCAAAGCTCGCTCGGCCCTGGCCCCGTCGCTGCCCGTACACGTGATCCTGCCGAAAGCCGAGGACCTCTCCCATTTCCCGGGCCTCGCCGCGGCGGACATCTCCATCGGCTCGATCGAGGATCGATCGGTTCGCCTGGCCGCATTCACGCGCCTGTTGGATCAATGGCTGGGGAAGCGGGACAGGGACGGCTGAAGCGAGGACCGTGTTCCAGCTCGACGTGCGTCAGGGGGCGTCAGCCGCGCAGCGGAATCCGAGCGTGGGTCCCCAATAGGTCATCTCGTCCCATCCGCGGTAGCTCGCGCGGAGCTCGAGCGGCCCCTGGCTCCAATCGCCGCCCCGCAGCACGCGGAACGTGCCTCGCAACGGGCCTTGCGGGTCGCGGGGCGGCATCATCGCGTAATAGTCCTCCGCATACCAGTCGCGGACCCACTCCCATGCGTTGCCCGAGAGGTCGAACACCCCGTAGGGCGACACGGCCTCGGGCACGCTGCCGATGGGCAGCGTCCCGTTCCCCATGCTCATCACCCGCTCCTTGAGCCAGGTGGTGATCGGCTCGTCCGTGTTCCCCCATGGATAGCGGCGGCCGTCGATGCCCCGCGCCGCCTTTTCCCACTCGGCTTCGGTCGGCAACCGAGCGCCACGCCACTGGCAGTAGGTATAGGCCTGCTTCCACGTGACGTTCGTCACGGGATGGTCCGCGTGCCGCGGGTCGTCGAACGCCCGGCGGTCCTTCGGGGGTGAACACACGCTCGGCTCCACGCAGCGACGATACTGTGTGTTGGTCACTTCGTAGCGGTCGATCCAGAACGAGCTGAGCGTGACCCGGTGCATCGGCCGCGCATCGGGCAACCCGGTGTCGGTTCCCATCCAGAAATCGCCGGCGGGGATCAACACCATGCCCTCGGGCACCGGGCTCCCCGCTTGGGTCAGGCGTTGCAACTCTTCCCGCTGCGCGGCGGCCAGTTGCTCGCGCACCGCGTTCGTCTCGGTCTGGTCCCGCTTGCCGTCGTCCTTCTTCTCGGGCTCACCGTGCGGTGCTGAAGGCTCCGGCGGCTTGGCGCCGCCCTCGTGGAGCTCGCCCTTGCCGGCCCCGACGGCCGGCTCACGACGCGCCTGGGCCGCGGCCGTCTCCGTGCTGCGCAGCGTCTCGATTCGCACCGTCATCCGGCTGATCCCGCGCACGAGGTCCTGCTCCACCGACTGGCCCTTCTTCTTCCGGCCCTTGGTCTTGGCGGCCGCCCCTCCTTTGCCGATGGCGGAGAAGTCGAAATCGGGGATATTGGCCAACAGCGGGAGCGCATAGCTGATCGGGACGGCAAAGCTCAGCCCTTCCGGCACGATGCCGGACGGATGACTGAACTTCGTCGTCACGAGGCCGATGACTTCCCCGTCACGGGTGAAGACGGGCCCGCCGCTGTTTCCCGGATTGATGGGAGCGTCGATCTGGAAGACCCGTTTGACGCCCTTGGTGCGGACGGCGGAGACCCGGCCGCGGGAGATCGACACCTCGCGGAGCCCGAAGGGGAAGCCGCAGACGATGACCTCTTGATCGAGCCTGACGGCCCCGGCGTAGCCGATGGGGGCTTCGGAGAGGCCGACCGTCTCGACCTTGAGCAGGGCGAGATCCTGCTCGGGATCGGAGGCGACGAGCAACGCCGTGGTGCGGAATTCTCCGGGCGTGACGACGGCGATCCGGCGGGCCTGACTGACGACATGGAGCGCCGTCAGGATGTACCCGTCGCGATGGACGATGACGCCCGTGCCGGCCGGTCGTTCGAACGGACCGATCGGCTGCGCGCCGAGCGGCTCGGCCGGGAATCCGATCGCGATCGCCAGCAGCAGAAGGAGGCGGCTCATTTCGACAGCGGGATCACCACGCTGATGGCCCCGGCGTTTTGACCGATCCGGAGCCCCTCCCGACGATACCCCATTGTATCCGGTTGGCCTTTCGGCTCGCCATGGCAGGCCAGACACTGGCGGGTGGCATACAGCGGGTACATGAGCCGCAACGCCCCGCTTTGCGCCGTGACCTCGCTGATCGCCTGCTCACGGGCGTGCCCCGGATCGGCGAAGGCCTGGAGAGCCGCCTGCTCGAACGCGTCCGGCGCATTGGCGGGGTTGCGCGGGGTCAAGGAGGTCTGCTTGAGCCGGACTCCGGTCGCTGCGCTGAAACGCGTCGCCACGCGCGATCCGAACACGGCGGGGATCAACGCCAACGGGGGACGGGCCGGGTCGCCGGACGATGGAGCCGCCGAGAGCGCCTGTGCAGCCGCCTTCATGTCCGACTCGGCCACGACTTCCTTGCTGATCGTCACCATCAGAGGGAGCCAGCGTTTGACCTTCTCGGGCGCCCGGCTCTCGTCGAGCTCGCGCAGATCGATCCCCGACCGTGCCCGAAACATGTCGTTGAGCTGCTGCTCGAAGAGGTCGGGCGCAAGGCCGGGGCGCTCACCGCCTTGGTACAGCTCCGGGTGCTCGTTGACGACGGCCCTGCCGGAATCCAAGAGGACGGCCAGCAGACGGGCGGTTTGCTCCAGCTCGAGGAGGCTTTGAAACGCCGGCCCGGCCGGCGAGGCCGCGCTTCGCGGCCATCCGGGGCTTGCCGTCGCCCCCGCGATCAGGCCGGCGATCAGAAGAATCGCCCACGCGGATCGTCGAGCACACCCACGAGCCATACAGGCACAAGGCTCCACCTGCAGTCGCTTGGCGTCGGCTCACCGGGTCACGGAGCCCCTCCCCCGCCCGAGCGGCCGGACGCTTACCGGCGACGATGAATGTCGATCAACATGTTGTCTTCGTCGAGCTCGACCACCACCGAGGCGCCTTCGGGAATCACCGCGATCTTGCTCCCGATCAGCGAATCGACTTCGAACCGCTGGGGCCCGTCCGGCGTGGAGAGCTTGACCTCGCCCCAATACGCGTCGGCGAAATCGAGCGCGCCGTTGATGAGGCGGTGCCCCGGCGACGGAACCGACGGCCGATGGGCGTCCACGAGCAGATTCCCCTCATCCACCACCAGCGTCACTTCCTCGCCGACCTTCGTTTGATGGAGCCCGACGCGATCGGCCTTGGCGGGGCTGATCGCACGCGGCCGCAGCCCTTCGAACGGCTCGACGAAGACGAACCCCGAGGCGATCTTCGTCACGATCGTATTGACCTCGTGGTGGGTCCCGGGACCGGCTCGGCCGTCTCCTCCACCGGCGAACACCGGCGTCACCACGCACAACAATCCGCTCAGCAGCAGTAACATGCGCTGCATGGTCCCCTCCTGCCTGTCGATCACGGCGGAGGTAATGAGCAGGTTAGGCCGCATCCCGGCGTTCGGCCGTTCCGGACGCGAGGACATCGCGCGACCGATCTCCGGCCGATTCACGCCTGTGCTCGGCGTCGCTTTCGTTGGCCATACCGGATGCCAGCACCCAACTCATCGCCACGATCGTGATCACTCCGATCAGCTCGACCATAACTCCCCAAACTCCGAACGTCTCACCGGATGCGAGCCGCAGGAGCGTTCGTCTCCCGCGTCTCTTGGTGTGTGTTGCCGGAGGGCTCCCGTGTAGTCGGGAAGAGCACCTCCAACCCCGCGAAGAGCACGAGGAGACACCCACTCACGACGATCACGATCGCCCACTCCGCGCCAGACATATCGCCTCCCCGTGCCCGCCGCCGCGGACGGTTACTGTCCGAGACCGATCGGCGAGACCGAAATCCCGTATTCCTGCAGCGGCGTCACCATGACCGCGAAATTGAACAGCTCGTCGGCCGCCACGTCATGGATGCCGTGCTCGCGGTTCCGCAGCATCTTGAACCACTTGTTCATCTCCACCCGAACGGTCCGCTGATCGCCGCGGCTCAAGGCCTCCCGGACCAGGTTCAACTTCTGCACGTAGGGGGCCCAGTTGGAAGCGGGATAGTTGGCTTGATAGAAGCTCAAGGAATTCGCCAGCTCATCCGCCCAGCCCGTCTGAGCCTGCGCGGCCGCGGGCGGCATTGCGACCGCCACGATGAGCGCGAACAACCACATGAAGAGCCATATCGGGCGCTGCCTGCTCATAGAACGCCTCCCAAGCGCGTGATCCGCCGGGTGAGAGCATGCTAGGAAGCTTGCTGGACCCGCTCCATTGCCCGACGGATGGATTTTGCCTCACCCATTCGGGTGAGATGTTCCGTCCTTCCTCAACCGACAGACACCCGGCGCTCGCCGGTTACGAGCCGGCGCTCCCCGGTTACGGATAGAGCACGAAATCGTGATCCTGCACGACCTCTTTCTTCTTGCCGGGTTCGGTGCTGATCGCGGTGCTCGAGCCCTCCGACGAGGCCGTATCAGGCATCGACATCGGCTTTTCCGTTCCGCCTCCCATGTCCCGGGCTCCCGACTCCGTCGCCGTCGTCGGCTTGCCTTGGTCGACCGGCGCCCGTTTTTCGATCATCTTGCCGGAGTCTTCCTCGGCAGCGGACACGGCTGCCGGCAAGACAGAGGGCACCATCCACAGTCCCGCTGCCAGAGCCACCCCTATGACCACACGGCACTTCATCGCCAACCTCCTTGCTTTCGGCAGTGGAGCCTCGCCCCTGGCTCGGCACCGGCTGCCTGGCTTCCAACCGTGTTCCCATGCCGATCCCTCTCTCATCGGGATCGGCCCTTCTCAAGCCACTCATCGCACCCCGCTTCATGACACCGGGCGATCGGCTCGGCCGGGGCCCTCATGGGCCGCTCGGCCTCAAGGCTCAGTTCCGTCGAGCTCGCCGCGGAGTCCACCCTCGCGTCCAACGGACTATAGGCGAACACCAGCCGTTCCAACTCATCGGCCGCGTCACCGCGGATGCCGTGGGCGCGCCGCTTCAGCATGTGCAGCAATTCCTTAGCCGCCGCACGGACCGCCTCCCTGTCCCGCCGATCTTCCGCCCGCTTGATCGCATCGAGCCGATCGATGTACGGCTGCCACTCTCCTCCACGCTCATGCGCTTGGTACAACGCGACCGAGTTGGCCACTTCATACACCCACAGGTTCTCGGCGCTGCCGGGGAGGACCGGAATCACGGGCAGGAGGAAGAACGCGAGGGGCAGGAATACTCCGCGCCGCCATCGTCGATCCGGATGCGTCATCTCGAACCTCCGCTTCGGGTGTGCTCTCCAGCCGCTTCCGCACGTGCTGGATGGCACGATACGATTGGACGAGCCGGGAGACCATGCCCACCTCGGAGGATTTCGTATCGCCCGGTCGGGTGAGTCGAGGGGAAGAAGGTCCGAGCGAAGAGGGCGGAAGAATCCGAAGGGGTCGAAGGAGCTATTTCCCGCTCAGGTACAGCAGGATGGCTTCGACCCGACCGGTCACATTGAGCTTACGGTAGATGTGATGCAGATGCGTCTTGACGGTATCGGACGACACGCAGAGGTGATCGGCAATCTCTTTGTTGCCTTGCCCTCCCGCGGCATGTGCGAGGATTTCACGTTCCCGGTCAGTCAGCAGCGCCAACCCGCCGACCTGCCGACCGCCGCCTTGAGCCAACGCGCGGTAGGTATGCCGGGCCAGGCGGTCCGGCAGATAGGGCGAGCTCACCGCCTCCCCCCGATAGGTACCTCGGATGATGCGGAGGAACTCCGCATGGTCGGCGTCCTTGAGGATGTAACCGCTCGCCCCGGCTTGGACGGCGGCGACGATCCGGGTGTCGTCGTCGTGGACCGACAGCATGAGGACTTTGATCTCGGGAAGGCATCCTTGAATCAGCCGGGTCGCCGTCACGCCGTCCAGCTTCGGCATGTCCACGTCCATCAGGACCATGTCGGGCTTCAGCTCCATCGCGAGATTGAACGCTTCACGCCCGTCGGTCGCCTCACCGACGACGCGCAGATCCGGCTCTCGCTCGAGCAGGCAGCGCACGCTCTGGCGAAACAAGCGCTGATCCTCAGCGATGATCAGGCTGATCGGCATCCGCGTGTCCCTTCAAAGGGAGCGCCATCGAGAACTGGGCGCCCCCGTCCGTGCGGTTCGCCGCCCAGATCCGCCCGTGGTGCGCTTCCACGACCAATCGGCAGAAGTGCAGGCCCAGGCCCCGTCCGATCCGCAGATCGTGGCCGTCCTTCTTCCGGAAAAACATCTCGAAGAGGAACGGGAGGTCCTCGGGAGGAATGCCGGGTCCCTCGTCCTCCACCCGCATGAGCAGGACCGGGTCGCCCGGTTCACCCATGCCGATCGGCAAGGCTCCCTCATGGGTATGGCGCACCGAAATCGTGATGGTACCGTTCGGCGGCGAGTACTTGAGCGCATTGTGGAGCAGATTGATGCCGACCCGCTGGAGCCGCCGTCGGTCCCCGCACATCCGGATCTCCTCCTGCGGAAATTCCAGCCGAAAGCTCACGCCCTTCGCATCGGCCTCCGAGCGAAACAGGTGGATCGCCTCCTGGAACAGGACCCGTACGGAAAACTCCGACATGATGAGCGGCAGCCCCGAGTAACTTTCCTGGTAGACGTCGAGCATGTCGTTGATCATGCCCAAGAGCAGATCGGTCGTGAGCTGCAGGTCCGCGAACCACTGGGCGATCGGCGGCGCGTGCAGCTCGGGACGCTTGCCGAGCAATTCGAGGGTCTTCTTGATCCCCGCGAGCGGGTTCCGGATATCGTGCGCGAACATGGAGGCAAACTGGCTCAAGGAGGCGAGCCGTTCCGATCGGAGCAACTGCTGTTCCAACCGGCGCTTCTCGGTCACGTCGCTCAGCTGCAGCAGGACCTCCTTGATCCCCGCGCAGTTCTCCACCGGGACCAGGTCGACGTCCATGACCAGCACCGCGCCGCCGTCCGTCGGGACGCGCAGGTCGGTCGCACGCAAATCCTTGCCGGTGCTCAGCGCATCGGCGAGGAGCTTCGTGAACCGCGGGCGATCAGGGTCGAAGAAGAGTTTCGCGGCGGCCGTCTCCAGCAAATCTTCTCTCAGCCGGCCGAGCTTGAGCTCGGCTCGCCGATTGAGCTCACGGATCCGGCCCGCCGCATCGACGATGAGCTTGGCGTCGACGGCGTGGTTCCACAATGTGCGGTAGTAGTCTTCGGAGCTGACGACGTCCCGACCGGCGTCTACAGGTTCGCTCATGAGCACCTCGTCCGATCCGGCGCCCGGGGACACGACTCTCTCGACGGGACCCGTCGGTACGGTGTTCGAAGCGCGCGGCCCGACCGCTCGTCAGGCCGCGTGCTTGGTGCCGGTCGAGGTCATGGTGTCGCGCGCGCCTTCTCCGCCGGTCTTCTCGGCCTCTATGATCGTGTTCGGCTCGCGGTAGAACAGATCGAGGCAAAAGAAGAACAGCGTCACCAGAACCAGGATCCCGGACACGATCCCCCAGTATCCCCACGACATGATGGTCTCCCTGCCGTCCCCGCCGCGCGGTCCGGGCGTTCGGCCCGGACCGCGCGATGGACGGCGCTAGGCCGTCTTACGATACGTGAATTCGGGCGCGACCTCTGCCGTCTCGATCTCCGGCCGCATGGCGGGGATCAGCAGCCCGGCGAAAAAGATCCCGATGAGACCGATCGAGCCGGCCGCCATCAGGCCGAACGGGATCTCCGGCCAGGTCCGCGGCTCGGAGAAGATGGCATGATCGGGGCCCGCCTCCGCGCGGGCCAGCATCTCGAACCGCTCCGCGACCTGCTCGCCGTGCAGCGCCGCCACCGTCACGAGCGCCAACTGGCGTTGCGCCTCTCCCTTGCGTTCCAGGTAGCCGTCTTGCACCGAGGCCACACGCACGATCGCCTCTCCCAGACGACGCTGGGTCTCACTCGTGAACCGGTCCGCGGCCGTTGCCGTGCTCACGACCGCCATCCCGACGATCGGGTCCCGCATCTCGCGATACTCCGCCGTCATGGCATCCCCGCGTGCGGCGGTGACGTCGATCATACGGCGGTTGTAGGCCCCGTCCATCTGATCCGCCGAGACCAGGCCGGACCGGACCCCGTGCGACGTGAACCGCGCGATGCTCTGTCCGAGGACGAACTGCACCCGTGCGGCATGATCGGCGTCCATCTGTTCCACGGCTTGAATGGCTGTCTGGCCGACGATGCCCGGCAGAGCTTCCTCGGCATAGCGGCCGGCCATCATGGCACGAGTGAGGTCCCACGCCGCGGCGTGCAGATCGGCATTCGAATCGCGATCCAAGAGATAATTGTCAACCAGCGCCTGCCCCAACGCAGGCTGCACCCACTCCATCGCGGCGTCGGGCCCGACGGTCGTGGCTTCGGCCACCGTCGCTTCCGCCTGCACGGGCTCCACGGTCCCGTTGACCGCGATGAAGAGACCGTATCCGCCCAGGATCGTCGCAAAGACACCGATCGCCACCATGAGATCCACTGGTTCCAAATGCCGTTTCATCGCGCCCTCCTTTGCTGGCAAGACCACTCGTTGCCACGACGAGTCGCAAGCCGAGTGCCAGCGAGGAAGGCTCCGTTTCCAAGTACTTAGAAGTGCAGCCGGCAGGAGATCGATTGCCGGATGGTGGAGTTCAGCCAGGGGACGTGTCAAATGCACCAACCGGTCGTGCAGAGCCATCCGCACGCGCGGCAAGGGGTGGACATTCAGTCCAACGACGAGGGACGTCGGCTTATTTCAGTTCGACGATCGTCACCCCGTCGCCGCCTTCGGCGCGCTCCCCGGCCCTGAACCCGGCTACGTAAGGGGAGTCCCGCAAGTACGCACGCAGCGAGGCTTTCAACCGCCCCGTCCCGTGTCCATGGATGAGTCGCAGAAACGGAGTGCCCGCCAGGGCGGCGCGATCCAGAGCGGCCACGGTCAGGTCCAGGGCCTCGTCGGCCGTCTTTCCTCGTAGATCGAGGACGGCGACGCCCTCGCCGTGCGTCGCCGCTGGAGAGCGCGGCCGGAAAGGCGGAGCGGGCGCCCTCGGCGCCTCGGGGAGCGCCGAGTCGTCGGTGCCGAGCAGTGAGGAGACCTCCACCGACATCTCGCGTCCCCCCATTTGCACCCTCACGCGTTTCTTGCCTCCGGGCGCTTCGAGCAAGACGGCGCGCGCGCCGAGTCCGATGAGCTCCACGGAATCGCCCGGACGAAGGCGCTCCAGGGGCACGCCATGGTCGCCCTCGGCTAACCGACGGCTCACGTCCGCGTGCAGCTCGCTCACCCGCTGCGCGGCCTGTTTCGCGTGGGTCCGGGTCTGCTCCTTCTTCAAGGCCTCCAAGGCCGCGTGAATCTCGGTGCGCGCCCGCGCCAACTCCTCGGCCCACTGCTTCTTGAGCCGCTTGCGCTCCTCGCGTTCGGTTGCCGAGAGCCGCGCCGCCACCGCCTCGGATTCCCGTGTCGCACGCTCCGTCCGGCTCTTTAAGGCGGCGATTTCCGCCGCATCCGCTTCGAGCCGTCGCTGCTTCTCCTGCAGGTCGCTCAGCATCCGCTCGAGCGACCGGTCCTCCCGGCGGACCAGGCGCAGCGCGTCCTCGAGAATCGATTCGTCCATTCCAAGCCGACCGGCAATCTCGATCGCCGAGGAACCGCCCGGCACGCCCATGATCACCCGGTACGTCGGCGAGAGCGTGCTCACATCAAACCCGACGCTCGCGTTCATGAAGGCGGGCGTCGTCTGCCCCAGCGCCTTCAGCGCATTGTAATGAGTGGTCACGACGACCTTCAGGCCGAGGCGGGCCAAACGACGCAGCAGCGCCTCGGCCAGCGCCGCCCCTTCGGCAGGGTCCGTCGAGGTCGCCGGCTCATCGAGCAGCACGAGGGCCGGCGGGGCGCCGGCCGGCCGCGATTCCGCCTCCTTGAGCAGATCGATCATCTGGGTCATGTGCGCGGAGAAGCTCGACAGATTTTTGGTGAGGTCCTGCGCATCCCCGATGTCCGCATAGACCTCGGGGAAGAAGCCCATCTCGGAGTCCGGCCCGCACGGCGGCTGCAACCCGGCCCGAACCATCAAGGCAAAGAGCCCGAGGACCTTGAGCGTGACGGTCTTCCCTCCGGTATTCGGGCCCGAAATGATGAGCACGCGGACGGGAGCATCGAGCACGAGGTCGTTCGGCACCACCTCGTCCTTGGCGAGCACCAACAGGGGGTGACGGGCGGCCGTCAGGGCGATCCGTCCTTCCGCGCTGAGGGTCACTGGACGGCCCCCGATCCTCCCGCTGAGCGCGGCCTTCGCGGCGAGACAATCCAGCCGACCCAACACCTCGACCGCGGTCGAGAGCGCGACGCTGTCGCGAGCGACGTCACCGGACAGGTCCTGCAAGATCCGCCGGACCTCCCGGTCCACCTCGAGCTCCGCCACCTTGATCGCATTGTTCAATTCGACCAACTCGCGGGGCTCCAGAAATACGGTCGCGCCGCTGGACGAGACGTCGTGGACGATCCCGGGAATTTTGGCGCGCATGTCGGCTTTGACCGGCACGACGTAGCGGCCCTCACGCTGCGCGAAATACTGCTCTTGCAGCACGTCGGCATAGCGGCTGGAGGCCAGAATCGTCTCGAGGCGCCGGCGCATGTGCTGCTTCAGGTCGCCGGCGTGCTGCGACAGACGCCGCAGCTCCGGCGTCGCCGATTCCTTGATCTGCCCTTCCTCATCGATGCATCGCTCGAGATGCTCCTTCAGGCGCTGTAATGCCGCCAGGTCGGACAAGGGCGCGGCGAGGTCGGCGACGGCCGGTGCCTCCGCTCGATGGCGCGCGATATAGCGAACGACCTCGAGCCCGACCGCGAGCGCCAGCCCCACATCCCGCAACTCGTGCGCCTCGAGCACCGCTCCTTTGGCCGCGCGGCTCAGGACGCCGCGGATATCGGGACATGCCGGGGAAGGGAACGGGTCCTCACCGGCCTGAAGCGCGACCATGTCCTCGGTTTCCCGTAGACGCAGGACGGCCGCGTCGAAGTCGGCTTCGGGGACCAGGGTGCGACAGTATTCCATCCCCAAAGTCGATCTCGCGTATCCGGCGAGCGCGTCGAGCAGGCGCGGCCACTCGACCACGACCGCCGCTTGCTGCAGGAGGTCGGCTCTACTCATGGCGACTCATTGTCGGGCACTGTACCGAAAGCCGGCTGCAGACGGCAAGGCGGCGAGGAGCGCCCGCCCCCGACAGGGCCCGGCGAGACCGGCGTTGCTTTTCTGTTCGTGCTGGCCTAGGGTACGCGCCATGCCGATTCGTCCCTTGGCATTCGCCCATGCGCTCGGTGCGACGACTGCGGTCCTGGCTCTCGTGTTGATCCTCCTGCGGCTCGCCGCCCCGTCCGTGTTCATCTTCGTCTTCAACGCGCAATTCTTCGGCGCCGACGTGGCCTCGTTGCTCCCCGGTGACATCCAACCCCTTCGGCTGTTCGGAGAGACCGCGGCCTTCGTGGGCGGCGCCTGGGGGTTCGGGCTGCTTGGCGCCGTCATCTATAACCGGCTGATCAGGACCTCATAGCCGCACCGGTGGTCGCCGCCTACACCGGGTGCCGGCGCCGTATCGTGCCCGAGCCCCGCCCGTCTTGCAATTGCCGGGGGCTCCCGTCACACTGCCTCTGGTACGGAGAGGCTCGAGCGATGGGGCTCTCGCTGGAAGAGCTGACGGCGGTCCTTGAAGAAATCGCGCCGGCCGTCCAGGGCGGCTGGGTCCAACGAGTCTCTCAACCGGCGGCTCGGGTGATCGTGCTCGAGATCCGGACGCCGGGACAGACACACCGGCTCTTGCTCTCGGCGGACCCGGACACCGCCCGGCTCCATCTACTCAGCCGGCGCTTGGCCAATCCGCCAAGCCCGCCGCCCTTCTGCCAGTTTTTACGCGCCCACATCCACGGGGCCAAGATCGAAGGACTCGAGCAACTCAACCAGGATCGGCTCGTCCGGCTTCGTATGACCGCGCGGGACGGCCCCTGCTCGCTGATCGCCGAGCTGACCGGCCGAGCCGCGGACCTCGTCCTGGTCGACGGCGACGATCGCATCCTGATGTCGCTCACCAAGGGACGCGCGCATGCCGGGGAGCCCTACCGCCGGCCCGCTCGTCCTCCTGGTCCCGGTCGGAGCCGCGCGGCAAGCCCGAATGACGCCAGCGGCGACGGTCCGTTCCCGATCTCCTCATGGATCGACGCGCGGTACGAGCAACGCGAGGCCGACACGGCCGGCACACGCGCGCGGGAGCGGCGGCTCGCGGAGATCAGCAAGCGGTTGAAGAAAGCCACCCGTCGCGCGGATGCGCTTCGGGCCGACCTGGACAAGGCGGCGCGCTATCGCGACTACGCCCGCTACGGCGAGCTGCTGAAGGCCAATCTCCACGCCGTGACCAAGGGCGCCGAGCGCATCACGGTCATCGATTATTTCGATCCGGCCCTGCCCGAGTTGGTCCTGCCGTTGGACCCTGCGAAGAGTCCTCAGGGCAACATGGACGACTACTTCAAGAAGCACCGGAAATACGTGACCGCGGAACGGGAGATCCGCCCGCGGTTGGCGCAGGCCGAGGAGGAAGTCCGCATGCTGAAAGAGGAACGGCGGCGCGTCGAGACATCCGAGTGGCAACCGGACACGTTCGAGGCCGCAAGGGTCTCCACCCGAGTCCCGGAACCGCGCGGGCGGCAGACCGATGAACCACGGCAGGCCCAAGGCCCCTTCCGCCGGTTCGTGTCGAGCGACGGCCTGCCCATCTATGTCGGGCGAAACGCGCAGGAGAACGAACGTTTGACCTTCGGAGAAGCGCGGCCGGATGATCTCTGGTTGCACGCCCGAGGCGTGCCGGGATCGCACGTCGTCGTGCGGCTGGACAAGGGGACCGAGCCGCCCCCGGAGACGCTCCGGGACGCGGCCATCCTGGCGCTGCAGTACAGTGACTTGAAGAAGAGCGGCAAGGGCGACGTCCTCTACACGAGGCGCAAGTATGTTCGCAAGCTCAAGGGGAAGCCGCCCGGAACCGTGGCGGTCGATCACGAAAAGAGCCTGTTCGTGACACTGGACCGCGCCCGCTTGGAAAGCTTGAAAATGCGGCGGGTGCGCTAATCCAGGCGCGCGGCTCTCATGGCAATCCAGGGCCCGGCCGCGGGGTCAACCCCGATGCTTATTTCGTCCGCTTGTCCTCCTGCTCGACCTTGAGGATGTTGATGTCGAACTCGAGGGTCTTCCCGGCCAGCGGGTGATTGAGGTCGACGACGACCCCGTTGCCCTCGACGGACACGACCGTCGCCTCCATACCGTTCTGCGCCCGAAGCCTGGTCCCGGCCTTGACGTTCGGGGGCACCTGGTCTTTCGTCACGGTCATCTTCTTTTTCTCGTCGTACCGTCCATACCCGTCGTCGGCCGAGACCGTGACGTGCTTCTTGTCACCCGCTTTCAACCCGGCCAACGCCTTCTCCAGCCCCGGCAGAATCTCCCGGCGGCCCTGCACGTACGAGACCGGCTCCTTCCCGACGGTGGTCTCGATGACGGTCTTGTCTGGAAGCGCCAACGTGTAGTCCAACGTGACCTTGGTGCCTTCCGCAATCCGGATGGCCTGGTCCCCCGCCCAGGTCAGGGTGCCGGAGACGGCGGCCCAGAGCAGCACCACCGAGAGAAGCCAGGCCGCTGCTCGTGTCGATTGCACCGTCCGCTCATCCATGCTCCGCCTCCTTGTCGTGTACGGCCATGGCAATAAGTAAAACCCGGCTCGGCCACGCGGCCGAGCCCGGCGTCTCGATTTCTTACGCGATTCGACGTATCCTAGCCCCGCACAGCCATTCCGGACGGAGAGCGCCATCCGAACCTCAAGCTGAGGAGTTCTTCAGCCGATCTAGAGAGGAGGAGACAGTATGGCCGATCCGATTCCATCCGCCGTCCCACCGACCGTCTTGGTCGTCGACGACGACCCCTCGATGCTGCGCCTCTGCGCGCAACGGCTCGAAGAGCAGCACTTTCGGGTTCTCCAGGCCTCGGGCAGCACGGAGGCGCTGAAAATCTGTGCGGAGCACAGGGCGCCGATCCACCTGTTGATCGCCGACCTTTTCCTGCCGCCCCCCGGCCTCCAGCTTGCCGGAGACAATCCCGCGTTTCCTCGGGTGCACGGCTCCGAGCTCGTGCATCAGGTGCTCGCCCGACGCCCCGAGACGCGCGTGCTGCTGATCAGCGCCTACTCCGAAGCCGATCTCAACAATCGAGGCATCACCATGGATCCGCTCCCATTTCTCCGGAAGCCGTTCAGTGGAGACGCGCTCATCCAGGCGGCGCGTGCGGCGTTGAGCGGGCCGCCGGTCGTGCTGAAGGAGAAGAAGAAGGCCGCGGGAGGACAAGAAATCGAATGGTTCGATTAACGGATCGAGGGCGGCGGTCCATGACCGCCGCCCCCGGTATGCACCCTGGCTTACCAGCGTTGGCCGCCGCGGCCGCCGACACCGCCGCGCCCGCGCCCTTCACCGCCTGAGCGGGCTTCCTGAGGACGCGCTTCGTTGACCGTCAGTGTTCGGCCGCCGAACTGCGTCCCGTTGAGGGCTGCAATGGCCGCCGAGGCTTCCTCCCCCGAGGCCATTTCGACGAAGCCGAAGCCCCGCGACTGCCCGGTAAACCGGTCCGTGATCACTCGGGCCGACTCCACGGTGCCGTGGGTGGCAAACAGATCGTTCAACTCTTGGTCGGTCGCCGAATACGGCAAGCCGCCGACATAAATCTTCGAACCCATACGGGTCCCTCCTTAGAGAAAATGATATTGTCTTGGACTCGAGGACGCGGGAAGGAACGGGCTGAAGACGCGAACAACGAGCGGCTTAGCGACGGCTTCCGATCACACTCGGACAAAACAACATCGGTTGAGGCCCTGCTGTCTGTACGCTCCCACACCGGGCCGCGCGGGGAGTGGACGTATCGTACCACGGGTACCGAGGCGGCACAAGCGAACCGAAAGAGCTAGGCCGGCCATGACGCGTCAGTGCGATCACGAGGCGCTCACTCGGGGACTTTCGTCCTCACCCAGCGGACGTACCAGGGGGCTCCGATGATCGGGACGACGAACAGCACGACGACGGTCGCGGCGAGGTCCGGAGGCGAGCTCAGCCAGCGCGTGGCCCAGGCACAGATCACGTCATACCAGGCGAGGCCCAGACCGAGCATGACCAAACAAATGCGGCGCGCCTTTTCGGAATACCCGGAGACGGTGGCCGCGACCCGAGGGGTGACCGTCATTCCATAGACGGCAGCCAGGCCAAGGTCTTCGAGGGCGCCGCTGGCCAGGTCCTCCCAGGCGATCAATCGGGCGGGACCTCGCGCGGCCGAGATCACCGCGATCCAGTCATAGGCCAACAGCGCGACCAAGCACGGTCCGGCGATCAGCAGCGCAAGCCAGAGGCGTCGCATGCGGTATTATGGCGCGAGGCCGGCGGGATGGGAATAGCCGCCACGCGCCGAAGTCGACCGATCGGCCGGAACACGAATTTCCTGGGAGGCGATGACGCCGCCGCGCGACCGAGACCAACTCCTGACGCCGATCGTAGCCGCGCGTGGAGCGTGGGCGTGGACCCACGGGGTGACGCGTTACCAATGGCTGGTCCTGGGCGTCGCCTGGCTGGGCTGGGTCTTCGATTCCATGGACGCGACGATTTACGCGCTCGTTCTCCATCCGGCGCTCGCGGACCTGCTCGCGGGATCGACCGGCGATCCCGTCCCCTCCGCCAAGATCGGTTGGTACGGCGGCGTGATCTTTTCCGTGTTCCTCGTCGGCTGGGCGGTCGGCGGGATCCTCTTCGGACTGATGGCGGACTGCGTGGGCCGGACCAAGACGTTGATCGTCACGATCCTGCTCTACGCGGTTTTCACCGGCGCTGCAGCCTTGTCGCAAGACTGGTGGCACCTGGCCGTCTATCGCTTTCTGACCGCTTTGGGGATCGGCGGCGAGTGGGCGGCGGGCGCGGCGATCGTCGCCGAGACCTGGCCGGAGGACAAGCGGGCACGCGCGGCGGGGATCCTTCAGTCCGCGTGGGCCGTCGGATTTTTTCTCGCCGCGGCCTTCAACCTGCTGCTGGGTGGGGTCGGCTGGCGAAGCCTGTTTCTTGTGGGAGTCGTCCCCGCGTTCGTCGTGCTGCTGATCAGGGCCTGGGTCAAGGAGCCGGAGCGGTGGACCAAAGCCCATGAACAGGAGCTCAAGTGCGGACCGCAACGGTGGATGAAGCTGCCGGACCTGTTCCACGGGGAGTTGAAACGGCGGACCCTCGTCGGCTCGGGGCTGGCCTTCATCGCCGTGTTCGGCCTCTGGGGCGCGACCAATTGGGCTCCCACCCTCATCCATGCGCTGCCCGAGCTTCAGGGCCTCTCAGCCGGCGCCGCCGCCCGATCCGTCAGCTACGCGATCATGGCGCTCAATGTCGGCGCCGTCTTCGGCTATCTCAGCTTCGGGCCGCTCGCCGATCGCCTCGGTCGTCGGGCCGCCTTTGCACTCATGTGCACGGGAAGCCTGATCATGCTGCCCGTCACGTTCTCGACCCCGCACAGCTTTGCGCAGGTCCTGATGCTGCTTCCCATCCTCGGATTTTTCAACAACGGCATCTTCAGCGGCTTCCCCATCTATCTCCCCGAGCTCTACCCCACCCCGCTGCGGGCGACCGGCGCCGGCTTTTGCTTCAATGCCGGCCGGGTCCTCGCCTCCGTCGGCCCGTTTCTCACCGGCCTTCTGGTCTCGACGCTTGGCGGCTTCGGGCATGCCGTCGCCGCCGTGTCGCTGATCTATCTCGCCGGCCTGTTGATTCTCCCGTTCGCCCCGGAAACCAAGGGACGGCCGCTGCCGGAGTAGGGCCGGGCCCGCGCCTGAACGAGTACAGCCGCCGGCCCGATTATTCGCCGACCCGGACGAGCGAGCCTTGCTCCTTGCAGACGTTGAACGTGTGGTGGAACCAGGCGATCATCGCGGTGAGGTAGACGAGGTTGAGCGCGACCGCCCAGGTGAAATGGATGTGGGAAAAACCGCCGGTCGCAACGACCGTCCGCATGCCTTCGAAGACGTGCGCCGCCGGATTGGCCCATGCGACCGGTTGCAGCCAGGCGGGCAGGACCTCCATCGGATAGAAGACGCATGAAATCGGTTGGAACAGGAAGACCATACCCCATGCGAGCACTTCCGCTTCCTGGCCGAAGCGCATGATCAGCGAGGTCGTCAGGACCCCGATCGTCCAGCCGGCGATCAACAGGTTGAAGACGAACGGGACGAGCGCCAAGCCGATTTTGAAGATGTTGTAGTCATAGAAGACGAGGGCCGCGACGACCATGACGATGGAGACGGCGGTCACCTTGAACACGCTGAGCGCCATCGTGGCCGCAAGGAACTCGCTGGGCTTGAGCGGGCTGGCAAAGAGGTTCATCAGGTTGCGGGCCCAAATCTCCTCGAGAAAGGAGATCGTGATGCCCTGTTGCGCCCGGAACAGCACGTCCCAGAGGATCAGCGCGCCGAGGAAAAACGTGACGACCCCGGGCAATTGTCCCTGAAATCGCATCAAATAGACGGTGATGAACCCCCAGACGACCAGGTCGAGGAAGGGCCAGTAGAAGATCTCCATCAGGCGGGGCAGGCTCCGCCGGTAGAGGTAGAGATGACGCGCGATCAGCGCCGAGATCCGGTGCAGTTTCATCGCTGAATGGAGGTAAAGGGGTATGGGGTAAGGGGATAAGGGCAGAATGTCTTACCCCCTTAACCCACTATCCCATACCCCCTGTCTTACTCACTGCTCTCTCGCCAGCTTCAGGAACACTTCCTCCAGGTCCTGTTGGCCGAACCGGTCGACGATCTCTTGGGCGGTCCCTTGCGCGACGATCTTGCCGCGCTGCAGGAAGATGATCCGATCGGACATCTCTTCCATCTCGCGCATGTTGTGCGAGGTGTAGAGGATGCTGAGCCCCGTGGAGCGCCGCACCTCTTTGAGGACGCTCCGGATCTTGTGCGCGATGTCGGGGTCGAGGCTCGCCGTCGGCTCATCCAAGAACAGGACCTTCGGCTCGGTCAGGATGGCCTTCGCCAGCGCGAGCCGCGTCATCTGCCCGGACGACAGCTTTCGCGTGACCTTGTGCCGAAACTCCTCCATTTCCAGAATCTTCACCACCTCGTCGATCCGCCGCATGATCTCATCCATCCCGTACAGCCGCGCGATGAACCGGAGGTTTTCCTCGACGGTGAGCGCGTACGGCATCGAGATGTACGTAGAGGAAAAATTCACGCGGCTCAGGATCGATTCGCGATCGCGCTCCAGATCCAGCCCGAACATCCGGATCGATCCCGCACTCGGCGTCACCAACCCGAGCAACATCTGGATCGTGGTGGTCTTCCCGGCCCCGTTGGGGCCGAGCAGGCCGAGGATTTCCCCCTCCCGGATCTCGAACGAGATCCCGTCGACGGCGGTGAAATCCCCGAAGCGCTTCGAAAGGTCGGTGACCTGGACGATTGGAGGGGGCATGTGCGGGTGTCCGGCTGTCACGGCCGGTACGGATCGATCGTCAACGTTCGATTCTACACTATGAAACGGGCGGCTGAGGGTCACCGCCGTATCGCCTCTCAGTTGAACAAAAAGTTCTGGATCCTCTCGGGAAGATGGCACGTCTCGCACTTCTTGCTCAGCGTCTTCCCTTCATACTCCGTCGTGCCGTCATGACAACGGAAACAGTCGGCCAGCGCCTTGGTGCGCAAGGTCGTGCCCTCGGGGTGAGGCGGGAAGTAGGGCTGGCCATCCTCGGCTACGTGACCTCGAGGGATCACGATCGGATAGCCTTTGATCGGCGTCCCGTGCACCACGCGGGAATGACAGGTCGTACACCCTTCTCCCTGCCCGCGCTTGGCGAACGCGGCCATGTGCTTGCGGTGGCTCATCACGAGCCCCACGTCCTGCACGGGAGGCGGTAAATCGCGCGGGGCGACCTCCGAGACGCGGAGGACCGCCTGATGACAGCCGATGCAGACGCTGGAATCGACTCGTGCGTCGAGGTTGTCCGGCTCGGTCGGGGTCCCGAAGAGATAGATGGCCAAGTCCTTGCTGCCGTTCCAGGCCTTGTCGTGCAGCCAATTCTCAATCCCGGGGCGGACGTGACACGCGACGCACGTAACCTCCCTGTGCGTGGAGACCTTCCACGTGTCGTAGGCGGGTTTGATCGTATGGCAGCTCGCGCAGAACTCGGGATGGTTGGTGATCGGGACCGCTGCCCCCCCCAGGATCACGGCGCCGGCTACGATCGCCAGTATGACGAGAGCCTGGGGTCTGCGTCTCATTGCTTGGGAAAGCGGCGGACGATCAGCTCGCAGAGTCCTTTGACGTCATCCGGATCGAAGACGGGCACCGAGACGTCGACCGGATGGTTCGACACGACGGCCAGGATCCCTTCAGGCGAGACCGGCACTTCTCCGATTTGGTCCCGGACGACGACGATCTTGGGGAATCCCTCGCTCTTCCAGCCCTCGGCGATGATGAGGTCCAGATCCCGGCTCAAAAAGCGCTCGCGCAGCTCCTCGACGCGAATCTCGCTCGAGACATCCGAAAACAGGGCCAGGCTGCCCTTCGACACGACGATGACGCTGCTGGCTCCGGCGCGCTTGTGCCGCCAACTATCCTTGCCCTCGGTGTCCAAGTCGAAGCCATGCCCGGCGTGCTTGATCGTGGCGACCCGATAGCCGGCCAGGACCAATTCCGGAATGAGCCGCTCGATCAGCGTGGTCTTGCCGCTGTTCGAGCGACCGACGAAACTAAGGATCGGAACCGCCATGATCCCTCGTCACTCGCCCCTAGGCGCAGAAGTGAATGCGTCAAGCACGCCGACGTCAGCAACAATCAGCGGGATGGCCGGTCGCAGCCGCCTGATGCTCGTTGGACCAGATCCCCGGCGCCAGAATCTGCACCGTCACCCGGTCCCCCGGGGTGAGGCGCTCCACGTGCTCCGGCACATCGATCAAGCAATTGGCCTTGACCATCGACGTCAGGATGCCCGACCCCTGATCCCCGGTGGTCCGTACCTTCAAGACGCCTCCCTCGCGGCTCAGGACCCCGCGCAGGAAATGGCGCCGGTCGGCTCGCTTGGAAAACGTCTCTTGGAAGACGGCCTCGACCACCGGACGACCGAGCGTGCGGCGGCCGGACATCTTGAGCATCGTCGGACGGACGAGCTGCTCGAACGTCACCATCGAGGAAACCGGGTTACCGGGAAGCCCGAAGGCGAGCTTCCCCTGGATCTTGCCGAAGGCGAGGGGTTGCCCGGGACGGATGGCGAGCTTCCAGAAATTCATCTCGGCCCCCAACTCCTTGAACACGGCCTTCGTAAAGTCATAGTCGCCCATCGAAACCCCGCCGGAGAGCACGAGGATGTCCGCATTCAATCCGTGCCCGATCTTCTCCTTGAGGGCCGCCGGATGATCGGGCGCGATCCCGAGCAGAATGGGAATGCCTCCCGCTTCCTGGACGGCTGCGGCGATCCCGTAACTGTTCGAATTGATGATCTTGTCCTCGTTGAAGCGTTCATCGAGATCGGCCAGCTCGTCTCCGGTCGAGAGGATCGCCACCCGCGGTCGCTGGTACACGAGCACGAAGGACTTGGCCAGCATCGCGAGCATGCCGGCCTCGGCCGGGCGGATCGGCGTCCCCTTGGGGATGATGCAATCCCCCCGCTTCACGTCCTCCCCCTGGGGTCGGATGTTGGCGCGCGGCTCGACGGGCTTGAAAATCCTGACGGCGTCCGCGGACGGCTCCGTCTCTTCCACCTTCACGACGGCATTGGCCCCTTTGGGGATCGGCGCACCGGTCATGATCCGAATCGCCTGACCCGGCCCGACGGCCTTGGTCGCCACCTTGCCGGCCGGCACTTCCTCGATCACCTTCAAGACGACCGGCTTGCCGATCGCGTGCTCCTGCTTGAGATCCTCCCAGCGCACGGCAAAGCCGTCCATCGCCGAATTGTCCCACGGCGGATTGTCCCGTGTGGCGACGATGTCCTCACCCAACACCCGGCCGAGCGCATCGAGGAGACCGATCTTCTCGAGCCCGAGCGGTCGTGCCGCCTCCAGCACGATCTTCTGCGCCTCGTCCAAGGGCGTGAGATCAGACTGTTTCAGATCCATGACGTCCTGCCAGGTCTCGAGCAAAGAGGAGGCTTGGGTGCCGCGCTTCGAAGCATGTCGCCTGTCCCGTCAGTGATGGTGCCGTGGTGCGACGCGCAGCAAGGAGCCGCTCTTCTTACAGAACGCGTCGACCTTGTTGGCGATCGTGTGATAGGCCTCGGCGGTCGGCGTGTCCGAGTAGAACATGGCGAACGGCTCGCCGGCGTCGCTCTGGGTGACGACCTCCGGGTCGAGCGGAATCCGCCCCAGAAACGGCACGCCCATATCCATCGCCGACGCCTCCCCGCCCCCCTTGCGAAACACCTCGATGTGCTTTCCGCAGTGGGGGCAATCCAGACCGCTCATGTTCTCGACGATGCCGATGATCGGGACCTCGCTGTCCTTGCAGAAGGTGACGGACTTCCGGGAGTCGAGGAGCGCCACCTCTTGCGGAGTGGTCACGATCACCGCCCCCGTCACGCTCCCCAACAAATCGATGGTCGTGACCGACTCATTGCCCGTTCCCGGCGGTAGATCGATCAGCAGGAAGTTCAAGTCCTGCCACTCGACACCGCCGAGCAACTGGTTGATGAATTCATATTTGTACGCATCGCGCCAGATGATGGGATCGTCGGGATTCTGGAGCAGGAACGACATCGAGGCGATTTTCAGATTGTACGCCTGGAAGGGGATGATGCCGCCGGTCGTGCTGATTTTGAGCTTCTGCCCCTCGGCGCCCACCATCTTGGGAATGTTGGGGCCGTGGATGTCCATATCGCAGATCCCGACCTCATACCCCTTCAACGCCAGGCTCACGGCAAGGTTGGTCGTCACCGTGCTCTTGCCGACCCCTCCTTTGTTGCTCATGACGAGGACCTTGTGCTCGATCCGCTCCATCCGCTTCGCCACGAGCCACCGGCTGTGCCCTTCCTTGTCCTTTTGACAGCGCTCCGTTTCGTCGCAGATCGCGCACGCCCACAAATAGGTGCAGGTATCTCCGCTCCCGGCGCCGGACGGTTGGATGATGTTCAGTTCTTTCGGCATTGCGCGTCTCCGTTCCGATCCTGTGATCCCCTCAGGCGATTGTCCGACCGCCACTCAGGCGGCCCTCCCCGTGCCGCCCCTGCGCGGCGCGACTGCTCCCGACCTCCTCGCCACTCAGACGGTTCGCTCCAGACGGTCGTTCGACACGTCACTCGTCACGTCGGTCGGACCGGATCTTCTCGACGGCGTGATCGAGCACCGGCAGGATGACCGACAGGTTCTCCTTGACGCCTTTGGGGCTCCCCGGGAGATTGATGATCAGCGTGTGTTTGCGAATGCCCGCCGTCGCCCGTGACAGCATGGCCGTTCGCACCTTCTTCAAGCTCTCCTGTCGCATGGCTTCGGCCATGCCCGGGATCTCCTTGTCGATCACGTCCCGCGTGGCTTCCGGCGTCCAGTCGCTCGGTCGGACGCCGGTGCCGCCGATCGTCAAGAGCACGTCGGGCCCGTGGTCGTCACAGACCCGGATCAATTGATCGCGAATCCACTTCCGGTCATCGGGCACGACGTCATACGAAATCACCGTCGCCGGCAGATTCCGCACGATCTGCTCGAGGTCGTCGCGCCCTCGATCCGGCTCTTCCTGTGCGAGGATCTTCGTGCTGACGACGAGAATCGAGACGCGAAGCATGGCGCGGCGGCTCCATCACCGCCGCCGTGAGGAATCCGGAACGGACACGTAGTCCCCGGTGCCGGCCATGGCCGGCTTCGGAATCGGGATGCCGGCTCCGGCGCGCGACGGCGCGGCCGATGCCTGGTCCTCCGCCTTCGGCCGTCTCCCGAAGATACCCGCGCTGATGATCCCCACCTCATAGAACACGTACATGGGGAGCGCCATCAAGCACTGATTGAAGGGATCCGGGGTCGGGGTGAGGATCGCGGCGACGAGGAAGGCGCCGAGAAACGCCCACTTCCGGTAGCGCTTCAAAAAGGGGGCGGTCACCCAGCCGAGCTTCGCCATCAGCGTGATCGCCAGCGGGACCTCGAAGATCAGCCCGAAGACGAGCAGAAACCAAAGCGCGAATCCGACGTATTGCGCGATCGACAGTTGCGGGATGAACCCGGAGTTCACGCCATAGGAGATCAGGAAGTTCAGCGCGAACGGGAGCACGAAAAAGAACGAAAAGAGCACCCCCGAGTAGAAGGCGGCGGTGCTGATCAACACAAAGGGGCCGACGAACCGCCGCTCGTGGCTGTGCAACCCCGGCACGACGAACTGCCAGACTTCCCACAACACGTACGGGGTGGCGAGCACGAGGGCGAAGAGGCCCGCCACCTTGACGTTCTGCCACAGCGCCTCGGCGGGCGCCAGGAAGACGAATGGGATCGTGGGGAGATCGGTCGGCACCCACTCCAGCTTTCCGGGCACGAACATGTTCTGGAGCGGCACGCGCAACCACTGCACGAGAGTATCGGCGAAGAAAAAGGTGGCGACGAAGACCAGCCCCACCACGATGACGGCACGCGTGAGCCGAACCTGGAGCTCGACGAGGTGCTCCATGACCGGCATCTTCTTGTCTTCGAGCGGCGCGAAGACGGAGTCCTGGAGCCACTTCCCAAGGTGCTTGAAATTCACGCGTGCCCTCGGTGCCGTCGCACTACTTCGGGTTCACCGCCACGAACAAGTTGTTCCCTTGCCGGCTCAGCAGGAGGACCGCCATTTCCTCTTTCTTGATCTTCGCCGCCGCCTTCTGGTAGTCCTCCAGCGACTTGACCGGCTCGTGATTGATCTCCTGGATCACGTCGCCCCGCTGCAGCCCGGCCTGCTCCGCCGCGCTGCCCGGCTCGACTTGGTTGATCACGACCCCCGTCGTCTTGCTCGGCAAGTTCAACTGGCTCATCATCGCGGCATCCAACGCCTGCACGCGCAACGCGGCGAGGACGTTGTCCGGCGGCTTGACGGTTTCTTGCGGGGGAGCGGCCGGCTCCTTGCGGGCCAGCATCTCATCCGACGGTCGCTCCCCGACCTTGACCGTGAGGGTCTGTTCCTTGCCCTCGCGGAGAATCTTCAGCCGGGCCGACCGGCCGACGAGCGTGCGCGCCACCATGTTGCGGAGCTGGCTGACGTTCTTCACCTCCTTGTCGTCGAAGGCGATGATGACGTCGCCACGCTTGAGCCCGGCGCTGGCCGACGGGCCGTCCTCGTTGACATCGCTGATCAGGACACCGCTTCGCTTCTGCTCGGGCAACTTGAAGGACTTCGCCAGCGCCGGCGTGATCTCCTGGATCGCGATACCGAGCCAGCCGCGCACCACTTTTCCGGTTTTCATGAGCGATTCGGTCACGTCCATCGCGATCGTGCTGGGAATCGCGAACCCGATCCCCTCCGATCCGCCGGTCCGGGAGAAGATCGCGGTGTTGATGCCGATCAGCTCGCCGTTCATGTTGACCAAGGCGCCGCCGGAGTTCCCGGGATTGATGGCCGCATCCGTCTGGATGAAGTCCTCGTAGTCGGCGATGCCGACGTTTCCACGGCCGAGGGCGCTGATGATCCCGAAGGTGACGGTCGAGTTCAGCCCGAACGGGCTGCCGATGGCCAGGACGAAGTCGCCCACCTGCAACTTGTCGTAGTCCGCCCACTTCAACGCGGGCAAATTGTCCGCTTCGATCTTGATCACGGCAAGATCGGTCTTGGGATCCGCCCCGATCACCTTGGCTTTGAATTCCCGGCTGTCGCTGAGCGTGACCGTGATTTCGGTGGCGTTGTCGACCACATGATTGTTGGTGAGGATGTACCCATGCGGATCGACGATCACGCCGGAGCCCGCGCTCTGCTCGGGCCGGCCGTGGGGTCCGGGGATCGGAGGCGGCCCGGGCGGCTCCATGCCTGGCGGCTCTTCACCCGGAGGCCCTCCACCGGGCGGGCCTCCAAACGGACCGGGCGGGAGCGGGCGGCGTCCAGGCCGGCCTTCTCCCCCACCGACGACGGCCACGTTGACGACGGCCGGGGTCACTTTCTTCACGATGTCGGCGAAGCTTTGCAGGCCGGCCGGCGGGATCGCAGCATCCGAGGGCACCGAAAACGGGCTGATTCCGACCATGCTGACGCACAGCAGGGCGGCCGCGAGGCGACCGGGTAGGGCCTTCCAGAGACACGTCATACGCACACGTCCACGGACGATGGTTTCCATTGTGGGATCCCTCAATGACTATGGCGGTGTTGGCTGGTCTCGCTCGATTGCTTGTGGAAAACGGATCAATTTTACACTAACCTCTCGTTCCCGTTCAAAGGCAAAAACCTGGGAAACCGAGCACGACCCCGCTGTCCTGATCGTTGGTTCAGCGCTCGAGCGGCTCGAAGTGCGGGACGAAGAAACCGGCGAACCGAAGTCGCCGTCGAGGAGAAGGAGCAGGAGCAGCGTTGGAAGCGGATGAGACCGCCGGATCAGGAAGAGGCCAAAAAAAGAGCGGAGAGGATTTCTCCCCTCCGCCCGGTACGCTGAGCGAGATCTTACTCGCCGCCCTTATCCTTGCAAAAGCTCCGCTCGTAGTTGATGATCGTCCACGCTTCTTCTTCATTGATCGCGGCCGGAATCAGCGGGACCATACCGGTCCCCGGGCTGCCGTTCTTGATCACCCAAAACAGCTCGCCGTCCTTCCGCTTCTTATGGAACTTACAGTTGGTGAAATTCCGTGGGCTGGGGTTCAGGATCTGACCGGCCGGGCCATCGCCCTTGCCTTCCTTGCCATGGCAATTGAAGCAGGTGCCCTTCCCCTCGAACAGCGCCTTCCCCTTGGCGATGTTCTCCGGCGTCGCGGCGACCGGATTCTTCAGGCCCTTGGCTTCTGCAATTTGATCGGGCGGGACGCGCGGCTTGAGTGGGTCACGCTCCTCCGCGACCGCCACAGTCGCGGCAACGAACATGAGTGCGGACAGCACACCGACGGACTTCGCAAAGTACCCCATCACGGCTCCTCCTTTGTGTGAAATCACCGATGTAAAATGGATGTTGATAAATAGGCTGGCAGCTCTACTCAAGCCAAAAGCGGCGGCACTATAGCAATGCCCCTTCGCCTTTGTCAAGCAAAACGCCGCCTCCTCCGTCCCCTTCGGAAGCCACCTCAAACATCATGCCATCGGGTAGTCCCGGGCGGCTAGGCGCGAGATGCGCAAGGGCTCTTCTTCTGTTGGGAAACTCTCTTGAGAGAGGGGAAGAGACGGCGGCTGCCTGACTCACCTACACGATTTCGCCCCAGCCGCTGTGGCCGCACGGGACAGAACCGCCCCACGACGAGCTATTTTTTCAGCACAATGTCCCGCGCCACCTTTCCGCTGGGCCCAAACGGGCCCTGTTCCTTGCCGTTGAGCGCAACCCGGACGCCGCCGGCATTTCCGAGGGTCAACGTAAAACGATCGTTCCCTTTCCACTGGACACGCTCCCCGGGCCTCATCAAGGCCTCCTCCGGGCTGCCTCCATCGACTTGCACGACGACCCAGGTCAACTCCAACGCCTCGACATCGAGAACCAGCGGGCTGTCCGAGACGACACTGCCGAGCAGCGAGTCGGTTCGCACTTTGGTAGGAATACTCTCGTCGCCCGGGGGAAGCACCGGCGAGACGGGAACGAGCGCCGACGGGGGCGCGGATACAGCCGGCACGACGGCCGGAGCTTGATCTTTGCCCGCCTCCGAGCCCTTCACTTCGGCCGGCGTCGGCGCGATCGGCGGGGGCGCCGGCTTGCTGCTCGACTCCGTCTCGATGCCGTGATGGACGGGGACCGATCCCGTGCGCTCCTTGGACATCAGGAGCACGAGTCCCAGGAGCGCCACCCCCAGCGCGGCCAAGACGACCTTTCGGTTGGCCTTCCGCCGCCGGTCATCCTGCACCTGTTTGAGGCGCAGCAGCTCCCGCTCGGCTTGCTTTTCATAGAAGGCGCCCGCGGAGCCCTCGAACCGCCGCATGGCGTCTTCTTCGTCCAATCCCAACGACCGGGCGTAGGATCGGACGAATCCCTTCGCGAACACCTGATCGGGCAGCTTGGTGAAGTTGCCTTCTTCGAGCGCGATCAGGAAGTCCGGATGGATGCGCGTCTTGGAGGCCACATCGTCGAGCGTGAGCCCCTTCGTTTCTCGAACCTGCCTGAAAAACTCCCCAATGGACTCCATGGTCGTTACGGCTTGAGCCGCTCCATCAACCTGCCGGCTTCCGCCGCGTATTGCCCTCCCTTGTCGAGTGCTTGGACTCGGGCCAGCGTTTCCCTGGCCTTCGCCTGATACCCCAGACGAGAATAGACGCGCCCCAACTCGAGGTTCAGCACGGCTGCCGGGACCGAGGCGGGGCTGATGAGCAGTGCGTCCTCGAATGCTTGGGCGGCGTTCTCGATGTCGCCTTCATGCGCGAGGGCTCGCCCCAGATTGAACCAAGCCTTGTCGGGCGTGGCATAGAGCGGATTGGCCAGCGCGCGGCGATACTCCTGGATGGCTTCGGGCCATCGCTGCTGCCGCTCGAGCACCTGTCCCAGATAATTGTGCGCTTCCGAGTAATCGGGATCGATGCGCAACGCTTCACGGAACGACTCTTCGGCCTGCGGGTACTTTCCCTGGAGCGCGTACAGATGTCCGAGCGAGTAGTGGGATTCTTTGTGCTTGGGATTGAGCTGGATCGCCTTCTGGAACGCGACGAACGCCTGTTGCCGGTCGCCGTCGAGGAAGGCCAGGCCCTCCTGGTAGTGCCCTTTGGCCATCTGCATCTTCTCTTCGCTGGCGCACGCCCCCAGCAGCAGAAGGACGCAGACGGCCCCGAGGACGCGGAGCGACCGCTCGGGCGGGCGGGACGCGGCGCTCGTTGGTCGGCTCACGTAAGGTCCTCGAAATGCGTCAATCGCTTGAATTCCCGGAATCGTGCCTCGATTTCCTTGTAGTCCAGATTCCGGAGGCGGTCAAGGCTGAAGGCTTCCACGGTGAACGACGCCATCACGCTGCCGAAGATGATCGCCTGCCGGATCGCGGCATCCGAGTCATTCCCGGTCGCGGACAGATACCCCATGAACCCGCCCGCAAACGTGTCCCCGGCCCCGGTCGGGTCCTTGACCTGCTCCAGGGGGTAGGCGGGAGCACCGAACGCCTGTTTCTCGTTGAACATCAGGACCCCATATTCTCCGCGCTTGATGATCAGATGCTTCGGACCCTTGGCCAACACGGTCTTGGCCACCTGCACGAGGTTGGAGTCCTGGCCCAGCAGCCGAGCCTCGCCGTCGTTGATGATCAAGACATCGACGTGCTCGAGGACGCGCCACAGCGCCTCGCGCTTGCCTTCGATCCAGAAATTCATCGTATCGCACGCGACGAGCGACGGCCGCTCGACCTGTTTCAGCACGTCGAGCTGGAGCTCGGGATCGATGTTGCCCAGAAACAGCATATCGGGCGAGCGATAGCGCTCGGGAATCTTGGGACGGAACGTCTCGAAGACGTTCAAACGTGTATCGAGCGTGCGGGCTTCGTTCAACTGGTAGGTATACTCCCCCTTCCACCGGAAGGTCTCCCCGGGTCGGCGCTCCAGCCCGGCAAGGTCGATCTGCCGGCTCTTCAAAAAGGCCACGTGCTGCTCGGGAAAATCCTGACCGACCACGGCGATGAGCTCGACGTTGGTGAAGTAGCTGGCGGCGACGGAAAAATAGGTGGCCGAGCCGCCCAAGACCTCTTGCACCTCGCCGAACGGGGTGCGAACGGTGTCGAGCGCCACGGAGCCGACGACGAGCAAGCGTCCCATCACCGGCCCCCTTTCTTCGGCAGATAGCGGCCGATCAGCAGCTCGAGCTTGGCCCGCGTGCGGGGCGGAATGGCCTCGGGCGCCGTCACGACCGCCTGTTTCAACGCCGACCCGCAGCCGCAGTCCCGCGGCTCCCGTGCCACGGCGATCGCCCCGCGGATCACGCGCTTGGCGGCTTCCACGTTCTTGTGCAGGATGGCCAGGATCATGTCGACGGTGACCGCCTCCTCGCTTTCGTGCCAGCAATCATAGTCCGTCACCAACGCCATCGTGGCGTAGCAGAGCTCGGCTTCCCGGGCCAGCTTGGCCTCCGGCATGTTCGTCATGCCGATCACATCCACGCCCCATTGTCGATAGAGGAGCGATTCCGCTTTCGTGCTGAACTGCGGGCCTTCGATGCACACATAGCTGCCGCGCTCGTGGACCGACGCTCCGACGGCGTGCGCGGCATCGGAGAGCGCCCGTTGGACCGTGCGGCAGATCGGCTGGCCGAACGCGACGTGCGCGACGACGCCGCCGGTAAAAAAACTGCTGTCCCGGCGCTTGGTCAAATCGATGAACTGGTCGGGGAGCACGATATCCCCGGGCTTGACCCGCTCGCTCATGCTGCCGACGGCGCTGACCGAGACGACGCGCGTGACGCCGAGCGATCTCAGGGCGTAGATGTTCGCCCGATAATTGATCTCGCTCGGCGACAGCCGATGGCCGCGTCCATGCCGGGCGAGAAAGGCGATGCCGACGCCGTCGAGCATCCCGACGACCAGTGCATCCGACGGGTCCCCGAACGGCGTCTTGACCCGAACCTCCCGGACGCGGTCCAATCCGTCCATCGCATACAGCCCGCTGCCGCCGATGACCCCGATTTCCGCCAGTGCCTGTGCCGCCCGCGCCATGATCCGTCCTCCCGTTCCCTACGCCGACACCGCCGTCGCCCACCCGACCGGTCCATCATCCATCCTTGCCGCCCCACGGTCCCGCACCACTCCAAGAACCCGCTCGGCCGTTCGCTCCGCCGGCTCGTCAGCCGCGACCATGAGCCACACGACGCCTGGTTCTCTCCGAAACCAGGTCATCTGGCGCTTGGCAAAATGCCGGGTATCGCGCTTCAGCCGCCGGCAGGCCTCCTCGAACGAATACTCCCCGGCCAGATAGCCCGCCATCTGCCGGTATCCCAGCCCTTTCATCGACCCGAGGTTCCGGCTGTAGCCGCAGGCGAGCAACCGGCGAGTTTCATCGACCAGCCCTCGGGCGATCTGCTCGTCCACACGGGCATCGATGCGCCGATACAGCTCGCTTCGGTCCCGCACCAGCCCGATCAAGAGCGTCGAAAACGGACGCTCGGCAAACGCATGCTCACGGTGCAGATCGGAAAGGCGCCGGCCGGTGGTCTCATAGATCTCCAAGCCGCGGATGATCTTCGCTTCGTCTCGAGGGTGGAGGCGTGAGGCGAGGTCGGGATCGATCGCGGCCAGCCGACGATGCAGATGCTCGGGGCCTTCGATGCGGGCGAGATCGCTCAAACGGCGCCGATACTCCCAATCCGCGGGTGGCCCTTCCCACAGTCCGCGGACGACCGCCCGAATATAGAGTCCCGTTCCGCCGACCATCAGCGGCACCCGGCCCTCCCGGTGCAGCCGTCGGATCTCGGCCAGCGCCAAGCGCCGGTATTCGCCGACATTGAACGGCTGGTCTGGCTGAACGAGGTCGAGCAAACGATGCGGGACCCCGCCCCGCTCGTCTTCTCGGGGCTTGTCCATCCCGATATCCATGCCGCAATAGACCTGCCGGGAGTCCGCCGTCAGGATCTCGGTCTGCAGGGCCCGCGCCACGGGGATGGCCATCCGACTCTTGCCGACCGCCGTCGGCCCCAGGAGCACGACCAGCGGCTTCGCGTCCCGGGACGGTTCGCCGATCTGCTCTGCCTTCCCTGACAACATGCGCGGTCCGCCCCTCCTACAGACGACCGAAGACCCGCTGCAACTCTTCAGCCGGCAACCGCAACGCGATGCGACGGCCGTGCGGGCAGGTCGTGGGACGGCCCTCCGCCAACCAATCCTCGATCAGTGACTTCATTTCCGGTAAGGCCATCGGCCGTCCCGCGCGAACCGCGCTATGGCACGCGAGCGACGCCAGGATCGGATGGACGCGTTCCTCGAACGAAACCCGGCCGCGAGCCTCAGCGACATCATCGAGAAGCTCGGCGATGAGACTGGACGCCGACACCCGCCCGAGCACGGCGGGCACCGAGCGGACGACGAAGGACGAGGGGCCGAAGGGTTCGATTTCGAGGCCCAGGCTGGCGAGATCGCCGAGGTACTCCTGAAGCAGGGCACCGGCGTGGGGGGGCAACTCGATCGTCTCAGGGACCAGGAGCGCCTGAGAGGCGGGCCTCTCCGCCGTCAGCCCGCGCTTCAGGCGCTCGTAGAGCACCCGCTCGTGTGCGGTGTGTTGGTCGATGACGCACAATTCCGTCCCCACCAGCGCCACCAGGAATGTCTGATGGAGCTGCCCGTACGGCACGACGTCCGCCGGCGGCGGCTCTGTGAGATAAGCCGTCCGCCCTTCTCGAGCCTCGGGCGTCTCGGTCCAGGAATCCAATCGAGTCGCAGACCGAGTAGGACTCCACTCCTGCGCATCGGGCTCAGAGCCTCCGCCAAGACGGGGCTGGACACCAGGAGGTGCACCGATGCCCGCCATCCCCGCACCGACTTCGCGGCCAGCGGACCAGCCAGGGAAAATCCCACGTTCCGCCGGGAGGTCCGACGCCCCGGCGCCGCCGGAATGGGCACCCGTCCCGGCTTCCGCGAGCCCTACGCCAAGCGCCGCGCGCACCGCCCTTCGAACAGTTCGGTGAATGACGTCCTGGTCTGCAAAACGGACCTCGCGCTTGGCCGGGTGAACGTTGACATCGAGCCGGGAGGGGTCTGCTTCGATCCACAACACGAACAAGGGATGCAGCCCTTTGGCGATCGTCCCTCCATACGCGTCGTAGACCGCGTGCGTCACCGTCGCGTTTCGCACGGCGCGGCGGTTGACCAAGAGCTCTTGAGGGCTACGGCCGCCACGCGCGTGCACGGCCTTGATGGTCAGACCCTCGACCTTGAGACCCGGTCCCTCCGCATCCACGGTCACCATCTGCTCGACCATTTGCATGCCGTACACCTGCAGGACGCGCTCGCGCCCGGAGGCGACCGCCGGGTAGTCGAACACGCGCTGCCCGTTGTGTCGGAGCCGAAAAGAGATCTGAGGCCAGGCCAAGGCGGCCTGCTGGACGACCTGACAGATATGGGAGAGCTCGGTCGCCGGCGTTTTCAGGAATTTCTTGCGGGCGGGCGTATTGAAGAACAGGTCGCGGACCTCGATCTGGGTGCCCGGGGGGGACGCCGCATCCTCGAGCACGACACGTACGCCGCCGGCGATCTCCAGCCGCGTCCCGATCGTCTCCCCACGCGGCGTGGTGAGGAGACGGACCTGGGAAACCGCCGCGATGCTCGGGAGAGCCTCCCCGCGAAACCCGAGCGTCCGAATGGAGAACAGCTCGGCGTCCGACTGCAGCTTGCTGGTGGCATGCCGCTCGAAGGCGAGCGGCACGTCCGCCCGGCTCATCCCTTCACCGTCGTCGACGACCTTGATCAGCGTCCTCCCGCCGTCGGCTACCTCGACGGAGATGCTCGTGCTTCCCGCATCGATGCTGTTGTCCACCAACTCCTTAACGACCGCGGCCGGCCGCTCGATCACTTCGCCGGCGGCAATCCGGCTCACGACCTCGCCCGGCAGCACGCGAATTTTTCCGGTGATGACATCGACCTTCATCTAGACCTCAGGGGTGCTCCGGCAAGAACCATCGGTCAGGCAGGGTCTTTGGAAGACCGGACGGCCAGACGTCCGATCGAGACGACGACACCAGGGGGAATCGACCCTTGAAGACTCTCATCACTGACCGCATGGAATCCCACTATCGAATCTCGGCGAGTTTGTTCTTGGCCAGCTTGGCTTCGTCCGAGGTGGAGTACTCCTCGATCACGCGCTTCAAATAGCTGCGCGCTTTCGGGAGGTCGCCCGACTCCGCGGCAACCACCCCCAGTTTGAACAGAGCGGGCGGCACCTTTTCACTGCGGGGGTAGTCGCTGACGACTTTTTGAAACGCCTGCATCGCCTTTCCATACTCTTTCAAGCTCAAGTAGGATTCGCCGATCCAGTAGTGCGCGTTCGGGGCCAGCGAGGTGCTTGGAAAATCCTTGAGGAACCGCTGAAAACCGGTCACGGCCAGGTCGTACCGCCCGTTGAGATAGTCGTTGTACGCGAGATTGAAGGCCGAGGTCGGCGAGATGCCGGGCGTCCCCGGCAGCGGCGCCGGGCTCGAGGGCGATGGCGCCTCGGGAGGCTCGACCGGACGCATTGTTTTCGCCGACACGCTCCCCTCGTCAAGCTTGCTCATCCCGGAAGCGCCCCCGTCCTCGAGTCGCGCCAGCCGGCGTTCCAGCTCGCTCATCCGCGCGCTCAACTCGTTCACCCGCTGCGCCAGGCTCTCGGTCGTCCTGGATGCGTCGTGGCCGATGGCGGCACCGCCCTCCAAGGCTTGAAAGCGGCGTTGAAAAGCGTCCTGCTTCTTGCTGAGGACCGCCACTTCTTCGCGCAAGTCCAAGTAGTCGGCGTGCTTCGCACAGCCTGCAGGGAGCAAGGCGACGATGCCCATCCCTATGTAGAGAGCCATTCCAGTGTGTCGTTTCATCGGGATCATTCACCAGGTTCGAGATGGTCGACGAATCTGTTAACGAATCTGTTTCAATTGTGCGAGCTTCTCGAGCGCCTTGCCGGCCTCGGGGCTGTTGGGATAGCCGTCGACGACCTGGCGCCAGACGGACGAAGCGCGATTGCGGTCCTTGAGGGCGAGATACGCGAACCCCTTCTTCAGCAAGGCGGCCGGCACCTTGTCGCTATGCGGATAGGCGGTCTTGACCCGATCGAATGCTTCGATCGCGCGGGCGTAATCCTTTTTGCCGTACAGACACTCGCCCAACCAATACTGGGCGTTGGCGGCGAGGTCCGACGTCGGATAGTCGGCGAGAAATTGCGTGAAGCCCTGCAAGGCGGCGTCGAAATCGCCGTGCTTGAACGTCGCGATGTGCCGGTCGTACACCTCTCTTGCTCGGACGTCCCGTGGCGACTGGCTGTGAGCACCCGGATCCGGCGGCGCGGGCTGTGGAACCGTGGACGGAATGCTGGCAGGCGCTGGAGCGGCCAAGGCGTCGCCGGGCCCCGACTGGGGGCGCGATTCCTCAACGGATCGCGGCGGCGCCTCCCGGGTGCTCCTCAACTGCAGGACGGCCTGATTCAGCGTGGCGAGTTGCGCATCCAGCCCGTGCAGGTTCTTCATCATTTCATCCAACCGTCGATCCTGCTCCTCCACCCGGCTGATCACCTGCCCGCTCACCGTTTCGAGCGCCTTGGCGACCGACGCAACACTCTTGTTCACATCGTTCAGATGCGCGGTCGTCGTTTTCGCGTCATTTTCCACCTTGGCCGTCAGCGCATCGGTCCGGCCCGAGACTTTGTTGCTGAGGTCGGCGAGGCGTTGTTCTTCCTGCACGAACTTCTCGCCCAACCCGGTCAAAGCCTTCTTGTAGTCGGCCAAGGCCTTACCATACTGAGCCATCTGCTCGGTGAGGGTGCGGCCTTGGGCCTCCAGTTGCTGGATGCGCCCTTCTCCGGCCGTCAGCGCCTTGTCCTGCTCATCCAGGCGTCCGCCCAGCGTCTTCACCATGGAAGCGACCGTGCCGTTCATGGCTTCGAGGCGGGCGTTCAGGCCGTCGATTCGGCTGGTGAGCCTCCCCACTTCCTCGTGGAGACGGTCCCGCTCGGCTTTGGCGGTGGACGCCTGATCACTTTGAGCCTTTTCCACGCCTGCAACGCGACGGGCCAGTTGATGCTCGACATCGTCGACCCGGCTGCGGAGGACGGCCAATTGGTGAGAATCCTTGTCCAAGCCCCCGCGTAGGGCGGGCAGTTCCTCCTCGCGCAATGCGGAGATCTCCTGGCTCAGGCGCGCACGCGTCTCACTGACGAGCTTGTCGATGTCCAGCTTGGCTTGTTTGACGGTCTGCTGCAGCTCTCGATCGCGCTGATCGAGCTGTTTGATCTGTTTCCCGAGATCCCCTTTGACCTGATTCAATTCGGCCTGTTGCGCCAAACATCCGGACAGCAGGAAACAGAGGAGCCCACCGATGAGCAGGCCAGGTCGACGACCCTGCGGCCGGTGAGGGCTGTGGCATCGGCTCACTGTCTCCCTCCTTCCTTTTCAAGGACCATGGATTACTGGGCTCGAACGGCCAGATGGCCGCGGCGGTTCTTCTGGTAGCACGCCTCATCACGCTCTTTGCAGAACGGCCGCTCCTTGCCATACGAGACCACGGTCAACTGCTGGGGGCTCACCCCCAACTCGACGAGGTATTTCTGCACGGCCTTGGCCCGCTTCTCACCCAGCACGAGGTTATAGGCGAGGGTCCCGCGCTCGTCGCAATGCCCTTCGATCATGATCATCTTACCGGGGTTGGCTTTCAGCCATTCCGCATCGAGCATCAGGGTCTGCTTGCCTTCATCGGTGATCTGCCAGCTGTCGAACCCGAAGAACACGTCTTCCAATCCCGCGGCCGCGGTGGCGATCTGCTCACGCTGCATCTCTTCGATCCGCCGGCGGCTCGCGTCGGCCGGTTCGGTCTTTGCGACCAGCATGTCGCCCGGCACCCGCTGCTCATCCGAGCCCTTGCTCGTCATCGGCGCGTGCGGCGGCTCGCTCGTCGACAACGAGGGAACCGGGGTCGCGGGCGAAGACTCGAGGCCCGAGGGCTCGAGGCCAGAAGGCTCGAGGTCCGGCGGCCGGTCCATCATGCGGGCTGAAGGCTCGCTGGATCGGGGTGCCGGGGACCCGACGGAGCCCGCATTCGGACTCGTCGCCCCCGACGGCGGGCTCGGACGCGAGGCGACCGTCTCTTTCTTGGCGCCCGGCTCGAACGACTTCGACCCGGATGTCGCCTGGATGGATTTGCTGCAGGCCGCAGCCGACAACAGCAGGAACCCGAGCACTCCGGTCACGAAGAACAGGGGATAGCGTCTGTACATAGGGGGCTCCTTCTTGCAAGTAATACTATCAGGGCCTCCACCGCCGTAGACCATACTACAGCGGCGACCAGCTTGGACTTGTATGGGAGACGCCGCCGGAAGTCAACCGTTCTGCGTCGGTCCCATCGCTGTTGATGATGTAGATGTGGCTTTTCCCTTCCGCCGTCGAGCTGAAGACGAGGTGGCGCCCGTCCGGCGACCACGACGGCGAGTCATCGACCCCGGGGCCGGAGGTGACGCGCACCCGTTTTTGCCCATCCGGGGTGATCAAGCAGAGTTTGTATTGATGCTGCTCGGTACGGCAGACGTAGGCGATCCATTGGCCGCGCGGGGACCATGCCGGCGCCGCATTGTAATCCCCCTCGAACGTCAGGCGCCGGACATTGGAGCCGTCCGCGCTCATGATGTAGAGCTGCGGGCCGCCGCCGCGGTCGGAAGCAAAGACGATTTCCCGACCGTTCGGCGACCACGACGGCGACAGGTCGCCCGAGGGATGCACCGTCAGGCGCTGCAAGCTTTTCGTGTTCGTTTCCATTTTGTAGATCTCGGAGTTGCCGTCCTGGCTGGTCGCGAACGCGAGCCAATTCCCGTCCGGCGACAACGAGGGGGTGATGTTCAAGCCCGGGAGCGCGACCAGCGTCCAGCGTCGGCCGGTGGCCAATTCCACCATGTCGATATGTTGCTTGGTCCGGTCCCGATAGGAGGTGAAGATCAGGTAGCGCCGGTCCAGCGACCAGCGCGGCATCAGATTCAGAAAGCCGTCGGCCGTCACCTGTCTGGGCCCGTACCCATCGTAGTCCATCACATAGAGCTCGCGGCTGCCGTTCTGTTCGGAGACGAACGCGATCTTGGTGCGGGCGATCCCTTGCTCGCCGGTGTACCGAAAGACCAGCTCATCGGCCAGGCGGTGCGCCATTTGGCGGATGACCGAGGGCGAGCCGACATAGCGGCGATCAGCGACGACGTCCCCGGTCCCGCCGTCATAGACGAAGCCGTCCAGGAGCAGATCAGGATTGCGCATCGAGAGCTTACCCCAGACGAGCACGGAGATCCCCTGATCGGACGCCAGGCGGAACAACTTCTTGTCGACAGCATCCCGGCCGGCGCTTCCATTCAGCTTGATGCCGAGCTTGGGCAGATCGGCGACGGCAAAGACGAGCGAGCGCCGGAGATCGGCGCGCAGCACTTCCGCCGCCTTGTCCCCCATCGTCTCCGGTTCACGTCCCTCTCGAAACCCCAGCACCCCGATTGGGATCTTTTGGAAGTCCGGCCGTGTCGCTTCCAAGAACACGTCTTCAGCTCCGGACTCCAAAATTCCGACCAGCGCACCGAAACAGACCAGATAACTCGCCAACACGATGATCCGCATACTCAACTCACTGATTCGCCAACTGTAAAACTGAAATGCGCGTCGAGGTATGCCTGCCCCATGTCCGACGGAAACGCCGGCAGCGGGTTGGCGGCGAGCACGGCGCGCTTCGCGGCCAGATCATAGTATTCGTTCCCCGAGCTCTGCTCGACGGCGATATCGCTGACGCGTCCGCTTCGTTCCAATCGAAAACGAATCACGACCTGGAGCGCGCGCCCCGCACTCTCCACCTGAGGGGCCACCCATTGATTACTGATGCGCTTTTGGACGAGCGCCAGGTAGGGGTTGCCCGCATTGACGCCAGGCAACTGCAAGCTCGTGACGGGCCCCTTTGTCGCCGGCGGCTTGGCCGCGACCTGCGGCTCGGGAGGCAGCAACCGTTGCGCCGGAGCCGGGGGCGGCGGAGGGGGTTGGGCGAGCTTCTGAAGTTGCTGCGCCAGCTCCTCGCTGACCGAAGCGCGCGGCGGAGCAACACGAGAGCGGGCCGGATCGGGCGCTGCCGGGGCTGGGATCGAAGGCTGAGGCACATCCAGCGCCTTGATGAGCTTCTGCACCTCTTCGTCGGTCCGGGTAGCCGCCTCAGGGGAGCCGGTGGGAAGCGGCTTGACCTCGCCGAGCTTCGGGACGTCCGGGAGGTTGAATCCGCGCAACACATCGCGGTTCAGCGCGGGGCGCGACGGGGGAGGCGGAGGCATGGGATGAACGCTATTCGGTTGGGATGAGCGGACGGCGGGGGGTGGAACCACCGCGGCAGGCGGCATCGGCTCGCGAACCGGAGGGGTCGATGGAGTGGCCGGCGGTGCGATCGTTTCCTTGACCTTTGGTATCGGCCTCGTCGGTGCAAGAATCGGTGCCGGCGGGGGAAGCCGGACGGGCTCGGGAACCGGCTTCTCCTTGGCGACCTGAGGCGTAGGTCTCGGCGCTGCCACAGAGTCGACCGGACTCGACCGTGTCGGTTCCACCGGCTTGGGTGCGGGCGCCTCGACCTTTGGCGTAGGCAAGGTGACGAGCGACACCTGGTAGCTGGCGAGCGGCCGCTCAGATTTGGACATGCGAAGCCCGCTAAGCGAGAGGAGGAAGACCACGTGAAGCACGAGCGAAACGGCGACCATCCACCGCATCGAAGCCGGGAGGCGAGAAGGCGAGCCGAACGACAGGATCTGCGACGTGTCGGCGGCCATCAATGCCTCCGATCGTTCACCGGCTCTTCGGTGACGCGCTCGTGCGCGGGCGCGTCCGTCACCATGCCGAGCTTTTCGATCCCCGACCGCTTCACCCCGTCCATCACCTGAACGACCGTTCCATACGGCACATCGCGGTCCGCGCGCAGATAAACGGAGACGTCCGCATTGCGCTCCCGGATCGATTTCAGCCGCTCTTCCAGATAGGCGAGCGGCACGGGATCCTTGTCCACATAGACCTTCTGATCGCGCTCGACCGTCAGAACGACCCGTTCTTCGGGCTTGATCGTGTTGCTGGAGGAGGTCGGGAGATTGATGTCCATGCCGCGGTACAGCATCGGCGCGGTCACCATGAAGATGATCAAGAGGACGAGAACGATGTCCACCAGCGGGATAACGTTGATCTCGGCTAAGAAACGGCGCCGGCGACTCTCAAACATCATCCCCGGATCCCGACCTGCTTCAGCCGCCCCTGCACGTAATTCAACAACTCAATGCTGAAGGCGTCGACGCGTGAAGCGGACTTGCGGATCCGGGCTAAGTAATAATTATACGCGATGACGGCGGGGATTGCGGTAAAGAGCCCGGCGGCCGTTGCAATGAGCGCCTCGGCAACGCCGGGGGCAACGGCGGCGATGCTGGCCGTCCCTTGCTTGCCGATCTCGCGGAATGCGTCGATGATCCCGAGCACGGTGCCAAGAAGACCAATGAAGGGCGTAATGTTGCCGGTCGTCGCGAGAAAGGGGAGATAGGCCTCCTGCCGTGAGATCTGTTCCTGGATCGTATGAGACACGACCCGGTCGAGGTATTGCCGATCGGGTGGGTCGTACTCCGCGGCCGAAGCGAAACTTTCCGGGCTGTCGCGCTCCGGTGCGACCCGATCCATGACGGTCGCGAAGACCGCGGCGCAGGCGCTCGCCGGGTGGCGTTTGGCATGCCGGCGGAGCTCCTCCTTCTCCTGCGATCGGCCATAGGCTTGAAGAAAGCGCTGATCCTCCTTGTCGCTGAGGCGGAATACGCGCCACTTATAAAGGATGATGCTCCAGGAGACGACGGAGAAAATCAAGAGAGCGAGGAGAACGACTTTCGACACTGCTCCAAGTGAACCGATAAGACCCATCGGACCGGCTTGGAACATCATAGGCGGTTAGCGGAACGCCTCCCGAGGGATGGCCATAACACCTTCATGCTGTGACACGATCGGAGGAAAGTGGCGGGGCCGACGGGACTTGAACCCGCGACCTCCAGATTGACAATCTGGCGTCCTAACCAAGCTGAACGACGGCCCCCCGTTTCATGAGGCAAGGATGATATCCGTGCAGGATCTGCAGCGAACTCGAGGCGACAGAACTCGGCTCTCCCTGACTCCACACTTCTCTTGCCTGGTAGGCGGAACAGGGATCGAACCTGTGACCTCTGCCTTGTAAGGGCAGCGCTCTCCCAACTGAGCTATCCGCCCAAGAATTCCTTAAGGCTGGTAAGCGTTTGCGGATACTATCAACTCCGCCCCCCCTTGTCAACAATCGTTCCGCCTCGTCGCCTCGTCACGTCACGCGCGGTCCCTCTGGGGCCCCGGTTCGCCGGCTCTTTCGAGGAAAGTATGCCGTGTGCAACCGCTTGAGGCGCGCCTGCTCCACCCGAGTATAGATTTGGGTAGTGGAAATCTTGCTGTGGCCCAGCATCGCCTGGACCGCGCGGAGATCGGCCCCATGCTCGAGCAGGTGTGTCGCGAACGAATGTCTCAGCATGTGCGGCGAAATCGGTTTCCGGACGCCGACTGATCGCGCCCGAGCGCGAAGGATCGTCCAAAAAGCCTGGCGCGTCATCTTCGTCCCCCGCCGGGTGATGAAGAGATGCGGCGAAGGCCGTCCTCTGAGCAGGGCGGGACGTGCCTGCTCGAGATACTCCTGAATCTTCCGCCTCGCATGATCGCCGATCGGTACGACTCGTTGCTTGTCACCCTTCCCCGTGGTGAGGACATAGCCGGCTGCGAGGTTGATGTGCCGCAACTCGAGGCCAACCAACTCGGACACCCGCAACCCGGTCGCGTACAGCAACTCGAGCATCGCGGCATCCCGCACCGCTTCCGGCTTCGTCCCGAGGCCCGCCTCGAGCAGTGCCGTCACCTCCCGCTCGGTCAGCGTCTTCGGCAACCGCTGCCATTGCCTCGGCGATTGCACGGCCAGCATCGGGTCTTCGGCGACTATGCCCTCCCGGGCGAGGAACCGGCAGAAGCCTCGGAGCGCGGCCATGCTCCTCGCCACGGAGGCAGGCGAGAGCCGCGACCGAGTCAGGTGATCGAGAAAGTCGCGGACCCGCGGGCGCGTCAATCCGGCCGCGTGCTCCACTCTTCGCTCGTCCAGGAACTGCTGGAGCCTCACCAGATCTCTCCGATAGGCCGCCACGGTATTGTCCGCCGCGCCACCTTCCAGCCGAAGCGTGGCCAAGAACCGATCGACGAGGCCGTCGAGCGGCCGACTCAAGGCATCGTACGGTCTATCGGCAGTGCGGTCGTTCACGCCATGCGCCCCCTGTCACTTTGGGGCGGGACTATACCATGAACTGCCGCATTGCGAGCACGGCGCCTGCCTTGACACCCCAAACGATCGTCTCCTATAGTGACTCTGTCCATGCTCGCCTGTGCTTACCGTTCCTTCACAAATCGTTTGCTCCCTCGATCGGCTCATTTGGTTTCCGGCATCCCAATCATTCGGAGGCGGCGCGCCGTTGGAGCAGCCGGAGCAGCGTGGCTCCTGCTGATCACGCTGTTGCTCCCACTGGCTCCCGGCGCCTGGGCTGTTGAAGCGGCCGAGGCCGGGAGGCAGTCCCCGGACAGCCCCCGATCATCGCTCGAACATGCCAAGGCATTGATCGAAACACACCAGGAAGGCGGGGCCATCCTCGCGCTCAAGAAGTTCCTCGCGTCGAGCCCTCGTCCGGACGAGGTGGATGACGCCTATTTGCTCATGGCGGCGGCCCTGATGGGGAAGAAGGACTATGAGGAGGCGCTCTCCTACCTCCATCAGCTCCTCGCCGAATTCCCGTCGTCCGAATTGACCGCTCGGGGACGCCTGATGATCGGCGCCGCCCACCTGGCCCTGGGAAAGCCCGACGCGGCGTTGTCGTCGCTTATCGAGGCCAAAAACACGATCGAGGAGCCGGAGTCCAAGCGGCAGGCCGTCAGAATGATCGCGGAGCTCTATGCGCAGAAGTCGGACTGGCTGCGGGCGATCCAGGCGTGGCTCGAAGAGCTCGCTTTATCCCCGCCCGACCAGCGCGCCGACTCCCGTGACCGGATCAAGGACGCGATCTTCGAGAAATTGGATCGCAAGGGACTCATGCGCATCCGCGAGATCTATCCGGCCGAATTTCCCGGCGACCTGGCGCTGATGCGCCTGATCGAGATGCAAAACGCCCAGGGCGAAGAGCACCTCGCCGAACGGAACATCCGGCTCTTCCTCGGTCGATTCCCGAATCATGAGTTCGCGCCGATCGCCCAGGACATGCTCACGGCGTTTGAGAACAAGCTGAAGGCCTCTCAGTTCCTTTTCGCCGCCGTCCTGCCCCTGTCCGGCAAGCTCCAAGCGTTCGGGATGGAAGCGCTGAATGGGATCCAAATTGCGATCGACAAGGCGCGCGATCACCTCGGCCTCAATGCCGTGGCGCTGCAGGTGATCGACAGCGAAACCGACAAGGCCGCCCTGAAGCTGGAGCTGGCCGACCTGCTCGAGGAGCGCCGCCCGCTCGCGGTGATCGGTCCGCTCCTGTCCAAGAATCTGCACGCGATCGCTCCGCTCTCGGAGCAGCACGTGACACCGTTCATCACGCCCTCGGCCAGTCTCTCGGACGTCCGCCGGCTCGGCCCGTACCTGTTCAGCACGGCGATGACCCAGCCGTTGCAGGCGCAACGATTGGCCGAGCATGCGATGACTCAGCTCGGCTACAAGCGTTTTTGCATCCTATATCCCGACACGCCATATGGGCATGAGTTGGCCGACCTGTTCGCCATGGAAGTGAAGAAGCGCGGGGGCGAGTTGATTGCCGTGGAAGCGTACAAGGAAACGGACACGGACTTCGCGAAACCGATTACCCGCCTCAAGGAAGCGGACTTGAAAAAATACGGCCAAGCGGTCACGACAAAGGCCACCAGACACGGGAAGCCCGTCACGAAGGTCCAATATACGCCCGGCTTCGATGCGCTGTTCCTGCCGGCCGACTTCAACCAGGTGGCCCTCATCGCCCCGCAGTTGCTGTTTTACGACGTGAAGGTGCCCTTGCTCGGAGGCAACACCTGGAACTCGCCGATGCTCACGAAGCTGGCGGACCGATCGGTGGACGGCGGCACGTTCGTGGATGGCTTTTTCATCGACAGCCCCGACCTGGCGGTCCGAGAGTTCGTCGATCGGTATCGAAAGAAATATCAGACCGACCCTTCTCCGTTTGCTGCACAGGCCTATGACGCGGCGCGAATCGTCGTGGAGGCGATCCGTAAGGGGGCGACGAGCGGGCGGGCCGTCTACGAGCAGCTCGTGCACAGCCGTGATTTTCCGACTCTCACCGGACCCGCTGGGTTCGGCCCGGGTGGGGCGCTCGAGCGGCGGCTCTATGTGATCCATATCAAGAACGGACGGCTCGTGCAGTTGAATTAGTGGGGTTCGTATGGATGGCTTGTCGCAAATCCTGTACACCGTGTCGTATCTCGCCCTGCCGCTGATGCTCGCCATCGTGGCCCACGAGTATGCGCATGGCTGGGTGGCCGACCGATTCGGAGACACGACGGCGCGGCTCCAGGGCCGGCTGACGATGAATCCCTTGGCGCACATCGATATCTTCGGCACGATCATCTTCCCGGCCTTGTGTCTGCTTGCCGGAGGATTTCTGCTCGCATGGGCCAAACCCGTCCCCATCAACAGCAGCCAACTTCGTCGCCCACGTCGCGACATGGCGATGGTGGCGGCGGCCGGGCCGGCCATGAATCTCATGATCGCGATTGCGAGCGCCCTCCTGTTTGCCGTGCTCTTCTACGTGGATCGGTCGTTGCCGGCGCAGATGAACGACGGCAATCCTGCGGGCTGGCAGGACGGGCTCGGCATGTTCCTGGTGCCGCTCGCCGTCATGGCGAAATACTCCGTGATGATCAATGTGGTGCTGATGGTCTTCAATCTCATCCCGATCCCGCCGCTCGACGGGGGCCGAATCCTGACCAGCCTGCTCCCCGCGCGATCGGCGATGGCCCTCATGCGGCTCGAACCCTACGGGATGCTGATCCTGGTGGGCCTCATCGTGTTCGACCCGCAACTGCACGTGATCCACGCCATCACCGGGACGCTGGTCGATGCGGTGGCCGGGACGATTTTCTCGACCGTCTTGGAGTAGAATCACGACATGCCGAAGCAGCGTGTGTTGAGCGGAATGCAGCCGAGCGGGCTTCTGCACCTGGGAAACCTGCTCGGGGCTCTGGAGAACTGGAAGGCCCTTCAGGACCAGTACGAATGCTTCTTCTTCGTGGCCGATTGGCACGCGCTGTCGACGAACTACGCCGATACCGCCCGGATTCGCGAGTTCACGCGTGAGATGGTCATCGATTGGCTGGCCGCCGGCATCGATCCCGAGCGCTCGACGGTGTTCGTCCAGTCGTCGAATCCCGACCACGCCGTCCTGCACCTGCTGCTCTCGATGATCACGCCGATCCCGTGGCTGGAGCGCAACCCCACCTATAAGGAAAAGCAGGAACAGATCGCGGACCGCGATCTTTCGACCTATGGCTTCCTGGGCTACCCTGTCCTGCAGGCCGCCGACATCCTGATCTATAAGGCAGATTTTGTGCCGGTCGGCAAGGACCAGCTCCCGCACTTGGAGTTGACGCGCGAGCTCGCCCGCCGCTTCAACAGCATCTATCGACCGCTCTTCCCGGAGCCCCAGGAGCTCCTGACGAGCTATCCGAAGGTCGTGGGTACGGACGGCCGGAAGATGAGCAAGAGTTACGGCAACACGATCAACCTGTCCGACTCCGAGCCGGTTGTCCGCCAAAAGCTCAAAACGATGGTCACCGACCCGGCGCGGGTGCGACGGACGGATCCCGGAAACCCTGACATCTGCCCGGTGTTTGATTTCCACAAGATCTATTCCCAACCGCCCGTGATCGAACGGATCAACCGGGAGTGCCGCACCGCCGAGATCGGCTGTATCGACTGTAAGAAACTGGTGGCCGATGCGATGGTGGCCGCGCTGTCTCCGATTTGGGACGCCAGGAAGGATTTCAGCAATGATCCCAAGCGCGTCGAGGAAATTCTCGACGCCGGCAGCCACCGCGCGAAGAAGGAAAGTCACCAGGTCTTGGAAGAAGTCAAAGAGGCCATGAAGATGTGACGACTATCTCCTTCGACATCCGGGACCACCCGACCGTACGGAGCGCATTCGGTCGCCATCGCCCGGACGGAACGAACCTCGACGGACCCATTTCGCCCTTTCGGCCCGCTTCTGAGTATCCAAAAGTCGTCTTGACAACCCCTCCTACCCTGAGTACGATGCCCTTCGTCTGCCGGTCGCAACTGTCGGCCGGCTTTTTTGTTTGTAGTGTAACGACTTCCGAGGTTCGTCGCGAAAGAGGAAGGCAACGATGGCTATTCGTATCGGCATCAACGGGTTCGGCCGCATCGGGCGAAACGTGTTGCGGGCTTCGCTCGGTGATCCGGACCTTCAGTTCGTGGCGGTCAACGACCTGACCGACGCCAAAACCCTCGCCCACCTTCTCAAGTACGACTCCGTCCACGGTCCCTTATCCGTCCCCGTCCAAGCCGGTGAGGACGAGATCGTCGTCGACGGCAAGCCGATCAAGATCCTGGCCAAGAAAGATCCGAAGGAATTGCCCTGGAAGGACCTCGGCGTCGATTTGGTCATCGAATCGACCGGACGGTTCACCGATCGTGAAGGGGCGAGCAAACATCTCTCCGCAGGCGCCAAGCGCGTCATCATCTCGGCGCCCGCCAAAGACCCGGACGTCACGATCGTCCTCGGCGTCAACGAAACCATGTACGATCCCGCGTCCCATCAAATCGTCTCGAATGCCTCCTGTACGACGAACTGCTTGGCCCCCGTCGCGAAAGTATTGATGGAGTCGGTTGGGATCAAGCATGGGATTATGACGACCATCCACTCCTATACGAACGACCAACAGCTCCTCGACCTCCCCCACAAGGATTTGCGGCGCGCGCGGGCGGCCGCGCTTTCGATGATTCCGACGTCGACGGGGGCCGCCAAGGCGATTCACCTGGTCCTCCCAGAGCTCAAGGGAAAGCTCGACGGCAGCGCGATCCGCGTCCCCACCCCGAACGTGTCGCTCGTCGATCTGACCGTGGAAACCGAACGGGACTGCGACATTGCGGCCGTCAATGCGGCCTTCCGCCGGGCCGCCGACGGCCCCTTGAAGGGCATCCTCAAATACTGTGAAGAGCCGATCGTCTCCTCCGATGAGAATGGTGACCCCCATTCGGCGGTGCTCGACTCGCTGCTGACCACCGTGCTGGATCGCCGGATGGTGAAGGTCATGGCCTGGTACGACAACGAGTGGGGATATTCATGCCGCGTGCGCGATCTCGCTAAGTACATCGCCGCGAAGTCTTGACGCTCTCACCCCGCGCCGATCGTCCGCTGCACCTTCTCGGACAGGGGCTCGGGTCCATGGTCGAGGAGGTCCCGCATGAACCTGAACAAGATGACGATCGACGCGATCAACCTGCACAATAAGCGTGTCATCATTCGGGTGGATTTCAACGTCCCGCTCGACGACGCGCACCAGATCACCGACGATACACGGATCCGGTCGGCCCTCCCCACGATCAACCACGCCGTCGATGAAGGCGCCAAAGTCATTCTCTGCTCCCATCTCGGACGTCCGAAGGGCAAGTTCGATCCCAATTTCAGTCTCGCGCCGGTTGCCAAGCGACTCCAGCGTCTCCTCGGCAAGGACGTGACGTTCGCGCCCGATTGCATCGGGCCGGTCGTCGAGACCCTGGTGGACAAGATGAAGCCCGGCGACGTGTTGCTGTTGGAGAATTTGCGCTTTCACCCGGGAGAGGAAAAAAACGACGAAGCCTTCTCGAAGGCCTTGGCCTCGCTCGCCGATGTCTATATCAACGACGCGTTCGGCACCGCCCATCGGTCCCACGCTTCGACGGTCGGCATCCCGAAATACGTGCCGGTGTCCGGCGCCGGCTACCTGATGAAGAAGGAGATCGAGTATCTGGAGGGCGCCGTCGCCAACCCCATGCGGCCGTTCGTCGCGATCCTCGGCGGCGGAAAGGTGTCGGGCAAGATCGGGGTCATCGAGAACCTGGGGAAGAAGGTGGACAAAGTCATCATCGGGGGCGGCATGGCCTTCACCTTCATCAAGGCCCTGGGCCTTGAAATCGGGAACTCGCTCGTGGAAGACCAAATGCTCGACTTCGCCAAGGGCGTCCAGGAACACGCCTTTTCTCGCGGAATCAAGTTTTACCTGCCAGTGGATTGTGTTGTGGCCGCCAGTCCGGAACCCGGTGCGGAGACCAAGATCGTCCCCGTCCAGGAAATTCCCAAGGGCTGGTACGGAATGGACATCGGGCCGGCCTCCGTCAAGCTGTTCAGTGAAGCCATTCAGAACGCCAAAACCATTCTTTGGAACGGGCCGATGGGCGTCTTTGAAAACGACGCCTATGCGCGAGGCACGATCTCGATCGCACACGCCGTCTCGAATGCGTATGCGTTGACGATCGTAGGCGGCGGCGATACGGCGCTGGCCGTACATCGCGCCGGAGAATCCGAGAACATGTCTTTCATCTCGACGGGGGGCGGAGCCACTCTCCAATTACTGGAAGGGAAGGAACTCCCCGGGCTGGCCGCGCTTCCCAACCGTCCGGCTTGACGGCCGTCCATATCCCGAGCAGGAGCCCCGGTGCGCCGCCCGCTCATCGTCGCGAATTGGAAGATGAACAAGACCTCGGCCGAAGCCGAGGGTTATATCCGGCGCCTCGCCTCCTTGATCCACCCGGATTCTATCGATCTGGTCCTGGCTCCGCCCTTCACCGCTTTGTCCACCGCCGCTGCCGCTGTGCCGAACAGCGGTTTTGAGCTGGCCGGGCAGGATGTCTTCTGGGAAGACAAGGGCGCGTATACCGGCGAAGTGTCTCCGGTGATGTTGAAGGAAATCGGCTGCGCCTATGTCCTCGTCGGGCATTCGGAGCGACGGCAGTGGTTCGGCGAGACGGACACCTGGGTGAACAAGAAGGTGGCGGCGGCGATCCGACACGGGCTCAAACCCATCCTCTGTCTCGGGGAACACTTGGCCGATCGAGAACAGGGCTTGACGGCCGCCGTCGTCAGCGGGCAACTCAAAAAGGGCCTCAGCGGTGTGACGACGGATGACCTGACCGCCATTGCGATCGCGTATGAACCGATCTGGGCGATCGGCACCGGCCGTGCTGCAACCCCGGACCAAGCCGAAGAGGTCCACCGTCTGCTCCGGGCACAGGTCTCGGTGCAGTGGGGCCAGGAGGCGGGCAACCGCATGAGAATTCTCTATGGTGGGAGCGTGACTCCGGACAACGCGGGTCGTTTTCTGGCGTCCCGTGAGATAGACGGGCTTTTGGTCGGAGGGGCTTGTCTCGATCCTGACTGCTTTGCTACAATCGCTCGCTCAGCCGAGCAGTTGGTGGTTCAACAAGGATAGGCCGGCATGTATACGCTCGCGGTCGTCATTCACGTCATCGTCTGCTTTCTCATGATCGCCTCGATCTTACTGCAAGCCGGAAAGGGTGCAGAGATAGGAGCGGCGTTCGGAGGGTCGAGTCAGACGGTCTTCGGCAGCCGCGGGCCCGGGACGTTCCTGAGTAAGGTCACGATCGCCGCGGCCGTCATCTTCATGATGACCTCGCTGGGGTTGGCCATCCTGTCGAAGGAGCGGACCTTCTCTTCGACGGTCATCGATCTCAACAAGAAAGAATCCGCTCCGGCCGCCCAGCCGGACGCGTCCAAGGAATCCACCCAACCGGCCGGGAACTCCGAGTCTACCCCCGCTCCTCGATAGGCATCCTTCCGACGGCAGCCTGGCGATCCACGGTGGGCCTGCTAAATGCGGGTGAGCCAGTCTGTATGGCGCGGATCCTCACCGCGTACGGCGGCGAAGAAGGCCTCCTGAAGCTGTTTGGTGATCGGCCCGGCGGCACCGGTCCCGATAGTCCTCCCGTCGATCTCACGGACCGGCGTCACCTCGGCCGCCGTCCCCGTCAGGAATACCTCATCAGCCACGTAGAGGTCGTCACGCGTGAACCGTTCCTCGACGACGGGCATCTTGCGCTCTCGGGCAAGTTGCATGACGCTGTCACGGGTAATCCCTTCGAGGATCGACGTCAGCGGCGTCGTCTTGATATGGCCGCGCCGCACCAAGAAGACATTCTCTCCCGTGCCTTCCGCCACATAGCCGTCAGGGTCCAACAAGAGCGCCTCGTCGTATCCCAACGCCTTCACCTCGCTTTTGGCCAGGATGGAATTGACGTACTGGCCGGACAGTTTCGCGCGCGTCATCGCCACGTTTACGTGGTGCCGTGTAAACGTGGAGATCTTGGCCTTGATGCCCTTGGTCAGCGCCTCTTCGCCTAAGTAGGTCCCCCAGCGCCAGGCGGCAATGGCCAGTCGAATGGGATTCTCCCCCGGATACAAGCCCATCACCCCATAGCCGATGTAGACGAGCGGGCGGATGTAGCAGGCGTCCAAGCGATTGACCCGGACCGTCTCGACGATGGCGTCGGCGACCTGCTTCTCATCGTACGGAATGCGAAGCATGCTGATATGCGCCGATTCGAAGAGGCGCTCGACGTGCTCACGAAGGCGGAAAATGGCCGACCCTTGGCGTCCGCTGTAGCACCGAATCCCTTCGAAGGCCGCGAGCCCATAGTGGAGGGAATGGGTCAAGACATGGACGTTCGCCTCAGCCCAGTCCACAAAGGTGCCATCCATCCAGATTTTTTGACTCGGTTCCAAATCACGCTCCTGTCGCGGTGATAAGTGAACCGACTATAGCAGCGGCTCGAAAAGGCCGTCAAGCCGCGCGCCGGTGACGGCCACGCTGACGGCTTGTCATTAAGCAAAATCCGGCGACGGAAAAGTTGATACCAAAAGACTACAAAGAGGCTCCTTCGCGACTCGTCCTCGCGTTCCAATCACGCGTCCCCGCTGGCAAACCCTCCGAGCCCGACGCGCGCTTTCCGCAACGGCCGACGACGGCTTTCTTGTCACCTCTGTCGCCACTGAAAGCGCATCACACGGGAGCCTATCACTTTTCAACTAGTATCGCTTGAAAATGGATTCTGGCACGCCCCCTGCTGCAGCTTCGTGAATCTACCCTAGGAGAAATGTGTGCCCTCATGACCCTGCGCAGACAACGCTTCGATTCTTCTCTCCTGTTCCTGAAATCGAGGCGCTCCAACCAAGAAGGAGTTGGCTATGCGGAAGCTTGATGGTTCCTTCAGGCCGGCAATACATCGCACAACAGTCAATGGAGGCGGTACAGCTCTAGCGGCGGCTTTTCTGACTGCGTTCCTTTCCGGCCTGATACTGATTCCCAACAGTGAAGCCGGGTGGGATTTTTCGGTTTCTGGCTTTGGCGGATACTCTTCTCCGTACAAAACGGACTTCCACTCCAAAGGCCCGCTGACAGACGTCACTGCGCTTGATATCTCTCTCGACAATTCGGCTGTATATGGAGGCAAGGTGACCGCTTGGACGACCGCAATGCGCCGAGGTCTCTGGGGCCTGGATATCGGAGCCGAAATCGACGTCACGCGCTTTTCGCCGAACATAAAGGAGCAGACAGCCGAGGCGCGGGGCTTCCTGCTCGGAGGCGTGCTTCCGCCTCGTGCCGTCGCAGCGACCGATATTTCAGCGACGATCATAGGCATTAACCTTCTAGCTCGAAAGCCCTTCGGTGTCTCGCGAAACTTCCCCATGGGACGCTGGTATCCTTACCTCGGCATTGGTGGCGGCGTGCAAATTGCTCACGCCACAGGAGCCAGATTGGATGACACCGATACCTCGCCTGTCATCCAAGTACCGGCAGGCGTAAAGCTCTTCATAACACGCCGCATCGGAGTATTTGCGGAGTATAAATACACACGAGCGACTCACACGTTTATGGATCAGAGCGGATTTTCTCGAGAGCTCACGATAGCGAGCAATAATTTCATCGGGGGCATTGCTTTTCACTTCAATTGAGCCGCAATTGAGCCGCGAGATTCAGGAAGGAGATGATCGCTCACTTCAGCCGTCTGCTACAAATGTCCGAGCACATTTCGCGAACGCCGTCCGCTCGGCGAGTCCCCTCAGCTTGACTCTGGCTCGAGCCTCATGTTAAAAAGCTCAGCTTCTCAGGGGGGATCATCATGTACGCGATCGTCGAGACCGGTGGCAAACAGTACCGGGTGCAGCCCGGCGGCATTGTTCGAGTCGAGAAACTGCCGGGTGAGGTGGGCAGCACCCTGGAAATCACCCGGGTGCGCCTTGTACAGGACGCCAACAACGGACTGCTCATCGGTCGGCCGTGGGTCGAGCGCGCGCGTGTGACAGCGGAGATCTTGAAGCAGGGTCGGACCCGCTCGATGCGGGTGTTCAAGAAGAAGCGCCGCAAGAACTACCGGCGCACCAAGGGACATCGACAGGACTTCACCGATGTCCGTATCACCGACATCCTCACAAGCTAGTCAGCATGGTAGGCTGCGTGCTCGATCTCACCCGGAACATGGCTAAGCGGTCACAGAGAGGGTCTATCGATGGCAACGAATAAAGGCGGCGGGTCGAGCCGCAACGGTCGAGACAGCAATCCACAGTATCGTGGCATCAAGGCGTACGGCGGTGAACGGGTCCGGGCCGGCAGCATTCTCGTCCGGCAACGTGGGACGCAATTTCATCCGGGGTTCAACGTCGGTCAAGGGCGCGACTACACGCTGTTCGCGCTGATCAACGGCGTCGTCACGTACGAAGGCCGCCCTGACCGTCGCAAGGTCAGCGTGTATCCAGCGTCCTGATCCTCTCTCGGTCTTCCTCTCAATTCGCCTCCTCAGAGCAACCCCCGTAGCCTGCGGGAGTGACGCCCTATGTTCGTCGATCAGGTTCGCATTTTCGTGAAGGCCGGGGCAGGCGGCGACGGGGCATGCAGCTTCCGCCGGGAAAAATATGTGCCGCGCGGCGGCCCCGACGGCGGCGACGGCGGGCACGGCGGCAACATCATCGTCGCCGCCTCCCGGCAACTCACGACCCTGCTCGATCTCCGCTATCAGCAACACTACACCGCGAAGTCGGGAGGACGAGGCGAAGGATCCAACCGGCATGGAAAGACGGCCCCTGATGTCGTGATCAAGGTGCCGGTGGGGACGATCGTCTACGACGATGAGACCGGCCAGCAGCTCACCGATCTCACCCAGGACGGACAATCCCACGTGGTCGCACTCGGCGGGCGAGGGGGGCGCGGGAATTCCCACTTCGCCACGTCAACGAATCGAGTTCCGACGCATTTCGAACACGGCACCCCCGGTGAAGAACGGTGGCTCCGTCTCGAGCTCAAACTGCTCGCCGACGTCGGCCTCGTCGGCTTCCCGAATGCCGGCAAGTCGACCTTTGTCGCCGCCGTGTCCGCTGCCCGCCCGAAAATCGCCGACTACCCCTTTACCACCCTGACGCCCAACCTCGGCGTCGTCTCCTGGGACGACGACCGCAGCTTCGTCATAGCCGACATCCCCGGGTTGATCGAAGGTGCACACGAAGGCAAAGGGTTGGGATTTCAGTTCCTCCGTCACATCGAACGCACGTTGTTTCTGTTGCACCTGATCGATATCTCCGAATGGGCCGGCGAGGATCCGATCATGAGTTTTGAGGTGATGCGGAAAGAGCTGGAAGCGTATAATGCCGCCCTGGTTCGAAAGCCGTTTGCGGTGGTCGGCACGAAGGTCGATATTAAAGGGGACGGGACCCGGTTGGCAGCCCTCCGTGCGTACTGCCGCGGGCGGCAGATCCGGTTCTTTCCTGTTTCGGCGGTGACCCGGGAAGGCCTCACCGGGCTCATTCAATTCGTCGGCAAGCAGATCGACACGATGAGGATGCGGTGCGAGACGAGCTCCTGACGCAGGCGAAGCGAATCGTGGTGAAGATCGGGAGCAGCCTGCTCGCATCCCGGGAATCGGGGCTGCAGCTCGACCGGATCGAGCAGCTCGCCGCTGATCTCGCCGGCCTTCGCCTGGCCGGCCGCGAAGTCGTGCTGGTGAGCTCCGGCGCCATCCTCTCCGGGATGAGCAAGCTCGGAGTGGCGACGTACCCCAAAAGTCTGCCGCTGAAGCAGGCGGCGGCGGCGGTCGGGCAAAGCCGCCTGATGTGGGCCTATGAGAAGGCGTTCGAGCGATTGGGCCTGAAGGTCGCCCAGATCCTCCTGACCCATCAGGACCTCGCCGATCGGCGGCGTTTCTTGAATGCCCGGCACACGCTCACCGCGCTGTTGGACTTCGGCGTGATCCCCATCGTGAACGAGAACGACACGGTTTCGGTCGAAGAAATCCGGTTCGGGGACAACGATACCTTGGCGGGTCAAGTCGCGCATTTGGTCGATGCCGACCTCCTCATCATCCTCTCGGATGTGGACGGCGTGTTCACGGAGGACCCGCGCAAGCACCCGGGTGCCCGGTTGATCCCGCTGATCGCGGAAGTGAACGCCGACATCGAGCGACGGGCGGGAGGGGCGAGCAGGGGGACCGGCGGGATGGCGACCAAGATTCAAGCGGCAAAGAAGGTGGCGGCCTACGGCGTGGCGACACTGATCATGAACGGAGAGACGCCCGGGCTGTTGCCGGGGATCTTCGAAGGACGTGAGGCGGGAACGCTGATCCTCCCCGGCGGGCGCCGGTTGCCGAGCCGCAAACATTGGATCGCGCATACCCTGCGACCCAAAGGCCAGTTGACCCTGGACGAGGGGGCCGTGGAGGCGCTGACTACGCGCGGCAAGAGCCTGCTCCCCTCCGGGATCGTCGCCGTCACCGGTGACTTCGACCCCGGCGACGCGGTCACGTGCCTGGACCCAAACGGCAAGGAGTTCGCCAAGGGCCTGGTCAACTTCTCGTCGTCCCGTCTGATGCAGATCAAGGGTCTCAAGACGGCCGACATCAAGAAACTCCTCGGTGACCAAGAGTACGACGAGGCGATTCATCGCGACAATCTGGTGTTGCTTTCGGCATAGCCCGCAGGGAACGATCGAACGCAACATCGCCCCCGGTCGGCTTCTCGATCACTGATCACTCACATTCGGCACGGACGCTATGCGGATCGGTCTGTTCGGCGGCACGTTCAATCCCATCCATCGCTGTCATCTCGAAGCGGCCGGAGAGACGAGAAACCGATTACGGCTCGATCGAGTCCTCTTCATTCCCACCGGAGACCCGCCGCACAAGCCGACCGCCTCGCTGGTCCCTGCCAGCCATCGGTTGCAGATGGTCAAGCTCGCGATCGCCGGTCAGCCGGCCTTCGGCGTCTCGGAAGTCGAGATCCGGCGGCCCTCCAAGTCTTATTCGATCGACACGATCCATGAGCTCCAGAAAGAGCTCGGTCCCGACGCCGAGCTGTTCTTCATCATCGGGCTCGATGCGTTTCTCGATCTGCCGACCTGGAAGCAAGCACCGGACCTCCTTCGCGCGTGCCACTTCGTGGTGCTGTCCCGCCCCGGCGCACAGTTCGCCTCGCTCTTGAAGATGTCGTTACTGCCCGCGATCGACCGCGCCCCGCTGATCGCCCTGGACACGCAACGGGCGCTTCAAGTGGACGTGTCGTTGCCGTCGGGAACCCGTCTGATTCTTCTGTGGATCCCACCGTGCCCGGTCTCGGCCTCCGAGATCCGATCCCACCTGGCGCGCGGCAGGGCGATCTCAAACCTGTTGCCGGCCCCTGTTGAATCCTATATAATGCAGCACAATCTCTATCGGTAGGAGGAGGCCAATCGTTTCGGAGTCGAAGGCGAAGGCCTTGGCCATTGCTCAGGCGTCGCTGGATAAAAAGGCCGACGACGTCCTCGTCCTCCACGTCGCACCCCTCACCTCGATCGCCGATTATCTGGTTTTGTGCTCCGCGGATTCCGACCGCCAAGTGCGGGCCGTCGCGGACCATGTCGAGAAGATGCTTTCCGACCATAAGATCAGGCCGCTGAGCGTGGAAGGCCTCTCGACGTCGCAGTGGGTCGTGCTGGATTACGCCGATGTGGTGGTGCACGTCTTCAGGACCGACGTCCGTCAGCACTACGCCTTGGAAAAGCTCTGGAGCGACGCCAAATCCCTTCGCATCCCCTCGGAGCGCGTGGCCCTGATCACGCCCCCCGCTGTCAGAAAGAGAGCAGCACGCCGCGCTAGCAAAGGTCGCTGATGCTTCGGCTGCTGTTCACGCTGTTCCTCATCGTCGTCGCCACCCTCGTCTACGGCTATTTCCGTGAGTTGAACCCCGGGACCATCACCATTCGTTTGAGCCCAACGGCGGTCTTCGATCTCAGCCCGGTCTCGCTCATCCTCATCTCGATGGCGATCGGGGCGCTGATCGTCATCCTGATGGTCGGCGTGCGGGAGACGCGCCATCTCATCCTGACGTGGCAGAGCAGCCGGCACCTGCGCCGCAAAGAGAAAGTCGACAGCCTCCATCGAGAAGCCGTGCAAGCCTTCGTGTCGAAACGGACCGCCGAGGCCATCGGACTCTTCCAGAAGGCTCTGGCGCTCGATCCCAATCACATCGACTCGCTGCTCTGGCTCGGGAACGTCTATCGCGCCGAGCAGAACTTTTCCGAAGCCATCCGGCTCCACCGGAAGGCGCGCACGATCGACGAAAGCCACCTGGAGGTGCTCTTTGCGCTGGCGAAGGACCTGGAAGGCGCCAAGCGGTTCGAAGAGGCGCTGCAAACCTTGCGGGAAATCCTGCGGCTGGACCCGGCCAACCTGACCGCGTTGATTCGAAAGCGCGAGCTCTATATGCGGCTGGAGCAATGGTCCGATGCGCTGGAGATTCAACACCGGCTCATGAAATCGCACCTGCCCGAGCCGGACCAGCGGGCGGAGGCGTCCGTGCTCGTCGGGATTACCTATGAAGTGGGACGCCAACTGCTCGAGCGCGGCCATCCGGAAAAGGCCCGTCGGTACTTTCGCGGCGCGATCAAGCGGGACAAAACCTTCCTGCCGGCCTACATCGGCTTGGGGGAGATCCTCATCCACGAGGGCAAAACCAAGAACGCCGCCGAGATCCTGGAAAAGGTCTACGCGAAGACGGGCAACATCATCCTGCTGCACCGGCTCGAAGAGCTGTACCTGGAGCTGGGGGAGCCGTCGGAGATCATCCGCGTCTACCAAGAGGCCATCCAGCGGCAACCCGGCGATCCGACCCTGAAGTTTTATCTGGGGAAGCTCTATTACCGGCTCGAAATGGTCGATGAGGCCTTCGACCTCCTGTCGACGCTCGAAGCGCCACAGGACCAGATGTCCGATTTCCACAAGATCATGGCCAATCTCTATCTGAGGAAGCATCGGATGGAGGAGGCGGTGGACGAACTGAAAAAGGCGCTGGGCTTTCGAAAACGCGTCGTCGTGCCGTACGTGTGCACGCAGTGCCGCCAGGAAACGGCCGAATGGTCTGGCCGTTGCCACGGGTGCGGCGCGTGGAACACCTATGTGGCGCTGCCGTGGGTCGACGCGAGCGCGGCCCGCGACGCCGGCGGGATGGTTGCAGCTCGCTCGGTTCCGTACCAGGGCCTCGCGTCGCCGTTTGAAACCGTCTGAGCCCCGAGCGGAACCGTACACCATCTGACGAACGGGAGTGACAGCGATATGAACGAGTTTCAGAGTCTTGCCGATAAGGCGCTTCGCGATGAGCTTCTCTCGCGGAGCGAGTGCCGCACCGTGCTGGAGGCGCCGGAGGAGCGACTCCTGGATCTGCTCCATGCCGCGTTCCGCGTCCGCGAACGGTACTTCGGCCGAAAAGTCCGCTTGCAGATGTTGATGAACGCCAAAAGCGGAGCGTGCCAGGAGGACTGCCACTACTGTTCCCAGTCGGCCATTTCCACCGCCGACATTCCTCAGTACGGGCTCCTGCCAAAGGCGCAGATGGTGGAAGGCGCACGACGTGCGGCGTCGGCGAAGGCGCAGCGGTACTGTATCGTGATCAGCGGCCGCAGTCCGCTCGACCGCGAGGTGGCCGAGATCGCCGAGGCCGTGCGGGTGATCAAGCAGGAGATTCCGATTCAGATCTGCTGCTCCTTGGGCCTGTTGGACGAGGGCCAAGCCAAACGATTGAAGGCGGCCGGCGTCGACCGCATCAACCATAACCTCAACACCAGCGAAGCCTACCACGACTCGATTTGCACGACGCACACCTTCCATGACCGTCTGGCGACGATTCGGCACGCCCGCTCCGCGGGGCTCGAAATCTGCTCGGGAGGGGTCATCGGCATGGGAGAAGGCAACGATGATGTGATCAATTTGGCGCTCGCGCTACGGGAGGTCAAGCCGGATTCGATTCCCGTGAACATGCTTCATCCGGTCGCGGGCACTCCCCTCCAACACCGCCAAGACCTGACGCCCCAGCGTTGCTTGAAGGTCCTCTGTCTGTTCCGGTTCCTGCATCCTCGGACGGAAATCCGCGTGGCGGGGGGGCGCGAATTCAATCTTCGGTCACTCCAACCGCTCGCGCTCTACGCGGCCGATTCCCTCTTCGTCGGCGGTTACCTCACCACCCCGGGCCAACCGGCTCCTGATGCCTGGCGCATGATCGAGGACCTTGGCTTCGAGGTCGTGGTCGACAATGGCTCGAGCGATCCGGACGAGGCCGCCGCCGTTCCCTCGCCGCTGCCCGTCCTGAAGGTCGAATAACCGCCAACTGCCTGGATTTCTCTACGTCATCGAGCCTCCTCGTCACAGACGCGACCGGGCCGATTACTCGTAACGGAGCCCCTCGGCGATGCTCTGGCGAGAGGCCCAGCGTGCCGGGATATACCCGGCCACGATGGCCGCGGCCAGCCCCAGCATCACGGCCTGCGCGAGAATCGAGAATTGCATGGAGAATTGGATCGTCCAGCCGAACGACTGTTTGTTGATGACGGTGATCAACAGGAAGGCCAGGGCGAGCCCGCCGACGAGGCCGAGCAGCGCTCCTAAGAGCCCGAGATACCCGGATTCCCAGAGCATCACCTGCCGAATATAGGCGGAGGTCGTCCCCATGGCGCGAAGCAAGGCGAATTCGCGGCGGCGCTGCAAGACCGACATGACGAGCGTATTGGCAATCCCGAGCAGGGCGATGACGATCGCGATCAACTCCAGAGCATAGGTGACGGCAAAGGTGCGATCGAAGATCGACATGATCTCGTGTCGGAGCTCGCGATTGCTCAAGACGACGAGCTGGAGGCCGCGCTCGTCTTCCCCGCTCCAGCCCACGATGTGCTCCTCGATGCGTCGGCGGACGGAGGCGAGGTCGGCGGACGGTTCGAGGTAGACCGGGGCGACGGTGAACGCCCGGTCCATCCAGACGCGCTGGTACAGGCTGCGGTCCATGACGATCTTTCCCCCGTCGGTCGCATAGTCGTAAAAGATGCCGAAAATCGGAAAGCCGCGGTCACCGGCAGGCGTCGCGAGCGTCACGGACCCGCCTGCGTGCAGCCCGAGCCGTTGCCCCAACACTTCGGAGATGATCACCCCGTCTTGCGCGACCGTCCGTTGGAGAATGTCCTCGGCGCGGCCGTTCGTGAAGAGATAGCGGCTTCGTTCCGCGTGGAGGGGCAAATCCCTTGAGACGAGCGACACCGGCCGGTCCCCAACTTGGACGCTCACGTCCCGATAGGTATCGACCGCCGCGACGCCGGGGACGGACGCGAGGACCTCGGCGAGCTCGGCCGGAAGGCGCTTGGCCAGTTGCCCCGATTCATGGGCATGCAGCCACGTGGCGGGAGCGACGATCAGGTCCGCCATCACGGTCTGATCGATCCACACTTGCACGGTGTCGCGAAAGCTTCCCACCATGGTTCCGACACCGACCATGATCGCCATCCCGACCATCATGGCTGAGATCGTCACGGCGTTTCGTCCGACCGCACGCCCGATTTGATCGGCCGCCAGGCGGGCGAGAAAGACCGCTCGCCTGGCGCCCCCGAAGCCGTTGCCGCTGCCGATTGCGAGCAGGAATCGGCTGAATCCATGGAGGCAGAGGGGGATCAGGCACGCGAGCCCCAGCAACAGCGCCAACGCCGCGGCGTAGCCGAAGAGCGGGATCCCATCGATCGGACCCGGCAGCGAGCATGCCCAGGCGGCGAAGAGCAGCACGAGGCCGACGGCCGCCAGCGGCCTGGCACGCCATCGTTGCACGACTTCATAATCGCCTGGGACGAGCGCGCGGGCGGGAGCGGTCCGGGCGGCGTCCAGGCTCGGCATCAACCCGCCGAGCACAGAGACGAAGACACCAAGCAGGGCGCCTTCCCACCAAACCCATCCCGGGGCATCGAGGACGAAGCCGAGCAACGACCGGTCGGCCTGGACCGCGTCGACGCTCACGTAGAGATCGGAAATCGTCCGGCCGAGCCGCGAGACGAGCGATCGGGCCAAAACAAGGCCGGCTACGCTCCCCGTGAGCCCGCCAGCCAAACCCAGCACCGCCGCCTCACCGACAAAGAGAAGCCCTACGCGGCGCCGTGAGAACCCCATGGCCGAAAGCATGCCGATTTCGCGGCGGCGCTGCACGACGGCGAAGGCCACGGTATTGTAGACGAGAAATAGACCGACGAGCAGGCTGACCGAGCTCAGAACCGTCAAGTTCAGTTGAAACGCCTGCACCATCCGCTCGACCTGCTCGGTGCGCGTCGACGGTCGCATGACGACCACGCCGGAGGGCAGCCGGGCTTGAAGGTCCGCACGAACCGACTCCACGGAGCGCCCCGCTCTCGTCACCACGTCGATGCGGTCCACACGTCCCACCAGGTCGAACAGCCATTGGGCCGCCGCGATATCCATGACCGCGAGCCTCTCCCAAGCCGAAGACCGCCCGGTGTCGGCTCCAACGATTCCCGCGATCGTGAGGCGATAGCGCCGGGCGCCCGCCACGATGTCGACTTCGGCCCCCGAATGGAGTCCCCAATCGGCGGCCAGTCGAGCGCCGATGAACACAGCCGTCGGGTCCAGCAGCGTGTTCAGACCAAGCGGACGATCACCGTCGCCGGCGAATCGGAGACGCTTCACGTCGGAGGCGTCGAGGAGATCGAGCGCGAGGATGGTCAAGACGCGGTGACTGGGCCGCACCGATTCACTGAGCACGCTTCCGCTCACCTGGAGCACCGGAGTCGCCGTCATCACGTCCGGATGCTGCCTCACGATCCGGATCAGCGCCTCGTCGAGCCCCAGCTCTCCTCCGGCGATCTGCAAGGTCGCTCGCCCCGCGACCGTCTCGACGGATTGCTCGAAGACGCGCAGCACCTCGACGTTCGCCGTACGCACGGCGACCGCGACTGCGACGCCGAGAGCGATGCCGACCACCGTGAGGGCGGTCCGGCCCGGCCGTGCGGAGGCGTGCCGCCGAATCAGCTCGAAATAGACGGGCCTCATAGTCAGCAGTGTTGAAGCGTGGTGTCAGCCGCGACCGAGCCGCACACGGCATCCTACTTACAACGCAATATTCAGGACGGAATGTTGCCGGTGGAGGTGTTTACAGGAAGCAGCGCGGTTTGTTAGACTGTAGCCGATGCCACGCTCACGGACGATGTCCAGATCCAGCGGAACGTCGAAAATGGACAAGGGAAGCCTCGCTCCGAGAGGCAACTCGACCCATACGCTGACGCCTCGACAAAAGGAAATTCTTCGGCTCGTGGCCCAGGGCCTGACCAACCGGGAAATCGCCGGGCACTTGGATATCAGCGTGCGCACGGTGGAGGTGCATCGCTTCAACTTGATGCGGCGGCTGCGCGTGCGCAATGTCGCACAACTTCTCCGCCAAGCGCTTCTCATGCGGCTCTTGCCGAAGAACTTCTCGACGAAGTAATCACAGCTCCTTCAGCTTTCCCCGACACGCTTCCACCGATCCATACCCCTTTTCACCGAGCATCGCGGACAGTTCCCGTTCGATCCGATCGAAGGCCCGGAGCCCTTCCTCCATCAAGACCGTGCCCACTTGCACCGCCGAGGCCCCGCACAGGAAATGCTCGAAGACGTCGGTTCCCGTCATCACCCCGCCCACTCCGATGATCGGCAGACGGCCGGCGAACAGTTTCCAGAATGCGCGCACGTTCGCCAAGGCGACGGGCTTGATGAGGGCGCCGCCCAAGCCGCCGAACCCGCCCTTCGGCTTGATCACGACCGTTTCCTTGTCCGGATCGACGATCAGACCGTTGCCCACCGAATTGATCAGCGACAAGAATTGCAGGTCCACCCGCTCGAGGACGCGCGCCATCGCGTCATGGTGGGCGGGGTCGAAGTAGGGCGGGAGCTTCACGCCCAGCGGGACGGACACGACCTCGCGGACGCGCTGGAGCAATCGCTCCGATGCCTCCAAGTCATAGCCGATCTGCGGTTTCCCCGGAATGTTCGGACAGGAGAGGTTGACCTCGACGAGATCAGGCCCGCTCTCGTTGATCGCGCGAGCGATGGTCACGAAATCCGCTTCGCACAACCCCGCCACGCTGGCGATCACCGGCTTTCCGTATCGCTTCAACTCGGGGATCAACTTGGCATAGGCGGCGTACCCCAGGTTGGGCAGGCCCATGGAATTGATCGAGCCGAGCGGAAAGCTGTGGTAGCGGGGCTCCGGATTGCCGGATCGCGCCTCCACCGTCATCGACTTCGTCACGATGGCGCCGGCTCGAGATGCCCCCAGCTCGTGAAGCTCCGTCTCGGTGACGCACCGGGCGCCGGCGGCGTTCATGATGCAGGACGGGAACCGAACGCCGGCGATGCTCGTGGAGAGGATGGACATGACGCACCGTATACCATACGGGCCCGCAGCGTCACAAGCAAGCCGCGAGTTTCCTCCTTGACAGCGGAGGTAGGGTCCCGTACATAGGCAGCATTCCTTTCTCTCGTCCCGAGGCGGCATGGATTGGATCGCGCTCATCCGTCGCGTGGGATATACAATTCTTCCCGGTGCATGCCGCCGCTGCGGTCGTTCGCTCGGGGACGATCCGGTCCCATTTTTTTGCCGCTCGTGTTGGGTCGGGGTCCAACGGATCACGCACCCGTGCTGCCCGTGCTGCGGTCGGCCGTTCGCCTCGCCGGAAGCCCTACGCCACAGCCCGACCCACCGCTGCCGTTCGTGCCGCGAGCGGCGCCCTTCTTACAGTCGCGCCTGGTCGGTGTGCCCGTACGCGCCGCCGCTACAGGATGCGATCGGCCTCTTCAAATATCACCGCAAGGTATCGCTGGCGGCGGCGCTCGGCGATCTCCTGTGTGAAGGGCTGGCGGAACTCGCGTCCCCCGATGCGATCATCCCGGTCCCGCTCCACGAACGCCGCTTGCGCGAGCGCGAATACAACCAGGCCTTGCTCCTCGCCGATTACATCGCCCGACGCCTCCGGGTGCCCGTCTCGTACGACAACCTCATCAGAACGCGTGAAACCGCGGCGCAAACGGAGCTGAGCCGGGCCGAGCGACTGAAAAACCTCCGCAGGGCCTTTACCGTCGAGCGGCCGGATGAAGTCGCCGGCAAGCGGCTCCTGGTCGTCGATGACGTGTTTACGACGGGCACGACGGCGAATGAATGTGCCAAAGCGTTACGGAAGGCCGGGTCGGCCGAGGTCGAGGTCGTCACGCTGGCTCGGACGGTATAGGGAGGGAGCGATGAGCCGATGAGGCCGAAAGTGGCCGGTTGTGCGACCCGGATCCTGGCTGCTGAAACCGATCGTTCCTCTGGGAGGAGAGCCATGCCGATCTACGAATACCGATGTACGGAGTGTCGAAAGCGATCCAGCATCCTCGTCCTGAGCCTGGCGAGCCAGCCGGCCCCGACCTGCCAACACTGCGGCAGTGCCAAGGTCCAACGATTGATGTCGCGATTTGCCGCCCCGAAATCCGAAGAGGCGAGGTTGGAGTCCCTGGCGGATCCGAGCCATTTCGGGGATCTCGATGAGAACGATCCGCAAAGCATGGCTCGCTTCATGAAAAAGATGGGCAAGGAGCTTGGGGAAGACTTGGGCGAGGATTTCGACGAGGCCCTCGGCGAGGCGCAGGGAGAGATGGCTGAATCGGATGCCACTGACATGGACTGACAGGGATTGTCATAACAAAATATTGACATTTCCTTCGCCTTTGCTACGATAAGGGCCTCGTGGAGCCTTCTCTTGCGCAAAGCACCCAGCCGATCGATGCCGAGAGCGACCGACGAACTGTTGACCGCTGCCGAAACCTGCCGCTACCTCAAAGTGACCTCGCGCACGCTCTATCGGTATATCCAGGAACGCCGGATGCCGGCCTTCAAACTCGGAAAGGAATGGCGGTTCGTGCGTTCGGACCTCGATCGGTGGCTGAGGCAGGGCGCGGTCTCACGAGGCAGACGGAAATGAGCCGGAGGGCCCGCCATGTTTGCAGGTGAATATCTCTGCAGGGTGGATGAAAAGGGACGCTTCCTCGTTCCTTCGCCGATACGGGAACGGTTGGAGCAGGAGGGCAACAGCGTCGTCTTCCTCAAGGGGACCGAGCAGTCCCTCTGGATGTACTCGGCGGCGGAATGGGAAAAGGTGCTGGAGCGAAGCAAGTCGAAGCTGGACGAGGATCAGAGCCGCTTGTTCATGCATTTCGTCGTGTCGGAAGTCGGCACCTCGGATGTGGACAAGACGGGACGCGTCCTGATTCCCGGCCGCCTGCGAAAGCACGTGCCGATGGATGACGACCTCGAGATCGTCTTGGTCGGCCTGTACCACCGGGTCGAAGTCTGGAATCCTGCCGAGTGGCGACGGTATCTCAGCCGGACCGAAGACAAGTACGAGCAGAACCTGAACAAAATTCTCAACCTTCTCTGATCCGAGTGCGCCGCTCCCCTCGTAAACGTCACACGCCGATTTCGCTCCGCCTCGTTTCCTACCGTGCCGCCGAATCGTCTCCGCCCTCCGGGATGTCCGTCCCGTTTCAGCCGGCTGACGCTCCGCGCCGTCGCGCTCGCACCAAGGTCCCGGCACCGATGCTTCTGGTCCCCGGCTCGACCCGGCCCGCGATCGTGACGGACTCCAGCTTGACCATGCACCTGCCCCTTCCGCCCAGCATCAACCATCAGTATGCGACGGTAAACGGACGGCGTGTCCTCTCGGCCGCCGGTCGCCGGTACAAGCTGGAAGTCGCTCGGCAACTGATGGTGGCCCTCTCGCAGTCGCCGGCTCGTGACGCCCTCTTGGCCACTTTCCGGTCCAAGTACCTGGCCCTTTCTCTACGCTGCCGCTTCGGCGCCCCCCTTCGCCGTGATCTGGACGGCGGGCTGAAGATCACTCAGGACGCGGTGTGTGAAGCGCTCGGTTTGAACGACAATCGGGTGTTCGAAGTCCACCTCTACAAGGATTTCAGCTCGACGTCCCCGTCCATGGAGCTGACGCTCAGCACGGCGCTCGCCGCCGAGCACGCCTGATCCACATCCGCGCCTCCCGGGCCGTCTCAAGATCTTTCTCCGATCGACCGATACACAGACAACCCCTGTCCCGATCCGAGCTATGACCCTGAAACGGATTTCAGTCGAGCAGGTCTGCCTCGGCATGTACATCGCCGCGCTGGATCGGCCCTGGTACCGAACACCATTCTGGCGGCATCGCTTTCTCCTACGCTCGGAGCGGCAGATCCAGAAGCTCAGGCGAAGCCGGGTCCGTGAAGTCACGATCGACCTCTCCAAGGGGCGCGACATCGAATCCTCTCCCGCACCGGCCACGTCTGCCGAGACACGGCGCCCGTCCCGCTCCCTCGTGCCTCGCCTGCCCGTAGCACCGCAGATGCCCTCGTTGCTCGACGAATTGACCGTGGCTCGAAGCGCACATCACCGGCTCACCGAGTCGGTTCGGGCGGTCTTCAGTCACCTCGAGGCCTCGGGGATCGTCGATCGTGAGCAGATCCAGGAAGCGGCCCGCGAGCTCGTCATCGTCACCCGCAGTTTGAATGCGTCCGCGTTGCTGATGGCCGTCAGCCGCCCGTCGGCGGTCGAGCCGTCCTTGAGCGACCATGCATTGACGGTGTCCAGTCTTGCCATGGTGCTCGGACACGGCCTCGGATACGACTTCATGAGCCTGCACCTCTTGGCGACTGGGGCGCTCTTGCACGACGTCGGGCTCTTGCAACTACCCCCGCTCCTTCGCTCGAGCGGCGCCGACGTGCCGGACAGGGACCGCGCGACCTTTGAGAGCCACCCGCGGCTGGGGGCGCTCGCACTCGAAACCCACGGCGATTTTCCCCCATCGGTCATCCGCATGGTCTCGGAACACCATGTGACACCGGACGGGCACGGCTATCCCAAGGAGTATTCGTGGGAGGCGACATCCGAAGCCGGCCGCGTGATCTCGGTCGTCGATCGGTACGATGAGCTGGTAAAGGGCGGAGGGCAGACGACCTCCTTCCCGCATCTGGTCCTGACCCGGCTGTGCCGAGACGCGCGCGCCAACCGGCTCGATCCACGTCTGGTCGCGCTGTTCATCACATGCGTCGGTCTCTACCCCGTCTCGACGCTGGTCGAGCTGAATACCGGAGAACGGGGCATCGTATCGGGTTTGTCGTCGAGCAATCTCGTCCGTCCGATCGTGACCCTGCTCCAAGATGCCTATGGAATCCGTTACACGCGGCCGATCCGCATCGATTTGGCTTCAGATGGCGATCGGACGATTGCACGCGTATTGGACCCGGAGAGCGAGGGGGTCGAACTCGAGGCGTTCGCCGGCAACGGCGGAGCATCGCCCCACGGCCTTCTGCCCGCGTCGTGACCGGTACGGAGCCGATGGAATCGAAGACGGCTACTCGCGCCGAAGGGCTTCGATGGGATTGAGGCGGGCGGCCTTGTTTGCCGGGTAGAGGCCGAAGAACAGGCCGACGGCGAGCGAAAAGGCGAAGGCGACCAGGATGGAATTGGGGGTAATGATCGTCGGCCAGCCGGCCAACGCCGTCGTGGTGCGGGCGCCGAGGACGCCGAACGCGATCCCCACGATCCCACCGACCAGGCCGAGCGTCATCGCTTCGATCAGGAACTGCATCAGAATATGACGGCGCTTGGCGCCGACGGCCATCCGGACCCCGATCTCCCGGGTCCGTTCCGTCACCGACACCAGCAGGATATTCATGATCCCGATCCCTCCGACCAGGAGCGAAATCGAGGCGATCGCAAACATCATCACCGTCAATGTCTCGCTGGCCCCCTCCTGCACCTTGCCGATGTCGACCTGGGTCCGAATCGTGAAATCGTCGGGTTGGTGCGGTTGGAGCCGGTGACGCATCCGCAGCATCTCGCGGATCTGCTCGGCCGCCTCCGGGAGATCCTCCGGACTGTTGGCAGACGCAAAGATCGCGCCGACCGTTCCCAAGAACTGAGTGCCCAACACCTTCCGCTCCGCCGTCGTAAAGGGGATGAAGACGACGTCGTCCTGGTCTGAGCCCTGTGCCGATTGCCCCTTCGGCGCCAGCACGCCCACGACGCGGAACGGAACGTTCTTGATGCGGATCGTCGAGCCCACCGGCTCCTCGCCCCGGTCGTACAGATTCTCTACGACCGTCTGGCCGATCACGGCGACGCGGGCCGCCGTGTCGAGGTCCGTCTGCGTAAGAGGCCCACCGACAGTGAACGCCCAATCTCGGATCGTCAAATAGCTCGGTGAGATGCCGTTGACCGGCCCGTTCCAGTTCCGATTGCCGTTGATGATCTGCATGACATCCCGCTTGGCCCAGCCCGTATCGGTGAGGAGCGGGATCCGCTTCTTCAGCTCCACGGCATCGCTGACCGTCAACGTCACCGCGCCCCCCTGACCGCCCCGCACCCCGCCGACGGTCGTCGCCCCCGGGAAGACGATGATGAGATTCGTCCCCATGCTGGCGACCTGGGCACGGACCGCCTCCTTCGCCCCTTGGCCGATGCTCACCATCGCGATGACCGCCCCGACCCCGATGATGATGCCGAGCATGGTGAGGCCGGCGCGCAGTCGGTTACGGCCGAGCACGCGAAAGGCCGTGAGCATCGTCATCGAAATGAACGTGATCATGCCGGGCCTACCCGAGCCGGAGATCCCGTGCGGCGGTCCGAAATCAATTGCCCGTCCTTGACGAGCAACTCGCGCGAGGCATAGGCCGCGATGTCCGCTTCATGGGTGACGACGAGGACCGTCAGCCCTTCATGCCGATTCAGGTCCGTCAAGACGTCCATGATCTCTCGGCTCGATTCGGTGTCGAGGTTGCCGGTCGGCTCATCCGCGAGCAGGAGCGCCGGGGTGGCCACGAGGGCCCGGGCGATGGCGACCCGCTGCTGCTGGCCGCCCGAGAGCTGAGAAGGACCATGCAGTTCGCGTCCGGCCAGCCCGACTCGCCGCAGCGCCTCCGCGGCCCGTACCCGCTGCTCGCGGAGCGGGAGACCGCGATAGAGGAGCGGAAGTTGGACGTTCTCCAAGGCACTGGTCCGGGGAATCAGATTGAAGTTCTGAAACACGAAGCCCACCTGACGATTCCGGATCTCGGCGAGCTCATCCTGGCTGGCCGTCGCGACCTCGCGTCCGTCGAGCCAGTACCGCCCTTTCGTCGGCGTATCGAGACAGCCGAGGATATTCATGAGCGTGGACTTCCCCGAGCCCGACGAGCCCATGATCGCCACGAACTCGCCTCGGTCGATCGTCAGCGTGACGCCGCGGAGCGCCTGCACCTCCACCGACCCAACACGGTAGATCTTCCACAGGTCTTGGCAGGCAATCAGAGGAGGCATGGACCGCCGCTCAGGTGACGATTCGGTCTGGAGGCTGTGGTCGGACGAAGGTGGTCACGAGACGACTTCAGATCTTGGGCGTTCCCTCGATCTCCGCCTCATGTGCGGAGCTTAGAGACCTCGGTCACGGCGCCGTTGCCCGGACCCGGCGCCGAAACCGGGAGGGAGATTGTCCGGCTTGCGGCTTCCCCGAGGCATCTCGATTCCCGTAATTACCGGATCGGATTCATGCAGGGCGTCCGTCACGATCTCTGTCCAACTCCCATCGGAGATGCCCACCTGGACGGGGATCGGCTCCGGGTCACCGGAGCTCCCCAGTCTCCAGACGCGTTTCTGGTCGTCGCCGTGCGCCCTCCCCGTGGCAGGCAGCACCGGACTCGTGCCGGTAGCCTCCCCCCGCTCCGATCTGGGAGTAAAACGCAGGGCGGCATTGGGCACCTTCAGCGCGTCATCCTTTTGCGCCACGATGATCGTGACGTTGGCCGTCATGCCGGGCTTCAGTCGGAGGTCGCTGTTGTCGACGCCGATGACAACGTCGTAGGTGACGACGTTCTGTACGTTGATCGGTGCATTGCGAACTTGCTTGACCTTGCCTCGGAACTCGACCCCTGGATACGCATCGACCGTGAACACCGCTTCCTTGCCGGCCGTCATGCCGCCGATGTCCGACTCGCTGACGTTCGCGTCCACTTGCATCTGCGTCAGGTCTTCGGCGATCAAGAAGAGGGTCGGGATCGAGAAGCTGGCCGAAAGCCGCTGCCCCACCTCCACTTGCCTGGAGATCACCGTGCCGTCGACCGGCGAGCGGATGACCGTGTACGTAAGATCGAGCTCGGCCGCCTCCAAGGCCGCCTCGCTCTGCTTCACCGCCGCCTCGGCCACCGCCAACTGTGCGATCGCCCCCTCGTGCGCGGTCAGCGCCGTGTCGACCTCCGCCTGAGAGACGAACTGTTGCTTCACCAGCGATTGCACCCGATCCAGCTCACGTTTGCGTTGCGCCAAATCCACCTTGGCTTTGATCAGCGCCGCCTTGGCATTCGCCAGGTTGGCGGCCGCCTGATCTCGTCTCGCCCGGTACGGAAAGGGGTCGATCCGCGCCACCACCTGCCCCTTCTTGACCAATGAGTTGAAGTCGGCGTGGAGGCTTTCGATCATCCCCGAGACCTGGCTGCCGACCTGGACGGTGGTGACGGGGTTGATCGTGCCGGTGGCGGTGACCGTGGAGACGATCGGGCCGCGTTCGATCGGAACGGTCCGATACCGAATCGGCGGCTTCCGTTCGCCGCTGAAAAATACGTACCCTCCGATGGCAAGGGCCACGGCCAGCACGCTGGCAATCCATATGAACTTACGCATTCGAACGAGGGTCCTGTCGGCTGCCGCCAAACGACATTCTACGAGGTTTGGAAGGAGTCCAGCAAGGTCGCGTCGGAACGAGGCGGGAGGACGAGGGCCTGCGCCGGGATGAGGGCAGGATGAGGAGAAGGGACGAACGTCGCCTTCAGCCGTGGCGGCTTGAGACGGAGGGCTACTGCGCCACCGTGATCCGGTCCTTCAAGAGGTCGAAGGTGGACTTCGGCATGACGTTCTTGGCCACCAATTCGCCTTTGACCTTGTACGGTCGGTTCGCGACCACCCGATCCGCCATGTCCTTGGTCAAGCCCAAAAACAGGACCATGTCGCTGGCCGACGCGGTGTTCACATTGACCGCGGAGAGGGCGGGAGAGGCGGGCGGCTGGGGCATGGACGCCGAGGGCCCCGCCGGAGCTGCGTCCGAGGCGGCCGGGGGCGGAGTTGAGGGGGCCTTCGGTGAGGACGGCGGCGTCGGTAAGGCGATCGCGCGCTCGCGCTCCTTCAGCTCCTTTTGATAGCGCGCGACGGTCGCCTTCAGCGTTTCGTTGTGCTTCTTGACGTCCTCGTACTCCTGCTTGAGGATCCGGTGTTGGGCGGTCAGATCCTTGACCTTTTGCTCCAGTTCCTTGGTCCGCGTATCGATGCTGGAGCGCTCCTTCTCCCGACTCTCCTTGATCCGCTGCAGCTCGGCGGCCACGAACTCCGTGTCCGCCGTGAGCTTGGCGTTGGCATCTTTGAGGCTCTTCACCTGTTGCTCGAGCGCGCTCTTCTGCGTTCGAATCTTCTCCAAGTCGGCGGCGGTGGCCTCTTTTTCCGCCACCGCCGCCAAATACTTGTCCTTGCCGACGCATCCGGTGGTCGCAAGAGCCGCAATCATCAGGCCGATCCCGCCGATCCCGAGCACCCGTTTCATCTCGTCCCTCCGCCTCTCCTGTTCACGATGATATCCGGTGTGGACACGACTCGAGCGAGGAATGACTGATGTGTAGTCCATGATCCCCCTTTTGTCAATAGCGTGGGACACAGCGCGCGACCGCGGTGGACTGGCGCGCGCATCTTGACTGGCCTACCGGAGTCTGTGATCATGCCGCCGCCTCATGGGGGAAGACGATGGCGGAACAGAGCGGAAGCTGGGGCCTTGAACTGGCGGCGATCCTCGGGCTCATCGAGGGTCTCACGGAGTTCCTCCCCGTCAGCTCGACCGGGCACCTCATCATCGCCGGCCACCTCCTCGGCTTCACCGGCGCCATTGCCGATACGTTCGAAGTCGCCATCCAGCTCGGTTCGATCCTCGCGATCGTCGTCTACGAACGCCGAAAGATCCTCGGCCTGCTGATCCAGGCTCGTAAGGAACAGGCGGCGCTGCGCGAGTTCGCACGGGGGCGACGGCCGGGACTCGGCGTGACCGAGCGGCTGGGCGCGGTGCTGGCGTATTCCATGCACGAGCATCGCAGCCTCTGGTTCTTGATCGGGCTGGGCCTCGCCTTTCTTCCGGCGGCCGCAGTCGGCTTTGTTGCGCACGACTGGATCGAACGGTACCTCTTTACCCCGGCCACGGTCGCCATAGCGCTGATCGCCGGCGGCTTGATCATCGTGTGGGTGGAACGCTCACGCCGACCCTTGCGGGTCACGGAGTTGGATCAGGTCGGCCTCAAGACCGCCTTCTTGATCGGGATCGCTCAATGCTGCGCGCTGTTTCCCGGAATTTCCCGGTCCGGGGCCACGATCGTGGGCGGTCTGATGGTCGGGCTGGATCGCCGGGTGGCTACGGAATACTCGTTCTTCCTGGCCCTGCCGACGATGATCGTCGCCACGCTCTACCAGATGCTGAAATCGGCCAGTCTGTTCACCCGCGAGGATCTGTTCGCCTTGGCGATCGGTTTACTCGTCTCCTTCGTCGTCGCCTGGGCGGTCATCGCCGCGTTCCTGGCCTTCGTCAAACGCCACACGTTGCGCGGCTTTGCCTACTACCGAATCGCCCTCGGCCTCATCGTGCTGCTGCTGTTTCAGTGAGGGAAACTCGAGCACATCAGGCGACAGAAGACCTGCGCCGTTCGTGCCGTCAGTCCGCTTGGTTGTTTCCGGCCGGCGGACAATGGCCCAACCGAGCCTCACGAGCGAGCCTGAGCTAAGGGGAAAGGATGAGCGACCTGGCTTCCGATACCGTCAAGGTGTTCGATACCTGGGTGACGGGGAAAAATGGGACCCTGCATTTCGACGTGATGACGACCGACGAGGAGACGGCGCTGCGGCTGGCCAAGGAGTATGTGAGGAACCTCGGCGAATCCGAAGGCTTGGTCACGACCAAGGCATGCCGGTTTTGCCACAGCGAGCCTCTGGTGTTCTTCTCAGCCGAGCAGCAACGGGAGCTCAAGGAGCGAGGGGGATTCATCGTGCGGATGCCGGTCTAGTCCGTACGGCCGCTCTGTTCGTTCCACCGACGGATTGTTCGTCACCGAGCCGACCAGCCGAGGCGACGGACGAAGGAATGATTCGAGCTACCGGTCTTGTTGTAACACGGGCTCGGCGTGGGGTTCTTTCTTGTCCAGCGCGAAGTGGAGAACGAGGAAGAAGACACCGACGCTGATCGCGGCGTCGGCGACGTTGAACGCCGGCCAGTGGTAGCCGTTGATGTAGAAGTCCAAGAAATCGATGACCTCGCCGAACCGGACGCGGTCCAAGAGGTTTCCGACCGCCCCCCCGAGGATCCCGGCAATACTCAGCTGGCCCACCCAGTCGTCCTCGCGGAGCCGAAAGAAGATCATGCCCAGCAGGCCCAACGCAAACAGCGAGGTCAGGCCGAAGAAGACCAGCCGAAACGCATGTCCGCTCGAGGCCAACAGCCCAAACGCGGCGCCCGGGTTCCGGATATAGGTCAGGCTGAAGAATTCCGGGATAATCGGGATGGACTCGTGCAAGCGCATGCTTTGCATGATCTGCACCTTGCTCAGCTGGTCGAGCACCACCGTCGAGATGCTGACCAGCGCAAGGATCAGATATCGACCACTCCCGTTCATCCCCCGATCGCCTCAATACATCGGTCGCACAGCGTCGGATGGTCCGGCCGGCGTCCGACCGATTCGCGGTAATTCCAACAGCGCTCGCACTTGCGGCCTTCCGCCGGCTTGACGTCCACCGTGACGTCCGGCCCGGCTCCTTGCCTCACCGTCACCTGGGACACGATGAACAGGCCGGGCAACTCGGCTTGATACGATTGTAACAAGGCCAGCTTCGCCCCGTCAGCCTGCAAGACCACCTGCGCTTCCAACGACGAACCGATCACCTTGTCGCGGCGTGTGCCTTCGAGCGCCGACTGCACGGTTTCACGAACCGCCAGCAACTGGTCCCATCGTTCGGTCAAGCCGCTGTCCACCCACCGGCCCTCGGCCTTCGGCATCGCCGTGAGATGGACGCTGTCGACCCCCGCGCGGGCGGATTCGGGCAGCAGGCGCCAGATCTCCTCGGCGGTGAAGCTCAGAATCGGCGCCATCACTTTCGTCAAGGCGAGGAGCACTTCGAGGAGCACGGTCTGCGAGCTGCGCCTGAGCGGCGAATCCTTGTGAAACGTGTAGAGACGGTCTTTGAGGATATCGAGATACACGGCGCTCATATCGACCGCGCAGAAGTTGTTGAGGGCGTGGAAGATCGTATGGAACTCGAAGTCTTCGTAGGCCTTCGTCACCCGAGGGATGACATCCGCCAACCGCGTCAACGCCCAGCGGTCGAGCTCCGGCAAGCGCTCGTAGGCGACGGTGTGCCTGCCGGGGTCGAAGTCGTAGAGGTTGCTCAGGAGGAACCGGCAGGTGTTTCGGATCTTCCGATAGGCCTCGATCAGGTGGTTCAAAATCTCGTGGGAGATGCGCAAGTCCTCGCGATAGTCCTGCGCCGCCACCCACAGCCGCAAGATTTCGGCCCCCGACTGCTTGATGACATCCTGCGGCGCGACGACGTTGCCCGCGGACTTCGACATCTTCTTGCCCTGCCCATCCACGACGAACCCGTGCGTGAGCACCGCCCGGTACGGGGCTCGGCCGTCGGTGGTCACGCCGGCCAGCAAGGCGCTGTGGAACCACCCGCGGTGTTGGTCGGAGCCTTCCAGATACAGCCCGGCCGGCCACCACCCGCGCGGTTTCAAGACCGCGGCGAAGCTCACGCCCGATTCGAACCACACGTCCAGGATGTCTCGCTCCTTCTCGAAGGCCGCGGCCCCGCATTGTCGGCAGACGGTCCCTGGGGGGAGCAGGTCTCCGGCGGACCGCTCGAACCAGACGTCGGCGCCGTGGACGGCGATGAGATCGGCGATGCGGCCGATGATGACCGGGTCCGCCAGCACCGCCCGACACACCGTACAGGTGAACCCAGGGATCGGCACCCCCCAGACCCGCTGCCGGGACAGACACCAATCGGGCCGATTGGCGATCATGCCGCCGATGCGATCCTTCCCCCAGGCAGGAATCCACCGCACCGCGTGCTCGATCTGGTCGAGCGATCGCCGGCGCAGGTCGTTCGTCTCCATCGAGACGAACCACTGCTCGGTCGCTCGGAAGATGACCGGGTTCTTACAACGCCAGCAGTGAGGATAGGCGTGCGAGATGGTGAGGGGATCCTTGTTGACCAGGACCCCCAGTTCTCTGAGCCGTGCGACGATCTTCGGGTTCGCCTTGAGCACGTGCTGCCCGGCGAATTCGGGCACCTGGTCGGTGAACCGGCCCTGGTCGTCCACCGGGGCCACCACGTCCAGCCGGCGGGCTTCGGGAAGCGAGGGATTGGCGGTCATGGCAAGGACATAGTCCTCTTGGCCATGCCCGGGCGCAATGTGCACACACCCGGTCCCTTGTTCCAGCGTGACGAAATCGCCGAGCAGAATCGGAGAGAGTCCATCGGACAGCGGCCGCTTGCACACGAACTTCTTGTCGCTCGGGGACAAGCGTGCGCCTTTCACCGTGCCCCCCTCGATCAGCGTATAGGCAAACCCACACGCTTTTGCTACGGACGCCAGCAACGATTCAGCGACGATATACAGCTCGTTGCCGACGCGCGCAAAGGCGTAATCATAGTCCGGATGGACGGCGACGGCCTGATTCGCGGGAAGGGTCCACGGCGTCGTCGTCCAAATGACGATCGAGACCCCCGTCACACCGGCATCGGGCTTAAGGGGAAGGCCCCAGCCGGCCAGTTCTTCGAGGCTGGCCTGGATGGGAAACTTCACGTAGATGGACGGCGAGGTATGATCGTCATACTCGACCTCGGCCTCCGCGAGCGCCGTCTGGTCGTAGGTGCACCACAGCACGGGCTTCAGGCCCTTGTAGACCCCGCCCGCCTCGACGAACTTGCCGAATTCCCGGACGATGGTGGCCTCGTAGGACGGATGCATCGTGAGATACGGATGCTCCCACTCGCCCAAGACGCCCAACCGCCTGAATTCATCGCGCTGAATCCCGACGTACTTTTCGGCATACTCGGCGCAGAGCTTGCGGATGGCGAGCGTGTCGAGCTGCGCCTTCCTGTCGCCCAGCTCCTTCATCACCTGATGCTCGATCGGGAGACCGTGGCAATCCCAGCCGGGCATGTAGGGCGCATGGTACCCCGCCATGGTCTTCGACTTGACGATGATGTCTTTGAGAATCTTATTGAGGGCGTGGCCGATGTGAATGCGGCCGTTGGCGTACGGCGGGCCGTCGTGCAGCACGTACAGCGGCCGGTGCTCTCGCCGTCCCATCTCTTGGATGCGTTCGTAGAGCCGCTGCGCGGCCCACCACGCCAGGAGCTCCGGCTCCCGCTGCGGCAGATTCGCCTTCATCGGAAAGTCGGTGCGCGGAAGGTTGAGCGTCGATTTGTAATCCATCTCGGGCTCTCCGCCGTCAGCGGCTCGGGGCAGGCACGCCGATCTCGCGCTGGCGCTGAGTGCTGACGGCTGGCCGCTGATCGCCGGGACCTTAGCTGATCGCCATCATCCGGTCCAACGCGATCTTCGCCCACGCCTTCTCGTCTTCGGGGACGACGATGTGATTGACCACGTGGCCTTCGGCCAGGTTTTCCATCGCCCAGCAGAGGTGGGGGGCGTCAATGCGGAACATGGTCGCACATTGGCACACGGTGGAGGAGAGGAAAAAGACCTTCTTGTCCGGTTGCTCGCGCTTGAGTCGATTGACAAGATTCAGCTCCGTCCCGACGGCCCAAACGGTCCCGGGCGCCGCCGCGCTCACGGTCTTGATGATGAACTCCGTCGACCCAACCAAGTCCGCCTTGTTGACCACATCTTCATGGCACTCCGGGTGGACGATCACCCTCCCCGCCGGATACTGCTTGCGGAAGTAATCCACGTGGGCCGGCTGGAACATTTGATGGACGCTGCAATGCCCCTTCCAGAGGATCAGCCGGGCCCGGCGAATCGCGTCCGCCGTCTGGCCGCCGTTTGGCATATAGGGGTCCCAGACGATCATCTGTTCGCGGGGCACCCCCATCCTGTTGGCGGTGTTCCGGCCGAGGTGTTCATCGGGAAAGAAGAGGATCTTCTCCCGGCGTGCCCAGCACCATTCCATGACGGCACGGGCGTTCGACGAGGTGCAGGTGATGCCGCCGCGTTCGCCGCAAAAGGCCTTGAGCACGGCGGCCGAATTCACGTACACGGCCGGCATGACGACTTCTTCGACCGGCAACAGGCGCCCCAAGGCTTCCCAGCAGTGTTCGACCTGCTCGATGGCCGCCATGTCGGCCATCGAGCAGCCGGCCGCGAGGTCCGGCAGGATCACGGTCTGGTTGGATCGGCTCAGGATATCGGCCGTTTCGGCCATGAAGTGGACGCCGCAAAAGACGATGAAGGGGCGCTCGGCATGCTGCGCGGCCAATTTGGCGAGCATCAGGGAATCGCCGCGGAAATCGGCATGCTCGATGACCTCGTCACGTTGGTAATTGTGGCCGAGCACCAGGACCCGCTTCCCCAAGGTGCGCTTGGCCGCAGTCGTCCGGGCAAACAACTCCCCGGCCGGAAGCGTTTGGTATTCGGCTAAGGGCAGTTGCGCCGGGACCAGGGCGTTCACGTCGGCTCCATTCTGAGGTCGTTTCGCTCGTCTCGTGTCTTGCCCATCCAACGGTATTCGGCCGCTGTGGGCAGCGAGAAAATGGGTTGTATTCTACGATAGGCATCGTGGGACAATCAATGAAGCTTCCGGCCCATTCCCCTTTTGCACTACGCTTGACAGGGGCGAAATCCCAATTGACAAGATAAAAAAACCGGGTGTACGATCCGCGCGATAGCTAGGGGAGCCTTTCGGCTGAGAGTCCGTACGGACAACCCTCAGAACCTGACCTGGGTAATGCCAGCGTAGGGAAGCGGACAGAGAGTAGAACGTCAACTTGAGCCGCACCCGAATCTGGTGCGGCTTTTTTGTTTGTAAGCCTGCGCGATTGCAGATCGGAGGATGTTATGAGTCATTCGACGGCCCTGAACGGCGGGAACGATGCGACGAAGGGAAACGGGCCCCGTCCGGACCAGACCAGGACGGTGACCGCCACTCCCTTCCCCGGTTCACGGAAGGTCTATGTCGAGGGGACCCGCCCGGGCGTTCGAGTGGCGATGCGGGAGATCTCGTTGACGCCCACCAAGCCGGCCAACGGAGGCGCCCCGATCGCCAATTCCTCGATCATTGTCTACGACACCTCGGGGCCGTACTCCGATCCCGACGCCGCCATCGATATCCGGGCGGGGCTTCCGCCGCTTCGCCTCGGCTGGATCGTCGACCGTCAGGATACGGAAGAGCTTCCAGGCGTGACGTCCGACTACGGTCGGCTCCGGGCATCCGATCCCAAGCTGGCCGACCTGCGCTTTGCGCACCTCCGCCGGCCGCGCCGGGCGAAGGCCGGGCGCAACGTCACCCAGATGCACTATGCCCGCAAGGGCCTCATCACGCCGGAGATGGAGTACATCGCGATCCGCGAGAACCAGCGCCGAGAGGCGTTGAGCGAGACTGGAGGGCGCAACGGGCATGGCGGCGGGGTGGAGCAGCATCCGGGGCAGGCCTGGGGAGCCGAGATCCCGGCGGTCATTACGCCGGAGTTCGTGCGCGATGAAGTCGCCCGTGGCCGGGCGATCATTCCCGCGAACATCAATCACCCGGAGAGCGAGCCGATGATCATCGGCCGCAATTTCCTGGTCAAGATCAACGCGAACATCGGCAACTCCGCCATCGCCTCGTCCATCGAAGAAGAAGTCGAGAAGATGATCTGGGCGATCCGGTGGGGGGCCGACACGGTGATGGATCTATCGACCGGCAAGAACATTCACGAGACCCGCGAATGGATCATCCGCAACGCCCCCGTGCCGATCGGCACCGTGCCGATCTACCAGGCCTTGGAGAAGGTGGGCGGCAGAGCCGAAGACCTGACGTGGGACATCTATCGGGACACGCTGATCGAACAGGCGGAGCAGGGCGTCGATTATTTCACCATCCATGCCGGCGTCCGGCTCCAGTACGTGCCGTTGACCGCGGGCCGCATGACCGGGATCGTCTCGCGGGGCGGATCGATCCATGCGAAGTGGTGCTTGGCCCACCATCAGGAGAATTTCGCCTACACCCATTTCGAGGAGATCTGCGAGATCATGAAGGCGTATGACGTGTCGTTCAGTCTCGGGGACGGTCTCCGACCGGGATCGATTGCGGACGCGAACGACGCCGCCCAATTCGCCGAGCTGGAGACCTTGGGCGAGTTGACCCGGATCGCCTGGAAGCACGACGTGCAGGTCATGATCGAGGGCCCCGGCCACGTGCCGATGCATCTCATCCAGGTCAACATGGAGAAACAGCTCCGGGCATGCGATGAGGCGCCGTTCTATACGCTGGGCCCGCTCACGACGGACATCGCCCCCGGCTACGATCACATGACCTCCGGCATCGGAGCTGCGATGATCGGGTGGTACGGCTGCGCCATGCTCTGCTATGTCACTCCGAAGGAGCATCTCGGCCTGCCGACCAAGGAGGACGTGAAAGCCGGCGTCATCGCCTACAAGATCGCCGCCCACGCCGCGGACTTGGCCAAGGGGCACCCGGGCGCCCAGGTGCGGGACAACGCCATGTCCAAGGCGCGGTTCGAGTTTCGTTGGGACGATCAATTCAACCTGTCCCTGGATCCCGACACCGCCCGGGCCTATCATGATGCGACGCTGCCGGACCACGCCGCGAAGCTGGCCCACTTCTGCTCGATGTGCGGCCCGCACTTCTGCTCCATGAAAATTACCCAGGACGTGCGGGAGTACGCGAGCAAGAAGCAGCTCGATGAGCAGCAGGCGCTCGAGATCGGCATGAAAGAAAAATCGGAGGAGTTCAAGAAGGCCGGAGCCGAGCTGTATCTCTAACGAGCGAGCGAAGAGGTACCGCCAAAGCCTGAGCCGACCCGCAGCCGCGGTGCCCCGAACGCCAAGGAGCCGTCATGGACAAGCCCAAGCCCGCCCCGTTGCGCGAACGCGACATCACCCGTCAGATCGCACGGGAGTACTACAAGGAATTCGATCAGCTCATCGAGAGTGACGTGATCGTCGTCGGGGCCGGACCGTCCGGGCTGATCTGCGCGCGCGACCTCGCCGCCATGGGGTTCCGGACGTTGGTGGTCGAGCAGGCGCTGGCGCTGGGCGGCGGGTTCTGGTCGGGCGGATACCTGATGAACAAGGCGACGATTTGTGCGCCCGCCCAGGCGATCCTGGAAGAGTTCGGGGTGCCGTGCAAGCAGGTCAAGGACTGCGAGGGCATGTACATCGTCGATCCTCCGCACGCGACGGGCGCGCTGATCGCCGAGGCGTACCGGGCCGGGGCCAAAATCTTGAACCTGACGCGGGTCGTCGATTTGATCCTACGCCGAGACGGCGTGCTCGAAGGCGTCGTCGTGAACAATACCACCGCGGAAATGGCCGGGCATGATATCATCCATGTCGATCCGATCGCATTGGAAAGCCGAGTCGTCGTCGACGCGACCGGGCACGATGCGGTCGTCGTCGACCTCCTGCACAAGCGTCGTCTGTACCAGCCGGTTCCCGGGAACGGCGCGATGTGGGTGTCGCGGTCGGAAGAAGATGTGATGGACCGGACCGGGGAAGTGTACCCCAACTGTTTCGTGGTCGGGCTCGCCGTCGCGGCGGTCTACGGCACGCCGCGCATGGGGCCTGCGTTCGGATCGATGCTGCTGTCGGGACGCTATGGGGCCGAATTGATCAAAAGGAAGCTGAAGAACGAATGAGCGTTCATTGATCAGCCTCCCGGCTCGCATGAGGAAGCGCCTCCGAGCGGACGGCCGGCTGCTGAGCGCCAACGGCGGGATGCCATGGATCTCCGTGATTTTCTGATTCAGGGCGAAGGCAGCGAAGAGGCCAAGAAGGAAGCGTGGCGTTATTTCCAGAAGGCGTACGAGCTGCAGATGAAAGGGGAGCTGGAGGAAGCCGTCTCCCTCTACAAACGGTCGATCGAGGCACACCCCACCGCCGAGGCGTACACGTTCCTGGGCTGGACGTACAGCTTCATGGGAAAACTGGACGAAGCGATCGAGGAGTGTCAGCACGCCATCGCAATCGACCCGGACTTCGGCAACCCCTACAACGACATCGGCGCCTATCTGATCGAGAAGGGCCAGTACGACGAGGCGATCCCTTGGTTCGAGAAGGCGATGCAAGCGCGGCGCTACGAGAGTCCGGCCTTTCCCCATTTGAACCTCGGTCGCGTCTACGAGCGGAAGGGACAGTGGTCGGACGCCATCGACTGCTACAAGCGCGCGCTCGCGTTGAATCCGAGCTACCCGCTCGCCAAGAAGGCCTTGGGCCGATTGATCGGCATGTTGAACTGAGCGTGCGATAGGGTGGAAAGGAGATCCATGGACCGAGGCTCGATCGTGGTGGCCGTGAGCGACGTCTTCTTCTACACGAAAATCCGGGACGCGTTCCGAGACGGGTACCAACTCGAGCGTGCGCGCACGCCCGGCGAGATCGTGCAGAAAGTCTCCACCCTCTCCCCGGCTGCGCTGATCGTGAACCTCAACGATGAGCGGCTCGAGCCGTTTCAAGCACTGACCGAGCTCCAGCAGACTCCCGGACGGCAACCGCTGCCCGTTTTGGCCTTCGCCAACCATGAAGAAGTGGACACCTGGCGACGGGCCAAGGAATTGGGTGTCGCCAAGGTGGTCTCACGCAATGAGTTCTCGGCCCGGACGCGCGGGCTGGTCGAGGAGATCCTCGGGCAGCCTTCGGTGGCCGGCGATCCGGGCGCGCGCCCTGATCGCTGAGCCCTGGCGCTGCTCACTCGCGTGACGGCATGAAATCTCTCCAGTTGCACGACGCACATGGGAAGCAGGGGGCGGTCTTTCACGAGGTCGCCGGCTGGAGCGTGCCCCGCCATTATGGCGATCCGCATGCCGAACACGCAGCCGTCCGCGACCGGGTTGGGATCGCGGACCTCTCGCACCGCGGTAAACTACGGGTGACCGGTGACGACCGGGTTACCTGGCTCCAAAACCTCATCAGCAACGATATTCGTCCGCTCAAGCCCGGCCAAGGCTTGTACTCGAGCTTCCTCAGTCATAAAGGCAAAATCCTGTCTTATTTTCGTGTCTACATGCTCGCTGATGCGGTCCTGCTCGAAGACGTGGGCGAGGTCGGAGACCGGACCTATCAGGCGCTGCGGAAGTTCTTGCTCTTCGGGACGAAGGCCAAGATGGAGAACGAGACCGAAAGCTGGGGGCTGCTGTTGGTGAGCGGACCCGGCGCCGCCGATCTGATCGAGCGGGCGTTTGCCGTGAATTGTGCACCCCTCCCCCTGCTTTCGTTCCTCACGGGTGAGTTCGATGGCCGGGAGGCGCTCTTTGTACGGACGGAGGAGACCGGTGAGGTGGACATTGAAATCCTCCTCCCCGCGGCCAGCCTGGCCTCGGCCTGGGAGCGGCTGTGGGCGCTCGGGGCGCCTGTGGGCTTACGGGCTTTCGGGACCGAAGCCCGGGAGGCGCTCCGGCTGGAAGCGGGGTTGCCGCGGCTCGGCGCGGAGCTGACCGAGGAGATCGTTCCGCCGGAGGCCAACCTCGAAGGTAAAGCCTTCAGCCTGTCCAAGGGCTGTTATCCGGGGCAGGAAGTCGTGGCGAGGATGGACACCTATGGCAGCGTCCGCCGACGGCTGGTCGCGCTCGTCCTGCACGACCCGGTCATTCCGGCCAAGGGGGCCAAGCTGTTCAGCGGCGAGCGGGAGGTCGGCTGGATCAGCAGCGCCGCCCACTCCCCGTCGTTCGGCTGCACGATCGCGCTTGGGTTCCCCTTGCGCGACTTCACGAGCCCGGGCACCGCCTTGGCGGTGGAGGTCGAAGGCCAGCGGGTCGACGCCACGGTGCGCCCGCTCCCGCTCTATCACCGAGACGGATCGTGAGCCATCCGCTGTTCCCCCTCGGTCGTCACGGCCGCTCGGGATGGCGGGCGACCGACACCGCCCGCTCGAAGTCCAGCAGGCTCTTCCGCTCCTCGTCGTCCAGGGCGAGCAGCAAGTGCGTCTCGTCGGCATGCATGAGCCGAAGGCTCAAGAACGGCTCCTCGCGACGCTTTTCACGGTTCTCCCACACCCCGTCGATCACCTGGATCTTATCCAGATCGCCCACCGACACGATATCGTAACGAAAGTACGAATCGCCGACGACCATGTCGTAGACGACCTTGCCGGCGGTCAGGACGAGGACGTTGAACCGACCCTGGTCCTCATACCCTTCGGGTAGATACCGGTTGATGTGGAGCTGAGCGATCTTTCGGTCGCCGATCGCCGCCCGAATCTTCTCCTTGAGCGCGGGATAGTCGACCTGCAGGGCCCGTTCATCGGGCGCCGTCGCCGACACGGCCGCGCTGCGCATCCGCTCGAACAAATCATCCGCTGTCATCAAACCTGCCATACATTCCTCTCCGTGACTCGCCTCTCCGTGACTCGAAGTCCTCAGGTCGCCTCGCGGGCGCCTGCGGCCGCCCAAAGCGCGTTCACCCTACGCGAGAGAGACCGTCGATTGCAAGGGATCAATCAGCGCCGTGTCGGCTCTCGAAAGTCTGCTCGTATCGAACGTGCCCGTCTCCGTCACGGATCGACACCCGCAACGTCTCACCGTCGACCGTGACCGCGCCGAAATTATCGAAGCCGCCCTCACTGTACAACGTGGCCGGCTTCAAATCCGGGTTCGGCGGAACCGGTCGGCCCTGCCGGGCGGACAACGGGCCGGCGATGAACTCGTGAAAGTCGGTCTGTCCATCACCGTCCGGATCATAGACGTTGACCTGCGTATAGTGGACGTCCCCGGCCAGCCAGACGATATTCCGCACGCCGCGCGCGGCGCCGACGATGCCCTGGAGCTCCGTGAGAAAACCCGTCCCGTCGGCGCCGCGCGCCCAACTGTCGTTGCCGGGCATGAGCAACGTTCCTCCCTTCGGATTCGACAGCGGGACGCTCGTCACGACGATTTTCCAGGTGGCGGTCGACTCGCGGAGCCCGTCGAGGAGCCATGCTCGTTGACGGCTTCCGAGCATGGTTTTGTTCGGTCCGTCGGGATGCGCGTTCGAGCTCCGATACTGCCTGGTGTCCAGGATGAAGAGCTCGAGGTGGCGCCCCCACCGGATCCGACGATAGAGCCGTCCCGGGTCATGCGGCGGCGTCCGGATCGGCCAATAATCGAGTAGGGCTTGCCGCCCGATCGGCATCTGGGGATCGAGCGGGCCCGAGAAGTTGTTCCGGACTTCGTGGTCGTCCCAGATGACGTAGATGGGGATGCCCTGCAGCAGTCGGCGCAGGCTCGCGTCTTCCCGTTGGTACCGGTGCTTCGAGCGGTACTCCTCGAGCGTCGAGGCCTGAAAATCGCTGCCCGGTTCGTTCGGCGGGGCCGAGCACCGTTCGTCCGCGTAGATCGTATCACCCAAGAAGATCATGAACGCCGGTGCGACCTCCCGGATCCGATCAAAAATCTCATAGCTTCGGCCGGCCGGCCGGCAGCGCTGCTGCCCGCCGAGATCGCCGCTCCAGACGAAGGTTACGGGAGCACGCTCATCGTTCGCAGGCGGGGTCTGAAAGGATCCGTCCGCGCCCTCGGGCGCGCGAAGGGCATCTTCGGGGGCGCCGGGTGGCCCCGTGAGCACGGAATAGTCGTACCGCCGGCCGGGCTGAAGGTCCTCCAGCAGGACCTTGGCCGTGTAATCGTGCTCGAACGTCGTCTGCACCAGCGTGGATCGAAGGCTTCGCTCCTCGCCGTCCGTCCACTTGACGAGCGCTTTGGCCGGACCGCTCGTCCGAAACCAAAGCAGCGCGGAGGCGCTCGTCACATCACCGACCGCGACCCCTTGGTTCAGAAGGTCCTGTCCGGGCAGCACCTCGGCGGCAAAAGGGCTCCCGGGAGGTAAACCAGGACGGTAAGACGGCCCGCAAGCGGACAAGAACGCCAGAGCCAGGGAAACCGCGGTCGCGCGGACCGCGGCTCTTCCGATCCCCCCCGAGCGCTTGGCCGCCGGAGCCGGGCCATCCGGACCGGACGCCCCCTTGCAACCGCTACGAATGGTCCGGCATACTTTCGCTCGAAGGCCGATCATCACCAGGAGTGAGCACCACCATGAGTGACGAACGTTGCATGATTACCGGCTGCCCGGGGCAGGTGTATGCCCCGAGCGGAACCGGTTCGCTCTGCAAGGATCACTTCATCAATTTCGTGACCTGGCGCCGCCGCCGCGGCCCCGGCATGTTTCACAAGTACGCGGCGATGACGATGGATGAGCGCGATACGATCGTGGCCGAGTGGTCGAAGACCGTGAAGGCCACCGAGTAAGATCGTCACGCGCCTCTCACCCCATGACCGGCGAGCCGTGATGGTGGATCATCAACCACCGGTCGCCGATCCGTTCATAGAGATTCGTCGCCAGGATCTGGCTCTCCTGCACGCTTTCCCCCTGCCGTGACGTGATGTGTTCCGTACAAATGACCCAGGCGATGTCCCCCGCCACCTGAACGAGAATCTCCGTCAGCTCGAACGTCATCGAGAACGTATTGTTGAAGATCAACACCCACGAGTCGCGGACCGCCGGCCAGCCGACCCGTTGGCTCCAGCCCGGGTGGATGCAGGTCACGTAATCCTGCTTCATCCACACGTCGTCCATGCGCGCGATGTCGAGGCTCTCGAAGGCCTCATAGAAGGCCTGATTCGCGCGCGTGACCGCCTCGATGCGCTCTTTGATCATGGCGTCCTCGCTCACGGCGCCATGATAGCGCAAGGTTTCCCTCGGTTGCACGGCCTTTTCGCGATCCCGCCGGCATCGCGCTCGCGGCACTTGGCGGTCCTTCGGTGGCTCATGCTATAACTCCTCATGCACCGCTACGTTCCGTCACGCCCCTTCGTCCCGCATCCCCTGTTCCGACATCCTGACTTCATGACCTTGGTCCCGCGGTCCTGGCCGCGCCGAGGACTCCTCGTCGGCGTTCCGAGCGAGCCTCGGATGTTCGTCGTGTCGCCGGACTCCCGTGTGCGGGGCTATTGCCACTGGCAGGCGAACCGATCCATCCGGCCCACCCTCGTGCTCGTGCATGGCCTTGAAGGCTGCAGCGAATCCCATTACATGCGGGGCATCGCCTCAAAGGCCTGGCGGGCCGGCTTCAACGTCATTCGCTTGAATCAGCGGAACTGCGGCGGAACGGAGCGCGACACCCCGACGCTCTACCACAACGGCTTGAGCGGCGATCTGCGCTCGGTCGTAGGGGAACTCACGGAGAAAGACGGGCTGGACGCAATCTGGCTCGCCGGCTATTCCATGGGCGGCAACCTCGTGCTCCGGATGGCGGGGGAAGCGGGCAATGGGTGTCCGGCGCTCCGCGGCGCGGTCGCGGTATGCCCGAACATCAATCCCGCCGCATGCATCGACGCCCTCGAGCGGCCACGGAACTGGATCTACCATCGCTATTTTCTAGAGAGCCTCAAGGCCCGCCTGCGCCGCAAAGCCGAACTGTTTCCCGGGCGATTCGATCTCGGGCCTCTTGCCCGCGTGCGAAGCCTGCGTGAGTTCGATCACCTCTATACGGCGCCGGACGGCGGGTTCTCTGGCTCGGCCGACTATTACGAGCGGAGCGGTGCCGGGCATCTGCTCGGTGGTATTTCGGTTCCCACGCTGATCATCACTGCTGAAGACGACCCGTTCATTCCGCCGTGGATGTTCCGCATTCCCGTGATCGAGCACCATCCCTGGATCACCCTGGTGCTCACGCGACACGGCGGGCACTGCGGGTTCTTTCAGCGGCCCACGGCCCAGGAAGACCCGTTTTGGGCTGAACATCGCCTGCTTGAATTCATCAGCGGGGAGGAGAAGAGGGGAGCGGCCCCGCGCGCCGGTCAGAGGTAGGGAAACGGGTCGCCCATGCGCCGGCGACCATGCGGATAGAGCGCGGCCAGATGCCGCCTCTGCTCCGGCGTCAGAACGGCTTCCGCGGCCCGCAGGACTTTCAACCCTTCGATCCGGACCGCCGTCTGTGCCTGTTCCGACTTGCGGACGGCCGCTTCGACGTCGTTCATCGGGACTTGGGCATCCTGGATCAGGGCCTGCACGTGGAGCTCCGCGACCATGAACTCGGCTTCCGACGCCAACCGCGCCTCCTCATAGGAGACGATCAAAGCTTCGAGTTGCGCCGCCTGCTCGCGGGACAGCTGACACTCTTTCTTCTTTCGTACCAACGCCTGCAGCACCTTGAGCACGAACTCATCGCCCTCTTGGTCTGAGTCGGGCGGGCTCGAATCGAGCAGCTCCCGGACCTTCGGGAGGAGCACTTCCGGGCTGAGCGGTTTTTGAAGAAAGAGCGCGTGTTCCTCCAAAATGTCTTCCCGCGCCAGCATGTCCTTGGGATACCCGGAAATGTAGAGGATCTTCGTGTCGGGGCGGAGGGACTCCAGGCGGCGTGCCAGTTCCCGCCCGGTCACGCCCGGCATCATCACGTCGGCAATCATCAGATGGATCGGACCGCGATGCCGTCCCGACGCCATCAAGGCGCCGCTGTTGAACTGCGCGTCCAGGACGTGATAGCCCTTCATCCTGAGCGTCTCGCTGATCAGCGCGCGGACCGTGTTGTCGTCGTCGACGACCAGCACGGTTTCGGTGCCCCCCGGCAGGTGCTCGAACGGCACGCGCGTCCGCGTCTTCGACATCGTGGTGTCCACCCCGCTCATCGCTACCAGTATAGTCGAGATTTGTATTTTTGCGACACGATCCGTGACGTTTGCACCGAACGATCCCTGGCAAGCCGCGCCGCGGCTGTTCGGGTTCATCCGGATGCCGTATTTGCCCTAAGGCACCCTAAGCGTTATACTTTCGCGCGATCATGGGCTCGGAGCAGAAAGCGCCACGGGACCTCGTACGCACGATCCTCGTCGTGGACGATCACGACGCGGTTCGCAAACTGATTGCCTCGGTCCTGGGGGGCCGCGGCTATCGCGTGCTCGACGCGACGGACGGCGAGCAGGCGATCCGGCTGGAGTCCCAGCATCCGGGCCCCATCGACCTCTTGCTGACCGATGTCCTCATGCCGCGGATGAACGGGCCCGATCTCGCCGATCGCTTCGTGCGGCTTCGACCCGGCATTCGCATCCTGTATATGTCGGGGTTCATGGAAGAAGCGCTCTTGAGACGGTTGGAGCTGCATCAGTGGAGCGGATTTCTGCGGAAGCCGTTTCAGCTCGAGGAGCTGCTGCTGAAGGTCCGTGAAGCCATCGACGTGGACCGCAACGAGTAGGCCGGGCCGATGATGATCGGCGGATCCTAGTCAGGAGAGACGGGTGAGACGACGATCTCCACGCGCCGGTTCTTCTGTCGGCCCGCCTCCGTCGCATTGTTCGCCACCGGCTTCGAGTCGGCGTAGCCCACCGCCGCCAAACGCTCCGACGCCACTCCCCCGGCCTCGAGGGCTCGCACCGCATTGACGGCGCGCGCCTTGGACAGATCTCGATTCGTTCGAAACTGCCTGGCGAGCTTCCCGCCGATGGGAATGCTGTCCGTATGACCGCCGACGGTGATCTGAGCATCGGGCAACGATCGTAATACGCGCCCGACCAATTTCAGCACGTGGATTCCAGCCGGCTTGAGCCGGGCCTCACCCGACTCGAAGAGCAGCTCGTCCGCAAGGTTGATCGTCCAATGGCCGTCCCGTCGAGCGAGCGCGATCGTCCCCGCCTCGATCTCCGACTCAAACAGTTTGGCGAGCTCCTCGAACGTCCTCGGGGCCTCGCCGTCGTCCTCACGGTGATCCCGGTAGCCGCGCGCCCGCTCGGCCGCCAGCTGTGCTTCCAGGTCCCGTACCCGTTTCTCCAACGCCGCCAGCCTTGCGTCGTCGGCCGGATATTGATTCTGGACAACCGGCGGGGAAGCTGAAGACCCGCCGAAGGAAGGAACACGACCGGAGCAACCGGCCAGGAGGGCGGCGCCGAACAGGAAGAGGGAAAGGATGCGCACAGAGGCGAGCTCCGTCTAGGTCTTGGCCTGTTGATCGCGGGGTGTCCGCCGCTGCCGGTAAGTATAGACGCTCCCCGGAATTCCGTGACCGTCTCGAGCGACTCACGCCTCCTTCACGTCCGAGGTACAGTACGCACACCGAACGGCCTTCAATGGGATGTTCGACAGGCAATAGGGGCAGGGCTTCGTCGACGGGGCGACGGCGGCCGCGGGCTCGGGCCGTTTCGTCCATGCATTCACCTGGCGGATCAGCAGAAAGATCGCGAATGCGACGATCAAGAAGTCAAGCACGGACTGGAGGAAGACGCCGTAGTTCAGCGTCGGCGCCCCGGCCTCCTTGGCTTTCGCCAACGAATCGTAGGGCTGCCCGCTGAGATTGACGAACAGGCTGGAAAAATCGACATGCCCGAGCATCATGCCGAGCGGCGGCATGAGGATGTCGTTGACCAGCGAGCTGACGATCTTCCCGAACGCCGCCCCGATGATGATGCCGACCGCCATATCGAGCACGTTCCCCCGCATCGCAAAGGCTTTGAACTCTTCGAGCATCGTCGCCTCCTTCCCTGGCGTCCCAGGACCCGGTCACCGTTTTCGTGCTGTATCGAAGGTGTACCCGAACGTCATCAGGTACAGATTGTCGGTGCTGTTGATGCCCGGCGGCGGATTGTTGTTATAGCGCGTCGTGAGTTGCAGCACGCTGACAAACCCTTCGAAGATCTTCAATCGAACACCGCTGTCGAGCGTGATATAGAAGTCCTTGAAGTTTTGGATGGATGGGTAGGCTTCGTGGAAGTGAAACAGGGTAATTCGCTCGTCGAGGAACGGCCAATTGAACTTGACGGACCATCTGACGCGGGTGGAGCTCTTGTCCGGGGCGATCTTGAAATCCTCGTTGAAGTAGGCGAGACCCGCTTCAGCGTACAGCGTCATATCGGTCAGGAGCGGGCTTTTCAAGTCGCCGGTATCCAGGATTTGATAGCCGGGGCCGGATGCCAGCGAGGTCCGGAGCTTCAAATCCTGGAACGTATCCTGCTCGAAATAAGCGGACGCAAACCAGTACAACCGCTTGGTGATGAAGAAGTCCAGCTTGACCGTGCCTCGGCTGTTGCGCGCGATCAAGCGCCCCTGGTCATCGCCGTAGATGTAGCGCCCGAGAATGGTCAGCCGCAGCGATTCGCTTCGACCGCTGAAGTCTCCGAGCAGGCTCCCGTTCCGCAAATGCGAATTGCCCGTCGTCTGCGAGAAGCCGATCGAGAGCGTGCCCGTGTAGACGACGGCCGGCTGCACCAGCGGATTGAGCGCCGCCACGGAGCCGAGCGGCACCGTCAGCGTCCCCTGCAGCGGTTCGGCTTGGAACACGAGCGATCCCGGCGGTCCCTCTTGGATGGTCCCGACCAGCACGGTCCCGTCTTTCAGATGCATGGGAATCGGTCGGCCGATCGACAGCTTTTCAACCTCGTCCCATTTCACGGTCACCTGATCGCCGGCGCCGAATCGGGTTTTGATCTTCAGCTCTCCATTGCTCATCTCCATGACTTCGCCGTAGAGCAGACTGCCGCCCTTGAGGGTGACGAGATCAGGCGGGGCTTGCGCCCACACTGCGCGACTGTCGAAGCACGACAGGAGAAGAATCAGCACGGCATAGACAATGTTCATTCAGCCCGTCTCCCGGGTGGTTGGATGAAGCACGGCCGACGGCCGGCGCCTCTCTTTACACAGGGCTTTCATAAAAGCAACTGGTAAGACCCCTAGGCGCGGGCCATGCGCGACGGGCCCGGTGCGGCAGGCTCGACAGCGATGCGCAGCCACGGGCAAGCGGCATCGCGTTCCGGCCGCGAGAGGACGAGGGTGAGAACGGCGCGGAGCAGTGACTGGAGAAGCGAATCCTGCAGGTCAGCCGTCGAGCTTCAGGTCCGGGGCCAGCTCCGACAAGCGCCGGTAGAAGGTCGCCCGACTCATGCCGAGCAGTCGGGCCGCCAGCGTCCGGTTCCCCTTGGCACGCTCGAGTGCCGCACAGAGCCGGGCTTTCTCATCGCACGGCTGGCCTTCGGGCGTCAGCATCAGGCCGATCGAGTCGAGAATCTCAGGGGGGAGATCTTCGAGTTGGATCGTGTCCGTCGCGCTCGTCAGCACGGCTGATTCGATCGCGCTCTTGAGCTCACGGACATTGCCCGGCCAGGCAAACTCCATGAGCGCCCGCATCGCCTCGGCGCCGACCTCGTGCACGCGTTTTCCGGTCGTGGCGCACGACTCACCCAGACAGGAGGTGACGAGCAGGGGAATGTCCTCACGCCGCTCTCTGAGCGGGGGTAAGTGGATGCGGGCCACGCGGATGCGGTACAGCAGGTCCGCGCGAAACGTCCCTTGCGCGACCTCTTGGCCCAAGTTGTGGTGCGTGGCGGCGAGGACTCGGACGTCCACCTTTCGCGGCTTGGCTTCCCCCACTCGGGTGATCTCTCGATCTTGCAGCACGCGAAGGAGGCTCTTTTGGACGGCCGGGGAGATGTCGCCGATCTCGTCCAAAAACAGGGTCCCGCCGTTGGCGGCTTCGAAGAAGCCTTGCTGGTGATCGTGGGCGCCGGTGAAGGCGCCCTTCTTGTGACCGAAGAGCTGGCTCGCCAGGAGCGACTCGGTCAACGCCGCACAATTGACCGCGATGAAAGGCCCCGCCTTCCTGCGGCTCAGCATGTGGATGGCCCGCGCCACCAACTCCTTGCCGGTGCCCGTCTCGCCTTCGATGAGGACGGTCGTGTCCACTTTGGCGAAGGCTTGAATCTGTTCGTAGACGTGCCGCATCGCCTTGCTCTGCCCGACGAACTCCTGGAACTGTCCTTTGTCCCTCAACTGGCGCCGGAGCTGCTGGACGGTCTCCGCCTGGTCGCGCAGCGCTTCCTCCGCTTCGCGTCGGCGGTCCAGGTTCCGCACCGCCTGTTCGGCCACGGCCACTCTCACCTTGAGCAACTCGAGCGAGACGGGCTTCGCCACGTAGTCATTGGCTCCTGCGCTCAGCACCTTCTGCAGATCGCCGGGCTGGTCGCACGCCGTGATCACGACAATGACGCTGCGGGCCCCCTTGGGATGGCTTCGGATCAGCCGGCACAGCTCCAACCCGTCCATCCCGGGAAGCCGCCAGTCCAACATCACCAGCGAGTACTGCTCGCCCTGATAGACCGCCCAGCCGGTCTCGGCGTCCGCGCACGTCGTCACCTGATGTCCGCGGTGGAGGAGCACCTTCTCGATCAGACGCCGCATGTCGTCGTCGTCCTCCACAACGAGCGCTTTGAACGCATCACGCCGATCCGGCTCGGTTCCCTGGGCCTCCGGGTCGTCCACCCCCGCCTCACTCATAGACCACCTCGATGCGGTCAAGATAGGCCGTCAGTCCTTCAATATCCCGCATGATCACTTCGAGGTTCTTGGACATCGCGGCCTCTTCCATCGAAGACCCGATATCGGAAATCGCGGCAAAGCCGTACCCGGCGCCGTCGCCGCGCATGCGATGGCCCAACGTCCGGATCGTCTCGAAATCGTGCTCGGCGACGGCGGCCTGGAGACGCCGCACATCGTTCCGTCGATTCTCGAGAAACCCGGGGATCAAGTCCTTGAGGTCGGGATCGATCACCACGCGAATCCTGTCCGTCGGTCTCCTGTGCTCCATGCTCACACCACGCTCCTCGCATGCTCGGCAATGGCGGCCAGGAGGGTCGCCTTCCGAATCGGTTTTGTCAGATGGGCCGTACACCCGGCCGACATGCTCTTTCCTTCCTCGTCTTTCATCCCGAACGCCGTCAAGGCGAGAATGGGAACCGGGGCCCGCCCCTGCTCCCGCTCCCATTGGCGGATCTTCGCCGCAGCCGTATAGCCGTCCATGACCGGCATCTGTATGTCCATCAGGACCAGGTCGTACCGGCCGGCTTGAAACAACTCCAGCGCCAACTGTCCGTTGTCCGCGTGATCGACCGTACAGTTCGCCTGGCGGAGATAGGATCGAATCAACAGGCGGTTGTCGGGAGAGTCTTCCACCAACAGAATCTTGAGGGGCGCCCCTGCAGGAGCGACAATTGGCGGGACATACGCCGGGGCGGACCCCAAGCCGTGTGGGCGATTCAGCGCGATCATGATCGCCTTTTTCAGATCGGACCGGCGGATCGGCTTGACGAGGTAGCCTCCCAGTCCCAATCGATACGACTTGGCGATGTCTTGAGCGCGACTGTCGCTGGTGAGCACCATGAAAGCTGTGCCGGCCGCAGCGTACCGCTCTTGCACCCTCTCCACGACGTCGAATCCGCTCAGGTCAGGCATGAGGCAGTCGAGCAGGACGAGCCGATATGGACGATCGGCTTGTCTGGATGTGAGCGCCGCCAGCGCCGACATGCCGTCGGCCGCCTCCGTGACCGCTGCGCCCCAAGACGAGAGGGCCTCCCGCAGGATCAACCGATTGACGGCATTGTCGTCGGCGATCAAAACCGGCATCCCGGTGAGATCGAGCTCCGCGTGGCCTGCTCTCGGATCGAGCTGCGTCTGGCGGCCGAAGCGAGCCGTGAAATAGAACGTGCTGCCCCGCCCTTCCTCGCTTTCGAGCCAAATCCGCCCGCCCATCAACTCGACCAGTCGCTTCGAAATCGTGAGCCCGAGCCCCGTGCCCCCGTACCGTCGGGTCGTGGAGGAGTCGGCTTGGGTGAATCGCTCGAAGACGAGGGCCAGCTTGTCCTTTGGGATGCCGATGCCCGTGTCGCGGACGATGAACCGGAGCAGGCCGGCGTCCGCGGCTCCGGGCTCCGGCAGCACCCTCAGCTCCACTTCCCCTTGTCCCGTGAACTTGATGGCGTTGCCCAGGAGGTTCAACAGGATCTGGCGGAGCCGGCCGGGATCCCCGACGAGGTCCACGGGAACGTCCGGCGCCACCGAGCAGGCGAGCTCGAGGCCTTTTTCAGCGGCACGGAGCGCCATCATTTCCGCCGTCTTGTCCACGACATCGCGCAGGTCGAAGTCCACCTGCTCCAGCTCCAAGTATCCCGCTTCGACTTTGGTCAGGTCCAAGATATCGTTGAGGAGATTGAGGAGATTCATCCCCGCCCGCCGGAAAATTCCGACGTACTCTTGTTGTTCGGGCGTCAGCGACGTTTCCCACAGGAGGTCGGCCATCCCGATGATCGCATTCATCGGCGTTCTAATCTCATGGCTCATGCTGGCCAAAAATTCGGTTTTGGCAAGGCTCGCCGCCTCGGCGGCATCCTTGGCCTTGCGTAACTCCTCGACCGCCCGTTTCTGCTCCGTGACGTCCCGGGAGACGCTCATCACCCCCACCACCGTTCCATCGGGATCGCGCAGCACCGATGCGGATTGGAAGCTGAGAAAGAGGCTGCCGTCCCGGCGCCGGCTGCGCACCTCCCCCACGTGCCGCCCGGCTTTGATCGTCTCCTCCATGACCGCGAGGCCGGCCGCCGGCTCGGCATACAGCCGATCCACGGACTGCCCCAAGACCTCGGCGGCGGCGTAGCCGAACGATTCCTCGGCCGCTCGGTTGAACTCGATCACACAGAAACGGGTATCGACCACGATGATCATGTCGAGCGAGCTGGCGATGATCTTACCGGCCAGTATCTGAGCGCGGTCCAGGGCCTGCTGCGCGGACTTTTGCTCGGTGATGTCCCTGTAAACGGCCAGCCAGACCGGTCCATACTCGTAGTGGTCAAACGACGACACACTGGCAAAGCACCAGAAGGCGGTCCCGTTTTTCTTGCGATTACAGATTTCCCCCTTCCAGACGCCGTTGGCCTTGAGGGCCGCAATGATTTCCCGTACCCGCTCGTCGGGGGACTGTTCTGTCGACGCATTCAGGACTGCGACGTTGCAACCGATCAATCCGCCGCGTTCGTACCCAAACATCGTTTCCAATGTCCGGTTCGCATAGACGATGGTCTCATCCGAGACCCGGACGAGGAGGACCCCTTCCGCCATGTGGCTCAGCACTTCACTATGGAGTCGCAGCTCTTCTTCGGCCAGCCGCCGCGCGGTGATGTCCTCGGAGATGCCCAACAGGTACTGCGGCTTCCCGGCATCATCGAGAATCGGTACTTTCTTCGTATGGAGCCAGCGCCGGCCGTCCCATTTCGTCTGGATCGGCTCGACCGGGATGTCGATCAACTCTCCTCGCGCCAAGACCTCGCGGTCCTTGACGGTGAAGAAGTCGGCTTCCGGCTTGGGAAAGAACTCATAATCGCTCTTCCCCAGCAATTCATCGCGGGAATAGCCCAAGAGGTCTTCGGCGGCCTTGTTCACCTGAATGAAACGGAGATGCTCCGCGTCCTTCACAAAGACCATGTCGGGGATGTGTTCGACGATCGCCTGAAGAAGCGAATGAGTGCGATGGGCGGCCTCGGCCGCCCGCTTGCGGTTCCGCTGTTCATGCGCGAGTGCGACGAGGTTCGAGACGGCCGCCGCGAGCACCTGTTCATCCCCACGCCAACGACGGGCCGGTCCCAGATGCTGGTGGCTGATCACGCCCTCCACCTTCCCGAGCAGATGGATAGGGACATCGAGCACCGAGGTGATCCCGAGCGGACGATGGATCACCTCCGCCATCTCGGCCGTGCGTGGATCTTGCGCCACGTCGTCGGCCGCGATCAGCCCGCCGCCGGTCAGCGCCTCGAAGTACCGGGGATAGCGAGCGACGGGCAGCAGTTCTCCCGACGCGTGCCGCTGTGCGCGCGCATCGAAGATGTCCGCCGCTTGGATCGACCGGTGATCGTCGGTATAGAACCAGACGCCGACGCGGGCCACATTCAGGATCCGGGCGGCTGTTTCCGCGACCCGCCTGATGGTCGCCGGGAAGTCCCCTTCGAGAACCTCCGCTCGGGTCAGTGCGAGGAGCCCGGCCAGTTGCTCGACCAGGTGCGCCGACTGCTCGAACCGCCGCTCCTCCTGCGATCGGGGGCCGCACCCGGCGGCGACCTGACGGAGTCTCCGCCAGAAGGACGCACCAGGGCTCACGCCGTCCCTCGCTCCGTCCCCGCCCCCCCGGACAGCAGATCCGGAAAGCGATCCCGGGCGCATTCGATGCAAATGCCGTGGCTGAATTCCGCCTCGGAGTGTTCGCGAATGTACAACTCGACTTGCTGCCACGAACCTTGGTCATTCTGCACTTTCTTGCAATACGAGCAGATCTTGATGAGGCCGCGGAGCACGTGAATCTCCTGGATGGCCTGCTGTAGCTCGAGGTTTTTCCTAAGGAGATCCTGCTCCCGCGCCTTGCGCGCATCCGTCTCGCGCTTCAACGCGAGGGCCGAGCGGACCCGAGCGAGGAGCTCGATTCTTCGTACGGGTTTCGTCATATAGTCGCCGGCCCCGGCTTCGAAGGCGTCCGCGAGGGTATGGGGATCGTCGGTAGCCGTGATCATGATGACCGGTGCCTCCTGCAGCGGAGTCTCGCGCTTCAAGCGTCGGCACAGATCGATCCCGGTCATATCTCCCAAGTTCACGTCCAGGAGAACGAGGTCGATGTCCGCCTCTCGCGGCACCAGCGGATTACAGACGCGGTGCAGGGCGTCCAGGCCGGACGCCGCCACCACCAGCTCCTGATAGCCGGCCGACACCAGCAATCCGCAGAGGAGATGCCGCGAGTCTTCGGAGTCGTCGACGATCAGGATCCGCATTGGATCGGGATTCGTGGCCGCCTCCCCTATCGCGACTGCCAAGACGCTACCCGCGTCATCTCGCCCCAGACGGCGTTCTTCCCGGCAAGCCAGCGGAAGAGCCCGATGAGGCGCCACGCGGAGTTGAGTTGACGGTAGCCGACGTTCTCCAGGATCGCGACGGCGAACAGCACGAGCACCTGTTTGGGACTGCCGTACATCTGGAAGGAGAACTCCTCGAGCAAGAGAGCGCTGGCGGACAGGACCATGCCCAGGCCGGCCTCGACGATCACGAATCCCACGACGGCCTCCGCCGACGCGATCCCAAGCCAGAAGCAGAAGGCTGTAAAGACGTACCCGGCCACCACGAGGACAGGGCTCAGGAATTCGAAGAGGACGGCGAAAGGAAAGGCCAGCCACCCGACGGCCCCTCCTTTGGGGTGGGCGAGCAAGTCCCGATTCAACGCCAGGCTTTCGCAGAGCCCGTGCTGCCAGCGGATCCGCTGGGTCCGCAGCGTCCGGAGGTCTTCGGGCGCCTCCGTCCAACAGATCGGGTCTGGAATGAACGTGATGCGATACGGGGTGCCGGTCAAGCGTAAGCGACGGTGCAGCCGCAGGACGAGCTCCATGTCCTCCCCGATCGTCTGCGGTCGATAGCCGCCGACCGAGACCACCGCATCCTTCCGAAAGAGCCCGAAGGCTCCCGAGATGATCAGCATGGCATTGAGCGGTGACCAGCCCAAGCGGCCGAAGAGAAATGCACGAATGTACTCGACGACCTGGAACAAGACCCACGGGTTCTTGGGAAGGCCGACACGAACGAGAAACCCGCCCGTCACCTCGCAGCCGTTGGCGATGCGGATCGTTCCCCCCGCCGCGACCGTCGTCGGGTCATCGAGGAAGGGCTGCACCACGCGCTGGAGACTATCGCGCTGCAGGATCGAATCGGCGTCGAGACTGCAAAACAGATCGTATCTGGAGAGATTGATGCCCGCATTGAGCGCGTCCGCCTTGCCGCCGTTGTCCTTGTCGACGACGCGGAGCTGTGGGTGGATCGTCGAGGTATAGACGCCCCGAACGGGCTTGGTGGGCAACTGCGTCTGGTACACTTCCGGGAAGCGAATCAACCCGAACTCCCGGATCAGCACGTCGAGGGTGCGGTCCTTGGACCCGTCGTTGATCACGATGATCTCGTACTCGGCATAGGTCAGTTGAAGCAGCGAGCGGATCGAGGCGGCGATGGTGGCCTCTTCGTTATAGGCGGGGGCGAGGATACTGATCGGCGGCTCGAAGCCCGTGTAGCCTTCGGGCAGCCGATCGAGGCTACGTTCGGGAATGTAACGGACCAATGAGATCAATGAGACGATGTCAAGAAACACGTACCCGGCCGCCAACGCCATGAAATACATGAGAAAGATCCACTGCCAGAGACCTATGAAGCCGGCCGAAACCAGGGGGCTGCCTCCTCACCGTTGGTCACACGAGGCGCGACGAATCATGGACGTAAGGACAATTCGGTACGAGGACCATACTGCGGCCGGCCGAGTGCGTCAAGGCAAGAGCGGCCCGAGGCCCGTCCGTATTGTTCACCTGTCGACCAGACCCTTGCTAAGTATAGCGGGCCCCGCGCATTCCGAGGAAGCCATTGCCATACGAGGCCGCTTTCCTGGCGAGATCCGCGGACTCGACGTCGCGTGTTCGGTCGATGCCCCCTCTCGGGTCGCATTCAAGACCGATCCTCCGGTCGAGCCTCGCGCGGTGCCCAAGTGACGCGTGCGGCTCGCGTGAGTATAGACTCGGGACCGTGGCGCACCCGGCTGGTCGTCGCGGTGATGTGCGGGGCGATGGTCCTTGCCGGCCCGACCTGGGCACAGGAACCGTCCGCCGAAGTCGTTTCTCCCGAGGTGCTCCTCCAGCAAGCGCAAGCACGTGAGGCGGCTCAGGCCTACGACGAGGCCATCGCACTCTATCGTCGTTATCTCGACCACCGGCCGGAGGATGACGAAGCCCGGGCGGCCATAGCACGCGTGCTCTCGTGGCAGGGGAACTATGGGGCGGCGATCGCTCTCTATGAGGACATTCTCTCCCGCCGTCCAGTCGACCATGATGTGCGCATCGCCCGTGCCCGTGTCACCGCGTGGCAGAAGCAGTGGCGTCGGGCACAAGCACTGTACGAGGAGGTCCTCAGGGACGAGCCGACCAATCAGGAGGCGAAACGCGGACTTGCCGATGTCCTATGGTGGAGAGGGCAACGCCTCGAGGCGTTGCGCCTGTATGAAGCGGTCTATGCGGTCACCGGCGAGGCCAACCTCGAAGCCCGAATCCGCGGCATCCGGGAAGAGCTGACGGCTCTGACGCCGGCGCAGGCCCAGCGTGCGCCGGTCGGCTCGACCACGGAGCTGCCGTCCATCCCCTTTCGCGACTACTACAAGCTCGGCTACAGTCACTTCACCTACACGAATCGGGTACCCGACGAGCGCGCCGGCCGGGTCGAAGTGGGCAAAGCGATCGGCGCACAGACGGTGGTCGGCCGGCTGGACCATGTGAACCGATTCGGCTTCCAGGACACACAGGTGTCGGGCGAGCTCTACAGCCCGTTCTGGGAGAAAGCGTGGGGCTATGTGGCGGCCTCGGCGGCCGTCGATGCCGATTTCTTGCCCGGCTGGATGCTCGGTGGGGAACTGTTCCAAGGATTGGGGGCCTTGCACCGAGGTCTCTCATTCATCGAGCCCTCGTTCGGATATCGACACATGGTATTTCGCGCCGCGTCCATCGACCTGCTCACGCCGGGGCTCACCGTGTACCTTCCCTACGATCTCTGGCTCACGGAAAAGCTGTACTACGTGCCCGACACCGGTGCGATGACGCTGTCCTCTCAACTGACCTGGCGACCCACCGACCGTGTCCAGGTGTTCGCGTCGTACGGGTTCGGCACGGCGGGAGAGCGGATCACGGCGACGCAGGATTTCACGAGGGTCTCGAGCCGCATCACCCAGGGCGGATTGATCGTTCCGATTTCATCCCTGCTCTCCGCCGAGGCGTCCGTGTATTACGAGGACCGCAGCATCCTCTATATTCGCCGTGGAGGGACCCTGAACCTGATCTACCATTGGTAGTCGCCCATGTCCTCCATGCGTCCGCTTGACGCCGGAGGACGTGCCTGCGCCCGTGCCGCCGCCTCGATAAACGGCACCAGGATGTCTCTGGCCTGCGGGTTGGTCTGTGCCGCTCGAATCGCAGACAACCGCGTCGGCGTCATGAACGGCAATTGGGCGAGCGCTTCAGCCGCTCGATAGCGCACCTCCCATTGCGGATCTCGCAGCAGCGGGAGGAGCCGATCCACATCCCCGTCCACCCCCATCTTCCCGAGCCCCCTGGCCGCCTCGGCACGGACCTTCCCGTTGTCGTCCGCCAGGAGACCGCGGACGAGCAACAGATCGTGCGGATCGGCAAAATGCCCGATGAGCTTGAGACACGCCACCCTGACCGCGGGGTCCTTGGTCTCCCTGATGAGAGCCCTGATTCGAGGCAATGCAGCGGCGCACTTCGTGACTTCAAGGTAATGAATCAACCGGACGGCCATCTCCGGCCGCGCCGTCGCCGCCGCTTCGGCCAACGGCTTCGCGATGGCGTCCTGCCCGGCCTCCGACAGAAGGCTCGCGACTTTTGCCGGAGACCAGTCGGCCCGGGAGGCCAGGAGCGGGGTCAAGATCGGCATGGCCGCCGTGGCATCGATATGGATCATTGCGCGGGCGGACGCCAACGACACCACATGATTCTTCGAAGCGGCCAGCACCGCGAGCTGTGGCCAGACGGAACGATCGCGCAAGTGTCCGAGGGTCACGATCGCGATCAACCGATTCGCGATGCTCGTGTGCATGAGCAAGCGCCTGGCCGCCTGATCCATGCCCGTGGATCGAGCCAGCTCGTTCAAGCCGCTCATCTTGTCCTCACCGAGCAAAGATTGGTGGAAGTAATTCCAGTAATAGAGAAAGATCGGCGCGTCCTTCTCGCTCACCGCGGGGATGGAGCGCGGCGTCTCGGCCAGGCTCTGAACGAAAATCGGGCGCCACAGGTCGTGGAAGCGCTTCCGGCGACGTGCACGATGGAGGTTGGAAAGTTTCAGAATGAAGACGCCGGCCAGGATCGCGGGGATCAGGACGATCTCGGCGACCCCGACGGCGTAGACGAGGCGTACCACCGCATCGGTCGGTGAATCCATCAAAGACCCGCGACGGTGATCAAGGGCCGGCTTTGAGAAAACGCCGCAGCCGGGCCATCAACTCCTTCGGATTGAACGGCTTGACGACGTAATCGTTCGCTCCGGCGTCCAGCGCCCGCACGATATCCCGCTCGCCCGATGCGGCGGTCAGCATGACGATGGGCACCGTCCGCCAAGACTCTTGACCCCGCATGTACGTCACGAGGTCCAGCCCGCTGTGGAACGGGAGCATGACGTCGAGGAGCACCAGACGCGGAGGCGCCATGGTCTCGATGAGCGCCCGTGCTCGACGCCCATCGACGGCGACTGCGGTCTGGTACCCTTCACGTTCGAGGAGAAAGCGAAGGAGCGAGACCATGTCCTCATCGTCCTCCACCACCAGGATGTGGGGGTGTGCGTTGGGAACCTCGCCGGCCATCACCCCACCCTTCGTGGATGCCGCGCCAACCGATTGACCAGCCAGACACCGGCCAGGATCAAGACGATGCCGCCCACCTCTTTCCGGTCGATGCGATCCCCCAGGATGGCGGCGGACAACACCAGGGCCGAAACCGGAATCAGGTTCACGAAGATGCCGGCCCGGGACGGCCCGACCCCGCGGACGCCGTACAACCAGGCCTGCTGCCCCATCGCGGTCGCGAACACGATGAGGTAGAGCAAAGCCGCCCATGAAGACGCGGCGACGGTCCCGAGCCCGTCCGCCAGCGCCTTCTGGTCGGTCCACAGCAGCGGCACTTGCCACATGGTGGATGACAGCAGCGTCGTCCAATTGACGGTCAGCGGCGACAGCCGCTCCATGATGCGCCGGCTGCCGATCGTATACAGCGCCCAACTGACGAGACCGAAGACGATGAGCAGACCGCCGAGCCATGGCTGCTCCCCCGCTGCTGCGCCCTCCCCGACGCCGGAGACCAACGCAACGCCCACGAACGAGACGAGGCACCCGGGCAGGACGAGACGAAACGGCACGTCCCGAAGCAGGATCGACGACAGAAAGGCCGTGATGGTGGGGCTGGCCCCGATGATGACGCTCGCCGCCGCGGCCCCGAGATGTCGCAAGCCGAACAAGGTCAACAGATGGTTGCCGAGCACGCCGAAGCCGAGGGCGGTGAGCACGAGGAGGTCACGGCCGGAGATTCGCGTCGCCGCAGCTTCCCGCCACCACCACAAGGGGATCAACAGGCACAGGGCGCCGACGCCACGAAGGACCGACACTTCGACCGCCGAGAAGGCTCCCAACGTGATCTTCTGCCCGACGATCGACCCGCCCCACAGAACGGCGGCCGCGGTCAGTGCGCTGTACGCAAGAAAGCTTGACCGGTCTTGCATCAGCCGTCAAACGTCAAAAAAATGTCCTTCTGGATCGTCGACCCAGAAGGACGGCGTCTCGAGCCGAGACTCGGGAGAGGCCCAGGCGGCGGCATTGGCGCGGCTTATAGCAGCGGCGGATCGAGCAGTCAAGGGATTTCTTTGATTCAACGCGGTGTTACATGGCCATGGGATCTGGAGCAGGACGCCCGGTGAGAACGACTCCTCCTTGCCATCGACAAAATATCCGTGCCTGCGTACACTGCACCGTTGCCGCCCGATGGGCCTCGTGATGGAGAGCCGCCGATGAAGACCCTGGCTACACTCGCTCCCTTGACCGCCCGGCTGCGCGAGATTCAGCACCTCAACAGTACCGCCTCCCTGCTGTCGTGGGACCAAGAAACCTACATGCCTCCCGGCGGCGGCGAGGCCAGAGCCGAGCAGATCGCAACACTCCAGACTTTGGCCCACGACCGGTTGATCGGTCCCGACATCGAACGGCTGCTCGGACAGTGGGTCGATCCGGCCACGGGTCAGGCGTCCGACGCGGGCGGAGAGCCATGGGATGAGTCGGCTCGAGCCCTCTTGCGGGAAGTCTGGCGGGATTTCAGCCGGGCGAAGAAGCTGCCCTCGGACTTCGTGAGCCGGCTCGCCCGTGAGACGTCGATCGCCCAGCAGGTATGGGCCGAGGCGAAACAGAAGAACGACTATCAGCTGTTCCTCCCGCACCTGCGGACAGTGCTCGCGCTCAAGCGGGAAGAGGCGGACTATCTGGGATATGCGGACAGGCCTTACGATGCCCTGCTCGACCACTACGAGCCGCGGATGACGGTCTCGCACCTGCAACCGATCTTTGCCGCGCTGAAAGCCCGCTTGGTGCCGTTGCTGACCCGAGTGCTGCAGTCGGACGTCAAGATCGACGACGGGGTCTTGTTCCAACGGTACCCGGCCGACCGCCAGATCGAGTTCGGCAAGCTGGTGTTGACCGCCATGGGCTACGACTTCCGGCGCGGGCGCCTCGACCTGTCGGCGCACCCGTTCACGACCTCCTTCCATCCCACCGACGTCCGGGTGACCACCCGGGTGTACGAGCAGGAGCTTCCCGCTTGCCTGTTCAGTTGTATTCACGAGGGGGGGCACGGCCTGTATGATCAGGGATTGGATCCGGATCGGTATGGGACGCCGCTCGGCGAGGCCCTCTCGTTGGGGATCCATGAAAGCCAGTCCCGGCTGTGGGAGAACTGCGTCGGGCGGAGCCGCCCCTTCTGGCGGTGCTTCTATCCGATGCTCCGGCAGGTGTTTCCCGAGCAACTGGACCACGTGGCGCTGGACGACTTCTACGCGGCGATCAATCGCGTCAAGCCGACCCTGATTCGCGTCGAAGCCGACGAGTTGACGTACAATCTCCACATCATGCTGCGGTTCGACCTCGAACAGGACCTGATCGAAGGGCGGGTCCGGGTGGAAGATCTGCCGTCACGGTGGAACGAGAAGATGCGCGAGTACTTGGGCATCTCGGCGCCCACCGAGGCGGACGGCGTGCTCCAGGACGTCCATTGGTCGCTGGGTGCGTTCGGCTATTTTCCCACCTACACGCTCGGCAATCTGTACGCCGCCCAGTTGTACGGACAGGCCCGCCGTGAGATGTCGCACCTGGATGCGGAGATCGAGGCGGGACGCCTGGTGGTGCTCACCAGGTGGCTCAACCAGAAGGTCCACCGGTGGGGGCGTATGTTCACCGCAGAGCACCTGATGCAGCGGGTCACCGGCGCCGCGCTGACGCCGGAGCCGTTCCTGCACTACCTTGAAACGAAATACGGCGAACTGTACCGATTGGGAGGATAGAGGCGACGATGAAGCCGCTCGCCGGATACCTGCCCCCGTTTTTTGGAGCGGCGACCGCCTTCTTGCTCCGGCCGAGGCCCGGCGGTGTCCGCTGAGCGGCGAGAGAGTTTTCGTCTGTCTACGACGATGCCCGTCGGCATCACGCTCGCCTCATCCGAGCAGGAGCCGCCGCTCGCGGAAAGCAGGATCAACATCAGCGCCGGCGGGATGGGCTTCCTCACCGCCAACCGGTACGGCGTCGGGGATCTCTTGCGGGTCGTGCTGGATCTGGGCCAGGGCTCGATCCTACGGGCGCAGGCCAGAGTGCTGCACTCGGATCCGCTCCCCCGCCTGCCCACGACTCGGCGTATCGGGGCGCGGTTCGTCGACCTCCCGCCTCATGATGAAGACCGGCTCGTCCGCTGGATTCTCCGGCGACAGGCCGAGCACCTGAAAGACCACTATGCGGTCTAGATCGCCGAGGCCCCCGAGAATCTGGCTTACCCCTGGATCAGGCGGGCGCGATGGACTGTGAGCGGGACTAGTAGCCGAGGGTGGCGTTGATGCGTGCGAGCACCGAGACCGGGATCAGGAACTCGCTTTTCGTCTCGATCCGGCTGGGGACGAGCAGGATCGTATGGAAGGAGACGTCGCGGATGGCGATCTTGAACTCGGGTTGCGCCGGCGTGCTGATCTCGACCGCCTCGACGGATTTGGTGATCGCATCGGTGTCCTGCGTCCCATAGTGGCCCACCACCGCGCGGAGAATCTCGATCACCTGCGCATTCGTGTCCGCCTGATCGCCCTCGGTCTTGTCGACCGCCTCGAGAACCAACTCGATCGCCTTCTCCGCCTGCTCGGTCACGCTGAAGTTTTCGACCCGCTCCTTGCGCCGCAACGACGTCAAGTCGTTGTCCAGATCCTTACTGAAGGCCCCGTAGGCGTACCGGAAGAACTCGAAGTGCAGCCCTTTCATCCCCTTCGCGAACATCTGCAACTCGCACAAGAAGGCGAGTTGCTGGAGCTTGACGTCGTTGAGCAGCCCATGCGGCTCGGCCAACTGGAGCAGATACAGCAGGAGCACGCGGTCCACGGTGATGTGGTTGGGCTTTCTCATGACAGGTTCAGGTTAAGGTTGAGGTTAAGGCAGAGCCAAAAAAGCAACGGATGGCTCAGCCTTAACACTTCCTCAACTTCCTTAACTTCCTCAACCTGAACCTCAGCCTCAACCTTCACTTAATCTCCGCCTTTAGGCCCTGGGCCATCACGATGGTCCTATCCAAGTTGTACGTGATGGCCTTGGGATGGGTGATCACGGGAAGCAGGCCGGCGGCGGACGGGATGAGGTTCCCGGACTGCTTCACCCCCCCGAACGGCATCCGCACACCGGCCCCGATGCACGGCAGGTTCCAGTAGAAGATGCCGCACTTCATGTGCTCCTCGGCATACTTGGCCTTCCGATAATCCTCAGTGATGATGGCGCCCGACAAGCCGTACTTGGTGTCGTTGTACACGCGGACGGCCTCTTCGATCCCGCGCACCGGGACGACCGCGACGTGCGGGCTGAACGCCTCCTCGGTCAGGCAGACACTGTCTGATCGCCACCGCCCCCGATAGACGAACGGCCTCAACCAGTAGCCCTTGGACGTCGGCGGGGGCTCGTTGTTGCGATCGAGGAGGATCTCAAATCCCTCGCGGCGCGCCATCTCGTTGAACCGACGCCCCTTTTCGACCCCCTGCTCATTGATCATCGCGCCATAGAACGCATGCTCGTCGAGGGGATTGCCGACCGTCACCCGTTTCGCCGCCGAGACGAATTGGTCGGTGAAGCGATCGGCGACGCGTTCGTCCACGAGCAAACGGCCGGCCGTGACGCACCGTTGTCCGGCCGTCTTGAAGGCGGACAGCACGCTTGCCGACACGGCCATGTCGAGGTCGGCGTCATCCATGATCAGGACGGCGTTCTTGCCGCCGGTTTCGATCGTACAGACCTTGTCCGCATGCGTGGCGACTTCCATTTTGATTTGACGCCCGACTTCGTAGCTGCCGGTGAAGAGCACGACCTGTGTCCTCGGATGCGAGACGAGGCGGCTGCCGACCGCTTCTCCCGTCCCTTGGAGCACTTGAAAAACGCCCGCCGGCACGCCGGCTTGTTCGAAGTACCCGGCGATCTTCGCGCCGCACAGGGGCGTGTACTCACTCGGCTTCAGGATCACGCAGTTCCCCACGACCAAGGAGAGGCCCGTCAGCCAGAACGGCAGCGCGATCGGGAAATTCCATGGCGTGATCGCGACCACCACCCCGCGCGGCTCCGACACTTCGAAACAGCGCTTGGTCGGCACCTCGTCGGCCAGCACCTTGCCGTACTGCCCGATGTGCCCGTAGGAGAACGCATACTCGGCGGTATGGATGGCTTCGATGACGTCCGCCCGAGCCTCGTTGATCTGTTTGCCCGCCTCATGCGCCACGACTTGCGCAAGCGATTCCTTGTCGGCCTCCATCAGCTTCGCGACCGCGAGCAGGGACTCGGCTCGCTTGACGAGCCCCAGCGCCCGCCAGCCGTCAAACGCCGAGGCGGCCGCGGCCACGGCGGCTTCCACGTCCTCGGCCGTCGACTGGGGGAACAGTCCGAGGACCTCATCCGGGTTCGCCGGATTCCGGCTTTCGAACCACTCCGTCTTGGGCGCGGTCTGCCACTTCCCATTGATGAAGTTGTCCACTTTCGCAACCGCCATCGTTCCCTCCCGGCCTGCCCGGTGAACCCGGTGAACAAGGCCTCTGTTCAGACTATAGTCGCTCGAAAAGGACGGGGTCAATGCAACGGCACCCCTGATGGCGGGCAAAGTCCGTCGCGGTACCGCCGTCCGACGTGCTGTAGCGTTGCGACGCTGGCTTGACCGCGACCCATCACTTGTCTTTTAATACTCACACGTATGAAAGAGCCGATGGGGGCCGGGGTGTCCAAACATTCAAAGGAAATCGAGGTCCTCAAGGACCACCTGGCCAAGCACCAGCTCAAGCTCACCCGCCAGCGAGAACAGATTCTCAACGTGTTCCTGAAGAACGAGCACATCACGGCGGAACAGATGTACCGCCAGCTCTCCAAGAAGGACCCCCACATCGGGCTGGCCACGATTTACCGGACCCTCAATCTGTTCTGCGAAGCGGGCCTCGCGCAGGCGCGGCACTTCGGCACCCAGACGCAGTACGACAACGTCAGCCACAAGGGCCACCACGATCACCTGATTTGCACGTCCTGCGGCAAGATCGTGGAGTTCGAGAATTGCGACATCGAGCGGCTCCAGGAAGAAGTGGCGCGCCGCAACGGCTTTACGATCGAAACCCACCGCCTCGAGCTCTACGGTCTCTGCGCCGGCTGCCGCCATTGACCATCGTCCACTTTTTTTGGTATCGTTTTGAGAGAACAAATCAATTTCATTTTCAGTCCCCGAACGGCCGGCGGGGGCGGAAACGGGGTAGGACGTGTCGGAATCCCGCATCACCCAGCGTATCCATCTGCCGGCCCTCCTGACGGCCCTGGTCTCGCTGTCGTTCTTCCTGGCGGTCGACAGCTTCGCCGCTGACCGCCTGGTCGTCTACTCAGGGCGCGCGGAACGCTTGATCAAGCCGGTCCTCGACGCCTTTCAAGCAAAGAGCGGCATCCAGGTCGATCTGCTGTCCTCAGGCACGACCGAGCTCGTCAACCGGCTCCAGGCCGAGGGGGAACGGACGCCCGCGGATGTGTTCATCACGAACGATGCCGGGAGCCTCGAGCGGGCGCGTGAGCTGAAACTCCTCCTGCCCCTGGATCCTCAGGCCTACGACGCAAAGATCCCGGCCGCCTTTCGTGCACCGGATAACAGTTGGGTGGGGATCTCGGGGAGATTGTGGGTGATCGTCTACAATTCGACACTGGTCAAGCCTGACGACATCGGGTCGATCCTGGACTTGGCGGACCCGAAGTGGAAGGGAAAGATCGCGATTCCGAACGCGGGAAGCGAGTACTTGCAGGCAGGCGTCTCCGTGATCAAGGCCGTGCACGGCGATCAGCGGACGCAACAATTCCTCCACGGCCTCAAGGCGAACGCAGGGAATCAGGTGTACGGGAAAAGCTCCCAGATCGTCGAGGCCGTGGCCAAGGGGCAGGCGGCGGTCGGCATCGTCAACCATTACTACATCTACCGATATCTGGAGGCGCAGCCGCACGCGCCGATCGCCCTGCTGATGCCCGATCAGCAGGAAGGGGGCATGGGGGTGATCCTCAACGCCGCCGGGGCCGGCATCGCGGCCCACAGCCGCCATCCGGAGCTTGCGAAGCGCCTGGTCGATTTCCTGATCTCGCCCGAAGGACAGAAGATGTTCGCCGACCTGAACAAGGAGTATCCGCTCAACCCGCAGATCCAGCCTGATCCCGCCCTGCCGCCGCGGCAGACCTTTCGCGCCGCGACCGTCCCGCTCGTCCGGCTCGGCGAACTGCGTGAACCGACCATGGGCTTGATCGAGCAGGTCGGGCTCCGCTGAGTCGCGCTGATGACCGCCGCCCTACGCCAAATCCTGCCGTCTTCTCTTTCCCTCCTGGGCGTCTCGGTCGCCGTGTTCGTCTTCCTCCCGCTGCTCTACATTACGGCTCTGGCGCTCTCGGCCCACGCGGACGTCTGGGCGCGGCTCTGGCATACACGCATTCCCGAGCTGTTGTCGAACACCGGCACCCTGGCGGTCGGTGTCTCGATCGGGACGTTGCTGCTGGGTGTGTCGCTGGCCTGGCTCGTCGTACGGTTCGACTTTTGGGGCCGCGGCCTCTGGCAATGGGCGCTCGTCCTTCCACTGACGATGCCGACATACGTGCTCGCCTACGTCTACACCTATCTCTTGGGCGTCGGGGGGCCGGTCGAGCAGGCCTGGCGGACGCTCGCTGGGCCGGACGCCAAGGTCTTTCCGCCTCAGAGCTTCGCCGGCGCCACACTCGTGATGACGCTCGATACGTTTCCCTTCGTTTATCTGCTCACCCGGGCGGCCCTCCTCAACCTCAACGTGTCCTTCGAGGAGGTGGGGCGGGCGTGCGGCCTCACCCGCCTGGCGATTCTCTCCCGTGTGACGCTGCCCCTCGTCAGACCCGCCATCGTGGCCGGGCTGTCGCTCGTCCTCCTCTACGTGGTCTCGGACTTCGGCGCCGTCTCTCTGCTCCGCTACCAGACCTTCACCTATGCCGTGTATCAGCAGATGACGGGCCGATACGACCAGGCGGCGGCTTCCGTGCTCAGCGTCCTGCTCGTTCTCGGTGCGCTGATCTTCCTGGCGGCGGAACGGTGGTTCCGAGAACGGAGCCGGTTTTATCAAACGACCGGCCGCTACCGGGTGGCCCCGCGAAAGAGGCTGGGGACCCCCGGCGGCGTCTTGGCCGCCGGCTACTGTGCGGGCGTGGTCGCACTCTCCTTTTTGATCCCGGCCTTTCTGCTCGTGAAATGGACGATCCTGGCAGCCGGGGAAGGCGCCATCGACGATCGGTTCCTTGGCTTCATCTGGAACAGCACGCTCCTTTCGAGCCTGGCGGCCACCACCGCGGTCCTGCTGGGCACGCCCCTCGCGTATTTGGCGACACGACGCTATTCCACGTTCAACATCCTCTGTCTGCAGGCGGCCTACGCGGGCTATGTGCTGCCCGGGCCGGTCGGTGCGCTGGCCGTGCTGATGCTTTTCTCGCATCTCGCTCCATTTTGGTATGGGACGATCCTGGTATTGGTCGTCGCGTATGTCGTACACTTTCTTCCCGCCGGCCTTCAGACGATGGAGCCGGCGCTGCAGCAGGTGACGCCGAATCTCGAGGAAGCGGCCCGCAGCTTGGGGCTCACGCCCTGGCAGTCCCTGCGTCGCGTGACCGTTCCTCTGGTGCGCAGCGGTTTCATCGTGGCGTGGGTCCTGGTCTTTCTCCAGTGCATGAAGGAGCTCCCGGCGACGCTGCTGCTCCGCCCGGTGGGGTTCGACACGCTCGCGGTTCGCGTCTGGCTCGAAGCCAGCGAAGAGTATTTTCAGCTCGCCGCCCCGGCCGCGTTGCTGATCGTGGTGATGACACTGCCGGCCTTGTTGCTCTTGGTCGCCAGGGATTGGCGTGCGGCCTGAGGCGGCCACGGCGACCCGTATGAGCCAGAGAACCGGCCGCCCTTTGTCTGGAATGACACCTGGGACTGACGTACGGACCGCCATGGCACCGCAGTCGGCCAATCGCGCGACAGTCCTGGAAGTATCAAAGATCTCCTGTGCCTATGAACCCGGGCGGCCGGCGATCGTCGACATCTCGCTGTCGGCACAGGAAGGGGAGATTCTCTGCCTTCTCGGTCCTTCCGGATGCGGAAAGACGACCACGCTACGAGCCATCGCCGGCTTCGAGGCGGTCGTGGCGGGAGAGATCTACCTGCAAGGGCGACTGGTCTCAAGTCGGGACTTCCTGGTGCCGACGGAACACCGCCGCATCGGCATGGTATTCCAGGAATACGCGCTGTTCCCGCATCTGCGCGTGGCGGACAACATCGCCTTCGGCCTCGGTCACCTCCCCCAGGCTCAACGGCGGGCGCAAGTGGAGACCATGTTGGCGCTGGTGGGGCTGACCGGGTTGGAGCGACGCTACCCGCACGAGCTGTCGGGCGGTCAACAGCAACGCGTGGCGCTGGCCCGTGCACTGGCCCAGAAGCCGGTCCTGCTCTTGCTCGATGAGCCGTTCAGCAACCTCGACCCCGATATGACCGGGAAGATGCGCGAGGAGCTCTTACAGCTCCTGCGCCACACGAACACGACCGCGCTCCTCGTCACCCATGATCATGAAGAAGCCTTTGCCATGGCGGATCGCATCGCGGTCCTGAACAACGGGCGCCTGGAGCAGTTCGACGTGCCGGAGGCGATCTATCACACCCCGGCCACCCCGTTCGTCGCCGATTTCGTGGGGCACGCTGATTTCATCCCGGGGACCGTGGTCGATGGGAAGGTCCTCACGGAGCTGGGCGAGTTCCCCACCCAGAGTCCGACCGCGTCGGGAACGTCAGTCGTCGTGATGATCCGCCCCGATGACATCCATATCGTGCCCCACGAGGACGCCAGCTCCAGAATTCTTGCCCGGCAGTTCCGCGGCTCCGAAAATCTGTATACGATCGCACTGCCGTCGGGCCGGCTCATTCACAGCAGCGAGGCCTCGACGAGCATCTACCCGGTCGGGACCGCGGTCGAGCTGACGATCATTGCGACCCACACCGTGTTGTTTGAAGAGAAGAATCTGGCCTCGCCGCCATGACCGTCCTGTTCGAAGAACAAATTGCGATTGACAGGGCCGGCTCCTTTTTGCTTATGGTACTGGCTTCACATTCACCGGGAAGCGGGATACGTCGATGGAAGCCTTGAAAGACGCGGTCGATTACGGAGTGATTGGATTGCTGATGGCGCTCAGCGTGTGGGCCGTCGCGGTCGCCGTCGAGCGGTGGCTGTTTTACCGGCGGGTCGACGTCACGCAATATCCCAACCAACAGGTGTTCGAGATCACGCTGACGAAACGGCTCGTCGTGATCGGCACCGTCGCGGCCAACGCCCCGTACATCGGCTTATTGGGCACGGTGCTCGGCATCATGTTGACCTTTCACACGATGGGAACGTCGGGCACGATGGCCGTGACGACGATCATGATCGGCCTGAGCCTGGCGTTGAAGGCGACCGCCGTCGGGCTTCTCGTGGCCATCCCCTGCGTGGTCATGAACAACGTGCTTCGCCGGCGGGTCAACGAGCTGATCACGCTGTACAAGGTCCAACATGGATCGTGAGCTCGATCAGATCAACGTCATTCCCTTGGTCGATGTCATGCTGGTTCTCCTCGTGATCGTACTGACGACGGCCACGTTCATCACGACCGGACATATCCCGGTCGATCTGGCGAAGGCAAAAGAAGCCGGAGACCGTAAAGATGTGCCGCTGGTCATCACGCTCACGGCGGACGGAGGGCTCTTTCTCAACGACCAGGCGGTTTCTGAAGATGGGATGAAAGCGCTGCTGAGCTCTCATCCGCGCGAATCCCTGGTGCTGGTGCGGGCGGATCGCGTCACCGTCTTGGAGCGTTTCGTCCAAGTTGTGGACGACGTCCGCGGGCTCGGGTTCAAGCAGGTGAGCTTGGAGGTCGTGCGGTCATGAGCACACTGCCGTTGCTCCACCTTCATGACCGCCGCCAGTCCCTGCAGGGCTGGGGGATTTCACTGGTTCTTCACGTTGGGGCCTTCGTGGTTGCCATGGTCCTCGTCGCCGACCTGAGATTGTCTCCTCAGCCGGAGCCCTTCCATTGGGATGTGGCGCTGGTAGATCCTCCGGCTAAGTCGGAAGCCCATCCTCCGTCGGAATCGACTCCACCTCCCTCGCCACCCGTTGCTCCCGCTCAGGTCCAGAAGCAGCCGGTCGAGCACCAGCCGGTCCGGCAGGTGCAGGTTGCGAGGCCGGTAGAGCAGACAGAGCAGATCGTGCAACAAGAGGTGAAGACCGTTACCCCGATCGTTAAGACCGTCCAACAGCCGATAGAGCAGCGCGCCCAACCGATCACTCCGCCCTCGCCGGTGGTGACCCAGCAGGTCCAACCGCTCCAAGAGGCCCCTCAGCAGACGGTCACGGAATCACCCCTTCAGCAGGCTGTGCGAGAGAGCCGTCCCGTCGAGCACCGGGTCGTGGCCGAAGCCCAACCCGTCGTCCAACAGTCGGTCACCCATGCGGAGGCCGTAGAGGCCGCTGAATCGGTTCGCCCCCAGGAAGCCGCCGTGGTGTCAAAGCCCGTGACGGAGGCGACCCCATCCGAAGTGGTCGAATCGGTGGCCGCAGCCGTTCACACCCCGGCCCCTGTTGCATCCGCGCCGTCCGTTTCAGAGAGATCCGTGGTCGAGACGACGCCGGCACCGGTGACCGCTCCTCAGGAAGCGCCGGTCAAGGAAACGGCGTCGGTGGTGGCCCGGGAGCTGCCAGCCATGGAGCACGCGCCGGTCGAGCAAAAAGCGGTTCGTTCAGCCCCAGCGACCAAAGCCGACTATCAATGGCTGGTCGAGGCTCTCTGGAACCGGGTCATGCAGCTCAAGCGGTATCCCTACATCGCCCGGCTGAATCGGTGGGAAGGACAAGTCGTGCTCCGCGCCGTCATCAAAGCAGACGGCACGGTCGCCGAGTTGGAAATCGCCAAAAGCTCGGGGCACACGATTCTCGACAAGGATGCGATGGAAGTCATTCGTCAAGCGTCGCCGTTGAAGCTGAAACACCCGTTGGGAAAGCCTCAGATCGTGGTGAACGTGCCCATCAGCTACACCTTGCAATAGCGCGGAGTCGCGGGCGTTGGTGCGCGGTCGATTCCTAGCATACTGAGTCGTCGTCGAAGGAAGGATTGTCCTATTGTTTGCAGATCCACCCAGACGGATCTGCTCATGGTCGGGGGGAAGGTACAGTGAAGACACTGCCGTTACTGATGAAATGGTCCATCGTTCTGTTGGCTGTCTGGTCGGCGGTGGGGGCGCCACCGAATGCCTGGGCGCAGAACAAGAGCGAGAAGAGCTTCACCGCCGTCGTGACCGATGCTCAAGGACTCGAGACGGAGGTCAAGAATTTTCTCTTCTATTGGGAGGAGAAGGTCAGCGAGACGGCCTTTGTTCCCCATGAGCTCAAACAGGTCCCCGTCAAACGAGGTACCTCGACGGTCAACGTCCGCTTCGAGACGATCAAACAGATCGACGTGAAGCCAAGCGAAGACAAGGCTCCTCCCGTGTTCCTCATCACCCTCGGGAACGGCAAGAGCGGCGAGTTCGCCCTCGCCATCATGGGGAGCTTCAAGGGGGAATCCGATTTCGGCGAGGTGGAGTTTCCCGCCCACAGTGTGAAAAAGATCATGTTCCGGTGAAGTTCGGGAGCAGTCGCTTCCCGACCACGCCACCGGCGGAGCGTGCACGCCGCTCGTCGGCTCCGTCACGGAAATGCCGGATCGGGAAGCTGAGACTGTCTCACCGGCACGAGGTCCTCCGAGAGGACTGAGCTCGCGACCGCTTAGCTGCCTTCTTTCTTGATCTGCTCGCTCAGATAGTTTTCCAAACCCACCTGTTTGATCGTCCGCTGCTGCGTCTCGATCCAATCGATATGCTCTTCCGACTCCTTGATCATGTCTTCCAGCTTGTGACGCGTCGTATAGTCGCCGACCTTTGCACAATGATTGATGGCCTCCTGCAGGAGCTTGACGTCCTCCTGCTCCAGGGCCAAGTCGGCGTTGAGCAGCTCGGGGATGCTGTCCCCGCCCTTGACGGTTCCGAGCCGCTGCATGTCCGGCTTGCCCTCGAGGTAGAGAATGTGGTCCATCAACTGGGACGCATGATCGACTTCCTCGGTCCCGCGTTCCCTGAACTCATGTCTCAACCGCTCATAGCCCCAGTTGTCGCACATCGAGGCATGGAGCAGATACTGATGCAGCGCGGTCAGTTCCGCCGTCAGGACTCGGTTCAACAAATCGACAACACCCTCTTTCGGCTTCATGGCTTCCCCCGCAGCTTGGTCGGTTCAATTCCGTCCACGGCAACCGGCCTGAATCGATCTCACGATTCCTTCTTGATCTGTTCGCTGAGATAGTTTTCGAGCCCCACCTGCTTGATCGTCTCCAATTGCGTCTCGATCCAGTCGATGTGCCCGTCGACGTCCTTCACCATGTCCTCGAGAAGGTGACGGGTCGTGTAATCGCCGACCTTCGTACAATGGGCGATTGCCTCGGTATGGAGCTTCAGCATCTCCTGCTCAGCCCGAAGGTCGGCCTTCAACTGCTCCGGGACCGTCTCGCCGACCTGCACCGTCCCAAGCCGCTGCATGTTCGGGACCCCTTCCAGATAGAGGATGTGCTCGATCAACTCCTCGGCATCCTTCATCTCATCGAAGCTCCGCTCCCGGACTTTGTGGTGGAGGCGCTCGTAGCCCCAGTTTTCACACATCTTGGCATGCACGAAGTACTGATTGATGGCGGTGAGATCCGCCGTCAGAATCTTGTTCAATTGCTCGACCACACCCTCTTTGGCCTTCATGACTCCCTCCTTGCGTAAAGGCCCACGACTCGGCGCGCGGAGGCGCTCGTCCTGTACCGATTGCAACACAGCCCCCGGGGCCGATTCAAGCACAATACGTATTGCGAGAGATTTTGAATTTCGTTGTTGCCGAGGTTGAGAGTCGCTTTCAAGCGCGAGCGCCCGGAGACTCTCTAGTCGGAACTCAGGCGCAAAGAAAAAAGAATCAGCGGGCAAGGACCTTGACGATCAGCAAACACGACGGCGAGGGCACCGTGAATGACTACAGCGGAAGTCTAAGTGGGCACAACCCCTTCAAACGAGGTGGAGGCATCGCGGAACGGTTTGGCCTTTTCCACTCACTTTCACTCGCCTATGTCCCTGGGTCAGTGAGGATCAGTCGCGCCTTCAATCCCGAGGAGATGCGCAGGCGCCCTTCTCGATCGACGATGATCGCTTCGACGCCCGGCAGTCGTTCGACCAGGTCCATTCCACGGTCCGGGCCCATGACAAAAATGCCGGTATCCAGCCCATCGGCCACGACGCCTTCCTTGGCCACCACCGTCACGCTTTGGCATCCGCGCGCGGGTTGGAGCGTCCGCGGATCCAAAATATGGTGGTATCGTACGCCGTCGCGTTCGAAGAAGCGCTCGTAGTCCCCGGCCGTGGAGATCGCTTCGTCGCGAAGCTCCAGGCGGCCGAGTAAGGCCCCCTCCTGACGAGGATGCTGGATCCCGAACACAAAGGCCTCGCGATCCGGAGGTTGACCGAAGGTCTTGATGTCTCCTGAGAGCGCAACGACCCCCGCGATCGCGCCCGCTCTCTGCATGGCCGTGACCGCATAATCGGCGGCAAACCCCTTGCCGATCCCCCCGACGTCGACCCGCATGCCGGCCCGCGTCAGAAAGGCCGTGCCCGTGCGGAGATCGAGTTGAAGCCCCGCGAGATCGATGATCGGGTACAGGCGCGCGAGTTGTTCCGGGTCTGGTATGCGGGCCTGTTCGGTCACGCTCCAGGCGTCGATGACCGGCCCCATCGTGATATTGAATGCTCCGTCTGTGAGCCGGGCCATCTCGAGGGAGCGCTCGAGCAGGGCAAGCGTGTCAAGGCTCAGCGAAACGGGTGCTCGGCCAGCCGCTGCGTTCAGCCGGGAAATCTCGCTGGTCGGGATCCATGTACTGAGGAGCGCCTCCAGGCGACGGATCTCGGAGAAGGCGGCCCCCGCCGCCTGCTGAGCCGTGGCGTCATCAGGCGCCACCGCCGTGACGAAAACCAAGGTCCCCATCAACATCTGGCTCCGCTTGACGACCACGGCGTCCGCGGCCGCCGATGGCGCGAGCCCTGAGAACAGGAATGCAAGCAGCAGGAAACAGGAAGCGCGGAGCGGGGGGATCACGGCAAGCGCGGCTGTGGGTGCTCGGCGAGCAGGGGGGCCGAACGCTCCTCGGCCGGACGGCCGGGCGCCATCAGCGGGCGGCGCCGGATCCACAGCTCGTAGAGGGGCACGAAAAAGAGTACGAGGAACGTCGCGGCGAGCAAGAGATCCCCGAGCAACATCGTCAGCGCAAACACCGGCGAGAGATAGCGAATCAACCACGGCGAGATGAGATCGAGAAAGATGGCCGCGAAGGAGGCCCAGGTGGTCCACACTTTCGTCCGCGGCTTGGCGTCAGTCAGGTAAAGCACATGGATGAGGATCAGATAGAGGACGGGCATCGTGAACAGATGGAAGTGAGTGATTTCCGCGAGCTCCCGAAACGACATGGGCTCCCCATAGGTGGCGTCGGAGCCCAGGTAATGGTCGGCGACCTGGCGTGGGGACAGCTCCGTCATGCTGTGGGCCCAAAAGAATGAGAACCCGAAGGCACCCAGCATGAAGAGGAGGAACATGGTATAGATCAATCGGATATGCCGATCGCTGTCGCGGAGCTTGAACCGAACGTTGAAGTTTCGCATCAGCGTCCGAACATGTCGTCGAACATCCGGCCCAAGAAGCCTTTTTGCGCCCGCCTGGCCTGCACCGTGTCGCTCCCTTTGCCGAGCGGTTTGAGATAGAACTCATCCACCAAGACGAGCGTCCGTTTCACTCCCGCGTTGAGTGAACGCACCGACATCGTGGCGCCCGTAATGTTGATGATGTCGCGATTGATGCGGATGGGATCGAAGACGGTCTTGCCCTCGTATTGGGCATTGAACCGCTTGGTGCGCACCTCGGATCCTTTGGCCTCCCGGTACACAAGAACCTCGAGGTTGGTCACCTCGCCCTTTTGGTCGACCCCGACCATATACGTGATCGCTTTGTGCTTGCCGATCGTGTTTTGCACGACCGCATATCCGTCGACCTCCGCACCGGTCTTCCCGATGTACACTGTGAATTCATTTTCAGGGAAATGCCATCCGATGCGCTCCTCGACCATCTTCTTTTGGTCGGGGCTCAGGCGCAGAATCTCCTGCCCGATCCGCTCCGACTTGGGAAACATGAGGCGCGCGGCTTCATCCTCCGTCAAGAACACTTCTTCCTCGGCCATCTCCTGCGGGGTCAGATATCGACCTAGCTCGGCATCCCACACCCGCTCCGACGACGCCGGCCCGACGTTTACGACGCCGACGAGAAGGACGACCGTCGTTATGCGGACTGCGCGTGTGAGCATCCTTGGTCCTTCAACTTAGAGTTGATGCGCCCCATGACCGAGGCCATCGCCTGTTCGGACGGTTCGATGGGCCACCAGCGGGTGGCCCCGCTGCTCACCCCTCCCTTGAGATGCCAGCGCTCTCGGTTTTCGGTCACATTGACCTCAGTGACGTCGTTGAGCCGCTTCAGCGTTACGATCATTCGCGCCCGCTCCTTGTCGTCGAAGGCGTTTCTCCGGAACACGCCGAACCCCCGCTCCGGAGCCGCCATCTCGGTCCACCCGCTTTCGATCACCCCGCGTTCCTTGTCTTTGACGGCCAGCGGTCTGTCCTTCATCGTATCGAGCGCCGCTTGCCAGACCATGTCATACGGGCAGACGACATACTGCTCTTTCGACAGTCCGGCGCAACCGGTCAACATGACCGACAGGATGATGGCTGAGAACGTCCTCAACATCGTATGCACCTCTTTAGAAAAAAACGGGGCGGCCCGGAGGCCGCCCCTGTGAACGCACAGCTGCTCCCGAAGCTAACGAGAAACGATCAGAAATAGGTCGCGGCCGACAAGAGAAAGGCCGTGTCGTGGATGCGTTGATTGTTGACGCTGATCTCCTTTGGACTATATTGAAAATCTGCCTTGAACACCGTGTCCTCGGTCGGCCGGAAGTTCAACCCGAACGTGACCCGCTCACGCTCGTTGAACCCATTCGTTGTAGCATTCTGATTGGTGTTGATCTGATCCCACCGCACGACGGCCGTAAACGTGGAGATTTCCTGCCGGAAGAAGCTCGGCGCCATCCGGGTCATCCACTCAGGCAAGAAGTGATAGCGGCCTTCGATGTAGTAGCCGTGCATGCGCTCTGGGCAGGGATTCCCCGTCAACGTGCCGGCCCCTGAACTTCCGAACGTCGTCGATCCAACACAGGTGGTCCCGTTGAGATTGCGGGCATTGTCCTGCATGTAAACCCAAACCGATTCGCCGACCAACTCAAATGGTCCGCGAACAAAGGTCCAGTCCACGGCCCAGATGCCCATCTTACGATCGCTGAACGGATCGTACGTGCCATAATACCCGGAGCCGCTGACCTCTAAGCCCAGAAACGGGCTGAATGCAAGACGGCCGACGACGGCCTTGCCGCTGTTGTTGTCTAGCCCATTGCTGACATTGGACTTGCGCTGCCGGGTGTTTCGTAGGCCGTTGATCTCGTTGACCTGAGCCGTACAGGCAAATGTATTGGCCGAGGTGCTGCCGGCTGGGCAGCCATTGTTGCCGACGTTGGAGTTGAACCCGTTGGATCCCGTAGTCACATAAAACTCGTAATCTAGTTTCGAACGCCGCGACGGGTACAGGGTCCCGTAGAAGCCCGCGCCGGTTTCCGCCATGACGACGGGCAGAATGAACTGGCTCACGAGCGGCCGCTCGGTGAGATCTTGGAGTGGTGCGTCATGCAAGAGGTTGAACTTGCCGATCGGCAAGAGGATGATGCCCGCGCGCAAGTTCACCATGTCGTTGACGAGATAGTCGATGGTCGCAAATTCCAGGCTGATTTCGTTCTGACCCGTGTTTGCGCGGATGCCATGCTCGATTTCCAACTCGGATGCGAACTTCACGTGTTCGCTGATGTCTCCATAAATGAACGGGACGAACCGATTGACTTCCATGCTCGGCACGCCGACCGGGCTCGTCCCAGTCGAGTTTGGGTGTCCCCGGCGCGCCCGGCTGATGAACTCGAAATCCATGTACCCGCCGACGATGGCCTTCGGGTTGGCGACGAAGGGACGGGCATAGATCAATTTACCGGACCCTTGCATGATCGACCCGTACTTGCGCTCCGCCCCCTGGCCTTCTGCGCCTAACTGCTGCACATTGGGCGCCTCTCCCGGCCGTGTCGCCGGGGGCTGCCCCTCCACTTCGCGCTCGCGCGCCTCGTGCCGTTTCATGTCCTCGATCGTCTGTTCGAGACGCTGCAGACGCTCTTCGGTCGTCTCCGCGACGGCGACGCCCGTTTGTACCGCCAAACACACGACGATGAACCCGTACCACAACCGTCCCATGCTCCCCTCCTGTAGGTGATAGTGCCGATGCTTGGGACGCTGCGGTCCTCTGAATCTTCCGACGTGCTCTTGCTACACCTCGTGCCTCTCGTTAAACAGCCGGTCTCGGCGCCGGACTCGGCGTCACGTCCACCATCGCATCAAACGGAATCAAGACCAATCGCTTGCACCGCTTGCATTTCAGCTCGACGCCGTTCGTGCGTAGTTTGGCGACGAGGTGCCCGCAATCGCAGCGGGCCTCTTCCCCGTGCAGATCTGGTTGACATTCATTCATACGTGAAGGGTGTAACGCGGATAGAATGAAATTGAGAACGAATATTAATATTGAAAACGGGGACCGAATGTCAATAGAAATGTGAGTCCGGCGCCTACTCTTTTTTCATTGGCCAGGGAAGAAACGCCGGGGACGGGAAGAATCCGGTCCTCTGGGAGGCCAGTGGCCGCCATAAGAAGATCCGAGGCGCATCAATAGGGAAATCCATTGGCTCTCGAATCCGTCATCTTCACGTGAGGCGGATCAGAGCGGCAGCAGAGCGATCATGATGTGTGGTGGCGGCGGAACCACCAGAACCGAGGGTAGGGCGGCACTTCGAAGATACGGGTTTCGACAGTCGCCGGTGTGAGCAATGCGGTCGACAGAGGCCGCTCCGAGAGCACGGGATACCCCTGCAGTGCGTCGCGGACTTCCGCTTCCGGCTGGGCCACGGCTGAGAGCAGGACGCTTCGATTGTACTGGGGCGATTCGATCCCTAATCGCCACGTCCCGACATAGGTCACCTGTCCCTCCTCGACGTGAAACTTCGGCGCGAGCCCTGCCATGCCGAGGAACGCCCCTTCCGAGATTTGAAGACGGCTGAGCTCGTAATCTCCGGCGGGAAGGGGCAGTACGAACCAGGAATCGGCATCCTGCACGTCCACGCGATACCGTTCATCCGTACGGCTGTTCACCAACTCGAAGAACCGCAGTTGCGGTTCGAACCATCGCGTGGTCGGGCCCATCAGCACCGTCACGACACGACCGACGACGATCGCTTGCCGCTCGGATGTTTCGGGCAAGGCCGTAGGGACGGCAGGAAGAGTAGCGACGCAGCCGACCAGGCCGGCCAACAAACCGAACGTGAGGACGACGTTCGCTTTCATGGCTCACCCTACCATACTCGGGCTTGCCGTCGCAGCAACCCGCATGGTTCCCACCTCAAAGCAGAAATGATTTGACAGCGACCCGGCCCGCCGTTTATACTGAAAATGATTTTGAGAAGCAATATTAATTTAGCCGACTCACAAAGAGCCAAAAGTGATGGCCAAGACCCGCACCACAGGCAATGAGGTCCGTTGTCATTGTGGCCAACTGCTGGCGCGCCGGGGCCCCGGCGTCGTGGAGATCAAGTGCAGACGTTGCCGGAGGGTCATAACCCTGCCCTTCAAATCAGGGAGGCGCTGATGTGGTAGCCCCTGCTCCTGTCCTGAAATTCGAGGCCACAGGACTCCACGTCCAGAGCCCAAAGCCACACCCGGTTTTGGGCTTTTGTTTTGTTCAGGGAGGATCGATCATGACAGCAGATGATGCTTCGGTCTCGGCGCTCGATCGACTGTTCCAGTCCATGCCACCGTCGGACGACGAGGCGCTTCGCCGTCTGACGGTAGCCCTGCGAACCCACGATCCCCGCGCGTATGCGCACGGCATCAGGACCGCGGAGTACGCGGTCGGGTTCGCACACCGGCTTGGGTTGTCGGGGACGGCGCTCGTGGAGCTTCATCTCGCCGCGGTCTTCCACGACATCGGAAGGCTGACGCTTCCTCCCGAGCTGCGTGAGAAGGACGGGCCTCTGACCGCGGAGGAATATGCCGCGATCCAAAGCCACCCGCGAGCGGCCATGCACCTGCTCGCGCCGTTCTCCTTCCTCCGAGGGCCGGCGCTGCTCATTGCCCACCATCATGAGCATTGGGACGGGTCGGGCTATCCCTATGGGCTCCGAAGGGAGCTTATTCCGTACGGCTCGAGAATCCTGGCGGTCACCGACATGTTCGAGACGCTGCTCTCTCAGGAGAGACCCGACGCTCGACGGACGCCTTCGCTGGCGCTGCGCATGCTGCACAGCGTCGCGGGCTCCCAGCTCGACCCAAGTCTCGTTCCAGTCTTTGAAGCTTGGGTTGGGGAACACCTCCATCTCCTCCGGTTCGAGCTTACCGGCGACGAGGTGGCGACAGGGCAGGCGGTGCCACCTGCCCATCCGGGCGGAAGCCCTCGTTCCTCCGGGCTTCCGCCCTTTCCATCCCGGTGTGGCGTCGCTCTTGCGGAAACCTCCTGCCGACCGCGCCATCAACAGGAAGCAGCGAAGCTGTGGAGGTCGCCATGATTCGCGTCGGTTCCCGACCGCCCCTTGTTCGCATCCCTGCCCTCGCCGGAGGGACCCTACGGTATGTCGCGCTCCACGAGTTTCGGCATCGATGGGTCCTGCTCTGTTTCCTCCCGCAGCTCACCTTGGCCGATGCGCTGAGGATCGCCGGGCAAGCCGGATTCGGCCCGTCGGCTGAGAGCTCGGCCGACCTCATTGCCGTGGGAGACGACGGCGCGCTCCTCACCGAGGACTGGGCGCATCATGCCGCGCTCCGCGACCTGGTCCTAGGGGCGGATCCCATCGGGCGCCTGCATCGAGCCTTCGGTGTGGCGTGGGGAACGGCGCCGCGGCGCTGTCATAGCTTCGTGATCGACCCTGAGGGGATGCTCCAATTTTTCATGGTGCACGAGCTGAGAGGGCACGGCCTCGGGACACTTGCCGAGATCCTGAAGGCGGGCTTCACTCGATCCAAAAGAGGCGAGGATCTCGAATCTGAAACGCACACGTAGCAGCGAGCATCCCGGCGGGACCATTCCTGCCGAGAGGCCGAGCGGTCTTCTCGAATGAGCCCTGATGGCTGAAAGGAAGAGGCCCATCATGCGAATCATCGAGTGCTTGCGCTGCCGGCAACGGGCGCTGATGCCGACCGGCGGCTTCTGGCTTTGCGGGGAATGCGGCTATGCGATCACCTACGCCGCGCTGTGCGCGGAAGCCGGCGGTCACACGGCTCGCCCGTTACGAAAGCGGTCCCACGAACACGGGACGAGGCCGAAATGAGGCGCCGTACGGCAGGAGGAGTCATGACGCCGAGAGGATGGGATGATGAGGACGGCGTGGTCCTGAGCTTGGCTATTTCACTGGGATTGCTCGCCGTCAGCGCCGCCGCGTTGTGCGTGTGGAGGCTGCTCTAGCGTGAGGAGCCACCGGGTCCCATGGCCGATCGCCCGATGGGCCCGGCGCAGAGGCTTCTGTCAGGCCGATTCCTTGTACCCGCACTCCTCGTTCCGGCACTGCACGCTCGTTCCGGCCTGCTTGCTGTACTTCTCCACGAGAAACGGCGCTTGGCAGTTGGGGCACGGCTTATTGACCGGACGATCCCACATCGCAAACTCGCACGTCGGGTAATTGGTACAGGCGTAGAAGGTCCGCCCCTTCTTCGTGCGCTTTTGAGTCAGGTCTCCGCCGTCCTGCGGACATTTCACGCCGAGCGGAATGGGTTTCGTCGTCTTGCACTCGGGGTACGCCGAACAAGCCAAGAACTTTCCGAAGCGGCCGGTCTTGATGACCATCGGAGAGCCGCATTTCTCACACTTCTCATCGGTCGTGATTTCCTGCTTCGCGACGATCTTGACCGTCCCGTCCGGCAACCGCTCGAAGTTCTGCGTGTTCTTGCACGGCGGGTCTTCCTTGTAGCCGGGACAGGCGAGGAATTTTCCGTTCCGTCCCCATTTGATTTCCATCATCCGCCCGCACTTTTCGCAGGGGATGTTGGTCGGGGGCTCGACGATGTCCTTGGGGCCGGCAATGTTCTGCGCCTTCTCCATGTCCTTGGTGAACGGTTCGTAGAACTCCCGAACGGCGTTCACCCAGGGCTTCTCACCCTCCTCCACCTCATCGAGCTCCTTCTCCATCTGCGAGGTGAACTCGACGTCCAAAATGTCGGGGAATCCCTTGACGATGAAGTCGTTGACGATGCGACCGGTCTCCGTCGGTACGAACCGGCCGTCGACCTTGTCCACGTACTTGCGCTCTTGAATGGTCGAGATGATCGACGCGTAGGTCGAGGGACGGCCGATGCCTTTTTCTTCGAGCTCCCGAATCAGCAACGCCTCATTGTAGCGAGGGGGCGGCTGCGTGAAGTGTTGCTTGGAGAGCAGACCGGTGACCGTTTGCCCTTCCTGCTCGACCAGACGCAACCGCTCGCCTTCCACGAGCGGAGGAAGCTGCCGGTCGCTCTCGTCCTCGGACTCTTGCGCGGTACCTGCGGACGGCGCCGCCCCGGACTCCAGATCGGTTCCCTCGCGGTAGACGATGGTATGTCCGGGGAACTTCACGACGGTTCCGTTCGCCCGGAACAGGTACATCTCGGACGTCGCAACCGGCCGGCAATCCACCCGGGTCACTTCCAGCACGGCGGGCGTCATCTGAGACGCCACGAAGCGATTCCAGATGAGCTTGTAGAGCTGATAATGATCACGCTCCAAGTACTGCTTGATCGACTCCGGATCACGGTGGACCGACGTGGGCCGAATGGCTTCGTGCGCTTCCTGGGCCGCTTTCTGGGTCTTGTACACATTGGGGGACGCCGGGAGGTAGTCGGTTCCGAATCGCTCGCGGATGAGGCCGCGCACCTCCTCCATGGCCTCGTTCGACACCCGCGTCGAATCGGTACGCATGTAGGTGATCAGGCCGACGGGGCCCTCCGCCCCGACGTCCATTCCCTCGTACAACTGCTGTGCGAGCATCATGGTCTTCTTGGGTGTGAACCGCAGCTTGCGCGCGGCCTCCTGCTGCAGCCGGCTCGTGATGAACGGAGCGACCGGATTGCGTTTTTTCTCTTTGCGCTCGATCGACTGGACGACGAACTCCTGCCCCTGGACCGCCGCGACGATCCGCTCGGCCTCCTGCGCATTGCCAATGACGGCGTCCTGTCCATTGATGCTGTGGAGCTTGGCGGCAAACGGCGGCGGATGCGTGCCGGCCAACGTGGCGGTAATCGACCAGTACTCCTGGGGACGGAAGGCCTCGCGTTCACGCTCGCGATCACAGATCAGCTTGACCGCGACGGACTGGACGCGCCCCATGCTCAAGCCGCGCCGGACCTTCTTCCAGAGGAGTTGGCTCCCCTGATAGCCGACGATGCGGTCGAGCACGCGGCGGGCCTGCTGCGCATTGACCAGCCGCATGTCGATCTGCCCGGGCGACTGCAGGGCACGCTTGATCGCGGCCTCGGTGATCTCGTTGAAGCGGACGCGATAGATCCGGCCGTCCTTCTTCGACTTGCCGCGGATCTCCTCGGCGATGTGCCAGGCGATCGCCTCCCCTTCGCGGTCCGGGTCGGGGGCGAGGTAGACCTTTTCGGCTTCCTTGGCCTTCTTCTTGATGTCCGACAGGACCTGGGACTTTCCTTTGATCGTGACGTACTGCGGCGTGAAGTCGTTCTCCAGATCCACGCCGAGCTTGCTGGTCGGCAGGTCCTTGACATGGCCGACCGACGCCATCACGGTGTACCCTCGTCCCAGATACTTGGTGATCGTTCGCGCCTTGGCCGGCGACTCGACGATGATGAGCGATTTCCCCATTCTCACTCCCTGATGGCTGTCTCACAAAGCGGCCACATCCTCTTCCGCCCGTGATTGTACCGTACATTATAGCCGAACATAACATTGCCCCGGTAATTGGCGCAGTAGGCCCTTTAATTCCAGAGAAAGCAATAGGCCGGAGACTTCGGCCGGGGTCAGCCCGGACCGCTCGATCAGGGCATCGATGTGCGCCGCCTCCCACGAGAGGAACCGATAGAGCATCACTTCCTTGCCTTCGGGTTCCGGTCGCTGCACCTTGGCCGATTCAGTCCGTGCTTCCACTCGTGCGCCGATCGCGGCGTCGAGCTGCGGGAGGAGCTCCTGCAGCACGTCTTCCACCCGCTCGACGAGCGCCGCGCCCTGTTTGAGCAGCGCGTGCGGACCCCGGCTGGTCTCCGCTTTGACGAACCCCGGAACGGCGAAGACCTCCCTCCCCTGATCGGCCGCCAGCCGAGCGGTAATGAGGCTTCCGCTCTGCAATGTCGCCTCCACCACGATGACCCCGAGGCACAGGCCGCTGATCACGCGATTTCGTCTGGGAAAATGGTAGCTGTGCGGCGGTGCCCCCAGCGGCAACTCCGACAGGACGGCGCCGGCCGATTCGATCTCCCGCCGCAGCGCGCGATGCTCGGACGGATACGTCTTGTCGACCCCGCATCCTAACACGGCGATCGTCCGCCCCTTCGCCTCGAGCGCGCCGCGGTGAGCCGCGGCATCGATGCCCCGCGCCAACCCGCTCACGATCGTGAAGCCGAGCGACGCCAACTCACGGCTCAGCTCGAGCGTGAACGCGCGGCCGCCCGGCGTCGCCTTACGCGATCCGACGACCGCAACGGCATGTCGGTCTTCGGGCCGGAAACCGCCGCTCATGTACAGGATGGGCGGGGGGTCCGGGATCGACTTCAATCGGGCCGGGTACTCAGGGCTCGAATAGACGATCCACGAGAACGGCGACGACTCCAGCGACGCGAGCTCTTCATCGATCGCGCGGCACGTTGCGGCATCCGGCCCGCTTCGAATCGCGCGCGCGAGCGACGGCCCCACCCGGTCGACGGCCGCCAGTTGGTCCGGGGCCGCGCTGAAGACGGCCTCCGGGGAACCGAAGGCGTCAATCAAACGGCAATAGCTGGCGTCGCCCAGCCCGGGCACCGCCCGCAGCAGCAACCAGGATCGGAGGGGTGAGCGATGGGCCATGAGCGATGGAGAGGTCAGCGACGGGGTGGAACCCGGCGGTGGGCCGTGAGGCCGCCCGGCTCAAAGCAGGACCAGATCATACTGCTCGAGATGCAAGGTTGGATCGGCTTTGACGACGATCTTCGTCTTGGATTCCCGCTCCAGATCCTGGACCCCCTCGTACTCGTCATCGAGCAGGAGCGACGCGACGCCGGGATGCGCGCCGACGACGACGGTGCGGTCGGCGGCTTCACTGCCGAGGCGGCGGATATCCCGAAAGACCTCGTAGGCGACCGTCACCGCCGATTTCGTGTAGCCGCGGCCTTCGCAGTAGTGGCACGGTTCGGACAGCGTTCGCAGCAGATCTTCGCGGACCCGTTCCCGCGACAACTCAATGAGCCCCAAATCGGAGATCCGTGAAATCCTGATCTTGGCCTTGTCGCTCGACATGGCCTCGACGAACGCCTGGTAGACCTTTTCCCGATTCTTCTCACGCTCCATGTCAATGAAGTCGATGATGATGATCCCGCCGATCCCCCGGAGCTTGATTTGATAGGCGATCTCGCGGGCGGCCTCCAGGTTGTTCTTGAGGATCGTCTCCTCCTGATCGCGCTTGCCGACGAAACGGCCGGTGTTCACGTCGATCACCGTCATCGCCTCCGTGTGGTCGATGACGATGTGCCCCCCCGACTTGAGCCAGACCTTGCGGTTCAAAGCCCGTGAGATCTCCATCTCGATCCCGAGGTGGTCGAACAGGCTTTCATCCTTGTCATAAAAATGGATGCGCGAGGTCTGGTCCGGCATGAACCTCCGCACGAAGTCCTTCATGGCTTCATATTCTTCGCGGGAATCGACCCACAGCTTCTCCACCTTGCTCGTGAACAAATCGCGGATCACACGAAAGGCCAGGCTCAAATCGGTGTGAAGCAGGCTCGGGGCCGGCAAATGCTCTCGCTTTTTCAGGATTTCCTGCCAGAGAACGTTGAGGAATTCGACGTCCGATTGCAGGTCCTCTTCCTTCACGCCTTCGCTGACCGTCCGGACGATGTACCCGTGCCCTGGTTGCCGCAATCGCTTCATGATCTCCTTGAGGCGCGCCCGTTCTTCGTCCTTCGGAATACGCCGGGAGACGCCGATGTGTTCGACGTTCGGCATGAACACGAGGTACCGACCCGGCAAGGAGACATAGGTCGTCACCCGAGGCCCTTTGGTCCCGATGGGCCCCTTGGAAATCTGCACCATCAGTTCCTGACCTTCCTTCAGCAGCTCCTCGATCGGCTTGCTGGTCTGGCGCCGAGGACGCGGCATCTCCGGCCCCTTGTCGTCATCCTCGGTTTCCAGCAGCGTATCCCCGGGCTCCGTATCGATCGCCAGATCGGAAACGTGCATGAAGGCCGCCTTCTCCAAGCCGATGTCGATGAAGGTCGCCTGCATTCCCGGCAAGACCTTGACTACTTTTCCCTTGTAGATGTTCCCGACGAAATCCTTGTGCTTCGCGCGGTCTACGTAGAGCTCGGTAACCTGATTGTTGTCGAGCACCGCCACCCGCGTCTCTTCGCGGGTGACGTTGATGGCAATATCTCTTCCCATGCCTGTCCTCCGCAATCCACGGACGCGAGGCGGCTCCCCTCACTCGACATCGGCCTCGGCCGGGGTCCCGCCTCGCTGTCCGACAGATTGCTCATAAGATGATCCTAGAGTCAATGCGGAACGATGTCGCGCCGTTAATAAAACAGCGTCAGCCGGCGCCGCTTGACGTTCAGCAGCAGCCCGAGGGCGGCCAGCGTCATCACCGTCGCGCTTCCCCCATAACTCATGAGCGGCAGCGGAATACCGACGATCGGAACGATGCCCGCGGTCATCCCGATGTTCACGACCGCGCAAAACCCGATCATCGCCGTCACCCCGGCCGCCAACAAAGCGCCCAACACATCCTTCGCCTTCAACGCGATCTCCAACGAGAGCACGATCAGGCTGATGAAGAGCGCCAACAACACGACCACCCCCAAGAATCCCCATTCCTCCGCATAGACCGCGAACACGAAGTCGGTATGCCCTTCCGGGAGGAATTTCAGTTGGCTCTGCGTCCCCCCATACAAACCTTTCCCCAGCAATTCGCCGGCCCCGATCGCAATCCGGGACTGCAGGGCATGATAGCCTTTCCCCCCGGTGTCGTAATCGGGGTTCACGAAGGTCATGATCCGTTCACGCTGGTAGTCATGCAACGATCCCCACACCATCTCCCAGGCAAACGGGAACAGCATCAGCGAGAACAAGAACAGGATCCCGACCGCCTTCGAGCGGATGCCGACGACGAGGAGCATCGCCGCGTATACGGCAAGAAAGCTCAGGCCGCTGCCCAAGTCCGGCTGTTTGATGATCAGCAACAGCCCCGGCATCATCATCAGCCCGGGCAGGACGACGCGCTGGAGCCACCCCTCACGGTTGGTTTTGGCGTAATAGCTGGCCAAGACGAGGATGAGGACGAGCTTAGCGAACTCCGAGGGCTGAAACGCAAAGGGGCCGATCGGGATCCACCGCTGCGCGCCGCGGCTGGACTTGCCCATGACGAGCACCACGGCCAGGAGCACCAGCACGAGGCCATAGAGCGGATAGGCGAAACGGGCGATCGTGTGGTAATCGATCGCCAGCATGGCGACGAACGCCGCCGAGCCGATCAGAATCCAAACGAGCTGTTTCACGTACAGCGGCAGCCCGGGCCCCGCCTGATTGTAGGTGGCGCTGTAGATCGAGAGGACGCCGAGCGACAGGATGCCGACGATGACGGCCAAGAACCGCCACTCGAAGTGGTCGGGCTTCCGGCTGTCGATCATGCGATCGATCATAAGGCCCCTCGCTCCGGCAGCTCCCCCCCGATCGACGAGGGCGCAAGGGTGCCGGCGGCGGCCTGATCGAGCGGGCGGAGCTTGACGAATTCCTCGATCAATTGCTTCGCGAGTGGAGCGGCGGCAGACCCACCGTGCCCCATGTGCTCCACCAGGACCGCGACCGCGATACGGGGCGACTCGGCGGGGGCATAGGACACGAACCAAGCGTGGTCGCGATACTTCTTGGGAATCTCCTCCTCTGGACCGGTCCGTAACGCCGCCGTCTGGGCCGTGCCGGTCTTTCCCGCAATCGCCACCAGCGGTGATTTGGCTCTCGTGGCGGTTCCATGGGTGACGACGCCCGCCAGCCCGTCCTGAATGACCTGAAGCGTCCGGCGGTCAACCGCGAGCCGGCCGTCGAGCTGCGGCGCGACCTCTTCCAACGCTCCGGTCGCCCGCCGCATGAGCCCGCGAACGAGCCGCGGCCGGTACGCGGACCCATCATTGGCCACGGTGCCGATCAGGTGGGCCATTTGAAGCGGCGTGACGGTCACATAGCCCTGCCCGATCGCGGCCGAAATGGTTTCGCCGGGATACCACTGCTCATGCCGCACCCGTTCCTTCCAGGCCGTCGAGGGGACGATCCCGGTTCGCTCCGAGGGCAGCTCGATTCCGGTTTCCTTACCCAGACCGAACTGGTCGGCGTATCTGGCGATGGTATCGATCCCGAGGCGCTGCCCGACCGTATAGAAATACACGTCACAGGAATGGACCAGCGCATCGGTGATGTCCATCAGACCGTGTCCCCCCGCTTTCCAATCCCGAAAGACCCGCTTCCCGAACTGATAGCCTCCGACGCAGCGGATCTTCGTCGACGGCTGCACGGTGTCGGTTTCCAGGGCTGCGGCCGCCATGACGATCTTGAAGGTGGAGCCGGGAGGATATTGACCTTGTGTGGCACGGTTCGTCAACGGATGGCGCTCGTCCTGAACGATCGCCTCCCATTGTTTCCCGGTCAACTCCCTGGACAGGACGTTCGGATCGAACCCCGGCCGGCTGGCCATGGCGAGCACCTCTCCCGTCGTCGGGTCCAGCGCCACGATCGCGCCGGCCTCCTCCCCCAAGAGGTCTTCGGCCAGCTTCTGCAAACGCACGTCGATCGTCATGTACAAATCGTCTCCGGCCTCCGGTTTCTGCACCATCACGACCCGCTTTTCGTGGCCCATCGCATCGACCTCGACCACCTTCTGCCCGGGACGGCCGCGCAAGAACCGATCAAAGCTCTTCTCGATCCCGTACTGCCCGACGATGCTCCCTTGGTGGAGGTCCGGCGAATTTTCCCGTTCGAGCTGCTCGGCCGAGACCTCGCCGACGTATCCGGTGACGTGACCGGCGATGAGGCCGGCCGGATAATTCCGCTGGAGCTCGGCCTGAATCATGACCCCCGGAAGGTCGAGCCGGTGGGATTCGATCAGGGCGGCTTCCCGCAGCGTCAAGCCGTCCTTGATCTTTCTCGGTAAGAGCTTGCCGCCCCGTACGGACAGCTTCCTGCGAATCATGTCCTCCTCGAGCCCGAGGAGCTTGGTCAGCCCTTCGATGACCTGCTCGCGATCTTTGACGTCCTCGAGCGAGACGTACAAGGTGAAGCTCGGGACGTTGTTGGCCAGCAGCTCGCCGTGCCGGTCGTAGATCAATCCGCGGGCAGGCTCGATCAAGACCGAACGCGTCCGGTTGTTGTCGGAGAGGTTGCGATAGTAGGCGCCTTCGTAAATCTGGAGATGCCACAGCCGTCCGCCCAGGAGCAACAAGAAGAGCAGAATCAGCAGGCGAAGAATCGACAGGCGGCGGTGCACCTCACGGAGTTCGCTGTACGGCTCGAATTCCCGCATGAATCACGATCGCCCGAACAGATGGATTTCCTCGCCGAACACATCGTCGCGCGCCCTCCGGGCAGGGAGCACGAAATAGATCAGAGCGCCCAGGACCGCATTGAGAAACGCCTCTGGAAGGATGATCGATTGCACCGCGTCCAGCCACAGCGAGGGGCTGTCCCCGATGCGCGCGACCAGCCCAAAGACGACCCCCGACAGGATGGAAAGGATCCCCATCAGCACGAAGACCGTGATTACGGTCGCGTTCGCGAGATGCCGGCCCAGCAGACCGGCAAGAAGCCCCAACGCGCCCTTGGTCATCACATTGAGCCACAGGGGAGTCGCCGAAAAAAGGTCTTGAATGAAGCCGAGCCCAAGGCCGGCGAGCGCTCCCTTGGACTCCCCCTTCAGAAAACCGATCAAGAATACCGCGATGAAACATAGGTCGGGACGGACCCCGAGCAGAGTGGCGTGAGGCAACACCGTGGCTTGCAGCGGGACGAGCCCCAGAAGGACGGCTGCATACAGACCCCGCTTCACCTCATCTCTCCTTCGCACCGCCGGAGTCGACCACGTCCCGCGGCACCGTGATGACGAGGACTTCTTCGAGCTTGGTCATATCCACTTCCGGGAGAATCTGGGCCGATTGGAACACTTCCCCCTCTTCTTTCTGCATCGATTGGATCGTCCCGATGGCGATGCCGCGTGGAAATCCACCGGTCAGACCGGAGGTGACGACGAGGTCGCCGACCCGGACGTTGGCCAGGAGCGGCAGATACTTGATGCGGGCGCGTCCGTCGAGCGTCCCTTCCACGATTCCTTCGTCGCGGGTACGCTGCACAATTCCCGTGATGGCGTTGTTCGGGTCGGTGACGAGCAGCACGACGGAGGTGGACGGCCCCGCCTTCACGACACGCCCCACCGCGCCCGCCGGCGTCATCACCCCCATCTCCGGTGCGATGCCGTCCCGCTCTCCCTTGTTCAAAATGACCCCGCGATACCAGTTGCTGGGGTCGCGCCCGATGATCTGCGCCGCAACGGTCTGCGGGGCGAACCGCTCCTTGAATTGCAACAGGCCGGCCAAGCGCTGCCCGGCGATGGCCCACTCACGAAGCTCGCCCTGCTGAAGTCGGAGTTGCTCGAGCTCGCGCCGCAACTGGCGATTTTCCTCGCGGACCTGCCGCAACGCCACATACTCTTGCCAGACGTCGGCGAGGCTGCGTTGGAAAGACGCGAGGCCTTCCAACGGGAAGGACACCAGGAAGGACGCCGGACGACCGACGCTTTGCAGAACGTCACGGGTGTGTTTCGGCAGCAGGAAGATGACCGACAGCAGCAACGCCAGCAGCAGGAGGATCAGCCGCGTGGCGCTCGAGAGCGAGCGAAGCATGATAGGTCAACCTGGGGGTGGGACAACCTTACCGGGAGGTGCCGCATTGGGACATCACAGAGACCTTTCGGAGGAGGTCGAGTTCGTCGAGGATTTTCCCGACCCCCAGGACGACGGAGGTCAGGGGATCGTCGACCGTAATGATCGGCAAGTTCGTTTCCTCTCGGAACCGCGTGTCCATTCCCTTGAGCAGCGAACCGCCGCCGGTCAGGACGATGCCGCGATCGATGATGTCCCCGGCGAGCTCCGGAGGGGTATTTTCGAGCGCCACCTTGATCGCGTTCACGATCGTCCCGATCGGCTCCTGCAGCGCTTCTCGGATCTCGGCGTCGTCGATCACCAGCGTCCGGGGAATGCCCGAGATCAAATCACGCCCCTTGATCATCATGGTCTTCTTCTCTTCGAAGGGATAGGCCGATCCGATTTCGACCTTGATCCGCTCGGCCATGTGCTCGCCGATGAGGAGATTGTACTTCTTTTTCACGTAATTCATGATGGCGTCGTCCATGCGATCGCCGGCCACTTTCACCGATTCGCTGTAGACGATCCCGCCGAGCGAGATCACCGCGATGTCGGTCGTCCCGCCCCCCACGTCCACCACCATGTTTCCAGACGGCTCGGTGATCGGGAGCCCGGCTCCAATGGCTGCGGCCACCGGCTCCTCGATCAGATACACCTCACGCGCGCCTGCCAGCTCCGCCGAGTCCCGGACCGCCCGTTGCTCGACCTGAGTGATCCGACTTGGGACGCCGATGATGATCCGCGGCCTCACGAACGTGCTCCGGTTGTGGGCCTTGTTGATGAAATACTTGAGCATCTTCTCGGCCATTTCAAAGTCGGCAATGACGCCTTCTTTCATCGGCCGGACCGCGGTAATGTTCCCGGGCGTCCGCCCCAGCATCTTTTTCGCCTCGGCGCCGACGGCCAGGACCTTCTCGGTCTTTTTCTCGACGGCGACCACCGACGGCTCATTGAGCACGATGCCCTTGCCGTGAACGTAGACCAGTGTGGTGGCCGTGCCCAGATCGATGGCGAGATCGTTTGAAAACCAGCCTAAGACGTCACCGGCAAATCCCACTCTATCCCCCTTCCTGACGCGTCATCCATGGTCCAGGCCGGAGTTCCGGCCTTCGATCAATCGTGATAGTCCAGCTGGCCGCTGTTGAGGACCTGCGTGTGAGCCAGCTCATCCCCGATGCGCAGTCCTTGCTCATTGCCGATGATCAACAGTCCTTCCAACGCGACGATCGCGATCGCCGCCAACCAGCCGATGTAAGGCACGGAGAAGAGGAGGTACGCAAGGGCGAGAGGCAAATTCCGAATAATGGAGTCCTTGAAACTCGCAGCGTCTTGGCTCCGGAGGTTGATGGTTTGGAGCCCCGTGAGGCGCTTGCCGATGCTCCGTCCACCTATAAAGCCGTCCGCGATCAGTACGTATGTCAACCCGGCCAACCAGCCGACAGGGGGAAGGAGCTTCCCGGCTGCAACCACCAAAATGCCGTCGACGAACTTCGCGATAAACCTATTTAAAAGTTCCGCCTTGGGGTAAATTCCGCGTGTGAAACGGCGTGTGTCCGACCCCTCCTCTCCCAACATCACCACCCATAATTGGTGATCGAGTATAACAAAAATAACTTGAGGGTCAACAAGTTTCAAGCACGCGAGCTCATTGTACCCCAATCATCCCGCACCTGTCCTGCCGCCTTCGAAGTCTCGATGCCCCTTCGGCGGACTCCGCCATCCCCTGGCTTCAGGTCGGACAGCCGTCCGGGAACCTACCCTTGCCTTTGGCCTTCCGGGCCGGTAGAATTTTTCCCCGGTTGACGAAACTCTGGAGACACCATGATCAAACTCATGCGCGAAGCGGCACACCGCTATCCCTGGATCCTCCAGTCCTTGATGGCCATCCTGGCGATCGCGTTCATCGTCGGCATGGGCTGGTGGGGGTTCGGCAATACCGAACCGAATGCGATTGCATCAGTCGGCGACCAGAACATCAGCCGCGATGAATATCGACGGGCGTATGAGAATACCTACCGCTTCTACAAGGACAACGTTCAGGGCGACTTCAAAGAAGAGATGCTCAAGCAGTATGTCCTCGACGGCTTGATCGAAAGCCGGCTCTGGACGATCGCGGCCGAGGAAATGGGCGTCACGGTGACGCCCGAAGAGCTCCGAGACGACATTCTCAAGCGGCAGGATTTTCAGCGGAACGGCAAATTCGACCCGGACCTCTACACGCGCTTGCTGGCTGCCAATCGTCTGACCCCGGCCATGTATGAGTCACTGCACGCCACGGATCTCATGCGCGAAAAGGCACGGAGGATCGTCCGCGAGGCCGTCGCGCTGACGCCGAGCGAGATCGCCGAAGCTCAGAGCTTAATGGCCAGGCAGTCACAGATCGAGGGCGGGAACCAGTCGCCGCAGACCAACGAACGACTTCTCCAAGACTTCCTCTTCCAGAAGCAACAACGCGCCTTGATGGCCTACACGCAAGCGTTGAAAGCCAGGGTCCCGATCCAAATCCACAAGGAGCTGCTTTGAAAGCAGCCTCAGCGGTCAGCCGTCAGCTTTCGGTTCGGGAAGGGTGGTATGACTGAGCTGATAGCCGACGGCTTCCTCCGATCGCTTCTTTACAGGATCAACATCGCATCCCCATAGCTGTAAAACCGGTAGCGCCGGGCGACCGCTTCCCGATAGGCGCTCCGGACGCGGTCGAGCCCCGCAAACGCCGAGACCAACATCACCAGCGTGGTCCTCGGCAAGTGGAAGTTGGTGATCAGGGCGTCGACAACCCGGAACCGGTAGCCGGGAATGATGAACAGTGACGTCTCCCCGGTGTAGGGCCTGATCGTCCCTCCGTCGTCCGCGATGGCTTCGAGCGTACGGACGACCGTGGTTCCGACAGCGACGATCCGGCCGCCGGCCGATCTCGTCCGCGTGATCGCGGCCGCCGCTTCCATCGACACGTGCACGGCCTCCGGCAACATGGGATGGTCCTCGACGTTCGTCACGCGGACCGGCCGGAACGTGGCCGGACCGACATGGAGCGTGATGCTCACCGTGTGAATTCCTGCGTCCCGCAACCGCCCGACGAGCTCCGGCGTAAAGTGGAGGCCGGCCGTCGGCGCGGCGATGGACCCCTCTTCCCTGGCAAACATGGTTTGATACCACTCGGTATCCGCCTTCTCCGGTGCACGCTTGATATATGGAGGGAGCGGCATGCGGCCAAGGCGCGCGAGCAGCTCCGGGAGAGGCACCGCCGATCGAAGCCTGATGATCGTGCCGGCGGCACCCGACTCCACCACCTCACACGACGCATCGGCTGACAGATCGATGACCTGTCCGGCCTTCCCTCCTCCTTTCATCAGGACCTGCCAGCACTCCCCGCCCAAGGCCTTGACCAATACCAGCTCCACCCTTCCACCGCCGGGTCGCTTCCGCCCCGTGAGCCGGGCCGGCACGACCCTGGAGTCGTTGACGACGAGCAGATCACCCGGCGACAGGAGCCCAGGCAGATCGCTCATGGAATGATGCGAGCAGGCGCCGGTGGCGCGCGAGAGGTGCAGCAGGCGCGCACGGTCGCGCGGCTCGACGGGCCGGTCGGCGACCAATGCCGGGTCGAACGGCAGATCGAATTCGGACAGGAGCATTACCGAGAAGGGGGACGTGCGGCCACGGTCGCAGCGGGTCGAAGGTCCGTTCCTGGAAAATAATATCGCAGAATGGTCTCGAAGCCGTAGCCTTGCTCGGCCAGCTCTTTGGCGCCCCATTGGCAGAGCCCGACCCCGTGGCCCGAGCCGCGGCCGGATAGGACGAGATGCCTCCCCAGCGCTTCAACCTCGAACTGCGTGCTGGGAACCAGGCTATAGCCGACGGCCTTGCGGAAATCTTGCCCGCGAAGGATCAACTCGCCTTGCGAATGGAGGATACGAATCTTGTCGACCCGGCCGGCCGGACTGTAGAGATACGGGGTCAGGCTCACGATCGTTCCGATCGGGATGCCTTGCTTCCGAAACGACCGCTCCAACTCATGGACCGGCAGCTCGACGCGCCATTGATAATACGGTGAGTTCATGTCGAACGGGCAATCCACTCCCTTCAGGTACGGCAGATCCTTGGACCAGACATAGAAGGCGTCTTCAGTCGGGCCCGCCGCGGTGGAAGAGAAGGCGGCCAGGATCGGGGCATTGTCATGGGTCAGGATCAAGCCCCGCGTGGCTTCCACCGCCTGCTGTACCCGTTCATCCACCCCCTGACGGCCACGGTAGACTTGATCCTGCGTTCCGGCCACGAGGTCATATTCGCGCCCGCCGTTCATCATCCGCTGGTAGAGCGCATACGTGCGGGCGGCGACGGCCTGCACTTTGAGGGCTTCGGGGTGCCAGGCGGCATTCATTTCCGCCGGTACCACACCCTTGACGTACTCTTCCACATCCAGCTCATTGACCACCAGAAGCCCGGCCGGGCGCCGGATCAGGATGAGCACACCGGGAACCGCCATGGAGGGACCCGGCGGCTCGCTCGCAGCCGCGGACGATCGGCCCTTTGCGCCCGAGCCGGTACGTGGGCCTACGCCGATCCTCACCGTCACATCGCCACGATAGCCCCGGAACGCCAGCGTCTGCGACCGCATCCGTATCCCGTTCACGACTGTTCCGGTCGGACCGGTGGAAATGGTCGCTGCCCCCTTGATGAACCGCTCGTCCCCGTTGGCGAAGCGCACGATGAGGCCGCGGTCGGCCTGAAGGCCCAGGCGAGAGACCCCCTCCGCGAGCAGGACACGGATGGAGTCCTGGGCCCACACCGATGGGGTCCAAAACAGACAGAGCGTCACGGCAACGACCAGACGGCTCACTAGCGCCTCAGGAAGGCGGAGAGGACGTACAGCACGATGCTCAGCACGACGCTGATCACCAGACTCGTCGCCAACGGGAAATAAAATGTGAAGTTGTCTCGTTTGATGGAGACATCGCCTGGCAGCCTGCCGAGCCAATCCAGCCCGCCGGGGAGCGTCGGAGATTTGCTGAGAAGCGTGAAGAGGGCGCCCAACAGGATCAGGACGATCCCGAGGAGGGTGAGGGCTTTCCCCAGGTGGCCCCATTCAGGCACGGTCACCTCGTCAGCAATTCGGCGATTTGCACGGCGTTGGTCGCCGCTCCCTTTCTTAGATTATCCGCGACCACCCATAGGTTCAAGCCGTTGAGGATCGACTCGTCCTCACGGATGCGACCGACGTAGACCTCGTCTTTTCCGGCGACGTCGAGCGGCATCGGATAGATGCGATGCGCGGGATCGTCATAGACCAGGACGCCCGGTGCCGTCGATAGGAGGGCCCGCGCCTCATTCGCAGTCAACTTGCGCTCCGTCTCGACGTTGATCGATTCGGAGTGCCCGATGTAGACCGGCACGCGGACGGTGGTCGCCGTCACTTGGATCGACGGGTCCCCCATGATCTTTCTCGTCTCGTTGACCATCTTCATCTCTTCCTTCGTATAGCCGGTCGGAAGAAAGTCGTCGATTTGGGGAAGACAGTTGAAGGCAATTTGGTAGGGGTATACCTTGGGCTCGGGGGCGCGAAAGCTCAGGAGGTCCCGGCACTCCTCCATCAGCTCGTCCATCGCCTCCTTCCCGGTGCCCGAGACCGATTGAAAGGTCGTCACGACGACCCGTTTCACGCGTACGGCATCGTGCAGGGGCTTGAGCGCAACGACCATCTGGATGGTCGAGCAATTCGGATTGGCGATGATATTCTGATGCCGGCCGACGTCGTACGGGTTGACCTCCGGCACGACCAACGGCACCGCCTTGTCCATCCGCCAGGCCGAGCTGTTGTCGATCACGACGGTTCCGGCCTTCGCCGCGATCGGCGCATACTCTCGACTCACCTCCGCGCCGGCGGAGAACAGGGCGATATCGACGTTCGCGAACGACTCGTTCGTGAGCTCACGGACGACCACGTCGGTCCCGTGGAAACGAACCGTCCCGCCGGCGCTCCGCATGGACGCAAGTGGCAGCAGGCTCTCGACGGGAAACTTCCGCTCTTCCAACACCTCGATCATTTCGGCGCCCACGGCTCCCGTGGCCCCGACGACCGCCACTCGATACGCTGACTTCTTCCTGAACATGTCTGCTCCGGTGCCGTCCTCGGCCGCTACGCGGAGCCGATGGCACGAATGCGGTGATTGAACGTGTCGGCGATGAAGATACGCCCCGACGGGTCGACTGCGATGCCGAAAGGATAGTTCAAGCTGGCGGCGAGAGGCAAGGCGCCGTCCCCGGCATAGCCGGCCTGTCCGGCGCCCGCGACCCGGGTGATGATCTTCTTCTGGCGATGCCAGCGGCGGATCAGGTGGTTGTCCGAATCGGTGATCAAGAGATGCCCGTCGCGATCGAACGCAATCCCGTACGGCCGGGAGAGACTCGTGGAGAACTCGGTCGGCGCGCCTTGGAAATGGTAGGTGGTCCCGTCTCCCGCCACCGTACTGATGATCCCGGTCTGCAGATCGACGCGCCGGATCCGCCCGTTGAACGTGTCCGCGATATACAGCGCCCGGTCCGGACCGACGGCAAGCCCGCTTGGCCCGGACAGCGCCGATTCGGCGGCCGGCACCCCGTCGCCGGAATAGGCCGCCTCCCCGGTCCCGGCGAGCGTCGTGATGATCCCCGTCACGAGGTCGACGCACCGCACCCGATGATTGCTCTGATCCGCGATGAACAGACGGGGTCCGTCGCAAACGAGCGCGGTTGGGTCATGGAGCGCCGCCGCAACGGCCGGCCCGCCGTCTCCGCCGAAGCGATGCTGTCCAGTCCCCGCGATGGTGGTGATGATGCCCGTTTGGACGTCCACCTTTCGAACCCGATGGTTCATCATGTCGGCAATATACAGGGCGCCCGATTCGTCCACGGCGAGGCCGGAAGGAAAATTGAGCAGCGCCTTGGTGGCCGGCCCGCCGTCTCCGGCAAACCGGACTACCCGCGTCGGTGCTCCCACCATGAACCGAACGGTTCCGCTGAGATCCTTGACTTGCGTGTACGGCCGCATCAGCTCGGCGGGCCCACCGAGCGGATCGTCATCCAGGTCGTCGCTGTCGACACGGTCGTGGCCGGCCGTCTCGTCAGCCTGAGCGGTACTGAAGCCCGCGACGGTCGTGATGATTCCGCTCCCCATGTCCACTTGTCTTACGACGTGATTCTCCGAGTCGGCGATGTAGAGGTACCCGCGGGGATCGACGATCACACTCTTGGGCTCGTTCAGGCCCGCCAGAGCGGCCGGTCCCCCGTCGCCGGCATAGCGGGGTTCGCCGTTTCCCGCGACCGTCACGATGAAACCTGGTTGCAGCGACACCATCTCGGCGCTATCCCTCGGTCACGTTCTTGAGGATCGCCTCGCCCATCTCGACCGTCCCGACCACCTGACAGCCCGGACTTTGGATGTCCCGCGTCCGATACCCTTGCTCAAGCGTGCGCACGATCGCCGACTCGACCGCTTGCGCCTCCTTCTCGAGATGAAATCCATACGCAAGCATCATCGCCGCCGATGCGATCGTCGCGATCGGGTTGGCGACGTTCTTCCCGGCGATGTCGGGTGCGCTGCCATGGATCGGTTCGTAGAGCCCAACCCGGGCGCCCAGGCTCGCGGAGGGCAGCATCCCGATCGAGCCCGTCAACATCGCCGCCTCGTCGCTCAGGATGTCCCCGAACATGTTCGTGGTGACGATCACGTCGAACTGCTTGGGGTGACGGATCAATTGCATGGCGCAGTTGTCGACGTACATGTGGCTCAACTCCACATCCGGGTAGTCCTTGTGGACTTCGGTCACGACACGGCGCCAGAGTTCCGACGACTCGAGCACGTTCGCCTTGTCCACCGAGGTGACACGCCGACGACGCTTCCGAGCCGTTTCGAACGCGACCTTGGCGATGCGGCGAATCTCCTCGGTCGTATAGACCTCGGTATTGATCCCCCGTTCGCCGCTCGGGGTCTTTTCGATGCCTTTCGGCTTCCCGAAATAAATCCCGCCGATCAGCTCCCGCACGACGAGCAGATCGATACCGTCGATCACCTCTCGTTTCAGCGTCGACGCGTCAGCGAGCATGGGGTAGAGCTTCGCAGGCCGCAGATTCGCGTAGAGGCCGAGCTCCTCTCGAAGTCCGAGCAGCGCGCGCTCGGGTCTCAAGCTGTAATCCAACCCTTCCCATTTTGGCCCGCCCACGGCGCCGAGGAGGACGGCGTCGCTCTCCTTGGCCAGCGCGAGCGTGGCTTGCGGCAACGGCACGCCGACCTTGTCGATCGCATGTCCGCCGACATCGCCGCTCGCAAACTCGAAGGTATGGCCAAACCGCTGCGCCACCGCCTTCAATACTTTTACCGCCTCGGGCACGATCTCCCGCCCGACACCATCACCCGCCAGCACCGCGATTTTGGCTTTCAACGCTCGTCTCCTTGTGACGCGAACGGCGATCGTCCCCACGGGTCACACCGATCCGACTACTCCCCGATCTCTTCGTCCTCGGCGCGCCATGGCGGATCGACGAGGCACAAGAACTCGACTCGCTCGGCCCCGGTGTTGTCCACCCACTGCTCGACACCCGGCGGCACGTAGACGGTGGTTCCCGTTTCCACTTCAGCCGCCTCCCCGCCGGCATGAAACACCCCTCGACCGGACAGGAAGTAGTAGACCTCGCTGGACGTCAAGCGATGGCGCTTCGACCTCTTGCCGGGGTCCAGAAAGCCGTGCGCGAGACTGTACCCGATCCTGACCGGTCCCCGGCTCGGGTGCAGCAGCTCTCGCAGACGCGTATCATCCCCGGCCAGAAACTCCTTACACTCCGCCAACTTCCTGATGAGCATGGTCGACCGGTGGCAAAGAGGGAGCACTGTACAGCGCACCCCGCACTCAAATCAAGCCGATCTTCTGCGACGGATCCTGGTTCTTCGCGGCCCAATACGCCAACTTGTTGAGCGCGTTGAGATAGGCCTGCGCGGACGCGACGATGATATCGGTGTCCGCGCCGTTGCCGGTGACGGTCTTCCCGGCCTCCTCCAGTCTGACGGATACTTCACCTTGGGCGTCGGTACCCCCGGTGATGGCCTTGACCGAGTAGCTCAGCAAGCGGCTCCTCGTCTGGGTCATGGCAGCGATCGTCCGGTACGCCGCGTCCACGGGACCGTCCCCCGTCCCGGTGTGCTTCACCGGCTGCCCGTTGACGAGCAATTCGACCGAGGCGGTCGGGACCCTTCCGGTCCCGCTTTCCACGACCAGCGATTTCAACACGTAGGCTTCGTGGATCTTGGCGATTTCTTCGGAAATGATGACCTCGAGATCTTCCTCGTAAATCTCCTTCTTCTGGTCGGCCAGCCGCTTGAATCGGTCGAACGCATGATTCAACTCGTCCTCCGACAGCTTGTATCCCAGCTCCTCCAGCCGCTGCCGGAAGGCATGCCGCCCGGACAGCTTTCCCATGACCATCTTGCTCTGGACCAGCCCAATGCTCTCCGGGCGCATGATCTCGTAGGTGCTCTTGTCCTTGAGCAACCCGTCTTGATGGATCCCCGAGGTATGGGCGAAGGCGTTGGCCCCGACGATCGCTTTGTTCGGTTGAACCATCATGCCTGTAATCTTGCTGACGAGGCGGCTGGTCTTGGAAATCTCCTCCGTCCGTATCCGGGTGTCGGCGCCATAGAAATCTTTCCGGGTACGAAGGCCCATGACGATCTCTTCCAGAGACGCATTGCCCGCCCGCTCACCGATGCCGTTGATCGTACATTCGACTTGGCCGGCCCCTTCGGTGACGGCCGCCAGGGCATTGGCGACCGCCAGGCCCAGATCATTGTGGCAGTGCACCGAGATGACGGCCCGCTCGATGTTCTTCACCCGCTCCTTGATCGTCCGGATCAGCCGCCCGAATTCTTGCGGAGTGGCATAGCCCACCGTATCGGGAATATTCACGGTGCCGGCGCCGGCTTCGATCACGGCCTGCAACACCTCGCAGAGATACGTGGGGTCCGACCGGCTGGCATCCATCGGCGAAAACTCCACGTCCTCGACGTAGCCGCGCGCATGCTGAACCATCTCCACCGCCCGCTTCAGAGCTTGATCTCTCGTCATCCGAAATTGGTACGTAAGATGGATATCGGAGGTCGACAGGAACGTGTGGATGCGGACTTTCGGTGCCCCCTTCAATGCGTCCCAGGCACGGCTGATGTCTTCCGGCCTGGCCCGTGCGAGGCTGCAGATCGTCGGACCTTCGACCTCGTTCGCGATCCGCTTGACCGCCTCGAAATCCCCGGGGGAGCTGTAGGCGAAGCCGGCCTCGATGATGTCGACGTTGAGCCGAGCCAATTGCTTGGCGATCATGACCTTTTCCTCGACGTTCATGCTCGCCCCCGGCGACTGCTCCCCGTCACGCAACGTGGTATCAAAGATTCGAATCATCCGTGCCATGGCCCACCTCCTCGGAGATCCCTCATCACAGCAGGTTGCTCACAACGGTCCTCGACGCCGATGGGCAACGTGCGAGCACGCGGCTGCAACTGTTCGGCAACCTGAAAAACAAAAGCCTTCGCCCTGCCAGGGACGAAGGCCTCTTCAGCACCCCGTGGTACCACCCTGCTTCGGCGACCGGCCCAACCGCTCGCCCTTCATTCGGATCCGTCTCGTGGATCATCCGGGGTCCATTACCGCCATCCCGCTTCACGGACCCGGCTCAGAGGCGAGTTCGGCGCCCAGTGGGCTGGTTCGCACCATGTCCGCCATGTTCCGAAACGACGGCTGTCCGGAACGCGCAACGGACCACCAGCTCTCTTGATTCCGCTGGAATTGCCTACTACTCCTCGTCGTCGCCGCTACTCTTTATTTTCCAATGCCGGTTGCTCGCCGCTCCCCCGCTTACCCAGCGCTTTTCCAATCAGCCCGACCCCTTTTTCCACCGGGCCCAACAACGCATACGACGCAAACACCACGAACAGCATCACCTGCGGCCACGCGATGACCAACATGAGTACCAGGACCGCCCATACCAGATAGTTGAAGTGATGCCCGTCTTTGAACTTGAGGTCCTTGAAGCTCCGGTACTTCACGGTGCTGACCATGAGGAAGGCCAATGCCAGCGTCATGATCAGGATGAGGAGCGGCTTCACCTCGGCCCCCATCCGCACGATATGGTGGTCGAACACGACGAGCGTGGCGATCACGCTCGCCGCCGCCGGAATCGGGAGCCCCGTGAAAAACTTGCTCTCGCTCGTGCTCGACATGACGTTGTAACGGGCCAAGCGGAGCGCTCCGCACGCCACGAACGCGAACATGACCGCCGACCCCATCATGCCGTGGGCGCTGAGCGCCCAGGAGTAAATGAGGAGGCCGGGCGCCACGCCGAACGACACGAGGTCGGCGAGCGAGTCGTATTCGACGCCGAACTGGCTCGTGCTGTTCGTCCACCGCGCCGACTTTCCGTCCAGCATGTCGAAGACGACGGCGACGAGGATCGCGATCGCGGCCGCCATGTAGTTGGCGTTGAAGACGGCAAGAATCGAAAACAGCCCGCTGAAGAGGTTGCCGGTCGTCAAGAGATTCGGAATCAGATAGACGGCCCGCTTCCGTTTCCCCTCTTTGTCTTTGATGAAAGCCCGACTTCGCTTCATGAGCGCTCCGCGCATGTCGCCTCCATGGCGATCGGCAACGTCGCCAACAGATCCTGGCCGCCCTTCACCCGATCACCGACCGCCGCGCGCACGGCACTGCCCTTGGGCAGGAACAGATCCATCCTCGACCCGAAACGAATCAACCCGTATCGTTCTCCGCAGGTCACCCGATCGCCGGACGCCACCCAACAGACGATGCGTCGCGCAATCAAGCCGGCGACCTGGACGCAGACCACCTTCGCGCCCGTGGCCGCCCGGATCACGAGTGCGTTCTGTTCATTGCTCAAGGTCGCCTCGGGCCGATTGGCCGCAATGAAGCGACCCGGCTGGTACACCACATCCTCGACCGTGCCGTCGCACGGGACTCGATTCACGTGGACATCGAACACGTTCAGGAAGATACTGATTCGCGTCGCGTCGTCCTTGAGGAACCGTGGCTCGTACCCTTCTTCGATCGCGATGATCTTGCCGTCTCCCGGGGAGACAACCGCACCTTCGGTACATGGGCTCACGCGGCGTGGATTCCGGAAGAACCAGGCCGTGAAGAGCGTCAGGCCTCCGAGGACGGCCGCCGGGATGCCCCACCCGGCGAGTCCCGCCAACACCCCTGCGCCGCCCAATCCGGCAACGAAGGGGAGCCCCTCCCGGACGATTGGTATGCCGACCGCACGATCCGCCATGCTCGACTGGTCAGTTCTTGCTCCGATCGACGAGCTTCTCTTTCTTGAGCCACGGCATCATACTCCGTAACCGGGCCCCCACTTCCTCGATCGGATGTCGCTCTCCCTTTGCCAATAACGCATTATACACCGGCCGGTTCGCCTGGTTCTCCAACACCCACTCCTTGGCGAAGCGACCGCTTTGGATCTCCTCGAGGATCTTGCGCATCTCCCGCTTCGTCTCGTCGGTGACGACCCGCGGCCCGCGTGTCACATCGCCGTACTTGGCGGTCGTGCTGATCGAGTACCGCATGTTCGCGATCCCGCCTTCGTAAATCAGATCCACGATCAACTTCACCTCGTGGAGACACTCGAAATACGCCATCTCAGGTGAGTAGCCCGCCTCGACCAACGTCTCGAAGCCGGCTTGGATCAAGGAGGTGAGCCCGCCGCACAGCACCACCTGCTCTCCGAACAGGTCCGTCTCCGTCTCTTCCCGGAACGTGGTTTCGATGACGCCCGCGCGGCCCCCGCCGATCGCGCTCGCATAGGCCAACCCGACCTGCCGGGTGTTCCCGCTCGGGTCCTGATGGACCGCCAACAGGCACGGAACACCGCTGCCTTTCGTGAACTCGGATCGCACGAGGTGCCCGGGCCCTTTCGGAGCGACCATGAACACGTTCACGGCGGCCGGCGGCACGATCTGACCGAAATGGATGTTGAAACCATGCCCGAAAGCCAGATAGGCGCCCGACTTCAAGTTCGGCGCGATGTCGTTCCGGTAGATCGCCGCCTGCGCCTCATCGGGTGCCAGGACCATAACGACGTCGGCGCCTTTCACGGCGTCCGCGGTCGGCATCACCTTCAACCCGCTCTGCTCCGCCTTACGCCACGAGGCGCCTTCGCGCAGCCCCACGACGACGGTCGCCCCGCTGTCCTTGAGGTTTAGGGCGTGGGCATGCCCCTGACTGCCGTATCCGATGATCGCCACCCTCCGACCGCGGATTTCCTGCAGATCGGCATCCTTGTCATAATAAATTTTCATCATCTACAAACTCCTGCGTGAGACGTGAACTTAGAATCGCTGGAACGGGCTCGGAAGGTTACTCTTTTGCGACGCGCTTGGGTTGCTGGACCGCGGGCCGGATCGGCTCCCGGGCGATCGCCACGCGTCCCGTCCTGATCAACTCCTTGATCCCCAGCGGCTGGAGGAGATTGATCATCGCTTCGACCTTCTTGACATCCCCGGTGACTTCAATCGTGTAGGTCGTCGGCGTGGAGTCAATGACGTTCGCCCGGAAGATATCCGTGATGCGCAGCGCCTCCGCGCGATCCTCGGGACGGGTATGCACCTTGATCAAGGCCGTTTCGCGCTCGACGAATTCGGTTTCGTTCAGGTCCACTACCTTGATGACGTCGATGAGCTTGTTCAATTGCTTGACGATCTGCTCGATGATCCGGTCGTCGCCGGTCGTCACGATGGTCATCATCGACATGGTGGGATCGAGTGTCGGCGCGACGGACAGGGTCTCGATATTGAAGCCGCGGCCGCTAAACAGGCCGGCGACCCGCGACAGGACCCCGAATTTGTTTTCGACGGTCACGGAAATGATGTGTTCCATCTCAGAACCAATGATGAGTGCCGAGTGATGACTGACGAATGGAAGAAAGCCTGAATTCTCCACTCATCATCCGTCATTAAGCCGTGAGTACGGTATCCTTGTCTTCGGGCGGCATCTTGGCCCCCGAGCCCTGCTTCTTCTTGAGCTCGGGCGGATCGCCGAGGATCATCTCGTGATTGCAACCGCCGGCAGGGATCATTGGGTAGCAGTTCTCGTGCTGATCGACGGGCACATCCAACAGGACGGGACGATCGATCGAGATGGCCTCCTTGATCACATCGTCCAACTCCGACACTTTCTCCGCGCGCAAGCCGACGGCCCCATAGGCTTCGGCGAGCTTGACGAAATCAGGCGTCACGTCGAGGTAGCTGGAGGCATAGCGCCCTTCGTAGAAAAGGTCCTGCCACTGGCGCACCATGCCGTGGAAGCGATTGTTCACCACCACCACCTTGACCGGCAACTTGTGGACGACCGCGGTCGCCATCTCCTGCATGTTCATCTGCACGCTGCCGTCTCCCGCCACACACAAGACAAGCCGGTCGCGAAACGCCGCTTGCGCCCCCAGGGCAGCCGGGAAGCCGAAGCCCATGGTTCCCAGACCGCCCGACGTCAACCAGCGCCGCGGCTTCGCGAGCTTGAAATACTGCGCCGACCACATTTGGTGTTGGCCGACATCGGTCGCCACGATTGGATCGCGGTCCTTGGTCAGCTCATACAGCCGTTTGATGACGTGCTGGGGTTTGATCGGACCGTTCAAATTCTGCTCGTAAGTCAGCGGATGCGCGCGACGCCACTCGTTGATCTGATCCCACCAGGGCTTGCGCAGATCCTTTTGATCGCCATTCACGGTCGCTTTCAAGACGTGAATCAACTCCCGCAGCACCCGCTTGCAATCCCCGACGATGGGAATGTCGACGTGGATGTTCTTCTTGATGGAGGTCGGATCGATGTCGATGTGAATGATCTTGGCATGCGGACAGAACTCCGACACCTTGCCCGTGACCCGGTCATCAAAGCGGGCACCGACGGCGATGACCAAATCCGAATAGTGAACGGCCATGTTCGCCCAGTACGTCCCATGCATGCCCATCATGCCCATCGAGAGAGGATGCTCGCCCGGAAACGCGCCGAGCGCCATCAACGTCATGTCCACGGGGATCTGACACATTTCGGCCAGTTCGAGCACCTCTGCCGAGGCTCCGGAAAACACCACACCGCCCCCGACGTAGAGGATCGGCTTCTTCGCCTTGGCAATGGCTTCGGCCGCCTGCTTGATCTGCCATTTGTTCCCGTCATAGGTCGGATTGTATCCGCGCACCGACACGGACGCCGGGTACTTGAAATCGGCCTTGTTCATCGACACGTCTTTGGGGATGTCGACCAGCACGGGGCCTGGGCGGCCGGTCGTGGCGATGTAAAAGGCCTCCTTGATCGTGACGGCGAGGTCATTGACGTCTTTGACGAGAAAGTTGTACTTGGTACAGGGACGGCTGAGGCCGATGTTATCCGCTTCTTGGAACGCGTCGTTCCCGATCATGCTGGTCGGGACCTGGCCGGAGAAGCAGACGAGCGGCACCGAATCCATATAGGCATCTACAAGCGCGGTCACGACATTGCTCATGCCGGGCCCCGAAGTGACAAGCGCGACCCCGGGCTTCCCGGTGGCTTTCGCATACCCTTCAGCCATGTGTCCGGCACCCTGTTCATGCCGCGTTAAGATCACCTCCACGTCCTTCTGCTGATGCAAGACGTCGAAGATCTTGAGGACGACCCCTCCGGGAAGTGCGAAGATCGTTTTGACCCCTTCCTGCTTGAGGCACTCAACGAAAATTTCGGCGCCCGTGAGCTTCATCGTCATCCTCTCGGCAAGAGTCTGAAAAACAAAAGAAAGTTTGAGGATGCTACCACCCAACTCCATACGAAGTCAATAAAAAGCCTGCAGCGGCGCCCGCTCGCCGTATGATTCACGTCACCATCCTCTCCAAGCCGGGATGCCATCTCTGTGAAGTGACTCTGAAGATCGCCCGCCGGGTGCGAGCCGATCTCACGTTCGAGATCGCCTACGTGGATATCAGCTCGAGCGACGAGGCGACCGCGCGCTATGGGACGCGCATCCCGATCGTCTTGATCGACGGCCGCGAATATTTGTCGGGGAAGATCACGGAAGGGGAACTCCGACGGGCGGTCAAAAGGGCGCGCTGGAGGAGATCTATAAGCCGGATTCTGTGCCGGCTCGGATTTCCCGAGCCGCGGTGATCATTTCTCTGGAGCTCGGGTCGCCCCGAGCTTCATGCGGCCTACCCGAGGGCGGCGGCCGGGCCGACCGCTGAGGAGCGGCACCGGTGCCCGCTCCTCCTGCCCCCCTATTTGGCCTTGCTCCAGGTGACGCTTGCCGGCCGGCCGTGTCGCCACGACCGCGGTGGGCTCTTACCCCGCCTTTTCACCCTTGCCTGAGCCGGGACCGACACGCTGAGCGTCGGGGACGGCCATCGGCGGTGTGCTTTCTGTTGCGCCGGTGTCGGATCGCTCCGCCTGGGCGTTACCCAGCACCCTGCCCTTGGAGTCCGGACTTTCCTCTCGAAGAAATCCTTCGAGCGACCACCCGATCTCCTCCTACGCGCAAGGTTGATCATAACCCTACAATGAAGATGATTCAAGCAATTGACCCTCAAGAGTCCGTTTGTTACAGTACGCGCCTTTTGTCGAGGCTCTATGTCTTCTCCGTTCGCCGGCGAGCGCATCGGCATCGACGAATCCGGAAAGGGCGACTACTTCGGCCCGTTGGTCGTCGCCGCCGTCCTCGTCAAGCCGGAATGGGAAGCCGACCTCAGGCTGATGGAGGTGCGCGACAGCAAGCGCATCTCGGACGGGCGGATTCTCGAGATCGCGCCGGACATTCGACGCCTTTGTCCCCACAGCGTCGTCGCCATCGGCCCGCAGCGCTACAACGAGCTCTACGCGCGGATCCGGAACCTCAACCGGCTGTTGGCGTGGGGGCACGCCCGGGCGCTTGAAAATATCCTCGCGCACTCGGCCTGCGGGCTCGCGATTTCCGATCAATTCGGCGATGAGCGGTTCGTTCTCAATGCGCTCTTGGAGAAGGGGAAAACCGTCCGGTTGGTTCAGCAACCCAAGGCCGAACAAGACTTGGCCGTTGCGGCTGCCTCGATTCTCGCTCGGGCTGAATTCTTGGTGAGATTGAAACGCTTGTCAGAAGAGGCGGGAGTCCCCTTGCCGAAGGGCGCCTCGACGGCCGTGGAGCTCGCGGCCAAGCTGGTGGTGCGAAAGCACGACCGTGAGTACCTCGGGAAGGTGGCGAAGCTCCACTTCAAGACCACCCAGGCGGTGCTCGCAGGGCTTGCGGACGCCTAGCCGATCCTATGTCGCTTCAGCCGCCTCCTGCGACGCGACGGCGACCGTCACCGGTTCACCTTCCCAGTAAAGGATCCGGTGACAATAGGAACAGGACTGCAACGTATCCGAGCGCTTGACCTCGGCCACGAGCTGCGGGGGGAGCTGGAGCCGGCAACCGCTGCAAATGCCGTTCTTGACCGGGGCGATCGCCAGGTCCTTGCGGCCGCCTTTCAGCTTGGCATAACGTGCAAGCAGCCCGGCATCAAGGCCCCGGCTCACGGCCTCACGTTTGTGCTCCAATTCCAAGCGCTCCCGCTTGATCCCCTCGAGCACCGCCTCGACCCGACCCTTTTCCTCCGCGAACGCCCGCTCGGCGTCAGCGACCCGGCCCTTGGCCTGATGCAGTTGCTGCTGCAGTTGCTCGATCCGCTCCATGAGCACCAGGATCTGCTCCTCCATGGCCCCTTTCTTCTTGTTGGCCATTTCGATTTCGAACAGATGCGCCTGGTACTCCTTGTTCGTCTTCAACTCGGTCAAGCGGCTGCGCAATTTCCCGACCTGGCCTTCGTGGGCTTCGAGATCACGCTCGCGGTCCCGGCGCTCCTTACCGAGCGCGTCGATCTCCGCCGTCAATGTTTGAACCTGTTGCTGAGCGTCCTTGAGAGGGGCTTCGGCGGCGTCAAGCTGAGCAGGGAGTCTTCGTTCCTGGTCCTTGATCTCGAGGATTCTGAGATCGATCGTCTGCAGTTCGATCAGTGTTGGTAGCTGCGGATGCAATGGTGCCTCATCTCTATCGCCTGTCGATCCGTCCGCTGGTGGGCCCACCAGGCCTCGAACCTGGGACCAACGGATTATGAGTCCGCTGCTCTGACCAACTGAGCTATGGGCCCCGCCGGTTCTCGGGATGTCTGTGGAAGTCGGGATTGTAATGGCGGGGCAGCCCCGTGTCAATCAGACGGCGCCCGGACGGCAGACGGCGCCCAGACGGCGCCCGTACCGGCACTTCTTCGGTCCCCGATGACAGCCGATCACCTCCCTACGCCCGGCCCTACAGGCTCTCGACGAAGCTCTTCAATTTTCGGCTACGACTCGGATGGCGGAGCTTCCGCAACGCCTTCGCTTCGATCTGCCGGATGCGCTCGCGCGTCACCTCAAAGTCCTGCCCGACTTCCTCGAGCGTGTGGTCGGTCGCTTCGCCGATCCCGAAGCGCTTCCGGAGGACCTTTTCTTCCCGCGGGGTCAACGTCTGCAGCGCATTGTTGATTTGGCGCTGTAAGTCGTACCGAATGGCCGCTTCCAACGGGGAAATGGCCTTCTTGTCTTCGATGAAATCGCCCAGATGGCTGTCTTCTTCTTCACCGATCGGGGTCTCCAGCGAAATCGGCTCCCGGGCGATCTTCAAGATCTTCCGGACCTTGTCGAGCGGCAGATCCATCCGCTCGGCGATTTCTTCCGGGTTCGGTTCCCGGCCCAGTTTCTGAACGAGGTGGCGGGACGTCCTGATCAGCTTGTTGATCGTTTCGATCATGTGCACCGGAATCCGGATCGTACGAGCCTGATCGGCGATGGCACGCGTGATCGCCTGCCGGATCCACCACGTGGCATACGTGCTGAACTTGTACCCGCGCTTGTACTCGAACTTGTCCACCGCCTTCATCAAGCCGATGTTGCCCTCTTGGATCAGGTCCAAGAACTGTAACCCGCGGTTGGTGTACTTTTTCGCGATGCTGACGACGAGCCGGAGATTGGCCTCGACCAGCTCCGCCTTGCCGCGCTTGACCTTCTCCTCGGCAAGATCCAGTTGTCGCACCGCCTCCTTGATCTCATCGGCGGACACCAGGGCCTCCTCCGTTTCGAGCTGACGGATCCTCGCCCGCGCCGCTTGATAGGTCTTCTTCAGTTCGTTCAGGGTTTCTTCCGGCAAGCCGGTCTTGCGGCGGACCGCAAGAAAGTCCCGACGCTCCCGGCACAGCCGCCTCAGCAGCTCCGCCCCGGGCTCGCCGGGCACGCCAAGCCGGCGCTGGCATTGCGCCATTTCCCGCTCGGCCGCCCGGATCTCCTGGGCCACCTCCCGCACCCGCTGCACCAAGCGCTCCTTCAGCACGACGTGCAGGTTGATCAACTCCATCTTTTCGACGAGTTGCGGCCGGATCTCCTTGATCTGGTTCTTGATGCGCCGGAGCTTGACCGGATCATGCGCGACCTGCCGGCTCTTCTCATAGAGCGCCATGATGTTCTTGGAGAGGTGGCGAACCTTGTTCAGGGCCTCCAACGTCTTTTCCTTGAGCTCCGCGTCGTCGCGTTCGACCTCTTCTTCATCTTCGAACTCTTCCTCTTGAACGGGAACGATTTCACGGACGCTGATCTTGTCGTTCTTCAATTGATCGCGCAGGGAGAGGACGAACTGGATGGTCATCGGCATCCCGAAGACCACCGAGGCGATTTCCTTCTTGCCCTCCTCGATCCGCTTGGCGATTTCGATCTCGCCTTCACGGCTCAGCAGGGCCACGCTGCCCATCTCCTTCAGGTAGAGGCGCACGGGGTCGTCCGTTCGGCTCAGCACGCCCGGCGTCAGGTCGATCTCCTTTTCCTCCTCCTCGAGCTCCTCCTTCTCTTCGACCTCATCGACGCCTTCGTCGGTTTCGGTGAGCTTCTCACGATCGCCGTCGGTCGCGTCGACGATCTCGATGTCCATCTCACCGAACATGCTCATCAAATTGGTGATCTGCTCCGAGGAGACCATGTCGGCCGGCAAGGTGTTGTTCAGCTCATCGTAGGTGAGATAGCCCTTTTCCTTCCCGATCGAGATCAGCTTCTTGACTTCCCCGAGCAACTCTTCTTTCGGCATGGTAACTCCTCGGCAACCAGTTAAGAGGTCCGAACAGGCAGACCGCCCGTTTTGTCCAGTCGCAATGCATTCACTTGAGCGTTCAGGAGGCGGGCTTCCTCCTGACGGCCGGCCTGCTCCGCCGCTCGCAGTCTGACGATCAACTCGCGCAACTCGTGCTCGCGGTGCCGCCGAGCCAGCGCCTCGAGGCACCCGTCCGCGTGGGCGCCGACGTCGTCGAAATGGCGCTCGGCCGCCGACAATTCCGTGACCGCGGCGCTGCACTCCGGATCGGCCAGCCCTTCATCGAGGATCGACTGGATCGACGGACGGCCGTCTCGATCGAGGTGGCGCAAGGCGATCTCGACGATCCGCCGGCACGCCGCATCCGTGAACCCCTCAGGATGAAGCTTTTGGACCTGCGTGCGGGTCAGGTGTCCGTGCAGCAGGAGGTACGCCACGTCCCATTCCACCACCTGCCTCCTCGGCGACGCTGGGGTCGGGGCCACGGGGCGACGCCCGGGTCGGCTCTCGTTGTCGAGCAACTCCGGATACCGCTCGATCAGGCGCTGTTGGCTGATGCCGAGCCCTTCCGCGACGCGCCGGGTACACTCCTCTTTCTCGATCCGGTTCCGGCTCTTCTGCAGGATTCGGAGGATCTCATCGACGCTTCGAATCCGGTCGTCCATCGACCGAGAGACGGTCCGTTCCAAGCTCTGATTCACGGCAAAATCGAGCAGGCTGGGAGCCGTCTCCTCCAAGCGCCGGAACGCCTCGACGCCCTGCTTTCTGACAAACGTGTCCGGATCCTCGCCTCTCGGCAACGACACCACGGTAACGCCCAGTCCGGTTCCGACGAAGAGATCGAGCGTGCGGAGTGCCGCCCGCACGCCGGCCGGATCCGGATCGAACAGCAGGACGACCTTGCCGGCGAACCGACGGATCGTCGTCAGGTGGTCAGAGGTGAGCGCCGTCCCCAGTGTGGCCGCGACGTTGGTGATGCCGGCCTGATGCAGCGCGATCGCGTCGAAGTAGCCTTCCACGATGACGAGGCGGCCGGCACGCCCCGCTGCCTCCCGTGCTCGATCCAGGCCGTATAGCGTCCGGCCCTTGCTGAAGAGGGGCGTTTCGGGTGAGTTCAGATACTTGGGCTCCCCGTCGCCCATGACCCGCCCGCCGAAGGCGACCACCCGCTTTCGCAGATCAGTGATCGGGAACATGAGGCGAGCTCGGAACCGGTCGTAGTAGGCGCCCGCGTCGTCCGATCGGCGCCCCGATTGGTCCTTGGCGATGGCAAGGCCGGCCGCGGCGATATCGCTGAGCGCGTGCCCGCTCTTCAGCAGTAGTCGAAGCAGCCCATCCCAGGCAGGGAGCGCAAGCCCGATGCCGAAGGACCGGACCGTCTCCTCGCCGATGCCGCGCTCGGCCAGATAGGCGCGCGCATCGCGCCCGACACCGTCCCACAGCTGTTGCTGAAAGATGCGTGCGGCCGCCTGGTTGATCCGTTCGAGGCGCTCCCGCAGTTTTCCATCCCCTCCGGTTGTCTGTAACGTCATGTCCGGCACAGTGATACCGAGGCGCTGCCCAAGTTCTCGTACCGTCTCTGGGAAAGTGGTGCCGTCGATTTTCATGAGGAACGTGAAGACATTCCCTCCGGCCCCGCACCCGAAACAGTGGAAGATCTGACGCGACGGACTGACCGTGAACGACGGGGTCTTCTCAGCATGAAATGGACACAAGCCTTTGAAATTTTGGCCTGTTCGTGTCAACGTCACGTAGCCGGAGACGATATCAACGAGATCGGCGCGCTCGCGGATTTGGTTGATCAGGTCTTCGGGGATCAGACTCAAGCCCATCGAGCTTCCTTACCGCGAGGACGACTGGAACCGGGACCGAACGTGCCGGCGGGCCAGAATGGACCGGTCACACTAACAAACCACCTGCTTGTCTGTAAAGACGGAAGCGGCTCATCCGGGCGGCCATGCCATCGGCCGGCCGCCTAAGAGGTGGACATGGAGATGAAAGACCGTCTGGCCGGCGTGCGGGCCGGTGTTGGTTATGAGACGATAGCCGGACGTGGCAATTCCTTTCTTTTCTGCGAGCTTCGTCGCCGCGAGCAAGAGATGGCCCACCAGCCCCGGGTCATCAGCACACTCTTGGACGGACGCGACATGGCGCTTCGGGATCACCAGAAGGTGCACCGGAGCTTGTGGGTTGATATCCTCGAAGGCCAACACACGATCGTCTTCATACACGGTCTTGGAGGGAATCTGCCTGGCGGCGATCTTGCAGAATAGGCACTCCTTCACGGATGCTTCCCCTTCTCCGGGCGGAGCCCCGGCTTGCCATGTCGGTTCGCCAGTTCGCGGTAAACCTCCTGCAAACTGATTTCGTGATACCCGAGGACGACGAGCGTGTGGAAGAAGAGATCCGCCACTTCATGGATCACTTCCTCCCGTTTGTCGTTCTTGGACCCCAGCACGACCTCACCCGCCTCTTCCACGACCTTCTTGAGGATCCGATCCTTTCCGCCTTCGAACAGCGACGACACATACGAACCGGCTTTCGGCTGGACCTTTCGATCGAGGATCGTCCCGTAGATCAGTTCCAGAATCCCTCCGCGGGCCAGCGTCGTCGTGTCCGGCGCGATCGCCCCGTTCTCTTCAAGTCGGTGAAAAAAACACGAAGGCGCGCCGGTATGGCAGGTTGGACCGAGCGGCTCGGCCTTGACGAGGACGGTATCGCGGTCGCAGTCGATGAAGACGTCTTTCACGAGAAGATAATGCCCGGAGGTCTCGCCTTTCTCCCATAATTTGCCCCGCGATCGGCTCCAAAAATGCACGTGCTTGGTCCGGAGCGTCCTGGTCAAAGCCTCGCGGTTCATGAAGCCCACCATCAGCACGGAGCCATCCTGCCAGTCCTGGATGACGGCGGGCAGCAAGCCTTGACCGTCGAACGTCAAGTCCTCCGCACTCATCCTACCACCGCCCCACTTGGCTCCAGGGGCACGACGGGCCTGACCGGGACGCCGCGCTCCCGCAGATAGGTCTTGGCCTGCGGAATCGTATAGGTCCGATAGTGAAAGATGGAGGCCGCCAGTACAGCGTCCGCTTTCCCAATCGTGAAGCCTTCGTAGAGATGCTCCAAACGCCCGGCGCCGCCCGAAGCGATGACCGGTATCGCGACCGCTTGCGAAACCGCGGCCGTCAAGTCCAGATCATACCCCTCCTGCGTGCCGTCTCGATCCATGCTCGTCAGCAGAATTTCCCCTGCCCCCGCGCGCGCCATCGCGCAGGCCCATTCGACGGCATCGAGCCCCGTCGGCCGTCGCCCCCCATGGGTGAAGACTTCCCACGTCGCGCGCCCCGTTTGTTTGGCGTCGATCGCGACGACGATGCACTGCGAGCCGAACCGTGCGGCGGCGGCCCGAACGAACTCAGGATCCTGAACGGCCGCCGTATTGATGCTGACCTTGTCGGACCCGGCTTTCAACAGGGCTCGAATATCATCGAGCGAGCGTACCCCACCCCCGACGGTCAAGGGCATGAACACCTGCTCCGCCGTCCGGGCGACGACATCGAGCAGAATTCCCCGCTCCTCGTGCGAAGCCGTGATGTCCAGAAAGCAGAGCTCGTCGGCGCCGTCGCGGTCATAGGCCCGGGCGACTTCGACCGGATCTCCGGCGTCGCGCAGGTTGACAAAGCTCACGCCCTTGACGACTCGACCGGCTTTCACATCGAGGCAGGGGATGATCCGCTTGGTCAACACGACGACACCGCCTGAATAGCTTGCCGGAGGTCCAGCTTCCCTTCATACAGCGCTTTACCCACGATCGCACCGATGACGCGAGGCCCGAGAGATTTGACGGCTCGCAGGTCCTCCAACCGTGTGATGCCGCCCGACGCTATGACGGGAACCGGCGAGTGCGCGACGATCTCACGGAGCGCTGGGAGATTGGGGCCGGTCAACATCCCGTCCGTAGAGATATCGGTATAGATCACCCCGGCGAGACGATAGGCGGCGAGGCGTCCCAGGAGATCGACCGCGGACAGATCAGACAGCGCCGTCCACCCCCGGATCGCCACCGTCCCATCGCGGGCATCGAGCCCGACGAGAATGCGATCCGGGAACTCGGCGCACGCTTGACAGAGGAGCGCCGGGTCCGAGATGGCGGCGGTGCCTAAGACGACCCGATGGACGCCGCTGGACAGGTAACGGCGCACCGTTTCGATGGAACGAACACCGCCCCCTACCTGGGTTGGGATCGAGACGGACTTCACGATCGTTTCGACCTGGGTGACGTTCCTTGGCTGCCCTCCCACGGCTCCGTCGAGATCCACCAGGTGGAGGAACTTCGCACCGAGTTGCTCCCAATGACGGGCCACCGCCGCCGGGTCGGTCGAATACACCGTCTCCTGCGACAGATCTCCCTGTCGCAACCGCACGCAGAGACCATCCTTCAGGTCAATCGCGGGGATGATCAGCATCCGCTCTCCGACGCCTTCCCGGTGCCGCGTGGTGGTTTCATCGCGCTCGGTACGGAAACTCTTCGGCAAGCCGTTCTGCGCCGTACTCGACCAACTGCTCGGCCGTCACAAATCCGCCGCCATGCTGCCAGAACCCCACGAGGTCTTCAACCAGCGGGCGCTGGCGTTCGTAATAGTTACCCGACCAGAGTCGCTGACCCTCGGGTGCGATCAGTTGGACTTCGAACCCCACAATCGCGGGATCCGCCCCCCAACGAGTCCCTTCGCGCTCCTTATAAATGAGTGCCCGGCCGACCACGGCCGCATCCGCCCCCACCGCTTTTGCAACCTGAGCGGCAAGCCGGTCGGGAGTGTCGGAAGGGATTCCGCCCAACCGCTTGATCGCGGCACGCGCCTCATCAGGCCCGATGACGGTGAGGCCCGTCAGCGCTTCGAGTTTCCGGGAAAAGATACGTGCGATCTTCTCGGGAACGAACGGCGGGACCGTCGCGGTTTCCCGGTCGAACGTATCCGCCATTGGAGGCGGCACCAGGATATTGATGTCAGAAGCCTTAGCGCCGCGAGGCACGGAAAACTCGGGGTCGCGCGAATCCAGTACCTGGGGCGTCACCAACCGTTCGAACGGCAGCACAACCACGGAACGAACCCGATGCTCCTGAACACCTGGAGATGAGACGGTCGTTACTTTCGTCGGGGCACAGGCAACCGCTCCGACCATAGCGAGAACGAGCGCCAGGCGAAACGCCGAGAGGGAGTCCGCCATCTCACCGCCACTCGGCGAAATTCTTGATAATCTGCAGCCCGGCGGTCTGGCTTTTTTCAGGGTGGAATTGACAGGCGAACACATTGTCACGCCAGATGCTCGACACAAAGGTGAACCCATAGTCGGTACGGGTCGCCACGACCGCCCGGTCCGATGGATCGACGTAGTAAGAGTGGACGAAATAGACGTGCGTGCCCGGAGTCACGCCCTTGAGCGGAGGCGCCTCACGCTCGATGAGCAGCGTGTTCCACCCCATGTGAGGCACCTTGAAGGTCCCGGTTTCCGACTTGTCCCGGGCGGCGCCGTCGAAGACGAAGCGCCTGACACGACCGGAGATGAGATCCAGGCCTTTGTGCACCCCGAACTCCTCGCTCTCCGTGAACAACACCTGCAGCCCCAGACAAATGCCCAGAAAGGGCTTGCCGGCGGTGATCCCCTGACGGATCGCGCCGAGCAAATCATAGCGGTCGAGGTTGCGCATGCAATCGGCGAAGGCCCCGACACCGGGGAGCACGACGTGCGTCGCGTCCGCGACGGCACGGGGCTCTCGGGTCACAGTGGCCTCGTGCCCGACCATCGAGAAAGCCTTTTGCACGCTTCTCAGGTTCCCCATTCCATAGTCGATGATGACGATACGCGCTGCCATGGCAAGGCTGGACCTTTGACGGAGGAGCGGTCTCCGCGACCGGCTAGGACGCCGCGGCGCTACAATGTACCCTTCGTCGAGAGGACGCCCGAGACCCGCTCGTCGAACGAAGCCGCCTGATCGAGCGCCTTTGCGAACGCTTTGAACACCGCTTCCATGATGTGATGGGGATTGCGGCCGTACGGTACATTGACGTGCAGATTGAGGCCGCCATGGGTGACGAAGGCCTGAAAGAAATCCTCAAAAAGGCCCAGATCGAAGGACTTGATGTGCCGCTGGGGGAGATCGACGTGGTAGACGAGGTAGGGCCGGCCGCTGAGATCCACCGTGACCTGAGCAAGGGTCTCATCCAGCGGCACGGAAGCCCAGCCGAAACGCCGGATCCCCTCCTTGGCCCCCAGCGCCTGCTTCAGCGCATCCCCTAGCACAATGCCGATATCCTCGACGGTGTGGTGGTCGTCGATGTCCGTATCGCCCTTCGCGTGAACCGTGAGATCGAAAAAACCGTGCTTGGCGAGGAGCTGCAGCATGTGGTCGAGGAACGGAATGGTCGTCTGAACGTGCCCTTTCCCTGAGCCGTCGAGCGTAAGATCCACGGTGATGTGCGTCTCCGTCGTCTGGCGGTCGATCGTGGCTCGGCGAGGAGCCGGTACGGGTTTCATGGTTTTCGGCTCTCCAGCGATTTGGCATGCGCATCGAGCCCTTCCATATGGGCGATCCGCAGCAACTGATCCTTCACTTTCGCCAGCTCTTCCTTACTATACGCGACGATGTTGCTCTTTTTCAGATAGTCCTCGACGGAGAGCGGAGAGAAGAACCGAGCGGTACCCCCCGTCGGAAGGACGTGATTCGGCCCGGCGATATAATCGGCGACCGCCGGAGGGGTGTAGCGTCCGAGGAACAAGGCGCCGGCGTGACGGATCCGCTCCAAGTAGTCGAAGGGACGATCGACGGAGAGCGTGAGATGCTCGGGCGCGATCTGGTTCGCGACATCGATGGCTTCTTCCATGTTGCCGACGACGAAGGCAACCGTGTGGCGGCCGAGCGATTTTGCGAGGATCTTCTCACGCGTCAGTTGCTTGATCTGTTGCTCGAGCTGCCGGGCCACCTCCTCGGCCACTCTGCGCGACGTCGTGACGAGGTAGACCTTGGCATCCTCATCGTGCTCCGCCTCGCATAGGAGATCGGCGGCGACATGGGCGGGGTCGGCTGCCCCATCCGCCACTACGAGCAATTCGCTCGGACCAGCGACCATGTCGATGGCGACAGTGCCGTAGATCAAACGTTTGGCAGTCGCGACATAAATATTGCCGGGGCCCACGATCTTGTCGACCCGCGGAATCGCATCGGTCCCGTAGGCCATCGCGGCGATCGCTTGCACACCGCCGACACGATAGACCTCATCGACCCCGGCGATGTCGGCGGCGACCAACAGGTACGGACTGATCCCTCCCTTCGTCGGCGGTGTGCACATGATGATCCGCTTGACCCCGGCCACTTTCGCAGGGATCGCGCACATGAGGACCGAGGAGGGGTAGACGGCCTTCCCCCCGGGCACATAGAGACCCACCGCATCCAACGGCAGAATCATCTGGCCGAGCGTCGCCCCGTTGTCCTGATACATCCACGTCTTGAGCCGCTGGCGCTCATGGAAAGCGGTGATCCGCCGCGCGGCAAAGCGAAGGGCATCCCCCTCCTCTTTTCGAATCTGATAGTAGGCCTCTTTGACCTGTTCCGGGCTGATACGGAACTGATCCGGCTTCAGCGCGATGCGGTCGAATTTCTTGCTGTACAGGGCCACCGCACGATCGCCGCCGCGTTCGACCGATTTCAAGATGGCTTTGACCGCCGCCTCGATCGGCGCGGCCTGAAAGTTGGATCGTCCGGCGATCCGTTTGACGGCGGCGTTGAAGCCTCGATCCGTGCTCGCAATGATCTTCATAGCGGCACCCCCTGGCCTGATCCCCGTTGCTTGACCGGCGGCTGGGCTGCCGCCGGCCGCTGCGCCTTCAGCCGGGCGATCAAATCCGTCACCCGCTCGTGCTTCATCTTCAGGCTGGCACGGTTGACGATGAGTCGTGCAGTCGACTGCGCGATGACGTCGACTTCGACGAGATCATGCGCCTTGAGCGTCTCGCCGCTCGACACCAGATCGACGATCCGATCGGCGAGCCCGACCAGCGGTGCAAGTTCGATCGATCCGTACAACTTGATAATCTCGACGGGAATGCCTTTTTGATTGAAGTACCGCTCCGTAATGTTCGGATACTTGGTCGCCACTCTGACCTTGGAGGACAAGCGATCACGAAGCTCCTGGCCACGGAGCGCGGCAACCGAAATGCGGCACCCGCCGAACCCGAGGTCCAGCGGCTCATAGACATCACGGTCCTGCTCCAGCAGCATGTCCTTACCGACGACCCCGACGTCGGCGGCGCCATATTCCACATAAGTCGGGACGTCGCTGGGTCGAACGATCAAGAGCGTCATGCCGAGCGGCTCGCAAGGGAAGACCAGGCGGCGGCTGTCGAGCGACACCCCACCGTTGGTGAGCCCGGCCAGCCGAAACAGGCGGATTGCCGGTTCCAGGAGTTTCCCTTTCGATAAGGCGACGGTGATCATCGGGTCACGCCGGTTCTCTGATGCGCTCGACCGCCGCCCCCAGGTCCCGCAATTTTTCCTCGATTCGCTCATAGCCTCGATCTAGATGGTACACCCGGGAAATCTCGGTTTTCCCCTCCGCCGCCAGGCCTGCCAGGATCAATCCGGCGCTGGCTCGCAGATCCGACGCCATGACCGGCGCACCCGTCAGTCTCGGCCTGCCATTGATCACCGCTTGGTGTCCATCGACCTTGATGTCCGCCCCCATGCGCCTGAGCTCAGGGACATGGATGAACCGGCTTTCGAAGACGGTCTCGGTGATCACGCTCGTCCCCTTCGACACCGACATCAATGCCATCATCTGAGCCTGCATATCCGTTGGAAAGCCGGGGTAGGCGAAGGTCTTGACGTCGACCCCATTCGGACGCCCGGAGGCCGTCAGTCGGATCGTTTCTTTTCCTTCCACGACTTCGGCACCGGCCTCACGCAGCTTCACGGTCACGGCTTCCAACTGTTCGGGGATGCAGGCTTCCACCGTCACCTGCCCGCCAGTAATGGCCGCAGCCGCTAAGAAGGTTCCGGCTTCGATGCGGTCCGGAATGACCTCGTGGTCCGTCCCGCGCATTTCGATCACCCCATGTACGGTGATCAAATCCGTACCAGCACCAGCGATTCGAGCGCCGCGTTTGATGAGCGAGACGGCCAAGTCGACGATCTCAGGCTCTTTGGCGGCGTTTTCGATGACGGTCGTCCCTTCCGCGAGACACGCCGCCATCATCAAGTTCTCCGTACCCGTGACCGTCGGCACATCGAGGTACAGCCGAGCCCCTTTCAGGCGTCGGGCTCGGGCACGGATATACCCATGCTCCACATGGAGTTCGGCGCCGAGCTTGCCCAGGCCAGCGAGATGCAGATCGACGGGTCTGGTCCCGATCGCACAGCCGCCGGGCAACGAGACCGTCGCCTCTCCCCAACGGGCCAAGAGGGGCCCCAAGACCAAGATCGAAGCGCGCATCCTGCGGACGAGATCGTACGGAGCTTCCGTCGAGCGAATTTCGCTGACGCTGATCGCCACGCGGCTGCCGTCCACCTCCACCGACGCCCCGAGCATGCCCAGCAATTTGCACATGGTCGTGACGTCCACCACGCGAGGGACGTTGGTGAGGCAACAGTCACCGCCCAGCAACGTCGAAGCAAGAATCGGGAGGGCGGAATTCTTTGCGCCGCCGATCCTGACCGTACCGCGTAGCGACCGTCCGCCATCGATGATGATGCGATCCATCGCTAGGATCTGCCCCCTTGTAAGGAACGACCGCGGACTGGCGGCTGATGCCCTTTTCTCATCGCCACGTCGGCGTCATGGCTTCTTTTGAGCGATCACCACTCGCTCGATTCCCTGTACATCGCGGGCGGTTCGGATATTGTAGTAATTTCCCTTGTCCCGCGCTAGCACAGAAACCGATCCCGCTTGCCCCTGCCCCACCTCGAGTGCCAGCAGGCCATCTCCGTCCAGCCAGACAGCGGCCTCCTCGAGGATCCGGCGAAAGAACGAGAGGCCGTCAGGTCCCCCGCACAATGCGAGAGGCGGCTCGAAGCGTACTTCTTCCTGGAGAAGGGCCAGGTCCGACTCGGGTATATAGGGAGGGTTCGAGACCAGTGCCGATACCCGGCCTTTGATCTCCGTGCCTATGAGCGCTTCGAATAGATCCCCATGAAGAAACCGAACGCGGTGCTGAACACGGTGGGTTTCTGCATTTCGACGGGCGATGGCCAGCGCGGCCAGCGAGATGTCGGTCGCGTAGACGTCTATGTCAGGACGACGGCTTGATAGAGCCACGGCGATACACCCGGACCCGGTTCCCAGCTCCACGACGATCGAACGGCGGCCAGGTGGGCAATGTTCCTGAACCGCTTCGACGAGTAATTCCGTTTCGGGACGCGGGATCAGGACGTCAGGACCCACCTTGAAGTCAAAGCCGCAAAACTCCTGGGAGCCGAGCAGATATTGAAGCGGTTCACGTGAGGCGCGGCGCTGGACGAGTGCCCAGACGCGCTCTAGATCGGGGGCCGGCACCGCTTCGTGCCGGTGAAGATGGAGGAACAGTGCATCCCGTCCAAGCCCATATTCGATGATCCATCTGGCCTCGCGCCTCGCACACGGGACCCCAGCGAATGACAGCGCTCTAGCCGCGTCGATCAGCAGTGTGGCCAACGTCATGGAAGAGGTCTGAAGAAACGATCTGGGGGCGGGAACGGTTCCGGGCGAGAAGCGGATCATGCGGGCTCCGCGGCCTGGGAGGCTGCCGTCTGGCTTGCCCGAAGTGCCTCGACAAGCTCATCAAGGTCACCACCCAGCACCTGCTCCAGTTTGTGGAGCGTCAACCCGATTCGATGATCCGTGATACGGTTCTGTGGATAATTGTACGTGCGGATTTTCTCGCTCCGGTCGCCGCTCCCGACCTGACTCCGACGAGACTGGGCGATCTCGGCCTCCTGCTTGTCGCGTTCCGCTTCCACGATTCGGGCGCGCAGCGTGCGCATGGCCTTGGTCCGGTTCTTCAATTGAGATCGTTCGTCCTGGCAGGTGACGACGACACCCGTCGGAATGTGGGTGATCCGAACGGCCGAGTACGTGGTGTTGACGCTCTGCCCCCCTGCGCCCGACGAACAGAAGGTATCGATGCGAAGATCCTTGGGATCAATCTGCACGTCCACTTCGTCGACCTCGGGCATCACGGCGACGGTTGCCGTAGAGGTATGAATCCGACCGCTCGCCTCAGTGGCTGGGACCCGCTGAACCCGATGAACGCCGCTCTCGTGCTTAAAGAGCCCGTACGCGCCCTTGCCTTCCACGAGCAACACTACGTCCTTGTAGCCACCAATCCCTGTTTCGTGGGCTTCGACAACCTCCACACGCATTCGCTTTTTCTCTGCATACTTGGAATACATTCGAAAGAGATCCCCGGCAAACAAGGCCGCCTCATCGCCGCCCGTTCCGGCCCGGATCTCCACGAAGGTATTCCTGTCGTCCCGGGGATCCTTGGGCTCAAGCAGTTCGAGCGCGCGCCGCTCCATTTCTCGACGGCGAGCACGCAGCTCTCGAGCCTCCTCGGCAGCGAGCTCCTGCAGCTCTGGGCCGACGCTCGCATCCTGCTGCATCTGCTCCGCATCGGCCTCCTGCTTCCGCAGTTGGTGATAGACCGTGAAGAGCTGAGCCAACTCCTCGATCTCGGTTCGCTCCTTGTTGAGCTTGTGCAGGAGGGCAGGCTGATTGAGCACGGACTCGTCACTGAGCTGACGATTCAGCTCTTCATATCGGTTCGCCACCTCTTCCCACTTGGCCAACAGAGGGGCGTCCTTCAGATCGATTGTGAACGTGTCCCCCACCCGATGCCTCTCGGAACGCCGAAGTAATCGGCGACCGCCTGATTACTTCTTCTTGGCGTACTTCTTCTTGAACCGCTCGACGCGTCCTTCCGTGTCGACGATCTTCTGAGTCCCCGTAAAAAACGGATGGCAGTGCGAGCAAATATCGACGTTGATGTTCCCCACCGTGGAACGGGTTTTGAAGGTGACCCCGCAGGCACAATGAACGGTTGCGACGCGGTAGTCCGGATGAATACCCTGCTTCATGATTCTCCTTTTGCTCGGAGCCGGGTGCCTAGGTCGCCAAGCACTTCGACTCGATCACACTCGTTCGTCCTATCGATTCATCGACTGCAGGAACTCCTGATTGCTCTTCGTGCCTTGAATCTTGTCCATCAAGAATTCCATCGCCTCCATCGTACCCAGCGGGCTCAGAACCTTGCGGAGGATCCACATCTTGTTAAGCCGGTCACGATCCACCAACAGTTCCTCTTTGCGGGTCCCTGACTGGCTGATATCAATGGCCGGGAAAATCCGTTTGTCGGCCAGGCGGCGGTCGAGATGCACTTCCATATTACCGGTGCCTTTGAACTCTTCGAAAATGACGTCGTCCATACGGCTGCCGGTATCGATCAGCGCCGTCGCCATGATCGTCAAGCTGCCTCCGTTCTCGATATTCCGGGCCGCACCGAAGAAGCGTTTCGGGCGCTGCAGTGCATTGGAATCAAGACCACCGGACAGGACCTTCCCGCTCGGCGGCGCAATCGTGTTGTAGGCCCGCGCCAAACGAGTCACGCTGTCCAACAGGATGACGACGTCACGCTTGTGCTCGACGAGACGCTTGGCCTTTTCCAATACCATCTCGGCGACCTGCGCATGTCGCTGGGCCGGCTCATCAAACGTCGAACTGATCACTTCGGCGGCCTTCACCTGCCGCTGCCAATCGGTGACCTCCTCCGGCCGCTCGTCAATGAGTAGCACGATCAAGACGATTTCCGGGTGGTTCTTGATGATCGCCCGCGCGATCGCCTGCAGCAGCATGGTCTTCCCGGTGCGGGGCGCGGCGACGATCAGCCCGCGCTGCCCCTTGCCGATCGGGGTGATCAGGTCCATCACGCGGGTGCAGTACTCTTCGGGATCGTGCTCAAGCTGAATCCGCTCTTGCGGATACAGAGGGGTCAGGTTGTCGAACAGAATCTTGTCCCGCGCCACTTCAGGGTCTTCATAGTTCACCTTTTCGACCTTGAGCAGCGCGAAATACCGCTCACTTTCTTTGGGCGGGCGGATCTGGCCCGAGACGATATCGCCGGTACGCAGGTTGAACCGGCGGATCTGCGAAGGTGAGATATAAATGTCGTCGGGACCCGGTAGGTAATTAGAATCCGGCGCACGAAGAAACCCAAAGCCGTCGGGCAGGGTTTCAAGAACGCCTTCCCCCATGATCGCGCCATTCTTTTCGGTCTGTGCTTGAAGAATGGCGAAGATCAATTCCTGTTTCCTCAGGTTGGCCGCGCCTTCGATCTTGAGATCTTTGGCGACCTCGTTCAGGTCCGCGATCGATTTCTGCTTGAGTTCAGCAAGGTGCATGGTCTTCTCCCTTTGACAAAAAGCCTAGACGCTATAACAGGTGAATACTCGGAGCAAGCCCCGGCATGTGATGTCGAACATGGACGAGTTCGTGATGAAGATACCGCAGTGAAGAGGATGGCCACCGAAGGATGGACGTTGCGCTCTATACCTCCCTCATCTTGCGCAAGACACGGCCCGGATACTGTATGATGCTCTCTCGAACGGGACCACGCCAACCGAACCGTTGTTTGATGTCAACTACGATTTGATTCGAGATCTGCCCCGGGAAGCTGTACAGGAGTGGAAGTACTGTCGGGTCGCTTCGGAAGCTGGAGTTATGATAGCCACGGCGTTTTCCATTGTCAATAGGGTTCCCACGGCAAGAGTCACCTGATGTGATGGGGCGGCAACGCTCTTGGCCGCTTCCCTGGTGCAATTGAACCCTCTTACCGTTTGTGATAAACCAGCTGCCATGGGGAATCTTGAGGAAGGCCAGAATCTCGAGCGCATCTTCACCCTCTCCGAAGCTAATCGCCTGATCCCGCAACTCGAACGCCACCTCAGCGCCATTCGACATGGTAAGAGCGTACTGATTGGCGTCAAAGATGAAATCAAGAAGGCGAGCGCTAACGCACAACTCGGCGGCGGTAGTTTTGCCGGCCCCTTGTACATTCGAGCCTTGGAGCAAATTGGCGAGCATCTTCATGCCATTCAGGAGCTTGGGGTGCTGGTCAAAGACTTGGACATGGGGTTATGCGATTTTCCCTTTCAACTGAATGGACGAATCGTCTATCTATGTTGGAAACACGGCGAATCGGAGATCCGCTGGTGGCACGACATTGATAGCGGGTTCGCGGGCCGCCAACCACTGGAGCCATAAAGAGGGCCATAATGCACTTCGTGATTTTGGGCTTCGATGGTCCGGACGGCGCCGCCAAGCGAACGGTCCATCGTCCTGCCCACCTCGCCAAGCTTGAAGCGCTCCAGGCGCAACGCCGGTTGCTGCTCGCCGGTCCATTAACCGATGGAGCGGGAAGCTTGATGGTCATCGCCGCTGAGTCCTTTGCTGAAGCGGAGGCTTTGGTTAAAGAAGACCCGTATACCATCCACGGGATCTTCGAACGAGTCGAGATCCATCCCTTTTCCCCGGTCTTCTACCCGATTCAATCGCCATAATTGGGCCTGCCGGGCGTTGTCGTCACGACAACTTTTCCCTATCACTTCTCTTGAACTGAAAATGGTCAGGGTAGTCATGCTGATGCGCCTCGGGTCCAATTGTTCGTTGACAACAGAAAACCAGCGTCGCTATACTCGCTTACTTCAACCGAGCGGGAGTATTGGTAAAATGCGAGGGAGGGCTGTGGGACGAAAGGCCTACAGGACGCCCTCTCGATGGACCATAATCCCTTCCGTGTGGGCCTTCTGCCGGCTTGCAGATAATGGTCGACAACGCTTACAGTAAGCATCAGACTTCCAATGGGTTAAGTGAATGGAGCGGTGAATTCCCATGCCTACGAAGACCGAGGAGTCGACGAGAATGAGTCAGTATCGCGTGCTACCGGGGCCAGAGCACTTTTTGCCGCCCGCCGCGGCCAGCATGGGGATCCGCCTGCCCAATCCCGGCGAAGGACACATCAATGGCGTGATTGTTCCCGAAGAGCAGGCGATGGAGGAGGCAGCACGCCAGTTTCTATTGGCAAAGGTGCCCACGATCTTTCCGGGTCCGCTCGTGCTCTGGGCCTGGAACGAAAAGGCGGCCAAGAAGGCAACAGCAATTCGTCATCTGTATGAGACAATTCGGGAATGTGTCACGCCCGATCAGAAGCCGATGCTGATCCCAATGCCTGACTATCGCCCTAAGTACCCGAAGATCAACCCGGAAATCGAGATCAATCCCAACCACCCCAATCTCACCATTTGGCACAACAAGATCGACTGCTGCATGTTCGTCGGCGTGCATTGCCATCAAGCCAACTTGTCGTTGAAGATCATCCGCGGCGGAACGTCCTGTTATACCATGGCGATGTGTGCACAGGCAGGCCATGAAGACGCAATGCTGTCGTTCCGCGATGCGACAGCCGAGAAGATCATGCGTCTTGCCGAATGGGTCAAGAAGCTGAAGGGCTCTGTCAAGTTTTCTCCTGGCGCTAGGAACGGCGGAGCTCGTTCTTAGGCGGCGCTCATGGTGGCACGGCCGCAGTGCGGCTGTTGAAAGGAGGCCGGTCCAATGGCTGACAGCAAATCCGTGATCGGAACACAGAACAAGAAGGGACAGACCTACACCGATCCTTGGTACCTCATGAACGAGGCACCGCGCAGTCCATCCTTTTTTACCGGCAGCGAGGTGATCAAGGAAGCCATTCGTCGCGCCAGCTGTGACGTCATGATTGCCTATCCGATCACACCGCAGAGCGAGGCCGCCGCGCTGATCGGTGAGTTGTTTGCTGAGGGCTATATCGGCGACTACTTCCGCGGGGAGAGCGAATTTGCGGTCATGTCCCAATGTGCCGGCGCCGCCTTCGGTGGGGCCCGGGTCTTTACCACAACGGCGGGGCCGGGCACGATGCGGGCGATGGAAAACTTCCCAATGTGGGCCGGGGCTCGGCTACCCATTCAGATGATCGTCACGTGTCGGGGCATCAACTCTCCGCTTTCGATTCAGCCGGACACGCTCGAAATCTCCTACCTGCTGAATACCGGCATGCTCGTGTGGCATGCCGAGACAGCGCAGGATTTCTTCGATTGGATCCTCAAGGGCTACATGGTATCTGAGGAGCCAGACGTCCATCTGCCCCTTGCTCTGTGCTGCGATGGATTTTTCGTCACGCACACGAAAGACGTCGTGCAGTTAACGCCGCCTGACATGTGCCTACCGCCCTACGATCCTTACCGTTCGCCAGTTCCTTGCATGGACATGGAATGTCCACCGGTCCGGATGATGCGAGATCCCTTTGTCATGAAGAGCAATTACATCAGCTATGCTACCCACGCGAGCTGGCAACAGGAAGTGTGGGCCGCGGTCGAGCGATCCCGCAAGCATTCAATCCGCTGGCTGAACGGTCTCATCGATACGGAGAATACGGATGCCGAGATCATAATCGTGGCATCCGGCACTGCGGTGTCCCAGGGGCGCGAAGCCATCAGGCTGCTCGAAGATGAAGGGGTCCGGTGCGGGTTGGTCAAGATCAAAACGTTGCGGCCGTGGCCGGGCGAGGAAATCCGCGAGGCGACCAAGCACGCGAAACATATCTTCGTACCGGAGTTCAACGTAACCGGCTGGCTTGCGAAAGAGATCCGCGCCACGATCCCGAACAGCGACCGCGTAGTGGCCGGACCTCACGTCTGTGGCGGGATGACGATGCCACCCGAAATCATCGTGTCCGAGATCAAGACCACGCTGGGGATGCAAACCGTGTCGCTGGCCGGCCGCGGGAGTTGAGAGCCGCCCGCGTACGTGACAATCTGACGACCAAGCTGCCTGTGAGGAGGCGTCCATGAGCAAAGAGCGGATCAAGATTGCGCCGGAATTTTTCGAGATCATGCCCCCGGAATACCAAGACCTGGTCAATCGGGCGACGTATGGAAAAGAAGACCGGGGCTGGAAAGACATCGGGACCGCAAAGGAACTGATCGAAGAACACTCCCTGTGTGCCGGATGCCCGGAATCAATGGCATTCCGTTACATTCTCGCCTCCTTGCCCAACCCCGAGGACACGGTCATGGTCGGCTCGACAGGCTGCACCAGCCTGGTGTTTCCCCATGTGGCCGTCCATAACATCCACTCTCTCTTCGGAAACCAAAATGCCATTGCTTCGGGACTCAAGCGGGCGCTGACGGTGCGCTTCCCCGGTCGGGTCAAAGATGTCGTCGTGCTGGCAGGTGATGGGGCCACCGTGGACATCGGACTCGACATGACGTTACAGGCGTGGTTCCGACAGGAAAAGTTCACCACCATCTGTTTTGACAACGAGCTCTATGCCAATACCGGCGGCCAGGAAAGCGGGTTGATGCAGAAAGGCTTCGTTGCGAAGATGGCGCCGGTCGGGAAAACCTTTGAGAAGGTGCGGCTGCCCGAAATCGCCCGCGAATCGGGTTGTCACTACGTCGTCAACTGCACAGTAAGCAAGCCCTCGCTCGTCGAAAAGGTGATCCGGAACGCGGTGCTCATCGCCCGTGAGATCGGTCCGACGTATTTGCAGCTGTACACGCCCTGCATCCTCGAAATCGGCAAGAACAGCATGGAAGGTCTTCAGGAGATGCGGGACTCCGAGAAGCCGACTGAACGTTTCGCGTACAAGGAATATGTCAGCGAGCCGGCCAAGCAACTGCTCGCGGAACTGGCAGCTAAAGAAAAGGAACGGAAAGCCGCCGCGAAGCAGCTTGCGGCACAGGAAGCCTAAGCAAGAACCGAGTACGCTGAGCCGGAGGTCCATATGATTAAGAAACGCTTGAACATCCGCATGTCCGGCCTGGGAGGACAGGGTGCCGTGACGGCCGCACACGTGATGGCCATGGCGGCCAACCGCGACGGCAGGTTCTCTATTTCCAACCCGTTCTTCGGAGCCGAGAAGCGAATGGCGCCGGCTGAAAGCTATTGCCGGATTGGAGTGGAACGAATTTACGACCGCGGAGAGCTTGTGTTCCCGGATGTGATCGAGGTCTTCCACCCACAGGTCATCACGATGGGCAAAAGCTACACCATGCCATTCTATTCAGGCATCAAAGAAAACGGCGTGGTGATCATCAACTCGGACGTCCCTTTGCTGTCAGATGAAGACATCAAGCGGCTCGAGGATCTCAACGTTGCCGTTTTCTATATCAAGGGGACGCAGATTGCACTTGAGATCGCGGGTACTGAACTATCCACCAACATGACGATGATCGGGTCCGTGGCCGGCATCACGAAATGCGTGTCGATGGAAGCGCTCGATGGCGCCCTTCAGGAGCGCTTCGGCAAGAAATTCGTGGCATCGGGCGGAACGGCCTCATTGGACGAAGCGATCAAGAAGAAGTTTGCCAAGAAAGAAATGCTGCTCCAGAAGAACCTGGCAACCGTCCGGCGAGCTTACGAATTGGGCGCTGAATGGGCGGAAAAGAACAACGTTGAATTGAAAGTCGGCTTCCCGGCGACCGCCTCGGCCTGAAGAACCCGAAGAAAAGGACCCTGCATGTATAACGTAGCCCAAGTTATTGAAGAAAAGTGCGTCGCCAAGAAAGGCTGCCGCCTGTGCATCATGTATTGCCCCGAAGCGAATTGTCTGGACCTCAACGTGACGAAGATGGTCGCCGAAGTGAACATCAACCGTTGCAAAGGATGCGAGCTCTGTGTTGTCGTCTGCAACGCAGCCAAGCACCAGGCCATCGAGATGCAGGCGGTGAGTGCAAGCGGAAGGCTCATGTCGCAAAAAGGGGAATCGGCGGCGTTGGGGCAGGCCTACCAGGGTTAAGCGGTACTCGGTATTGAAAACCCCATGACGCCGGCGTCATGGGGTTTTTTATTGAGGCGCACCATGGAACGTGAAGACAATATCGTCTCCTCCTTGATCATTGAGATCTCCACCCTTCTGCAGCAGTTCCCGGAAGCTTTGGAGCGGCGTGCCGTCGAAATCCAGGCAAGCGGCAAAGACACTGAGCTCGCCGGCAAGTTGATGAAGGGCGCGGATGCGATGCGAGATAGCGGCCACATCTACCTCACGTGGGCCCGTCACTACGCGGCTTTGTCCGAGGGCACCTCTGACGCCGCGGATGAAGAGGACGAAGCCGACTTTGGAATGTGACCGATCAATACGCCCAAGAAACGGCCTTGAATCATGATCGTCCTTTCGTTAGAATACATCCCCGTTTGTCCTCACCTACCACCTGCATTCCCCGGTAGCTCAGTTGGTAGAGCGATCGGCTGTTAACCGATTGGTCGCAGGTTCGAGTCCTGCCCGGGGAGCCACAGCACAGCTCAACTTGCGACCGACTGTTTCACGCTGAACCTGCTGGTGCGAGCTGCGTCCCCGGTGCATACTGCCCCTGCTAGCCCCTCAGGGTTCCCAGCTGTCTCCACCGCCCACTTCACACCGACGCAAACGAGACGGCATTGCAAGCTCCGAGAGGAGGGGGAACGAATTAACTTCGAGGCGCTCATCCAGAATAACGAAAGCAGCACGGAGGAAGGGGAAGTCAACAGCAACCCGGCACGTCCACGAACGCTGACCGCACCCACAACGAGGAAGGGACGGTACCGATCACTCCCCGATCACTTGGACGATGACTTCTCGCGTACGAGCGCGGGTATCGAAATCGAGGAGGGCGATCTGTTGCCACGTCCCGAGAAGCAAGGTGCTCTCGGCGAACGGGATAACGATGGAGGGGCCCTGGAGTTGCCCACGCAGGTGACTATGGCCGTTGTCTTCCCCGGGGTTCAGTGTATTATGTTGCCAGCGTGGGTCGGCAGGAATCAAGCGATCCCAAAAGGTCTTGGTATCGGCCCGGATGCCAGGCTCATCTTCGATGATCAATACCGACGCCGTCGTGTGCTTCACGAATACGGCCACAAGCCCAGCCCGCAAGCTGGTGCTGTCCAGTGCCTTACGCACGGGCCCGGTGATATTCTCAAACTGGCACTCACCGGGCATCTCCACACGGAAGGTGACGGTCTTCACCGGCATGCCGCACACTCCGTGGCGACCAAGTTCCTCAAGAAGTTTAGCTCCCGACGTGTCAAGGGTGCGCGCCGGGCCTGAGCAAGGATATGGTCGAAGATGCCTTCGGCGGCGAGCAACGTGAGGGCATCAAGAACAGGTTGGCTCAGAATCCCTTCCAACCTTAGCTTCTGCAGGTAATTGAAGGCTTCCTCGAGACTTTCCCCTTTTCGAGCATAGTAGTCTGAGCCACGCTGGCGATTGCTATAGGCCTCGAATTGCTCACAGGCCACCAGGACTTCGGCCAGCTCTTTGACCCAGGCTTCAGCCCCCGCAAGCTTCTCAGGATAGTAATAATAGAGCGTCACCAAGGTCATCCATCGAGACCACGTGACACCGAGATCGCGCAAGGCGGGCCTTACAGCCATCAACCGGCGAGCCAGGCGGCGAGCATAGCCGAGCCGCATCTCAACCTGTTCCCGGGTCCAGGCATCAACCGGGATTCCTTCAGCTTCCAGGTCGGCCCCGTAACGCTTCAGGAAGGCCTCGGTCTCCCGCCCATATTGAGTGTCCGGGTGAACAGCCCGCCATTCTCGCGGTCGTGTGGGAATCCCGTGCCTCCTGGCCCAGGACCACACGCTGCCGAACAATCGCCGGTCGAGCCCCGCTCGCCCGAGGTCGTGAAGCAAGCATGCAATTTGGTATTGCCTCACTCGTTCGGGAGGATGGCCGAGCCGGCTAGCAACGGCAGCACACATGCGAGCGGTGCGCACCGCATGGAGGCGATCATATCCTCGGATCACACGCCCGGGCCGCCTAGGGTCGGGATAATCGTAGAGCTTCATCAGACCCGAGACCAGTGAACGGGAAAGAAGAAGCGGGGTCCCTTGTGAATCTCTCGTCTTCGTCATCTGGCGGGAGCGCAGCATAGGACAGTTGGGATTCATCAGTCAAGACAGGTCATCGAATCTCTTCTAGCAACTCCTTCAAGGCGATTGCCTGGTTCTGCTGTTCGTTGGCGGCTGCAAAAAGCAGCGTCACCCGCCGACGACAGGCGATCCGTGCCAACGTACGAAGGGCCTCAAACCGCTCTGAGGCACGCAACTCATCACGATAGCGTCTACGAAAGTCATTCCACTTGGCCGGATCATGTCGAAACCACTTTCGAAGGTCGTCGCTCGGAGCCAGGTCCTTTCGCCACTGATCGATCCTGGCTTTCTCCTTGCTTAGCCCTCGAGGCCACAAGCGATCAGTGAGTATCCGAATGCCGTCCGGAGATATTGTCAAATGTTGTGGATTGAGGTGATTAGGCGGCGACCTTTCCTGTGTTCTTCTCTGACTGTTCTTCCTCTCGCTCGACTTGCTGCCCATCCTTGAACACACGCCCCGCCCGGACCAACGGCAGCAGCTCATGGGCATCGAGCCGGCGCCACGATTGCTGCGCCGCCTCCAGCAGCTTGAACGCCATTGTCAGGCCCGCGGTCCGCGAGCCAGCCCCCTTGGTGACACGCGTCCGGAGCTTCACCGTAGCGAACGTCGATTCAATCGGGTTGGTCGTCCGAATATGTTTCCAGTGGGCCGCCGGGAACTCGAAATGGGTCAGGAGCCGAGCGACATCGGTGGTCAGGGAGTTCACGGCTTTCGGATACTTCGCCGCATAATCCTGGGCGAACCGGTCGATCGCCTGCTCGCAGGCGGCCCGGGTGTCCGCATACATCATGTCGTGCAAGGCGCGCTTGGCCTGGGGCTGCAGCCGGGTGGGGAGCTTGTCCAACACATTGGCGATGCGATGGACCCAGCACCGCTGCTCCCGTGTCTCGGGCCAGACCTCGCGCACGGCGGCCCAGAACCCCAGTGCCCCGTCCCCGATGGCCAACGCGGGGGCCCGCATCCCCCGGCGTTTGAGGTCTCGCAGCACGGTGAGCCAACTCTCGGTGCTCTCGCGATAGCCGTCCTCGATCGCGATCACCTCTTTCGTCCCATCGGGGCGGACGCCCACCACGACTAAGGCCGCCAAGCGATCATCTTCCAGCCGAATGGTGAAATGCACCCCGTCTACCCAGATATAGATGAAGTCGCGATCCGCCAGGGGGCGCTCACGCCACTGGTCATAGTCGGTCCGCCAGGTCGCCGTCAGGCGTGTGATCGCGCTGGGCGAGAGCCCCGCCGCATCGGCGCCGAGCAGCACCGGAAGCGCCTCCCGGAAATCCCCGGTGGAGAGCCCATGGAGATAGAGCAGCGGCAGGACCGCGCTGACCTGCGGCGAGCGACGCAGGTACGGCGGGAGAATCGCACTGGTGAACTTTTGTCGGGTCCCATGCAGCACGCGTTGATCATTCACCCGCGGCGCTCGAATCGTGACCGTCCCCGCGCCCACCGTCACGCGCCGAGGCTGGGCCTGCCCATTGCGGACCACCAACGCATGGCCGCGGCTGTCGCGCGCCTCGTGGTGCTGCCGCCGGTATTCCTCCACTTCGACTTCCAACGCCGCCAGGATCATGCGGCGGGCGCCCTCGCGGGCCAAGGCATCCAGCGCCGTGGCCACCTCCGGCTCCTGCTCTTGTGCTCCCGTGGTCGTTCGGACTATCGTCATCATCGGCGTGCCTTTCCCCGGCCTGCCAGCCGGTGTGTGGGTTCGTGTTCACCCGGAAAGGTACGCCACCTCTCTCACCCCGTTCCACAACTTCCGACTATAGCTCCCCGACGCCGCTCCCTCCTCCCAAAGGAACACCCGTTGCTGGTCCCTTTCCGCGCATCAAACACATGCGAGATATGATGGACTATCCGGAACTCAGCCTCCAGCTGTTCAAGAGGGCCCACCCTCTCTTGACCCGGGCAAGACAACCGGTCTTAAAGAAGACGAGTCACTAGCCTAGCCCGCGAACCTGTGGAGCAAATCACCACTTCCGACTGTGGAACTATTCCACTCTGGTCGGTAGCCTGACAAGTCGCCCCTGTTGCAGAGAACCAGCTGCTCATGAAGGGGACGGTCAAAGCGAATGGGTGAGCGGACGGCGAGCCCTCGACTTGGAAATGCCTGATTGCAAGAGTTATGGTCGACCCGGGATCCTCGACATTGGGCCTCGTAGCGCAAGGCTGCACGGCCAAGTAAGACGATAAGGCACAAGGCCATGGCTTTCAGGCATGATGAAGAGCTTCAGAAACTAATACATTTATTTTCAATAACTTATGCCAGCAATTGAGGCTGTATCCTACACGACTGGCTGTGCTAGACTGAAAGTCCGAGTTCTTGTGGCCAAGGATTCGGGCTGCCTCTTCTCGCTGGGTGATCTCACTCAGGGGGGAGACCAAGGAGAGGCGGGGGTTGGCTCCGCCTCTCCTGTCCCGGGAAGGTTACTTTTTCTTCTTACCCGCCTTCTTTGCCGGCTTCTTCGCAGCTTTCTTTGTCGCCATCACTTCCACCTCCCTTCAGGTTAGTTCTCCCCCATCAGCTTGTTGATTGCAGGCCCTTCGAGAAGGACGAACGTCTTACAACGAACTGTCAATTGCAGCCTTATGTAGCGGTTAGGCATCCTCCTCCTGGCCTCAAAGAAGGAGACGCCATGGAAGCACGCCTCTGTATTGAGGGGTTGCCAGGAGACATCACGTGCACGGAGTTGAGGAGGTTATGCGGCATGTACGGCCGCGTCGTTTCTGCCCATGTCGTGAAGGACATGCGCGGCCGCTCATCGTCCTTCGGATACGTCGAACTGAGCAACTCCGACGAAGTGGACGACTTGATCCACGCGTTGGATGGAGCGGATTTTTTGGGATCGATCCTCTATGTCTCCAGAACAGCCCACCGAGTGTTTCAAAGGCAGTAATTATGGTCGGCCGACCGCCTGACCTTCCCGCTCATCGCCAACTTCCCGACGTCCTGCTTTCCCGGTAGTGCCTTGACCCTTGACGATGCGCTGTCGGCTCCATTCCAACTGCCCCGCCACCGCTGCCAGCCACGCAGTTTCTGCTGCAAATGCCTGTTGTTGATCCATCTCCAGTTGCTCAAGTCGTCGATTTAGGAGAGCGACTGACTGGCGGAGGTCCTCGAGATGGGCCGCAAGCCGGCTTGTTTCAGTTTCCTCGCCGATCTCGCGACGAAAACGTTGAAAGTTCTCGGTCAATACATCAATTCGGTGTGTCAGATGGGTAAGGTCTTCATTGCGGAAATGACCGATCTCGGCGCTGATCCGGCCTTGACGACTTCGAACTTCTTGATCGAGCGCATCGAGCTTGATGCGCAAGGTTTCCATTTGCTGTGGCAGTAATTGGTGTTCCAGGGTTAGAGCGTCCATTCGTTGCTCAACGCCCGTTATCCGGTTTTCGGCCTCACTTGCGCAATGCGTCAAAGCGACCAGACATAGACAGGAAGCCGTGTTAGAGAAGAGCCTGGCGTCGAGCAATGACCATATGAGGCGGCTCGACCCCTGGCCGCACTGCTTAATTTGATTCCTCATATGAGCTGAAGGCTCTCGACCTTCCGGCAAGCTGATAGCCGAGCAAGGATTCTCCGACTAACATCCAAAGCCGGTGGTGCACGTACGCGGTCCTTGCCATCTTGCTCGCGTAACTAGGAAGAGTCAGAGGCGGATCTTGTTCGATCGCTTGTCCTTGAAGGCCAACGAGCAAAGCGCTCAGGGTTAGACCATGACGCAATGTGGCTAGAGAGAGCCGAGGCAGAAGAAAAAACAGCAAGGCCGTTTCACTTCTGCAAGGAACGAAGCTGACCCCAAGCTGGTGTACCAGGAAGCTAAAAGAAGGATTGGAGGAGGCTCGGAAAGAGCGCCGACGATTGAAAGCTTCCACGCGGATGCCCGGGGACGGTCTCAGTGTGGGCTCCATCTCGCGATCAGGAATCGATTGTGTGACTCAAGTAGTGCCCATTGATAACGCCATTACCTTAGGTCAAAGGCCGAGACAGGTCAATGTCTTTTCTCTCCGCCACCGATATGCTTGAAAGCGGATGGTGAGCGGCGTCTCAACGAAAAGTCGAGGGAACCGGCGCTCTGGGGTCGGAATCGTGCTGTGAGGTCGTTGTCCCGTCCTTGGTTGTTTGGGTAAACATGTCGGTCAACCTGGCTTCAGCTTGCCGTACATAATAGTCGCCAGCGCTTGGCCCCTTTGGAATGATTTGCCGGTACAGTCCCATGGCCGTCTCGCTCCAGCCGACGTTCAACGCCGCGTCAGCAGCCTTGAGGGTGCAGGCTTGTGCCATGGCGTAAGGGTCGACAGCAAGACGACTGACAGGCGGGTCGATCAAGCCCTGCACTGGCCGGAAAAGACGGGGCACGGAGTGTTGAGGAGTTCCGCCAAAGCGATTGAGGACGGCAGCGTCATATAACAGTTCTTCAGGAGTATCGCTCTCCTGGCAATGTCTGTACACGGCCCACAATTCCTGGAAGGAAGAATCTGGACCTGCGGAAGATCTCTGAGTAAAAGGATGTTGACAGCCAATCAACAGGCAAAGCAGCACCAGGTTGGCCGGCTGGCAAAGCACACTACCAAACCTGATGACCCGCTGTGCTGGTCGTCTCAACGAATCGGCATGACCTCGAAACTTACTGTCGACCATCACTAACAATAGAGCGTGCAATGAAGGAAACAGGTGACAGCGCCCTGGCAACAGCTGGTCGATGATGGCGATCGGGCTACTCAGATTGAGCAGCGCTATCACGTATGTGGTCCATGTGTCTTGGCATATCTTGCTCAGGCCCCAGAGTTAGGGTGACTCGGCAGGCCACCGAAGGCTCCCGGAAAAATGCACGATACGTCCGACCCATAACGTCCCCTGAGTCATTGTCTCGATCACGAGGTCTGGAGCGAAGCTGGACGTTTGGTAAGAGGAACGGGTATGGACGATGGAGGCGACGACGCCGTCTGGATCAAACAACACTGCCAACGTCTCGTCGTGATCTGGCAAGCCGATGCCGCTGACATAGAGACCAACGCCGAGTAGGTACTCAGCCGGGTTGATGCGTGACCGGTGATAGCGGTAGATCCAGGATTCATGGCGATATCCCGACAGCCGAATTGCATGGCGGTCATTGGGGTCCCCCAGTCTCGCCAGCACCTGAGACTGGAGAGTCTCGCCGGGTCGAATCGATGCTACTAGGCGCTCGTCCGTGATCCTTTCATTCCCCATCGACAAGCAGGAAGATAGAAGCAGCGGGCAGAGCCAGGCCCAGGATTTCATCGTGTCCGCGCCCGAGCGCTCGCAAAAGTTTTAAGTTATCAGTGGAGGAACGGGGGCGGTATCGGTGAAGATGAAAATCAGGTGTGGGTGATCACCGCAACGGGTGATCGGTGAGTGCGAAATAGGCTTGATTGACTGATCCAACCGGTGAAATCTGCAGGAGGAACGGCGTACGCCAATCACCGTCGGCCGGGTCATGCTCTTCAGGGACGAGAATACGGCGTATGTGGGCTTGTTCCGCGGCCATAACTTTGAGAGGAACGGCGCCGACCGGACCGATATGGCCGTCCGGTGTCACGGTCCCGGTAATAGTTCGATCTGGCAGGACAAGATCGCCCTTTGCCAACGCCACCACACTCAAACCAACCATCGCCGACAAGCTCTCACCGTAGAGCGTGACACCGGGATCAAGCACCGAGAGCACGATCGTCCAGGACTCCGTGCCCAGCCCTGCCGCCCGTGCCGTCCGGTAGATCGCTTGCTCGACAGCCGTCTGGGCCATATGGGAGAACTTCCCGGGCCCCCTTTGAAACTGCACGGCAAGCCCGCTTCGATCTCGACGCTCCTCAAAAGAAATCCTGACGCTAGCGACAGCGCCCACCACTTGCTTCTCTTCTATGGTCACACCGAGAATCGGGATAAGCTGCTCTCTCAATATCGAGGCCGAAGCAGGCCGCACGCCCACAGCGAGCACCGCAAGCAGAGCTATCACCCACAAGAACGGCCAAGCCGTGATCCGGACTGCTTTCATATTGGTAAATAAACCACGCCTGGACGATTCTCGCAAGCGAGGGCGACACCTTCCTTTTCACGGTAGCGAGCAGAAGCGAGAAGTCATTGATTTCGCATTGCGCGGGCGGTGCTCGCTTTGAGCTCAAACAGAGACACTAAGGCAGGGCACCGACTAGTCCATCCGGACAGTTGCACGCCGCCGGCTTCTGGGAGGACACTAGCCAAGATTCAAGATGGGTACGGGCGGGGCGCTCATGAGCAATATCTTCTTCGTCGATGGTCTTCCCAGGAACGTGACACCTGCTCGGCTGCAAGCGGTGGCGGCGCCATTTGGGACTGTAATCGCGGTGGTGATTGCCCGCCGACCTCACTCAGGGTTTCTGCCGTTTGGCTTGGTCAGCATGGCAGCCGCGGAGGAAGCCCGTGCGGCGATCGAGGGGTTGAACGGGACAAGAATGGACGCCCATGTCGTCAGAGCCGACCTCTCGCTGTCACCACCGTTTGGATGGATGACAGAATCAGATGGGAACGACGGCGTGCAAGACGACGATGTGACTCGTCAATCTGGCAATAGAATGGTCGGCTGAGTCACGGGTCCGCGAGGCTTGGAAGGAAGGGCTTGCGATGTGCATTTCAGGATGCCTCAACGCCCGTATTGGCATCTGAGCTACGGTCGAACCAGCCTCCCTAATCGGTGATCGGGATAGAAAATTCATCAGTCTCGCGGCCATCTGGTGGAGCGTAAAGTTGTTCCCGTTAGGACGAGTGCGATTCGAGGGAAGGAAGGGCGCCTTTGGACAAAGGGATCCACGCTGATCGGCGGGCGTCAGTAGTAGTGGTATTTGCACGCTGCACGGAATGCTCGGAAATGGGAGGAGCCTCACCGCACATGGTTGTGAGCCCTCTGTCAGCCGAGCCGAGAATTTCGGCTAAGAGCCAACCCCAGGAGACGATATATAAGAATGCCAGGCCACCCAAGAAGTAACTCATTTCACCTCCAAATCGTGCTTTGAGCGACCACGTTTATACGGGACGCTTCCCATGCCGGCAATTAGACGAAAGTACTAGACTGACTACCAAAGTGCGGAGCGCCGATAAGAGGATTGTCCTTGTTCTCGATGTTTGAGAATCAACGGATCAACGACGTTCCCGCAACTGAGGCACTTCAAGGCAAGACTCTTGATGTAGGTACTTTCGCGGTCCTCAAGCGATTCCGGCACCATAAGCCCATCACATCGTGGACAAGACATGCGCACCTCCCTGTTTTCTTGAAAGACAGGGACAGCCTAAGGAAATTGAACGCCGCACACAATTGGGCGTGGGTCCTAAACCGAAAGAAGGGCAGGAAACAGCACACACCGCAAGCAATACAATCCCCTCGCAAGACAAGCACAGCTTCACCGGAAATGTGATTCTGAAGCTGGCGATTGAGCGCAGAGGTCCAGAGGGAAGGCTCCGAGCCTTTGTAAACTGCTGGAGCCGGCGACTGGGATCGAACCAGCGACCTGCGGTTTACGAAACCGCTGCTCTGCCAGCTGAGCTACGCCGGCTTCCGGTGGGCAGGACGAGGGAAAAGGGTAGGGACGAGGTGACACTATACTCAGGAGATCGGGCACGTGTCAACGTGTCGGACGCCCTTCACTCACATAGACGAGAGGTTGAGTGAGCACAGTGGGCGCCGACAGGCAGACGGGCTCCTGTAGACGCTGCCAGCGCTCTTGGGCCGCGCGTCTCACGTTCTCGCGTACGTAGTCACACAATTCTCCGATCGCAACCACCCGGTCCCGGTCGTGGTCCGCCGCCCCGCCAAGGCCCTTCAGGAGAAAATAGGTGAACAGTCCATGATTGGCGTCGTCGTATGAGATCGCCTCCTGTGTTCCGGTCGTGGCCTGAATTTGGACCATCTTCCCGCCACTGAATCGGCCCCCGGAATCCCACACGGGCACCAGCGACTTGGTGGCGTCCGCGCCCGTCGGCAGAGGCCGCAAATCTAGCAACAACACGGCCCGGCGGACGGGAAGGTTGGCTATCGCGTGGCGGATCCGCCGGATCGGATACCGGCGTCGCAGCGAGCGCGGACCTGTGTCATACGGCAACAGCAACACCTCAGCCGTCGTCTCGTCAACCTGCATCATCCCCGAGATGAACACGAACACCTCCCCTTCAACCTCCGCCTGGTGTGGAAGCCATTCCTCGAAGACTTCGACCAGGTCGTCGATCAATGCATGGTCGTCGATGAGGAGCCTCAGTTTTTCCTGAGGAACGCCCAGAAGCCTGTCGAGGTAGTCGGCGACCACTTGAGCGTCGTGCCCGGCATACCGGTACGAAGGCAGCCTGGCATCGCGGTATGCCCCGATCCCGACCGCAACCCCGATCGCCCTCCGCGGTCCTCCAAGGTTGCCACGGTCCGGAGGGCGGTCCACCTCTTCGGTCGACCTGTTACTCCCAGCCCACTCGATCACGAACTTCTTCTGCTCCGGCACGGCGCCGCCAGCCGTCGTGACCATGATGACGATCTCAACCGGCCCGCTCTCCACCATCGAGGACACCGCACCGCTGACAGTGACGCGTTTGGTTTCGTTGGGCTCGACATTCCCAATTCGGATCGTGCTGGGAAGATCATGGACAAAGGCCGGTGTGCCAGAGACCTGAAGCATGACGTCTTCGGCGCGCGAGACACCGATATTACGGATTTCCGCATTGAGTCGAAGCCGCTCGCCGCTCTCCAGGCGGCCGTCCTGTCGGTCTTCCTCAAGCAGCACGCGGAACTGCAGGATTGCCGACGAAGCCAAGACGGCGGAGGTGGGTGTACTACCGGCGTGTTTCGGGCCGCTTCCACATCCGGCGAGAAGTAAGAGGAAGAAGAGCGCGCCTGAACAGCAGGAAGTCAGGAGACGGCGCAGCATGGGGATGAGGACGAGCCAAAAGGCAAGGCACACCAGGCTGATATACCGGAAAGGGGCAAGGGAAGGCAACGCGGTCAAGCTTCGTTGACAGCGCCCTTCGCGCACGGCTAAGGTTCGCCATGCAGCGGCCTTCATCCTCCTCCTCGATGGTCACGGTCTCGCACACCCTACCGCTCGGCACGTGGCAATCGCTTGCTCGCCTCATCCGACTGTCGAATCAATCAGGCACGCTGTTGTTGATGCTCCCGACGCTGTGGGCGCTCGTGCTCGCTTCCGAGGGGCGGCCCTCGGTCAGCCTGCTGATCATCTTCACGGTCGGGTCCTTTCTAATGCGTAGTGCGGGCGTGGTGATGAACGATTTGAGCGACCGTTCGATCGATCGGCACGTCGAACGTACGCGCTCACGTCCACTTGCCAGTGGCGCCGTGACCGTCCCTCAGGCTGTCGTGCTACTAGCCGGGCTCTTGGCTGCCGCCGCCGGATTGTTATTGCTCCTCAATCCCCTCGTCATTCTCTTGAGCCCTATCGCGCTTCTACTTGCCGCCGTCTATCCGCTCACCAAGCGGATCTTCCCTCTTCCACAAGCGATGCTCGGAATGGCGTTCGGATGGGGGGTTGTCATGGCATGGGCGTCGGTCAAGAACACGGTGAATGTCTCCGTCTGGGCGCTTTATGGCGCCACGATCTGCTGGGCAATCGCCTACGACACCATCTATGCGCTACAGGATCGTGATGACGACTTGCGCCTGGGCGTCAAATCGGCGGCAATTCTCTTCGGGACTCGTGCCTGGGTGGCGGTGGCCGGCTGCCTCATCGCGATGCTCATGCTTCTCGGGATCGAAGGCTGGCGGGCAGGCTTGAACGGGGCCTTTTATGGTCTTCTGGCTGGTATCGGAGGGTTCCTGAGCCAGCAGGTGATGAGGCTACGGAAGCCCCTGGCACCCGCTGATGCTTTTCGCCTGTTCAAACAGCACGTTTGGGTCGGCTGGGCGATTTTGGCCGCGATCTGGATCGGATTCCTCTAAAGAGGAGCGGCCAGTATCGAAACGCACGATTCGTGGAGGTCTATTCAGAGACCGACGCCTTCTCGATCGCTCGTTCCGCTCTCGGAGCTTTCAGCGTCGCCAGATACATCGTCACGGCTTTGGCATCCGCATCGCTGAGGCCAAGATTGGGCATGCGGGTCTCCGGTTTCATTCCTTGCGGGTATTTGATCCAGCGGTAGACCCAGGTGGGATTCAGGCGGAACCCGGCTCGATCGAGGGCTGGCCCGACGACTCCCCCCTCTTCTCCGACCCGATGGCAAGCATTGCATCCGTATTTGTTGCTGTAGAGACGTTTCCCTTGTTCAGCCAACTTCGCGGCGTCGTGCGGAGACATGGCCAGATCCGGCCGGGGGACGGCCGGAGGCTTGGGGCGGCTGGAAAAAGCGGTCAGCATGGCTTTGGCCTTTTCGAGTTCCTTTGAAGCGGCGGCCAATGCTTCCTGCTCCTTGGCATAAGACTCGTCGTCCACTTCCACGCCCTTCTTGTCGGCCTCTTCCTGAGCTCGCTTCTCAGCCGCCTCGAAGGCCTGCCTGGCTTGATCGTACGCCTGCTGGGCCGCTTGCACATTGTTTTGTAGCTCCTTCTTTCTGGCCTCCAGGTCGTAGGTCAGCTTCATTCCATGCAACGTGCGGACGTAGGCCACAATCGACCAGATCTCTTCTTCCGACAAGGTGTACTTGAACGTAGGCATCGTCGGCACGGCAAACTCATCATCGCCGATCTTGTCCCCTACTTCAGGGGTGGTGTCCTTCATGTCCCGAGAGATCGTCGCAAAGATTTCTTGGTCCGTGAACGTCGACATCTCGTTCTTGTTCGAGAGATCCTTGGGACGCGGGTCCGGCATGCTCGCCCAGTTGTAGCCTTCGTTTTGCCGTCCATTCTCCCCGTGGCAGTGCATACAGTAATGGGTGTACAGATGCTGACCGCGTGAGACCATCTCGTTCTGAAAAAGCCCGCAGCCGGCGGCACCGACCCCGGCGACCACAACCATCAGAATCCCACTCAACACGACCTTGGGCATTCGAATTTCGGCGACCGCCCTCATGTGGACGACCCTTTCTTCAACTTTCGGATAATCACGAACTGCAGGGCGACGGCAATCGCGACCGCCATCCCTGCATACAGATAGCTGGAGTAGTCGGGCGGAGGCTCGGCTCGGAAATACCACCAAGAGGAGACGGCCTTTTGCGAGCCCTTTTCCTTCAAATCGCCGCTCTCCAACTTCTTACCGTCCCAGATGGCGAAGGCGATGTTGATGAAATCTCCCGGGCGGATTTGTGCATCGTGCGCGGTATCGGTTGTGCTGAGCGCTCGCGAAAAGACGACCTTCCAGACCCCATTCTGGTAGACCCCCTTCGCTTTGACGTCCTGGGTCTCCTGGGCCTTGAGGGTCCCGAATCCCTGCGCGGTCATGTCGACGGCCTTCCCATCCTTGTTCTTCCAGTACCAAATGTTGACCGGGCCGCCCTCAACCTGGAGCATCGGCTGACCGTGGGCAAAATGAGCCTTCTTGTCCCCAACCATAAATTCCAGTGCCGCGGCATCGTCCGGGTCCTCCGTCGGATCTTCGTACTCGAGCAGCACCGCCAGTTGATGCCCGTCGTGCAGGCCGCGCACTTTGACCGACTTCACGGTGACTTCCTGGATCCGGTTCGGCCAGTGCACTTGAGGAGAAAGAGGGAACTCCGACTGTGGAGCCTGAGACCATGCAGCGGCGGTCGGATCATCGGCCGGGAGCGTTCCGTCGACCAACGTCGCCCGTACGGCGACACTCTCCTGCCCCCATGCAGATGGAGCGACCAAGAGTGCGACGCCGACCAGCGCCGATCCGATGAGGCCTCGATACCGCCCGCTCAACACCATAGATCGTCCCTTTCTGCCACTCGTCCTGGCTCACGAACTCGAGCCGCTTACCTTCGGGTGTCCCTTAGAAACGAGCCGATGAGGCACGGGAGACCACGGCACGAACTCTTCGGGCAGGTCGCCTGTCCGATGCCCTCTGTTGGCTGGCTCATTCCCAGGTGCGCGGTTTCTGATGCGCTCCGTCGTACTCGCCCATGATGATCTTCCAAATCCACTCGTCCGGCAGCTCGACTTCCCAGCGCGGCATGGCCGATTTCCAGGGCATCCCTTCGATGGGGAGTCCCACCCCACCCTTCTTGATCCGCCAGAAGAGGTAGCTCTCCTGGAGCATGGCGATCGTAGTCGGATCCGAAAAGTTTGCGGGCGGCGGGTTGAATCCGCGCGCGGCCGGCCCTTTGCCGTCGAAGTTCCCGCCGTGGCAGGGCGAGCAGAACGCCGCGTACAGGCCCTTTCCGGTCATGACATTCTCCGGCGTATTGGGAACCGGATTCGAGAGTCCCACAAATTCTCCTGGCGGGGCCGGATGAATGGTCCGGTTCTCAGCCGGCGGCTCAGCGCTCGGCGCGGTGCTGTGGTAGGTTTGCCAGCCGACCAGCAATGGAAACAAGAGCAGGACGAGCGCACGCGCAATCTTCATCGGGCCTTCTTGGCCCTCCCCGCTCAGGAACCCGAAGATCGGCCCCCAAAAGGCCTGCGTCGACTCTCCGCTGAGCGTGGCAAAGATCAGAATACCGGTGGCTGTCAGTGCGAGGTAGAGGAAGATCAGACTGGCCGGCAAGGGGGCGGTGAACAGGGGAAGCACGAACTTGAGGAAGACGTAGATCCCAACGAGCAGAATGACCGATTTGATGAGCACCCCACCCTTCATAGTGCGATCCCTTCGTTCGTCACCGAGGTCCGACTCGCTCTCTTCACCTACCGCCGTGCACAGGGAACAAGGCCGCCGTCTGTTGAGGCTTGGCTTGCGCCGGTGACGGCTCGGCAGGCTGCGTGATCTCCGATGGACTGACCGTAATCGGCTCTCCGCTCATCTGCTGGAGAAAGGCAATGACGGACAAAATTTCGTTCTTCGAGAGTCCGATCGGGTTCTTATTGATGTACGGCATCCGGGCCGGGTATTCCTTCGGCGGTCCTTCGTGCCGGTAATCGAGATAGATGTACGCTTGTGGCTGCGTCAGGCTTTCATAGATGAACTCGCGGCTCAACTTGGCGCCAATACCCTTGAGGTCCGGGCAGCGAGCCGATTCGCTGGGCCCGATCGAATGGCACAGGGCACATTGGCCCTTGCTGAAGAAAATCTTCTGGCCGATCGCAGCCATGTCCGACGCGGTCTTAATGCTGGCCACATCGAACTTTTCCTCTGCCGGTGGGAGAGACGCCATCTGCGGAACACTCAACGCGGTGATCGAGAAGAGCCCGAGCACGATGATCACGAACCCGACGACGCGAACGAACCGCGCTGTGATGAACAGCAGAATCGCGACGCCCAGCCCGACCACGGAGATCCCGATCAACTGCAGCAGTGCGACTTCGCTCATAATCCCTCGAAACCCGTTCGGTTCGTTGCGTCCGTTTGAGACGTTTGGTGCATCACCCTTCCGCGATGCTCATCGAGCGCCGGGGAGCCACCGGCCATCGCGGGAGCGGCGCCCGCTGGAACCTTTGCTTTTTGCGCGCCTTCTTGGGCCGACTTCGCCTTGTCCCCCATGGTCGCCACCCAGAAGATGAAGGCGACGAGCATGCAGAACAAGAACGTGTTCAGCGACATGAAGGCTGCGGCATAACCGAGCGCGGGCGAGTAGGCGTACGGCGATGAATCGCGCATGACCCCGTAGATGTGCCAATGGACACGCGACGACGAGCGTGCATAGCCCATGAGGGTCATCAATAGAATGACCATCACGGCATTGAGCACCAGAGCGTACCCGGCGCGCGGCGGCATGCGCCCCCAAACCATCTCGGTCGTCGTCCGTGCACTGCGGAGCAACAGGGCGGTCAACGGGGTGATCGTCAGCATGACGAACAGGACGATGAGAACCTGGGAAGTCGAGAAATAGTTGATGCGGATGATGGCCGGCACGAAATAGCCCCAGACGCCGAGCACGATCACCGCAATGCCGGCGACGACGAGCACCGCCCCCATGATGGCTTTCGCCGCCCTGGCCCACCCGGCCGTCTCCTCCTTCCCGGCTCGCCAGTACATGATGAAGCTCATGAATGTGACAAGAATCATGAGGTTCGAGACCGTCATTTTGGCCGACATCACCCCGAATACACCGAGCAAGGGATGGTGGGTTCCGCCCATTTTCCGCGCCTCCTCGAGGCTCGCGACGAGCGAGTGCGGGGTCATCCAGACCCCGAGGCACAGAAGTAGGATCACCAGCATGGCCATGATCGGCTTGCGATACTTGACCTCAGAGCCGGGGATGCGATGCGTGATACCGAGCCAGAAATAGTAATTGGAGCCGAGGAACAGGACGCCGATGAGCATGGCTTGCAGGATGAACAGCCAAGAGAGGAAGCCGCCCATCAAGGTGATCCCCATCTGCTGGTTATATTGATAGATCTCGCGCATCAACCAGTAACCCGCGAACGGCAGCGGCAGCAGGCCGAAGACCCCGATGAAATTTCCCACGTACCCCATCCAATCGTAGTGCTCGCGATCCTCGGATGTCCTGGCCGAGAGATAGCGGATGCCCGCGTAGGCGCCGCACATGTAGCCACCGAGGACGACATTTGCGATCAGGCGGTGGATATTCACCGGCCACCACGTCGGGTTCCAAGTGGCCGCCCAGGCCCGGGCGACATCGGAGCCCTCGGAAATCACGACAGGGCTGGCTTGGAACGTCGCCCATGAGTTGGGTACGATCATGATGAAGAACGCGAAGACGTTCAGCAGGAAGCCAAGAAAGAGATGCAAGGTTTTCTTGCCGCCGTCTTGCATGGCGTCCCAGCCATACCAGTAGAGATACAGGGTGGCGGTTTCGAGCAGGAACAAGATGCAATAGACGATGAACGAGGGAAAGAAAATATCGGTCAGATACGCCATGAGCTTGGGATAGAAACCGATCAGGAGGAAGAGCAGGATACCGCCGAACAAGGCCGTGGTCGCGTAGGAGGAGGTCAGCAGTTTGGTGAACTCTTTGGCCAGCTTGTCATAGCGTTTCTCACCCGTCTTCCAGCCGACGATCTCACACAGCCACGCGAAGATCGGAACCCCGAGCACGAAGCCCGCCAACAGCAGGTGGAGTTGGGCGATGACCCAAATGATGTTCCGGCTCCCAATGCCGGGGATGTCGCGATACGCCACAGCCGCTTGTGTGGGAGCATCCTGAGCGAAACCCAGTACGGGAAGCGCAAGAAGTCCAGCGGCCACGGCGAGGGCCGTGAACGAGCGCGAGTGGAACGTGAATCGGTCGAGGAATCGTCGGGGATCGTGAGACACGTCAGTATTCATGACACTTCTCCTCCCTGTCTTGATCCCACCGAGATCAAACGCCAGGGACCGACCTAGTGTTTGTGACCATCAGCCGCGTGGGCATCGGGCTTCTCGGAGGCCACTTGGGCCTTGCCGGATTTGGCGGCGTCGGCGGGCGGCTTGGCCGCCTCTTTCAAACCTGGTTCTTTCCCCTCTTTGGCCGCGCCCTTTCCCTTCCCCTTCTCGTCCTTCTCGGTCGTCGCTTTTTCTTCGAGCGCCTGCACAGCGGCCTCTGCTTGAGCAATGACCTTTTCTGTCTTCTGGAGCGCCTCTACCGGCTTGAAGGACGGTGTGGCCTTCGCCACGTCCTTGTGATACGACTCATGGGGATGCGGGGTCGTCACGGGCATGAATGCCCAGAACAGGATGACGATCATGACCCCTACCGCCGTAAAGGTCGTCAGGACGAGCGGCTGATCGGCCGGCACACGCATCAGGTCCCACTGTCGGACGGCGGTTTGAAGCGACCCTTCCGCCGGTGTAGCTCCCGTGGCTTGCCGCTTGACCAGCGTCCCGAAAAGGAAGAGCCAACCCAGGATCAACAACACCAACATGATCGTCGAGGGCGTCCCCCACAAGGTGAGCTCGATGCCGATCCGCTCGGCAACCGGGATCTCCTTTAAGAATTCCATCACCCATGCGGCTATGGCCTTCGACAGACCGACCGTTTGGGCTTCGACCACATACAGGATCGGAAGGTAGAACGCGCTCATCAGAGCCCCCTGCCACCACAAGGTCAACCCAATGGAGTCAGGAGCCTTCAATCGGAGGCGTTCGAGGAAGACGGTTTTCGAGGCCACGTTGAGGGCCCAAATGTCGACCGGGATCGACAGAATCATCAAGAACGCGAGGCCCGCCGCCTCCCAGGGATGAATGCCCATGGCCAACAGCAGCAGGGCGATCACGAGCTTGATGGGGAACCCGGTCCAGAAGGCCGGCCACGCAACGAGCATGCCGAGCTTCACCGAGGAGATGTGTGTCGGCGACGGCGTCATGCTATTCCAAGAACTCTCGGTTGATGATGGCGGAGACGGTAAAGACGACGATGCCGATCATGACCACCAACCAGCCGACCAGTGCAATCGGGCGCTTGAAAATGTTGCGCTCCGGGCTCCGATCGATGAACGGCAGCGCCGCCAAGAACAGCATGAAGAGGCCGGGCAGGGCGACGGCACCCAGGAACTGCCCGAATTCTCCGGCGAAGATTTTCAACCGCAGCATCTGGAACAGAAACAGGAAGTACCATTCGGGCTCGGGGTGATACTCGCCGGGGTCCGGCGTTGCTTCCTCGAGCAGCACCACCGGCTCGATGAACGCCAGGCTGCAAATCGTGACGAATACCGCCGCCATGGCCACGATGTCCTTCCAGACCTGTCGCGGGAAGAAGTAATCGGTCTTCGCCTTCAATTCTTCCGGCGTCCCGCGGAACGGTCCTGCCGGCCCGGCCTTTCGGAACAGGAACAGATGCAGGCCGGCCAGCGCCATGAGCGTGGCTGGCAGGATCATCACATGGATCACGAAGAACCGGCTCAGCGTCATCTGCCCCGGTGTCGGACCGCCCTTGAGGAACCGGGCGATGAAGTCACCGATGACCGGGGTCTTGTCCATGATCTCTACCCCGACGGTGGTCGCCCAGTAGGCTCGTTGATCCCAGGGCAGCAAATAGCCCGTGAAGCCGAATCCCATCACGATGCCGAACAGGGCCAAGCCCACGAGCCAGATCATTTCGCGGGGTTTCTTGTAGGCTCCCCAGAGAAAGACCTGGGACATGTGGGCAAACACCATCACGACCATCGCCGAGGAGCCCCAGAAGTGGTAACTCAGCAGGAACCAGCCGTAATCCACTTCGTGGATGATGTACTGCGTACTGGCGTAGGCGTGATCGGCCGTCGGCACGTAGTAGAACATGAGCAGGATGCCGGTAACAGCCTGCATGATGAAGACGAACAGCAGCACCGAGCCGAAGACGTAGGCCCACCGTGACCCGCCGGGCACCGGCTCGTTGAGCATCTTGGCCTGGATCGCCTTCAGGCCGACGCGCTCATCGATGAACGCCACGACTTTTTCTAGCGCACTCGGCTCTGACGGGACCGAACGACCTGCTTCCATTCCCCACCCTCAAGCACAGCGATGAGCGCTGACCGAGGGACGACCGCTGCCGCCCTCTCGGCTCAGCATGTAGTCTTACACGATGCGAACCTGCGCCTTCGTCCCCGCCTTGAACTCCATATCGATGATTTCCACGTCCCCGCTGGCCGCCACCCGAATCGGCAACGGGTCGAGCGGTCGCGGGGCTGGTCCATCGAGCACCTTCCCCGAGGCATCGTAAATGCTGAGGTGGCAGGGACAGAGAAAAACCTGGCCGAGGACTTTGTGCGACCGCCACTTGTATCCGCAACCCAAGTGCGGGCACTTGCCGGAAAAGGCGATATACGGGACGTCCTTCTTGTTCGTCCAGATCACCTTTCCCTTCGAGTCATGGAACTCCATGTCCTTGCCCTTGTAGACGGCGTCCAAGACCTTCGGCGAGGCCTTCAACACCCACACGTTCTTTTCGATCTCAGCCTCGGGCATGAACGCTTCTTTGACCTTCTTCTTGTACTTGAATTGGACGCCGACGTCTTCGGCCTTGATCTTGTTGACGCTGCCGATCTTCAACCATGAGTTGTCGAACGGCGCGTACATGGGCTTCATCAGATACTTAAGGACGGGGAAGACCAGCGGCAAGGAAATGAGCACACCGATGGCATGCGTGAAGTTCGTGAAGAAGCTTCGCCGCTGGACGTTCTTCTCCAATTCGGGCAGCGGCACGAGCACTTCCCCGCACTCGACGTGCAGGCGGTCCTCGAGATGGGCGATCTCGACTTCGTGCGTCGTCACATAGTCCTCGCGTTTGAGGACTGGAAACTGCGCCAGATCGGCGACCGCGGCCCTCAGCTCGACGAGATCGTCGGACACGACCGTAACCTGGGTCATGGGAATCTGCCGCTCCAGCGTTCCCGCCCCGTTTCCGCCGACGACGATGTGACTGACCTCGCGGGACAAGGGATCGACGATGACGCGCGTGACCTCGCCGACCTCGCGATCGGCCGCCCGCACTTTGGATTTCAGCTTGGGTTGCATACTATTTCTTCTTGATCGGCTTGGGAGTATTCACGGCGGGATTTTTCAACGAGGCGAGAAAGGCCACCAGGGCGTCGATCTCCTTGTCTTCCATCAACTCGCGGTACTTGCTGGGCATCTTGCCCTTCTCGTATTCCTGCTCGAACCCCTCGGCCATGAACGTCTTTGGGTCGATGATCTTCGCGCGCAACTCTTCCGGCTTCATCAAGTTCCCGATGTTGTCGAGCTCCGGCCCTCGCTTCTTCCCACCCTCGCCGAACAGCTTGTGGCAGTTGTAGCACTCTTGCAGATTCCACTGCTCCTTGCCCAGCGCGACCAAGTCACCGCTGGCCGCCCCCCCGGGAACCGCCGAAGGCTTTTCGCCGTTCGCCTGCACGGAGGCGGTGGCTGCCTCGCCCCCCACGGCCTGCAGGCGCGCCATCAAGGCATCGGCCTTTTCGGACAATGCCTTTGCGCGCGCGAGCAATTCTTCGGCCTTCCCCTGCTCGGTGGCCGCCCGCTTCGCTTTCAGCAGCTTTTCGATCTTCCCCTTCTCATCCTCCGGGTCGAACTGCGGGAGGAACGAGGCGCCGCCGATGTAGACGGAGGAGACGATGACATAGAAGACGAGCAGGGCGACGACTGCTTTGGCCCCGCTCATCGGCTTCAGCGACGGGGCGTCGAGCAACATGAACACCAACGCGCCCAACATCGCATAGGCGAAGAACATGCCCTGGAAGACGGGAGGGAATGCGAACAACCTGGCTACGACGACGAGGATGATGCCGATGACGACTCCGGCAACGCCCTTCTTGATGACGTTCTTCATGTCGCGCCTCGAATAAGAGTAAGATCAAAGGATCATCGGACGATTATTTGGCGCCTGCGGGGACCGGCTTCGCCTCCGGGACCGGGCTCTTGGCTTCGGACACACGGAGCGTGACGATGATCGCAAAGCTGACGACCAGATAGAAGACCAACGTGATCCCAGTGACGTACCAAGCCGAGTAGGACAAGGTGGGCGTAAACGATTCGGCGGTGAAATCCGGGACTAAGTTATAGGTGTGGAAGTACTTCCGCAACAGCGACCGGATCGCCCCCATGAGCCCCATCGTCCAGATCATGCTGAAGGCCAGGAATACCAGCACGAACTGTGAGGCAAAATCGATTTTGCCCCACACGATCGTCCCTTGCCGGATGGCCCGGTTGTACAGGACATAGTTCACGACGGTCACGAATACCAGTGTAAAAGCCGCCGAATTCTTCGCCGGCATCAAGGCCAGGAAGCCCCAGTCGGACGGCAACTCCAAGTGCTCCGTCGCCAAGGCCTGTGTCGCGACGAACCCATGCGGCGTCATCCAGATGGCGTTCCCGACCACCACCATGAGAAAGCCGACCTTGATCACGGTCCGGGAGGACACGGTCAGCGGCACGAAGCGCCCGAGCACGACCGGGAGGAAAATCAAGGGGAGCAGCACCAGCAGGGATTTCGGATCGGGCGCCGGGAAGATCGTCCACGTGTAGGTCATCACGAACGGCAACGCAATCATGACCAGCACGGTCAGCAGCGACATGCGAACTCGTTCGACACCCTCGATGCGCTTCAGGCTGAGCCAGATATAATAATTGCTGGCCAGGAAGATCAGACCGACCATGGCGCCCTGCATCTCGAAGAACATCGAGAGCTGGTCCGCCATCATATACGGACAAATCGAGGCGTCGTAATCGCACAACTCGTACGCGTAGAGGTAACCCATGAACGGCAGGAAGAGCAGCGCGCCGACTCCGATCAGGTTACCTACGAAGCCCATCCAGTCGTAATACGCCCGATCCTCCTCCTTCTTCGCTCCCATGTACATGTAGGCGGCGATCAGGCCGGCGATGAACCCGCCGAACGTCACGTTGCCCACCAATCGGTGCAGGTTCATGGGGATCCAACTGTAGTTGTAGATCTTGTCCCACAGCGTGGCCGTCTGGATGAAGTCGACCAGCGACACGCCTTCACCGGATTTGGCCGGTGTGTTCATGAAGGAGGTCGGCCCGTCGATCACGAACAGGGTCACGGTCCCGATGATGTTCAGGAGCACGCCCAGGGCGATGTGCCGGCCCTTCTTTTCACCCTTCAGCGCATCCCATGAGTAGAAGTAGAGGTACAGGACGATCGTTTCGCCGATGAACAGAAGCGGGTAGATGACCGCAAAAATCAGAAAGAAGTGATTGATCAACCACGTCGTGAATTGCGGGTACGTCGCGAGGAGCACGAAGATGAACAACCCCCCGGTCAGCGCCGTCATACTGTAGAGGATGACCGTGACCTTCGTGACCTCCTTCGCCAGCCGGTCATAGCGAGAATCCTGCTTTCGATACCCCAGCCATTCGGAGATCACGATGAAGATTGGCGCGCCGAGGATAAAGCCGGCGAACAGGATATGAAGTTGCGCGACGATCCAAACACCCGTTCGATTCCCCGTGTACGGGAATTCGGCGGCGGGAGCGCTGGGGACTTGCGCATACGCCGCCGTCCCCAGCGCGGCCAACACACCACACATCACAAGGAGACTCACTCCCCATCGGTTCTTCATAATCCCGCCGTCTCCCAGGAGCTTGAGGTTACTTGCCTTCCCCACCGGCTGGAGCCGCAGCACTGCTCGCAGGCGCCCCAGCATCTGCCGCCGGCGCTGCACTCGCCGCGGCAGGGGCCGCGCTGCCGACCGCCACCCACTCCTTCTTGGAAGCATCCCACTCTTTACCTTTGAGCCCGAAGTTCCGCTCGAAGAGCACCAGCTTCCATCGGTCCTCGTCGGACAGCTTGCTCTTCCACGCCTTCATCTTGGTATTCGGCACTCCCTCGGAAATACGCCAGAACCAGACGGCGTCGGAGTACAGCTTCATGCGGTCGGCATTCCGAAAATCCCGAGCACCGGCCTTGACCGGCTTCCCGTCCTTTCCATGGCAGCTCGCACAATTCACATCCGGGTTCTTGGCACCGATGAAGATCTCGCGACCCTCTTCGGCCTTGGCCTCGTCGGCCCACCACCCTGCCGGCATATGCTTGTCGGCGTATTCAGCCGGTGGCGCCGGCGGCGCGACGATAGGCCCCTCCCCCCCTTCGCCGCCGCAACCCGCGAGCACCAGCCCAAGCCCTGCGACCCCCGAGAGCACCATCACCTGCATCCATGATGTGCGATTCATCTCAGACAACCCGCTCCTTTCTCTAAGGCCTCTCCAAGACTCCGGCCTCAACAAAAAGACGCTTTCGCTCAGGCCAGGCCTGGAGCAAAAGCGCCACCTGACGTTCATCGATTGCCTAGCTCTGACTGTGGTTCGATTCCCAGAAGCGATCCGAGGCCGGAACCCACTCCCGTTACTTGCGTTGACCCTTCCCTCGCTTTCCAGGCCGACGTCGTTTCCGAATTAGTTTCGTACCGGCAATCGCCGCAGCACCAGCAAGCCCCACACCAACACCATAGTAGACCCATCGCGACGGCCCGCGGCGCTGATCGCATCCGGAACCGAACGTGACGGCGACCTTGCGCTCCGTTTTCAGATCTTTTGGATCGAACTTCGCGGTGAGACGTTGTTCACGGTCACCAGCCGTCACGACGATCGGATCGCCCTGATTGTCGTTGTGCAGATGGAGCGAGATCGAATAGTATCCGTCGCTGTCGGTATACCCAATCTTTCCGTTGGAGGTCCGGGTGTCTTTCACCATGACTTCCACCCCGGAAATCGGCTGGCTATCGCTGCCGCACACGTACCCTTCCACCGTGAACCGATGATCGACCTCGTGCTCAGCAAAAACCATCTGTTCGGCCAACCCACCACACCCCAGGATGAGCACCGCCAGCCATCGAATTGTAGGAGAGGAGAGCCCACTTGAGCCGACCGCGCGCGTCACGTTCTTCACACGCGCCTCTGAACCCTCACGATCGCTCACAACCTGTATTCACGGGGCTTTAGGGCGCACCCTTCTAGCACAGATGTCATGCTTTGTCAACAAGACTGGTACGGCGGGTGATGTAACGTTGTGTGTGTAAAAGAAGAAGGGTGTAAGCTGGGTCGCTGTCCAGGCAAACCCATTCTCCAACAACGGAGGGCTTACACCCATGAGCACGCTAGCACCGTGGACCGAGCAGTTTCAACATTTCATGAGCGACGTCCGCGAGCAGTTCTGGGGCGATCTGCATCGCCACACCCGGGAGGTGTGGCAACGCAGCCTGGAGCGACTCTCGGTCGAGGCGCGGGATCGGTATCTGGGGGTGCGGGAGTATGAGCGGGACGCGAGCCGGCCGGATTATCGCAACGGCTTCTATGAACGAGAGGTCGTGACGGTGTTCGGGACGCTCCGCGTCCGCGTGGCCCGGACGCGGCGACAGGCGTTCCTGCCGCGGGGGCTCCAGCGCCTGCAGCGGCGTGCGCCGGAGGTGACCCTGCTCATCCGCGAAGCGTTCTTACGCGGGATCAGCACGCGGCCCGCGGGGCGCCTCATCGCGTTGCTCACGGAGGAGCCGGTCAGTGCCCAAACGGTCTCGCGCCTCAGTCGGGCGTTGGACCACGCCGTGGCCCAGTTTCATCAGGCGCCCCTGACCGACGACTGGCGCTATCTGTTTCTGGACGGGGTGAGCCTGCGCGTCCGACGCCCCAGCGGCCGCAAGCGCGTCCAGCTGTTAGTCGCCTACGGCATCCGGGCCGATGGGACCCGGCAGTTGCTGGCGTTTACCCGGAGCCGGGGCGAGAGCCAAGCAGCGTGGGAGGGCTTATTGCAGGATCTCTACCGGCGCGGCCTGGAGGGCCGGCACCTGCAACTCGTCGTGACGGATGGCTGTCCGGGGTTAGCGGCCGCCGTGCAGACCGTCTACCCCAGGGTCCCGCATCAGCGGTGTTGGGTGCATAAGCTGCGCAACGTACTCGGGCGTGTCCGGCGCCGGGATCATGCGGCCGTCAAGGCCGCCGTGCAGGCGATCTATCAGGCCCCCAATCGGCGGGAGGCGGAGGCCGCCGCCCGCACGTTCGCTCGGCACTGGCAGGCCGCGTATCCGACCGTGGTCGCGCGGGTGCTGGCGGATCTGCCCGAGTTGTTGGCGTTCTTCAGTTGTCCTCCGCGACTGCGGCGCAAGCTGCGCACCACCAATGCCATCGAACGCTGCTTCGTGGAAGTGCGTCGGCGGACGCGCCCGATGGTCTGCTTTGTCAATGTCCAGAGTGTGGAGCGGATTATTTACTCGATCTTCAACCGGTTTAATTTGCAGTGGCGTCAGCACACCCTTCAGGAATTTACACAAGCGGCTTGACATCACCGGTACGGCGGCGCGCGCGTCTCGTCTTAGGGAGAGACCTTAGAAATGACCGGCTCAGCGCGGCGTCGAGGCCCTCGGATGGCGCCGCCGACCGGATCAAAGATGCCCGCGTGCTCTCGCGTCGGCGGCCGCTTGTTCAGCCTCGGCCCGTCGTTGCGCGTCTTTCTTGGCCACCCACGCTTCCCAGGATTTCCCCGACGCGGTGTCCTTCCCGGTAAACGCAATGGCAGCGACCTCTGCATAAGGCACTCGTCGCATTCCCGCTTCGTGAACGGGGTAGAGCTCAAGGAACGGCTCGGCGGCTCCCGAGTCCCGGTTGAACACGAAGCCCTCGAGCTTGGCACCGGAGCGTAGCTCGAGGGTTACGTCCCCTCGATAATCAAACGCCTGCTCAATGGCTTCGGCGAGCTCTTGCGGCGAGGCCGGCCGAAACAGGCGCCCCTCGAGCGACTCGGAATCGGAGGGAAAGTGATGCGTGGTCGTCATCGAATGAGGGAAGAACGCAGCTAGCGGGAGTCAGGCAAGAGGGTCAGCTTCACGGTCCGGCCGAAACCCGACCAGGAGCCGAAGGTATCCGCGACCGCGGATGCCTCGTAACCACAGTGCACCATGCAGTCGGCGCATTTGTCGTTCCGGCCGGTGCCGTACCGCTCCCAGTTCGTCGACTCGAGCAGCTCCCGGAATGATTTGGCATAGCCCTCCTGCAGCAGATAACACGGCTTTTGCCACCCGAAGACATTGTAGGTCGGGTTGCCCCAGGGGGTACACTGATACTCGCGTTGACCCATTAAGAACTCGAGGAAGAGCGGCGATTGATTGAACCGCCACTCCCGCTTTCGGTCGCCAAGGATACGGCTGAAGAGCTGCCTGGTCTTGTCGCGCTTGAGAAAGTTCTTTTGATCGGGAGCCTTCTGATAACTGTACCCGGGTGAAACCATCATGCCTTCGACGCCCAACGCCATCATCTCATCGAAAAACGCCCGAACCCGCACGGGGTCGGCGTCGTCGAACAACGTGGTATTAGTCGTCACCCGGAAGCCGCGCTTCAACGCCTCCCGGATGGCCTTCACGGCGATGTCGTACACGCCGTCTCGGCAGACCGCATGGTCGTGGTCCTCGCGCAGTCCATCCATGTGCACGCTGAAGGTCAGATATTTCGAAGGCGCATAGTCGTCGAGCTTTCGCTCGAGGAGGATCGCGTTCGTGCAGAGGTACACGTACTTCTTCCGTTCGATCAGCCCGCAAACGATCTGCGGCATCTCCGGATGGATCAGCGGCTCGCCGCCTGGAATGCTGACCATGGGCGCGCCGCACTCGTCGGCGGCATCCCAGCATTGCTGCGGCGTCAGGCGTTTGTCCAGGATATGGTCCGGATACTGAATCTTGCCGCACCCCGCGCAGGCGAGATTGCAACGAAACAAGGGTTCCAGCATCAGGACGAGCGGGTACCGCTCCACCCCCTTGATGCGCTGGGTCAGCACGTACTTCGCGACGGTGTACATCTGCGAGATCGGAACGGCCATGGGGTCCTTTCAGATCAAAAATGAAGCGAAAAAGTACTATAAAGCCCTCAATTTTTCAAGTAAATTGTCGAGCGCTGCACCGAGTGTCCGGCCAGCCAATCAGGTGAGTGCTCATGACTGACAGCACGCCGCTCGTCTGGATCACCGGGGCAGGCGGCCTCATCGCCGACGCGCTGCTCCGAGCGGCCTTACGCCGAGATGATCCGTGGCGCGTGGTCGGGTCAAGGCATGCCACGCTCGACGTAACGGACCGGTCGGCAGTGGTGGAGATGTTCGAACGACTGCAGCCCTCAATGGTGATCCATTGTGCCGCGATGACGCGGATTGCGGCATGTGAACGAGATCCGGCGGAAGCCCATCGTGTCAACGTCGAGGCGACCGCGCACTTGGCCGACTTGGCCCGAGACATCCCGTTCGTCGTCTTCTCGACGGATCTCGTGTTCGATGGAGAAAGGGGATGGTACGACGAGGATGCCGAGGTCCGCCCGCACACGGTCTACGCAAAGACCAAGGTCGAGGCCGAACGCATCGTCCTCGCCAATCCCCGGCACACGGTCATCCGCACGTCCTTGAATGCCGGCCGGTCGGCGAACGGCAACCGCGCGTTCAACGAAGAGATGTATCGAGCTTGGCAAGCAGGGCATACCCTGCATCTGTTCACCGACGAATTTCGCTGCCCGATCCCCGCCTCCGTGACGGCCCAGGCCGTCTGGGAATTGGTCGCCCGCGGCAAGCCCGGGCTCTATCACCTTGCAGGGGCCGAACGACTTTCCCGATGGGACATCGGCGAATGCCTTGCCCGATACTGGCCGGACGTGACGGCACGACGGAAGCCCGCCTCACGGCTGGATCTCCCCGGCCCACCGCGTCCCCGGGACACCTCGCTCGACTGCGGCAAGCTCCAGCGGCTCCTCAGCTTCCGCCTTCCTGCATTTTCCGCCTGGCTCTTGTCTCACCCGAACGAGCTGTGATGGTAGATCAACCGGAGTCGATTTTTCTCCCCTTTTGACATATCCTTGTGAACACCGATCGCCGCCGCATCAAGGAGAAGAGGTGGGTCTCTCACCGCGAGCCAAGGCCTCGCTGATCGTCATCGCGCTGAGCGCGCTCGTCCTCGGTCTCCTCTGGGCGGCCGTCTTCGTCAGCCTCCGATCCCAGGATCAAGCTGTCGACGTCGCCACGATTCAAGCTCCGGTGCCGCCCTCGACTTCTCTCGTCCTTCCCCCGAGCGGCTCACCGCCGCCTGAGGTCGCGCCTTCACCGGCTTCGCCTACACCGCAGCCCCGCGAGGCACCGGCCCTTCCTCCCATGCTGACCGGAGAGGGTCCCGACACAGCGCTGGCCATGGGACCCCGCTGCCGCGCCGAGCTCGAGAAGATGTGTGAAGGGATCCAGCCGGGAGGGGGACGACGACGCAAGTGCTTCGAAGATCACCTCGGAAAGCTGTCACCGGGGTGTCAGGAGCAGATTCAGCAGCGAACGGCCCGTCTGAGCCACGCGCTCCAGCAGGTGAAGCTCCAGTGTGAGGGAGACATCAAGCAGTATTGCCGAGTCGTCCAAGGGTCAGGCGGCGGCCGCCTCGTCCAGTGCCTGAAGGAGCACTATAAGCACGTGAGCGACCGCTGTTATCAGGCGCTGGTCGACTTGCTATGACTCCTTGAGGCAGAAGTACAGCTTGACGCCCGCGACTTCGATCAGATCACCATCGTTCAAATCGGATTGGCCGCGGACCGGTCGGTCGTTGACCTGGACCTTCCTCCCCTCTTCGGACGCCGTAATGTAGTAGCCCTCGCCTCGGCGCCCGATCATGGCGGCGACCTTCGGTGCAAACCACCCCCTGAGCTTCACCGCGGCATTGTCCTGAGCCCCGATGATCGTGAGCTTGCTGTTCAGGTGGTATTCCTTGCGGTCCGTTTTTCCGCCCACGACCTGGAGCACGGCGATCCGACACGTCTCATTTCCCATCTCGCCCCGCCTTTGCCCTTTCAAGATCACCGTCTTGTCGGGATCGACGCTGTCCGGGGAGCCGTGGCGCAGTGCCTGGGCGTTGTGTTCTCGGAAGAGCAATCGGTGCTTGCCGATCGAGACGACGTCGCGGTCCTTCAGTTGCTGGCGATCGATCCGCGTCTCATTGATGAACGTCCCGTTCGTGCTCTTGAGATCCTCCAGAAAAAACACCGACTGGATCTTCACGACACGGGCATGCTGACCGGAGACGGCCGCGTCGTCGAGGACGAGCGTATTTCCGGGTTTTCGTCCGATGGTGACTTCCTCGCCTTCCAGCTCGAGCTCCGTCACGATCGACTCGTTGTAGGTGACGATGATCTTCGGTCGCTGCACCGCCGCTTCCCCCATGATTCCTCCTCTCACCGCTGTTCCGGCAAGACATGGTTCCGCAACCGCCGCCAGAAACTCGGCCGCTCCCCTTCCTCCACGGTCACGAGCACCACCGTCGTATTGTCTTCGCCGCCTGCGAGATTGGCCATCCCGATCAGTCGCTCGGCGGCGGCATGGAGGTCTTGCTCCCGCTGGATCACCCGGACGATATCCCGCGGGTTGACCCCACGTGTGAGGCCGTCCGAGCAGAGCAACAGGATGTCGCCGTTCACGACCGGCACTTCACCAAGTTCCACGTCCACTGCCCGCTCTATACCGAGCGCACGCGTGACGACATTTCGATGCGGGGCATGCTCAGCCTGCTCTTCGGTCAGGAGGCCTTGACGGACCTGCTCCATGATCAGGGAGTGGTCCGTCGTGAGTAGCTGGATCCGGTTGTCGCGAACGAGGTAGAGCCGGCTGTCCCCGACATGCGCCAGCGAGACGACCTGCCCGGCAATCCACGCCGCAACGACCGTGGTCCCCATGCCGGCATACCGCGGCTCGTGCGATTCAGCGTGCACCGTACGGTTGGCCAGGCGGATGGCGCTGGCCAGGCGATTCGTCTGAGGCAGGACCGTCTCATCGTAGTCCCCTACGAGCGGAAGGGCCGGGTCCTGAGCGGCCGTCATGACATGCTTCTGGATCATCTCGACGGCCAGGGTGCTGGCGACCTCGCCGGCATTTCCGCCGCCCATACCGTCGCACACGATGAAGAGCCCGAGTCCCGAATCGGCGTAGAAACGGTCCTCGTTCTGCGACCGCTTCAAGCCCACATCGGAAACGGCGGCATGGCGAATCTCCACGCGCTCCATCCCTCGTTAGACGGCAACCATCTGTAATGATTCGCGCAGGGCATGAGCCAGGTCGCGGGCGTATCGATATCGTCGTTCCAGCTCCTTCTCAAGGGCGCGATCGATGATGGCCTCCAACGCCGTCGGCAGGTCGGGGCGTTTGGCGCGGAGGCGCGGAGGCGGCTCATGGGCGATCTTGAAGAGCAACGAGGAGAGGTTCTCGGCCTCGAACGGCTTTTCACTCGTCAACAACTCGAACAGGACGACACCGAGCGAAAAGACGTCGGAGCGCCCGTCCACCTGCTCACCGGCGACCTGCTCGGGGGACATGTAGCTGGGTGTTCCAAGAATCGCCGTCGTCTGGCTTTTCGACGCGCTCATCATCCGGGCGACTCCGAAATCCATCACCTTGACCTTGTGGTCCTTCGTGACCATGATATTGGACGGTTTGATGTCCCGATGCACAACCCCGTGCTCGTGGGCGTAGTCCAGCGCGTCAGCGACCGTGGCGGCGAGCTCAACCGCCCGCTTCGGCGCTAGGAGCTGCCCCCTCCGGCACCAGGCGCTCAGCGTCGTACCTTCGAGGAATTCCATGGCGATGTAGCCGAGCTCCCCTTCTTCCCCGGCGTCGAAGATCGTGATGATGTTCGGGTGGGTCAGCCGGCCGGTCGACTCAGCCTCCCGGAAGAATCGATCGCGCACCTCTTTGAGATGCTCCGGGTCTTCCAAATCGAGCCGCATGGTCTTGATGGCGACACAGCGGTGGATCTTGGGGTCCTGACCCAGATAGACGATCCCCATGGATCCCCGGCCGAGCTCTCGGATGATGTGATAGCGGCCCAGCCTACGCGTGACGTCTGCCGGTTTCAGGATGAGCGTCCGCTCGCGCCCGTCGCTTAGACATACGGCCTCCGTGCCGCCCTGCTTCACACTCGGAGATGAGGCGGCCATCGCCGCCCGGGCGTTCACCCACCGCCGGACGCTGTCCCTGAGCAGCGCGACATGGCCGACCCACGTGAGCGTGAACCAGGCGGCGGCACTCATACTGGCCGCGATGAACAGCCATGGATAGGCCATCCGCCCGAGGTCTCCCAAGAGCGGCAGGAGATGCGGCACGAGCGTCTTGTGCGCGAGAAACACCATGAGCACGGCGCTGAACGGACGGACGATGTGCCGCAGGAAGCTCAGAGCGGGCTCATCGTCGGCCGTCCCGAGAAGCGAGAGGCGAGTGGCCATCCGCCAGAGCAGGTAGAGGGCGAGCCCGTTGCCCGTGATGCGCGCGGCGACGGCGGCGGTGACGGCCAGGTGCCCAAGCGTGGTCGACCGAAACAGTGGGAGCTGACTGAGAAAGGCAGCCGCGAGAGGGGCGAGGAGCATCGCAACTGCATATTGTCCAAGCCATCCCCAGGTCCTGACCATATTCCTCCTGCCCGGTCGTCCCGTCAAAGTCTATCCAAACATCTTGTCTTGTCAAAGACTTGCAATCTGAGATTCCGCACGAAATGGACCACGGGGACCTGAACGGCTGCCCGATCGACCCTGCCCTTGGGGGCTTTGATAACGCCTCGTGATCCCAGCGGAATCAGGAGGGGTTCACCGGCATCCTCGCCCCCGGCACAGGGGGCGGCGATTGGAGCGGTTCGGACCGTTCGCTGCGACCACTGTTGACTCGCGCACCCCGTTTTCCTCCGAGTCGACGCAGCGGATCACCAGGCGGTCGGACAGACAAGGCCGAAATGGCCCGCGTACCATAGGGATCAGCCATAGCGAAGGAGGTGTGCGATGGATCTGCTCAGACAAGGCTTGCTGGTCGGCTGCGCCGGACTCGCGCTTCTCATCGGAGGCGGGTCGGCTGCCGCGCAAACCGGTTCAGGAGGAACGGGCACAGGAGGCGGGTCGCCGGGGAAAGGCGGAACTCAGCAGAGCCAGGAAATGATGCATCAAGAGCGCATGAAGGAGCAGCAGCAGGGAAGCCAATCGCCACAAGGGCAGAGCTCGAGCACGCAGGAAGAAGAAAAGATGGGAAAGAAAGAGATGGGAAAGAAAGGGAAGAAGTAGCCGGTGCAGCAAGGGGCGCTCGCGGCCCCTTGCTCGTCAGCCGATGCCCCGTGGTTTCGTCCGCTCTGGCCGTCTGATCGGAATCGTGAAAGAGAAACGGCTCCCCAATCCAACCCGGCTTTCAACCCAGATCCGCCCGCCATGCAGCTCGGCCAGGCTCTTGCTGATGGCTAGGCCCAGTCCTGCACCGCGTTGATCCGGTCTCACGGACTCACCCCGATAAAACCCCTCGAAGACCCTCGGAAGTTCGCACTCAGGGATACCGCAACCGGTATCCTCGACGCAGAATCGCACCCAGCCGCCCTCCGGTTCCATTCGCACCAAGACCCGTCCCCCGGCGGGCGTGAACTTGATCGCGTTCTGGAGCAAATTGGTGAGGACCTGGTTCAACTTGTCCCGATCGACCTCGACGAGCAACGGCGTCCGAGCGTACTCCGCCAGCAACGTCAATCCCTTCGCCCTGGTCATCGGCTCGAAGACCTCAAGGACATCGGCCAAAAATTCGGGGAGTTGGACGAGCGTCAGGTTCAATTCCACTCGGCCGGCCTCGATGCGCGACAGATCGAGGAGATCGTTGATCAGACGGGTCAGCCGGTCGATATTGCATTGCACGCGGCTCAAGTAATACCCCTGGCGCTCCGTCAGTTGCCCGGTCAGTCCGTCAAGCATGTTCTCGATATACCCCTTGATCGACGTCATCGGCGTCCTCAATTCATGTGAGACGACCGAGACGAACGACGACTTTTGCCGGTTCAACTCTTGCAGCTTTTGGTTGGCCGCCTGCAGAGCCTGCGTGCGCTCCTCCACCCGGCGCTCCAGCGTGCGTGTCATCTGCTCCAACTCTTGGTAGGTCCGGGCATGGTCGACCGCGACGCTGATTTGTCCTGCGATCGTCTGGAGCAGATTCAGGTCGTCGGGCGAACAGTGATCCTTGCCGTTCCCGACGGCGATAAACCCTAGCACCTGGTGAGTCGTTTTCAACGGCAGACAGGTGCACTCGGCGACGCCGGCCGCACGCAACAGCGCCAGTACGGGGAGCTGTTTCTTCGGCACCGCCTGGCAATCACTGATCGTCAACGGCCGCCCATGAATCAACAGCTCGGCCTGAAGACTTCCGTCGTCCTTCACCGGCACTTCCAGACACTCCGCCGCCCGGGCGAGAGCCAGGGGCACCCCCGTCATGCGTGCGGCATGCGCCACACCACGGCGGGCATCGTACAGCATGAGCAGGATACGGAACGACCCCAGGTGCTCCGAAAGCACTGCGAGAATCGTCGACAGGAGACGATCCATGTCGAGGGTGGACGTGATCGCTTGGACCACCTGGTTCAAGGCCGAGAGCTGCCGGACCTGTTTGGAGATCGTCCGGACGTTCTCGCTCAACGCCCGCTCGCGCTCCTTTCGTTCGGTGATGTCCTCGGCGATGCCCGCAATCCGGTAGACTTCACCGGCGGCATCCCGGATCGGAAAGGCCCGGTCCTGGATCCAGCGGATCGTCCCCTCCGGGCGAACGATACGATACTCCTCGTTGTATTCCCCGATTCGTTGCTTGGCATGGGCGGCGTGGAAAACCCGTTCATGATCCTCCGGATGAATCGACTCGAGCCAGGAGCCCGGGGATCGGTACAAGCTCTCACAGGAACGGCCCCAAATCTGCTCGTACCCGGGGCTGACGTACAGGATGTGTTCTTTTTCGGGATCGCTCATCCAAAACACCTCCCGGATGTTCTCCACCACCTGCCGGAAGCGAGCCTCGCTGTCGCGCAGCGCCCATTCGGCACGCTTCCGTTCGGTGATATCTTGACACGTGCCGATCATCCGGATGGGCCGTCCATCCCGATCCCGTTCGACTCTCGCCCACTGGTGGCAAAGCCGCTCGACGCCGTCCCGCCGCGTGATACGGTGCTCGATTTCATAGGGGCCACCCCCGCGCAAGGCAAAGGCGACCGCCTGCACGATGGCGCTGCGGTCGTCTGGATGGACATGCTCAAAAAACAGCTCGTTGGTGACGCGGACTTCCCCGGGCTCGTACCCGAAGATCCGGAACGATTCGTCGGACCACCTCAACTCGTTTCGGTTCAAGTCCTCCAGGTCGGACAGGTCGAGCTCCCAACTGCCGAGATGGGCCATGCGCTGCGACTCGGCCAGGAGGGCTTCACTGTCCCGAAGCGCGTCTTCCGCGGACTTCTGATGCCTGTCCGTCGTCATTTCACTCCTTGCCAGACGACTGAAAACAGTGAGGCCTTCTCGAGTGGGCCCGAGAAGGCCTCGTCTGACATACCACGGATCCGACCCGAGACTTCGACGGCTGCACCGCGGCCTCCTCTGGGACGCATGAACAATGCGCCGAGGCTCAACGGTTGTCAAGGACAGGCGGCAAATCGGCCCATTGCCGGGCTCACCGGCGGCATGGACGGCGGGAAGGCCGACGATCAGATCCGTCCGTGACCCGTCGCGGCGTGAGCCGTTACCGCGCGCCGACCCGCGGCAGTTTGTTCCGTAATTGCTCGAGGATGGGTCCGCTGGGCTCCCAGCGAAACGTGCCAAGACGCTGAGCGCGGTAGAGATCCTGCCACTCGCTCCCCTCCATGGAAAGGCTCTCCCGGGTCGCGAGCGACTGCTCTTCCTGCATCCGCTGTGGATCGCGACGGCCGTCCGGCCCGAGATGGACGACAGGGAACCGCGCAATCGCGCGAACGACGGACCGGTCAGGATTGAGCCCGAAGCCCACTTCTGCAAGCCGCACCGCGCGGTCGGCACACCCTGCGAGCTCACCCCTTCCCGTCAGCAGCTCTTCATAGCGCCGGAGCGGTAGTCGATGAACGCGATCACACTCATCGACGAGGTACACCCGAAAAATCTCCTTCTTCATGGTCACCCTGCCACGGCAACGGCTGCGGCTTCGTCCACGATGTTCCGCCCCTGGGTCGTGCCGATGATCCCGTCGTAGACCGCTTGAGCCCGTTCCGACCACTGCGGGTTTCGAGGGAGACCGCGAAACGCGGCTTCCGCGGCTTTCAGCTCATCGTGCGTGAGGGAGGGAGAGGCGGTCATGGGTCCTCCTGGGTGGAGTGTGTAAGACGACTGCTTGCTCTCATCCTACCCCAGAGCCTACAGACCGTAAATTCGGGCTTCACCCTAGTACGCCGCCCGTAGGGCTCCTGCCCTTGGTGCAGCGGAGCACCATGGCCGGACGGTGGGAGGCGGCCACGGCTTCCGGTCGAGGGTGCTGCTTGCGGTACCCGGTGATCACCGGCTAGCGAATGCCGGGACCGGGGGCCAGATTCCCCGTCGCCGGGACCGGAGGAACCGGCGGGACCGGCTGATAGACGGGACCGACCTGGCGCTCGTTCAACGTCGGAGGGCGGTTCATGTCGCTCTGATATCGACCCGTTTGCCCCGCACATCCGAGGGCGAGCACGCCAAGGGCCATGAACGCAGCCCGAGCCGTCGATCTGCTGTACCAGTGCATGTTTACTCCTCTGCGATTATCGTCTCCCAGCCGGGCAGCCACGTGGAATCGGCCGGGACCGGACCGCGCGTCAGATGTCTGCGCAGTGGCCGTCAGACCAGCATGACGCTTCGGCATCCCCCCGGCTTCCGGTCCTCGCTGATCGTGAAGTCCCTGCTGGGCCGATAGAGACGTCGCGCTGCCGGAGTTAGAATCGGCCGGAGAGGACAGAGGAACCGGAGAGATGCCCAAAGAGGACGGACAGCCGACCGGCGCTCCGCACGTGTGCCTGGACCTGACGTGGGAGCAGGCGCAACTCCTTTGAGAATGCCTCTTCACCCTTGCTGAGCAGGACAGCGGCCGGCGCCTGAAGATCCTGGCATTGCATGAAGAAGTCCTCGGCGCCTTGCATCGGACGAGGGAGGCTCCCGCGTAGCATCACAATTCCGAGGGCCGGCGTGAGCACCCGACCAGAACAAGGAACGCGATGAGAACACGAACCATCGACCAGGTGGCGGATGCGCCGCGGGCCCCTCTTTACAAAACGACCCTCGTCATTTGGACCGAGTTCGACCCGGCCCCTCACGACGATCAGCAATTGCTCGCCCTGGTCGCCGTCGGCGGCGCACGACGCAGCGTTCGGCGTAGGGACCATGTCCCGCACCCGGCGAAGGATCCGGAGTGGCGGGAATCGAGGGACCGTTCGGAGTGGAACGAGCTACAGCCGACCGAGGCGTGGGTGTTCCAGACCCCTTCCGAACGCAACAACTTTCTCGTTCGGCGGTTCCCCCATCGAGAAGCGACGGAGACCTCCGGGGTCTATCGAGTCCGAGGTGGCTATGTGGTGACCGGGCTGTTGAGCGCGATCTATGTGCGGGAAGCGGAAGGAAGCGATTGACGCCCCCACGGCGCACCCCGGACGTCACGATCAGTGCGGGCGACTGAGGAGCACGTCGGTCCGAATATAGCGCCACACCAGATACCCCACGGCGAAGAGGATGACCGGACCCAGGAGGAGCGCAGCCATCAGGACCCGTAAGCTGCCCTTTGGCACCGCGGCATCATAGATGGTGAGATGGGGCACGACGAGATAGGGGTACTGAGCCAGGCCCCAGGCGAGAAACATCATGGCAAAATGACCCAACACGAAGACCTTCGTCAGGCTTTCCCACCCCTTCCACGCGCATACCACCACGATCAAGGCGAGCCCGATCATCACCAACGCGAGGACCGGCCACCACCACGACCCGCTGAGGGTCTGCCACACGAGCGGGGTCTGCGTCGGCAAGAGGACCATGATCGCGAGGCTGGCGGCGTACGCAAGGAGCGCGGCCAGCAAGACGGTGCCTCGGAGCGTCTCGCGTACAGGTTCTCTCGCCTCCGTCCACAGCGTCACGGCCGAGAGCAACATGAGCCAGCCGGCCATCAAAAGACCGGCCGCCGCAGGCAACGGCGCGAGCCAGGGACGGATGAAGCGGCCGACGTAGCCCTCCCCGGCGGCGGTAAAGCCGGCGGCCGTGGTACCCAGCATGGCTCCCAACAAGAACGCCATCAGCAGGTTGGACACGATGAAGAGCACACTCCATACGAGCCGGGGGCTTTGGCCGTACCGCACCGTACCGACGGCACGAAGCAGCACGGCGAGTCCGAAGACGGCGATCGGAACATGGAGTGATCTCAGGATCTCGACGAACGCCAAGGGGAAGGCGCAGAGCAGGACCGCCGCCACGAACAGCAGCCAGACCTGCTTCGCGGCCCAGAGCCCCGTTCCGCGCTGCAGGATCAGTCTCCGGATCTCGTGACGATGGACGCCGAATACAAGGGCATAGGTGAGCCCCATGCCCATATCCGCGCCCGCGCTCACGACGTACCGCGCGAGGGCGACGAACAGCGCCGCGGCCAGCAAGAACTCCAACGACGGCATGGCTGCATTGTCGTCGGAAATATGCGCATCGGCCATCAGCGCCACGCGCAGAAGGACGGCTTCTCGCGCCTACGAAGACCGCCTGTCTTGCACGGCCCCTAGGCCCCTGTACACGGGCCGACCCAGGGACGTGCGGTCGCTACCGCTGCCGAATGTGCTCGCTCGAAGGCAGAAGGCGGGACGGTCCGTCGGAGGCGGGATGGCGGGCGAGCGCGGAGAGGCTGAGTCGGCCGAGCCAATCGGGCAGGAGTGAGCCGACCAGCATGCCGGCCCCGGCCACGAGAAACCCGGCGAGCTGGGGCGGCCAGACCGTGTCTCGGCCGCCCCACAGCTCGAGGACGACCCACGTGGCGAGGCCCGAGACTATGGCGAGCATGGCGCCCTGACCATTCGCCCGCTTCCAGTAGAGGCCGGCGAACAAGGGGATGAAGGCGGCAACCAGGGTGACCTTGTAGGCATTCTCGACCATTCTGTAGATCGTCGCTTCCGAATGCAACGCAAAGAGAAGCACGACGGCGGCGAACCCGACCATGACGGTCCGCATCGTACGAAGGAAGACCCGGTCACTCATGTCGGGGTAGATGCCTTTGATGATGTTCTCGCTGAACGCGACCGATGGGGCCAGCAGCGTGGCCGATGAGCAGCTCATGATCGCGGAGAGGACCGCTCCGAAGAAGATGATTTGAGCGGCGGCCGGCGTGTGCTGGAGGATTAAGGTTGGCAGCACAAGTTGGGCATCCTGTTGGAGCAAGGCGCCGAATTCCCGTGGGTCCACCAGGGTCGCGGAATAGGCCAGGAACATGGGTACGAAGGCAAAGAGGAAATAAAGACCGCCTCCGAGGACGGAACCGCGCACCGCGGTCCGCTCATCCTTGGCCGATGTAATGCGCTGGAAGACGTCCTGCTGCGGGATGGATCCCAGCATCATCGTGATCCAGGCGCCGATGAACGGAATCCAGTGGCGGAGTCCGGCCTCGGGAAAGAAATCGAGCTTCCCCTCCGCAGCCGCCCGGCCGAGGACCACGTCGACTCCGCCTGCCAGGCCGCTGATGACAGAGCCGATGTACAGCATGCCGCCGATGATGACGCTGATCTGCACGAAATCCAGGATCGCGACCGAGAACATCCCCCCGAAGGTCGTATACGTGAGGACGATGGCGGCACCGAGGATCATTCCGGCCTGCTGGCTCACCGCACCGTCGGTCACGATCGCGAAGACCAACCCTAAGGCCTTGATCTGTGCCGACACCCACCCGAGATACGAGGCCACGATGCAGAGCGTGCAGAGGACCTCGACCGGCCGGTTGTAACGCAACCGATAGTAATCGCCGATGGTCAGGAGGTTCAGCCGGTAGAAGCGCCGGGCGAAAAAGAGCCCGGCAAGAATCAGACAGAGGCTGGAGCCGAAGGGGTCCGCGACGACGCCGCGCAGCCCCTCCTTGGCAAAGGTGGCGGAAATGCCCAGGACCGTTTCAGCGCCGAACCAGGTGGCAAAGACGGTGGCGGTGACCATGGGCAGCGGCAACGACCGGCCGGCGACGGCGAAGTCCTTCGTATTGTGGACCCGGGTAGCGGCATACAGCCCGATGCCGACCGAGACGAGCAGGTAGAGAATGACAAAACTCTGAATCATGCGCGGCGGGCGGAAGGTGGATAGGAACCGGGGGCGAAGCCGAGGTGGGCTTGTGTTGGGATCCGCATAGACCGTCTCTCGGGCGGTGTCGGGTTACTGAACCCGAGACCGTTCGGGCTGGGACCGAGCCCTTGGCGTACCATCGTCCCAGGCCTGGGCCTTAAGTATAGACGATGGCAAAATTCGGCGGATTCTAACGGGGCGGGGCGGAGAACGCAACTCCTCCACGGTCCTCCTGTGCTCCCCACCCTCCGGAGCCATTTGGCCCTCCAGCGGTCGCGGCGATTGCCCTGCCGAGCCTCTTCACGACCCGGCCGTTCGGCTGTGGCTACGTACGTGCTCCGCTTATGGCGGATGCCGCCCCGTGAGACGACTCTCCCGCGCCGCGCTGATAGTCCCCCGGGTGCACCGGACGATAACATTACCACAACAAGGGGGATGCCATGAGTGATCTAGAAACCTCGACGGGCGGGTGCCGGGGACACGCGCGAGGAGCGGGGTCCGGGTCCATGTCGCTTCTCATTGTCGTCCTGCTGCTGGCGATGGGCTGTTCATCGGCCGGTTCGGAGTCAGCCCGGCCGCGGGCGCTCTCCGACTCTGCCAAGCCCTCGCAGCCCCGCCCGACCAGCACCACGTCATCCGGTCCCACGGCGTCATCCGCGGGCATGCACTCCGCAATGTTGGTGCAACGTTGCCGGGTAATCGGACGGTCATTGGCACCGTCCAGGCAATCCGTGGCGGGCAGATCGAGGTGGACATCGGACATCCGCAGCCCTTGTTCCTTCCGTTGAAGCCCGGCCTCGACAAGGACCAAACGATCCGCGAAGGCGATTCCATCGAGATCACGATGAACGACCACAACGCGGTCGTGGATTACCACCCGTCCCGGGACAGGGACCGGGCGCATACGGTCCTGCACGGCCGCATCTCGGAACCGCTCACCGTCGGGCATGACAAGGCGATCCTCCAGACGCAAGAGGGCGAGCGGGGATACGCCGTCGCCTCGCGCGCCCGCAGTAAGCTGTCCGCGATTCCGGTCGGCGTCGATGCTCTGTTCTTGCTGGATGAAACGGGGCAGATCGTCGATGCACAACTGGCCGGTGAGCAGGCGGAAGACCAGCCCGGTCTTAAACCGCCCATCAAAGGCGCGCATCGCCGGATCGAGGCCATACACCTCGGCACACCCGATCAGGAGCACATCCGGGTTCGGCTGAGCAAAGACGGCAGCGAGCGGGAATTTCCCGTGCGCACGCCGATCCAGAAGCTGGACACACTGAAAGACAATGAGCCGGTGATCCTGCTCGTCGATTCGAAGGGCTATGTGGTGGAGATCGCCACACCCGAGCATCCTTCGCGGTGATCGGTCGGCGTGACCTGATCAAGGCTCGGTGAAGGCCGCACCCGGCGGCCTTCACCAAGGCGTGATGATCCAGTGATGAACCTGGATGTCTTGTCCGTCTCCCCCCGAGATCTGATCGGGTGGACCGCCTCGGCGGTGCTCGTCTTCACCATCTTCACGCAGATCACCAGGCAATGGAAAGAGGGAACGAGCAAGGGCGTGTCTCAATGGTTGTTCATCGGCCAATTGGTCGCCTCCGGGGGCTTTTTGCTCTATAGCTGGCTGATTCGGGACGCCGTCTTCATCTTCACGAACGCGCTCATGTCGCTCGGGGCGCTCCTCGGCCTGGCGATTCTCGTCTCGCATCGGGCGAAGAACCGAGATGGATCGGGGCCTCAGTCCTTCGCAGCGTGACGGCGCAGGTCAAGGAGGACTGATGGAGCACTGGTTTTCGACGAAGGCGCTGTTGTAACGCTCCGTGGGCTCCGGCGTCCTCTTGCTCCTCAGTATGATCCTGATTCCCGTGCTGATCGTCCAACTCCCTGCCGATTACTTCGCCAGTCCTGACCCATCGTGAGCCCCCTTGAGCCGGCCGCGCTCCGCTTGACACGGAAGCTCCTGAAGAATCTCATCGCGGTCCTCCTCCTCGTGCTGGGAATCGTCATGCTCGTGCTCCCCGGACAAGGTGTGCTCGCAATTCTGGTGGGCCTCACCCTTCTGGATTTTCCAGGAAAGCGGCAACTCCAATCGCGTCTGGTTCGCCAACGGAAGGTCCTCGAGAGCCTGAACGGGATCCGACGGAAATTCCACCGACCGCCGCTCCTTCCACCTACCGAGTATTGACGGCGGCCTCGCCGTGTTACGACGACCGGCTGAGACGCTGCCGGACCGCTGCGCCGCCACCTGAGTAGCGATTACCTAGATGACGGATTGTAATTGTTTCGTCGATTTACATTTCCTCGACTTCCTACTAAATTTTTCCTCCTCAACACGACCTCATGAAGGTACACCATGCCCCCTGCACGTGAACTGCTTCGATGGGTCCACCTTGCAGACGACATGACGTTCCACGAGTTCGCCGACGCGTTGCCTCAGATCGTCTGGTCGGCTTCGGCGGACGGACGGATCGATTTCTTCAACAAGGCGTGGTTCGAATGGACGGGCCTGCCGCGACAGACGGTCGGCACTTCGGCATGGCTGGACATCGTCCACCCTGAGGATGTGACAGCCACGAAGGAGGTCTGGGAAGCCTGTGTGCGATCGGGGCGGGAATATCGGATCGAGTACCGTCTGAAGGACCGCCGTACCAACGGATACCGCTGGCATCTTGCCCAGGCCTTACCATTTCGGTTGACCGGAGCCGACACCTTGCGGTGGTTCGGCACGTGCACCGACATCGATGAACAAAAACGCTTGCAGGAAGCGCTGGCGAGCAGCGAAGCCGCTCTTCGCCGGAGTGACGAACGTTACCGCTCCTTGGTCAGCGTGTTGACCTCGGTGGTGTGGATGACGGACGCCTCCGGGGCCTTTGCGTTTCCTCAGGTGGATTGGAATCGATATACCGGTCAAACGTGGGAGGGACAGCGCGGATGGGGGTGGTTGGACATGATCCATCCGAAAGACCGCGAGCTGGTGGTCGAAACCTGGAAACACGCGGTCAAGAGCCACACGACGTACAAGATCGAGGGTCGCATCTGGAGTCAGGCCCACAGGGGCTATCGATACTTTGAAGCAAGGGCGGTTCCGTTATGCGATGCCGACGGCACGGTGCGGGAATGGGTCGGGACGATTACCGACGTCCATGACCGCAAATCGATGGAAGTCGAACTGTTGACCTCCAATGAGGCGTACCGGCAGGTGCTCGAGAAGCTGAAGCAGTCGCAAAGCGAGTTAGAGGACAAGCTCCGCGAACTGGAGGCGTTCCACGATGTGGTCGTCGGGCGAGAGCTCAAGATGATCGAAATGGAGAAAGAATTGAACCGGTACCGCGCCTTGCTGCCGAATTCGGCCTAGGTCACGGCTCTCCGAACCATTGACGGGCGAGTTCGATGATGTGGGGAGGGTCGACGGGAGCCAGCACGTAACCTCGCGCCCCCGCACCCACGGCGCGCAACGCCGTTCCATGCTCACTGGTCACGACGATGACGGGAATGGCCGGCTCTGAGGTGATGAAGTCCCCTAACTGTTCCAGTTGGCCATCCTCGCCGGGCCGAACCTCCAACACGATCCCGTCCAACCTCGGCTCATCCGCAACCACCCACGGTGGAGCCCTCCGCTCCGTCACCAGATAGCCTACGCCTTCAAACAGCTCCCGGAGGCGCCCGGCGAGAGGCTGGTCTGCGATCACGGCAATATGTTTCGACACGTGCAGACCCCCCTCTGTGCCGCATGATAAAGGACGGCATGACGGAGTACAACCACGTAGATACCGTCACGTAAAACCAGAGAGGAGGACAACTGAGAAGGAGGCTTGGGTTCTCATCCCAGAAGGCGCGGGCAAAGAGGCGGGGGTGGTGATCCGGCATGGGATGGGCGGCGCCAACGAGGCCCGCACGCGGAGCGCCTGGGTCGCAAGCCTCTCAGCGGTGGACGCTAGCCTGCGGGCCGTCGCCGATCTGCATCAGGAGCAAGAGGACATCACCTGCTCGAACCCGTTCTTTTTCCTGGAGATCACGGAGCGACAGGACTTCTCCTTGCCGATAGATCCGCAGAAGGATGTTCGGGAGGAAGTCGGCGGCTGCCTTCCCGATCTCCTCAGGCTTGGCCGGTCGCTCGGTCAGCGTGATCCGCCCGCCGGCCGTCAGCAAGTCTTCCAGATATTCCACCAGATGCATCTGATCGACGGCCGCCGCGAGGATATACCCGCCGAAGGTCGAGGGCGAGATCGTGACGCTTGCCCCACCCTGACGCAGCAGCTTGATGTTTTCTTCTTCGTTGACGCTGACCATGATCCGCACGTCCGGATTCAGGTGGCGGGCCGTCAGCAGGATCAGCGCCGCTGTATCATCGCGCCCGACGGCGATGATGGCCGCCTTCGCCTTCGCCAGCGCCGCTCCCTGGAGCACCGCCTCGTTCGTGGCATCGGCACGAAGCGCGATCACGCCCTGCTCGATGGCCGCCTTCACGCGATCTTCGTTGGGATCGATGACCACGATCTTCGAGGCGCTGGTGCCCTTCGCGATCAATTCCTTGACGGCTGAGAAGCCCGTGTATCCGAATCCGCACACCAGCACGTGGCCCGACAACGATCCTTGGATGCGCCTCATCCGATAGCCCTCCAGATACTGGCGGATCACCAACTCATAGGCGGTCCCTAAAAAAATGAACCAAATGAAGATGCGGATCGGTGTGACGAAGAAGGTGTCGATCAACCGTGCACGGGGCGTGATGGGGACGATATCGCCGTACCCGACGGTCGTAATCGTGACCATGCTGAAATAGAGGACGTCAGCGAAGGACACCTCACCGTCGGTCGAATCGCGCAACCCACCACGGTCCAACCAGAGAACCAGGATCACCATGCCGATCAGCGCGAGTACGAGGCCGATGCGCATAAGAATGGTCTTCCCCGGAGCAAGGTCGGCCGGGGTGAACAGGGTTCGCGAGCGAAAGGACTTCGTTAACGCCTTCATTGAGGCTTCACTGGGCAGGGGGCTGCGCTTTCCTGTCGGCGTGCCGAAGGTCATCGCTCCTCCTCGGTGGACTGAGTCTACTGGAACACGGGAGGGAAACCGAGAGGGAAAGCCGCGTGCCGCGAGAGATGACGAACCGGATGCCACGATCACTGCACCTGGCCGGCCTGGTTTGGCCTGGCTCGCAACAGCCGTCGCCGAGCTGTTCATCGTCTTCCTGTTCCAGCGGCTCGGACGCGCGGACTCATGAGATCTCTCACGGCCGCGCAACGCCAGCAGGTTGCAAATATCGACCGGTACAATCACAATGCCCGGGAAACTCGGATGACCCTCGAAACGGCTCTCACAATCCTCCTCTATATGGCCGCCGGCTGGATGGCGCTGCTTGGCGTCGGTAGGATTCAGGCCTGGCGAGAGACCCGTCAGCACGACGACCTCTGGACGGGGATCATCGACGCGCTCGCCGCCACGGTCGCCATCGCGTATCTGACGTGGTGGCCGTTGCTGCTCGCCCTCACCTGGCGGTGGATTGCGCCGCTCGCGCCGCGCAAACGGAAGGACGACGGGCCCGGCTGAGAATCCCGCACGGGTCGACACGCCTCCGACGGGATCCCACCAAGAAGAGCCTCTCTTCTAGTTCTTAATTGAAGAGAATCGAAACTCCACCAACGGCATGGTGCGTGATGAGTTGGTTGCTGGCCGAAAATGAAAGGGTTCCTGCCGTGAATTCCTGTTCTGGTTTGAAGTAAGTCACGCGATATTCGGCAAAGAGACCGACCCTTTTCGTTATCAGGAACTTGCCGCCGCCTCCGCCCTTGAAGCCCACGGTTGCCGTCCTTGCTTCAGTAAAGCCGGGCTCTTTCCATGTCGAGAAAAAGATAGCGGGACCGACTGCCAGGTAGGGGTAAACACGACCGTTGGGGAAGTCTTCGTCCACGGCAACGGGCCATCGCAGCATAAGATCCAATGACACTCCGATGTGGCGCTGCTCAGTTTCGCCAGTCGTGGTGAGCGTTGCACAGACGGCGGCGCACGCCTGCATAGTCTGCGGTTTGATATTGGTCGTGAAATAGAAACCGTCGATCGCAAAGCCCATGTAGCGAAGATGCGGCAGCCAAATCCCGGCGCGACCGCCCCCGACAATGGAGCTGCTGAATCTCACGTCTTTTAATGTTGCGGTACCCAGACCAGCAACAGGCACCTCCACGTCAGTATTATTGGTGAATGAACCACCCATATACAGATCGACAAAAGGTTCTGCGAGGGCCTCCTTCGACCCCAGCGTCAAGGCACCGAAGAGTATGAGTAGACAGGGCACGTAAGAGATGGATTTTGTCATGCTGTCTCCAGGGTTGTGAAAGCCGGTGCGAGTCTGGATTAAAGGACTTGCCGTATCTGTTCCGTACGTGGTGTCGTGAGGACCGCGACGCCGCAAACAGGCTGTGCCGTCGAGGGGGACGCTCTGCCAAGGGTCGAATTAAAGGAATGGGCGCGTTCGCGGTGCCTTGCTCCAGGACAGGATGAGGACCTTCAATTAGAGATCTTCCTCCGGAGCAGCCCCATCGACGGGCGGCGTAGCATCTCTCGTTCGGAGTACACCTCCGCGCACAGGAGCAATGCACGCGGCATGGTTAGCGTGGGATGGAGGCGCCGGGCGGGTTCGAACCGCCGCATCGCAGTTTTGCAGACTGCTCCCTTAGCCACTTGGGTACGGCGCCCTGGAAGGGCATTATAACGACCGCAAGGTTGCAAGACAATGGAAGGCGATGAGGATGGACCCCCCAGGGTGGGCCGATGAAACGGGCAGATAGCGATCTGCTGCTGCGAGCGAAGAGCCGGGAGTGGAATTCACGAACGTTTGTTTGGAAGGACGGGGATTTCCCGTGCGAGCGTCGAAGGCTTCTCGACGGCAGGCGACTCCATGGCGCCGCCGTTCCGTCCATTGGCATGCGGGGTGCTTGCCGCACTACCGCCGGCCTCCTGTTCCTTGGCTAGAATCTCGACTTCCTCAATCAACGTCTCCATCAGCTCGGCCGTCGGGACTTTACGTACGAGCTTGCCCTTCTTGAACAGAATCCCGACGCCCTCGCCGCCGGCAATCCCAATGTCGGCTTCCTTGCCCTCCCCGATGCCGTTGACCACACACCCGAGCACGGACACGTTGAGCGGCGTTTTGATGTGCCCCAAGCGCTTCTCCAGCTCATTGGCCATCCGCACCACGTCGATCTCGACCCGTCCGCACGTCGGGCACGCGATCACGTTGATGCCCCGGTGGCGGAGCTCGAGCGACTTCAAAATTTCAAACCCGACTTTCACCTCCTCCACGGGATCGGCCGCAAGCGACACGCGGATGGTATCACCGATGCCGTTGGAGAGCAGCCACCCCAAGCCGATCGCCGACTTCACCGCGCCCGTCAGGACCGTCCCCGCTTCCGTGATGCCGAGGTGGAGCGGGTAGTTCGACTGTTGGGCAAAGAGATAATAGGCGTCGACTGCCATATGGACGTCGGAGGCTTTGAGCGAGACCTTCATATTCGTGAACCCGACGTCTTCGAGGGCATGCACCGCGTTGAGGGCGGATTCCGACAGGGCTTCAGCGGTGGGATACCCGTACTTCTCGAGCAAGTTCCGTTCGAGCGAGCCCCCGTTCACCCCCACACGCAGCGGGATGCCCCGGTCATTGACCGCCTTGATGACCTCCGTCACCTTCCACCAGGCACCGATGTTGCCGGGGTTGATGCGGACGCAGTCGACGACTTTGGCGGCTTCGAGCGCGAGTCGATGGTCGAAATGAATGTCGGCGATCAGCGGCACCGCCATCGCGGCCTTGATCTTCGGCAGCGCTGCCGCCGCCTCCATGTCCGGGACGGCCACCCGGATGAGCTCGCAGCCGACCTCCTCCAAGCGCCGGATCTGCTCGATCGTGGCGGGCACATCCCGCGTGTCCGTCGAGCACATCGATTGCACCGAAATCGGGGCGCCCCCGCCGATCTTCACGTTGCCCACGGTGATTTGCCGTGTCTGTCGCCGAGTGATGTACATGTCGTCCCGCTGTCGCCGTCCCTGATCCGTTCAGCTCAGTACGGCTGTTTACTCCGCGCTTCGAGCCGCTCGCTCAACTTCCCTGTTCATCCCCTAAGACATCACGACGCCCACGAGAGGCGGCGAGCACGTCGCCTTTCCGCTGCAGCGCCACGCCCCTCGCATCACCCTTCGCCAGCAAGGCCTTGACGGCATCGTAGATACCGTCCGCCGTCAGCCCGTACCGCTCGCGCAGCAGATCCTGGGGGCCCTGCTCGATGTACCAATCCGGGAGGCCGATGACCTTCGTGCGCAGATGCGTGATGCCCTGATCCGAGAGCGATTCGAGCACGGCGGAGCCGAATCCGCCCATGCGGGCCCCCTCCTCCACCGTCACCAGATGCTTGACCCGCCGCGCCACCGCTCCAATCAGCTCGTGATCCAGCGGCTTCACGAAGCGGGCATTGATGACCGCCGTCGAAATGCCTTCCTGCTCGAGACGCTCAGCCGCCCTCACGGCCTCCCACACCGTGACCCCGATCGCGACGAGCGCGACGTCCTGACCGTCCTTGAGCAGCTCCGCTTTGCCGATCGGGAGCGGGGTCAACTCAGGATCCATCCGCACGCCGAGACTCACGCCGCGAGGATAACGAACGGAGGCCGGACCGTCATAGTCCAAGCACGTCTTGACCATGTGCTGGAGCTCGTTCTCGTCCTTCGGCGCCATCACCACCATGTTGGGGACGTGACGGAGGTAGGCAAAGTCAAAGGCGCCATGATGCGTCGTGCCATCCTCGGCCACGAGCCCACCACGGTCGATGCAGAAGGCGACGGGCAGGTTTTGGGTGGCGACGTCGTGGACCACTTGGTCGTAGGCCCGCTGGAGGAACGTCGCGTACATGGCGACGACCGGACGCATCCCTTGAGCGGCCAACCCGGCGGCAAACGTCACCGCGTGTTGCTCGGCGATCCCCACGTCGTAGAGGCGATTCGGAAATTCCTTTTCGAACGCCGTCAAGCCCGTGCCCTCGCACATGGCGGCGGTGATCGCCACCACTCGCTGGTCTTGACGGGCGATCCTGGTCAGGGCTTCGATGGCAATCGCGGTGTAGGAAGGGCGGGCGGCCTTCTTGGCCGGCTGACCGGTCTCCCGCACGAACGCCGGGCACGCATGGAACCAGACAGGGTTCTTCATGGCCGGCTCGTACCCCAGGCCCTTTTTCGTGATCACGTGCAGGAGCACCGGCCCTTTGAGCTTGAGGACGTTCTCAAGCGTCGGGAGCAGGTGCTCGAAGTTGTGACCGTCGATGGGACCGACGTATTGGAAGCCGAGCTCTTCGAACAGCAGCCCCGGGAGGATCAACCCCTTGGCCAACTCCTCCGCGCGCTTCGCCATCTTCTGCATCGGCTGCCCGATTTGGGGAATAGCACGCAGGAAGTGCACGGTTTCTTGTCGGATCCGCGTGTAGAACTCGCCGGTAAAGGTGCGGTTGAGATAGGCGGAGATCGCGCCGACGTTTTTTGAGATCGACATCTGATTGTCGTTGAGGATCACCAAGAAGTCTTTGCCGAGCCCGCCTGCGTGGTGGAGCGCCTCGAGGGTCATTCCGGCCGTCAATGCCCCGTCGCCGACGACACAGGCGACCTTGTAGTGCTCGTGCCGTTGGTCCCGGGCCTCGACCATGCCGAAGGCGGCCGAGACGCCGGTGCCTGCATGGCCGGCATTGAACGTATCGTACTCGCTCTCCTCGCGCTTGCAGAAGCCGCTCAAGCCGCCGTATTGCCGCAGCGTGTGGAACTGTTCTCGGCGCCCCGTGAGCAGCTTGTGCGCATAGGCTTGATTGCTCGTATCCCACACGATCTTGTCACGGGGGGTCTTCAGCAACGAGTGGAGCGCCACCGTGAGCTCCACCACGCCCAAGTTCGAGGCGAGGTGGCCGCCCACATTGGAGACAACCGAGATGATCTCCTCGCGAATCTCCTGGCAGAGGGCTGGGAATTGGTCCGGAGACAGACGTTTGAGATCTGCCGGGCTGTGAATCGTCTTCAGCAACGACATAAGGCTCTCCTCTTCAGGTGCGGATCACGGTCGGAGTCGGCTAGCACGGTTATCTGATGGGGGATGGGCTGGCATCACCGCGAAGACCGGCTCAGTGTCCCATACCACCCCTGTTCTGTCAAGCAGTTACGTACGGGGCGGCGCAATTCCGTGTCATCAAAATGGGAAGTCCAATCCGGCGAACACCGCCCCGCCCTCGCTGCTGTATCCGTAATCGACGCGGCCGACGATACTCGGCCGCACAATCCCTCGGAACCCGATCCCCGGTGTAATCTCATAATCCTGAAGCGCCCGCTTGCGAAAGGTGCTGAAGACTTTGCCGGTGTCCACGAACGGAGCGATCTCGAACTCGGCCGCCACGTTCATGACGCGGATGCGCATCACGTGGATGCGTTGCTCGAAACTGAGGGCCACCAGGTGATCGTCGATGAATCGATCCACGCCGTAGCCCCGAAGGTTGTTTTGTCCGCCCAGGGAACTGCGTTCGTAGAACGGCACCTCCTTCCCGAAGGTCGTTTGAATTTCGCCTCGGATCACGAAGATGACGCGTTTGGAATCGCTCGGTACCAGCTTCTTGAACTCCAACCCATAGCGGTAGTAGAGCGGGTGATCGCCGTTGCGAAGGTTGTTGTTCAATTCAGCATAGGCGCTGACCTGCGAACCCGCGGTGGGGGTCACGAGGCTGTCGCGCGTGTCATAGTGGAACGTGATCCGGTGGCCGAGAATCGACCCTCCTTCCATGCCGGTCACGTCCGGAAACAGCGCCCGCGAGAACGGGAGGTCGGTCGCACCCGGCTGCACCCGCACTTCCCGGTACCGCTGGCCGATGGCCACCTGCGTCACTTCGTTCAAATACACCCCGAACTTCCAATTGGCCCGGACCTCCCGGGCGGTATAGTTGCTCTCGTTGCGTTCCGGGGTGTTCTGACCGATCCCGAAGAAGCGCACCGTGGCATTCTTGAAGAACGAAGCGCCGACACTGAGCGCGTAGCGGCCGTTCTTGAAGGCCGGATCAGTGTAGCTGAAGAGCACCTTCCGTTCGATTTCCTCGGTAAAGGACCCGATGAACCGAAGCTCGCGCCCCCCCGTGTCGTATCGAAACACATTGAGAGCCCCGCGGGCGCCGACGATCGAGTTGACAACGAACATTGGCGCGATGACATAGCGCAACTCCCCTTCTGGGGTCGTGACCAGCGTGGGGACGATAAACCCGGCGTCGCTCCCGTCATTCTTGCTGGTCGAGACCGAGGGAATGGGGAAGTAGGAAACGTCGGCATCGGCTCTTCCCGCCGCTCCGACCAATGCCAGCCCCAGCACGGCCAGACGAAGAGCGCTGCACCGCCATGCCAATCGTGTCATGACACCTGAGCACGACTACGGCGACGCGATCTTGATCGACTTGCTGCGCAGTTTTTCCACGAGGTCCTGGTAGGAAGACGCGTGGATGATCTTGCTGAATTGCCCGCGGTAATTGCTCACGAGGCTGATGCCGTCGAGCACGATGTCATAGACCCGCCACTCCCCGCCTTTGTTCAACATCCGATAGTCCATTGGAAATTCGGCCTTCCCGGCCGCCACCTTCGTCCGGACCTCGGCGAACCCGTCCTGCAGGCGCTCGTTCACATACTGGATCTGTTCGCCGGAGTAGGCTTCGATACGCCCGATATACGTGTTGGTCAACAATGACCGGAACAGATCGACGAACTCCTGCCGCTGCTTCTCATCCAGCTTGCCCCACTGTTGGCCGAGCGTGCGTTTGGCCATCTCCTCGTAACTGAACCGGTCGCCGATGGCGCGTTCGATCAGCTGGCGCCGTTCTTCCAACCGCTCCGGCTTCTTCATCTCCTTGTCCTGGAGGACTCGCAGCACTTCGTCGATGGTCGCTTTCACGGATTCGGTGGCGCTTGCCGCCGCAGCGAGCGAGACCTGAAAGAGGAACAGGACCGCCGCCAGCCCGCCCGCCATGAACCTCAGGACAGAACGCCTCGGTTGATTCCAATAGGTCTGTGGCATGCCGTCTACACCTCCTGGATGGGGATAGGGCTGAGGACAGCGGGTTCAGCGTCGTAAGGGACAGCCGACGAATGGCCCGCCGTCACTTCACGCTTCCATGGATGAACTGACCGATCAACTCCTCGAGATCGAGCCCGGATTCCGTGTCGCGGATCTTACTGCCCGGCTTGAGGGGCTCGCCGGCGCCCCCGGGAGAGAGCGCCAAGTACTTCTCGCCGATGATCCCGCGAGTCTTCACCGATGCAATGGCGTCATCGTACAACCGGACCCCATCGTGAATGGCGAGAATGACAGAAGCCCGATCCTCTTTCAACCGTATAGCCCGCACCCGTCCCACCTCGACGCCGGCGATCTCGACGGGCGCGCCCGTCTTCAAACCCGAGGCGGTGTCGAATTCGGCTTCCACTTCATACTGCCCGCCGCCGATCACCTCCAGCTTCCCCAGCTTGATCGAGAGATAGGCCAGGCAGACGATGCCGACCGCGACGAAAACGCCGACCACCAACTCCAGCTTCGTGTTCTCCATAGCTCCTCTGCTCCCGACGTGGCCACAACTGCGCGCGACACACGGAACGGAAGGCTCCGCTCAACGGTCGTCGGCGGCCGGAGCCCGGGGCGCTTCCCCACCGGTCCGCACCGAGATGAATTCGCGGATCCCGGGGTCCGATGTCCGCACGAATTCGCGCGCCGGCGCCATCAGCGCGATCCGACCTTCCTTCAGCATCGCCACGTAATCGGAAATGTTGAAGATTTCCGGGATTTCATGGCTCACCATCACGCCGGTAAATCGAAACTTCCGCTGCAGTCCCACGATCAACTCGTGAATCGTATGGGACATGAGTGGGTCCAGCCCCGTCGTCGGCTCGTCAAACAAGATGATCTCCGGCTCCATGATCAGCGCCCGCGCCAGCCCGGTCCGTTTCTTCATGCCGCCGCTCAGCTCGGCCGGATACTTGTGCCCCATTCCGGCCAAGCCAACCTGTTCCAGCTTCTCCTCCACTCGCGGCCGGACGTCGGCATCGGGCAGGTTCAGCTTCTCACGCAACGGAAAGGCGACGTTCTCGAACACGGTCAACGAATCGAACAGCGCGGCGCCCTGAAAGACCATGGCAAAGCGCTTGCGCACGTCATTCAGGGCTCGTCCCTTCAGCCCCGAGATTTCAACCCCATCCACCCAGACTTCTCCGCGATCCGGCTGCAGCAACCCGATCATGTGCTTGAGGAGGACGCTCTTCCCCTCCCCGCTGCGCCCGATGATGGTCGTCAGCTTACCCGCTGGAATCGTCAGGGTGACGCCTCGCAAGACGGGCTGCCCTCCGAGGCTCTTATGGACGTCGACGAGTTTGATCACCGCAATATTCGCGTGATGAGTGACGACCAGGGTCGAAGAGAAACGTACGCACGAACAAATCACGGCCTCTCAGCGGTCGATCGTCGTCCACGGATCACCATCACTCGCGTTTTAGAGGAGAACCGAGGTCAGGAAGTAGTCCCACACGAGGATCAGCACGGATGACAGGACGACTGCTTCGGTCGTGGCTGTCCCCAGCCCTTCCGCGCTCATCTTCGTGTAGTAGCCCTTGTACGAGCAGACCCAGGTGACGATGAGCCCGAAGCTGATGGATTTCCAAATGCCGCCGTACACGTCCTTCCATTCCACCGCCGATTCGATGGAGCTCCAATACGAGCCGGAGCTGACGCCCAGCAAATCGACGCCGACCAGATAGCCGCCGTAAATGCCGACGACGTCGAACATGGCGACCAACAAGGGGACGCCGATCAGGCCGGCGACGAGTTTCGGCGCGATCAAGTACTGCTGCGGATTGACGGCCATGGTATCCAGAGCATCGATCTGTTCGGTGATCCGCATGATCCCGATCTCCGCGGTCATCGCGGATCCGGCGCGGGCCGTCACCATCAGCGAGGCCAGCACGGGGCCGAGCTCCCGAATCATGCTCAGCGCGACGGCCGATCCGAGCAGGGCTTCGGATCCGAATTTTCTGAGCGTATAGTACCCTTGAAGACCCAGCACCATGCCGGTGAACATCGCCGTCAGCACCACGACGAACGTGGATTTGAAGCCGATGAAATGAAGTTGTTTGAGCATCTGGAACGGCCGAAACGGCGGACGGACCAGCCACCCGATCGTCGTGACCAGGAACAGCAACATCCGGCCCATTTCCCCGATCAGAAACAGGGTCGTACGCCCCAATCGTTCCAAGAGGACGATCATCTCAGCCACTCTTCGCGATGACAACCAGGGCGCATCATGCCACCTGATCCAGGAATTTTTCAAACGCGGCGGTCAGCCGCGCCGACGCCGCGGCGGCTTGTCGGCGGAGGCGCCACAGCCCCGCCAGACTGGCCGGATGATGAAGCATCTGCGCCGCCTCCCGCCACCAGCCGGACGGTTGGAGAAGCAGGTTGAAATCGAGCGGAAGGTCCTCATCGACCAGATCCGACGCCGCTCGAATGATGATGAAAGGAACGCGGCGCTCCGCGGCGGCCATGGCGAGCGCCGCACTCTCCATGTCCACCCCGATCGCGTGCGTCCTCTCCGCGACACGGCGTTTCTCGTCCGCACGGCACAGCACTCGCCTGGTACTGACGAAGCCCCCGACGTGGGCGGGCATCCCCGCTGTGGCGGCCGTGGCCAGCGAGACCAGATGCGGGGCACACCTCAACGGCTCCTCCCAGGCCCCCGGCTCGTCGCCTTCGCTCACCGCGCTGCCGATCAAGAGATCGCCGGGCTGGGCCGGAACCAAGGCGCACGCGAAGCCGGAGGAGACGGCGACATCCAACGCCGACTCTTCAAAGACCCGCCGGCCGACCACCTTCGCCTTGGCGTGCCCGACGCCCGTTTGAATCACCTGCACGCGACACCGCCCCCGAAGACCGACGATCACCGGGCGCGACCCTGCGACCGACTCGAGTTGGATGGCTTGTTGGACCGCCCGGGACTCCCAACGCGTGGCCGTGAAGATACCGACCTGCGTCAACGGAAACCCCAGCGTTCATCGGGGGAATGGCTAGAGGACATGAGGCCGTTAGGCGTCCGGCCTGAGCGACCCTGTTTCAAACGCCGCCCGGCGCAACTCATCGGCCCGCGCTTGCCCGCGGGTCCGGATATTGCGGTACATGGCAAGCGCCCAGAGAGGAAAGTACTGACAATACCAGTGATAGCGAAGATAGAAGACCCTCGGAAAACCGGTACCCGTGTGTTTGATCTCTTCCCACGAGCCGTCCTCCCGCTGGTGTTTCAACAGATAGTTGATGCCGCGGACGACGCTGATCGAATCGAACTCGCCCGCGGAGAGCAAGGCGAGCAACGCCCAGGCGGTTTGTGAAGGCGTGCTCTCTCCGCGCCCGCATTCGGCCTGATCGGCGTACGATACACAGGATTCCCCCCAGCCGCCGTCGGCATTCTGTTTCGATTCGAGCCAGGTCACCGCGCGCTGGATATAGGGAGCGGACATATCCTCGCCGATGGCTCGAAGGCCGGCGAGGACGGACCAGGTGCCGTAGATGTAATTGACGCCCCAGCGGCCGTACCAACTCCCGTCCACCTCCTGCTCCCGGCGTAGGAACTCCAAGGCCGGCCGTACCGCCGGGTGGCGACGATCGTAACCCAGCGCTCCGAGCAACTCCAGGCAGCGCCCGGTCAAGTCGGAGGTCGGCGGATCCAGCAGGGCGCGATGGTCCGCGAACGGAATCAGGTTCAAAACCATCTTGTTGTTGTCCTTGTCGTAGGCGCCCCATCCGCCGTTGGCGCTCTGCATGGCCATCACCCACCGATATCCCCGGCCGATCGACTCCTTGAGCTTCCGCCGGTCGGCGAGGTCGACCTTTGCCAACGCCATCAACACGACCGCGCTGTCGTCGACGTCCGGGTACAGCTCATTTTCGAACTGAAAGTACCAGCCCCCGGGCTCGGCGTTCGGGGCCGAAACCTTCCAATCCCCGATCGCGTGCGTCTGTCGCGAGATGAGCCACTCGGCGGCCTTGACCAACGCCGGGTGGTCCTGCGGCAGCCCCGCTTCGATGCCGGCGTTGATCAAGAGCGCCGTATCCCAGATGGGTGAAAAGCAGGGCTGCAGATGCAGCGCTTCCATCTTGCCCTGTTCGATCTGCACCGCATCGTAGACTTCCAGCTCCTCGATCTCCTTGAGCGCTTTGGTGATCAAGGGATGATCGACCGCGTATCCGAGGCATCGCAGCGCCAGAATGGAATTCGCCATGGCGGGGTAGATGGCGCCGAGGCCGCCGCTCCCTTGCATATGGGCGAGCATCCAATCCGCGGCCCGCTGCACGGCGGCGTCGCGGAGCGAGCGGAGCGGCATCCGATCATAAATTTTCAGCAGGCGGTCGACGGTGATGAAAAAATTCCGCCAGGTGCACACCGCGGCGTCCTTCTTGAGCGGAGGCACCGCCCGATAGTCCATGAGGTGCCGTGGGACCACGTACAACTCGTCGATTCCCTGCTCCTTGGGGATGCGGCAGACAGGACGGTGTGAGAAGACGATCAGCAAGGGAATGAGGACGGCCCGGCTCCAGTACGAGATCGCATAAATGCTGAAGTAGAACCACTTCGGGAGGAGCATGATCTCGGGCGGCATGCTCGGCACACCACGCCAGTCGTACTGATCGAACAGGGTCAGCGCGATCTTCGTGAACACGTTCGCCGCGGCGACGCCGCCCTGGGCAAGAATCGCCTCGCGGGCGCGGACCATGAACGGCTCGTCCTGAGAGACCCCGGCGAGCTTCAACGCAAAGTAGGCTTTGACCGAGGCACTGATCTCGGCGGGACCGCCGTAGTAAATCGGCCATCCGCCCTCGGGCAACTGCGTCGCTTGAAGATAGCGCACCGCTTTGCGCTCGCGTTCCGGATCGACGAGATTCAAGAACCGCCGGAGCATCAGGTACTCCGACGTCAGGGTGGTATCCGCCTCGAGTTCGGCCACCCAGAAGCCCGCTTCATGCTGGCGCTTCAGCAGCCAGTGCTTGCTCCGGCGGATCGCCTCATCGATGAATTCGGCGTGGCCGACCGAGGCGGCCGCCCGTCGGATCGTCGGATCGGGATGGACGACCGGGTGGGGATTGTGAGAGACCAACCGCAAGACCGGGGCGCCTAAACGGGACGTCTTGAGCCGTCGCGGCATCGACGCGAACAGGCTATCGGACAAACGAATAATGAGACTCTTCAGGAGCTTCATCCCGCCTCGTTTACCGGCCAATGATAAAAACTGTCAGGGAAGGAGAAAGGCGTCGGGCCGAGGAGCGAGACCGACGGCCGAACCGGTCAAAATTCATTTTCACAACGGGGGGTTATAGCAAAGGGGCGATGACGTGTCAAGCAACCGGCACGTACAATCCCTTTAGGGCCCCTTTGGTACCGCTCACTGCAACCGGCGCCGGGCTCATGTGTCACGCCGGTTGCAACTCGGCCAGCCGTACCGACACCAGCTTCGATACGCCGGGCTCCTCCATCGTCACTCCGAAGAGCGAGTCCGCGATCGACATGGTGCGCTTGTTGTGCGTGATCACGATGAACTGCGCCGAGCTCGAGAGCTCACGCAAGACGCCGGTGAATCGCCCAATGTTCTCTTCGTCCAGCGGGGCGTCGATCTCGTCGAGAATACAGAAGGGGGTCGGCCGGATCAGAAAGCTCGCAAAGATCAAGGCCATCGCCGTCAATGTCTTTTCGCCGCCAGAGAGCATCGCGATGCTCTTGAGCCGTTTCCCCGGCGGCTGGGCCACGATGTCGACACCGGGCTCTTCAGAAGCGGGGCCGCCTTCGGGGTCCGGTTGAGGCTCGGTCAACACCAATTCGGCCCGCCCACCCGGGAAGAACCGCGCGAAGACCTCCACGAATTTCTGCTGCAGCTCGTTGAAGGTCTCCAGAAACATTTCCTTGGTCGTCCGGTTGATGCGGTTGATGATCTCTTTCAGCGAGGCCACCGATTTGGAGAGATCCTCTTCCTGCGTCGTGAGGAATCGGTGCCGCTCCTCCAATTCGCGATGTTCCTCGATGGCCGCCAGGTTGATGGGCCCCAAGCGATCCAGACGTTCCCGGATCTTTTGGAGCTGCTCCCGAACCGTGGCGGTCTCCACTCCGTCGGCCGGCTCCGGCTCCTGTGCCAGAGCGGCTGTCACCGACAGTTGATACGTTCCCGTCAGGGTGTTTTCCCGCAGGGACAGCTCGGTTGAGACCTCGGCGCGGCGGACCTCGATCGCCGTCCGCCTCTCACGGCACGCGCCGAGCGCGTGCCGCACCGACGCCAATTGCTTCTCGATCTCCTGAGAGATCTGGACGTCCCGATCATAGCGCTCCTGCGCTTCGACATGCTCGTGCCGGATCAGGGCCGCGCGCTGATCGAGCTCATGGAACAGCGCTTCATGCTTGTCTCGTTCGACCCGGCTTTCCTCTAGCGAGACGGTAAGGGCCGCGAGGTGCTCGGTAAGGGCCGCGGCCCGACGCACTTGGGCCTCCTGCTCCTCGGACAGGCGCGCCAGGTCGGCCCGCCCGTGGCCCAGCTTCGCTTCCGCCGAAGCCAGGGCCGTCCGGGCTTCCGTCAGGCGTTGCTGCAGGGCCTGGCTTTCTTCTTCACACGCGCGGAGGCGGCTCTGAATCTCCACCAGGCCCGCCTCGCGGCCGGCGTGTTCTTCCTTGACCCGAAGAAGCTCGGCGTTCGTCTCTTCGATCTCCCGGTGGAGCCGATGCCGGTCCTCTTCCTGAGCCCGAAGCTCACCGCGGATCGTCTCCAGACGACCCTTCAGATCTTCGACCGTCCGTTGGAGCGAGGTCTCGTCCTTGGCGAGGCTCAGCACCCGGATTTCCGCCTCTCGGGCGGCGCGTTCCAACCCCTCGAGCGCCTCACGCGTCGCCTTCGCCTGCTCCAGCAGGAGCGAGAGCTTGCCACGCTGCTCCTGAAGCGACGTGGTCAGCTCCGCCCTGGCCTCCTCCAAGCGTTGCACCTCCCGACGGCGGAGCAGGAGCCCGCCGCTCGATCCGGCGGTTCCTCCCGACACGACTCCTGCGGGGTCGAGCACTTCGCCGTCGATCGTCACCAGCGTGGGACCGTCGGGTGCCGACCACAGGCCTCGGCTCCACTCTTCGACCGCGACCTCCAGAGAATTGACGATGACCATGCCTTGGAAGAGGGCCTTGAGGACGTGCTGGGATTCGGTGTCCGCCCGCAGGAGATCGACCGCTCGACCGACGACGCCGGGCCGATCGGCAAGGGACGGCCACCAGGACTCGTCCTGGAGCGACTTCTCGGCGTAACGCGGCTGAACGGGGACGAAGGTGCCACGGCCGATGTTGTTCGCGTTCAAGAACTCGATGGCCCGGCGAGCCTGTCCAGGGTCGGTGACGAGCCACGCCCGTAACCGGTCCCCGAGCATCGCTTCGACGGCCCGCTCGAGGCCCGGTGGCACGATCAGCCATTCCGCCACCGATTCTTTGACGCCGCCGCAGGCGGCCCGTAGCGAGGAGCGTTCTTCCTCCCCTTCCCGTCCATACCCCATCTCCTCCCGCAGCACGCCCTGCAGCGCCTTCAGCCGGGACTCGACAGCCGCCAATTCTTCTTGCTGCCGGCCTATGGTCTGCTCCGTCTCGTGCACCTGGCCATCGATCAGCCGGATCTCTCGACCGGCCGCCGCCTGCTGCTCGCGGAGCTCCTGCACGGTACGTTCGCCTTCCTGTCGGCCCGACAAGGTCTGCTCGAAGCGATCGATCGTCGCCGCGTGCTGCGCCTCGACCTCACCCAACTCCTGCCGTAGGCGCTCGAGGCGCCGCTGCACCAGCTCATCCTGCGCGCCCAGCGCCGAGAGCCGGTTTTCAGCGCGTGTCACCTGGACGGTGAGACCGATGAGCATCTGCCGCGCCTGCTCTTCTTCGGCGGCTCCCGCGGCCCGCCGAGCGGCGATCCCTTTGGCCTCTTCACTCAACTGCCCACAGACCGCCGTGCCCGCCTGGACGTCCGCCTCGTCGCGGGCCAACCGCTCGCGCAGCGATTCGATGGCAATACGCGTCCGCTCGCCTTCCGCACTGAGCCGGGCCAACTCCTCGTCGGCACTGGTCCGCTGTTGCTCATAGAGCGTCAAGCGGCCTTTGGCGACTTCCATCGCCGTGAGCGCTTGCGATTGCTGATGCTCGACTTGGCTCAGGGCCTCACGAATCCGGCTCAGTCCTTCCATGCCCGCAACCAACCGCAGCTTCGCGCCCTCCAGCTGCTCCTCGAGTTGTCCCTGTTCGGTCAACTGCCCGGCTTCCTGAGCCTCGACCGCCCCCAATTCGGCTTCGACCTCGGCACGCGCGGCGATCAGGGCGCGGCACTCCTGGACCAGGAGGCGGATTTCCAACGTCCTCGCCTCCTCCTGGAGACGCTGATAGTTGTGGGCCTGTCTAGCCTGCCGCTCCAGCGAGTTCAACTGGCGCTTGACCTCGGCGATGATGTCCCGGACCCGCAGGAGATTTTGCTGGGTCGAGTCGAGCTTTCTGAGCGCTTCGGCCTTCTGCTTCTTGTACCGGACGATCCCGGCTGTCTCCTCGATGAGCTCGCGACGGTCCTGAGGGGTCGCATTCAAGATCTGCTCGATGCGTCCCTGCTCGATGATCGTGTGTCCTTTCGTCCCCGCGCGGCTGTCGAGAAACAGGCTGCGGATGTCCTTGAGGCGGCACGGCGTCTTGTTGATCAAATATTCACTGTCGCCGTTCCGGTACAGACGCCGGGTGATCATGACCTCGTCGCACTCACCGAGCTGACTGGGGATCGACGGGAGGCCCTTGATCCGTTCTTCCTCGATCCCGCTCATGACGAGCGAGACTTCCACCATGCCCAGCGGCTTTCGACTTTCCGTTCCGTTGAAAATGACGTCTTCCATCCGCTCGCTTCGCAGGGTCTTCGCGCTCTGCTCCCCAAGCACCCAAAGAATCGAGTCCACGACGTTACTCTTTCCGGTTCCGTTGGGACCGACCACGGCCGTGACGCCTTGGGGGAACTCGATCTTGGCTTCAGCGAACGACTTAAACCCTGTCAATTCGAGGGATTTCAGATACATCCACTCCTCCTTGATGCGGATGACCGACCGTGCGCGGCAAGAAAGGCCGACGATGGTCTGCTCGTCGGCGGCCCTTCTACCATAGGGGCAAGGCAAAAGCAAAAGAAAACACTGCGGGCAGGGTCGGATTGGTAAGCCAACCCCTATATATGGCTATGCGGTCGGAGTGGTCAACGACGGCTGCAGATGGTCAGGCGTTGGCGCCTTGCGAGGTCTTGACGGTGACGAGTTCTTTGGGGAGCAGGAATTCGACATCTTCTTCAATGACGGTCAGCTCTTCCAACTGTTCCGCCCCATGATCCTTGAGGTAGGCGACCACTTCGGTCACGAGGACTTCTGGAGCCGAAGCGCCGGCGGTGATGCCGATCGCCTGGGCGTGCTTGAACCAGTCTGGATTGATGTCTCGGTACGAATCGATGAGGTAGGAGGCGATGCCGCAGTGCTCGCCGAGCTCCCGAAGCCGATTGGAGTTCGAGCTGTTCGGTGAGCCGATCACCAGGATCACGTCCACGAGCTTGGACAATTCCTTGACCGCGTTCTGGCGATTTTGCGTGGCGTAGCAAATGTCTTCCTGGTGCGGCCCCTTGATCCCTGGAAACCGCCGGTTGAGCGCGGCGACGATATCGCGGCATTCATCGACGCTGAGCGTCGTCTGCGTGACGTAGGAGAGGTGGTTGCGGTTGTCCACGCGGAGCTTTTCGACATCGGCGACCGACGAGACGAGATGAAACTTGTCGGGGACCTGGCCGAGCGTCCCGATCACCTCCGGGTGGCCGGCATGGCCGATCAAGATCAGCTCGTAGCCCATGTTGTAGTCCCGATTCACTTCGTTGTGGACTTTGATGACGAGCGGACAGGTGGCGTCGATGACCTTCAGGTTCCGCCGCTTCGCTTCTTCCCAGACCTCCTTGGCCACCCCATGGGCGCTGAAGATGACGATGGCGCCGTCCGGAACTTCATTGAGCTCTTCGACGAAGACCGCGCCCTTGTCGCGTAGGGTATTGACGACGTGGCGGCTGTGCACGATTTCATGTCTTACGTAAATCGGGGCCCCATAAGCCTTGAGCGAAAGATCGACGATCTCGATCGCTCGGTCCACTCCTGCGCAGAACCCCCGTGGTTTCGCCAAATAGATTTTCATCGGCCTCCGGTGCTCAGATCGCGGCCCTCGATCCAGCGTACGATACGTCAGCGTCCCTCGCATCGTCAATCAGGAATTCGGGGTTCCGGGACCCAGGATAGCCGCGTGCCCCTCTTCTTCTCCCGTTCGACCTGCTCGATCTTTCCCTATCCTGATGCGGTTTCCGCACGCCCGAGTGCCCGGTTGTATTCTTGTGAGACGCCGCGAATCTCGCGGCGGATATAGAGGGACAGGACTGCGCCGGCGCAGACGACCAGCCCGATTTCCGCCCATGACGCCAAGAGGTCCTGGGCCATCCAGATCGTCATGCCGCCAAGGGCCGGTCCCAGGACGGCCATCGTGACGATGCGCTTGACCCGTTCCTCGAATTTCCGGACCGGTTCACGATCGGCTCCCTTCCCGGCCGGCGGCCGTCGTACTGTCTCGCCTGCGACGCCGTAGTCGGTGACGCCTTGTTCATGTCCGTTGATCATTCCACCACCCTGACCAGCGCGGGACACACTCGTTCCCGGGTTCATCGTGCAGAAGCACCGACCAAGGCAGGAGTGCTGCCTTCGTCTTTCGGCAGCACCGAGTGTGAAGTGCTACGCGGAATACAGGCTGACGCTACGCTACTACCGAATCCGCGGAATTTCAAGAGAGAGTTGCGAGCGAAGCCCCCTCATGTCTTGCACGGCCGGTTCGACCCCGCCGCTTGACTCCTCTCCCGTATTGTCTTTACGCTGTCCCCGATGGCCGGCACGCCCGCCAAGAAGATCCTCATCGTCGAAGACGAGCGGGATATTCTCAATCTCGTCAAAATCTATTTGGAGAAAGAAGGCTACCGGACGTGCACCGCCACGACCGGCCTCGAAGGCCTACGCCAGGCCAAGGCTGAACGTCCCGATCTCATCGTGCTCGACCTCATGCTGGCGGAAATGGACGGCCTGGAGGTCTGCAAGCGCATCCGGAGCGATGCACAATTGTCGCGCACGCCGATCATCATGCTGACCGCGAAGGCGGAGGAAGCGGATACCGTGATCGGCCTCGAGCTCGGCGCCGACGACTACGTGACAAAACCCTTCAGCCCGAAGGCGCTCATCGCCCGCGTGAAGGCCTTGTTCCGGCGTTTGGACCGTGCCGATGAGGGCCCGGCCCGGCTGAGCTATGGGCCGATCGCCATGGATCTCGCACGACACGAGGTGACGGCCGACGGTCAGGAGATCGTGTTGACCGCGAAGGAATTCGGGCTGCTCGAACACCTTCTCCGAAACCCGGGTCGGGTCCTTACTCGGGATGCGTTGCTCAATTCCGTCTGGGGATACGACTATTACGGGACGACCCGCACGGTCGATGTCCACGTCAGGCGACTGAAACAGAAGATCCCGGCCCTCAACGAAGCCATCGTCTCGATCAAGTCGTTGGGGTACAAACTCAAGGACATCTCCTGAATCGGCGCGCGATCGATCACGACCACTGAGCCACCGGCGCCCTTGAGCCGCCCGTCCTCAGCGCTTCACGTCATCATCACGGTACGAGAGACGTGTCCGTTCGCTGGAAAGTCACCCTCAGCGCGCTCTTTGCCGTCACGCTCGGACTCTTGATCGCCGGTTGGTTGGCGCTGCGGTCGATCGAGCGGCTCGAGATCGCCCGCCTGCAGGAAGCCCTGACCGCCAGGGCCGGCTTGGCGGCGATCGTGCTCCAGTCCCCGTTCCAGCCCGATGCGGATGCCTCGGGCCTTCAAGCCATCGCCAAGGAGCTCAGCCGGCAAGCGCTCGCCCGGGTCACCGTCATCAGACCCGACGGAGTCGTCGCCGCGGACAGCGACACCCCGGACTCCGCGCTCGGCGGACTCGAAAATCACCGCGGGCGGCCGGAGGTCGAGGCGGCTCTCTCCCGGGGGATGGGCACGGACATCAGAGTCAGTGCGACGACCGGGCAACGCTTGTTCTATCTCGCGCTCCCCATCCGATCCGGGGACGAGGTGCTCGGTGTCGTCCGACTGGCCTTGCCGATGGTCGCACTCGAAGCCCGTGTCCACGAGCTGCAGCAGGGATTGGCGATCGCGTTCGGCATCGCGCTGGCCGTCGCCGCGTTCCTCAGCGTGCTGCTGTCCCGAGGGTTGACCCAGCCGTTGTCGGACATGGCGGCCGTGGCCCGGCAGCTCGCGGCCGGGTCTCTCGACCAGCGGATTCACGTCACGAGCCGTGACGAGGTGGGCGTGCTTGGCACCACGCTCAATCGAATGGCCGAACAACTCGAATCGACGATTCGAGCCGTGACGGAAGACCGCGCCCAACTCCTTGCCGTGCTCACCTCGATGGCCGAAGGCGTCTTGGTGCTGGATTGCCGCGGGTGGATCCTGCAGGCGAACCCGGCGTTCGAGCGAATGTTTCAGATTCAGGAGACCCGGTCGCGAGGACGTCCCTATTCGGACGTGATCGGCCATCCGGACTTCAACGAGTTCGTCTCAACGGTCTTACGGAGCCGCGAGAGTCGAAGCGGGGAGATTACGACGGCGGCAGGACGAACGCTTCGTATCGAAGCGACGGTTTCAGGATGTCAGCGCGACAACGAGGCCTGCGCCATTCTGGTCTTCCACGACATCTCCACCATTCGCCGGCTGGAAAAAGTGAGGAAGGATTTCGTCGCCAATGTCTCTCATGAACTGCGCACGCCGCTGACCTCGATCAAGGGGTACGTCGAGGCCCTCCTCGACGGAGCAAAAGACGACCCTGAGGAGTGTCTGCGCTTTCTCGACATCATCCTGAAGCAAAGCGACCGCCTGAATCTGATCCTCGAAGACCTGCTGCAGCTGTCGCAGATCGAATCCGGGCAGGTTCTCTTCAAGCAGGACGTGGTCCCCCTGGCTTCGGTCGTCGAACGCACGGTCTCGCTCATCCACCCGCTTGCCGACAAGAAAGGCCATCGGCTCGTCATCGACCTTCCGGAGGGATTGCCGTCCGTGTGTGGAGACGCCGAGCGTCTCGTCCAGGTCTTGACGAACTTACTGGACAACGCCGTGAAATACACGCCCGAGGGGGGGCTCATCGAGGTACGAGCCCGGCGGCTCCCGGCTGCGGCACCCGGCCCCAGCGACGGCGTCGAATTGGTCGTCGCCGACAACGGCATCGGCATCCCGGAGGCCGACCGGCCGCGGGTCTTTGAACGATTCTACCGTGTCGATAAAGCACGCTCCCGGGAGCTGGGCGGCACCGGGCTCGGATTGGCGATCGTCAAGCACATCGTGGAAAACCACGGCGGACAGGTGTGGGTGGAGGGGAACGAGCCGGCCGGAAGCCGGTTCGTGATCCGGCTACCGGCGGCGTCGGGAACCGGGGAGCCGCTCACGCAAACAGGGAAATGAGGAGATAGAGCCCCGTTGCCAGGAGCCCGGCACCGGGGAGCGTAAACAACCACGCGTAGAGAATCCGCGCCGTCACCCCCCAGCGCACCGCCGAAAACCGCTTGATCGCACCCACGCCCATCACGGATGAGGTGATGGTATGGGTCGTGCTGACCGGCAACCCGATATGGGCGGTCGCCAGGAGCACGGCGGCGGCGCCGGTTTCTGCCGCAAAGCCATGCACCGGCTCAAGCTTCACGATCCGCATACCGAGGGTCCGCACGATCTTCCAGCCCCCGACCGTCGTTCCGAGCCCCATTGCGAGGGCGCACGCCGTGATCACCCATCCGGGGACTTCGGGTTTGTCGATTTGACCGGACGACAAGAGCGCAAGCGTGATGATCCCCATCGCCTTCTGCGCATCGTTCGCCCCGTGACTGAACGCCATGAAGCCGGCGGACAGGAGCTGCAATCGGCTGAATAGGCGGATCGCCAAGCTGCGGGCCGTTCTGAAGAAGGTCCAGGTGATGAACACCATCAGAGCCAACCCCGTGAGAAACCCGAACAGCGGGGAGAGCACCATGGCTTCGAGAACCGAACGAAGCCCGCTGAACTTGACTACGCTCCATCCACCGTGAGTGAGCCCCGCCCCGACCATACCTCCGATCAGTGCATGCGACGAACTCGTCGGCAGCCCCAACAGCAGGGTGAAGAGGTTCCACAGGATCGCCCCGCCCAGGGCCGAGGCGACCACGTCTTGGGTGATGGCGCCGGGATCGACGATGCCGGCGCCGACCATCTTGGCGACCGCCGTGGACATGAACGCGCCCGCGACATTCAGCGCGCCCGCCATCACGACCGCCACCAAGGGACTCAAGACGCGGGTCGAGACGACGGTCGCGATGGCGTTCGCGCTGTCGTGCCAGCCGTTCGAAAAATCGAACAGCAGCGCCAGTACGACGACCACCAATAACATGCCGCTGAGGTCAGGAAACATGCAGAAGGAGTGATGAACGTTGAGTGATGAATGATGAATGGAAGGCGACCGGGAGCAGTGCTGACCGCGCGATGGATAATGGGTCGTCGACGGGTGTGACGAGCGAGCGACGAGAGAACGTGCCTGCCCCCCCAGGCGGAACGCTCTTCCCTCCGTTCCGGCATTCATCACTCATCATTCATCACTCGTCTTAGATGTGCTTGAGCGCGATCCGCTCGAGGATGTTGGCGACATCCTCACAGCGGTCCGTCCCTTCTTCGAAGTTCTCGTAAATCTCTTTCCACTTGATGACGGCGATGGGGTCCTTTTCCTGGTCGAAGAGGGTCGAAATAGCGTCCCGGGTGATGCGGTCCGCTTCGTTCTCGAGGCTGTTCACCAAGACGCAGCACTCCGTCACGTCCGCATGCGGCTTTCCGAGCCGATCGATGGCGGCGCCGACCGCCACGGAGGACTGCCAGAGGATGTTCGCCAACTTCACGGCCGGCTGGCTGGGCGTCATGATCTTGAAGACGACGAACCGATCGGCGACCGCTTCGACCAGGTCGAGGATGTCATCGAGCGCGCTCGCGAGCCCATGGATGTCCTCCCGGTCGATCGGCGTGATGAACGTCTGGTTGAGTTTCTTGACGATGTCGTGCGTGATCGTGTCCCCGATGTGTTCGATGTCCTTGATCCGCCTGGCCTGCTCGACGGGATCGTGGAAATGCTCCATCATGTCCTTCAGGAGCCGGCTCCCCTCGATGACGTTGTGGGCGGCCTTCTGAAACATCTCGAAGAATGCCGTCTCGCGCGGAATCAGCCCGAACAGCAGCCGTTTCATGCCCGCTCCTTTTACCAGCGCAACAATCCTGCCGCCCAGGTCACCCCGCCGCCGAACGTCCCGAGCAGGACGAGATCACCGGGTCGCACCCGTCCTTCACGATGCGCCGCGTCCAGTGCCATGGGCAAGGAAGCGGATGAGGCATTCCCGAGTCGTTCGATGACCGAGTAGACCTGCCCGGGGACGAGGCCCACGCGACGGGCGACCGCGTTCAACAGGCGACCGTTCGCCTGATGAAAAATCGCGTGCTTGACGTCGGGGATCGTGTAGCCGAATTCCTTCAGCAGATCCGTCACGGCTTCGGTTAACCGCCGGACCGCGACCCGATACAACGCTCCTCCTTGCATCCGAAGGACATGCTGGCCGCGCTCCAGCGTCCCACGCGTCATCGGACACCGGGAGCCGCCGGCGGCGATGCCGATGAGCCCATGCTTGGTGCCGTCGGCAAAAAGCCGGATGCCGAGGATCCCTCGTCCCTGCGCGGCCTCGGCTTCCACGAGGGCGGCGCCGGCCCCATCCGCGAAGATCATCGCCGTCGCTTCGTCGCTGCAGTCGAGAAACTTGGACTTGATTTCGGCGGCCACGACCAAGCATCGGCGGAACTGCCCACTCCGGAGGAACCGATCCGCCATGGAAAGCCCATAGAGAAAGCCGGAGCACGACGCCGAGAGATCGAAGGCTGCGGCTCCCTTGATACCCAGACGTCCCTGGATCAGGCACGCCGTGGACGGAAACGCCATGTCCGGGGAGGTGGTCGAAACGAGCACGGCATCGACCGTGCTGGGGCTCACCCCTGCGGATTCGCACGCACGCCTGGCCGCCTGCTCCGCCAAATCCGAGGAAGCCTCCTCCTGGCGGGCCCAAAACCGTTGCCTGATGCCCGTCAGCCGGTAGACCGCGTCGGAGTCGAGCCCGAAGGGTTGCCGCACCTCATCGTTGGTCACCGCCCGTTGAGGCACATACGATCCGGTCCCGATGATGCGGCTGGTCATGAAAGTCTTGTAAGAAAATGGTTGAGGGAAGATGATCGGTTCCGCGCACGGGATTATAGGGACCACTGCCGTAGGCGTCAATCACAGTTGCTTTTGTCGGGCCCTTTTGCTAGCGTGCTAGACTGTACGTATGAAAATGTCTGCCTTCTCCTACCGCGTCCTCATTGTCCCGGTAATTGCGTCGTTCCTCTTCTCGTTCGGCTGTTCCAGCCGCTCGCCAGCGACCAAATCCGGGAACCAGCCGCTGAGCTCGACCGATGAACAGATCTTTATCGGAGATACCGTCGAGAAGAACTATGATCCGAACGTGATCATGAAGCGGGCCGAGTCCTTCTTCGAGAAGGAGGATTATCCCGAAGCGATCATCGAGTATCAGCATTTTCTCGATCTGCACCGCGCGCACATGCTCGCTCCCTACGCCCAATACAAGCTGGCGGAGAGCCACTACAAGCAGATCAAGACGATTGATCGTGACACCGATCCAATTTACAAGGCTCTCGAGGCCTTCGAGAAGTTGCGCCGGGATTTCCCGGGCAGCCGGTATGATGCGGAAGCCCTCGAGCGGATACAATCGTGCCATCGCTACATTGCCGAGACGTATCTGTTCGTGGGCCGGTTCTACTACCGGCGCGAGGCGTATCTGGCGGCCGCCCATCGATTTGAAGCGATCTTGAAACACTATCCCGACATGGACATCGCGGGAGACGCCCTCTATCATCTCGCGCTCACCTATAAAGAAATGGGCGCAGACGATTGGGCCCGTGAAAAGCTGTTGGCGTTCGTGGAACGCTACCCGCACAGCGAGAACGCGGAGCCCGGACGCAAGCTCCTTGCCAAGCTCTCCCCCAAATCCAGCGATACGCTGGCCCGCAATGCTTCTCCGGCCGACGCATCCACCCCGGGTCCGGTGTCCCTGCACGCCGGGGCAGTACAGGATGCCCTCGGTGCCGCAAATTCCGCTCCGAGCGGTTCCCTCGGTGTCGTACCTGATCAGGCGCCAATGACGACACTCTGCCGGCTCGGCCTCTGGTGCTGAGCCTGCCCCTTGCCCCTGTTCAATTCGAACGACCTGGGTTTCCGGACCTCGCCCCTCTCCCGGTTGGCGTGGGCTGACGACCATGCAAGCGGCGCTCCGGTGAGAGACTACAGCAGCGTCGAGCGGCGGACGGCGAAATAATCAGGCGGGTGGCAAGGATCCGTCAGGGAACGGGAGCAGCAACGGAACAGCGGTGATCTCGAACGGCATCGTCACGCATCATGGGCACCGTAGCCTTTCACTGTCCGACGTACCAGCCGATTCCATAGCGCTCCAAGAAACTGGTGATCATCGTCAGCGAGTTCGCGTAGATCATCACTCCTACGACGACGAGGAACACGCCGCTCACCGTCGAGACCCCCCAGAGATAGCCCCGAACCTGTTTGAAGTACGATAGGAAGCGATCGACGCCCAGCGCCGTGGCGAACAACGGCAGTCCGAGGCCGAGCGAGTAGGACGCCAGAAGCGTCACCCCGTTGGTCAGTGACTCGGTGGTGCTCGCATAGAGCAGGATCGTGCCCAACACCGGGCCCACGCAAGGGGTCCAGCCGGCAGCAAAGGCCACCCCGATCAGAAATGAACCCAGATAGCCAGCCGGGCGGCTGCTGAAATGGATCCGCTTTTCCGTCGTCAAGAACCGCAGGTTCAGGACCCCGAGCAGATAAAGACCGAAAATGATGATCAAGATGCCGCCGATGCGGCGTATGTGGTCCTGATAGGTGATCAGCACCTGCCCCACCAGGCTAGCCGACGCCCCGAACGCGATGAAGACCGACGAGAAGCCGGCGATGAACAGGAGCGAATTGAGCACGATCGTCTTGCGGAACCGTTGCCGTTCCGAGGCATCGGCCAATCGCTCGACGGAAAGCCCGGTGATGTAGGAAATGTACGACGGGACGAGCGGGAGCACGCACGGGGATACGAATGACAACAGGCCCGCCGCGAAAGCCGCGAAGAGCGATATCTGATCGAGATTGCTCATGGCGTCCGGATGAGGGTCTGGATCAATTGCTTGGCCTCCGGACTGTACCAATCCCGGGCCCCGAAGATTCGATGAGTGATGATACCACGTCGATTCACGAGGAACGTCATCGGAAGAGTCCGGGTGCCGTACATCAGGCCGATGCGAAAATCCGAGTCGTGCAGAATCGGGAACGTCAGGCTCAGCTCATCGCGAAACGGCCGGGTCACGGAGGGGCCCTGCGCATCCGTCGACACCGCCAGAATCTCGAAATCGCGTCGCGGGAACTCGCGGTAGAGCTGCTCCATGGCGGGCATCTCGATCCGACAGGGGCCGCACCAGGTCGCCCAGAAGTTCAGCATGACGACGCGGCCCTGGTAACTGGACAGCGCGACAGGCTGCCCATCGAGGTTCCGCAACTGGAAGTCCGGCGCCGGCCCGCCGATCCTGACCCCCGATCGCTCCTGCGCCTGGATCGTCGCCGACTCCGCCCGGGAATCGTCGCCGCCCCCGTCACAGGCGCTGGCCGCGACCACGAGCATCAGCAGACACATCGTGCCCCTGAATCGGAAATGTTCCATGCCTGCCTACGTGGCCGGGACGACCTGGAGAGATTTCGGCTGCTTCTTGAGCAAGGTCGTGATGGTGTGCAGGTTGTCGAGGATGGTCCAGTCACGCGGGCCGATCACCTTTTCGCGCAGGATGCCCTGTTGATCGATGATGTAGGTCTCCGGCACACCCATCAGCTTGTACCGCTTATCGGTTTGTCCCCAGGAGTCGACCAGGATCGGGAAGGTCAAGTTCATGCTCTTGACGAACGGCGGGATGTCCTTCTTGGTCGTGACACGGTCGATGCTGACTGCCAGCACGACGAAGTCGTCATGCTCGAAATTCTTGTACAGCACCTCCATCGACGGCATCTCCTCACGGCACGGCTTGCACCAGGTCGCCCAAAAATTCAGAAAGACGACCTTCCCTCGAAAGTCGGACAGCTGAACCGTCTGGCCCTCTAAGTTCGGCAGACTGAAATCGGGCGCTTCTTTCCCGACCGTCAGCGGTTCGTACTTCGCGCTTTGCATCCAGACGATGCCGAACGCCACGACCAGGATCACCATCGATATCAGGACGATGACGAGCTTCGACCGGGCCCGCGGCGAGTCGGCCTGGGCCGGTTTTGTCAGGATTTGCTCAGTCATAGTACAGATGGAAGTTGCGGCTCAGGTTGGGCAGAGTGCTCATGAGCTTCACTCTAAGCCGTCCTTCAGGCATACGCGTGCAGACCGGAGAGAAGGAAGTTCACGCCCCAGAAGCAGAAGATCACCATCAGAAAACCGAACACCGCGTAGATGGCGGCGCGGCGGCCCTCCCAGCCGTGCGTCATGCGCGCATGGATATAGGCGCCGTAAATGAGCCAGACGATCAGCGACCAGGTTTCCTTGGGGTCCCAGCTCCAATAGCCACCCCACGCGTAGTTGGCCCACATGGCGCCGAGGATGATCCCGAACGCGAGCAATGGAAAGCCGACCATGACGGCCTTGTAGCCCAGCTCATCGATCGTCTCCAAGTCCGGAAAGGACGCGTAGAGGCGGGACTGAGTCCCGCGTCGCTCGGCCCGCTCCTTCAGCAGATACATGACCCCTAACCCTCCGGCCATGGCAAACGCCGCATAGCTCGTCAAGGTCACCGACACATGAATGTAGATCCAATAGCTGTTGAGCGCGGGCACGAGGGGTTCGGCGGTTTGATAGCGGTAGGGCAAGAGCGAGGCCGCCCCCATGGCGATGAACCCGATGCCGACGACGAACGCACCGATGGCCTTGATGCGGTACCGGAACTCCAGCAGCACGTACCCGAGGATGATCGCCCAAGATACATAAGCCATGGCCTCGAATTGGTTCGACCAGGGGGCGAAGGTCCCGGACAATTGCATCCGCTCGTACGCCCGGGTGACTAAGGCGAGCGTGTTCACCATCCAGCCGAACACCGTCACGATCGTGGCCACCTGCCCGATTTGAGCGGCCCACCCGGACTCTCCCGTGCCGTACCCCGTGGGGAGCCCGGCGGGCGCCAACTCCATCGTCGGACGCTTTGCCACCATGTACGCGACATACAAAATCAGGGCCGCCAGGTACAGCCAGAACGTCATATCGAAGAGAAACAAAGAACGAGCCATGGGAACCTCCGACGTAGCTGTCACCGTTCAGTGGTCGTGCCGCATGGGATGTCTGAACCGATCAGGCGATCCTGGCCAGACACGGCTTACACGCCCAGCTTCTGAATCCGTTCACTCAGCTTACGAAACTCCTTTTGAAAGTCGATCTGGCTCTTGTGAGTGGTCCCGCCGACATGGACGGTCACGCCTCGCTCGCCGGGAATGATCTTGGCCCAGAGGCGCCGATGATAGATGAATGAGGAGAGCGTGATCCCGACCACGATCATGGTGGAACCGATCCACACAATATTGACGCCCGGATCTTTCGTGATTTGCAACCCGGTGAACTTCATCGGCTGATAGCCGACCAACTCAAAGCTGTACTTCGACTCTTTGATGTCGAACAGGTCCGGGTAATGATAGAAGATCCACGGCGTCGTCTTCACTTGGCCTTCGGTCACGGCCAGCCGAATGGCCGGATTGGCATGCTCGACCGTCTTCGAGTACACCTTTTTCTCGGCCGAATTGAAACCGAAATCCGCCACAAAATCCATCACAGCCAGCTTCAACCCCAATTGATCGACCGCCGTTTCCTTCTGCCAGTCCAGGTCGACCGTACCGACGACCTTGTCGGTCTCCTTCTCCTTGATGTTGATCCGCGCCTTTTCCACACGATCCCAGGCATCGCCGTAACTGGATTGATAGAACCAAATGCCCTTGTGCACGAGCGGGTCATTCACGGTGATGGTCTTCGTGACGACCTTCTGCCCCTGCTCCAGGACCGTCAAGGTGCTGTTATAGGATTTGACGGCGCCGTTGTCGTGGTAATCGATCCAGAATTTGTCGACGTGCAGATCGAAGTTGCCCTTCGGGATGTGGTACGTCTGTCCCTCCAAGCAGACGCCGAACTCCTGGAACCCGTACAGGCTGCCGATCAGACCGCCCAGCACGATCACGGTCGCACTCAAATGCGCCATGTGTGCGCCGACTCGGCCGACGATGCCCTTTGTGGCGTACACGGTCGCCTCGTCGGGCTGGTTCTTGGCGAGAACCCGGTAGCCCTTTTCGGCCAACAGTTGCGCGAGGCCTTCGGCGACCTGCTCCTTGGTGCCCGAAACCGGCACCTCAAACGTATGCTTGAGGTTCTTGATGAACGGCAGCGAGACGTTCACCTTGTCCTGTCTCATGGAGCGCCAGACGGCCGGAAACCGTTTGTAGAAACACGTCAGCGAGTTGATGCAGAGAAGGGCGAGCAGGCTCGTGAACCACCAGGTGTGGTACACGTCGGTGAAACCCAGCCGGAGGAACCAACGATAGGCTTCTTCGCCGTATTCCTTGATGTAGACTTCCGGCCGCTCGCCCTGCTGGATAACCGTCCCGATCGTCGCGGTAATAGCCAGGACGATGAACAGGAACATGGCAAGCTTGATCGAGGCAAAGAAGGTGACCAACTCGGTCTGAATTTCCTGCCATCCCAAACCAGGCGAGCGCCGGTCGGCCTCGGGTTCGACCACGATCTGTTGCCGTCCGTTCATGAAACCGCCGCCCGTCACCTTTCAGCTTGGAAAGACAGAAGGTTATGCGCTTCGACGATGAGGATCACGAGCGCAAACGAACTTGGGGGGATCGGGCTACTGTCTCCGACCTCTCGACGTGGCTCGATCGGACTGAGCGGAACGATCAAGCGGAAGTATCTTACAAGTCGGCTCAAATCAGTGTCAAGCTAAGGGGCACCGGGGGAGCGGGCCCCCCGGGCGTCTGCATGCTCCGAAAGTCTGATTGACAAGTGAAGGCACACTGATTTAATTGTTGAGCCTTCTTAAGGAACTCCACAGGCCGCTGAAAAGGCTCACTCCCTTTCACCTTTAGACCATGAGGCGCCGATGAGGAATAACTATCTCTTCACGTCCGAGTCCGTGACCGAGGGGCACCCGGACAAGATCGCCGACCAGATTTCCGACGGGATTCTCGACGCGATTATCGGACAGGACAAGCACTGCCGGGTCGCGTGTGAAACCATTCTCACGACCGGCATCGCGTTTGTCGCCGGGGAAATTTCGACCAAAGCATATGTCGAGATCCCAGACATCATCCGGACGGTGATCAAGGATGTCGGCTACACGGATGCATCCTGGGGATTCGATTATCACACCTGCTCGGTGATCACTTCCATTCACCAGCAGTCGGGCGATATCGCCATGGGCGTGGACTCGGGCGGCGCCGGAGACCAAGGCCTCATGTTCGGCTACGCCTCCAACGAAACCGAAGAGCTCATGCCGATGCCGATCGTGCTCGCACACCGGCTCACTCGACGTCTCGCGGAGGTTCGCAAGAAGAACATCCTCCCGTGGGTTCGCCCCGACGGGAAATCCCAAGTGACCGTGGAATACAAGAACGGGAAGCCCGTTCGTGTCGACACCATCGTCGTCTCCACCCAGCACAGCCCGGACATTACCAGCAAGAAGATCGAGAGCGAGATCATCGAAAAGGTGATCAAGCCGGTGATGCCGAAGGGGATCTTCGATCCGGTCAGCGTCAAGTATTACATCAATCCCACTGGTCGTTTCGTCGTCGGAGGCCCGATGGGCGATACCGGGCTTACGGGCCGGAAGATCATCGTCGACACCTATGGCGGCGTGGGCAGCCACGGCGGCGGCGCGTTCTCGGGCAAGGATCCGACAAAAGTGGACCGCTCGGCCTCGTATATGGCCCGCTACATCGCCAAGAATATCGTGGCGGCCGGCCTGGCCGACAAGTGCGAGGTGCAGTTGGCCTACGCCATCGGAGTGGCCGATCCCGTTTCGATCCTGATCGACACGAAGAACACGGAAAAGACGAACGTGGATCTGCTCGACAAACTCGTCCGCAAGCACTTTCCCATGACTCCGCGCGGCATCATCGATCACCTGAAGCTTCGACGGCCGATCTTCAAAAAGACGGCCGCCTATGGGCATTTCGGCCGTAGCGAACCCGAATTCACGTGGGAACGGACCGATAAGGCAAAGATCCTCAAGAAAGAAGCCGGCCTGTAAGGCCGGCCCTGACCACCGGAGGGGACGGATGGCCATCCGTCCCCTCTTTTTATTGAGCACCGAGATCGGAGGACGCAGTGGATTACGATGTGAAAGACATGTCCTTGGCTGAACAGGGCAAGCTGAAGATCGAGTGGGCGGAAGCGAGCATGCCGGTCCTCCGGTTGATCAAGAAGCGCTTCAAGCGCGAGCAGCCGCTGAAGGGGATCCGGGTGACGGCCTGCCTCCACGTGACAACCGAAACCGCAAACTTGATGAAAACGCTCCAGGCAGGGGGTGCGGAAATTCGTCTTTGCGCTTCGAATCCGCTCAGCACTCAGGACGACGTGGCCGCTTCACTTGTTCAGCACGATGGCATCGCCGTGTTTGCCATCAAAGGCGAAGACAACAAGACCTACTACCAGCACATCGAGTCGGCGATCGCCCATCAGCCGCACATTACGATGGATGACGGGGCGGACGTAGTTTCGACCCTGCACGCAAAGCGCAAGAATCTCTTGAAACACGTGATCGGCGGAACCGAGGAAACCACGACCGGCGTCATTCGCCTTCGCAGCATGGCCGCACGAAAGATCCTGAAGTTCCCGGTCATCTCCGTCAACGACGCCGATACGAAGCATCTCTTCGACAATCGATACGGCACGGGGCAGAGCACCATGGACGGTATCGTACGCGCAACGAACCGTCTGATCTGCGGCTCCAAAGTCGTCGTCGCCGGCTATGGATGGTGCGGGCGCGGGATCGCGATGCGGGCGAAAGGCATGGGAGCGGATGTCATCGTGACGGAGGTCGACCCGGTGAAAGGCCTCGAAGCGCTCATGGACGGGTTCCGGGTCATGCCGATGGCCGACGCGGCGCCGATCGGTGACTTTTTCGTCACCGTCACCGGTAACTGCCGGGTGATCAGAGCGGAGCATTTTGCGGCCATGAAGGACGGGGCCATCGTCTGCAACTCCGGGCACTTCAACGTTGAGATCGACATTCCCGCACTCGAGAAGCTAAGTCGCAAGCGACGCATCATCCGGAGCGGCGTCGAAGAGTTCACGCTGCGGAACGGGCACCGCGTGAGCTTGCTGGGTGAAGGACGGCTGGTGAACCTGGCGACCGCCGAAGGCCATCCTTCGAGTGTGATGGATATGAGCTTTGCCAACCAGGCGCTGGGCGCCGAGTATCTGGTCAAGCACTACAAGAAGCTGGAAAAGAAGGTCTATCCCGTCCCGGCCGTTATCGACAAAGAGATCGCACGGCTCAAGCTCGCCGGCATGGGAGTCGTGATCGATAAGCTGACGAAGGAACAGGAAAAATATTTGGCGTCTTGGGAGATGGGCACGTAGAAGACGCAGCCTCATATATCTCGACCATTATCGACCGTATCGTTCGGCTGTCGGATACACCCACTGTGCGAAAGGGCTGCCCGCCCAACGGCGGGCAGCCCTCGTCACAACGACGACACACGCGCGTTCATCTGCGCGGCATGCCGCCTGCCATCCACCTGCCTTCGCCGCTCAAGTTTCCGGCAGGTTCGGGTATCACGCGCCGCCTGCGTCCCGGCCGGCCTGACCCGCATTGTGACGCTCGGCATCTGGCAATGGTGTCCCGCGCATATCACCTGGGCGGCGGATGTGACAGTGCGGCGTAACAGCCGGTGAATCTCACCCCAACCGGGTTTGCTCGATCGAAGAGACGGGAGTACAGTAACATGATCACTCACGCTCCCTCCGTTCGTGCTCGTTCGGATGCCTCAGATGGACAAGATTCACATCGGGCTCTCCGGCTACTCGTACAAGCCTTGGCAGGGTCCCGGCCGTTTCTATCCTCCCGGCCTCAAGCCGGCCGAATTCCTCCGTTACTATGCCGAGCACTACGATACGGTTGAACTGGACGGGATTTGGTATCGCCTCCCGACGGAAAAAACGGTCCTGTCGTGGATCGACCAGACACCGGACACGTTTCTGTTTTCCCCTAAAGCGCATCGTCAGATCACCCACCTGCACCGGCTGCGTCCTGATGCGCTTGCCTATGTCCGGCTGATGCTCGATCGGCTTGCACCGCTCATCGAACGCCGCCGCCTGGGGTCGATCCTGCTTCAACTCCCACCGAATCTTTTGCGCGATACCCCGCGTCTACAAGCATTTCTCGAAGGATTGCCGGCGACCGTGCGCTGGGCGATGGAGTTTCGTCATCCCTCCTGGCACACGCCTGAAGTGGAAGCGCTGCTGAAGCGGCACGGCGTTGCCTGGGCTGCCGTCGAAACCGACGACGGCGCTCCGGAATGCCGCGCCACTGCCGACTTCTGGTACGTCCGACTCCGGCGGAGCCAATACGACGAGGCAGGACTCGAGCAGTGGGCGCAACGGCTCAAGGAAGCTGCCGGCCGGGGTGCGACCTGCTTTCTTTACTTCAAGCACGAAGACGAAGGGTCACCTTGGATTTGGGCGGATCGGCTCGCACGGCTGATCGGTCAGTGACCTCACCTCCGCCCCCTTTCCGGTGGTAAGCCCTTCTCGATCCCGTTATAATTCCCGCTCCGGAAGCGCAACTCGCCGAGACGTTTATGAGCCAAGCCGGACCCCACGACTCCGCCCTGGCCCGCACACTCATCCTGGATGAGATATTCGACCTTGCCTTGTATCGCGAGCTCCGCGCTCTCGCGACCGGCCCTCTGCGGAACCTCCTCGATGAGCTGATCCAGATCGAAACCGGGCACGTCGCATTCTGGCAAAACTTCTTCGAAAGTCCATTAACATCGCTCGACTTGCCTCGCCGGATCAAGCTGCGGATTCTCCTGATCGCCTGCCGGCTGTTCGGCGCACCGGCCATCCATCTCGTGCTCGAGGCCATCGAGGTGTACGGGGTTCGCAAATATCTCTCCATCTGGAAGGCCTACCGCGACCGGCCGCTCGGCACCGCCGTCCGCGGTATCCTCATCGACGAATTCAAGCACGAGGACGTCATCGTCAGCCAAATGACCGAGCGCAAGATCAATCCGGAGCGGATCCGGAATATCTTTCTCGGGTTGAACGACGGATTGGTGGAGATCCTGGGCGCCGTCAGCGGCTTCTTTGGCGCATTCGGAGACGCGGTCACCGTGCTCATTGCAGGGACGACGACCGCCGTGGCCGGGTCGCTGTCCATGGCGGCCGGGGCCTATGTCGCGCTCAGCTCCGAGCGAGAGGTCGAGCGTATGGAAGAAGACAAGAAGCGGTTCTTAGGAGAGGCGTCGCTGCCCGGCCAATACGATGACCGGCCACGCCAGGAGCCAGGAGACAACCGGCCGTTTGGGTCGGCCTCGCTGGTCGGCGGAAGCTACTTCGCCGGGGCCATGGTCCCCCTTCTTCCGGTCGCACTGGGGGCCACCGACGCGCTGTTTTCCCTTCTCACCGCCGGCACGGTGATCATCCTGGTGTCGATGTTGCTCGCCTTCCTCTCAGGGATGGAGATCAAGCGGCGCATCGCGACGAATGTGATCATCATCGCGGCAGCGGTGGGCGTCACGTACGTCATCGGCCGGGTGGTCAAGGATGTTCTCGGCATCGCCGTCTGACGACCACGCTCACGCCCTTTTCACACTATCGTCCCGCCGCTCCCGGATCCACGACGATCAGCTTGACGTGCTCCGGAACCGGGGCGGCATCCGGAACCCCGATGAACTGGATCGGGCGCTCCCCCTTGAGGTGCTCAGGCGTCAGGACATAGGTCCCTCGCAGGCTGGCGGTCCAGACCGCCTTGGCCGCAATACGGTCGCCTCCACTGAAGAGATAGGCACATCCTCCAATCACCGTGCCCAGCCCCGCGTACGTCAACTTCGCCAAGCCATACGGAATCGTGGCGAGGACGCTGGCCGCACCGAATCCAAAATCGGCCGGAGGGGCTCCTCGCGCCTGGTCTTCACTGTGGACTGATGCCCGTGCAGAACCAGAGGCCAGCGGTGCCAGCAGCAGACCGACCGCGACGATCAGCACCATTCCTCGGCTCCAACAGCTTCGCACCTGCCTGCTCTGATGGCTGGGCATACGCGTCCTCCATGATTGGTCCAGGCCATGCCTCGAAACCGGCCGGCCGGAAGGTTGAACGAGCGGTGCGGTGGCCCTACGATAAACACGCTGGAAAGATGAAGGAAGCTTATGCCAAATCCCCCGCTCCCGATCCAATTTCAGAACCGGAGGCGAGGACTAGTGAACCGTGGGAGCCTAGTCCTCCCATCTGCTAGACGGGAATGACCGGCAGCTCCCGCCGTGGCTCCGCTTCATGCTGGATGCGCTGGCGCTCGGCCTTCGATTGCCTCATGACCACCTCCAGCACTTCATCGCTGATCTGCGTCAGGCTTGCCGCCTCGTCCTTCATCGCACCGTGCTCGACTGCCCGCGACAGCACTTCGGCATTGGTCGGACCTCGGCGGCCGCCGAAGAACGGCTTGAGGATCAGGTACAGCACATCACGAAGGGGCATATATCTGAGAAATCGGCGTAGCAGACGGGCGGTTTGCAGGGGATGGTGCAGGAGCTTGTAGAGAAATAGGCGGCGGAGCCCTGCCGCGCGTTGGGCGTGAATGACCGGGCCGGGAAGACAGGTCGGATCGATTTCCGAGCACTTGAAGTACTTGTACCAATCGGCGGCATCGTCCACCAGTCCGCGCTTGACGTACTCCTGCCAGAGCGGCGTCCCTCGATACACGCACAGCCGGTTGAAGCCGAACGTGTCCAACGGCAATTCGGAGGCGAACCGGAAGGTCGCCTTCATGTCCTCGATCGTTTCGTCGGGACTGCCGACGACGAAGAATCCATGCACGATCTCGATCCCCGCTCGTTTGGCATTGTGGACCGCCGTGCGCACGTCATCGAGCGTCTGCTCCTTTTGCAGGCGGTCGAGCACTTTCTGGCTGCCGCTTTCCACCCCGAACATGATCGTGCGGCAGTGCGCCTTGGCCATGGCCGGGAAGAGATGCTGAGCCACCGAATCGACGCGGCCTTCGCATCCCCATTGAATCGTAATGCCTTCATCGCAGATCCCCTTACAGATCGCCTCGATACGCTTCGGCTGCAGCAAAAAATGGTCGTCCACGAAATAGACGGAGCCGTATCCCAGATCCCGAAGGTGCTTGAACTCGTCCACAACGTGCTGCGCGCTCCGTGCCCGCCACTTCCCTTCGTTGAACAGAGGAATATCGCAGAAGACGCACGGCCAGGGACAGCCGCGGGACGTTTGCATAGTGGTGAATCGCTCCATCGACAGGACGGCCGGCACATCGAGCGGCATGGACTCGATAAAATCCAGGGGTAAGCTCTCCCGATCCGGAAACGGCCACCGGTCCAGATGCCGCTCGATCGACTGATTGGGGTTGTGTATGACGCGTCCATCCTTGGCCCACGTCACACCGGGAACCGTCCCTGGATCCTCCAAGCGCTCCAACAGATCGAGCAACAATTGCTCTCCGTCTCCCCGACATACGAAATCGACTTCCGGGCACTGCAGCTTCACGAGTTGCGCGTTCAGCGTGGCGAAGACGCCGCCGAAGGCCATCAGGACCTCGGAGTGTGCGGCTCGGATTTGCCTGGCCAGGATCTTGGCGTAGGGATAGCTCGTCGTACTCAGAAAACTCAGCCCTACGAGCGCCGGGCGCCGCCGTCCGATCTCCTCGATGATGACGCCGTTGGGGGTGTCCGGGTTCGCCTGGTCGAACATGATGCACTCGTGACCCGCTTGCTTCACCACCGCGGACAACGACATGATGCCGATGGGCGGGAAGCCCATGATGCGGAGCTTCCCATTGGCACCCCGACTCGACGCGGGGACGGCATAGAACTGCGGGTCGCGCACGTGGATCAAGAACACAAGCATGACGACTCTCCTTTTCGGGCAACCACACTCGTTCTCTGGGGGAACAGGGAAACGATCGGAGAGTCGGACGAGAAGGATGGCGTGGTTGGAAAGTTGATGACGATCCCCGGGTGTAGCGAACCTTACTACATGGGGTAGGGTAGCACGAAGGCAGGGAGAAGAAAAGCGAAATTCCCGCATGCCGGGAGAACCCCGGAGGGAAGGCTGCAAGCGCCAGGGAGACGCGAGGGAGAAGAAGTGGCGGGGGCTATTGGCCCAAGGCTGCCCTCACGGTTGCGCCGATCTCTGCCGGATTCTTGACGACCCGTACCCCGGCGGCTTCCAGCGCCTTCATCTTCTCGGCGGCGGTGCCCTTACCACCGGTAATGATCGCCCCCGCGTGTCCCATGCGACGGCCGGGAGGCGCCGTGATTCCTGCGATGAAGCCGATGACCGGCTTCTTGATGTGTTCCTTGATGAAGGCCGCGGCCTTTTCCTCGGCATCGCCGCCGATCTCACCGATCATCACGACCGCCTCGGTCTCGGGGTCTTTTTCGAAGAGGGGGAGCACATCGACGAAACTCGTCCCGTTCACCGGATCACCGCCGATCCCGACACACGTCGTCTCCCCCAAGCCCAGGTTCGTGAGCTGGTGTACCGCTTCGTACGTGAGGGTGCCGCTTCGGGACACGACGCCGACCTTCCCGCGCTTGTGGATGAAGCCGGGCATGATGCCGATTTTGCACTCATCCGCGGTAATGACCCCAGGGCAGTTGGGGCCGATCAAGCGCACCTCGCGGCCGCGCAATGCACGCTTCACCTTCACCATGTCGTTCACGGGAATGCCTTCCGTGATGCAGATGATCAGCCGAATGCCGGCATCCGCGGCCTCCAAAATCGCATCGGCCGCGAACGGCGGCGGCACGAAGATGAGCGAAGTGTCGCACTGCGCCTTCCGGACGGCCTCTCGGACCGTGTTGAACACGGGGATCCCTTCCACCTCCTGCCCCGCCTTCCCCGGCGTCACACCCGCGACCACCTGCGTTCCATACGCCTTACATTGGGTGGCATGGAAGGACCCTTCCTTCCCCGTAATGCCCTGCACCAGCACCCGTGTCGCCTTATTCACTAAGATGCTCATAGGCCCCCTAGGACGGCAAAGATGAAAATGAATGTTCCAATCGGTCTTTCAGCTTGAGTTCAGACTCACCCTGCCTGGTTGAAGTCAGAGTCTTCCTTCCACTCGTCTCGCTCCCACACATCACGCGAAACTGGAGCCGACTGCCCTTCGTCAGCCGAAACCCTCTTTTCCCTCCCGCTTCTTCCCTTTCTCGCCCCTCTCCCGCGGCGATCTTCACTCTTGGCGGGTGGCGACGAACTGGGCACCCGGCCGCGCGCAGCGGAAGGGGTCCTACCGGCGGATGGGTGGAGGGATCACGGCTAGGCTGTTCCTCGACAGGACCCGCCGCTTCACGCCGTCGCCGCCTTCTTCTTCTTTCCCGTCATGGCCACGATCTTCTGCGCCGCCTCCCACAGGTCCGTGGCCACATCGACCTTCAGGCCCGACTCGAGCAGCAGCTTGCGCCCTTCTTCGGCGTTCGTCCCTTGGAGCCGGACCACGACCGGCAGCTTCAACTGCACTTCTTTGGCTGCTTCGATCACGCCGTGGGCAATGCGCTCGCACCGCACGATGCCGCCGAAGATATTGATGAAGATGCCTTTGACGTTCTTGTCCTTGAGAAGGATGCGAAAGCCCGCCGCCACCGTCTCTTTCGTCGCTCCGCCCCCGACGTCGAGAAAATTCGCGGGCTCGCTCCCGGCAAGCTTGATGACATCCATCGTCGCCATGGCCAAGCCCGCCCCGTTCACCATGCAGCCGATGTTGCCGTCCAGCTTGACGTAGTTCAGGTTGTTCTTGGTCGCCTCGATTTCCAGCGGCTCCTCTTCGTGCAGATCGCGCATGGCCCGCACCTCGTCATGCTTGAACAGCCCGTTGTCGTCGAACGAGACCTTGCCGTCCAACGCGACCAACTTCTTGTCGGTGGTAATGACCAGCGGATTGATCTCCACCAACGCAGCGTTCTTCTCCATGAAGAGCCGGTACAGATTGCCGAGCATGGCGACGAATGGGGCCAGGACCGCCGGCTCGATCGTGTGGAGGCCGATGCCGAACGCGAGATTGCGGCCGTTGTATCCCTGAAACCCGACCGCCGGGTCGATCTGCTCCTTGACGATCTTCTCGGGGGTGTGGGCCGCCACTTCTTCGATTTCCATCCCCCCCTCGGTGCTGGCGATGAAGACCGGCCAGCCCGACTCACGGTCCACGAGGAGACTGAGGTACAGCTCCTTGGCGATGCCCGCGCCCTCTTCGATCAGCAGCCGGCGCACTTTGCGGCCTTTGGGTCCGGTCTGATGAGTGACCAGGGTCTTCCCGAGCAAGTCCTTCGCCAACCCTGGCACGTCTTCCCTGTTTTTGGTGATCTTGACCCCGCCGGCCTTCCCCCGACCACCGGCATGGATCTGCGCCTTGACGACGTAGACGGGACTGTTGAGTTGCTCCGCCCACTTCTCCGCCGCGCGGGGGGACTTGATTTCCTTGCCCCTCGGCACGGGCACGCCGAATTGTGCAAACAACTGCTTGGCTTGAAATTCATGAATGTTCATCGAAGAGGTCCCTTGGAGGATGATCGGTTAACGTGAGAGGAATGAGAAGGACGGCTTCTGACTCAGGCCCTACCCCTTTACCCCATCCCCTTTGGCCCTACTCTTTCTTGGCGTATTGCGGCAGCACCATCGGCGAGATCACGTCGGAGGAGACGCCGTGCTTGCGTGCTTCCGCCCTGAACCGGGCGAGATGCTCCAGGGTCAATTTCCCTTGAGGAAGGGAGCCGGCACGCCCGGCCGCGGTCGTCCCCGCGCGCTTCCCGAACACCATCAGATCGAGGAGCGAATTGCCCATCAACCGGTTCCGTCCGTGCAGACCACCCGAGGCCTCGCCGGCGACGAACAGGTTGCGGATGTCCGATTCCCCATTCACGTCGATGTGCACGCCGCCGTTCTGGTAGTGCAAGGTGGGATAGATCAGGACCGGGTCTTTCGCGATGTCGATCCCGAACCGTTCGTACTGTTTCACCATTGCCGGGAAGTGCTTGGCCAGCGTGCCCGGGCCGTGTTCGGCTTCCAGCAGCGGGGTGTCGAGCCAGACGCCGACGCGCCCCGACATCGTCCGGATCCCCCGCCCCTCTTCGCATTCCCGGATGATCGACGAGGAGACGACGTCGCGGGTATCCAACTCATTCACAAAGCGTTCGCCGCGGGCGTTGACCAATTGGCCGCCCTCCGAGCGAATCCCTTCCGTGACGAGCGCCCCGATCAATTGCTCGGGGTAGACGGCTCCCGAGGGGTGGTATTGGAAGGTGTCGATGTGTTTGAGCTTGGCTCCCAGGCGATAGGCCATCGCCAACCCATCGCCCGTCGCCCCATAATGATTGCTCGTCGGAAAGCCTTGGATGTGCAGCCGGCCGATGCCGCCGGTCGCGAGGATCACGGCTTTCGCGGCCACCACGATGAAGCGCTTGTTGTCGAGGTCCCTGAGGACTGCGCCGGTGCAGGTCCCGTTGCCGTCGCTCAACAACTCGACCGCCGCGCTGAACTCCAGCAACTGGATCTTCTGATTCAGCACTTCGTCCTTCAGCACCCGCATGATCTCGAGGCCGGTATAGTCCGAACAGGTCAGCAACCGAGGTTTCGAGCTTCCGCCGCCTTTTTTCACGTGGAGATTCCCGTCGTGATCCCGATCGAAGAGCACGCCCAATTCAAGAAGCCACTTGGCGATGGCCGGGCCTTCCTCCACCATGACCCTGAGGAGGTCATGGTCGTTTTTCATGTGCCCGCCCTTCAAGGTATCGAGGAAATGCTGGATCGGAGAATCATCGGAGGCGACGGCGACTTGCATGCCGCCTTGCGCCATCACGGTATTGGAATCGCCGAGCCGCAGCTTGGTGGCGAGGATGACCTTGGCGCCTTGAGCATGTGCGTGGAGCGCCGCGGCGCAGCCCGCCCCGCCGCCGCCGATCACGAGCACGTCCGTGGCGTAGTGCGGCGTCAAATCGAGATCGGGTGGGACGGGGCTTTCGCCTTCGAGCAGCGCAGCCAATTCTCGTACCGTCCGCTCCCCGGCATTCGGGCCGAACTTGATGGGGCGGTAGGCGCGTTCCCGATGGTCGGGATGATACTTTTTGATCAGGGTATCGCGTTCGGCAGGCGAGTATTTCGGAATCGTCTGGGTCCGGCGGGTATCGCGGGTCTTGTGAACGATCTTTTGGAGTTCGTGTATATCCATGGCTGAAGAAGCTGTCAGCAATCCGCTCTCAGGTTACAAAGGAAAAGTTCTACTTCATGTCGGAATTGCCGAAGCTGAAAGCCGAAGGCTAAGAGCTGACAGCTACTTGAGTTCCGCGCAGACGTCCTTGAGTTGCTGCTCACTCATGGACAGGACCTGGTTCCACTCGGCATCGTAACGCCCCTCTTCGATCTCTTTGATACGGTGGTAGAGTCGCTCCGGCTTTTCGGCATAGTGCGCGCCCTGTGCACGGCTGGCGTAGAGACCAACCAGGTTGGGAGCGATGTCGGCGATGCACACCGGCGCACAGAGACCGCACATCACACAATCCATGAACAACTCCGACGTCGCCTTGAAGTCGCCGAAGACCGCCCGCCACACCCCTTCCCGGACATCGATGCCTTGCGGGCACGCCTCCGTGCAGGCATTACAGTTCCGGCAGAGCGGAGCCTCGGGGTACAGCGTGAACAGATCTTGCTTGGGATCCTCCAACTTCTGAATGTCGTAGGTTGCCTTCCGAGCCGGAAACGGGGGAACCATGGAAAACGACATCCCGTCTTGGACGGCTGTTTGGCAGGCCAAGCAGGTTTTCACCTTGGGGTCGTCTTTGGTCCGATAGTAGGTCGCACACGCGCCACAGAATCCGCCCAGGCAGCCGACCCCACGGACGACTTCTTGGCCCGTATACCAGAGCGCCTTGATCACCGTGATCCCCTCCGGCACTTCGTATTTCTTGCCGGCGATCTCGACCGTGACCATCTTCGGCCGGAGTACTTCCTCCTGGTCGATCACGTTTTGCGTATCGAACTGTGTTTCGGGTGACATGGATTCACAGATGGAAGCGCTCAGCCGTCAGCATCATCAGCCCTGAGCTGAGCGCTGACGGCTGCTTGCCGACCGCTGGTTACATGTTCTTGATGATTTCCGTGCCGTACTCCGAGCACTTGATTTCCTTGACGTCCGTTCGGCCCTCTTCCTTCATCAGCCGGGCGAAGTCGTAGGTCACCGTCCCGTTGCTGATCGCCTTGGACATGCCCTTCTCGATCAGACGCGCCGCTTCCCCCCAGCCCATGTACTCGAGCATCATCACGCCGGAGAGCAACACGGCGCCGGGGTTCACCTTGTCCTGGCCCGCATACTTCGGCGCCGTCCCGTGAGTGGCTTCAAAGCAGGCGTGACCGGTCACGTAGTTGATGTTCGCGCCAGGGGCGATGCCCAGCCCGCCGACTTGGGCCGCGAGAGCATCGGAGATGTAGTCGCCGTTCAAGTTCATCGTCGCGATCACATCATACTCGGCCGGACGCGTCAGGATCTGCTGGAGGAAGTTGTCGGCGATGGCGTCCTTGATCAGCAGCTTCCCGGCCGGGGGATTGCCGCCGCAATCGTCCCAGGACACGGTCTTGTCCGGGAACTCCTTCTTCGCCAACTCATACCCCCACTTCCGGAACGCGCCCTCGGTGAACTTCATGATGTTGCCCTTGTGGACCAAGGTCACGCTCTTGCGCTTGTTCGCGAGCGCCCAGTTGATCGCGGCACGAACCAGCCGATGCGTGCCTTCTTCGCTGATGGGCTTGACGCCGATGCCCGATGTCTGCGGGAAGCGGATCTTCTTGACGCCCATTTCCTTCTGGAGGAACTCGAGGACCTTCTTGACTTCGGGCGTCCCGGCTTCCCATTCCACGCCCGCGTAGATATCCTCGGTGTTCTCACGGAAGATCACCATATCCACGTTCTGAGGCTTCTTGACCGGCGCCGGGACGCCCGTGTACCACTTCACCGGGCGCTGGCACACATACAGGTCGAGAATCTGGCGGAGGGCGACGTTGATGCTCCGGAACCCGCCGCCGACCGGGGTGGTCAACGGCCCCTTGATGCCCACGAGGTACTCCCTGAAGGCGTTCGTCGTGTCGTCGTGCAGCCACGTGTTGGCACCATACACCTCGTTGCACTTCTCGCCCGCGTAGACTTCGAACCACTCGATCTTGCGTTTCCCGCCATAGGCCTTCTCGACCGCCGCGTCGAACACCCGTACCGAAGCTCGCCAGATGTCAGGCCCCGTCCCATCCCCCTCGATAAAGAGCACGATCGGGTTGTCGGGCACTTGGAGCTTCATGCCCGGTCCCATGGTGATCTTCTGTCCCTTCGTCGGTGGTTTCAGCTTCACGTAGCTGCTCATGGCCGTTTCTCCTTTCGGGCCCACGGATGTTAGTTCAATGCGTTCAACGCGGATCCAGCCTTGAACCAGGCAATCTGCTGCTCGGTCATGCTGTGATTCGCCTGGATGCTGAGACGCTGGCCGTTCGGCTTGTCGATGACGACGGACACGGCCTTGCCCGGCGCGAGATTCGCAAGCCCCGTCACGCTGATGCGATCGTTCTGCTCGATCTTGTCGTAGTCCTTCGGATCCGCAAACGTCAAGGCGAGGATCCCCTGCTTCTTCAGGTTCGTCTCGTGGATGCGCGCGAAACTCTTCACCAGCACCACTTTCACGTTCAGGTAGCGAGGCGACATGGCCGCGTGCTCCCGGCTGCTGCCCTCGCCATAGTTCTCGTCGCCCACCACGACCGATCCGATACCGTTGGCTTTGTACCGGCGCGCAATTTGGGCGATGGGCAATCCCGACTCGCCGCTCAGCACGTCCGTTCCCTTGCCCACCTCTGGGAAGAAGGCGTTGTTCGCCCCCAGGAACATGTTGTCGCTGATCTTGTCCAGATGACCGCGGTATTTGAGCCAGGGCCCGGCGGGGGAGATATGATCGGTGGTGGTCTTGCCTTTGGTCTTGATCAACACCGGCAGCTTGATGAAGTCTTGCCCATCCCACCGCGGGAACGGCTGGAGCAGTTGGAGTCGTTCGCTGTTCGGCGGAATCTCGACGGCCAGCCCCTCCCCATTGTCGGCCGGCGGGACGTACCCTTCCTCACCGCGCGCGAACCCTTTGGCCGGCAATTCCTCGCCCTGCGGCGGCTCGAGCTTGAACGGCTGACCGTCGGCGGCGTTCAACGTCCCACGGACGGGATCGAAACCGAGATCGCCGGTGAGCGCGTAAGCCGTCACGACCTCCGGGCTGGCCAGGAAAGACATCGTCTCGTTGATGCCGTCGTTTCGGCCGGGGAAGTTCCGGTTGAAGGAGCTGACGATCGCATCAACACGTCCCTTCACCCCGTCCGCCCGTTTCCACTGCCCGATGCAAGGGCCGCACGCATTCGCGAGCACCGTCGCGCCCATTTGCTCGAACGTCTCCAGGAAGCCGTCTCGCTTCATCGTATGGTAGATCCGCTCGGAGCCGGGTGTCACCAGAAACGCCGTCTTCGCTTTGAGCCCGGCCTTCAATCCTTGCCGGGCCACGTGGGCCGCGCGGCTGATGTCTTCGTACGACGAGTTCGTGCAACTGCCGATCAGGGCCGCCTTGAGCTCGACCGGATACCCTTTCTCTTTGGCTTCAGCCGCCATCTTCGAGATGGGCCTGGCCAAGTCCGGCGTGTGGGGCCCTACGACATGCGGCTCGAGCGCCGACAGGTCGATTTCGACGATTTGATCGAAGTACTTCTGGGGCGCTTGGAGCACCTCGGGATCGGCCACGAGCAAATCGCGATTGGCCAACGCCAAGTTGGCCAACTCGGCCCGGTCGGTCAAGTTCAGATAAGCGACCATCTTCTGATCGAACGGGAAGATCGACGTCGTCGCCCCCAATTCGGCCCCCATATTGGTGATGGTGCCTTTCCCCGTCGCGCTGATCGTCTCGGCACCCGGTCCGAAGTATTCGACGATCTTGTTCGTCCCACCCTTCACCGTCAGCAGCCCGCAGAGGTAGAGAATCACGTCCTTGGGCGACGCCCAGCCGTTCAGCTTGCCCGTCAACCGCACGCCGATGAGCTTCGGGTGCAGGACTTCCCAGGGTAGTCCCGCCATCACCTCGCCGGCATCCGCGCCGCCGACCCCGATGGCGAGCATGCCCAAGCCGCCGCCGTTGGGGGTATGCGAATCGGTGCCGATGATGAGCCCGCCAGGAAACGCATAATTCTCCAGGACGACTTGATGGATGATCCCGGCCCCCGGCTTCCAGAAGCCGATCCCGTATTTCTTGGCCGCCGACGCCAGGAAGTTGTAGACTTCTCTGTTCTCATCCATCGCGCGCAGCAGGTCTTTTTCGGAGCCGACCTCGGCGCGGATCAAGTGATCGCAATGGATGGTGCTCGGGACCGCCACCTTCTTTTTTCCGGCCTGCATGAACTGCAGGATGGCCATCTGGGCGGTCGCGTCCTGCATGGCCACCCGGTCCGGACGGAGCGCGAGCATCGCCTTCCCGCGCTCCCACACCTGCGTGTCGAGGTTGTCCGCGTGGGCGACGAGAATTTTCTCGGTGAGCGTCAATCCACGGCCGAACTTCTTGCGGGCCTTGGCCAACTTTTCCGGCATCGACGCATACAGCTTCTTGATCAATTCGAGAGACATCAGCACACCCTATGTGAGTATGGACAATGGTGAATGGTCAATGATCGGCTCATCTGAGCGGCGGCACTTCACGGCGCTTCGGCGCCGCATAGTTGACCAGGTAATCGAACAATCGAATCAGGCGGCTGTCCTGGCGCTTCTGGTCCACCCAGTGTCCGATGAGGCCGATGGTGCGCGACAGGATGAAAAACCCGTTGAGGCTGTCCACGGGGAACCCGAGATCGACGAGCACCACGGCCATCGTCCCGTCCACGTTCAAGATCAGGTTGTCTTTCTTGGCGGACGTCACCTTCTCGACCTCGAGCGCAAAGTCCAAGTGCGGCGTCTTGATTCCGAGGCTCTTGACATATCCCACCAGCTCTTTCACGCGCTTGTCCGGATTTCGTACGCTCTTGACGCGATGGCCGATCCCCGGCACCGGGCCGACGTTCTTCTTCATGTAGGCCAGAAATTCGTCCACCGACATCTTGTTGCCAACGGCGTACTTGAACCAACGCCCGGCATCGGTAACCGCCCCTCCGAAGCGCGGTCCAATCATGATGAGGCCGGCCGCTACGGCCTGCGACATGCCGATACCCGCACAGGCCGCGATGATCGTGGTCAGAGCCCCGCTGACACAGGGGCCATGATCGGCCGAGAGCATCATGATGCGCTTGATAATCTCGGCTTCCTGCTTGGAGATCAGACGCTTGTCCCACAATAGGCCGATGACATGGGGGATATCGTACCCTTTGTTGATCAATTCGGACGCGGGATAGCCGTCGTAGAGCGGCTCATCGCCGCGATCGTCGCTGATCGTCGTCTTGATCAGCGGGACGACCGTCACCTCGCCGGCCCGCATCGCTTCATCGACGCTCTTCGGTAACTTTGGCACGTCCGCCGGGCTGAGTTCGGGAACGGGGACGACGAGCCCGGTCTTGACGAACTCTTCGTACGTGGCCTTGATCGCCGGGCCGAGCGCGCCAAACGTATCCGGGACGATCGCCCCGGCTTTCTTGAGCGCGTCCGATTTGGATCGTGCCGACCCCTCCCCTTTCAGGCCCTCTTTTGCGCCGGCATGACCGAATTTCATCCCCTTGGGGAGACTCTCTTGGCAAAAACCCGACACGACGGCGAGCAGCTTGATGCGGCGCTTCTTGGCTCCGTACCATTCAGCAGCCCGTTCCTCGAGGTCTCCACCCATCTCTCCGACGATGACCACCGCCTTGGTCTGCGGATCTTGCTCAAATTTCTCCAAATACGTCACATAGTCGGTGCCCGGGTAGGCGTCGCCGCCGATGCCGATCGCGGTCGTAATGCCGTCGGCAAACTGCGAGCAAATCCAGACGATTTCGTTCGAGAGTCCGCCGGATTTGGTGATGACTCCGAACGAGCCTTCGCGGTAGAGCTTGCACGCGACGAGATTGTCGAATGCGCCTCCGATCACGCCCAACCGGCAGGAGCCCGCGGAAATAATGCCGATCGACGACGGGCCGTTGAAAATCTTCCCCAGCTTGATCGCCTGCCGGCCGAGCAACTTCGCATCCTTCTCGGGCACGCCTTCCGTAATCATGGACACGAGCTGGATCTTCGGATCGTTCAAGGCCTCCAGCCCGGCGGCCAATGCACGGTCAGCCCCGATGTAGACGAGACTCGTGTTGATTTGCGGATGGTTGGCCGTCGCCTCGGCCACGCTCTTGTAGACCGGGATCGTCAAGAGCCCGCTTCCATACGGCACTTCATTCGTCTTCCCGGCGTCTGGCGGGTAGACGAAGGCATCGACGTTCAGCGGGCGCTTGATCATATAGCAGAACTCGGCCATGCGCCGGGCTGCATTCAAGCCGGCCGCACCACCCTGGATCACGACGTGGGTGTCTTTGTTGGCTAGGATGCTCATCGGGATCTCCCCTTCTTTACCGTAGTGCTGAATGCAGAGTGATGAGTGCAGAATACCGGAACCTTATCTCCAAAAGTCCTCGCTCATCATTCATCGCTCGTCACTCATCACTATTTTTGCTGGAGCGCCATGTCGACGATGTCGGTCAGCGGCGTGTGACGATCATACACGTGGATGTCGAAGCCCTCATCACGCAGGGCGCGCATGGCATCCAAGCCTTCCTTTTCGCGCGGACCGCCACGACGGACCCAGATTTTGACACCGTTCAGCTTGCCTTCGCTCTTCGCTTTGCGGAACCCATTGATGATTCCGCCGAACGTCTTCTTGACGTCCGTGAAGTTCGCAATGGCTCCGCCCACGATGATGTTCTTGATACCCGGGAGCGAGCAGACCTTTTCCGTCAGGACCTCAACTGCCCAATCCGGCGGATCGCCCGAGTATTCGGCGTAATTGGCGAGCTTCCCCCCACGCGCAACCACGGCATCGGAATAGTAGACGCTGGCGCCGCCGCCGGCCGGCAACATGGCGGTATCGCCTCCCGGGATCTCGATGAACTTCACGGATCCCTTGATCTTGGCGTCGACCGCCATCACCTCCAACTCATTTTTGGTATAAGCCCGGCCGAATTCGGCCGCGAAGGGAAAGTTCCAATCGGGATGACGGAATTTGGCGTCGGCGTCGAGAAGCGTGACGGCGTCCAAGGCGACCAGCTCACCGTCGCCCTCTCGAGCGACAACCGGATTGACCTCGAGATACTGAGCATCTTCATTGTCAAAGCACGCGAACATCTTTCCAGCGAACTCCGCCACCTTCTTGGCCAGCTCCCCGGAAAACCCGGCTTCCTTGACCAGCTTTTCAAGGGCCTCTGGAGCCGGTTTGGACCCGATTTCGACCGGCAGTTTCTTGACGCGATCCCAATTCGACTCCACCTCGATGCCGCCGCAGTTCGCTACCAAGACCTCGGCCCCCTCGCGCGTCGATTTGACCGCGACATAGTACTCGTCCTTGTGCGGAATCATCTCGGAGACGATGACCTGCGAGACCGTGATGCTGCCGACTTGGCGGCCGAGCATTTCTTTCGCCGCGGTCACAGCCCCGTTCAAGTCGAGCCCGACCTTGACCAGCCCGAGCTTAAAACGGGACCCGAGCGCCTCGTGCGCTTTCACGACCAGCTTGGCCTTCTTCAGCCAGTCGTTCACCTCGCCGAGCTTCTGCAACTCATCGGCAGACGTGATCACGACGTAATTGGGGACGGCAATTCCCCATTTCTTCATGAGCCCCATCCCGGGGCCCTCAAGCACTTTCGCCATGTGGACTGCTCCTTACGGTGAGTGTCGTGGCCGGAAAAGAGCTGCTAACCTAGCGGATTTTCAAATGCGACTCAATGCTCCAAAGGGACTAACAGTAAGCAGCCCAGAAGTCCTACTCGGGTGGACAACAGTGGCCCGACACAGAGCGCGCTTTGGGCGGTACTTTGAAGTGTAAGAAAACTTGAGTCGGGCAGTCAATTGAAAAACAAGGGGAAGTTTCGGTGCTCGAAAGGTGGATCAACGCTGACAGAAAGGGCAATAGAACGAGCTCCGCTCGCTCACCACGCGACGGATGGTCTTGCCGCAGGCGTTTGGACACGGCTGTCCTTCCTTGTCGTACACCAAATGTTGCCTGGCATACCGGCCCTCGGTCCCGTCCGGGGCTCTGAAATCCCGCACGCTCGAGCCTCCATCCTGGATCGCAGAAGTCAGGACTTCCTGCATGACGCGATACAGCCGCTCGATGCGATCGCGCCGTAAGCCGCGGGCAAGCCGGTGCGGGTGCAGCGAGGCCCTGAACAGAATTTCGTTCGCATAGATGTTCCCGATGCCGGCGAGACGCTGTTGATGCATGAGCAAGGCCTTGAGCCGCCCCCTCCTTCCTTTGACGAGGGCATGAAACTGCTCGAAAGACAGGCGGAGGGGGTCGTATCCGAAGCGGCGGGCGAGAAACGCCTCGAGTCCCTCCTGGTCCAGCAGATGGATCCGACCGAACCGCCGTGGATTCCAGTAGCGTAACGCGTCCTCGCGCCCTCCTTCGAGCGTAAGGATGACGTGGGTGTGTCTTTGGAGACGTGCCGGCGGCGCAAAGAGTAATAAGCCCGTCATCCCGAGCTCGGCGACGAGAAAACGCGGTTCATCTCCTCGTGAGCAACTCAGCACCACACTCTTACCGTGCCGTTCGATCGCGGTGATCCGAGCCCCGCGGTAGCATTCGACCGTCTGGAGTCCCTGCCGGACGATATCGGGCCGGCCGATCCAACAATCCTTGATGCTGGCACCGAGAATCCGCTGCCGGAGTTGGCGAACCACGACTTCCGCTTCAGGTAACTCAGGCATGGGCGTCTCGCGCCTCGCGGAGAAGGATCAGCCGACGAAAAATCCTGGCGACGGCCGTCTCGAACGCTCGCAGGGATGGATAGCTCCGGCGGATAGTCACAAGGTTTCGTGGCGAGGGGTGAGGCAAGGGGATGACGGTGGGAAGCTGTTCCTCTTGTCCGTAGGTCACCTCGATTGCCTGGGACACCTGCTTTGCAGCCGTCTTGCCAATCGTGACGATCACGGAAGGACGGAGCACCTCGAGCTCACGCACCAAGTGCCCGAAGCACGCGGTGATCTCACATGGCCGAGGAGATCGGTTCGTCGTGGAAGCGGGCACCGAGGGATGACATTTCACCGCGTCGGTCATATAGAACACATCTTCGAGGTCCCGATAGCGTGGATGCTCGAGTCGATCGAGCGCGCGTCGCAGGAGCAGGCCGGCAGGGCCGGTCCATCGCCGTCCGTTCGCCCAACTTCGATACCCGGGTGCTTCCCCAACGAGCATCAGCCCTGTGTGATGAGCCCCCGAGACCCGATGCGAGAATTGGCGCCATGGGTCCAACGACGGACACGTACGGCAGGAATGAATATCGTTCTGTACCAGATGGAGGAGCCTTGGCGCACGAGACGAGCGGGGCCCGGGAGAGCACGCGTCGCGCACCGGGGGGTCAAGACGAGGGGTGAGCCTCGGACTGCGGCCCGCGAGGACCGGACGCTCGGAGGAGTTTGACGGTCTCAACGGACCATTCCAGATTGGGGAGTGGGCAGGCGCCGGGCCGCCGGGCCGTTACCAGTTGAACCGCCCTAGTATACGGCATTCGCTCGACGCAGCATAGGTACGCAATGACCGCCGAGACGGAGCGCCCCATCCCCGCTCGACAGCAAACGAGGACGGGACCGTGTTCGGACTGTCTCTCGAGCCAGTCCACGGCTTGCCTCAGCAAGCGGGGCTCGGCTTCGCTGAATTCCTTCAATGGGATCTTGGCGTAGGGGATGGCGGGGGGCGGCGTGACCGTTTGCTCATCAGCCACGAGCAGCAGTGCGCGCACGAACGGAGGCAGGTTCTTGGCGTCGTAGATATTGCCGACCATGAGCGTCTCGGTGATGGGATGCATCGGATAAGTATAACACCCTGAATCGATCGAGCGAGCGCGAAGCGCGCCTACGCCCCGGCGCCTGCACGGCGAGGCGTGAGGAACGTTGAAGACGCGCGCGCCCGAGCGTTATACTGACGGCGGACGAAAGGGAGTGTCAATGGAACGCATGACGGTCGAGCAGGTGGAATCACGATTGCGCGATGTCCGTTGCGCCGTCTGTAAGGCCAATCAGTTCGGCATCGATCGGCGCACCATGCAGCCGGACGGCGAATGGAAGGGCGTCTGTCTCAAATGCCGCTACTCATTCCCCGTTCACACCGACATGGAGTTCTACCAGCGAACTCAACCGGATATTCCCTACCTGCTGAACACGATTCCCTGTCCGAAATGTCACGCCCAAGGGGTTTCGCTCGACTTTCGGATCGTCTTGTCCGTCCGGGACGCCTTCTATTTCGTGGCCTGCCGGAGCTGCGGGCATCCTTTTACCGAAAAATCATCCTTGGAATCGTTCGAATAGCGCTCGACCCAAGAAAGGATGTATACTGGACTCATGGAGCCATCCGCCGAGAACCGCGGCCAACAAGGCGGTCCGGAGAAGAACCGCAAAGAACTTCCGCTCGTCTCCGTCCCCGACGACCGAGAGCTGCTGGCGCAGGAGATGGCCGAACTCTTCGAGGAAGACAAGGTCACCCACCAGCACGGGAGCTCCGAGCCCGAAGCCGATTAGTCCACCGGCCGGACGATCCCGACGGCCGTTGTGCTGCCGATGCGGCCCGCACGCTGAGTGTCCCCCGTCGCTTTCCATTCGACCTCCCCAAGACGCACGATCGCGCCCCGATGCCAGGCATCCATGACGTGATTTTCCGGGGATCGCGCACGATTGAGCCGTCCCACATCCGATCGCCCCTGTTCATTGCACAGCCAAGCGCGTTGGTCGCCCTTCAACACCCGAAGCTCGCTTACGACCCGGTACAGGTCTGGAGCGCGAGGGACAACGGTGAGACCGTCTTTGCGCAACGCCAGATATGAAAACTTGAGCGCATCTTTGATGAACCCGACTTCTCGATCGATGGCCGCAATCCAGGGAGGAGGGAGCCATGGACGTTCCTCATGGCACCAGTCCTCCTCACGGGTCAGCGCAGGACAGGGACGCTCATGGAGACAAGGACTGTAGACGTTCACTCTCGCAACGGCCAAGACGGCGTTCCTGAGGCCATGAAGGTGCCGGGCCGCGTCACGCAGCGCCGGCTCGACGATCAGGAGAGTTCCTCGATCATCCAAGTGCAGGAGCAGGCGTTGAAGCAAGGCGAGCTGACTTGCCACGGGATCATGCGCCAGGCTCGCACATTCGTTGAGCGTGTTGGCCAGTACGATCAAGTCGAAGCGCTCGCTTGCGATTGCCGGTATCCACGCTGGTTTCCTCACGTCGGCCTGCAAGCTGGTCAACCGAGCATCGGGAAGCGGAACCAAGCGGCGGTATTCGTCCCATAACCTTTCTGCTTCGTCCAGTGCTCGAAGACTTCGGTCGACCGCCTGCACATGAACGCCGGTTCCCCCACCGCCGGGCGCACTCTGGAGCCAATCAAGGACGGCCAATGGGGTCGTGCCAGGCCCGCTCCCCAGATCGAGGACCTTCAATGGCCTCTCCGGGTCACGGCGGGGCAACTCCGACAGCAGCACCTGTATTTTGGCGGCGTTGACTGGAAGAAAGTAGGCGACGTAGGCGGTACGGAGACGCGTCTCTGCAAGGTAATCCTCGATCAGGCCTGCCCGGCCCTTCGTGAAGAGCACGGACAGCTCCGACACCCCTCGGCATAGGGCGGCGAACTCACGCCGGTCCTTCCGGCACCGCTCCCAACCGATTCGCTCGCGGATAACCCGTTGGAGTACGGGGGATAGCGTCATCACTGCCATGTTGACCAGCCCAAAGGCCGTGGTGTATTGTCGCCGCTAGAGGGGTTCATCGATGACCGATGCCATCTTGCAGGCGTATCTGGAAGTCGAGCGTGCCATGCAGAAGTACAACGAGGTGCTCGAGGCTCAAGTGAAGACCTTGCGCGCATCGGAAGGAGCGGATGCGTCCAAACTGGAACGGATGTCCCACGGCGCCCGGGCGATGAGGGACAGCAGCATGATCTATCTTTCCTACGCCAAATTCATCGCCTATGGAATGCCGGAAAGTGAAGAATTGGTCCAAGAGGACTTGCAAGGGTAGCAGGACCAGCGGCTGATTCATGCGCCGAAAAGCAAAGAGCCCGATCCCCCGGGGGATCGGGCTCTTGCCGTTCTAAGGGATGTTGTCTCAAATGCTGCGCATGAAATGCGCCACTTCTTCGGGGTTCACATCCGTCCCCATGATCTGCGACATGGCGACGTTGGTGGACTTCTTGCCGGTCAATCCGGACTCCACTTCGTCCACGATCAACTCCACCGGCATCGACTGCCCGCCATAGACGCGCGGCCCGCCGATGATCTTGGCCTTGGAGTAACCGTAAATCGCGGCGGCCACGTCCTTCGCCAACCAGCCCACATAATTGAACTCCGGAATGACGATCAACTTGGCTTTGGCGCAGAGCTGACGGAGTTCCTGCGTCGGGAACGGCCGGAGTGACCGGATCTTGATCAACCCGACCTTGATGCCTTTGTCGGCGCAAATGCGGATGGCTTCACGCGATTGCGCGACCGCGCTCCCGGAGGCCACGAGGATGGCATCGGCATCCTCGGTATTCTCCGCCGTGCACAGGCCGCCCATGTACTTGTTGATGTACTTTCGAGACCGCTCGACGGCCGCCCAGACTTCCTGTTGCCACACCGCGTGAATGTTGTAAGCCATGAAGTTCGACTTCTGGACCGGAGCGTCACGAGACAGGCGGGCCGGCGGGTTTTCGGCATCGAGGACCGGCACGGCCCCCCGCCAAGCTTCCCGGGGAGGCAGCTTCATCCCGCGGTCCTGCATATGGACATATCCGCGTGCGTGCGTGACGAAGAACCCATCACACGCCACCCCGACCGGCAAGGTCACGTCGTTCTTTTCGCTGATGATGAACCCCTTCATGATGAAGTCGAACATGTCCTGCTGGTTCTCGGCATGGAAGAGAATCAGGCCGCAGTTCAAGAGGTAGGAGATCTCGATGTTGTCAGGCTGAATCGCCAGCGGGGCATTGACCACCCGACAGGTGAACATGATGACGGCCGGAAGACGGTGTCCAGGCCAGGAGGCGATCGGTTCGATACCGCGCAGTGTTCCGGGGCCCGCCGTGGCGGTGAAGCACCGAACACCCGCACGGGACGCGCCAGCGATCGCGGACATCACGCCGTATTCCTCCTCGCCGCGGTAATACTCCTTCACATACCCTTCCCCGTAGAGCACGCCGATCAACTGCATCGTCTCGCTTTGCGGCGTAATAGGATACGCGACCGCAAAATCGACGTTCGAACGACGCACGGCTTCCTTGGCAGCCTCGCTGCCCGTGATGAACTCACGCGTCCGGGACGCCTCCAGAAACATGTATTCGGGAGAGACGACCCTCTGTTTCTTGGCCTCGGCGTGAGGGTCTTTCTTCGCTTCTGCCTTGGGGGCAGCGACGCTGGTGATGGGATCACCCTGCGGATTGGTTTTGACTTCAGTTTCGAGAGATTCGCTCATAGTTCCACCCCTCTGGCTCGAAGATGGGCTAGCCTTCGCTCTGCATGTGTTCGGCGCGGTGCCCGAAGGCTGCGGCGCTGGCGAGCCCGGATGACGTCGGCATGAAATCAAGCGGGTTGGTGTGGGTCTTCCCGCCGTGCACCCGCGATTGCGTCCCTGTGAAACGGACGTTCTCGCCGCTCTCCGGCAGCTTGATCCCCATTTCCTCACGCACGCGCTTGACCACTTGGGCGACCTTGCGCAGCTTCGCCGCATCGCAGTCACGGATCGTCAACATGGCGTCTTCGTGCCCCTGCTCGGCGCACAAGGCGCTCGTGCAACAATTCGTTCCCGCACGAATCATTTTGAGCGTGAGATTGGCGTAGTGGCAGTGGACGCCCACGAAGATACACGCTTCGATCTTGTTCCCCCAGATCGTCAAGTTCGGGTGGTTGGGATTGATCACTTCCTCGGGATCGATCTTCGGGTACTTGGGACGATAGTCGGGCATCGGAATGATCAACACATCGGGGATCTGCGCCGCAATCTCGAGGACCGCTTTGGCCTTGTCCACTGCATGTTCGTTCCAGGCCCATAAGACCAAGGGACCGGGGAAAATCGTCGCGTTGGGGTTGGTCAACATCACCCGCGCAACCTCTTCCATGACCTTTTCTTCGTTCGGCTCGAGCAGGCCATACGCCAACCCCTGGCCGGGCTCCGGCAAGGCCACGCCTAATTGAGCGGCCGACGGTGGATGGAACCCCGCGGGACCGGGGACAATGATGCGTTCTTTCGTCTGCTGCGTCGTCTGCACGCGTAACGTCCTTTCTTCTCAGCGTTCTCTTCTCAGCGCTTGAGAGCGAGCGATCGACCCTAGGTTTGGGAGCACATGGTCGCCTACCCGACGGTGGGGCTGGTCAGGAGCGCCGTCGTCGTCTTCTCCCCGTATCTCACATTGTCGGTCAGCGCGGCTTTGGGAAGTTGGTCGATCATGATCATCTTGATCGCATGGTGCTTGGCCATGTTGTCGCAGACCCACACACACTGCGCACAGCCCTTACACCGATCAACTGCCACGTAGGCTGCCCCGTACTTGTATCCCTTGTCCTTGCCCGCCTCATTGTTGTAGAGGATCGTGTTGGCTTCCGGACAGAACTGCGTACAGAGCTTACAACTGGTCTGCGCACAAATATCGACGTCAATATCGGCTACAAGGTACATTGACCCCTCTTGTGGTTAGGCCGTGGCCGCAGCAGCGGGCTTTGCCGCCTGATCCACGCCCCATCCGTTGGACGCGGCGTAGTCCCACCCGGCTTTGATGACCGCAACGTTCTTTTCGATCAGTTCCTGCTTCTTTTTGAACTTCCGCTCGACGACGCTGTCCAACGCTGCGGTGCCGCCGGAGACGACAAACCCTTTGCCCAGGAATCGATCCTTGACCGCCTGCGACAAGGCCTCCATGTTGGTAAGGCCCGTGATGCAGCCGATGGCGCCCATGAGCGCCATGTTGGTCGCGAGATCCATGCCCGAGATCTCAAGCGAGAGTTTCGTGGCTGGGAAGTAGTAAAGCTTGGCGCGCCGCTCGTCGAGCTCGCGCTGATTGTCCTTGTGGAGCTTCATTGGACCGTCGGAATTGATCAGCGCGATCCCGTCCTCCTTCAGGCCGAAGTAGAACGGCATCGTGTACGACTTCCCATGGGTGATGACCTGCGGGTGGAAGATGATGATGATATGTGGAAAGGTGATCTCGCCGATCTCATAGATCGGTTCGTCGGAGACCCGGACGTAGCTCTCCACCGGAGCCATCCGCTTCTCGGACCCATAGAACGGCACGATCGTGCTCTCACCGCCCGCGTTGATGACCGCGGTGCTCAGGATGTGCGAGGCCGTCACGACGCCCTGCCCGCCGACCCCCGCCATTCGAATATTGAACCGTTTTGCCATCGCCGACTCCTTACATGAGACTGTTCTTGGTTCCCTTGAGCGGCCCTCAGCGCTGAGGGATGGCGGCCGCGACGGCCGGCTTCGGCAGAAACTCCTTGTACCCGTACCGCTCGCTCAGATACTGCTTGGCCTCATCGGTGATGAACTCCGTGAACGCGTAGCGGTCGTTTTCTACGTTCTTTGCATCCTCCATGACCTTATCGGTCGGAATGGCATACTCGATGTTGCAGGAGGTGTAGGCTTGGATGTACGTGGGACCAACTTCTCGGGCGATGAGCACGGCCTTCTTGATCACGTTCTCGACCCGGCGGGGATTGTTCGGCACGACCGTGGCGACGTACGCGCAGCCTGCCACTTTCGCCATCTCGACCATGTTCATCTTCTCGAACTTCTTCCCAAGGGGGGCCATCTTGAGGACGGCACCACGGTTGGTCATGCCGCTTTCCTGACCGCCCGTGTTGCCATAGACCTCGTTGTCCAGCATGATCGTGGTAAAGCGCTCTTTCCGGAACCAGGAGTGCAGCACGCAGGAGAACCCGATATCCGCCAATCCTCCATCTCCGGCCATCACGACGACGTCTTTCGGCTTGTCTCCAAACCGCAGACGCAGGCCTCGAGAAAGGCCGCTCGCGACGCCGTTCGTGTCGCCGTAATTGCCATAGACGAAGGGTATCGCCGCCTGCGACAGAGCAAGGCGCCCGCACCCGGCCGTGCCTACCGTAATCGTATCTTCCGGATTGGGGAAGGAGATCATGGCGAGACGGATGAACAGGGTCATGGCACAACCCGCGCACATCGGGTGCTCTTCAAGGATTTCTTTGAAGCTGCCCATCTGCGAGACGGTCACTTTCTTTCCGAAAGGCCCGTGCTCGACCATGTCACGGTACTCTTTCGGCATGAACTTTTCGAATCCGTTCGAAAACTTGACGTAATCGAGACTCATCTCGCGCCCTCCCTTTCTCGCCCGGCTGCCCCCTTCATTCAGGGCTGAACCGGCCTCCAGAAAGAATCACAACTGGTTCAGATCCAAAGCGATTTTGAGTGATGGATCCTAGCAAAGCCCCAAAAACAATGTCAACGAAAAAGTCTTTGGCCGAGGGTGGTTTCGGCCATGGCAAATCCTATAACCAGCGTGATTCCAATGCAACTCAACAGAAGGCCCACGGGGGACGAAAGAAGGCCTACCACCACCCAGCCGGATAGGCCGATGGTCCTAACCCCGCTCTTTCCGTGAAAACGAGGCGACCAGACACCTTCGATCCCGACACTGTCCGGCTGCCCGCTCAATTGCTTGCTTGCCTTGCCTGCCGTTGGGCAAACGTCTCATTGCCGAGGCGAACAGCACTGGTATACAGTACGGCGCATGCCATTGAGGGTTCTGATCCCAGGAGAAGAAGCGGGGGACGAGTACTGCGGCGGGGTGCACAATCGCCCCCCGGCGCCGGATGGCTCTCCCAAGTCGGAATGCCCCAAGTTCATGAGCCATGGCCCGTGCGGCGGAGTCCGGAAAGGGGGCTTCTGCGAGGTCTACCCGGATATGAAATGCCCCTGGGTCACGCTCTACTTCGAGCTTGAGAAAATTGGACAACTGGACTGGATGAAGCAGGTATGAGCAGAAGACGAACGACCAAGCTCGGCTACAACGACGAGCACGCACGCAGCGGTCTCACAACAGGGCTACCGGAGATCGAAACCTGGCCGAATCAGTACAAAGGGTACGAGATCACGATCGAGATCCCGGAATATACCGCCATCTGCCCCAAGACCCAACTCCCCGACTTCGGGACCATTCGGATCCGCTACATGCCGGACCAGGCCTGTGTGGAACTCAAGTCCCTCAAGCTGTATATCCACGCCTATCGCAATGTGGGCATCTTCTATGAGAATGCGGTCAATCGCATCCTCCAGGATCTCGTGAAAGCCTGCCACCCGGTATGGGCCAGCGTCACGGGAGAGTTTACCGCCCGGGGCGGACTCCGGAGCGTCATCGAAGCGAAGTACCCCTCGTAACCGGCCTTCGAGCGAACTCCCTCCGGCGGATCCTTTTCTCATGGCCACCTATGCAATCGGCGACGTCCAGGGCTGCTGGACGGCCCTGGAACGGCTCATTGCGCATATTGGGTTCACTCCGGATCGAGATCGTCTCTGGTTCGTGGGCGATCTTGTCAACCGCGGCCCGCAATCGCACTCCGTGCTCCGTTTCGTCAAAGACTTGGGAGCTGCCGCGATCACCGTCCTCGGCAATCATGACCTGCACCTCCTCGCCGTCGCCTCCGGGGCTGTACCTCCACGAGGCAAGGACACGTTCACTGATATCTTGGAGGCTCCTGATCGGAACGAGCTGATCGCCTGGCTGGGACACCGGCCGCTGCTGCATCGTGAAATCCGCGACCGGCGGGACTGGTTGCTCGTGCATGCCGGGCTCGTCCCTCAGTGGACCGCTCGCCAAGTCGAAGGCTATGCGCGGGAAATCGAGCGGGCCCTGCGATCCGATGAGCAGTCGGCGCTGCTTCGACTCATCTATGACGATGGCGCGCCCACCGCATGGTCCGAGGATCTTAGTGGTCTCACGCGTCTTGCCTTTGTCGCCAGGGCGCTGACCCGCCTCCGCGTCTGCAGCCTGACAGGGGAGATGAACCTCAGCTTCAAGCGGACGCTTGACGACATTCCGCCCGGCTTCGTCCCTTGGTTTCAGGTTCCCGGGAGGAGAAGCGCCGACGCGACGATCGTCTTCGGCCACTGGGCGGCCTTGGGCCTCTATGTGCATGACGACGTCATCGGCCTCGATAGCGGATGCGTATGGGGACGCTCGCTGACGGCCCTCCGCCTCGAAGACCGTAAAGTCTTTCAGGTGTCCTGCGACAAGTAGCCGGAAGCTGATCTCGCCGATCATCTCCGATCACCTCGGCAGACCGCTCCATTTGGAAGTCTGGCCCAAAGTCTTCTGCTCGAGGGCCGGACCAGACTGCAGATGTGGGCGCCGCGGTTGGAAGTGGGTCAGGGTGTGCGGGTGATCCTGGGAATGGCGTAGGTCAACGCAATCGTGATCACCGCACCGATGATCGCCATGGTCATATCTTTCTGCGCATCCCATTCGTCGCCTTGAGTGCCCAGATAGGCGGTGCCCAGTTCAGGATTGACCACTTGGGCCACCCAGGCCTCCAGCACCTCGAACAACCCGCTCAGCGACGTCACGGCCAGGCCGGCGATCAAGAGAGCCCAGCCGGGTGTGACCTTGGCAAGGCGCACGAAGACTTCATAGACCGGGTAGGCCAAGAGAAGCCCGAAGGCGAAATGCACCAGGCGATCGAAGTGATTACGATCGAGATCGAAGACCTCTTTCAACCAGAAGCCGAAGGGGACCTTGGCATAGGTATAGTGGGCTCCAATGGCGTGCAAGATCATGAACACGGTGAGCAGGAGGTAGGAGAGATCGGAAAAGGCGAAGCGCCGATACGTCGCGACAAGCGTGACGACGAGGCCGATCGCGAGCAGGTTTTCGAGCAACCAGTCCTCACGGTCGACCGGGGAGATTGCAAGGGCCACCCACAGGACCGCATAGACCGCGAGCAACCCCTGGAGCAACCGGTCGCGGCGGAAAGTCCGGTGTGCGGCGGCGGTCCTCGCCGTGGTCAATGTCATGAGGACTGTTGCAGCGAGTCGACGCGCTCGGGTACGAGATCGGCTCTCACCGTCCGTTCCGCCACCTTTCGAGCGAGCACGATCACGGCGACGCACAGAATGGCGCCGTACATGGCCGCGGCCATGTCGCGCTGTGCATCCCAGATATCGCCCTGCGAGCCCAGGAAGGTCAGGCCGAGTTCGGGTTTCGAGGCCTGGGCAAACCAGCCTTCCAAGATCTCCCAGACGCCGCTCAACCCCAAGATCGTCATGACAGGGAGGTAGTAGACCAGCCATCCGCGGACACCGGCCACGAGACGGAAGAACTCCTCAAAGGGATAGGTCAGAAGGAACCCGAACGAGAAGTGCACCAGACGATCGAAATGGTTCCGGCTGAAGTGGAGCGCCTGCTGAAGCCAGCCGCCGAACGGCACTTGCGCGTAGGTGTAGTGAACGCCCACCGTGTGCAGGGTCAGAAACAGCGTGATCAAGATATAGGAAGCGTTCGACAACGGGAGAAGCCGGTGAGAGACGGTCAAGACCACGACGAAGACAACGGGCAACACGTTGGCGGCCACCCAAAATTGACGATCGGCGGGGGTGATCGCCATGGCGATCGAGAACACCACGTACCAGATGAGCAGCGAAGCGAGGAACAGCCTCCTGCGGGTCTTCACGCCTCCCTCCCTCGATTAGGTTGTTGAACAGGTCGTTCTGTGACCAACCGGACCGGTTCGGCGATCCCAACGGAACTTACTGGTAGCTTTCGGCGTCGGATGGAAACTTCCCGTGCTCGACTTCTTCATGATAGCGACGCAACGCCTGCAAGGCATCGGCTTTGAGGTGGGCGTACGGCTTGACGAACTTCGGCACGAATTCATCGAACAGGCCCAACAGATCGTACAGGACCAGCACCTGGCCGTCACAGTGAGGGCCGGCGCCGATCCCGATCGTAGGGATCGTCAGCGCCTGTGTGACCGTCCGGGCAAGCGATGCCGGAACGGCTTCGAGGACGAGGGCGAACGCGCCGGCCGCCTCGAGGCCCCTGGCCTCCTCGATCAGCAGCTCGGCTTTCTCACGCTCCTTCCCCTGAACCTTGTACCCGCCGAAGCGGTTCACCGATTGTGGGGTCATCCCCAGATGCCCCATCACGGGGATGCCGGCTCGTGTCATCGCTTCCACCCGGTCGAACGCGGCCGCCCCGCCTTCCAGCTTCACCGCTGCCGCTCCAGCCTGCACCAGGCGACCGGCATTGCGCACCGCCTCCTCCACGCTGACTTGATAGGAGAGGAACGGCATGTCGGCGATCACGAGCATCTTGCGTGCGGCGCCGACGACGAGCTTCGTATGGTAGAGCATGTCCTCCATCGTCACCGCCAGGGTATCTTTCTTTCCCTGCACGACGACGCCGAGGGAATCACCGACGAGGACCGTTTCGATCCCCGCCTCTTCGACGATACGGGTGAACAGGGCGTCATAGGCCGTCACGACGACGAGCTTCTTCCCCTTGCGCTTGCGCTGTAGAAACTCGGGGACCGTCATCATTGGCGCGCTACCCCAATTCGGCTCGAGTCAGAATCTCCGGGAGCCGATCGATGGCCTTGATCGCCATGATATGGACGCCGTCGCAATGCGGCCGCACGGCTCGAATCGTGCGGACGGCGATCTCGACGCCGACATCGAGCGCATGCCTCTCGCCGGCCCGGCGCAACTCCTCGATCATCTCGGCCGGGACGGAAACGCCGGGGATGTTGGCATTCATGAACTCCGCCATCTTCGCCGACCTCAACAACAGGACGCCGGCGAGGACCTTGACCTTGAAGGGCCGTACCGCAGACATGAACGAAGCGAACCGCTCGGGGTGATAGATGGCCTGGGTCTGAAAAAATTGTGCGCCGGCCTTCACCTTCGTCTCAAATTTCGCCAGCATCGGCCCCAGCGGATCGGCTTCGGGAGTCACGGCGGCACCGATCATAAAGTCCGTGGCGCCGTCGAGCTTGTTGCCGGCCAGGTCCCGTCCGTTGTTCAATCCCTGGACCATTTGCATCACCTCGACGGAATCCAGATCGTAGACCGGCTTGGCGTCCTTGTGATCGCCGACGGTGGGGTAATCGCCGGTCAAGCACAGGATGTTGCGAATCCCGAGGAGGTGGGCCCCGAGCAAGTCCGATTGCATGCCGAGGCGATTCCGGTCGCGACACGTGATCTGCATGACGGGGTCATGCCCCATCTCGTAGAGCAGACGGCACAAAGACAACGAGCTCGCGCGCATGACGGCGGCCGTGTTGTCCGTCACATTGACGCCGCTCACCCGTCCAACCAGTGTTTTGGCACTGTCGAGGATGCCCGAGACGTTCGTGCCCTTCGGCGGGTTGTACTCGATCGTCACGGCGAACTCGTTCCGATCCAGAACCTCTTTGAGGCGCCGCGCCCCCCTGCTCATTCGTGCCGTCCCTTCTCAGGCCACGCCGGCTCAGGCCACGCCGGCCGTGCGCTTCGCGGATTCAAGTGTGTTGTCGAGGAGCATCGCGATCGTCATCGGGCCGACGCCCCCGGGGACCGGGGAGATCCACCCCGCCCGTTCACTGACCGGGCCGAAATCGACGTCGCCGACGAAGGTCCCGTCGTCCAGACGGTTGACGCCCACGTCGATGACGACGGCGCCGGGCTTCACCATGTCGGCGGTGACGAATCGCGCTTTGCCGATCGCGACGACGAGGAGATCCGCTTCCCGGCAGACGGCGGGCAGATCCTTGGTTTTGGAATGGCACACGGTCACCGTCGCGTGCCGGTGCAGGAGCAGAAGGGCCGCCGGCTTGCCGACGATGTTGCTGCGCCCGACGACGACCGCCCGCTTTCCCTCGATGGACACGCCGGTCGATTCGATCATCTTGATCACGCCCTTCGGCGTGCAGGGCACGAACGTCGGGTTGCCCTCGACGAGACGCCCGATGTTGCAGGGATGAAAGCCGTCTGCATCTTTGGCAGGAGTCACTGCATCGAGAATCACCTTGCTGTCGATCTGTTTGGGCAACGGGAGCTGTACCAGGATGCCGTGCACCTTGGGGTCACGGTTGACCTTGTCGATCAGCGCGAGCAACTCCGCCTGGGTGGTCGTCGCCGGCAACTTGTGCTCGTCCACATAGATGCCGGCCGCATCGCAGGCCTTCTGTTTGTTCTTGACGTAGAGCTTGGAGGCCGGGTCGTCGCCCACGAGAATCGCGGCCAGCCCGGGACGCACGCCGGTCTTGGCCACCAACTCCGCGACCTCCTTCCCGATCCGTTCCCGGATCGTCTGCGCGAGTGCTTTGCCGTCAATCAGTCGTGCGGCCACGATTCCCTCCCTTTCGGTTTCCTGACCACGCCTTTTATCCGCTTATCCGCTTGCTCGACAGATGAACCTGCCGCCGAACCCTGGCGCTGCCGCACCTCGAATGACTCGTACGCAGCTCACCACAGATGCGGTTGTCGGCTCGGACGGGGTCTCATGGCGGAGGCATCATGAAGAAACTCGTGAACAATACCAGGCCGTCGAAAACGCCGTCAAGGCGAGCCGTTCCTTGACACCCTTGAAACCCGTCCAGTACGATGCGGCACGATTGCGACGCGAGCCACTCCTCCTCCGGCTCTCGCTCCGGCCGCTCGCTTCGTTTCCTATCCATGCACGCACTTCCTATGCATGTACTGAACCGGCCTCGCGCCGACAGCAGTCCTCTCCGAGCCTGGATGTTGGTCGGCCTCGCGTGGTTGGCCTCCGCGATGCCTTCGGTGGGATGGACCGCCCAGGTCCAAGGCCTCAAGACGCCACAAAGCTTCGTCGCGGACCCGTCCGGTCAGTTCTACTTCATCTCGAATCTCAACGGCGAGCCGGACGCCAAAGACAACAACGGCTTCATCACCCGCCTGGATCAGAGCGGCAAGGTCACGGACCTGCATTTCGTGCAGGGCGGGCAGGGCACCACCGTGCTGCATGCCCCCAAGGGCATGGCGATCGTCGATCGTCTGCTCTACGTCGTCGATCTCGACACGCTACGCGGGTTCGACAAGGAGACCGGAGCCGCGGTGATCACGGTCTCATTCGCCTCGGTCGCCGCACCCGGACGTCCCGTGGCTTTGTGGGACGTCGCCTATGACGGAAACGGCACCCTCTACGTGTCCGATACCGACGGCAACTGCATCTACCGGGTAGAGATCAACAAGCAACACGGCATCTCCCTGTTGACCAGGGATGCGGCCCTCGCCGGGCCGGCGGGCATCGCGTGGAACGCAAGAACCGGAAAACTCGTCGCGGTCAGTTGGCACAAGGGGAAGATCGTCGAGATCACACCGAGCGGCCACGTCTCCGATCTCGTCTCCAATTCATTTCTCACCGCTCGGTTCCACAACCTAAGCGGCGTGGACTTCGACGACTGGGGAAGCATGTATGTCTCGGACTTCACGGCCGGGAAGGTATGGCGGATTCGCCCGGACATGAAGTTCGAAGTCATCGCCGAATTTCTTCCCACCCCGGCGGATCTGGGCATCGACCGCAAGAACCATTTGATCCTCGTCCCGTATCACTATGCGGATGCCGCGGAGATCAACGGCCTGGAGCGGCCCTCGACCGGGGAGGCCAAGAAGAAACGCAGCTTCTCGGATTACGGTTTCAGCCCGCCAAAAAAAGGGCCAGGTCAGTGAGTACGTGCAGCTATTGTCATGAACGGAAGGGAAAACGTCCCTGCCCCGCCCTCGCCGGGCATATCTGCAGTTCCTGCTGTGGTGAGCATCGGCTGGCGCGCATCGCCTGTCCCTCCGACTGTGTATACCTGGACAGCAGCAGCACGTACCAGCAGAAACGGGCGGCGGAGCGATTTGCCGTCGAGCGGCGCGCCTTCTACAAGACGCTGTTCGACCTCGGCGGTGAAGCGGCGGCGATTCTCTTCAACCTGGTGGAGATCACCGCTTATCGCTATTTCCATGGGCGCAGGGACGCGACGGACGGTGAACTCCTCGCCGGGCTCCAATCGCTCCGCCGCATGCTGAGCCCGTTGCACATCCCGGCCGGCCCGCCGGGAGCCTTGGCCGATCATCTGAAAGCCGAGTACGATGCCTTTGCGGCCCAGCAGGCGCAGCAGCGTCAACAAGGGCGACCGGGGCTCGAGCAGCAGGAAGCGACCGAGGTGCTGGACAAAACCCTCGCATTCGTGATCCAGGTGTCCGGCGGCGGGCTCCAATCGAATCGTTTTCTGACGGGGCTGATCGGCTATATCAAGACGTACCATCCGGACTTGGCGGAGCAACTCACGAAGCAAGCTCAGGAGGGCGGCCGGATCGTGCTCCCGGGCGACGTCCCATCGGGCTTTTCCACCGCCCTTTCACCGCAGCCGCGCCAGCACGGCCCGCACTGTACCCACCACCATTGACCGGATTCCGGTTCTTCCCGGCGTCACTCGACGATCGTCACCGTCATCTCCGTGCGATCCACCGGATTATCCCTGGCGTCCCGCGGCTGGTTGACGATCTTGTCCGCCACTCCCATGCCTTTGACGACCTGACCAAAGGCCGTGTACTTCCCGTCGAGGAAATGCGAGTCCTCGACCACGATGAAGAATTGGGAGCCTGCACTGTCCGGATCACTCGATCGCGCCATCGACACGATGCCCCGCTTGTGCGGGATGTCGTTGAACTCGGCCTTGACGCTATGCCCGGGGCCGCCCATTCCGTACAGCTCCTTCTTGTTCGGGTCCTTGGTGTTCGGATCCCCGCCCTGGATCATGAATCCAGGAATCACTCGGTGAAAGATCGTCCCGTTGTAGAACCCTTCCTTCGCAAGCTTGATGAAATTTTCCACGTGCTTGGGGGCCTTGTCCGGGAAGAACTTGATCTCCATCTCTCCGAACTTTGTCTTGATGACGGCTCTCGGCCCCTTTTCGGCCGTCGGCCCCGACGGGGTTTTGTCGGCCGTGATCGCCGCCCCGGCCCCCGCAAGCATCGTGGCCAGCAGGACTCCCAACACCGTTTTGACAGTCTTGCGTTCCATCACCCCTCCTCTTCGGATCCGACCATGCTCAATTGGTCTGCGCCAAGGCCTGCCTGGCCGCCATCTGTTCTGCTTCCTTCTTGCTTCGGCCGACGCCGACGCCGAGCACGTCCCCGTTGACGACCAGGTGTACCTCGAACGTTTTCTGATGATCCGGCCCGACCTCTTTCACCAGCCGATAGTGCGGCAGCGTGTCGTACCGCTTCTGACACCATTCCTGGAATCGCGTCTTGTAATCCTGCAGCAGTGCAGGCCCCCCGTGCGATTGAAGCTCCTGGAACTCCTGCTCGAGGACACGGAGGATGAACCGGCGCGCGGCTTCGAGACCTCCATCGAGGTAGACGGCGGCGACGAGCGCTTCCAAGGCGTTGGCGAGCAACGAAGGCTTTTCACGTCCTTGCGTCAGCTCCTCGCCGCGCCCCAGGCGCAACAAGGCCCCGAGGTCCAGCCGGCGGGCGGCACCGGCCAGCAGGGGTTCGCTGACGAGCCGGGCCTTGAATTTGGACAGCTCCCCTTCCGTGGAGTCGGGAAACATTTCCACCAAGCGCTCGCTGACAACGAGCGTCAGGGCCGCATCGCCGAGGAATTCGAGCCGCTCGTTGTGTTTGCCCTGCTTCGGCTTCACCTCGTTGACGTGTGATTTGTGGGTCAGCGCTTCATCGAGCAGGGCGGGGTCGCGAAACACGTAGCCGACAACCTGCTGAGCGACTTCCGTCGAGGGGTGAGACATCCGACCGCCTGGCCTGTCAGGCGGCAAGTTTTCTGAACAGAAGGCAGGCATTGACGCCGCCGAAGCCGAAAGAGTTGGACAGGGCGACATCGATCGAGGCCTCCCGCGCGCGTGCCGGGACGTAGTCCAAGTCGCACTCGGGATCGGGATGATCCAAATTGATCGTCGGCGGCAGCACGCCCCGCTGGATCGCCAGGACACTGAAGGCCGCTTCGATGCCTCCGGCCGCACCCAAGAGGTGGCCGGTCATCGATTTCGTGGAACTCACCGGGATGCGAGAGGCGTGCTCGCCAAAGACGCGTTTGATCGCCTGGGTCTCGATCTTATCGGCGAACGTCGACGTCCCATGCGCATTGATGTACCCCACTTCACCCGTGGAGATGCCGGCGTCCTTGATCGCCAAACGCATGCAGCGGACGGCGCCCTCGCCGTCATCGGGGGGCGCGGTGATATGGTGCGCGTCCGCCGTCATGCCGTAGCCGATGATCTCCGCGTAGATCCGCGCACCCCGGCGCTTGGCGGTTTCGAGTTCTTCGAGAACCAGCACCCCGGCTCCCTCGCCGAGCACGAACCCATCCCGATCCCGGTCGAACGGCCGGCTTGCGCGGGTCGGCTCATCATTGCGTCTCGAGAGGGCGCGTGCCGCACCGAAGCCGGCGACACCCAGCGGCGTGATCGCCGCCTCCGCCCCTCCGGCCACCATGGCGTCGGCGTCGCCGCGTTGGATCAGACGAAAGGCATCCCCGATACAGTGGTTGCCGGTGGCACACGCCGTCACCGCGCAGGAGTTCGGGCCGCGCGCGCCGAGTCGTATGGCCACCTGACCGGAAGCCAGGTTGATGATCACCATCGGGATGAAGAATGGAGAAACCCGGTCCGGCCCCTTCTCTTGCAAGACCTTGTGGTAGTGCTCGATCGAGGACAGGCCGCCGATGCCTGATCCGATGTAGACGCCGACGCGCTCGGCGTTCTCCGGGCTGACCTTGAGCCCGGCATCATCCACCGCCAACTGGCTTGCGCCGACGGCATAGTGGATGAACAGGTCCATCTTCTTGATCTCTTTCTTCTCGATGAACGCCGCCGGATCGAAATCCTTCACTTCCCCCGCGATCTGCGTGGAATAGTCGGTGGGATCGAATCTCGTGATGCGAGTGATGCCCGATTCGCCCGCACAGAGCGCTTTCCAGGTCTTCTCGAGCCCCGTTCCCAGCGGGGTGACGAGGCCGATCCCCGTCACGACCACCCGTCTGTCTGCACGATCTCCCATGGCCGTCCGGCGCTACACTTTCTCTTTGATGTACTCCATCGCCTTCCCGACGGTCAGGATCTTTTCGGCATCCTCGTCGGGAATCTCGATGTCGAACTCCTCTTCGAACGCCATCACGAGCTCGACCGTGTCCAGCGAGTCGGCACCCAGATCATCGACGAACGACGCCTCGGGCACCACTTCCTCCTCATCGACGCCGAGTTGCTCGGCGATGATTTTCTTCACGCGATCTTCAATCGCCATCGGTTTCTTCACCTCCTCCATACATCCTCCTCCTGTCGGTGGTTCCGCGTGAGACGGGATCACGCCATCAACATGCCCCCATTCACATGGATGACTTGCCCGGTGATATAGCTCGCTTCGTCGGACACGAGAAAACGCACGGCCGCCGCCACGTCCGAAGCCTGCCCGAGGCGGCCCAATGGAATCTGCTTTTGCAGGGTTTCTTTGACGTCGGCCGGGAGCCCCTGCGTCATCGCCGTGTCGATGAATCCCGGCGCGACGGCGTTGACGGTCACCTGCCGGCTCGCATACTCACGGGCGACGGTTTTCGTGAAGCCGATCACGGCGGCCTTCGACGCGGCGTAATTCGCCTGGCCGGCGTTCCCCATGACGCCGACGATCGAGGCGATGTTGACGATGCGGCCGTAGCGCTGCTTCGTCATCGGTTGCATCACGGCCTTGGTGCAATGAAAGGTCCCGTTGAGATTGACCTGAAGCACGAGGTTCCAATCTTCTTCCTTCATGCGCACCAGAAGACCGTCCCGCGTGATCCCGGCGTTGTTCACCAGAATGTCGATCTTGCCCCAGGCCTTGAGAACCTTGTCGGTCATTTCTTTCACATCGGCCCATTCGGCGACGTTCACCTTGACGTTCATAGCCCGCCGGCCCAGGGCTTCGATGGCTTCGACGGCTTCCTGCGCACGGCCGGCGTCCATGTCCGCTACGACGACATCCGCCCCCGCCCGGGCCAACGTTTCCGCTATGCTCCGGCCGATTCCCTGCGCTGCTCCCGTGACGATCGCCACTCGGCCTTCCAACGACATGAGGACTCCTGGTCTTTTCCGTACCGGCAGCGCCGGCGGCTTCTGGCTGGAGCTGCTCCCGGCCCGTTAGGTCTCGAGGCTCTTAATCGTTGTCTCCAATGAAGCGGGATCCTGGACGTTGAGCGTGCGCGCGTCCGGAGCGATGCGCTTGATCAGTCCCGTCAGCACGGTCCCCGGTCCCACCTCGATAAAGGTTCGGATCCCCATGCCGCTCATGGTCAAAATCGACTCTTCCCACCGCACGGGAGACGGAAGTTGCCGAATCAGTGACGCTTTGACGTCGAAGGCTCGGGTGAGCGGGGTCGCATCGGCATTGTTGACGACCGGCACCGAGAGATCCGACCACTCGCACGCCTCGACATCCTGCGCCAATCGATCGGCGGCCACCTGCATCAGCGGAGTATGGACTGGAACGCTGACCGGCAACGGTACGGCCTTTCGACATCCCTTGGCCTTGGCGATTTCGATTGCGCGCTCGACCGCCGCCTTCTCCCCCGCGATGACGATCTGTCCGGGACAATTGAAGTTGGCCGCCGCCACGATCCCCACCGCTGATGCCGCCCGGCACGCTTCTCTGGCTTGCTCTGCGGAAAGCCCCAGCAATGCGGCCACGGACCCGCTGCCGGGTGGGACCGCTTCGGCCATGTACCGGCCTCGTTTCTGCACGAGCGACACGGCTGCGCGGAACGACAGCCCCTTTGCCGCCACCAACGCTGAATACTCCCCGAGGCTGTGCCCGGCAACGGCGCGCGGGCGAACACCCGCCGGGTCGAGGGCACGGAGCGCAGCAACACTGACAGTGAGCAGAGCGGGCTGGGTATATTCCGTCAGATTCAGACGTTCAGCCGGACCGGCGAAGCAGAGGCTGGCGACGTCGTAACCGAGAACCGCCGACGCCTCTTCATACACCTTCCTGACTTCGGGCACGGCGTCGTAAAAGGCCCGCCCCATCCCGACCGATTGGGAGCCTTGGCCGGGAAAGACCAATCCTATGTCCGACGTCATACCGCGCTAGATATGAGGGAAACAGCGTTTAATGTCAACGGGAAAAAGCTTCGGCATCACACTCACTCCGCGCCGCGAACGCTCCATTGCACTGCGGCGGCAAACAGCCGGTTCGTCGACATCCCGACGGCGCGAGTCAATCGACGACGAACTCGCCGCCGTCCACACACAAGACGTTGCCGGTGACCCACTGCGCTTTCGGGTGGCTCAACAGCCCGATCGCTTCCGCCACATCCTTGGGCGTCGTCAAGCGACCCGACGGGTTCTTCCGCTGAGCCAACTGGATCATCTCTTCCGAGCCCGGAATCTTGCGGAGCGCGGGCGTGTCGGTCACCCCGGCCATGATCGCGTTGGCCGTAATCCCGAGCGGCGCCAATTCGAGCGTGAGCTGTCGGACGTTGGATTCCAGCGCCGCCTTGGCGGCGGACACCGCTCCATAGGACGGCCAGACCCGCGCCCCTCCGGCGCTCGTCATCGCGAAAATGCGTCCGCCCCGTCCCATCAACTGCCGCGCCACCAGATCTTGCACCCAGTACACGAGACTGTTCGCCATGACGTCCAAGGTCATGTCCATATGGGCCTTGGTAATCGCGTCGGCAGGGGACTTGGCAATGAACGGTTTGAGCGTCCCGAACGCCAATGAATGGAGCAGCACGCGGACCATCGGCTTGGGATTGGCCTGGCGCAGGTGCGTTTCGATGTCGTTCAGGATCTCTTGCCGTTTCTCCGGATCGGCGGCGTTGGCGTTGAAGAACACCGCATCCCGCCCCTTGCTGCGGATCTCCCCGACGATCCGCTCGACGTTCGGGAGGGTCGCCTTGCGGTCGAGGTGCACGCCGAAGATGTCCATACCGAGCGAGGCCAATTCCAACGCGGTGGCCTCCCCGAACCCGCTCGAGGCGCCGAGGATCAGCGCCCAGTCGCCCGCCAGTGTCTTGAGCTCACTCGTCATAGCTCCCCCTACATGATCGCGCCGCGGTTCTCGGCACGGCGCCTCGTCATCCAGCCAAAGGACGCCTCAGGCACGGACCGCGCGGCACTCGTCACCAACGGACCAGGGCCGACGCCCAGGTCAACCCACCGCCGAACGCACCCATCATCACCAGGTTGCCGTCCTTGACGCGCCCAGTTCTGACCGCCTCGTCCAGAGCCAGCGGGATCGAGGCCGCCGAGGTGTTGCCGTACCGGTCGATGTTCATGAAGACCTTCTCAAGAGGAAGGCCGAGTCGTTCGGCGACGGCCCGAATGATCCGGACGTTCGCTTGGTGTGGAACGTACAGGTCCACCTCTTCGATGGAGACGCCGTTGGCGGTCAGGGTTTCGCGCGCGATGTCCTCGAGAGATTTGATCGCGACCTTGTACGTTTCGTTTCCTTTCATCTTCAGGTACTGCGCCCCCTCCGACAGCATTTTCTCGGACGGCGGCGTCCTGGAACCGCCCCCGGGTACGCAGATGAGATCGGCCAAACACCCGTCGGAGCGCAAGTGAGTGGACAGGACGCCGCGATCGGTATCCGATGGCGCGAGGACGACTGCCCCGGCGCCGTCGCCGAACAAGATGCAGGTGGCGCGATCGGACCAATCGGTGATGGCGGACATGACTTCAGCGCCTATGACGAGGGCGTGGCGGGTGCCGGTCCGCACGTAGGCATCGGCGATCGACAGGGCATAGACGAACCCGCAGCAGGCCGCCGACACGTCGCAGGCGGCGGCTTTGACGGCCCCCAGCTCGGCTTGGATCACACAGGCCGTCGCCGGCAGTGGTTGATCGCCGGTACACGTAGCGACGAGGATCAAATCCAGGTCGGCGGGGGCGATGCCGGCGGCTTTGAGCGCCTGTTCGGCGGCTCGCCTGCCGAGATCCGAGCATGGTTGACCGGGCGCCGCGATGCGCCGCTCCCGGATGCCGGTCCGCTCCATGATCCACGCGTCCGAAGTGGCGACCAGCCGCTCCAGATCGGCGTTTGTCAAGACCTTGTCGGGCACATAGGCCCCGGTACCGATGATTCGGCTTCTCATTCGGCGGATGGCACCTGGCTGCCGCGCTGCCGGGCCAGGCTCTCTTCGATGTCGCGCTGGATGGCTTCCTTGACCCGCCCTTCGGCCAATCCCTTGGCCCGGGCAATCGCGTTCTTGATCGCCTTGGCCGAGGAGCGGCCGTGACAGATCATGCAGATCCCGTTGACGCCCAAGAGCGGAGCGCCGCCGAATTCCGCGTAGTCGATGCGGCGGCGCAACCTGCTCAGCGGCCCCGCCAGGAACACGTACGCCAGCCGTCCCAGACGGGAGCCGGCGATCTCTTTCATCAAGAGCTTCTTGATGGTGTCGGCCACGCCTTCCGAAATCTTCAACGCCACGTTGCCGATAAAGCCATCGCAGACAATCACATCGGCCGCACCGCTGTAGACGTCCCGTCCCTCCACGTTGCCGACGAAATTGATAGGGCTGACCTTGAGCAGAGAGAAGGCCTGCTTGGTCACTTCGTTGCCCTTGCTGTCTTCCTCTCCGATGCTCAACAACCCGACGCGGGGGTTGGCCTTGCCGAAGAGGTGCTTCCCGTATTCGTTTCCCATCAGCGCGAATTGGAGCAAGTGCTCGGCTTGGCAATCGACATTGGCCCCGACGTCCAACATGATGGCCGTCCCCGTCACCGTTGGAAGCGTGGCGGCAATGGCCGGACGCTCGACGCCCTTCATGACCCCGAGCAGAAAAAAGGCCGCGACCATGCTGGCGCCCGTATTGCCGGCGCTGACCACGGCGTGGACCTCTCGGGCCTTCACCAATTCAGTGGCCACCCAAATCGACGAGTCCCGCTTCTTTCTGGCGATTTGGGCCGGCGACTCGTGCATCCCGACGACCTGCGGGGCGTGGCGGATATCGATGCCGTGCGTCGATCGGCCGGTTTTCTTGAGAAGGTCTCGAAGCTGGGGCTCGTCGCCGACCAGGACGACTTCGACGCCGAGCTCGGCAACGGCTTGGCAGGCTCCTTCGATATTCGGGGCGGGGCCGTGGTCCCCTCCCATGGCATCGACGGCAATTTTCATCGGAGGTAGAGACGCCCGGGGCTGGAACGAAAGCGATCAGGCTTCTTCGACCGCGATCACGTCCATGCCCTTGTAGGTGCCGCAATTCAGGCAGGTATAGTGTGGCAACTTGGGCTCGTGGCATTGTGGGCAGGTCGAGAAACTGGGCGGCGTGATCCGCATCTTCTGGGTCCGCCGCTTGTCGCGCCGGGCGCGTGAATGCTTGTGTTTCGGATTTGGCATGGCTTCCTCGCGTGCTCGCCGCCGTGCGGCGTGGTTCAATGAGAGCGTTGGGATCCCTTCCAGCGTTCCTGCAAGATTGAAAACGGACTGTTCTGACGCGCTTCGCTGCACCCGCATTCCCCTTCATTGCGATCCCGCCCGCAGACGGGGCACAGGCCCCGACACCCCTGCTGGCAAAGCGGCTGCATCGGCATGGCAAGGATGATGTGTTCGCGAAGCATCTCGGCGAGATCGAGCCGATCACCGCTCAGGGTGTACAACTCCTCGTCCTGCTCGGGCATTTCTTCCGTCCCCGGGAACGCCCGCTCCGGACCGGGTTTTCTCCCGAGGCGCCCCTTGACCGGCAACTCGGGCAGCAGATACTGGGCGGTGAAGGGCACATCGAAGTCTCGATCGTACTCCTTCAGGCACCGCACGCACTCCTCGATGAATGTGCCCGCGATGCGCCCTTGTACGTGGACATGCCGGCCGGACGGTTGGAGTGACCCGTTCAGCGCCACGGGGCCCCGAACACGTGCGTCCTCGGGAGTCAGATCCAGATCCTCGGGCGGGACCGCGGCTTCGAGAGTCAGACCTTCTTCCGGAATTTCGTTGAGCTGAAAGCTTGTTGTTGAGGACATCGTCTTCGTCGCCACTGTGCCGCCGAACGCCTCTTCCCAACCTCCGGACATTCGAATTACCGTTCTTCTGCAAAGGCAAGTAAGGCAATCGTCCGTGCCCGCTTGATCGCCGTCGTGAGTTCCCGTTGGTGGGGCATACAATTCCCGGAGATCCGGCGCGGCACGATCCGGCCCCGTTCCGTCAGGAAGTTCTTGAGCAATCCCACGTCCTTGAAGTCAATCGGCGTCTTGTCATAGCAGAACCGGCACACCCGCCTCCGCTGAAACAGCCGGCCGCCCCCTCCACCTGCACGATCCACGTTATCCCTCCCTCATTCGAACCATCATACCAAATCCTAGATCGGCTCTTCGTATTCGTAATGCGGTTCCTCGGCTGCGACGGGATCCCCCCCGCCATCCTGGCGCTTGGGCAGGAAGGTGACCGTCTGCGCCACCACCTCATGCTTGCTGCGCTTTTGGCCGTCCTCGGTTTCCCAGCGACGTTGCTGCAGTCGACCGTCCACGATCACCCCGTTACCCTTGCTCAAGTATTGACCGCAATGCTCGGCCTGCTTCCCAAAGACGACGACATCGATGTAGCAAACTTCTTCTTTCAGATCGTCCGCTTGCCGGAATCGGCGATTGACGGCGAGACCGAAACTGGTCACGGGCGTCCCGTTGGGCGTGTATCGGACCTCGGGATTCTTCGTCAAGTTGCCGATGAGAATGACCTTATTGAACCCGGTCATGGCCCGACCCTTCTGCGGACGGCATGGGGGCCGACGGCTTGAGCCGCACGGTCAGGAACTTGATGACCGAATCCTCGAGCCGATAGGAGCGCTCCAACTCCGCAATGACATCCCCTTTGGCTTCGAAGTTCAGGTACACGAAGGTGCCTTTCCGCTCGCGCTTCACTTCGTAGGCCAGCTTTTTTCTTCCCCAGTTCTCCACCTTGACGACCGAGCCGGACCTTTCCACGATCCCTTTCATTTTCTCGATGAGCTTCGCGGTGTCGTCGTCGGAAAGCGACGGGCGGACGATGAAGATCGACTCGTAGGGCTGCATGCAGGACCTCCTCGTGGACTAAGGCCCCAGAACAGGTCTGGAGCGAGGCATACGGGTCACGGACCGTACCATAGGCCCCTCGCGACTGTCAAACGAGAGCGACACCGGGCCGTCCCGGCACCAGCGGACGCGATGAGGCACGGCCACACCAGCCGGCGACCTCAAAGCCCACAGGGCCGCGCCCGTAGACCTTGTCGGTTCCGTTACACATTGAATCGAAAGTAAACGACGTCGCCGTCCTTGACGACGTACTCCTTGCCCTCCAAGCGATACAGTCCCTTCTCCCGGATTGCGGCGACGGTTCCGTACGTCATCAGATCGCTGTACGTGTAGACCTCGGCCCGGATGAACCCGCGCTCCATGTCGGAATGGATCTTGCCCGCCGCCGCGGGCGCCTTCGTCCCTTGCCGGACGGGCCATGCACGCGCTTCCTCCTCCCCGGCGGTGAAGAAGGTGATCAGGCCGAGCAGCTCATAGGCGGCCTTCGTAAGACGGACGAGCCCCGATTCCTGCATCCCGAGCTCATCGAGATACGCCTGGCGCTCCTCCGGCGGCAATGCAGAGAGCTCGGCTTCGAACTGCCCGCAGATGACGACGATCCGGGCCCCCTTCTTGTCCGCCAACTGCCGGACCGGCTCTACAAGCGGATCGTCCGGCCGCATACCTTCGGAAATATTTGCGACGAACAAAACCGGCTTGGCGCACAGCAGTTGAAGCTCTTGCAACAGCGCCTGCTCATCGGGGCTGAACGGCTGGCCTCTGAGCCATTCCCCTTTGTCCAGCAGCACGGCGAGCTTCTGCACGAAAGCCAGCTCTTTGCCGGCGGCCGCTTCACCGGCCCGCACCCGCTTGTCCAGTCGCTGCTTCCGCCGCTCGAGCGTTTCAAGATCGGCGAGCATGAGCTCGGTTTCGATGGTCTCGATGTCCTTGACCGGATCGACGCCGCCCCCGACATGGACGACGTCCGGATCTTGGAAGCACCGCACGACATGCAAGAGGGCATCAACCTCACGGATCTGGGCGAGGAATTGATTGCCGAGGCCTTCGCCCTGGCTGGCGCCCTCCACGAGCCCGGCTATGTCCCGCACCTCGAGCGTGCTGGGCGTCACTTTCTTCGAATGAAAGACCGCGGCCAACGTAGCCAGCCTGGGGTCGGGGACGGGAGCGATCCCGACATTGGTCTCGACCGTCGAAAACGGATAATTGGCAGCGACCGCTCCCGCCCCGACGAGGGCGTTGAAGACCGTCGTCTTTCCAACGTTGGGAAGCCCGATCATGCCGCAGCACAAGCCCATTTACGACCCCGCATCCTGACGTACCCGGACGTTAAAGCGATTCATGGCTGTCTCGATACCTTCCTGGACCGCACACGCCAATGCATCCACGGCCTGCTCGAGCGCCGCTTCGATCACCGACACTTCTTCGGCGCGGAACGGGGCCAGCACGTAGTCAGCGGTATCCTCGCCGGGAGCCGGCCGGCCGACCCCCACACGCAAACGGAAAAACTCGCCGGTGCCCAGCGCCTCGCACACCGAGCGGATGCCGTTATGGCCTCCGGATCCACCCGTGCGCTTGAACCGAAGACGGCCCACGGGCAGGTCGACATCGTCGTGGACCACGATGAGATCGCGGGGAGAGAGACCCAATTCCTCGAGGAGTCGGGAGACGACAGGACCGTTGAGGTTCATCCATGCGAGCGGGTGAGCCAGCACGACCGGTACAGATCCGAGGCTGCCGTCGCCCCGCCGCACGGCTCGCAGCACGCGCATCGGAATGCCCCACCGAGCCGCCGCATGTTCGACCGCCATCACCCCGATGTTGTGTCGGGTCGCGGCATAGGCCTCGCCGGGATTGCCGAGGCCGACAATCAGACGCAAGGCTACTTCTTCTTCTCCTCCTTCGCTTCCTTCTTTTCAGGTTTGGCCGCCGCGGCTTCTTTTTTCTCGGCCTTGGCTTCCCCGGCCGGCGCGGCCGCCGCGCCTTCCTCTTCCGCCTTGCCTTTGGCGATCACTTCGGGTTCCTTGCCCTCCTCGACGGCAGCGCCGCTGGTGAGGAGCGCTTCCAGCTTCGCCTCGGACATCGGGGCCGCCACGCTCACGACCATCTGGTCGCCTTCGTCCAGGAACCGCAAGCCCTCGCGCGGCGCAAGCTCACGTACGTGAACTCCGTGGCCGATCCCCAATTGCGACGCGTCCACCTCGATTTGGTCCGGCAGGGCCGACGGCAAACATTCGATGTGCAATTCGCGCAGATTGTGATGCAACACTCCTCCCTCTTTGACACCGACCGGGACGCCGCCGACCAGCGCAACGGGTACTTTGACGCGGATGGGTTTGGTCATCGAGACCTCGAACAGATCCGCATGAAGCAGGTCGCCCGTGACCGGATCGACTTGATATTCCCGGAGCAGCGCCGTACGCACCGCGTTGCGCGCCGTCCCGGTGATCGTCAACGACACCAAGGCGGTCCCGGCATGGGATCGAAGGATCTTGCGGATCGCATCGGGGTCCAAGGTGAGGAGGAGGCATTCTTCTTGGCCATACAGGACGCCCGGGATCTTTCCCTTTCGCCGTAACTGCCGGGCCGCCCCCTTGCCGGCCTGCTCTCTCACTTCCGCTGTCATCTCAAACTTCATAACATTCCCCTCTCGACGCTAGAGCCTCAGTTGATCCACTTTGTTTCAGGTCCGGGCGGTGAGCCGCCGGGCGACTCAGGCAAAGAGCGAACTGACGGATTCTTCCTCATGGATCCGGGTAATGGCTTCCCCGAGAAGCGGGGCGACCGACAGGACGCGTAATTTCGGGCACCGCTGCTCCTTCCCGTTCAGCGGAATCGTATTCGTCACGACCACTTCATCCAGGCAAGACGACTGCAGGCGATCCAGGGCGGGCCCGCTCAAAACCGGGTGGGTGCATCCCGCCCAGACCCGCCGTGCGCCCTTGTTGGCGCACGCCTGCGCCCCCTGCACGATGGTCCCGGCGGTATCGATCATGTCATCGAGAAGCAGGGCGCTTTTGCCCTCCACATCGCCGATGATGTTCATGATCTGTGCCTGGTTCGGTCCCTCGCGCCGCTTGTCGATGATGGCCAAGCTCGCCTGCAGCCGCTTGGCAAACGCTCGCGCCCGCTCCACGCCGCCGGCATCGGGGGACACGACCACCAAGTCCTCGGTGCCCACCTTGCTGATGTAATCGAGCAGCACCGGCGTCGCATAAAGGTGATCGACGGGGATATTGAAGAACCCTTGGATCTGCCCCGCATGCAGATCCATGGTGAGGACCCGATCCGCGCCGGCGGTCGTGATCAGATCAGCCACCAGTTTTGCGGAGATCGGCACGCGGGGCTGATCCTTTCGGTCCTGCCGGGCATACCCGAAATACGGGAGCACGGCGGTAATGCGATACGCGGACGACCGTTTCAGCGCGTCGATCATGATCAGCAGTTCCATGATCGAATCGTTCACCGGCGGGCAGCAGGATTGAACGACGAACACGTCCGCGCCCCGGACGTTTTCCTCGATCTTGATGCGCGCCTCGCCGTCGCTGAACGACGAGACCGTCGCCTGCCCCAGATTGATCCCGAGGTAGGCGCAGATTTCCTTCGCCAACGCGGGGTTTGCGTTGCCTGAAAACAGCCGAAGTGCCTTTTCCATGGGATCCCTCCGACAACACGCCTGATTGCCGGACTCCTGAGACCGAATGCGGATCTTGGAGGTCGGACGCCCTGCACGAAAGCAGGATACGGTATCGAAAACGAAAGGAGGTTGTCAACCGACTTGGAGGGGTCCGGACGGGACGACACCGCGACAGGCAAGTGCTGTCGTGCCGGCTGGACCGGCCGCGGCCCACCAGCCATACGCCCGATGAATCCGCTCCCTGGCATCGACCGCATCCGCCTCTGCACCAAAGATCCCGAAGACGCTCGCCCCGCTCCCGGACAGGAGCGCGGCCTGCGCGCCATGACCGAGAAGGACCTGCTTCATGCGCTCAAGGACACGGTGTGTCGGCGAGAGCGCCTGCTCGAAATCATTCTCCATGAGAGGAATCACTTCGTCCCAAGAGGTCTCCGCTTTGTTCATGAGGCTCATGACGCCCTTGGCGATCGGGGGCACGAAACTCCGGCTGCTCGCGAGGCGGTCGTACGCCCAGCGGGTCTCGATGGGAAAGCCCGGGTTCAAGAGGACGATCCAGCGGGTCCCGGTGATCCGCATGGAGCGCACTTCCTCCCCGCGGCCACGTACCTGTGCGGTCGGGGCAAAGAAGAAAAACGGCACGTCGCTCCCCAGGACCTGCCCGATTTCGGCCATCTCCGCGGCGGACCATTTCAGGTCCAGGAGTCGATTCAGTGCGAAAATCGTCGCCGCGGCATCGCTGCTGCCTCCACCGAGACCGGCGGAGACCGGAATGCGCTTGACGACACGGATATGCAGCCCGGTTCGGAGTTGGGCCCGCTCGAGGACGAGTCCCGCGGCCCGTACGATCAGATTGCGCCCGTCCGTCGGAAGACCCGGGACATCGCACTCGAGTACGACGCCCGTACGTTCCGGGTGGAGTTCGATGTACAACTCATCCTCCACTCCGACCGTCTGCAGGAGCGACCACAGATTGTGATAGCCGTCGGCGCGGCGATCGAGGACCCTCAGGATGAGGTTGACTTTGGCGGGAGCGTCGATGCGCAGGGCTTTGACCATGGTTCTCGTGTCCGAATCAGGTCCATCAGTCGTCCGTTCCCCCTTTGATCTCGTACTTCTCCAGGCGATAGCGGAAGGAACGGGTGTTGAGTTGGAGGAGGCGGGCCGCTTTCTTCTTGACCCACCGGCTTCGCTCCAGGGCTTTGAGGAGGAGGTCTTTTTCAATGGTATTGATCAACTTCTCCAAATCGAGCCCCTCGGGGGGGAGTTCCGTCGGGTAGCCTTGCACGGTGGATGCTGCGGGTGAGGCGGGGCGATGCAACCACCCCTGGATGTCGGCCTCATCGATCGTGGGCGTCGTCGAGAATGCCACCACCCGTTCGATGAGGTTCTCCAACTCTCGCACGTTGCCTTTCCACTCGTGCGCGACCAAGACTCGCATGGCTTCGGGGGACAAGGTGGGCACCGGCTTACCGTTGGCTTTCGCAAACTGGTCGAGAAAGTGTTTCGCGAGGAGCGGGATGTCTCCCGGGCGCATGCGGAGGGGCGGCAGCGTAATCGGAATGACGTCGAGACGGTAGTAGAGATCTTCGCGGAAACTGCCGTCCGCCACGGCGCGCGCGAGGTCGCGGTTCGTGGCGGCGATGACGCGGACATCCACCTTCACGTCCCGCGTGCCTCCCACCCGTCGGAACTCCCGCTCCTGCAGCACACGGAGCAGCTTGACCTGCATCGTCGGCGTCATCTCACCGATCTCGTCGAGAAAGATGCTCCCACCGTCCGCCACTTCGAACAACCCCGCCTTGTTCGCGATCGCCCCCGTGAAGGCTCCTTTCATGTGTCCGAACAGCTCGCTTTCGAGCAGAGGCTCCGGCAGAGCGCTACAGTTCACCGTGACGAATGGAAAGCGACTGCGCGCGCTGTTGTAATGGATCGCGCGGGCGACCAACTCCTTGCCGGTTCCGCTTTCGCCGCAGATCAACACGTTGCTCTTGCTGTCCGCGACCTTTTGAATGACTTCCAACACCTTCTGCATGGGTTCGCTCTGCCCGATGATGCTGGAGAGCGAGGACTGGCTCGCGATTTCCCGTTTGAGCAGCGTGTTTTCGGTCGAGAGTCGCCGCTTCTCCAAGGCGTTCCGGACGATCAATTGCACCTCGTCCACTTGGAACGGCTTGCTCAAGTAGTCATAGGCGCCCAGCTTCATCGCCTCGACCGCCGAATCGGTCGACGCAAATGCCGTGATCAACAAGACGACGGTGTCGGGCGACACTTCTTTCACGCTCTTGAGTACTTCCAACCCGCCGATCTTCGGCATCTTCAAGTCGGTAATGACGAGATCGAAAATCTCCTTGCCGACCTGAACGATGGCCTCGCTGCCGTCCGAGGCCACGGTCACGTCATAGCCCGCCCGCTTGAGCATGATGCTCAAGACGTCCCGCATACTGCGCTCATCGTCGACGATCAGGATCTTTTCCACGGTTCCCTGCCCTCATGCCATAAGCGCAAGCCGGAATCCGCCGACACCGGCAAGCAGACGATGAATTGAGACCCCTTGCCTTCTTGGCTCTCAACCCGAATCCAGCCGCCGTGGAGATCGACGATGCGATGCACCGCGGCAAGCCCCAACCCCGATCCCCGTTTCTTGGTGGTGAAGAAGGGAAGAAAGATCTTGTCGAGGCGCTCTTTCTTGATTCCTTCCCCCGTATCCTGAAATGAAATTTCGATCACCTCGCCGCTGCGTCCCGCGGAGCCGACCCGCCGGCGGCGGGTCGAAATGGTCAGTTGCCCCCCGGCCGGCATGGCCTCGAACGCATTGGTCGCCAGGTTCCAGAACACCTGCTTGATCTGATCAGGATCGATCTGCGCCGTCATCGAACCGGGTCCGGGATACGTGACGATGACGATGTTCATATGAGATTGAGCCTCGTGACGGATGAGGTCCAGCGTGTCGGCGAGGACGCCGTTGACGTCGCATTCTTTTAAGTTCAACGCCGGCGGACGGGCATACAGCAGGAACTCGGTGATAATCGAGTCCAACCGGGCCGTCTCGCGGATCGCGATGTCCATCAAATGGCGGTTGGCTTCGTCCAGGCTGAGATCCTTTTGGAGCATCTGCATCGAGCCCGCCAAGGCCGCCAGCGGATTTCGAATCTCATGGGCCATACCGGCCGACATCTCGCCCAGCGTCGCGAGCCATTCCCGCCGCCGCATCTGCTCTTCGAGGTCGCGGATTTGAGTCAGGTCCTGAAAGACCCCGACCAGCCCCGTTCGGATGCCGTTCTCGGTCAGCGGCGCGAGGGTCATTCCAATGATCATGCGCGTGTTGTCGGCTCGGCGCCCTTCGCCTTCGAAGCGAAACGGCGCGACGACCGTGGACGTATCGGCATCGAAGAGGTTCGCCTGCTCCCAATTGAACACTTCCCACCACGGCTTGCCCAGTACGGTCTCGGCCGAGTACTGCGTGATATCCCGCGCCGCCCGATTGAAGGACGTGATTCGACCCGTCTCATCGGTCGTAAACAGACCGCTGCTCAGGCTCTCGACGACGTTCTCATGGAAGGCTTGGAGTCGGCTGAGCCCCTGCTCCTTCTCGACGAGCGACTGGCCGGCCCGCTTCAACTGATCGGCCAGCGCGCCGCTCAGGAGGCCGACCACGATGACGGCCAGACTGTGGACGCCGAAGGTATAGATGGTCGCGGGCGGCGACAGCCGCGTGGCCGGCACCATATCATATCCGCCCGACAATTGGAGGTTCGTGACGACTCCGAAGAGAATCACCGAGACCCCGGCCGCCATGAGACCGCCCTGGCGCCTGAGAATCAGGTTGGCCAGCGTGACCGTGATGATGTAGAAGACCGAAAAGGGGCTTTCGATGCCTCCCGTCTTCGCGACCAAGTACGTTTCGAGCAGCAGATCGACGACGACCTGCAGATAGGCGAACTGAGGAAGGAGCGCCGGGCGGAGCAGGTAGCGCAGCGCCAGGGCGTACGCGACCGTGAGGGCGTACGTGATCGCGATGAGCGGAAAGAAGGTCAGCACCGGCTGGCTCTTTCCGATCTGGAACATCGTGGAGAGCCCGAGCAGCAGCGTCACGACGACGACGCGGAAGCCCATCAGCCAGTAGAGGCGGATGCGAAGGTCCTCCATCGCCTGACCGTTGGGCGTCACGTCCGTCATCAGGCCCTCCGGTCTCCGTTGGAATCGAGGCGAAGGCCCCAGAAACGACAAAGAGGCTTGAAACAAGCCTCTTTGGGGAAGCAAGACGCGCGGACGGTATGTGGGCGGGTCTTACCCAATGACCGAAGCCATCTTGAAGATCGGCAAGTACATCGCGATGACGATGAACCCGATGACCGTCCCCAGGAAGACCATCATCATCGGTTCGAGCAAGGACGTCAGCGACGCGACCGCCTGATCGACCTCGTCGTCATAGAAATCGGCGATCTTCCCGAGCATGGCGTCCAGCGCCCCGGTCGACTCACCGACGGAAATCATGTGGGTGACCATCTTGGGAAATACATCGTTCTTCGAAAGTGGGTCGGCCAGCGTCCGTCCGGCACTGATGCTCTGACGCGCATCGAGAATCGCCGCCTCGACGATCTTGTTGCCCGCCGTCTTCGCCGTGATCATGAGGCCGTCCATGATCGGCACCCCGCTGGTGATCAACGTGCCCAACGTCCGGGTGAACTTCGCCACGGAAGCCTTCCGGATGAGGTCGCCGAACACGGGCAGCCTCAGCAACAGACGGTCGATGACGAGCCGTCCGTTCGGGGTGCGGTAATAACGCTTGACGGCGAAAATGATCCCGATCAACCCGGCGATCATATAAATGATGTACGCCTGCATGAATTCGCTCAAGTTGATGACGAATTGGGTCGGCCCCGGCAAGCCGACTTTTCCGCCCGACATGTCTTCGAACATCTTCGCGAAGATCGGAATGACCCAAATCATCAGCACGGTGATGACGATGACCGCGACCCCGATGATCGCCGCCGGGTAGACCATCGCCGATTTGATGGCCCCCTTGAGTTTCATCGCCTTCTCGATGTGCTTGGCCAGCCGGAGCAAGATCGCGTCCAACAACCCGCCGACCTCGCCGGCGTGCACCATGTTCACATAGAGATCGTCGAACACCTTCGGGTGCTTCTTGAGGGCATCGGCGAGCGTCGAGCCCCCTTCCACGTCGATCTTGATCTCCCCGACGCTCTTCCCAAGAGTCTTGTTTTCCGACTGGGTCGACAGGATGTCCAGGCATTGGATCAACGGTAACCCGGCATTGATCATGGTCGAGAACTGGCGGGTGAAGACGACGAGATCCTTGTCCTTGATGCCGCCCGAGCCGAACTTTCCCAGGCCGCCGAAAGCGCCTTTCTCTTGTAGGCTGGTGACGGCCAGGTTCACCTTGCGGAGTTGCTCGATCGCTTCATCGCGCGTCTTGGCGATGACCTCGCCTTTCTTGACCACTCCCTGCCGGGTCTTGCCGACGTATGCGAAAGTCGCCATGCCAGTTCCCTTCGAGGTTAGAGTCGCGGCATCCTTACTTCATTCTGAAAACTCTCACACGGTCGGGGCTATGCAGACACGAGCAGGGGTTCAATGGCATCCTTGCCAAGCAAAGGCGAAGCCGCGATATTTCAACAATCTTCTCAGGGGTTACAGCAGGAGTGACGTTTGGAAGTCTACTGGAGGATGCGTAAGTTGTCAACCGACCGGTCCGTCGCGTCCTGAGATCACGCTTCCCGAGCGTTGAGATGGCTGACGCCGCGGTACAGGTAGTGAAACCCCGAGAGCAGGGTGAACGCGACCATCACGTAGAGGAGCGGCTGTATCCAGTGCAGATCCACCTGCCGCGGGGTCAGCGCGATGACGAGGATCAAATAGAGCAACTGGAACACCGTCGTGCCCTTGCCGAGCATCGTCGGAGACATGTCCAGCGGCAGCTCGGTCACCCGACTGAGGAGGGCTCCGGTCAGGAGAATGACGTCCCGGCTCACGACCAGGATGACGACCCACAAGGGCACCAAATGAAGGACGGAAAGGGTGACGAACCCCGAGGTCAACAGCAGCTTGTCGGCCAGCGGATCGAGGTAGGCGCCGAGCTTGGTTCGCTGATTGGCGACACGTGCGATCGTGCCATCCAAGCCATCGGTGATGCCGGCCACTAACAAGACGCCCAAGGCGGCGTCATACCGCTCGTAAATCAGGAATTCGATGAAAACCGGAATGAGAAGGATGCGGAGGATCGTGAGACTATTTGGAACATTCATGGGGGCGGGGCGGGGTCCGGTACACCATTCGAGGCCCTCACCGGCAGGTCCAGTCAGATTATAGGAAGCCCGATGAGCTTGTCAACAGCGGTTGCAGCGACGCTCGCGGCCTTCTATAATACGTCCTTTGCAGTGTCTTGATGGAGGATACGTGAGCACACTCCCCTTGTCGTTGAAGCAGAAGGACGGGATCGTCGAACGGCACCAACTCGAAGGCAATGACCCGAGCGACCGCTATTTCAACCGTGCGATCTTAGTCAGCCGCGTGCCGCAAGGCTATCTCGGCAAAGTCACGTACGAGGCGTTGACCGTTGAAGGCGCGACGCAACCGACGATTGCCGGCGCCGTCGCGAGCGTCGTCGACAAGCTTCGATCACTCGGGTTCCGGCGCATGCGGACGCGCCCGAACTTCAAAGGCAAACGGTACCTCGCGGAAAAAGAAAGCTGGATCGAATACGCGGATTGACCCGAGCCCGTCGCCCTCCCTGCTTCACATCCCTCCCCCAATCACCGTCTCATAGATCAAATCGTGGATCAGCGGGCGAAACTGCTGGATCTTCGCGTTGGCCCGCGTCGGATGGACCCGGTTCGAAAGCAGGACGACTTCCAACCTTGGGAGCGGATCGATCCACAGTGACGTCCCCGTGAACCCAAGGTGACCGAAAGAGTGCGCCGAGAAGTATCGGCCGGACGACGACGGCGGCGTGGGGGTATCCCATCCGAGCGCCCAACTGGATCCCGGGACATCGGCCCGGCGGGTGACGAAGTGGCGAGCCCACGTCGGCGACAGAAAGCCAGCCTCCCCGTGATAGGCCGACAGCCAGGCCCCGGCGACCGTGAGAACAGCCCGAGCCCCGCCGAACAGGCCCGCATGTCCTGCGACGCCGCCCAGCGCGTACGCGTTGTCGTCGTGCACCGTCCCTTGGAGCATCCCTCCTCTCCACGCGCTGTCCTCGGTCGGCGCGATGGCCCTGAGCTTCGTCGATCCGTCTTGTGCCGGCGGTCCGAATCCCAACGGAGCGGCGCCCAGCGGCCCGAAGATTCGATCCCGGCAAAACTCTGAAAGCCTGCAGCCGGAGACGCGCTCGACGACGGCGCCCAGCAGAATGAACCCGAGATCACTGTAGACGCTCTGCGTCCCGGGTGGATACGCCAAAGGGGCCGAAGCGATCGCGTCGACCATGAACCGCCGAGCCGCCTCGCTCCCCAAGAACCCCGGTTCGGCTCGGTCCCGCGCGGCGATCGCCTCGTACAACGGTTGCCATCCCGGTAAGCCTGCGCTGTGACTCAAGAGGCGAGTCAGGGAAACCGCGCCGACGGGCCTTTCGATGAGCTCCGGCAGATAACGGTGGAGCGGGTCGTCCAATGAGGCGCTTCCGTCCTGGACCAGGCGCAGGACGGCGGTGGCGGTGGCCAGCGGTTTGGTGAGCGAGGCGAGATCGTAGACGGTCTCGAGCGTGACCGGTTCGTGAGTCCGTGAGCTCGTCACCCCGACCGCCCGGGCGACGACCAGACGCCCCCGACATCGCGCAAGGAGAACCGCGCCTGGAAACACGCCGTCCGCCACCGCCCCTTCCAAGGCTTGAGCGATCGGACCGATCTGAGCCATGTCCATGAACCGACGGCGAGAGGATCCGGCGAAGGGACGGGGCGGTCCGTCAGCGATCGCCGCCCGTGGCCAGGTTGTCGGCGGCACGCGAGATCGAGTTCTCCTGTTCGACCTCCTCCTCTTCCACCTCCAACATCCGTTCGAAGGTCCGCAGGGTCGAGCGGAGGCGCTCGATGCCCAGCAGCCGCTGCTTGCGCAAGTCGGCGATGTCGCGTTGAAGGCTCGCCAATTCCTGCCGGGCCTCGCGCAACAACTCTCCGGCCTTGAGCTCGGCCTCCTTCACCAGGAGCGCCGCATCCCGTTGGGCGATCTGCTTCATGTCGTCCGCCATGGCTTGCGTGGACACGAGCGTGTGCGTGAGGGTCGTCTCGGCCTTCTTCAGCGCGGTGACCTGCTCCTCCGCCGCCGACAGCTTTTCACGCAGCGCGGCATTCTCGTGGTTCAAGGACTCGACCGTGGCCGCCAAATCTTCGAGGAACAGCTTGACTTCCTGACGGTCGTAACCGCGCAGGCGAACCCGGAACGTCATCTGTTGAATGTCGAGGGGGGTCAGTCTCATGGTCACCTCGTGGTCAATGCATGCGAAAGGCGAGATCCTTGAGCGATTGTACCAGCGCCAGCTGCAGAAAAATAATGATGAGCAACGCGATGATCGGCGACAGGTCGATGCCCATGGCAAACCCCAACCGGCGCCGGATCGGATAGAGGACCGGTTCCGTGACCCGTTGCAGAAACTGTACGATCGGATTCCAAGGATCGGGATTGACCCAGGAGATCAAGGCCCGCGCGATGATGATCCACATGTAGAACCAAAGGAGATAGTCGAGCACGACGGCGATCGCCTGCAACACGTTGCCTATGACAAACATGACCGTCCCATCTCTTGTGAGCGTTGTGTCGCGGCGGCGACCGCGCCGATGAGGGTCGCCCGCAATCCGCCTTGTTCGAGCACGTGCAGCCCCGCGATCGTCGTTCCTCCCGGCGACGCAACCCGGTCTTTGAGCCGGCCCGGGTGCTCCCCCGTCTCCAAGACCATCCGCGCGGCGCCATACGCCGTTTGCGCCGCCAGGACCTCGGCGGTGGCCCGCGGTAATCCTGCTTTGACTCCTCCGTCCGCCAAGGCTTCGAGCGCCAGAAAGACGTAGGCGGGTCCGCTTCCGCTCAGCCCCGTCACGGCGTCCATCTGCGATTCGTCTACTCGCGTGACGCGCCCCACGGCGCGCAGCAACGCGGTCACACGATCCTCGTCGACCTGGGTCACCCGCTCGCCGCAGGCCATCGCCGACATGCCTTCGCGCACCAACACCGCGGCGTTCGGCATCACGCGAACGAGACGAACATCGGCCGGTAAGCGGGCCGCCAATCGTCGAATCGGAACGCCGGCGGCGAGCGAGACGATCAGCTTTCCCGCGACGACGGGGCTGAGCTCATCGAGGACGTCATCCAAGACCTGGGGCTTGACGGCGAGCAAGACCAGATCCGCCCATGCGGCCGCCTCCCGGTTCACCTCGGTCACCCGGATGCCGAACCGCTGGTCCAGATGGGCGCGTCGCGCCGCGCTCGGATCGGTGGCCCAAAAGAACTCGGCGGTCGCCGCTCCGGCAGCCAAGAGGCCGCCGATCAGCGCCTCGGCCATCTGCCCGCCTCCGATCACGGCGGTCCGTTGGCTCACTGGGCTCGTCATTCCCCGAGCCGTCCCGGCCGGGCTCCAAAGATCGCCGTCCCGATCCGTACCATCGTCGCGCCCTCCTCGATCGCTATCTCGAAATCGTGGCTCATCCCCATCGACAGCTCATCCATCTGGATACCGGGAAACGCCCTCCCGCGGGCCGCCTCGGCCAGAACCCGCAGCGTTCGAAAGTACGGCCGCGCCTCCTCGGCGGTGCTCGTCGCCGGCGGGATTGCCATCAACCCTTTGACCACCAGATGCGGCAGTCGGCTGAGGTCCGCCAACACCTCCATCACCCGCTCGGGTGCGACGCCGCCCTTGCTCGCCTCCCCCGCAAGGTTCACCTCGAGGAGGACGGCCTGGGACACACCCGCCTCACCCGCCCGGCGACTGATGGCCTCTGCCACATCGACTGCTTCGACCGATTGGATCACCGCGAACCGGCCGACCACCCCTTTGATCTTGCGGCGCTGGAGCCGGCCGATGAAGTGCCAGGTCACGCCCCGATGGGCGAGCGCATCGAGCTTCGGGATCGCCTCTTGGAGCCGGTTCTCGCCGAGATCGGTGATCCCCGCCTCCAGTGCGGCGACGATGCTCTCGATCGGGACTGTTTTCGTGGCGGCGATGAGTCGCACCGCCTCCGGTGACCGGCCCGACCGCACCGCCGCTTCCCGAATCCGCTCACGAACTTCACGGACTCGCTGTCCGATCCCTTCTCGATCAGTGGCCTGCACGCGGACGACGGTCCCCACCTCAGGCCGGCATTGTACAAGAAGCGCCGCGCGGTGTCAGTGGTCCCGCAATCGAGTGCCTGCACACACCCTGGCTCTTGCGCGTACGGGGCGCCGGGCCGTCCCGCGCGGCAGCATGATCCCACTGACCATCGTCTCTTTGACGACCCCTTCCCGGCGGTAGGAATAGAACAACGACGGGCGACAGATGGTACACAGACCGACCATCCAAACGTGGGCGTCCTCCACGCCCTCCCCCTGGACCTGGCGCCGGATCAACTCCTTCAGGTTCAGCAGACCGCGTCCTGGTCCGGTCTCCGAGATCAGCAGCCGCCAGTAGGGATAGGCTCGGGACAGCGGCCCGAGAACAGCCTTATCGACCTCATAGCAGCAGGGGCCGGCGGAGGGGCCGATGGCGATACGCAAGGAGTGGCATTCGGAGCCGAACCGACTGCGCATCGTCTGGATCGTCTTGGAGACGATGCCCGCGAGCGTCCCACGCCAACCCGCGTGGACGGCGGCCACAACGCCCCGGCCCGGGTCATGGATGAGCACGGGGACGCAATCCGCGGTTCGCACCGTCAGCAAGACACCAGGTTGGTTCGTCACCAGCGCATCCCCGGTCCCGGGGAGCACCCCGGCGGAATTGATCGGTCGCTCGACGAGCAAGACGTCGGTGCCGTGGACCTGCTTCGCGGCGACGACCGCGACGGGGTCCAGTTCGCTCCCCTGGCTCACCGCACCGGCAACCGGCAGGCGCTGGTGGCGCGTCCCGAAGAAGTGGCCCACCCGATACGGCCCTCGGAAGGCCGGAATCGTGATCAATCCGGTCGCCATGGCGCCCCGTGCGCGGGGCCGGCCTGGCGGCCGGCCCCATCTCCATCAATCGGCATGTTTCCGCAGGAACGTCGGAACGTCCCATTCATCTTCCAAGGCCAGTCCCAGCCGTTCTTGCGCCTCGTGCTGCCCGTTCACCCGCCGGAGAAACGCCGGCCGCTCGAGATTTTGGGCCGACGGTTCGGTCCCGAGTCGCGCGGCCGCCAGCGCCGGCTGCGGCGCGCGGACGTGCTTGGGCCGTTCAGCGGCCGGCGCAGCCGGCGCCGAGACCGGCTCGTCGCGCTCGAATCCCGTCGCGACCACGGTGATGATCAGCTCGTCCTCGAGCTCGGGATTGATCACCTGTCCGACGATGATGTTGGCCTCCGCATCCGCCGCCTCCTTGATGATCGAGGAGGCTTCGTCGACCTCGTGCAGTGAAAGCGTGTTGCCGCCGGTAATGTTCAGGAGCACGCCGCGCGCCCCCTGCACGGTCCCCTCTTCGAGCAAAGGGCTCGAGATGGCCTTCTGGGCCGCCTCCAACGCACGATTCGGACCCCGCGCGACCCCCATCCCCATGACCGCCCGGCCGGTGTACGTCATCACGGTCCTGACGTCGGCGAAATCCACGTTCACGTGCCCCGTCGTGGTGATGATGTCCGCGATGCCCTGGATCGCCTGGCGCAGGACGTCGTCGGCGACCTTAAAGGCCTCCAGCAGCGGTGTCGCCTTGTCGACCAGCCCGAGGAGGCGCTGGTTCGGAATCACGAGGAGCGTGTCGACGTTCTTGCGCAGCTCCTGCAAGCCGTCTTCCGCGTGCATCAACCGCCGCTTCCCTTCGTACTGAAACGGCTTGGTCACGACCCCCACCGTCAAGGCGCCGAGATCCCGGGCGATGCTCGCGACGATCGGCGCGGCGCCGGTTCCCGTGCCACCGCCCATGCCGGCCGTGACGAAGACCATTTCGGCGCCTTCGAGGGAATCGCGCAGCCGGTCCTTGCTCTCGATCGCCGCCTCCCTGCCGACCTCGGGCTTGGCGCCCGCGCCGAGACCCCGCGTCCGCTCCGGACCGAGCTGGACCTTGAAGGAAGCCAGCGAGCGGCCCAAGGCCTGCACGTCGGTGTTCGCCGCGATGAACTCGACTCGGCTCAGCCCGGAGCCGATCATCGTATTGACGGCGTTACAGCCGGCGCCGCCGACCCCGATGACCTTGATCCGGACCGGCATGATCTCGTCATCCTGAAATGAAAACATCGCGTCCCTCCCTTCCTCAACGCTGGGCGTGCCCAGCCGATTAAAAGAACTCGAGCATCCAGCCCCGCATACGATCGAAGACGCGGCCGAACCGCTTCCCGCTGCGCGCGCCCACGGTCTCCAGCTCGTCGGTATGCCGGCAGGCGTGGAGAATGAGCCCGACGCCGGTGGCATACATGGGATTGCTGACGATGTCGCGGAGGCCGCCGACTCCCGACGGGACGCCCCGCCGGACCGGCAAGTCGAGCACGCGCTCGGCGGCATCCGGCATCCCTTCGAGCATCGAGGTCCCGCCCGTGATCACGACGCCGGCCGCCAGCATCCCTTCGTAGCCCGCGCGCACGATCTCCCGCCGCACGAGATCGAACATCTCCTCGACGCGCGGCTGTACGATTTCCGCGATCATCTTTCTCGGCATCTCACGGGGCGGCCGGTCCCCGACGCTCGGCACCTCGACCTGTTCGTCCTCCTTGAGGAGGTCGACGAGGGCCAGCCCGTGCTTGATCTTGACCTTTTCGGCCTCGGCCTGCGGGGTCCGCAGGCCGATCGCGAGATCCGTGCTCAAATGCTGCCCGCCGATCGGCAGGACCGCCGTGTGGCGGATGCTGCCTTCGGAGAAGATCGCGAGGTCCGTCGTGCCGCCCCCCAGATCCACCATCGCGACGCCGAGCTCGCGCTCCTCGGGGCTCAGGACCGCCTCGCTCGAGGCCAGCGGCTGGAGGACGATGTCGACGACATCCAGTCCGGCGCGATTGACGCTCTTGATGATGTTCTGTGCCGACGTCACCGCGCCCGTGATGATGTGAACGTCCACTTCGAGTCGGGTCCCGCTCATGCCCAGCGGCTCTCGGATGCCGTCCTGGTCGTCGACCATGAACTCCCGCGGCAGGACGTGAAGAATCCGGCGGTCGTGCGGCAGGACGGCCACCGTCCGGGCCGTTTCGATCGCCCGCTCGATGTCCGCGCGGGTCACCTCCTGCTTCTTCAGCGCCACGACTCCGCGGGCGTTCTCCCCGCTGATGTGGCTGCCGGCGATGCCGGTGTAGACCGAATTGATCTGCACGGCGGCCATCAGTTCGGCTTCCTCCACGGCCTTCTTGATCGACTCGACCGTGCTCTCGATATTGACGACGACGCCTTTGCGCAATCCTCGCGAGGGGCTCGATCCGACCCCGATGATGTTGATCGCCCGCTCCTCCGTCATCTCCGCCACGATCGCGCAAATCTTGGTGGTCCCGATGTCCAATCCCACGACGATGTGATCTCGCTTGGCCACCGCGATTACCCCCTTTCTCGCACGATCACTTTGCCCGGATAGCGGAGATCGATCTCGCTCTGGCCGTCCGACCGCCCATGGCCCGCGGCGCCGGCCACATGGGGCTCGAGCTTGCGGTAGAGGTTCCACTTCTCCTCGAACTCGGCGGTCCCGAACTGCAGCCGCAAGCCCTGCACGTACGCCACGACGTTGTCCGGGTTGCTCACGTCCACCTCGGGGCGCCCGTCGAACGTCCGGCTCAAGAGCGCAGCCAGCTCAATGCCTTTTCGAGCCGCCGTGAGCCACTCGGCGTCGCCGTTCGTCACGCGCTTGGGGTTGATGCCGAAGAGGACCGGAAGCGCCGGTTCGTTCGACTCGGACAGCAGGGTCAGCGGCCGGCCTTCTTCGTCCAACAGCACGCTGCCCGACGGCGAGCGGAGGACGGCGGCCGGGCGCCGCTCGACGACCTGGACGGCGAGCGTATGGGGCAAGACGCGGCTCACGGTCGCCTCCTTGACCCACGGATGAGCCGCGAGCCGCGCCGCCAACCGCGTCGTATCGACCGAGACGAGCGAGGCGCCCGGTTCCAGCTTCAATCGATCGATGAGCTCCGTTCGCGTCACCTGGTCGTTGCCCGTCACCGACACCGTCTTGATCTCCACCATGCGGGCGAGGGCAGGACCGGCGTGACGAGAGGCGAGATGGCCGCCCCACACGACCCCGCCGATCGCGACCGCGCCGGCGAGGAGCGTGCTCGCGGTCTTGATCCGCCCCCACCACCGGCGCCGCACCCGCGCGCGCGCCCTTGACCGGTACGTTCGCCCGCGGGCCCGCGGGGCGACGCCGCGCTGTGCGACGCCACCGCATCATCGTTCCAACGCCTTCATGCGCTCCGCCCGCGAAAGCGCGGACGCCAGGATCCGTTCCGTGAGCGTGTCGTAGTCCATGCCGGCGCGCGCCGCGGCCATCGGCAACAGACTCGTCTCAGTCATCCCCGGCGTCGTATTGATCTCCAAGACATACGGTTTTCCCCGCGGCGTAATCCGAAAGTCCACGCGCGCCGCGCCCTCGCATCCGATCAGCTCGTAGCTCCGGCGCGCCCAGTCGGCCAGGCGTCTGACGAGCGGGCTGGCCAGCGGGGCGGGGCAGCGATACTCAGTCTGCCCTTTTTGATATTTCGCGGAAAAGTCGTAGAAGCCGCCGGGGGCCAGGATTTCCACGGCCGGGAGCACGGTTCCCGACAGGACCGAGACCGTCACCTCACGGCCCGGGATATAGGTTTCGACGATCGCGTCGGTGTCGTGCTCGAGCGCGCGCTCCAATGCCTCCATCCACTGCGACGGTTTCCTCACGATCGTCACCCCGATCGTCGATCCCTGCGACGCCGGCTTGACGACGAGCGGCAAGGCCAGGTGCGCGGGAACCCGCTTGGGCAGGGGACGGTCCCGCACGACGACGAGCCCTCCGGGAACCGGGATATGGGCCCATTGCAGCAGCGTCTTGGTCACGCCCTTGTGCATCGCGATGGCGCTCGCCCGGATCCCGGAGCCCGTATAAGGAATCCCGAGCGTCTCCAGAAGCCCCTGGATCGCCCCGTCTTCGCCGCCGGGACCGTGCAGGGCGAGAAAGACGAGCTCGACTTTGTGCTCATGGAGCTGCTCGACCACCCGTTCGTCGGCGTCGAGCGCGACTGCGTCGTACCCCTTCCGGAGCAGGGCCTGGTGAACCGCGCGTCCCGTCCGGAGCGAGATGTCGCGCTCCGCCGAGCGCCCCCCCATCAGTACACCAATGCGCGCGTGCGTCAGCGGCCCGCTCGCCGAGGCGGGTTCCGCCCCTCGCCCTGTGGTCCTCACCCGCATGCTAGTCTTCCCCCACGACCTTAAGCTCGAGCTCGAGCCCGATCCCCGTCTTCTCTCGAACTCTCCGGGTGACCGTCTCGATCAACGTCAGGACGTCCGCCGCCCGCGCCTGGCCGAGGTTGACGATGAAGTTGCCGTGCTTCGGCGAGACCTGCGCGTCCCCGACCCGCAGCCCTTTCAAGCCGGCCGCCTCGATCAGGCGGCCGGCCGGTTCCGGCCCGGGATTCTTGAAGGCGCACCCGGCATTGGGCACCGTGAGCGGCTGGGTCTCCTTCCGATAGCGGAGGTAGTCTTTGACGACCGTCCTGATCGTCTCTTTCACGCCCGGAGCCAGTTGCAGCGACACGCCGACGATGACGCCGTGCGGCAACCGCGCGCGCCGGTATCCGAAGGGAATCGACTCCGCAGGAATGTCTCGAAGGCCGCCTTTCTCATCCACCAGGCGCACGGCCTTCACCACGTCCTTCATCTCCCCCAAGCGGGTCCCGGCGTTCATCACGACGCACCCGGCCACGGTGCCCGGAATGCCGGCCGACCATTCGAGCCCGGTGAGTGAGCGGCTCATCGCATGCTGGAGCAGGGCCGGCATCGTCACCCCGCCTTCGGCATAGAGAACGGATCCCGGCTCGTCCCGAATGGCCTTGAGCCGTGCCAGGCTGACCACGACGCCTCGGATGCCGCCATCACGGATCAGCAGATTGGTGCCGCCCAGCACGAACACCGCCACCTCGGCCGCGCCGGCCTGCCGCATCAATCGCACGACGTCGTGGACCCCGTCGGGAACCACCAACACGTCCGCCGGCCCCCCGATCCGGAACGACGTGTACTCCTTGAGCGGAGCGTGAAAACGGACCTCGCCGGCGAGACCCGCCACGGCCGCCCGCAGGGCCGCATCGCGCTCGGCCTTCCCGCCGACCGTCCGTGGTACTCGCGGCATCGCCAGCGCCTCCATTACAACCGCTCCAACAACTCCGGACCGACCTTCCAGATGTCTCCGGCCCCCAGCGTCAACACCATATCGCCCGGCTGCAGCATCGGACGTACGCGCTCGGCCACCTGATCTTTCCGCTCGATATAGGTCACCGACGGATGACCCGTCGCCCGGATCCGGTCGGCCAGCTTCTCGGCCGACACGCCCGGGATCTCCCGTTCACCCGCGGGATAGATGTCGGTCACGACCAGCAGGTCGGCGTCCCGAAAGGCGCCGGCGAACTCATCGAGCAGATCGCGCGTCCGTGTATAGCGGTGCGGCTGGAAGAGGACGACGAGCCGTCGCTGCCACCCTTGCTTCGCGGCCGCCAACGTCGCCTTGATCTCCGTCGGGTGATGGCCGTAGTCGTCCACGACCATCACGCCGCCTCGTTCACCCCGGCGTTGGAAGCGGCGCTCCACGCCCGTGAATCCCGCGAGCCCCTTGCGAATGAGATCCACGGGGACGTCCAGCTCGAGCCCGATGGCCATCGCCGCCAACGCGTTCGAGACGTTGTGGACGCCGGGCACCTGCAACCGAAAGGGGCCGAGATGGCGGTCCCGGAAGAACGCCCGGAACTCGGACTCCCCCGGCTTCATGACGATGTCCACCGCGCGAAAGTCCGGCCCACCGCCCCCGGCCTGCTCGCGGAGCCCGAAGGTCTGATAGCGCTTGACCACCTTCGGGAGCAAGGCGCGAAGCCGATCGTCATCGAGACAGAGGACGGCCAGGCCGTAAAAGGGGACGCGATTGATGAATTCCAAGAAGGCGTCCTCCAGCCGCTCCATCGTGCCGTAATGATCCAAATGCTCCCGATCGATGTTCGTCACGGCGACGATCGACGGCGACAGCTTGAGAAACGAGCCGTCGCTCTCGTCCGCCTCGGCCACGAGCAGGTCGCCGCGGCCCAATCGGGCGTGGCTCCCGAGGGCGTTGACTTTCCCGCCGATGACGATGGTCGGGTCCAAGCCCCCCTGGGCGAGAATGGTCGCGACCATCGACGTGGTCGTCGTCTTCCCATGCGCGCCCGCAATCGCCACCCCGTACTTGAGCCGCATCAGTTCCGCGAGCATCTCGGCCCGGGGGATCACGGGGATGGGCTTGGCGCGCGCAGCCACGACCTCCGGGTTGCTCGGGGCGACGGCTGATGAGATCACCACGACCTGCGCTTCCCCGACATGCGACTCGTGATGGCCGATGAAGATCTTCCCGCCGAGCTCCTCCAGCCGGCGGGTCGTCTCCGAGGCGTGGAGATCGGACCCGGTCACCTTATAGCCCAACGTCAGCAGGACCTCGGCGATCCCGCTCATTCCCGACCCCCCGATTCCTACGAGATGGATGTGTTGGATTTTTCGAAACATAATGACGGCGGGTGCTAGAGGCCCAAGGGAACGCCGTTCCCTTGCCTCCTGTCGGCCCCTAGCCCCGCCCCTCCCTTAGCATGGTCAAACATTCTTCGACGATCGCTTCCGCCGCATCGACTTTCGCCAAGCTCCGGCTGCGTTCGCCCATCATCGCAAGCCGTCCGGGCTCGTCGATGAGCGCGGCGATCACCCGGGCCAACCGGGCGCCGGTCAACTCCGACTGTGGAATCACCACGGCCGCACCGGCTCGCTCCAGCACCTCGGCGTTGCGCGCTTGGTGCTGATAGATGGCATGGGGCAACGGGACCAGGATCGACGGCTTCCCGCAGGCCGTCAGCTCGGCGAGCGTCATCGCCCCCGAGCGGGCGACGACCAGATCGGCCGCCCGCAGCGCCGTCGGCATATCGAACAGGAACGGGACCACGGTCGCGTCGACCCCGGACGCGTCGTACGCCGCCTTGATCGGCTCGTGGTCCGCCTCGCCCGTCTGGTGCGTAATCCGAAGCCGGCGCATCGCCGCCTGCTCCTGGCTCATGACCCGGACCGCATCCAGCATGGCCAGATTGATCGCGTGCGCCCCGCGGCTGCCTCCGAAAACCAAGAGTCGGCGCCGCGCCGGGTCCTCCGCATGGGGTTCCGCAACGGCGTCGAGAAAGGCTCGGCGGATCGGCGTCCCGACGGCCCTGACTTTCGAGGGGGCAAAGTGGCCGGCCGCGGTCTCGAATGCCAGAAAGACCCGTTGGGCGAGGGGTCCGAGCAGCTTGTTCGCCATGCCCGGGTAGGCGTTCGGCTCGAGGATGACGCGCGGAATCCTCAAGAGCGCGGCCGCCAGCAGGACGGGCGGGCTCGTATAGCCGCCGATGCCGATGACGAGGTCCGCCCGGACCGCGCGCAGCAGGCGCCATGACTGGGCCAGCCCCTTGGGAAGCGCGAGCAGCGCGGCCCCCGCCTGGCGGAGCCCCAACCCCATGACCGGGCGGGCATCGATCAGATCCAGCGGCAACCCTTCGTGGGACAGAACCTTGGCTTCGATGCCCCGGCTCGTCCCTACGAACCGGACCACCGCACGCGGGTCGCGGCGCAGAAACTCGCGTGCAAGGGCGACGCCCGGGTAGAGGTGCCCTCCCGTGCCCCCGGCCGCGATGACGATCGTCATGCCGCTTTGGTCCCGCCATAACGCATCAAGGAGCGACCGGGCTGGCGGTCGCGTGAAATGCTCAAGAGGATGCCGACGGCCAGTAGGTTCATCACGAGCGACGAGCCGCCGTAGCTGACGAGCGGGAGCGTGAGTCCCTTGGTCGGCAGCAGGCCGGTCGCAACACCCGCGTTGATGAGCGCCTGCACGCCCATGAGCAGGGTGATCCCGAGCGCCAAGTGCCGCCCGAACGGCTCGCGCGCGCGGCCCGCAATCTGGAATCCCTTGAGGACGAGGACGGTGAACAGCAGCATGATCGCCGAGGTGCCGATCAAGCCGAGCTCTTCCCCCACCAACGCCAGTACGAAATCCGTGTGCGCTTCCGGCAGAAAAAACAGCTTCTGCCTCCCTTCACCGAGCCCCACCCCAAACGGGCCGCCGCTGCCGAACGCCAGGAAGGACTGGTTCACCTGGAAGCCCGACCCCGTGGGATCCTTCATCGGATCGAGGAAGGTCATCAGCCGTTGCCATCGATAGGGCGATTTCCAAATGAGCACGGCCGTCGCGGCGATCAGCACCGGCACGACCGCGAACAGATGCGCCAGCCGTGCGCCGCCGAGGAAGAGCAGGCCGAGCGTCACGATACCGACCACGACGACGGTGCCGAGATCGGGTTGGAGCAACACGAGCGCGCTCAGCACCCCGACCACGACCAACGGCGGGAGATAGCCGCGCGCCAACTCCTTGATCCGTTCGCCCTTCTTGCTGAGATAGGCGGCCAGGTACAGAACCACCACGAGCTTGACCATCTCGGCGGGCTGAATCGACACCGCGCCCAGGCGAAGCCATCGGCGGGCGCCCTTCGCCGCGGTGCCGATGCCGGGGATCAGCACGAGGACCAAGAGCAGGGCCGTGACACCCAGAATGGGCAAGGCGGCGCGCCGCCAGATCGTATAATCGAGCCGGCTCGCCATCTGCAGCAGCAGCAAGCCCACCATCAGCCAGGCGAGTTGCCGCTTCAGGAAGAAGATCGGGTCCTGGAACCGGCTGCCCGCCACGACGCCGCTGGCGCTGAAGACCATCACGAGACCGATCAGCGCCAGAACCAAGGCGACGATCAGCACGGTGCCGTCGGCGCTGGGTCGCTTGATCGAGCGTTCCCCGCCGAACGACCACGGAAGGACCAAGCTGCCGGCTTCGTTCCCTTTTCGCGCCATGCGGTCGATCCACGGCATCGGGGAGGAGGTGCAGGGGGACGGCCACGTCGCAAGCATTGTGTATCCGATTCCCTCTACACCCGCGTCCCGGTACCCGTTCCGCCTCTCCTTGTCGCCGCCCTCACGGAAGGGCCTGCACCAACGCCTTGTACTGCCGGCCGCGATCCTGGTAATCGGCGAACATGTCGAAGCTCGCGCAGGCGGGCGAGAGCAGGACGATGTCCCCGGGCCCCGCCTCGGCCGCCGCGCACGTGACGGCCTCCTTCAACGATCCCGCCAGGCTGATCGGCTCGAACCCGTCGAGCGCCGCACGGATCCGAGGCGCCGCTTCCCCGATCAGGATGAGCCGCTTCACCCGTCGCCTGATCGGCTCGCGCAGCCGGGTGAATTCCGCCCCCTTGTCCTTCCCGCCCGCGATCAGCACGATCGGCTTGGCCAGACTCTCGAGCGCCTTCAGGGTGGCATCGACGTTCGTGCCCTTCGAATCGTTGATGAACTCGACCCCGTGCCGCTCCCGCACGAACTCCAAGGCGTGCTCGAGCCCGGGGAAGGTCGCCAACACCCGCCGCATGACGGCGGGAGGACACCCGCAGAGGGCCGCGGCCACCGTGGCCGCCATGGCATTTTCCACGTTGTGCGATCCCGGGATCCGAATCTCGTCCACACGACAGACCGCCTCGCGGGCGCCGTGGAGCGCGAGCATCAGCCGATCGCCCTCGACATAGCCGCCGGCCTCGACCGGCTGGGTGCGGCTGAAGCGCAGCACCCGCCCACGAGCCCGCTGGGCAAAAGCCGCCACCCGGTCGTCGTCCGCGTTGAGCACGGCGTAATCGTCCGGCGTCTGGTTCTCCAGGATCCTCGCCTTGGCCGCGACATAGGGCTCGAGCGCCGGGTACCGGTCCAGATGGTCGGGCGTGATGTTCAAGACCGCGGCGACCGTCGGGCGAAACCGCTCGATCGTCTCGAGCTGAAAACTCGACACCTCGGCGACGACGTACTCGTACGCGGACGGATCTTGCCACGTCGCGAGCGCGGCTTCGCTCAACGGCGTGCCCAGGTTCCCGCCGACGAACGCCCGTTTCCCGCTCTCCTTCAGCAGCAGCCCGATCAACGTCACGGTCGTGCTCTTTCCGTTCGTCCCGGTCACGGCAAGGACCGGGGCCTTGAGACAACGGAACGCCAATTCCAATTCGCCGATCACCCGGATGCCGCGGGCCCGTACGCGATTCAACGCCTCCCACTCGGTCGGCACCCCGGGACTGATGACGACGAGGTCGGCGGTCTCCAGGGCCGACTCGTAGCCCGGGCCGACCGTGATGCGGACGGACGCGCGGTCCAATCGGGACAACGCCCCGGAAAGGGCCTGCTCATCCTTCCCGTCTGCGACCGTGACACGGGCGCCGAGCGCCTGGAGCAGGTGCGCGGCGGCGACGCCGCTTCGCGCCAACCCGACGACCGTCACCCGCTTGCCTCTGACCTCCGCGTCCATGCCGCTCATCGCAGTTTCAGGGTGCTCAAGCTCAGCAGCGCCAGCAGGATCGCGATGATCCAGAGCCGGACGACGACCTTCGGCTCCTCCCAGCCTTTCATCTCGAAATGGTGGTGGATCGGCGCCATCAAAAAAATCCGTTTCCCACGCGACTTGAAGGAGACGACCTGGAAGATCACCGAGATCGCTTCGATCACGAAGACGCCGCCGACGAGCAGCAACAGCAGTTCGTGCTTGCTGATGACGGCGACCGTGCCGAGGGCGGCCCCCAGCGGGAGCGAGCCGACGTCGCCCATGAAGACCGACGCCGGGTAGCTGTTGAACCACAAGAAGCCGAGGCTCGCGCCGAAGATGGCGGCGGTGAATACCGCCAACTCTCCGGCGCCTTCGATGTGCGGGATCAGCAGGTACTCGGACGTGATGCGGTTCCCGACGACGTAGGCCACGATCGTATAGGCCAGCGAGGCGATCATGACCGGTCCGACCGCCAGGCCGTCGAGCCCGTCGGTCAGGTTGACGGCGTTCGACGCCCCCACGATCACCAAGACCGCGAACGGGATATAGAGCCAGCCGAGGTCGGGGGTGAAGTTCTTGAAGAACGGGACGCTCAGCTTCGTGGAGTAGCCCGGCAGGAAGTAGAAGAAGAGACCGATGGCCAGTGCGACGAGGCCCTGTGCGAGGATCTTCTGGGACGGGCTCAACCCCTTGGAGCGCCGGCCGATGAATTTCAGGTAGTCGTCGGCGAACCCGACGAGCCCGAAGCCGACCGTCGCCAGCACCGCCAGCCAGACGTACCGGTTCGTGACGTCGGCCCAGAGCAGCGTCGCCAGCACGACCGCGAAGAGGATCAGCAGCCCGCCCATCGTCGGGGTCCCGCTTTTCGCCTGGTGGCGGCTCGGCCCGTCGTCCCGCACATTTTGTCCGAGCTTGATTTCCTGCAACTTCCGGATCAGGGGCGGCGCGAGGACAAAGGCCAGAAGGAAGGCCGTCACCGCCGCGTAGATGATGCGGAAGCTCAGATAGCGAAAGACGTTCAGAAACGAGAACTCGGTATGGAGCGGATAGAGAAAGAGATAGAGCATCTCAGGTCTTCGCCGTCGTTTGTTTCCCGCCCTGGTCGACGGCGGTCAGGCCTGCGCGCAGGTCGTCGATCACGTGCTCCATTCGCATCCCGCGTGAGCCTTTCACGAGCACGACGTCTCCCGGCTGCACGATGGCGCGCAGCATCCTCGCACCCGTCCGCGCGTCGTCCGCCTCCCGCACCCGGGACTCGGGCATGCCCGCCCGACGCGCCCCTTCCGCGATACCCCGCCCCAGTGCTCCGCAGGCCAGCAGGAAATCGATGTGCTTGCCGGCGGTATACGCGCCCACCTCCTCGTGGAAGGCGGGGGACCGCGCCCCCAATTCCAACATGTCGCCGAGCACCGCCACGCGTCGCCCCGTCCCGGGTATCGCGGCGAGCAGATCGAGCGCCGCCATCATCGACGCGGGATTCGCGTTGTAACAATCGTTGATCACCGTCATGCCGTTTACCGACTCCACCTGCGACCGCATGCTCGCCGGCTTGAACCGGGCCAAGCCCCGCGCGATCGCCCCCCCGCTGAGACCGCAGAGCGTGCCGACCGCAGCGGCGGCCAGCGCATTGGAGATGTTGTGCGCACCGTACACCGACAGCGCGACGCGGGCCGGCGGGAGCTGGCCCGGCACCTGGAGCCGAAAGGAGGTTCCGGCCGCGTCGGAACGGATCTCGTCCGCCCGAACCTCCGCCTGCGGGACGGTCCCGAAGGACAGGAGGCGGCAGCGGGCCCGGGACGCCAAATAGTCGTGGTAGCGGTCGTCCGCATTGAGCACGGCGGCATCCTCCGGGCCCAACCACTCCAGCAGCTCCGCTTTCGCCTCGGCCGAGACGTCCATCGTGCCGAAGAATTCCAAGTGATCGGGACCGACGTTCGTGACGAGGCCGATGGTCGGCCGCGCGATCTGTGCGAGCCGGGTCGTTTGCCCCTTCTGATCCACTCCCATTTCGATGACGGCCGCCTCATGCGACGCGGTCAACCGCAGGACCGTGTGAGGCACGCCGATCCGATTGTTCAGGTTGCCCTCGGTGACCAAGACCGCCCAACGCTCTTCCAGCACCCGGGCGACCATCTCTTTCGTCGTGGTCTTCCCGTTGCTGCCCGTCACGGCGACGACCGGGATGTCGAAACGCCTTCGGTGGAAGGTCGCGAGTCGTTGGTAGGCCAGAACCGTGTCGGGCACCGACAGGACGAGGGCGTCCCGACGGTCCCGGAGCCCCGCCGATGGCTGATAGGCGGTGTCGACCAGGGCCGCAACGGCGCCCGCCCGGACCGCCGGTTCGACGAACTGGTGGCCGTCGAATCGCTCACCGCGGAAGGCCACGAACAGGTCGCCCGGCCGGATGTCGCGGGAGTCGGTCGAGACCCGGTGGACCTCGCCGCGCCGGGCCCGGAGTTCGCCGATCAGCGGGCGCGCGCCGGTGATGTCGAGGATCTCGGCGAGGCTGAACAGCGCCACATCAGGCTCCACTCTCGTTCGTCCGGCGGCCCCTGTCCGAAGCGGCGGGATCATCGGCCTCGTTGCTCGATGGCCTCCCGGGCGACCTCCCGATCGTCGAAATGGTACTTGGTCGTGCCGATGATCTGATAGTCCTCATGCCCCTTCCCTGCAATGATCACCATATCGCCGGGTTTCGCTTCCTGGATGGCGGCCCGGATCGCCTGGCGGCGGTCGGGAATCATCTCGTACTGCACGCGCCCGGGCTGAAGCGCTTGATGGACGCCCACCTCCACTTCCTTCAGGATCGCCAGGGGATCTTCGGTTCTCGGGTTGTCGCTCGTCAGAATGACGACGTCGCTGCGCTCCGTCGCCGCACGCCCCATCTTGGGGCGCTTGCCGCGGTCCCGGTCCCCGCCGCATCCGAACACGGTGATGATGCGCCCGCGTTTCAACGCCTGCGCGGCGGACAGCAGCCGGATCAACGCATCCTCGGTATGGGCGTAATCGACGACGACGGTGAAATCCTGCCCTGCCTCGACCCGCTCGAAGCGGCCGGGAACGTTGCCCACGCGCTCGATGCCCACGGAGACCTGCTCGGGCGAGAGCCCTTCGTTCAACCCCACCCCGATCGCCGCCAATACGTTGTAGACGTTGTGCTCGCCGACCAACCGGCTGTGCACCTCGAATCGTCCCATCGGGGTCGCCACGGTCAACGCCGTGCCGTCGACCGAGAGGTGCACTCGCTCGGCCCGGATGTCCGACTCCGCCTTGATCGAGTAGGTCCACACGGGCACGCGGCACGCGGCACGGATCCGTGGCGCCCACGGATCATCGGCGTTGAGCACGGCGCGCTTCCCTCTCTTTCGGCCCGCTTCGTCGAGTCCCGTGAACAGCGCCAGCTTCGCCTGGAAGTACGCCTCCATCGTCCGGTGAAAGTCGAGATGGTCCTGCGTCAGATTGGTAAAGATCGCCACATCGTACTCGCAGCCCTTCGTCCGGTCGAGGGCCAGCGCATGGGACGAGACTTCCATGACGGCGGCATCGAGGCGGGCCTCCGCCATCCTCGCAAGGAGCTCTTGAAGCTCGACGGCCCCCGGCGTCGTGTGCGAGGCGGACAAGCGTTCCACGCCGATTTCGTAGGCGACGGTCCCGATGAGGCCGACCCGCCGCCCGGCGGATTCGAGCACCGCCTTCGCCAGGTACGTGGTCGTCGTCTTTCCATTCGTCCCCGTCACCCCGACCATCCGCAGCCGGGTGGAAGGATCACCCAGGCACCGCGCGGCCAGCGGTCCCAGAGCCGCCCGGGGCTCGAGCACGGCGACGCCCGGGACGCCCAGCCGTCCCAGGAATGACGGATCCTGCACCACGACGGCGGCCGCACCCGACTCGAGCGCCTGGCCGAGGAAGCTGTGCCCGTCCATCCGTTCGCCTTTGACCGCAACGAACAGGGTGCCTCGCTTCACCTTCCTCGAATCGTCCGTGACGGAGGTCGGCACGACGGAGAGATCCCCGTGGCGCGCGGTCACCGCGCCCTGCCGCTCCAACGGCTCGAGAAGGTCGGCCAACGTCAACGCGTGGCCCATGGTGCCTCCGCCTCTGCCGGGGTCCAAGCGACCTTCACCGGCTCCTGCGGCGAGACCCCGAGATAGGGGAGCGCCTGCTCGGCAATCCGTCGAAAGACCGGCGCGGAGACGACCCCGCCCCACGCCTCGGTTTTCGGCTCGTCGATCACGACCACGATCGCCAGCCGAGGCTCATCGGCGGGGACGAAGCCGACGAACGACCCGACGAAGGAGGTCGATGAATAGGCCCCCGTCCGCGGGTCGATCTTTTGCGCCGTCCCCGTCTTGCCGGCGACCCGATACCCGGGCACCGCCGCCTTGCTCCCCGTCCCATGGGTGACCACCCCTTCGAGGATGCCGGTCAATACGCGGGCCGTTCGTTCGGAGATGACGCGCCGGCGCACGGTCGGCTGGGTCTCGGCGACGAGATGCCCCTTCGGATCCCGGATCTCGGCGACGACGTAGGGTTTCATCAGCGAGCCGCCGTTCGCGACCGCGGAGACGGCCGTGACGAGCTGAAGCGGCGTCACGCCGATTTCCTGCCCCATCGCAATCGACGCGAGAGAGCGCCGTCCCCACTCCCGGGGTTCCTTCACGAGCCCGCTCACCTCGCCCGGCAGGTCCACCTGGGTGCGCTCGCCGAATCCGAAGGCCCTGACATAGCGATACAGGCGATCGGGGTCAAGCGCCATGGCGATCTTCGCGGCCCCGATGTTGCTCGACCGCTGGATCACTTCCGCAAAGGTCATCCAGGCCGATTTTTCATGGTCATGGATGATCGTGCGTGCGACCTCGAACCGCCCGTTCTCGCCGTAGAGCAGCGTCTCGGGCGTCATGACGCGCTCTTGGAGCGCGGCCGCCGCCACGATCACCTTCATCGTCGAGCCCGGTTCGTAGGCATCGGTGATGATACGGTTGCGCCAGCGGTCCGCCGTCGCGGCGGCGACGGCGTTCGGGTCGAATTTCGGGCTCAACGCCATGGCGAGCACGGCGCCCGTGGCCGGCTCCATGACGACGGCCATGCCGGCCTTGGCCCGCGTCAGCGTGACCGCCTCATCGAGCTCCTTCTCAGCCACGTATTGGATGAACTCGTCGATCGTGAGGACCAGGTTGTGCCCGGGCGCCGGCGTCCGCTCGTGGATGCCCTTCGGAAAGACCGTCCGGCCGAAGGCGTCGCGCTCGAGCACGATCAAGTGCTTTTCGCCCGAGAGGTGCGCGTCGTACTTTCGCTCCAAGCCCTCCAGCCCCTGCCCGTCCATGCCGGCAAATCCCAGCACGTGCGCGAGCAGCGAGCCGTTCGGGTAGAACCGCCGCCCTTCGAGGACGACGCCGATGCCGCCCAATGAGAGGGCTTCCAGCTTCCGGCCCTGTTCGGGGTCGAGCTTCCGTGCGATCCAGACGAAGCTCCGGTCCTGGCGTAACTTCCGCTCGATCTCCTCCGCCTTGACGTGCAGCACGGTCGCAAGATCACGAGCCACGCCGACCGGATTGTCGAGCGAGGTGGGGATGCCGAACACCGAGGGGACGTCCATGTTGACCGCGAGCACCTTTCCGCGGCGGTCGTAAATCGTCCCGCGCGCCCCTTCCACCGTCACCGTCTTTTCATGTTGCCGATCGGCCTTCACCGTCAGCTCGGCGGCGTCCAAGACTTGAAGGTAGAAGAGGCGCAGGAGGATCGCCGCGAATCCGACCAGCAACACGAAGGCGACGACGACGCGCCGGCCGCGATAGCCTTCTGAGTCGCTCACCGCACCGCCCGCGTCGAGTCGTTCTTCGCGATCCGGATTTCCACGGGCGGCTGGCCCTTGAGGGGAACGTCCGGCTCCAACCGAACCAAACGGATCTGCCCTTGCTGTGGCGGCACCATGCCGAGCTTTTCGGTCGCCGCCTTGGCGATGCGATCGGGAGCGGTCAGGGTGGAGAGCTTGACGCGCAGCTCATCGCGCTCCCGCTCCAGCGCCGACTTTTTCACCTTCAGCTGCTCGATCCGATACCCCAGCTGGACGATTTCCACACGCTCCCATACGTACAGGAGCAGCAAAGACAGCACCGCGAGCGCGGCGACCACTCTCATGCGCACCTCCCCAGAGGCAATCGCTCGGCAATCCTCAACTTGGCGCTGCGCGAGCGCGGGTTGGCCGCCCGCTCGGACGCCGATGCGACGATCGGTTTTTTCGTCACGAGTCGCACCCGGGCCTCATCGCCCTGCGACCACGCGCGAAGACACTGCTTTGCCACACGGTCTTCCAGGGAATGAAAGGAGATGATGCACAGGCGTCCACCCGGAACCAGCGACTCGATCGCGTCCCGGAAGGCGTGCTGCAAGATCTCGATCTCGCGATTCACCGCGATGCGAAGCGCCTGGAACGTCCTGGTCGCAAAGTGAATGCGGCCGCGCCGGTATACCGGCGGCACGGCCTCCCGGATGGCATCGACCAAGTCGAACGTCCTGGTTAACGGACGGTGGGCGCGGGTACGGACGATGGAACGGGCGATGCGACGAGCGTACCGCTCTTCGCCGTAACGATAGATGAGATCGGCGAGCTCGGTTTCGGACAGGGTGTTGAGCAGATCCGCCGCGGTCCCCGGCTGGCGCCGATCCATCCGCATGTCGAGCGGTCCATCGACCATGAAACTGAAGCCCCTCACCGGGTCGTTCAACTGCGCGGACGACACGCCGAGATCGAAGACGACCCCGTCGACACGAGCGACGCCCGCAGCCTGCAGATGCCGCTTCAGGTCGGCGAAGCTTCCCTGGATCAGTCTCACTTGTCTTGCAAACTCCTCGAGACGAACCTTCGCCGCAGCGAGCGCCTCCTCATCGCGGTCGAGCCCGATGGCGAAGCCGTCGGGGCCGACCGCATGCAGGATCTGCAGCAAGAGACCGCCCTGCCCGACCGTGCAATCAAGGTACGTCCCACTTGGTCGGCACTTGAGCCCAGCGAGCACCTCCTCGACGAGAACAGGGATGTGCTCGTATTCATTATCTTTTTCGTGCATTCCACTGCCACCCACTTTCCCCCACTTTCTGGCAGAAGTATACAGGCTTGAATCACGTTGTCAACTAAAAACTTTGTTTTTTAAGGAGATAAAACAACCAATTCCGGAGGTGGTCGTACACGGGGGTCGGACGACGCAAGAACGGCCGGAGAGCCCGGTGACCACATGCCGGATTTGCTTGGCTACGTAAGGAGAACAGGGGTGTCCGCCGACTTCAACCGGCATCCACCGGGGGTCAGGGATAGAGCCGATAGAGCATTCTGGGGAAAGGGATCGTTTCTCGTACGTGGTCCAACCCGCAGATCCAGGCGACGGCTCGCTCGATCCCCATTCCAAACCCGGCGTGGGGGACCGAGCCGTATCGCCGAAGGTCCAGATACCATCGGAACGCGGACTCCGGGAGCTTGTGCTCATGGATGCGCGCGAGGAGCTTGTCGTACTCGTGAATGCGTTGCCCGCCGCCGATGATCTCGCCGTAGCCTTCAGGGGCGAGAACGTCCATGCAGAGGGCCAAGTCCGGACGAACCGGATCGTTCTGCATGTAGAACGCCTTCATGGCCGCGGGATACCGGTGAACGATGACCGGGCGGTCGAACTCCTGCGAGAGCAGGGTTTCTTCGTCGCCGCCGAAGTCCTCACCCAGTTGAATCGGATTGCCCTTCTGTTGCAGACGCGCGACCGCTTCTTCGTAGGTGATACGTGGGAACGGCTTCTGAATCCGCTCCAGCTTCGAGAGATCGCGTTCCAGCAGCATCAACTCCGCGCGCCGCACGGCCAACACCCGCTGGACGATGGACGACAAAAATTCTTCGGCAAGCTCCATGATGTCCGGCAGCTCGGCGAAGGCCACCTCGGGCTCCACCATCCAGAACTCCATCAGGTGGCGGCGCGTCTTGGACTTCTCGGCCCGAAATGTCGGCCCGAAGCAATAGACTTTCCCGAGCGCCGCGGCGGTGGCCTCGCTGTAGAGCTGGCCGCTCTGCGTCAAGTACGCCTTCTCATCGAAGTAGTCGGTCTGGAACAACGTCGTCGTCCCTTCACAGGCATTCGGCGTGAAGATCGGGGCATCGACGAGCACGAAGCCCCGGTCATCGAAGAAGCTTCGGCACGCGCGAATGATCTCGTGCCGGATACGGAGGATGGCCGTCTGCCGGCTGGACCGAAGCCAGAGATGCCGGTGTTCCATCAAGAACCCGGTGGTGTGCTCCTTGGGCTGGATGGGAAACGGATCGGCGATCTGCAGCGGCTCGATCGAGGTCACGTCGAGCTCGAAGCCGCCGTGCGCGCGGGCGTCTTGCCGAACGGTGCCGGAGACGATCAGCGAAGATTCTTGCGTGAGCGCGCTGGACCGTGCAAACTGCTCCTCTCCGACCGTCGCTTTGTTGACGACCGCCTGGATATCGCCGGTGCCGTCCCGCACGATCAAAAATTGCAGCTTGCCGCTCGACCGCTTGTTTCGGAGCCAACCGCGAATCGTCACGCCTTGGCCGACGTGGCGATGAATGTCTTCGATGTATACGGGTCCGCTCATGTCCTCCTCGAGGAACCGCCTGATTTTCGCAGGCTTTTGAACCTATCCGATTCACGACACCGTTTCAAGAGGAAGGCGGGCTTCTTTGACAATTGGCGGATCGGCGATCACACTGTTTCTATCAACCCGGGAGTGCCTATGAGCCGGTATGGATTCGTCGTGCTCGTCCTCGGTGGCCTCGCCAGCCTCGGCATGCCGTCCCTTCCGAGCGACGCCAAGGAATTCGACCCAAACAACCCCTTGAATCCGCCGCCCCCGGTCTATTGGTGCGCGGAGCGCATGCCCGATCGCCAGATCACCACCTCGCCGGAACCCGGCTGTCGGCCGCTCGTGGAGGAAGAGCCGCCGAAAGCGAACGCTAAGAAAAGGGAGCCGCGGGACCCGATCAAGATCCAGGAGATCCAGAACGAAGCCTCACGATTTGCCGCCAAGTACCGGGCATTCCTGGAGTGCTGCGCCGCCCGCATCGACGCCTACGACGACCTCGAGGAATTGGAAGACGAGGCCGTCCATATTTTGAAATCGGTCCAGCAGAAAGGCATCTTCAACAGCGCCGGATTCGGCATCGGATCAGGAGCCGACGGCCTCGGCGGCGGAGCGGGCCAAAGCCCGAAGCTCGGCACCTTTGCCCGGCAATGGACGCTCAGCGAGATCGTCGGGACGGTGGCGCGCGCACGAGACGACTTGCGCCGCTTGAAGAAGCGTCTGGAGGAATTGGCCGAGGCCAAGGACCGCCTCGAGACGCTCGATTACGAGACGGCTGCGCGCGAGCGGCGGAGGATTCAGGAGGATGAAGAGGCCATCGCGCGCGAATTCAAGGCCAAACAGCCGCCCCCGTCCGCGCGGACGGGGATGGAGATTCAAAACACCACGTTGCCGACGCGAATCGGCGGCGACATCGAAAGCACGACGCTCGGCAGCTCGTTCGGGGCGGATATCAACCGCACCGTCTCACCCTATAGCGACGTGCGCGAAGACCTGCGCCCCAGACGAGGGGAGCAGATCCAAGATACGAACCTTCCCACCCGGTTCGGTCCGGCACTCGGCGGCGGCAACACTCCCGAAAGCAACCTTCCGGCTTCGACCGGCTTCGAAATCGGAACCGAGAAAGGGCCGACGGGGCCCTCGAGCAACCCGGTGCGCGTTGGCCCGCACATCGGTGATTCCACGCTGAACAATCCATAAGATCCCACGGCCGGTCCCGCCCGGTTCAGTGAAGCGGCGGCAAGCGGACCCACTGTTCGCCGCCGTTCGGGCTCCGATAGAGTCCGCTGCCGTTCGTGCCGACGTACCACAGCCCCGAGTCGAGCGGACTCTGCGCGAGCGAGCGAACGTTGAGCGTCGCCAACCCCTGGTTCATGGCCTTCCAACTATCGCCCCCGTCATCACTCCGATGGACGCCTTCCCGGCTGGCCACATAGAGGCGATTGGGGACGGCCCGGTCCAGGACCATGGCGCTGAGCATCTGATCGGGCAGTGAGGGGCCGATGCGATGCCAGGCTTCACCGGCATCGGTGGACTTGTAGATGCCGCTCAGCGTCGCCGCATAGATGGTATCGGGCGCGTGGGGATCGACGTGGATCACGGTGACGCCGAGCGCGCGGCTCGACTGCAGCACCTCGGGCGAGACCAGGCCGGTGTTCACCTTTTTCCAATGCTGGGCGCCATCGACGGACTTGTAGACCCCGCCGCTCGTCCCCGCATACATGACGTTGGGCCGGCTGGGATCGAGCGCGAGCGTGACCACCATCAGGACCTCCTTCATCCCCTCCATCCGCTTCTGCCACTGCTCCCCGCCGTTTCGCGACTCGAACACGCCCATGGTCGTCGCCACGAACAGGTGATTGTTGTCCGCGGGATCGAAGACGAACTGGTTGACGACCGACGTGATCGTCACGTCGTCGAGCCCCGCGCGCAACGACACCCACCGCTGCCCCCCGTCGTAGCTCTTGTAGACGGCGTCGCCCTTCGTCCCGGCATAGACGGTCGCGGGATACATCGGATCAATGGCCAGCGCGATGACGCGGGAATGACTCATGCCCTTCGACAGATTCTCCCACGTGGCGCCGCCGTCGCGGGTCTTGTAGATGTAGTCGTTCGTCGCGACGTAGATGATGTCGGGGTTTTTGGGGTGCAGCGCGATGACGACGATCGGGTCGCTCCCGCCGCACCCTCCGATGACGAGGGCGGACAGCAGAAGAAGGAGAGCCGGACCGGCTGTGAGGGAATTCATGGACGCCTGCGTCCGGAGCCGACGCCGTGCATCAGCGGTAATTGATGAACTGGAGATCGAGGCCGAAGTCCTTCTGCTTCAGCACGGCGATGGCCGCTTGCAGGTCGTCCTTGCTGCGGCTGGAGACCCGGACCTGATCGCCTTGAATCTGCGTCTGGACCTTCAGCTTCGCGTCCCGGACCTCTTTGGTGATCGCCTTGGCCTTGTCGTCCGGGATGCCGCTCTGGATCGTGAGGACCTGCCGCACCGTGCCGCCCAAGGCTTCTTCGACCTTCCCGAAGACGAGGGCCTTCACCGAGACGCCCCGCTTGACGCACTTGGCCTTGAGGATCTCGAGGACGGCGTTCAACTTGTACTCGTCGTCCGAGACGACCACGAGCTGGGCTTCCTTTTCCTTCAGCGTCAACTCGGTCTTCGACCCCTTGAAGTCGAACCGTTGGCGGATCTCTTTCAGCGTGTGCTCGACCGCGTTCTTCACTTCCTGCATGTCGACGCGCGAGACGACGTCGAATGAATATTGCTCAGGCACGAGCCCACCTCCTCAACAGCAGCCCCCCGTCGGGAGCTGGAAATCATCGCGCACGGTCAGGCGTCCCTTCACCGCCGACCCTCCGCCCGTCATCACGACCTCGCTGCTCGTAAACGGCTGCTTCAGCACGACGTAGCCATACCACCGGCTCATACTGTCCACGAGCACGATGACCGCGAGCACGGCGACCACGGCGACGAGCGCGGCATCGAGGTAGAGGGCGACGGCTTGCGGACCGGTCGCCGTGCCCCCGGCTTTCGAGAGGAACATCCAGAACATTTCATACGAGCCGACCAGTGTGATGGCGCCGACGAACGTCATCGGAAGAGCCGTCAGCCAGGCGTACTTGATCTTCCAGGCCTTGATCAGCACGGTGGTCGCAATACAGAGCGCCAGCGTGCCGAGCAATTGGTTCGCCGCACCGAACATCGGCCACACCGTGGAGATGCTCCCGGTTCCGATGAGGTACCCCCACGCCCCGACGACCAGGGCGGTGCTGGCGATGACCCCCGGCCACCAGGTGATGATGCGCAACGGGGCGTACAAATGGCCGCCCATTTCTTGGATCAAGTATCGGGCGACCCGGGTTCCCGTGTCGATCGTGGTCAGGATGAACAAGGCTTCGAAGACCAAGGCAAACTGATACCAGTAGGCCATCAGCCCGCCCATCCCAGGCAGCCCGGAAAAGATCGAGGCCATGCCCACCGCCAAAGAGACGGCTCCGCCCGGGCGCCCGGCCACGTCCACTTCGACCAGCCGGGAGAGATCTTCGATCTTCGACACCGGAAACCCCATTTCGGCGAGCGCCCGGGGAGGCAGCATCGTATTGATGGATAAATAATCGCCGGGCGCCAGCACGCATGCCGCGATCAAGGCCATCACGCCTACAAAGCTTTCGAGCAGCATCGCCATGTAGCCTATGGGTGCTTGGCTTTCGCGCTCGATCATTTTCGGCGTCGTGCCGGAGGAGACCAGCGAATGGAAACCGGAAATCGCGCCGCAGGCGATCGTGATGAACAAGAAGGGAAAGAGCGTGCCGGGAATGATGGGACCCGACCCGGAAACGAAGCTCGTCACCCGCGGCATCTCCAACGTCGGCGCCAGCGCGATCACGCCGAGCCCGAGGAAGACCACCACCCCGAGCTTCATGAACGTCGAGAGGTACCCGCGAGGGACCAGCAGCATCCACCCCGGCAAGACCGAGGCGAGAAAACCATAACCGCCGAGCGCCCACACCAGCGTCATCCGTTCGTATTCGAACCACGGAGCCCAAGCAGATTGTGAAACGACGCGGCCCAGAACAACCGCCGCTAGCAGCAAGAGCACGCCGAGGATCGAGACTTCACCGACGCGGCCGGGACGGAACCACTGGAGATACCCCCCCATCAGAAAGCCAATGGGAATCGTCATCGCAATCGTGAAGGTCCCCCAGGCATTGCGGTAGAGCGCATTCACGACCGCGAATCCCAAACCGGCCAAGGCTACGACCACGATGAACAGGACGGCCACGGCCGTCGCGGTCCCGGTCACGACCCCCAGCTCGTCACGGGCGATCTCCGGGAGCGAGCGGCCGTTGCGGCGCATCGAAGCCACCAGGATGATGAAATCCTGCACGGCACCCGCCAAGACCGCGCCGATGACCAACCACAAGAATCCCGGGAGATACCCGAACTGCGCCGCCAATACCGGGCCGAGCAAGGGACCGGCGCCCGCGATCGCTGCAAAATGATGGCCGAACAGCACATACTTGTTGACCGGGTAGAAATTCATCCCATCATGAAGCCGATGGGCCGGCGTGGTACGCTCATCATTGAGCTCAAGGACGCGTCTGGCGAGAAACCGGCCGTAGAAGCGCAGCCCCAGGGCGTAGAAACAAGCGGCCGCGACCACAAGCCAGAGCCCGTTGACCTTTTCGTGGGGATTGACAATACCCGCCACAAACCCGAACGCGACGGCGCACAGGATCGCGACAGACGCCCAGGCGAGCTTCATGAAGAGCGACATGAGCCGGTATCGTAACAAGGCAAGGCAGGGATGTAAACGGAGCAGCCGGCGGCGGCACAAGCAACGACGCGGGACTCATTCAGTCCCGGCGTTTCCTCGCTGCCAAAAGATCAACACGGCGGAGATTCCGGATAGAAGGAGCCGCGGTTCAGCATGATTTGAGCTTCTCAATTGAGACCAGGTTGCGATCCGGCGCATAAGGACGGCGATACGTCCCATTCCTATGCGCACGTTCGTCTTGGCCGCCAAATGAGATCCAAGGGACGAAAGGGGAAGCAGGGAAGGACTCAGAGGAAAGGGCCTCCGAGCGGAGGCCCTTCTCGTCAAGAGATTACTTACCTTTGACGATCGTGCACCAGTCGCCGATGATTCCCAGTATGCTTTTCGCCGAGTGGTCGATGGAGGCCACCTCCGTAATTCCGCCGTTCGCCTTGGCCGCCGCCACACTCGCATCGCCGGTCGCAACGAGGCCGAGAATGGTCTGCGCGCATGCTTTGCCTTCCTTCGTTGCATCGACGTTTCTCGTCGCGAAATCGCCATATTTCGTCTCATTGTAGAACACCCCCAGCAACGGCGAAGCGACGGGCTGACACGCGGTCAGCGTCAGCAGTCCAACGGATGCCACTGCGAGTGACAGTCGTTTCATAGGTCGTCTCCTCTTTGATGATAGAAGGGGTTAAAAGCTAAGGACATCGACGGACTATAAAGACGGCGCCCCCACCTGTCAATCCAATACGCGCTTACATAATCTTTCTGTGCATTATTCAGAGGTGTCAGAAATAAGCATGGACGAGGAACAGGACTTCGTTGTCGTGGTGGTCGCGATGATTGAATTCAGCACGAAGCGCGAAGTTTCGCTGAATGGTATAGCGCTGTCCGAATGACACCCGCCAGTCGTCGGTCCGTTCCCCGAGCGGGAATTTCAGATAGGTCGTTGACAGCAACAGCTTCCAACGCTCGGTGAGGGCGGCGGTCACGCCGAGCGTTCCGCCTCCGCCCACACGATAGTGTTCGTTGTATGCGCCGCTATACGCCGATTCGATTTCCACAAAGGCAAAAAACACTTCCCGGCCGATCAGATGGGCTTCGACGGCCGCACCGATGCCTCCATTGGCGATACCCGCGCTGCAATAGCGGCAGTCGTTATGATGAATGCTCTGCATGCCCACATTGATCTTCCACGACGGGGATTTGAAGAGTGTGTCCATCGGCGACAACGACAGAATGTTCGCCGCGGTAAACCGCTCCAACCGCACCTGTCCGCTGCGTTCGTAATGCCGAAGCGCCGCGCCCAGCAACTCGATCTGGGCGTCGCGCTGGTAGCCTCGCTCGGGGTCGAGGAGATCGTGATACCCGGCCCGCAGGTTGAGCTCCTCGAACAACTCGTCGTTTCGCCACCCGAACCCGACCCCTGCTCGCGAGGTCCGATGGCCCTGCTCCGGAGGGTCCGTGAACGGCAGGATCTTGAAGTCCTCCGAGCGCACCCGGCGCTCGCTTCTCGCCGCCAGGATCGCCCGATTCTTCTCTTTGTATTCGGACGCCCGGCCCTCGTCGCTGACGCTCCGGTACCGCATGTAATCCGAGGCCAAGTCGAGCACGAAGGCTTGCCGTTCGATGGGCAGCCCCTGAAACGCGCTCGACTTCACCGCCTCCACGTCCGACGTGATCGCCAACAGGCGCTCCCGCTCTTCATCGGACAGCCGCTCGCGCTTCCGTTTGATCTGCGTGCTCCGGGAGGGACGATAGACGATGTCGCCCACGAGGCCGGGCTGCTGCGTCAGCAGCCGAACGGTGTCGGCGGGGACCGTCCAGAAGAGGAAGTGGTCCGTCAGGTGCCAGTCCGGATTGGCCACTTCGATCAAGGACAGCAGATGGTAGGAGCAGTTCTCCTTGAAGAAGAAGTAGTCGAAATAGGCGTTCCCCAGCTCCCATGCGTGCATGAGCAGCCGCCGGATCTGCTCCTCGCTCAGGTTCAGCCGGTATTCCCAGATGTCGCGGTTTTCGATGTCCCGATACTCTTGCACCTTCAGATAGTAGGGGATCGTGGAAAAGTAGCCCTTGTAGCCCCCGAACACGCCTTTGATCGCAAACGACACCCCCTCGTTCTCGGGAACGTCCGCGGCATAGTTGATCGTGTAGGCCAGGATGCGCGTCTGCTCCGTCTGCCCTTTCTGATCCACGCGGATGAGCGTGTGCCCGAACATCGAGGACGGGTTGTTCATGTATGCGGAGGGGAAAATGAGCGTGATGGATTGCGGGTTCAGCTCGGCGTACCAGTTGTGAAAGCGCTCGCACGGGATCGGCGGCAGGCGGCGCTCGTCCCAGCCCAACTGCTCCTTGAGCCAGGTGTATCGCGCGATGAACGCGCACTGCGCCGGTTGTTTGGAGCGGCCGACGGGATCGGCCGAAAAGAACTTCGCCAACGTCGCGTTGAGCTCCGCCTGAGGGTTGGTCTTCCCCTCGGGCGCGAGGAAGAAGCCCGGGTCGTCCGCCTCGCTCGTGTATCCGCCCCAGAGGTTCTTGCGATAGTGAAGCAGCAGGTGCCAATAGCGTTGGTCGGCCAACCGCGCGTCCGCGGCGCGGCGGATCAGGTCGGCGAGGTAGGCGGGATCCGGCTGGTCTGCGGCGATCGAGGCTGCGGGCCACGCGAGCAGGAAGGCAACGGCGAAGGCAAGAAGCAAGGGGAAGAGAAACCAGGCCCCCGGCCGGGCCGGGGGCCTGTCGAATCAGCGATTCAACGAGACCTTCGCGAGAACCGGGTGCGCGGCCACCGCATCGTGCAGCGCCTTCAACATCGCCACCGGAGTCGCCTCTCCGGACTGCACCAACGAGATGTAACGCTCCTGCGCCATCCCGAAGAATTCCGCCTGGTGCTCCGCAGGGATCCCCATCAGCGTCGCCAGCGACGCGAGGTGCTCGCCCTGGCCCTGTGCCATTTCCTGGGACAGGTTCTCGAAGTTCAAGGCCGCGAAGACGTTCTGCTTCTCGCTGGCCATGATCGTGCCGTCATTCGTGCAGCCAGAGGTCCCCGTGCTGATGCCGAACGTCTGGCTCCCGAACGTGCCGTTCGTCGTGGCCATCATGACCTGAGGTGCGATCTGCTTCTGCCCCTTGTAATCAGACCACGCCAACTTGCCCAGACCGCAACCCGGTCCGGTATCCGGATTTGCCGCCAAGGCGAGCCCGGCTTGCAGGCAGCCGAACGCTGCTGCGATCGACAGCACGATCACTTTTCTCGTCATCTCTTCCCTCCTGTTAGGTGAAATGCACTGCACTGTCAGCCATCGGTCTGGCTGAGTGGCCGCAGTATAGCACAGCTCATGCATGACACATAGGGTAGATACTGGCCTGTAAGCCTCCGGCTCACAGGTTCGTCACCGCCCAGATGAAGCGCTTCAGCCGGCTGAAATAGGCCGCGCCGCCCACCAGGTACGTATTGTTGTGGTCCGCGCCCTCGACGACATAGAACGACTTCGGCGGATGGGCCGCATCGAACACCTGTTGGCCGAGACGAAGCGGGATGATGTCGTCGCGATCACCGTGCACCATCAGCAGCGGAACACGGACATGCTTGAGCCGGTCGATGAGCGGAAACCGCGACTGGAGCAACCAGTGCGCCGGAAGGCCCATGAGCTGATTGCGGGCGACGGCGGCGACCGATGGGAACGCCGATTCCAGGATGAGGCCGGCCGCAGGTCGTTCGGCCACCAGCGCGCCGGCGACCGCGGCTCCGAGCGAGCGCCCGAAGACCACGAGGCGGGCGGGATCCACGGACCGTCGATCCGTCACATGAGCGTAGGCGGCGCGCGCGTCCTGGTAAAACCCGGTCTCGGACGGCGTCCCGCGACTCCGCCCGTAGCCGCGATAGTCGAACAGCAAGACGGTGAGCCCGAGCTCGTGCAGCCGTGCCAGGTTGTCGAGCCGATTGATCATGTTCCCGGCATTGCCGTGGCACCAGAGCAGCGCAGGCGCCCGCTCCCCCGCCGCCACGTACCAACCATGGATCTGGGTGCCGTCCTCCGAGGTCAGCCAGACGTCCTCCAGCGGCAACCCCGAGATCCGAGCCCAGTCCCGCTCGATCCACGGGCTCGGATGGTAGATGAACATTTGATCGAACACGTTCGCCGCCGAGCGTCTCATCGAGGCGCCTGCTCCATGGGTGGCTCATCCGACACGGACCGGCGGAAGCCGCCGAGCGCGGCGAGGCAGCCGAGCCCGCCCGCGATCCACACCAACTCTCGGATCCGCCGCAGGATCGCGAACGTGATGCCCGCCACGTCGGAATAGCCGTAGGCCATGAGCACCAGCAGGTTCCCGCCCTCTTGGGCCCCGAGGCTTCCCGGAATGAAAAAGGCGCCGCCCTTGACGACCACCGCCAGGGCCCCGATCGAGACGGAGGTGAGAAAGTCCGCCGGCCGCTCCCCCAACGCGTTCAGGATCACGTAGACCTCGAGCGCCTCGGTGAGCCACCCCAGAAAAAACAGTCCCACCGACACACGGAAGCTCCGCTGGTCCCGCTGGTAGAATCCGCTGATCGCGCGATCCAACACACGCAGCTTGTCTTCACGGGACTCGAGAAACGAGATGCGCAGACGGAGGCGCCGCAGGACGCCCAGCAGGCCGGTGAAAAAGCCTCGTCGCTGCACGACCACGAGCAGCACGGCGCCGAGCACGAGCATGACGACGGTGAACGCGATCGGACCGGCCTGATGGTATCCGCCGGCCGAGTCGCCGGCCTCGGTGCGGCCCATCGTCCAGAAGGCCAGGCCCAGGCCGGTCACGATGAACAGCACCTCGGCGACCGTCATCGTCGTCTTCGCCGTAATCACCGACGCCATCCCCTCGACGACCGGAACGCCATGGCGCGTGAGCAGGTAAGCCTTCAACGGCTCGCCCCCCAGATATGCGGTCGGCGTCGTCATGTTGACGACTTCCCCGGCCGTGCGAATGGCGAAGAGCCGAAGGAAAGACAGCCGTGCGGCATAGCCGCCGAGCGTCACACGCCAGCCGGCCGCTTCCAACAGATACATCAGCAGGGACGGGAGGAGGACGAGGACGAGCGCGAGCGGACCCAAGCCCCTGACGACGTCGAGGATCCGGATGGGGCCGATATGCCAAACGAGACCGATGAAGGTCAGGAAGCCGAGGGCGAGGAGGACGACCCTAAGCACGGAGCGTCGGAGCTCGCTGGACCCAGGCCGTCATCATCCAGAAGGCATTGGACCCGATCGCCGCGAGCCACAAGAAGAGCGGCAGTTGATCGATGAGGGCGAACACCAGCACGACCACCGAAAAATCCCGGCTGGCCATGTTCTTCAGAATGAACTCGCCGCGGGCCGCCTGGACCGGTGACGCCCACCCCTGGCGGTCCCGGCGGGCCTTGATCCGGATGACGAACCAAAGCGACAGGCCATTCCCCAGGATCGCGGCGAGGCCAAGGAGGGGCCACAACCATCCTCCGCCGCCGGCATAGCCGGCCCAAGCCAGGCCGGCAAAAATCGCCATGTGGACAAGGTTGTCCCCAACGAGGTCCAACTGCTCCCCGAACTTCGATTCGCTGAACGTGAGCCGGGCGACATCCCCGTCGCAACAATCGATCACGGCCGAGAGCTGGAAGCAGACGGCGCCGATGAGCCCCGCGGTATAGCCGCCGAGAGCGAAGCAGCCGGCCGCGAGCCCGCCGACCGCGAGCGAGAGCAGTGTGACGGCGTTCGGGGACCAGCCGCCCTTCACGAAGAGCCCCGTGAGAAGGTTGGCGGCCCTTCGGTTGAAATAGGTGTCGACCAGGCCTTCAGACGAGCCTTTCGGCGACCGGAGCAAGAGGCGCTCCACCCGGGCGACGTCGGAGCGGGACCGGACGGGGGTGTACCAGGCCGAGGACCCGGGCGCTGCGGCGACCGTCGCCAGCCGTCCTTCGGCACGGGCGTGCTCGGCCATCGCGCGAATCGGCGCGTCCGGGTGAGTCGCCACCGCGGCCTGCCACACCGGCGAGCCGATGAACCGAGCGGGGACGGCAAGCAGATCTGCGGCGACCGGCGGGCGTGTCGGGATCTCATCGGGATGGGCGACGACAAGGAGCTGGCCGGCCTCCGCGCCACGCTTGAGCTGCTCGATCAGCCCCGTGCTGAACACCCCCTGCACGCCGGCGATCAGACACGGCCCTTCGATCTCGTGCGCCAGCGTTTCCCACGTCTTGGGGTCATGGAGCGGAAATTCCCGCACGGGCATCCAGCGGACGAGAGCCGTGATGCGGCGATCGCCGAAAATGACGTCCTTGAGCGCGGCCTCCTGGGCGCCGGCCAGTATCAGCACGTCGGACACCCCCGCTCGCTGAAGGGTCAGAATCGCTCGCTGGATCAACGTCAGCCCGCTCACCACGGTGAGTGGGCCGGCCGCGTCCGATGAGGCGGGTTCGTCCGCAAAGAACCGGCCGGTCGGGAGGATGACGGCGGTTCGGAGCGTCCGCACACCAAGGGCGGGCGGGGCTGCGTGCGGGTCGGAAGCAAACGGGGTCATTCGTCCAGCCGGGGCAAGACGTCGCGCTCCGCGCGGCGCACGTCTTCTTCAAAGTCGATCTCGGTCCACGGAAGGCCTCCGATCAGCTCGTACCCGACCTGAACGGCTTCAAAAAACTCGCGGAGGGCGTCTTCGTACTCCATCTCCAAGCTCCCACGATCGACGTGCCGTTTGAGAGAGGCGACGAGCGACGGACAGTCCGCCCCCGCACTTTCAGGAACCCCACCCCTTCCCCGGCGAGATCGTACCGGTCCGGCATGCGCTTCGACAACCCGACCACCCGGCCGCCTTGGACCACCGCCATGCACTCTTCGCCCTGCTGCTTGACCGTCTCGTCGATCAGCAGCGCCGTCGGGGCCGATGAGCCGACCAGCCGGCGAAGAATTTCGCGGTGGAACAGGACGTCGGCGTCCATGATCAGGACGTCGTCCGCCAGCTCTGCACGGGCCTGCCACAGGGACGTGAGGCTGCCCCGCTGATACTGCTCGTTCATCAGGTAACGCACCCGCGTCCCATGGAGCCCGCTGCCCGCGGCCGCCCGGATCATCTCGTGCTTGTACCCCACGACGACGACCGCCTCTCGGATGCCGACGCCCGCCAGCGACTCGAGATACCGGTTCAGGAGCGTGCGCCCCCCGAGCTCGATGAGGCACTTGGGATGATGCTGGGTGATCGGCCACAGGCGCTTGCCGACGCCCGCCGCGAGGATGATCGCTTTCATGGCCGCACGGCGTGGAGCACGTCGGCGAAGGCCGAGAGAAATCCTTCGAAGTCCTGTTGCGACAGGGCCCCCATGTTCGCGATCCGGAAGATTTTGGCCTCCAGTTGGCCTTGGCCTGCATAAATGACGTACCCCCGGGCCTTGAGGCCGTCGTGCAGCGCCGCATAGCCGACGCCGTCCGGGAGATAATAGGCGGTGATCGTGTTCGACTGAACGGCCGGAGGCAGCACCGGCTTGAGGCCCAACGCCTGCAGGCGTTGCCGAATCAGCGCGGCCGCCTTGCGGTACCGGGCGATCCGATTGGCGACGCCCTCTTCGAGCAATTCGTTCAGAGCCTCGTCGAGGGCGTAGTAGAGCTGCACCGCCGGCGTAAACGGAATCGTCCCTCGCTCTTGCTCGTCATAGTAATGGGGCAGGTGCAGGTACCAGGAGCGTTTCGGGTAGGCGCGCATGCGTTCCATGAAGCCCCTCCGAATGAGGAGGAAGGAGACCCCCGGAAAGCCTTGAAGACATTTTCCGGCCGTGGCCGCGACCATGTAGATCTTCGATCCCGCGATATCCAGGGCTTCACCGCCCAGCGCACTCACCGCATCCAGCACGAACACGCGGTTCTGGCTGTCCACGACCTCCGCGATTTCCTTGACCGGGTTGATCAACCCCGTGGTCGTCTCATGGTGCACCATCCCGACGACGTGCACTTCCTGATGCTGCCGCAGTGCCAGCCGCAAGGTTTCAGGGTCGGGCCGGGTGAGCCAGTCCATCTTCAACTCGGGAATGGCCAGGCGATGCAAACTCAGCATCGCGGACATCCGCTCCCCGTAGACCCCGTTGTTCAAGATCAACCCGCGCTTCGCGTGCGGAACCGACGACACGAGCGCCGACTCGACCGCGGCGGTGCCGGAGCCCGTGAGCACGATCGCGGTGTACTCGGCTTCGGCGCCCGGCACGAAGGCTTTCAAGAGCTTGTCCCGGATGCCGCCCAGGAGCTCGGAGAATTCCGACTCCCGGTGACAGATGTCGGGACGCAAGAGCGCCTTCCGCACGCGCTCGGACACATTGACGGGACCGGGATTGAGGAGAATCATTGCCACTCCGTCGAGCCGTCAGCTTTCAGCTATCAGCCGTCAGCACAGCTCGTTTCTCGGAACCTGATCGCTGACCGCTGACAGCTATTCAATGGCTTTCACGAACCGGCGGGTGATCTCCGGCGGGTCCAACGGGACGCGGTCCACATCCTCGACCTGCTCGGTCACCTTCACCAGCAGAAAACTGGGACCGTCCTTCTTCAGCATGTCCTTGAACTCATAGACCAGGTCCTCGCGCTCGATGACCCGCTCGACGTGCACGTAGCCGGCCGCCTTCGCGACCTGATCCAGACGCACCACCCGCGAGATCGTGGGCTGGTTCCCCGTGCTGCCGTACACCTCGTTGTCGAACACGACGTGGATCAGGTTCTTCGGTTTCATGGCGCCGATGGAGGCCAGCGTCCCCATGCCCATCAACACGTTCCCGTCTCCATCGAAGACGATGATCCGTTTGTCCGGCTTCGCGAGCGCCACGCCCAACCCGATCGCCGCGGCCACCCCCATCGACCCGATCATGTAGAAGGTCATCGGCCGGTCGGCGAGCTTGAACGCCTCGCGGGATGGGAAGCCGTTGCAGACGATGAGCGGCTGGTCCGTCAGCAACTCGAGCAGCGCGCTCATCGCGCGCGCCCGGCTTTGAATCGTCCCCTCCTCCGGTCTCATGGCTGGATACCCTTGACGATCCCCTTCTTCAACAGCAAGGCGACGGGGACGCGTTGCTTCATGAAGGTCTGCGCCGTCCACTTCAGATCGTCCACGATCGAGGATTCGGACAGCGTCCGGTACGGCAGACGGATGGCCTCGAGCAACTGCGGCATGCTCTCGCCCATCACCAGATGCTCCGGCGCATCCTTGCCTTGGAAGCCCCGCCACGAGATCAACAGCAGGCAGGGCTGCTGGTAGATCATGTTCAGCGAAATGAGCGTGTTCAGTGACGTCCCGAGGCCGGAGTTCTGCATGAGCACCGCGGGAATCTTCCCCGCCATGAAGGCACCGGCCGCCATCGCGAGCGCCTCGTCCTCGCGCACGGCCGGGGTGTACAGCCGCCGTTCCATCAGGCTGGCGATGATGCCGCCGAGGATGGAATCGGGAACACCGGTGAAGAAATTGAACCCGATGTCTTGAAGCGCCTGAACGAAATCGTCGCTGTCGATCATGATGAGAATGCGGCCGCCAAGCCCGGCGAAAACGGTGCGGCATTATAGCGGCTGAAACCGGCAGGCACAAGACGCGCCGTTGCCGCGAGCGCGTAATCATGCTAGGCTCAGAGCCTCCGGACACTATGCGTTCCCGAGCCGTCCCCCGCCGACTCGCCGCGCTCTTCGCCGTGATGAGCAGCGTGCTGCTCGTTGGCCTTCCCGCGCTCGGCGTCGAGCTCCTCAACGACCCCGGCGGTTTCAACGGGCTGCCGTGGGAGGCGCCCCTGGCCGGCCGGCCGGACCTCCGGCTCGTCGGCACCGCCGATCACATCGAGACCTACGCGCCGACACAGGAACAGATCACGATCGGAGAGGTCCCGATGGACCAGGTCCGATTGCTCGCGGTGGATGGAAAGTTCGCGCGGGTGACCGCGCGGTACCATGGGCGCGAGACCCACGCGCGCCTGCTCGCCTACCTGCAGCGTCGCTACGGGCCGCTGGACCAGATCCCCGGGCAGATGCTCCGCGGACTCAACCAACAGTACAATTGGCGCGGCGGCGAGACGGAGATCAATCTGACCTATCAGGCTTCCACCGAACGAGGCTACCTGTTCATCGACAGCCGGGCTCTCGCGCCGCGCTTTCAGGACAACCCGATGGAATAGGAGCCGGGATATGGAGGGTGGCATGACGGTTTCTTCCGGAGCTCGGATTCCCGCTCGTCTCACGCGGCTGCTCGCATATCTCCTGTTCGCCCTGCTCCCCGCTCTCGCCATGGCGTCGACCCCGATGGTCAACGACCCGAACGGCTTTGCCGGCATCACGTGGGGAAGCGCGCTTCGGGAGGCGGACGGCTTCAGTCTGGTCGATTCCGGTGAACGGGTGAAGGGGTACACGCGTACACAGGAGCCGCCGGCGCTGGGCGAGATCAAGGTGGAGTCCCTGCAGTTTTACACCGTGGACGGCAAATTCGCCCGCGTCACCGTGCGCTACCACGGCAAGGCGGTCCATGATCAGATCCTGGCCTATCTGCAGTCTCGCTACGGCCCGATCGACCGGACGCCGGGCCAAATGGCGCGCGGGCTCAATCAACAGTACAACTGGCGGGGCGCGGATACCGAGATCAACGTGACCTACCAGGCGCAGGGCGACCGCGGGTTCGTCTTTTTCGAGAGCCGGACCTTCGCGCCGCTCTTCAACGACATGCTCCCCGAGCACGGGTATTGAGGGCCGCGCCGTGGGAATCGGACTCCGTCTGCTGATCGGGCTCGTGCTGGCGCTCGTTCCGCGTGGTGCGGTCTGGGCGGTCCCGATGACTCACGACCCCGGGGGCTTCGAGGGGATCCCCTGGGGAGCGAGCTTTTCCGAGACCCCCGAGTTCGTATTGGTGGAGTCCTCGCCTCGCATCAAGGGCTACGAGCTGCGACAGGGCCCGCCCCCGCTCGGCACCGCCCGCGTGACGTCCATGCGGTTCCTCACCGTCGACGGCAAGTTCGCTCGGGTCGTCATCCGCTATCAAGGGCAGGACGCGCACGACCGCATCGTCGCCTACTTCGAGCGCACGTTCGGCCCACTCGACCGGACGCCCGGCCAGCTCGCCGACGTGCACGTGCATCAACTCAACTGGCGAGGTCCGCACACCGAGATCAACCTGACCTATGAGCAGCGGACCGAGCGCGGCACGATCTTTTTCGAGCAGTACGCGCTGGCGGACGCCTTTCAAGAAGGCTGAGCCACAAAGTCCTTGCCTCCGCTCCTCAGGCGCCCGAGCCCGCCCGCGATCTTCGTCGTTGACATTGAACGGCGTCTTGCGCATCATGGCGCCCCATGCGTCACCCAGCGACCACACTTCGAGCCCTGCTCGAGCGCCCCGGGATCATCAAAGCCGTCGGCGCGCATGATGCCCTGAGCGCAAAGCTGATCCAGCAGGCCGGCTTCGACGCCATCTGGGCCAGCGGGTTCGCCATTTCCGCCTCGCTCAAATGCATCCCAGACGCAAGCTTCATCACCTCGACCGAGCAGCTCGAAATCGAGCGCAACATGGCCGAGGCCGTGTCGATCCCGATCATCGCCGACTGCGATACCGGCTACGGCAACGCGCTCAACGTCATGCGGACGGTGAACGACCGCGAGCGCGCCGGCGTGGCGGCGATCTGCATCGAGGACAACGTGTACCCCAAGCGATGCAGCTTCTATGCGGGTGTGCGGCGGGAGCTGATTCCGATCGAGGAGCACTGCGGAAAGATCCGGGCCGCCAAGGCCGCGCAAACGATTCCCGAGTTCGTCGTCATCGCCCGCACGGAGGCCCTCATCGCCGGCTGGGGACAGGACGAGGCCTTACAGCGGGCGGAAGCCTACGCCGAGGCGGGGGCCGATGCGGTCCTCATCCACTCCAAGTCATCGACGTTCGATGAGCTCAAGGCGGTGGCCAAGGCCTGGTCGGGCCGCGCGCCGCTCGTCGTCGTCCCGACCATCTTCGACGGCGTGACGGCCGCGGAGCTGGAGGAGGCGGGCTTCAAGATCGTCATCTATGCCAACCAGTTGGTCCGCGCGAGCATCCGGGCCATGAAGGACGCGCTGACCGTCATCAAACAGGACACCCGGCCCGGCTCGGTGAACGATCGCATCGTGAAGCTCAAGGAAGTCTACGAGATCGTCGGCGTCCCGCAGATGGAGGAGGACGAGCGGCGGTTCCTCCCCATGGGAGGCGAAAAGATCACCGCGCTCATCGCCGCGGCCGGATTCGAAAAACACCTCCTGCCGTTGATCGAGGACAAACCCAAGTGCCTCCTGGACATCAAGGGCAAGACGATCCTCGAGCGCCAGGTCGCCGCGCTGAACGACTGCAACATCAAGGACATCGCCCTCGTGCGCGGCTACAAGAAAGACGCGATCACGCTTCCGAACATCCGCTACTACGACAACGACCGGTATGAAGAGACCGGGGAAGTGTTCTCGCTCTTTTGCGCCGAGAACGAGCTGAACGGACGGACGCTGATCCTCTACGGCGACATCGTGTTCGAGACGGCCGTGCTCGAAAAGCTGCTCAAGAGCCCCGCCGACATCACCCTCGTGGTGGACCTGGCCTGGTCGGAGTACCAGCAGCACGGCAGCCCGGTGCCTCACATCAAGCCCGACCTCGTCACGCTCAAGGACCCGCCGGGCAAGAGCCATGTCCTGCGATACGTGACGCCCGACGAGCAGAACGCGGTGCTGAAAATCGGGCAGCACGTCCCACACGAGCAGGCGCACGGGGAATTCATCGGCCTGGCCATGCTCTCGGAGCGGGGGACGGAGATCTTCAAGCAGGTCTATCGCGCCGCGCTCGAGACATACCAATCGAAAGGCTTCCACGAAGCCGGCAGCCTCACGAAAGCCTCCCTGACCGACCTCCTCCAAGAGATCATCGACACCGGCCACGCCGTCCACTGCATCCCCATCTACAAGGGTTGGATGGAAGTCGACTCGTTCGAGGAATACCAGCAGGCCTGGGCGAAGATCAGGCAGTAATTTTTCTCTACTCTCACCGAAAGAATCACCGTCACATCAAAGATTCTATGGGAACGTCTGCGCCGTGTGTGAAGACAGATTCTTAACAGATTTCAGTCCTCACGGGGTAACTGCGTAGTCTTTTCAAGGGCCCCGAATTCGTCAGCGATGAGCTATGCGAATTCATAACATACACATATGGGAATTAGGAGGATTACTGGCTCGCGGATCGCATGGTTCATCAGAATACGGGAGGATATTTCAACCTCTGACCAACCCGAAAGAAACCCTTGAGCTCGAATCTTCTCTTGGTAGATTCCCAACTTAACTCGTTCAGACCGTCCAGGGTCGCAGAACCTGTGCTGCACCCGCAAAGACTCGGCCACCCGCATTGGAACTGAACCCACACATTGGCTTTCTGCCAAGGCGTCGGCACTCATTTCTTCGGCCACAGCGCGAATTTCGTAGTTCGGCACAGATTCGCTAAGAAACCCTTCAACTCCTCACTAGCCGCATGATTAACGCCCTCGGTTCCCATCTGAATCGAATGGCTTGTCCCAACAACGATAACCAAGGCTCCATGGTTCTCGGGCATCTAACGTTTCGGCTCAGCGGCGCGGGGAATAACCGGTCGGAAATAAGGCGACTTCTCATCCGCGCACTCGCTACAGCAGATAAGTTACGCGAGTGCTTCTACAAGAGTACTCTGCTCTTTCTAGTATTTTAGTGTAGGAAGTCTACCTGGCGGGGCACTCCTTCAATGCCTAGTACTGGTAACCCCGCACTCCTAGGCTTGTAGTTCACCCGCTCTCAGTCGAATGGACGATCTTGGTTTATACAACGCTCAAATCCTCCGCGGGCGGGGTGGGGTCGGCTCGGAGCGTGATCAGAGCCGCGGCGGCATGAGATGGTTGCTGCCCGGAGCGGGCGCCGCGGCGGCGCTGGCGGATCCTGTCTGAAGCTGCCTTTGTGCGCCAGCACGAAAGGCAGCGAGTTGATCCGCCAAGCGGAGGTCCGGCCGCCGCCGGGACCCTGGGGCTGCCAGCGGAGAGCCGGCCGCACCCTGCCGCCTCGGTGTGGCTCGGTAGCTCTCTTTGATCTTCACCACCTGATGGCCTAGGGCCGTCTCGGTACGTGATCAGTGCGCTGGTGGCTGAAGATGATGGATCCTGGAGCGGGCGCCGTTTCGGCGCTGAAGGATACTGTACGTCAGATCAACGATCTCGCAACTTGCGTTCGATGTCCGTGCGGACGTCGGGCCAGGGCCGACCAGAGGAGAGATTCGCGTGGTACGCCTCCAGGCGCTCACGGATGATCCGGCGGTGCCATTCAGGCACGGGAACACGCTCAGGAGTGGCGGCGATTCGGTCCCAGAGGGACTGCACGAAATCGATTTGCTCGTCAACCGAAAGATCGTCGAATCCTGGCGGGGGGGTGGAGACTCTCTTAGACATCACAGGCTCCTAACGTCATGTAGGATAACGTAACACAGAGTTCAAAAGAAGGAGCATCCGGACTCACGATCGACCTGCACACTATCCAACCTGGGCCTCTCTCCTTAATAGGGTCAGCCTTGGCTCCGTCTACATCGGTTATCTTCAATCACGTGGGCGGGGTTCGGCCGGCCTCGGAACGTGGTCAGGGCCTCGGTGGCCTGAGAGGGTTGGTGCCCGGAGCGGGCGCCGTTTCGGCGCTGGCGGATCCTGTCTGAAGCTGCCTTTGGGCGCCAGCACGAAAGGCAGCGAGTTGATCCGCCAAGCGGACGTCCGGCCGCCGCCGGGGCTCTCCTGGCTGCCAGCGGAGAGCCGGCCCCACCCCGCCGCCTCCTTTCTCTCTTCATCAGCCAACGTTCACAACCCAGCTCAGAGGCCATCACCAGGGCGCTTTGTGCCCGGTGCCTGCTTGTGGTACAGTCACGTGAGTAATCACTCACTTACTTCGGTCGACATGAACAAGGTCCGACAGAACGGCGGGCGGCTCGCCAGGCAGGAGCGGGAGGCCCATATCATTTCCGCGGCAGCGGCGCTATTCGCCGCGAACGGGTTCAAGGGGACGACCACCCGGGAGATCGCCAGGACCGCCCACATCAGCGAAGCCCTCCTGTTCAAGTATTTCCCGACCAAGCGAGCGCTCTACGCCGCGATCCTCGCCGAGAAGGCCCCGATCTCGGAGCTCTTGGAAGTGGTGGACGAGGCGGCCAAGAAGCGGGACGACATCCGCGTTTTCACGCTCATTGCGAACTACCGGATCCATCGGGGCTCCGATCCGACTCTCATGCGCTTGCTCCTGTTCAGCGCCTTGGAAGGTCACGAGCTGTCGGACATGTTCTTTCGAAGTCAGCATCGCATGTTCTACGATTACCTCTCGAACTATATCGGGCAACGGATCAAAGAACGGGCCTTCCGCCCGGTGGACCCTCTGCTGGTCGCCCGCGCCTTCATGGGAATGGTCGCCCACCACCGCCTGCTCCATGAAATCTTCCGAGTTCAAGCACACTGCTCCCCTGAAGAATCGGTCGAGACCTACGTCACCCTGTTCCTCGACGGCATTCGCAGGCGCTCACGAGGCGCCAAGTCGAAGGAGCGCACTCAGTGAGCCGCTTCAAGCAATACCTGGCCCTCACGACCGTGGTGGTCCTCGTGCTCGTCGTGGTGGGCCTCGTCGTCTTTCGCCTGACGAGCAGCGGTGCCAGGACGGACGCGCGCAAGCCGCGCGTCATCACCGTCGGGACCGTCCAACCCGTCCGCGCCGACCTGGACATTTCCTTGTCCTACACGGCCGATATCCAGCCGTTCCAGCAAGTGACCATCTTTTCGCGCGTCGACGGGTACATCGCCAAGATCCATGTCGACAAAGGCGACTTCGTGAAGACCAACCAGCTGCTCGTCGAGATCGATCACACGGACTATGTCCACGCGGTCAACCGTGCAAGAGCCAACCTCGCCGAGGTGCGCGCCGATGTGCTGCGGCAGGAGGCGAACATCCGCAGCGCCAAGCTGCAGCTCGACCGGATGCGGGCGCTCATCAAGGATCAGTTCATCTCGCAGCAGGACCTGGACAACGCCGAGATCGCCTACGACATGGCGGTCGCGCAGTTGGAATCCCTGCGGGCTCAGGTGAAGCAGATGGAGGTGGCCCTCCAACAGGCCGAGACCAATCTGTCCTATTCTTATATCCGTGCCCCGTTCAACGGGTACGTGGCGGAGCGGAACCTGGACCCCGGGGCCTTCGTCAACGGCTCCACCGGCAGCACGTCCACGTTCTCACGCGGCATTCTCAATCTCCATGAGATCGATACGGTGCGGACGCTCATCGAAGTCGTCGAGAAGGACGTGCCGCTGGTGAAGATCGGGCAGAAGGCGGAGATCCGGGCGGAAGCGTACCCCGATCGCGTGTTCGAAGGCGAGGTCACGCGGGTCGTGCAGGCGCTGAACCGGGCGACCCGGACCATGACCGTGGAAGTCGACCTGCCGAACAAGGATCACGCGCTGAAGGGCGGCATGTTCGCGCGGGTCGATCTGAAGGTGGGCAGGCACGAGCAGGCCGTCCACATCCCGGTCGATGCCCTGACCCAGCTCGACGAGCTGCAGTACATCTATATCGTGAAGGACGGCAAGGCGGTTCAGGTCCCGGTCGAAGTCGGCATCCGCGTCGGCAACCAAATCGAGATCACCAGGGGACTGCACGGCGACGAGCAGGTGATCGTGTCCGGAAAAGACCTCGTGACGACCGGGACGCCGGTGGAAGTAAGGCCGCTCCCGCAGTCCTAGGGCAGTGCTGAGTGCTGAGTGCTGAGTGCTGAGTGCTGAGTGCTGAGTGCTGAGTGCTGAGTGAACAATTAAAGACATGGCATGTCAAGTACAGGGTGCGGAGAGTGAGAAGACAACCGACTAAACCATACCGGCCGGCGATCGGCACAAATGCTCCGCCTCGATTGTCCGTTCACCTTGCCCGCTCACCACTGAGCACTGGTCACCGGGCACTTTTCTCAGCGCCCTACTCAGCACTCAGCACTCAGCACTCAGCACTTTTCGCACTCAGCACTCCGCGGGCATTACAGGCGCGACCGTCCGATCTTGTTCTTCACTCAGGACTCAGCACTCGGCACCCTGCACTTATTCAATTATGTGGCTGACGCTTCTCGCGCTCCGAAACAGGATCGGCATCCTGATGCTCTCGCTGGCGATGGTGGTGCTCGGTCTGACTTCGCTCCAGCGACTTCCGGTCGATCTGTTTCCGAATATCCAGGTCCCGGTCGCCTTCGTCGGCGTGGTGTACAAGGGTGCCCCGCCCATCGACATCGAGCAGAGCGTCATCTATCCCATTGAGAAGGCGGTGAGCTCGGCGTCGAACGTCGAGCACGTCGAGTCGTTCTCGAAACTGGGCATCGGGGCCGTCCAGATCTGGTTCAATTGGGGCGCCGACATCAACGTCGGCCAGATGGAGGTGATGCAGCGCGTCACCCAGATCCTCAATCAGCTCCCGCCGGGCATCCTGCAGCCGTTCATCGTCAAGTTCGACGTCTCGAATATCCCCGTGGCGGTCGTCACCGTCTCGGGCGGCAACCTGGATGAGCGGGCCTTGTACGACCTCGCCTTCAACACGATCGCGCCGCAAATCGAGCAGTTGCCGAATGTCGCGGCGGCGACGGTGGAGGGCGGCAAGATCCGGCAGATCAACATCAACCTCGACCCCGGGCTGCTCAATGCCCGCGGCCTGTCAATCCTGGACGTCGTCAGCGCGGTGAAGGCCTCGAACCTGATCCTCCCGTCCGGGGACCTGAAAGCCGGCAACCTCGACTACAACGTCTTCACCAACAACCAGTTCAAGACGGTGGACCCGATCAAGGACGTCGTGGTCAAGGTGGACCAGGCGGGCAACCCCGTCCGTGTCCGGGACCTCGGCTACGTCGCCGACTCCTCGGACATCCAGACCAATATCGTCCGGACCGACGGGCAGCGGTCGGTGTACCTGCGGGTCAACAAGCAGCCGACGGCCAATACCGTCCAGGTCGTGGACGCGCTCAAGGCCGCGCTGCCGAAGATGATCGGCATCCCGGCCGGCGTCAAGCTCGGCGTCTCCTTCGATCAGTCCATCTATATCCGGCAGTCGATCGGCAATTTGATGGAACAGGCCCTGCACGGCTCGCTGCTCGCCGCGGCGATCATCCTCGTCTTCCTTCGCAACCTGACCAGCACGCTGATCATCTCGGTGGCCATCCCGCTGTCGATCGTCGTCACGTTCATCATGCTCTACTTCACGGGACAGACCCTGAACGTGTTCACGCTCGGCGGTCTGGCCTTGGGAGTCGGCCGGCTGGTGGACGATTCGATCGTCGAATTGGAGAACATCCAGCGCCATTTGAATACCGGTCAGCCGCGCTGGCAGGCGGTGCTCGAGGCGGCGCGGGAGGTGGCCATGCCGATCTTCGCCTCGACGGTCACGACGGTCGTCGTCTTTCTGCCGATCTTTTTCGTCGTGGGCATCGCCAAGCTGCTCTTCATTCCCCTGGTGCTGACGATCGCGATTGCGCTCTTCACCTCGTTCTTCGTCTCCCGCACCGTGACCCCCGCGCTCTGCTACAAATTTCTGCGCCCGGAGCACGACCGGACCCGCCGGATGCCGGAATGGTACCGCCGCCTCATGGAATGGAGCCGAGCGCGCTACGAGGGGCTGGACGCGGCTTACCAAGACGCGCTCTCGTGGGTGTTGACCCACCGACGGGTGTTGATCGTCTCCATCGTCGTCTTCTTCCTGGCCTCGCTCGCCCTCCTGCCGCTGATCGGCACCGAATTCATCCCGGTCAGCGACGAGAGTCAATTCCGCATCGTGGTGCGCGCCCCGGTCGGCCAGCGGCTGGAGAAGACCGAGCAGCAGGTGGCGGAGATCGAGCGCGTGCTGCGGGCCACGATCCCGCCCGACGAGCTCGAGACGATCGTCTCGAGCACGGGGGTGCTGCAACAAGGCCGCTCGTCCTTGTTCAACCCGAACACCGGACCGCACACCTCGTTGGTCCAGGTCTACCTCAAGCCGCCCAACCAGCGGCGGCGCAATCAGATCGAGATCATGAACGAGGTCCGGCCCAAGGTGCTCAAGCTGTTCCCCGGCGTCGCCATGTTCTTCGACCCCGGCGGGCTCGTGAAGCGCGTCACGAGCTTCGGCTCCCAGAAGGCGGTGGACGTCGAGATTTACGGCTACGACCTGGAAAAGGCCCGCGGCGTCATCCGCCAGGTCGAAACCATCATGCATCAGGTGCCGGGGCTGGCAGACATCGAAGTCAGTCGGGAAGAAAACTATCCCGAGCTGGACATCGACGTGGATCGTGAGAAGGCGGCGCTCCTCGGCGTGAGTGAGCAGGACGTGGCCAACGCCGTCCTCTATTCCTTGAACGGCAACGGGCAGACCGATCCCATCATCTTCACCGATCCGACCAACGGGAACGAGTACTACATCAGCGCCTGGCTGGACGAGCGGCACCGGAAGGATCTGGCGGACCTGGAGAACATCCTGCTGCGCACGAAGAACGGCGAGCCGGTCTTGCTCAAGAACATCGCCTCGATCCGGTTCAACGCCGGACCGGTCCGGATCGAGCGGAAGTACTTCCAGCGCGTCGTCCACATCACCGCGAATCCGATCGGGCGCGACCTGGGCGCCATTGCAGGCGACCTGGAAGCCCGGTTTGCCGACCTGCAGCTCCCCCAGGGGTTCAGCATCCGACTGGCCGGACAGATCCAACAGCAGCGCGAGACGTTCGAAGGGCTCTTGTTCGCCAGCATCCTCGCCGTCGTGCTCGTGTACATGGTGATGGCGGCTCAGTTCAAGTCGCTCATCGATCCGTTCATCATCATGTTCTCGGTCCCGCTCGGCTTCCCGGGAGTGATCCTGATGCTCTTCATCACCAACACCACGCTGTCGACCACCTCGTTCATGGGCGTGATCATGATGCTCGGCATCGTCGTCTCGAACGGCGTCTTGTTGGTCGATTACACGAACGTGCTGCGGCGACGGGGCACGGCGCTGAGGGAGGCGGTCGTCCTGGCCGCGCGGACGCGCTTGCGGCCGATCCTGATGACCTCGTTGGCCACGGTCTTCGGTCTGCTGCCGATGGCGATCGGATTCGGCACCGGCGGAGAAACGAACGCTCCATTGGCCCGCGCCGTGATCGGCGGCTTGAGCGTCTCGACCCTCCTGACGCTTTTCCTGATCCCGACGCTCTACTTGATGTTGGAGGAACGCTTCCCGCGCCCGCCGGACCCCGATGCTCGGCGGCTCGAAGAGGCTGAAGAGAACGGGAAGGCCCGGATCGTCCCGAAGCCGGTCGGTGAGCCGGTCCGGGCGTGAATCAATGGACCGTGGGGAACAAGGACTTGAGCTGCATGGCGAGCCCCAGGTCGCCGGAAACCCGAACCCGCCCGGAGAGGAACACCGAATAGCCGTCCAGCCGCCCGCTCAGAATTCCTAGACAATCTTCCGCCGACATGGAAAACGTGACGTTGGGATTCGGGTGGGCGCCCGGCTCCACCGAACACGCGGCCCCCTCGATCAGGACGTGATACTGTCCGCCTTGGGGGCCGCTGAGGTCGAACTGGTAGACGGCGCTGAGCCCTTCCGCGGCTTCCGCGTCGAACTTCTCGGGCAAGCGGCGGAAGAATTCTTGGACCGATGCTGGTTTCATCCGAACGAAAGTCAGTAGCGGAGGCCGACCGACCGGATGCTGCGGCGGGCGCCGAAGAACTCCTTGGAGAACGCCTCGACGATCGCCGGGTCGTAGCCCTTGCAACTGAAGATGTCGAGATAGGCCCGATTGGTGTCGTTTGCGAAATGGCCGCTGATCAACGACGTCTCGATGAGCTGGATCATCGAGTAGCCTGCAACCCGCCCCTCGCCGAAGTGCACGATCTGGCACTCGCCGTACCGCTTCATGCCGATGAGCTGACACAGCGCAATGACGTACGCTTCGATCTGATTCCGGTCACGGATGGTCTCGGGATGGCAATCTTGAAGGTCGACCGATGTGGAGAGGCCCCAGGCTTTTCCCTCTCCGACCAAATCCTCCGCCGCGTCGGTCGGAGAAGGCGTCGGGGCTAACGATGGTAAGATGCTGCTCTCGGCGCTTGCGGGTACGCTCATGCTTCGCGTTCCTCCAGGTTAGGGGTTGGGGTGCCGACAATTGGGTGCGCACTATATAGCAGTACCTATCGACTGTCTAGAGACTTTGTGAGGGTTTCTTGACTTCTTTCGGAAGCCTCGGAGACAATCCTGCCATGACGACCCCGACGGCACCGGATCCTGCCTCCTCCGCGATCGATCTCCCCGATCGGCTGTGCACGTGGTGCAAGATTCCGATGGCGAAGCGCCTCGTCGCCGGCGGACAGTTCATCCATTATACCTGCCCGAAGTGCACCTTCCAGCACACGACGAAGAACCCCGCTCACACTTCCTAGCCGCGAGTCCGCATCCCTCTACAAGCCTCCTCGGCGCCCGCGAGGCCGGAAATTTGCGCCCGGGTTCCAAAAATGTACAGGCCGTGCGCGTGATGCGCCGCGGGACCCGCAATTCGGGACATCCTCTATACTTGATGCGTCGGGGCGCACCCGACCCAGAAAGGAGGTCTTCCATGGACCAGAGGATCGATCAGCGGAGCGGGCTGCGTGCCGGTGCCGTGGCGGGAGTGATGCTCTTGGTATTCGCGGCGATGGCCGCGGAGGCGGCCTCGAAGTCGGCGCCGCCCGCCAGCGTCGCCAATGCCCCCACTTGTGACCCCTCGGCGCACCCGAAGATCACGAAAGTGACCCCGGACACCGTGAAACCCGGCGAGAAGGTGACGATCAAGGGCCGGAACTTCGGCACCAAGCAGTGCTTCAATCACGTGTCGTTCGGCTCCTCGAACGCGACGTTCACCTACGTCAACGACACGACCTTGGAGGCCACCGTGCCGGCGATGAAGTCGGGGCTCACCCCGGTCAACGTCATGACGCAGGGAGGGACCTCCCAGTTCGTCGTGCTCATCCAGGGCAAATAGCGGTCGCGGCTCGGCTGCCCGGCGGCAGCCGAGCCACCGTCCGAGCGGCGTCAGTAGACGATCGTTCGGCTTGCTCCCTCCGCACCCGTCCCCTCCTCGACTCGGAACCCGATTCGCCCGATGATCCGTCCGTCCTCCGTTTCGACGTCGACTCGCCAGTCCCCCGGCTGCACGCGCTGCTTCACCGTATACCCCCGGTAGCCTGCCTCCCGGCCGCCGGAGATCTGGATGGCGATGCGATCGGTCGTCGCAAAGACCGCGGTCCCCTTTCCCGCCGGGCGCTCCGGCCGATACTGCCATCGGTGGTACACGGTCGTCTTCAAGTCGACAGGAGCGAAGACCGCGGTAAAGCAGTAGGCCGGGCCTTCACCGTAAAAAGGGTTCTCAGACCGCTTCAGCGGCTCGTACCATCGACCGGCTTGGAACGTCAGCCGATAGCCCGCCTCATCCTTGGTGACCTCGCGGTAAATGCCGCCGAACTTCATCGACAGCGGCACCGGGGGGATCCAATTCAGGACGTAAAAGCCGATCAGCAGGGCCACCACCGCTCCCGCCGGCGCCGCCGCCCGCGCCGTGTCCCACCGCGAGTATCCGGGGATGCCGTGGTAGACCAGTCCGGCCACCCGCCAGGTCCACAGCGCCGCCAGCCCCGTGCCGACGAGAAAGACGAACGCATTCATCAGGCCCGTGACGACCGGCAGGAAGAACGTGAAGAAACTGACGCTGACGACCGCGTAGAGGGCCAGGAGCAGGGTGAGGTTCGAGAGGCGATCACGGAGAAACTCATTGGCCACGAGGAGCACGACCAGCAGGCCGAAGAAGACGGCCGTCGCGGTGAAGGAGGCGCTCCGGGAATAAAAAATCGTATAGGCGCTGAAGAGGCCTCCCAGCAGGAATTGGATGGCCATGGGATAGAAGGATTCGGTCCGGCCGACGACCTGCGCCAGCGCCGGACGACCGGCCAGGGAGGCCGACAGCGGCTGCCCCAGATCCGCCCGGCCCTTCACCACGATCAACAGACCGAGGAGGGCCAGATAGAGCAACAAGATCAGATTGTCGAGCAGCCGGTCGATGCGGGTGAGGGTGAGCGTGTCATAGGTGACGCCGGCAAAGAAGAAGACGACGGGCAGGAAGGGCTTGGCCAGCGCAGTTCGCCAGCGTGCCACGACCGGCATCATCGGCACGGAACGACGATCAGGCCGCGGCCGGCGCGAGTCCGGCGCAGCATCGGGTCATGGGAAAGGTGGGAGCGGTGCATACACCATGGGAAGTCCCAAGAGGCTCTCGAGCCACCCGTCCATCTCCTCGTCGGGAAGCGGCGCCCGGTTCAGCCTGGCCTCGATCTGGAATGTCCCGTCGGCTCCGACGATGCCGATGATCGCCGATGCGTCCTCGGCTGCGGGCAAGAACGTCTGCGTCGGGAACTCGCACAGCGTGGCATAGAGGCGCCCCGTCGGCGCGATCGCAGCCAAGACGTCCGGGAGCTCGTCCAGCGGGCAATGGGCCGAACAGCGATAGGCGCTCCTGAATTCCGGGTCGATCGCCTGAAACTCCATGAGCGCCTCTTCGGTGAAGCCGGTCAGATAGGCGCGGACGGTCGTCGGCTCCGGATGCGTCGCCGCCAACCGGCTCGCAGGAACGAGAAACTCGAAGGCGTCGGACGAATTGTACTCGAACTGGCACGGCCCGAAGGCATCCGGCCACGAGCACAAGAGCGCCACGCCCGGCTCCGCCTCGACGAGGACTTGCCGGCGGTCCTCTCTCACCGTGAGCGGGAGGTCGAGGAGGTCGATCGCCTCACGAAACGCCAGTTCCCGATCCGCCACCCATCGAGCCCGCTCCCCGTCGCGCCGCGTTTCGCCGGGCGTCACTACTTCCGTCGTATGGAGTCGGACCCGGACGAAGGCATGGGTATGCCGAAAGCCGAGCCACAGCATCGCGCGAGGGAGGATCGTGGCGAGCGGCGTGCGGATGCTCCAGGGGTGACTGACGGAGCAATAGGTCGCGGCTGATCGATGGCGCCGATACAACGTGTGGAAGGCGCCGGCGAGGAGAAAGAAATCCCCCTGCCAGCCGTCTCGGATCTGGACGAGCGTGACGTCCTCGATCGGCCACGGGTCGAGCTCATCGATCTGGTCCGGCGCCTCGACGAACCACTCCTCGATATAACAGATGATGTCCTTGGCGGGCGCCGCGGGGCTGAGCCCCAGCTCCGCAAGATGCTCCCCGACGGCCAACACTTGATGAAAATCGAGCGCCTGCCGTGATTCCCATCGCCGCTCGCGCATTCACGACGCCTCCCCGGGCGGCCGATCGATGGAGCGTGCCCGCGTCACGTCCGGGTCCCTCCGCCGGGTCACCGCACCCGCCAGGTGCGGTGCTCGACCTTGGTATCCGCCATCAGTCGATCGAGGCTTTCCTTCATCATGGTATTGAGGGCGGCTTGGACGTCTCGGTCATTGAACACCACCACCTTCTCCCTCCGCGCGCCCTGGAGCGTCATCCGCTCCGGGTCGCCGTTCGGATGGGCCACCTTCAGCGAGACGAGCATCTTGGTCTCGATGATGGTGGACCCGGGACGACTGACGGCGTCGGCGGCGAACTCCTGAACCCGCCCGCGAATCGTCACATCAGCCGGCGGCTCCTGGCCGGACTGCTCCACGGTCCGAACGTCCACGTCCCAACCTTTTTGTTTCAGGTAGTCGGCCATGAACTCGGCGACCACCTGGCCGGGATTGTCGCCCCAGACCTTGTACAGGGTCTCTCCTCCACCCGCATGGACCCGTTTCCCGATCGTGCCCTTCTTTGCGCGCCCGTCTTCGAATGGGACGATGACGGCCTTCAATCGATCCGTTGGGGCCGCCGCGTCGCCCGGAGACAACCGGACCGCCCGGGGTACAGCATGACGGTGTCCCCCGTCCCGCACACCCCCAGCAGCAGGGCAAGCCCCACGGCAATCCAGACCCGTCGATCGCGCACGATTCCTCCTTGGCAAGGGATCACGAACTCGGTCGGCCTCCTACGTGCGGACCTCGACCGGTTTATCGGCCGGCCACCACCGTACCCGGGACTGGCATTGGGAGACGGCGGCCAGCAGCACCGCCACGACGAGGATCAACAAGACGGCCCTCGTGCTGCCGGGGAGCGCCGAGTCGGACAGGGGCGGTACGTCCCGCCGGCAGAAGCGACAGACGACGGCCGATGGCTGAATCGGTTCCGCGCAATACGGACACCGCCGCCGCCTCGCCGGAAGCACGAACAGCAAGAGCCCTGCGAGCGGCGTGAGCAGCAGCGCCAGGAAGAACCAGGCGATCGCCGAGCGTCCGAACTCCCGCCGGGCCAGGACGCCCACGGCCACGGCGAGCAGAGTGTATAAGCCGAACCCGATCTCCATGTCCTCCGCCGCTCATTCCTCACGGCTCACGCCCGGACGACGGGCAACAGGGCGCGAAAGGCCTGCACGCCGGCGTCCACCACCCGCCCCTCGGCGACGAGCGGATCGTCATGCGCTACGAACCGTCCCAGCTTGAAGAACGAGCGCCCCGAAAGCACGGCCGAGACCTGCGACTTCCGGTCGTGGGTCAAGGGCAGCGTGTAGCCTTCTCCCGTGTTCCATTCCCAGGGACTCGGCCCGAGTGAAAGCGTCAGGTCCTGGCCAGCCACCGCATGATACCGATTGATCAGATTCTGCTTGTACTCGAGGAGCCGGTCGCCTTCCAGGATCCATGCGAAGGTGAAATGGTGCCCCCACCAGAAGAGTGTCCGAAAAGTGAACTTCTGACCGCCGTCGAAGTGCTTGGGGAAATCCAGATACTGGTAGGGGAAGTCCTCGAGGTGCTCGCCTTTGACGAACTGGTGTTTGGCCGGGTCGAATCCCGGCGGCGCGAGAAGATCCACGCCGCTGAGCTCGGCTTGCAGACGTCGATGGAGCTGCTCCAGGAGGCCCCGGACTTTTTTCATGATCCGCGCCTTGGCCGGAAAGAACTGCTCGTCGCGGATGAGGCGGAGCTCCTCGGGCGTGAACATGGTCGCGGCGTCCGACATCCGACTGCTCACGTCGTGCCGGGCGGTGGCCCGGACGGGCGGCTCTCCAGCTTTTTGACCACGGCACACAACCGTTTCCACTCGGCATCGGCCATGTCCAGGAACTCCACCCCGAACTCCGCTCGTTGCGCCCACCGGATCGCGGCCCGTGCGATGCGAAGTGGGCCGCCGGGCTCGTCGCAGCGGACATCGAGTTGGACTTCCGCGCCGACCTGAACCGCCGCGTCGCTGCGCACGCGGCAGCCCCGCACCGACAGATCCACCACTTCCCCCTCCCCCTGGAGACGATTGACCGAGGAGAATGAGCTGGAGAAGCGGACCGGGAAACGTGGATCTCTGCGTTGTTCTTTCACCCCGTCACCCGCCCGGCGCCGCCCGCCGCGCTCAGTCGCATCCTCACCGCTGATGCGTCTCGAACACGGCGACGCGCATCGTGAAGAGGCGCCGGCACTCGGCGCACCGGAATTCCGCCGTGTCCTGCATGACGTCCAGAGCCGATACCCCGAGCGCGGCCCGGTGCGCGTCGGCGCATGCGCTCAACCGCGAGACCGCCGCCTCCCCGGTTTCTTCCACCGGCTCGTTCTGGCCCGGCAGCCGGGTCGCGAGCGACCGAAGGGTCAGGCGGTGCGACAGTTGGCAGGAGCTACAGGATAGCAGCAGGTGCTCGGGAGGCGCCAGCTTCTTGACGCTCAAGCACAGTGGATGGATGGAAAAACACTGCTGGACGAACGCGCCGCTGTTGAAGATCGGCGACATGCCGAGAGCGTCACGCGGCGAGACGGGCGAGCGCAACCAACGCCAAGCCGCCGATGGCGTAGGGAACCACGCACGAATAGGTCAGCGTCCTGAGCCGGTCCTGGAGGGAACCGTCGGGCTCACGCGCCGCCTGCTCTTTGTAGATGAATTCATAGCCCAGGACGACGAGCGTCAGCGTGAGCGCCATGACGCGGCTCGTCCTCGGCCAGGTGTAGATCCCGCTGAGCAGGAAATCCACGGTGAAGAAGCCGCTGACGAACAGGAGAGTCGGCGCGATGACGAACCGGACGAGACCGAAGAGCCGGCCGTGCCAGACAAGCGACGCCTTGTCCACCGGCCGCTCCGACATCCCCTGATGGATCACGGCGCCACCGCAGCCCGGACGTCCCCCGACGCGACGCCCGACGTCTGTCCTTCACAGACCTTGCACACGCGTGGTCGTTTCTTGAGGAAGGACACGGAGCCGCTCGCGAGGCAGCTATAGTGCACGAATTCATTGCACACCGTGCACCGAGCCCACCCGCCGCGGAACAGCGTCACGTTTCGGTAGAGGCCCTTCTTACACACCTTGCACGTCCGGGGCTCGATCCCCAACAGCATCGGCTCCCATTCGCCGCCAGCCTTCCGAATGCTCATAGGGCGCGAGTATACTGAAGCGACCGCCCAAATAACAAGCACGGCCCCGCTCACACCATGTACGGCGCCGACTCGCTCCGTGGTTTGACACTTCGTCGACCCCTTTGTTACTCTCCTGCGCCGTTACGGACCTCTTGGCACCCGGGTGGAGCAGCGCGAGCGTGGACATCAGCGGATACCTCGAAGAGCAGCGCGAGCGGGTCGATCGTTTCCTCGAACGGATCATTCCGGACAAGACCGTCGAGCCGGCCGCCCTGCATGACGCCATGCGGTACAGCCTCTTTGCCGGCGGCAAGCGGGTGCGCCCAATCCTTGCCATTGCCGCCGCCGAATCGATCGGACGACCGCCCGCGGCCCTGCTTCCCGTCGCCTCCTCGCTGGAATTGATCCACACCTATTCGCTGATCCACGACGACCTTCCCGCCATGGACGACGACGACTATCGCCGGGGCAAGCTGACGAATCACAAGGTGTACGGCGAAGCCATGGCGATTCTCGCGGGAGACGCCCTGCTGACGCTGGCGTTCGAGATCTGCAGCCGCGCGGATCTGATGGACGGCCTCGATGCCTCCCGCCAGGTCCGGGTCATCCATGAGTTGGCCGTCGGCTCCGGGCACCTCGGAATGGTCGGAGGTCAGGTCCTCGACATCCAGGCGGAGAACAAGGACATCGATCTGGCCTCTCTCCAAACCATCCATGCCCGCAAGACCGGCATGTTGATCCGGGCGGCCGTCCGAATGGGGGCGATCGTCGGTTCGGCGACGGCCGACCAGTTGGACCGGTTGACGGGCTTTGCCGAAGACATCGGCCTGGCGTTCCAGATCGCCGACGACGTGCTGAACGTAACCGGCACGCGCGAGCAACTTGGCAAGAACGCCATGACCGACGCGCAACGAGGGAAGAAGACGTACCCCACCTTCTATGGCGTGGACGGCGCCCGCAAGCTCGCCGACGAATGCGTGTCCCGCGCGATCGCCCGATTGGGTCCGTTCGATGCCAAGGCCGACCCCCTGCGGGAGCTCGCACGGTACATCACGTCCAGGAAGAATTAATGATGAGTGCAGAGTGATGAATGATGAATGGAGGAAGTTCTCCCTCACTCATCACGCTGCACTCATCACTCTCTTCTATGAAGGTCCTCGTCACAGGAGCCACGGGGTTCGTCGGCGCCGCGGTGGCCCGGGCGCTCGTGAAATCGGGCGTGGACGTGCGGGTGCTGGCCAGACCGCAGAGCGATCTCACCAACCTCGAGGGCCTGCCCGTCGAGCGCGTATCCGGCGACCTGCGTGACGCCGAGTCGCTGCGCCGGGCGCTGTCCGGCTGCCGGCAGCTCTACCATGTCGCCGCTCATTACGCGCTGTGGGCGCAAGATCCCGCCGTCTTTTACGACATCAACGTGACCGGCACCCGAACGCTCCTGACGGTGGCCCGAGACCATGGGGTCGAACGGATCGTCTATACAAGCACGATCGGGGCGATCGGCTTACCGGCCTCAGGCGGCGTCGGGACCGAGGACACGCCGGTCTCGCTGTCGCAGATGGCCGGGCATTACAAGCGCTCGAAGTACCTGGCCGAGCAGGAGGTGCTGAAGCTCGCGCGCGAAGGGCTGCCCGTGGTGATCGTGAACCCGTCGGCGCCGGTCGGGGAAGGCGACGTCAAACCGACGCCGACCGGTCAAATGATCGTCGATTTCATGAAGGGCCGGATGTGGGCCTACATCGATACCGGCATGAACCTCATCGACGTGGACGACGTGGCGGCCGGCCATCTGCTCGCCATGGAACGCGGGCGCCTCGGCGAACGGTACATTTTGGGCCATGAGAACCTCTCGCTCCAGGAGATCTTCCAGATCCTCAGCCGGCTCACCGGGATCGCCGCGCCTCGGGTGAAGCTTCCCCGTCAGGTGGTCCTGCCGCTGGCCTACGCCAACCAATGGATCGCCGATCGGCTGACACATCGGCCTCCCCGTATTCCGTTGGAAGGCGTCCGGATGGCCAAGTACCGCATGCATTACGACTGCAGCAAGGCGGCCCGTGAGCTCGGTCTTCTCCGGACCCCCGCGGCGACCGCGCTGGAAAAGGCGGTACGCTGGTTCCGGGACCATGGCTATGCCTGACCGTCGCAATGCGATGCGGATGAGCTGAGGCTGGAGACGTCACCGGATCCCGCTGCGCCCTCTGTCTATGGATCTGCCCGTCTTGCTCGTCAAAACCATCGTCCTTCGCCCGTACGTGTTCGTGTTTCTCGCCGTCTTCCTCGTCCTGTCCGGACAGTTGCTCGGCCGGCCGCGGACGTTGATCTTCTTTGCAATCGGCTGGGTCACGGCCTTCGCGTGCGAATTCTCCTCCACGCGAACCGGCTTCCCGTTCGGCTGGTATTACTACACCGGCTCGACGGTCGGGGAAGAGCTGTACATTTCCAACGTCCCGTTCATGGACTCCCTGTCGTTCACCTTTCTGCTGTATGCGAGCTACTGCCTCGCCTTGCTCTTTCTGCTGCCCGCCGCTCCACCGCAGCCCGGGAAGCGGGTGCTCCGGCTGCGTTTCGACCGCGACGCCCGCACGTCCACGCCGGTCCTCCTCGTCACCGCCCTGTTCTATGTCTTCATCGACGTCGTGATCGATCCCGTGGCGCTGCGGGGCGACCGTTGGTTCCTCGGGCAGATCTACGGCTATCCCTCTCCGGGCGTCTACTTCGGGGTGCCGCTCGCGAACTTTCTCGGCTGGGCCGTCGTCGGCCTGATCGCGCTCTCGGGATATTTCGTGGCGGACCGGCTCCTTCCCGCCCTCCCCTGGGAGACACGGCATCTGACGCAGACGACCGGGAAGGTCCTCTGGGGATGCGGCTTGTATTATGGGGTGCTGCTCTTCAATTTGGCCGTCACCTTCAGCATCGGCGAGCCCTTGCTGGGGACGGCCGGCATCTTCATCTATCTTCCGATCACGGCGTTCGTGCTGCTGCGGCTCGCGGATCGGTTTCCGCCCTCGCCGACGCCCGGAATCTCGCAGTAGAGCCGGCACGCGATGCGGAGACCGTCGCGCCCGCCGAGCGATACCTGAACGGACCCGGCCGCCTTGTGCGCGTTCGTCATTGGCGCCCCGTACGTGAGAACGGTATACTGACTCAGTCGTTCACCTGCGGAGGACCGTATGGCCGAACAGCCGAGCGTCAGGAAGAACGTGCTCAAGAAAGGCATTGCTGGTCTCGTCATCGGGGGGGCGCTCGTCGGCGCGGCGGCGGCCCTGTCGTTCCCGCCGGTGTTCCAGGCCATGTTCTTCATCTATGCCATGCTGGGCGCCGTCGTGTTCATCCTGCTCGATTTACCTTCGATGCATCCCATGAGCGGGGTGAAGGCGATCGTCGGGTTGATCGTCTTTTACGTGATCGTCTCCACCCTGTATATCGGCGGAGCCTCATTGCTGCCGCAGTTCGATCCGGAGGATGAGAAGGGCAAGATCGAGAAACTCCTGCGCCCCAAGCGGGAGAAGGCGTTGCATGAGCAACAGGCGATCGACGAATCGCTCCGCCAGGCGAAAGCCCTCGAGGCCAAGATCCAAACGTTGACCGCCCGGCTCAACCAACTCGCCCCCGAGCCGGCCGCCTCCCGCGCCGGATCGGTCGTGCCGGCGGCGAGTCCCGCCTCGGGCTCCGATCTGATCACGCGCGGCCGCGAGGTCTACGAGCTGCACGAGTGCTACAACTGCCACAAGATCGGCGGGCAGGGCAGCGTGAAGAAACGCGGGCCCGTCCTGGACAACATCGGCAACCTGCTCACGATCGAAGACATCAAGAAAAAGATCTTCGACACCGCCTACCTGTACGCCGAAGGGTTCGAGAAAGAGCACAAGAAAGGTTTGATGCCGGACAAGTACAAGGAGTTGATGACCGAAGAGGAGCTGAATGCGCTCGCCGCCTACCTGAGCACGCTGAAGGACCCGTCCGTGGAAACGCCGAAACCGATCTTCGTGAAGACCAAGGTCGAGCACGGCTTCACCGTCTATGGGTATGTCCGCGACGGCAACGGAAAACCGGTGGGGGGCGTCGAGGTCCAGGCCAAGCCCCTGAAAGAGCACGGGCACGGGGGCAGTACCAAGACGAACGCCGAAGGCTACTACGAGATCTTCCTCCATCTGCACAACGAAGACGCGGGAACGAAGATCCAGGTCTCGGCCAAGGACGCGTCGAAGGAGATCGTGGCCAATTATGATCCGAACGACAAGGTGACCAAGCGGCAAGCGTCGGTGGATCTCTCGGTGGCATCGTGAGGGAAGTCAGAGTAATTGAGCAAGTGGTAATTGAGTAACTGAGGGATGATCCGAGGTGCCAAGGACTTTTCTCAACAATTACTGACTTACTCACTTCCCAATTACTTCTTGGTACTCCCCCATGCGCGGCCTTCTCATACGCTTCAGCGTCACCGGCCTGGCGGTCTTTCTGGCCAGCCAGATCGTCTCGGGCATCCAGGTGGACACGCTCAGTGCAGGACTCGCCGCCGTTCTGCTCCTCGCCCTCCTGAACGCCGTGGTCCGTCCCCTGCTCTACCTCTTGTCCCTCCCCTTCATCGTGCTCACGCTGGGGCTCTTCATGGTCGTCATCAACGCGCTCTTGCTCAAGCTGGTGGCCTGGCTGGTCGACGGTTTCCACGTCGCCGGGTTCTGGCCTGCCTTTTGGGGCGCGCTGCTGATCAGCGTCGTGAGCAGCGTGTTGAACCTGTGGGTGTCCGAACAGGGACGATGGGAAATCGTCGCCGAGCCGCGCCGGCCGCCCCGGGTCATCAATTGATCTGGTGCCCGTCGATTGCTAGAATGCCGCCCGAGGAGGCCCTATGCCGACGACAGCCGATGCGCTCGCCATCAAACAGACCACGCTTCAGCGGACCCTGACGTCGGCGTTGAACGAGCTGGGGCTCGATCCGGCCCTCGTTGCCATTCAGACGGCCGATAAGGGCGCCTTCGCCGTGCAGGTGATGCGCGGATTCACCCCGCGCGACGCGCAGGCGGTCCTGCGGGCATTGTCGTCCGAGGACTTGACCGCGTTGCTGCAGGAGACGCCCCCGCGGAGCGCCGAAAACGGCGACGTCAAGGCGCTGCGCTTGAAGATCATCACCCCGTCGGCCAAATCGCTGCTGGCGGTGCCGCTCCGATATCGGCAGCGCACGTACGGCATCGTCGTGATGGCCAGGAAAGAGTCGGCCGCCTTTTCCAAGAAAGAGAAGGCGCTGTTGGATGCGACGGCGACCGACATCACGAAGGCGCTCGAGCGCGCCTCGCTGTTCGATCAGAGCGTCATCTGGAGCCGGCCCCTCGTCTCCCATGAGCCCGTTCCCGCTCAGACGCTGGACGCGTTTGTTCCCACGTCCTACGCGACGCCTGAGATGCAGGAGCGCATCGCGGGGCTGCTCAACGAGAGCGCCGCGACGATCCCCTTCGACCGCGCCTGGGTCACCCAGTACGACCCGATTGCCGGCGTGGTGGAAGTCCTGGGGATTTCCAGCGACGGTAAAGGCGACAAGAAGGATTTAAAGCCCGGGCAGCGCCTTGCGCTGGAATCCTCCGCGTCGGGCTGGGCCGTGCGCCATCGGAAGCCGCGCGTCGACCACGATCTGGCCTCGACCCAAGGCCGATTTCAGGATCACAAGCACCTCTACAAGGATGGGTTCTTGTCGGCGATGGTCATTCCGTTCTTCGTGCGCGGTCAAGTGGGCGGGACCCTCACGCTCGCCTCGAAGTCGCCCATGCAGTACAGCCTGCAGGACGTGCGGACGTTGGAGCCGGTGGTCGGGAAGATCGTCGAGCTGATCCAGTCCGTCTCGTCCGCCGCACTGCACGCCGCTTCCGAGGGAGCGTCCGGCGACCCGCAGCACCCGGTGTCGGCTCCCGTGCCGTCCGAGCCGATGATTCGAAAACAGGAGCGGCAAGCGGCCCTCGGGGAGTTCAGCGCTTTCTTGGCGACCGAGGTGCGGGAGCCGCTCGCGTCGATCCATGCCCAACTCGAGGAAGTCACCTCGCCGGGGATTCTCGATTTCGACTCCCAAACCCGGGTGGAGAACGCGCTGCGCGATCTGATCCGGGTGGAGGCGATTCTTCACGAGATCCTCGATTTCGCCAAACCGCTGGAGCTGAACCGGCGGCTGCACCGCATCACCGAGATCATCGAAACCGCCTTGAACGTGGTCGCCACGGACTTGGAAGTCAATCGCATCGTCGTCACCAAAGAGTATGCGGGCTATCTGAACCCGGTGCGGTGCGACGAGGCGAAGCTGCAGCAGGTCTTCTTGAGCATCTTCAAGAACGCCTTGGAAGCCATGAGCCCCGGAGGGCATCTGGAAATCGAGGTGACCCAACCGAAGGGGAGCCGTCAGGTCCAGATCACGATCAAGAACGACGGCGTCCCGATCCCGACGGAACACGTGGGGAAGGTGTTCGAGCCGTTTTTCACCACCAAACGGGCCGGCACCGGCCTCGGGTTGGCGACGGTCAAGAAGATCGTCGAGGAGCACCAGGGCCATATCTCGATCGCGAGCGGCCCGGGCCAAGGCACCGCCGTCATCATCAGGCTCCCCGCCCAGCAACGACCGCCTTATCGCGGCCGAGCCCGCGGTCGTCGCCCGCCGCGAAGGCGTTGATTTACCGAGCGGGACAGGTTGATCTGCCGACCAAGCCTCCCGTGGCGAGACGCCCGTATGACTCTTGACAGAGATGGGGAAGGCCGTTAAGATGCCGCCTTGTTCGACCTTATCCGAGGCCTTGTCATTCGTATTCACCCTCTTCTTCAAAGGAGCGGATCTATGAAGACACTCTTGAGTATGGCGGCTGGCGTCGGTGTCGTCTTCTCACTGTCGTTGGTCTTTGCCAACCCGGCGTTGCTTCCGAAGCATCCCGGGTATCCGGGAGCCAACGCGCAGAGCCCGGTCAATGGACAGTCGACGTCCAATGATCCGGGGCAGACCAACCTGGGCGGAGAGAAGGCGCTTGTGGAAGCGGCTGAGAAGTCCGGCCGTCACACGGTGCAGAGCCTGAAGCCGGAAACCGGCCGGGATGCGATCGTGAACGAGAACGGCGCCGGTCGCGTGCCGAAACACCCCGGCTACTACGACTACAAGATCGAGCCGCCGGTGAACTCGGCGACCAAAATCACGGGCGAACGCAAGATCAACTAGCTCGATCCGCTCTCGATCAAGGGGAGACTGCACGGCAGTCTCCCCTTTTTTTATTTTCCCACTGTGTGTTCCCGCCACACGCCGCGATCCTCTCTCCTCTTCGAGCAACAGAGTCGACCGGGTGGTATCATGAGGAGGGCTTGCGGCATTCTTATCGAAGCAGCTCATTCGAGGACGCCATGCATCCCGCACAAGAAACCGTCATCCTCCAAGGTCACATCATCGATTCGCTGATCCTCGCCAAGGTCCTGGACACGATCCTGATGATGGGCGGCGCGTTCGACCTGAGCGACGTCCAGATCGGGACTACGCGGGAGCAGCCGTCGCGGGCCACGATCACGGTACGCGCGGGTTCTCCCGGGCTGCTCGACGAGATCCTCCACGCCATCCAGTCGCACGGCGCGGTCGTCGCCCGCGAGACCAACTGCACGCTCGAGCCGGCCCCGGCGGACGGCATCCTGCCCGATGCGTTTTATCCGACTACGCACCTGCCCACACAGGTCCGCCTCCGCGACCGCTGGATCGACGTGCAGTCCATTGAAATGGATCTCGCGATTCGCGTGGATCCGGATCGACTGACGGCAGCCGCGATCCCGATGGCCGACGTGCGCCGCGGAGACCGGATCGTCACGGGCCGCGAGGGGGTGCGCGTGCTTCCGCTCGCACGACCGCAGGAGCGGGACGTCTTCGGGTTCATGGAGGCCCAAGTCTCCTCGGAGCGCCCCCACACACCGATCATTCAGGACGTCGCACGCCGCATGCGCGCCATCCAAGAGGCCGGCGGGAGCGCCGGGAAGGTGCTGTTGGCGGGTGGTCCGGCCATCGTCCACTCGGGCGGCCGGGACGCTTTGACCTGGCTCATCGAGTCCGGGTTCATCCACGTCTTGTTCTGCGGGAACGCGCTCGCGGCGCACGACATGGAAGCGCACCTGTTCGGCACGTCCCTGGGTTACGGCCTGGCGGCAGGCCGAGCCGTCCCGCACGGTCACGAGCACCATTTGAAGACGATCAATCGGATTCGGGCCATCGGCAGCATCGAACGGGCCGTCGAAACCGGCGTCATCACCCAAGGGATCATGGCGGCCTGTGTGCGGCGGGGGGTTCGGACGGTGCTGGCGGGGACGATTCGCGACGACGGCCCGCTCCCGGGCGTCATCACGGACAGCGTGCAGGCGCAAGCGGCGATGCGTGCCGCGTTGCCCGACGTCAAACTGGCCTTGCTCGTCGCCTCGACGCTTCATGCCGTGGCGACCGGCAACCTGCTTCCGGCCACCGTGCCGACGGTCTGCGTCGACGTGAACCCCGCCGTCCCGACGAAGCTGGCGGACCGCGGCAGTTTTCAGGCGGTCGGACTCGTCATGGACGCCGCGTCGTTCTTACGCGAGCTCGCACGCGAGCTGGGGTGGAAGGCATGAAGCGATTCCTCGTCTGCCCTCCGGATTACTTCAGCATCGAGTACGAGATCAACCCGTGGATGCACCGGTCGATCGCCGCGAATCGGGAACGGGCCCGCGAGCAATGGACCGGCTTGGTTCACGAGCTGGAGGCCGTCATTGGGGCACGGCTGGAACGGATGGAGCCGGTTCCCGGCCTGCCCGATATGGTGTTCACCGCCAACGCCGGCGTCGTTCACGGGGAAGTCGCCGTGCCAAGCCGCTTCAGGCACCGGGAGCGGCAAGGCGAGGAACCGCATTTCGAGCGCTGGTTCCGTGAGCACGGCTACGAAGTCGTCCCGTTGGAAGCCGGCCTGTATTTCGAAGGGGCCGGAGATTTGCTGGGGTTTCCCGATGTATGGTTCGGCGGCTATCGCCAGCGAAGCGACGTTCGGGCCTACCTGGCGCTGAGCGAGGTCTTCAGTCGAGAGATCATTCCCGTGGAGTTGGTTGATTCGCGCTTCTATCACCTCGATACCTGCTTCTGTCCGTTGTCGGGCGGCGAGCTCCTCTACTATCCACCGGCCTTCGACCCTTACGCACAAACGGTCATCGCCGATCGCATCGGCAAAGACCGCCGGATCGCCGTGGCCGAAGCCGATGCGCTCACGTTCGCGTGTAACGCCGTGTGTGTGGGCCGCCACGTCATCCTGCCCGAAGGCTGCCGCGACACCATGCAGCGCTTGATCGAGCGCGAGTACATCCCCCATCCGCTCCCCTTGGACGAATTCAAAAAAGCCGGTGGATCCGCCAAGTGCCTGACGCTGGCGCTCGACAGCTCCCCCGAAGCGTAGCCCCCGGCTCATTGCCTCTCTTCTCCATTTCCTATCCCGTACGACGATCCAATCCCCCTACCACCTACCCCCATACCCCTTATCCCATATCCCTACTCCTTACCGCTCCTGAATAACCATGAGAGATACAGACCGGTGACGGCGATCGTGAACAGCTCGACGGTCAAGAGCAGCCGGCTGACCACTCCAACATCGCCGCTCGACGTCACCGGCGGATTCAGGATGAAGTGAAACCCCAAGAACTCGGGAGGCTGGTGGGGAGGCGTCTCCCACGGGGGGACGATCAACCCGAGCACGAGCAGCGCCGCCATGCCGTAGAGAATCGGCAGGTTCAGCTCCTCGCGTGCCGTGGACGGGCGGAGCGTGCTCTCGGGATGAACCGGCAGGCCGCAGCGGGTGCAAAAACGGCTGCTCTCGGGCAATGGCTGTCCGCAGGATCGGCAGGCAGACATGGGATCCGCTAGCGCGACAGGTCAAGGGCGATCGTAACGCAGGGAGAGGGAAAGCGGAAGCCCCAGGGAGGAACGGGACGTTGGGGAGGAGCCGGACGGCTTCCTAGCCGGCAGTTCTTTTAGAAGTGATAGCCGATGCCGACCGCGACATGGATCGGATTGTACGTGTTCGTGGATCCATTCAACCCTGCGCTCGGATCGAACTTGATTTGGACCCGCTGATACTTGGCCTCTCCGAAGACCGCGATGTTTTCGGTCACCATCCAGCGCAGCCCCGCCAGCGCATTGAGACCAAAATCGGTCCCGCTGACGCTCCGGTCGAGTGTGCCGCTTCGAACATGCGATCGCGAGAAGAACGATCCCACGCCGACCCCGACATAAGGCTGGAGGATTTCACCCGGGTAGCGGGCGACGAGGTTGGCCGCGACGGTGAGGACGCTGATCCGCGGAGGACCTGAATTCGTCCCCGTGGTCGTCGTCCCGTCCGGCTTGGTGGTCGTCACCGTTTGCTGCTTGACGTTCGGCGTCGTATTGAACACCTCGGCCTCGACCCCCAACCAGGGGAGCGTCTCGAAGTAGTGCCCGAGCTTCAATCCATACATGAATGAGTTCTGAAGCTTTAGATCCGACAGCTTATCGCCGTTGGAGACCTCGACGTCCCTGAAGCTCCCCGGAAAGGTCACCCCCGCCTGGCCGGCGATGTAGGTCTCGGCCCCGGCGCGTCCGGCAGCCGCGCCCGCTGCAACCAAGACCCCTAGTGTCAGTGCAACGAGTCGTGTGTGCCTCAAGGTCGCCTCCAGGTTGGGAGTGTTGCCTGATCGAGTGCTCTTCAGTGTAGCGGACGCGCAGCCATTGTCCAGTGCCGAGCGGACCCCGGACGGCGTGCCGTGCGCTTTGACAGCCCGGAGAGGGGCCCCTATAATCCGACCGCTTTCGAACGGCGCACAGGATGCAAGATCGGCGGGGTGGAATGCAAGTACTTTCCGTTATCGGCGCAGGCGCATGGGGCACGACGTTGGCCCGCCACCTGGCGGAGCCATCTCATCCCGTCCGCCTCTGGGCGTACGAGCCGGAGGTCGCCAGGGCCATCAATGACACACGTGAGAATACGTTGTTCCTGCCCGGGGTTCGGCTCCCGACCTCGCTCACGGCGACCCACGCGCTCGAAGAGGCGGTGGCGGGCAGCGACGTCGTCGTGTTCGCCGTTCCGTCGCACGCGGCCCGGTCGGTGCTCATCGGGCTCGCCCCGCTCCTGTCGAAGACGGTCCCGATCGTCAGCGCGACGAAAGGGATCGAAGAGGGAAGCCTGAAGCTCATGACCCAGGTGATGGAAGAAGTGCTCCCGTCCCGTGTCCATCGGGCGCTCACCGTGCTGTCCGGGCCGAGCTTCGCGGCCGAGGTGTGCCGGGGCAAACCGACCGCCACGGTCTTGGCCGGCGAGGACGACGGGCTGGTACGGCGACTCCAGAACGTCTTTATGACGCCGGCCTTTCGCGTCTACTCGGGCCGCGATGTGCTGGGCGTCCAACTCGGCGGCGCGCTCAAGAACGTCATGGCTCTGGCCGCCGGCGTCGTCGACGGCCTGGAGCTCGGCCACAATGCGCGTGCCGCGCTGATCACCCGGGGGCTTGCGGAGATGATCCGTCTGGGAACGGCGATGGGCGCCGACCCGCGGACGTTCTACGGGTTGTCGGGGGTCGGCGATCTCGTCCTCACCTGCACCGGTCCCCTCAGCCGCAACTACACCGTCGGCGTGAAGCTGGGACGCGGGGAGTCGCTCACGGATATCTTGAAGGGCACGCAGACGGTGGCCGAGGGGATCCACACGTCGAGGGCGGCCGCGGGGCTGGCGGATCGGCACGGCGTCGAGATGCCGATCGTCCACGAGGTGCACGCCGTGTTGTTCGAGGGCAAATCGCCGCACCACGCCGTGGGGCATCTGATGGAGCGCGCCGCCAAGGAAGAAGGCGGTTGAGAGATGAACCGGGCGCGCCTCAGGAAATTGCTCGACGACGTCAAGCACGGGGCCCTCAGCACCGAGGACGCGCTGGAGCGGCTCCGCTCCCTCCCCTACGAAGACCTCGGGTTCGCGTCCGTCGATCATCACCGCACGATTCGGCAAGGGTTCCCCGAAGTGATCTTTTGTGAAGGAAAGACCCGAGACCAAGTGACGGCCATCGCCCGCCGCCTGCTGACCAGCGGCGCCCCGTTACTGGCGACCCGGGTCGATCCGAATGCCGCACGGGCGCTGCTCCGACTGGACCGCCGCGCCGTGTACCATGAATCCGCGCGCATCGTCACGATCGAGCGGGGAACACGGCCGCGGGTCGGCGACATCCTCGTCGTGACGGCCGGGACCTCGGACATTCCGGTGGCGGAGGAAGCGCGCATCACCGCCGAGGTCATGGGCAGCCGGGTCGAGACGCTGTACGACGTCGGGGTGGCGGGGATTCACCGCGTGGTCAGCCGACACGAACGGCTGTTGCGCGCCCGCGTCGTGGTCGTCGTCGCCGGCATGGAGGGGGCCCTCCCCAGCGTGATCGGAGGCCTGGTGGACAGCCCCGTGATCGCCGTGCCGACCAGCCGGGGGTATGGCGCGAGCTTCGGCGGGTTGGCGGCCTTGCTCACGATGCTGAACTCGTGCGCCGCGGGCGTGGGGGTCATGAACATCGATAACGGCTTCGGGGCCGGCTGTCTCGCGCACCGGATCAACGTGATGGGAGAGGCGCCCGCCCGCCCGAAGGACGTCGGGACGCTGGGGCGAAGGCGGAAGGGGCAGCGGAAGGACGGCAAGGATGCCGGTGGATGAGGGGACCGACTCCTAAGCGGCCGCTATTTGATCACGACCGTTCCACGCTTGGGCCAAGAAACCATGTGCGTCCGAGGGCCCGCTTCGCTCATCGCCAGCAGCTTGGCTCTGATCTCGTAGGTGTACGCGCCGCTCGCCGCCGGTTGTCTCGCCTGATCGAGCCCATCCCACGTCAAGGTGACCTCGACCCGCGGCTTGGCCTCGTCCTGTCCGCGGGGGGCGGTGGACACCCCCTCGGTATCCGGCTCGATGGGTTGCCGGCTCGAGAGGAAGCGCATCGACCGCTTGGAGGGCGAGCTGATCAACGACGAGACTTCCAAGAGGACCTCGGGTCCGAGATCACGAGGCAGCTCGATCTCGATGGTAAAGTCGAGCGTTCCGTCGCCCGCGGTGTAGGAGGCCGGCGAGAGTGAGACGGAGACGATGCGAAGCTCGGGCGGGACGGCCGGCGCGGCCCGGCGCTTGGCGGCAAGAGGGGCGGCCTCGAAAACGGGAACGACGACGAGCGCGAGACCAAGAAGAAGGAGGGCCAGGCGAATCAGCGCGCGCGGTCGAAACATACACCGCCCTGCGGGAAGACCCGCGACTCCCGCAAGTCCCCGGCAGACGGCCGCTCGACGACACGGGCTGGGTAGAGAGCCATGACGAGATTGTGCATCGAGGCTGAACAAACGGCCTGGTGGATATCACAGCGCCCCGGCACTGTCAATTGAGATCGTGCTCACACCCGAGCCTTTTGGTCGGCCTGATGGTTTTGTTAAGATGACCGGCCGGTTTTCAGGCACGCTATGGCACATCTTCACTTCGATTGTTTTTCCGGCATCAGCGGCGATATGACGCTGGGGGCGCTGGTGGACGCGGGCCTGCCGCTCAAGTCGCTCGCGCACGCGCTCAAGGATCTCCGGCTCGACGGCTACCGGCTGCGGGCGAAGTCCGTGACCCGGGGAGGTCTCGAGGCCACGAAGGTCGATGTCCAGATCGACCGTGGATTGGCACGCCCCCTGTCACTCTCCCGAATCGAACGACTGATTCGCGAGAGCGGCCTCCCGCAGAGGGTCAAAGACCAGGGTCACCGCGTGTTTCGCCGGCTGGCCGAGGCGGAAGGGCTGGCGCACCGCGTCCGGCCGGCCGACGTCGTCTTCCATGAAGTCGGCGTCATCGATTCCCTCGTCGACGTCATCGGGTCGCTGCTGGGATGCCACCTGCTCGGCGTCACGCGGGTCACCGCTTCCCCGGTGAATTTGGGAAGCGGATTGATCGACTCGTCTCATGGCACGCTGCCGGCGCCCGGCCCCGCCGTGGCCGCCTTGTCCCGCGGCCTCCCGGTGTACAGCGCCGGCCCGGCTCGCGAGCTGACCACGCCGACCGGCCTGGCCCTGCTGGCCACCTTGACCGCCGAGTTCGGCCCCCTGCCGCTGATGCGGCCCCAGGCGATCGGCTACGGCGCCGGCTCCGCGGATCCCGCCGGTTGGCCGAATGTGCTCCGCGTGTTTCTCGCCGCGGACCCGCCCGTTGAAAGCGGCGAGCGGGACACGATCGTCAGGATCGAGACGAACATCGACGATCTCACCCCTCAGGTCTATGAGACCGTCATGGAGCGGCTCTTCGCGGTGGGCGCCGTCGACGTGACGCTGACCGCCGTGATCATGAAGCACGGTCGTCCCGGGATCGTCTTGACTGCGCTGGCGCCGCCGCCCAAATCCGGCGCCGTCGTGGAGGCCCTGCTCCGCGAGACGAGCACGATCGGGGTGCGGGTGCAGGAGATCGCGCGGTGGGTGCTCCCGCGACGCAGTGAGACCGTGCGGACGCCCTCGGGGCCGGTGAGGATGAAAGTCGTGGAGCTGGGTCAGGGGCGCACGAAAGCCTCCCCCGAATACGTGGATTGCAGGCGCATCGCAGAGCAGACCGGACGACCGGTGCGTGAGATCCTCGAAGAGGCGGCGCTGGCGTGGGCGCGGCTCGGGCGCGACGGGAAACGAAGCGGGAGCAAGCCCCGAGCATGACGGTCCTCCTCTATGTGCTGATGTTCGGCGCCTCCGTCGTGATCACGCTCGGCGGCTGTGCGCTTTTCACGAACGGGATCGAATGGCTGGGCAAACGACTCAAGGTCCCGGAAGGCGCGGTCGGCAGCATCTTCGCCGCGGTCGGGACGACGCTGCCGGAAACCTCGATCCCCATCATCGCGATCTTCTTCGGCACCGGCCGAGAGCGGACCGAGGTCGGCCTCGGCGCCATTCTCGGGGCGCCGTTCATGTTGAGCACGCTGGTCTTGCCGATCTTGGCCGGCCTACTCCTGCTCTACGGGCGCATGGGGAAACGCGCGCCGACGTTCAAGCTGAACTACCGCGAGGTGCGGGTCGATCTGGCGTTCTTTCTGGTCGCCTACGGGCTGGCGATGGCGTGCGTCTTCGTGCCCGTCACCGTCTTCCGATACGCGGTCGCCGTCGTGCTCGTGCTGATGTACCTCATCTACATGAAGACCAAGTTCTCGGCCGAGCATGGTGACGCCCTGGACCTCGAGCCGCTGTACCTGGCCCGCCGATCGGCGCGTCCATCGTATACCCTGATCGCCCTGCAAGGCGTGCTCGGCCTGCTCGGTCTCGTCGGCGGCGCTCATCTCTTCGTGACCGCCGCGAAATCGATGGCGGGCGAGCTCAATGTGTCCCCGCTGCTGCTGGCGCTGCTGATCGCCCCGCTCGCGACCGAGCTGCCGGAGATGTCCAACAGCTTTCTCTGGCTGTACCAGAAAAAGGACACGCTCGCGGTCGGGAATGTCACCGGAGCCATGGTGTTTCAGGGCACGTTTCCCGTCTCGGTCGGGCTGGTTGGAACCAACTGGGACTTGACGCCGTCAGCCCTCGCCGCCATGAGCCTGGCGTTGCTCGCGGTCGGATTGAGCTTCGTTCAGTTGCTCGGCAGCGGCCATTGGCGGCCGTGGCTCTTGGGCGGCACCTCCGTCCTTTATCTGGCGTTTACCCTCTATCTCTATGGCTCGTGAGCCGGGGGCCATCATGTCGAAAGACCGTCCAGCGCATCGACGGGCAGCCGGTTCACACGGCGGTCCGTCGCGCAACCGCGGGCAGAAGCCCATCCTCGCCTTCACGATGGGTGACCCCGCGGGGATCGGCCCTGAGGTGACGGCGAAGGCGTTCGCGTTGCCCGTACTTCGCCGCCTATGCCGGCCGCTCGTGATCGGCTCCCTCCCGGTCATACGACAGACCATCGCCGGCCTTCGCCTTCCGCTCACGGCCGTCCCTGTCTCGGGGCACGAGTCGCCGCTCGGACGACCAGGGATCATGCCGGTGCTCGATCCGCTCGAGCGTCCGCTCGGGTCATTTCGGATGGGTGCCGTGTCGGCCAAGACCGGTGCGGCGGCCGTGGCCTTCATTCGGAAGGCGGTCGAGCTGGCGGAGACCGGATGCGTGGACGCCGTCGTCACCGGTCCGATCAACAAGGAAGCGATCAATCGGGCCGGGTACTCGTACCCCGGCCATACGGAGCTGTTGGCGGACCTGACGAAGAGCCGGGACGTGGGGATGATGATCGTCGGCGGACCGCTCAAGATCCTGTTCGTCACGACCCATGTGGCGCTTCGCGCGCTGCCGGACGCGCTCGACGCCGACCGCATCACCCGCTCGATCCGGCTCGCCGACCGGGCCATGCGCGAATTCTATGGTCTCGCGGCCCCTCGGATCGGCGTGGCGGCCTTGAATCCGCACGCCGGTGAAGGCGGGCTGTTCGGCGAGGAGGAGCGCCGTCATATCGGGCCCGCCGTCGCGCGGGCGCGGCGTGCGGGCATCGACGCCTGCGGCCCGTTGCCCGCCGATACCCTGTTCGGCAAGGCGGCGCGCGGCGGGTACGATGCCGTCGTCGCCATGTACCATGACCAAGGGTTGATCCCGTTGAAGATGGTCGCCTTCGGGAGCTGTGTCAACGTCACCGTCGGCCTTCCGCTCATTCGCACCTCGGTCGATCATGGAACCGGCTTCGACATCGTCGGCAAGGGGATCGCCGATTGCAGCAGCTTGATCGAAGCCGCGACGCTCGCGGCGCGGTTGGCTAAGACGCGGGGGGCGGGCGGGAGGAAGGAGTAAGATGCCGGAGCCGGTGAGCGCCGCGGAGATCATCCGCCGGCAAGTCGAGGAAGTGGACAAGATCTATCGGCAGGCCACCGAAGACCTGAACACGGTCCGCGCCGGGGAACACGTGAAAAGCTGGAAGCAGCGCACGGCCGTCCTGCTCGCGCAGCACGTCGGGCAGCCCGAGGCCCGGCAGTTTTCCGCCCTCTCTCCCGGCCGGTCCTTCACCAACGACCTGCTGGAAGAGCTGTCCGACGAGATCGAGGTGTACCGGAGCTTTCTACAGGCCCTCCTCAAACGGCACGCGGGCAGTTGAGCGATGCCCTCCTCCGCACCTTTGCCCCACAAACGCCTGGGGCAGCACTTCCTGATCGATCACAACATCGTACGAAAAATCCTGGCGACGGCGGCGATCGGGCCCGAGGAGACGGTGCTGGAGATCGGCCCGGGCCGCGGGATCTTGACCGAGTCGCTTTGCCGGGAGGCGAAACGCGTGATCGCGGTCGAGGTCGATGCGCGCTTGGTCGTCTATCTTCGGGAGACGTTGACCCATTGTCCCAACCTGGAGTTGCGGGAAGCCGATGCCTTGACGTTCCCCTACGACACCCTGCCGCCACGCACCGTGATCGTCGCCAACCTGCCCTACAACATCTCGAGCCCGCTCTTGTTCGCGTTCTTCGAGGCTCGGGATCGCCTGGACCGCATGGTCCTGATGCTCCAAGTCGAGGTCGCGCGTCGGCTGGTCGCCTCACCGGGATCCGAGGAGTACGGGATCCTCTCCGTGCTGGCCCGCTACTGGACGGAGCCCTCGATCGTCTTTTCCGTCTCCCCGCATTGCTTCAGACCGAAACCCGAGGTCGGCTCCGCCGTCGTCCGCTTGATCGTGCGACGTACGCCGCCTCTGGCCGTCAGCGATGAGGCGCTCTTCATCCGGGTCGTTCGGGCCGCGTTCGCGCACCGCCGAAAAACCCTCGTCAATTCCCTGCGCGACGAAGGCTTCGATCCGCATCAGGTGACGCAGGCGCTGGAGCGCGCGCACATCACCTCCTCTCGCCGCGCCGAAACCCTTTCCTTGGAGGACTTCGGCGGCCTCGCCAACGCGCTCGCGCAGACCGCCGGCCGGTAGCCATCGATCTGCAAGCCAGCGGGCTCCCCGGCGTCCGTGCCCGCTCGACGCCGCGCGTTGCGCGGGCGGCATGCGCGGTCCGCACACGAGGGACGGGGGCGTCGCTTCCTCGCCGCGTCTTTTGAATTCGAGGTCTCCCTGTGCTACCATCGCGCCCCATGGGTGTGTCCACCACGGCGAAGCGTGACGCTCGCGGTGTGTCCCGGCAGTCTTCGCATGTGCCGCACGAGGTCCTGGGCGTCGTCCTCATCACACTGAGTCTGTTGATCCTCCTCAGCCTGCTGTCCTTCGCGCCCACCGACGCCTTCTTGTTTTCCGGCGCCTCGGCCGGTCCCTCGTCGCCGCCGCCGACACGCAATCTGATCGGCAGCGCCGGCGCCTCCTTGGCCTGGGGGTTGTTCTCGCTGATCGGCACCGCCGCCTATCTCCTTCCGGTTCTGCTGGCCGCCATCGGGCTCCGGTCGTTCACGCACCATGCCGTCGCCATGACGGTTCGGACGGGCCTCGCAGCGACGGCGGCGCTGGTGTTCTTCAGCGGGTTGCTCGACCTGGAGACCACCGGGGTGCCGACGATCGCGAGCGGCCTGGTCCAGAAAGGCATGGCCGGCGGGCTCGTGGGCGAGCTCCTCGCCGATGTCTTGAAGACCTACTTCGCCAGCACCGGGGCGCATATCCTCGTCTTGTCCGGCCTGGTCGTGTCGTTGCTTTTCACGGTTCCCGTCTCCCTGGCCGTCGTCGCCCGCCGCCTGCCCGAGTGGTGGGCATCGGCGACCGAATCCGTCGCCGCGCTCCTGCCGGCGCGTGTCGAGCGGGCCGAGAAGCCCAAGCGCGTGAAGCCCAAACCGGTCAAGATCAATCGACCGGCCGAGCTCGACGACGAGGTCGAGGATCTCTCGACCGCGTCGGCGATCATCGATCCCGCCTCCTCGAAGCCCGCGGAGCGCACGGAACCGGCGGCCGATTCCCCGCACATCGTTCCACCGGAGCCTTCTTCGTCCGGCTATGTCCTGCCGGACCCACGGCTGCTGCTGAGCGACCTGCCCGATTCGGCGGAACGGATGACCGATGAGGCGCTCAAGGCACAGGCCGAGGTCCTCACCCGGGCGCTCTTGAGCTTCGGGATCGACGGCAAGGTCACGGAGATCCACCCCGGCCCGGTCGTCACCATGTACGAGTTCGAGCCCGCCCCCGGCGTCAAGGTCGCCCGCATCGTCAACCTCAGCGACGACCTGGCGCTGGCGCTCAAGGCCACCAGCCTGCGGATCGTCGCCCCGCTTCCCGGCAAATCGGTCGTGGGCGTCGAGGTGCCGAACCGCGAGCGGGAGACGGTGTCGCTCAAAGAAGTCCTCTTGAGCGACGCCTACACCCATGCGCGATCGAAGCTCACGCTGGCCCTGGGAAAAGACATCTTCGGAACGCCCGTCGTCGCCGATCTCAAGACCATGCCGCACCTCCTCGTCGCCGGGGCGACCGGGGCGGGGAAGAGCGTCGGGCTCAATACCATGCTTTTGAGCCTCCTCTTCAAGGCGAAGCCGGACGAGGTCAAGCTGCTCCTGATCGATCCCAAGATGCTCGAGTTGCAGACCTATGACGGCATCCCTCACCTGCTTCGCCCCGTGATCACCGACCCGAAATCGGCCAACCGCGGCCTGGGGTGGGTGGTGCAAGAAATGGAACGACGGTACAAGCTGCTGGCCGAGGCCGGTGTCCGGAACATCGACGGCTACAATCGACGCGTGGCCGACGCACAAGGCGTGGGACGCGGCGCCCGGCAGGAGTCGGTGCAGACCGAGCTCCCCATCGAGTTTCTCAGCGAAGAGGCCCGTCTGTCGGCGGGAGAAACGACGGCGGAGCAGGCTGAGGCCGTGTCCACGCCGCCCTCTCCGCTGCCGTACATCGTCGTCATGATCGATGAGCTGGCGGATCTCATGATGGTGGCGCCGAAGGAGGTGGAGGACAAGATCGCCCGACTGGCCCAGATGGCGCGCGCGGCCGGCATCCACCTGGTCCTCGCGACGCAGCGGCCTTCCGTCGATGTCCTCACCGGCTTGATCAAAGCGAACTTTCCCGCGCGGATCTCGTTTCAAGTGTCGTCGAAAACCGATTCCCGGACGATCCTCGATGCCAACGGAGCCGAGGCGCTCTTGGGCCGAGGCGATATGTTGTACCTGGCCTCCGGAACCGGCCGCCTCACTCGCCTCCATGGCTCGTTCGTCCCGGACGACGACGTCAGGACGGTGGTCGAGTACGTCAAGAAGCAGGCGACCCCGCAGTACAACGAGGCGCTCCAATCGTTGCGCCAGGACGAGGCGGCGGCCGAGGAGCAGGCCCGGGACGAAGTCTACGAGCAGGCGAAGGACCTGGTGCTGTCGACCGGCCAAGCGTCGGCCTCGCTCATCCAGCGCCGGCTGAGGGTCGGCTATCCGCGGGCCGCCCGCCTGATCGAACGGATGGAAGAAGACGGGATCGTGAGCGCTCCCGCACGCGACGGCAGGCGCGAGGTCATCGGACGGCGAGGACCGGTGGGAGCGGAAGAAGCATGACCATCCGCTCGTCGGGCCACGTCCGCGCGGTGTGGCCGTTGCTCCCCCTCTTCTTCGTGCTCATGGCTTCCTGGATGGCTCCCGTCGGGCTCGCGGCTGAGGAGGGGAAGGAGGAGAAGGCCGGCCGGGAGGTGCGGGACGTCATCAAAAAGCTGCAGGCCCGCTACGAGCAGACGAAGGACCTGCAGGCGGACTTCGAGCAGACGACGCGCATCGAGGGGTTTGCGACGCCGCTGAAGTCGAGCGGGCGGATGTTCATCAAGAAACCCGGCTTGCTCCGGTGGGATTACCGGGACCCCAACGTGGAAGAGATCTACGTCAACCGGAACGACGTGATGATGTACGTGCCGGAGCACAAGCAGGTGCTGGTCGGGAAGTTGACGCAGATGGCGGCCTCGCAGGCGCCCCTCCAGCTTCTTCAAGGGGTGGCGAAAATCGACGAAGAGTTCGAGATCGAGACGCCGCGCAGCGGCGAACGTGGGGAGGGCGGCTTACCGTTGGTGGTGCTCGCTCCGAAAGCTCACGACGCCGACGCGACCCGGACGGTCATGCGGATCGTGCTGGAGGTGCAGCCGAAGACCTACTTCATCAAGAGCGTGACGATCCATGAGGTCAGCGGCAATATTTCGACCTTCCGGTTCTCGAATCTCAAGCCGAACACGGGACTCAAGACCGCCCTGTTCGAATTCACCCCGCCGCCCGGTGTGGAGGTCGTCAAGGCGCCCTCCCTGAGCCCGCCGTGAAGCCGTGCAACGGTAACCGTTAATCGTTAATCGTTAACCGGGAATCCTAACGAGGGACGAAGAGATGATTGTAGCTGGCACTGAGGAGCTGACGGACGCCATTCAGCAGTCCATTGCCCGCCTCGATTTTGAGCAGGTCCGGGGCGACTACTGGGAACAGAACGAGTTCGTGTGCGTGCCTCGGTTCCTTCCGCCGTCCGTCGTGCTCGAGCACTTCGTGCCGAGTGTGGAGGCCCTGAAGCCGCAACTGAACCGGAATTACATCCCGGGGCACAAGAAAGGCGGCTCGGTCAGCTATTTCACCCTCCGCAAGGAGCATGCGCCCTTCCTCGCTCTGTATCGCTCGCCGGCCTTCATGGACTTCGTCAGCCGCCTCGTCGGCGCCCCTCTCATGCCGTGCCCGGACACCGACCCGCATGCCTGTGCGCTGTACTACTATACCGAGCCGGGGGACCACATCGGCTTCCACTACGACACGTCCTACTACAAAGGGGCGCGCTACACCATCCTTCTTGGGCTCGTCGATCGTTCCCCCTCGTGCAAGCTCGTCTGCCAGCTCTACAAGGACGATCCCTCGCGGCCGACGCGGCAGCTCGAACTGGCGACCAAGCCGGGGACCATGGTGATCTTCAATGGGGACAAGCTCTGGCACGCGGTGACCCCGCTCGGTGACGGGGAGGAACGGGTCGTCCTGACCCTCGAATACGTCACGAACCAGGAGATGGGCGCGTTCAAGCGGCTGTACTCGAACCTGAAGGACGCGTTCGGCTATTTCGGGCTGAAAACCCTCTTGAGTAGGGATAGGGGATAGGTGGTAAGGGGGTAGGTGATTCAATAGGGATAAGTGATAATGGGTAAGGGTTAGGTACGCGAGCAGGGACCAGTGACAAGGGGTAAAGGGGGTAAGTAAAGGCCAGCCGCCCCTTACCCATGCTTTAGTGTCCCATGCCCCTCCTTATACCTTACCCCTACCCCATATCCCTCTATCCCTACTACCCCTACTACCCCATACCCCTACTACCCCATACCCCTACTACCCCATATCCCTACTCACGTGGTGAATTGGTCTTTCATCAGCACGTGCTGATCCACTGATTTCCTGATCACGGACAGCAACTCGTCTTTGGACACCGGCTTCACGAGATAGTCCCGCACGCCTTGCCGCATGAGCGAAACGGCCAACTCGACGTCCGGATAGCCGGTCATGACCACCACCGGCACGCTGGGATACTCGCTTCGGAAGTACATGATGGCTTCTTTGCCGCCGATCTTCGGCATGCGAATATCGCACAGAATCGTGTCGACCATGAGCGGGTTGTCGCCCGAGTTCAACGCTTGGATGGCCTCCTCGCCGTTTTCGGCTTCGACCACCTCAAACCCTTCTTTGACCAAGATGATCGAGATCGGCTTGCGGACCAGCGCTTCATCATCGACGACCAGGACGCGGCCCAGTCTCACGCCGGCAGCCGGATGCGTCTGTACCGTCATGGGCCATTCCTCCTTTATGTCGATTCAATCGGGAACTGAACGGTAAACGTGCTTCCTCGACCTTCCTCGCTCTCCACCGTGATGCGTCCACTGTACTTCGCAATGATCTTGTAGACGATACTGAGCCCCAACCCGGTGCCCTTGCCCGGTTCTTTCGTCGTCACGAACGGATCGAAGATCTTGCCGATCATCGCCTTGGGGATGCCGCATCCGGTATCCGAGATCGCGACGGTGACGACGCCGTCGCTCACGCCCGTGCTGAGCGTCAGGCGCCCCGACCCCGTCATCGCTTCCACCGCATTGCTGATGAGATTGACGAAGACCTGATCGATTTCGGTTCGCCGGGCGCGGAACTTGGGAATCGGCTCGAACGCCGTGCACACCTCCACGTGGCCGAACTGCGGACACCGCTGGACGAGCCGGACCGCTTCCATCAGCCGCTCACCCACGTCGATTTCCATTTCACCGTCGCGCGACGCCGGTCGCGCATAGCAGGCAAAGTTCCGCACGACCATGCCGACGTGCTCCGAATACCGAACGATGTCCCGCGCGTATTCGCGGACCTTTTCAGGATCCTCTTCGTTGAGGATGATTTCCGCCATCCCGAGGATTCCCTGTACCGGATTGTTGATTTCGTGCGCCATCCCGGAGACGAGCGTGCCGAGGCTGGCGAGCTTTTCAGCCTGGATGAGCTGGTCCTGCAGCAGCTTCTGCTCGGTCACGTCCCACATCACGACACCCGCCTGTTGGCGATTGTTGCCGCGCAGCGTCACCGGGAACAGCCGGTATCGATACGCACGGCGGCGCACCGCCATCTCGCGTTCGGCCACCGCCTTGCCGGCCGTGATCATGCCGTCCAGGTCGGCCAGCAGGCGCAGCCATTGCGCGTCCGACAGGTGCCACAAGTCCTGGAGACGGCTCCCGATCAGGGTGCCGTCTTCGGGCGGAAAATGCTGTCCGGCCAGAGGATTGGCATAGAGTACACGCTGCTGGTGATCGACGATGAGGATCAGGCAGGGGAGCGACACCATGATCGCATCCAACTTGTCATACGCCGCGTGGAGCGCCTGCTCGGCTTCACGGCGCTCGACGAATTGCCCGATCTGGCTTCCCACCGACGCCAGGATCCGCAGCAAGGTCTCGTCCGGCTGGCGAACGTCCCGCACGAAGCACTCCAACACCCCGAGCACCTTCCCGTGCAGACTGATCGGAAAGGCCAGCGCTCCGTGGAGGCCGGCGGGCGCGGCAAACGGCGCCCGCGGGAAATTCGGATCCGCGGCGACGTCCGCGATCCACGCGGGCTGGCCGCGGTGCCAGACGCGCCCAGGAAGCCCGACACCCATCGCGAAGATGGTCTCCCGCGTGGCCGCTTCGAACGCCTGCGCGTTCACGCCGGGCGCGCGCCAGATCTCCAGGCATCGCAGCCCACGGCCGCTTTCGTCCACGGTCCAGAGCACGCCCAGATCCCAGCCCAACCCTTCGCCGATGGCCTGGAGGATCTTGGGCGCCGCCTCCGCGAGGCTTCCCGCCTCGGCGAGCACCCGCGTGACCGCGTACTGGGCGGCCTGCTGCTGGTCCGCGATCTTGTCGGCCGTAATGCATTCCGCAATGCCGGCGATGCGGGTCAACGTGCCGCTCTCGTCCCGGATCGGAAAGGCGCGGTCGCGGACCCACCGGACCGTGCCGTCCGGGCGCACGATGCGGTACTCCTCCTGGTACTCGCCCGACGCCTGCCTGGGAATGGCCTGCTCGACCCGCCGCCGGTCGTCCGGATGAATCGCGTCGAGCCAGGAATTCGGACGGGCATAGAGACTTTCGCACGACTGTCCCCAGATCTCCTCATACGCCGGGCTGATATAGATCATTTCGGTGTGCTGCGCATCGGTCAGCCAAAAGACCTCCTTGATGTTTTCGGCCAATTGGCGAAACCGCTCTTCACTTCGCCGCAAGGCGGCTTCCGCCCGCTTTCGATCAGTGATATCCCTGATGATGCCGCCGAAAAACGTCTGTGAGGAGGTTTTCCACATGGCGAGCGACAGCTCGAGCGGGAATTCGGTCCCGTCCTTGCGGAGGCCGTACAATTCAAGGGTGTGCCCGAGCATCGAGGACGCGGGGTTCGATTGCACCCTCCTCATGCCGGCCTCGTGCGCCTCCCGATACCGGGCCGGCATGATGGTCGTCAGCGGACGGCCGAGGATCTCCTCTTCGGTGTACAGGAACATCCGTTCCGCGCTCTTGTTCCAGGAGACGATCTGCCCGTCGCCGCGCGAGATGATGACGGCGTCGGACGTGGATTGCACGACCGATCGGAATCGCTCCTCGCTTTCACTCAGCTCGTGCTCGACCCGGTGCGCTTTGACCGACAAGGCCCGCACCTCACAGGCTCGGCGAACGACGGCCTTCAGCGCGAGCGGGTTGTACGGCTTCAGCACGGAGGCGAAGGCCCCTTTGGTCAGGGGCCCGATGGTGTTCTGTTCACTCACGTGACCGGTCAGGATGATCACCGGGAGCTCCGGATCGGCGTCCCGGATCGCCTTGAGCACCGAATGTCCGTCCAGATCCGGTAATCCGATGTCGAGCAGGACGGCTCCGTAATGTTGCTGTCCCGCCTGATGGACGCCGGCTGTCCCGGTCGCGACCGCGTCCACGCGATACCCGTCGTGCTCCAGCATGTCTGTGAGCGCATCACGAATGTCCTGATCGTCGTCGACGATCAGGATGTTCCGCACCGCCGCGACCGTCTGAGCCATACGCCTCTCCACGCTGCTGCCACGGCCTGGTGATTCCACCCGGTCGACCCCGGGATCACCCTGCCGACTCACTAGGCCGAAAGTCGCAACGCTCGTGCCATCAGCACTGGGACCAGCAGGGGATGTCTACTCCGCAACCCATTGATTCTGCTTCATCAAAAAAACCCCTAAGACCATCAAGTGCGAAACGCCGAGCCACGGAGAATGAACCCGTATCGGATTGCATACGAACAATTATCCGCTCGGATACATTCAGGACTCGCCGAGAACGTCGCGCTCGGTGGCGATCGGAATCGTAAAGAAGAACTTCGAGCCTTGGCCGGGTGTGCTTTCCACCCAGATCTTTCCGCCCTGGAGCTCGACCAGGCTCTTGGTAATCGCGAGGCCGAGGCCCGCGCCACGCTGCTCGACGAGCACGTGTTCTCCACGATAGAACCGCTCGAAGATCTTCGGCTGCTCATGGAGAGGGATGCCGCACCCGGTGTCGGCGACACAGAACAGGACGAATCCATTCTCGGCCCGTGTCTCGAGCGTGATCTCCCCTCCCTGCGGTGTAAACTTGACGGCGTTCTGAATGAGATTCGTCAGGATCTGGTGCAGCTTGTCCCGGTCACCGAGCATGACCACCGGCGGTCCGGAGTGGCGGGTCTCTAGGATCACGGCCTTCGCCTGCGCGACCGGGTGCAGGGACTCGCTGATGTCGACCACGAGGTCGGCCACGGGGATCCGAGTGAGCGACAGCTCCACCCGGCCGGCTTCGATCCGGGACAGATCCAAGAGATCGTTGATCATGCGCGTGAGCCGCTCCACGTTGAACTTGACCCGGCCCAGATAGTAGGCCTGCCGGTCGGTGAGCGCCCCCGTGAGCCCATCGAGCATGTTCTCTACGTAGCCTTTGATCGACGTCATCGGGGTCCGTAATTCATGAGAGACGATCGAGACAAAGGCCGACTTCAGCCGGTCCAGCTCTTGGAGCTGCTCGTTGGCCGCCTGCAACTCCCGAGTCCGGTCCTGCACGCGCTGCTCGAGCGTCTGGGTGAGGTTCTCGAGATCCTGGTAGGCCTGGGCATTGTCGATGGCGACCGCGATCTGACTGGCGATCGTCACGAGCAGGTCGAGGTCCTCCGGCCGGCACGGCTCCTCTCCGCGGTCGGCTCCGATGAACCCCAGAATGCGCTGGCTGCTCTTCAGCGGGGCCGCGACGAAGCACCGCACGCCCTCCTGTCTCGCCAGCTCCAGGATCGGAGGATGGATCCGCGGGGCGGCGGCTTCAAGGTCCTCGATGAACAGCGCGCGCCCTTGCAGGAGCAATTGCGCGTGCAGGCTGCCGTCGTCCACCACCGGGATCTCGACGCGCGCCATCGTCTCGTTGGCCTTGGACGACGCCCCGGCCACCCGGGCGCCGAACGCGACGCCGCGGTGCGGGTCGTACAGCATCAACAGCATTCTCCGGTACCCGAGGTTCTCCACGAGGAGCCGCAACACCGTCTCGATCAGCTTGTCGGTGTCGAGGGTGGAAATGATCGCGGCTCCGGCCCGGTTCAGCGTCTGCAACTGCATCAACTGGCTCGTAATCGCTCGATCGCGCTCCTTCAGGACCTGGGTCATCTGGTTGAACAGGACCGTCAGCTCGCCGACCTCGTCGCGCGTCCTCGGCTGCTCCGAGGCGTCGAGGTCCCCCTCCGCCACCCGTTTGGCGACGGCCGCCAGCCGCTTGAGCGGGGTGATGATCCGATCGGCGAGCACGACGGTGCCCGCGATCCCGATCAGAATGATGAGGCTGGTGATCAGCATCACGTTGCGAACGACGCGGTCGAGGGTCTGCTGCATCCGGGCTCCGGTCAGGCCGATCTGGGCGACGCTCAGGACCTTCGGCGGCCCCGACTCTTTCAGCTCTCCACGGGGGGTTCGCTCCAATTGCTCGAGGGAGAACGGCAGCGGCATCGCCGGGGCCGTCTGCGCGGTCCGCCGGAGGATGGGCACCGCAAAGTCGTAGACGGTCTCCGTCCGCTCGCCGCCGACGGCGACGAAGGGCGTGATGATCGGCTCGGCCGATCCGGCCTTGAAGGCGGCCTCCGCGAGCGCCGGGGCAGGGTACAGCGCCGTCTCGTTCGCCCGCACCAGCGGCCGATCGTCGGCCACGACGCCTCGGGTGGCCCGGGCCAGCACCTGTCCGTCCGCCCCCGTAATCACGGCGTACACCACCTCCTCATCGGCCATGACGCCGTCGATGTACTGCTCGAGATCGACGCGGTCCTCGGTGATCACCGCGTAGCGACTGTTGTGCGCGAGATTCCTGACCAAGATCGAGCCCGTCTCGATGAGGGCCGTCCGCATCATCTCCTCCTGTTGCCGGATGAAATACCAGCTCAGCCCGGAACAGACGAAGACGACGATCAGGCTGATGAAGAGCACGAGCTTCGTGCGGAGACTGATGAATCCCGCGCTGCGGGGCCCCGCCCTCCATCCGAACACCGTCTTGTTCGAGACGTCCTTGCGCAGCATCAGTACACCTCATCGGCACGGGCGACCAGCTCTTGCGGCACGGTCAACCCGAGATACTTCGCCGTCTTGAGATTCACGGCCAGCCGGATCCGGTCCGGCGGCACGGTGTTCGCGGCGGCGAACGCATTGTGTGAGGCGGAGAGGAACTTTTTCGCCATGACCGCCGCCTGCCGGCCGATGTCTTCGGGACTGATCGACAGCCCGGCCAAGGCGCCGTTCCGGACGAATTCCGACGAAAAGCCCACCACGGGCACGTTGCGGTCCAAGGTCGTGTTGAGGACGAACCGGAGCGACTCCTCCGTCAAGACCGTGCTGTCGGGCACGAGCCAGAGGACGTCGACCTTGGCGAGCAGCCCGCGAAGTGCGGAGGGGAGGTCCTTTTCGGACCGGATCTGGCGTTCGACCAGCTCGAAGCCCAAGCGGCCCGCGGTCTTTCTGGCTTCCTCGACGACCGTCCCCGTCTTGTCGGGGTCATAGAGGACGCCGACGCGCTTGAGCTTCGGCAACAACTGATGCATGGCGGTGAACTGGCGCTCGACGGGCACCTGCAGGCTGATGCCGGTGAGGTTCGGCGCCCGCAGGTCGTACTTCTCGGGGTCCAGCACCATGCAGTAGATGACCGGCACATCGACGATCTCCAGCTTCGCCGCCAGCGCGGCCTTCAGGCCGACCGCGACGACCAGCGCGGCATCCGACGCGCGGACTTTTCGCGCGAGCTTCCGCCCGCGAGCGACGTCGCCTTGCAGGTCGTATTCGGTAAAGACCGCGTCGCCGAGTTCGGCTTTGAGGCTGGACACGGCCAGGTTGTAGGCCGCGATATCGGAGGATTTGAGGATGGCGATCTCGGCGGCCGTCGCCGAGGCGGGGGGAAACAGGGCTAGGAACACGACGGCCAGGAGCCACCCGAACAGGGCAGCCGCTCGCTGAAGCACCGCGCCGGACATGCGTGCTGCGGGAGGCTCCTGCACCACTCCGGCCTCACTGCCAAGTCGTCATATCGAGGTCAGCCGCGCATAGAGACGTGGCCCATCGGTTTCAATTCGGTGATGTCTTGGGCGATGCCGGCGATGCGATAGACCGCTCCCGATGGATCCCGGATCGGGAACGCCCGATCGCGGATCCAGCGGACCGTCCCATCGGGTCGGACGATCCGGTATTCCTCCACGTACTGTCCGGCGATCTGCTTGGTCACCGCCGCCTCCCGCACCCGCTCGCGATCATCCGGATGGATCGCCTCCAACCAGGACAGAGGCGAGGCGTACAGGCTGGCGCAGGATCGGCCCCACAGATCTTCATAGCCCGGGCTGACGTACAACATCCTCCTCTTGTCGGTATCGCTCATCCAGAACACGTCCCGGATGTGCTCGGTGACTTGCCGGAAGCGCTCCTCGCTTTCGCGAAGCGCCGCTTCGGTCCGCTTGCGCTCCGTAATGTCCTTGAAGACGACTACGGCGCCGACCAGGTCGCCGTGCTCGCGCATCGGCGTGCTCACGTACTCGACCGGGAAGGACGTGCCGTCCTTCCTCCAGAAGACTTCGGAATCGACCGCACGGATGCTGCCGTCCCGCAGCGCGGCATAGATCGGACACTCCTCGGCAGGGTACGACGTGCCGTCGGCGCGGGAATGGTGGACCACCCCGTGCATCGACCGGCCCATGAGCTCGGCCGGCGTCCACTGGAGCATCTGCGCCGCGGCCTGGTTGATGAACGTCGTCTGACCGCGCCGATCGAGGCCATAGATGCCTTCTCCGGCCGAGTCGAGGATCAGCTCATTATAGCGGCTCAACCGTCGGAACGACTCCTGGGTCTGGAGCCGGTCGATGCCGAGCGCCATGGCGTCGGCGGCGGAGGCCAGGCTGGTCAGCGCCATCTCCGTCAGCTGCCGGCGAGCGAACAGGGCGACGACGCCCATGAGGCGGTTCTCGACGACGAGGGGGTAGCCGGCGAAGGCGATGATCCCCTCCCGACGCGCCCACTCCGGATCGCTCACCGAGGGATCATCGGCGAAATCGTTGGTCAAGTACGGGCGCCGGCCCAGCGCAATCCGGCCGATCTTGAGGGCTCCCAAGGGAATACGACCGTGTGGTCCATCCAGGTGGGTAGAGAGCCCGGCGCTCGCCCGGAGCTCCAGCACACGCTCGCTCTCGTTGAAGAGCCAGATCCGGGCGAGGGCGGCCTCCAGATGGCGCACGATCGCCTCGGTACACCCTCGCAGCATGTCGTCGAGCGTCCCGCTCTTGCTCACCACACTGCTGACCTCGGCCACGAAGGTCGCCAGCCGCAGGTGCTCGGCCTGGATCGTTTCGGCCTGCTTTCGCTCCGTGATGTCCCGGATGATGCCGCAATAGAACTGTTCCCGGTCGGCCTGCCATGCGGCCAGCGACAGCTCGATCGGCACTTCCGTGCCGTCTTTCCGCAACCCCGTCAGTTCGACCGTCTTTCCCAAGATCCTTGCGCGGCCCGTCGTCCGCAGCCGCTCGATCCCGCGCTCGTGCTCTTCGCGATAGCGCGCCGGCATGATCGTCGTCAGCGGCTGCCCCAACACCTCCTGCTCGCGATACTGGAACAAGCGCTCCGCCGCGGGGTTCCAAAACACGATGTGCCCCGTGTGATCCGCCAACACGATCGCGTCGCTGGCGGACTGGACCACCGAACGAAAACGGTGCTCGCTGGCCGAGAGCGCACTTTCGATCGTCTCGACCTTGGCGGTCAAGGCCTTGACCCCGATCGCCCGCCCCAACGTCCCTTTCAGTTGCTCGCGATTGTACGGTTTCGTCAGCAGAGCGAACGCGCCGTGGCTCAAGACGCCGGCGGTACGTTCCGAGGCGGTGAACGCCGTCAAGATGATGACGGGAAGTTTCGCATCGTGCTCTTGCAGCTTCTTCAACACCAGCAGGCCGTCCATATCGGGCAAGCCGAGATCGAGGATCACCGCTCCGTACTGTTGCCGCTTGCACCGTTCGACCGCGTCGTTCCCTGTCCCCGCCAGGTCGACGTGATAGCCCTCGTGCTCGAGAAAGTCCCGCAACGCCTGAGAGATGTCGGGATCGTCGTCCACGACGAGGATGTCCGTGCTCGTCTCGATGGCTTCTCTCCTCTTCATCGCGGCCTCCTGTGTCCGGACCGCCGGGATCGCCCGCTCCCCTCCCGTCTCGGCTTGCCTCCGTCATCCGGTCCAGCCATGAGGACGACGAGAGCCCCGGGTAGGCCGTCTCCTGATCTCTCCCTCCAGGTCGCCCAGGCGGCAGTCCGCCTCGGTCCCTCGGCAGGGCCACAAAAGAAGACCCTCCGCCACGCGTGACCGGTCAGCCGACCGGTTAGCCTGCGAGGGTCTTCGGGTGGCGGGGCGTCGGGGTGAGAACCGAAATCCGCTGGCCCTCCCATCGCCTTCTTCTTATGAGATAGTACGTATGGTCGGGCTGGCGAGAGCGCGGCGTCCGACGAGGGGCTCAGGACGTCGCGCCCTTCGACCTAGCGGTTGACATCCGCCCGCTCCCGTCCTTCGACGGCATTGAGAGGCGGACGGGCCAGCGTGTTCAGGTCCGCGCCGGTCTCCCGTGTGCGTTTGGGCCTGCCGCCCTTCAATTCCGCCAATCGTCGCGGGAATGGGCCGGCGTTGCTCGCTTCGCGACGTTCAAGCGAGTCCCGCAACGCGGCCTCGATCAGACCCGCCAACGTCAGCCCTTCGGTCCAGTACACCGCGTTGCGAGATCGCTCCAAGAGATCCACCGGGAGGTAGATCGTGAGACGTTTCCGAGCCACGCCTCTTCGTCTTGCCGGGATCGCCGGCTCGACCTCGGACAGGCTCGTACCCGATCCTTGAGGTTGCCCCTGCCAGCCGCTCTGATGAGGGGCGTGTCCATAGCCACCGGCGGGTGCCGGACGCGGGGCCTGCCTTCTCGATTCATGAATAGGAGATGGGATGTGGGTGTTCAAGACGCTCCCTCCTGTGCTGGTCGATCGGCCTTCAGGCAGCCGATCGCTGCTGACACCGTTCGGGGTTCTCCGCCTGTGCTCCGGTTCCGTCCTCGGTCTCGTCGGCCGATTCATGGTCTTTTTCGGCGTCCTGAATGACCGCCATGGCTACGACCCACAGCATGCCCACCATGCCGATCAACACGCCCCACGTGACAAGTGCCCAATCCATCAACCCCTCCTTTGTCGTGATGGCCCGACTGGATGCACAACGGAGCAAGGGAAATGCCGCCCGCGTTTTAGAGGCGGTCTCGAGACAAGGCGTTGATTGTTTGGGAGAAAGCCAGACTGTGATCCGGAGGCCCAGAGAAGCGGTCGCCTCGTGCCGACTTTCCCGTATCGGTTTGAATACTCCTGCTTATCTTGTCCGATACAGTGAGGAAACTCGACAGAGGCGCCGCCGGCGGGAAGACGCCGAAGGGAGGCCGGGAGCGCGGTCAGCGGGCATGGTTCGATGCCGGCGGCGACAGCCGCTTGAGGCGATACTCACCCCCCCATCGGCGAGGCGGAATGTTCCGTCGCCGGCCGACCCGCGTGTACCACCACGTACCCTGGGCGGTCTGACCATCGGGAGAGAACACCACTTCGAAGCCGCCCTCGCGATCGTTCCCTGCTTGATGCCAGGTGCCTTCCCAGACCCCGTCGTCGAGTCGACGGGTGGTGATCCTGCCCTCTTGCCAGGTATAGGTCCCATGGCCTGATGCATCCAACGCCGCACGATACGACTTGTCTTCTTCGTGGATCTCCCATTCTCCGCTGAGATCCACGGGGACCAGCGAACGAACGCCCCCATCCGATGGTCCGAGTGCCGGATCGACGAGGCGGACCGTCTGCGGCGGAGCCTCGAGGGATTCATGAATGTGGAGGAGAACCCAGCGTCCGTGCCGGCGTTCAAGGATGCCCGATTCACGGAGCGGCAGCACGGTTTTCACCTGATCCGGGCCCGTGCCCTCGTAGCGGACGTACTCGAGCTCGACCGTGTACCAGGCGAGATCTCGGCGCTCCCAGGTCTCGAGGCGCTTGATCAAAATCTCGATCCGCGTCGTCGCTTCGAATTCCTGTTGCATCTCCTGCGCAAGCTCCGGCCATCCGGTGTATTTCCTGCCGCCGATGGAATAGGCGACCAGCCCCGGATCGACCGATCCCTCGAGGGCGGCCATGTTTCGGTCGGCGTTCGCTTGCAGCATCATCCGGACGGCGCGCTCCGGTGAATCGGCATTCAACGCATGGGTGGCCGGCCCGAATGCACAGCCCGGCATCCCGATGGTGAGGAACGCCGCCGCCATCAGTCGCGTGGCGCCGGCCAACTCTCTGATTCTGCTCGTTCTGGTCCTGCTGCTCTTTCTGGTCTTGCTCTCCTTGGCCATCGTCCTTCCTTCTTCTCTCTTTCGCCTTTGGCCCGGACCACGAGTCGTCTCTCACGGTCGCGGCGCCCCACCGTATCACAAACCCGACCGGAACGCATCGCAGGCGAGACGACCCGGCCCGCCGCACGCGACTACTACCTTGGTCCGATTGACGCTTCGCCCGACGCTTTGCGATTCTCACGCCCTCCTAACCATCCGCTTAGCGTCCCTATGCAGTCAGCGAGAACGAAACGTCGCTCCCCCCTTCGGTGCGTGCTCTGCCTCGTCCTCTGCCTGGCGGGCGCCGCGGCAGGGGCGGTTCCTTCAGCAGCCACCGAGGTCTCCGCAGGCATGGCCGAAGAGCTCCGCTTCTTGGCGGAAGAGACCGTCGTATCCGCCATTCGGCACGAACAGCCGATCTCGCAGGCCCCGTCCAACGTCTACGTCATCACGGATGAGGACATCCGCAACTCGGGCGCCACCGACATTCCGACGATCCTGCGGCGCATCCCGGGGATGGAGGTGATGCAGATGACGGGAGCGGACTTCAACGTCGGCATCCGCGGCGACAATCAATTGCTGGCGAACAAGCTCCTGGTCCTCGTGGACGGCCGCTCCGTGTACATCGACGCCCAGTCGTTCGTCTTTTGGAAGGGCCTGCCGGTGACGTTGCCGGAAATCAAACGCATCGAGGTCGTCAAGGGCCCGGCGGCGGCCATCTACGGGTTCAATGCCTTCGACGGCGTCGTCAACATCATCACGAAACCACCCGAGGAAATGAACGGCAGCACGGTCCAAGTCGGGGGTGGAGAGCTGGGCACCCTGACGACCGCCGGCATTCAGGCCGGAAGGACGGGCAGGCTGGGGTACCGGCTGTCCATCGGGGAAGATCAAAACCAGCAGTGGCGACATCGCGACGCGCTCGCCTTTCGCGCGTATCGGGTGAACGGCCACACGGAGTACGACCTGAGCGGGGACGCGCGGGTGGTGGTCTCGGCCGGCCTCGTGGACATGAACCGGTTCGACGGCCCGATCCAGCGCGCGATCAGTCTCTCATCCGACGTCAGGCTGCCCTATGCCAACATCGCCTATGAGCGCCCGAACGCGTTCGTGCGCGCCTGGTGGAATCAATTCGACGCCTCCAGTTTGACGGTGACCGACCCTCGACTGGCCGGCCTCCTCACGACCACCGACCCCACCGGCGATCGCATCCTGACCTTTCTCGGCAACACCTACAACCTCGAAGGCCAGCAGACCCTCGCGATCACCGCGTCGCACCGGGTGATCTATGGGGCGAACTATCGCCGCAACACCTTCAGCGGCGACGCCGTGACGGGATCACAGGGCGAAAATCGGTTGGGGCTGTACGTGCAGGATGAATGGCGGGCCACCGAGACGGTGACCGTCGTCGCGGGCGTCCGGTGGGATCTCGACACGTTCATTCACCAGACGTTCAGCCCGCGGGGCACCCTCCTCTACACGCCGGTGCCGGGCCACACCTTTCGCCTGAGCGTCTCCGTGGCCTATCGACCGCCGACCCTCTTCGAGACCTATGAACGCCTCCGCACGACGGTGCCGCCTCTGGGCGCCACCATCGCGATTCAGGGCTCACGCAACCTCGAGCCCGAGGAAATCGTCTCGTATCAAGCCGGCTATCAGGGCTGGTTCCTGAAGCATCGACTGCGGCTCCGGGCCGATCTCTTCTTCAATCACATTTCCCAATTGATCGACCTGCATCCGGTCGCGCCGTCGCTCCTCAAGAACGTGAACGGCGGGAGCGCCGATATCTACGGTGGCGAAGCTGGAGTGGAAGTCCTGATCACCGACTGGCTCAGAGGCTTTGCCAATTATGCCTATCAGGAGCTCGGGCAGACGCTGACAGGGCTGGCACGGCGAGGCGCGCCCACGCACAAGCTCAATGCCGGGCTCCACGGAGAGTGGGACAACGGGCTGAGCGCGCAGGCGCTCGTGCACTATTATGGGGTCGCCACCTATCCCTTGATCGACTTCTTTCCCCAATTCGCCGCCGCCGGCCTGATCCCGACGAGCTCGGTGCCCGACCCGCGCGTCGGCAGCTACACGCTCCTCAACCTCCGTGCCGGCTATTGGCTCTGGCGCGACAAGGCCGAGCTGGCCGTCTCCGTCTTCAACGCGCTCAACGACCGGCATCGCGAACACCCGCTCGGGGACGTGATCGGCAGCCGCGTGATGGGGTGGTTGACGATCAAATTGTGACGCGGGAATTTCCTCATTCCCAAACGGCTCTGGCTGGACGTCAAGGCGTTGAAACGGCGGTCGCGCTTGGAGTTCGATCTGACCTTGTCGTGAAATATTGAAGGCTACTGGTATCAAGATAGATAAAGGGAGTGTTGTTTTGGATACACTCTCTACCCGCCCTTAGCCCTGCCGCATCAATATCTCTCCAAAGATCAGTGGATTTCATTTGAGAAGATCTAGGGCATTAGAATTGCTGCCTTTGGTAAACGCCGTTGGCCTTACCGTATCTTGCGCTCCGAAAGCATTTGCGGTTCAACGCTGACGATGTCGGGCAAGACTTCGAGCGCCGGTATTCGCGTCAATGAGGCGGCGATTCCCTGCTCGATCGCGCGGACCCAGGCGGCCTGAGGCGCATACGGAAGGATTTCCGTCACCTCATATCCGGCACGAGTTAAGGCCCGACGGCGCTGCTGGACGTCCACGTTCTCTCGAAACCGGACGAAAACAAGCCCCGTGGGTACGGACGGAGGCCCATGTGGCTCGATCGCGTAGACCGGCGTCATGTCGGCCGCAGCAGTGGCGACGGAGGGATCAAGATGTCCTCGGCACACATGGATCTTGCCGTCATCCAGAGAAAACACGACTGATGGCCTCAAGCTAGGATCAAGCGTCCCATGAACCGCGAACCAGCCGGGCATCCTGACGTACCAGAGGTCGGGTTTTTCGGTGCCGGCTCGAAGGCGAGTGGGGAATGCTGAAAGCGGATCGGCCTTGGCCATGTCGAATTCTAGGCCCAACCAAGCAATCATGCCAAGTCGCAGGACAGGAGGACAGCCTATGGTCACGTACCAATACGGGGGCAAGACAGGAAGGCGCTATACGCTCGGTGTCAACGAGAACCTCCTCGTGGTCCGAACGCGAAGCCGGCGATCGGTCGGTGCGGCATTGATCTCATCGAAAGCTCGCCGCATATTCGATGGGCTCGAGCAAGTCGCGCGGTTTCATCATGCAGGGGTCGAAATCTTTCGCTACCGCGACCCGGTAAACACTTCTGAGGCTCGACGCACGCGTGCCACACTGACGACCGAACCTGACACGGAATTTGCCGGCCGCGTGCTGGCTGATCCGAAATCCGGAACACCCGTTCTGTACACCGAGAACTTTTTTGTCAAATTCGAGGATGATCTGGCCACGAGCGCATGCAAGAAACTGCTCAAGACCTATGGCCTCAAGGTCAAACAGGAGCTGGAGTACGCGAGGAACGCGTACTTCATCGGCGCGCCTGAGGGCACCGGACAGAAGGTGTTCGCGATTGCCGAGCGCCTGCTTCGTGAGAAAGAGGTGGAGCTGTGCCATCCGGAGCTCGTGCGGCAAGTCCAGTGGCGAGGAGCCTTCCCTCCCCAGTGGCATCTCATGAAAACGACCGTTGCCGGCCAGGTTATCGACGCGCACGTCGATGTGGCGGCGGCGTGGACCTTGAGCCAAGGGGAGGGCGTCACGATCGCGATCATCGATGATGGTGTGGATGTCGACCATGAGGAGTTCGCCAGCAGCGGGAAAGTCATCGCGCCCCGCGACGTCACCCGCGGGGTTGACGATGCACGACCGGGGAGCGGCGACAATCACGGGACGGCCTGTGCCGGCGTCGCCTGTGCCAACGGATTTCATGGCGGCTCCGGGGTGGCGCCGAAAGCCAAGCTCATGCCCATCCGGTTGGCTTCTTCGTTGGGATCCCAACGAGAAGCCGAGGCCTTTGTCTGGGCAGCCCGGCATGGGGCCGATGTGATCTCCTGTAGTTGGGGCCCACGAGACGGCGACTGGTGGAATCCCAATGATCCCGTTCACGATGAAGTCGTCCCCCTGCCCGATTCGACGAGGTTGGCCATCGACTGGGCCATCACCAACGGCCGTAACGGCAAGGGCTGCGTGATCACCTGGGCGGCCGGCAACGGCAACGAGAGTGTGGACAATGATGGCTATGCAAGCTACGGCAAAGTCATCGCCGTCGCCGCATGCAATGCCAAAAGCAAGAAAAGCGTGTACAGCGATTTCGGGAAGGCCGTCTGGTGTGCCTTTCCCAGTAACGATTTCGTGACGCCGCCGGTGCCAGGGATCTGGACGACGGACCGGTCAGGGGTGGCGGGGTACAATCCCGGCCAGGGGACCAGGGGGATGCCGCGGGGAACTACGTCAACGATTTCGGCGGCACCTCGAGCGCCTGCCCGGGAGCAGCCGGAGTGGCGGCGCTGATCGTCGCAAGGAATCCGGCGCTGCGATGGGATGAGGTCAAGGACCTCATGAAACGCGCCTGCGACAAGATCGATAAAACCGGCGGCAACTATGACGCCGATGGTCACAGCAAGCTCTACGGGTATGGGCGAATCAATGCGAAGACCGCCGTCACCCTCGCCGCCCCGACCGTCGTCGCGCCTGCAGTGATCCACACCTCCGTGAAGCTGGTTCCGATTCGGGACCTCAAAACATCCCGGATCTCAGTGGCAGTGCCGGAGAAGGAGCTCGTGAAGTCGATCAAGATCAGCGTCGACATCGAGCATACCTATATCGGCGATCTCGTGGTCCGAGTCAAGCCGCCGGCAACGACGGGAGTCACAACGGTCGTCCTTCATAATCGGGCCGGCGGCGGCAAGAACAATTTGCGGCAGACCTACGACATGATCAACACGCCCGAGCTGAAAGCGCTGGCCGGCAAGAACTCACAGGGCAGATGGACGCTCATCGTGCAAGATAAGGAGAAGCTGGACACGGGGCGGATTCTGAAGTTTTCGGTCGAGCTCAGTTTCTGAGTGCTGTGAGCTTCGTTACAGGGCGAGGGATTGAGCGGCTGCTACAGGTGGGCCTAGTTCAAGTGCAGGCACCGACTCCGGCGGATAACTCTCAGGATCAGATGGTCATAGCGGTACGGATCGTACTGACCCGAGCCCATCAACGATCGTGATCGGCGTTAAGGTTTGAGATCGAAACGAGCGCAGTGCCTGGGCTGCACGACTGAGAAATCCCGGCGATCTGTGGATTCCTTTAACCCTAACGCGTGGTCTCCATACTTGGCCCATGACCTGTCCGGTACGGCGAAGATCTTCTTTCTTGAGAAATACCACCTTCAGCTCCTCACGATGGATCGACTGGAGGAATTAAATCTCCGTCTCAGAACCCAATGAGCGCGATGAGACAACAGACTCCGGCAGGACGGTAATCGGTACCAGCTAAGGTGCGATTGTCCCAGATGCCTCATTCGTACCTCCTTTACAAAACTCAGCAGGCACCGCCCCTTGTCATCGCCCCCCCTTCACGATCATCTCCCGAAACTCCTCTTCCACCCTGTCGGCCAGAAAGGACTTGAGTAACGTTTGATACGGTACGTCCCGTTTGTTTGCCAGCATCTTCAAATGCTCGAGCAGCGACTTCGGTAGTCGCAATGAAATGGTTTCCGTAGAAGGTTTCAAGTTCGGGAACAGTCTTCGCCTGGCTTGTGAATAGTCGATGTACTCGGTCGAATCATGGCGGGACCAAAACTGCGCTTCTTCTGCTTCATCCTTAAACGTCGGCATCTTTTTCAGTTTCTTCATGATAGATTCTCCGTTCTTTCCTACTCATGTCCCTCGCCGAGATCACACGAATCCGATCGTTCCGGATGGTAAATACAAGAAACAGCAACCGGCCAGCATCAGTGTGAGCTAAGACATAATATCTTGCTTCCTCGGCCGAATGGGCGGCATCGTCAGCAACGACAAGAGGACGATTGAAGAAGACCTGCTCGCATTCCCCCGCCCTGACCTGATGGCTATCCCAATTCTTGGCCGCCCTACACCCTGCCCGTCGCCTCTGGATCGGCCCCCATCGGGGGACTCAGCAACAAGGCGATTGACAAGAAATCGGAAAAGGCACCTCCCATGAAGAGGGAGAGGAAGACCAGAGACGGTGCATCGTCATCGGCGTTACGGCTTGAGCTCGAACCGAGCGCAGTGCTTCGGCCGCACGATCGAGAAATCCCGTCGATCCGTGGTCAAGACTGTCCTGATCTTCAGCCGTTCGGCGACGGCGACGATGGTCGCGTCCACAAAGCCCAATGCGCTATCCGCGTACTTGGTCATGACTTCCATGGTACGGCGAAGATCTTCTTTCTTGAGAAATTCCACCTGCAGTTCCTCGCGGCGGATGGATTCAAGGAATGGGATTTCCGCCTCAGCACCCAAATGAGTCGAGATGAGATAGCAGACCTCCGGCAGGACGGTAATCGGCACAACCAGTGTGGACCGGGTGGTGTTCAGGAAAGCGAGGACGCGATTATGCCACCCGTCATCTCGGTCCATCATCGCATAGAGTGGACCCGTGTCCACCAGGAGGGCCGTCACGCCTTGCGCCTTCGACGTGGCCCGGTCCACAGCAGCTCTTCAGCCCGTTCCGCAACGTCTTTTCTTCCACTCCGACCGAGGCCTACAAATGAAGGCAAAGCAGCCCGCTTGTGCCGACGCCCGACAAATTCTTCAAGCGCCCGGCGAGTGACAGCAGCCAGAGTAGAGCGTTCGCTATGAGCGATCTCCTGTAAGGCCTTGAGCAATGATTCATCGGCAAAGATCGTGGTCCGCTTCATGGCATACCCCCATGTATGCGAAGTATGCTATCGACGTATGCTGAGCTTGTCAATGGAAGGCGGGCTGCCCTAATCTCCTTCAGGCCCAGGAGATCACAGCACACCCCCCGGCTGAGAGTTTGTCCATGGCCCTATTCTATCCACTAAGAGCCTCGAGTATTCTAGGGGCTCCCGTGTGATGACTCGGTTCCTCTGGAAGGCAAGCGCGCAGACGGAAGTGAAGATGGAGATCTCCACCCATGAAGGGATCACCGCATCAAGACGCCCGATCTCAGGGCCGATCCATGGTCATCTCGCAATACGGAATCGTGGCGGCCGATTCTCCATTGGCGGGACAAGCCGGCGTCAGGATGTTGGAGCAAGGCGGAACGGCGGTCGATGCCGCCGTCGCGGCCAACGCGGTGATGGGCGTGGTGGCCCCCATGCTCAACGGGATCGGCGGCGATCTCTGCTGCCTCGTCTATGACGCCGTGACGGAGACTATTCACGGTCTCAATGCGACCGGACCAACACCGGCAGGACTGACGATCGCGCATCTGCAACGGAACGGATTCTCACGGATGCCCGAAGCCGGCATCCATACCGTGACGGTGCCGGGTGCCGTAGAGGGATGGGACCAGTTGCTCCGCCGATTCGGGACCAAACCGCTGGCTGCGGTCCTGTCGCCGGCTATTCGTGTCGCCGAGGAGGGATCCCCGGTCACCGAGGTCATTGCCGCACTGTGGCAACTCGCCGGCGGGTCGCTCCAGGACCATCATGCCCGGGAGGCGTTGCTCGTTCATGGATATACTCCCCGTGTGGGAGAGGTCTTCTCCAACCCGGACCTCGCCTGGTCGTATCGACAGCTCGCCGAATATGGCCGAAATGCCTTCTACCAGGGAACGCTCGCCCAACGGATCCTAGACCTTGTCCGCCGCTGTGATGGCGTGATGAACGAGGAGGACCTTGCCTCCTATCACGGTGAGTGGACCCAGCCGCTGGCCACCATGTACCGGGGCTGGACGGTTCACGAGATGCCGCCCAATACCCAAGGCATCGCCGCGCTCGAAATGCTCAACATTATGGAAGCGTCCCCATTGAGCGAGTACGGCCCTCAGTCCCCGGAGACGTTGCACGTGATGATCGAAGCCAAGAAGTTGGCCTATGCCGATTTGATCGCCTCTATCGGCGATTCAGATCAGAGCCGCATGAAGGTCGGAGAGCTGCTTTCGAAGGAGTACGCGCGCGAGCGCGCCGCGACGATCGACCTGACCCGCGCCAGAGCCGAAGGATCCGGTGAAGCCATCGCGCCGGGAGGCACCACCTATGTCGCAGCGGTGGATCGAACAGGCAATTTGGTCTCGCTCATCCAAAGCAATTACTATAGCCACACGTTCGGCTCCGGACTCGTGCCACGCGGCACGGGATTCGCCTTGCACAACCGGGGAGCGCTCTTCAGCCTAGATCCAGCTTCGCCGAATGGGTTGGCCGGACGCAAACGCCCGCTCCATCCTAGGGTCGCGCGCACGGAGAGGTCGAGACGGCGCATACCATGTCCCTTGACTCTGGCGAGTTTAACGGCTTCAAATGCTTGTGCTTCTCATTGTTGACATAGCGAACAGATCGACTAATGCGTGCAGCTCTCATAGCCATTTAATGACGACGATCAGCATGAATTTCTGCTGAAATATCAGAACTAAGTGAACAATCCTCCCGAGCAAGAAACAACAGGAAGTTCGCCATGCCATACCGAGCCTGGGTGTCCTGAAGTGGCGTGTGATACACCATCGTAACCTCATATTGATCCTCGGTGTTAACAGGAAATCCTTTCACGCTTGAATAAATTTGACTGGGAGGGAAGCCGATGAGTCGTCCGTCTGCTTGAGCAAGAGGCATTGTCCGTATAAGTGTCTGCCGGGCACTTTTGTTTTCGAGAGTCATCAGCACGACATCATCATGCGCGTGTGGATAGGCATACTTGACACATCCACTTGCCTCAAACTTTAAAGGAGCGGATCGTATGAAGAGTCCCGTCTTGAGCGTAATCCCATCTATTGTTTCATCCTTCGGTCTAAGGTGAAATTTTGTATAACAGCCAAAGTTGACACCCACGTGATAGGCCAGCAAGGGCCGAAGGGCTGTAGCGTCCCGAGCTAAATCCATTGTAAACGCTACTATGACATCTCTGATAGCTGGCGCATCATGGTAGAAATCCACAATCGCTAGTACCTTTTGCCCCTTTTCCAATTTTACTCCGTACCCTTCGGGAAATCGCGCTTCCGTCATTTCAAAGCCGGTACCTGCAAAAAAGTTTAGCTCTCCCGGGCAAGCCAAACTAGGATCATCGAGTTTACTCATCAAGATATGATGAACGTACGGACCTGAAAGCACAACCCCGTCCTTCCCAATCACACGAGCTTTATAACCCGTTATGAACATGTCGCGTGGCACCTCAAACACGCGCTTTGGTATCTCCTTTGCCAAGTCTTCGTGGTGCCTTGTCGGCAAATCAACTGGTCCAAACGTAATAGTTAGTGAAGCACTATCAACTTTAATGCTGCTTGGCACCATTGACGCCAGCTCCGGCGGCGGCTCTGTTGGAACGTTGTTAGCTCTCGCCGAACCCAGCTGAGCGAGCACTAATACTGGCAATATCAGTCCGAGACTCTTCATCATAGTCAACTCCTGGTGCACTAGCTCATTTGCATGGCCCTTGAGTCATATAGAGCACGTATATTGCCATACCATATCGGTCACCGATGTCCTGCAAGGGTCGGTGGTACAGCATCATCATCTCATACTGGTCCTTAACGTTCACAGGGAAGCCTCGGGCGTCGGAATAGACTTGAGCGGGCTTGAAGCCGAGGATACTTCCGGTCTGCGTGGCGTCCGGCATCGTCCGCAATTCGGTTCGCTTCGCCGAGGTGTTCTCTAATGCCATGAGCACCAAGTAATCGTGTCCATGAGGATAGGCAAACCTCACGCAGCCATCCATTTCAAAACGGATTGGCACCGACCGTACTTGAAGACCCGGGTGAATAGCGATACCCTCATCAGTATCATCACCATGTCTACTCGAAGCCCCAAGATAGCAACCTTCGTTCACACTAATTTGGTATGCCTCTAGCGGTACCAGCGGCTCGTTCTCTGCTGCCAACTCGAGAGTGAAGCTTGCCATCACACCATTTGCTTGCGAAGCCGAGTGATAAAAGGCAGCAATTGCGAGGATCCGCGTGCCGGCTTTTAGCTTTAGCCCATACCCTTTTGGAAATCTCGCCTCGACCATTTCGAGCCCGCCGCCCGCAATTAAATCTGGCGCGTCAGGACACGCAATCTTTTTCTTACTCAGGTTCAATAACGCAATATGGTGCAAATAGTGCCTCGGTAGTGGCCTACCCTCGGTATCGTATACAAATGAGCTGAAGGCAACGACGGACATGTCCTCTGGGATCACAAAGACCCGAGACGCGGAGTTCTCAATACTATGGGTCTGCTCGCCATTCGACACAGTAATAGGGCCGAAAGCGACTGTAAACTGATTACCAGACCTCGTGACACTCACCTTCTGGTCCTTCCCTAAAGGGGGAGGAGATATGCCGCTTACATATATTGGACACACCACTATAATAGACAGCGACAAGACGATATGTACGATGGCTGGTTTCCAGTTCACGGTCTCAGCTTCTCGCATTCCACGCACATTCGTATTAGCGGTACTATTTCTTTTTTGCTTTCTCTCCTCCTATAACATCGGTCCGTATGAAGCTCCCATTAGCGATCTTGCATATACCCGTCTCACAATTAAAGAATACCGATGCTCGAATTTCTGCAACATCCCGTCTTGGCTTCGGTGGAAGCTTTTCGGTATATTGAAAATAATAATCGGCGAGGAGTGCTGCTGTTCGTCCGTCTGAACTTACGGTGATATGGCGGAAACATGGCGATACTGCGTTCTTTATCACTCGGTAGTCCTCGAAAAGCACCTTCCATTCAAGCTCGTTGTTGTAATCCTTCATGCCGATGAACACACCGTTGCGAACGTTTGGATGCCTGTCGGGATCTTTTACATATCCCTCGAATCTATAAAGAATCGCATCGCCTTGAGCATGATCATATATGAACTGAGCGTTCTGGTTATTGTAGGCGTCCACAAGTTGCATAAAGAGGTCTGCTAATCCAAGTTCAGGCCCCGCTGTCGGCTTTTTACACTCGCCCTGTTGCAGGGTAACAGGTGGTCTCGTAAGGTCTTGCTCTTGAGCCGACGCCGAACTATTCGCACTTACCATACACGCCCAAGCAAGCATAAGTAACAATAGCTTTCTTGACATGGCTGTTCTCCTTTATGGTTTACAGTACCTTCCTTCCATCGTCGCAGCAGTTACAATCTCAACGTAAGCCATCCCATTACACGGCTTCCAATAGTGTCTCCAAGTGGATGCTCCTTGTGCCTATCATTAAGTGCGTTAAAGGCAGAGAATGCTACTTCGGCTTTGTCATTCCAAAAGAGGTAACCTATCCTGAGATTCAACAATGTATAACTTCCAACGCGGCTAGCAGGGACTACGACATTGAATGGTGGACCGGAGAAATCACTGAATGCTGAGGTGATAGGGTAGGTTGCCGCGCCATAGTGATGGATCCATGCCTCTCCGTTCAACCCATTGGGCAAGTCCGCCCGGAGACCTGCATTGGCCTTGTACTGTGGCGCTCCCCGTCGTGCGTCGTCGGTAAAGGTCTGGCTAATCTCTTGATAGGAATAATTTGCAAAGCCGGTCAACCAGGAAGTTATTAGGACTTCAACGCTCGCCTCTCCTCCATAGATCTCTGCAAACCCCGGGTCATTGCTGAATCGGGCCCCCGCGGACTTGATCAACTCTTCGATATGGTTGAAGAAGAGGTCTGCTCTAAGCCGCAATCGATGCCGCAAGTACCAACCTTGGTATCCTAGCTCGTAGGATACGATCTTCTCGGGCTCAAGAAGATTATTGCCCCTAATGAGCTATAGTCGGAAGTTGTGGAACGGGGTGAGAGAGGTGGCGTACCTTTCCGGGTGAACACGAACCCACACACCGGCTGGCAGGCCGGGGAAAGGCACGCCGATGATGACGATAGTCCGAACGACCACGGGAGCACAAGAGCAGGAGCCGGAGGTGGCCACGGCGCTGGATGCCTTGGCCCGCGAGGGCGCCCGCCGCATGATCCTGGCGGCGTTGGAAGTCGAAGTGGAGGAATACCGGCGGCAGCACCACGAGGCGCGCGACAGCCGCGGCCATGCGTTGGTGGTCCGCAATGGGCAGGCCCAGCCTCGGCGCGTGACGGTGGGCGCGGGGACGGTCACGATTCGAGCGCCGCGGGTGAATGATCAACGCGTGCTGCATGGGACCCGACAAAAGTTCACCAGTGCGATTCTCCCGCCGTACCTGCGTCGCTCGCCGCAGGTCAGCGCGGTCCTGCCGCTGCTCTATCTCCATGGGCTCTCCACCGGGGATTTCCGGGAGGCGCTTCCGGTGCTGCTCGGCGCCGATGCGGCGGGGCTCTCGCCCAGCGCGATCACACGCCTGACGGCGACCTGGCGGACCGACTATGACCAGTGGCGTGAGCGCCCCCTGGCGGATCGCGACTTCATCTATATCTGGGTAGACGGGGTGCATTTCACCATTCGGCTGGAAGATGATCGCTTGGCGGCCTTAGTCGTGGTGGGCGTCCGCCCCGATGGGACGAAAGAGGTGATCGCGATCGAGGACGGCTATCGCGAGAGCACCGAGAGTTGGCTCACCGTGCTGCGAGACCTCAAACGCCGGGGGATGCGGGCCCCCGCGTTGGCCATCGGGGACGGGGCACTGGGGTTCTGGGCCGCCGTGCGCGAGGTCTGGCCCGAGACACGGGAGCAGCGGTGCTGGGTCCATCGCATCGCCAATGTGTTGGACAAGCTCCCCACCCGGCTGCAGCCCCAGGCCAAGCGCGCCTTGCACGACATGATGTATGCGGACACCCGGGCCGCCTGCGAGCAGGCGATCGACCGGTTCGCCCAGGATTATGCGGCGAAGTATCCGAAAGCCGTGAACTCCCTGACCACCGATGTCGCTCGGCTCCTGACCCATTTCGAGTTCCCGGCGGCCCACTGGAAACATATTCGGACGACCAACCCGATTGAATCGACGTTCGCTACGGTGAAGCTCCGGACGCGTGTCACCAAGGGGGCTGGCTCGCGGACCGCGGGCCTGACAATGGCGTTCAAGCTGCTGGAGGCGGCGCAGCAATCGTGGCGCCGGCTCGATGCCCATGAGCTGCTGCCGTTGGTCCGGGCGGGGCGTGTGTTCAAGGATGGGCAGCAAGTCGAGCGAGAGGAAGAACAGTCAGAGAAGAACACAGGAAAGGTCGCCGCCTAATCACCTCAATCCACAACATTTGACAATATCTCGCCCCTAATCGGGATAGGGCACTGACCCGGTATACCGGGCGGACACGGTGTACCGAATATTGTCGGGGTCGATCGTATGTCGAAATGCGTCTCGTTTAGTGTCGGGGGGCGGTAGGCCACGGATACAGCTGCACGAAACGTGTGATTTTCGAGAGGCGTATACAGAATGGCAGCGCGGGGACTAAAGGTTGGATTAATAAAGGTGTCTAGATCATATCGTGCGCCCAATACTACTGTAAGAGGGGTGACCGGGCGCCATTCATTTTGGACGTACAAACCGAGTCTGTCCTCTCGGCTAAACCGATCAGTGAAGTTGTCGGAAAGCGTGTTGTGCCGGTAGTTAGCACCGTAGGACAGCCTATCCGAGGCTCCTAGCTGGACGGTATGTTGGGCCTCGATGTCATATGTATTCCCAATGGCAGAACGGATCGAACTGCCCGCTCGATCGTGAATACGGATGTTGCTCGTTCCACCTGGCCCAAAGCTAGCCAGCAGGGGATTGGTAATATTATCGGAGTTGAATCTGAGCTCACGCCAGAAGGCCCGGATAAAGAAGTTCGAACGTGCGTACTCTGCTCGGGCGTACTTGTCGGTGAACGGAGTACTAGCTGTCGTCGTTTCGATAACAGGCCCATCGAATCGATTTACATCGACGATGCCGCCCGAGATTGTAATCTTTGAGTCTGAAAGATAGTATTCTGTTTGCGCGTTAAACTTGTGGTCCCGGAAAGCAAGCGCATCCCGATTTCGCCACTGCTGATTCTGATCTCTTCCAACTGACAAACGATAGCCCACATTACCATGCTTGCCTGCCTGGATGGCGGCACTCGTAATTGTGCCAAACTCCCCGCCACCAAACTGGAGAGTTGTTCCTCTCATCTCTTCTGGAGATTTAGTGATAATGTTTACGACACCATCAAATGCGTTGAATCCATAGAGGGCCGAGGCTGGTCCCTTGAGGACTTCAATCCGTTTAATCTCAGGGAGGGTAATCGGAATTGCCTTCCAAAAATACCCGCCTTGTAGGTCAAAGTAGACGGAACGACCGTCAATCAGAACAAGGAGTTTATTGGCATTTTGTTGATTGTCTCCTCGGACGCTGACGTTGTATTCCGCACCCGTCATCTGCATGACTTCCATTCCCGGTATGCGACGGAGGACCGTGGGAATATCTGTTGCGCCGGAATGGCGTATGTCCTCGTCGGTAATGACGTATACATTCGACGGTGCCTGAGAAATGGGTTGCTCGTTGCGAGCCGCGATGCTGACGTTTTCCTCTCTTAGAAATTTCAGCTCTTCCGCAACGGACGGAGCCGCCGACGGTGTCTGGGCAAAAGCGTTTGAAGACACGCTTAGCATGAGACCAAGCAAAATATTAGACAGGACCTGAATGCTTGCTTTCATGCCCGGCTTACTTCGTTTGGGAGGTACCGCCGCCATGCACATGCGGGCACGTCCGGCCAGCCATATTACGACTGAGCGGAAATAAATCGCTGACGGTGGGGACAGGAAGGCAAAGGATGTACCATTTCGTTGTGGCGCAAGGAGGGAATAGGGCTTGTACCAAGGATTGTACGATTGGATGGCCCTCTTCTCTGACTTAGAGAGCCTTGGTTCTTTTGGCTCTATGTCGCGCCCGTATTTCCCTACGACCGCGATATTTCGTACTAATACCAGGTTTCATTGGTTTGCTTTGCCTCTGCAATCTTGAACGCTCTCCTTCCTTCATCATCTTCGATTTGTTCTCCATTCACCAGCATCCTTCCTGTTAGAAACTTCGCCTCGCCGTATCCAATTCGTTAAACAATTGGATACAGGGTGTATCTTCCTCGATAACGCGCTCCTTCACCGTACTGGTGGTGCGCCTGCCGATGTATTTTCTTTTCGCTGCTCTTGTTCACTTCCAACGACTAACCATAAGGAACACGTTTTGCTTCGCATGCAATTCCTCGTGTACGGATTCTTGTACATGGGGCAAGGCTGCTGATGAGGAAGACGATACCGGTCTCGGAAGCACGCCAGACGCTCCCCCAGCTCGTCACGAGCATCGGGAAGCTCATGGACCGGGTCATCATCACGCGGAAAGGGAAACCGGCCGCGGTGCTGATGGGCGTGGAAGAATATGAGAGCTGGGTGGAGACGTTGGATCTCGTCGCGGAGAAGGAAGCGTTAGCGGGCATTCGCGAAGGGCTGGCGAACCTGAAAGAGGGCCGCAGCCGATCGTTCGAGCAGGTCTTTGGAGAACCCCTGCGTGGCTCGCGTAAGAAAGGTTAGGTGTACTGTGGGCGTACTGTGAGTAAAGATGTGCTTTGCCGAAATCCCAAACTCCTCAACTGTGCTTCTGAGCCTGGCGTATGATGCTTTTGGCAAGTCCTTCATTAATGATTCCATGTCGCGGCACGCGGATGCGAAACCCTCTCCGGGTTACAAACACATCATGCGATCTGCCGTGTTCCAGAAATACGCACGCTATTGCCTTCAACTTACGCTCCAATTCGCTTCGCTTCATCCAGCCTTACGCATCTTTCGCTTGCCTTTCAACTCTTCACGTATCCCGGCTGCAATGTTTTCTTGGAGCCGCCTCAGCGTCCGCTCTTGACCAAAGATCGCCACGCCTTCGAGGCCCTTCAGTTCACCACAATACCAGTCACCTTCTTTCCACCAGACAAGGGTCAATCCGGGGAGTAGGTGTTTTTTATATTTCGTCACGGCGTCACCTTTTTCTGGCCTTCAAGCGCCAAGTGCTTTTCTCATCTGAGATAGAGAGAGTAGCTCATCCGCTGGGTCAACTCGACGCCGGAAGGCAATCTGATAATCGTCGTACTCTTCTAAGTAGAGCTCCAGGGCTCTTTCTTAATGAAGTAACTCTTGGAGCGCTCGGCTTCTTTGGACAATCGCCGGAGCTTCTCGTGCAATCGTTGATCCAGACGGACCGTTAAGACTGCCATGGCTCACCCCCAGCGCCTTCTCGCATACGGTATGCAATACAGGAGTATGCAGTCAAGCATACCCAATGCGATTGAGGAGAAGATAAAGGAAGCGCGAACGGCCATTCGCGAAGGGCTGGCGAACCTGAAAGAGGGCCGCAGCCGATCGTTCGAGCAGGTCTTTGGAGAACCCCTACGTGGCTCGCGTACGAGACGTTAGGCTATCCGCACGAGCCGTCGGAGCGGTCGAGGAAGCCGACGAGCGAGCCCGCTATCACCTGAAGGAAGCGATTCGTCACCTGGCCGCCTCGCCCTTGCTGGGCAAGGCACTGAAGATTCCGCCGCCCGGGCTACGGTGCTACGAGGTGGGCCGGTATTGCCTGCTACATCGCGTCATCGGTCAGGTCTTGTATATCATCTCGATCTATCAGCGCTACAAGCACTAGCCTTGCTGCCATCCAGTCGTCCTTCTACGCGGCTTTCTTCATCTCGCGGTCAGTGGACGTCTGTGTCCGAGCACTCGAGCGAGCGATTGATCCGCTCTCCATCGTGACGCTGCCGATTGCCAACGCCAACATGCCGAACAGCGTGAACGCCGTCATGATGATTCCCCAGGCCATGGTGTCCTCCTTGTGGTTCGTCCGCCGGCATCCTTGCCGGCCGTCTGCCTCATGCAATGAGCAACGGCCGTACCATAGATGAGAGCGCTGGCTCGCGGTCGAAAACGTTTGAGGCTATCACTGGTTGCGCCGAGAGATTCCACGTGACCCGGCACTTACTCTTTTCTCCGGTGATTGCGTCCATATCAAAACAGATACAGGCCGTATCCTTTTCCAAGCCGTCCTTCTGCGGCACTCAGCCACGCCTTCTTCGGCATTGGGCTTGCGGCGGTTCCGCGTAAGTGGTAATCGTGTCGCGGCCATTTCAGGAGACGCGATCATGCCCAAACACATCCTCTTCCTCATTCACGGGATCGGGCTTCATGAGCCGGTGTGGGGAGAAGAGCTGGACGGCCCGATTAAGACGTTGGAGGCGATCAGCGCGGAGTATGGGTACTTCAAGAAGCCCGGGCAGGCGCTCCATGACAAGGTCGAGTTCGTCACGGTCCATTACGACGAGGTGTTCCAGGAGATCATTGCGAAATGGCGCCAGGACGCCTCGGCGATCGCGCAGTTCGACCAGGACAGGGTGCTGCAAGGCTCGTTGGACTGGCTCGTGAACGCCTCGGACGAAACCTTCTGGTGGTCGCATGTCGCCGATCTTGCGATGTACCGCTTCTTTCCCCTCTATCGCCAACGGGTCCGATCGCACGTCATCCTCCAGCTCGCGCAGCGCATCGAGCAGGAAATGAACCACGAAGGATCGGCCACCTGCTCCGTGCTCGCGCACAGCATGGGGACCGCCGTGGCGCATGACTGCCTGCATCTCCTCGGGACGGTGCGGTGGGGCAAGAAGGCGAATCCGCTGAACCCCGCCCACTGGCGCTTTCAACACCTGTTCATGATGGCGAACACGAGCCGGCTGCTCCAGACGGAGGACGCCGAGATGAAAAAGGCGTACGAGTCGATCGTGCGGCCGGGTCCGGTGGAAGACGCCTCGTCCTACCTGGCGACGTACTGGAACATCCGGCATGAAGCGGACCCCGTCCCGTTCCCGAAAATGTTCGACCCCGTCGGCTGGAAGGACTACACCTCGATCCTCATCCAGCACTTCTACGAGGTGAACGTTCACAACCTCAGCCACTACCTCCGCCACCCCCGCGTCCATATCCCGCTCTTCAACAAGGTGGTCAGCCGCAAAGTGGTCTCCAAGGAGGAAGAGATCCATGCCGTCGATCAGTTTCCCCAGTTCGGGGGCGAGCTTGCGGTCGTGCAAAAGGCCAAGGACTTGGCCTCGAAGCTGTCCGCCCTCAAGTCGTCGTTGGGTGAGGACCCCGGGCCAAAGGAATGGCTCGGCACCTTGATGGAGTTCTATCGGGCGATGGAGGCGGCGCGATGAGGCGGGTCTCGAGCGGCGCCGTCCGGCTCACGCTGGTTCTGCTCCTGTGGGTGGCTCCGGCCTTTGCCCTGGACCCTGAGAACTGGAGCGCAATTCGGCGTGCCGACGACCCGCGGGCGTACGAGCAGGTCCGGCAGCGATTCCAGCAGCCGCTGGCGAACCAGGAATATCCCACCGTCTTTGCGCACCTGCAGCGAGAGCTCGAAGAGGCTTCGGTGTGGTCGCCCCAGGAAGTCGCCTTTCGTCACCTGCTCCAGGCCTTCACGACCCTGAACGAGCGATTCGCCACGTTCGATACGGATCTCGCGACGGTCGACCTGGACAAGGCGGTCGATGAGTTTCTCCGCCGGGTGCCCACCGGCCTGTTTCAATTCCCATGTCCGGACAGCCGCTGTTTCAAAGGTCTCGCAATCGAGGTCACCTACGATCAACTCGAAGCCCTGCCCGACGAGAAAGCCGCGGACTTCCTCTATCGCCTCGAAACCGTCAATCGCCTGTTGGCGGACTTCAAAGCGCCCGCGCTCAAGTCCACGCTCAAGGCCATCCGCGACGCCGCCAAGCGATGGGAGCTGTTCCTTCGCGAGGGTCGCTCCCAATACCCCTGGGAAGCGGCGGTCAACGGCTGGGCGATCGGCGCGGAGGACATTCAATTTCCGCCGTCCCGGCAATGGATCCTGCTCCATCCCGAGCTCGGCGTCGAGATCAGCACCCACGCGGTCAAAGACCTGCAGGCGAAACAATCCCTCCTGATCGATATCGTCGGCCACACCTGGTACCGCTGGCGGGACAGCAGCGACCCGAGCAAGGGCCTGGACTACTGGGGGCTGGCCGCGGTGGCCTCGCTCCGCGACGACATGCGGCCCGGGATCGGCGTCACCGCGCACTACGGCCGCTTCATCCACGTCGGCGTGGTGTGGCGGGACGAAAACCGGGACGGGCGCCTGTTCAACCAGTCGCCGTTCTTCGTCATGGGCATCGATCTGTTCCGGTTCGCGGAATACAAGGTGCCGCAATACAAGAAGCGTCTGGAAGAGCTCAAGGAGCGGGGGCGGCGGGTGCTGTCCCCATGACCGAGGGCCGCTGTGCCGCTCTTCGCCTAGAAGACCGATGGACGCAATCGGCGCTGCAATACATGGGACGGCTGAGCGCGCTGGCTTGGGTGAGGATCGAGAGACGAGTCTGAGGAGGCTAGAAGTGCAGGTACTTGAGGGCCGCCGCGCACAGCACGATGAGGATCCCCATCCAGAAGGCGACGCGCTGAAAGGGGACGGCCTCGATCTCCTCCTCGGGCGTCTCCTCGCCCGTCGCTTCGTTCTTGAAGATGAAGGTGTAGAGGAAGAGCGTGATGATGCCGAGCACGAGCGTGAGCTTGATGAACAGGATCGTCAGATACTTGGGGTTCTGCCCGATGCCGTTCCCCGTCTGCGACAGCATGATCTGGCCGATGTAGTGCAGGTTGATGCCGCCGGTGATCAGGATCACGATCATCAGGATGCCGACGATCTTGCGGTAGCGAACGGAGAAGGCTTCGATGATCGGCTTGAGCTGCTCTCGCGGGACGACCTGCTGGAGCGCGGGCGTGACCGCCATGACGAAGAAGGCCAACCCGCCGATCCAGATCACGGCGGACATGAGATGGAACCAATGGTTGATGATGGGGAAGAGTTGAGCCATCGGGTGAAGCCGTTAATCGTTACCCTAGCGGCAGGAGCTTCTGAAGTAATTCAGTAAGTTAGGAACTAAGTAATTTTCCAAGCACGTCAATGACTCACTTACCTACTTACTCATTCCCTTCTGAAGGCGAGTAACGAATAACGAACAACGAATAACAATTAACGATTCACTATCACCGCTCGAACTTGAAGACCGGCGCCTCGTTGCCGAACCGCTTCTTTCTCAGCTCTTCCATCAGCTCGACGGTGATGATCTCGATCCCGTGCTCGCGGGCGTGGCGCTCCACGCCTTTCTTGACCATTGCACGGAGAAAATACGGAATGCGGCTGAGCCGCAGTTGCGCGGCCTCGTCCCAGACGGCCTCGGTCTCCTCCGGCGTATTGAAGGCCACTTTCACCTTCTCGCCGCCCTTCGGGGTGTAGAGGCACCACTGGTCCTCGTCCAACCAGTCCCCGTGATCGACGTAGGGGCGGGCGCGGCACCCGCCGCAAATCTCGCTGTACTCGCACTCCCCGCACTTGCCCTTTAGATGCGGGTACCGGAACGAGTCGAAGATATCCGAGCGCTCCCAGAGATCGACGAAGCTCTTTTCGCGGATATTGCCGGCCGAGAGCGGCATGTACGGGCACGGGGTCAGCTCACCGTTCGGCGTCACCCGGGCATAATTGGTGCCGGCCAGGCAGCCGCCTCCCATGTACCCCTGCGCCTTGGTGATCGGCGAGTTCGGATCCTTTTCATAGGCGAGTCGCTTGAAGTGGGGGGCGCACCGGGCCCGGACGAGCATGTCCTTGTACTTGTCCTGGCAGGCCACGAGATAGCCGAGCACCTCTTCGTACTGGGCCGGCGTGATGTCCGTCAGCTCCTCGCCCCGCCCGGTGCACACCATGAAGAAGACGTTGAGGACCCGGGCTCCGAGACCATGCGCCCAGTCGATCACGGCGGGGAGCTCTTGGTAATTCATCGGCTGCGCACTGAAGTGGACTTGGAACTGAAGACCGTTCCGCTTGCAGGCCTCGATGCCCTGCACCGCCCCCTCCCAGGCGCCGGGCAACCCGCGGAACGCGTCGTGCTTGTGAGGGTCCAGCGAATCGACGCTGATCCCGACTCCCATGACGCCGATCTCGACCAGCTCCTTGGCCATCCGGTCGTCGATGAGCATCCCGTTCGTGCCGAACACGACCATAAAGCCGAGTTGCACCGCGTGGCGGGCGATGTCGAGGATGTCGGGGCGGGTCAACGGCTCGCCGCCGGTGATGACGAGCAGGCAGCCTTTGTTGACCACGGCGATCTGGTCGATCAGGCGGGTGCACTCCTCGGTCGTCAATTCGTCCGAGCCGCCGCCGGCCTTCGTCGTCGCGTCCAGATAGCAATGCGCGCACTTGAGGTTGCATCGCTTGGTGAGGTTCAACGCGATCAGGTAGGGCTTGAAGTCGTCGACGGTCCGGCCATCCCCCGGCGCCGCGCCGCCGGGCGAGACGAACTGCGTCACCTGCCGGCCCAGCGAGTGAAGCGCGTTCCCGAATTGGGAGAAATCGAAGACAGGCAGGGAGCGACCCATTACAAGACCAAGCGCTGAGTGCTGAGTGCTGAGTGCTGAGTGGCGTGAGCGATCATGAACCAGTGACCTATTCCTTGTCCCGTATCACACTACCCCTTTATCACACTATCCCTACTATTTCCCTGTCAGCGAGGCGATCATCTGCTTCAGGTTCCCGGTCTTCATCGCCTCTTCCATGTAGCCCTTGGCCTGCTCGATGCCCTCGTTGGCGACGTCCAGGGTGATCACCGTGGTCCCGATCTTTTCCGCGTGCTTTTGGATCAACGCCTTGGTGCAGTCCCGCATGAAGCCGGCCGGCGCCCGCTCCAACCGCTGAATGGCTTCCGACGTCCACGTGAACGGAGAGGTCTCGGCGGTTGATTGCGCCGTGGCCTCGGGCTCGTGCCCGTGGCCGTTGCCGTTCCCGCCTTTCGTCGCGCCCTCGAGCTTGGCCTCGGCCTCGGCGCTGGTCCCCGCCCCTTTGTTGGCGAAGATCGGCGTGTAGTCCTCGGCTGCGGCTTCCTTGATCATGGGGGCGGCATACTCGAGCGTGATGGTCGTCATGCCGAGCTTGCGGGCCGATTTCTCGATCTTGGCTTTGGCGCGGCGCCGTTGGAAGCCGGCCGGGACGGCCCTGATCGCTTCCTTGGCGTCCTTCGTCCACTGCATCGGCACATCATCGTAGGCGACGTCCGTCTCGAGCCCGCCTTCCGCCTTCGCCGCCGCCTCGAAGATGGTCTTGTCGACCTGCTTGAACCGGTTGCCCTCGGCGCCGCACACCGGGCACTTCACGGGCGTGTCGCCCTTCCCGATGTACCCGCAGCCGTCGCAGACGAAATAGTTCTGCGTCATCCGATCCAGGTACGCTTGCGTCCCCTGGCTCACCTTCGGCTTCTCCTCGACGATCTCGGTCATCATGCCGCTGAGCGTCGAGCCCATCAGATCCTTGGCCACCGCGTCGTCGGCCTGCATCTTGTCGCGGTCGATACCCGCCGCCTCCAGGCTCCCGCCGAGCGCGCGCATCGCATCCATCGCGCCCTTGGGGAGGATGTGGCCGACCGCTGAATCCACAACCGAGTTGCTGATGATGGTGTGGCCCTTCTCGATGGCATACCGGTGAATGGCCGTCTTCGCCACGCCCCGGGCAAACACGGGGATTTTCTCCATCCGCCGGAGCGCTTCCTCGGTCCAGGCGATCGTGTACTCGGCCTGGGTATCGATCGGCGGCACGTATTTCCGATTGGAGATGAGGACGTTACAGGGAGCGCTGCGGAGCAGGTTCTCGGTGTTGCTGCCGATGTCCATATCCTCGTCGCTATGGACGCCGATCCGGCCGACGATCAGAAGCCACGGATTTTCCTTCCGCACGTACTGAATGATCTTCTCGAAGGCCTTGCCGTCGAGCAGCGTGGTCTTGATGTCCGTATGTTCGGCCTGCGCGATCTCCCGGGAGATGTCGAGGTGGGACTGGTAGATTTTCGCGAGCCCGCTGTCGATGATCTCTTCGTGCAGCTTCTCCTGCTCCTTGAAACGAAAGACTTTTCCGGCCTCTTCGTTCAAGACCCCGGAAATACTGTGGAAGGCGGCATAGTGAAAGTAGGGATCGAAGGCGGAAATCGCTTCGACCGGTTTGTTCAAGGCCTTCCCGAGCGTCAGGCCGGTCATCAAGCCCCCGAACGAGTACGGGCTGCCATCCACGGCCACGACGATCTTCCCCTCGCCCATCGGTTTCGTGTCCTTGACGATGAACATGTCGGACGACCGGACGCGCCGCACGACCCGCTCGGTGTTGCTGCCGATGACGCTGTCCTTCACGGCCCCCACCCCCAGGGCCCCCATGATGACGAGGTCGTAGGCGTTCGTATTGATGTCTTCGGTCAGGACCTTCCAGTTGCGGCCTTCCAGCGAGCGGCGCTCCAGGGGCAAGTTCGCTTCCGTGCACTTCTTGTCGACGTAGTCCAGATAGGAATCCGTGATGATCTGAAGCCCGCGGGTGATCAACGAGTCATGGATTTGCCGCTGGCGATCCAACTCCTTCTCGTCGTGATATTCCTCGGGAAGGCCGGCCTCCATCTGCTTGAACCGCTTATCGTGCATCTTGGCCGCGTACACGTGGCTCCCGACGATCTTGGAGCCGAATGTCTTCGCCAAGCCGACTCCCAGCTCCACGGCCATGTTGGAATGGTCCGAGTTATCGACTGGGATATAAATCGTCCTATACATCAGACGCCTCCTTCACGACGGACACCCGCGTCGGGGATCCATAAGGGTCCCGTGAGCCACGGGCTTCGAAGATCGGGCATATTATCCCACCACTTGGACAAATGCAAGTAATATGAATGTGATCGAAGCGTTTGAGGGGATGAAAAGCCGGGCCCGCGGGCTTGCCGGTCCGCGTTCTACGGCGGGGTCCCGAGGGCGTTCGCGTTTCGAGCACTCGTCGACGGCGTGCGGCCCTGCCGACTCCGGAGAATCTCCTCGAGCGTCAAGAGCGCGGTTCTTCCCGAGTTCCCTTGCAGGCCACGCGCGAGGTTTTGATCCGCATACTTCCCCGTTTGAGACAGGGACCCCGACCATGGGCGTGGATCCTGGCTCCCGTGCCTCCCATGCCAGGCGGCCAGGCAGGCCTTCGCAATGAGCTTGTTGAGCGGCGCCGGGTTGTACAGGAGCTTGCGGATGCTGGTCGGCGTCAACATCAAGGGATTGTAGCCGGCGGTCAAATACCCTTCCTCCAGCAACCGGTGCTCGAGATCGGTGTTCGGCTGGATCCCCAGGAAGAACATGAGCGGGAAGACCCGCTCCTCTCCCAGGATCGAGGCCACGATCTTGTAGGACTCCACGCTCTGCAACAGGGTCTCCTCGGTCTCATGGGGCGAGTTCAGCGAGTAGTTGAGGATCACCTTGCCGCGGAACCCCGCCTCCGCCAGATAGCGGCAGCCGTCATACAGCCGTTCGAGCTTGAAGCCCATATGGAGGTCGTTCAGGACCGCCTGAGACCCGGAGGTGATCGCCACCTCCAAGTCCCCCACCCCGGACCGGACCATGAGCTTGGCGAGCTCGGGCGTGATCAGCGAGGTGCGGATATAACCGGACCATTCGATCTCGAGGCCGTCCTTGATGATCCGTTCGAGGATCTCCGTGCACTGCGGGTAGGCCTCCTTCCCGGTGATGAACTGCGCATCGGTGAACCAGAAGCGACGGGCGCCCCACTGGCGGTAATGCTGGGCGATGTCCTGGACGACCATCGCGGGAGGCCGGTACCGCACCCGCTTCCCCTCGATGTAGGGGTATAGGCAGAAGGCGCAGTCGTACGGACAGCCGCGCTTGCTCTGCACCCCGATGCACTCCCCGACGTACTCGGTGTACTGAGGAAAGATCCCGGTCAGGTAGGGAAGATCGACCGTGAGTGAATCGAGCAGCGCCGGGGTGTACTTGTCCCCCTTGGAGACCACGCCCTGCTCGCGCACGATGTACCGCTCGTCGTCCAGCGGCTTCCCCTCGACCACCTTCAGGATCGCGTCCTCCCCCTCCCCCAGGATGCCGATCGTCCCCTCCGGCAGTTTTTCGATCAACTGGTCGGCAAAAGCCGTGAATGCGCCGCCCCCGATCATGAGCTGGGCCCGCGGGCACTCCTTCCGGATGAGCCAGGGATAGGAGAGATTGGCGCGAATGTCCCGGTAGTACCGATAGAGATGCGAAAGCCCCTGGAACGAGGCCACGACGCGCTTCAGGGGGTTGCTCGCAAAGTAGAAGTTGAAGGCGTGCTCCAACGAGGCGTCGCCTTCGTGCGGTGAAAAAATCTGGATGTCGCGCCAGGAGAAGCAGACGAGATCGGGGCGAAACGCCGACGCCGTCTCCTGCAGCACCCGACTGCGCTGCGCCTGAGGATAGAGCGAGAGATCGAGGATCCGCTGCCGCACATCCGGCCGGCGCCGGTGAACGAAATCGGCCAGATAGGTCACCCCGATCGGGTAGACCTTCTTACACGGCAAGAACACGTAGAGGATGGACGTCATCAGTGCTGAGTCCTGAGTGCTGAGTGCTGAGTTGTAAATGCTGGGGCGTGAGCAGAAGAAACAGCGTCCTGCGAGTTGGAAGAAGATGAAGATACTGGTTTCGTTCGACTTTTAAGAGATGCTCGCAAGCCTATGATCCGCCCTACTTCTTCAGCCTGGGCAAGTAACTCAGCGAACTTCTTCTGATTCAAATGTCCTGCATCAAGAGCAACGTACAGATGCGAGCGGACCTCGGCACATGATCCCTTGGCAACAGAAAGAAATTGATGAAATTCTGCGGGGCGGCTTCGCTCGAAGCCTTCCGCAACATTGGACATGATCGAAACGGCCGCGCGTTGAATTTGTGCTGAAAGCGAAAAATCCTTTATAAACGTGCCGTGCGTTGTCACCTCATAGACTGATCTCGCTAGGCTTCTGGCTTTCTGCCACGCGACCAAATCTTCGAAGCGCTCAATTCTTTTCATCATATTACTCAGCACTCAGAACTCAGCACTCAGCACTATTTTGTAGCGACGTGGATCGCGACGATGCCGCCGCTCAGGTTCCGGTACTCCACCTGGCGGAAGCCGGCGTCACGCAGCAACTGGCACAAGCGCTCCTGATCGGGGAACGTGCGGATCGACGCCGGCAGGTATTCATAGACCCCGGTGCTGTCGTGCGCCACCTTCGTGCCGATCCAGGGCAAGAGCCGAAAGGAGTACCAGTCGTACAGGGCCCGGAGCCATCGGGAGACCGGACGCGAGAACTCGAGGCAGACGAACCGGCCGCCCGGCTTGAGGACCCGGTGAATCTCCGCCAAGGCCGCAGGCAGATTTCCGACGTTTCGCATGCAGAATCCCGCCGTGGCGGCATCGAAGCTGCCCTCGCGGAAGGACAACCACTCGCCGTTCCCCCGCAGGCACGTGACCGCGCCTCCCCGCCCCCGGGCCTGCACCTTCCGGCGCCCTTCGCGCAGCATCGCCGCATTGAGATCGACCGCCACCACATGCCCCTGCTCCCCGAGGCGCGGCGCAAGCAAGAGCGCCAGATCAGCCGTGCCGGCCCCGATATCCACCGCTCGGCCCGCCACGGTCGGCGGCACATGGGCGACGGCGAGGCGCTTCCAGCGGTGATGGAGCCCGAAGCTCAGGAGCGTGTTGTTCAGGTCGTAGCGCCGGGCGATCGCCGTGAACATCCGCTGCACGGCCTGCTCGCGGGCGCGTCCCGACCATTGGGAGACGACACGCGCCGAGGCCGGCGGCGAAGAGAGATCCGGAACCGTATTCCGCTTCAACATTCGATGGACCTAGCATCCGCTTCGCGGCTTTGTCAAGGTAAAGAGCGGGCCGCGGCGGCGGCCGACTCGGCCTGGAACGCGCTTGTCTTCTCAGATCGTCCTCCCTACAATGCGCTGCCCTGTGGAAGGAGGTCCGTCATGACACGTGGGGCATTCGCGTTCCTGGTCTGGCTCCTCCCCGCCCTGGCCGTCGCCGGAGAAATCCGAGGGACGATCACCGACGGCGGGAAACCGATCGGGGCCGGCGTCGGCATCGACGTGCAGTGCGGGGAGCAGCGCTACTCGACCACGACCGACAAATACGGCGCCTATCGCCTGTTCGTCCCCGAGAAGGGCAAGTGCCAACTCAGCGTGGCCTATCAGAACCAAACGCCGTCACGCGAGATCGTCTCCTTCGACGATTCCGCCCGGTACGACATGGTGCTGGACAAGGACGGCGGGCAGTACGTGCTGCGGAGGAAATAGCGTGGCCGAGAAGGGACGGGACGCCTGGGACAAAGCCGCGATCATCCTCCAGTCGTTGGGCGGCTTCGTCACCGCGGCCGTCGTCGCCACCTTGGGCATCGTCGGCTCGCACTATCTCAACGAAAAGCAGGCGATCGACACGAACGTGCGGCTGTACACCGAGCTGATGAGCAAGCGGGAGGAGTCCGAGAGCGCGCTCCGCAAGGACATGTTCGCCTCGATCATCGACACCTTCCTCAAGCCGCAGGCGCAGTCGCTCGACACGCGGGTCCTCAATCTGGAGCTGCTCGCCTACAATTTTCACGAATCGCTGAACTTGAAACCGCTGTTCGTGAACATCGATCACCACGTCCGGGCCTCGCACGAGAAGGCGACCCCCGACTACCTGGCCCGGCTGAACCGCGTCGCCCGCGAGATCACCCGCAAGCAGATGGTCGTCTTGGAGGGGGCCGGACAGAAATTCGACCGCAAGTTCACGCTGGCCAACGTCCCGACGTCGAGGAGCGGACTCCCCGTGGAGCTCGAGGAGTCCACCCTCACCGTCGAAGGCATCGAGCGCGAGTTCCGCGTCTTCGTCATGGAGGTGAATCCCGAGACGCAGGAATTGCGGTTGCGGCTCGACGTCATCACCCCCGATCAGCCCCTGGCGACCTTCACGCTCAACAGCGTGGAGTTCTGGGTCGGCTTCTACGATTTCCCGATGATCGATCATACCCGCTTGTCGCACGACCAACGCGTGGCCGTCACGCTCGACCATTTCGAATCGGGGTTCGCGAACCTCACCGTCGTCTACTTCCCGGGGTCGTACGCCAGCCTCAAAGAAAAGCCGTACTATCAAGAAGTGGTGAAAGAGCTCCTGAAGGCGACCGGGGAGAACCTCAGGGCGCGGACCGCCCGCTGACCGCAGGTGCCGGTCTCCTCTCCGTGCATGCTATAATCTCGCACCCGTTGCCGGACGGCGGAGCGACGAGCGGCGCTGGACCGGCCATCATTACGATCCCCACGGTCTCCTACAGGCTATGAGTCACCAGATCGTCATTCGGGGCGCACGCGAGCACAACCTCAAGAACCTCGATGTGACGATTCCCCGCGACAAGCTGGTCGTCATCACGGGCCTGAGCGGGTCCGGGAAGTCGTCTCTGGCCTTCGACACGATCTATGCCGAGGGGCAGCGGCGCTACGTCGAATCGCTGAGCGCGTACGCCCGGCAGTTTCTGGAGCAGATGGGGAAACCGGACGTCGATTCGATCGAGGGCCTCTCCCCGGCGATCTCCATCGAGCAGAAGAGCACGAGCCACAACCCGCGCTCGACCGTCGGCACCGTCACCGAGATTTACGACTACCTGCGCCTGCTGTTCGCACGCGTGGGCCATCCGTTCTGCTTCACCTGCGGCGATGAAATCGCGGCCCAAACCGTGCAGCAGATGGTCGATGCGATCCAGACGCTGCCGGAGAACACGAAGTTCCAGATCCTCGCGCCGATCGTGCGCGGCCGAAAGGGCGAATACAAGAAAGAGCTCCTCGACATGCGCCGGGCGGGGTACGTGCGCGCGCGGATCGACGGCCGCGTGGTCGATCTGAGCGACGACATCGTCCTGGACAAGCAGAAGAAGCACACGATCGAGGTGGTCGTCGATCGCCTCGTCATGAAGCCGGGGGAGACGCTCAGCCGGCGGCTGGCGGACTCGGTCGAGACCGCGCTGAAGCTGACCGACGGGTTGGTGGGCGTGCTGACGGAGAGCGACCAGGTCCGCCTCTACAGCGAGAAGCTGGCCTGCATCCGCTGCGGCGTGAGCTACCCGGAAATCACGCCGCGCATCTTCTCGTTCAACAGTCCGCACGGGGCGTGCCCCGCGTGCGACGGCATCGGGTACGCCGTCCGACCGGGCTGCCCGGAAGAGGACGATTTCACGCTGTTGGAACGCTGCGCCGTCTGCAAGGGGGCGCGCCTCAAGCCCGAGAGCCTGTCGGTGAGGATCGCCCGCCATTCGATCGCCGACGTCACCCAGCTCTCGGTCCGGGCCGCCGCCGACTTTTTCGAGTCGTTGAAATTCACCGAGCGGGAGGCCTTCATCGCGCAACGGATCTTGAAGGAGATCCGCGAGCGCTTGGGCTTCCTGGTCAACGTGGGCCTGGACTATCTGACCCTGGACCGGCCGGCCGCCACCTTGTCGGGCGGCGAAGGTCAGCGGATCCGCCTGGCCACCCAGATCGGCTCCGGCCTGGTCGGCGTGCTCTACATCCTCGACGAGCCGTCCATCGGCCTCCATCAGCGGGACAACCGGCGGCTGCTTCAGACGCTGCTTCGCTTGCGGGACATGGGCAATACCGTGGTCGTCGTCGAGCACGATGCCGAGACGATGCTCGCGGCGGACCACATCCTCGACATGGGACCGGGCGCCGGCGCGCACGGCGGCGCCATCATCGCCCAAGGCACGCCGGCCGAGGTCATGGCGGATCCGGCCTCGCTGACCGGACGCTACTTGCGAGGCGCGGCGGCGGTGAGGCTCCCGGCCCGCCACCGGCCGCCCAAAGGCTTTCTCACGGTCGTCGGCGCCCGGAAGCACAATCTGAAGAACGTGACGGCCAAGATCCCGCTCGGGCTGTTCACCTGCGTGACCGGCGTGTCGGGATCCGGCAAGAGCACGCTCGTGCTGGAAGTCCTGTTTCACTCGTTGTCGCAGCTCCTCTACGAGAAGAAGCCCAAGATCGACGGTTGCAAGGCGTTGGCCGGAGTCGAGGCGCTCGACAAGGTCATCGACATCGATCAGTCTCCGATCGGGCGCACGCCGCGCTCGAACCCTGCGACCTACACGGGTCTGTTCACCTTCATCCGCGACCTGTTCACCAACCTGCCCGAGTCCCGCGTGCGGGGCTACAAGGCCGGACGCTACAGCTTCAACGTCAAGGGCGGGCGCTGTGAAGCCTGCGAAGGCGACGGCCTCATCAAGATCGAGATGCACTTCCTGCCCGACATCTACGTGACCTGCGAGGTCTGCAAGGGGCAGCGGTACAACCGCGAGACGCTCGACATCCGGTACAAGGACAAGAACATCGCCGACATCCTGAACATGACGGTCGACGAGGCGATGGAGTTCTTCGAGCACATCCCCTTCATCCGGCGAAAGCTCGAAACCCTGCACGACGTCGGATTGCACTACATCAAGTTGGGCCAGTCCGCCACCACGCTCTCCGGCGGCGAGGCCCAACGCGTCAAGCTCTCCCGCGAATTGTCCAAGCGCCCGACCGGCCGCACCTTCTACATCCTGGACGAGCCGACGACCGGGCTCCACTTCGCCGACATCCAACGCTTGCTCGACGTGCTGAATCGCTTGGTGGAAGCCGGCAACACGGTCCTGGTGATCGAGCACAACCTCGACGTGATCAAGAACGCCGACTGGATCATCGACCTCGGGCCGGAAGGCGGCGACCGCGGCGGCCAGATCGTGGCCGAAGGCGCGCCGGCCGACGTGGCGCGGGTGGCGCGGTCGTATACGGGACAGGTGCTCCGGGAAGCCGGCGTTCGTTAGGTCCGTTGCGTCCGTTAGGTCTGTTTTGTCCGTTAGGTCCGTTTTCGATGAACGGACTCAACGGACCTAACCGACTCAACCGACCCAACGCTCTTCTCTTCACTCAGGAGGACGCATGGCGACGATTGCCTTGCTCACGATCTCGAACATCTTCATGACGATCGCGTGGTACGGCCATTTGAAGTTCAAGGGCTCGCCGCTCTGGAAGGTCATCGTCGTGAGCTGGGCGATCGCCTTCGTCGAATATTGCTTCCAGGTCCCGGCCAACCGGATCGGGCACTATCAATTCACGGCGGCCCAGCTCAAGACCATGCAGGAAGTGATCACCCTCGTCGTCTTCAGCGTCTTCTCCGTCGTCTACCTCCAGGAAGACCTGAAATGGAACTATCTCGTGGGATTCGGCCTCATGGTCCTCGCCGTGTTCGTGATCTTTTCCGATTGGTGACCCGCGCCTGACGGCTTGGGCGTCGGACGCACGCCGACATGGCCGGCCTGTTGCTACTGATCGTATTCACCCCATTTCTCTCCCACAATAAAGCTCGAGAAGTTCCAACCAATCGTTCAATGGTGCTCCATGTCCAAGAAGTGTGCGCATCCATCCTGTACCTGTCAGGCCGAGCCCGGAAAAGAGTTCTGCAGCGATACCTGCCGGAATGAGACGGCTCTCGCCGGGCGCTGCCGTTGCGAGCACCCCGGCTGCAAGGGCCGCTGACGGCGGGCTTGGGAGGCCTGCGGCACGGCGCGCGCTCGTGGTCCGAGGCGACCCGTCTGCCGTTGGACGACATGACGAGGAGGACGACGACTGATGGTCGTGAGGCTGGGGACCAGCCGATGACAAGGAGGAGATCTCACATGCAGACATCACGAAGGCTCGCGTGGAGCCGCATCCTCATCCTGGCAGGGGTGGCATTGACCGCGTCGGCCTGTAATACGACGAAGGCCACCGTGGATACGATGGTCCGATTTTTCTCGAGCACGACCCCGCAGTCCGTGTTGACCGTCGACGGCCTGGTGGACGAGCGCTACAAGGTCGCCATGTTCGCGGGCCTGGAATACGACAACCTCCAGGCGGATGCCGCGCGAGGCGGCGGCGAATACCTCGATTCCTTCGGCACGCTGCTTCGCGTCCCGTCCGGCTCGTTGGAGGAGTTCGGCGACCTGGCGCAGCACCAGTATGCGAGCTGGTTCACGGCGCCGGACGACGCCCCTCGAGCGCGGGCCGAACGGCTGATGACGGCGGCGGAGCCCTGGATCGCACGCCAGCGATGACCGAGCGCAGCCGGGATCCCCGGCTGCGTGTCACCTTCACCCTGGACCACGCGTTGTCCCGCCTTCAGGACGTGGCGCTCCTTTCCTGACGCCCCCCGCCTTGCAGTCCACTCGCGTGCACCCTAGAATGCGCGTGGCCGGTGCCCGCCCCGGTCGACGATCATGAAGGGCATGGACGACTTCGAAAAGCTCGGCGTCTTCTACCTGGGACGGCCGTACGATCTCGCGAAGAAGAAGGCGAAGGCCGGCTGGCTGCTGTACGATTCGAAAGACCTCGTCACGCACGCCGTGTGCGTCGGCATGACGGGGAGCGGCAAGACCGGCCTGTGCGTGGGGCTCCTCGAGGAAGCGGCGATCGACGGGATCCCGGCCATCATCATCGATCCCAAGGGAGACCTCGGCAATCTGCTGCTCACGTTCCCCGAGCTCCGGCCGGACGACTTTCTCCCGTGGATCAACGAGGACGAAGCCCGGAAGAAAGGGCTGCCGCCGCCCGAGTACGCCGCCCAACAAGCCGATCTGTGGAAGAAGGGCTTGGCGGCCTGGGGCCAGAGCGGGGAACGAATCACGCGGCTCCGAGAGTCGGCCGAGTTCGTGATCTACACGCCGGGAAGCCAGGCGGGGATCCCCGTCTCGATCCTCAAGTCCTTTGCCGCGCCGTCACCCGAGCTGCTCGCCGACGCCGAGTTGTTGCGCGAGCGTGTCAGCACGACCGTCACGAGCCTGCTCGGTCTCCTCGGCCGCGAGGCCGACCCGATCAAGAGCCGGGAGCACATCCTGCTGTCCACGATCGTGGCGCACGCCTGGGAGCACGGGCGGGACCTCGATCTCCCGGCGCTCATTCAGCACATCCAGCAGCCGCCGGTGACCCGCGTGGGGGTGCTGGACCTCGAGTCCTTCTTTCCGTCGAACGACCGCTTTGCCTTGGCCCTCGAGCTGAACAATCTGCTCGCGGCTCCGGGCTTCGGGGCCTGGATGGAGGGCGAGGCGTTGGACATCGGCCGGCTGCTCTACACCGCCCAGGGGAAGCCCCGCATGGCGATCTTCTCGATCGCCCATTTGAGCGACAGCGAGCGGATGTTCTTCGTCGCGCTCCTGCTCAATCAGATGCTCGGCTGGGTCCGCACCCAGTCCGGCACCACGTCGCTGCGCGCGATCCTGTACATGGACGAAATCTTCGGCTACTTCCCGCCCGTCGCCAACCCTCCGTCCAAAGGCCCGCTGTTGACCTTGCTCAAGCAGGCGCGCGCCTTCGGCGTCGGGGTGGTCCTGGCGACGCAGAATCCGGTCGATCTCGACTACAAAGGACTCGCGAACACGGGGACCTGGTTCATCGGCCGGCTGCAAACCGAGCGGGACAAGGCGCGGGTGTTGGACGGCTTGGAGGGCGCGGCCGCGGGAGGCGGCACGACGTTCGACCGGCAGCGGATGGAGCGGATCTTGGCGGGGCTGGGTCGCCGCGTCTTCCTGTTGCACAACATCCATGAGGACGCCCCGGAGATCTTCGAGACCCGGTGGACGCTCTCCTATCTCCGGGGGCCGCTCACACGATCGCAGATCAAGGATCTCATGCGGGGAGCTCCTCGCCCGACACCTGCCGGAGCGGACACGGCGGCGGGCGATCGAGCCGGACCTGTGCAGGTCGGCGCCGAGCTGGAATCCGCCGCTCCGGCCGGCTCGCGCCCCGTCCTGCCCCCCGACGTGCCCCAACATTTCATCCCGCTTCGCGGAACTCGCCCCGGGGGCGCGCGACTCGTCTACCGGCCGGCCGTCCTCGGCCTCGCGCATGTCCGGTTCACTGATCCGAAGAAGGGTGTCGACGTGAGCGAGGAGGAGGCCTACCTCACGCCGATCCAAGCCTCCCCGGCCCCGGTTGCATGGGAATCCGCCGAGCCGATAGACCTCACGCTTTCCGAGCTGGAAACGGCCCCCACTGCGGGCGCGGCGTTCGCCGAGCTGCCGCCGGAGGCAGCCAAGGGCAAAGCCTATGACACGTGGACCAAGGAGCTCGCGGGATGGCTGTACCGCACGCGGACGATGGCGCTCTGGAAGAGTACGGCGCTCGGCCTCGTGTCGAGGCCCGGCGAATCGGAACGGGACTTCCGTATCCGCTTGCAGCAGGCGGCTCACGAGCAGCGCGACGAAGCCGCCGAGCGGTTGCGACGGAAGTACGCGCCGAAGATCGCCTCGCTCCAGGATCGTCTCCGTCGCGCGGAGCAGGCGGTCGTCCGGGAGACGGAGCAGCAGCGGCAAAGTCAACTGCAGGCGGCCCTGTCCGTCGGAGCGACCCTGCTCGGAGCGTTCCTCGGCCGAAAGACGATCAGCTCGACCACGATCGGGAAGGCGCAGACGGCGATCCGCGGGGCGGGCCGGGTCATGAAGGATGCAAAGGACGTGGACCTCGCGCGGGAGAACGTGGAGGCGCTCCAGCGGCAACTCGCCGAGTTGGAGGCTCAATTCAAGGCCGAGATGGACACGTTGACGGCCGGTCTCGACCCGCTGACCGAGCCACTGGAGACGGTCGCCGTCCGGCCGACCAAGAGCCAGATCACCGTTCGCCTCGTCACGCTCGCCTGGACGCCCTATTGGCTCGACGAACACGGCCGGGCGAGCCCGGCCTGGCGCTGAGCGCGCCCGACACCCCGCGCACCGCCCGCCGAGACCGGATCGCCGAAGGCCCCAGGTGAGCGAAGGCCTCCTTCAAGGGAGCACCGGCATCTCGATCTTCAGCGGTTCCCCGGTCAACGCCTCCAGGAACGCGACGAGCTCCGCCTTTTCCTCAGCGGTCAGACCAAGCGGCTGCATCAAGGGACTGAGATGGGGATTCGGGCCTCCTCCTTGGTCCAGGAAGTCGACCACTTCCTCCAAGGTGAGAAACACGCCGTCGTGCATGTAGGGCGCGGTCTCGAGCACGCTTCGTAAGGTCGGCGTCTTGAAGGCTCCCTTGTCCCGCTCCTCGCCCGTCACATAGTACCGGCCCAGATCCTCTTGTTGGCGCCCCACCTGAGGCACACCGAGATTGTGGAACTGGTTATCGGTAAAGTTCGGACCATTGTGGCACAAGATACAGCGTGCCTTGCCCTTGAACAGCTCGAGCCCTCGGATGGCCGCCTCATCCATGGCCTTGGCATCACCTGCCAGATAGCGATCGAAAGCAGAATTCTTCGAGATGAGGGTACGTTCGAAGGCGGCGATTGCTTCGGCAATCCTGGGCAAGCTTACCTCCGCCCCGAACACCTCCTGGAACTGCCGTTGATACCCGGTGATCCGCTGGAGCTTGGCCGACAGGTGCTCGGCGGTTTCGGCCATTTCGATCGGATTCTGGATGGGGCCGAGCGCCTGCTCCTCCAACGAGCGGGCACGGCCATCCCAGAACTGCCAGGGATTGAAAGCGGCGTTCAGGATCGTCGGCGCTTGACGGCCTCCCACGAGATCATCCACGCCGGCCGATGTGGGATGTGGATCCGCAAACCCGGAACCGGGGATGTGGCAATAGGCGCAGGAGACCCGATCGTTCCTGGAGAGGCGGCCGTCGAAATACAGTTGCTTCCCCAACGCGATCTTGGCGCTCGACCGTTCGTCGTTGACAGCGCCGGGCACCGACGACGGTAAGGGCCCGATGTCAGGGACTGCGATCCCATCGAGGATGACGAGCGGGCTCCCCGCCGACGACGAGATTCGAGTCGGAGGACGGCCTGAGCCGTACAGCCCATCCCCCACGGTCACGGCTATCCCGGCGAAGAGCGCAAGAAGGAACACGGAGGGCCGCATGACTCGACCCTGATTCACAGCCTAGCCCTCACGGAGTCAGTGGATGACTCCGTTTGCGCGACGCAGCAAGAGTAAAGCCAGATGCCACTTGACGTCCCCTCGGGCCCCTTTGGGGATCACCTCGACAGCGCCATGCTCCCCAAGGCTTGAAGAATCTTCCCGTTCCGGGCATCCCTCCGGCGTACTGGTTCCTTTCGCCTTCCCGCCTCTCGGGAGTGGCTCACTGTCCCGGATACCCATCCAGGTCTCCGGATATGTATCGGATGCAGTACAAGGAGTTATCGCTTTTGATACAGGGAACGGTCTCCGTTCAGACTCTCAGGTGCTCTCCATCGACCTCCTGCCAAAGAGTGAAGGCGATGTCGCGGACTTATACATGCATTCTCGAGAACGAGCGTGGTGAAGGGGATGGCACAGTTGATGCCTCGAACGTCCCTCGAAACGGGTGCTCACCCCAGCCCCACTGGGCAGAGAGCATGGAGCGAGACCGTGGTCCTGAACCCGGTCGGCGTTGCGTCACGACGTCCGGCACACTGGGGGCCATCCAAGACAAGGGGCGCTGCGTGCCTCGCCTTGGCAGTCCTGGTCCTCGCGGTCGCCCTGCTCACCGCGGCCAGGGAATCACAAGCTATTCCAGCCTTTGCGCGCAAATACAACGCGGATTGCGCCATGTGCCACTACCCGGTAGTTCCCAGGCTGAACAACTTCGGGCAGCAGTTCCGGCGTGCAGGCTACCGAACCCCGGCCGAGTTCAACAAGGGGCAGGATCTGACGAATGTCGGTCACTTCCTTTCCGCCCGGGTGCGCGCCCAATTGGGCTACGAGAACAACAAGGGCTCAGTCGAGCGCAGCGAATTCAGGTTTCCCGACGTCTCGTTGTTCTATGCGGGGGCCCTTTCACGGAACTTCTCGGCGTGGATCCACGTGTTTGCCAGTAACAGCACGAGCGTCGACGTTCATGGTCACGTTCAGGGCATTTACGGGACCGCCGAGCAATTCGTGAGCGCGCGAATCGGACAAATGCACATGCTTCAACAGGAAGGCGTGGGAGGGTTCGACCGGTCCACCGGCATCACGTTGCCTCCCACGCAGACGCTCGCGCTCACGCGCACGAGCGCGCTGACGAACGGGCAAGCGGTCGCGTTCAACTTCGATCAGAGGCAGAAGGGAGTCGAGCTCGCGTACGTGCGTGGAGCAGGCAGGCTTCTGGTCCAGATTTCCAACGGCCTCAATCAAACCGGGAGCGGCACCGCCAACGTCGGGGACATCGACCCGCAAAAAGACTACATGTTGGCGTACGATCACCTGCTCGACGAGATCGCCTCGGGGTTCACCGTGTTCTATTACCACGGCACCACCCATGGCGGCGTGACTCCCCTTGGAACGACGGGCGCGCCCGCCTCCATCGGTCAGCAGTTCAATTTTTCACGCTACGGGATGAATCTGAGCAAGTGGTTCCCGGTGGGCGGTTATGGGTTTGTTGAGCTCCAGGGCGGCTATATCAGGAGCCACGACAACAATCCCGGCCTGGTGGCGCCGGATGTCCAAGGCAACGCCTTCTACATCGAGTCCCAGCAGTACGTGATGGGGCCGGAGGTCACCTTGTACGAGCGCTATTCCTGGATCGACCTCGATGCGGCGCGGAAGAACAGCGCACGGAAGGATTACACCGTCGGCGCGGTCACGCCGGTTCAGACCTGGCTGCGGGTCACCGTCGAATACACCTACACGGACAACCGATTCACCGGACTGACGGGGCATCTCGCCCTCCTCGAATTCCAAGGAAACTGGTGAGTCCGGAGGGCTGGGAAGGCGCCCGCGGAACGGGAACCATTCCACCTATGAGGGATTCATGCAAAGGGGAACACCACGAGCCATGATGATCGTGCTGATGGTGATCGGTGGATTACTTGGCCCCCTCGGTCCCGCCGATGCCTATGACGAAGATGCGGCCGTCGCCGGCGCGGCGGTGAACGGGGTGGTGACGTTTTCCGGAGCCATCCCGAAACCCGAGCTTCTGCCGGTCCATCGGGACAGCAAGTTTTGCGGCGACACGGTCGCCGTCGAGACGCTGCACATCGACCGTCTCTCGCGAGGCCTCGCGGGCGTCGTGGTCAGCCTGGAGGGGATCCAGCGGGGCAAACCGCTCGTTCCGGAAAACGTCGTGATCGTCTTTGAAAACCACACCTGCCGCTTCGTTCCGCGGGTCAGTGCGGCGGTGATCGGAAGCCAAATGGAGATCAGGAACATCGATCCCATCCTGCACAATACGCATATCCGCCAGGGGGACCGATTCGGGCCGACCGTGATCAACGTGGCGCAGCCCGCCGGATCCAAGGTGATCCGGAAGCCTCTCCGGGTCGCGGGGCTCCTCGATATCCGCTGTGACGCCCATACCTTCATGAGGGCGTCGATGCATGTGTTCGAACACCCCTACTTCGCGGTGACCGACGGCATGGGACGGTTCGAAATGACCCACGTGCCGCCCGGAACGTACCGGCTCCGTCTGTGGCACGACACGGTGGGGACCCGAATGAAAACGGTCACCGTGCCGTCGAGCGGGCTGCTCACCGTGGATGCCGACTTGAATTCCGACGAGTGACGCAGCAGAGCCGTCCCCTGAAACCCGTTGGCCGAGGAGACGCCGTGGCCTTCGCCGATCGACCGTTCCTGGCGCCGCTGCTGGAGAGATGGCGTGCGAGCGTTCGCCTTCGTCATACCGTGAGCGTCTCCGTCATCGTCCTCTTGATCATGGGACTAGGCTCCGCGGTCATGCTGCATCAGCACGGCGCGACCATCCGAAAGGCCGCCGAGGCCCGCGGCCTGGCCTTCAGCCGCACCTTCGCGCTGATGGGTGCGGCGGCGGTCATCGACAATCTGTTCCGGATCCAGGAAGCGATGGGGCGCTATCTCCAGGATCCCGATCTCCTGCAGATCGACGTCATCGATCCCGACAACATGATCATCGCCGCGAAATCCCCCGACCGGATCGGCACGGTCCTCACCCCTGCGGACTGGCTCGTGCCGATGCAAAGCCGGGCCGAGCTCGTTCATTACACCGTCGATGCCGCCGGCCAGCCGATCCTGATCATCGTGGAGCCCCTGTTGGACAATGATCGGATCGCGGCGTGGGTCCGTATTATCTTTTCCCTGTCTCAGGTCCGTCATGAAGAAGTGCAGGCCTTTCGGCGGATGACGGTCGTGACGTTGGCCTTGATCGCCGCCGGGATACTGGGAATCGGGGTGGCGCAACGCCAAGCGTCGCGGGTGTTTCGCGGGATGATCGCTCAACTGCAAGCCACGCTGGCCACGCTCACGGTGTCCGAGGGGAAGGAGCGCGCGGACGCGAAGGCGGCCGGACTGCCCAAGCCCTCGCGTGCCTATCAAGGCGAATTCGAATATTTGACGGAGGTGGTGTCGCACATCACCGGATTGCTCAAGACCCAATCGGAAGCCCTGCGCGAATCCGAGCTGAAGTTCCGTTCCGTGGCGCAATCAGCCAATGATGCCATCGTGTCAGGCGACACGAATGGATGCATCATCGCATGGAACCATGGCGCCGAAATCATGTTCGGGTATCGCGAGGAGGACGTGGTGGGCAAGCCGCTGACGCTCTTGATGCCGGAACGTTATCGGGAGCGGCACGCACAGGGACTGAAGCGGCTCGCCGCCACCGGGGAGTCGCGGATCATCGGGAAGACGCTTGAGCTCGCGGGTCTCAGATGCGACGGCTCGGAGTTTCCCTTGGAGCTGTCCCTGGCCACCTGGAAGACCGGCCAAGGGACGTTCTATACGGGCATCATCAGGGACATCACCGACCGCAAGCGTGCAGAGGAGGCGTTGCGGGCCTTGACGGCGTCGCTCGAGCAGAAGGTCGCAGAGCGAACCGCGGAGTTGGAGCGAGCGCGGGATCAGGCCCTCATCGCGACGCGCCACAAGTCCGAGTTCCTCGCCAACATGTCCCACGAGCTGCGCACGCCGCTGAACGCCGTCATCGGATTTTCCGAGGTCCTCATCGAGAGAATGTTCGGGGATGTGAACGAGAAGCAGGAGGAATATCTGCAAGACATCCTCTCGTCGGGGCGACACTTGCTCGCCTTGATCAACGACATCCTCGACCTCGCAAAAGTCGAGTCCGGCCGCCTCGAGCTGGAGATCAGCACCTTTCGCCTGCCGGCAACGCTGGAGAACACCGTCACGCTCGTCCGTGAACGAGCGCGGCGCCATGGCATTCACGTCACACTCGAGATCGACGAGCGGTTGGACGACTTCACGGCCGATGAACGAAAGGTCAAACAGGTGATCCTCAACCTCCTGTCGAATGCCATCAAGTTCACCCCCGATGGAGGAGCCATTGCCCTCAAGGCGAGCTCCCGAGACGAGCGGCTGGAAATATCGGTGACCGATACCGGCATCGGCATCGCCCCCGAAGAGCACGAGCGGATTTTTGGCGAGTTTCACCAAGCCGGCGGCGCCCAGGCACGAGCGCGTGAAGGGACGGGGCTGGGACTCGCACTGGCGAAGAAATTCGTGGAGCTGCACGGCGGGAGGATCTGGGTGGACAGCGAGGTGGGGCGGGGCAGCACGTTTACCTTCACGCTGCCGTTTCGGTCGCCGCGTGAACCAAGAGCCGCGGACTCCGTCGGCACGCTCGCTGCCGATCATGATCGTCCGCTCGTGTTGGTCGTCGAAGACGAACGGGCTGCAGCCAAACTCCTCTCGATCTACTTGGTCGAGGCGGGCTTCACCGTCGAGGTGGCCGAAGACGGAGACGTCGCGTTCCAGAAAGCCGAGGCGCTTCGCCCCGCCATCATCACCCTCGACATCTTGATCCCCAAGGTGGAAGGCTGGGACCTACTGGTGCGTTTGAAGGCGAACCCGCAGACGGCCGCGATCCCGGTCGTGATCGTCTCGATCGTCGATGAGCGGGGCAAGGGGTTCGCCTTGGGTGCGGCCGATTATCTCGCCAAGCCGGTGACCCGCGACGAGTTGATCGGCGCCATCCGTCGCGTGACGCAGCGGCTGCAACCGGCTCCGCACCGGATCGCCGTCCTGGCCATAGACGACGACCCGATGCTGCTCGAGCTGACGGAAGCCGTCCTGCAGCCAGAGGGCTTTGCGGTGCTCAAGGCGACAACCGGCCCGGAAGGCGTGGCACTGGCCCGCACCGCACGTCCGGATCTCGTTGTGCTGGATCTCTTGATGCCGGGCATGGATGGATTCCAAGTGGTCGACGAATTGAAGGCCGACCCTCGGACGACCGACATCCCGATTCTGGTCTTGACGAACAAGTCCTTGTCTCCGGAGGACAAGAACCGCCTGAACGGCCGGATCAGCGACCTGCGACACAAGAGCGAGTTCAGGCGGGCGGATTTCGTGGCTCACCTTCGTTCACTCTTGCAGTCAAGGTCCGTATGTCCCAAGAGCTGATCCTCATCATCGAGGATAACGAAAAGAATCTGAAGTTGGTGCGGGACATCCTCCAGTTCATGGGGTACCGGACCGTTGAGGCCGCGACGGCGGAGGAGGGGCTCACGATCGCCCGAGCCCGCCGCCCCGCGCTCATCCTCATGGACGTCCAGCTTCCTGGGATGGACGGCATTACGGCTCTCCGGCATCTGCGGTCCGACCCGACGACGGAAGGCATTCCCGTGATGGCGGTGACGGCGTCCGCGACGAGCTTGGATCGGGAGCACATCTTGGAAGCAGGATTCGACGGGTACGAGACCAAACCGATCAGGCTGAAGGAATTCACCGAAGGGGTTAGGAAGATTCTCGATTCCCGTCCAGTCTGACCCGCTGAAGCCCCTGCCAGCAAGCAACGAGGACGCATGAATGCAAAGAAAACCATCTTGGTGGTCGACGACACGCCGGCGAACGTCAAGTTATTGGTGGACGTGCTTGGATTCCATGACTACGGCGTCCTGACGGCGAGCTCCGGTGGAGAGGCCTTAGCGCAGGTGGCCAAGGAGTCGCCGGATCTGATCCTGCTGGATGTCGTCATGCCCGGGATGAGCGGGTACGACGTCTGCCGGAAGATCCGCGAGAACCCGCGGACGGCGATGCTTCCCGTCATTATGGTCACGGCCTTGGATCCGAGCCAGGAACGGATCAATGGAATTGAAGCGGGGGCCGACGATTTCCTCACGAAGCCGATCAACAAGGCCGAGCTGCTCGCACGGGTCCGTTCTCTTTTGAGGATCAAGGAACTGCACGATACGGTCGAATCGCAGGCGGCTCAGCTCGCCGAGTGGAACAGGACGTTGGAGCGACGGGTACAGGAGCAAGTGGCGCAGCTCGACAGGCTGGGACGACTCAAGCGCTTCTTTTCACCCCAGCTCGCCGAGCTGATCGTGACGGGGGGCGCTCAGGATCCTCTGCACAGCCACCGGCGGGAAGTCACGGTCGTCTTCCTTGACCTCAGGGGCTTTACCTCGTTTGCCGAAACCGCCGAGCCCGAGGAGGTGATGTCGGTCCTCCGGGAATACCACGCCGAAATGGGACGTCTGATCGTCGAGCATGAGGGGACGCTGGAGCGGTTTGCCGGCGACGGCATGATGATCTTTTTCAATGATCCGGTCGAGGTGGACAACCCCGAAGAGCGGGCGGTCCGGATGGCCATCGCGATGCGCGATGCAGTCAGACGATTACGGGAGCGGTGGAAGAAGCGCGGGTATGAGCTCGATGCCGGAGCGGGCATCGCAACGGGATACGCGACCATCGGGGCGATCGGCTTCGAAGGACGGTGGGATTATGGCGTGATCGGCACGGTGACGAATCTTGCCGCCCGCCTCTGCGGCGAGGCTCAACACTGTCAGATTCTCGTCTCACAGCGGTTCCTCAATAAAGTGGAGGACTTGATCCACGCCGAACAGCTCGGGGAGCTCATGCTGAAAGGGTTCGTCCGTCCCATCACGACCTATAACGTGCTGAGCCTGAAGACCTGACCGATGGCACCATACGGTTTTTTCAACGTGGCTAGTGGCGCCCGTGGCGATCTTTCTGCATGATCTTGTCGGTCCAGGCGAGCAGGATCGCGGAGCCCAGGAAGGTCATGTGGATAAAGATTTGCCACTTGATCTGCTCGGGAGAGACGTTCGCGACGTTGACGAAGGCCTTCAGCAGATGGATGCTCGAGATGCCGATCAACGAGGCGGCGAGCTTGACCTTGATCGTGCCGGGATCGACGTGACTGAGCCAGTCCGGTCGGTCTCGATGGCCGTCCAGGTCGAGCTTGCTCACGAACGTCGCATAGCCGCCGATGACCACCATCGTCAAGAGATTCGCGACCATCGTGATGTCGATCAACGAGAGGACGCCCAGCATGAAGATGGTTTCGCTCAGCTCGCGGATGCTGTGGACCATCTCCCAGAGCTCGACGAGGAACTTGTAGGCGTAGAGGCATTCGGCGACGATCAGCCCTCCGTAGAGGGGCGCTTGGATCCATCGGCTCGCGAAGACGATGACCTCGAAGCCCTGCTCGATCCGGGTCCCCATCCCGTTGACCGAGCGCGTAGACACCAGCCCCATCCTGGGCGATTCCGTCAGATCCGACATACACCCTCCTCCCTACTCCTTCATGGAACATCGCCCGCGCGACCGGCGGCCGAATCAAGCGCGCTATCCTAGGGGACCACCGGGGCGCTGTCAAATGGAGATCGTCTATCGACCCTGGATGAGGTCATTGGGGAGCTCGTTGGGGTTGTCGCCGGCGCGGGGGGGAAAATGCGTGGCGAGCAGGTCGCCGCATCGGGTCACGGCGGCGCAGAGAGCCTCGCCGGGACGACCGGCCCGGATGCGGGCGATCATGTCCGTGACGATCTCGTTCCACGTCCCCGGCGGCACGCGTTGATCGATGGCCCGATCGGGCAGGATGTGGACGCGCCGCTCGAGCAGGGACACGAGGATCAAGACCCCCGTCGCCTCACGGGTCTTGTGCAGGCCGTGCTCGTGAAAAGCCCGCTCGGCCCGCAGTCGAACCTTGGTGGCCATCCGCTCCTCAGAGGTCAGCAGTCGAATGGCGATGGGAAACCGCCCGCACCAGTGCCCGAGCACGTAGGCGGCCATGACGCCGAGGACGATGCCGCCCGGATGCCGCTCGAGCCAGGCGGCCCACGGCACCAGGAACGGCAGCGCGAGCAACAGCGTCAGGACGACCAAGGCCAGCACGAGCCCTCCCAGGTGCTGGGCCTCACGATAGCGCGCGGAGGCGGAAACGACCATGGGCACGATTTCGCCCCGTGTCCGACGCTCCGCCGCCTCGACCGCCGCCTTGATCGCCGCCAGGTCCTGGTCGGAGAACAGGGCGCCGGCGGGGCCGGACTGCCTACGCATTCACTCCCTCCTCCACCGCGAAATGACGGTGCCGCTTCGCCGCCCCGATCTGCCCCTCGTTTGCCCGATCGTACGCCCCTCGCTCGTGTCACCAGCGGCCGGACGCACCGCCGCCGCCGAAATCTCCGCCGCCCCCGCTGAAGGAATCGGATGGGGTGTAGCCGCCGCCGAACCCGCCGCCCCAGCCATACGGGTCCAGATCGCCGGGACGCCATCGTCGCCCCGGACGCGACGGAGGCCCGCCGCCGGCCATCAGCATCGCGAAGACGATCGCCCCGATCACACCCAGGACCGACGCGAGGACGGCGACCGCGAGCCCCGCCGGCAGCGCGAGGAAAAAGGAGATGACCGAGCTGAGGAGCGCCCCGAGGCCCTTCAGGTGACCGTGAAGGATCGGGCCGCCGATGAAGGCGCCGATGAAGACTGCCATGAGCAGGATGGGCCACACGTCGTCCGTGGCGGCCGGGTGGGGCCGGCCCGACTCCTCGGGCGTCGCCCCTCGCTCCAGGACATCGAGGATGGCCCGCACTCCGGCCGTCACCCCTCCGCTGAGGTCCTTGGCTTGGAAATGCGGGACGATCGCATGCCGGATGATTCGGCTGCTGACGGCGTCCGTCAAGACGCCCTCCAGGCCGTACCCCACCTCGATCCGCAATCGCCGGTCGCCGGTCACGATCAGCAAGAGGACCCCGTTGTCCTTGCCTTGCTGCCCGAGCCGCCAGCTCGTCGCGACCCGATGGGAATACTCTTCGAGCGACTCACCCTCCAGGGAGGGCACGATCAAGACGGCGATTTGATTGCCTGTCTTTCGCTCGTGCTCGGCCAACTCCTCGCTGAGGCGCTGCACGGTCTCGGCCGAGAGCACCCGGGCGTGGTCGACCACCCGGCCGGTCAAGGGCGGCACGTCGAGCCCGGAAGCAGGGACCGAGGTCAGGACCAGGCAGGCACACACCCAGCCGGCCATGACGAGAGCCAAGCTACGTTCCGTCTTCGGGCTGGTCAATGCCGTCCAGGCCTAGAATTTCACCGCCGGCGGGGTCGCCACCGCCTTTTCGTCCGGCACCGTGAAATTGGGCTTGACCTCGGCGTGCAGCAGAAATTTCGCCGTCAGGTTGGTGGGAAAGAAGCGGACCAGCTTGTTGTACTCGGCGACCTTGTCGATGTAGCGCTTGCGAGCGACGGCGATGCGGTTCTCGGTTCCTTCGAGCTGGCTCTGCAAGTCCCGAAAGCTCTCGCTGGCCTTCAGGTCCGGGTAGTTTTCGGCCACGGCGAGCAGGCGCGCCAACGACGAGGACAATTGCGCCTGGGCCTCTTGAAATTTTCGAAAGGCCTCCGGATCGTTGATCAGCTCGGGGGTCGCCTTGATGCCCGCAACCTGGCTGCGTGCCTGCGTGACGGCCTCCAGCGTCTCGCGCTCGTGCGCGGCATAGCCCTTGACCGTCTCGACCAGATTCGGGATCAAATCGGCCCGCCGCTGGTACTGGTTCAGCACCTCGCTCCACGCCGCGTTCGATTCTTCGTCGAGCGCTTGGATGTCGTTGTACCCGCAGCCTGTCAGCATCAAGAGCGTAGTCATGAGCACCAGCCCCGATCGCCATGGTCGTCGACGTCGCCTCATCGCACCTCCCCGCATCCGTTTCCAATCTTGGAGACCGCCGGCGGTGTCGGTCCTGTCCGCCGTGCCTGCCAGTCCATGACCATGAGATACGCCATCGGGCGGGTACTTGCAAGCGGAGGCAGGAGGCCGGTCGTCGTCGGTGCGCCGTCCAGGTTCCGCCGGATCGATTGGGAAGAGCCGAACGAAGGAGCCTCCGGTGAGGCTATGGCGACGGAGGAGCCACCGGCTGCGGCTTGCTGAGTCGATCCAACGCCGCCGTGAGCAGGGTCAACGAGGTGCCCTTGTAGAAAACGTCGGTCACGCCGATGGCCCGGGCCTCGGCTTCCAGATCCTTCAACCCGGCGCCGGTCAGGATCAGCACGATGGCGGTCGGATCAGCCGCTCGGATCCGCTTCAGCACCTCGATGCCGTTGACCCCCGGCATGCCGAGATCGAGCACCGTCAGCTTCGGCCGGCACTCGAGGAACTTTTCGATTCCCCGCTCGCCGTCGGTCGCGACGACGACCTCGTGCCCGCGGCCGCGCAGCACCTCGCGCAGCAGCGTGCAGATCAGACGATCATCGTCGATGACGAGAACGGTCGCCATGGTCTCCCGGATTCCGCTTCAGCCTGTGCTCGGAGCCGGCATGAGTACGTGGACCTACTCAAAAAATATCACCGAGGGTGGGACGGGTCAAATACGACGGGTAGGTCAACCGGGCAAGGCTTTTCGCAGTTCTCCCACCGTCTTCGCATCGAGTCCCGCCGCCCGGAGATCCTCGTCGGTCGCCCCGGCGATGTTCTCGAGGCTGCCGAACGTCTTCAGCAATCGATTCCGCCGGATCTCGCCGATCCCGATGACGGCGTCCAAGGCGGAGCTCACCACGGCCTTCCCGCGGAGCTTCCGATGATAGATGATGGCGAAGCGATGCGCCTCGTCGCGGATCCGCTGGAGCAAGAGCGTCGCCGGCAAGGAGGGGCGAAGGACAATGGGATTCTTGCGACCCGGGAGGAAAATCCGCTCGTCCTTTTCTCCCCGCGCCTTGGCCAAACCGATCACCGGCAGTTCGCTCCGGCCGACCTGCCGCAACCCCTCCACCGCCGCCGCCAATTGGCCCAAGCCGCCGTCGATCACGATGAGGTCCGGGAGCGGGAGGTCCGGCGCGTCGCCGTAGCGGCGACGCACCACCTCCTGCATGCTCGCGAAGTCGTTCGCGCCGGCGACGGTCTTGATCCGGAATTTCCGATAGTCGGCCTTCTTGGCCTGCCCGTCCTCCCACACCACCATCGACGCGACCGATTGGTCGCCCATCGTATTGGAAATGTCGAACGCTTCCAGGCGGCGAGGCGGGCGCTCCAGTCGCAGGAGTCGTTTCAGCTCCTCGGCCGCCTGCCGGTCGACCTCCTGGTCGCGGAGGTGGTCGGCCGCGGCCGCGGCGGCGTTTTCTTCCGCGAGCCGAAGCAACTGATGCTTGGCCCCGCGCTCGGGCGCGATGAGCTTCACCGGCTCGCCCTTCTTCTCCGAGAGCCACCGCTCGATCAGCCCGCCGTCTTCCAATTCCACCGGCACGAGCAGCTCCTTCGGCGGTTGGACCTCCTTGTTGTAAAACTGCTCGATGGCCGAACGGACCAGCTCCTCATCGGCCGTATCCGCCGCCTCCGGCCAGAAGAAGTCCTTGCGCCCGATGAGCAGCCCGCCCCGCACGAACAACATCTGCAGGTCCACGGCCTTGCCTTGCCTCGCCAGCCCGACGACGTCTTGATCCACGAAACTGGTCTGCGCGACCCGCTGTCGCTCCAGGGTCCGCTCGATCTTGAAGAGACGGTCCCGCAGGCGCGCCGCCTCCTCGAAATCCTCCCGCTCGGCGGCCGCCAGCATCTCGGCCCGGAGCCCCTCGAGCAGCTCGGTGTCCCGCCCTTCGAGGAACAGGCGGACCTGTTTGACGATCCGGTGATACTCCTCCTTGGTCTGATTGCCGATGCACGGGGCCATGCAGCGCTTGATCTCCAACTCGATGCAGGCCCGCTCCGCCTTGCCGTCGATCTCGATCTCACACGTGGCGAGCGGGAACACCTTGCGGATCACCTTCAACGTCTCGCGCATGGCGCCGGTGGGGACGTACGGCCCGTAGTAGAGCGCGCCGTCTTTCTGCACCCGGCGGACGATCGAGAGTCTGGGAAAATCCTCTTTGATCGGCAGGCGCAGGTAGGGGTACTGCTTGTCATCGCGCAGGACGACGTTGAACCGCGGCCGGTGGCGCTTGATCAAGTTGCTCTCGAGGATGAGCGCCTCGAGGTCCGATCTCGTGACGATCGTCTCGATGTCGGTCACCTGCCCCACCATGACGTTGGTCTTCGGCGTCTGCTCGCCGCCCTTTTGGAAGTACGACCGGACGCGGTCGGCCAGGACGCGGGCCTTCCCAATGTAAATGACGTCACCCCGTGCATTCTTCATCAGATACACGCCGGGCTGCTCGGGGAGATGGTCGAGCTTGGACTGGAGCTCGGCAGACATGGGCATGGGCATCAACGATCGGCGATCGGCTTCAGCCGTCGGCTTGTCAGAACTCCCGTGAACCGAGGAGAGTGAATTGTACGGTGTCAGAACGGAGCGCGGCAAGCGGCTGGACAGGGAGCGCCTTGACTCTCCACGCTCGGGCTCTTCCCGGTCGCGGAGGGCGATCGCGGGGCTTCTAGCCCGCATCATTCATGAGGGTTCGTCACGAAACCGTTGAGCCGCTAGGCGAGACGGGCAAGCACAGCCACGAAGGAGGAAGGCGTACTTGAAACAGTATGTTGACCGCCTGAGTGGCGAGCACGCCCGCCTGCACGCGGCAAGGTCGCGCAGGCTTGTCGCAGCGGCGTATCGACGGTTGCAGTAGAAGCCCTCATGAATGATGCGGGCTAGACCCACGCGGCCCCCGGCGGCCGTTCGATCAGCTCGATCTCATAGCCGTCGGGCGCGTCGATGAAGATGAAGCGGCTGCCCGAGGAGGTCTGAGTGGGACCATCGGTGATCTTCACGCCTCGAGCGGTGAGATCACGGATCGCCGCGTCGAGATTCTCGACCTGAAAGGCGAGATGGACGAGGTCCTCCTGCACCTTCACCGGACCGCTGGGAGGAAAGCTGGCCAGCTCGATCAGCTCTTCGCTGTTCGGAACCTTGAGGAAGGCAAGCTGAGAGCCCCGCGGCGAGGTCTTTCGCTCCGCCACCTCGAGGCCGAGGACGTCCGTATAGAACCGGATCGTCTCATCCATGTCACTCACCCGCATCCGGGTGTGAAGGAGTTTGGTCACGCGCATGGTTCGGTCGACTCCAGATGATGAGCTTTCAGCGAACAGCAGTCAGGATTTGTGTCCTATCATCGGTTGAATCCACATTGCCGATTCACAGACGTCGGATAAGCTGACTCAACCAAGACACACGAGCGCTGATCGCTGAACGCTGACGGCTGAGAGCTATCTTATCACCCCGATCGGGCGGAACCGATCGTCTTTCGCAGAAGAATTTCCGACGAGCCGGGCATCAGGAGGTCGGGCATGGGACCGATCTCCCGATAGCCGTGGCGTTGATAGAAGCGGCGGGCGCCGGTGTTGAAGTCGGACACGCAGGCGAAGAGGTTCTTCGCGCGGGTGAACACGATCTGCTCGACGTGGCCGAGCAGCCGGTTGCCCAGGCCTTGGCCTTGCCTCCCGGGCGCGATCGCCAGCAGCTCCAGATAGTCGCCGAAAAGGAACTGCCGGCGAACGAGCGCCAGGCCCGCCACCCGCCCGTCGACTTCGATGACGTAGCCGTCGCGCCCGACCGGGAACGGCTCGAACAGGCGCTCCCAGTGGGCGGCGGTGTACCCCAGCCGCTTCCAAGGATCCGAGTCGGCGAGCAGGTCCACCACCGGCTTATAGTCGGCCGGGCGATACGGTCTAACGTGGGGGGTGGCCGGCATCATGGGCTGGATCGGCGGGGCACTGATCGAGCAACGTCGTCACGGTGACCGGTCGATACCCTTGCCGCTGGATGAGGTCTTCGTACAGGTCGTCCACGACGTCCCGGGTATACCGCCCCTTGCCGTTCGCGTGCATGACAATGATGCTCCCGTTTCGCACGCGCGACTCGACGCGCTGGACGATCTGGACGCGGGACAGATGCGGATCGGGGTCGCCCGACACAATGTTCCAGAGAATGAACCGGAGGCCGAGCGCCTCGGCGACGGCTTCGGTGACCCCGTTGAACTCCCCGTACGGCGGCCTAAACAGCACCGCCGCATGGCCGTACCGGGCGCGGAGCACGGTCACGGCGTCTTTGATTTCCTGCTCCTGCCGCGCCTGATCCAGCTCCGGGAGGTGGGCATGGACCTGACCGTGCGTGCCGACCTCGAAAAACGGCACACGGAGGAGCGCGCGGACCTCTTCATCATGCTTGGCGATCCACCGGCCGGAGAGGAAGAACGTCGCCGGAATGTGTCGCTCGACGAGCGTCTCGATCAGTTGCCGATCGTAGCCCGTTCCTTCGCGCACCGGGCACAGATCGAAGGTCAAGGCGATGGCCTTGCACGCCTTCGGCCCTTCACGGACGACCCCGCCCGCAGAGGCGAAGGCGGGGCACGACAGCATCAAGCCCAACAGGAGCGCCGAGCGCCAGGCCGCGGTCATCTACTTCTCGAGCCTCGCCATCGAGAGGTTTTGGGAAATCGCCACCCGCACGAGATAGATCGCGAGCAGGAAGCCATAGACGACGCAGAAGAAATTAAACGCCGCCTGATAAAAATCTGCAAGCACGGCCGGGAGAGACAGCGCAAACAGGAGGCTCGCGATCAGGGTGGCCACGGTCAGGCGCTGGCCGAAATCATGGGCCGGCTCCCGTCGGGCCGACCGCAGCGTCTGCGCATAGCGTTCCGCACGAGCCAGGCACGCACGACGCGCCTCCTCGTCCGAAGGACCCCACCGGTGGAGGAGAACGAGGCCGCCGAGAATGACGACCCATGGCGCCGACCAGAGCGGCCAATAGTCGAGGCCCGCATGCGTGTCCGCGAGGAGCAAGCCCAGAAAGGCCGGGGCATACAGCGCTCCCAACAGGAGCGGCGCGGCCGCCGTGTCCCGGAGTCGCTGCTTGCCTTGGCCGTGTAGGAGCTCGCGCTCGAACAAGGGAAAGCCGTATTTGATCACCGTCAGCGCGATCGCCACGCTGATCGTCTTGTCAGGGACGTACCGGAGCGAGGTCTGGATCCAATTCAGCACGCCCCACCCGACCGTGTCACCCCACGCCGTACCGACGATCGCGCTCAGCCGCTCCTGAAATCCCGCCTGCCACGCCATGATCATCGTTTCGAGGGCTCGGGCCACGCCCGGGTCGAGCGCAAACACCGCGGGTGCGGCCAAGGCGGCTTGAATGCACACACCGGGGACCGCCATGACGAGGGCCCCCAGCAGCCCGAACGTGAGCAGATACCCCGCATGGGCGAGCGCCGACGAACGCGGCGTCTTGAGGTATTTCCGAAAGGCCGTCCGGCGGGCCATGACGCCCCAAAACAACCCGCCCGCCATGTTGACCAGCACCCAGGGGTAAATGAGGACATCGGCGCCGGACGCGGGAAACAACAGCCAGTTGACGGCTGAGCTCGACAGCAACGCCACCAAGGCGCCCCACCAGGGCCCGAGCAACAATGCCGAGAACGCGGTTCCGATCATATCGAGGTACAGGATGCTCTGCAATCGCAGGCTCAGCAGCAGCCCGAGATAATTGAGCAGGACCCCCGTCGCGATGATCACGCTGAGCTCGTGCAACAGCAGGTACGAGGACAGGTTGAGGAGCTTCCAGGCCGGCTGAGGGCGCCGGGGAAGCGGCTCAGGCGATGGGTCGCGGCGCGCGGCTCCCTGATCTTCGTCGTTCTGACGCAGTCGATCCCTGAGATTCAGCACCCGCTCGGTAATCGTGAGGAGCGCCGCCACGAACCCTGCCACCGTGCCCGCGAGGAGAATCGCATCCTTGTCCATGGGGTCCCTCGTTGCCGTTCTATGAATGATGACTGAAGATGATGAGGCCGGATCAAGTTTAGCGTGGATTCGCCAACCCCGCCACCAACCGGCCTCCCGGCCCGCCCCGATCCCCTTGAAACGGCGGCATGGCCGGAGCTAGCCCGCGCGTCGATCCCGGCTGGACAGACGTTGAACGATCGCCGCCCCGAAGAGGAACAGCATCGCCGAATAATAGATCCACAGGAGGAACAGCACCACGAACAACAATGAGCCGTACATCCGCGTATAGATGGGGAGCGTCGTGACGTAATGACTGAAGAGATGCTTGGCCAGCTCCCAGAGGACCGCGAGGACGGCCGCACCCGTCGCCGCATGGCGCCACGCCGGCCGTTTGTGCGGCAGGAAGCGATACAGTCCGGTCACGGCGAGCAGGACGAGCCCGAACGGTAACACATAGGATAAGAGGAACCGATAGGCGACCACCGCCGCGAGATCCACCCGGGCGACGGCCGGAGCGTAGAGCACGATCAGCCCCAGGACCTGCGTGACCAGGTACGAGACGGCGAGCAGCACTCCGACCAGCCCCAACAGCATCGCCGACACCACGGTGGACAGGAGCGGGTGGCGCTTGCGCGGGGATCCAAAGACGACATGGATGGCATAGTCGACCTGGTAGAACACCTGCAGCCCGAACCATAAGGCGCTCAGCATCATGAGCCACCGTGCCGTGTCGAGCGCCGCGACCCGCTTGATCTCCTCGGCAAGGTCCGGGCCCAGGGCCGGGAGAAAGCCGCGCAGGAAGCTCACCACCGCCTCATACCCGGCCTCGTGACGGAGCACGAGGCCGACGACGGAAAGCAGCACGAGGATCATCGGCAGGAAGGACAGGAGCGAGAAGAAGGCGATGGAAGCGGCCAGCGTGGAGCAGCCCAGGCGGCGGAAGTCCGCCGCCGCCCCCGTGAGCACTCTGAAGAAGCCGATCACCGGGAGACGGTCACGCCGCGGTGCATAACTAGCACATTTTAAGAAGCTATTTGACGACCCGGAGAGCCGGAATTTCGGCAGAGAGGGTCGGGGGCAGAATGGCGCGCAGGATGTTCAAAAGGCCATCCATAGCACCCACCCGCCCCAGGCGCGCCAAGACGCGCCCCTTCCCGGCCGCGGCCGCAGCGAGGTGCACGTCGTCACGAATAAGTGACGACACGTTTGTGCACGCCGGCGAGATGGTGAGCCGGCAGTGTCTTGGCCGAGGCGTCTCCTTTTCACCCGCCCACCCCGAGCTGCCAGGACAGCTCGTTTCCCGGGGGCGGTACGTTGAGGTCCTGAGCGACGCGAGAACAAAGCTGGGGGCCTTTTTCAACATCCTCCTAACGGATGGGAAGAACGGACTGGGTGGCCATGGATACCAAGGCGTTCGGGAACAGCCCCAACAGCACCACGCCGGTCAGCGCGCAGGCGAGGACCACCGTCAACGCCGGGGACGCCGCGAACCGCGGCAGGATCGGCTCTTCCCCGGCCGGCTCGCGCATGTACATGACCATGACGACCCGGAGATAGAAGTAGGCCGAAACGGCGCTCAGGACCACGGCCACGACCGCAAGCCAGGCGAGCCCTGCCTTGACGGCGGCGAGGAACAGATAGAACTTGCCGATGAAGCCCGCCGTCGGCGGGATGCCGGCCAGGGACACCATGAACACCAGCATCAGCAGCGCCGCAACCGGTTGGCGTTTGGCCAACCCGGCGAAGTCCTCGATCTGATCCCCTTCGACCCCGCCCTTGCGCAGCATGGCGACGACCGCAAAGGCCCCCAGCGTCATGAAGGCGTACACGGCCAGGTACAACATGACGCTCGAGAGACCCAGCGACCGGACGGCGCTCTCCGCATCGAGCTGTCCGGCGACGACGACCCCGATCAAGGCGTAGCCGGCATGCGCGATGCTGGAATAGGCCAGCATGCGCTTGATGTTGGTCTGGACGATCGCGACCAGGTTGCCGAGAATCAGCGTGGCGATGCAGAGGACCAGGAAGAGGACCTGCCAGTTCGCCTTCACCCCGCTGAGCCCGTCCAGGAACACCCGCAGGAAGGCGCCGAAGCTCGCCGCCTTCGACGCCACGGCCATGAACGCCGTCACCGACGTGGGTGAGCCTTCGTAGACGTCGGGCGTCCACATGTGGAACGGCACGACCGCAATTTTGAACCCGAACCCGACGACCAGCAGGATCATGGCCAACAGCAACATCGGGTCGTCGATCCCGACCGTGTTCACGGCCAAGGCGATGTCCGAGAGGCGCGTGCTGCCGGCGAGGCCGAAGAGCAAGGAAATGCCGTACAGCAAGACGCCGGAGGAGAAGGCCCCCAGGACGAAGTATTTGGCGGAGGCCTCGAGCGACCGGGCTTCGAAGCGCTTGAAGCCGGCGAGCACGTACAACGACAGGGACATCAGCTCGGTGCCAAGGTAGATCGTCAGCAGGTCGGCTGCGGAGACCATGATCATCATGCCGGAGAGGGACAACAGCATGAACCCGTAGTACTCCGCCAAGTGGATCCGCTCCGCCTTCAAGTATGAGAGCGACAGCAGGATCGTGAGCCCGGTGACCACGTACAAGAGAAGCTTCCAAAAGGCGGCGTAGGGATCGAGGATCACCAGCCCGCTGAACGCGGTCGTGGTCGTGTCCATGTGCGAGGCCGTGAAGCCCAGGCAGACGGCGAGCGCCGACAGGCTGAGCCAGGCGAGCGCCCCCTTCTGCTCGCGGGGCAGGATCGGATCGAGCGCGAGGACGAGGCATGCCGCGCCGACCACGACCAGCTCGGGCAACAGGGCGACGAGATCGGCCAGTGGAATCGTCATCGGATGCCCCTGGGCTGCGCATGCGCGGTCGCCTGCGAGGCCGTCGAACGTGGCGAGAGGGTGCTCTGAGCGCCTCCCTCGAACGCCGGTTGTTCGCTCTCCACACGGCCGACGAGCTGGGCGACGGTCCGATGCATCGGCTCGAGCACCGGGGCGGGATAGAACCCGATCCAGAAGACGAGCGCGACCAGCGGGGCCAACGTCGCCATTTCCCGCAAGTTGAGATCGACCAAATGTCCGGCGGCTGCCTTCGCCGGCACGCCGAAGACTACCCGCTGCACCATCCAGAGCAGGTACGCGGCGGCCAGGATGATGCCGAGTGAGGCGATCACGGCCGCGAACCGGCTCCAGACGAAGGTGCCGATGAGGACGAGGAATTCACCGACGAAGCTGTTGGTGCCCGGCAATCCCAGCGAGGACAGCGCAAAAATCACCAGGCAGGTGGCATAGCGGGGCATCGGGGCGGCCAAGCCGGTGTTGTCGGCGATCAGCCGGCTATGGGTTCGTTCGTAGATCGCCCCCACGCAGAGGAAGAGCGCTCCCGTCGTGATCCCGTGGTTGACCATCTGCAGGATCGCGCCTTCGACCGCCTGTTCGTTGAGCACGAAGATCCCCAGCGTGACGAAACCCATGTGGCTCACGCTCGAATAGGCGATGAGCTTCTTGAGGTCGGATTGCGCCAAGGCCATGTAGGCGCCGTAGATGATCGCGACCAGCGACAACACGATCATCACGGGCGTGAACTCCAGCGTGGCATCCGGCAGCATGGGGAGGGTGAATCTGAGGAACGCATAGGTGCCCATCTTCAGCAGGACGCTCGCGAGGATCACGCTGCCCGCGGTCGGCGCCTCGACGTGCGCGTCCGGCAGCCACGTGTGGAACGGAAACATGGGGACCTTGACCGCGAAGGCGACGAAGAACGCCCAGAACACCCACTGCTGCACCGTTTGGGAGTATTCCACCCGGCTGAGCAGGAGAATGTCGAACGTTTGCCCGCCTTGGAAGTACAGCACGATGATCGCGACCAAGAGCAGCAGGCTTCCGGCAAGCGTATAGAGGAAGAACTTGATCGCGGCGTAGAGGCGATTCGGGCCTCCCCACACCCCGATCAAGAGATACATGGGGATCAGCATCGCCTCCCAGAAGATGTAGAAGAGGACGAAATCGAGCGCGGCGAACACGCCCACCATGGCGGTCTCCATGATGAGCAGACTGACGAAGAACTCCCGGATGCGGGTGGTGATCGCGCTCCAAGACGCCAGCACGCAGAACGGCAGCAGGAACGTGGTCATGAGGACGAGCGGCAAGCTGATCCCGTCCAGGCCGACGCTATAGGTGATAGGCGGGAAGCGGATCCATTCGACCCGTTGCGTGAACTGCATGTCGGCGGAAGACGGGTCGAATTGCAGCCACAGGGGCAACGACACGAGGAACGTCAGGACCGTCGTCGTCAGTGCGGTGGCCCGCACCGCCCCCTCACGGACGAGGAACAGGGCGACCACCCCGACGAGCGGCAGAAAGATCACAAGGCTCAGCATGGCTATTTGAATGGAAAGTAATTCAATACCTTAGTCGAAGTAATTCAGTAACTTGAGTAACTGAGTAATTAGATGCCGTCCTCAAATTACCAATTCCTTCCTTACTCAATTCCTGTTCCTAGAAGAGGAGGTACGCCGTCAACATCAGGACCGCGCCGAGCGTCATGCCGAGCGCGTAATGCTGCGTCTGCCCGCTCTGGAGCAGGCGCATGAACCATCCCCACCATGCAAAGCCGCGGGCGAGCCCGTTCACCGCGCCGTCGATCACCGCCACGTCCACCCGTCGCCACAGGCCGTCGGCCGCGCGGACGGTCGGCTGCACCACGGTCCGGTCGTACGCCTCGTCCACGTACCATTTGTTGAGCGAGAGGCGATAGGCCGACTGCCAGCGTTGCGACCAGCGGGCGGCCAGGCCCGGCGATCGCACATAGACGAGATACGCAAGCCCGATTCCGGCCAGCCCGGCGGCCGTGGCCGCGATCATGATGATCCCCGCCCCGTCGTGATGCCCCGTGCCGCCGAACACCGGTGCCAGGAACCCGGGGATCCCCAGATACCCGGTCACGATGCTCAGGACCGCGAGCACCAGGAGCGGTACGGTGATGGTCTTGGACGGCTCGTGGACGTGCGGCGCATGATGCGGGTCTACGTGCGAGCGCCCCCAGAAGGCGACGAAGATGAGGCGGAAGCTGTAAAAGGCCGTCAGGAAGGCGGTGACCAACCCGAGCACCGCGAGCGCCTGCCCGAGGGGCCCGGATGACCACGCGGACGCCAAGATGTCGTCCTTGCTGAAAAATCCGCTCGTGAGCGGAAAGCCGGAGAGCGCGAGGCAGCCGATCAGGAAGGTCCAGTACGTGACCGGCAACCGGTCCTTGAGTCCCCCCATGCGCCGGATATCCTGCTCGTGGTGCAGGGCGATGATCACGGACCCGGCGGCCAGGAACAGGAGCGCCTTGAACGCCCCGTGGGTCAGCAGATGATACATCCCCGCCGCGTACGCGCCGAGCCCGCAGGCCATCACCATGTAGCCGAGCTGACTCACCGTGGAGTAAGCGACGATGCGCTTGATGTCGGTCTGGGTGAGGGCGATCGTCGCCCCCAGCACCATCGTCACGGCCCCGACGACGGCCACGACGTCCATGGCAACGGGCGACAAGTTGTAGAGCGGCGAGAGTCGCGCGACCAGGAAGACGCCGGCCGTCACCATCGTGGCCGCATGGATGAGGGCCGAGATCGGGGTCGGGCCCTCCATCGCATCCGGCAACCACACGTGCAAGGGCACCTGGGCGGACTTGCCGACCGCCCCCATGAACAGCAACAGACCGATCACGGTCAGCGTCGAGACCTCCCACGTCCCGCCCAAGGGGGCGAGCAGGTTGAGCGTGGCGTGCGCGAAGTCCCCGGCCTGCGCAAAGATCAGGCGGTAGTCCAGCGAGCCGAACGTCAGCCAGACGAGCAACACGCCCAGCAGAAAGCCGAAGTCGCCGACGCGATTGACGAGGAACGCCTTGGTCGCCGCCTGTGCCGCCGAGGGGCGGTCGTACCAGTGACCGATCAGCAAGTAGGAGCAGAGTCCCACGGCCTCCCAGAAGACGAACAACTGGAGAAGGTTGTCCGCCATCACCAGCATCAGCATCGAGAAGGTGAACAAAGCGATGTAGGCGAAGAACCGCGCATACCCCCGTTCACCGTGCATATAGCCGATGGTGTAGATGTGCACGAGGGAGCTCACGATGGTGACGAGCAACAACATCGCGGCGGTCAGCCGATCGATGCTGAGCCCCAGGCTGATCTTCAAATCTCCCGACGACAACCAGGTATAGAGGGGCACGGCGATCCGGTCGCCCTCGGCCACCTGCAGGAAGGCCACGCCCGACAGCGCGAGCGAGCCGAGGACCGCGGGCACGGCGATCAGGTGCGCGCGATCCTTGATCCAATGCCCGAAGAGGCCCGCGACCAGGAAGGCGGCAAAGGGGAGCAGCGGGATGAGCAGGTACATCATAAAATGAGCGAGTGCTGATTGATGAACGCAGAGTGATGAATTACTCTCTGGTGCGTCCTCGTTTCATTCCTCCATTCATCACTCATCACTCATCATTCATCACTGGGTTGTGTCACCATTTGAGGAGCTGGAACTCGTCGACGTTGATGCTGGCGCGGCTGCGGTACAGGGCGATGATGATGGCCAGGCCCACCGCCACCTCGGCCGCCGCCACCGTCAAAGCAAAGAACACGAAGACCTGGCCGGCCACGTTGTCGAGATAGTGCGAGAAGGCGACGAAGTTGATGTTGGTCGCATTGAGCATCAGCTCGACCGACAGCAGGATGATGATGATGTTCCGCCGGATCAGGACGCCGACCACCCCGGTGAGGAACACGATCGCGCTCAGGATCACGTAATAGCTGAGGGGAACCATCGTTCGTTATGTGTTAATCGTTCTTCGTTAATCGTTAGGTGATTACTAATTTCTGGGCCAGGCCTAAAATGGAGGCCTTGGCCCATGACACAGACGGCGCTGTCGGTTCGGCTCGTCGACGAACGATTGAGACGACATCAGTGTGTGCGGTGCGGGACACCGCATCGGCAGTATCGTCCGGGGGCGCGCACCCGCTGCCTCGCTTGCCGGTGGCGGTATCGACCCGATCGGGTCGCCCGTGAGCTGCAGATCTTGCAGCTCTTCTGCTTGGAGATCTCGGCGCTGCGGACGGCGCGAGAACTGCGCATGAGTCCCTTGCCGATCTGGCAGCGCTTTATGGCCTACCGCCGCTGGATGGCCACGATGGCCGAGACGGAAGCCCGGCCGCTGACCGGGGAACTGGAATGCGATGAGAGCTATTTCGGCGGCCGTCGCCGCGGAGGGCGGCGGGGGCGCGCCCGTGGCCCAAAAGTCATTGTCTTCGGCATCTTGGAACGGCAGGGCCGGGTCAGCACCGTCGTCGTCCCCCAGGCCGATGCAGCGACGCTGATGCGGGAAATCGAACGTCGAGCGCTCAAAGGTGCCGTCTTCTACACGGATCGCTTTAGCAGCTATAAATCCCTGCGGCGCTACGGCAAACACCTGCCGGTCGACCATGGGCAGACCTATGTGCAGCGGGGGCGTCATTACCTTCGCCACATCAACGGCATTGAAGGGTTCTGGAGCTACGCCAAGGAACGCTTGCGCAAGTATCATGGCGTCAGCCGCTTGCACTTCCCGCTCTATCTGAAGGAAATGGAATTTCGGTTCAATCATCGCCGGGATGATCTGTTCGAGTTGCTTGGGACTCACTTGTTGAAGGTCTTGTTCGAGTATCCGATTGGCTATTCCACCTAAGGAAAAAGAGGCCTTGGCCCAAGATTTAGCAATCACCAATGGTTGATCGTCATTCGCAAGAAGGAAAAGGAATTAGGTCACCTTCTCTCGTCTCTGCTGTCCTTCATCGTTTAACAAATAACGATCAACGCTGCACGTCCCCAAAGAGATCCCGCTTCGCCAGCAGGATCGCGCCGATCATGGCGACCAGGAGGATCAACGACGCGACTTCGAACGGGAAGACGTAGGTGGTGTAGAGGACGTCACCGATCTGCTCCGTATTGCCCAGCGGTTGATCGCTCCGGGAAGCCGCGGCAATGGCCGTCTCCGGCGCACCGGAGGCCACATGCCCCTGGATCATCAGCAGGACGACCTCGGTGAGGATCGTCACGCCGAGCAGCGCCGCAATGGGCAATTGGGCATGGTACCGCTCTTCCTGTTTGACGTTCAGCAGCATGACGACGAACAGATAGAGCACGAGAATCGCGCCGGCGTAGACGATGATCTGCACCGCCGCCACGAACTCGGCGTGGAGCGTCACGTACAGCCCCGCCACGTGGAAAAACATAATGAGAAGTGAGAGCGCGCTGTAGACGGGATTGCGCAGCACGACCACGAGCATGGAGGTCAGCACGATGATGCCCGAGAAGTAGAAGAAGAAGGCGGTCGCCACGGCTAGCTCGAGACCTTCATGGAGACCGTGTCGACGTGCGAGCGGCGGTGCGGGAGACCGAGACGGCGGGACAGCCACGTGACCGGGAATCGACCCATCGAGCTAGCTCGCCTTCTGCGGGAGGTGCTTGTAGGCCACATTGAAGAACGCGACGTTCGGGTGCTGCAGCTCGAGCCGCTTTTCCCGGACCGGAAATGCGCGGTCCCCGATCGCGAGCAACTGCTGCTTGTTGAGGTGGAGCTGGCGTTTGTCGTAGACGGCCCACTCGTACTCGCGCGTCATCCCGAGCGCATCCACGGGGCAGGCTTGGACGCAGAGTCCGCAGAACAGGCAGCGCGTCATGTCCATGTAATACTCTTTGGCGTACCGTTTGGTCGGCTCGCCGGGAACCTCGGCGCTGACGACCCGGATGACCCGGGACGGACAGGCCGCTTCACACAAATCGCACCCGACGCACTTCTCGGTCCCGTCGTCATAGCGCAGTAAGGCCAGCATCCCGCGATAGCTGTCCGGGAGCGTCCGCTTCTCGTGCGGATACTGCAGGGTGATCGGCTTGTAGCGCAGCAGGTGCATGAGGGTGGCCTTCATCCCCACCAGGATTTCATAAAAGATGATGGTCTTGAGCCAGGCTTTGAGCTTCGTCATGTGTGATTCCGTTAGGTCCGTTGAGTCTGTTCAGTCCGTTCGGTCCGTGAGGCTTGGAATTCAACGGACGAAACTGACATAACGGACCGAACCGACTCAACGCCCTTCATCTCGGAAACAGATACGCGGCGATCGAGGTGAACAGGATGTTCCCGAGCGCGATCGGCAGCATGACCTTCCAGCCGAACCGCATCAACTGGTCGTACCGGAGACGCGGCAGAGTCGCGCGCAACCAGAAAAACAGGAACAGGAAGAAATACACCTTGAGCGTGAACCAGACGATGCCCTCGATCCACGCCAGGTTCTCGGGGAGCAGCGTCCCGGGATACGGCGCGTTCCATCCGCCGAGGAACAGGATCGCCGCGATGCACGACACGAGGATCATGTTGGCGTATTCGGCGATGAAGAAGAACGCGAAGCGCATGCCGCTGTATTCGGTGAAGAAGCCGGCCACCAACTCGCTCTCGGCCTCCGGAAGGTCGAACGGCAACCGGTTCGTTTCGGCGACCGAGGAGATGACGTAGACGACGAACGCGATCAACTGCGGGGCCGGAAAGGCGAAGGCGAACCAGTGCCAGAACCCGCCGGCCTGGGCCTCGGTGATCTTGACGAGGCTCAGTGAGCCGGCCAGCAGCAGCACACCGACGATCGCCAAACCCACGTTCAGCTCGTAACTGATGACCTGCGCCGCCGAGCGCAGCCCCCCCAGCAGCGAGTATTTGCTGTTCGAAGCCCACCCGCCGAGGATGATGCCGTAGGCCCCGATCGAGGTGAACGCGAGGATATACAGGATGCCGATATTGATATCGCTGATGACGAAAGGCTTGAACTCCACCCCGAACAGCTCCACCGTCCGATTCGGGCCGAAGGGGATGACGGCGAACCCGATCAGCGCGGGGACAAGGGCGAGGATCGGGGCGAGGCTGAACAGGAACTTGTTGGCGCCGGCCGGGACGATGTCCTCCTTGAAGAAGAGCTTCAGCCCATCGGCGATCGGCTGGAGCACCCCATACGGTCCGACCTCCATCGGCCCCATCCGGTCCTGCATCCACCCCAGCACCTTGCGCTCGGCCAGGGTCAGGATCATTACGGTCAACATCACGATCCCCATCACGACGCCGATCTGCGCCAGCGACAGGGCCGCCTTCACTCCCAGTTCCGCCATACGTGCCTCGTTTCCTGCCTCATGCCGAGAGGCGATGCGCCTTCAGAACGAACGCTCCGACGTCGTCGCTATGCACGCTCCAACCTGACCTCGGTGAATCGGGCATAGGGGACGCCCGTCTTCGGATCGACGCTCACCCGCATGAGTCGTCGGGCTTCTTCATCAAAGTGCTCGGGGAACGTCACCAGCCCCCGGGGGAGGCGGTCCGATAGTGTAGCCGTTGTCACCATCTCTCCACAATCGCTGATCACCCGCACCCGGTCCCCATCGCCCACCTGGAGTTGAGCGGCATCCGACGGATGTATCGACAGGCGGCCGGTCTCCTGGACCCGGAGCAAGCCCTTGGCGCGGGTGGACAGCTTTCCGGAATGGAACAGGCTCTGCTGGACGAGCAACGCGAACCGTCTCTCCGCCGGCCTTGCCGGGAGCCGGTACCGTTCGGTCACGTCGTCCAGGTAACCGCTCGCAAGGTAGCGCTCGACCGAGTCCGCGGCCGGCCTTGGCGGGGTGGGGACGGGACCCAAGAGAGCATAGCCGGGGATCACCGACCGGATCTCCTTGAAGATCTCCCTCGCATCGCCGTACTCGAGCGGATAGCCGATCAGCACGGAGAGCGCGGAGAGGATCTCCCAGTCCGGCCGGCTCTCTCCGACCGGATCGATCGCCTTCCGAACCTGCTGCACCAGCCCTTCGGTGTTTGTGAACGTGCCGTCCTTCTCGGCATAGGAGCACGCGGGCAGCACGACGTGCGCCTTGGCCGCGGTCTCCGTCAGGAACAACTCCTGGCACACGAGCAAGTCCAATTGGGCGAGCGCCTCGCTCACCCCCAGCGACGGCGGCAAGGACGCCACCGGATTGTCGCCGGCGACGAACAGCACCTTGACCGCACCGGTCCGGGCTTCTTCCAGGATCTCGAGCAAGGTCTTGCCGGGGCCTGACGGCAACTCTTCCTTCCACACCGCGGCCAGCCGTTCGCGGGCCTGGCGATCATGGAGCTCGACGGGGCCCGGCAGGAACTCGGCGACGGCTCCCATCTCCACCGCCCCCTGATCGTTGTTCTCCTCCGCCAACGGCCCAAGCCCGCAACCCGGACGGCCGTGTTGCCCCGTGAGCAACAGCAGATCCAGGAGATTCGCCACCACCCCGCCGGCGCCCGGCACACGCAAGGCCCCCTGCCCGACCAGGATGACGAGACGCTTCGCCTGCGCCAAGGCTCGAGCGGCGGGCGTGAACGCGTCGCGAGCGGTCCCCGTACTGGATTCAACGGCCTCCCAGGAGAGCGCCTGGACGGCCTCCCCGACCGCCTTCGCGTAACCCGGCGCCCGCTTGTGGAGGTCGGCGTCCACCAGCCCCTGCTCGATCGTCGCCTTGAGGAGACCCAGGACGACCGCGGGGAACCGATCGGGATGCACGCCGAAATGGTGAGTCGAGAGGTTGACGATGTTGCTGATCTTGCCGACGGCCGGCACGAGCGACTCCACCGTCACCAAGGTCGCCCCGCGCTTCTTGACCGCCTCCTTCACCTTCAGGCCGGTGATCGGGTTCGTCTCGGTGAGATTCGTGCCGACGAGCAGCACGGCCTCCGCCGCCAGCACGTCTTCGAAGGTCACCGTCCAACGGTGCGTCCCCTGGATCCGGCGCAACGCCTGCACGCCGTTGATCTGGCCGTAGCGGGCGCTGCTGTCGATCTTGTTCGTCCCGATCGCCAGCCGGAGGAACTTCTGGAACACGTAGAGGTCTTCGTTGGTGCAGCGTGAGCCGATCAGGCCCGCAAACGCCTGGGCGCCGTGCGTGAGCTTGAGCGTCATGCACCGGTCCGCCACGTACTCGAGCGCCTCCTCCCACGTCGCCTCGACGAGGCGTCCCTCGCGGCGAACCAGCGGCCGCGTCAGCCGATCGGGATGCGTGCTGACGTGGTAGCCGAAGAAGCCGCGCGGGCAGAGGTCCCCGTTGTTTCGTCCCGCCCCTTGCGAGGAGTTGACTTCGATGAGCTCGTTGCCCTTCGTTTGGATGGTGATCCGGCACCCGTCCCCGCAGTAGGTGCAGATCGTGTCCGCCCGCTTCAACATCCACGGTCGAAACTCGTACATCGAGAGCCGGCTGGTGATCGCCCCGACCGGACAGATCTGCACGCACCCGCCGCAGAACTCGCACTCCAACTCGTGCGCGCCGAAGTGCTTGATCTCGGTCATCGTCCCCCGGCCGACCGGCGCGAGCGCTTTCACGTCCATCACCTCGTCGCAGTAGCGGACACAGCGCAGGCACTGGACGCACCGGTTCATCTCCTTCTCGATCAGCGGGCTGAAATACTCTTTCTGAAAGACGCGCTTGATCTCGATGAACCGGCTCGTGGTGGGGGTGTACTGATGCGAGAAGTCCTGCAGGTCGCAACGCCCGCCCTGATCGCACACCGGGCAGTCGAGCGGGTGGTTCGCCAGAATGAACTCCAGCACCGACTTGTGAGCTTGATTCACGATCGGCGTCGCGGTCCGCACGACCATGCCGTCGGCCACGGGCGTGCTGCAGGACGTCTGGAGCTTCGGGATCTTCTCGATCTCGACCAGACACATCCGGCAGTTGGCATCCGACTTGAGCTTGGGGTGATAGCAGAAATGCGGGATCATCACCCCCGCCTGGCGGGCCGCCTCGATCACGAGCGTCCCTTTCGGCACGGCGATCACGTGGCCGTCGATCGTGACCTTGACGGTGTCGCTGTCGCCCTTCATATCAGTTGATGCCATGAATCGTAAGTAATTCAGTAAATAAGTAATGAAGTAATTACTTCACAGCTCCTCGTTACTGAATCACGGTCAACGTCCGCAGCTCTCCCGCCCCGGCCGCCTGGGCCTGATCGATCAGCGCCTCGTATTCGTGCCGCCAGTACTTGAGCGTGCTCATGATCGGCGCCACCTCGGCGTCGCCGAACGCACAGACCGTCCGGCCGGCAATGTTCTGACACAGGTCCACCAGGGTTTCAAGGTCGGCCTTCCGACCGCCCCCCGCGACGATCCGCCGCATCGTCTGCACCAGCCACGAGCTCCCTTCGCGGCACGGGCTGCACTTGCCGCAGGACTCATGATAGAAAAACTCCATGAGGCGGAGGGCCGCCCACGGCATGCTCGTGCCCTCTTCCATCACCGTGACGCCCCCGGAGCCGAGCATCGACCCGGCCTGCGCGACCGATTCGAAGTCCAGCTTCACGTCCAAGTGCTCGGCGGTGAAGAAGGCCGCGGAGGCGCCTCCGGGGATGATGGCCTTGAGCGGCTTGTCCGACCGCATCCCACCGGCATGCTCGTAGATGAGCGTTCGAAACGTGATGCCCATGGGGACTTCGTAGTTGCCCGGTCGTTTCACGTGGCCGCTCACGCAGAAGATGCGGGTGCCGGTGCTCTTCGGCGGCGATCCGATCGCCGCGAACCATTCGGCGCCCCGATTGATGATGTGCGGCAGATTCGCCAGCGTCTCGACGTTGTTGATGACGGTCGGCTTCTGATACAGCCCGTGCGTGGCCGGGAACGGCGGCTTGACCCTGGGGAGCCCGCGCTTGCCCTCCAAGGATTCGAGCAGGGCCGTCTCCTCTCCACAGATGTAGGCTCCCGCCCCGCGGTGAACCCACACGTTGACCGTGAGCCCGGAGCCGAGAATGTTGTCGCCCACGTAGCCCGCCGCCCGGGCCTCGGCGATCGCCCGCTCGAGAATCCGCGCGCCCAGGACGAACTCGCCTCGTATATAGATGTAGGCGGTGTGCGCCCCGATTGCATAGCAGGCGATGACGATGCCTTCCAGGATTTGATGCGGGTCGCGTTCGATCAACTGCCGATCCTTGAACGTCCCCGGCTCGCTCTCGTCGGCGTTGCAACACAGATACTTGGGCCCCGGATGATCTTTGGGGATGAAGCTCCATTTCACCCCCGTTGGGAACCCGGCCCCGCCGCGACCGCGGAGGCCCGACTTCTTGACCGTCTCGATCACTTCCGCCGGCGCCACCTGTCCGACCACCTTCTTGAGCGCGGTGTACCCCCCGGTCCGCTCGTAGTCGGCGAGCGAGCCGGTGTACCCCGGCTGGAGCATGTTCTTGGTCAGGATTTTCATAAAGATGTTATTCGTTGTTCGTTAGACGTTCTTCGCGACTTCTCCTCGTCATCTCTGTCACGTTTAACGAATAACAATTATCGCCCAACCTCTTCGACCGGCAACATGAACGGGCCGCTCTTGAGGGGGGAGGTGCCGTCCCGCTTCAAGTCAGCCAGGATCCGATCGAGCCGGGCCTCGGTGATCCGCTCGTAATAGTCGTCGTTGATCTGCATCATCGGCCCGGTCCCGCAGGAAGCCAAACATTCTACGGTGCTGAGGGTGAAGAGTGAGTCAGGCGTCGTCTGGCCCGGGCCGATGCCGAGACGGACCTTCAACCAGCCCAGCAGCTCATCCGACCCGACCAAGGCGCACATGAGCGACTTGCACACCTGAATGTGGAACTTCCCCGGCGGCTTGAGCTGGAGCATCGTATAGAACGTGACGACTTCGTACACCTGCGGGGGCGTGAGCCCGAGGATCCCCGCAATCTCTTTCATCGCCGCCTCGCTCACGTATCCCTCCTCCTGTTGCGCGAGATAGAGCAGCGGCAACAAGGCGGACCGCTTCACGGGATAGCGGTTGAGGATTTGCTCGATTTCGTCTTTGTATTTCTCTTTCAGCATTTGGCTGCTGCCGGTTTCGTTAAACGTTAACCGTTAAACGGCGTCCTCACCGATCACATTCCCCCATGACGATGTCATAGGTTCCGAAGATCGTGATGATGTCCGAGATCAAGTAGCCCCGCGCCATATGGTCGAAGGCGCCCATGTGGACGAACGACGGGGCGCGGATCTTCAGTCGATAGGGTCGTGGGCTGCCGTCGCTGATGATGAAGAATCCCAGCTCCCCCTTCGGCGCCTCGGTCGCACAGTACGTCTCGCCCTTCGGCGGCTTGAACCCTTGGGTGAAGATGATGAAATGGTGGATCAAGCTCTCCATGTCCCGCATGACCTTGGCCTTCGGCGGAGGGATCACCTGCGGGACATCGGCCACGATCGGTCCGCCTGGCATCTGGTCGAGGCACTGCTTGATGATGCGCGCGCTCTGGCGCATCTCCTCCATGCGGACCCAATAGCGATCGTACGTGTCGCCGTTCTTCCCGACCGGCACCTCCCAATCGACCTTGTCGTAGGCGCCGTACGGCTCCAGCTTCCGAACGTCGTAGTCCACGCCCGACCCGCGGAGCACCGGTCCGGTCAGTCCGAAGTTGATGGCGTCCTCGGCCGAGATCACCGCCACGTCTTTCGTCCGTGCCAGCCAGATGCGGTTGGTCAGAAGCAGCTCGTTGTACTCGTCGATGCGAGCCGGGAAGGCGTCGAGGAAGGGCTTGAGCTGGGCCACCAGGTCCGGCGTGAAATCGGCGTCCACGCCGCCGATCCGGTAGTAATTCAAAGTGAGCCGGGCGCCGCACAATTTCTCGAACATGTCGAGCAGCACCTCCCGCTCACGGAAGGTCCAGAAGAAGACCGTCATCGCGCCGATGTCGAGCGCCTGCGTCCCCAGCCAGAACAGGTGGCCGATGATCCGCTGCATCTCCGCCACGATCGTCCGGATGTACTCCGCCCGCTCGGGCACGGCGACGTTCAACAGCTTCTCGACCGCACGCACGTAGGCGTAGTTGTTCGTCATGGAACAGACGTAGTCGAGCCGATCGGTGTGCGGAATGATCTGCATGTAGTTCAGGCCCTCGGCCAGCTTCTCGACCCCGCGATGCAGGTAGCCGAGATCCGGCGTGGCCTTGGAGATGCGCTCGCCGTCCAGATCGAGCACGACGCGAAGCACCCCATGGGTGCTGGGGTGTTGCGGTCCCATGTTCAGCAGCAGCTCTTCCTTGCGATGTCCCGCCGGCTGCGATGACGCGCCATTCTCGGAGAGGAAGGGCTTGCGCTTGTCCGCCGGGACCTCCCCCTCGGTCTGCTCCGTCGGGAGCTCGGTCAGATCGGGGATGAAATCGAAGCGGCTCCGCCAGCCCCGGCCCTCGGCCGGGAAGTCCTTCCGCAGCGGGTAGCCTTCGTCGTAATCCTCGGGCAGCAGGATCCGCCGCAGATCGGGGTGCCCGGAGAAACGGATGCCCATGAGGTCGTAGACCTCGCGTTCCATGAAGTTCGCACCCTTCCAGATCCCGGTCAGGGACGGTACCGTGGGGGCGTCTTCCGTCACGCGCGTCTTGATGCGAATGCGCCGGCGATGGGGCAAGGACAACACGTGGTAGATGACCTCGAACCGTTCCGGATCGTCGGGGTAGTCCGCCGAACAGACGTCGGTGATGTGGTCGAACGCCATGCCCGGGTCGTCGTGCAGGAACGTGGCGATCTCGACGAGCCGCTCCGGGAGCACGCGGATCGACACTTCCCTCCGCACGTGATCGTGGTGCACGCCCGGGATCGCGTCCGGGAAACGGCTCTTGAGCGTGTCGAGCAACTGGTCCATGTCGGATGTTGGCTCCGTGACGTCCGTTTGGTCGGTTGTGTCCGTGACGGACCGAATCGACCACATCGACACGACGGACTAACCGTTACTTTACAAAGACCTTTTCACGCTGGATGCGTTCCTGGAGCTTGAGCAGACCGTCGAGCAGGGCCTCGGGGCGCGGCGGGCAGCCGGGGATGTAGACATCCACGGGGACGATCTGATCGACCCCTTGCACCACACTGTAACTGTTGTAGTGGTTGCCCGAGGTCGCACACGAGCCCATCGAGATGACGTAGCGCGGCTCGGGCATCTGGTCGTAGATGCGCCGGATCACCTCGGCCATCTTCCGCGTCACCGTGCCGGCGACGATCATCAAATCCGCCTGCCTGGGGGACGCTCGGAACACCCCGGCGCCGAATCGGTCGATGTCGTATCGCGACGACACGGTGGCGATCATTTCGATCGCACAGCACGCCAGCCCGAAGGTCATCGGCCACAACGCCGACTTCCGGGCCCAATTCACCAGCGCGTCCAGGTTCGTCGTGACAATGTTGGCTTCAAGCTGGCGTTCGAACATACCCATGTGAAGACCGTTATTGGTTACTCGTTATTCGTTACTCGTTAACCGAAAGAGAACTGGGGAGCTCGTGAATCGTGAATCGCCAGAGTCCCATTTCTTCTTCACGATGAACAAATAACAAATAACAATTAACGATTAACGAAACGAACTCAGTCCCACTCCAACGCCCCTTTCTTCCAGGCATACCAAAAGCCGACCAGCAGGATCGCAATGAACACGACCATCTCGACCAGCCCGACCAAGCCCAAGGACTGAAAGCGGACCGCCCACGGGAACAGGAAGACGAATTCGATGTCGAAGATCACGAACAGCATCGCGATGATGTAATACCGCATCGGAAACTGGACCCGCGCATCCGAGAAGAGCGGGCTTCCGCTCTCGTACGGGGCGAGCTTCGCCCGATACGGCCGGCTGGGTCGGACCACCCACCCGGCCAGGAGCGACACGGCGCCGAACCCGATCGCGATGACGATGAAGAGCAGGATCGGAATGTAGTTCAGCGGAGCGGCTTCAGTGGACATGTTACTCGTTGCGTCGCGATGTCTGTGGGATCTGGGATGTCCGTTTAGTCAGTTGAGTCCGTTTTCGTCAGTTGAGTCGGGGTTGGGAGATGCCCAGGATCCTATCACCGGCTTACGGACTCTACAGACCGAACGGACTCGGCGGAACCTGTCGGTCTGAGCGCGCTCTCGAAAAACGGCTTGTACCGAAGCCCGTCGAGGTTCGGCGCGTCGACGCCCTTGCGTTGAATCAAGATCTTGAACGTCTTGCCCATCCGGTCCGGCCGGAATAATTGCACCACCGACTGGAACGCCGCCGTTCCCGGCTCCAAGCGCTCGACGACCTGTTCGATCCCCAGCCCCATCAGAAAGCTCATCTGATTCGTGAAGCCGGTCACGGACAGGCCCGCCGCTTCGCCCACCTCCGCCAGCGCGGAGAAATCGACGTGCGCCGTCATGTCTTGCAGGCCGACCCGTCGATAGGGGTCATCGGACGCCATCTGATGGTAATAGCAGATGAGGGTGCCTTGGCCTCGTTCCCGGCTGTAGAGGTCGGCGGCGGAGTGCCCATAGTCCACGGTGATCACGAAGCCGCGGCGCAGGACTCGCGCCACCGCCTCGATCCAGTCGACCGCGTGGAGATTGATCTCCGCACAGGCGCCTTCACCAAGCACGATCCCCTGAGAGGTCAACCGAGCCAGGTATCGCTCGAGCCGGGGCGTCGACAGCGGCTGGAGCCGCTCGCGGAACGCGCCGTCGGCATAGTCGACGTAGGCTTCCTTCGGCTCGCCGCTCACGATTCGGACTCGGTGGACCGGCAGGGCATCGACCAACTCGTTTGAAAACAGCACACCGACCACGCTGTCGCTGCCGAGCTCGCCGAGGCTCCCTAGCCAGGTCACACGGCCGGCCTCCCCATGCCAGGGTGCCAACAGTCGGTGCTGGGACCGTTGCATCGCCGGGCTACGCTCGACGATCACATAGCGCAGCCGCTCGAACAGCCCGCGTTGCGAGGTCTGGCACGCCGCCAGGAAGTCTCGGGCGAAGGAGCCCTTCCCGGCCCCCATTTCCACCAGCGTGAACGGAGCAGGCCTGGCCAACAGCTCATCGATCTGCGCCACCTGCGTAAGCAGACATTGCGCCCAGACCGGCGAGACGTCGCTGCTGGTGTAGTAGTCGCCCCCCCACCCGATCCGGTCCTCCCCGAACGACAGATCGGCACCCTCTTCGGCATCGCCCTTGGGCTCGAGGCGCATGTAATAACCGAGCGTCGGATGATAGAGCGCGAGCTCCATGAAACGAGCGAACGGGATGGGGCCGTGGCTTTGGATCTCGGCGGCGATCTCCGCGACGAGCCGGGGCTCGCCAAGACTCTCCGGCACCCGTTCGTTCGCCACCGACCCGCGATTGACCACGTTTTTCCTACTCCAGACACAAAAGAAACCTACATTAGCGTTCCGGACGAGACCAAGTCAAGACAGCGGGTTGGCGAAAGACGAGGAAAAAGCGAGACTTAGAGGAGAGTACCGAACGCCGAGGCCGACCGCTGGACCGGGAGGACGGACGATCGGAGGACCGCTCCGGTATTGATCATGAGCGTCGGCTCTTGGCCTTCCTCGTCGGGTTCGCCTCCAGGGGATCCTCGGGCCAATGGTGCTTGGGGTAGCGGCCGCGCAGGTCCTTGCGAACGTCATGGTAAGCCTTGGCCCAGAAGCTCGTGAGGTCTTGAGTGACTTGTACCGGGCGGCCCGCGGGGGAGAGCAAATGGATCATCACCGGGACCTTCCCGTTGGCGACCCTCGGCGTGTCGGTGCAGCCGAACATCTCCTGGAGACGAACCGACAGAACCGGCTGCTCCTGCCCCTCGTACTCCAGGCGGCGGCGTGACCCGCTCGGGACGGTCACATGGCTCGGCGCCAGGCGATCGAGCGCCTGTTGTTGCTCCCATGTGAGCAACGCGTGGAGGGGCGCCGACAGGTCGAGTCGCTGGACTTGATCGAGACGCGTCACCCCTGTGAGGAACGGCGCCAGCCATTGATCCAGACCACTGAGCAGGGTCGCATCAGAGACATCCGGCCACGTCGTTCCGGGCCCTTCCATGCGCCGGAGGAATTCGACGCGCGCCTGCCATTGACGCAATTCTCTCGTCCACGGCAGGCTCGCGATCCCTGCTTGGCGGATGCCGTCCAGCAGCGCGGCCGTCACCTCCGCCGGATCCGGCCGGGCAAGCGGCTGGTCCCGCAGGATGAGCGCCCCCAATCGCTCCTGCCTTCTGGTCAGGACCATCTTGGTCTCGCGATCCCACGCGACGAATTCTTCGGTCCGGATGTGATCCGCAAAGAACTCTTCGAGGTCTTGCTGATCGACCGGCGCGGCGAGATCGATCCGCGCCCATTCCGGGCTGTCCTCGAGCTCTGCGACGACCAAGAACGGCTCATCGGAAAGCGCGTGATGCCCCTGCAATCGCGCGCCCCTCCCGTTCGCCAGCCGATAGCGCCCATCGCCGCCCGGCTGCCGTTGCGCGATCCGGTCGGGGTAGGCAAAGGCCAGCACGAGGCCGAGCCGATCGAGACCGATCGGCCGGTGCTCGGATTGCGTCGCTCGACCTTGGATCGGCGCGACGCGCTCGACCAGCCTCCGCACGTGCCGGGCCGCTTGCTCCGCTCGTCGGAGTGCCACCCGGTCGAGGGTCAGCTCCGCCTCGGCGCTCGCCTTGCGCCGTAGGGTCTCCATCCTGAGACGAAAATCTGGGTTGGGCCGACCGGTCTCGCTCCGCAGCACATCACGCTCTTCCAGTAAGGCGGCGACCTCGCAGGCCGTCTCTCCTGCTCCCAGTTCCACTGCACGGAGAACCATGTGGGCGAGGCGGGGGTGTAAGGGGAGCTCGGCCATCTGCTCGCCGTGCCGCGTGACCTTGCCTTGCCGATCGACGGCGCCGAGGCGGGTGAGCAGGTCCATGGCCTGGGCGACCGCGCCGGGTGGTGGGGTGTCCAGCCACCGCAACTCCCCCGGATCCCGCACTCCCCAAACGGCGAGATCGAGCATGAGGGGCGCCAGGTCCGCCTCGAGGATCTCCGGCGTCCTGCGTCGCAGCAGGGTCTTCTGCTCCCCGGCGCTCCAGAGCCGATAACAGACCCCGGGCTCCACCCTCCCCGCCCGACCGCATCGCTGCTCGGCCGAGTCCTGAGTCACCCTCATGGTCTCCAGCCGGGTCAAGCCCGATCGTGGATCGAATCGCGGCACGCGTCGCAATCCGGAGTCGATGACGATGCGCACGCCTTCGATGGTCAGGCTGGTCTCCGCGATGGAACTGGCCAGGACGACTTTTCGTTGCCCCGTTGGTGCCGGCATGATCGCGCGGTCCTGCGCCTGCTGCGGCAGATCGCCATGGAGCACCGCCACCACGACATCCGCGGGTAGTCTTGACTCGCGCAACCGCCGTTCCACGCGTCGTATCTCCCCCATACCGGGGAGAAAGACGAGCACGCTGCCGCTCTCTTGAGCGAGCACACGCCGGACCATCTCGGCGACTGCCTGGTCAACGGGAATGGTGAGGGGTTGCTTCAAATAGTGCGTCTCGATCGGAAACTGGCGGCCCTCGCTGGCCACCACGGGTGCGCCGCCGAGCAGATCGGAAGCCGGCCCGACGTCCAAGGTCGCGGACATGACGAGGATCCGGAGATCGGGCCGGAACACCCGCTGCGAGTCGAGCGCCAGCGCGAGAGCCAGATCGGCGTGCAAGGAGCGTTCGTGAAACTCGTCGAAGATGACCAGACCGTAACTCCCGAGCGAGGGATCGTGCTGCAACAGCCGGGTGAGGATGCCTTCGGTGACGACTTCGACCCGGGTGTTCACACCAACCTTGGTGTCGAACCGAGTCCGATAACCGACCGTCTCCCCGACCGTCTCGCCCAAGACCGAGGCCATCCACGACGCCGCCGCGCGTGCCGCCAACCGTCTCGGCTGGAGCATGACGATCCGCCGCCGATCCAGCCAGGGCTCCTCGAGAAGCACGAGCGGCACGACGGTCGTCTTCCCGGCGCCCGGCGGAGCGGTCAGGACCGCGTTTGTCCGATGCAAGACCGCACGGAGCTCGCGAAGGACTGCGTGAATGGAAAGCGCGGGCATGCCGCAGTGTACACAGAGGCCGGCTTCCTGGGATAGGGCCTGGAGCGCCGATCAGCCTCAGCGGAGGCATTGCACCTCGTCGCCGGTGCCGCTAGGCTGTTCTCTCGGCTCCTGCTCCGATGACTTCGGAGGGCTCGATGGCCGTGTCGCCCATATTGATGATCCCGGCGCTGCTGCTCGTGTTGCCGGGAGCGCTCCTTGGCGTGCCGAACGCTCCGACGGCTGCTGAAGGGGCGGGGAACGCGCCGCCCGCGCTGGTTCAGATCATCCGGGCTGCCGACTGGAAGGGAGCGGTCCAGGTCGGAGATGAAGGGTGTAACGCGTCCATGGGAGAGTACAGCTTGTGGGTCTATGCGAGGGCGACGCAGTGCGGCGTCGCGCCCGACCAAGCCGACCGAGTGGTGGTCATCCGTCAGCCGTTGCCGGGCGTCGCACCCATCCGGGCCGCCTTGACCTTGCCCGGCGGCCGCTACGTCGTCTGGGTCTACGGCGCCGGACAACCCGGTCATCCTTGGTTGCGGCTCTGCGCGAAGATCTGCGTATTGGGTGAGCTGCCTGCGACGCCCGGCTGGGTCTCCCTCGGCCCCATCGAGACCCGCGACAACCAACTGCTCCTCCTCCGGTCCTGGCAACAGCCCGAAGGCCATCGGCTGGAAGTGCAAGCGGTCGTGCTTTCGGCCGACGATGCAAAGCCGGACTGGATTCCGTAACAGGATGTTGAAAAAAGCCTCCAGCTTTGTTCTCGCGTCGCTCAGGGCCTCAACGTACCGCCCCCGGGAAGAGAGCTGTCTCGGCAGCTCGGGGTGGGGGTGAGCTCGGGGAAAGAGCTGTCTTGGCAGCTCGGGGGTGGGCGGGTGAACTCGGGGAAAGAGCTGTCTTGGCAGCTCGGGGTGGGCGGGTGAAAAGGAGACGCCTCGGCCAAGACACCGCCGGCTCACCATCCGGGCCGGCGTGACAAACGTGTCGTCACTTATTCGTGACGCCGTGCACTCTGCCAGGCCGCGCCGAAGGGGCGCGTCCGCGTCTTGGCGCGCCTGGGGCGGGTGGGTGCTGCGGCGTGGTCTTTTGAACATCCTGCCGACCATTCTTGGTCTCACACCTGCTCCCCATGTTCCGGATTTCTGGTCCTCAAAATAGTTTTTTAACCGGCTAAGCGTCCGTCAGTCGTGGCGAAGCCGACCCGCGAGACGCCGACGATTTCCGCGCCCGCTATTCCCGGCCAAACAGGGTATCCAGGATCCGTCTGGCGGCCTGAGCCACCTGCTCGGGGCGGCCTCGGAGGGACAAGACGGTCTCCAAGAGATGGTGGGCATCGGCGTTGTCGGGCTTGAGATCGATCGCGTGACGCAACGCCTCGGCAGCGCCGTCCGGATCGCCTTGCGCCATGTGGACCAAGGCAAGATCCGCATACGCCTCGGCGTCGTCGGTCTTCAACGCCGTTGCGCGATGCAAAACCGCGGCGGCCCCCGCCCAGTCTCCGGTCGCCATCAGCGCCCGACCCAACCAATAGGACGTCTGCGCGTCCTCGCCCTGCAGCCGGATGGCCGTGCGGAGCGCTTCGACGGCCTGCGTCCAGTCATGGTGGTCCATGAAGACCACGCCGAGCCCTCGGTAGGCCTCCGCCAGCTCCGGCTTCAGCTGGATGGCGCGCTGATACTCCTCCATCGCGCCGGTCAGGTCCCCCCGGCGGGCTAATTCCTCGCCGAGCCGGAGGTGAGATTCGGCGTCATCACCGCTGAACTCGGGAGAAGCGCGCAGCGTGGCACGTATCCGAGCGAGCTCGGCTTCGAGGCCGGCCTCCGTCGGTCCTTCGCGGGATCGATCTCCAGCAAGCCGCTGCTCGGCAAACCCAACGGGCGTGAGCATAAAGACCGCGAGGAGAAAGCCAGCGATCACTGCCATGCGTGCAGAAATTCGGCTGTTCACGTCCCACGATGCTACGCCGCAGCCGGCAGGCGGGCAAGAGAGAAGGGGTGAAGTCATGAAAGTGGCCCGCTACCTGTGCCTTCCAGAAAGCATGGACCACAGGAAGAGAGCCGATGAGGCAGATCCAGCGATCAAGACCGTATGCCAGCCTGAGATCGGAAGCTCTTTCTTCGCTGGTTAAGCTTGAGGTTGCGGACCATTCAGTATAGACATAACTGTGTTCGAATGGGACGAACGGAAGGCTGCTCTGAATGAAGCGAAGCACGGCATCTCATTTGAAGCCAGTACCGCATTTCTTGGATCCACATGGATTGGACGGCGAAGATATCATGCACTCGTCCCACGAACCCCATCGCTTGAGGTGAGCGAAAGCGGCATCGGGGCGAATTCTTGTCATTGCCTACACAGTAAAGAGGCATGCCAATGAGGAAATCACGAGGCTTATCAGTGCTAGACCGGCGAGCCGGAAAGAAAAGAGGAAATACGAAGCGAAAGATGCGAAGGGTCGGCAGACCGCGCCTGGGAGATCGACCAAGAAAATTGATCGCAATCCGACTCGATCAGCAGGTGCTGGACTGGCTGAAGGCCACTGCCGCCAAACGTCAGCAGCCGTACCAGTCGCTCATTAACGAGATTCTGATGAAGAAGGTCGTATAAGCATGATTCCTTTGTGCCATAGTGAAACAGTGATAGATTTCTACGAAGGAAAGAGATGTCCTGATGGCATACGATGGCATATAATGCTTTCACTTACTTCCGCGAAGGGTCACCATGGAGAGCATGACAACACCGCATATCGCAATGTCCCCAGAAGTCGCAGGCGGTAAACCTCGGATTGCCGGGCACCGCATTACCGTGCAAAACATTGTCATTTGGCATGAGCGGATAGGTCTGAGCGCTGATGAAATCGCCTCCAATTATGGTTTGTCCTTGGCAGACGTGTATGCCGCCCTGGCCTACTACTACGATCACCGGCAGGAAATTGATGACGCCATCCTTGCCGACGAATCCTATGTCGCCCAACTTCGGGACCGTATCCCGTCTAAGCTGAGCAGAAAGATCGGTGGCTGACCGGCTACCGGATGGAGAGACGGCACACAACGCTTTTTTTGACAGGTCAGTCATACCATGAAGATCAAGTACTTTCAGGACACAGACACGCTCTAGAATTTCTCTGATCTCACGCCTAGCCTTTCCCTCCCTGCCAAGCGCATATGCCGAGCAAACCGTATGACAGGGAGCAGTCGCCAGACGTTCTGAAGGAGTGTCGAGCCAAGCGGCGTGGGAGAAAGCCGGTCCCGTAGTTTCCCTCCTACGGGACTGACTCTTTAGTTGTCACTTCGCCCTTGTCTGCTTCTGCCCACCATGGTGTTGGATGGCAAGACTGATACTATTCTTCTATGCTTCCAGCAAAGACAGTGACCAGATTGCCCCGATGAGAGAAATCCGATAGACTGGTCGCATGTCGGCGACCACTCACCCTTATATCGTCAGTGATCAGGAAGTCTGTGGAGGCAGCCCGCGCCTTGCGGGCACGCGCATCACTGTGCGAACGGTGGTGATTGCGACCTTGCTTCACGGGCTGACACCCGAGGAACTTCTGCAGCACTACCCCCATCTGCCCCTCGCGGCGATCTACGATGCGCTCTCGTATTATTACGATCATCGGGAGGCGATCGACCGTGAGATCGCCGAGCACGAGGCGCTCGACCCCGGCTTCCACGCCAAGACAGCACGGTGAGGCTTTACCTCGACGAATCCGTGTCAGTCGCTCTGGCGACCGTTCTGTGCCAACACGGCTTGGATTGTCTCACCGCTTGCCAAGCGGGAAACTTGGGAGCGACGGACGAATTCCAGCTCTCCTTTGCCGTCCGTGAACGCCGCGCCGTATTCACGCATGACACCCGGGACTTCTTGCGACTGGCTGACGCCTGGAATGCAGCCCGTCGGACTCACGCCGGCATCCTGCTGGCGCACCAACTCCCGCTGCGAGAACTGATTCTCCGCTTCCGCGCCTTTCTGCTCCGCTACCCTACGACCGACTTCTCGAATCAGGTGCTGTGGTTGCCACCACCGCTTGAGAACAAGTAGCGCCTCCCAGCTTGCTGGAGTGGGGATTCACTCACAAGAATGCTCGCTTGGAAGAGCGGTGGCCTCTACTACTCCCACACCCGGCAATTTCGCCACCTCATTCGTCAAGCCATGTTGGCCGGATCGTATGACGGCGAGCAGTTGCTCGACGCTCTGGAGGAGTGTCCAGGCAAGCAGCGCGGGATGAAGCGGGTGACGGAGCTCGTGGGCTAGGAGTTTATCCGAGTAATCGCCATCCTGCCGCGTGCTGCAACAAACGATCCCGGTCACCTCCACCGCTCTGAGCCTGAAAATCCTCACCGTATTCATCCTCCGTCCTGAGATGCTTTGGTCCCATCCTTGGATTCAACAAACAAAAACGTAACGGCGCGGTGGACGACTTGTAATTTGGCAAATGGTTAGCAAGATGGGGCCTGGCATGACTATCGACTTTCACCTGCACGCGAGTCACAAGCCCCTTGTGAACAAGAAAAGGTTCCGGGAATCTTTCCCCAGCCTCCCCCGGAGGGGAAATGCAATCTCACACCTTTGACCTCCTGCATCCATCCCGGATAGCATCTTGTTCCGTCGCATAGCAGCGTTCCGCCCTTGTCTTGCCGTAGTAGCGTTGGCCGGGCATGTGGTAGATGCAGTGCTCCCCGCTATACGTCGTGAAGTTGCCTTTGATCGGATGAGACGGCGGGCAGGTTCCCTTACCTGGCGAACTGACACCCGGACGGTCGGTTTCCCTCGGCTGAGAGAAGGCCAGCGTGAAATCTCCTAGCTGGACGATCCCCACAGTCAGAAGCAAAGGCACGGCCTTGCGGGAGCGTCGCAGCACAGGTCCAGCCGATCACGACGCTTTTCGGGCGCGGTTCTCAGCCGCACGGTCGAGCGCGCCGATGAAGTGCCGCAGTCGCTCCTTGTCCTTGAGCGGCAGGCGTAGGAATTCGCACCCGAACGTCATGCCGTTCGTCCACCGGACCGACGCGTCAGCTTTGAGCGGCGCCTCCTGGTCGGGGAGCTGAATGTGGAGGACCAGGGCGGCGCCGCCTTGAACTCGGTCCTCGCTGGTCACGCTGCAGCCGCCTTGGGAGAGCTCGGACACAAGCCCCGAACCGATTGTCTGATTGCCTGAAAAGCTGATGGGAAGCTGAATGGCGAAACGTGGGGACCGCCGCTGTTCCATGGAAGGCCTCCCCTTTTCAAGGAGCGGTAAGAACAGAATACAGGATCACACTCGCGGTCAAGGGAGCATCCGGGACGCCGGGGTGGATATCATCTGCCGGTCGCCTGCGCCTCATGCCGCCTGCCGAGCGGCGGCGGTGACGTCGGGCAGCGGCTCCTGGTAGAGCCAAGCGCCTACTTCGGTGGCGATGAGGATTTCAACCAACCCGATCAGCGTGGCGATCGTCACCAATCGCGTGGGGAACAAGCCCATCGGCATCCACGTAAGCGCCGGCAAGCAGTAGCCGAGCAACCACACCGCGACACCGGCATAGAGCGCGGTCAGGGGTCCAGCCCCATACCGGGGACGAATGGACGCATACGTCCACATGGCCAGGACCCCGTAGCCGAGTCCGAGGACGATGTAAAAGATGCTGCCGGCCGGCGTCTCTTGAACGGGCTTACCGAGCGCTTGCATGGCCTGGCGCCAATCCGACCCGAGCATCACCCCGTTCACCAGCCACTGGACCACATCGATGATCAGTCCCGCGACGAGACCGCCGAGGAGCAGGCGATTCCACTCGATCTGTTTCATGGCGACCCCCTTGGTGAGATTGCAGAGCTGCCATCGCACGGTCTACCGATCGAACGTCAAGGTACGGTCCTAGACTCCGGATACAGCATCGTAGCTCCGTTCGGAGCCTTGATCAAATCGAAAATCGCTTCCGCGCGCGGCGTTGACGGCCGCCGGTCCAGGCAGCGTGATACCTGGTATTTCCTTCCCCGACGGTCCACGAACCGGCGATTCCCTCTTGGATTTCCCGCCGCTAGTCAGTACAATCAGACTGCTCTTTGTTCGTAACAAGGGAGGACGTTCATGGTCGCTCCCTGTGGGTTCTCCTCCCCTACGTTTTTCACCCGCTTCTTGCGGTTGCGCGTTCCCCTGAGCCGCCCTCCTGAGCCTCGAGAGTGCTCCGCACTGGCAGACCCACGACCGCGGCTGCGGCAGCGGCCCTTTTACTGTCCGGCGACCGCCCTTATCGCAGGATCGATCGCCTTGATGGCCTGGACTCCGACGCCGACCGGGGCCGCCAGTTTCTTCCCGAATCTCTCGGACGTGCACCTCGAGGCCGGGAAGGGCTTGCTGAATCGCGGAGAGGTGGTCGAAGCCATCGGGGAGTTCCGGGCTGCGATTCGGCTCTTTCCGGACAACGCCGAAGCCCATTACAACCTGGGGTATGCCCTCGGCCGGCTGGGCGACGTGGACGGGGCGATCGCCGCCTATCTGGGGGCGGTTCATTTGAAGCCCAACGATCCCGCCTACGCGGACGTCTATACCAACCTGGCCTATGCGCTCTCCCAGAAGGGAGACATGGAGGGCGCGATCGCGGCGTGGAAAGAAGTGATCCGGCTGCACCCGGAGGATTCCGAGGCCGGCATCAACCTGGAGCTTGCACTGAAGAGGCGCGGCGATCTGGACCGGCTCGTCGCTGCCTGGCGCGAGGCCATCCGCCTCCAGCCCGGCGACCCGCTTGCCTACGCCGGCCTGGCCAGCACACTGGCCCAGAAGAGAGACCTCGACGGAGAGATTGCTGCGTGGCGCGAAGCCATTCGGCTCCAACCCGATGATCCTCGTGCTCACCTGAGCTTGGGCGTCGCCCTTGGCCAAAAGGGAGACCTCGACGGCGAAATCGCCGAATACCGGGAGGCCCTTCGCCTGAAGCCCGACGATCCGGATTTGGTGGATGCGTCGTTCAATCTCGCGTATGCGCTGGCGCAGAAGGGCGAGATGGAGGACGCGATTGCGATGTGGCGGAAGGCGATCCGTCTCAACCCAGCGGCCGGTTCCGAACACAAACGACTGGGACTGGCCCGGATTGAGCAAGGAACCGTGGAACGAACGATCAGGACCTGGCGGAACAAAGTGCGCCAGAACCCGGACGATGCCACGGCCTACTTCAGATTAGGGATTGCACTCGGTCAAAACGGTGACGTGGCCGAAGAAATGGCGGCCTACCGGGAGGCGATCGCCCGTCGGCCGAACGATCCGAGTTTTGTCGGCCCCTACTATCAGCTCGGGCAGATCTTGACCCAGCAAGGGGACTTTCAAGGCGCGATCGACGTCTATCGAACGCTCGCGCGACTCAAGCCCGATGACCCGCACGTCAAGCGCCGGTTGGGGGATGCGCATCGGCTTCTGGGCTTGATGCTCCTGGAGAGAGGCGACCGCCACCGCGCGATCGAGCAATTGGGCATGACCTTGCGACTGGATCCGACCAACGAAGAAGCCAAGCGCGCCTTGTCCGCGGCACTCCTGATCGAGCAGGTGCAGCGGCGATAGCCCCACGACCCGCCTCGCGTCCGGCCCAGCGCTCCCACCGTCACACGCTTTTCGAACACACTCGGTGCTTGCCGTTACGCCCGGGCAGCTCGGAGCTCTTCCGACGCCCTTACGAAGCGATGTAGCGTTCGAGGTGTCCGATCAACTCCTCCTTCTCGTCGAGCAACAGGGCGACCATGTCGCGGAGCGAGACGATCCCGAAGAACTCCGCTCCGTCGAAGACCAACAGATGACGGCAGCGATGCTCTTTCATCAGGTTCAAGCAGTGTCCCGGGGAATCCTGCGGCCTGACCCTGACGGGGTCTGTCGTCATGACGTCTTTGATCGGGGTCTTCGCGGGGTCTTTCCCTTTTCCGACCACCCGCATCATCAACTCCCGCTCGGTAAAGATCCCGGTGACCCGGGCGGCGCTCGTCACGACCACCGACCCGATGAATTCGTCGGTCATCAAGACGGCGGCCTCCAGCACGGAGCGGTTCTCGTCGATGGTCACCACCCTGCGGACGAGCTTCTCACCGATGGTCCGACTCATGCTCCCTCCGTCTGGCCCTCGCGCTGCGTTTCAGTGGGCGGACCCATCGAGCGGTGCGCAGGCGCATGGGGCCAATCAGCGCGTCTGCCCTGATGATCCGGTCCGCTCGGGAGCGCATCACGGCCGGCCGTCGTTCACGCCTCGGCCAGCACTTTGAACAGTTGGTTGAAATCCGCCTTGCTGATCTCCACGAAGACGCCCTTGGTGCCTCCCACGCAGACCGCCATCTCACCACCGCCATACGCCCAAAACTTCGGGGGCAGCCAGCTCATGTTCGTGTACATGTGGGAATACGCCTTGGCCAGCGTATTGAACATAATGCTGACGGTGCCGCAAAACTGCGCCGTCATTCCCGCCTGGTCCTTCGGCATTCCCACTGACGATCGGTAGTCCACCAGGTCTCCGGACGCCGTAAACTCTCCCGCCGCCACCACTCCTCGGATTTTCATCAATTCGTCGAGGGTCACCATGGCCGCCTCCTTTCCTGATCCTTCGGTTGGACCTCGGTTCCATTGGACCCATCGCTCCACGCTGGAGACCCGCCTATCTTACTCTCGTCGACGGCGGCCTTTCATCTCAGACGACCTCGGGCGGTCGCTCCTGCTGGCCCTCCGACTCATACTGCTCTTGCCGCGTCTTGGATTCGCGGCTGAAATCGGTGTAGAGTCTCACGACGTTCCTCATCCCGGGCCCGACCATGACGCGTTCTGCCGACCCCCTGATCCCATCAGTTCCCGTCTTCTCGGTAGACGACGCGCACACGTTCGCTCGCGATCTGTTTGGCGTGAGCGCCGTCGCCCGGCCGTTACCCAGCGAGCGCGATCAGAACTTCCTGCTCGAAACCAAGGCCGGGCCGGAATTCGTGCTCAAGATCGCGAATGGAGCCGAGTTGCGCGAGGTCCTGGAGGCGCAGAACGCAGCGCTCGCGCACCTCGCCGTGACCGCGCCGGCACTCGCCTGCCCGCGACCGTGTCCCAGCCTGTCCGGGCAGACGATCCTGAGCGTTCGAGGAGCACACGGGGCGACACACTTCGTTCGATTGCTGAGCTATGTCCCCGGACACCTGCTGGTGGAGACGGCGCCGCATCCTCCGGAGCTGCTTCAGAGCCTCGGGAGCTTCTTCGGCCGGCTCGATCAGGCCCTGAGCTCCTTTGCTCATCCCGCTCTCAGGCGCGACCTCCTGTGGGACCTGGCACGCGCCGCGGCGACGGTGGCCGAGCATCTCGCGTCGATTCCGGATCCCTCCCGGCGCACACTGATCCAACGGTTCTTGGACCGGTTCCGGGAGCAGGTCGTGCCGGCGCTCCCGACATTGCGCACCAGCGTGATTCACAATGACGGCAACGACTACAACGTGCTCGTGACCGGGATCGAAGGCGGCGGCCGCGTCACGGGCGTGGTGGACTTCGGGGATTTGATCGAATCGTGCACCGTGTTCGAGCCGGCGATCTGCGCCGCCTACGCGATCCTCGGCAAGACGGACCCGGTGTTCTCGGCCGCGCAAGTGATCGCGGGGTATCATGCCGCCTCTCCGCTCCTCGAAGACGAGCTGGCGTGGCTCTACGATCTGATCGCCCTGCGGCTCTGCACCAGCGTCACGCTGTCGGCGTTCCGCAAGGACCGCGTTCCGGACAACCGCTACCTCACGGTGTCCGAAGCACCGGCGTGGGCCGCGCTGGACCGACTCGCCGGAGTCAGCCCCCGGTTCTTCCATTACGCCATGCGCGATGCCTGTGGGTGGCCGGCCTGTCCGCAAACCGCCGCCGTCATTCAGTGGCTCGAGGCGAATGCCGAACAGGTCGAGCCGGTCATCGGCCCGGATCTCCGCAAAGGCGACCATACGGTCATCGACTTGAGCGCGGGCGGCGCCGATTTCGCCGAGATCGGCGATCTCACCGACATTCGCCGGTGGACCGACGCCATCTTCGAGCGGATGCACGCGGCAGGGACGCAGGTCGGCGTGGGCCGCTACGGTGAGGCCCGGCGAAGCTACACGGCGGCCGCCTACCGGCCGGCGGGGACCGAGGTGGACGGGTGGCGGACGGTGCATCTGGGCATCGATCTTTTCCTGGCCCCGGGCGCGCCGGTGTATGCGCCGCTCGAGGGCACCGTTCACAGCCTCGCCGACAATGCCGAGCCCCAAGACTACGGTCCGACGGTCATCTTGCGGCATGATCTATCGGGGGCCGGCGAGTGCTTTACGCTCTACGGTCACCTGAGCCCAGAGTCCCTCGAGCGTCTGTCTCCGGGTCAGTCGATCGCGAAGGGTGCCAAGATCGGCACGATCGGTCACCCGCCGGGGAACGGCGACTGGCCGCCGCACGTCCACTTTCAACTGATTACCGATCTGCTGGATCAGACGGGCAATTTCCCGGGGGTCTGCGCGCCGCGTGACCGGCGATTGTGGCAAAGCCTGTGCCCCGATCCCAATCTCATCCTGCACATCCCGGGGCTCCCTTCACCCCACGGGGGCCGGAGCCCTGAAGCGATCGTCAGCGCGCGGCGCCGGCACCTCGGCGCCAACGTGAGCGTGAGCTACGCGCGCCCGCTCAAGATCGTGCGGGGATGGAAACAGTATCTCTACGATCACCTCGGCCGTGAATACCTCGATGGGACGAACAACGTGGCGCACGTCGGCCACGGCCACCCTGCGGTGGTGCGGGCGGCCGCACGCCAGATGGCGCTGCTGAACACGAACACGCGTTACCTGCACGACCTGCTCGTCGACTATGCCGAGCGACTCTCCGCCACGCTGCCGGACCCGTTGCGCGTCTGCTACTTCGTCTGCTCCGGGAGCGAGGCCAACGAGCTGGCCTTGCGGTTGGCTCGTGCGCACACGCGGGCGACCGATGTGCTCGTGGTGGAAGGCGCCTACCACGGCCAGACGACCTCGTTGATCGAGATCAGCCCGTACAAGTTCGCCGGTCCCGGCGGGGCCGGGGCCCCGGCCCATGTGCACACGGTGCCGATGCCGGACGTCTATCGAGGGCCGTACAAGGGGCCGGAGGCCGGCCGGCGGTACGCGGCGCATGTGCGGGCCGCGGTCGAGCGGGTCAAGCGAGGGAACCGCCGCGTGGCCGCCTTCTTTTGTGAATCCTTGCTGAGCTGTGCGGGCCAGATCGTGCTCCCGCCCGGTTATCTCGAGGAAGCCTATCAGCACGTCCGGAAGGCCGGAGGCGTCTGCGTCGCCGATGAGATCCAGGTCGGCTTCGGACGAGTCGGCTCGCGGTTCTGGGGCTTCGAGCTCCAAGGGGTGGTGCCGGACATCGTGACGATGGGAAAACCGATGGGCAACGGTCATCCCCTCGGCGCGGTCGTGACGACCCCGGAGATCGCCGCCTCGTTCGCGAACGGCATGGAATACTTCAATACGTTCGGCGGTAATCCGGTGTCCTGTGCGGTCGGACTCGCCGTCTTGGATGTACTTGAGAACGAAGGGTTACAGGAGCAGGCTCGAACGGTCGGGCGGTACCTGAAGGACGAGCTCACGGGGTTGATGGCGAAGCACGCCCTGATCGGCGACGTCCGCGGCGAAGGGCTCTTCCTGGGTCTCGAATTCGTCCGCCACCGAGACACGCAGGAGCCGGCCGGTCTCGAAGCGGCCTACATCGCCGAGCGGCTCAGGGATCTCGGTGTGCTGACCGGGATCGATGGCCCGCTCCGTAACGTCCTCAAGATCAAACCGCCCCTGGTCTTCACGACCGCCGACGCCGACCGGCTGGTCTCCTGCCTGGATCGCGTGCTCGGCGAACCGCGCCTCATGCGGCTCCGCACGCCGTCTTAGCCCCGCGTCTCAAGGGTACGGGGCCCTGCCCCGCCGTCACACTTCTTTCGCCAACTGCACGTACCGCTGGTACGGCAGGAGCGTCCACGTTTCCGCGGAGAGCGCGCCGAGCGAGAGGCTGATCATCGCCACCTTGGCCGCCTCTTCCTCGTTCGCCGCCTCGTAGAGATCCAGGAAATCGTGCGGCCCCAGCACCACGTAATGGGACAGCCACTTCACGTCGGGACATTTCACCTTGACCCTGTGCATCCACTGCTTCCCGTGCTCTTCCCGAAATTTCGGATCACGCGCCTCGTCGGGGGCCAGTTTGGTGAGCAACGCAAAGGTCGGCATGGCGTCCTCCTCCCACTTTTGAGCCGGCATCGAACCGGAAGGTCCTCCAGGGCTGACCCTGATGCTACGCCACCCCTCAGCCAATGCCAAGGAGCGATGCTGAACGACGGCTGTGAAGGCAAGGAGAGGTGCGTGCAGAACGAGGGGAGCGTGGAGTCGGCGAGGTCAACGAACCGGCCGGGTGATCAGGCCGCCTCCGACCCGACGGCGCTTACTTTCCGTGGCACTTCTTGTATTTCTTGCCGCTGCCGCAGGGGCAGGGATCGTTGCGGCCGACCTTGTCCTGCTCGCGGTGCACCGGTTTGGCGCTCACCGGCTCGTCCCCGCGGTTGAGCGTGAGGCGGGGAACGGGGGCCACCGGTTCGGGGGCCGGAGGCGGCGCGTCGCCGCGGACGGCCTGGACGTGGAACAAGCGGTCCAGCGCGTCGCCCTTGATGCGGCCCATCATGGCGGCGAACATGTCGAAGCCTTCGCGCTTGTATTCGATCAGCGGGTCTTTCTGGCCGTAGCCGCGCAGCCCGATCCCGTCGCGGAGGTGATCCATGGCGAGCAAGTGCTCTTTCCAGTGATGGTCGATCACCTGGAGCAGGACGATCTTCTCCAGATACCGCAGCAACTCGGTGCCGAGCTCCTGTTCCTTGCGCCGGTAGGCGTTGAGGGTCTGCTCGCGAAGCTCCTCTTTCAGCGCTTCCCGGCCCAACTCCTTGAGATGCGCGGGCCCCATCCCGTCGACGTGGACGAGGTTGACGCCGAACTGCCCGTTGATCGCCTCAGCCAAGCCCTCCACGTCCCATTCTTCCGGATACTGATTCTCCGGACAGTAGACGTCGACCATCGACTCGGTCACCTCGGTGATCATGTCGTGCACCTCCTCGCTGAGATCGTCGCCCGCGAGGATCGCGCGCCGGTGCTGATAGATCACCTCGCGCTGCTTGTTCATGACGTCGTCGTATTCGAGGAGCTGCTTGCGGATGTCGAAGTTGTGCGCCTCGACCTTCTTTTGGGCGTTCTCGATGGCGCGCGTCACCATCCCGTGCTCGATCGGGACGCCTTCTTCCATCCCCAGCTTCAGCATCAGGTTGGAAATGCGCTCCGACGCGAAGATGCGCAGCAGATCGTCTTCCAGCGACAGATAGAAGCGCGAGGACCCCGGATCGCCCTGCCGGCCCGCGCGGCCGCGCAACTGGTTGTCGATGCGGCGGCTCTCGTGCCGTTCGGTGCCGATGATGTGCAGGCCGCCCAAGGCGAGGACCTCCTGCTTGTCGGCGTCGCAGTCGGCCTTGATGTCGTCGAAGATCTTTTTCTTCTGCTCGTCGCTCAGGTTCTCGTCGCGATAGAGCACCTGCTTGAACAGGAAATCGGGGTTGCCGCCGAGCAGGATGTCGGTGCCGCGGCCCGCCATGTTCGTGGCGATCGTGACCGCCCCCTTGCGCCCCGCTTGCGCGATGACCTCAGCTTCCTTCTCGTGGTACTTGGCGTTCAAGACGTTGTGCTTGATGCCGTGCCGCTTCAGGTGGGTGGAGAGCCGCTCCGACTTCTCGATCGAGATGGTGCCGACCAGCACCGGCTGACCGCGTTCGTAGCAGGCCGCGATCTCCTCGCCGATCGCGTTGAACTTTTCCTTCTCCGTCCGGTACACGACGTCCGGGTAGTCCTTCCGGATCATCGGGCGGTTCGGCGGGATGACGTTGACGTCGAGGTTGTAGATCTTCGCGAACTCGCCCGCTTCCGTATCGGCGGTGCCCGTCATGCCGGCGAGCTTCTTGTACATGCGGAAGTAGTTCTGGAACGTGATGGACGCGAGCGTCTGGTTCTCGTTCGCGATCTTCACCCCTTCCTTCGCCTCAACCGCCTGGTGCAGCCCGTCGCTCCACCGCCGTCCGGGCATCAACCGCCCGGTGAACTCATCGACGATGATGACCTCGCCGTCCTTCACGACGTAGTCCACGTCCCGCTTGTAGATGGCGTGCGCTTGGAGCGCCTTGACCACGTGGTGGACCAGGTCGATGTGCTGGAGGTCGTAGAGATTGTCCACCCCGAGGAGCTTTTCGACGCGGGCGTTGCCTTCTTCGGTCAACGCGACGGTCTTCGTCTTCTCCTCGATCGTGAAATCACGCTCCACCTTCAGTTGCGGGATGATCGCGTTGATCCGGTAATAGAGGTCGGTGGACTGCTCGGTCGGCCCGGAGATGATCAGCGGCGTCCGCGCTTCGTCGATGAGGATGCTGTCCACCTCATCCACGATCGCGTAGTTCAGCTCGCGCTGGACGCACTGGCTCAGGCTCGTGACGATCAGGTTGTCGCGGAGGTAATCGAACCCGAACTCGTTGTTGGTTCCGTAGGTGATGTCGGCGCGATAGGCCTCCTGGCGGGTGCAGGGGCGCAGGTGCTGGAGACGCTTGTCGGAGGCTTCGTAATAGGGGTCGTACAGGAACGAGGCGTCGTGCTGGATGATCCCGACCGACATGCCCAACGCGTGATAGAGGGGGCCCATCCACTGGGCGTCGCGCTTGGCCAAATAGTCGTTGACGGTGACGAGGTGCGCGCCCTTGCCCGAGAGCGCGTTCAGGTACATGGGCAGCGTCGCGACCAGCGTCTTCCCTTCACCGGTCTTCATCTCGGCGATCCGGCCCTTGTGCAGGATCATCCCGCCCATCAACTGCACGTCGAAGTGCCGCATGTTGAGGACGCGCTTGGAGACCTCGCGGCAGATCGCAAAGGCTTCGGGGAGGAGGTCGTCGAGCGTCTCGCCGCCTTCATGGCGCTTGCGCAACTCGGCGGACTTCCCCGTCAGCGCCGCATCGGAGAGCGACGCCACGGACGGCTCGAGCGCGTTGACCTGCGCCACGACCGGACGTAACTTGCTGATCTCTCGATCGTTTTTACTGCCGAAGATGAGGTTGAGGAGTTTGCCGATCATGAACAGACTGTCGGAGGCCCGCTCGCGGAACCGGCCGGCCCCCGGGAACCAGGGTCAGTATACCGTAATTCCTATCTGAATCCCATAGAGGAGAGAGCACGATCCCCTCAGGCCCGCCGGCTTGACTTGGGGAATCGCCCCTGACTAGTATCGCGTCCATGCGTCGGTGGACGTTTCAGGGCATCGCCGCGATGCTGGCCATGTGCCTGCTCGTGCTCAGCGGCATCCTCTATCCGCAGACCGTGGCGCATGCGGCGCACCACGCGCACCACCAGACCGCGACGCACGGCACGGTCCTGTGCACCTGGATGTGCGCGGCCGGCCAGAGCGTGGAAACCGCCGACCTCGTGCTTCCCGCACAGCTCACGGTGGTGACCGTGGCCCCGCCGCGCCCTCGACACAGTCCCGACGAATCGTCCCCTGCCACGCCGACGACACGCGGCCCGCCCGGCTCCTCGCTCTGACCCCAGCGCCCCGTGCACGCCGAGGGCATGACGCCGCGGTCGTGCCGCTTCTCGAGCAACCGTCCACGAGCGAGGGAATCGACCATGGTACGCCGAGCCATCTTCTCCACTGCCGTCCTTGTGACTCTTTTGTTGTCATCCGCCTCCGTCTGGAGCATGGGCCAGCGAGTGCCCGTCGTCGGGACGCCGGCCGCCGACTTTCAGCTCCCCGACCTCACCGGGCGACTGCGCAGCCTGAGCGAATTCAAAGGGAAGGTCGTGCTGTTGAACTTCTGGGCGACCTGGTGCAAGCCATGCACGACCGAGATGCCGGCCATGCAGGCGGGCTACGATCAGCTCCAGGACAAGCTTGTGGTGCTCGCGATCAACGAGCTGGAAGACGTCGAAAAGGTTCGCGAGCACATCCGCACGTACGGCCATACCTTTCCAGTCCTGCTCGATCGGGACAATCGCGTGGCGAACCAGTACGGGGTGTTCGGGCTGCCGGTCAGCGTCTTCATCGATCAGCACGGCGTCGTGCAGGAGTACATCAAAGGCGGCCTCTTGACGGAAGAGAAGATCCACCAGGTCGTCAAACGGCTCGACGACCCGTCCTCACGCTCTGCCGCGCTCCGCTGACGGGCCATGTACGCCGTTCGCCGCGTCCTGGCGCCGGCCCTCGCCGCGTGCCTGCTGCTGGTCGGTGCCCTGGTGTATCCGCTGGCGGTGCCCCATGCCGCGCACCATGCACACCACCACGCGGCGACTCACTCGACCGCCCTGTGCGCCTGGCTCTGCGCCGCGGGACAGGCCCTCCATGCCGCCGAGCCGATCCTCTCCGGGCTTCCGGCCCTCGCGCCGCCGCGCGCCGCGGCCGGCGATCGCTCGACTCCGCTCCTCCCTCCCTTCCTGCTTCCGTCCCGAGCCCCTCCGGTCGTGTGACCCGCACCCGGCCCCACGAAGAGAGACGCGGCGGCGGAGCGTACGCTCCGATGTCCGCCGCAAGCGCTTGGCACGACCGACTCAGGAGGAGTGTGCACATGATCGGAGTCCACCGACGGCTTCATCCGTTCTTCTTGGTGCTTCTGTGCTCTGTCGTTCTGTTGATCGGACGGGGTCTGCGCCCGCCGGCCGCTCACGCGGCCTGCGGCGCCGTGACCTGCTTTCTCGTCATCCCCTCCCAGCAAGTGGTCGCCCCGCAGGGGCTCCTCACCATCAACGGCATTTACGCCTACACCCCCATGGTCCGTCAGGACGGGACCTCGGCGATCATCCCGGAAGTCGATGTCTCAAACCGCCGCATCCTCCGCAATCACCACCGGGAGCTCAACACGGTGACGCAAACCTTCACCCTCGACCTCAACTACGGCCTGACCGATCGGTTGGGGCTGCAGTTGACGATTCCCTACCACATCCGCCGGCACGATCACTTCCACGTCCACGGCGGCCGCGATGCGGAGCTGCTCCAATTCCGGGACCGCGGCATCGGCGACATCCGGGTGACCGCGAAGTACAACTGGATGACCAGTCTGCGCAGCATGATCGTCAGCGGCGTGGCCGTGGAGCTGCCGACCGGCGACACGAACGAGGTGGAGAGCAGCGGCGAGATCACCGAGCCGCCGATCCAGCTCGGCCGCGGCCAAGCCGGCCTGATCGGCCACGTGTACCAAACGTACGAGCTGATCCCGCATCGGCTGAATCAATTCGCCTTTGCGAGCTACCGCCATACGTTCCGGAACAACTTCGGCTATCAGTACGGGGACGAATACCTGCTGAACGTCGGGCTCAATCTCGTGACGGTGCCTTGGCTGATCCTCACGAATCAGCTCAATTACCGGTACATGACCCACGACAACTTCAGCGGGCGCTTTTCGGCGACCGACCCCATCACGAACCTCGACGTCCCCAACACGGGCCATACCTTCCTGGCCTATACACCGGGCTTCCTCGTCAGCTTGGGGGAGACGTGGCAGATGTATTTCTACTCACAGATCCCCATCGCGCGTGATGGGAACGGGAACCTCGTCCAAGGCGTGAGCTACACGTTCGGCATCACGAAGTTCATGTCGTTCGGAAGGTCCTGAGATCCGATACGCCCGCGCGGCATGCCCCTCCCGGGGCATGCCGCGCACCTTCGCCACCGGGCCTCGGCTGAGCGCGAGGCGCTCCGGCGGTTTCCCCGTCGGACCGGTGACCCGGGACGACGACGTACCGGCAGACGAGCCAACGGAGTGGCCGGCCGCGCTCCGTTGCTTTCGCCGCCCGCTGGCTTTATAGTCCGGGAGCGTTCTCGTTCAGATTCAAACGGGTCCAGCTATGTGCGATCGTCGGCCGGCGTTCGAGCGCTTCGTCCACATCCTCGCCATCACACTCGTCTTCTCGCCCTTTTTGATCGCGATCGCCCCCGCGCACGACGCCGGGGCCGCTCCTTCGTCCGATGCCGCGTCGCGGGCCTATCAGCAGGGCGCCTCGTCCTTCCGTGACGGCGAGTACGAGAAGGCGCTGGAGTCGCTGAAAAAGGCCATCGCCCTCGATCCGCAATCGGCAGAGGCGCATCACCTGCTCGGCCTCGTCTATTTCGAGGGCCGCAAGCAGGCGGCCGAGGCGGTCGACCTGCTCAAGAAAGCCATTCGCCTGAAACCGACCCATGCCCGGGCCTACTACGATCTCGGCCGCATCTATGACAGTCAGGATAAATCGGCCGACGCGGAGGAGGCCTTCGAGAAGGCGTTGGCGCTGGCGCCCGACCTGAGCGAGGCACAGCTCGCGCTGGCGAAGCTCTACGATCACGACAATCGCGGCGCGAAAGCGGCCGAGGCCTACCTGGCCTTCCTCAAGCTCAAGCCGGGCCATCCGGACGCCCTCTACTCCTTGAGCCGGCTGTACGAGCGCCAGGGCGACGCGCGGCTCGCCCGCCATACCCTGCTGCAGCTCACCCAGCTTCACCCCGACCATGCGGATGCGTGGTATCTGCTCGGGCAACTCGATGAGCGGGAGAATCATGTCTCCCAAGCGATTGCCGCCTACATCGAAGCCATCACCGTGAAACCGGATCTGGTCGACGCCCACTTCAACCTGGGCTTCCTCTATCGGAGCATCGGAAAGCCCGAGGACGCCGCGCGCCAGTTCCGGGAAGTGATCCGCTACAAACCCGAGTACGCGGAGGCCCACATGAATCTCGGCATGGTCTACACCGGCTTGGGCCGGTTCGACGAGGCCGAGAGCGCCTATGAGCAAGCCCTCGCGCTCAAACCAAAGCTCGCCGAAGCCCATTACAACCTCGGCGTCTTCTACGAGCTCCACCGCAAAGACACGATCAAGGCCCTCGTGCACTACCGCAAGTACCTGGAGCTGGGCGGGAAAGACGAGCGAGTCGAGCGGATCGTGAACCAAGGACGAAGGTGAAGAGAATGATGAGTGCTGAATGATGAATGATGAATGGAGGACCAAGACGAGGAGAGAGTGCTGAGTGCTGAATGATGAAGAGCTGAGGTTCCTCGTCTCTCTTCCTCTCTTCATGATCCACAATTCATCACTCATCATTCATCACTCAGCACTCTAGGAAGGAATGAATCGAGGGGCATAAGCAGGACTGGTGGCGGAATAATGGATCGCGAATGAAGAGTCGGGCGACTCTAGCCGACAATGGATTGCAGAGACGGACAAAGGCCTTCGCCTTGCAAATCATCCGGCTCTTCTCGGTCCTGCCGAAGTCGCCCGAAGCTCAGGTACTTGGGAAGCAGATCCTTCGTAGCGGCACATCGGTCGGGGCTTACTATCGAGAGGCGATGAGGGCGCGATCGCGGCTTGAATTCATCAGTAAAATTCAAGGAGGGCTACAAGAGCTTGAAGAGACAATGTATTGGCTGGAACTTTTAGCCGAAGCTGCTCCTTGTTCTGCCCCACATCTACCTGCTCTTCAGCAGGAAGCCGACCAACTCATGGCGATGCTGGTCGCATCCGCCAAAACGGCAAAGCAACACTGACACTCATCGCTTCTTTTCCCCGTATAGGCCCTCTTCGATTGAACCTTCATCGCTCATCACTCTCCTCGCTTGTTCCGCCCTCCCGGATCACTCATCACTCTTCACTCATCCCTATCTTCTTGAGCCTTCATTCATTGCTCGCCAATTCATCATTCATCCCTCTCTCCTCTTCGTCATTCCCCCATTCATCACTCAGCACTCATCATTCATCACGCTCTTCCTGCCCTCCATTCATCGCTCATCATTCATCACTCATCACTTTCAGCTACCACCAATAGGGGTAATACGGGTACGGCCCCCAGGGGCCCCAGCGGCGCCAGCCCCAGTACGGGCCCCAATACGGGCTGTAATAGGGGCCGTAGTAGGGATACGGCCTGGCCAGCCGGCGGTCTTCGTCCCATACGGTGAGGCTCTTCAGGTCGAGCGTGGGGTAGGTGTACTCGGTTTCGTCCAGCGGCTGGACGGTGGAGCCGGTGATTTCACCCGTGATCGTCACCCGCGTGCCGCCCGGCAGTTTGGCCGGATCCAGGAATTCGCGTTGAAAGGCGAGGAAGCGCCCTTCGGACTGCGTGCGGTCCAGGACGGGAGCCTGACGATCGTCAAGCGGAAGCTGGAGGACCTCGACCCGGGTCCCGCTCTTCAAGCGCTTGGCGGACAGCACCTCACCGCCGAGCACGACGGTCCGCCCGAGATATTGCTCCGGGTCCTCTTTGATCTGCGCGAACGTGAGCTGTCGATCGATCTGCCGCTCGAGCTCAGGTGGAACGACCTGACGGGCCGCGCAGGCCGTCGTCACGCCGCACAGCGCGAACAATATCGCTATTCCCGTCCGCGACATAGTATGATTATACCGTTTTGACGCGTACGAAATCCGACAGAACCAAGAGGAGTGAGAGATGAACGTTCGCTCGAGTCGTCGCCTTCCCACCCTCCGCGTCGCCGCCGGTCTCATGGTGCTCCTCGTCGGCGCCCTGTCGTCCATGCCGGCGGTCGCCGCCACCGCTCCCCCGCAGCTCCAAGGCAAGTATACGGTGCTCTCGGAGCCCTCGACCCACACTCCCGGCAAGGTCAAGCTGATCGAGTTTGCCGACTTCTACTGCCCGCACTGTCATAAGTTCGACGAGCAGGCGATCCCGATCATCGAGAAAGAATTCGGGGACCGGGTCGAGGTGACGCTGGTCGGGTTCCCGGTGATCCCCGGGAAATTGCCGACGGCGTTCGACATGTACGAGCAGGCCAAAATAATGGGCAAGGGCCGGGAAATGAAGCGGGTGCTGTTCCGGACGATCCACAAGGACGGCCTCCATATCCTGGACAAGGTGATCCGGGAGTCGCTCATCAAGGAAGTGGGGCTCGACCCGGTCGCCTTCGAAGCCGGCATGGCCAGCGGAAAGCCGGCCCGGGCCGTCGAGGACGGTCGGAAATGGGGGCTTCGGGTGAAGGTGGATCACACGCCGACAGTCATCCTGGACGGGAACATCAAGCTCGAGTCCATCGACCCGGACAACGTCAAAACGGTGATCCGCAGCATCCTCGAGGCGGACGCCAAACGGTAAGCGGTGCTCCGCGGCGGAAATTGACAGGCCGCGAAGCGAGGAGTACGGTAGCAGCCGGTATGATGCCCCTGTCCACACGCCTCCGGACGATCTTGATCGGTACCTGGCTCGTGCTGTTCATCGCCCTCACCTTCAACGCGTACGCCTGCCTCGTTCCGATCTTCTTTCCGATGGCACCGGGGTCGAACTGTGCGGATACTCAGCAAGAGATGCAATGGCAGTTCTGCGACACCTTCAAAACGCTCGGCTTCAATGGTGTATCCACCGACACGCCACGCGCTGACGTGACCCACCTGCAAGCCGCCGAACCCGTCGTGGTCGCGGCTCCGGCATCCCTTGGGGCCCACGTAAGAGTCAACTCTTTTCGAGCGGCTTCCCCTCCCGTCGAAGATCAGCTTCTCAAGACCGCCGTCCTCCGCATCTGATCCTGTCCCGGCACTCGTCACCATACTGACCGATTCCCGACGGGGACCTGCCGTTTCTCGGCGGCGGGCCGCCTCTCTGTTCCGTTGATGCCCGTCGACCCGCCGGCGCGACAGCAGGGACAGAGATCGAAGGAGGCCGATATGCAGCATGTCACACTGTGGAGCATTTCTCTCATGTGTGCGGCACTGACCTTTGTCGCCACGCTTGCGAACGCTGAACCTGGGCCCGCGCCCCCACTCGCCCTTGCGGAGTTGATCGGGGAAGCGGTGGCGAGGAACCCGGAATTGCAAGCGTTGCGCCAACAATGGGAGGCGGCGACGAGCCGGGTCCCGCAGGCGCAGACGTTGCCGGACCCCACCTTCTGGATCCAGCTTTGGAATGTCCCGCAGCCGTTCGAGATCACACGGACCCAGAACACCATCTTCACGCTGGCTCAGAGGTTTCCATTCCCCGGCAAGCTGGCCTTGAAGGGCGAAGTGGCCGCACGCGGGGCCGGCATGGCCGAGCAAGCCTGGCACGCCAAGGAACGGGAGGTGATTGCGCGCGTCAAACAGGCATACTTCGACCTCTTTCTTGCCGACAAGGACATCCAACTTCATCACGAGCAGATCGACCTGCTCCGGCAGTTGTTCGAAAGCGCCAACGCCAAGTTCCGGACGGGGAAAGGGACGCAAGTCGACGTCCTGAAGGCCCAGGTCGAGTTGTCCAACCTCCATCAACGGCTCCCGGTGCTCGAGCAGCGACGGGAAACGGTCGGAGCCAGGCTCAACACACTCTTGGACCGTGATCCTCAATCCCCGTTCGGGAGCCCGCAAGAGCCGAGGCGGAAGGAGCTCGAGCAGTCGCTGGAAGAGCTGGAGCGGATGGCGATGGCGGCACGGCCCGAGCTGAAGTCGGCTGAGCTCGCCGTTCAACGGAATCAGCACGCCCGTGCGTTCGCCAAGCGCCAGTACTATCCGGACTTCGAGCTGGCCTTCCAGCGTTTTCAGAATTTTCAGGCAACCGACGGATTCGGGGCCATCGCGCAAGTGAGCATCCCGTTCTCGTTCTGGACCAAGCGGAAATACGACGCCGGCGTGCAGGAGGCGACGGCGGCGGTGGAGGCCGCTCGCGCCGAGTACCGCACCTGGCAAAACGTCACACGCTTTCAGATCAAGGACCTGGTGGCACAAGTCCGGGCGCAGCAACGGGTGGCCGAGCTGTACCGGACGACGATTCTGCCGCAGGCCGAGCAGAATTTGGAGGCGGCGCGCGCGGGGTATCGCACCGGACGAAACGATTTTCTCCATGTGATCGAGGCGGAACGCGCTCTCCTGGAGTTCCGGCTGGCCTACTACCGGGCCCTCGTCGACCGGGAGCACCAGGTCGCAGCGCTCGAGCAGGTCGTCGGAGCGCCATTGTGACGGGAGGAAGGAGGGATGGCGACGATGCTCACTCGAACACGTACGCGATGGCTCGCAACGGGAGTCGCGGCGCTTCTTCTGCTGACCGGAGCCTGGTTGCTGGTCACACGCGAGAGCCCCGAGCGACCCGCGCCGGATACGGCGACCGAACGCGGCCTCTCTGACCAAGGCACACCAGGGACCGGCACACAGGAACACGGCACGATGGGGTCGGCGGCGTCGCACGCGTATGCGACCCTGACACCGGCCAAACAGCAGTTGATCGGTGTGACGACGGCCGCAGTCGAAGAGCGGCCGTTGGAGACGACCGTGCGCGCGGTCGGTCGCGTCGAGTACGACGAGCAGCGGATCACGCACGTCAACCTTCGGATTTCGGGATGGATCGATGAGCTCCTGGTCGACTACACGGGGCAATGGGTACGCAAAGGCCAGCCCCTCTTCACCTTGTACAGCCCGGATCTGGTCGCCACGCAGGACGAGTTTCTGCTGGCGCTGCGAAGCCGCGAGAAGGTCAGGGCCAGTCCCATCCCCGAGGTGCGTGAACAGGCGGAGGCGCTGCTCGACGCCACGCGCGACCGCCTCCGGCTGTGGACGTTGACGGATCAGCAAATCGAGGCGATTGTCCGGCGGGGCAAGGCCAAGACCACTCTCACCATTTCCTCGCCCGTCACCGGCTATGTGATCGACAAGCAAGTCTTCAAGGGGATGTTCGTTCAGCCGGAGACGCGGTTGTACTCCATCGCCGACCTCGATCGGGTGTGGATGAACGCCGAAGTTTATGAATTCGAAGTGCCGTTCGTGAGGGTGGGCCAAACGGCGTCCGCGACGTTTGCGGCGTATCCGGGCGAAGTCTTTCAGGGCCGAATCTCGTACGTCTATCCCTACCTCAACCAAGAGGCCCGGACCGTCAAGGTGCGGCTCGACATGCCCAATCCAACGCTGCGGCTGAAACCCGAGATGTACGGCACCGTCCAGATCAAGGTGGACCGCGGGGTGCGTTTGGCTTTGCCCGAAAGCGCCCTCATGGATTCGGGGACTCGTCAGCTCGTGTTCATCGTTCGCGGAGAAGGCCTCTTCGAACCCCGGGAGGTCGCGGTCGGGCCGAAAATCGGCGCCTACTACGAAGTCCAGGAGGGGCTGGCGCCCGGCGACCGGGTCGTCACCTCCGGCACTTTCCTGATCGACTCGGAAAGCAGGCTCATGGCCGCCAGCAGCATGATGGGATCACTCGGCATGGCCGGGATCAAGATGGAGCAGGCGCAGATGGGCAAGATGCCCATGGGCGACATGCCCATGGGGGGAGCGCGACCCCAGGCAGGCACGCCCGTGGCCGAGACACCGCAAGAAAAGCAAGCGGGCGGGGTCACGATCGCTCTTGCGACGGAGCCCGCTCCGCCGCGTCTCGGCGAGAACCTCGTTCGTGTGACCGTCAAAGGCGAAGGCGATGCCCCGCTGTCCGATGCCACGGTTCGGCTCACGTATACGATGCCGATGCCGGGCATGATGCCGGCCACCGTCCCGATGAAAGCCGGGCAGGACGGCCGTTACGAGACGCAGATCAATCTCGGCATGGCCGGCCAATGGGATCTCACGGTCATCGTGCAGCGTCCCGGTCAGGCCGCCGTGAAAGGGACCTTTTCCGTGACAGCCGGAGGGCCGAAGGCCAAGTAACTGAGTAATTGAGTCATGAAATACTTGGCGAGCTGAATTACTCACTTACTAAGTTACTCAGTTACTTCATGCTCTAAGGAACCCATGATCGAACGGATCATCGCATGGAGCGCCAAGAACGGCTTTCTCGTCATCCTGGTCCTCGTGTTCGTAACCGGCTGGGGCCTCTGGGCCGTCTACCACACGCCCCTGGACGCGATTCCGGATCTCTCCGATGTCCAGGTCATTGTCTTCACCGAGTGGCAGGGGCGGAGCCCGGACCTCGTGGAAGACCAGATCACGTATCCCATCATCACCTCGCTGCTGGGCGCTCCGCGCGTCAAGTCGGTCCGTGGGCAATCCTTTCTTGGCCTCTCGTTCGTCTACGTCGTGTTCGAAGACGGCACGGACATGTACTGGGCCCGCAGCCGGGTCCTCGAGTACCTGCAGTCCGCTTTGGGGAAGCTGCCGGAAGGCATCACGCCGACGATCGGGCCGGATGCGACCGGGGTGGGCTGGGTGTACCAGTACGCCGTGGTCGATCGGTCGGGACGTTACGACCTCGCCGCCTTGCGCAGCTTTCAGGACTGGTATCTGCGGTACTGGCTCTGGAGCGTGCCCGGGGTGGCGGAGGTGGCGTCGGTCGGAGGCTTCGTCAAGCAATACCAGGTCAACGTCGATCCGACCAAGCTCCTCGGGTACCACATTCCCTTGAAGACGGTCATCGAGGCCATTCGGCGCAGCAACAACGACGTCGGGGGCCGCGTCGTCGAGATGAGCGAGCGGGAGTACATGGTTCGCGGATTGGGCTACATCCGCACGCTGGATGACATCCGGCAGGTCGCCATTGGCGCCGACCGGGAAGGGACCCCCATCCTGGTACAGGACATCGCGCATGTAACCTTGGGCCCCGATATCCGGCGCGGCGCGGCCGAGCTGGACGGCCAAGGGGAGGTGGTCGGGGGCATCGTCGTCATGCGCTACGGCGAACACGCGCTCGCCGTGATCGACCGTGTCAAACAGAAGCTCGAGGAGCTCAAAGGCTCGATCCCGCAGGGCATGGAAATCCTGCCCGTCTACGACCGCTCAGATCTGATCCTACGCGCGGTTGCGACGCTCAAGGAGAAGCTGATCGAGGTGAGCCTGGTCGTCGGCCTGGTCAGCCTGGTCTTTCTGTTCCACCTCCGGTCGGCATTGGTCGCGATCCTCACCTTGCCGGTCGCGATCCTGCTCTCGTTTCTCGCGATGTACTACCTCGGGATCACCTCGAATATCATGTCACTGGCCGGTATCGCGATCGCCATCGGTGCGATGGTCGATGCGGCGATCGTCATGATCGAGAACGCGCACAAACGGCTGGAGCTATGGCAGGAGCATCAGAGGACGGGAACGGGCCAACGGGAGTCTCGGACGGCCGTGATCATCCGAGCTGCGCAGGAGGTGGGCAAGCCGCTGTTCTTCTCGCTCCTCATCATCACCGTCTCCTTCCTGCCCGTCTTCAGCCTCGAGGCCCAAGAAGGCCGGCTGTTCAAGCCGCTGGCCTGGACCAAGACGGCCTCGATGTTCTTCGCGGCAGCGGTCTCGATCACGGTGGTCCCGCTGCTGATGGTCTGGCTGCTCCGTGGGAACATCCGACCCGAGACGGGCAATCCCCTCAATCGCTGGCTCATCCGCCTGTATCGGCCGGTCGTGTCCGGCGCCATACGGGCGCGCTGGCTGGTCATCCTCCTGGCCGGGCTCGCGGTGGCCGGGGCGGTCCCTCTCTATCAGAAGCTCGGATCGGAATTCATGCCGCCGCTCAACGAAGGCAGCATCCTGTATATGCCCACCGCGCTCCCGGGCATCTCGATCACGCAAGCCACACAGATCCTCCAGCGGCAGGATCAGCTCATCAAGCAGTTCCCCGAGGTGGATCACGTCTTTGGGAAGATCGGCCGAGCCCGAACGCCGACCGACCCGGCCCATCTCAGCATGGCGGAGACCGTCGTGACGCTGAAGCCCGAAGAGCAATGGCGGCCGGGCGTCACCTGGGATTCGCTGATCGCGGAGCTGGATGAGACCCTGAAATTTCCCGGCATGCCGAACATCTGGTGGATGCCGATCCAGACGCGGACCGAAATGCTGGCGACCGGGATCCGCAGCAATCTCGGGATCAAAATTCTCGGGCCCGACCTGGGCGAGATCGAGCGAATCGGCTTAGAGATCGAGCGTCTCCTGTCCGGGCTGCCGGGCACCCGCAGCGCCTACGCGGAGCGGGTCACCGGCGGCTACTATCTGGACGTGCGGGTGAACCGCGAGCAGGTCGCGCGGTATGGGCTGACGGTGGAAGATGTCGAGGACATCGTGGAGACCGCGATCGGCGGAAAGAACATCACCCAGACCGTCGAGGGTCGGGAACGCTACCCGATCAACGTGCGATACGCGCGGGAGCTCCGGGACGACGTCGAATCGTTACGGCGGGTCTTGGTGGCGACACCGCGCGGGGCCCAGATCCCGCTGGTACAGTTGGCCGAGATCTCCATGAAGACCGGCCCTCCGATGATCCGCGACGAGCAAGGCTCGCTGGCGGCGATCGTCTTCGTGGATGTCGCAGGGCGCGACCTGGGCGGCTATGTCGCGGAGGCCAAACGACTGGTCGCCGAACGGGTCACGGTCAAGCCGGGCTATCGCGTGGTCTGGGGCGGGCAGTACCGGTACATGGAACGGGCCGAGGGTCGCCTCATGATCGCCGTCCCCGTCACCGTCTTCCTGATCTTCGTCCTGCTCTATCTCACCTTCCGTTCGGTGGCCCGCACCCTCATCGTGCTCCTCTCGGTGCCCTTTGCCGTGGTCGGCGCGATCGTCTTCCTCTCTCTCCTCGACTACCATCTCAGCGTCGCCGTCTGGGTCGGGATCATCGCGCTCGCGGGGGTGGCGGCCGAGACCGGCGTGGTCATGATCGTCTTTCTCGATGAGGCCTATGACCGTCGGCGGCGCGAGGGCCGCCTGCGATCGATGGCCGATCTCCGCAACGCGGTCATCGAAGGCGCGGCGCAGCGCGTCCGCCCCAAGATGATGACGACGGCCGCGATCCTCCTTGGGCTCTTGCCGATCATGTGGGGCCACGGCGCCGGAGGGGATGTCATGCGGCGGATCGCCGCCCCGATGATCGGCGGCATGATCTCGTCCGCCATCCTGACCTTGCTGGTCATCCCCTCCATTTATTTTGTCTGGCGCAGCCGAACCCTCCTTCATGCGGCCGACAACACCACGGGCGAGCACCCCACCGAGCGACCTTGACCAGAAGCAGGACGACACCGGACCGCAATCCCCACCGATACTGCGCTCCACCCCCAACGCAAGACACTGAGCAGAAGCCGAGCCTCTGACATCGGAAGAGCCTTCAGTGAGGAGCGCATCGCGATGCCACACTCTCACCCGCAGGCAGCACACCGGACGATGGAAGAAGCCCACGAAGGCATGTCGGCTTCCGAGCATGACCGGATGCTCCTGGAGAATCACAAGCGATTCCTGTGGGCCTATTACACGAATCTTGTGTTGGGCGTCTGGCTGCTCACCAGTCCGGCAACCTTCGGCTATCAGTCGGGAGGTCTGACCTGGAGCGATCTCGTCAGTGGAGCCCTGGTGCTCGTCTTCGGCACCTTCGCATTGTTCCGTCGAGCCTGGGCAGGATGGGCGGTCTGCTTCACCGGGATCTGGCTCTTGTTTGCACCGCTCATCTTCTGGGCCCCATCAGCCGCCGCCTATCTCAACGAGACCGTAGTCGGCAGTCTCCTGATCGCCCTGTCCGTACTGATTCCCGGGATGCCGGGGATGGGATGGATGGAGATGCCCGGACCTGAGACGCCGCCCGGCTGGACCTACAATCCCTCCTCTTGGCTTCAGCGAGGGCCGATCATCGCCCTGGCGCTCGTGGGGTTCTTCATCGCCCGGTATTTGGCGGCCTACCAGTTGGGCCACATCCCGACCGCCTGGGACCCCTTCTTTGGCGACAGCACCCAGAAGGTGCTGACCTCGAAAGTTTCGAAAGCCTGGCCGATCTCCGATGCGGGCCTGGGAGCCCTCTCCTACCTGTTGGAAGCGCTCTCCGGCTTCATGGGCGATGGCCGTCGCTGGCGGACGATGCCTTGGATGGTCTTGATGTTTGCGCTGCTCGTCGTGCCGCTCGGCGCCACCAGCATCGTACTGGTCATTCTGCAACCCGTCTCGATCGGCATGTGGTGCACGCTGTGTCTGCTCGCGGCAGCCGCCATGCTCATCATGGTGCCGCTGGCCGTCGACGAAGTGATTGCGATGGGACAGTTCATGGTGCAGAGCCGACGAGCAGGCAAGCCGCTTTGGCGGACCTTCTGGATGGGCGGCAGCCTCGACGGTGGAGGACCCGACACCCGGTCGCCGGATTTTGGCGCACCGGCATGCGCAGTCGTGCCCGCGATGCTGTGGGGTGTGACGCTGCCCTGGACGTTACTGCTGACCACCGCGCTGGGCGTCTGGCTCATGATGGCACCCTCCGTCTTGGGAACCGGTGCCGCGCTCGCGGACTCCGACCATCTCGTTGGCGCTCTGGTCGTGACCTTCGGCGTGATCGCGTGGGCGGAAGTCACTCGATCGGCTCGATGGCTCAATGCCTTGCTCGGCCTCTGGCTTCTCACCGCGCCCTGGCTCTTGGGCGGAGGGACCTCTCTCGCCACGCTCAATGATCTCCTCGTCGGCCTCCTGCTCGTGCTCACCAGCCTGCCCCGCGGCACCGTGCGAGAGCGGTATGCCGGCTGGACTCGGTATATTGTGTAAAAGGAGGAGGAGCTCTGGTCCCAACTGATGCGTGCATCCGTCGACCAGAAGTGTGACTCGAAGGATTGGATTAACGAGGTTGAAAATGAACTTCCCCAGGTTATGGGGGCCGCCACGAACGTGATCTATCTCCTGTTGCTGTGGGCCACCGCGGGGACGACGTCAATAATGCGCTCATGGATCTGTCGATGTCCTAATTGCTGCGGCAGGTGTGAGACTCTCGGGCTCGGCATGGCCGGACATTCTCAGTGGTCTCGCCTTGGCACTGGCTTCTGTCGATCAGCCCTATTCGTCTTCTGGGATGCCTTCGGAGAGTTGCAGGCGGTCAAGTAACGTACGATTTGGGCGCGTCCCTTTCCCTTCAAGGAAGGCAACCAACGACCGGCCGGTAACAAGTTGACCTGTTTGAGACGGCATGTCTTGCTCGGGAACCCATCCACAGTCTGTGCATAATGGTTTTATGTGCCTCCTGGCCTGTGCTAGGGTTATGGTTGTGACGTCTGTCATACGTTCCAAGAGTTCGCAGCGGACGGCGTTAGTGCTGTGGGTGTCTTTGTGGATGCTCATGGTGCCGTGGGTCCACGTGCATCCCGAGGTGGAGCACTCTCACGGCGAACCGGGTCACGAGCATCACGCCGTCATGCATACTGTGTTCTCGGGAACTCTGGAGTGTGAGTCTCGCACTCATCCGCAGGCGAATACTTCTCCGAATAGCACTCACCCCCATGCTCCAGCTATTGGTGACCGGGTACAACCGCATACCCACGCCGAACTTGATTACATCCTGGCCGCCTCCTCGACTACCCCCCAGCTCGGCAAAGCCATCCTCAGTCTCTTTGCCCTTATTGAAGGAGGATTCTTCCCGATTCCGATCGTCATTCCGGACCATGCCTCGGAGGTGGTCCGCAGGCCGGCGATGCGCTTTCTTTCGACGGCCATACCCCTTCGGGCTCCACCCCTCGCACTTTCCTGATTTCCAGATCGACTGATGTTTGTTCTGTGAAGTAGGCCCATGATCGCCGGCTGCGTCCGGTTCTCAATGGCCGCAGCCCACAGTTGAATCCGCTGGGCTGTGGTCCTGCTTCACAAGAAGGAAGGAGGAATCCCATGGCTATTCTGTCAATGGTCGTCGTGTGTGTCACGATGCCGGCCTTGGTTCTGCTCTCGACCGATGCGCTGGCAGCAGAGTTGTCAGCAGTCTCCTATGATCTCCAGGCCGTCATTGCACTGGCTCTTGAGCGCAGTCCCATTATCAGCGCAGCGCAGGCGTCCATCGAACAAAGCCGCGGACATCACGTGGCGGCGGGAGCCTATCTCAATCCCACCATTACGGGCTCGGCAGGCCGCGGCGCGATTCGAGATCCGAGCACGGGAATATCGATCGTCGAGCGAACCATTACCGTCGAGCAGCCGCTCGAATGGCCGGCCAAGCGGGCCGCGCGCCAACGGGTCGCGGAAGCGGGGGTCGCCGGTGCGAGCGCGGGGCTCGAGGAGGCCAGACTGAATCTGAGGGCCGACGTCAAGGTGGCCTTCTATCAACTGTTATTGGCGCAGCGCGATGCCGAGATGGCGCTGAAGAACCTAGCGGCGGTCGAGGAGCTGTTCGGCATTGTGAAAGCCAGGATCGCCGCCGGCGAGGCGACGCGCTTTGAGGCGCTCAAAGCTCAGGTTGAAGTACAAAAGGCCTGGAAAGAAGTGTCGCGCACCCAGAACACGCTACTCACGGCCCGCGTGCGCCTGAATCGTTTGACAGCGGACGGACTCCCGAGGCAATTCACCATTCAGGGGGATTTCGAGCTGCTTACCGAGGACCTGGATCTGGACCGGCTCACGGCACTCGCGCTCGAGCGGCATCCGTCCCTCCGCCGGTTGGCCAAGCTCGTGGAGCAGGCGGAGCAGGCTATCGTACTCGAACGGGAATCACGCATTCCCACCGTCGCCGTATCGGGCACCTACCACCGTGAAGCGGGAGACGAGGCGGTGATTGCGGGACTCAGTGTGCCGATCCCGCTTTGGTACCGGCGCCAAGGAGAGATCCAGGCAGCGTCGGCGGCGAAACACCGAGCCGACGCCGAGCGCGCGCGCGTCGAGAACGAATTGGTGACCGCCGTGACCGAGTACGCACAGGAAGCTCGAACAGCCAGGGAGCAAATCGACGTATTTGAGAAGGGCTTGCTGAGACAGGCTGAAGAGGCGCTGGAAATTGCGCGTGTCAGCTTCAAACACGGAGCCGCCAGCCTCTTAGAGCTGTTGGATGCGCAGCGGGTGTATCGGCAAACGCTGTTGGAATACGCGCAAGCCCGATCGGCGCATTCGATTGCTTTGGCGCGCCTCGACCGGTGGACGGGAGGGATCCGATGACGGCCGGAAGAGCCCGGCCTGCCTGCATAGTTGCCTGGCTGCTGTTGGTACTTGGAGCGGCGGGATGCGGGGAACGAAGCACCGAACCGCCGTCAAAGCGTACGGCCGACGAGAAAGCAAACACGGAGAGCCGGCAGACGATCCAGCCGCCTCCGGTTGTCCAAAGCCGGCTGCGTGTTGAGCCGGTGACGGTGAAAGTCATCCCCGACACGGTCACGGCGCCCGGCGAGGTCGCGCTCGATCTCAAGCAGGTGGCCAAGATCACCTCACGGATCGAGGGGCAGGTCGAGCAGATCCATGTCCAACTGGGAGACCGGGTGAAGAAAGGCGACCCGCTGGCGGCGATCGTCAGCCTGCAGCTCGATCAACTCATCGAAGAGTACCTGGTCGGCAAGGTGCAGGCCGACGTGGCTGAGAACGCGTTCCGTCGAACGGAAAAACTCCGGGCGGACGACATCGTGCCGGAGCGGAAGCTGATCGAAGACAAAGGCCGGTACCTGGAAGCGAAGGCGCGGTACCAGCATATCCGGGAGAAGCTTGTGAACATGGGGCTGTCGGTCACGGAATTGAGCGAGCTCGAACGGAGCCGTCATGATGAGAGCCACCGATATACGTTGCGATCTCCGATCGCCGGAACGGTGGTGTCCCAGAATGCCGTGCGCGGACAGGGGGTGGCGCCTGGGAACGAACTCTTTGAAGTCGTGGACACCAGCCGGGTGTGGGTCTTCGCCAACCTTCCGATTGAACTCGCCCGCAAATTCAAAGAGGGAGATCAGGGCCGGATCATGCCCAAAGGCGGGGAGCCGGTCACTGCAGCACTGACGTATATTGCGCCAGTCGCCGAGGAGAAAACGCGCACGGTGAAGGTCCGGTTTGATGTCCCGAACGCTGCCGTCCGTCTCAAACCCAACGAATTCGTAGAAGTCACGCTGTCGGTCGATGGTCCTCAGGCCCTGGCTGTGCCGGCTTCGGCTGTCACCATGGTGGAGAAGACACGCGGCGTATTCGTGCAGCGTCCGGACGGCTTTGTGTTCACCCCTATTGAAACCGGCCGAGAAGCGGGCGAGTGGATCGAGGTCATCAAAGGACTTCAGGCGGGTGAGCAGGTCGTCACCGACGGCGTCCTCGATCTGAAGAACGTCCTGCTGAAGGAACACATCGAATCGGGAGCGGGGAGCTGAGATGGCGACATTGCTGACCCTCTCGCTGCGATATCGATTCTTTACCCTGGTGGCGATCGTCTTGGTCATCGCCGGGGGGCTGTGGTCGCTCAAGAGGCTGCCAATTGATGCGGTACCGGACCTGACCCCAATCCAAGTCCAGGTCCTCACACGCGCACCGGCGTTGGGCCCCGTTGAAGTCGAGCAGTTGGTCACCTTTCCGATTGAAGCGGCCCTGACTGGTCTGCCCGGCTTGCGCGAGCTGCGGTCGGTCTCGCGGTACGGCTTGTCCGCCGTGACGGCCATTTTCGAAGACCGCGTCGACATTTACCGCGCAAGGCAATTGGTCAGTGAACGGCTGAGCCGGGCAATCGAACGGATTCCCCACGAATACGGCCGCCCGATGCTCGGCCCGCTGGCGACGGGCCTGGGAGAAGTGTACATGTTCACGTTGAAGAGCGAGCGGCTCAGTGCGATGGAGCTACGGACCATGCTCGAATGGGACATCGGCATGCGCCTCCGATCAGTGCCGGGTGTGGTCGAAGTCAATATCTGGGGTGGTGAAGCGCAGCAGTATCAGGTGATCGTCGATCCTGCCAAGCTCCTCGCCTATCGGCTCTCCCTTGCACAGGTCTTCGAGGCGCTTGCGCGCAACAACGCGCTCGCCGGAGGCGGCTACATCGAGCACCAGCGCGAGCAGCTCCTCATTCGGGGAGAAGCGCTGGCCACGACTCCCCACAGCATCGCCAAAATCATCGTCGAACACGGGCCGGGAGGGGTCCCGATTCTGATCGGTGATCTGGCGGAGGTCAAGGCAGCGCCGGCCCTGCGTATCGGAGCAGCGACAGCAGAGGGAACGGGCGAGACCGTGATCGGGCTGGTCCAAATGCTGGCGGGGGAGAACGCCCACCAGGTGGTCGAGCGCGTCAAAGCGCGCGTGCAGGAGATTCAAACCAGTCTCCCGGCCGGCGTGAGAATCGAGCCGTACTATGACCGGACCGTATTCGTCTCGAAGGTCATCAGGACCGTCAGGAACAATCTCATGGAGGGCGGGTTGCTCGTCGTGGCCGTCCTGTTTTTGTTCTTGGGGAACCTCCGTGCGGGCTTGATCGTGGCCTCGGCGATCCCGCTCTCGATGCTCATCGCGTTCATCGGCATGGCACAGGCCGGGCTTTCCGGCAATCTCATGAGCCTCGGCGCCATTGACTTCGGGCTCCTGGTCGACGGGTCTGTCGTCGTGATCGACAACATTCTGCGGCGGTTCTCGACGGTGTCGCCTCGGACATCGGAAGAACGCCTCGCCGAAATTCGGGCGGCGGCTGGCGAAGTGCTGCGCCCGGTCAGCTTCGCCGTTGGCATCATCATCTTGGTGTACCTGCCGATCCTGGTGCTGACCGGCATTGAAGGGAAGCTGTTCCGCCCCATGGCACTGACCGTCATTCTGGCGCTCACCGGCTCTCTCCTGATTGCCGTCACCGTCGCCCCGGTTCTCGCTTCGTGGTTCCTGTACCCGAACTCGGAGAAGAAAGAAACCCGCCTGGCCGGCTTCTTAAGACGCGTCTATGCTACCGCTCTTCGCTGGACAATCAAGCGTCCGAGGTGGGTCGTCGTTCCGGCTCTGGTGCTGTTTGGGCTGAGCCTCGGGATCGGCTGGAGCCTCGGGCTGGAATTCGTCCCCAGACTGGACGAGGGTGATCTTGCGATTCAGGTCTGGCGCCTGCCCAGTGTCTCGTTGAGCGAATCGGTCGCGACTTCGCTAGAGATCGAGAAAGTCCTGAGGACGTTTCCTGAAGTCATCACGGTCGTCACGCGAACCGGCAGTCCCGAAATCGCCACCGACGTGATGGGCATCGAGCTTTCGGACGTCTTCGTGATGCTCAGACCCAAGAAGGAATGGTCGAGCGCGAGGACACGAGAAGCCTTGATCGAGAAGATGAAAGCGGCCATTGAAGCCTCGGTACCCGGCGTAGGCCTTGGGTTCACCCAGCCAATTGAGATGCGCTTCAACGAATTGATCGCCGGGTCGCGTTCCGATCTAGCCGTCAAGATTTTCGGCGAGGATCTGGATCTGCTCAAGCAAACGGCGGAAGCCACGGGGCGGGCGATCGAGAAGGTCCCCGGCGCCGCCGATGTCAAGGTCGAGCAGATTGCCGGGCTGCCGATACTCCGGGTGATCGTCGATCGAGACCAAATCGCCCGCTACGGTTTGACGGCCGACGATGTGCTGGCCGTCGTCGAGACGGCGCGCGCCGGACGCGTGGTTGGGACGGTGATCCAAGGCGTGCGGCGCTTCGAGTTGGTCGTCCGCCTACAAGCTGGAATCACGATCGATCCTCGCACGTTGGGAGCTGTGCTCCTTCCGACTCCTGAGGGGGAACTCGTGCCCCTGTCCCGGATTGCCGGTATTACCCTAGACAGCGGACCGGCTCAAGTCAGCCGGCAGGACGTGCAGCGGCGGATCATGGTGGAATGCAATATCCGGGGGCGGGATCTCGGGAGCTTCGTTGCGGAGGCCCAGCGCATGGTCGCTGAGCAGGTCGCACTGCCGTCTGGCTACTATGTGGTCTGGGGCGGTCAGTTCGAGCATTTGCAGGAGGCCGTGCGCCGATTGGCCGTCGTGGTACCGATCACCCTGCTGCTGATTGTGAGCCTCTTGTCGGTCATCTTCGGCGCCACACGCCCAGCCCTGCTGATTTTTTTGAACGTGCCACTCGCCTTATCCGGTGGCATGCTTGCGCTCTGGGTTCGAGGCCTCCCGCTCAGCATTTCAGCCGCCATCGGATTTATCGCACTGTTCGGCATCGCCGTCCTGAACGGCGTGGTGTTAGTGAGTCATATCCGGCAGCTTCAGGCGAGCGGCATGCCGACCGATCAGGCCGTGATGCAGGGCGCGATGGATCGACTACGGCCGGTCGTTATGACCGCGTTGGTGGCTAGCCTGGGGTTTGTGCCGATGGCCCTCGCCACGACGATGGGCGCAGAGGTGCAACGGCCGCTCGCGACGGTGGTGATCGGTGGGCTCATCACATCCACGGCGTTGACCCTGCTGATCATCCCAGCCCTCTATTCCAGAAGTCATCGTCGCGGCCAAACCGTCTCTGTAACCACGGAATGCCCGAGACCGGAACGGCAAGCGGTCTGGCAGGATTAGAAAGAGGTATTCATGTCAATATCTGTTTCTCTCGGACTGTTTGTCCTTTCCGGCCTATGTGAAATCAGCGGCGGCTATCTCGTGTGGCTGTCGCTGCGAGAAGGCCGGCACTGGAGCTATGCCTTGCTAGGAGCCGCAATTCTGATCCTGTACGGAATCATTCCCACCCTTCAGCCCGCGCACTTCGGACGCGTCTACGCAGCCTACGGCGGGATGTTCATCGTGCTTTCGCTGCTTTGGGGGTGGGCGTGGATGGGATCAGGCCGGACCGTCTCGATGTTGTTGGAGCCATGATCAGTCTCATCGGCATGGCGGTCATCATGTACAGTCCTCGGTGACTATCTGAGGCCCGAACTGAGCCGATGAAAAAGTGGGAAATTATGGAGTTCTAGGAAGAGACAATGAACAACCGGGGCTTGGCATGATGGGGACGGTGGGGCACGCGATCGCGACCGTCGCGGTTCTGAACCTCAGCTACTTCGGAATAGAGTTCGCCATCGCTATGGCGATCGGATCGGTCTCCTTGTTTGCCGACAGCATCGATTTCCTCGAAGACACAGCGATCAACTTCTTGATCCTACTGGCGTTCCGATGGACTGCGCGAAACAAGGCACGTGTCGGAATGGCTTTGGCGGCCATTCTGCTCGTCCCCGGCCTAGCCACGCTGTGGACCGCATGGGAGAAATTGAACATCCCGTTGCCGCCGGAACCGCTGCCACTCTCATTGGCGGGCGCAGGGGCGCTCACGGTAAACCTGTCCTGTGCATGGATGCTGACGCCCTACCGCCACCACAGTGGCAGCCTAACCCGGGCGGCGTTCCTCTCGGCCCGGAACGATGCCCTAGCTAATCTGGCGATTATCGCAGCGGGGCTCCTTACGGCCTACACGCTCTCGGCATGGCCCGACCTGATTGTGGGGCTGGGGATTGCCGCCATGAACGCCGACGCGGCGAGGGAAGTTTATATGACGGCGCGGAATGAGAGCATGCTGGCAGATCAGAAGCTTCAAACTGATTCAACATGATGAGCGAATTTTTACGAGTGCTCGCCTTGGCCGCGTTGCCGGCGCTCGGCAATTTCGCTGGTGGTCTCCTCGCCGAGCGGTACGCCATCTCAGAGCGGGCACTCAGCTTGGCCTTGCATGGCGCCGCGGGCGTCGTGATGGCTGTCGTCGCAGTCGAGCTGATGCCCGGCTGAATGCTTGGTTGGGCTGGTGGTGGGCGGATCCGCTCGCCGCCCTCATTATGGTTCCGATTATCGCCAATGAAGGCCAAGAAACCTTGCGAGGCAAGACCTGCTGCGAAGATCACTGATCTGCAAACCGGAAAGCCGTCTTGGACCCACATGATTCGGCAGTCGCCACCACACGTTGGCTTCGCTTGCCATTGTCTTCGAATGGCGGTATCCTGCGTCAGGATGTCTCGCCTTTCGGTCCAACGATTCTCGCTCACGCTCATCGTGGCGCTCTTCCTGTGCCAGGTCCTCGGTGCCTTCTGCCCCATGGTGGTTCCCGCGACGTTCGCGGGGGACACCGCTCTTCACCAACTGCATACGGGCCACCCCCATGCCACCCACGGCATGCTTCGAGAAGGCACGTGCCCTGATTCATTGATCACCCCCCTCAAGGCTTCCGACATGCCCCTCGACGCGTCTGTTTCAGCCGACGTCGACACCTCGGAAGAGATCCCGTTCACCTCAGAGCGCGCACGTCATCACGCGCGCCATCCTCATGAGTCATCCCCCCTTCCTCTCTATACGCTCCTCTCGACCTTTCGCATCTGATACCCTACCCGCGCTTCGTTCCGTTCTCGACCGGTCCCGACCCGTTCCCACAGAGCCCTTCTTGAAGAGAGGTTGGTATGCGTGGCTACCGACTATTCCAGACCGCCCTCGTGCTTGGTGTTGGTCTCTCGTGTCTCCATGGGCCGGCGTCCCAACGGGCGTTGGCCGACGAGCCGAGATTATCGTTGCAGGGCCTGATCGAGGAGGTCACCCAGCGGAACCCGGACATCAAAGCCGCGCGTCAACGTTGGGAGGCGGCGAAAGCGGTCGTGCCCCAAGTCCGCGCCCTGCCGGACCCGCAACTCCTCGCCGGTTACCAGCGGATGCCGATGACCGATCCGCTGCAGGGACCGATGTACGGCGTCGGGCAGGAGATCCCATTTCCGGGGAAGCTGCGGCTGCGGGGGGAAATCGCGCAGCGCCAGGCCGAGCAGCTCGAGCAGGCCTATCTCGCCACCCGGCTCGGGGTCATCGCCCGGCTGAAGCAGACCTACTACGACCTGCATTTCGTCCACAAGAGCACCGAGGTCGTGGAGCGCAATAAGGTCCTGCTGCAACAGTTCGAGAAGACGGCCAAGGCGCGGTACAGCGTCGGGCAGGCGGCGCAGCAGGACGTGTTCCGGGCGCAGGTGGAGATTTCGCGAGTCCTCGACCGGCTGGCGGTGTTGGACCAACAGATGGAGAGTCTCCATGCCGAGATCAACCGCCTGCTCAATCGGCCGCCGGCCGACCCGCTCGGAACCCCCGAGGAGGTCCAGATGACCCTGCTGACGCTTCCATTGCCCGAGCTGAACCGGCGAGCCGAGGACCTCTCCCCGGCCCTCGCCGCCGCCGGGAAAGGCGTCGAACGAGGGGAACAGGCGGTCTCGCTCGCACGGCAGCAGTACTTCCCCGACTTCGACGTAACCGCGCTCGGCCTCCGCAACGATCGCATCAACGACAACGGGTATCAGCTCATGCTCGGGATCCGTATTCCGCTGTACTACCAGAGCAAGCAGCGGCAGGGCGTGAGGGAGGCGGCATCCGGCTTGGCCAGCGCACGCGAAGAGTTCTCGGCCGCTCGACAGGAGACGCTGTTCCGGGTCAAGGACGCGTTCGTGCAGGCGCAGCGCGCCGAGCGGCTCGTCACGATCCTGCGGGACGCCATCATCCCCCAAGCGACGCTCGCCCTGCGCTCGGCGCAGGCGGGGTATGCGGTCGGCAAGGTGGACTTCCTCACGTTGCTGAACAGCTTGCTGACCTTGCAGGACAGCGAGCTGGAGCTGCACGGGGAGATGGTGGCGCATGAGAAAGCGCTCGCGCGGTTGGAGGAGGTGACCGGAGGCCCCCTGCTCGGAGCCGAGGCGAGGAGGACCGAGACTCGATGAGCCGTGCCTGGCTGGCCTCACTGATCCTGCTCGGGCTCGTCGTGGCGGCCGTCGCCGTGTGGACGACCGCCCGCCCACCGCTCGTGCCGCCCGCCGATTCCGGTCAGGAGGCGGTGCACAGGACGCCGGACACCGCGGGGCACGAGACCCACGACGTGAAGCCGGCATCCGAGCCGGATGCCAACACCGTGACGATCCCCGCGGACCGCCTGCAAGCGATCGGGGTCACGTTCCAGAAGGCCGAGGTGCGCACGATGGAGCGGCTCATCCGCACGGTAGGGCGGGTGGAGGTCGACGAGCGGCGCCTGGCGCGGGTCAATCTGAAGTTCGAGGGATGGATCGAGGACCTGCGCGTGAGCGCCGTGGGCGATCACGTCAAGAAGGACGCGATCCTCTTCACGATCTACAGTCCCGACCTCGTCGCCACGCAGGAGGAGTACTTACTGGCCCTGCAGAGCGTGCGGCAGTTCGGGGCGAGCGAGTTTCCCGAAGTGGCGCGCGGCGCAAAGGATTTGCTCGAGGCGACGCGACGCCGGTTCGAGCTGTGGGACGTGCCCGACTACCATATTCGTGAGCTGGAGCACACCGGGAAGGTCCTGCGCACCCTTCCCGTCCATGCGCCGCTGACCGGCACCGTCATCCGGATGCAGGCCCGCGCCGGGACGTACGTCACGCCCGGGACCGAGCTGTATCTGATTGCCGACCTGTCCCGTTTGTGGATCCTGGCGGATATCTATGAATACGAGTTGCCGTACATCAAGGTCGGGCAGGGCGCGACCGTCACCTTGTCCTACGATCCGACGTTCAGGCAGCATGCGCACGTCGGATTCATCTATCCCACGCTCGATCCAAAAACCCGCACCGCCAAGGTGCGGTTCGAGTTGGAGAACCTCGGCGAACGGCTCAAGCCCGACATGTATGCCAATGTGGAGCTGGCGGTGCCGCTGGGCAGGCGGCTGGCCGTTCCCAGGGACGCGGTCCTGGAAACGGGCCAGCGACGCCTCATCTTCATCCATCACGGCAGCGGCACGCTCGAGTGGCGCAACGTCACGCTCGGCGTCCAGGCCGATGACTGGGTCGAGGTCTTGCAAGGGGTCCGAGAAGGAGAACACATCGTCACCTCGGCCAATTTCTTGATCGACAGCGAGAGCCGATTGAAGTCCGCCGTCGAAGGCATGGCCGGCATGCCGGGGATGAAGTGAAGATGTTAGGTCGGTTGAGTCGGTTCGGTCCGTTAGTCCTTGCAACGGACAAAACGGACCCAACTGACTGAACGGACAAACGCCCACCATGGTCAACGCCATCATCGAGTTCAGCGCCCGCAACCGATTCCTCGTGCTCCTGCTCGTGTTCGGCGCGGCCTCCGTCGGGCTGTGGACCCTGCGACAGACGCCGGTCGACGCCCTGCCCGATATTTCCGATACGCAGGTCATCGTCTACACCCCGTGGCCCGGTCGATCGCCGGATCTAGTCGAAGACCAAATCACGTACCCCGTCGTCACCGCCCTGTTGTCCGCCCCCAAGGTGACGGTCGTCCGCGGCTTCTCCGACTTCGGCTACTCCTACGTCTACGTCCTCTTCGAGGACGGCACGGACATCTACTGGGCGCGCTCGCGGGTCCTCGAATACCTCAGTCAGCTTGCCGGACGGCTGCCGGATGGGGTGGCGCCGCAGCTCGGGCCTGATGCCACCGGCGTCGGCTGGGTCTTCCAGTACGCCCTGATCGATGAGTCCGGCCGCCACGACCTGGCGTCGCTTCGGACCTTCCAGGACTGGTACCTGCGGTACTGGTTGCGAAGCGTCGAAGGGGTGGCGGAGGTCGCGAGCGTCGGCGGCTTCGTCCGGCAGTATCAGGTGAACCTCGATCCCACCAAAGTCCTGGCCTACCGCCTGTCGATTCCCGCGATCGTCGAGAAGATCCGCCAGAGCAACAACGACGTGGGCGGCCGCGTGGTGGAGTTCTCCGGCATCGAGTACATGGTGCGGGGGCGCGGGTACATCAAGCGAGCGGACGACATCGAGAAGGTGGCCGTGGGCGTGAACGAGAACGGCACGCCGATCTTGCTGCGCGACGTCGCCACCGTCCGGCTCGGGCCGGATATGCGGCGCGGGTTGGCGGAGTTGGACGGGCGGGGGGAGGTGGTCGGCGGCATCGTGATCATGCGCTTCGGCGAAAACGCCCTCACGGTCATCGAGCGGGTGAAGGCCAAGCTGAAGGCGCTGGAGCCGTCGCTGCCGCCGGGGGTAAAAGTCCTCTCGACCTATGATCGCAGCGACCTCATCCGCGAGTCCATTGCGACGGCCAATGAAAATCTTGCCGAGGAGCTGATCGTGACGGCCGTCCTCATCGTGGCCTTCCTCCTCCATGTCCGGTCAGCCGTCTTGCCGATCCTGACCCTCCCGCTCGCGATCCTCATCGCCTTCATCGCGATCTACGTGATGGACATCGGGCTCAACATCATGTCGTTGGGCGGCATCATCGTCGCAATCGGCGACATGGTGGACGCCGCGATCGTCATGGTGGACAACGCCCACAAGCGGCTGGAGGAATGGGAGCAGCACGGCCGGGCGGGCGATCGCACCCAGGTCCTGATCGATTCGGCGAAGGAAGTCGGCCCCGCCATGTTCAGCTCGCTGCTCGTGATTGCGGTGTCCTTTCTCCCGATCTTCGTGCTCGAGGCGCAGGAAGGCCGGATGTTCAAACCGCTCGCCTTCACCAACTTCCTCGGGATCGTCGCCTGCGCGGTGCTCGCGATCACATTGATCCCGGCCCTGCTGCCGACCTTCATGCGGGGCCGGATTTTTCCGGAGCAACGACATCCCGTGACGCGCGTCCTGCAGCGGCTCTACGCGCCGGTGCTGGCGCTCACGCTCCGCCACCGGATAGCCGCCGTGCTGCTGGCCCTGGCCCTGATGCTCAGCACCATCCCGATCTATCTCAAGATGGGCTCCGAGTTCATGCCGCCGCTCTACGAAGGCACGATCCTCTACATGCCGACCACGCTGCCCGGTCTGTCGGTGACCGAGGCGAGCCGGCTGTTGCAGGTCATGGACCGGAAGCTCCGGGCCTTTCCGGAGGTCGAGCGGGTCTTCGGGAAAGCCGGGCGCGCCGATACCTCCACCGATTCGGCTCCGTTCAGCATGATGGAGGTCGTGGTGGAATTGAAGCCGCGGGAGCAATGGCGGCCCGGCCTGAGCTATGAGGCGCTGGTGGACGACATGGACCGCGAGCTCAAGTTCCCCGGAGTTACGAATGCGTGGACCATGCCCATCAAAGCGCGTATCGATATGCTGACGACGGGCATCCGGACTCCCGTCGGCATCAAGATCTTTGGGCCGGACCTCACCCAGATCGAGTCGATCGGCAAGCACATCGAAATGGTGGCGATGCAGGTGACCGGTACGAGGACCGCCTATGCCGAACGGGTCTCGGGGGGCTATTTCCTGGATTTCGAGATCAACCGGGAGCAGATCGCCCGTTATGGCTTGCAAGTGATGGACGTGGGTCGGGTCATCGAATCGGCGATCGGCGGCGAGAACATCGCGACGACGATTGAAGGCCGGGAGCGGTATCCGATCAACGTCCGTTACCTGCGGGAGCTGAGGGACGAGCCGGAGAAATTGGCGCGCGTCCTCGTCGATACACCGACCGGGGCGCAGGTGCCGCTGGCCCAGCTTGCGACGCTGCGGTTCGTCAACGGCCCGCCCATGATCCGCGATGAAGACGGCATGCTGTCCGGCTACGTCTACATCGATATGGCGGGACGCGACGTCGGAAGCTACGTCAACGACCTGAAGCAAGCCGTCCAGCAACAGGTCACGCTCCCGCCCGGCTACACGATCGCGTGGTCCGGACAGTACGAATTCATGCAGCGGGCCTGGGAGCGGCTCAAGCTCGTCGTCCCGGTGACCCTCCTCATTATTTTCATCCTCTTCTACTTTACCTTCCGATCGGTGGCCGAAACCGGCATGGTGATGCTGGGATTACCGCTCTCGCTGATCGGGGCCCTGTGGTATCTGTCAATCCTCGAATACAACATGAGCATCGCCGTGTGGGTCGGCGTCATCACGGTCATCGGCACGGCCGCCGAGACGTCCGCCGTCATGCTCGCCTATCTCGATGAGGCCTGTGCGCGACGCAAGCGAGCCGGGGGACTCCAGAGGCTCGACGACCTGATTGCCACGGTGCATCGAGGGGCGGTGGAGCGCATCCGGCCGATGGCCATGATCGGGTTCGTGGACGTGATCGGCCTGCTCCCCGTCATGTGGGCGACGGGAACCGGAGCCGACGTGATGAAGCGGATCGCCGCCCCGCAGGTCGGCGGGGTCTTTTCGGTCATGATCCTGACGTTGCTCGTGATGCCCCCTATTTACACCATGTGGCGCTGGCGAGTGGAGAGGAAGGCTCTCAACGATGCCCAAGCCGGCCGAGACGGCGCCCCACGCGAACAGAAACCGGCCGTGGAAGCGGAACCGGCGATACCGAAATGAATCGATCGAGGCACGGGAGATCGTGAGTCTGTCTGTCCACCAATGCGCGAAATCCTCGGCACGTGCAAGAGGCGCCTGCCGGGCGGTCACGAAGGCCACACGTTGAATCAAGCACCTGATCCAACAGAACCGGAGAGGGCGCGACTTCCATGGCATGCCCAGCCAGGGGAGACGCTCGCCCGCGAGCTGGGCGCCGATGTCGAGACCGGATTGAGCGAAGAGGAGGCCCGCCGCCGGCTGATCGAGCACGGCCCCAACGAGCTGCCGGCCGCGCCGCCCGCATCGCCGCTCGCCCTGTTCCTCGAGCAGTTTTCCAGCGTCATCATCTGGGTGCTGATCGGGGCCGCCGCGGTCTCGGGGCTGCTGGGCGAATGGATCGATGCGGGCGCGATCTTGGCCATCGTGGTCCTCAACGCCGTCTTGGGCTTCGTGCAGGAGTTCCGGGCGGAGCGGTCGCTCGAGGCGCTGAAGAAGATGGCCGTCGTGATGGCGCACGTCGTGCGCGCCGGCGAGCTCCGGGCCGTGCCGGCGCGGGAACTGGTCCCGGGCGATCTCATCCAAATCGAGGCCGGGGACCGGATTGCGGCTGATGCACGGGTGATCTACGCCACGGCGTTTCAGACGCAAGAAGCGGCCCTGACCGGCGAATCGACGCCGGTGTCCAAGTCGATCGAGCCCATCCTCCAACCGGACATCCCTCTTGGGGATCGCCGCAACATGGTCTATTCGGGGACCATCGCCGTGTCCGGCCGGGCCCGGGCCATTGTCATCGGCACCGGGCTGCACACCGAGCTCGGCAAGATCGCCGCGCTGATTCAGACGGCGGCGCAGCGTGCGCGGATGGACACACCGCTCCAGCGCCGACTGGAGCAGCTCGGACACACGCTGCTCTGGCTCTCGTTGGGCATCGTGACCGTGGTCTTCCTCCTCGGCGCATTTCGGGGGGTCCCGCTCGGGAGCATGTTCCTGACCGCGGTCAGTCTCGCCGTCGCCGCGATTCCCGAAGGGCTGCCGGCCGTCGTCACGATCACGCTGGCGCTGGGTGTGACCCGCATGGTCCATCGCCACGCGCTCATTCGTCGGCTCCCGGCCGTGGAGACCCTGGGGTCGACGACCGTGATCTGCTCGGACAAGACCGGCACGCTGACCAAGAACGAGATGACCGTCACGGCGTTGTACCAGGACGGGGAGGTGGTCGAGGTGTCCGGCGAAGGCTATGCGCCCGTGGGAGAGTTTTCGTCGGGTGGACGTCGTCTCGCGCCCGACGAGCGACCGGGGCTGACGGCCCTCCTGCACGCCGCGGTCCTGTGTAACGGAGCCGCACTCCGGCAGGAGGGCGAGAAGTGGTCGGTGGTGGGAGATCCCACGGAGGGCGCGCTGCTGGTCGCCGCCCAGAAGGCGGGGGTTGTGAAGACCGCGCTGGAACGGGAAGCGCCTCTCCTCGGCGAAGCGCCGTTCGATCCGGAGCGGAAGAAAATGACCATCGTCCGGCGGACTACCGCCGGCCCGGTGGCGTTCGTCAAAGGGGCGCCCGATGTGCTGCTGCGCAATTGCGCAACGGAGATGACGCGGGATGGCACCGTGAGGCCGCTCACGAAAGGGCAACGGGAAGCCATCCTGGCCGCGAACGGGCGCTTCGCGGCCCAAGCCCTCCGCGTGCTCGGCGTGGCGATGCGGAGGCTGGAGCATGAGCCGGCCCGCTACGGCGCCGAGGAGCTCGAGCGCGACCTGACCTTTCTTGGCCTGATGGCCATGAAAGACCCCATCCGGCCCGAAGCGAAGGCCGCCGTGGAGGCCTGTCGGACGGCCGGCATCCGAACCATCATGATCACCGGCGACCACAAGGACACCGCCGTCGCCATCGCGCGCGAGCTCGGTCTGCTGGACGATGGGGCGGAAGGGATCTCTGGAGCCGAGCTGAATGCGCTCTCGGATGAGGAGCTGGTCAAGCGCGTCCCGCGCATCGGGGTCTATGCGCGGGTCTCAGCCGAGCACAAGCTCCGGGTCGTGCGGGCCTGGAAGCGCCACGGGGCGGTCGTGGCGATGACCGGGGACGGAGTCAACGATGCGCCGGCCGTCAAGGAGGCCGACATCGGCGTAGCCATGGGCATCACCGGGACCGATGTGACCAAAGAGGCCTCCGACATGGTGGTAACCGACGATAATTTCGCCTCGATCTCGGCGGCCGTCGAAGAGGGCCGCGCGATCTTTCAGAACATCCGCAAGGCGGTGCATTACCTGCTTTCCTGTAACATCAGCGAGATCCTGGTGATGCTGTTCGCGACGCTGATGGCCCTGCCGCTGCCGTTGCTGCCGGTCCAGATCCTCTGGATCAATCTGGTGACGGACAGCCTGCCGGCTCTGGCGTTGGCCATGGATCCCAAGGCGCCGGACCTGATGCGGCATCCCCCACGTCCGGTCAACAGCCGCCTGCTCGACCGTGACCGGATCTTCCTGATGTTCGTGCAGGGCCTGTTTCTCGCCGTCGTCACGATCCTCGGTTTCGTCTACTGCCTCTACAGCATGGACAATGACCTCGGCCGGGCGCGGACAGCGGCGTTCACCGTGCTCGTCATCGCGCAGTTGGCCCACGCGTTCAATATCCGGAGCGACCGGGAGTCTTTGTTCACGATCGGACCGTTCACCAACCGCTACCTGGTCGGCGCGACCGCGCTCGCCGCCGGTCTGCAGGTGGCGATCATTCTGTTCCCGCCGGCCCATGAAATCTTCAAGGTCGCGCCCTTCGATTTTGAACACTGGCTGCTGTTCTTCGGCTTGGCCGCCGTGCTGCCGGTGGTGGCAATGGAGCTATGGAAGGCCGCGCGGCGAGCGGCGAGCAACGAAGCCGGCTAACGGTCGGTTCAAGCGTCGTGTTTGACGTCCTTGCGCGCTTCATTGAGGTGCTTGAATGCGGTTCAGCGTATCCGTATGGTGGACCGGAGAGGACGCCAGTGATGCCTTCGACACCGACGGGGCCGACGGCCAGCCCAGCGCCCATCGCCTTCCTGTTCGACGTGGACAATACGCTGCTGGACAATGACCGGGTCACCGCTGATCCCCAGCGGCATCTGGCCCACAGCGTCGGACCCGAACGGCAGCAACGGTACTGGGTTCTGTTCGAGGAGCTGCGGCGTGAGCTGGGAGATGCCGACTACCTCGGCGCACTCCAGCGGTACCGTCTCGAGAATCCTCGAGATCCCGACCTGTTGGAAGTGTCGCACTTCTTCGTGAACTATCCCTTCGCCAATCGCCTGTTCCCGAGCTCGCTCGACGCCATCGAGCATTGCAGTCAGTGGGGACCGACCGCCCTCTTCTCGGACGGCGACGTCGTCTTCCAGCCGCTCTGTCATGGCCGCCTGGGGTGCGCGAGTCACGACCATTTTTCCGCGTCAGGGGCACTACGCGCATGATCAGGCGCTCCTGGCACGATATCAGGTCCCGGACATGACGCTCGACCGAATCGGAGATCTGCTCCGGTACGATCGCGAGGCGTTCGGCCGGGGCTCGCCGACGGGTAGACAATCGCACTCAAGCCCACCGAAGAGACACCTTACACCGAGCGGCTGAAGCGAGGCGTTCGAGGTGTTGAGGGAAGCCAGACCAGGGACAAGGGAAGAAGCATGACGAACGACGAGAAAGCAAAGCTCATCAGGCCGTGGATCGATCCAGAGGAACGCGTGACCGTCCAGTTCCGCAACGAATCGAGTCTCAACGCCGAAGTGACCGGCGTCACGGACCAGGTGGTGGATCTCCTCCTCGATACCCGAATGGTCCATATGCGGCAGTCAGTGGCCGTCCCGTTGAGCCGGGTACGGGTCTCAGAGGATCTCAGTCACTACACCCGCGACCCGGACCGTCCCTTGAAGCGTCGTCGCTTGATGCTCGTGATCGACGAGGATCGCCCGCCCATCACCTATTAGCCGACGGCAGAGAGACGCCAGCATGCTTCAGACAGTCGACGTGGGGGAGCGGTCCATCGAGGCCTACCGGGGAGTGGCCCCGGACGTCACGCTGGATGACCTCGTTCGGGTGGCGGAGCCTCTCCGAGGCGTTCGGATTCTCCACCTGAACGCGACGCCGTACGGCGGCGGGGTCTCGGAGCTGTTGCGGTCGGCGATTCCGCTCTTGAACGATTTGGGTCTGGTGGCGGACTGGAAGATTATTCAGGGCGATGAGCGTTTCTTCGTGGTCACCAAGGCCCTGCACAATGGCTTGCAGGGCGCCCACGTCCGGCTGACCAGCGAGCAGCAGGCGATTTACCTCGCCCAGAGCGAGCAGAACGCGCGGATGCTCGAGGAGGAGTATGACGTCATCGTGGTCAACGATCCTCAGCCGGCGGCCATCTTGCCGCTGCACGGCCAGGGCAATGCACGTTGGCTCTGGCGGTGTCACATCGACACGTCGAGGCCAAATCCCGAGGTGTGGCAGTTTCTTCGACCCTATCTCACGGACTATGACGCGGCGGTCTTCACCATGGCGGAGTTTGTGCCGCCCGACTTTCCGGTCCCCCGCGTCGAGATCATCCCGCCCGCCATCGATCCCTTGAGCCCCAAGAACCTGCGTCTGGCCGACGAGACGGCTCGGCAAATCCTCGATTGGATCGGCATTCGGCTCAGTCGTCCGCTCATCACTCAGGTGGCCCGGTTCGACCCCTGGAAGGACCCACTCGGCGTCATCGAGGCCTATAAGCTCGCCCGGCGAGAAGTTGCGGGGCTTCAGCTCGCGCTGGTCGGCTCGATGGCGCTGGACGACCCGGAAGGGTGGGAAGTGTACCGCCGGCTCGAAGCCGAAGCGCAAGCTGATCCCCTAGTCCACGTCTTCACGAACCTCACCGGGGTGGGCAACATCGAGGTGAATGCCTTTCAACGACTCTCGAGCGTCGTGGTCCAGAAATCGATCCGCGAAGGCTTTGGCTTGGTCGTCTCCGAAGCCCTCTGGAAAGGAACCCCTGTGGTCGCTGGACAGGCCGGCGGGATCCCCCTCCAGATGGCCGACGGGGTGGGAGGCATCCTCGTGGACACCGTGGAGGGCTGCGCCGCCGGCATCATCCGCCTCCTACAACAGCCGGCTGAGGCTCGGGAGTTGGGCGAACGGGGACGCGAACGGGTTCGCGGGCATTTCCTGCTACCCCGCCTCCTGCTCAACGAACTGACGTTGATCCATCAGCTCATCGGAACACGACCCGCCGCGCAAGTCCGGCCGCCAGACCGGGACCCCGTTTGTGGCATGGCGCTCAAGCCGGAGGCCGAGGCTGTGACGGCGATCTACCGCGGTCATCCCTATCGGTTTTGCTCCGACGCTTGCCGAGCGCGCTTCTTCGAGAACCCGGACCGCTATCTCTCTCGCTGAGTCCATGCGATGTCAGTCATCAGACAGGACCCGACGACCAAGGAATGGGTGATCGTCGCCGGCTAGCGGGCGCACCGGCCTCATGGCGTGCCGGCGACGGCCGAGCCGCGGGCAAAGGACCGTTACGATCCCACCTGCCCGTTCTGCCCCGGAAATGAGCATCGGACACCTGCCGAAGCGCTCAGGATCGTGGGGTCCTGAGGGCTGGGCCGTCCGCGTCTTCCCCAACAAGTACGCGGCCCTGAACAATGACGGGAGCACCGAGCGCCGCGAGCTGGGGCCACTGTTCCGAGAAATGGACGGTGTCGCTGCTTGCCGTGGGCAAATGAATTCCCGAGCTGATGAGGTACGCCTCTCGATGGCGTTGAAAGAAGTCGATGTTATAGCTGAACAGCGTGGTGTGGCGTTGGCCGCGGAGATGCGTGACCTCCGTCCGCTGTTCGATCATGGGCGGGGGGAAGATGCTGCTCGAGTGGGGATCGACGGAACAGGCCGACACAACAAGGGGGGCGATGAGGGGCCACAGCCGACGCGATGACATGAGTCATGGCCGGAGACTACCACGGGCGTCGCGACCCGTCAGTCGGGTGGCCCTCAAGCATACGATCAGGAACGGCCTCGAAACATTGTACGTATGATCAGCGCCCGCGTGTCCCTTTTTGGAACCCTCCTCGATCTGCCCTTTGCCCCCTTCTGGTACTCAACAGGGTGTCGTCCGGCTCGGCTCTGCAAAAAGTCAAATGACCTGTCCTGCCTTGCTGTGGCACTGACTTTGCTGACCCCAGGCACATCGGCTTTCTACTGATGTCCCGATCGGTCGGGTCGGTCCAAGGCGAGGAAGATCATGCTCATCACACGCTCATCTCTCGTGCTCATGACCATCATCCTAGCGCTGGCCCTCCAAGGCTGTACGGCGACTTCACCTCAGCGCATGCTCGATCAGCAGGACCATGCGGGGCTTGCGAACTATTACTCCCAGCAGGCCCAAGACTTCAGGGAGAAGGCCGAACGCTGGGACTTCATGGCTGAGTTTTACGAGACACACCCTCCGCCGCATGGGAAAGTGGACGTGCCTCAGCATGCACGCCACTGCCGGGAAATCGCTCAAAGCTACCGAAAGGCCGCGGACGAGGCAGAAGCCTTGGCAATGGAACACCGGCGCCTCCGACCCCATGGCGTCGTCAACTGAACCACGACGTCAAGCCCTGCTCCAGACCGCTCCAGGCCTCTAGAGCGCCTCGTTCCCTCATCCTTAAACTTCCAAGGGAGGCTCGCCCTCTTCACCTTAGCCTCAACCTCCTCCCTCCCCCGTCCGCCTTCTCTCCCTCAACCTTAGCCTCAACCTCAACCTTCCCCTTTTCCCCAGGGGCTCGTCTTCTTCATCCTCAACCTTAACCTTGTATCTTTCACCTGATCTTTTACTATGACGCGAGCATGAACCCCGGACGTGATAGGCCGATGAACCTTCGGTCCCGTAGACCGTGGTTGAGCGTGGTCGTCACGTCCTTGCCTCCCCAAGCTCGTACAGTTGCCTGGGCCGTGAGCCCGCATCGTGGCAAGGCCGAGCGAGTCGGAGGCCTTCACGAGGAGGAGCACCCATGACTGACACGCCTCGCTTTGTTGGCATTGACGTCTCCAAGGAGCAGCTTGACTGCGCCGAGCGGCCGTCGGGGGCGCGGCAGGTGGTGCCGTACACCGAGGCCGGTCTCAAGGCGTTGGTGGAGCAGTTCCAAGCCGCGCGTCCGGTCGCCATCGTGGTCGAGGCGACGGGGCGCCTCGAACTGCCGCTGGTGAGCGCCCTGGCGGCTGCGGGGCTGCCGGTCTGCGTCGTCAATCCGCGGCAGGTGCGCGATTTTGCCAAAGCCACCGGGCGGTTGGCCAAGACCGATGCGCTGGACGCCGCCGTCCTGGCGCAGTTTGCCGAAGCGGTCCGGCCGGCGCCCCGGCCGATCGCCGATCAGGCCACCCAGGAGCTGCGGGCGCTGCTGACCCGCCGGCGGCAGCTCCTGGACATGCGGACCGCCGAGCAGAACCGCCTGGGGACGGCGCCCCGGCGTGTGCAGCGCCAACTCGAGGCCCATCTCGCCTGGCTGGACCGCCACCTTGCCCAGGTCGATGAGGAGCTCTCGCAGTTGATCCAGTCGCTGCCGCTGTGGCGCGCAAAGGAGGATCTGCTGCGCAGCGTGCCGGGCGTTGGCCCGGTGATGAGCCGCACGCTCCTGGCGGAACTCCCGGAACTCGGCACCCTGAGCCACAAACACCTGGCGGCCTTGGTCGGGGTGGCGCCGCTCAACCGCGACAGCGGCACGCTGCGCGGCCGGCGCACCTGCTGGGGCGGCCGTGCCCCCGTGCGGCAGGTCCTCTATATGGCGACGCTGGTCGCGGTGAAGTGGAATCCGGTGATCAAGGCGTTCTATGGCCGACTCCGGGCCGTCGGCAAGGCGCCCAAGGTCGCCCTGGTCGCCTGCATGCACAAGCTCCTGACCATTCTCAACGCGATGGTCAAACATCAATCACCGTGGCGAGTCAGCTCGCCCGCTTGACAATCAAGACAGTTGCTCAACCTTGTATCTTTCACCTGATCTTTTACTATGACGCGAGCATGAACCCCGGACGTGATAGGCCGATGAACCTTCGGTCCCGTAGACCGTGGTTGAGCGTGGTCGTCACGTCCTTGCCTCCCCAAGCTCGTACAGTTGCCTGGGCCGTGAGCCCGCATCGTGGCAAGGCCGAGCGAGTCGGAGGCCTTCACGAGGAGGAGCACCCATGACTGACACGCCTCGCTTTGTTGGCATTGACGTCTCCAAGGAGCAGCTTGACTGCGCCGAGCGGCCGTCGGGGGCGCGGCAGGTGGTGCCGTACACCGAGGCCGGTCTCAAGGCGTTGGTGGAGCAGTTCCAAGCCGCGCGTCCGGTCGCCATCGTGGTCGAGGCGACGGGGCGCCTCGAACTGCCGCTGGTGAGCGCCCTGGCGGCTGCGGGGCTGCCGGTCTGCGTCGTCAATCCGCGGCAGGTGCGCGATTTTGCCAAAGCCACCGGGCGGTTGGCCAAGACCGATGCGCTGGACGCCGCCGTCCTGGCGCAGTTTGCCGAAGCGGTCCGGCCGGCGCCCCGGCCGATCGCCGATCAGGCCACCCAGGAGCTGCGGGCGCTGCTGACCCGCCGGCGGCAGCTCCTGGACATGCGGACCGCCGAGCAGAACCGCCTGGGGACGGCGCCCCGGCGTGTGCAGCGCCAACTCGAGGCCCATCTCGCCTGGCTGGACCGCCACCTTGCCCAGGTCGATGAGGAGCTCTCGCAGTTGATCCAGTCGCTGCCGCTGTGGCGCGCAAAGGAGGATCTGCTGCGCAGCGTGCCGGGCGTTGGCCCGGTGATGAGCCGCACGCTCCTGGCGGAACTCCCGGAACTCGGCACCCTGAGCCACAAACACCTGGCGGCCTTGGTCGGGGTGGCGCCGCTCAACCGCGACAGCGGCACGCTGCGCGGCCGGCGCACCTGCTGGGGCGGCCGTGCCCCCGTGCGGCAGGTCCTCTATATGGCGACGCTGGTCGCGGTGAAGTGGAATCCGGTGATCAAGGCGTTCTATGGCCGACTCCGGGCCGTCGGCAAGGCGCCCAAGGTCGCCCTGGTCGCCTGCATGCACAAGCTCCTGACCATTCTCAACGCGATGGTCAAACATCAATCACCGTGGCGAGTCAGCTCGCCCGCTTGACAATCAAGACAGTTGCTCAACCTCAATCTTCTCCTTTCCTCTGTCCCGCCTTCTCCAGTCCCAAGAGCATCTGCTCGAGCTTTTCATCGCCGGGCGGCTTGATCTCCGGGACATCGGTGGGGCCGCCGGCCGCTTTGACGCGCATGCCGTGTTCGTAGACCAAGTGCCCGCCGTACCATGCGGACACGAACAGGCCCGCGTTGCCGACCAGCGACAGAACGATCGGGAGCCCGCCGGGCGCCCGGCGGTTCCGACGCAGGAGCAGGTTGACGGCGGTCAGGCTGAGCAAGGCGACGTTGAGGATTCCGTGCAACCGACCGATCTTCTTCGTCTCGCTGTCTTCGGGAATGGTCATGAAGTCGGCTGCTCCCGCCGCCCCGGCGGCAAGGCCTCCCACCAAACCTCCCATCATCGCGTAGTAGGCGGCATCCGCGTACGAACGGTCGCGCGTCGCCAGGTGCATGACGTCCATGAGCAGACTGAACGGCAAGAGCCCGGCCGGCATGACGATCATCTGGGGATGCAACGGATGTCCCGTGAATGTGATCCGCGGCATACGAACCTCCTCGGTTTCTCGAAAGCCTGGCCCGTATCGTAGCGTGCGGGGTGGCGGCGGCCCTATCGGCGGGAGCCTCGCCGCCCCGTAGACCACTGAGCGTCAGGGAAAGCGCGTATGGCTTCCGACTTCCTCCCTGACGGACAGGCTCATGATCGGCAGGCTGGTATCGCTCCACGCCCGACTGCGGTACAGATTGGATGAGGCCGAGGGAGTAACCCAGCAGTTCCAGAGAGCAAGAGACGGCATGCGGCTGGGCCGTGGGACCTGTACCCGAGGATGACGAGATGGCTCGCGTCGCGATTGCGCGGCATGACGACATCACCAGGGCCATCCGGGAGGCGCTCGGCCACCTGGACCTCGAGCCCCTGCTGCGGGGAAAGCTGGTCGCGGTCAAGCCGAACGAAACGTGGGCATCGCCGAGCGATGCCACGGGAGTCACCCAACCCGACACGCTGCGCGCGGTCCTGCAAGCCGTGCGGCGACATGGCCCGCGCGCCGTCGTCGTGACCGGAGGCGCAGGCGCGGCGGAGACCGCCGAGGTCTTCCGGTCTGCCGGCTTGATGGAGGTCGTCGAGCAGGAGGGCGCCGAGTTCTTCGACCACAACCGTCCCCCGTTCGTGCCGGTCGAGTTGGACTACGGGCGAGATCGGGAAGTGCGGGGCCCGCAAGAGACCGTGATGGTCAACCCGCGGGTGCTCGAGTACGAGGCGCTCGTCGCGGTCAACCAGCTCAAGCTCCATGAAACCGCAACCGTGACGCTCGCGCTCAAGAACATCGCGATGTCCTTCCCGGCCGCGGATTACTACGGCCACCCGCGCAGCCGGCAGCGCCACCAGCACCATTTCTTCGACGACATGCATTCCTTCATCGCGGCGATGGCGAAACGTTTTCCGATTCACCTGGCCGTAACGGTGGGACATCCGGCGATGATCGGGACCGGACCGCTCGGCGGCCATGTCGTAGAAACGGGGTTAGTGATCGCGAGCTGCGATGCGCTGGCGGCGGATGTGGTGGGCGCCCGACTCTTGGGGTTCACGTCGCAGGCGGTCCGGCACTTGTGGGAAGCGGCCCGGCTGAGGATCGGAGACGCGGACCTCGATCGCATGGAATTTCCAGGACTGAGCCTCCGGCAAGCGATCGAGGCCTTTACCGCGGCCGCCTATGGCGAGCGCTTGACGTTCGAGCACGAGTAGCCCGCGCCGCTTCCTTCCGAGCTTCTTTGGCTTTCACACGCGCTTCGGCTTCCGTTTTTGCGATCTTGCCGCGTGCCGTCGGCGCCGGCTTCGCCGTCGACGACGGCCGTGTGGTGGGCCCGCGGGCCGCCTGCGGGTCCGACGGACCCCGCTCGGCCTTCTTGACCCAGTGGTCTCCTTCCTTCTTGTAGGAGTGCTTAAGGGAGGCGTACGCCACCCGGTGCGCCCGGGCCCCCTCGCCATACGTCTCGACGGCGCTGTCGTGGGTCTTCGTCCAAATCTCTTGGGCGTGTTTGTCCGATCGCCGGATCGTCTCCGGGATCTCGGTCCGTTCTCGTTTGCCGCGCGGCATCAACACCTCGCTGGTCGCGGTGAGGGTCTCAACGAAGAGCGGCTCGCGGGCCGCGGCGCGTTCCACACCCGCCGTCCCCCCGGCGCCGGCGTTCACGGCGCGGGGCCTGACCCACCGCCGCGGCTCCTCAACGCCCCCGGGCCGGCCGTTTGCCACGGGCGACACCGGGCTCTCGCGGCTCTTGGCGGTCGGAATGCTCATCCTCCCCGGGCCTCGTCGCCGGATCGCTCGCCGGCTCCGGCTCTTCCGGGGTCCCAATGGGCTTGTCAGAGTCTTGCCGCGGGTGCGACATTCCGCTCTCGTTCCAGGCTGTAGCCTTGCGTCTCGATCAGGTCCTTGAATCGGCGGAGGTCTTCTTCGAGCAACCGTTCGGGGTCCTGCCCCATGATCGAGGCGATCATCGAGCCCAATCGCCCGCCGGGCGGGGCATACTGCATGGTCACCGTCACGTCGGTGCTGCGACCATCACCCGCCGGCTCAAACCGTACCGACCCCGCGTTGTCGACATCGGATCCCCGCAACGACCGCCAGCCGATCAACTCATGCTCGATCTCATTGATGATCTCCGCATCCCATTCCAGCTTCGGCCCGCCGATCGGCAAGGCCTTGATGACCCAGTGGGACAGCCGGTCGTTGAGCACCTGAACCGAGTCGAGGTGGCTCATGATGCGGGGCAGGTTTTCCAGGTTGCGCCAAAACCGGTAGAGCTCCTCACGGGGGCGGTCGATCCGGATCCGCTTTTGAACCTTGACCGACTGGCCCGTCCGCACCTTGCGCCGGCCGAGCGCGTTCGTATCGGCGCCGATCGCATCGTACAGCATGCAGTACCCGCTGACGCCGCGATGCAACAGCGCAGCCCCGACGACGGCCAGGAGGCCGCCGGCCCACGAGCGGCGGAACACCCCGGCGGTGAGAAGCCCGGCGCCGAGGACACCCGACACGACCCGCTCGGTCTCACCCACGTTCTGGTCGGCCTGCTCTTCGCTCCATCCGAGGTCCTGTTTGTTCGTTCGATACCGTTCCCTGCCTGTCATGGATTCCATATGGCCCTCCGCGTTCATCGACTCGACTCCACCGCGCGAGCCGGCGCCTTTCCCTGCCGACGGTCCAGGCTCACGCCGGGACGCCTCCGACTCCGGAGGGAGCTCAAGGGCTTCCGACTCTCCATGGTCCTCGTAGCCGGCGGCCCCGCGAATACCTTGGCCCCACTCGGCTTGGCCCCTGACCACCGCGTCGCCGGGTGGAGGCGGGCCCGACGCCGGGTAGACTCCCGAGCCGCCGACGTCATCGGGACGCGGTCTCCCTTGCCCAGACGGCGCGCCTTGCGGCGAGCGGGTCCCCCGTTCGGTCCTGAGCTCGTCATCTCGTCGATTCGGCATCACGCTCCTCCTGGTTCCTGCTACTCTACGCACCCCGCGCCCACCTCGGCATCAGTCGGAGCTTCCAGGCGTTGTCGCTCAGACGCCCGGGGGCAGCGAGGGCGGGCGGCCTACGCAACCCCTTCCCGGCCGTCTGCTTGCCGTTGCTCCCCGGCGGCATCGGACACGGCCTCGCTCCGGCAGTACCCCGGATCGTCACGCCGCGCTGAACGTCAGACCGTCGATGGACGCGCTCGTGGGATCGCGCTCGGGTGATGCTTCCCGGGCCGTCTGTTCGAACAGCTTCCGAGCCGCTTCCGCCACCTCGTCGGTCGGCACATCGGCCACGAAGGATTCCCGGTGCGGGCACCGGCCCTCCATGCAATTCGTGCCGCAGACGGGACAGCACAGACACCACGACACGGCGGGCCGATGGCGCCGGCGAGTCAAGGGTCCGCCGTTGATGAGGTTCCCGCACCAAAAGATTCCGACCGTCGCCGCACCGAGTGCGGCGGCCAGATGCAGCGGGCCCGAGTCGTTGCCGACGAAGACGCGACAGCGTGCCAAGGCACCGATGAGCCCGTGCAGGGTTAGACGGCCGCCGAGGTCCAGGGCGGGAGAAGTCATGGAGGCGAGGACCTGCTCGATGACCGGCTTTTCTTGCTCGAGTCCAATGATCGCCACCGCGGCACCCGCCGCCGCCAACACGTCCCCCACCCTCGCAAACTTCTCCGCCGGCCACCGCCGGCGCCCGTCCGTGGCCCCCGGGTGGAGCACCGCCAGCGGCGTTCGGCGCGGAAGGACCCGGTCCGCTTCCCGATCATCGGTCTCGGTCACCGCGACGCGAGGCTCGAGCCTGACCGGCCGCACGCCGAGCAAGGACACCACTTCGAGGTAGCGCAGCACTTCCGGTTGGAAATACACGTACGGAATCCAGCGATCGAGCGGCACGGCATCGGGAGTCTTCATGCCGACCGTGAGCCGAGCCCTCAGCCGGCGAATGAAGGGATTGGAATGGCGGCCGCCCCCATGGAGCTGGAGCGCGACGTCGATCTGCTCATCGGCCATCGCGGCAAAGAACGCCCGCACGGCGCGCCGGTCTGTCTCGGGCTCGTCACGAACGCCGCGGAACGGCGGCACCACGACGACGCGATCGACGGGGGACGGCCGGCCGGAGAACAAGGCGGCGTGCAACGGCGCTCCCAGCCAGATGATCTCGGCCGCCGGGAAGGCGACACGGAGCGACTCGACGGCGGGCAGGGAGAAGATCAGGTCGCCCAGCCCGTTTGCACGAAGGATCGCAATTTTCTTCACGTCGGAGCCGGTCATAGGCCCTGAGTGTGTGTGGTCGTGTGTGCGGAACGCCTGCTTGGTCCCGATGGCCGGCCCCGCCCGCCATCCGGGTGACCAGTCCCGTCGCTGGCTCGCATCACCGCTTCGGCCTCAGCGACGACCTCGTCTGCCGACACGGCGAGGAGGCACACGTTCCCGATCGGGCAGCGCGCGTCTGGGACGAGGTGAGCGAGGGTGCGGTGCGGGCCGCCATTGAGCGGGCCCCAGTCCACCGGGTCCGTCGAACCGAAGATCGTCACCGACGGCGTCCCGAGCGCATAGGCGATGTGGGCAGGACCGGAATCATTGGTCAGCAGCACATGCAGGCGGGCGATGACCCCGCCGAGCACGCCAAGCGATGTCCGCCCGATCAGGTTCCGGCACGCTCCCCGGACGCTCTGATTGAGACGTTCCCCGACCGCTCGTTCCCGTTCGCCGCCGAGCAGCACGATCGTCCCGCCGTGACGTCGCTGAAGCTCGCTCCCCGCTTCGGCAAATCGCTCGGCGGGCCAGCGCTTCGCGTCGTCCCAGGTCCCGGCGTGCAGTCCGATGAACGGCGGATCGGCGTCGGTGAGAAGCCGATCGGCCGCCAGAGCCTCGTCGAGGCCGAGGGGAAAGTCGAGCGTCAGGTCTTGCGACGGGGCCCCGAGGAACGCCATGAAGGCCAGAAGCCGTCGGGCCTGATGGACGCCCGACGGCATCGGAAAGGCCGCATCCAACCGGCCGGGCGGATCGCCGGGGCGAATCAGCCCGGCGGTCATTCGTGCGCCGAGCATCAAGGTCACGGGATTGGCATAGACGCCGGTGCCGTGCATCTGAATCGCCAGGTCGAAGCGCCGGTCCTGCATTCGCGCAAAAAACGCGAGTGCGTCCGCGGCCCGGAACCACTGCTCCGCGATCCCCGGATAGCCCGGGAAGGATTCGACTCGATCCATGAGAGCAGAACGCCGGGCGAGCTCCGCCACCCATGGGAGCGCAATCACCGTGATCTCCGCCGCCGGGAGCGCCGCCCGCAGCGCGCGAAGCGCGGGCGTGGCGCAGAGATAGTCGCCGAGGCGGGAGGCGCGGAAGACCGCGACCCGGGTCGCCGCGACTGGGAGCCGGTTGAGCAATCCGGGCTCCGATGCGTGCACACGCGTGGCCATGCTGGCTTCCTCAGTCACGCCACCCTAAAACACCGGACCCGAGTGCGGAAATCAGAGGCCGCCGACCGGAGGTGTAGTGCCGGCATCCACCACCGGGGAGGAGCGGCTTACGAAACTGCTTGGTCCGTGGACCGCGGATGGTGATCGGTCGGTGAGAAGAGGGGGGCTTCGCGGCCTCCGGCATAGCGGGCAATCATCTCCGGCAGCAGGTCGAGCGCGTGGCCATCGACAGTTCCCCGCTCGTTCAAGACGGTCGACGGCACTTCCGTGTGGTAGGTGCCCGAAGGCATGATCGCGCACCCACCCCACCGGCGCAGGAGGAGGTTCTGCACGAGGACCTCTTCACCCGAGTGATAGCGGGGCAAGCGGGGCCAGAACGCAAACCCGCCGACCTCGAGGAGCTTACGGCGATCGTAGAGCACGCAGGACGCCACCCACGCGACCTTGTAGAGGCGGCGCTCGCCCGGCTTCAACCGCCGCCCGGCATGGAACTGATTGGCGGCGCGGTGGAGGTGCCGGCGCTCCCATCGATCCGAGCCGGGGTCGACCTCTTCGGGCGTGACCGGACCGTCCCAGAATTCGACGTGCTGCTGATGCGGCCGGACATCCTCCCGGTAGGACAGCCCGGCCGGGAAGGCGCCGACGAACCCGCACCCCTCGGACCCGAGCGTCGCCAAAAGATGATCCACCACCCACGGCTCCATGAAGACATCATTGTCCAGGTACAGGACGGCGTCCGCCGACGCCTGCTCGAGCAGGAAGGCCCGCTGCTCGGCGATCCCTCGCGACGGCACCCGGTAATGCCATTCCACGCGGCCACCGCGCGACTCGATCACGCGCCCGAGCGTTTGGACGACCGGTTCCTCCCAGACGGGCCGTGCGCTTTGATCCGAGACCACGACGCGAAGATCGGCCCGCGACTGCCCGGCGAGCCCGGACAGGGTCATGATCAGCGAGGAGAGGCGATTGTAGGTGGGAAGCAGGACATCGACGGTGGCCATGTTGGGAAGTGCTGAGTGCTGAGTGCTGAGTGCTGAGACTTCGGATCGGAAACGGCAGAGGCTCCGTTCACTCAGCACTCAGCACTCAGCACTGAGGACTAAAAAGTTCCTTTATAGACCGAGCAGGACCGGCAGACCTCAGGAGGATCATCCGAGTCCAGGCGGCGGCGGAAGTCCTCGTAGGCCTCACCGGTCCAGACCGGCTCGATGCCCCGTTCGGCGACGTCGCCCAACTGGATCCGATCCGGGGTCGAGACCATGCAGCACGGCAACGCGAGGCCTTGATAGCTCACGTACAGCCCGCGCCAGGGCCAGTCGCAGCGCCGAGGGCCGGGGGTCCCGGGCGGATGCAAGCGCGCTCTCGTCCGGGGCAGGCGCAGCCGGACCCCGAGCCGGGCGGCCACCTCCGACGCCTCGTTGAAATACCGTTCGATCCGTCCTTCGTCTTCGTCGAGGAGCGTTTCGCGCTGCACGAGCTCGCGCATCCCCGCATAGCGAGCAGGCAGGGTGGATTCTCCGAAATCGTGGCAGAGGTGCTGAACGAAGAGCTCGTCGACCGACCACTCCCAGGCAAGCCGGACGAGCGCGGGGAGCTCCTGGAGGTTCCGGCGCATCACCACCATCACGAGGCCGATCGCGGGACTGGAGGCCTCCAGCCGGCCGCGGGCCTCCACCAGGGCGGTGAGGTTCCTGACGACGCGGCGGAAGCTCGCACCCACCCGGATGCCTTCATACGTCTCGGCGGTGGCCCCGTCGATCGAGACCCGGATGGAGGCGAGCCCGCTCGTCACGCACCGCTCCGCCCATCCCGGGCGCAGCAGCGTCAGGTTGGTGTTGGTCGTCACCCGGATGCCCTTCGCGGCCGCATAGGCCACGAGATCAAAAAAGCGGGGGTGCATCAAGGGCTCGCCCAATCCCTGGAGATGAAGCTCCTGGAGCCCGGTGCACTGATCCATCAGCCGGGTGAACCGCTCATACGGCATGACGGCGGGACTGCCGTCGGGCGGACCGTCCTCGCGGAACTGCACGGAGCACATCCGGCACCGGAGGTTGCACTGGCCGACCGGCTCGATCTGAATGAATCGGGGAGCGTCGACGGTAGGCATCACCTGACCACAGGCTCGTGGATCAGGTGGCGCAGGACCTTCGGCGCGTCCACCCGGCGATCCACGATCGTCGTCGGCAACTGCTGATGATAGACTCCGGAAGGGATCAGTCCGCACCCCCCGTACTTGGCCATGACCCTGAGCTGCGCCAAGACGTCCTCGCCACAGTGCTCCTCCGGGAGGTCCCGCCAAAACGAGAACCCGCCGGCCTCGCGAAGCTTCGCGGTCTCGTAGAGCACGCAGCCCCCCACCCATGCGACGCGGTACGTCCGCTGTGTCTCGGGCGTCAGCCTCAACCGCTGCTGGAGGTGGAAGAGGTTCGCCGCGTTGTGCAAGACGTGCCGATTCCATTCCCGGCTGCCCGGGGTCACGGATTCCGGACGGACGGGGCCGTCCCAGAATTCGATCCCCTGCTCGTGCGGGCGAACGTCGTGCAGCAGGCTCAGGCCGATCACCGCCGCACCGACGAAGCCGCACTGCTCCTGCTGCACGGCCCGCCACAGACGTCCGAGCACATCGGGCTCCACGATGACGTCGTCGTCGAGAAACAAGGCATACGGTGCGGTCGCACAGTCGAGCAGGAACTGGCGCTGCTCGGCCATCCCGCGGCGCGGCAGATGGCTGTGCAGCTCGATGTCGTGTCCATGGACCCCGAGAGCACGGAGCACCGCCTGGAGCTCACCAGTCATCGTGATCGACGTCTGGTCGCTTTGGTCCGAGATGACGACGCGGAAGTCGCGGAAGGTTTGACCGAACAGGCTGGTGAGGGTGACGGCCAGCGCGTGAGGACGCCGGTACGTGGGGATCAGGACATCGATCGCAGCCGCCATGCTCTCCCTATCAGCTCAGCCCACGGGCGGGGGGCCGGCGACCTGTGTCTTCATCACGCCCCTGGTCCGGGCCGGGATGCGACCGTCCGCCGCCGCCCGTATCCGTTCGATGATCCCGGTCGTCGATTGGTCCTCGACGTAGGGCAGGAACCGAATGGACCCGCCGAGCGCCTCGACGACGGGAGCTTCGGGCAGCGTCTCCCTCGTGTAGTCGCCCCCTTTCACGTAGACGTCGGGGCGCAAGGCCTCGAGCAGGCTCGTCGGCGTATCGTCGTCGAAGGCGATCAAGTGATCGATGGAGCTGAGCGCCGCCAACACCTGCAGGCGGTCTTCCAACGGGTTGATCGGACGGCGCGGGCCCTTGAGGCGCTGCACGCTCCCGTCGGAATTGACGCCGACGATGAGGACGTCGCCCAGGGCTTTGGCATGGTTGAGATAGGTGATATGACCGCTGTGAAGAAGGTCGAAGCAGCCGTTCGTAAAGACGATTCGCCGCCCCTGCTCCCGGTACCACAGTACCCGCGCCGTCAGCCGGCGCAGATCCGACACCTTCCCCTCGGGCGCGATGTAGTCACGCACCTCGTCCGCGGCGCAGACGGCCGTGCCGTCCTTCGCGACGACGACCGCCGCGGCCGCCGACGCCAACTCCGCGGCCGCCGGTGTGTGCGCGCCGATCGCCAGCGCCATCGTCAAGGCGGCGACGAAGGTATCGCCGGCGCCGGCGGCACGGGCGTGGCGGGCCGGTCGGGCATAGGTCCGGTACACGGGGCGATCCCGCTCGAAGAGCAGCGCCCCGTCGGTATCGAGCGTCACCGCCGCGATCTGGGCGCCGGTCAGCTCCAGGATGCGCGGCCCGGCCTCGTGCAGGACGTCGGCGCGCGCGCCCGTCGGCGGCTTGCTTCGGCCCAGCAAGTCGAGGGCTTCCGCATAATTCGGCTTGACCGCGGTCGCCCCGACTTTGCGAAAGCGGCGCAGTTGGCTTCGGGAATCGACCACGAGGACCCGCGGAAGACTGCGCTGGAGATCCGCGAGCGCGCTGATCATCAACGGCGACCAGACGCCAGCCCCATAGTCGGAGACGATGATCGCGTCGTGCTCGGCGAACAGATCCACCAGCCGGCCGACCAGCCATTGTTCCGCCCGATGATCGAGCGGCCCTTCGGTGCCCTCGTCGAAGCGGACGAGAATCTGGGAGTCGGCGACCACGCGCTGCTTGGTGACGGTCCGGCGGGCGGCGTGCTTGAGCAGGCCGGTGACCGCCACGCGGTGACCCCGCAAGACATCGCACAGCACGTCGCCCTCCCGATCATCCCCCACGACCGACAGGATCGTCGCCTGGGCGCCCAAGCTCGCCACGTTCGCCGCCGTATTGGCGGCCCCGCCCGGGGCATATCTTCGGTGCGCGATGGAGACGATCGGAACCGGCGCTTCTCGGCAGAGTCGCCCCGTGCCGCCTTCCAGATACCCGTCCAGGATCGCATCCCCCACGACGAGGACCCGGACGCTGAGAAAGGCATCGATCAGTTGCGCCAGATGTGTATTCACGCCCTAGCCCGTTTCTGTTCCTTGTAGACCCGCCCAGGCAGTTTCCCCTATCGGGGCCGGGCTTATTCGGCTGTAAAGAAGCAACGCCCGGACTATCAGCGCCGTCCGTACACCGAACCCCGGGGGGCCGGACGACCACGAGCCAGATTTCGATTTACTCCGACCGGGGCCCCTTGTAGTATCACGGCCCGTACAGTCGCGTAGTCCGGAGGGCGGATGCAGGAGATATGTCGGCGGGGGCTGCTGGCCTTGCTGTTCGTCTGCGCCCCGACTCTGACCGGGGCGGTCGAGCCTCCCGCGCCGCCCGCCTCCCCGCCTGCACACGTTGATCTCCAGGCGCAGATCAAGGCGACGGCGGCGAAGGTCATCCCCGCGGTGGTGAACATCGCGTCCACCGTCCTGATTCGCGACCAAACCCCGTTCGACGAGGGCCCGCTGTTCGGGACCTTGCCTCAGCCGCCCCCGCTCCGGCAGTACGGGCAGGGATCGGGCGTCATCGTCTCGCCGGACGGCTACATCGTCACCAACAACCACGTCGTGGCGGAGGCGGCCGAGGTCGACGTCCTCCTGGCGGACCGCCGGCAGTTCAAGGGACGGGTGATCGCCACCGACCCCAAGACCGATGTGGCGATCGTCAAGATCGATGCGACCGGCCTCCCGACGATCCCCTGGGGCGACTCGAGCAAATTGGGAGTCGGCGACTTCGTGCTCGCGATCGGCAATCCCTTGGGGTTGAACCAAACGGTGACGTTCGGGATCGTGAGCGCCGTGGGGCGGGCGGACGTCGGCATCGCCGACTATGAGGACTTCATCCAGACGGACGCGCCGATCAACCCCGGGAACTCCGGCGGCGCGCTCGTGAACATCAAGGGTGAATTGATCGGGATCAACACGGCCATCGCGAGCCCGACCGGGTCCAGCATCGGCGTCGGCTTTGCCATCCCGAGCGTGATGGCCCGGACGGCGATGCAAAGCCTGCTGAAGACGGGTCGGGTGGTCCGCGGGTTTCTCGGCGCTTCCACGCAGGACGTGACCCCGCTGCTCGCCAAACTGTTCAAGCTTCCCGACGTCAAAGGCGCGATCATCACGGAACTGATGCCGAAGGGGTCCGCGGAGAAGGCCGGGCTCAAACGCGGCGACGTCGTCGTGCGCTTCGACGGCAAGGAGATCGTCGACCCCGGTCGATTGCAGAATCTCATCGGGAGCGCGCCCATCGGGAGCAAGCACCGGCTGGACGTCGTCCGTGACGGCAAACTCGAGCAGGTGGAGCTGACGATCCAAGAAGCGCCGCGAGAACGGATCCGCCGGGCGCCGCCCGCCCCGCGCGTGGAGTCGGCCGCCAACCCGCTGAGCGGCGTGCTGGTCGATGAGATGCGGCCGATGGTGGCCCGCCAGCTCGGCTTGGTCGGCGTCAACGGGGTGATCGTCACGGCGGTCGAGGAGAACAGCGCGGCGGAAGCCGCCGGGCTCCTGCAAGGGGACGTGATCGTCGAGGTGAACCGCCAGCCGACGCCGAGCCTGCTCGCCTATCAGCGCCTGGTCGAGCCGCTCCGGTCCAAAGACCCGACCCTGCTCCTGATCAACCGTCAGGGCACGTTTTTCTACGTGCCGATCGAAGCCGAATAGCGCGCAGACAGAAGGCCCCACTCCGCCCGCGCGGCGCCCCACGCGGCTGAAATCCGTTGACGCCCGGCCTTGGCGGTGTTACTGTTTTTCACTTCGTGTTACCGTCACGTGGCGTCGATGAAGAAGCTCGTCCGCTTCGGGGTCTCGCTCGACCATCACCTGCTGGATGATTTCGATCGGCATATCGCGCGCAAGAAGTATTCGACCCGATCGGAAGCCCTGCGCGACCTCATCCGCGACACGCTCGTCGGCAAGGAGTGGGACGAGGACAAGGAAACCGTCGGGACGATCACGATCGTCTACGATCACCACGTGCGCGCGCTGACCGACACGCTGACCGCCATCCAGCACCGCCATCACAAGCACATCCTGTCCGGGATGCACGTCCATCTGGACCACGCCCATTGCCTGGAAGTCCTGGTCGTGCGGGGCAAGGGGTCCGACATCCGGAAGCTCGCGGACATCTTGATCGGCACGAAGGGCGTCAAGCACGGCAGGCTGGCGATGACGACGACTGGCAAACGCCTGAGTTGATCCCTCGTGACCGGCCGCCTGCTCGTGTACGCCCTGCTCGCGCTCTCCGCCCCTCGCCTTCTGTCGGCCCACGAACCCGATGAGGAGCTCACCCTGCCGCAGGTGGAGGTGAGCATCGGCCGGCCGGGTTCCGCCTCCTCCCAGCAGTTCATCCCGGACCGGGAGATCCTCCTGCAGCCGCAAGGCCGGCCGGCCTACCTGTTGCGGCTCATTCCCGGCTTCGTGAGCGTGGAGCATTCGGGCGGGGCCGGCAAGGCCGACCAGTATTTCCTGCGGGGCTTCGACGCGGACCATGGGACGGACATCGCGTTCTTCGTGGACGGCATGCCGATCAATCTTCGGAGCCACGCGCACGGGCAGGGCTACACGGATTTGAACTTCATCATTCCCGAGACGATCCAAGGGGTGGACGTGCACAAGGGCACGTACGACCCGCGGTTCGGCGACTTCGCCACCGCCGGCGCCGTGACCTTCATCACCCGCGACCGGCTCGCGGAGGGGATCCTGCAGTCGGCGGGCGGGCAATTCGACACGCAGCGCCATCTCTTGATGCTGTCCCCGACGCGCGACCGCCTGCGGACCTTCTTCGCGGCGGAGGGCTATTACACGAACGGGCCCTTCGAGCACGACAACCGGTACGCACGGTTCAATGGCCTCGCCAAGGCGACGATGAATCCGACGCCCCGCTCCGAGTTGAGTCTCACCGGCACGTTTCACACCGCCCGGTGGAACGCCTCGGGGGAAATTCCGCTCCGTGCGGTCACCGGAGGCCTCATCGATCGGTTCGGCGCGATCGATCCCTCGGAAGGCGGCAGGACCACCCGAGCCACCGGCCGTCTCAACTATCACTACGACACGCCGTCGGGCGGCACGGCGTTCGCCAACCTCTATGCGCAATCGTATCGGTTCGATCTGTTCACCAACTTCACGTTCTTCCTCGACGACCCGGTGCACGGCGACGGGATCCAGCAGTCGGATCGGCGGCTCCTGTACGGCGGCGACCTGGGGTGGCGGCAGGCCGGTGAGCTCTGGGGAATGGCCGGGGCGGCGACGCTCGCCCTTGAGACGCGGGTGGATGACATCCACGCCCGGCTCGGGACACAGGTCAGGCGCTCGCCGCTCGGCACGATCACCGATACGGACATCCTCGAGGCTTCTTACGCGCCCTATGTGAAAGCCGAGATCCAGCCCCTGGAGTGGCTGCGGCTTGCCGGCGGGCTTCGGGCGGCGTTCTTTACGTTCGATGTCCGCAACCGGTGCCCATCCTGTCCGCTGACGCCCGCGGGCCGGACGGACAGCGCGATCCTCACGCCGAAGCTCAATGTGATCCTCGGCCCCTGGCGCCGGACGGAGCTCTTCTTCAATTACGGCGAGGGCTATCACAGCAACGATGCGCGGGCTGCGGTTTCGGGGGGTGCGGCCCTCGCACGCGGGCGCGGCTATGAGCTGGGCCTGCGGACACGACCCTGGGCGCAGGCGGAGCTGACCGCGACGCTGTGGGCGCTCGACTTGAGCTCGGAACTGGTGTTCGTGGGCGATGCCGGAACGACCGCGGCGAGGGGAGCGACCCGGCGCTATGGAGTGGAGGTCGGAACCCGTGCGCAGGTCTTCGGGCCGCTGTTCTTCACCGGGAGCGTCACCTGGACCCACGCGGAGTTCCGTACCGGCGAGGCGATTCCACTAGCGCCGGAGGTCACCGCCTACGGCTCCGTGTTGCTGCGGTGGCCGGAAGGGCTCTCGTCCCAACTTCAGATCCTCTACCTCGGCGTCCGCCCGCTCACGGAGGACCGGAGCGTGCGTGCCCCTTCCTGGGTCGACATCGATCTCATCCAGCGGTACGTCCTGCCCGTCAAGCTGTCCCGCGGCCGCTTGGAAGCGTTCCTGAGCATCGTGAACCTGCTCGACACCAAGTGGGAGCAGGCGACGTTCTTTTTCCAATCCCGGTTGCGGCAGGAAGCGGCGCCGGTCGAGGATATCCACTTCGTGCCCGGCACGCCCCGCATGGTGATGGGCGGCGTGGCATGGTATTTTTAGCGACGAGATGGCGCGCCGCACCCCGGCAAGGATCCTGGACCGTGCCTACTTCGATCGGCCGACGCTCGAGGTCGCCAGAGGCCTGCTCGGGCACTATCTCATCCGCGACACGAAAGAAGGGACACGGGTGGGGCGGATCTACGAGGTGGAAGCCTACGTGGGTCCGGACGACAAGGCCTGTCACGCCTCCAAGGGCCGCACCGCACGGACCGATGTGCTGTTCGGACCGCCTGGGCTCGCCTATGTCTACCTCATCTACGGCATGTACCATTGTCTCAACGTCGTCACCGAGCGGGAGGGCTTTCCGGCGGCGGTGCTGATCCGCGCGGTTGAGCAGCGCCTTTCCCCGCCCGTCCTCATCGACGGACCCGGCCGCCTGTGCCGCGCTTTCCAGATCGACCGCACGCTGAATCGCTGGGATCTGACCCTGGGCCGGGCGCTCTGGATCGAGGACCGGGGTGAGCGGGTCCACGACACCGACATCCTGGCCGCCCCACGGATCGGCGTGGACTACGCCGGCGAATGGGCGGCGAAGCCATGGCGGTTTCGTCTGAAGTCGGCCGCGATCCCGGCCGAGCGGGCTCATCCGGGCAGAAGGACCCGAAGGTAACAGGCCCTTGTGCCGGAGGAAGGAAGGGCGAGCCCGGTCCGGCTCGGCCGCTTACCGGCGCTTGCCGTCGATTTCTTCGGTCTTCATCAATTCCCGCAACACGTTAGTCGCATACCCGCCCGGCGGCAGCGTAAAGCTCACGCGCAGCACTCGTGCTTCGAGCGACCAGTGCAGATCGTCCGCCTTGAGGCGCAGCGCTCGGCGCTCGCCCCGGAAGCCGCAGCGTGCCGCCGCCTCGCGCAGCGATTCGGGCGTCTCGCCGCAGGCTTGGACCACGGCTCGTTCGATGTCGCCGGGCTCCCCGGACGCCCACGGTGCGCGGGAGCCGAACAAAAGGGCCGTCGGGCTGATTTCGAACGCGTCCGCCCGCGGCTGCTCCTTGTCGCCGTCCTCGACGTGAAAACAGGCGCCGTTGGCGTGCTTGATCGCCCAATCGCCGGTCAGCATGCGATCCAACCGGGTGAGCCGCGCCGCCAGCATCTGATTGAAGAGGAACGATTGGTACGCGTGGAGGAACCAGAGCCGCTCCCGCCGCGGCATCCGGTTCCGCCGCGTGGGATCCCGCAGGAGGGCGGCCCCCGTTTCGTAGTTCACGCCGTGCCGGCCTTGCCGCTGCGGCCCGAAGTAATTCGGCACACCGCGGCGGCCGAGCTCGGCCAGAATGAGCGGGGTCACGGAGGCCGCATCCCGGCTGACTTCATGGAGCGTCAGACGGAAACGGTTGCCCGCATGGTGACCGGTCCGCAGCCGATTCCGGTGGCGTCCCAGGACCTCGACGGCGAGGATGCGCGGATCACGGGTCGCCCGCGCAACGATGTCTGGCTCGATCCCCTGCACCGACACCATTTGGGTGGTCACCGCCCGGGCATCCTTCAGCCCGGCCACCCCGATGCACCGGGCCTTCACCCCGAACACCGAGGCCAGATGGGCGACCATCTGCGGCGTGCCCAGGCCCCGCTTTTTCACTCGCAAATACAGGTGCTCGCCTTGACCGCACGGAAGATACAGCGGCTGCTCTTCGACCTCGAAATCCTCCGGCTCGGCTCTCGCCGTCCCCCCGATACCCGGAATCTCATCGGTCAAATATGGAAGGCGGCTCTCCCCGCGCTCCGTCATCTCGCGCCTCCCGATCGTGTTATACTGACGGCGTGCGTGCCCATCGGCCCTTCTCCATCGTCTTCGGCATCGGTCTCGTCCTCGGTCTGCTGCCGTCCGTCACCCAGGCGGACGTGGACGTGTTCGGGGCATTCACGACCCATATCCAACGGCAGATCCGCCTCGACAAGCAAGCCTTCGTGACCGCGCAAGTCTGCACCCAATGGTTTTACAAAGAGCTGTACCGGAAACCGGAGCGGCCTCAGGCCGGGACGGTCGCACTCGTGCCTCGGAAGGCCGCGGGCGTCCTCAAGGATGTCTCCGAATGCCGGACGCGCTACCCGGAAGGCCTCGACAGCGCACGGCAGGACTCCACCAAGACCCAATCGACCCTCTCGCTCAGCCTGACGTTCTACGAGCTGGCGCTCGTCGGCGATCGGGACGACGACGGCCGCTACAACGACGTCGAGCTGCGGGATGTCTTCGAGTCGTTCGGCCTGCCCTTCAACGAGGTCCTTCCGCCCTCGGCGCACGTCGCGATGTTGACCCGCCAGTTCGACGGGATCCAGGAGCACGGCGGCTTGGAAGCGGTCATGACGGGCATGGGGCTGTTGTACGATCGCGGCTATCGGCTGAGCCAATCGGACCGGGCCGCCATCGCGAACGTCACAGAATGATTCGGCACCTTCGCCCCCGGCTCCTCAAGACCCGTTTCAGGGTCGCCCACCGATCGTCGCTCCTCGTCCACCATCTGTTCACCCGTTTCCCGCGGTTGGAGCTCGGGCATTCCGAGGTGGAGGTGACGCGCATCGAATGCCGGCATCGGCCGCTGGCGGGGCGGCGCGCCGTCCAGATCACCGACCTCCACCTCGACCGATATCAGCCGCGGCACGATGTGCTGCTGGCCGCGATCGCCAACCTCGCGCCGGACTGGGTGTTCGTCACCGGCGACCTCTTGACGGTGGCGTCCGGCGTCCCGCACCTCTTCCGGTTTCTCACGGCGCTCCGCCGGATCGCCCCGGTCTATCTCACGCTCGGGAACCACGACCATTACAGCGGCGTGTCCCTGCACCGTTACCGCGACCTCGCCAAACGGCACGATCTCCACCTCCTCGTCAATGATAGGATCCATGTCCCGTGCGGGAGCGGCGAGTTGGCGATCGTCGGTCTCGACGATCCGTCGCTGCATCGGGCCGACCTCGCCTGCTTGCCGCCGGCTCGCGCCGGCCGGTTCACCTTGCTGTTGGCCCATGCACCGAGCGTGCTCGACCTGTTGGACCATTCCCACGTCGTGGATCTGATCCTGTGCGGCCACAGCCACGGAGGACAGTGGCGCCTCCCCTCCCGGCGCTCGGTCTATCTTCCGTACGGCTGTAAGGGACGGGCCAGCGGCTACTACTACCAAAACGGGCATTGCCTCTACGTGAACCGGGGGATCGGCTGGTCGGTCCTGCCCATGCGCTGGAACTGCCCGCCGGAAATCGTCCTGGTGGAGTGGCGCTGACCCCGCATCATGTGATCCGTTCCAGTGCTTCCCGGGCCCGGCTCCGCACCGTCTGATCCCAATCCTCTTTCACCATGAAGGCCAGCTTCTCTTTGGCTTCCACGGCCTGAAGCCGGCCCAAGCCGAGCGCCGCACAGGATCGGACATAGGCATGATCATCGTCGAGGGCCTTGAGGAGGAGCGGGATCACCCGTTTGTCCTGGAGCACGCCCAAATAACTCGCCGCCATCGCTCGGATCCGATGCTGTTTGTCCCCAACCGCCGTCTTCAAGGTCGCCGTCAAGACCTCCACGAGCGCGGGCGCCACCGGCTCCAGTCCTTCGAGGCGGTAGCGGTTCACTTCGATCAAGGCAAACGCCAAGTCGCGCCGCTTCTCGGCGTGGGTTTCCTGTAGGAATCGCGCCATCAGCCTGGCTCGTCGCCGACGCCGTTCACGCCGGGCTCGGATCTTTCGGACGACCACGGAGACGACCGTCGCGGCCGCGAGCCCCGCGGCGGCGAGCGGCACGGCCTGCTCGATGATGAGGTCTTGGGTCTCCGGCGCCAGCCGCTTCCAGATCCACACGGCCGCAACGACGGCGCCGATGAGCGTGAGCACGGCGGTGAGGCTGGCTTGTCCTCTTTCGCGCGCGGGCGTCATGATCGTGCATCTTAGCCCGCTCACCCCGTCGATTCCTACTCTCGCCGATTGACTCCCCATTCTAATTAGGACATATACACGTCATGGTCGACATTCCGGATTTCAAGGACGATCCCTACTTGAAGGTGCTCCGGCCGCTGGTGGAAGCTTACTTGGCCTTCGCCCGCGCGGATAACCGGCACATCCGGGCCATGCACCTGACCCCCTCCCAGTTCGACGTCATTGCGACGCTCGGCGATACCGACGGCATGACCTGCTCGGAGCTCTCCGAGGCGACCTTGGTGACGAAGGGCACGCTGACCGGGGTGTTGGATCGCTTGGAGGGCAAGGGCCTGATCCAACGGGACGCGGTGGCCGAGGATCGGCGCCGGACGAAGATTCGGCTGACCGAGAGAGGCCGGGCGGTGTTCGAAAAGACGTTCTCGGCGCACGCCGCCTTCCTGCGCCCGTTCTTCGAACGCGCGCTGACCCAGAAAGAAGCCGATTTGGCGCGAACGTTCCTCCTCCGGCTTCGGGACAGCTTCCAGCGCATGCCGTGACCGAGCGCACGCCCATGGAGAAGCGCGCTCCGCGCTCGCTGATGCGTCTCACGGTTCTCGGCTCCGGCACCAACCTGCATCCGTCCCGAGCCGGCGCGGGGTACCTGGTCGAGACCGATCATGCCTTCCTGTTGGACCTCGGCCCACGGTCGCTGACCAACCTGATCGCCACCCCGGTCGATCGCCATGCCGTGCAGTATCTTTTGTTCTCGCACTTCCATGCCGACCACTTCTCCGACTTCATTACCTACTTCTTCGACGAGGTCTACTACTCGCGGCACGTCGGCCGGCGGCCGGACGTGACGATCATCGGCCCTCGCGGCACCCGCGCGCTCTTCCGGACGATCCTTTCGACGTTCCCGAGTTTCAACCGGGCGGCCTTTCGGGTCCGGATGCGGGAGGTGGCCGACCGGCCCTTTCGGATCGGAGAGACGACCATCACCCCTCGCACCGTCACCCACAGCGCCTCGCTGCATTGCGTCGGCTATCGGCTGGAATATCGAGGCCGCGTGCTCGCCTACTCGGGCGACGCGCAGTACTGCCGGAATCTCGTCGCGCTCTGCGACGGCGCGAACGCGGCCGTCGTCGACTGTTCGTATCCGGTTCAAGCGGCGGGGCCAGGGCACCTGCATGCGGAAGACTGCGGACGCATCGCGCACGAGGCCGGCGTCGGGCGACTCGTCCTCTCGCATTTCTATCCGGTGGCCGAACGCTACGACGTGAAAGCTCAGGCAGGTGAACGCTTTTCAGGCAGGATTACCAAAGCACGGGACTTGCTGCGGATCACGCTCTGACTCTCGCGGCTACTCGCATTCCCCTTTCTTCCCTCCCAGGATTTCCATGAATCGGTTGAGCCGCCCGACCTTGACCGGGTCGTCCAGCTTGCTGTAGATCGCCACGAGGTTCTTGAGCATGCGGATGAGAATCGCCCGATTCGAGCTCTTGCAGAGATATTTGTCTTCGAAGCCGTAGCCGGCCTGGATGAGGAACCGGGCACAGTCACGCTCGGCCAGCAGCGCACCGCCGTTGAAACAGTCGATGAAGATCTTGTATCGCTCGGACTCGAACTTGACGAGGAAATGGCCCGGCATCCCGACGCCGTGCAAGGGCAGCCCCAACCGCCGCCCGATGAGCAGGTACACGGTCGAGAGGCTGATCGGAATCCCCGTCCGCCGATCGATGACGCGGTTCAGATAGCTGTTCTCGACCTCATAGTAGTTCTTGGTGTTGCCTTTGAAGCCCTGTTCGGCGAACAGGTAGCGGTTGAGCGTCTTCACCGCCTCCTCACCCGACACGCGACGGCCCAATCGATCGCGCACCTCGGTCGCCATGTCCTCGAGCTTGGCCGTATACTCGGGCACGTCGAGGTTCGGAAACGCATAGCGCGCGATCAGAAACGCCCCCTTCTCCAGATCGATGTACTCGTCCGGCAGCGCGCTCACCTGGCGAAACTCCTCTTCGAGCCGCCCCCCGCGAATTTCGTCCAGGATGCCTTCGATCCGGCGGGACATTTCCGGCTGTTCGATCTCGGCTTCCATCAGCAAGGGGATGGCGCCGTCGCCGATCTCCACGAGTTTCCCGCTGATCGTCCGCGCGATGCGGTCGTCTTGATCGGAGAGGAGACGGATCAAGGCTCTAATCTGACTTTCATTGACCATCAGATCCTCTTACGCGGCGCCCCGGCGGGCGCTCAGCCGAGCGCCCGGCGAAACGCCCGGGTGCTGCCGTACAGGCACAGCGCGTCGAACACGAGCATGATGATCACGACCATCCCGACCTTGGGGAGCGCGTCGGCCCAGCCCGACAGAATCAACGGACGCACCGCGTCGATGGCCCAGGTCATCGGATTGAACAAGGCGAGGAGTTGCATCCACCCGGGCATCGCCGACAAGGGGACCAAGGCCGAGCTCAAAAAGATCATGGGCAGCGAGAGAAATCCGAGCATCGAGAAAAAATCTCCGTGGCTCTTCACGGAGAAGGCCATCGCCATGGAGATCGCGGTGAGGCCGACACCGAAGAGGATCCCGATGAGGAGGATCACGGCGATGCCGCCGAGGCCGGTCGCCGGATGCACGCCGAAGAGGGAGGCGACGCCGAGGATGACGAGGACCTGGAGCGACGTGACGGCCATCACGAAGATGAACCGGCTCAAGATGACCGAGGACCGCCGGATCGGGGTCGACATCAAGCGCTCGAGGAAGCCGTTTTCCTTGTCGAAGAGGAGGTCGACGCCGCCCGCCAATCCATTGTTCAGGACGGTCATCACGACGACCCCCGCCGCGAGGAAGCTGATGTAGTTCGGCGCCTGCATGACCTGCGTGTCGGCCGCCCGCTGAAACAGGTTGCCGAAGAAGATGAGCCAGAAGAGCATGGGCTGCAGGAGTGTAAACAGGAGGCTGAACCGCTCCCGGCTCAACCGCCGCACCCAGCGCATCGTCAGCGCGGTGATTTCTTGAACGGATTCCCTCACGAGACACCGTCTTCCTGGGGCGGCTCTTCTCTGAACGGCCGGCCGGTGTAGGCCATGAAGACGTCGTCGAGGCGGGGCCGATGGTACTCGATCGCTTCCAGTCGACATCCGACGCGATTGGCGACTTCCAGCACGGCCGGGAGGGCCTTCTCGGAGGATTCGACGCGCACTTCGACTCTGGGAGGCTTGACGGTGACCGCACGCACGGACGGTAACGCGGTGAGCGACTCGGCCAAGGGCGCCAGACGCTCCTCATGTCCCGACCCAACGGTCAAGGACACGCTGTCCCCGCCGAGCCCCGCCTTCAATTCGGCCGGCGACCCGAGCGCTTTGATGCGCCCGCCGTCGATGAGGGCGATCCGGTCGCACAATTGATCGGCCTCATCCAGATAGTTGGTCGTCATCACGATCGTCATGCCCTCGGACTTCAAACGGCGGATATAGTCCCAGATACGCAAGCGACTCTGGACGTCCAACCCCAGGGTCGGCTCGTCCAAGAACATGACCCGAGGGTTCGGCAGCAGGCCGCACGCGATGTCCAGCTTGCGCTTCATGCCGCCGGAATAGTTTTTCGCCGGCTGATCGGCTCGATCTTCCAGATCCACCAGCTTCAGCAGCGCATCGATCCGGCGCTGCGCCTCCTCCTTGGGAAGATGATACAAATCCGCCAGCAACAGCAGGTGCTCGCGTCCCGTCAAAAAACGATCCAGCGCCCGTTCTTGGGGCACATAGCCGATCACCCTGCGGACTCGGTCCGGGTCGGCGATGATGTCGATCCCCATCACCCGCGCCGTCCCGGCGGTCGGCCGGAGCAACGTGATCAGCATGCGCAAGGTCGTGCTCTTCCCCGCCCCGTTCGGGCCCAGAAGACCGAACACCTCCCCACCGTAGACCTGGAAAGACAGGTTGTCCACCGCGCGGCGATCACCGAACGTCTTGGTCAGTCCCGACACATCGATGGCGACGGCGCGGTCGTTCATCCCCATCCCCGGTGGTCATCGCGTTCATACAGCTTGAACTGCAGCAGATCGCCGAGCCGCCGTGCCCGCTGAGGCACGCTGTCGGCTTCCAGCAGGAGTTGCTTTTCGAGGGGAGTGAGGTCGAGAAACGTGCAGAGGCTGTTGACGAGGAGGTCGTCCTGCGCGGCGGCATCCAGGAACCTGCGCCACACGTGTTCCGTCTGACGGCGAGCCGCGTACTCCCGAAGGGTGCTCATCAACCCTACCCGCAGGTGCGGCTCCAGTCGTTCGGCCGGCTCGGGCAGTAGCGTGATCCGAGCCTGGCGGTAGCTCTTGTGCGCGACCTCTTCGCAGATCCGATACCGATGCAGCCCCTGCAAGACGATATTGGAGCGCCCATCGGGTAAGGGTTGCACGCTCGCCAATCTCCCCACGCACCCGATCTCGTACACGGGCGGGTTCCCCTCGTAATCCGGCTCCCATCCTTCCTTGAGCAGGACCATCCCGATGCACCGTCCTTCATGACTCGCATCCGCGACCATCTCTCGATAGCGCGGCTCGAAGACATGGAGTGGAAGAAAGGTCTTGGGGAAGAAGACGACATTGGGCAGGGGGAACAGCGGGATGGAGTCCGGAACCTGCAGGAGTGAGGACTCATCGGCGGACCGGCTCGGCTCCAAAGACATGCCTCACGATAGCCGATGCATGACGATCCTGTCAACGGCGACGCCGCTCGCCCGAGGGACACGAAAACGGAGAAACGCCTTGTCAATATTGGCGATTGCGCATTGCGCCTCTGCGTGTTATAAGCCACGCCATGAGGAGACTCTTGGACGGCGTTCGCAGGCGCGTCGATGCTCCTGTCCGGGCCTCTCTTCTCCCCGCCTGCTGGGCGATCCTCGCCTGTCTCTGCACGGCACCCGTGTGGGCGGACGATCGGGCCGCGGTGGTGTTTCGCCAAGCCGAGTCAGGCTACCGGTTCGAATTCCCCCGCGATCACGGCTCACACGACGAGTTCCGGACCGAATGGTGGTATTACACGGGTCATCTCACGACCGAGGACGGCCGGCGCCTCGGCTACGAGCTCACGTTTTTTCGACAGGGTCTCGAGGACGCCCGCGCGCACGCCAACCCGTCTCGGTGGGCCGTGCGCCATCTCTACCTCGCCCATGCGGCCGTCAGCGATCTGGCGCGGACTCGGTTTCACTATGCCGAGAAAGTGAGCCGAGCCGGACTCGGCAAGGCCGGCGCGGAAAGCGGCGCGCTTCATGTTTGGATCGACGATTGGAGTCTCGCAGCCGTGCGCCCGGATCACCGCGAACACCATCTGAAGGCGATCGCCGAGACCTTCGCCTTTGATCTCGTGCTCACCGCCCAGAAGGACCCGGTGGTGCACGGGGAATCAGGGATCAGCCGTAAAGGGCGACAGCCCGGGCAAGCCTCCCATTACTATTCCTTCACCAGGCTGGCCACGTCGGGGACTCTTTCCCTCGAGGGCCGCACCTTCCGGGTGCACGGGACCAGTTGGATGGACCATGAATTCGGATCGGGGAAATTGGGCGACGATCAGGTGGGATGGGACTGGTTCAGCATGCAATTCGAGAACGGCTCAGAGCTCATGCTGTATCGCCTGCGCCGCAGCGACGGCGCCGCCGACCCGGCTTCATCCGGCACGTTCGTGCGGTCCGACGGCACCACGCACGCGCTCTCGCTGTCCGACGTGCTGATCACGGTCATCGACTACTGGACGAGTCCGGTGAGCGGCGCCCGCTACCCGAGCGGCTGGCGAATCTCGATTCCATCCTTGGCGCTCTCGGTGTCCGTCACGCCGAAGATGTCGGCGCAAGAGCTGAGGACGACGCGCAGCACTCGCGTGACCTACTGGGAAGGCGCCGTGTCGATCCGCGGACAGCTCCACGGGCAGCCGCTGACCGGTGAGGGGTACGTGGAGCTCACCGGCTACGCAGAGGTTTTCGCGCCGCCATCGTGACGCCCCAACGAGGACCAGACGGCTTTTCATGGACCCGAAGAGCGATCCCGGGCGTCCTTTTGGTGTGCCTTCTTCCCCTGTCCGGGTGCGGCGGACAAAGCGAGGCCATCGTCTCGATCGCCGCTCACCCCACGAACCCGCGCATCCTCTACGTCGCCACGAATGACTCGGTCTACAAGACACGGGACGGCGGAGACACGTGGGAGCGCATGGCTACCGACTTGAGCACCTATCGGGTGCTCTCGCTGGCCCTCGACCCGCAGCATCCCGCGACCGTCTATGCCGGCACGATGTTCGACGCCGTCTACAAGAGCCCGGACGGCGGCCAACGGTGGATCGCTCATAACGCCGGATTGAAAGAGCACGTCTCGGTCGTGAATCAATTCGTGTTCGACCCGCGCGACCCGGAGACCATCTACGCGGCGACGACGGTCGGGGTCTTCCGCAGCACCGACGGCGGGCGGCTCTGGGAAGAGCGCATGGCAGGGATGAAAGAGGTCCACATCGTCGTGACGATCGCCATCGATCCCATGCGCCCTTCGATTCTCTACGCGGGAACGACGGGGGGCGCCTACCGGAGCACCGACGCCGGAGCCAGTTGGAAAAAGATCAATACCGGTCTGATCCCTCCGGAGATTCTCGATGCCTCCCTGTCGCTTGGAGTCAACATGCTCACCATCGACCCCGAGCACCCGGATACCGTGTACGCGGGGACGACTAAAGGGCTGTTCAAGACGACCGATATGGGCAATTCGTGGAGTCGAATCGGCGAGATGCTCCCGGATCAGTACATCAGCACAGTGGTGATCGATCCCCGGGCTCCGCAGACACTCTATGTCGCCGGCCGGGCCGGGGTCTTCAAGAGCTCCGATGGCGGGCGGAACTGGCAGGCGGTCAACCGGGGGCTGACGACGACAAACATCCGCACCCTTATTATTAGTCCCTTGGATTCGCACGTGCTTTATGCCGGGACCAACGGCAGCGGCCTCTATCGAAGCACGGATGGGGGGGAGCAGTGGACACCGCTCCCTCTGGTCGCCAAGACCTGACTGCTCCTTCCGCTCCCACACACGCTTGCTTGACCTGCTTCCCGCTCGTGCTTTTACGAGTTCCTCAATGCCTACAGTCTGTTCGCTTAGCTTTCACGATCTCATGCAAGCGACTGCACTTTTGGGCGAAAAGCATGTGCATGAACCGGACGATTATTTTTATATTTTTTGATTGACACAGTTTCAAAGCCATGCTACAAAGCAAGCATGTTCACAAGAGGTCTTGCTTGTGGAAGAGCTAAGAGACATTCTTGTCGGTCTTGAACAACGCATCAGCGCGTACAGGACTCGCTTGCAGGAACTTGAGAAGAAACGTAGTCGCCTCGAAGAAGAAATCGCCACCATCAAGAAATACCTCGAATTGGCCGAAACGCTCTACCGCGTGGAGGCCGACAAGGCGAAGCTCGCCAGCCTTTCCAGCCAAATCATCACCGACGACAAAGGGGTCCGCCCGCTTCCTGTCATGGACGTGACCGATCAGTCTCGAGAAATTTTGCTCGGGCGCAGCAAATATGTGGGAATGAGCGTCCCGGAAGCTGCCTATCAAATCCTGCGGGAGGCCAAGCACTCCATGCATGCCAAGGAGCTGTTCCAACGCTTGGTCGAAGGCGGTATCCAGATCAAGGGGAAAACTCCGCTCACCTCTGTCGCGACGAGCTTGAAACGGGACAAGCGATTCAGGAAGGTGGGTCCCAATACGTTTGAAGCGCTCGAAGAACCCCTGACAGAAGCGGTGTAGCGTGCAACGTCATTCGCTTTTCTAGCCCGGGAAAGGAGGTGAGTTCACTTGGCGACGAAGAAGGCAGCAAAGAAGAAAAAGAAGTAAGCCCGCCTATAGGACGCCGGGGGTAAGGCCACTTACCCCCGGCGTTTTTCTCTCCGGCAGAACTTTCAGATCTCTTTCCCAGATTCCTCTAGCTCAATCCCTCGCACGAGGGTGCGGAGGGTTGGTTCGTCCGCCAATGGACCATAAGCCTCCACATCGGCGTGCATGTCATACGATGCGCGGCGTCTCAGCTCGGCCGAATACGGGACTCACCGAATCCAAGCCCCAGCGGGCGACGAGCAGCGACATGAGAAATCGTCAGGGCGGAGACGGGAGAGGTTCTTGCGACCGAGAGCCTTCGAAAGACTGTAGCGAAATCGATCGACTGGGGCAATCAGCAGTAGGAAGCCGGCTGTGCAGTATAAAGGGCGCGCGCCGCCTTTGGAGGGGCAGCCGGCTCTGGGCTGTTCATCAGCACCCACTTGTCCCGTTGCGCAAGGATCGCTGCGACGAGCTTGGTATGGAGCGCGTGCCCAGCCCGGTCGGCAATGACGTGCCCCACGACCGGCAGGCCGAGGAACGCGAGGTCGCCGATCAAGTCCAGCACCTTGTGACGCACGAATTCGTCGTGGAACCGTAGCCCTGATTCGTTCAACACCCCGTTCTCGGACAGCACCACCGTGTTGTCCAGCGAGCCACCCTTCCCCAGTCCACGCGCCCAGAGCTGCTTCACTTCTTTCATGAAGCCGAAGGTACGCGCCCCGGCCACGGCATCCTGAAACCGTGCAGGGGAGGAGTCGTACACATATGTCTGCCGTTGGATGAGCGGGTGGTCGTATTCGATCGAGTAGGTGATGCGGCAGGTCGGGGACGGCTCGACGACAATGCGCTTGTGCCCTTCGATCACTTGAATCGGCTGGGTGATCTTGATGAAGGCCTGCGGGACCCCCTGCGGCACAACGCCCGCCGCCTGGATGAGGTTCACGAAGGGCTGTGCGCTGCCATCCATCACCGGGACCTCCCCGGCGTCCAACTCGATGACCACGTTATCCACGCCCAGCCCGGCAAGGGCGGCCAAGATGTGCTCGACGGTTTTCACGACGACGCCCTCGGAGCTGATCGTGGTGCAGAGCTCCGCGGGCACGAGGTTGGCGACATTGGCGCGAAGCGCCACCTGCTTCTTGCCGGTGCTCGCAATGAAAATGATCCCGGTGTTCGGCGCGGCAGGTACCAGTTTGAGGGAAACGGGAACACCGGTGTGAAGCCCGACGCCTGAACAGGTGAGCGACCTTGCTATCGTGTGTTGTTGCCGCATAAGAGGTCGGACGTTAGGAAAGCAACCGCCATGCCATGATGGTGGCAAGACGACATTAATGTAAGCCATTGACATACGTGAAATATTTTTGATGTCTTCCCTATGCACGCTTCAGCGACCATGTTGTAAAAACAAAACACTGTTGTGTTTTGAGTTCCCTCGGAATGCTGATGCCTTCGCATTTTTCCCGCATCTCGTGTGGGTGCGTACGGCTCGACTCGGATAAGCACGAACGGCCGACGTTTGACCGTGTCAGAGTGTTTCAGTAGAATGGGCAAACGCCTCGAGGAGTTGTGCCTCTGTCATGACAGTATCACCCCGTCCGTGGGTTTCGGTCGTCATCCCCGTCAAAGACGAACGAGACAACCTCCCGACGCTCACCGAACAACTCTTGAAGGTTCTCGGCAGCGTGCCCACTTCTCGGAGCGGTTCGTTCGAAATCCTCTACATCGACGACGGCAGCACGGACGGCAGCGGCGAGGTTCTGGATAATCTCGCGTCACAGCACCGAGAAGTCAAGGTGATTCACTTCGATCGAAACTACGGCCAAACGTCCGCGTTCGACGCGGGATTTCGAGCCGCCTCGGGTGATCTCATCGTCACCATGGACGGTGACCTCCAATTCGATCCGGTCGACATTTTGACGCTGCTCCCGCTTGCGACCCAATACGATTTGGTGTGCGGCTGGCGCAAGGATCGCCATGACAATATCATCCGGAAGATTTCGTCGCGCATTGCAAATTGGGTCCGGAGTCGGATCACCGGCGACCGTGTCCACGACACCGGATGCTCGCTCAAGGTGTTTCGCCGTCCGGTGATCCAGCGGATGACGCTGTTCGAGGGAATGCACCGCTTCTTCCCCGCGCTGGCCTTGATGCACGGGTTCACCGTCACCGAGGTTCCCGTCCGCCATTATCCCCGGGCGCATGGTCTCTCGAAATACGGCGTCGGCAACCGTTTGTTCAAGGGCTTGTACGACCTGGTGGCGGTACGATGGATGCAGGCTCGCTGTCTTCGCTATCGCTGCCGGGACATCGGCTCCGATCCTCCTCGCGCCTGAGATCGCGCCCGCAACCGATGGCCTCGCTCTCGTCAACCGAAACTCTGTGGATCGCGATCGGCTTTCTCGGCCAGGGCGTTTTCTTCATGCGCTGGGTCGTTCAGTGGCTCGCGTCCGAACGAAGCGCGGAAAGCCGGGTGCCGATCGGATTTTGGTACATGAGCCTGATCGGCGGGCTCATCACCCTCGCCTACGCGCTGTATCGTCGCGACCCGGTGTTCATCGCGGGTCAAAGCGTCGGGACCTTTGTCTATCTTCGCAACCTCATGCTCATCCATCGACGCGCTTCCGCCCCCACCGCCGTCGAGCCCCCGTCCCCTGAAGCGGCCGCAGGTGATCGTTGAGAAGGTGGGGCCCGCCGCTCGCCCTGCTGGCGCTGGCCGCCTGCTTGTTGTTCCTGGATCTGGGGACACTCGGACTGACCGACCGGGACGAAGGAAGCAATGCCGAGGCCGCCCGTGAGATGGTCGAAACCGGCAACTGGCTCTATCCCACGCTCAACGGCGTCCCTCGCTTCGCCAAACCCATTTTCATTTACTGGCTGACGGGCGGCGCGTACGTTCTCTTCGGCGTCAGCGAATTCACCGCTCGGCTTCCCTCGGCCGTATTCGCCGTCGGCCTCATCTTGCTGCAATACGGGTTCCTCACTCGCCTGTGTGGCGCGCTCGTCGGGCTCTTCGGCGCGCTGATGCTGCTGCTCAACATCGAAATGATCGCCATCGGCCGCATGGCCTTGACCGACAGCGTCCTGATCTTTTTTACGACGCTGTCGCTGTACGGATTGTGGTTGGGGATCCATGGGGAGGGACGTGCGCGGCACTTCGTCTGGCTGTTCTACCTCGGCATGGCGCTCGGAACCCTCACGAAAGGTCCGGTCGGCGTGCTCGTCCCGCTGCTGGGAGCCGTTCCCTACCTCTTCATCGCCGGGCGATGGCGCCAGTTCTGGCAGAACGGGTACCCGCTCGCCGGGCTCGCGCTCTTCGTGCTGCTGACCGTCCCCTGGTACGCGATGATGTTGGTCATCCACGGCACCCGCTATATCGACTCGGCGCAGGCGGATACGGTCGGCCGCTTCTTCAACATCATTGGAGGCCATGGGGGAACGTTATTCTTCTATGTCCCGGTCTTGCTGTTCGGGTTCTTTCCCTGGAGCGGCTTCCTTCCGGCCGCGATCTGGCAAGCCGTCAAAAGCTGGCGGACAGGGCTCCGCGAACGCGAGCTGGAATGGTTTGCCGCTTGCTGGCTGATCGCGGTCTTCGTGTTTTTCTCGCTGTCGGCCACGCGGCTCCCTCACTATATCGGCCCCCTCTTTCCAGCAGCCGCTCTGCTCACCGCCATCTATTGGAACCGCAGCCTGGCCGAACCTCGGACGCCCGGCCTACGCCTGTCATTCCGCCTGTTGATGCTGCTCGGTTATCTCTTGGGATTCACGCTGATCTCCGCGTCCTTCCTGTACTCCACGTTTCTTGACAAGATCACCCGGGAGTTCCCGGCCGCCGCCCAGGCCGATCCCGGGGCGGGGCCGATGGTAGCCGGGTTGCTCCTCATCATCGGCGTCGGCGTGGTCGCGTACTTCGGATTGTCCGAAGACCGACGTGCGGGGGCGTTTTGGGCTGCCGGGGCGACGCTGTTTCTCGTCATACTGATCGCGCTTGAAGTCACGCTGCCCCGCTTCAGCAGGTATTTCATCGATCCTCCGCACGAGCTCGCCTACATCGCCGGGTTGAACCTACAGCCGGAGGAGCAATTGATCGTCTATGGTCCTCCCAAACCTTCGGTCCTCTTCTATGCCCGACGCCGTGCGATCATGGTCAAGCCCGGTGAAGAGGAACAGATGAAGCCGCACCTGGCCGGCCCACACCGCACGATGATTCTCTTACCCTCCCGGCTCAAATCGCGGCTCCCGCCCGAGGCATCCGGCTTCTCTACGATCTTGGATCGCTTCGGCTATAGTCTGCTGTCAAGCGAACCAATGCTGAGGTTGCCCGAACAGCCGAAGCCCGCGATTCCTCCAAACCCGCACGGCTTCTGATCCGCGGGCTTGGCGGATCGTTCCCCTCATTCACATACCGCCACACACCGCGCAGGTAGTCCGCCGCCACTGCGGTAAGGGACAAACGAGGCCGGAGCCCCGCGTGGGACCAAAGAAGGCGCTGATGATGTCGGGCTTACGGAAGCGACAGGATCGGCAGCGCGCCCTTGAGACCGTAGATGGCCAGCAGCGCCAAGACCAGGCCCACCGTCAGCGGCAGCTCGTGCAGCAAGGCTCGGTAACGAGCCGCTCGATCGTCGTCGGTTGCGCTTTTTGCGCCGTCGAGACTGACGGATACCCCTCGCTCCAGCCACTTCGCGACCGACAGGATGCCGGTGAGCGCCACCACGAGCCAGGACCCGCTGGCGACCGCAAGGCCGAGGATGATGAGCAGGTTGGAGAAAAGAACCCGGTGTGCCGGGTATCCACAAGCCGACCCGGCCAGGCGAGCCTGGATCCGGATGCCCAGCCCGACGGCAGCCGTCCCGACACCGACGACGAGCATCAGGCGGATGACCGCCTTCTCGGCCGGAAAAGAGGCAGCCAGCCACACCGCACCGAATACCAAGACGAGCGGAGGCGCCAGACCAACCAGCGCGCGCCCGATGGACCGGCGCCAGTCACGGAGCGGCTCGGCTACGGTCCACCCGATGACCGTGCCCAGGCAGACGCCGGCCACGACGTCCGTGGGGAAATGCGAGCCGCGGACCACACGGCTGAGCGCGACGAAGCCGGCCATGAGGTAAGCCGGCCATGAGAGCTCGGGATAGCGTCGTGCGATCACGGCGGCCACGGCGAACGAGGCGGTCGTATGGCCGGACGGGAACGAATCCAAGCCGGCCTCGAGAGAGGGGGCCCACGGGAATCCGTTATCGGCGTGCAGGAGCCGCGGCCGCGGGCGGCCGATGCCGTGCTTCAACAGCTGTGTGAGCAACGCGGCCGCTCCATGCGCGAGGAGCGTTTGCATCCCAAGGGCCTGAAGCGCTCGTCGCTTGGTGACGCCGCCGGCGGCGAGCATCAAGACGCTGAAGGCGACCAGAACCGCTCCGCTTCCCAGTCGAGTACCCAGGTCGCCGAGGCGTTCGAGCCAGTCGAGGTGGATCGATCGCACGAATCGTGCAGAGGGGAGATCGAGCTGAAAGAAGCCCCACAAGACAATGCCGATGGCAAGGAACGACAGGAGCGCCGGGAAGATCAGGCGTCGAGACCGGCACTCGCCGGACGGCATTACGGCACCCAATCAGCAAGAAACACGTTGAACTCTCCGGGAGCCTTGGCGTTCCGGTCGGAGATCCACACCAATTGCTTCCCGTCGGGTGAGAACATGGGAAAGCTGTTGAAATGCCCCTCGGTGGTCACCCGCTCACCGCCGCTCCCGTCGTCCCGAACGAGATAGAGATGGAAGCTCGGACGCCCCCCCGGCGTGCGATCGTGCTCATTGGACGAGTAGATGATGCGCCGGCCGTCGGGATGAAAAAACGGGGCGAAGTTGGACGCACCGTTCCGCGTCACTTGGCGCTTGCCACTGCCGTCCGCATTCATCACGAAGATTTCCAGTTGGCTCGGCTCCACCAAATTTTGCTTCAGGAGCGACTGATAGGCTTCGAGGTCGTCGTTGTTGGTGGGGTGCGAGGCCCGATACACGATCCGACGGCTGTCAGCGGAGAAGAAAGGGCCCCCATCATACCCGGGTTCGTCCGTGAGCCGGCGGACGTGCGTGCCGTCGAGATTCATCGCGTAGATATCGAGATCTCCGTCGCGGACCGAGGTGAAGACAATGGTCTTGCCGTCGGGTGAGATCGTGGCCTCGGCATCGTACCCCGGCGTCGCCGTCAGCCGCTGTATTTCCTGCCCGTCGAGCCGGACTGAAAAAATATCGTAGTCGTCCAGGGCCCAGCGATAGCGACCGTCCCGCTTCGCCTTCGGGGGACAGTTCGGTCCTTTCAGATGCGTCGAGGAGAACAAGACTCGCCGGTCCCCCGGAAAAAAGTAGCCGCATGTCGTGGCACCGGTTCCGGTACTGACCAGGCGGATCGTGCTGGTCTCCAGATCCATCACGTACATTTGATAGCAATCGAAGGCGGGAACCGGACCCGTTTGACTTTCCGCGAAGCTGCCGCTCGTCCAGTTGTTGGTCGATTGAAAGATCAACTTCGTCCCGCTGAAAGAAAAATAGGCTTCGGCATTCTGACGACCGAACGTGAGCTGCCGGATATTGGTCAGGTGCGGTTCCGAAGAGGCCCCCGGCTTCTGGGACGATGAAAGTCCCAAGAACGGGAGACCGAGAGCGAGCGTCGTCAGGAGCATGAGGACACGCATGAGCATCATTCGATCATCCTTGTGAGTGGATCAGCGGGTGGAAAATCGCCGCGTGCCACGACCCGACCGTCGTCGAAAATCACGTAGCTCTGCCACCCATAAAAAAACAAGAGCCGGGCGACCTTGGCGGTGGCGTCCGGTGAGGCGCCATAAAACACGCTCACGACCTGGTCCGGGCTCTCGGGCCGCCGGCAGGACACCAGCGCGGCCATCTTCGGACTCCGGTACGTCTGCCCGGCGATACGCACCCCCTCGTCGCGAAATTCCACCTGCTCCCCGCACCAGTGATCCGCGGTCGCCACGAACGAGTTGGTCCCTGGACCGCCGAGGACGAGGACCGACGCCTTTCCAAGCGCCTCCCCCCCATACGTGGCGGTCCGGTGCGGAGCCTCGGACATCACTCTCTCCGCCAGCTCGAGATAGGGAGCCCGCGCCGCGCCCTCGCCCCCATCGGGCAGCACGAGCACTCGGCGAGCATCCGTCACGAACAAATTCAGCATCGGGACAAGATGGCGACGCTCGATACGGCGGAAGGTGTCAAAGTCGGGATCGAGACTGACGGCGATCGGTCGAGCCGGTACAGAGACGATCATGTCGTGTTCGGTGGAGTCGAGGCGAAGCCAGGTGGTCCATGCCTCTCCTCCGCTCAGATCGACGCGCAATTTCATGGAGACCGTATAGGGAGGCATAGCCTGTGAGATCCTGAGACGCACCGCAGGCCCCTTTGAATCGAGGGGCTCGGCGTGGGTCAGCTCCACCCGGGGCGCGCCCGCTCGCTCGACCCACTGCGAGAAAAACCAGCGCAGATCTTTACCGGCCGCAGTCGAAAAGGCCGCTTCGAGATCGCGCCATTGGGCATATCGGCCTCCATAGTCGCCGACGAACCCTCGTAGGGCAGGCCAGAACACCTCGTCGCCTAGTTCGGTTCTCAGCATATGAAAGACCATGGCGGCCTTCTGATACCCGATCGCATTGTCCTTTTGATCCGTCTTGTGGGTGAACCGAGCGACCGGATAGTCCTGATCGGGATCCACGTAGACGGCATACCCGACCACCATCAAGCGTCGCTGTTCACGGCTCTGCTCGGATGTTCCCGTTAATTCTTCATAATAGTAATTCGCCAGATAGGTGGTCAGGCCTTCGACCCAGTTTCCGTCCTCGGTCCTGTTGAACACCCAATTCCCGATCCAAGAATGGACGATCTCATGCCCCAAGGCATACGCCTGTACATAGTGGCGCTTGATGACCCCGCTGCCCAGGAGCGTGAACGAGGGCATCCCCAACCCGCTTGCGAAAAAATTCTCGACGACGGCGAACTTGGGATAGGGGTAGGGTCCGAGGAGTTTCGTGTACGTCGCCAGATATCGAATGGAGGCATCCAGATACTCGGACGCGAGCGCGGCATCTTCGGGAAACAGGTACGCGGCGACGCCGATCCCGTTCCATTGTCGCTGGGCGACGACGAAGCGATTCGCGACCAGCGTCAACGCCTCCGTCTTCTCGGCGACCTCCCACTCGGTCGGCGCGATGCCCGCCTGGCCCTTCGTCTCCACACGCCGGCCGTGTGTCACGGAGTGCCATCCATCGGGGAGCGTCACACGAACCCAAAAGGTCGAAAGGGACCCGCTCAGCTCAGGGTACCAGTGCGTTTCTCCGCTCAGGTACACGCCCTCCGGGCCGATGTGTCCCGCGGTTTCACTCGGGGTCACAAAACGTAACTGCCGAGCCTCACGCGGCGGGTCATTGATCTCCCCTTCGTACTCGACGGCGACCCGGACGACCTCTCCCGCCGTGAGGTGCGGTTGGAAACCAAGGAGAACGGCCTGGGCGTCCCCATTCGGATCCTGCTCTCGTATGACATGGACCGTCCCCGCCTGCTTCCTTGATTCGAGCACCGCGCGGCGAACGCGAAGGGCTTCATTGAGCCGAAGCGAGATGCGCGGAAGATCGCCCCCACTCACTTTCAGAGTCAAAGAATCTCGTGCTTGCAGCACATGGCGATCAGGAACCAGTGTGACGGTCAGGTCATGATGGAGCAGCTCGACCGACGGCGCATGTGGGGACGGGACCGCCCCATGCACGGGAAGAGCCGCGACCAACTGAAGGAGGAGGACAAGGGCGGGAAAGAGGATCATCGTCGACTGAAACCGGCAGGCCGACCGACCGCAAGGTTACCGCTGCTCGAAGAGCGCATCGACAAACTCCTTGGCCTTGAAATCCTGCAGATCGTCCACGCCCTCTCCCACGCCGATCAGCCGCACGGGAATCTTCAGCTCCTCGGCAATGGCCACGACGATCCCCCCGCGCGCGGTCCCGTCGAGCTTCGTGAGGGCAATCCCGGTTACACCCACGGCCTCATGGAACTGTTTGGCTTGCGCGAGTGCATTTTGCCCCACCGTGGCGTCCAACGTCAGGAGGACCTCGTGCGGAGCGCCTGGCAGTTCTCGGGACAAGACGCGTTTGATCTTCCGCAGCTCATCCATCAAATTCGATTTGGTATGCAGCCGTCCCGCCGTGTCGATGAGCACGACGTCGACGCCGCGCGCTCTCGCAGCGGCCAGACCATCGTAGACGACGGCCGCGGGATCCGCCCCGTGACGATGGCGAATCACATCGACGCCGACTCGTCCGGCCCATGTTTCCAACTGCTCTATCGCGGCGGCTCGAAAGGTGTCGCCTGCCACGAGGAGCGGTGTCCGCCCGGCCGCTTTTTCCCGTTGAGCGAGCTTCGCCAGCGTGGTCGTCTTCCCGACTCCATTGACCCCGACGGCGAGCAACACGAACGGCCGCGGTCCCCGTTCGATCAGCCGGCTCAGGGGTTCCCCCTCGGCGGCCTGCAGCCTCTCCAGAATCGTGCTCTTCACCAGCGAGAGCACATCGTTCTGGTCGACGCCGCGGCCCTGTTTGAGACGTTCGATCAATCGCTCGACGGTCCGGATACCGAGATCCGCCGAAACGAGCGAGGCTTCGAGCTCCTCGAGGACCTGCGGATCGGCTCCGCGGCCGATCAGTCGATTCATCGAGTCACGAACCGCGTCCCGGGTCTTGGCGAGGCCGGCGCTTAAGCGGTCAAACCATCCCATGGAAGCCCTCCGATTTCCGCCGGCCGGCATCGATGTTCCGGCGTGCCTGGGCAAGGTGAAGCAGGGCTGGAACCGGTTGGAGGCGCGCGAGGATCGCCGCCTCCTTGGTGTGCATCCGCCTGGCTTCCGCCGCACTTCGCTCGTGATCGTATCCAAGGAGGTGCAAGAGACCGTGCACGAGCAGGGCGGCCACTTCCTGACTCGGACTATGGGCCTGCTGATACGCCTGTCTGATCGCCTGAGGAATCGAAATGACGACGTCGCCCAGAAGCGAAGTGGAAGGCCCGGGCGCCTCCCGAAGGGCAAACGCCAGGACATCGGTCGTCGCGTCGATCCGCCGATACTGAGAATTCAGGGCCCGCATCCGCCGATCGCCGATGCACTCAATGCTCACGGTCGCAGCCGGATGACCTGTCAGGCGAAGAATCCGTTGGGTCAAGCGCTCGAGGGATGGCATGAGGATGCGCGTGCGGCGCAGCCGGCTCCGTACCAACACGGGCATCAGTGCGGCTGGCCTTCGTCAGACCATGAGGGCTGGGGCGGTTTGCGCAGCAGACGGCGCTTCGAACGGTCCGGCATGGCCTTCAACTCGGCTGTGCGGGATGCTCCATGCCGATCATAGGCTTTGATGATTTCCTGGACGAGTCGGTGCCGCACGACGTCCTTTTCATCGAAGTACACGAACTTGATGCCCGGGATTTCCTGGAGAATCTCCTTGATCTCCACGAGCCCGGACACTCGATCGGCGGGAAGATCGACTTGAGTAATGTCCCCGGTGACGACCGCCTTCGAGTTGAAGCCCAGTCGGGTCAAGAACATCTTCATTTGCTCGGCGGTCGCGTTCTGGGCTTCGTCCAGAATGACGAATGAGTCGTTGAGCGTTCGCCCCCGCATGAAGGCCAGAGGGGCAATTTCAATTTCGCCTCGTTCGATGAGTCGATTCGCCCGTTCCACTTCCATCATGTCGTACAGCGCGTCGTAGAGCGGCCGGAGATAGGGGTTGACCTTCGCGTACATATCGCCGGGGAGGAAGCCGAGCTTTTCTCCGGCTTCGACCGCGGGGCGTGCGAGGATGATCCGGCTCACCTGCTTTCTCGTGAGCGCCGCCACCGCCATCGCCATCGCCAAGTACGTTTTCCCGGTACCGGCGGGGCCGATCCCGATGACAATATCGTATTTGTCGATCGCCTCGATGTAGGTTTTCTGAGCGGCCGACTTGGGCGCAACGAGACGCTTCTTGGTGCTGATCGGAACGCTGCTGAGGAGAAGATCTTTGAGGGGAGTGCGACTATTGGCGCGAGAGGCCTTCAGGGCCAGCGTGACGTCCTCAGCCCTGAGCTCATAACCTTCGGACGTGAGCCCCGCCAGCTCATGGAGGACCCCCTCGGCACTTCGAACAGCTTCGGACGATCCTTCCAGCGCCACTTCGTCGCCGCGGGCCGAGATGCGCACTCCCAGTTCGTCCTCGATCAGCTTCAAGTGCAGATCTTGGCGGCCGAACAGGCTTGCAGTGTTGGTGCCTTCTCGGAGCTTCAGCTTGCGCACGCCCGGTAGAGTATGCCTCCTGGTTGAGGCTCATTCTAACAGAGCAGGAACGCGACTGACAAGGCGAGCGCGGAGTTGGAGCGTCCTGAAGGATCCCATGCGAGAAGAGACGAGGGGTGCGGTCAGGGAGAGGTCGAACTCTTGAAAGCCCCGTCCACCGATTGGATCTTTGGCCGCGACTCGGACCCGGTACACGCCGGCCGACCTTCCACCCAGCGGCCATTCGATGCGCCCGGTTGCCTCATCGATCTTCATTCCTGGCGGGGAGGCTTCAAGAGCATAGCTGACCGGATCGCCGTCGGCATCCTCGGCTTTCACCTCATAGATGAATCGGGCCAGCTCGACCTTGCTCGGGGGTGCAGACATGATTCGGGGTGGGCTGTTCTGAATCAGCAGCGGCTCCGAAAAACGCGATCGTCCCCTGCCCCACTCATCGTATGGCGTCACCTCCACCACGAATACATCACCGCGCATGGCTCCGTCGACTGGAAGAACCTCCTCCTCCCGGTCCGGCAACTCGCTGTTGTTCTTGAACCATCGGTAGCGATAGCGCACAGGGTCACCATCGAGATCCACGGCCGTCGCTTCGAGGCTCAGACGATCCCCGACCCTCGGTTCGGATGGCTTGACGACAAGCTCGGCCACCTCGGGCGGCGTGTTGCCGATGATGGTCTCGGCCGACGCCGCTGAGCCTTCAGCATGGCCGTCATACGGGACGACCGCAACCGAGACCCGGTCGCCTTTGTGCAACAGGTGAGGATCGAACGTCGATCGCGATTCGCCGTGGACGATCCGCCCGTTGACTCGCCACTGATACCGAACGGTCACCACATCGCCCTCGGGATCATCGGTCACCGTTTTCACGGATGCGACTCGATTCAGGACGAGGGGAGCAGGAATGATCTGTATGGATCGTATGGAAGGAGGGCGGTTGGTGGAGGAAGCGGCCGGTGCCGTCTGCTGGCTGTCGACGGACTCACGGGAACAGCCGACCAGGAGGAAGGTTGGGAACAACACGGCGCACGCCAGCAGCACCCGCTCGGATCGACACCCTATGGATGTCGATACACGATCTGGGGCATGAGAAGGCGCACGGAACAATCCTCTCATGCCCGACGATCGCTTCATGCGCTCACAGTCGGTGGTCGTTCCAAGAAATATAACGGCTCCACACCGCCTGGGTTCTTACGCAGTTCTTCGTGATCATCCCCGTGCTCGACTGTCCGACGATGGAGACGCTGCCTTGGCATCCCTCTCCACCGCTCGTTCCGGAGGCATCGGATCCTTGGGCTCCGATATGCACGCCCAATTGTCCCGTCTGCCCGTCGCCAAGCGAGATATTGGACTTCACCTGATCTTTCAACCCGGCCGAGCTCGTGCCGATCACATCTTGGTTGTATGCGGTGCCCGTGAGATAGAAGAGCGCATACAAGTATCCCTTTCCAAGGGAGAGACAGAGATCGTCATCGGGGACGAACGACGGGAAGAAGACGATGCCCCCGACGACGGTCGGCTTTGCCAACACTCGCTCGCGAGGCGGTACGGCAGGGCTCTGGATCGGATAGAGCAGCTTCGTGACCCAGCCCCGCTTGCTCGCCACGATGCTTTGGACGGATGTGTTGCTGGTACCGGTCAATTCAGTGGCCGTGATGCCGCCGCTGGTCAGCCCCGTCACGCTGTTGTCCGTGAAGACCTGAGCGGTCGTCACGTCGACGAGATCATTGTCCAGGCAACTGGTCGCCGTTGATTGCACGCACCCGGTCTGCACCGAGTCCTTGATGCCATAGAAATACTGCTGTTCACTGAGGCTCTTGTCCGAGGAATCATAGAACCGACCGGTGCCGAAGAAGACCCACACGTTATTGCTGTCGTCCTTCGTCACCGTCGGTGCCCCGGTAATCGGCCCGACCTCGGTTCCGCTTCCAAAGGTGCTGATGAGCTTGGTCGGCGTGCGGTTTCCACCGGCGATGCCCCAGGTATTCCCCGAACACGGGCTACCGGGACACGGCGTCGTCAAGCGATACATCTCGCCCCTCCACGGCGTCGATCCGTCATTGATCAAACTTCCGCCATACGCGACGTCGACGCGATAGTCGAGGTTGGTATCGACCGTGATCCAATCTCCCAGCATTGCCTGAAACGTCGGATCCAGCTGCGTCGAGACGTCGAAGACCTTTTTCGTTGGAGCGGGTGTCGTGAGCAGATCGTAAGCGAAGAGCCGAGACCCTTGTTTGATGGTATCGACTTTATAGTTCGTCGGGCCGGACCCGAAGAGGATAAACCACTTCGCATCAGTCGTGTCGACTTTGCAGTTCGGTGTATTGCACGGGGGCTTGAGGCGGGCGACCGACGGGTAACTCGTGCTGAAACCGAGATTGGCGTCCGTAAAGCTCCACAACAGTTTCGGCCCACCCGTCGCCTCGGGATCGGTGATATCCAAGACGAAGTACGCGCTGTAAAACTCGCGGGTATCGGTGGCGTCGATGTTGTCGCCGTCGTAGTTGAAGTCTCCCGTCACCTTCATCGCCTTGACGGCGTTGTTCGCATTCTTACAGTCCGCCGCCCCGCAACTGCCGCCGAATCGGAAGCCGGCGATCAGGATCGTTCCCCACCCGTCTGGATGCGACACACCGTTCTGACCCGTGATACAGGGAGACGGGGCACTGCCGCCGCCCGAATCACAGAAGATCCGAACGTCGGTGACCTTGGGCTTCAGATCCACGTAGTAGACGTGACTGTAAGTTTCGCTTGCCAACCAACGGAGGTGCGGCAGGAGCTCCATGGGAATGAACGCCCACAGTTCGTCTCCAAGCGGCGGGGTGTTCGACACGGGATTGGTCGAGCGCTGCGTACTGAAGAAGCCATGCTCTTTCTTGCCGCCCGTCGTCGTGTCGTCCCCTCGGGTATAGAACCCTCCATTGAAGGCGTGCAGCATGCCGTCATTCGCCCCGACATAGACGACCTGTCGTCGATCGCGGTACATCTGGTAGAACTTTTGGTAGCTGGGGTCCCCATAGATCACGTCGTACCGCTCCCGGGGCGCGGCGACCGCCGTAGGGCTGGAGTGAACAGGGTCCCCGAATTTCCAGACCTTCTTCGACGCCGTGCCGGGGACCGTCAGCGTACGGTCCCGCAGCACCAGGTTGCCCGCCCCGTCCTTGACGTCTTCCCCGCGAATCCAGGTGATGAGATTGGTCGCATTGAAAATATCGGTGGACGTGGAGACGGTCGCTGAGGCCAGGTACGGCTGCAGCAGATTGGCGTTCGCGGTCGTAAACGGAATCTCTTCGTTCGCGTCAACAATCCCGTCCGCATCCCTGTCGATCCACGTATAGATGTTCCGGGTGGACGCGTCCTTCAGGGCCAACTGCTTTCCGGCCTCCCAAAGGGGTGTGATCGAATTCAGATCGATGTTCGGCGTCATCGCTTGCGGTTTGTCCGGCTTGCCGTCACCGTCGCTGTCGATCGTGAGGTCGGCTTTCCCGTCGCCGTCCGTATCGCGGTAGCGCTCGACGTTGACGATCCCCGTCGCGCTGTCATAGACCATCTTGATGATCAGATCGTCTTCGTAGATCAGCTTCTGGTCGAGCACCGTGTCTTCGCGAAGATTGCCGAATTTGTCGATCCAGAGCCCCTGCAGATACCCGGGCCACAGAATCGTGTTCAACCCTTCCGTGATCTGTGGGAAGAAATACGCCTGGTACAGGGCACCTTCACCGGTGGAGGAGCTCGCGAGCACCGAGGCCGATGTACCGGACGCGCTGCGCTGGAGGATGCTGTTGATCGTCGCCAATAACTTGTCTTTCAAGTCGTCGGCGCTCGAAGATTCAAAGTAGGTATCAGGAATGCCATCCGGGCCTTTGGCTCCCGTGTAGTTGTTGACCTTGTCGTATTCCTGTTCCAGATCCGGAATGCTGTTGCCGTTGACGTCCTCGAACCCCCCGGCTTTGGCCGCATCCTTGAGGATATTCGAACCGGTTCCGAAGGCATAAAAGGTATACACGGTGAGATTCTGGATTTGGGTATCCGTCGGGGGGCCCGGAATAGGAACACCCGAGATGTTCAAGATCGGCAGGTTGCCGCTAGCCGGACGCAGGTCGGTCGTATGTGCATAGTAGGCGACATCGTCGAGATAGTGGGTCCCGTTATCCTGGCAAGGATCGCTGTTGACACCGCCATGGTACGCAGAGCAGACATCATCATGACCGCTGACGTGCGGAAGCTTCGAATGGGCAAGGTCTTGCAAGCCGGCGGGAATATTCTGGTCCTTGGTCGGCTGCCCGTCTGTAAAGATAATGACGAAGCTCTTACAGCAGGGCACATACTTGCCTGGGTTGCTGGCCCACGGCGATTTGAAATAGTACGGATCGTTGTTCTGATTAGGTGTATAGTCCGTGCCTCCATAGGCGGGACTGACCTGCGCAAAGTAGCGTGTCGCCTCGTACAAGGACTCCGCGAGCGGCGTCCAGGTATTTGCGCTTGTATTCTCGATGGCATTCACCATCGCGGTCATGTTGTCCCCAACATAGGCCAGCACTTTGCCGCCATCAGGGAAGTTTGGACCGGACTTGAATTCCATTAGCCCGAAGCGGGCCTTTCCTCCAATAGCCTGAATGATGCCCGTGGGCTCATATGACACGTCAACTGTTAGGGTGTAAGAACTGCTCCCGGAGCATCCGCTGTCCTTTACGACTAATTTGTCCCCGCTGCGATCGAAACATTTAGTGCCCGTCAAAGGAGACACACTATTGGCCGACATCGTGATCGAGCCGACGAATTCACTATTCTCCAGTGAAAGCTTCCCTCCCGGGTAGCAGTTCCCGTTGATACTGCGGGGCGCGCACTTGCCTCCCATCATCACCGCTTTCGCTATCTCGAGACGTGTCATGGTGATGTAGTTGAGAAAGCTGCCGTCCCATTGGCCATTACTCCCACAGCTCCCGCCGGTCGTCGGGCGATCGATCCCGACAGTAAATCTGCTGGATCCGTACGTATAGCACTTGGTTGGATCGAAGTAGCCGCCATACCCGCCTGGCTTGCCAGCATCGTAGGCTTCCCCATTCGCATGATAAGCCGACGTCTCCATGCTCCCCGAATTATCCATGACGAGAAGAATGTTCGGCGGGACGACAGCGGGAAGGAAGGCCGGCATCGCGGTGTAATCGCCGTTGCTGGGCGGCGTAACGACGGCGTCGGCTGATACCGTGTAGATCAGAATCCCGCCGGAGAGCAACAGGACCAGAGCCATCCTGACTGTCTGCTGGCGTCTCATGGTTCGTTCCTCCTCATCCATTCCGCGAATCGCGAAGGGACCACGCCTGGGCGCTCCTACTTGGGCAGAATCAAAACGAGTTGATCGATTCGCCCCATCCTCAAGTGATACAGGACCTCGGAGCCTGGCTCGATTTCTTTCAGGGCACGTGGCCGCGCGCGGTCATCCTGAATCGCGACGTCCTCTCGCAATTCATATTTCTTATGGTTGACGGCAATGAAATCCTTGCCCACGGCCGTCACCTCGCCTTTCACAAAACCCGCTAGTTGAGCCGGATTGAGTGCCTCTGCCTGTGCGACCAGCGCAAAAAACGGGCAGGTAGCCGCGATGAGCCCTGTGAGGAGCGTCGCGACAAGGGTCCATTTCATTGCAGCCACTGCCTTCAGCACACGACGCCTTGGCACAGACTGACTTCTCATGTTCGCACTCCTTTACGGCTCTCAGATCTTCCGCTGACAACTTTCACCGGTCGCGGCACAGGCATAGACGGCCGTGACCCGGCTCGTGGTGGTGCCCGCATTGGCCGAGCAGTCAATGCGGTAGATGATGTCGACGCCGCCTCCTCCGGGTCCGGCATCATAGCCGGAAGCGAATTCGAGGGCTCCGCCCGAACGCGCCTGGGCATAGAGCCGATCGATATCTCCGGTCACCTGAAAGGAGCCGATCGCCATCGAGAGATTGGGGTTCGGATCGCCGGCCGTATCCGCGTTGTTATCGGATTGCCCCATGATCTCCTGTTCGGTCTGGAGCTGGGCGGCGTCCGGGACCGGCCCGCCTTGGCTCACACGGAACGTATCGGGCACCCGGGCCTGGTCGATCGTTTGTTGAATCACATTCGCCGCCGTGCCGATACAGGACTCGGCCGCGGTCGCCGCCGCCTCACCGGTGCGCTGAAATCCCGCCATCCGGTTTTCCAAGCCCGTGACGCTCAAGGCCGCGATGCCGATCACCGCCATGATCACCATGATCAGCATGACCGTGACGAGCGCGACGCCGGCTTCTGACCTCCCCATCCGCTTCTCCTTCAGAGCCCGATGTTTCGGACCTCGACGGTCCTCGTCACGAGTCGGCGTCGGAACTGTTGATACGTGGCGGCGTCATACCCTGCATCCGCCGAGGGATCGTGGTCGTCGACCACCAGGGCCGCCGTGCTGTTGGTCGCCGAGCGGTTACCTTCCCCAAATCCCTGTTCGAGCTGAGCCTCCCGAGCCACGACATTCACGCGCACCAAACGGATCGTGCTCGCCACCATAGGGGCCGCGGTCCAGGTATTGTTGAAGACGAAATCGTTGGCATCGAAGATGCCGTTGATCCCTCCCTGATCATCCACGATGCTGTCAGGCACGCCCGCATTCACGGCGATATTGCAGCCATCGCAGGCATACGCAAACTGTAGATCTTCGACCCCCTCGGCAATCGAGACGCAGGCGCTGCCCGGCCCGTTGCAGTCCAGTCTTCCGCCGACGAGCTGAGCGACGCCACGAACCAAGCAGGGGGTATTCCCACCGCAGACGGCGGCGTTGGCGTCCCCTGCCCGGATCACCTGATAGGTGACGCATTGCAGCCGATGGACCGGCGTATCGACCGGAAACGTCACCGGTGCTCCCAAGGTCGTCCCTAGGTTGACCACGTTGCCGGCCATGCCGGTGATCGTGGTCGACGTCACGCCGCCGATCGAGATGACGTCGTTGAACGCGAGTCCCGTCGACGACTTGACCGTGATGGCGGCGAACGGACCGATCGCGGGATCTTGCAACTCCCAGGAACCGGCCGAAGCCGTGGGCACCACCATGGAGATCCAATCGGGTCCGGTATCGTTTGCGGCCGGATTGTTCTCTCCGGGTACGATGGCGGTGGCACAGTTCCCCACGGCTCCGGTCATTCCGTAACCGGCCATCTTGATGTCATGCGCGAGAAGCTCCATCGCCACCCGCGCGCTCTGCTGCGTCTGTACGGTGAGGTCGTTCGCGCGCGTAGCTTTCAGGCTGCCCGTGAGAGCGGTGAAGGCCGCCGCGACGACCAGGGTGCCGACGATCAGCCCGATCAGGAGCTCGACGAGCGTGAAGCCGTCTTGTCTGCCGACTCTCGCGAGGATCATGGAGGCGGTTCTCTCGTGCTATTCGCGGGCGACCACCGCGGTCAGTGTCACGTTGCGCTGACGTAGGATCGAGGAGCTCGCTTGTGAGCTCTGCCAGCTGACCTGGACAACCACTTGATTCTGATTCAGCGGGGGGTTCGTCGGGCCAATGGGAGTGACCTGGACCCGGCCTTGAGGATTGCTGAGTCGGGCGCCCTGCAGACGCGCGAGCCACTGATCGAAGTCTCCCCCGGCCATCCCGTCAGCCGGCCTCGTGCCGGCCACCAGCGTGTCAATATTGTTGTAGAGCGAGGCGTTGCGGCGGTTGAACTGGATGCGCTCCATCATGTCCGCCGAGAGGTTGGTGGCCAAGGTGAGCTCATTGGCGTCCACGTTCCGGCCCAACGAGATGCCCTGCATGCCGGCCAGGGCGAGCAGACCGATCGCCAGCACGACGGCGGCAAACATTCCTTCGAGAAGGGTGAAACCCTCGTCGCCGGTGTGAGAACGATTCGCGTGGCGTCTCGGCTGATACGACGTGTCCACCGACTCTCCTTATCCGCACGTGCTCGCGGCGCACCACCGGACCTTGCCGCCGGGCGTCACGGCGATCGAATAGGTGATGCCGTCCGTATTCGTCAACGTGATGACCTGCGTGCCCGCCGGCCCGCCGGATCGAAGGCCCAGTGAATTGAATTGGACCGTGGTGCCGGGAGGATTGAACGCCACCGTGATGCCGTTTCGAAAGGGACGCGGCGGAATGACGGTTGCAAAGCTTGCCCCATTCTCGCCGCACGAGGTCGTCTCCGGAGGACAGGGGATAGGACCGACGGTCATGGTCACCAGGGCATTGCGATTCATCGCCGCCATTCGGAGCATATTCAGGTCGGCCGCCAGATCCGTGGTCGCCGCACGTAGCTGATAGAAGCGGTTCCATTGCACATAACTCGGGATCCCAAGGGCGACGACAATGGAGAGGATCGACACGGCGACCATGATTTCCAGCAACGACATGCCCGACTCACGAGCCAGCCGGACGGTCGGTCGCAGTTGTCGAAACCAATACAGATACATAGCGCCTGGAAGTGTAGCACGCGGTATGCCGCCACCCTCCGCACCGCGGCAGACCCCGATAAGGTCTTGTTATTAGGCCTGAGGCAGGTCAGCGGTCGAATAGGCAGGATGAGCCGGTCCGGTCAAACAAGGGGTATGGGGGACAATTTTCGTCAGCTCGAGTCGAATGCCTCAATATTCCTCCCTCCAGGTACCCGGGGCGAGATTGTAGCGCGTCAAATAACTTCCGAAAAACTGTCAGATGATTTCCGAAAAATCCACAGGCTTGGCGTGCTTGCAAGCATCCAGAAACACGAAGAGGGTGGAAAGCTAAGCTGCTTTCCGCCCTCGGTTGGGGCGCCGGCCTGAAGCACTGCCAGCCGGTCTGTGTCGCCCCGCTCGGCTCCCCCACGCCGTTGTGGGGTTCTCTCAACGAACGCTCGCCTGGAACCGCCCGGTCAACCGCAGATCGTGGATCAGCGGACGATGCACGCCTTTGTGCATCGTTTTACGAGCTGTTCAACGGCGAGTCTGTAGGCCGTTCACAAGCCCTTCAAAGCCATATGATCGGGTACTAGGATCTTCACCTCATCGCCCTTGACCATGTAGAGGCCTCATTGGCTCTGGTCGTCACATCATTCAGCGAGGCGACGCAATAGCAAAGCGTGCCGTCCTCGAGCGCCGTGAGGTCGTGGCGTTTCATCTTGGCAATCGTGACCACGTGCGGCGCCCGAAACTCATAGGCCTCACCCTCGACCGTCACCCGCACCGAGCCGTGGGCCACAAGGGTCTTATGGTCGTGGGAGTGCAAGTGCCCGGCATGGACATCGCCCGCGCGGAGAAAGTGGAGTTGGCGAATCCAGAGACCGGCGCTCTCATCGCAATGGAGCTGGATCACAGGTTCAGCCATTATTTTCTCCGAGTCTCGTCGACGGTAAGCCTCCTTGCACCGTCAGCGCCGCCTTTTCCGCCAGCGCCGCCTTTTCGGCCGGCGTCAGCAGGTCCAAAGTTCTTGACTGCATGTTGATCTTGCAGTTTCGGCGTACCCAGGTCGCGGGCGCGGGGTCGTCCGCGTAGAGTTGCAGCGCCCGATACGGTCGGTGCGCAGGCTTGAGCCCCTTCGCATCGATGATGGCGTCCGCGGCGGCCAAGGCGGACTGCTCGTTCACAAAGCCATCGAGATCCTGCGCCTTGAGTTTCAGGCTCACGCACCCGATCACCTGAACGCCTGGGATGTCCCCGGGGGTCGGGTCATCGGAGGTCCAGGCGGCCTGGATCATGCCGTCCTGGTCGTGCGCCACCCAGATTGTTGGATCGTCGGACGCCGTGATGTACCGCCAGCGCGTGATCGACTCAAAGGAGCCGCCTCCGTTGCCCCACGGCTCGAGGTAAATGCGTCCAACCGTATTGCCAGGGTCTGGCGTGCCCGGCATCGGGCGCAGAATGCCCTTTTCGCCTCCACCGTAAATCCCGCTGTGCTGACCGGTGAACGACGGGAAGAAGGTGTGATCATTCAACGTGAGCGAGATCGGCGAGACATAGCTCGTCGCGCCCGTCGCCGTCTTCAGCTCTGGATACCCGACACTGGGCTTGATGATCATCGCCTGGTTGATAAAGGCGAAGGTGCGGACGTCGGTCGTGCTGGTGACCGCGGTCCCGGAGCAGACGGCCGTGAAGAGCTTCACGGAATCGGCCGGCGCCGCGCCGGTCGTGTTGTGTTCGAACTTGGCGCCGGTGACGTTGCCGTTCCCATCCTTCACGAGCTTGAGCCAGACATGATTGGTCGCCGAGGCGGTGAGCGTGAGGGCGGTCGCCGCCGGCACGCTGACCCAATAGCCCAGGGCGCCAACCTTGATCAGCGCCTTCCCGGCGGCCACCGAGAGGGTCAGATCCGGGTCGCTCCCGGGCACGGTGAAGCCCTCGAGCACGAAGCTCTGCGCCACCAGGGCGCCCAACCAGGCGGTGAGCAGCGCCTCCGTAGCCGTGCGCCCACCGCCGACGTCGAGCGACGTCGGAAACACCACTTCTCCTGCAATGTCCACTTCAGCCATGAAGTTCCTCAGCTCGCCGTGAAGCTCACGGTCTCCACATAGGTAATGGTGTTCGTGTTCGCCTTGGCCTTCGCACTGTGCACGACCCGCGAGAAGAGCACCCCGCCGCCGGCCGCGGTCATCGCGCCCGCCTCCGTCAGAGTGCTCCCGTTCGCGGTCACGCTCGGGAGATAGGCCGTGAGCGTCAGCACCCCGCCCACCCGGGTCATCGTCACGATCGCGACGCGCGCGACTTCCGCGTGCAGCGCCGTCTGGCTCGCCTGCACGGCCAGCGTGCCCGTGCCGACAGCCACGTGGGACAGCCGGGCCGTCGAATCGCCCTTCAGGAGATCGCAGAGGTGATTGAGCCCCGCGGTGAGCAGCTGCGGCGAGCTGAAGTGGACGGTCCAAACGAAGGTGATCGTGAGCGACGAGGTCTTGGCAATCCCGGCGAAGGTCACGCGCGAGAAGAGCGCGCCGCTCCCCGCGGCCGCAAACACCCCCGCCTCGCTCAAGGTCTGACTGTTCGCGGCCGTCGAGGGCAGGAAATAGGTGATCGTGAGCGTCCCGCCCGCCCGCGTCATCTTCGTGATCGCCGCCCGGAAGACTTCGGACTGCAGCCCGGTGTCCGTCGGCTGCACCGCGTTCGTGCCGATGCCCACTGCAAAGTCGGTGAGCTTGGCCGTCGTGTCGCCCTTCAAGAGATCGCAGAGGTGATTGAGGCCGCCGGTCGGCACGCGGTTCTTCGCCCGCCGGCGGAGCACCAGCCGCCGCGTCGTCGCGTCACAGACGAGGATCGACACGTTTTGCCAGACCTTCACGCGGCGTTGAACGGGGAAGAGAGCGCTACGCACCGCACACCTCGGCAAAGCCCACTTGCGCCGCCCCGACTTGGAAGCAGACGAACGTGTTCTGGGTCACCGTCCAAGCGTCAATACACGTGACCGTCTCCGGGAAAGTCCGCAGCAGCCGCACCACCTCGTTCTCGCGCGGCGTCTCGATCTTCCCTCGATCGGCCAGCTTCTTGAAAAACTCCACCCAGCCGCCCAGATCCTCGCCGTCCACCGCCGTCACGCTGTAGCGGATGCGCTGGCCGGAGAGATCCGTCGCGCTCACCTCCGTGATCAGCCAGTCGCCGCTCACGTTGTATTCCGGCAGCGTGATCGTTTGGATCTGCCCGGCCGCAAGCCCGCTGCTGTCCGTCTCATACGTGACCGTGCTCGGGATCACGCCGTACTTGCGCAAGAGCGCCTGCACCTTGTCCAACGCCGCCTGCCCGTCGAGTTTCTGATCGTCCTCGATCGATTCATACAGGCCCGTCCCACCCTCCACGCCGGCCCTCGCCGCGACCTCGTCGTCGTTCTGCCCGGTGACGATCACCGGGAACAGGCCCTTGAACTCCACGCGCAACGTGTCGCCCGCCGTCAGCACCGGCCCGCTCGTATCCTGCGAGACATCTTCCGAGCCCTCTTGCCAGTACCAATCCTTGGCCGTGTCCACGCTCCGGATGCCGACCGTCTTCACCACGCCGTTGACCTTGATGGTCGGCACTTCGGCGATCGGGAGCGACACCCCGAAGGTCCGTGTCTTCCCGTCGCCGGCGAACTCTTCGGTGAGCGTGTCCGAGATGTCTTCCCCCCCGCGTACCCATTGCACGTTGCGATACTGCTCGCGGGTCGTTTCCTCAGAGAGCGAGCCGGCCAGGAACGACCCGTTGTCGCTCGCGAGATCGAACGCCGCCCGGTTGGTCTCCCGCGGAAAGAAGTGCACGCGCTTTTCCCCGTCGATGTACCAGCTATAGCCGACGAGCTCGGCCAGCTCCTGGAAGATCTCGGAGGCGGTGAGGTACGGGGCAAGGTACTTGGGGATCGTCGGGGCCGACTCCACGAACGCGGCCGCTTTGACGCCCTCGGCCGCCAGCAGTTGCTGGACGACGTCCTTGACGATCGCATCGGCCGACTGCTCGACGTACTCTTTCGCGAGCAGCCGCCGATCGGCGAGCTGGTGCCAGTCCACCGCTTCGCAGCGGTAGTAGACGATCGCCCCGCCGGCCGGTCGTTCCTTGGTCACTCGATCAAGGGTCCCGGCGAACAGCACGATCTGCGGCTCTGTCCCGAATTGCACTTCCCGGATCGTGCCGCCCGGTGCGGCGGCATCCGTCTTGGACAGTCGCCAATAGCGGTGTGCGCCGACGGCCGGCCAGTTGATGGACGAGAGCTCGGCATCGATGCCGCTGTTCCACCCGCTGACGGCGGTGGTCCATACGGAGTCATCGTCGGAGTACTGCACGCTCCAGGTGGCCGTATAGCTCCCGGTGGCCCAGATCCGGCAGGCGCGAAACGCCCGCGTGACGCCGGCGCCCAGGTCCAGCTTGAGATAGGCGCCCACGCCGGCGGTCTCCAGCGAGAAGGCGAGCCCGCCCACGTTCCCGTTGTTCACCTCCGCCGCGCTGAACCCGCTCAAGCCCAGGTGCGACCAGAGCGCCGGATCGCTCCAGATCTCGACGCCATGGAGGATCTCGACCACCTGCCCCGGCTGGGGATTCAGCGCGCCCATCTGGTCCTGCAGCGTGAACTCGCAGGTGTTGCGTTGGTTGAGCAGATCGCGGACCGAGAGCGTGTTGACCTTGAGGTAGGGGTAGCGATCGACGTGCTGAATGCGGAGGATCAGCCGCGTGCCGCTGATAACCGCGGGCGGCGGGGGCGCCTGCGAGACCGGCTTGGCCGGGATCCCGCGCCAGATCGTCTCGAACCAGTGCCCCCAGTAGCGGGTGTGATGGTGCGAAACGAGGACGGTGCCGCCACCCGGCCCGCTCGGGCCCGTCGTCACCGGCGCCACCGCCTGGCCGCGCCAGATCGTCTCGAACCCGTGGCCGAAGTAGCGCGTGTGGTGATGCGAGACCAGGATCGTCCCGCCGGCCGGCCCGCTCGGCCCGGTGGTCACCGTCGCCGGTGGCGCGCCGCGCGCGACGCGGCCGTACTCGGCCTCAAAGATCCGCGCGCGGGAATGCCAGGTGAGGATCATTGCTCAGCTCTGCTCACGGGCTCGTTTTGATCGTGATCAAGGTCGGATCGGCCCCGGTCGCGGTGAAGCGGAACGTCACGACATCGCCGTTCAAGTCCGCGGCCGAGAGATTGATCTTGTACGTGCCGTTTCCCACCTCGGCCACGGCATTGGTGCACGCGGCAAAGGCCGCGCCGTCGATCGAACGCTGCGCGGTCACGACGAGACCCGTCTTCGGGGTCACGTGGTCGGTGGCGTCGTACATGACGAACTCGAAGTTGTTCAGCCCCGTGTTCTTCTTCACGCCCTGCGCGATGTTGTTGGGGTTCACCGTCCAGAACGCGGCCGCGTCGCCAGCTGTCACCAGGCGGAGCTGAAGATCCTCCCACTCCTTGGGGTTCGTCTGGTCGACGAACCGCACGACGACGACCTTCGCCTGCGTCTCCGCGGCCGAGAGCTGAAGGCGCACGCTCGGGCCGCCGGCCGGCGTCACCGTCGGGAGGGTCGTGATGTTCGCCGCCGCCCCGCCGTCCTTCTCCACCTTCACGTCGCCCGCGGCAAGCGTGGGGTTGCTCTGATAATCCACCGCGCCGCGGGCGATCAGCGTGAGCCCGTCGATCGTCACGGCCTGGCCATACGGAATGATCCCGTCAATCATCGTCGCCTCCTGGATAATCTCAAACTGTTGACCATAGGAACGCCTTGAGCCGCCCCGATCCAGCTCCCCTGTCCAGCATCCGACGCAGTCCGGAGCTTGCTATTTCGCGGCACGAACCCTGCCTTCACATAGTTCACCAGCCCCGCGACCGAATAGGCGGGGTTGTAGCCGGAACGGTTATTCCGCTTCTTCAGCTCGGCCATCGCATTGGCAGCTGTTCCAGGACCGCCGAGCGACGCATCCCACTTCGCAATATCGCGGCTGTCGTCAACAAATTGGGGATTCACAGCCAACCCACCGACTGAATTGGGGAGGGAAGCCGAGGAAAAGACGAAATTGTGATGGCCGGTGACCGTTTGGTTTGACCCGTTCAACGTGCAAGTCCCGGTCTGCAGATTAAATAGGTTGTTATGGTGAATATTGCCGCTCTGGACAACGTCCGTTGTCCGGACGCCGACGTGCCCCGTTTCCACATAGGTCAACATCTGGTTGCCGTTGGTATGAACCCCCTGGACCGCCCGCGCCCAATACGTGTTGTCCCGCCATTCAGGGCACATATCGAGGTGCCCGGCATAATTTTCACCAAAGGTGGTTCCAAGGCGGCTGGAATGCACGGTGTTGTGGTAAGCCCGAACCGTGAGTCCTGAGCCGCCGAGATTCGCGAAGAGTTGACCGCTGGACTTATCGCCCGAGGCATCGGCGTTGGGGAGGACGAGATTGTTCAGCGCCGTAAACGACCCGCCGGCGCCACCAGTCAGCAGCATTTCCCCATTGTCATCGGTGCCAAGATATTCAAAGATGCCACCGTCCGAAATCACCGCGGCGTTGTTCGCTTGCGACAGCCCATGCGGACTGGCGGGAATTCCAGCGCCGGCCAGCATGTAGTAATCCTTGGCCGTGCCGTTGGGGAAGTTCCCGATGATTGAAGAGGTATCGACGTTCTGGTAGGCCAGGATCCGTTCGAACTGAGTGATGGTTCCCCCGCCCAGGCTGCCGGTCCACTTCGCCCAGAACTGGCAGTCATAAAAGGTCCAGCCGTTCGGCTCGTGATGCTGAACCTCCTTGTCGAAAACGCACCCAGTGCACGAGCGTGTGCCGGTCGGCGTGCCCGTCTGAATCCAGCGATAGACAAAGGTGTCGCGAGAATTGAGCCACGTCGAGTCACGGAATTCGACGTTCCCGGCGGTGGAGCTAAACGTCCCGACATAGAACGAGCCGCACCCGTTGAAGATACAGTTAATGAAGCGCAACTCAGGTGGCCCGGTATTCGTGCGGATATCGAGATTGTTTTGAATCATCCGGTTGCCGGAGGGGTTGTAGACGTCCGTCAAATCGGTATAGGTCAGGGTCAGTTTGCCGCCCTCAATAAAGCCACCGGCATCGAAGTAGCCGGGCGCACCGCCAGCCTCATACGTGATCGTGCAGATGTTCCCCACCGTCCCATTGGCGACGACCTTCGAGCTGTTTTGGTTGTGCGCGGTGCCGATCTTGATTCGATAATTCGTGGTGCCAGGTGAGCCGGCCGCCGTACTGTCGAACCGATAGCCGGCTCCGGCGTTGAGCGTCAGCACAGCATTCGCGAGTGCAAGGTCTCCACGGACCTTGAGGATGATGCCGGCGGCAATCGTGAGCGAGCCCGCCGTCCCATTGACGGTCACCACATCGGTCCCCGCGACCGGCGACGTGCCCACCGTCTGATTCGCAGTGACCGTCACCGCGTGGTTGATCGTCGCCGTATCCCCCGGCCCGGGATAGTCCACCCCCTGAACATTGCCGGCGTTGCCCCAGGTCGCGCCCTGGTTCCAATTCCCATTTGCCGCTGTCGTAAAGGCAGCCATGCGTGCTACTCCTCGATCCGGATCCCGACCTGAATTTCAAGCACGCGCCCGCGGAAGAGGCGTCGAATCGTCGGCCCCTCGAGGCGCTCCACGGGCGGCGCCTGCACGGCCCCTCGGACCGCCGGAGCCTGCCGGTAGTAGCAGCCTCGACAGAGCCCGCCCCGATACGCGCGCGAGTGTTTCCCGCATCCGGCACACACGGCGATGACGGCCGGGACCTGCGCCGCCTCCAGGGTCCCCGCCTTCGCCTGCCATTTCAGCTTCTCAGGCAGCGAGCGCCAGCAGTACTGGCAGAAGCCATGCAGGTAGGGCTTGCACTTCTGACAGCGCCGGCAGCGGTCGTTCGTGCTGGGCACCTGGTTCATCCTGCGCTCACTGCCCAAACTTAAAGGGGGCGGTCGGTGTCTGAATCGTCACCGTCGATTCTGGGATACCGCTGACCCTGACATTCGACAGGGCGTTGGCGGCCTTGAAGCACGGCGAGAACTTGAGATCCATCTGCTCCGTCGTCGTGACGCCCGTCGCGCGCGCCGCCCACGTCCGCTGATACGTGCACTCGTCTTTGCTGCCGAACGCGCCCCAGAGGTTTTGCTTGTCGGGCCCGGCGCTATAAAAGAACCACTCGCCCCCGTCGGGGACCACGGTCGGATAGGCGGATGGGAGCGTGAGCCCTGCGCTGCTGGTTTGCGCCAGCAGCGACACGGGGACCAGGGCCACCAGCACCAGCAGACACGCGCACAGATAGGTCTTCATCGTCTTTCCTCCTTGTCTAGGTGTCTGAACCATGTCATGCGAGTTTCAGTTGCAGCCGCGTCACCTTGGGCAGCTCCTCGATCACGGCGCGGGCGAGCTCGCGCCGATCGGCCTGGAAGATGATCGTCGTCGGGCCGCGGCTTCCACGGCCCACGATCCCGTCTAGGCGATCGAGCGGGATCATGGCTTCAGGCCCAGCCTCGGCCACCATGCCGAGCAGGGGCTTCATCGCGACGCCACCGTCGGCGAAGAATGCGAAGTCGGGGAGGAAGCTCGCATTGAGCCCGGGGATCGTCCACATATCGGGCGCCCCCATCGCCGCCCCGCTCCCGAAGATCGGGCCGATGGCCGAGGAGTACTGGGTGGGATCGGCAAAGGCCGTCCCGAATCCCGAGCCGCCGAACGAGCTGAGAAAATTCGTCAAGCCACCACCGGCCCCGAAGAAGTTGCTCCCGCCCAGCAGCCCGCCGAGCGAGAACAGCGACGAGCCGGCGCCCAGCACAGACCCAAGCCCGCTCCCACTCCCACCACTCGCCCCGCCGCCGAGCGTGATTGCGGAGGTCTTCTCGGCGACGCCGGCCAGCCCTGCCTCCGCGGCCGTCATCGCGGCAGAGGTCTTGAGCGTGAATTGTGCCGAGGCGGCGAGGATCTTCGCGCCCACGCCCTGGCCGCCGGGGATCGCCATCGCCGCCGCGCCGGCCGCGGAGAGGAACGCCGTCACCGCGCCGCTCAGAATCCCCAGCATGGAGAGCATCGCTTGCCCGATGCCCTGCATGCCGACCATCGTCGTGTTCATCTCCGTGAGCTGGAACTGCGTCTCGGCCGCGACCATCCCGCTCCGCGCCGTCTCCTCGGCTACCGTCGCGGACGTCTTGGCTGTCTCCATCGCTTGATGGCCGCTGAGCAGCGTGGCGCTGTTCGTCTCCTCGCTCAGGAGATGCGCGGCGGAGCGCACGCCCATCTGGATGAACGTGTTGATCGCCGCCTGGAGCAGGCTCGCGAGCGCGCCCTGCCAGACCGTCTCGAACGATTTGCCGTAGACGGCCCACTGGGCCACCGAGGAGGAGAACTGCGTGGTGATGTTGCCCCACACGAACACGGCCGAGTCCTGAATGGCCTTGAGCTGCTGATCCCAGAACGTGGGGAACTCGCGATGAATCGCGATCCGCTTGGCCGCGAACTCGCGCTCGATGATGAGCTGCTCCGTGAACTTGTCCTGGCCCGACAGCCCCATCCGCTCGATCGCCGCCAGGCGCTGCTTCTCTTCGAGATCGATGAGCCGCAGCGACTCCTGCACCACGCTCTCGTTGCTCTTGAAGATCGAGTCGTTCGACTGGAAGACCGCCTTCTCGTATTCGACTTGTGCCCGCTGTAACCGCACGAGGTACTCCTCATGCGTCTTGTCTTCTCGCTCGCTGAAGGTCCGCTCGGTAATCGCGTTCTGGGATTGAGCCCGGCCGAGCTGCGTCGGCAGAAAATTCTCGTCGGTGATCCGGAAGGGCTCGCGATAGCCGCTCTCGCGGAGTTCCTCCATCGCGACCAGCACCTCGAGCTGGCTGTCGTAGATGCCATGGAGCTCCTGCTGGTCGGCGATCTGCTCCTTGTTCGCGAGCAGGCGATCGGCCCACAGCGCGTTCTCCTGCTGCTGAGTCTCGAAGCGGCGCTTGGTGATGCCCTCGTCCAGAAGCGACATCGACTCTCGCATCTTTTCTTCAGCGGAGACCTGATGCAGCGTATCGGCGACGATCTTGAACCCCTTCTGCCCCTCCGCATTCGAAAAGAGCTTCAGTTCGAGCTCGCGCTCGCGGAACGCGACGAGATCCTTGATGAGCTGCGCCTGCCCCTTCTCGACCTCCGCCTCCTCAGGCGTCCGAAAGAGCTTGTCCGCCTCGAGCTGCTCCAAGGTCTCCGCCGGAATCTCTTCTGGCTTCGGCACGCTGACGCCGGGGAGCTTCACTTCCGGGAACCCGCCCGGCGTGAGTTTCAGCACCGTCGTGACGAACGACTCCCAGGCCTTTTCGTCACCGGTCAGCGCGCGGGCGAAGTGGTTGGCGGAGGCGACCGCCTCGGTAAAGAAATTCGTCACGCTCGTGACCGCGGGCGCGAGCAGCGCGCCGACCTGGTGCACGAAGCCGTCGGAGGCTTCCTTCAGCCGGTCGAACGCATCGTCGGCTTCTTTCAGGCTCGTCACCGCCCGCTGGCTCAGGATGGTCCCGAGCCGCTCCGACTCCTCGCGCGCCCGGTCCAACGCAGCCGCCCCGTCGTTGAACACGGGGATGAGCTGGCTCCCCGCGCGGCCCAACAACTGCGTCATCAACGCCGTTTTCTCGAAGCCATCGGGGAGGACCGCCACCCGATCGGCGATCATCCGCAGGACGTCGTCCGTCGACTCGGTCCCGGTGATGGCGAGGCCCAACTCCTCGAACGCCTGCGCGGCCTCGCTGGTCGGGTTCCGGGCCTGCTGCATGTTGTCGCCGAGCGTTTTGATCCCGAGGGCAAACGTCTCGGTGCTGACGTTGTGCTGCGCGAGGACGGCGCCATACTGCTGGAACGTGTCGATCGAGATGCCGGTCCGCTGCGAGAGCTGGTCCAACCGCTCGGCAAACTCTGCCGATTCTTTCACCGCGCTGATCGCCCCGGCGACGAAGGCGGTGCTGAAGACGCCGCTCACGAGGGTGATCATGCCCTTGAGCGTGGTGGCGGCCCCGATCACGCTCTCCAACTTCGCGGTGATCCCCTCACTCGCCGCGCCCGCATCCTTCGGGAGCTGCTTGAACTCCACCCCGAGCTGGGCCAGCTTCTGCTTGATGTCGGCGATGTCGCCGGTGATTTTGATCTGCGCTTCAGACATGGGTCCCGTTACGGCGACGGCGGAATCCGCGCCGCCATGGCCTCGACGATCGCGAGCTGCTCTTGCCAGGTCTGCCTGGGCTGTTCACCGGCGTCCGGCATGAAGTCCTGCTCCGTGAGATCCTTGGCTCCATTCACAGCCGCCACCGTCCAGCAGAGTCGCGCGGTGCGCGCGTCCTCGCGCCGTGTCGCCTGCCGCCAGCGCTCCAGCAGGGCGTACAGCTCGACCGGCGTGAGGCTCCAGAAGTCGTCATCATTCAGCCCGAGGTCGTAGCGTCCGACGGCCCAGAGGGCGACCCAGTCGATGCCGTCGGACTCGTCGCCAAAGGGTCGGCCTGGGCGCCCTCCTGCGTGCGCGCGCCCATGTGCGCCTCGAACGCCTGGCGAATCGCGTCGAGGGCGACCTGCAGGCCGGTCTGATTGAGGAGGTCCGTCACCTGCTCGAGGGTGAGCTTCGCCTCATCGTGCAACAGGCCGGCCCAGGTGATCATGACGATCTCGGCGACGCCAATCTCCCGCGACTGAAACAGCTGCACGAGCGAGACGCGCTTGAGCCCCCAGAAGCGCGCGAGCTCGCGCTCCGCCGTCATGATCGCCTTCAGGTCGAGGAGAAACTTTCGGGGCTTGCCGAGGTGGATCTCAATAGGGTGCACCGGTCGCATGGGTCTCCTTCACCGCCGGCAGGGGCCGGCCAACTGACTCAGTTACGGGATGCGCAGCACCTTGCACTTGAGCCCGGCGCCGCCGGCGTCGAGATAGATCGAGCCGGCCGCATCCTGCGCCCAGCCGATGATGCTGCCGAACCAGAAGAACGCGAACAGCCCCGCGCCCAGGCTGTAGTTGGTGATGTCCGACTTCCGGTTCTGCGGGTCGTTCGAGCTGGTGAGCGTGAACGTGATCGCGCCCGCCGTCGGGTTCTGGATCAGCAAGAGATCGCGGCCGTTCCCGACGAACACGTTGCCGTTCGCGTTGTCCACGTTCTCCAATGCAATGTTCAGGTCCCCGGCGTTCACCGTGCCGGGATACGGGCCCTTCGGGGTGGCGGGCGTCAAAGCCGTGCGTGGCATCGTCTAGTCCTCCTCTCGTTACCGTCGACTCGTGTGATTGACTCGACTCTGCGACTGGCGCTTAGGTGATCGTGACCGGTCCGGTCACCTTGATCGTCAGCTCCCGACTGATCACGCCCTTCACCGGCGCCTTGAACGGGAACTTCGTCACGTAGCCGGCGAAGCTCGCCGTCTTGGCGGGAGTCGTCGGGAACACCATCTGCCAGTTCCGCTTGACCCGGTTGGTCTGATCGGTCTGAATGCCTTGATGCGAGACATCGGCCGGGTCCCAGAGCACGTCCGCCTTCACTTCGCCGCCGTCCATCAGGAGCGGCAGCCACTCCTTGAAGATGCCGGCGGCCGCCGAGCTGTGCGTCGTGACGTCTTCGAGGTCCATGCTCATGTCCGGGCCCTGGATGTCCTTCACGTTGCCGACCGTCGTGAAGGTTTCCGGCCCGCCGCCGTCCCCGCGTTTGAGTAGTGTGCCGAATGCTGCTGTCCCTCCCATCGTCGCCTCCCTTGGTTAAGTACACGGATACGGAGTCACCTCATGGATGCCGAGGCGGAGCTCCGCGTAGTGGCACAGCACGCCGCCCAGCGTGAGGAGCTCCATCTTCTCGACCTGGAGCCCCGCGGCCCCGGCGATCGGGCCCTCCTGCGGCGACGTCGAGATCCGGTCGGTGTTCAGGAGCGGATGCTCGCGCACCGCCTGCCGCACGGCCTCAACGATCGTCCACGCCTGTTTCTCCGTCGCCTCGCTGTCGACGAGCGAGTAGACGAAGCGCAGGAGAAACTCATAGACCGTGAGCAGCGCGTCCTGCGTATAGTGGAACTCGCGCAGCGAGACGGGCTTGAAGATCCACGCGCGCAGGTGCGTCTCGCCGCCGGGCTTGAACAGCGCGTTCAGGCTGGCCGGGTCATTCGTCCAGCGTTCATAGTCATGGACCAGCGAGCCGGGATCGGCCTGCTGGAGCACGGTCTTGAGCTGCTCGCGTATCGTCGCCAGAGGCATCGTTACTCCGTCGTGATCAGCCGGGTGCTGGCGCGCCCGAGCCGGTCCTTGAAGATCCGTTCAATGAGCGGGAACGCCGCCTTCGCGCCCTCCTCAAACATCCGGGCGCCCGGCGGCGAGCGCCGCCACAGGCGCGTGCCGCGCAGCGCGATGGACTGGGCGATCGCAAACGCCACCCCGGTGGCCGTCTCGCCCTGTTTGAGCGTGACGAAGCGCGCCACCCACGGGAGCAGGGCCTGCACGGGCGGCATCGCCCCCGGCCGCCGGCCGAACTCCACGGGCGCCGCATAGGGCAGCGACGAAGCGGTGATCGATTCGAACAGCGAGGGGGACTCCTTCAGCTCCGAGAAGAGTGAGCCGCGCAGGCCGCTCCCGGTGCCGCCCAGGCCTTGCGGCGTCCGCTCGCGCACGGCCTTCTCGATGAGCGGGCCGGCCTCGGCCAGGGCCGCGCGAACGCCGTCCCGGATCACGTCGGGGTTCAGCCGCGGCGGCTTCGTGAACTGGAGCTCGATCTTCATCGGTACCGGTTCGGGTGGGTCAATTTGTCGCGGCCCAGGCTGTCCGTCTGATCGACGTCGATGAAGTGGCTCGCCGCCTTGGCGTCGGACTCGCGATCGAGCCCCAGGTGGTCCCGCCAGCGCGCCTCCAGCTCGTCGGCCCGCTTGCTGTACTCGGCCGCCTTGCTCTTGTAGTCGACCGTGTCCGCGGCGAGGGTGGCATCGACCGTGCCGGAATAGATCGCCGCGAGCGCGCGCAGGCCGATCGCCGCGGCGAGATCCGCCACCGCCTCCTCGTCGTGCGCCGGGATCGTCGAACCATTCGCATCGACCACGTGCAGCTTCGTGAACGTGACGCGGAGCGTCTTGCCCGTCGCCGGCGTGGTGTCGAGCAACCGGAGCTTCGTGCCGGCCGTCGTCTGATAGAACTGCCACTCGTCGTCCTCGAGGAGCGACGGCTTCCGCTGATCGGCGGGATACTCCAGCGCCCGGATCGTGGAGAACTCCGCCACCCAGCCGGACGGGAGCGCAAAGTCATAGGTGGCACCGTCGCCGGCGTAATCCTGCACGGCGAGCACCGGGCGGATCGTCGCGTAGCGCTTCACCGCCTGGAAGATCGCATCGTCCTTCTGCGCGACCGTGAAGCGGGCGGCGGCGTCCCGCACCCGGTTGTCGAACAGCGTCTCAAACGTGGCCAGCGTGCTCATGCAGCTCCTTTCAAGCGTTCAGCCAACAGCACTCGGCGAGTCGGCCGAGTGCTGAAAGCTGAAGGCTCGATCACTGGCGCTTACAGCCGACCAGGACCGTGATGTCATTCCAGGTGGGCGACGTCCCGCCGATCGTCAAATCCACGGTGATCGTCGCCTCGTCCGCCACGCTGGTATTCGCGAGCGTCCCTTCGGTGACGGTCCCCGCGGTCACGGCCATCGTCGACACGGTGTTCGCGCCGTTCTTGAGCACGACGGACAGGGTCGGGGACGTGCCGCCCGAGGCGCGTGCCGTGGCTTGCGCATGGTTGATCTCGCACGGGTACGGCATGGTCCATTTCGCCACCGCGGTGGTCGAGGCGGTGTACTGCCCCGAGAGGTGCAAGGGCAGCAGGTAGTACCCGGCGCTGGCGCTCGAGGGATTGACGGTCGCGGCGGGGGCCAGCGCGGGCATCAGCGCCAGCGCGAGGACGAGGGTCACGGTGATCAGAGAGAGCCGGGTCCAGGACTTCATCGGGTTCATGGGGCCTCCTTTCAACGTCATGCTATGTGTCGTCTGCTGCTGAGCGAGGTGTGCGCGCCCGCGTGAATCCGGATCCGGATTCACGCGGGTCAGCGCGTCTACGCCACGACGGCCTTGCGCCCGCCGCGGAAGTCCAGAATGTCGGCGCCGAACTCGAAGCGGATCTTGTATTGCACCTTGTCGGCGAGGAACATCTGGCCGACGGTCGGCTGATCGGCGAGAAACACCTCCGGCGTCTCCTGGCCGTTCAGGAACGCGGCCTCGATGAGGTCGACCTCCTGCGGGTCGCGCGTCAGGTACCAGTCGTTCGCATCGGTGAAGAGCGGGTTCACAAGGATCCGCTCCGGCTTCTCCGGATCGCCGAACATCCCATAGGCCGGGTTGTCGCCCTCGTTCGCCGCGCCCGGAATGCCGGGGCTCTGGTTGATCTGCTTCGCGGTCCCCGCGAGCGTCGTCGGCACCGACAGCAGGAGCCGCGCGTCCCAGTACGCGCCGCCCAGCTTCTCGCCGGAGCCCGGCTCGGTCATGTCCATGAGCTGCTGCGCCGCCGCCATCAGCTCGGTGATGCCCGCCGCATTGGCGGTCAACGCCGTGGACCCGAGGTTCCCGTGCGACGCGTGGAAGATCGCGAGACTGTCCACATCGTAGGTGGCGTTGCTGATGAGCAGGTTCCAGATGAAGCGCGCGAACGTGCGCCGCGCAGCCCGGCCTTCCCGCTGCGGCAACCGGATCACCGCGCCGAGATCATCGTTGATGATCGTCTTGCGCGTGACGGTCATGAGCCGCCCGCGGGTGCTCACCGCGTAGCTCACCTGCTCTTCGCCGAGGGTGGCGGCCTCGGGATAGTCGGCCGTCTCCGGATCGACGACCGGCAGATCCGCGGCGTACTTCAACCGCTGCGCTTCGAGCGTGCGGAAGTCCGTCGCCCGGCGCCGCAGCGAGATGATCCGATCCTCGCCGTAGTTCACTGCGGCGTAATCCTTCATCAGCCGGCGGTAGAGCGAGTTGCCCAGGATCGTGGGCCACGCGGCCGCGTTCTGGGACTGCGCGATCCGGACGAAGCCCGGCTGCTCGTAGCCCGGCTCGCCAATGCCGTTGCGCCAGTACGACTGCACGGCCTGGCTCATGCGCTCGGCGTACTGCTCGCGCCCGGCTGGCGGCCGCCCGGCGAGATCGACATCGCCGGTGATCTTCACGTAGGCCTGCCGGAGCGAGCGGAAGGCCGGGGCATCCGACTTCGAGTCGGCGCCCAACAGCTTGTCCATGCTCGCCTGCAGGCGCTCCGCTTCGCCCTCGACGAGCGTGTCGTGGGCGTAGCCCAAGCCCTGCACGCGCCCGCTCTGGCTCAGCGCGGCGAGGATATCGCGCTCCTCGGCGATCGCCTGCTTCACGTGCGCGAGGTCCCCCGGCACGTCCATGAAGCGCTTCCGCAGGCTCGCCTGCATCACCTCGGGGAGCTTGCTCTCGGCCAAGAGCTCGCGCACCTGCCCGTTCCACATCGTCACCTGCGCCTGGCGGATGACGGCGCGGTCCGCCTCGCTCAGGGCAGCCGCCTGCTGCGTCTGCGCCGGCGTCCCGCCGCTCGCCGGCGCCGGCACCGCCTCATCGAGGAGTGTCAGGAGCTGCTCCTCGGTCACCGCGGCCGGGTCAGTCTTCGCATACAGGTCCGGCCGCTTGGCCTGTAGGATGGCGAGCAACTTCTCTTTCATGCGCTCCTCCTCTGATGTGGCGCCCGCCTGCACGGCGTTGAGCGCCCGTTGAAAGCCGCCTGGCGTGCCGGGATTCCACACCACGTCCACGGTCACGGGCGGCAGGATTTTGGTGAACCACTGGACCGGCAGGGATTGCCCGGCCTGCTGAATCGTCTTCGTGATCGCCTGCCCCGGCGCATCGACGGAGAGGCCGTAGAGATCCGGCCGCTCGGCGTGCGAGTCGAGCAGGTTGTGGCGCAACCAGTCGGCGGTCTGGAGCAGATGCAGCCGGCCGACCACGCCGCGCCCCTCGACATAGCGCGCCTGATCGATCCACCCGACGATCTGCTTCGCCGACTTGTCCCGGGTCCGCGAATGCTGGCTGTCGTCGAGACAGAAGACCCGCGCGCCCTCGAACAGCGGCGCCGCTTGCTGGAGCGTGTCGGCGGGGAAGTACTGGCCGTTCGCGCCGAGGCCGGGCTTGATGATCAGTACCTCCCACTCCCAGCCGTCCTTATCCTTGGCTTGCAGCAGGCGGATGTCCCCGGTTCCAGTAGCCTGACGCGCCGGCACGTACTCCACCATGACGGCCGTCGGCTCCCCGAGCGTGACCGCGTGCTCGGCCAGCGTGTACGGGTACTGCCAGAGCTTCCCCTCCTGGTCGCGCACGATCACGCGATCGGCAAAGAGCTGCTCGATGAGCAAACCCGGGTAGCCGCTCTCCGGGAACTTGGCCTTGAGCGCTTCGCACACCTTGGCGCGCAGCTCCTCCAGCGGCATCGTGTTCGGGATCTCGGCTTGCGTGGTCTTCGGCATCCGCCTCCTCCTTCCCTCGTCGTCAACAATCGTGCGATCAGGCCGCCGGCGGCACGGGCGGTGCGGACGGGTTCGCCGGCGACGTCGGGGACTTCATCGTCGACTCGCCGCCACGGCCCGAGACCCGATGCTTCATCCCGTCTTTGCTGACGATGATCAGCGCGTCGCCGTCGCGGCGGACCTTCAGCACGTCCTCTTCGGTCATCTCCCGGAGCACGGGCACATAGCGGACGCTCTCCTTGCCCTGCTCGTCCTCGCCCCGCTGCTCTTGGTTGGTCCGGAACTTCAACCCCTTGATCGCGGCCCTGACCTGTTCCAGTTTCACGTTCGTCCCGAGTTCCATCGCATCCTCCTTGGTTGGGTTATGCCGCCTGCTGCTCCACTGCCTCGCGGCCCGTCGCCGGGCCGATGAACTCCCGCACGTCGCCGTACAACGGGCGCCACAGCACCACATCACACGTGCAGCCGGCGGTCTCGCTGATGTCGGCGTTCGGATCGCGGGGATAGTCCAGCTCCTCGCCCGTGATCGGATTGAGGAACGCCTCGTCCTGGTCGCGCACCTGTCCGTGCATCGCGACGTGGTCGGGCCTCGGCTTAATGGGGTGCCCGTCGTGCTTCCAGACCTTCTTGAGCTCCGGGGCATACTTGGCCGCCTGTTGCCGCCGGAGCTCCTGGGCCGTCGCGTAGGCCATGCCCACTTCCTGCTGATAGATGAACGTCGCGCGCGCGCCGATCGAGCCGAAGAGCCCCTGCGGCTTCCCCGATCCCGCGCCGAACGTGAGATGCCGCCCGATCTGCTCGATCACCTCGTGGCGAGGCCGGCCGGACAAGAGCCCGGTCGCGATCGTGCGGTCGATGCGGTCCTTCGCGCTCTGCGTCAGGCCCCCAATCCGCTGGGACGTCTTCGCGGTCAGCGTCTGGAGCAGCGACGTCGGCAGCTCGGGGAAGCGTGCGCCGACGCCCATGACGGCCATCGTCGCGTTCGTGGCCGCCGCGCCCAGCTCCCAGAACGTCGCCTGAGCGCTCGTGAGATCGCGCAGCGCGAGATCGCGCCACTGGTCGAGATGCCGATCGATCGCCGCCGTCATGCGTGGCAGGTAGAACCGGTCCCAGTCGGTATCGGCGATCTCCGCGACCACCTCGCGGCGGGCCGCCTCGAGCAGCGCCAGCATCCGCCGCACGCCCTTGTCCACCTCGCCGCGCCGCAGCTTGCGCTGCAGCTCCTGGATCTTCCTGGCGTCGTCGCGTTCGCTCACCGGTCCACCAGCTCCTGGTCCTCGATCAGCCGCACGAGCGTCAGCAGCTCGTCGGCATCGTCGGCCAAGGAGACCGCCGGCGCGTCGGCTTGCTCGGCCGCGAGTACGCGCACCAGCTCGGCCTCGAGGACGATCCGCTGCGCCAGCCGCACGTCCTGCCATGCCGGCATCGGAGCGGCGTCGACCGGGGTCTCCACGCGTTGAAGAACCGGCGCGGCGGGCTCCACCGTGGACTCGGCGATCGCCGTGAGGCGTGCGAGTCCCGCGCGGATGGACAGCCGCCCGGCGGCCACCCTGACGACTGCGGGGCTCGTGAGCCGGGTGCGCCGGAGCCGCCGACGACTTCGCCCGCCGCCCTGCGCCGGCTGGGCCTCAGCGGCCGCGACCGCACGGCCGCCCCAGCGCGCGAAGATCGCCGTCCCATCGAGCCAGGCGGCACGCAGCGAGGACAGGATCCAGATCATGCCGCCACTCCTTCCAGCACGAGCACCCCGCCGGCCTCGGCCTCGGCCCACTCCAACCGGACACCCCCGGATTGATCGACGAGCGGGTAGAACGCGACGAGCGGGTTGAGCGCATCGACCCCCACGTCCTGATAGAGCACGGCCCCGGCGATCGGCTCGCCCGCGCCGAGTCGCCACTCGACCGGATCGGCGAGCAAGACGAGCCGACCGACGCGATCACGGACCAAGGACACATTCGACAGCGGCTGCCGCTGATAGCCAGGTCGCTGGAGCTCGTGCGCCGCCGGCGCCGCATCGGTCGCATCGTCCACCACGGCGTGGGTCGCCTCGGGCCGGTAGGTGTCGCGGACGAGCAGCAGACGCCAGTCGAAGCGCGTCGGCTGGGCGAAGAGCTGCACGAGCACATCGAGCCGGGCGGAATAGATGAGGGTCTGCATCTCAGCCCGCCTCCTGCACGGTGGTGGCTTCGATCGCGGTGGCCCGGCCTTGTGCGTCGCGGATGATCGCGTAGTGCCGGCGCGTGGCCGGCGCCGGCTCCCGCTTGGTCTCGACATTGACTTGAATGGGCAGCGGCGCCGGCGCCGGTGGAGTCGGCGCGGCCGCCGTGGCCGGCGCGGCCTGCCTCGCCTCGACGGACACGAGCCGGCGCTCGACGCTCCGCAGGATCGCGTGCACTTCCTCGAGGAGCGCCGCCTGCTCGGCCGGCGTCTCCTCCGGCGGCTCGCGCCGCTCGGGGTCGGGTGGCGCCTCGCGCCCGCTCGGGCGGTCGAGATAATCCTGTGCGGCGTCCCGGAAGGTTTCGTCCTGCGCCAGCACGGCCAACTCCTTGTCGCTCATCTCCTTGAGCTCCACGCCCAGCGCCTTCACCACGACAGTGAGGATCGTGCGGGCCTCGGCCTTTGTGATCAGGGTGTCGCGCAGCATGACCGACACCGCCGCGGCCGCCTGCTGCACGATGCTGCCGACCTTGCTCAAGTCCGCGCGGACCATCTCGGGGAAGATCACCGCGACGGTCTCGTTCGCGGCCTGGGCGAGCGCCCCCATCTGCTTCGCCATGCGGATCTGGTAGCGCACGGTCTGGAGCACCATCGCCTTCACGAACTTCTGGCGACTCTGAAAGCGCTTGAAGGTGGGCTCGTCCATCTCGCCTGCGGTCGCGCGGTTCACATCGCCGCCGCCGCCGTACCAGTGCTCGGGATAGCCCGCGAGCGCCTGATGCTTGAACAGCCGCGCGTCCACCGACGCGTCGGACGCTTTGAGATCGGGCGCCTTCGGCTCCAACGTCACCTTCTCGTTGTGTGCGTGGACGCCGCCCGGCTTCGGGAGCTGGAAGCCTTTCATGAACGCGGTGATCTGCTCCTGCGTGAAGCCTTGGAGCGTGAGATCGAAGACGATGCGGTTGGCGAGGTCGGCGCGTTCCAGGCGCTGGAAGAGGAACTGCTCGTAGCCGTCGAGCCAGTCGGCCTTCGCCATGAGATCGGAGATCCCGCGCGAGCCGTTGCTGACCTTGTTGATCGCGAAGTAGAAGCACTCGCCGTCCGTGAACTGGGCGCGCAGCCGCTGGGCGGCCGGCATCAGCTCCTCTTCGGTCAGGTCGAGGATCACCCGGTAGCGGCGCTCCGGGATGTTGAACAGCCCCTCTTGCTTCCGCGTGATGACCCCAATGGCCTGCTCCGCGTTGTCCGGATCGAGCACGACCGTGTCGATCAAGCAGGGATCGAGGTAGCCGAGGCGCACGCGCCCGGTCCCTGGCGCGACGAACGCGGGCCAGCACTGCTCCCCATAGATCGCAAGCTCCCGGACCTTGTTCTCCAGCTTGAGGTCCCACTGGTTCACCGGATCGCTCCAGAACGCCTCCACGACGGCCTGCGTCGCCTCGTCCTCCGCCTTGAGCGTCACGCCTTCCCCGAGGAGGTAGTCCTTCATCATCTCGATGGACCACTGCGCCATCGGGTTCGTGAGGTAGAGGAAGTACGCCACCTGCTGCATGCGCTCCTGCGTCATCACCGGCAGGTCGCGCGGATTGTCCTGCCCGGCCCCCGTCAGTCGCCGGAAGCCGTAGAGCGACGGGTCCTGGAGGGCCGCGAAGGGCGAGAGGGTCTGCTCCGCGCGCGCGGGCTCTTCGCGGGTGAGAGCCGCCTGCACCGCCTGCTGCACCCGGGCGGCGAGCACGTCACCGAAGACGCGCGTGACGATCCGCTCTTTGAGCGAGCCCCAGGTCATGCGGCGGCCGTCCTCGCTTCGATCACGCCCAGCATGGCTTCGAGCTTCAACCGCCGTTCAGGGTCGGTTGTCTGCTCGATCATTACCCGGATCTCGTCCGGGGACTTGAACGGGGACGGCCGGCCTTGGGCAATCGTCTGGTCGCAGATCCGCCGGGCGGCCCGCGCGGCCTGGAGGACCGGGCTCTCGGTGAGCCCGAGCCGCTCGGCCGCCTGGGCGAGCAGGGCCGGGCGTTCGGCGGCGGGGATCAGATTCAGCGCGATGGTCTGAGAGACACGGCGGTCGAAGACGGGCGCGTTGGAGCGACGGGGCTTCGCGCCCTTCGCCTTCTTCTTTAATAAGGCCGCGCCCTGAAGACGTTGACCGTTCTTCCACGCGGTCCGGCACGCGTCCTTGCAGAACCTCGCCTTGACGCCGTTTCGGTTCTTCGGTTGAAACTCGGTCCGGCACTGCTCGCAAATGAACCGGGTACCCGGTTCTAGCTGCCTCTCAGAGCGTCGATGACCCGTCGCCTTGACCATTCCTACCCCCTCCCCGTTGGAGTCCAAATCCTGGACCGTTCCTGCCGCCACCGATTCATGCCCCCGCCGACCAGCACCCGACCCCGGTCCTCGCGCACGTCCCGGACCGTCGGCTCCTGGGTCGCCACAGCCGCCGGCGGGCCGGACGCGGAGGCGGCATGGAGCGCCAGGGCCAGCGCCCAGAACTTGTCCGCATGCCCGGTCTTATCCGTCCGCTCGGCGTCGAACCGAAAGTGCCCCGTGCCCGTCCCGTACTTCCGGACGCTGTGCAGGGAATTCCGGATTGCCACCTCGGCCGGAATCCGCACGAGCGTGTCTTCCATCTTCTGCTTGCAGCCGGTCGCGAGTAGTTCCTTGTTCGCGGTCGTGAAGTCGATGCCCTCGACCTTGGTCGCGCCGAACCGCTCGATCGCTTCTTCGGTCAGTTGGAGTCCGAGGCCGCTCTGATCCAGACACGCGCGCCGGAGCATCGGATGGGCGAGGAGGGAGAAGAGCACCGCGCGTTGGATGAAGAACGGCGTGCGCTTCATCGTGATCACCACCACCGTCTCCTGGGTGCCGTCCTTGTCCCGGTTCAGCCAGATCTCGGAGAGGTCCCGTTTGCGGCCGATGTCCATCCCCAGGTAGAGCGCCTCGGCATTAATGACGGTGGGATCGAGCAGCTCCACGGCGGGAGGCATCAGCTTCGTCGCGAGGTAGAGCTGATACAGCTCGATCGCCTTCTCGAAGAGCACCGGCGCCCACAGGCACTCGCCGCTCATCTCGGGGGTCCCGCCGGTCTTGAACGCGAGGCCGGCCGTCGCCGCGAGCTCGGGATCTTCACAGCTCGCGATCAGCTCGTAGGAGAGAAAGGCCGTCGCTTCGTCGATGTAGAGGACGAGGTATTCCTGATCGAACGCGTCGTCGTCGCCCATCGCCGCCCGGAGATCCTCGGGCGTCGTGAGCCGGCCCTCTTCGTCGCGCAGCTCCAGGCCGCCGGCCACCGCGTCGAAGATGTCGAGCTTGGAGGTGTGGTAGCGCGGGTCGTCCTTGGCCTTCTTCGACCAATCGGTATCGAGGTCGTAGAACTTGTTCTGCTTGCCTTGCGGGGTGGACGTGATCCGGAGCTGGTAGCCGCGCGTGATGATCGGGAAGAGCGCGGTCCAGATCTTCCGGCTGTCCTTGTGGAAGGCGAACTCGTCCAGGTAGACGTTCGCGGAGAAGCCGCGGGCCGTGTCCGGGTTGGCCGGCAGGCCCATGATCCAGGAGCCATTCGGCAGATCGATCCGCAGGGATTTGTACTTCCCGTGCTCACCCTCCCAGGTATCCTCCAGCGGCGTCGCGGCGGCGCCGTAGGCTTTGCAGTGGAGGGCGGTCTGCTCGATGTTGGCCTTGGATTGCCGCTCGCCGCGGGAGAGAATCACCCAGCCCGTCCGACGGCCATGGGCATCATCCGCGATCTCGCGGGTCTCCTCGAACGTCTTCCCGCTCTGGCGGCACCACCGCTTGAGCCGAAAGCGGGCTTTCACCCGCGCCGACGCCTGCTGGTATTTCGTAAGCTGAATGATCGCCATGGCTATGCCGCGGGCGCGAGGCCGTAGATCTCCTCGCGGATCTTCCTCAACGTCTCTTCGTCCAGATTCTTGGCCCGCCCCAGGGCCTCGACCTTCTCGGCCGTGGTCGTGATCTTCTGCTTGAGCAGGTCCAGGCGCTCGCGCTGGAGCTGCAAGGCGTCCGTGTTCTGGTTCAGCCGCACGGCCTTCACGAGCAGATGGCCCAGCTCCACCATGTCGGCCCGGTCGAACGTCGCATCCGCTTCCGCCATCCGCCGGAGCAGCTTCGACCAGAAGAGCCCCATAGCCGCGTCCTTGAAATTCGCGTCGGGTTTCGCGCCGAGGACGCCCATGATGGCCTCGACCTCGTGTTGCACCTGCTGGAGGCGCGCGCGTGCGTCCGACCACCGCTGACGATACCGAGAGAGCGCGGAGTCGGAGATGCGCTGGCCGGTCTGCTCTTCGATCGCCTTGCTGATCTGCTCATACGTCGCATTGGCTTCGAAGAGCTGATCGACCAGGTCCTGGACGCCCAGGTCCTCGACGCGGCTGCGCGTTTTTCGTGTGGCTCCCATCACACCCACCCAACCCCAGGCGCGCCGAGACGCGCCCTTTCCCGTTAGTGCTCGTACCTCGGCAGCCCGAGATCCTCGCGGAGCGCGGCAATCTCACTCAGCAGCTGTTCGTACCTGGCGTTTGCCGTGCCCAGATCCTCGAGGGCGACGCGCAACGCCGTGACGTTGAGGTCCTCGATCCGGCGGTGCGGGTCAGTCTCACGCCGGATTTCGTCTTTCAGCCGGTGGATCTTGATGGCCAGCAGGCGGGCTTGCTGTTCCTTTTCCTGCAACCGGCCGAGGTTGAGGAGTCGCTCTTCACTTGCCATGGGTCCGCTCCATCGCTTCGAGCTTCTCGACGAGCCGCGTCTGCACCTGAATGTTCAGGATCATCGTGTCCTTCGTGTCCGTTGCGAGCTGCCGGTAGGCCTCGTTGATGGCCCTGAACGCCTCCAGATGCGCCCGCTGCGTGTCGTCGTAGCGCTTGATCAAGTCCTCCAAGGCCGTCTGCCGCTTGAACCCGTGGAACCAGATCACGAAGACGATGCCGCCGAGGCCGAGATTGCTGATCAACGTCATGAGCTGCGCGAACGTCAGCCCGAAGATCGACGGCTCACCGTTGATCGGGGCCGGCGGCGGGAGCTCCTGCGCCAGCCCGTTGATGAAGCTGCCGAGCGTCAGCGCGGCACACAGCAGCATCGCCATCCAGGTCATCAGTGTCCCTCCTCGCACCGCTCCACCCGCAGCCGCAGGGTGCGCTCCAACTCGTACCGCTCCTTGAGCCAGCTCGCCGTCACGCGGTACCCGCCATCCGCCAGCGCCGTGATCTCACGATCCGCGGTCAACACCGGCCTCCGTGTCTCGCAGCCGCTCGCGAGCGTTACCACCGCGAGGATCAAGCCCACGGTCGCGAACGCCCAGCCGACGTTCGGTGTCGAACAGCTCCGTGAGCACCTCGGCGTCGCCGGTGCTGATCGCCGTCTCGGCTCGGGCCAGATCTCGGTCATACGCGCTCTCCTGCTGCGCGCGGCGTCGGGCCGGGCGCGTCCCGTTCCAGGTCTCGATGAGGGCGGCCAGCAGCGGCACGAGCGCGCCGAGGACCGCGAGAATTTCCACCATCAGCTCTGGCCGAGCTTCTCCAGCTTGTGGCCGATGCCGACGAGGCCCAAGCCGGTGGTGACAAACCCCATGGCGACGTCGGCATCATGGACACCACCGAGCAGCCCGCCCACGCCCCACGCGATTGCGCCCACTGCCGCCACCCAGGTTTTCCATCCCTTCATCGGTTGCTCCTTTCACAGCGCTCTTCACACACGAAGAGCGGAGAGATGTGGACCGCATAGACAAACGTTCCGTCGTCCTCTTCGACGAGAAAGAGCCACACGTGATCGCGTCCCGCCAGCTCATCGAGCGCGCCGTCCGAGAGCGCGGAGCGGGACGACCAGGCGACCACGTGCAGCTCCGTCCCATCCGCCACGCCGTCGCCGTCCCGATCGAGCCCGAGCTCGCAGAGACCGTTCTCCAGGACGTCCCAGGAGACGAGTGCTGAGGGCTGCGTGCTGAGCGCTGAGTCGAAGCCCAGCACGGGCCCGACAGACGCGATGACGAGCGCGAGGCTGAGCACGGCCAATCGGATCATGCCGCCTCCTGGGTTGTGGGCTTCGGCCACCGGGTGCGATGGAGCTCCAGGTGGGCCAGGTCGCGCATCTTCCACGCGCCGCCCCAGACGAGCCCGATCCGGGATTGGGCGATCCCGCCGACGATCTCCCACGGGGCCTCGGGATAGAGGACCCGCGGGCCGCGTTTGATCACGAAGTGGACGGCGACACCGAGGCAGTGGGGGCCGGAGTACGGGAGCGCATGCGTGATGATGCGACCCGGCGCCCGCATCTCCGGGAGCGCATTCAGGCCGAAGATCTCGGCGATCGCGCGGAACATCATCTCCCGTGTCCGCTGGTCGGCGTCCACCGCGTCCAGCTCGGCCGCGATTTCGGAGGGCGTGCGGCCCTGGCAGAAGTAGCGAGCCTGCGTCAGATCATCGCGGCGACCCTCGGTAATGACCACCGAGAGCCCGGCCTTGCCGAGCTGCGAGTGTTCCGCGCAGCAGTGCAGCAGCCGCGTCACCTTGTCCTTCAGCTCGGGATGGAGGCCGTCGTGCCAGTTCATGTCGTGCGCAATAAAAAAGCCCGGTCAAAGAGGCCATCAACGCCTCTTCAACCGGGCTTCGGTGGTCCGATCACCCGTGAAGATATGCTCGATCAGGACGCGCGGCGCGTTACTTGTCGCTCGCGCGGGCCGCCTTCCGCTTGCGGATCAGCAGCTCAACGTCGCTCACTCTATGATCGGTCACTTTGACTGTCAACGTACCGTGACCGTGCTTCTTGATGCGATCCAGCTCGGCCAAGACTTCCTCGTCGGACCAGTCCTCGACCTTGGTCAAGCGCGCCCCTCGAAGAAACCCGTCGCGTTCATTCCTGCTCCTGCGCCTGAGTATCCGGCAACTGGAGCGTCACGCCCGCCTGCGCGAGACACTCAATCGCGACACCGGGAATCTCGAGGACCACGACGGTGAGCTCCGGTGCGCCTCCGACAGTTGCCCGGAAGGCCACGCTCCGCACGTAGTTAGACAGGTCGATGTCGTCCACGAAGAGCTTGCCCTGACCGATCTCATTGACCTGGATCGTCACCTTGTGCGTCATTCCTGCTCCTAGGCCTTGTTCGCGTCGTTATAGGTGACGGCGAGGCCGGAGGGGAATCTCACGATCAACATTTAACCCTTCCTGGCTGAGTCATGAATTCACCACACCGTCTGATGCTGCCCATCAGGTCCTCTGCCTCCTCGCGTGCATCGCATGCGGCGACAGGACCCGCGTTCCTCGCCTTCCAGCCCCGCTCTCTCATCGCCTTCAGTGCCTCGATGACCTTGTTCGCCTCCTCGCGGGTCTGCGGCCACGACTGCCCGCAGGTGCGGCGGCTGAGATTCATGCGCGCCGTGCCGACTTCCGGGATTCCCAGATCGTCGAACAGATGTTGGATCATGCGGCCCTGCTCGACGCTTGCCACCTCGTCCGGTCGGCGCTCGTCGCGGCCGCGGCGCGTCGGTTTCCGCCGCGGCAGGCCCTGCTGCATCACCGAGAGCGAGCCATAGACTTTTCTCAACTGCGTGAGGCTCATGTCCTTACAGCTCTCGACGCCGACCAGGTTCTGCTGCATGACCTTCCGGGTGTCGGTATCGACGCCGAGCTCGCGGGCGGCCGCGTGAATGGCCTTGATCAGGCCGGGGCGATCCGTCGGGCTGTTGTGACGCAGCGCACGCAGCATGCTTAGGGCACCGTGATCGTGGTCGTGGTGGTGGTCGTGATCGCGATCCGTGCGCCGACGCCGCTCGGCACCGCCGGTCCGGTGAGATCCTGGATGAAGACCACCGCCTTCGAGCGATCACTCTCGTTCCCCGCCTGGTCATACGCGGTGAGCTCCGCCTTCCAAGCGCCCTCCTGGGCGATGCCCGCCTGCCCGCACGGAATGCTCGTCGCCGGCGCCGTGATCTCAACGGTCGGTCGCGGCTGGCTGTCCACGCTCAGATACAACCGATAGCCGGCGAGATCCGGCTCGGTGTTCGCGGTCCAGAAGAGGATGCATGCCTTTCCCACGACCAGGGTCGGCTCGGCGGCGAAGACAAACCCGACACAGAGGCCGGCGATCATGAGGGTAAGGAGAACCGAGCGTGCTGCAATGTTCATGGTGCCACTCCTCTGGTCATCGGACCGGGTGCCACTGATACGGACAGTCTTTGCCGTGGACCGCGAAGTAGGTCCGCTCCCACGGGGGCCGGCCGTCGTCGGGCGCGAGATGTCCCTCACACGCGCGGCAGACCTCGCGGCGCCGGGCGATCTCGCGGCTACAGCACGGGCAGTAGTTCCGCTCGCGGACTCGGCGTCGCCTCACCGTTTCCCCTCGCGCCACTTGAGATAGTCGAACGTCCACCGGTAGCTCTGGTTGAACTGCTTGGCCCCCGCGAGCCAGGCCCCGGTGGCGGAGCCGGCAAAGATCTGATCGGCGCGATCCCGCCACACCGTCTCCCCGGTCTGCGCGTAGACCCACGCGTAGGCAGGCGCGATCAAGCCATCGAGGTCCGGCTTGGGATCGGTGCCCCCGTGGTTGAGCTGCCGATCGGTGTAGCGGAAGGCCCGCGCGTCCGGCACCCACAGCTTCTCCCACATCAACTCCAAGAGCGGCTTGAGCGCGGCGAGGGCTCTGCCGTCCTTGCTGCGCCGGTCGGCTTCGATCAAGGCCTCGGCGGTCAGCCCGACCATGAAGGGCCGGACATACTGCTTCTCCGTCGGCTGCGCGATCGTACCGTCGAGGATCTGCGTCCACTCGCGCACATGGCCCAGTGCCTGCTCGGTCAACTCCGGAATGCGCGCCGGCGTGCCGCCGAGATCTCGTGCGTACAACTTGGCCATCAGGTTGTAGGCGACTTCTCGGCTGCGATCGATCCCGGCGGTCCAGGACAGCGGGTATTCGTTCGCATACGCCGCGGCCGTCGCCATCCCGATGAGCGCCTCCTTGGACGCGGCATCCTGGGTGCGGCGATGGTGCTCGACCAAGCCATGGGGAAAGATCATCCAGCCGGCGGCCTTGTACTGATTCGGCTTCAAGTAGCCGTCACGGTAGACGAGCACGGCCGCCTCCGCGCACGCGCGCCACTCGGCCGGGTCCTGCCCCTTCGCTTGGAGATAGTCGGCAATCTGGTAGGCTATGCGGGCGGCGTCGTAGTAGACGGCTTCGAAGCGCGCGTTGAATTCCTTGCTGGTATCTCTCAGCGTCTTACAGTGCTGCTGCCCATACTGCGCCATCAAGCTTTCCCAGCGAGACAGCTCCGGGACGGCCGCCGTGGTCGTCACTCGCTGGACCTCGTACCGCATCGTCACGATGTCCTCTCCCGGGATCCGCAGCACGGATCCGTCTTGCTTCTCGATCGTCAGCAGGGCCCCGCTCGCCGTGCCGGCCAGGACGAGCGTGAGGGCCATCGCCAGGCCTGTGGTCCATCGTCGCATGCTCATGGTGCCGTCTCCTTCTGCGAATGTGACTCGATGAACACTATTGTGGCGAGCCGCCGCACGAGTCCGCTGTCAGTCATTGGCACGCTTCTCGCCAGCGCCGGCGGGACCCGATGGCGCCGCCCGTCTGATCGCCACGCCGCCATTCGGGCGAGAGCTGGCAGCGCTCGCAAATCCGGTTGTGCGGGCCGGCGGAGAAAAAGGTCTCGTCGCACTTCAGGCAGACGCGTCGCTTGCGGCGGGCCGCCTGCGCGCGCTTGAACTCGGCGTCCTCAGCGAACGCCGAGTGATTCTCCTTCATCAGTCCCGCGAGGCGTTTCGCGTTCGACCAACTCCCGAACCGGCGGATCAGGAACTCGGGCGAGACCCGGCCGTGTGGCCGGTAATCGGAGATGCGGAGGGGCCCGCCGACGCGCTCAGCCACGCGGCGGAGATCCGCCAGCACGTCCTCATCAGTCAGGCGCGCGAGCGCCAGCATGCTGGCCCCCGCTCTCATGCGCGGCCCTCACGGATAAGCGCCGGCGTCAGACAGTCCGGGCAATACCAGCGCTCGGCATCGCGGCTGATCAGCCCGCGCTTGGTACAGCCGTCGCCCGCGCATCTGGGGATCGGCAGATCGGCCAGGAGCGGCGCCGCAGGCTTGGTCTGCGGCTGCGGCGCGCGATCCCGTGGACGGATAGGCCGATCGAGGATGGCGATGCCGTGGCGGTTCTTCATGACTGCACCTTCGCCGATTCGGGCGCGTAAACGGCTTTCCACCGCCGCCACTCCTGGCCCGCGTCGGCCATCATGGAGCCGAGATCCCGCTTGAGATTCGCCTCATGCATCCCGAGGTCCGGCCACGTGGCGATCACTCGCCGCGTCACCACCGTGAGCCAGCGGTCACGCGTCTCGCTCGGCAGCCCGTCGACGCAGAGCAGCGCGGCGCGGAGCCAGGCCTGCACCTCCGGTTGGCTCAGCCGGGTGAGCGGCACTTCGAGCAGCTCGATCAGCATCTGCGCGAGGACGTCCAGGCCGCGGTCGTCGATATCGGGGCGATCATTCATGATGACTGAGTTAGCTCCATGGTCAGTTGGCCCAAGACGTCCGCCGGAGTGTTCTTCCTCAACGCCGCTAAGCGCTGCGCGGTCTTGATGATGCGGTGCTCGAGCTGCCGCTCGGCGCGTGTTTGTTCGTCTGTGGTGCGGATCACGTAGTACCCATGAGGCTCCCCGGTGGCGCTCCCGATCGGGCAATGATGATGCTCGATGAGATGCTTAACGATCCGTTGCACGATGCGCGGCGCAATCGCTGTCACAGCGGCGAGATGCTCAAGGGACAGGGCGCTGGCTCGCCCTTCGTGTCGCTGGATCTCGCGCCAGACGGCACGCTCCTCGGCGGACATCTCGATCGCCACGGTGGCCGTCATCGCGCCTCCTCGAAGAGCACGGTGAAGCACCCGAACTCCCCGCAGCGTCCCATCTCCATCCGCATCGCCTCCGTGATCCGACCCAGCTCCTCGATCGGACAGAGCGTCACCAGCACCCGCAGGTTCTGCATGCGCAGCTCGTGCTCCGCGCGGGCCAAGGTGGTTGCGGGGGCTGGACTCGAACCAGCGACCTTTTGGTTATGAGCCAAACGAGCGGTCATCTCACCCACCCCTCCCCAGGCGCGCCAAGACGCGCCCCTTCCCGTCCTTCTCCACCCCGCAACGCGTGTTCGATCTCTGGCGGGACATCCCAGAGCCCCTGACGGCCACGACACGGCAATGGTCTCATGAGCCTCGCAACATGACCCAACTGCCAAGCGAACCGACCGGGTGCATAATTTCCGAAAGCCCTTTCCTGGTCGCTCAATCCGCAAAGCAACTCGGTCCTCACCACGTCCTGGACTTCGACGACGCAGAGAATCACGCCCAGAGGGAGATCACTCGGGTGTTCGATGCCATGACGGATCAGCACGCGGACAAAGTCGAGGCGCCAGCACATCGAGCGTTCCTTCAAGGGCCACCGACGACTCGCGTGTATGGCGAGCGGCCCACGGTACCGAGTGCCCCACGATCTCGTCTCGTACTGCTTCTCACCCCAAGCGATGAGGCTCGCCCACGGCTGATGCAGCGTGACTGCTTTCATGCTGCGGCCTCATCGAGTGCATCTTTCAACAGCGCGTTCACGAGCTTTTCCACGGCCCCGTCGACGGGCTTCACCTGCACCTGATCGCCCGCGTCCTCCACGGTGACCCCCAGACGTCGCAGCTCAGCGGCGTCGAGCTCTTCGAGGCCGGCCTTGCTCGGCTTCTTCTTGACGATGATGAGCTGCTCAATGAGCTCCGGTTGATCCGCAAAGCGCTTCTCGATCCGGGCGACCAGGACGTCGTCATCCTCCCACTCGAGCTTGCCCTTGCCCTTGCGATAGCCGACCTTGATGTTGTGGAAGATCTGCGTCTTGGGCTTCTCGAACAGCTCCGGGTGTTGCTCGACGGCGGAGACGAGCTGCGCGTGTGCGACGACGGCCCTCGCGAGCGCGCCCTTGATGCCGGGGAGCGCTTGCCGCTTCACCGCTTCCATCTCGGCCTGGCAGTCCTGGACGCGCTCGCTCAACAGCCCACGCGCGTCGGCGTACTTCTTCGCGAGCTGCTCGATGTCCTGCAGGGTCATGCGCGTGACTCCAACAACCGTAAGCCGTGCGTGCCGTCGGTGAGGGGCGCGAGATGGTCCCGGATGATTTGGTTCCGCCGATCGCGGCACCGCCGACAGAGGGCCAGGCCGCCGAGCTGCCCCTGGCGTCGGGCGAGCACGAGAAAGAGCGGTTCCTCGGGTGTCGCGCAGTGGCTGCCCATGCAGCGCGCGCGGATCGGCTGGCCGAGCACGCGCGCGTCGCTGACTGCTGATGGCTGAGGGCTCAGCAGGAGCCTCATCGCCGCACCATCACCTTTCGCACCCCGGTGAGCTGCTGGAGCTCGTGGATCAGGGTATTGCTGAGCTTGTTCACGGTCGGCGTCTGGCTCGTGTCGATCGCAGTCGCGCCGACGAGGACGGCGATCTCATCGATCAGGTCGCTTGCCTGTTCGGCCGTGAACGTGATCTCGATCGTCGCCGGCGCCGGCGTCGTTACTTGAGACATGCCGTGCTCTCCCACATAGCCTGAAGCTGCGCCCACCACAGCAGGCCGATGCCAACCGCCACGACGCCGAGGATCGACCAGAAGGCCACGGCTTCCGCGTCCGGCTTCATGCGGGCAGCCCTTGCAACAGGCGAACGGCGCCGGCGAAGGAGGCGCAGGCGTCCTCGCCCTGGTCGTGCATCTTCATCAGCCCGCCCTCGCCGTCCATCAGCACGATCACGAACCCCGGCGCCTCATCGGCCCTCCGCTCGGTTCGGACGTGAATCGAAAAGCCTCTCATGCCGTCCTCCGTGCCTCACGACTCACCACCACGCGCCCGCCCTTAAAGCCGATCCGTCGGAGCTCGGCGGCCCAGGCCTGCGCCATATTGGAGGCCTTCAGGCGCTCCTCTGCCGCAACCAACCGTCGCCGATACTTACGGCCAATCTCGTCGACACCCGGCAGCGCGCGCACGGGGCGCCCCTCGGCCACTGCGAGGGCGACGGTCGCCCAGAGCTTGAGGGGCACCCACGAGTGTTCGAGCGGCGTGCCAACCAAGTCGCTGAAGCGATACTCACACGCCCGGCAGAAGTACTTCCGGCAGGCGGGATAGACCTGGCTCAATGACTTCCGATCGATCTTCAGGTGCTCCCCGTCATAGCAGCGGGGACACACCGGATCCCCGCCCGTCATCGGCCAATGCGCGCGGCGCAGCGCGGCTGCGAGTCGACGCTCCAGATGATCGATGCCGTGATTGTCCATTTACGCCACCAGCTTGAGCGCGCTCTTGATGTGCGTGAGGGTGACTCTGTCCAGCCCCCCGGCGATCTTGGCGGAGACCTTCAACACATTCGCCACGCGCGCCGGCGAGGACTTCGGCCGTGGATCGAAGACGGTGAGTACTTCGCGCGCGTCGAGATGTGGCAGGGTCGCGGCGATCTGCTGCGCCGCATCCTCGTCGGTGAACTCCGGAAGCCGTCGCCTGAAAATAACCCGGCGGGCGAGCTGCTCCGCCTCCGGCGTGGTGCCGACCAGCTTCGCCTCCAACATCGTGGTTCCCGCCAGGACCATCCCGGTCCCGGTGCGATCGTGGATCGTCCGCAGGATGTCCAAGGCCGCGTAGCCCAGCGTGTTCGCCTCGTCCACGATCAGGAGCCGTGGCGTGGTCTTGAGGCGATAGACGATCCGCTTCAAGAGCGCGATCTGCCGGCCGCGGTCGTGCTCGCCGAGCGCGAGACAGATCTCCTGCATCACGGCGGAGGGCCCGTGAATCCGGCTCGCCTCGACGAGCACCGAGGCCGGATCGGTGGCGAGGAACCGCCGAATGGCCATCGTCTTCCCGCGTCCCGAATCGCCAATCAACGCGACGATCTCCTGATGCACGGCCGCATACTGCAACGTCTCGGTCGCGATCTGCGCCTGACGGATCTCGACATAGGGCAGCGTGAGGTCCCCGGCCTTGGCCTTTTCGTCCTGTCGGTCGAGGAACGCCGTGAGCCGAAGACAGAGATCCTGCACATCGCCGCGCGCGTCGTCGTTCACGAACGCGGAGATCAGCGCGGCCGACTTGCCAATCGCACGGGCCACGTCGTTTTGTGACCAGGGCCGCTGGCTCTCCCGGGCGCTGCGGAGAAACCGCACCAGGCGTTCCCGGACGAGCGCGGGCTCGTGTAACGGTCTGGGCGTTGTCATACGGACCTCATCGTGTCGCGTCGTTCAGTTGCTTTAAGATTTCGGACTTTTCGTCCTCGAGCTCCATCGTGCTCGGCCGTCGTGGCGCCCGCTCGAGTAGCGAGGCCGGCAAGGCGTCCTCGGCATGCGCATGTGTGCGCACACGCGGCGCCGGCCGCTCGAACCCGGTCACGGTCGGCACCACACCGCCGCTTGGCTCAGGCGCGGGCTCGGCCCGGCGCAGCGTGACGATCTTCGCTTGGCGGCGGTCGTTCGCCACCTGCTTGAGCGCGACGTCGGGATCCCACGCGATGGCCTGCGCCTCGCGGTACCGCTCCAGTACCTGCTTGGCCGCCCGCCGGCGGCGCACCGCTTCTTTCGCGCCGCGCTCGTCCATCGGCTGGTCATGATCCCAGCGGGCCTCGCAGAGGAAGACCGGAGTGGCGGACGCGGACGGCCGCGTCATCACGACCAGCGCACTCACGTCCGCCGCGTCGTACCGAATCTCCACCGTCTGCCCGATGTGCGGAATGAGGGCGTCGTGCCAATAGCGACGTCCGAAGAGCCGCAGGCCGTCCTGGAAAACCTTGGCCGGCTTGTGCTTCATCAGGATCAGATCGAGCGCGCGGGCGTCCGGGATGCGCATCTCGACGCCGGCCCAGAGCGACCGCGGCGTGGCAGCGAGCTCGCTGTGCTCCCGGTCGTGGTACTGCTCGATCCGTGCGGCGAGCGCCTGCTGACACTCGGCGAGCGTGAGCAGCCGCCCGGCCTTCACCTCCGCGGTGAGCTTCTCCGGCTTCTCCTTGTTGTCGCGGCCGCACCAGCCCGGGAGCGTGCGCTCCCAGCTCGGCAGTGTATGCCCGAACCACGCTTCAATCGCCTTCGCCCACGGACTGAACGGCTGGGCGTTCGTCGCCTCGATGCGGAGCTGTGCCAGGACCGCCCGCGCGTTCACGTCGAAATCCACCGAGGGGAATTGCACGCGCCTCCCGCCCCAGTACTCGGCAGTGAAGTCTTTGCCGTTGTCACGGTAGAGGCGCGTCGGAAGGCCACAGGTGAGAATGCCCGCCCGCAGCGCGAGCGCGATCGTGTGACTGTCGGGGACGAGATCGAGATGCCAGCCAGTGATCCTCCGGGACCGCAGATCCATCCACGCCGTGAGCCACGGCCGGAAGATCTTCGCCCCCGGTTCGTCGCTCGCGCGCACGAACAGATCGAGCACGCGGTGATCGCCGACCCACATCTCGCCGACGTCGAGATCCAGGTAGTCGCGCCGAATCTTGGGCTCGCCCTGCGCACGGTACGCCGCCTCGCCATAGCGCGCCGCGAGCACCGCCGGCTTGGGCAAGGTGGCGAGGAACCGGTTGAGCGTGGAGATCGACGGACAGGGAATGCGGGCCGCGTCACAGAACTGCGCGATCGCGCGATGCACGTCGGTGACGCTCGGCCGCTCCGGCCGGAGATACTCGTCTTTGATGATCCCTTGAAGGGCCTCTGAAATGGCCGTGAACCGTCCCTTCTTCCCGCCCCATTTCGGCAGGAGCCCCCCAAAGCCGTGCTCTTCGTAGGCCCGGAGCCAGGCATAGACGGTGTCGAGGCTCAAGCGATGGGCGGCGGCGAGCTCCCGGAGCCGCGCCGTGATCTCACCTCGCGCCTGGACGATCTCCTGTGCCGCGAGCACAACCGGCAAGCGACGCAGCGCCTCCTCGCGGGCCGAGGCCGGCACCTCCGCGAGATTGACCGCCGCGGCCTCGGCGGCCGCTCCGGCCGGCGCAAGCTGCTGCTGCCAGTACCGGAGCTGCGCGTCGGCCGACAGGTCCCCGAGACGGACGAGGCTCTGCGGACGTCCGTTGGCGCTGGCTTCTTCGGACGGCTTCACCGCAAGCAGGCCAGCCGCGATCCGCTCAAAAATCGTGCGGCGCGCCAACCCCGTGAGGCGCTCAGCTTCGTCGATCGTGAGATACGGATCCCGGTCGATCATGCGTCTAGGCAGCTTGGTTCAGCTTGTCGTGCACGGCGATCGCGGCACTGATGAGGTCGCGCAGTTCCTTCCGGCACCGACCCGCTTCCGATGGGGTCAGGGTCCCGTCCCGAAGACTCTTCTCCAACGTCTCCGCCGCCTCGCCCAGTTCCGTCACCACACGCAGCATGCCTTGGCGAAGGTCCGCAACGCTCCACTGTGTCGACCGCTCGACGCTGACGAGCGTGCAGCCCGTCGCCTCCGCCAGGATCTCGAGCAAGCCTCGCGAGCCGGTCACGACGCAGAGGGCGGGGACCAGTTCGGCCGGCAACCGATGGGCCTCGGCGCTCTCGGCACAGTACTTGTCGAGCATGTCCTTGCTGAGATCGCGCGCCATGAGTTCGGAGACGGCCGCGGCGATGTGGTAGCGGGAGAGCGCGCAGCCTTTGATCGCGGTTGCCAGGGCCGCGCGGAGGGACGGCGACACGTGCGCCAGTTGACCCTCTGTGATAGGCTGGGGCCGCTCCAGCAGGGAGAGTTGCGATGGAGTGCCGTTTGTCCGCACTTTTTTGTCGTTTGACATTGCGCTCCCTACAGGAATTGACCTAGACTGCGGTCAAAAAAAGAGGGGCCGGCGCGTTGGACCGGGAAAGCCTTCCGCGCCTGACCCCTCCCCACGCACGAGCGAACAGGAGGACTGCCGCCCGTGGTGTCTCTGCATGCCCTGACTCTTCCACTTGCGGATGCATCGCTGCTCCTAAGCTGCACTCGCGGCTTCCGGCCAGAGCTTCTCCACCGGCTGCCCCAGTTGCTGAGCAATGAACCGCTGAATATCCGGCCGATACGAGCCACGGACGGCGCGAGCCAGCTCGTCGTAGCTGAAGGCCATCCCCTGCGCGACCGCAGCCCGGTGCAGCAAAGCGATGGTCATGCCACGCCGACGCAGCGCTTGTGCCGCTCGCGTTTGGCACGGCCGCCAGGGCCGCTTCAAACGTTGGCTCGAACGATTGCTTGAATGTTTGCGCAAATGTTTCATGGTGTCGGGATGAGTATTACGTAAAGACGTAACTGTGTCAAGCATTATTTTCACATTTACGCATCATGCCACAAGCCGCTGATATTGTTGCCCGTTTAATGGAAGCGCTTCGTGTCCAGACGAAGATGGCGCTGGCGGAGGCGCTCGAAGTCCCGCCGTCGAGCATTACCGATGCGATCCGCCGGCGGGCGATCCCAGAAGCATGGCTGTATAAGGTGGCCTACCGGACGCGATGTCGGGTGGAGTGGCTGCGGACGGGCGAACCGCCGAAGCACCTCGAGGAGGGCGGTGCGGAAGGGAGCCACGAGTATGGACGTTCGCTCGTCGAGCGACGGGTCATCGAGGCGTTAGAGCACTTGGATACGGAGGAGCAGACGACGGTGCTCCGCCTGCTCGACGCGCTCGTCCGAGGCGACCAGCAGATCCGTGATCACCTGATCAACCAGTTGCAAATCATCGAGGAGGCGGTCGCTTCACGGCGCCGGAAGCAGGCCCGCGATACAGCCGCCCGCCGCCCGCGTCAGGCCTAGCGCCGGAGGCTACTCGGAGTCCTACGTACTGGTTGCAGGGCTCTTGTCCCAGGTCCATTTGCCGTCTGTACAAACGCCGCCTGTCTAGTGGAGAATGCGTACCCGGGTTCCGGGTCGCCAGGCACTGCACGGCCTTCGATGTCGCGCTGCTCGATGGCGCCCTCTGCAGCGGCTGTCCCGTGAGACTCGCGTCGAGGTCAGAGGCACTACATGATGAGGAGGACTATGAGGCGGGTAGTTCTGGCTTTCTTGCTCTACTCGGTGGTTGTCGGCGGATTGGCTGAAGCGGGCTCGAAAGGGCAGCTGGCAGGATTGGTCGAGGACTATCAAGATGCGAAGGGGAAAGTCTCAGCCGCCTTAGCCCGGCTGCGCGCGACGGACAAAACCCGTGCGTCAAATGAAGTGAAAGAGTTCCTCTCCGCCCAGAAGGAAGTATCGGCCACTTGCCGCGAGCTTCACAAGCTCTGGGGAACGATGCGCACGCAGCAAGACCCGCTCGCTGAGAAGAGCTATCTGGCCTTCGTCGCCTGCAATACGCTTCAGAATCTGGTTGAGTTTGCCGGCCTGCAGTACCTCCAACAATCCGGACAGGCGCAGCTCCCCGAGATCGAAGGCCACTACGAAGCAGCATGGCAGCTCGCCGATAGTGCTGCATTTCCCGCTCCGGCTCAGCGTTGAGAAGGAGGGCTACATGGATTGGAAGTACGAGGTCCATAACCACACGATTAAGACAGACCCAGGCTCGATGGAGGAGCTTCCTGGTTTGCTGCAGCACATGGTCAACGAGGGACGAAACAGCAGCGGCCTCGAATTGGTTACCCTGACCGCAATCCCTCGTGATGACGGCGACACTGAATTGTTGATGGTCTTTAAGGCTCCTCGTGTGCCAGATCCCACCATCCGAGTGTCAGCGGAGTTGCTGGAGAAGGCTGTGGACTTATAAACCTGAACCGAAGTCATCGACTTGAAGGTCCTTCGATTCGCGATCCTTGCTCTTCTCCCGTTATGCTCGGTCGCCCATGCTCAAACTTTCTTTGATTTCGAGACCGCCATCTACCACACCTGCTACGACGGCGACACCTGCATGTTCAGTCTCCCGGGTGTTCACCCCTTGTTCGGTGATCACATTCCGGTTCGCCTGGCCGGCATCGACACCCCGGAGATGAAAGGCAAGTGTGAACGCGAACGCGAGCTGGCAAGGCAAGCAAGAGATTTCCTCCGGAACGTCCTCGGCAGAGCCAAGGAGATCCGCCTGCTCCACGCGGAGCGCGGCAAGTACTTCCGGGTGGTCGCACGTGTGATAGCCGACGGCCAGGACGTCAGTCAGCTCCTGCTGACCCGTGGCCTGGCCGTGCACTACGACGGCGGAACAAAAACTGCCCCATGGTGTACCTGACGCCTGGCTTCGGGAGATTCAGGGCCTGGCGTCCGCAATGGAGTCATATAATGCCGCGAGTCACTGTCCGCGTTGAGATTGAAGGGTGCGAGCAGCACGCCCAGTTGGCGAGCGAGGCTGAGGATTTCTTAGAGGCGACGATCGAGACCATCATTACGGTGAACGAGACTCAGATGGGAAGGTTCCCATGCAGGGCAAAGCTCACTGTAGGGGAACGATATCCTGAGGGAACCGTCGAAGTCACACGCCCAGAAGGGTACACGGGCCCTTACGATCACGAGGCGTTCTCGAGAGGGATCAGTGATTACTACCGCCGTCTTGTCGCGAGCCTCATCTGGCCGGGCGGCCCTCGTCCAGTGCTGATGCAGAACAACTATTTTCGAATTTTTGACGCGTTTGAATTTGAAGCCGAAGGCGGAGCGGCCGGGTGGTAAGAACTCGCTGACAATTCACTGAAGGCAGGAGATAGGCCCATGCAAGAAGATTCGATACGCACGTTCGAGTACGGCCCGTACATCAATGCAGCGCTGATTTGCGAGAATATCATCGAGGACAAGCATGGAGTGCTCTCCGCTATTCGAATCATTGATCGGATCGTTCGTACTGCACAGGGGCCGAACGCACCCAAGGAAATGGAGCCTTTCGAATACGAGTTTTATATTCTGGTAGTGCTAAAAACTGGGGAAGCGGGCGGGACCTACACGGTAACGATTCAGCCAAAGAAGCCCATTGAAGACGTCATGCCTCCTTTCAGACAGACCGTGCATTTAGAGCCGACAGCAGAACGTGGCGCCAACATCGTAGCAAAGACGAGGTTTCGGTTCGATGTCCCAGGACTCTGGTGGTTCGACGTGCTGCTGAACGAGGTCAGGATCACACGGATGTATCTGCGGATTATCTACTTACCTACGCAGACTGGTATTCAAAGTTGATTGTCGAGGGGCTTGAGGATGAAGGGGAGAACTCACGCTCGAGCGTTGCATTGCTCGAATCGGTGTTAAGTAGTCGAAGCAGAGAAAACGACGGATCAAGCGTCTTATAGATTTCGCGAGCGACATCGTCGCTGGTCAATTCTCCAATGCTCCTCTTTACGAAGAGGACCTGTAGCTGATCGGCAAGTACTTGTGCCCGCTGGTCCCCGCTATCGAGGATGTCTTGAAGATGCTCGGCCAGATATTCTTCTACTTCATCCCATGACGCGGCGCCGCTCAGCCCCTGCTCCAGAATACTCTTGATCGCTTCATACATCATGGGAATCTCACCTCACAGGCGGGCGGTAAAACGAGTACCAGCTGGCACTATAAGGGCAGCCTTCAATCATAGTCAATATCCCGATCTCATTAAGAGCGGCATACTACAGGCTGTGGTCTTGGAAGACCGCGTAATACAAAATCATGATGAGCTAGGTGAGCCAAAGGGAACCCGCAGTCAAATCATTCGATACATCGATCCAAGAGACAATCAATGGCTCGTCGTGGTGCATCAGTATCTTCGGCCAGACGGGACATTGGGCGCCAGCAAAAAGCCGGATCCAAAATGGCTTCGAATTGGTCAACAGATCCTAGTCGCGCTGCCTGATTAATCGTAGCCGAACCTGGCCGGTTGTCCACCTTTTCTGAATAACCTTAATAAACAACGGCATAGCCGTGAGAACTGCCACGCCGATTTCGCTTGACTCTCACTGATCACATTGTTATCATCCAGCCATGATGCTTGAGACTCACTGAATGTGCCACGCGCGCCGGGACGCTTCTCCCGGCCGGCGCCTTCCCCCGGCGTGGAAGGATGAAAGGCTCGGACACCATGTTGACCTACGATCCCTCCCGCGACTCGATTCTCTCTCTCGCACAGGCCCAGGGCAGCACGGCGCAGACGAAGGCTGGCGCGTGGCGCTACCTGCTCTCGAAGATGTCGGTGAACAAGGCGTTCGCCGCACCCGGTGCGATGCCCTCCTGGCACGGCGGACCGACAGCTATGCCGTGCGCGCGGTCAACGCCGCGATCGCGCGGTATCTCCGCGAGCATGGCGAGCACGTGCCGGCCGCGCGGCGGCTGGCGTCCTAAGCGTCCCTTGCTTCTGCCCGCGACCCGCGTCGCGGGCAGGCTGGAAGGGAGGACGATGGAAGAGGTCGATTGGCGGCGCACGACGTTTAATGGCGCGCGGCGCGAGCAACTGCGCCGCTGGGCGCAATTGCCGCTCGAAGACATCCTCCGCGTCCTTGAGGAAATGCAGGAGCTGATTCGGCTGCTGGAGAATGACGCGCGCTGAGTGCGCGCCGCAAGCCCGGCGCGGAGTCCGGGCATTAACATCCTGTTGCCCCACGAAAGGAGGCACCATGACGAAGTATATCCTCAATAGCGCGGTGCTCGCCGCTGGCGCGTATGGCACATACCGGTACGAGCCGTGCTCGCGCGAGCAACTGCGAATCATGTTGCATCGTGATTGCACCTTCTGCATCGGGACAGGGTGGTGCGACGGCGGCATGTGCCAAGCCCCGTCTCGCGTCGAGTCGGTGGTCTCACGGATCGGGTATCGAGAGACCGCGGACGTGATTGAGGCGTGGACGGGGTGGGCACCGCCGATCTCGCGCGAGCCGTCCGTGCTCGCGGTCGGCGATGTGGCATATGTGGTGCGCTTGCGGTATCGCGTCGATCCGTCCCGCAAGGGGCAGCCGGTCGCGCCGTCGGAAGCGGACTGGGAAATCGCGATTTTGGAACGGCTCACCTGAGCCCGCGGGCCCGGCGCGGAGTCCGGGCAAGAGTGAGGGAAAAGATGAAATGCAAATCATGCGGCATATCTCTTAGTTCAGAATACATGCGTCGAAGACTCAAGCAAAACGACGGGGCATGTGTTTGGTGTGGAGAGCCGTCTCCTGCCGTCCCTGGCCGTGGCCGCGTCACGGGCGAATTGAAGCGCGCGCTGTCTACGTGGTATCGGACACATGATCTCGCACTCGCGAGTGCGAAGGAGGGCTCATGACCAGCTACAAATTGCCCCGCACCGGCCAAGCCCCGCTGGCGTTCGAGGGCGAGGAGCTCGCTCGCAGCGACGGCCGCTGGGCGAACGGCGTCGAGCAGAATCGCTGGCACACGCTCGCAGTCTACCGGACCGATGGCGGGAACTACGTGCTCGCGATTCACTACCGCACCCAATGGCAGGGCGAACAACATGACGATCGCGCGATCGTGCTCGGGCAGGACGCTCACCGCCTCGCTGAGGAATTGGAGCGGTACGATCCGACCACCGTCGTGCAGGGGTTCCCCCCGGGATCCCAGTACGCGGAGAAACAGCGGCGGCTCCTCGAGTCGATCGAGCGCCGGTACCGGCAGCAGGTGTCCGAGCTGCTGAGCAAGGTGCCGGGCGCGGAAGAACGGATCGACTGATGCGACCGCGACGGCCCACGGCTCGCCGGCAGAAGCGCCGCAAAGTCGTCTGCATCGACATCGACGAGGACCTGGCAGCCCAAGCGCGCGCGGAGGGCTTGTCGATCGGCGATGTTGTGCGTCGCGCCATCGACGAGATGATCGAGGAGGACGAGAAGCATGATGCAGATCCTGGATCGACAGACGCTTGAAGAGGTGTTGACGCCGGCGGATCTCACCGGCGTCCGCCGAACGATCGAAGAGGGCTTGTGGGGTGGCGTGCCGGTCCCGGGCGACGAGGGCTGGGACTGGACGCCCCGCGAGGGGATGCCGTGCGAGCGGCTCATCTCGCTCGGACTGCACTATTTCACCACGCGCCACCCCGGCGCCGATCACATCCTCTATGCGATCGCGGCCCAGATCCTCCATACCGGCGCCACCGGCTGGAGCTCCGGCTACCCGGTCGAAGAGGATCCCCGGTACGACCGGGCGAGCGCGTGGCTGTTCGCGATTGCGGGCGGGCAGCCGGCCTTGCCCGGCGCGCTCGGGTGCCTGGCCATCTCGCCGCCGATGAATCGCGAGACGGGAACCTGCGAGGTCCCTGGCGGCGCCGTGGCCTTCACACGCTTTTCGGTCGAGTTCTTGGATCGCGTGCTGTTCGGCTCCGAGGACGCGGGACGAATGCTCGCAGACGAGTATCTCTCACTGCATCACCCCGATCCGCTCGCACAGCGCGCCACCGTCATTTTTTCACAGGTGCAGCGCTGGCAGTATCCAGGCCTCTCCCCGATCCGGTGCTTCGATTGCGGCGCGACGGGGCTTGAGCACTGGTACACGAGCAAACAGGGCGGCTACTCCCTCTGCGCCCCGTGCTTCGAGACCCGGCAGGCGCGAGGATTGGCCAAGGAGGGCGAGGCATGACCCCCGATGAGCTCAAAGCCCTCCGCGCGCAGCTCGGCCTCACCCAGGCCGAGCTCGCGGCCCGGATCGGGGTGACGCGCAACGCCGTCAATCTCTGGGAGATGGGCCAGCGCCGGATCTCCGGGCCGGTCGCCCTGGCCCTGAGATCCCTGCGCAAGCCGGCGGCATCCACCCGGCGTCCACTCAAGACCACCCCTCACGGCCGATAAAAATTTCCGCACTTGGATTTTTTCTTTTGCAGCCCTTTTTCACGTTTCGGAAATCGCGTGACGAGCCGCTTCTGGAGCGGCGACTACCGACGTCCCTACCCCTTGGTTTTCATCTCCGCACTCGGGCCGCACTCGGATTCGAGGTTTCCGCTGTCGGTTTGATGCTCTGTTGGCCATTTTCTCTTGGATTCAACAACAGTTGAACGCTCTTTGAGCCATCGGTTGGTTTTCTGAAACCATCTGACAAAACCGCCCGAATTCCCACCTCTTTTCGGAAATCATTTGAACGCCGCGCGCACAGAGGAATACTGTAACTCAGTGTTCTTTCAGACGTTCCCGGCAATTCCCGCCCACTCCCGTTTTTCCGAAATCATCTGACTGGTGACAGAGATAGACGACGGGGACGCCTCGGAAGAGACCTCGGCTGAAATCGTGGTTGTACCAAAGTTCGAGCGGCGTGGACGGGCTGGAGGCAGAGATTGCTCCCTCCACCATCAGCGCCCCAAACAGTCGTGGCCGGCCTTCATAGACCAAATCCCCGCTGATCGAGACAAAGCCGTTGAGATGGATGCCCGACAAGGTGACGGGAATGCGCGAAGCAGCTGACGACGAGCCTTCCTCGGGGGGACTCAAGGACGGAACGGACCTTCCCGGCCCGCTGACCTTCCAATGGACATGCGCATGAATGATGAAGAGACCTTCGGCATACTCGGTGTCGAACCGAATCGTGCCGAGATTGTCCGCCCGAGGCGGGAGACCATCCAACGTATCCACGAAGACAAGGCCTCGGTTGTCGCCGACACTAGCCGACCGCATGACCTCTTCGAGCTGCACACCCTGGCCCGATGACACGATCCCATTCGGATAGACGAGGCCGTCCTCCCCGAGCGCATAGTAGCGTCCATAGCGCATCGCATACTGTTTGAGGGTCTCGTACGGCAGGCTTTGATATCGAAGACCCGGGACAGGATCTTGGTGCGGGTAAACATTGGACGGTAGCGCGGCCGTGCCCGTCGAGTCGGGCGTCCATACGACGTCCCCGCCCGCCCGCAGGTCAAACCATCGATCTTCAGGATGACTCATCTCGGCATACGAGTGCCCAGTGACCGACGCCGTGGATGTCTTGACCGGAAGTTCCTCTCGCTTGCCCAGGAACACGGGCCCCTTCACAGCCACATCGCCCCAATGCACCCAGAGCGCCAGGGGGAGCAAAGGAGGCATTGGCGGGCGGCCGACCTGTACCCCGGCACGAACAGACGGCAGGGTAAGGGCACCGAGCTGGACTGATTGCGTTCTGCGGACTGCTTTCGCCTTTGCGGTGACTTCGACAGTGCACAACAGCCCCGGTCGCGAAGGAGCATAGACCTTGATTGTTTCCAAACGCCCGAGGTGGTTGAGGCCTTGAAGGAATCCGCTGGCGGGGTGGTTGAGCCACGCATCCTCCGTGGACAAGGAGGCGTTCAAGACCAGGTCAGGGTTTGACGCCGAGCCCGTGAACTGGGAGGCCCCGGAGCCATCGAAGTACGAGGGTGTACCGTCCGGTAGCTCGAAGCGCTTCGTGAGCAATGGGACTGCGGGCATCGGGCTCGAATCAGGTTGATGAAACCATCGTATGACCGCCTCGCTCCCCGCGTCCGCGAGAAACCGGGCAGCGGCTGCATCGGCCCGGGCGGAAACCTGCTGGATCTCTTGGGTCGCAAGGTTGATCGAGACCGTTCCGAGGAGTGTCAAGATCAAGACGACGAAGACCGCACTAAGGAGAACGCCGCCCCCTTCCGTCCCGAGGCCTTCAGTATCCACGTAACGCCACCTCCGTTATGAGCGCTCGGCGATCGTCGCCGACGCGCAGGGTAATGCCGACTCTTGCGATCCGCGCCGGATCGGTTGTCGGCTGTCCATCCTTGCCCAGGTAGACGAGACGGAACTCCGCCACCTCGCCGACGATCGTGTTCGCGCCCCCATCAACCATGCGCATCACGCTCGTCCTCCCGGACCGCCCCTTCCCAAGGTAATAGCGGACACGATTCGAGACGTAGACCTCGCTGCCGGCGGGAAAAGACTGCCCCAAAGGGGCAGTCATGCGGAGAAGGCCACGCGTTCCATCAGTCAGCAGCCCTTGCTCGACGCACCGCGGCCCCTCACACACGATGATCCGCTTGCCCTGCCTCCAGCCCTGCGCGTTGGCGACCGGCAGATCGACGGCAAGCCCCGTGACGGGGCCGCTGAGTCTGGTCACGAGGCCGTCAAGGTTCGCGAGGAACTCCACGGCCTGCGGCTCGGCGGTCAGGACGGCGTCCGCACCGGCCGGTGCCCCACTGCCTGCAAGACGGAGCTCCTCTTCGAGCACATGTACCCCGAGCCGCTGATCTTGATGGCGGCTCATCACGTGCTGCTGTGACGAGAAGCGGCGCTCAAAGTGCTCCGCCGCCTGGAGACTCGCCGAAAGGACGACGAATCCGGCTGTGGCCGCAATCATGACCTCGAGCAAGCAGATACCGCGATCGTCGCCAAAGAGGCTCATCATCATCGTCCGACTCCTGAACCGATGTAATTCGGGTTCGTTCTGACCGTTCCCACCGTGACGGCGCGCGGGCGCCCGCCGATCTGATAGGTGGCACGCGCGGTAATGATGACCACAGCCGCTGCCGGCAGCGGCCCAGTCGGGATCGGCTGTACGGTCCATTCGAGATGAACCGCGTCACGATCCACCGAGGCACTGTAGATACCGTCGCCCGCGACGTCCCCGTTTTGACCGTCATCGCGCATCTCGATATCCCAAGCCCCATCGAGATCCAAATCGTCGTGCAGCACCGATTCCCAGGCCACGCTTCGCTTGGCCTCCACGCGGGCCTCTGCCATCGCTATGGCACGGCCACCGTGGCCGCCATCTTGGAGGCCGCGGTCAGCCCACTGAAACATGCCGGTCACTCCGAGGATCGAGAAGGCAACCAGAACCATCGCGACCATCACCTCCACGAGACTGAACCCGTTTTCGGAGATCACTCCACGCCGTGTCCACATGCTTGCCAGCCACATCGCTCAAAGCGCCGCCACACGGCCGGTAATGCTGACGGTGACCTGCCACTGCTGACCCGTGCGAGAGGTGAGCGTGACGGTCGTCGGGGAGGCGGACCGCCCACTCGGGTAGAAGTGGACGACAGGACCATTCGAAGGTTGCTCGACCACCACCCCCGTCGTGTGGAAATCATATTGACGAAGCACCTCGCTGTTGCCGTCCGCCCGTTCTGTCCTGATTGCAGTGCGCGTCGCATCCAGGACGACACGGACCTTGACCCGGTGCGTCATCGCCAGATGTCGCGCCATGCGCAGCTCAGCCGCCAGGTCGCTCTGCACGGCCTTCCCTTGATAGCGGGTCGCTGCGGAGACCCATGGCTCACCAAGGCAGAGAAGAATCGCTACGGCCGCCATCGCGATGGTCACCTCGATAAGGGATGCTCCTTTGTCCGTCATGCGCCCTCCTCTCAATGTCGACTGGAGGACTATCAAAAGCCATGCCTTTACCGCGGCAAGGAAACCTGTAAGGACTACGAAGAGTGTTGGAGGGACCGGGAGACGGAACTGGCGACTTTCTACGCAGTTAGGACGAGGCACCCGGTCGAGCGCCAGCCCCAGATGGTGGGATGGATTCAGACTTACCGTTCCATTTGGATACAGTGATGACGGGTTGGATACGAACCGGCGATAAGAATGGCACTAAGAGAGGAGACCGAAGTACCAGTGGAAGAGCTCTTGATGAAAGAAGAGGGAAATGACGGCGCCTAAAGCCAGGAACGGGCCAAACGGAAGATATTGGTCACGGCGCATGATCTTGCAGGCGATCAAGGAGATACCGACGACCGCGCCGATGACCGCACCAATCAGAATCGTCAGCACGACAGGCTTCCACCCCAGGAACGCCCCGATCATCGCGAGCAGTTTGATGTCTCCGCCGCCCATTCCTTCCTTTCCAAAGAGATACGGGCTCACCACCGCGAGCGCCCAGAGAACGCCGCCCCCGAGGAGCATACCCGCCAGCGCCCCGATGAAACCAACGGGAAGAATCGTCGCTCCGGCGAGCAGCCCCAGAGCGATCCCTGGCAAGGTGATGCGATCAGGGATGATCTGGTGGTCCAGATCAATGAACGTCACGGTCAGAAGAGCGGACACAAGTATGGCATAGGCGGCGGCCGGCCAACCGAGGCCGAAGTGCCAGACGATCACGGCATAGCCGCTGCCGTTAAGGGTCTCGACGAGGGGGTATCTCCACGAGATTCTGGCGCTGCACCTTCGGCAGCGCCCCCTGAGGACCAGGTAGCTGATGACCGGGATGTTGTCGAGCGGCCCGATGCGGGAGCGACAGGCGGGACACCGGGACGGCGGCCAGGCGACCGACTCCCTTCGCGGCAGCCGATGAATGCAAACGTTGAGAAAACTTCCGACCAGAAGGCCAAGGACACCGGCGATCAACACCAGAGGCTCCATGTCTCTCCCCTGCAAGAAGAATAGCAGGGTTTCCTTAAGATCTTGTCGCCTACAACGCGACGGACACGCCGCCGTTACAAGGACGCTCTAGGGATTTGTCTGAATTTACATGCCGTTGGCTCCCTGAGATAATGGCTACGTAGTTCATCGTCTCGTCCGGGGCGTATTATGCAGAGAGCGGCGAAGGAGCGTAAGGAATCGACCCCCAAGCGCAAGCGGCCGGAAGCATTGACCAACCGCGAACAAGAAATTCTGCAACTTATTTGGTCGGGATTAAAGAACCGCGAGATTGCTCAGCGCTTGAAAATCAGCGTCAAAACCGTGGAGGCCCATCGGGCCACCATGATGAAGAAGGTCCGGGTCTCGAACACCGCCCAGCTGTTGAAAGCCGCCATTCAAGACGGCATGATTCAGATCCGCTAGCTCCGGCCCCGGCTTCGCTGCCTCACTGCTTCGAACAGGACAATCGCGGTCGCGGCCGAGACATTCAATGAGCCGACACGGCCGCGCATCGGGATGCTGACGCGAGCATCGCATTTCTCCAGCACGCCGCGACGGATTCCAGCGCCTTCCCCTCCCAACACCAAGGCCACCGGCCCACGCAAGTCAAGGGCGACATAGGACGCCCGGCTTTCGGGATCGAGGCCATAAATCCACAGCCCCCCGGCTTTCAGACGCTCGATGACCCTGGAGAGGTTGGGCACGCACGCAAGGTTGAGGTACTCCAACGCGCCCGCGGACGCCTTCGCCACGGCCGCCGTGGCCCCGACCGCGCGGCGATCGGGAAGAACCACGCCGTGGACGCCGGCCGCCTCCGCGCTTCGAAGAATGGCACCGAGGTTTTGCGGGTCCTGGACACCATCCAAAATGACGACGAACGGCGCTTCGCCTCGATCCTTGGCCGTCTGGAGAATCTCCTCGAGATCGACATACCGCTTCGCGCCGACGATGGCCAGAACCCCTTGGTGCCGGCCGTGCGGCACCATTCGGTCGAGCGCGCCCCGCGGTTCGAGGTGCACGGGAACGCCCGCGATCTTGGCCAGATGCGTGATCTCGGACGAGGCGTGATCGTGACGCGCGAGGAGGATGCGCAGGAGCGGGCGCGCGCGGGACCGAAGCGCTTCACGCACGGCTTGAAGCCCATAGAGGAGGTCCTTCCCTTCACCGCTTCCATCGACTGGTGCCATCCGGCCGATCCTCGATCGTGATACCGTGCTCGCTCAGAAGCTCGCGGATCTCATCCGCGGTGGAAAAATCTTTTCGGCGGCGCGCCTCCTGCCGCTCGCGCAGCTTGGCCTCGATCTGGGCCTCGGAGAGATGACCGGCGCCTCGGGCCTCCTTACGCTCATCATGCGTTTCCGGATTGAACTGCCACTCGGCCACCGGGAGTTGGAAGAGACCCAGGACGGCGCCGTGCTTCCGAAACGCGTCGCCCATTACCCGCCTGCCCTCTGATGACAGCCCTTGGGCGAGCAGCCGATTGGTCTCCGCCCGAAGGCGTTGGAAAGCGGCGAGCGCGGCCGGGGTATTGAAATCATCATCCATCGATTCTTCGAATGCGTGTCTCAGCGCCGCAATCTCTCGATCGACCGACCCTGGCGCCGTGCCGGTGGTTCCCTGCGGCTCTTCCAAGCGCTGGAACAGGCCATAGAAGCCGTCGACGGCTCGCTTTGCCTCTTCGAGCGCGAGATCGGAAAAATCGAGCGGGCTTCGATAGTGCGTCGAGAGCAAGAAGTAACGCAGCATCTCGGCAGTCACCGACTCCGCCCACCGGCTTTTCGCGAAGATTTCCCGGATCGTGAAGAAGTTGCCGAGCGACTTCGACATCTTTTCCTGATTGACGCGCACGAAACCGTTGTGGATCCAGTACCGAGCAAACGGCTTACCGGTCGAGGCGCTGGATTGGGCGATTTCATTCTCATGGTGGGGAAAGATCAAATCCTCTCCCCCGCCGTGAATATCGAACGTCTCGCCGAGATGCTTCATCGACATGGCGGAGCATTCGATGTGCCAGCCGGGGCGTCCAGGACCCCATGGGCTCTCCCATGCCGGTTCACCACTCTTCGCCGCCTTCCACAAAGCGAAATCCATGGGATGCCGCTTGCGCTCATCCACCTCAACGCGGGCGCCCGCTTGCAGCTCTTCAAGCTTGCGCTTCGACAGGGCGCCGTAAGCTGTGAACCGGTTCACGTCGAAGTACACATCGCCGTCGATCCGATACGCCACCCCCTTGTCCAGCAGCGACTGGACCAGCCGGATGATGTCGGGGATATGGTCGGTCGCTTTCGGCTCGATGGTCGCCGCGCGTACGCCGAGACGCGCCATGTCCTCATGGTAGGCCTCGATGTAGCGGGCGGTGACGGACTGCCACGGTACGCCCTGTTCCCGTGCACGATTGATGATCTTGTCATCGATGTCGGTGAAATTCTTGACGAACGTCACGGTGAAGCCGCGATGCTCCAGGTAACGACGCACGATGTCGAACACCAGCGCGCTCCGGGCATGGCCGAGATGGCAGTAGTCATAGACCGTGACCCCGCACACGTACATCCGAACGGTGCCCGGGACCAGCGGCTCGAAGATCTCTTTGCGGCCGCTGATCGTGTTGTGGATCTTGATGACAGCATCGCCCATCGATATCCTCGATTCACTGCTCGGCTGTTCCGCCTGTCCGTGGCCGCGTACCCACACTGCCTCCCGTCCGTGCCTGAGAGGCCGTCCTGGGCTTGCGCTTGGCGACGGTCTTCACATGACCGTTTCTACCTGCCATGAGCATTCCTTCCCAGGATTTCAGCCGATCGAGCGTCGCATAGTCCGTCATATCCATGTGGAGCGGAGTCACCGAGACGAACCCATGCCGTAGCGCCTCATGATCGGAATCTTTTCGACGTTCCCAGGAGACCCGTGTGCCGGCAATCCAGTAATACTTGCGGCCTCTGGGATCGACCTTTTCCACCACGGGGTTCAGAAAACGACGGCGGCTCAAGCAGGTCATTTTGATCCCCATGATGGCCGCTCTCGTTCGATCGGGCACATTGACATTCAAGAGCGTCTCCTCCGGCAAGCCGTTGCGCAGCACCGCCTCCGCGATCCGCTTGGCATAGAAGGCGGCGACTTGGAAGCGGTAACGGACGCCCCCGTCCTGCGAAATGGCGATCGAGGGAATTCCCAACAGCGTGCCCTCGAGGGCGGCCGACACCGTGCCGGAATAGGTCACGTCATCCCCGAGATTGACACCGCGATTGATGCCGGAGACGATGAGCGCGGGCGGACCCTTGAGCAGTTGGGTCACGGCGAGCACGACACAATCCGACGGCGTACCGTTGACCGCGTACACGCCTTTCCTGACCGCGGTGATGCGAAGCGGTTTGTGCAACGTGACCGAGTGTCCCACAGCCCCGCGCTCCCGTTCTGGCGCGATGACCACGACCTTCGCCAGCGCACGCATCGCGTCCGCCAATGCATGAAGCCCGGGGGAGGCGACGCCATCATCGTTGGTGACGACGATTACCATGAGGACCAGACAATAAAAAAAGCTGCCGCGGCAGCTTTTTTCAGCGCCGGATCGCGGTGAACCCGGCTTTTTGCGCTCGTGTTCGTAAGAGGACTGGACCGACGACTGGTCGGGGCGAGCCGATTTGAACGGCCGACCTCTCGCACCCCAAGCGAGTGCGCTACCAGGCTGCGCTACGCCCCGACACGTCGGTTCGCCATTTCTTGCCCGCAATGCGGCTCAACTGTCATAGGAGTCCATGATTTTCAAGATGGCGTGCAGCTCTCCCCGGATCCGGTTCGCGAGCTCCCGCGGGTTCGTACGCCGGCCAGCATGTCGATAGCGGCGCGCCATTGTCCGCTTCACCCCCGCGATCGTCAGGCCTTCGTCGTACAGCATCCGCTTGATTTCCAGGACTTGCTCGATATCGCGACGCACATAGAGACGCTGGTTCCCTCGGCTTTTCCGGGGCTTCAGAAAGCTGAACTCGGACTCCCAAAAACGCAGCACATACGCGGGAAGCTTCGTGATCTGACTGACTTCCCCGATTTTGTAGAAGACCTTACTGCCGAGCGGGGGGTTCGCCGCCATCACCGACCTCGTAAGGCTGTTCGGTGAAAACGCTCCCTCGCTACTGATTCACGTACTTCTTGAAGACTTGGCTGGGACGGAAGGTCACGACCCGGCGGGGGGTGATGCCGATCTCTTGGCCGGTCCGCGGATTTCGACCCTTTCGGGCGCCCTTGCTGCGGACCATGAAGTTTCCGAATCCAGCAATCTTGACTGATTCTCCCTTTTGCAGCACCGACTTCAGCAGATTGAGGATGAGCTCCACGATATCCGCAGCCTCCTTTTTGGAGACGCCGACCTTCTCAAAGATCTCATTCGCAATGTCAGCCTTTCTCATACCTCCTCCTGCTGGACGGGCGAGCCGTCGAAGGCGGCCCGATGTCGGCCTTCGATCCCAGATTTTCCAATAACTTAGGCGAGGCCACGGACCGTGTCAAGGAATTTTTTGCCCAGACGTCTCATCGTCGATCGGCATGAGCTTGTATTCGATGCTGTCCGCAAGGGCCTGCCAACTCGCTTCCATGATATTTTCCGAGACGCCGACGGTTCCCCATTTCTCTTTATGGTCGCCCGATTCGAGCAGGACCCGCACCTTCGATTTCGTTCCGCGATTCGCCGTGAGCACACGCACCTTGTAGTCCAGCAAGCTGACTTCCCGGAGTTGAGGATAAAACTTCTCGAGCGCTTTTCGCAACGCGTGGTCCAAGGCGTTGACGGGCCCGACTCCCACGGCCGCGGTGTGCTCGATCACTTCGCCGACTTTCACCATCACGGTCGCTTCTGAGATCGGCGCTTCATTCGCGTGCCGCTTCTCAACGATGACGCGAAATCCGAGCAATTCGAAGGACGGTTTGTGCCGGCCGACGGCCTTCCGCATCAGCAATTCGAGCGAGCCTTCCGCCCCTTCGAATTGGTATCCCTGGCTTTCCAGATCCTTCAATGTATCCAACAATTCTTTGAGCTTCGGATTCTGCTTCGAGAGCGGGATCCCGAACTCCTCCACTTTGGCCAGCAGACCGCTTCGGCCGGTGTACTCGGAGACGAGCATGCGCTGCCGATTGCCCACCAATTCGGGAATGATGTGCTCGTAGGTCGCCGGGTTCTTCTGCACGGCATGGATGTGGACGCCGCCCTTGTGGGCGAAGGCGGCATCGCCGACGTACGGCTGATGCTTGTCGGGGATGAGGTTGGCGATCTCGCAGACGAAATTCGACACCTCACGGAGTCGCGACAGTCGCCGGTCGCCCAAGACGGGCCGCTTCATCTTGAGCTCGAGGTTCGGAACGATGGAGCAGAGATTGGCGTTCCCGCAGCGCTCGCCGATGCCGTTGATAGTGCCTTGAACTTGCACGATGCCGGCTTCGATCGCGACCAATGAATTGGCGACCGCCATCTCGCTGTCGTTGTGGGCGTGAATGCCCAGTGGAACGGCGCATTCGCGCTTGACGGCCGCGCAGATCTCCTTGATCTCCCACGGCATCGTCCCGCCGTTGGTGTCGCACAGGATGATGCGCTCCGCGCCTTCTCGCACCGCCCGCAAGATCGTCTGCATCGCGTACTCGGGATCGGCCTTGTACCCATCGAAGAAGTGCTCGGCATCGTAGAAGACACGGCGATGCTTCGATCGAAGATAGGCGATCGACTCGCCGATCATGTCCAGATTTCGTTCGAGGGAGATGCCGAGCGCATCGGTGACATGCAGGGTCCAGCTCTTGCCGAACAGGGTGATGACGCTCGTATCGGCCAGCAGCAGCGCCTGCAGATTGTCGTCCTTCTGAACGGGATTGTCGGCCTTTCGCGTCGCCCCGAAGGCGACCACGGTCGCATGGTGCAGCGGCGTGGTCTTGATCGCACGGAAGAACTCGATATCTTTGGGGTTGGCGCCCGGCCAGCCGCCCTCGATGAACTGCACGCCCAGCTCATCGAGTTTTTGCGCCACCCGCACCTTATCTTCGGCTGAGAAACTGACGTCCTCGGACTGGGCCCCGTCGCGCAAGGTGGTGTCGTAGATTTCCAGTCCGGACGCTGCGCCGGGGGGAAGCGCGGACAGCGGCTGCGGGATGTGGATCCGAGGGCGCCGCGCCGAGGGCTGAGGTGGACGCTTTGGCATGATCTTAGACTCCCTGGGGCGGCGACTCGCTCAACCCGAACGCCTCGTGCAACGATCGGATCGCCAACTCCAGGTACTTTTCATCAATCACGCACGAGATCTTGATCTCCGACGTGCTGATCATCTGAATGTTGATGCCTTCGCGCGAGAGGACGTCGAACATCTTCGCCGCCACCCCCGAGTGCGTGCGCATTCCCACGCCCACCAACGATACCTTCACGATCGACTCGGTGACGGTCATCGACTTCGCCCCGATCTCCTTGACGATCCGCTGCACCAGATCGACCGCCTTAGGGAGATCGGCGCGCGGCACGGTGAAGGAGATATCCGTCAGCGCACCTTGTCCCACATTCTGGATGATCATGTCCACGATGATGTGCGCGTCCGCGATGGGACCGAAGATTCGCGCGGCGATCCCCGGCCGATCGGGCACGCCGACGATGGTGATCTTCGCTTGGTTGCGGTCGCCGGTAATACCCGAGACGCTCACCCGTTCCATGTCCGCATCTTCTTTTGCCACCAACGTTCCCTGCCCTTCTATAAAGCTCGATTGAACTTCGACCGGCACGCCGTACCGGGCGGCGAATTCGACCGAGCGGCTTTGTAAGACCTTGGCTCCCAGACTGGCCAACTCCAGCATCTCCTCATACGACACCTTGCTCAGCCGCCGTGCCGTCGGAACGATGTTCGGATCCGCGGTGTACACCCCATCCACGTCGGTATAGATGATGCATCGGTCGGCCTTGAGCGCGGCGGCGAGCGCGACGGCGGTCAAATCCGACCCGCCTCGCCCCAACGTCGTCACATCGGAGCGCTCGTTGATCCCCTGGAACCCCGCCACGATCGGAATGATCCCTTCCGCAAGCGCGCTCTTGATCCGCTCGGCCGTAATCCGGGCGATCCGCGCTTTCGTATGGGTGCTGTCGGTAATGATCCCCACTTGGCGACCGGTGAACGACTGGGCATTGACCCCACGCCCCCGGAGCTCCATCGCCAGCAGCGCGATCGTCACCCGTTCTCCGGTACTGAGCAGCATGTCCATTTCCCGCTCATCCGGATGGGGCGTCATCTCATGCGCGAGCTTGACGAGGCGATCCGTTTCTCCGCTCATGGCCGACAGGACGACCACGAGCTGATGCCCTTCCTTCTGGAATTTCACCACGCGATCCGCTACGCGGTGAATCCGTTCGACGCTGCCGACCGATGTCCCACCGTATTTTTGAACGATCAACGCCATGGCATCAGGACCGCGGGATCAGATGTGCGATGAGCTTGGTGGCATCCCGAGCACCCACCTGCCCGGCCTCCGCTTCCGCTTCGCAGAAATGCCGGCCGGGGCCGGGGCCGGAGACCGGTCCCTCATACAGCGCGTAGGGCCAGGTCAGACGTGCCGGGGCGTGCGCACCGCCGGCACAGCCATCGCACAGAACGAGAATGCGATGGCGGCCGAGCCTTGCCGCACCTGAGAGGAGGGGACCGACGACATGCGTATCGAACTCTTCGAGGCGTCTGACCTTCGCCTTGGCATCGTCAGCCTCGATGATTTCCGGTGGCATCCCGACGTGGAGGTACACGAGATCCTTTTTCGTCAACTCACGCAAGGCCGCTTCCCCGTGGCGCCGGAGATCGACCTCCCCTGGCGCCGAGGAATCGATGTCCGCCGCTTCGAGCCCTGCGCACACGGCTACGCCTCGATGGCCTTCACTTCCCGACACGACCACGCCGGTCAGGTGACGCGTCTCGGTCAGGGGCTCCAGATGCGGAGCGCGCCCTTGCCCCCACAACCACACACCGTTCGCCGGCTTGAGCCCGGCTTCGGCCCGCTGGTCGTTGACGGGGTGCGTACTGAGAATCACCAGCGCGGCGTCCATGAGCTTCCGCAAGATGTCCGACCCGTCCCCGGAGGGCAGATGGTCCGAAACCGACTTGCCGACGAGATCGTTGGGGTCGACGCAGGTCGCGCGGGCCTTTCCGCCGACCCACACCATAAAATGGCGCGACCCGACCCCGGGATAAAACTGAATCGTCTCGGAGCCCAACTGCTCGTTGATTGCCTCGATGAGCTCGCGTGCTTCCTCGTCCTCGAGCCCTTCGGCGGAGGCCGCCTCCAAGACGATCGTCGGGCCGAGCTTCTTGATCTCGGGGCGCGCCCCCTTCCCCGCGCCTGCACGAAAGGTCACCATATTGCACCGGTACACGACGTCCTGCTCACCGACCGCGATGCCCAGGCCTATGGCCTCGAATGGGGCGGGGCCCGGATAGGCCTTGCGGGGATCGTACCCGAGCAGGGACAAGGCGGTCAGGTCGCTGGTGGCCACCGGACTGTCCGGCGGCAACGTCGCGAGGCCCATTTCGCCAGCCGATGCGAGGCGATCCAGATTCGGCGTTACCGCGGCCTGCAAGGGAGTCTTCCCCCCCAATGCCGGGCTTGGCACATCGGCGAACCCCTCACCATGCAAGATCAGGTACTTCATGACCTCCCACTCACACGTTCAGCACACGCATCACGTCGTCCCGGGTCGCCTTCACGGTTTGCGGCCGTCGCGAGACGGAGATCGCGGTATCAGGATCTTTCAGGCCATGCCCGGTCAGGGTGCAGACCACGCTGTCCCCATCGCGAAGCAGGCCGGCCTGTTGGAGCTTCACCACCCCGGCGATCGATGCGGCGGACGCGGGCTCGCAGAACACCCCCTCCTCGGCCGCCACGAGCCCGTAGGCCGCGAGGATTTCCTCATCCGTCACCAGGTCGATGTGTCCGGACGATTCGTGTACTGCCTGAAGCGCCCCCTGCCAACTGGCGGGGTTCCCGATACGGATAGCCGTGGCAACTGTTTGGGGATCCTCGACGATCCGGCCCAGCACAATGGGGGCCGCGCCGGCGGCCTGATAGCCGATCATCCGTGGACGGCGCGAAATCTGCCCCGCCCTCTGATATTCGGTGTATCCCTTCCAGTACGCGGTGATGTTGCCGGCGTTTCCGACCGGCAGGACATGCAGCGTCGGGGCGGACCCGAGCTGATCGCACACTTCCATCGCCGCCGTCTTCTGCCCCTCGAGACGAAAGGGATTGATCGAGTTCACCAGCTCGATCTGCTGAGTCGCCGCGATCTCCTTGACGATGCGCAAGGCCTCATCGAAGTTCCCTTCGATCTGAATGACGAGAGCTCGGTGCATCATCGCCTGTGACAGTTTTCCAAGGGCGATCTTCCCGGCCGGGATCAAGACGTAGACGTCGAGCCCGGCATGGGCGCCATACGCCGCGGCCGAGGCCGAGGTGTTGCCGGTCGAGGCGCACATGACCGCCCGCGCGCCCGACTCGACAGCTTTCGAGATCGCCATCGTCATCCCGCGATCCTTGAACGATCCGGTGGGATTCGCCCCCTCGAACTTGAGGTAGAGATCGATGCCGGGGGCGATCTTCTTCGCGAGGCGCCGGGCGTGGATCAACGGCGTGCTCCCCTCCCCGAGCGTCACCACCGGCGTCTTCTCGGTCACCGGGAGAAACTTCCGGTACTCTTCGATGACGCCGCGCCAACGGATCATGGCCAACACCGATGAGGGATGAGACGATCGGATGGACGGGGGCGCATGGGATTACTCGTCGTGCCCCTCGACGCGGATCAACGTGGTGGGCTCGGAAATGAAGGGCATACGATCGATGTCACGCAAGGCCGATCGTACGTCTCGTTCACGGGCCATGTGGGTCATGATGACGACGGGGACTGTTTGGCCTTCCTTACGACCCTTCTGAAGGACGGATGAAATGCTGATGCCATACCCGCCCAGCACACCGGAGATTTGCGACAAGACGCCCGGGCGATCGACGACCATGAATCGAAGATAATACAGCGAAGCGATCTCTTCCATCGGGAGAATGCGCAACGGTCGCCGCTGGTCTTGCTGGAACGACGCGGGCGGCACACGTCCGGCTCCGCCCGTCAAGAGGTTGCGGGCGATGTCGATGACGTCGCTCACGACGGCGCTGCCCGTCGGAAGCGATCCTGCACCGCGCCCATAGAGAACAATGTCTTCCACCGCATCCCCGACCAACTGGATCGCATTGTAGACCCCTTCGACCTGCGCCACCGGGGAGGTGAGAGGAATCATCGTCGGGTGCACGCGCGCCTCGACTTGGTCCCCTTGCAGCTTGGCGATGCCCAACAGCTTGATCGTATACCCGAATTCTCGGGCATACGCGATGTCGAGCGGCGTCAAGTGGGTGATCCCTTCCGTGTGCACCTCTTTGAAATTGACCGGTGTCCCATAGGCGAGCGTGACCATGATGGACAGCTTGTGCGCGGAATCGATACCCGCCACATCGAACGCCGGATCGGCCTCCGCATACCCGGCCCGCTGGGCCTCCGCAAGGACATCCTCAAAGCCGTGTCCCTCACGAGTCATTCGACTCAGGATATAGTTGGACGTCCCGTTGATGATGCCGTACATCGAGACGATGCGGTTGCCCGCCAACCCTTGCGTCAGCGCCCGAATGACGGGAATCCCCCCGCCGACGCTCGCTTCGAACCCGAGATCCACATGATGGCGAGCGGCCGCTTCAAAAATCTCTTCCCCGTGCATGGCCAGCAAGGCCTTGTTGGCCGTCACCACCTGCTTGCCCTTGGCGATCGCCTCCAAGATGACCCGTTTGGCGGTGTCGTACCCTCCGATCAATTCCAAGACGATGTCGATGGACGGGTCGTCGAGCACCTGACGGAGGTCCGCGGTCAGGACACCGTCCGGCAGGCGAACGCCGCGATCCCGGATGGTATCCACATCGCAGACCCGGCTGAGCTCGACGGGGACCCCGACACGGCGGCGAATGAGCTGCGCATTGTCGAGCAGAATCTTCGCCACACCCGTCCCCACGGTCCCGAAGCCAACCAGGCCAACCGAAATGGAGGACTTCATACTTCGCCTCCATCGAGCTTCAAGGCCTTCTTGATCCCGCGCACGGCCTGACGGGTGCGATGCTCGTTCTCCACCAATGCGAACCGGACGTACTCATCCCCGCCTTCGCCGAACCCGATGCCGGGGGAGACGGCGACCTTCGCTTCATGCAAGAGCAGCTTGGAAAATTCCAGCGAGCCCAAGCCTCGATACGCCGCAGGAATCTTGGCCCACACGAACATGGTCGCCCGTGGCTTTGCTACGCCCCACCCGATCCGATTCAAGCCGCCGACGAGCACGTCCCGGCGGCGTTGATAGCGTGCCACGGTCTCCCTCACGCAATCCTGGGGCCCGTTCAGCGCGATGATGCTCGCAATTTGAATCGGCTGAAAGATGCCGTAGTCCAGATAACTCTTGATCTTCGACAACGCGCCCACGACCTCTCGGTTGCCGACGCAGAAACCCACGCGCCAACCCGGCATGTTGTAGCTCTTCGACAGGGTATAAAACTCCACGCCGACGTCCTTCGCTTCCGGCACTTGGAGGAGACTTGGAGCCCGGTACCCGTCGAACACGATGTCGGCGTAGGCCAGATCATGGATGACGATGACCTCGTGCTCCTTGGCAAACGCCACGACCTTCTTGAAGAACTCCAGATCCACGACCGCCGTCGTCGGGTTGTGTGGGAAATTGATGACCAGGATCTTGGGGCGCGGCAAGGTCTGACGATAGACCCGTTGAAGGTCATCGAAGAAATCGCTGTCTTGCCGCAACTCGATGCCCCTGACCTCCCCGCCCGCGATGATGACGCTGTACATGTGAATCGGGTACGTGGGCGTCGGGGTCAGGACGACGTCACCGGGGCCGATCATCGCCAACGCAAGATGGGCAATCCCTTCCTTCGACCCGATCGTGACGATCGCCTCCGTCTCCGGGTCGAGCTCCACGTCGTAATTGCGCTTGTACCAGTCGCAGATCGCATGTCGCAGTCGGGTGATGCCGCGCGACGCCGAGTAGCGGTGGTTCTTGGCGTTCCGGGCCGCCTGGATCATCTTCTCGACGATATGCTCCGGCGTCGGTTGATCAGGGTTGCCCATCCCGAAATCGATGATGTCCTCTCCGCGATGGCGAGCATCGAGCTTGAGCGCCTGGACCTGGGCAAAGACATACGGTGGGAGCCGACTTATGCGGTAAAAAGCCTGCACACTGCCTCGTGTGGATGGTTGAGATTCGGGTTCAACGACTTGGCACCGAAGAAGTGGCCACAATTGTAATGCAGCGCGGTAAATTCAGTCAATTTATTCTGAAGTTCAGCGCGCTTGCTCTTCGCGACGACGAGCGCCATGAGCAGCATGACCCTCGACGGCTCGATCGCCGTCCGTTCGCCTGCTTGTCAGGCCTGGCCGTTTTTGCCATAATGCCGCAAAACTTCGGCAAAACAATGAATTAAGGCCACTATGCCACGATTGGGCGTCAACATCGATCACGTCGCGACCTTGCGCCAAGCCCGCGGAGGAACGGAGCCGGATCCCATCGCCGCGGCGGTGCTCGTGGAACTGGCCGGGGCCGATGGTCTCGTCGTCCATCTTCGCGAAGACCGCCGCCATATTCAGGACCGCGACCTGACCCTGCTCAGGCAGATCATTCAGACCAAATTGGATTTGGAGATCGCCGCGGACGAGGCGATCGTCAAGACCGCCCTGACGATCAAACCCCATCTCGTCACACTGGTGCCGGAGCGCCGTCAAGAGCTCACCACAGAGGGGGGGCTCGAAGTAGCCGGACAGCGCGAGCGGATCAAAGCGGTCGTCGATCTGCTCCACGATGCCGGGATCCCTGTGAGCCTCTTTGTCGAACCGGACCTCGATCAGATCCGAGCCGCGCACAAGGTCGCGGCCGACTATGTGGAGCTGCACACCGGCCGCTATGCCAATGCCCGCCTTCTCAAGGAAGAGCAGGCCGCCCTGGAGAGCATCGCGCAGGCAGCCAAGCTCGCCTATAAGCTTGGGATGGGGGTCAGCGCAGGACACGGCCTCACCTATCGCAACGTCAAGCGACTCACCCAAATTCCCGAGATCGTGGAGTACAACATCGGCCATAGTATCATCGCGCGCGCCGTGTTCGTCGGACTCGACCAGGCCGTGCGTGAGATGAAACAGTTGTTGAGTTGACGCCATGGCGGTCGTCGGTATCGGTCTCGACCTCGTCAAGATCGCCCGGATCCAAGCGATCTTGGAACGCTGGGAGGAACGCTTTCTCGCACGGGTCTATACGGATGCCGAGCGCCGGCTCATCGAACGACGCCCGGCACCGGCGGTGTCGTTCGCCGGGCGATTCGCCGCCAAAGAAGCGGTCCTCAAAGCGCTGGGAACCGGCTGGGCCTCCGGCGTCAGCTGGCTGGACGTCCAGATCCTCAATGACGCACACGGCCGCCCCGTCGCCACCCTTCACGGCCGTGCCGGCCTTTTAATGGCACGGGCGGGCGTGACACAGGTCCACGTGAGCGTTTCCCATGACGAGGACTATGCGGTGGCCCAGGCTGTGCTGACGACCGATTAGGCGCAGGCTTGTCACGGCTTCCAACGAGCGGCGTCTTTCCGGCCATGAAAATCGTAACCGGCAAACAGATGCAAGCCCTGGATCGACGCACCATCCAGGAAGCCGGCATACCGGGAGCCACGTTGATGCTCCGGGCCGGCGCCGGGGCGGCTGAGCTCATCGAGCGCCGCTATGCTCCCGTGAGCCGGAAGGTGGTGACGATCTGTTGCGGCAAAGGCAACAACGGCGGCGATGGCTTCGTCGTGGGCCGGTTACTCCACCGGAAGGGCGCACGGGTGACGGTCTGTCTCTTTGCGAAGGCCGCTGACGTGCGAGGGGACGCTCGAACGATGTACCGGCGGTTCGTCGCGACGGCCGGACGCCGGGCCGTCCTCACCTGTCCTACCAGAGTCGCGCTTCGTTCCCGGTTGCGATCGTCGGATGTCATCGTCGATGCCCTCCTCGGCACCGGCCTCTCTGCCCCAGTGACAGGGCCGTTGGCCGAAGCGATCGAGGCGATCAATGAGGCCAAGGTCCACGCGGGTGCCCCCGTCGTAGCCATCGACATACCATCAGGCATCGACGCCGACAGTGGTGCGGTGCTCGGCACAGCGGTATCCGCGGATACCACCGCCACCTTCGGGCTCCCCAAATTGGGGCTCTATATCGGACCGGGGCTCGACCACGCGGGCCGGGTGGAGGTCGTCGACATCGGCATCCCCCACGAATATGTGGACGCCCTGGAAAGCACGGTGACCTTGATCACCCGCGAGTCGGTACGCCATGTGATCCCATCGCGGCCTCCGTCGGCGCACAAGGGCACCTACGGCCATGCCGCGATCATGGCGGGCTCCGTCGGCAAAACCGGCGCGGCGGCGATGGCGGCCATGGGTGCGCTCCGCGTGGGAACCGGGCTCGTGTCAGTGGCGACGCCGGCGAGCTGCAACGACGTGCTGGAAGCGAAATTACTGGAGGCCATGACGGCTCCGATGCCCGAGACAGACGCCAAAAGCCTGGCTTCTTCGGCGCTCGAACCGTTGCTGGCTTTCGTGCAGGCGCGGACAGCGGCGGCGATCGGTCCAGGATTGACCGTTCATCCCGATACCAGTGCGCTGGTTCGACGACTCCTGGAACGAGTCGACAAGCCGATGGTCGTGGATGCCGACGGGCTCAATGCGCTGACGGGACACCTCGGCGTCTTGGCTGCCTGCAAGCACCCACCGGTGCTCACTCCGCACCCTGGAGAAATGGCACGATTGGAAGATCAGGCCACGGCCCACACGATCAATGCAGACCGGCTGGGAACCGCCACCCGATTCGCTCGGCAGCATCGCGTCATCCTGGTTTTGAAAGGCGCCCGAACCATTGTGGCGGATACGAGCGGCGCCGCGGCGATCTGCCCGACCGGGAACCCGGGCATGGCGACGGCGGGGACCGGCGATGTCCTCACCGGAATGATCGCCGGCCTGTTGGCCCAGCGACTCCCGCCCTGGGAGGCGGCCTGCGCCGCGACCTATCTTCATGGCCTGGCCGGCGATTTGGCGGCCGCGCGACTCGGCCAGGCGGGGATGACCGCGCGAGATGTCCTCGACCAGATTCCCTATGCCCTCAGCCAAACGGTCTGAACGCTCCGCCGCTCGGGTGCCTCCCCCGCACGCGCATCCGACCGGTCAGGGATGGTCGGTTCGGTCGACGTCGCCGAATCAGACGGCTCGACTCGGTCAGGCGATCGGGCAACGGCTGGAAGGTGGCGAAGTCTTCGCCTTGTGTGGGGACCTCGGATCGGGGAAGACGGTGTTCGTACGCGGGTTGGCCGCAGGGCTCGGAGTCGCCGAGCGTGCGGTCAGCAGCCCGACATTCGTCCTGGTCCATGAGTATCGGGGTCGCTTACGCCTGGCCCATGCCGACCTCTACCGGCTCGACGCCCCCCCGGCTCTTGCGGGTCTCGGCCTCGACGAGTACTTCGACGGCAACACGGTCGTAGCCGTCGAATGGGCCGATCGAGCGGAGGATCGCCTTCCAAGCGATCGGCTGACTCTGAGCTTCGAACACATCGGACCCAAGACGCGCCGGATACGAATCGGTGCGACCGGCGCCCACTCCCAGAAGGTTCTCGAACGGCTTTTTCCGCGACCGAGGACGGAGAGGAGACCCGATCACCGGCGAACGGCTACTTCGGGTGGAGGCTCCCGATGAAAGTGCTCTGGGCTCCATGGCGCATGGCGTATATCCAATCCTCTCGCAAGCCGGTTGCCTGCATCTTTTGCACAAAGGTGCGTGAGCGGCGCGATTCGGCAAACCTCATCCTGTACCGTAGCCGGCATGCGTTCGTCGTGATGAACCTCTTCCCGTACAACACGGGGCACTTGCTCATCACGCCCTACGCTCACGTGGCCGATTTGGATGCGCTCATCCCGGAGGCGGCCCTCGACCTCTTTGCGCTCACGAACTTGAGCGTGAAAGCGCTGCGCCTGGCGCTGCATCCCGAGGGTTTCAACATCGGGATCAATCTCGGCCGGGTCAGCGGCGCAGGCATCGATTCACATCTCCATCTCCACATCGTCCCGCGGTGGAACGGGGACACCAATTTCATGCCGCTGTTTTCCGAAGTCCGTGTGATGCCCGAACACCTCGGTGCGACCTATCGAAAGCTGCGACAGGTGTTCCGTCGCCTGGGACAAGACGCCGTGGTCGAAGGCGGCACCAGCAATGGGACGGCAACGGCAACGAGGCGCCGACTGCCGGGACCGGACGGAGGACGCAGAACCCATACGGGGCTGAGACGTCCGCCGGCGAAACGCTCATGATCCGGTTGGTCTTGGTCGGCATCCTCCTGCTGCTGTCACTCTCGTTCTTCCTGGAAAACCAGGAGCAGGAAGTCACGCTCCATTACTTCTTCGGCTTGCGCTCCGCCTCCACCCCCATCTACAAGCCGATCCTGAGCGCCTTTGCGATTGGCATTATCGTGGCCTCCATTCTGCTCTTCCCGGCATGGATCAATGGACGGATCGAACTGCGCAGGAAAACCAAAGCCCTGCAGGAGGCGGAGGCCGACCTGGAAGAGCTGCGGAAGGCGTTGGGGAGAATGTCCACCCCGACCTCGTCAGAGGAGGAACTCTCGGATGACTGAGAGCGAGACGACCCCCTTGATGCGTCAGTACCGTGAGATCAAGCAGGCGCACCGGGACGCGATCCTTTTTTTCCGGGTCGGCGACTTCTACGAGATGTTTTACGAGGATGCCGAAACTGCGGCCGGCATCTTGAACATCGCGTTGACGTCGCGGGACAAGCACAAGGCGGACCCCGTCCCCCTCTGCGGAGTCCCGCATCACGCGGCGATGAACTACATTGCCAAGCTGTTGAAAGCGGGCCGCACCGTTGCGCTGTGCGATCAAGTCGAAGACCCGAAATTAGCCAAGGGCCTTGTCCGTCGAGAAGTCGTCCGTGTCTATACGCCCGGCACCTTGATCGATCCGGAGCTGCTCTCGCCCATCGAGGCGGTGTACCTGGCCGCGGTGGCGGTCCAAGGATCAGGTGACGGTCCTATCGGGCTGTCCATGCTCGATTCGTCGACCGGGGAATTTTGGCTGGCGGAATTCAACGGGCCGGCGGCCGTATCGGATCTCGAAGACGAACTCTTCCGGCTCGAGCCGCGGGAATTATTGTTTCCGCCGTCGCTTCCCGAAGCGGTCCACCGGGTGGTGACTGGATTGAAGCGGACCCGCGTGAGTCAGCAGGAGGCGGCTACGTTCGATCTCGATCGGGCGCAGCGGATCCTGCATGACCACTTTGGCGTCGCCTCGCTCGAAGGGTTCGGATGCCGGGGGCTCAAGGCCGGCATCCAAGCGGCCGGCGCTGTCCTGCACTACCTGCGAGTGACCCAGCCGACGGCGAGATTGTCTCATCTCTCCACGTTGCGCGTCCGCCGATTCGGGCGCTCGATGCACTTGGACAGCGCGACGATCCGGAACCTGGAACTCGTCAGGCCGTTGGCAGACGACCGCGCCGATGCGACACTGATGTCCGTACTGGACCGGACGGTCTCCGCCATGGGGGGCCGTCTCCTGCGCGATTGGATTCTTCATCCGCTGCTCGATCCCGGCGCGATCAACGCCCGTCTCGACGCGGTCGACGCGCTCGTCGGAGACCTAGAGAGGCGGACACGGATTCGAGCCGAACTCCGCCGCGTCCAAGATCTTGCACGGTTGAGCAGCCGTCTGACGATGGGAGCCGCGACACCGCGTGAGCTGGTTGCGCTCAAGAGCTCGGCAGAGGCCTTGCCGGGGTTGCGCAGCCTGCTTTCTTCTTTCCATGCGCCGCTCATCACGGATTTACTCAGTCGTTGGGATGATCTGTCGGACGTGCGCCATCTGATCGAGCAGACGATCGTCCCCGATGCCCCGGCGACTACCCGTGAAGGCGGCATCATCAAGGACGGATACCACGCCGATCTAGACGAGCTGCGGCGGACCTGCCGGGAGGGGAAGAGCTGGATCGCCCGATTGGAAGCCGAGGAGCGAGCCCGCACGGGGATCGACTCCTTGAAGATCCGATTCAACCAAGTCTTCGGCTATTACCTGGAGGTGACGAAGGCCAATACGGAGCGTGTCCCCGACCGTTACATCCGGAAACAGACCCTGGCGAACGCCGAACGGTTCACGACCCAGGAGCTGAAAGAATTGGAGGATCGGGTCACCGGAGCCGACCTCAAGATGATGGTGTTGGAACAGGAGCTGTTCGAGAGGGTCCGGGGGACACTGAGCGGACACTGTCGCCGCCTGCAGGCCATGGGCGAGGTCCTGGCCACGCTCGACGTCCTGTCGGCCTTGGCTGAAGCGGCAACCAGCAACCGATACGTCCGTCCGTCCATTGCAGACGACGGCATCCTCGACATCGCGGACGGCCGTCACCCCGTGGTCGAACAACTCACCACTCCCGACGGGTTCATCCCGAACGATGTGGCCCTCGACCTCGACCGCCGACGTCTGATCGTCTTGACCGGACCGAACATGGCTGGAAAGAGCACGTACCTGCGCCAAATTGCGCTCATCGTGCTCATGGCCCAAATGGGCGGGTTCGTGCCGGCTCGGCGCGCGCACATCGGCATCGTAGATCGTATCTTCACGCGTGTGGGGGCGAGCGACAACTTAGCCGGCGGACAGAGCACGTTCATGGTCGAGATGACTGAAACGGCACAAATCCTTCACAACGCCACGCGACGGAGCTTGATCCTTCTCGATGAGATCGGCCGGGGGACGAGCACGTACGATGGCCTCAGCATCGCCTGGGCCGTCGCCGAATACTTGCTGGATCCCGCAACGATCGGAGCCAGAACCCTCTTTGCCACTCACTACCACGAGATGACGGAATTCGCCGAGCAACGCGAGGGAGCACGGAACTGCACGGTGCTGGTCAAGGAGCGAGATGAGGAAGTGATTTTTCTGCGAAAGATCGTCGACGGGGGTGCGGACCGGAGCTATGGGATCCATGTCGCCCGGCTGGCCGGCCTTCCGTTACCGGTGATCCGGCGCGCCAAGGAGGTTCTCGCCCGCCTGGAATCGGCAGGCGCTTCCTCTTCCACATTCGAGAGACCGGAAGACCAAGAGGACCCACCGCCACCCAACCTCCCGACGCCGCATCCACTCATTGAAGAAGTGCGTCAGATGGAACTCTTCTCCATGACGCCGCTCGAGGCGCTCAACAGGCTGGCCGACTTGCAACGGCGCCTGGCCGACCCACCGCGCTGACCTTCGCGATCTGAGAAAACAGGCTCACCTGGCATTGACGGCCAGATCGTCGGCCTAACTTCGCGGACGAAATCGGAACTCAATGACGGATGCACCGGACCGTCAAAGCAAAACGGCGGTGTCCCTTGCGAGACACCGCCGTCTGTTGACTCGAAACGCCCGAACTCAGTGAGCCGAACTCTTCCCTTCGTTGTACGGTGCCGTCCAGGGAATCAATCCCGCAACAGGCTTTCCGCCCGGAATCAAGACGTCGTACTGCATGGGAACAGCACTCTCACCCTTCGGAGAGGTATTCAACTCCTGCTTGGCCTTGTAGCAGTTACTGTCCAACTCATCCTTGCCCTCGCAAGCCTTGACGCGAAGAGCCGAAATGCTGCGGGTCTTGCCCGGCTCGCCGGCAACTTCCGGCAACTTCTTGACCGAGGAGATCACCCGGCGATTCTGCTCGACTTCCTGGGCGGTAAATTCGACCAGCGTGGCTTGAGAGGCGGGGGGAACTTCCTTCGCAGCGGCCGGACCGGCATGCGGGCGGGCCATCGACTTCAACTGCTCCCACACTTCCTTGTTCGCCGCATAGAACTTCAGGTTCTTGCCCGGGTGGATCTTCTGCCAAAAATACCCGCTTTCGGCATTCCCACCGAAGACGGCGATGTTGATCCAGACCGCCTCGTCATAGGGGTCGAGAATGATCACCCGCCCCTGCAGGGTGGTCGGCTTGCTCATATCACCCCATTCAAAACGCTCCTGGAATGCTTCGATGGCCATCGCGGCCGAGGCCATGCTGACCACAAGAGCCACGGCGGCGACCAGGGCCCATCCCTTCCTCTGTGTCATGATGACATCCTCCTTGCAGTATCAAGAAATAATGAATGCCGTCGCAATTGCTAGTCCTTCAGGACCTTGAATCCGGTGATGGTCCGGCCGTCAAGCGATACTTCGAGTGCCACGAGATCCTGCGACGCCTTGATCAGTTGATCCATCAATGCCTTGTCCTTTACCTGAAGGCGAACCGTGGTCTGGGCGTGGTACCACCCGGCGTATGGATTGTTCTTTTCGGTTCCACCCGTGAATCCCCAGGCGCAGCAGGTAAAGAGAGGGTCCGGCGGCTTGACGTCCAAGTCGCTCGAGGTGCGCCCGAACGGGGTGCCGGAAGCGGGGTCCCCCGTGTTCCAGTATTGAATCCCGAAGAGGATCTCTTTATCGGGGTTGTCCGCCCACTGAGACCAGACGCGCCCCTTCAACGTTTTGACGGTCTCGCCCTTGAGAGCTTGACCACCGACGATTTTGCTGGTCGGCCCCCCGCCGGCCGGCGCGTCCGCGGCGGCGGCGAAGCCAGCCGTCAGCAAGCCGAGCCCAAACAATGCTGTTGCGGCTATGACGACTCCCCTCATCATACGTATCCCTCCTTCATAAAACATGAAAGCCCCCATGAGAACCAAACGAGATGTGCTGTGCAAAGAAAAGACCGAAAGAAAGAGAAAGATGTTCAGCGGCCAGAGGTGCGCACCTCCTTTCTCTTTGGTTCGTTTTCATGCGGTAGGCGGAAAAAGTCATAAGCAGGGGCTGATCCTAGCTAATCAAGGCACCCTTGTCAAGGAATTATTTGGCGCCTCCGAAGGACCGTGCACGGACGGAAGCGCTGAATCTTCCGATGAATTCTCAGCTCAAGGAATCGCCGAAGCAAGGGCGCGACCGGACACGGGACCGAGCGCCGTAATCGACATGGAGGAGGTGTCGAGGAGGGTCCGCGCCAAGTGATGAACGTGGTGACCGGTAAGCTGATCGATCTTCGCCGTGACTTCCGCGAGCGAAAGCGGACGGCCGTGGTACAACTCGTCCTTCGCCAACTTACTCATCCGGCTCTGAGTACTTTCCAGGCTCAACATGAGGCTGCCCTTCATCTGGTCTTTGGTCTTCTGCAGCTCTTTGCGGTCCAGGCCGTCGCGCGCGATGCGGCGAATCTCACGGCAAATCAATTCCACCACGCGCGTCGCTTCACGGGGCCGCGTGGCCGCATAGACCGTCAAGACGCCGCTGTCCGAAAAGGAAGCCGCATACGAATAAATCGAGTAGGCCAGCCCCCGCCGCTCCCGGATCTCTTGGAACAATCGCGAGCTGACGCTTCCGCCCATCACGGCGTTCAACGCGTGAAGCGCATACCGATTCTTGTCGTCCAACGGAAGCCCTCTGAATCCGAGGCACAGGTGAGCTTGTTGAAGCGGTTTTCGCCGAACGAGGAGGCCGCCGAACACGTCCGATGGCCAGCGGCTGAGCCGCGGGTGATGCCACCGCACGAACCCGCCAAAAAGGCGGTCCAACGTGCGTCGCAGGCCGGCCGGCTCGAAGTTCCCGGCGACCGAAATCAAGGTCTGGGAGGGATGATAGTGAGCCTCGATAAAGCGGAGAAGATCCTCACGGCGAAGACGCTGAATCGTTTCAGGCCGCCCCAAAATGGGCCGCCCCAGCGGATGACCTTTGAGCATCTGCTCCGTGTGAAGATCCTGCACGAGGTCTTCCGGATCGTCCTCCACCATGCGGACCTCTTCGAGCACCACCTGCTTCTCTTTCTCGACCTCTTTGGGATGAAACTGCGAGTGGTGGAACAGATCGGCGAGGAGCGCCAGTGCATGATCGAGATGTTGATCGAGCACCTTCACATAGAACGTGGTCGTTTCACGCCCGGTGAAGGCGTTCATCTCGCCGCCCAGCGCATCGATCTCGAGTGAGATCTGGGCGGCCGAGCGCGTCCGAGTCCCTTTGAAGAACATGTGCTCGATGAAGTGGGAATAGCCCTCCTCCCCCGTCTCTTCATCCCGCGACCCCACGTTCACCCAAATGCCCACGGTGACGGACTTCACTGAGGGCATCCGTTCCGTGACGACGCGGACCCCATTGTCGAGGGTGAATTTCCGGTACATGTCAGCCGGCCGCTGGAGCGCTTGGAGCGGGCAACGTTTCCTTTCGACTCAAGCGGATCTTGCCTTGCTTGTCGATCTCGAGGACCTTGACCAGGATCTGCTCGCCCTCGGTCACTTCATCGGACACCGACTTCACGCGATGATGCGCCAATTGCGAGATGTGGACGAGGCCATCGGTGCCGGGGAGGATTTCGACGAACGCCCCGAAGTCCATGATCTTTCGCACCGTCCCCAGATAGACCTTGCCCACCTCGACCTCCTCGGTCAGCCGGTTGATCATGTCCTTGGCTTTTTGCGCCGAGGCTTCGTCCGTGGCCGCAATCGAGATGTCGCCGGAATCGTCGACGTTGATCTTCACGCCGCACTCGGCGATGATTCCCCTGATCGTCTTTCCGCCCGGCCCGATCACGTCCCTGATCTTGTCTTGCTTGATCTTCATCGTGAAGATCCTCGGGGCGAACGGGGAAAGCTTCTGCCTGGGGGCCCCCAAGGTTTCCGCCATGCGAGCCAGGATGTACAATCGGCCGTCCCGCGCCTGATTCAGGGCTTGCCGCATCAAATCGGGCGTGATCCCGCCGATTTTGATATCCATCTGCAGGGCCGTGACGCCATTGCGCGTTCCGGTCACCTTGAAATCCATGTCGCCGAGATGGTCTTCGAGGCCGAGGATATCGGAAAGCACCATGACCCGATCGCCTTCCTTGATGAGGCCCATCGCGATGCCGGCCACGGGCTCCTTGATCGGCACCCCGGCATCCATGAGGGCCAGCGTACCGCCGCATACCGTCGCCATCGAGGAGGACCCGTTCGATTCGAGGATATCGGACACGATCCGCAGCGTGTACGGAAACTTGTCCTTGCCCGGGATGACGGGCCTCAGCGCCCGCTCGGCCAGCGCGCCGTGCCCGACTTCGCGACGACCCGGCGAACGCAACGGCCGCGCTTCCCCCACACTGAAGGGGGGGAAGTTGTAGTGCAACATGAACGTGCGGTAATACTCGCCCTCGAGGGCATCGATGCGCTGTTCATCCTCGGTGGTCCCCAAGGTGACCACGGCCAGACTTTGCGTTTCGCCGCGCGTAAAAAGCGCCGACCCGTGCGTACGGGGGAGCACACCGACTTCGCAGGTAATGGCTCGGATCTCGCTGGGTCCTCGGCCATCGGCCCGGACCCCCCTCTCGAGGATCATGTTCCGGACTTCGCTGTACTCGAGCGAATGAAAGATGAGCTTGATGTGGCGTTCCCGATTGGGATCCTCGCCCCTGAGCTTTTCCACGGCCTCATCACGAATCTGATCGAGGCGCTCTTGGCGCGCCGTTTTGTTCGGGATCAAAATGGCCTCCCGGATCGGCCCGGCTACCAATCGCCGCACCTCTTCGGCCAAGGCCGGGTCGATTTCCTCGGCTTTGATCGTTCGCTTGCTCTTGCCGGCCATCGCCTTGAGATCCAAGATCTTCGCCACGATCTTTTTGATCTCGACATGGGCGATCTCGATCGCTTCGATCATCGTGGCTTCCGGCAATTCATTGGCGCCGCCTTCGACCATCATGACAGCATCAGCGGTCCCAGCGACGACCAAATGCAACTCACAGCTCTCGAGGCTCGTCATGTCGGGGTTGACGACGAACTGGCCGTTCACCCGGCCGATCTTGACGGCCGCGACCGGCCCGTTAAAAGGAATATCCGATACTTCCAGCGCCGCGGACGACGCGATCATGGCCACCACGTCCGACGAGCCCGTCTGATCAGCCGAGAGAACGGAGGCAATGACCTGCGTCTCATAGTAAAACCCTTCGGGAAACAGGGGCCGGATGGGACGATCGATCAGGCGGCTCGTCAGCACTTCCTTCTCTGAGGGACGCCCCTCCCGCTTGAAATAGCCGCCGGGGATCTTCCCGGCCGCATAGGCCTTTTCCTGATAATCGACGGTCAACGGGAGAAAATCGGTACCCGGCTTCACGGTTTGCGACGCAACGGCGGTTGCCAGGACGACCGTGTCCCCGTACGATGCCAAGACCGAGCCGTCGGCCTGTTTGGCCACGCGACCCGTCTCGAGCCGGAGCGTCCGGCCCGCTACTTCCATCTCGACGCTGTGCACCATTCTGTGGTCTCCTTTCTGTGGTCTCTGCTCTGTCCCACAGATGCCCACAGAGATAGGCTCAGGTGAAGTACCGGGCCGAAGCACGCGCCCGATGCGAGCCCCCCACTCTCTCGCAACACTCCGATGAGCCTATGTCCGTGTTCACCTGTGAGGACAGCCCTTCAGACGCCGGCGTTGGGCCGGCGTCGGGATGTGATTACTTGCGGATGCCCAAACGATCCAGCACCGCCCGATATCGCGCCTCGTCATGCCGCCGCAGATAGTCCAGCAGCCGACGGCGCTGCCCCACCAACTGCAGTAACCCGCGCCGCGAGTGATGATCCTTGCGATGCAACTTGAAGTGCTCGGTCAAGTAACTGATCCGGTTCGTCAGAATGGCAATCTGCACCTCCGGCGATCCGGTATCCGTCTCATGCTGCCGAAACTGCCCGATCAACTCCCCTTTGGCTTCCCGTGTCAGCGCCATTATTCTCCTCCTTCTGCTGCCTAGGTCTCGACCACCGCACCCGGCGTCGTTGTCTGCACCAAAATTTTCTCGATCTTGACGGAGTCGATTCGATCACGCTGCCCTGATGCGGTCCCAAGGCCGATGAGCAGCCCGTCCGGGCCCTTCAGTCGAACACGGAAAGGCTCAGCGGCCTTCAGATTGGGTTCCTCAGTGAACTCACCGGCCCAGCGAACGGCGTGCGCCGGAATCGGAACGCCGTAGCGTGCCCGCTCGGCCGCCGGCTCGCTGACGACCAGCGCCGGGAGATGCGCAAGGGCAGCGTCCAGCGAGAGCATCGCCAGACGACCGTGCCGATAGTCGTCGATGGTCTCTTCGATCGTCCGCGCGGCCTCGATCGCCAACGGTCCCACCCGTGTCCGCTCGAGAGCGAGCAAATGCCCTCCGACTCCGAGCCCCTCTCCGATATCCGCACACAGGGTCCGAACATAGGTTCCCTTCGAACAGCGAACACGGAAGGCGACGTCGGGGAGAGCAATCGACAACACGTCGAGGTCATACACCGTCACCGGCCTCGGCTCACGCTCGACGGTCCGCCCCGCCCGTGCCGCTTTGTAGAGCGGTTGACCGGCCACTTTGACCGCGGAATACATCGGGGGAACTTGCGTGATCGATCCTCGGAATCGGTCGATCGCCTCACGGATCTGCTCCAGGGAGAGATGCGCCACGGGTCGTCGGGCCACGATCGCTCCCGTTGCATCCTGCGTCTCGGTGGTCACACCCAGACGCAGGACGGCACGGTACTCTTTGTCCCAGTCGAGCAGATATTCGGCGATCCGGGTCGCGCGGCCGACCAGGACCGGCAAGACGCCGGTCGCGGTGGGATCCAAGGTGCCGCCGTGTCCGATGCGAAAGCCCGGGAACAAGGGGCGCAGCTTGGCAACGACGTCGTGCGAGGTCCAGCCGGGCGCCTTGTTCACGTTGAGGACTCCGTCTCGGCTGCCCACCGATCCCGCTTCCTTCGCCATGATCACGCCCGGCCCTTGCCCTGGTCGATGGATGAATCTCGGCCGCCCGGCCGGTGCGACGGCTCTGCAAGCTGGTCGAGAAGCGACAGGATCCGATCTCCTCTCGCCCCGGCCGTATCCTTGTGAAAGAAGAGCTCCGGGGTATATCGCAAGTTCAGGCGACGTCCCAATTCACTCCGGATGAATCCAGCGGCCTTGGCCAGGCCCGTCATTGCCTCAGCCTCCTGCTGGGCGTCCGGACCGGCGGTGACGAAGATCCGGGCGAGCCGAAGATCGCTGGTCAACTCGACATCGGTCACGGTCACGACGCCGACGCGGGGATCCTTGGTCTTGCGCATGAGGATGTCGGCCACTTCCGCGCGGATTTGATCCGCGACGCGAGTGGCCCGAGAATAGGCTGTCTTCGCCATCGTCTTCTACAAATATTCGATCTGGAACTTCACGAGGTCGACCATCGGAACCGAACGGATCAAGTTCATCGCCTGATCGAGCACCTGGTTCACGTGCTTCTGCTCGTTCGCGACGCACGCGATGCCCAGGATGGCCTTTTGCCACAGCTCCTGGTCGCCGACTTCGGCCACCGAGACGTTGAAACGGTCCCGCACGCGATCTTTCAGACTCAGGAGAACCTGACGCTTCGCCTTCAAGGACTGGCTGTCCGGCAGGTACAACTCAACGGTGCACAATCCGACAATCATGCGCGGCGAAGGGAGAAGGCCCGGAAGGCGCGCTAGAGCTTGGTGGCCACTTTGTCGACGGTATAGGCTTCGAGGATATCACCGGGCTTGACATCGCTGAAATTCTCCACCGCGATGCCGCACTCGTAGCCCTGCTGCACTTCGCGCACGTCGTCTTTGAACCGCCGCAACGACCCGATCTTCCCCTCGTAAATGACGACGTGATCCCGAATGACTCGCACACCGGCGCTCGCCCTCGTGATCGTCCCGTCGATGACATAACAGCCCGCGATCGTCCCGGCCTTGGGAATGTTGAATACCTGGCGGACCTCGGCTCGGCCTAGCACGCGCTCCTTGAGCGTCGGTTCCAAGAGGCCTTCCATGGCCGCTTTGATGTCCCCAATGGCGTCGTAGATGATGGTGTAGAGCCGCACGTCCACACCCTCCCGTTCAGCCAGCGCCGAAGCCTTGGGTTCAGGGCGGACATTGAACCCGATGATGATCGCGCGCGACGCTGAGGCGAGCAGGACATCGGTCTCAGTGATGCCGCCCACGCCGCTGTGGATCACACGCAACTTCACCGCTGGAGTGGAGAGCTTCTGCACCGCATCGGACAGCGCCTCGGCCGACCCTTGAACGTCCGCCTTGATGACGAGGGCCAATTCTTTGACGTCGCCTTCCTTGATGCGCGTGTAGAGATCGTCGAGGGTGACGCGGCCGCCGCCGGCCGCCAACTCCGCGGCCCGCTGCTTCTGCAGCCGGTCCTCGGCCACCTGGCGGGCGACTCGCTCATCCGCCACGGCGACGAACTGATCGCCCGCCGACGGGACGCCCGGTAATCCGATCACTTCGACCGGCACCGACGGGCCGGCCTCGGTCAACTTGCCCCCGGTATCCGAGATCAGCGCACGGACGCGCCCGCTGAACGTCCCGACGACGAAGGCGTCGCCGACCCGCAGGGTGCCGCTCTGGACCAGCACGGTCGCCACCGGTCCTCGCCCACGCTCCAGCTTCGCCTCGATGACCGTTCCCTTTGCCAATCGCTTGGGATTGGCTTTCAGCTCGAGGACTTCAGCTTGCAGCAAGATCATCTCGAGAAGGGTGTCGAGCCCGGTTTTCTGCTTCGCGGATACTTCAACGAAGATCGTTTGCCCGCCCCACTGCTCCGGGATCAGGTTGTGCTCGGCCAGGGCATGCTTGACGCGGTCCGGATTCGCGCCGGGCTTGTCGATCTTGTTGATCGCCACGATGATCGGGACGTTCGCCGCTGTCGCGTGTGCAATCGCTTCGACGGTCTGGGGCATTACACCGTCATCGGCGGCCACCACCAGGATGACGATATCCGTGACCTTGGCGCCGCGCGCCCGCATCGCGGTGAAGGCTTCGTGGCCCGGGGTGTCGAGGAAGGTGATGCGCTTGCCGTTGGTCTGGACGACGTAGGCGCCGATGTGCTGCGTGATCCCGCCCGCCTCCTGTTCGGTGACGTGCGTCTGCCGGATCGCATCCAGTAAGGAGGTCTTGCCGTGGTCCACATGCCCCATGATCGTGACCACCGGGGGCCGAAGCTCCAAGTCCTCCTGCTCGGCCGATTCGACCACGTCTTGCAACAGATCTTCCCCCTGCTTCTCGACCGCCACCTCGGCCTTCATCCCGAGACCCTCGGCGATCAACACCGCCGCATCGGGATTGATCGGCTGGTTCAGCGTCAGCATCTGTCCCATTTCCATCAATTTCCGGATCACATCGCCGGGCCGCTGCCCCACCATTTCGGCGAAGTCCTTGACGGTCAGGCCAGCGGACAGCCGGATAATCTTTTTCCGAGGCTTCGTGATTTCGGCAACCGGTGAAGGCTGGACGTGCCGCGAGCGATCGTCCCGCCGATGCACCGGAATCGCACGCAAGTCCTGCCACCGGGTGACGTCTTCCCGGAACTTATAGTCTTCTTCTTCACGGACCCGGCCCGGCTTCTTCTGCTTCTTTAGCTTGTCCTTCAGGCTCGCCTCGTCCGCAGGGGCCGCGACTTCGGGAGGCCGCTTGGCTGCAGGGGCAGCACCTGGCGCCGGAGTCCCTACCGGGGCCGCGGGAGCGGTCGCCACGGCCGGCTGCCCTTCGGGCATAGCGGGCCTGTGAGCCTCCTCCCGTCCTTTTGCACCGGCTTCCCAAGCAAGAGGCGGAATGGCAGGATGCAGCACGGGTTCGGCGCCGGCGGGAGCCGATGTCGGCTGAGCGGACGGCGGTGGGACGACCGGCGGTACGTTCGGAAGCTCCGTGCTGATCTGGGCGGCTGCCGGCTCGGCAGGTCCTGGGGGAGCGGCAATGGCCGCTTCGGCTTCGAGTTCTTCCTCGGTCTTCTTGCGCTTGATGAGAATTCGCTTCTTGTCGACTTTCGGCGCCTCTTCGGCCACGGCCGTCCTTGCGCCCGACAGGCCATCGTCGCGTAGCGTTTTCCCATCGCGTCCGGCGCTGCTCACCCGAGCGGTACGTTCCGCCGCCCCGGTTTTCTGTCCGGATCCTGACCTCGAGAAGTGCTCCATCACCCGTTGAACCGTGGCGTCATCGAGCGCACTGCTATGCGAGGCCACGGCGATCCCGAGTCGCTTCAACTCCGGGATCAAGGTGCGATTTTCCATCCCGAGCTTCTTGGCTAATTCGTATACCCTCATTGCGTTGGGTCCTGCCTCTTCCTCGAATCAACTGGGAACCGACGGAGCCCCGGAGGCCTGAGCCGCCGCTTCCTGCTGGGCACGCGCCTCTTCCTGCTCGCGCTGAGCCTCGGCCTCCTCGGCCAGGGCCGCCTTGATCTCTCGGTCTCGTTCGACCTTCTCTTTCTCGTATTCCGTCGCGCTGATGATGTCGATCTTCCATCCGGTCAGTTTCGCGGCCAGCCTGACGTTCTGGCCGTTTTTCCCGATCGCCAACGAGAGCTGGGAGTCGGCGACGACCACGAGGGCGGATTTCTTCTCCTCATCGATGCCGACCTTTTCGATGGTCGCCGGATTGAGCGCCTCGGCGATAAAGACACGCGGATCGGACGTCCATGCGATGATGTCGATCTTTTCACCGCGCAACTCGCGGACGACCGCCTGTACGCGCGATCCCTTGATCCCGACGCACGCTCCCACCGGGTCCACGGCCTTATCGCGTGACGAGACCGCGATCTTCGTGCGATCGCCCGGCTCGCGGACCACGCCCTTGATCTCGACGATTTTTTCCGCGATCTCGGGCACCTCGAGCTCGAAGAGCTTGGCCACGAATTGCGGATGCGTCCGCGAGAGGATCACTTGGACGTCCTTGGGCGTCTTGCGGACCTCGAGCAAATACGCCTTGATACGGTCCCCACGCCGGTAGGTTTCTCGCGGGATCTGCTCGGACGCCGGAAGGACCGCCTCCGTCTTTCCGAGATCCACGAGATAGTTCCGGCGTTCCTGCCCCATGATGATGCCGTTGATGAGGTCGCCTTGGCGGGTCGAATACTCCTTGAGCACGGCCTCCCATTCGGCCTCGCGCACCTTTTGACAGATTACCTGCTTGGCGGTCTGCGCAGCGATGCGACCCAACTCGTCCATCTCGATCAGCGACCCGATCTCGTCGCCGATCTCAGCCTCACTGTCGATGCGGCGCGCCTCACTCAACGACACCTCGGACTTCGGGTTGGTGACGGTGTCCACGATCGTCTTGAGCGAGATGACCGAAATTTCCCCGGTCTTCGGATCGATCTGGACTTGGATGTTCTCTCCCTGCCCGAACCGCTTCTTCGCGGCGGTCTGCAGGGCCGACTCGACGGCGCTGATGATCTTCGCCTTGTCAATGCCCTTTTCCCTCCCGATCTGATCAATGACCGAAATCAATTCTCGATTCATATCCGATGGCCTCGCTGGTGACCGTCCGTCCGGTCAGAACTCTACTTCAAGGCGGCCGTCCGCAACGGCCCCCCATTCGACCCGCCGTTCCGTTCCCGTGAGGGACAGCGTGATGCCCTGCTCATCCACGCCCTGCAGGCGTCCGAGCAGCCGCCACTGCCCTTCCAAAGGCTGGCGCAATTTCACGCTGACCAGTTTTCCAACCGACCGCGCCCAGTCTTCCCGGCGTTTGAGAGGACGATCGAGTCCCGGGGACGACACCTCGAGCGTATAGGCGTGAGGAATCGGGTCCTGCACGTCCAAGGCGTGCCCCAACGAGACATGAACCTGCTCGCAATCCTCAAGAGTCACACCGGCCGGCTTGTCGATGAATACCCGCACCAGTGTTCGGGCACCCTGACCGCTGCACTCGACGTCCACGAGGTCGAGGGCCAACGCACGGACAATCGGCATCGCGATTTCACGCACCGACCGGGCTATGTGTTCGCTATCCGGCACGGCGACAGGTCGGGCGGCCGCTTTCGGCTCAAACAAAAAAGTGGGCCGCGGCCCACCTCAAAATGCGTCACAAGCTATCATGTCCGAATTACTGATGCAAGAGGGTCGCCACGCCCGCCTCGCGTTGGAACGCGGCGAGCAACCGAAGGGAGACGGGGCCCGGCCGGCCGTGACCGATGGGCACCCCGTCCAACCGAACCACGGGGAGCACTTCGACCGTCGTGCCGGTCAAACAGATCTCATCGGCGGCACGGAACTCGTCCAGCGCCATCTCACACTCTTCAACGGTGATGCCCTCCGCCCGGGCCAGATCGAGCACAATTTGGCGGGTGACACCCGACAGGATCATGGGCCCTTCGGGCGGAGTCCTGATCCGGCCCCCTTTCACCATCAAGACATTGCTGACCGATCCTTCCGTCACGATGCCCTGACGCACGAAGATGGCTTCAAAGACTCCCGCCTCCCTGGCTCGTTGACGGGCCAAGACGTTCGCCAGGAGATTGACACTTTTGATGTCGCATCGCCCCCAGCGCAGGTCTTCGGTCGTCATGGCGGCGACGCCGGCCGCTTGCAAATCTGCGACCAGGGGGCGGAGCTCGCGAATCGTCATCACGGCAGTCGGCTGGACCGCCACCGGGAAACCGTGATCGCGTGGGGCGACCCCGCGCGTCACCTGCAGGTAGACCTTGCTCTCTGCATACCCGGCTCGCGCCATGCCCTCCTGGATATAGTCACGCCACTGTGCCGTCGAATACGGCAACGCCAAGTCCAGGGCCTTTGCGCTCCGTTCGAATCGCTGAAGATGCAAGTCCAGGTGAAAGGGCCGGCCGCGATAGGTGCGCACCACCTCGTAGACCCCGTCCCCGAACTGGAAGCCCCGATCCTCCACGGAAACACGGGCCTCTTCAAGCGGCATGAACACGCCGTTGAGAAAACCGATGTCACCCATGACCGTCCCGCTCGGCGTTGGTCGAGACATCGAATACGTCGATCACGAAGACGCGCCGATCCTCGGCGGTGAACTTCCAGCCCATACGCTTCTCGAACAGAACCCGGTGGCTTCCGGCACGCAGTGGGCGGAATTCGAAGGTCCGCGTCCCCGCATCGACGGCGTTGTTGCTCGTCGTTCGTAGGAAATTCTCATCCACGAGCGCGAGCGCCGTCGCGTCATAGGAGGGAACCCACAACTCTCCGCGTGTCCGATCCTCCCACAACTTGAGCTGGATCGTCCCGGCGAGAGACGCCGAGATCCTCTTGACCTCTCGCTCGGCCTCTAACATGCTCGGCTCTGAATCATTGAAAAGGCATGCCTCTCTCACACTCTTCGCCGCCCGCCGACGAACACCTCGCCTTCTTCCACCTGTACGTCATAACTTCCCACGCAGTAGCCGCCGCCATCGGTGGCTTGGCCGTTCCTGAGATCGAATGCGAGATCGTGCCAGGGACAGTAGACCACGCATCCCTTGCGCCGCCCTTCGGCTAATGGTCCTCCTTCGTGGGGGCAAATGTTATAAATGGCATAGAACCGTCCGTTGATGTTGAACACGGCGATTTGCTTCTGGTCGATGAGCACGACCTTGACCTCTCCCGGTGGAATCTCATCCACTCGGGCGACGCGTGTAAATCCTTCCATGGTGGAGCAGTGACTTTCCGAAGTGACGGGTGCTTGTGAACGCTACATCCGGAGGGTGAACTTCAACTCCATTCCGGGCTCGATCTGTTCCTGAGCGACGAATCCTGCGGCCGTTTCAATGACATACCGGGCATGGTCGGGGGGCGGCCCATAGCTGGGACACGGATCCTGCCCGCACGGCTGCGCCCCCTGTACCGTATACACCACGTGGCGACTCTCGTCCGCCCAAATGATGTCGACGGGAGCCTTGAATCCCTTCGTTCGAACTCGGTGCGGCCCTGAGGTGTCGAAGATATACAGCATCCCGGCGTCCGGCGGCAACGGCTCGCGGAAGGCCAACCCGAAGAGAATCTTTTCCGGGGTGTCCGCCACCTCGGTTTCGAGTTGCGTCCCGCTCGGAAACGTGACGACGATCGTTTCGGTTCCCTTCTGATTGGTCAGGAACCAGCTCCCCGTGAGAAGAAGCAGCGCCAGGGCGATCAAGACGTAGACGCGACCGCGCTTCGGAGTACGGTCCATTTCAGCCCTCGGTTCCAATCAGATCCTCGGCCTCCCTACCACGGCCTTCTAGGCCCAATGACTCATATACATCAACGACATAGGGCTTCTGATCATGATAATGTGTGTTGACTTGCAAGAAAATCGCGGTCTAGAATGAGACTTCTTTTTGGACGGAATATGAGCAGGTGGAAACGGCATTGTCAATACTGACTGTAAGGAGGCTCGGCTCATGGCTCTCTTAATTACCGACGAATGCATCTCATGCGGCGCCTGCTTGCCGGAATGCCCGAACGAAGCGATCTTCGAGACGCGAAGCGACGCGGAGGGTAAAGGTTACCACGTAGGAGAAGGGCAGGGAGTAGGCGACAATATCTACGTCATCACGCATGAGCGCTGCACGGAATGCGTGGGGCACTTCGATGAACCGCAATGCGCGGCCGTTTGCCCCGTCGATAACTGCTGCATTCCTGATCCGGCCTACCCGGAGACCACCGAGACCCTCTTGGAGAAAGCTCGGAAGCTCAACCCGGACAAGGAAATCGACGCCAACAAAGTGTGGAGCGGCGTCCGGAACTAACCCCCCTCTGGTCGGCGTTTCGAGAAGCCCCGCCTTCGACGAAGGCGGGGCTTTTTTGTTTCTTTCCGGTTCCCTTCGTCATGGGCCGTGTTTTCACAGAATGTTATAATGTTTTCATCACTCTCACATGGAGGCCACCATGCGGTTCACTCTGGCTTTCCTTTTGGGCCTCGGCATGTTGTTTGTCTCCTCGATCCCCCTGCCGGCAAGCACCGGAGATCTGACGACGGTGATCGAAAGCTTCGTGGCAAAGCAATTTCCAACCGCCAAGAGCTATTTCTGGGTCGTGAACGATGCGCAGTGGCAAACCGAGAATGAACTCGTGGTGGACCTCAATACCATTGTACAGACGAAGACAGGAGAAGCGCCGACGGCGAATCGATACCTGCTGCTGATCGTCGGGGATCATCTGGCCGCCTCGCAAAACATCCCACTAGACAGCGAAGTCGACTGCCAGCCTGAACAGCAAACCTGAGCGCGAGATCGGCTGAAACACAAAGGCCCCGTCACTCACATGAGTGACGGGGCCTTTGTCCGTCCGGATAGCCGGGCTACTTGATCATGAGTAACTTGCCGCCGACATGGGCCGGATGCAAGTGACAACGATAGGTCAACGTGTTTCCCTGCGTGCCATAGAAGAGATCACTCGTCGGGATGCCGATGTATTTCGTCTCACCGGGCTTCAGGACCAACTCCGCCTTCAACACGGACGGCGCCATGGCGTTCGTCGCATCGGTCATCTGAAACCCGTGCTCGGCCGAGGAATTGTTCGTGACTTTGATCACGACGGGCCGGCCGGGACGGACCTTGAAGTCGATGACGGTTATCGGGGGGTACCAGGTTTTCATGTTTCCGATTTCGATTGAGAACAACTGAGCATCCACTTCCAGTTCCTTGAACGGCTGCCCTACGACAGAACCCGTTTCAAGATCCCCGACCTCCACTCCACCCGCTTGCAGTGCAAACGAGGGAACGGTTCCCGCAGCTATGATGACAAGGCCGAAGAAACCCGCTACCAACATCCTACGCATAGCCTTACCTCCTTAGGAAAACGGAATGTGATGAGTTAAGTAATGAGGAATACCGGCTAACAGTGAAACGGGTCCTAACTCAGGTACTCAAGCTCTAATAGCGCCGCTCCTTATAGCACACGCCCAAGGTGGAAGCAAGCAGCTTTCTTCCCCCCGCACCAGCCCCATTCCTGACAAATTATGCCGTTGTTTCAATTCCTTACCTCTCACTTCGATTCGACGATTGGTCCACGCCCACTCGGCCGACCAGGAGATCATACGGGGCATAATCATCGGTCAGGACGACGCCGCGCGGCCAGTCGCCCCGTCGTACGGTGAGAAGGTCGGGAACTTGAAAGGGGAGACGTTGGTGGGAGACCAGCGTTCGGATTGTGTCGAGAAACTCAGGAGCGGCAAATCGCGACACGGATGGGCCCGCGAAGAAAATCAAGTTCTCGGCATTCGGCGTCGTGCTTTTCCATGGTCCCTTGACGCCGAACGCTTCCACGATGGGAAAGACGGATTTCAGCGTTTCAACGACGGCGGCCGCGCGCTGAAGATCAGGCCCCTCGCCGGACGAGGCCAGGTTCGCCGCGAGCACGCCGTCGGCATCGAGATGCGAACGGAGCTCTTGGAAGAACTCCTGCGTCGTCAAATGAAAGGGGATGAGATGTCGTGCAAACACGTCCAGCCAAATGATGTCGTATCGACGGTCGCTCCCGCGTAAGAAGGCCCGCGCATCCTTGACGTAGACCTGATGCGTTGGAGGAGGACGATACGCGAAATAGCGCTCCGCGGCCCACGCAACGGATGGATCCACCTCCACGGTATCAACCTCGAGCTCGGGCCATCGATGCGCCAGCCACTTGGCGAGGGAGCCGCCGCCGTGCCCAAGAATCAGCGCCCGCTTGGGCTCGGGGTGGATCGCCAACGCCGCCATCATGAGCTGGCTGTATGGCAGGTAGAGCTCCACAGGATCCGCCTTCCACATCACCGCATGGAAGGTGCGATCGAGGATCAGGTAACGAAAGAGGTCATCCTCCCGGATCCGGAGTTGCTGATACGGGCTGTCCTCTTGATACAACGGGGCGGACAGTACGTGGACGGGATGCAGAGCCAGCCAGCCCAGTGCCGCGCCGATGGCGAGGACCAGGGCAGTCCCACTCACCTTCGCCATGACACGAGACTGGAGCGCCATGGTCCGCCACCACCAGCCGAGCGCGAGCACCAGTTGGACGGTGCCGAGCAGCGTGATCAGCATCAGGTTCCCCAGCCAGGTGAGCAGGTAGAACGCAGTCCCCCATGTCCCGAGGAGACTGCCGATCGTCGAAACCGCAATCATGCGGCCGGTGTGACGACCCAGGTGACCGAGGTCGACGATCGACAGCCGGAGCAACGCCGGTAGCACCCCGCTCAGGCAAAAGGCGGGCGGAGCAAGGAGCACGGTCGCGGCCAGGCATGGCCCCCAACGCGGATCCTGGACCCATGACGAGACCGTGAACATCACCGGTTGACCGACCCCGGCCAACAACAACGTCCAGCCGCCGGAAACCACCAGCAGCCAAGCCAATACGGCGCCCGACTGATAGCGATCGGCCAGCCAGCCGCCCATCGCGTAACCAGTGCTCATGGCGGCGAGAATGACACCAATAAGGGCGCCCCAGACGAACAACGAGTTCCCAAAGACGGGCGCCAGCAGGCGACTCCCCAGAATCTCCAACGCCATGACCACGGCACCCGTCGCGAAGGCGGTCACCGGCAGCCACATGCCAAACCGAACTGGCGATAGGCCGGCCGCAGGTGTCATGATCGCGTGATGGAGACGTGCCGGAGGGAAGGACGAATCATCCTCGAGCGCCCGGTGAGCGGACTGAGGGGACCATGCATGGGCGGACGTGAGCGCCTCAGGAACTCGGGCTGAAAGCAGGTTCCCCGGGATCTACGGAACCGGCACACGTGCCGCCTCCACGCTCTGCCGCCCGCCTGTCGTGGCTTCAACCCCGCTGGCGTCCGCATCCTGCTACAGCGCCCCCCAATTCTTGAAGTAGCGAAGCAGATCCCGGACGGAAATGATCCCGACGATCTCGCCATCTTGGGTGACAGGCAGGTGACGGATCCCGTGTTCAGCCATCAGATCGCTGGCGTCGTGCGCGGAGCGATCCACTTCGATCGTTATCAGCGGGCTGCTCATGACTGACCGGACTTGTGCTTCCGCTGGATTGACGCCGACCGCCATGGCCTTCCGGACGAGGTCGGCTTCGCTGATCACCCCGATGTAGTTGCGTTCGGAGCCGACCAGCAGAGCGCCCACCTGCGCATCGCGCATCAACGCGGCCGCTTCCACGAGCGTGGCCTCGGGCCGCACCGTGCGGATCTTTCGGTTCATCATGACGGCCAACGGCCGCAGGATGACTCCGCTGGGTGTCGTCATGGAGGGCTCCGCGATGCTTGGGAAACCGCGATTGTACTGAACGGGTCTCGGCGTGTCAACGAATGGGCGCGCCGAGATGAAGGGTCGCTGTTGCACGTTTGCTTCTCTTCGTATACCCTCTCGCGCAACGTTCGAGGGTTGTCGCTAGAGGAGATCATGCACATCAGCGTCATCGGAACTGGATACGTGGGACTGGTCACGGGCGCCTGCTTCGCGGAATTCGGCCTCAACGTCACCTGCATGGACATCGACGACCGCCGGGTCGCCCGGCTCGAGAAGGGGGATGTTCCTTTTTATGAGCCCGGGGTGACCGAACTGGTCGGCAAGGGCCTCAAGGAAAATCGACTCGCGTTCACGACCGACATCGCCAAGGCGGTCGAGCACGCGCTGGTCATCTTCATTGCGGTCGGCACGCCGACCCGGAACGACGGCTCCGCCGATCTCTCCTACGTCGAAGAAGTGGGCCGCGGCATCGGGCAGGCGATGCGGGGCTACAAGGTCATCGTGACGAAATCAACCGTGCCCGTTGGAACCGGTGGGCGGCTGCGCGAAGTGATCCGAGCGAATCAACCGGAACCCTACCGCTTCGATATCGTCTCGAACCCCGAGTTCCTACGGGAGGGGTCGGCCATCGAAGATTTCCTGCGCCCGAATCGCGTCGTCATCGGCGCCGACAGCCCCGAAGCCGTTGCGATCATGAAAGACCTCTATCGCCCGCTCTATCTGATCGAAACCCCGTTCGTCGTCACCGACGTCCCGACGGCCGAGATGATCAAGTATGCCTCGAACGCCTTTCTCGCGACCAAGGTCTCCTTCATCAACGAAATGGCGAACCTCTGCGAGCGCGTGGGCGCCGACATCCAGGTCGTGGCCAAGGCCATGGGCCTGGATCAACGCATCGGCTCGAAGTTCCTGCACGCCGGCCCGGGCTTCGGGGGGTCGTGTTTTCCCAAAGACGTCTCGGCGCTGATTCAGACCGCTGAAGAAGCCGGTTGCCACATGGAGATCGCGCGCGCAACCGCCCGGGCGAACGAGCGGCAGCGCGAGCTCATGATCGACAAGATTCAGGGAGCGCTGGGTGGCGTCGCGGGGAAGACCGTGGGGCTATTGGGGCTGTCCTTCAAGCCGAACACGAACGACCTGCGGGAATCACCGGCGTTGACGATCGCGGCCCGGCTCATCGCCGAGGGATGTGCCGTCCGAGCGTATGACCCTGCCGCACTCGAAGAAGCGACCCGCCTCGTGCCGGGCCTCATTCCGTGCGCCGATCCCTATGAGGTCGCCCGGGGGGCCGATGCACTCGTCCTGGTCACGGAATGGAACCAGTTCCGGAACCTGGAGTTGCCTCGCATCAAAGAGAGTCTCAAGCAGCCGATCTTTGTCGATCTGAGAAACGTCTATGAGCCGGCGCGCATGGCGGCGAGCGGCTTTCACTACTTCTCGGTGGGCCGGCCGCCTCGCCGACCCCAACCGTGAGTCCGCCGTCAGGCCGTCGCTTGTCCGATCTGCCGGACCTCGCCTTTCTCTTCCTTGACCTTCGGCTTATACCCCATCCGGTCCAGCACCTTCAGGATGCGGGTCTTCAGCCGGTCGTCCGCGTCGGCCAGCGCGGTCGCCAACGGCTCTACGGCCGGCTTGCCGATCTTCCTGATGATTTCCGTCGCGGATTGGCGTAACTCGTCTTCTTCGGATACCAGCAACGGGATGAGCGAGGGGACGGACGGGCCGCCGATCTTGATCAAAGAGTCGTAGGCACGCTGGCGAACGTCCCCGACCTCATCCATGAGCGCCTCCACGAGCGGACCGACGGCCCGGACCTCTTTGAGCTCCCCCAGCGTCTCCGCGGCATACTTACGGTTCAGCCAATGCGTGTCTTTGAGATCGACGAGCATGGCTTCGGCGCGGGCGCTGTTCGGGTCCTTCGACCGAATTCGAAAATGCTTCGCGACCCGCTTCCCGCCTTCCTCGACCACGCGGATGGTGGCGCCGTCACCCGGCTTGATCTTGTTCAGATCCTCGAGCGCCTCGTCGGCCACGTCGAGCAGGACGGTCTTCCCGTCATAAGCCAGGAGCTCGACCTCGAGCTGCTTGGCAGCGACATTCACCGCAACGACCTTTTCCGTGACGAGATTGAAGCCGTCTTTCTTCTCCCCGCCTTTAGGGCCGATTTGAATGAGTTTCACCGGAGCTTGATCCGCCATGGTGCATCCTTTTCGTTACGGGTTAGTCGGTTTCCAGCCCAAGCTGGCCAGCGCCCCTTCGGCCGTCTCCTGGACCATTTCGTTTTCATCTTCGAGCAGCGGCAGCAGGGGAGCGATCGCCCGCGGATCGCCCAAGCGGGCCAGCGATTCGGCCGCATTGCGCCGGACCAGCCAATCTTCGTCCTTCAACGCTTCGATGAGCGGCGGCACGCACCGGCCGTCTCCGATCTTGCCCAAGGCCTCGGCCGCATGCCTCCGGACCATCCAATTGTTGCCCAGGAGACCGTCGATCAGCGCCTCGACGGCCCGTGCGTCGCCGATCTTCTTCAAGACTCGGGCCGCATCCTCGCGCACGGTGCCATCGGTCAGGGCTTCGACGAGGCCCGGAACGGCGCGCGAGTCCCCGATGCGCTCGAGCGCCCAAACGGCGGCGTTCCGAACGCCGCCGTCTTTGTCCTTGAGCGCCTTCACCAGCGGCTCGACGCCGCGCGGGTCTTTCAGTTTACCCAGCGCCGAGGCCGCCTGCTCGCGAACGGCCCACTCGTCGTCCTCGAGCGCCTCGATCATCGGCTCCACTGCAGCCGGTCCCATCCGGACGATCGCGCTGGTGGCCGCCTCCCGAATCACCGCGTCTTCGTCGGCCAACAGACCGATCAGCTGCGGCAACGCGTCCAGGCCCACCTGGCCGAGACTCGCCGCGGCATGTTCTCTCAGGGCTTCATTCTCATCCGTCAACGCCGACAGCAACTGGCTGATTCGATCCGCGCGTTCCGAGTCATTCATGCTCATCCTCATGCCCCTGACCGGCAGCCTCCGTCTGGGCTGCTATGGCTTGCAACTTGTTGACGATCACTTGCGAGTTGTACGAGACCAGGCCGTCACGATCGGTTTTCAGCCGCTCAAAGAGGTCGGCGTAAGGCCGCAGCCGGTCCACGTCCTTGACCTTGGCCAGCGCTTCGATCGCGAACACGCGAAGCGGCCGTACGGGGATCAGCTCCACGAGCAGGTCGACCGGCCGGGCGTCTCCGATCAACCCCAACGCCTTCACCGCCAACTCCTTCACGCCCGTATCTTTGTCCGCACGAAGCCGCTCCATCAACGGCTCCACGGCGCGCACGTCGCCGATCTTCCCCAAGAGATCGGCCGCCGCCTCACGCACCACCCAATCGTCGTCGTTGAGATACTCGATGAGGATTTCCACGCTCGGCCGGCCGATCCTGAGCAGGTCGATGACGGTGGCCATCCGCATCTCCTCGCGCTCCACCGACTCCTCCACGTTGCGGAGGGCGTCGAACGCCTGGTCGATGCGGTCTCTGATGGCCTGGAGCTTTTTCAACGTCCGAACGGCCGTGGCCTGCAGGATCGGATCCGCCATCGCATCGACCAAGGCATCCGCGGATCGTGGATCGAGCAAATGCTCCAGGATCTCCCCCGCCAGCAGCCGAGCCTGCTCGTCAGGGTGTTTCAGCATCGACGACAGCGGGTGGATGGCGGTGGGGATGACGCCGAGCAGGTGAACGATGATCCGCCGCTGCCCCTCATCGGAAGAGTGCTGAAGTGCGGTCACCAGCGCCCCGGCTGCGTCGGCGTCCAGCACACCGGCCATCTGTTCCAGCGCGACCGCGGCGACCTTTCGGACGCCCGGGTCTTCATCGGAAAGAAGCCGGACCAAGGCAGGTCCTCCGCGTGGATCTTTCAGACGAGCCAACATGCCGGCTGCTTCGACCCTGAGCGCCGAATCGCCGGTCGCCAGGACCCGGATGAGGCCCTCGACCGCCTTTGGACCGCCGGCCAGACAGGCCGCCGTCGCCCGCATGCGGCGCCACTGCTCTTCGTGGGCCAGTTCGCCGATCAGTATGTCCAACGATTCTTTCGGCATGTCAAATCCGATTCGGTCGCCACCCGACTTCGGTCAGCGTCTCACGCACGTAGAACAGCACGTTCTCGTCCTGCTCGCGCTTCAGCATCTCGAGTAAGGACGGGACCACCCGGTCACCGAAACGAGCCAGCGCGGCGGCCGCATCCGACCGGGTCACGGTCAGCCGGAGCGCGCCGATCAACGCCGGGATCGCGGCGGGGTCCCCGATCTGCCCCAGGGCGCGCACCGCGAGACCCATGACGATGATTTCTTGGTCCCACTGGTCTCCGCACCCATTGACCGGCCGGCGCGTATCGGGGCGGGCCGCTCCGGTCACGATCGCGACGAGCGCTGGAACCGCCCGCCGATCGCCGATCCGGCCCAGCGCTTCGACCGCGACCGGTCGAAGGTCCAGATCCTTCAAGAGCGCCAAGAGAAACTCCGCCGCCTCAGGCCGTCCGATCTCTCCCAACGCTCGGACGGCATCGGTTCTCACCGCGGTATCCGGATCGTTGAAGACGACGGACAGAAGCGGCTGCACCGCCGCCGCCGATTTGATTTTGCCGAGCGCTTCGATCGCGTGCAACTTCACCAGCCATTCCTTGTGCGACAGGGCCTCGAGTAACTCCGGGACGGCCGCATCGCCGATCGCGGCCAACGCGTTGGCCGCATCCACCCGGACGGCTTTCACCGTGTCCTGGAGCAGCGGCATGAGCGCTGTCACGGCTCGCCGGTCGCGGATCCGGCCCAGCGCCTTGGCCGCATGCATGCGCACGATCCAATCCGGACTGGGCAGCGCACCGAGCAAGGGCTCGAGGACCCGGCCGTCGCCGATCGCGGCCAGGATCGAGGCCGCACACTCTTGCACCGTCAAGACCGGATCAGACAGGCAGGAGCCCAGAGCCGGAACACAAGGCTCGCCGATGGCGGTCAGCGCGGAGACCGCCGCCTCCCGGACCGCCCGATCCTCGTCACGCAGGGCTTTGACCAGCGCGCCGACGGCTCGAGGATCGCGCAGGGTTCCGAGCATGGCCGCCGCTTCTTCACGAATGGCCCAGTCCTCGTCACTCAGCGCGGCGATCTGCTCCGCAACCGTGTCGGCCATCGCTCGTCACCTTCAAGGCAAGAGGTCGCAACATGAGGCGTTTGAAAGGATTTCGACCTTAACACACGCTTTTTTGGGGGGTCAATAGCAGGCCGTTGCGATCCGAGCCCCTTTCCCCCATTGCTTTCCCCCCATTGATTGACAGCCCTCTTTGGTGATGCTTACTATGGGTGTCCTGTTCGCTAACTCATCGCCTTCGCTGCACTGCGCTGTTCTCGATCGGCTGGAGGAGGAACCCTACGATGCGGACGTCAACCCTGTGTTCCCGCAGGCTGGTGCTAACCTCATTCGCATGGCTTCTCGGAGTCGCCTTGATGGGAGCTTCCATCACCCTCGCGCCGCCGGCCCACTCCTACGAAGTCTGGATCACCGACCAGTCGGACACGGCCAAGGAGAGCGGCGGGTACCTCTACATTTACGACGGCCCCAAACTGGCCGCCGATCCCGTGAAGACCAAACCCGCGACCACGATCGACCTGGGCGGCGAGGTCAACAAATTCTGCGAAGAGGCGACGAAGAAACCCGTGCGTCGTCCGCACATGCTGTTCTTCTCAAAGGACCAGTCGCACGCCATCCTCTCGTTCTTGAGCGGCCAGGTCCTGTTCATGGATGCCGCGACGAAGAAGCCCGAAGCGTGCCTTTCGATGGGGAAAAACGTGCATGCGGCATGGCCGACCCCGGATCAGAAGATGGTGATTGCGGCCAACATCGCGGAGAAAAAGTTCATCCGAATCTGGACGGACTACAAAGCCCACCGGTTCTCCTTCGACCCCGTGAAAGATGTCCTCGATCTGGGAGCCATGCAGTCGGGGGAACGGCCGGACACCGCCCCCATCTGTCCGATTACCGATAGCGCGAGCAAGTACGCGTATATCACGCTCCGAGGCGGCGGTCTCTTCATCGTCGACGTAACGGACACGCCGATGACGGTGACGGCCACATTGAGCAATGCCCAGATCCATCCGGCCGGGTGCGGCGGGGTCGAGATCGATGGCACGATGTACATCAACTCGGGCGGCGGCTGGCCGGTCGCGCCGCTCTCTTACGACATCTATGCCATCAATACGGAAAACTTGCCGAAATCGGTCTCCGCGAAGTTGATCAGCTCCCGGGACGAGCGGTTCGCGGATTCCCACGGTCTCATCGGCGTCGGGCGATACCTCTGGAGCGCCGACCGAGCCGGGAACAACATCGAGATCATCGACACGCTGACCAATTTGAGCATCAACGCCATCCCGTTGGTCGGCCCCCACAGCGACGACCCCGCCCCCGACCTCCTCGACGTCGCCCCGGACGGCGGCCATGTGTTCGTCGGTCTGCGGGGCCCCAATCCGCTGAGCGGAAACGACAAGAATGTCGACAATGCCAAGGGATCGACACCGGGAGTCGGCGTCATCAAAGTGACGGACGGAGGACGAGGGGGCGAGTTCATCGGGGTGGCGCGGATCAGCAACATGAAGGACGGCAAGGAAACCGCCGACACCCACGCGACGGCGGTCAGAAAATGAGCTGAACCCACGCGCTTAGTGAGCAGAGGCTGAGGAGCTGGGACCGGCCGGCTCCGTATCCCCTACATCGCCCCCTTCGCCAGGTCGCCGGATGGACCGAAACGGCCGGTGTCCCCGAGAGGACGATCGACACGGAGATTGTCGGCGCGGCTCGAATCGACTTCCTCGTCGGGCGGCGGCTCCCACCCCAACTTCTTCAATGTTTCGAGCACAATCTGTTTGAGGGCGTCCGCAGCCGTCAATCGGCTGGTTGCAAAGGACATCACGCGCTCGCCTTCGGACTCGACTTCCGATGCCTTGGGGTCGTGCAGGAAGGCCACGAGCGGCTCGATGGCCGTATCCCCGATCAGGACCAGCGAGGCCGAGGCCCGGTCCCGCAAATTCACGTCCTTCAGAAGCATGATCAGCTCGGGGATCACCCGGGGATCGCGGAAGTGCCCCAGGGCCGTGGCCGCCGCTTCCTTGATGAAGGCCTCTTCGCTCACGATGCAGCCCGGCGTCGGCGTCCCGTCCTGGCGAATCCCCTTTCCCTTGAGCGCGGCGAGCACAGGGGGGAGCGCCCGCGCATCGCCGATCATCCCCAGGGACATGATGGCGTGGCGCTTGACCGCCCCATCCTTCATCGCCTCGATGAGCCCGTCGATTGCCCGAGGGTCTCCGATCATGCCCAACGCGATCGTCGCGTCCTCGCGAACCGCGCGGTCCGGATCCTTCAACATCGTCACGAGCTTGTCCACGACCTTCGGCTCGCGCACCCAGGAGCGACCGATCTGATAATCCGTCGTCATCCCGCCCAGGGCGCGCACCGCGTGGCAGCGAACGACGAAATCCTTGTCATCGAGCGTATCGAGCAGCGGACCGACCGATGGTTGACCGATCGTCACGAGCGCCGTGCCGGCCGTTTCGCGCACGGTTTTGGAGCTGTCGCGGAACAGCTTGATCAGCGACGGCACCGCCTTGGGGTCTCCGATCTTTCCCAATGCCTCGGCCGCCGCCGCTTTCACCGCCCCATCGCGATCGCGACACGCCGCCATGAGCGCGTCGACCGCACGGGGATCCCTGATCTCGCCGCAGGTCTTGGCGGCATGTTCACGCACGCGCCATCGCTCGTCCTTCAACGCTTGGACCAGGCGATCCACCGCCGGCTTTTCGAGTGACGCCGCGGCCGCGACTGCCTCGTTCCGCACCTCCATGATCGGGTCGTTGAAGAGCCCAATGAGCGCTTCGATCGCCTTGGGTCCGCCGATCTTGGCCACCCCCCACCCGGCATGCGCGCGCACCGACCAGAATTCGTCCTGACAAGCCTGAATCAGGGCATCGAGCGTGCTGGCGTCGCCCAGCTCTGCAAGGTGCTTGGCCGCCTCCTCGCGGGTGGCATCGTCAACGTCTTCCAATGCTTCCAAGAGATCGTCGATTGCGTGGGCCATAGCCAACCTCTCCCTCGTCGAGCTAGTTCGGCCTCTCGGCCTGCCAATAATCCGGCTGCCCGCTGTAGGGTTGCGTCCGGCTGCACTTGACCACCAGTCGTCGGGTCCCGCGCCCCGAGACGCATTGATCGAGCGAGGGGGCGTAATCCAACACCCCGTCCAGCGTCACCTCGAACGGAAAATCGAAGGTAAACGTGCCAAAGCGATAGCTGCCCGGCTTCAGCACCAGGTCCTTCGCGGTCGTCGTCTTGAACGCCTCGGTGCTCTCTGGGTCCAAGCTCCAGATCATCGGCGTGACACCCGGGACGTACCACCGGGTCGGCGGCGCGAGCGGGGTGGGATCGATTGTAATCACGTGCTCCTTACTGTAGGCGGGCGGTGGAGCGGCATGACCCGCCGCAAGACTGAGGCCGAGCACCAGAGCCGCGGAGCTGATGACAACGACGGACAGACGACCCATGGCAGTACGTTACTGAACCGGGGATGAGTGTGCGGAATCGGCCGCAGCGGTTCGCGGACTCCGAAAGATTTCCTCGACCGGTCGGCTCTCCCATTCGGTATGGGTGTCCAGCCCGAGGGTCCGCAGGACCGTTGCGCCGGTATCGAGAATCGACACCGGCTGATTGATGACATGCCCGGCCTTCACGCCGGCCCCCGACGCCAACCAGAGGACCCGCGGAGCCTCGCCACGGGCTTGATGGTCCTCGCTCCCCTGGCCTTCACCGGCCCCGCTCAAGGAGGTGACCATGACCGTCGTTCGGTCGATCAGATCCAGCTCCTTGTAGATGTCGAGCACCGCGCCCATCGCGGAGTCGACCGTCTTCAACGCGTCCCGATACGCCTTGGAATTCCAGCCGTTCGCCTCCGCCGCCCGGACCGGCTCCGGAAGATGGACGACGAGGAAATGGGGGAGCGCGAGAATCGCATGCCCATAACCGTGCCCGCTCGTCGCCTTCTTGAAATACTGTTTGATGTAGTTCACGACCGTCCCGGGGCTGCACTCCGGTTTCAAGGGGCCGCACATTTGGTAGTCGGTGTAGGGTTCGGGCTTCGCGAGCTGATACAGGGATTCATCCATGAAAAAGATGGCGCTGTCCTTCCCGCCGCTCAGATCCAGGTAATCGAACACCGTCGGGGGGCGCGGATACCCGCGGAGGAAGTCGAAGGAGTTCCACGTGACTCCGTGTTTTTCAACCGGCAGGCCGGTCAAGAGCGAGGCCATGCTCGGAAGGCGCAACGGCGGGTTGACCCCGGTGGCAGACCAGGTGACCGACCCCTCTCTGACGAGTCGGCTCAAGACCGGCATGGCACCGCTCTTGACCGACTCCTTCCCCACTCCTTCCAGCACGAACAAGATGACGTGTTCAGGCTGAACCTGGGAGTCCGTCTTGGGAGCCGGATGGGTCTTTGCGGCGCCCCCGTCTTCGGGCATGCCGAACACGACGAGACCCGCCACCAGGAGCAAAGACCACAGCATCACCTTCAACGCGTTCATACACCTAACCCTATCCTTGATCCTTATCCTTGCACCATCCTGTCAGCCATCCTGTCAGGAGGAGTGCCGAAAAAGCATCGTACCTTATCACGCCAATTTTCAACGGGTCAACCTGCCGAAACAGTCGGCCGCGAATAGTAGACCCGACGGACCGGCCGCCCGGTGCCGTTTGAAGGCGCTGGAGCGTCGGCATGGGAAGAGCCGTTGCGCGGCGCGAGCGTTTTCGGTAAAGATTCGGCCATGCCGGTTGCGAACAACTTTCAACACGCCGTCTATGCTCGCTCGGACCCCGGCGACCGGGTGGCGTACCGCGAGCTGATCGTCGGCGCAGCCCCGGACTCCCTCGCGTGGCAAGATGCGATGGCCGGATTCGGCGCCCGGCTACACCGGGCCGGCGTCCGCCTCGTCTTGTTCCTGCACGGCACCTTCTTGAGCACCGACCTCTTCGGCATGCAACGGCTCGACGAGGCCGGGGGGCTCAAGCGGGGGTACTCCCGAGGGATCGCGGGCCTGGACGCGCTGCTGAGCTTGATGCGCGAGGGCGACAATGGGCTCCCGGCCTTCTCGGGCGGACGACGGCCCCCATTTCAGGACGACGACGCCACCAAGAGAGTCATCGACGAGCTCGCCGGCGAAGCGGCCAACTTCACGCAACGGTATGTCGAGCGGTTCTCGGCGGCGATCAATCGCGACGCGCCTTCGCCCATCGCGTGCCGGCGGGTGCTCTGGGCGAGCGAGCACCATCATCTCGGGCGTGCTCTGGCCGCCGTCCGCCTTCTGGACCGTCTCCGGACGCTTACGGCTGAACACAGGCTTGAGGCGGGCAATCGAATCCTCATCCAGGCACACGGGCACGCCGGCCTGGTCATGGCGCTGCTCTCGAACCTGCTCGCCCCCCATGCGTCCTCAGGCCGCACCTACCTGTTTCAGGCGCTCAAGGACTCGGCGAAGCAGACCACCGGGTCGGCGGATGAAATCGTCCGGATCGAGGAGGCCCTCGCGGCGGGCCACATCCTCAGCGGTCTCGTCCTCGACGTCGTCACGTTCGGGACGCCGGTTCGCTACGGCTGGGATCCCTCGGGTCTCGGCCGACTCCTCCATATCGTCAATCACCGGCCGATGCGGATCGACGGCAAGCGCTGGCTGGCCAAGATGGAGTTGCCCCAGATCACCATGGAAATGCCGATTGCATGGGGCGGGGACTATGTGCAGCAGCTCGCGGTCGCCGGGAGCGACGCCGTACCGGCCACCCCGGAGGCCAAAGCCGCCAACAAGGCGTTGTGGGAACTGCTCGAGCCGTACGAGGGCTTCGAACGCTGGCTGGAATGCGCTCGGAAAGCCGTGCGCTGCCACAACGACGGGCAGTGCCTGCTCGTCGACTACAAGGATTCAAGCGCCGCGAGCACCGCCAAGGACCATATTTACGGTCACGCGGCCTACACGCGGACGAATGCCCTGCTGTTCAATACCGGCGAGATCATCGGCGGGCTCTACGGCTAGAGCAGGCGTTGGAGTCACGGGTGGGCGTCCCGCCAGTTGCGTCCGACGCCCAGATCGACCTTGAGCGGCACGGTGATGCCGAGCTGCCGGCCGGTTTGCTCCATCTCGGATTTGACGAGCTGCTTCGCCTGATCCACGTCACGCTCGGGTGTCTCGAAGATCAGCTCGTCGTGGACCTGGAGGATCATCCTGGCGACGGGGAGATCCGTTTTGAGGCGCCGGCTGACGTTGATCATCGCGACCTTGATCAGGTCGGCAGCCGAGCCTTGAATGGGATTGTTGATGGCCATGCGCTCGCCGAAGCTCCGTTGCGTCGCATCCGGGCTGCTCAGCTCGGGAATCGGCCGGCGCCGCCCGAGAATCGTCGTCACATAGCCGTTTCGTTTCGCCTCGTCCAAGGTCCGGTCCAAGAACGCCTTCACTCCCGAGTACCTGGCGAAGTACGCCTCAATGTACTCCTTGGCCTTCTGTTGACTGATGTTGAGGGTCTGTGAGAGCCCGAAGGGACTGATACCATAGAGGATCCCGAACACCACCGTCTTGGCCACGCGTCGCATCTCGCGGGTGATCTGCTCCGGCACGAGATTGAAGATGTCCACGGCGGTCGCGGTGTGGATGTCTTCGCCGGCCGCGAAGACCCTGATGAGGCGTTCGTCTTGCGAAAGGTGCGCGAGAATCCGCGGTTCGATTTGGCTGTAATCCGCCGCGAGCAGCACAGAGCCCTGAGGCGCGACGAACGCCTCCCGGATGCGCAGCCCGTACTCCCCCTTGACCGGAATATTCTGAAGATTCGGCTCGGTGGACGAAAGGCGTCCGGTCGCGGCGACCGTCTGGTTCAATGAGGTGTGGATGCGGCCTGTTTCGGGATTGACCAGCATCGGCAACGCCTCCACGTAGGTCGTCTTCAGCTTGGTCAGGGTTCGGCACGCCAGGATCTGCGCGGGAAGCTCATGCTGGGCGGCCAACTGTGTCAGTGTGTCCTCATCGGTCGAATAGCCGGTCTTCGTTTTTCGAATCGGTTTCAGACCGAGCTTCTCGAACAAGATCGTGGCAAGCTGCTTGGGCGAGTTGAAATTGAAGGGTTCCCCGGCCAGCCGCGTGATCGTCTCCGCCATCCGGTCCAATTCGCGATCCAACTCCTTGCCCAGCGCCTGGAGCGCCCCGACGTCGAGCAGGAATCCGTTTCGTTCGATCTCGGCCAGCACGGCCACGAGCGGCATCTCCACCTCTTCGAAGAGCTGTAAGCTGCCCTGTTCGGCAAGCCGGGCCTTGAGCCGCGGCGCGAGTTGCGCAATCGCCGCCGCCGCTTCAGCGGCTTCGGGTTGGGCCGGATGCCGTTGATCGAACAAGTCCCCGGGCTCCACCGGCGCCGATTCGGCCCGCCCGCCTCCCAGGTGATACCCCAGGACATCCAGCGCCACGGCTTCCAGCGTGTGGGTCCGACGGTTGGGGTTGAGCAGGTACGCGGCGACCATGGTGTCGAACCACGGCGGCTCGAACGGCACGCCGGCGCGGCCGGTCGCCAGGAGCACCCCTTTCACGTCGTGGCCGGCTTTGACGCGGGCGGAGGCGAGCAGGGTCCGAAGCGGTTTCGGAAGAGCGCCGTCGCGGACAGGCGCATAGATCGTGTCCCCTTCGGAAAGGCTGAAGGCCATGCCGTCCAGCTCCGCCCGGACCCCCGCCGGCCCGCGCAACGCCGCATGGACCGCCACGGGCTCATCGCCGGATCGCCGCTCCACGCTCGCCACGAAACCCTGGGCGGACGGCTCGTCCTGGACCGTCACGGCGTCGGCGCCCAAGACTTCCGCACCGGCCGAAGGCTGGACGGTCTTCAGCAACGTGGAGAACTCCAACTCCCGCAGCAGGGCGACGAGCGGCTCCGGCGGCGGTGTCGCCAAACGAAAGGCCTCGCAGTCGAACTCAATGGGACAATCGACGTGGATCGTCGCGAGTTGCCGGCTGAGCCTGGCGCTCTCGGCCTGCTCCTTCAGCAAGGCCCTCGTCTTCGGCGGCGTCACCTCTTCGATGCGCTCGAGCAGGGCGTCGATCGTACCGAACTGGGCGATGAGCTTGGCGGCCGTCTTCTCTCCGATGCCCTTGACGCCCGGAATGTTGTCGATGCTGTCGCCCATCAGCCCCATGACCTCGACGACACGGGCCGGCTCCACCCCAAAGCGCGCCCGGCACTCCGCTTCGCCGAACCACTTGTCCTTGACCGGGTCATAGATCCGGACGGCCGGCGTCAGCAGTTGGAACATGTCCTTGTCGCTCGTCACGATGACCACGTCCATGCCGGCGGCCTCGGCCTTGCGGGCGAGGGTGCCGATGAGGTCATCCGCCTCGATGCCCATCTGCCGGACGACCGGGACGGCGAGCGCGTCGACCACCCGGTGGATGAGGGGGAGCTGCCCGACCATCCCGTGCGGCATCTCCGGGCGTTGGGCTTTGTATTCCTTGAACGCCTCGTGTCGCGCCGTCTTCCCGCCCTCGTCGAAGACGATCGCCAGACAATCGGGCCGGTGCTCACGGAGGATCTTCAGCAGCATCGTCGTGAACCCATAGACGGCATTGGTCTGCTGGCCCTTGGAGTTGGAGAGCGGGGGCAGCGCAAAGTAGGCGCGGTAGATATAGGCGCTCCCGTCGACGAGATAGAGCGTACGGCGTGTCTTGGCGGTGTCAGACATGACCAGAACGGCGAAGTCAGGCTTCGTGGGCCACGGTAAGCGGCGGCCGGCCGAACTTCTCACGCAGCTTGTTGATGGTGTGCAGGACGGTCGGCTGTCCGATCAGCCTCCGTTCGAGTTGGCGTTTACCGGGAAAATCCAGGAGCGAGATCCCGACCAGCATGGTCAACACCCCCTGCCCGGGCAGGAAGAGCATGGCGAGGCCGGCCAGCAACAGGACGGCGCCGATGACGTTCTTCGCGATGTGCCCCGTGAGCCTCAGGATCGGATGGTGATTCTCCATCCACCGGCGAGGATGGCGCTCGTCGAAGTAGTGCGGCGGCAATCTGACGAGAATGATCGGGATGGCGACGAGGCTGCCGATGAAGCCGACGGCGGACAAGAGGAACAAGCCCAGCAACACCTCGTTCGTCAGCCACCCCTCCATCGCGCGCATCCTAGCATGGAAAACCGGCAAAGGGCTATAATCCGCCCCATGGTCGCTCCCTCCTCCGATGCTCTCCTGCTCACCGGGGAAGATCTCAGCGCGCCGCAGTTCTATGACGTGGTGCTCGGGCGCCGGCCGGTTCGTCTCGCGACTCAGGCACTCAAGCGGATCACGGCCGCGTACCGAGTGGTTCAACGGGCCGCGGCGCATCCCGACCCGGTCTACGGCGTGACGACCGGATTCGGGAAGTTGGCGGACCAGCGCATTTCGCCGGCCGATATCGAGCGGCTGCAAGTCAACCTCGTTCGCAGCCACGCCGCGGGGGTCGGCGACCCCTTGAGCGCCGAAGAGACCCGCGGCCTCCTGCTCCTTCGGGCGAACGTCCTGGCCCGCGGTCACAGCGGCGTGCGCCCACTCGTCGTCGAGTCCCTCTTGACGCTGTTGAACCGCGACGTTCTCCCGATCGTCCCGTGCCGGGGCTCGGTCGGTGCCAGCGGAGACCTGGCCCCCCTGGCGCATCTCGCGCTCGTGTTGATCGGGGAGGGCGAGGCGATCGCGGACGGCCGGCGGATGTCCGGGCGGAAGGCGCTGGCACGCGCCGGCCTCAAGCCGCTCACGCTCCAAGCCAAAGAGGGGCTCTCGCTCCTCAACGGCACGCAGGCGATGCTCTCGCTGGGCTTGCTCGCGATCCGGCGAGGCGAGATTCTCTTGAATACCGCCGATGTGGCCGGCGCCCTGTCCGTCGAAGCGCTCAAGGGCACCCCGGTGGCGTTCGAAGCACGCATCCAGCAATTGCGGCCGTATCCCGGGCAGCAGGCGGTGGCCCGCCATCTGTCCGCGATGATGGCCGGCAGTGCCATCCGCGCCTCGCACGTGTCCTGTCCGCGGGTCCAGGACGCCTACAGCCTCCGCTGTATGCCGCAGGTGCACGGCGCCGTCCGCGATGCCGTCGACTACGTGAGGCGGACGCTCGAGATCGAGATCAACAGTGTGACCGATAATCCCCTCGTCTTCCCCGACCGCGATGAGGTCGTCTCCGGCGGCAACTTCCACGGGCAGCCGCTGGGCCTGGTCCTCGATCACTTGGCCATCGCGATGACCGAGCTGGCGAGCATCTCGGAACGGCGCATCGAACGGCTGATCAATCCCGAGTACGGCGACCTGCCCCCGTTCCTGAGCCCGCACCCCGGCCTCCACTCCGGCTTCATGCTCGCGCAAGTCACGGCAGCCGCGCTAGCTTCTGAGAACAAGGTCCTCTCCCATCCGGCTTCGGTCGATTCGATCCCCACGTCCGGGAATCAAGAAGACCACGTCAGCATGGGAATGGGATCGGCGCTCAAGCTGCGGCAGATCCTGACGAACGCCGAGCACATCCTCGCGATCGAGCTGTTGTGCGCCGCCCAGGGCATCGATTTTCACCGTCCGCTCCAACCCGGGGTGGGAAGCCGCGAGGCGCTCAAGGAAATCCGCCGTGCCGTGTCTCGATTGAGCGACGATCGGGTTCTGGCGGCCGACATCGAGAAGATCCGAGCCCTCGTGGCCCAGGGACGCTTTGGGGCGATCTTGACGAAGACCCTGCAGGATGCGGAGTCCCGAAGGAGGAGTGTCGTATGAAACGAACCGCCCGTTTCAGCCTTGCTCTCGCGACGGCCGTGCTTGTGACCCTCGGGGCCGACGCCGTCTCCGCAGCGGAAGAGCCGGCGGGGACAGCCGGAGAGCTCGAAATCGAGATCACGAAGAAGGGCCTCGGGAAGGAAGTGACGCTGCGGCGCGGGGCCAAGGAATGGTTCATGCTCGTGGAAGTCACGCCCGACAATACGGTCGTGATTCGCCAAGAGAAGGACCACGACTCGTACCTGGTGGACGAGAGCGAGACGCACGATCGCCCGCTGGCACCGGGCGAGGTGGATGCGGTGATCGAAGACTTCATCAACAGCGTCAAGACGCAGACGAAAGCCCAACGGAAGTAGCATGTCGATACGCGCCCCGCGCGGCACCGACCGGTCCTGCAAAGGCTGGCCGCAAGAAGCCGCTCTCCGGATGCTCATGAACAACCTCGACGACGAGGTCGCAGAGAATCCGCGGGAGCTGGTCGTCTACGGCGGCGCCGGCAAGGCCGCCCGGAACTGGGACTGCTACGCCGCGATCGTGCGCGCGCTCCGGGGGCTGGAGGGCGACGAGACGCTGTTGATCCAGTCGGGGAAGCCCGTCGGGGTCCTGCGGACGCACGAATGGGCGCCCCGGGTGCTCCTCGCCAACTCGAACCTCGTGGGCCATTGGGCCACCTGGGAGGAATTCCGGCGCCTCGAAGCTTTGGGCCTCATCATGTTCGGCCAGATGACCGCCGGCTCCTGGATGTATATCGGCACGCAAGGCATCGTCCAGGGCACCTACGAGACGTTTGCCGCCGCTGCGGCCAAGCATTTCGGCGGCAATCTTGCCGGCCGCTTCGTGTTGACCGGCGGCATGGGTGGGATGGGCGGCGCCCAGCCGTTGGCGGCGACGATGAACGGGGCCGCGATGCTCTGCGTCGAAGTCAACCCGGCCAAGATCGAGCGTCGCGTGAACACGGGCTATTGCGACCGCGTGACGGCCTCGCTCGAGGAAGCCCTGGCGTGGGTGCACGAGGCCGTGAAGGACCGCTCGCCGGTGTCCGTCGGGCTCGTGGGCAATTGCGCCGACGTCCTCCCGGAGTTGCTGCGCCGCGGGGTGGTCCCGGACCTGGTCACCGACCAAACGGCCGCCCACGATCCGTTAAACGGCTACGTCCCCTCCGGGCTGTCCCTCGAGGCCGCCGATCGCCTGCGCCGAGAGCGTCCGTCCGAGTATCTCGACCGCGCGTTCGATTCGATTGCCGTGCACGTCCGGGCGATGCTGGCCTTCCAGAAGGCGGGCTCCATCGTCTTCGATTACGGCAACAACATTCGCACGATGGCGTCCCAGCGCGGCGTCACGGACGCCTACAGCTTTCCGGGCTTCGTCCCCGCCTATATCCGCCCGCTCTTCTGCGAAGGCCGCGGCCCCTTCCGCTGGATCGCCCTCTCCGGTGACCCGGCCGACATCGCGGCGACCGACGCGGCCGCTCGGGAATTGTTCCCGGCCGACGGGGCGTTACAGCGGTGGCTCCAACTCGCGGGGCGGCGCGTGCCCTTTCAAGGCTTGCCCGCCCGAATTTGCTGGCTGGGCTACGGGGAGCGGGCTGCGATGGGGATGAAGCTCAACGAGATGGTCAAGGAGGGCCTGCTCAAGGCCCCGGTGGTGATCGGGCGCGATCACCTCGACGGCGGGTCGGTCGCGTCGCCGTACCGAGAGACGGAGGCGATGCGGGACGGGAGCGATGCCGTCGCCGATTGGCCCATCCTCAACGCGCTTCTCAACACCGCCTCCGGCGCCGCGTGGGTCGCCTTTCACCATGGCGGCGGCGTGGGCATGGGCTATTCGTTACATGCGGGGCAGGCGACCGTGGCGGATGGCACCAGCCTGGCCGCCGAGAAGCTCGAACGGGTGCTGACGAACGATCCGGGACTCGCCGTCCTGCGCCACGCTGATGCCGGGTACCCCGAAGCAACCGCGGCGGCCGAGCGGCACGGGCTTCGGATCCCGGGCAAGCCGTGACACAAGACAGTCCGCGTCGGCCGCTTGTCTGCCTGGACGTGTGACGATATAATCCGCACGCCTGGAGACACCGTGAAACCCAAACCGCGCTTCGTCATTTTCGCCCACAACGCCACCTACGACAAGCTGCACCAGGTCGCCACCCTTGGGCTGACGGCCGCCGCCTTGGGGAAGGACGTCATCGTCGTGCTGCTGTTTTGGACCATCAAGAAGGTGGCGGAAGGCCGCCTCGATGCCTTTGATTTCCCGCCTGAATACCAGTCGAATGCGCAGGAAGTCGCCAGGCTTCTCCAAGAAAAGAAGGTCCCGAAGATCTCGGAGATGTTTCAGGAAGCCAAACAGGTGGGCCAGTTTCGGCTGATCGCCTGCAGCGCCGGCCTGGAGTACATGGGCGTCGATGCGGCGGCGGTCGCAAAGAACGTCGACGAGATCCTCGGGCTCCCGGCGATCCTTTCCCTCACCGCGTCCGCGGAAACCACGCTGTTCATTTAAAGACGTCGAGCGTTACTTGGAAATCGCTGATCGGGGGATGGTGCGCCCTCGCGTGGGCGGTTCACGGGTCGCTCTTGAACGATTGGCGAGTCCCTTCACCGCGACCGCGTCACCCCGACGCGATCACAATACTTCGTCAGCTTGCAGCGGCTGCAATAGGGCGACACCGGCTGGCAGATGTTCTGTCCGAAAGGGACGAGCAGATCATTATAGGTGATCCAGTACTTGGCGGGCAGTTTCCGACAGAGCGCTTGCTCGGTCTGCTCGGGCGTCTTCGTCTTGACATAGCCCCATCGGTTGCTGATGCGATGGACGTGGATGTCGACGCAGATGCCCGGCTTCTGATAACCGACCGTGACCACCAGATTGGCGGTCTTGCGGCCCACTCCCGGCAGCGTGAGGAGCTCGTCGATGGAGTCAGGGACGCGGCCGTCGTAGTCGCGGATCAGGCGTGCGCAGATTTCGTGGATCTGCTTGGCCTTCGTCCGGTAGAAACCGACGGGATAGATCGCCTGTTGAATGTCGGGCAGCGGGAGCTTCCCCATCGAGGAGGGATCGGCTGCACGCGCGAAGAGGCGCCGGCTGGCCTCGGCGGTCGTGCGGTCCTTGGTTCGCAGGCTGAGCAGACAGGCGATCAGAACCCGGAAAGGGTCGCGCGACTCTTTGGCCACGACGCCGACGACCGGCTCCTGCCACTGCCGGACTTCGCGCCTGAGAATCCGCAGTGCGGCATGAATCTCCTCATTCCGCATGGGCTCGAGACCGGGGAGGAAATGAAACGAGAGGGGAAAAGGAAGGGGGAGCTAGTCGATCTTCCGCTTGGCCAGCCATTTCTGCCGCCGACGCTGCGCTTCCCGCTGCTTGGCTTTGCGGCGTACGCTGGGCTTCTCATAAAACCGCCGCCGTTTCAGCTCGCGAAACAGACCTTCGCCCGCCAGCTTCTTCTTCGCAACCTTCAACGCTTTTTCGACATTGTTGTTGAAAACTTTGATTTCCATCTGCGGTCGTGCGTCCTTCCTCTGCGCTCTGTGATTGAGGAAAGGGAGTCTAGCATAGCCTCTGGAGATCCACAAGGCTTTGTTCGATTCGTTCGGTCCTGGCCAACATCTCCAGTACAACAGGTTGATTTTCAATTCCTTTCACGTTTTCACGCACGTTCAGCACCCCCCCTTCAATAGCCGCACGCGCCATCAGTACCCCGACGCTGAGATCCGAGGAAGCCGAAGGCTTGGCCCATTGCCGAACACGGAGCAGCGCCTGCGCCGTCTCAGACGCCAGCTCCGCGGTTTCGAGCGGCACCCGGGCTGCGGCGATCAACTTCTCGGCGATCGCGTCCGATCGCCGGGGATCGGTCTTCGGCAACCGGTAGGCCTCCATCACGCCGCCGTACGCGTCTGCGTCCTCTTGGATCAGCGCCTGCAGGCGTGCGGTCAGTCGAGTCAGTCGCTCTTCCGCGTCCGCGAGGTGCCGGCGGCGGACTTCTCCTTCTTCGGATGACGCCGACTTCGGCGGTCCGAGACGGCAGACCATGAGGCCCAGGGAGCCGGCGAGCGCGCCGGCGAGCGCCGCAACGCTGCCGCCGCCCGGCGTCGGGGTGCCCGCCGCGAGCGCGGAAAGGAAGGAAGACACCGAGCGGCCGAGATCCTCGCGCTGCTCGCCGGTCTCGCGGGCAAGTGCCGTTTCCAATCGCGTCTCGAGAATCTGCATCGGATCGAATCGGGTCAATTTGAGCGCGGCTTGCGCGGTCTGGACGAGCGCCTGTTGCGGCACCAGCCCAACGATCTCGCTTTCGATGACCTCGACCCGATGTCGTTCGGCTTCACGGCGAACGGCGTCGTACGCGACATGGATCGGCGTCGCCTGGAAGTTCGTCAGGTTCATCGACACCTGGACCAGGCGGCGGCTTTCGAGCGGCACGCCGATGGCCTTCACGAACGGCAGGCCTCCGCTGGAGAACCGGACGGTCTTGGCGATGGCTTTCGCCACGGCCAGATCCTCCGTCCCGAGGTTGACGTTGTAGGCAATGAGGGGCGGCCTGGCGCCGACGATCGTCGCGCCCGCGGTGGGATGCAGATACGGCGGGCCGAAATCCGGCGCCCAAGCAGGATCTTGCATCCGCTGCGCCAACCCGTCCGGACCGCCCCGCCGGATCGCCTCGAGCTGCGTCCGTTCTTCGCGGGTCGCCGCGCGTTCGTAGAGAAAGACCGGGATGCCCAGTTCCTGGCCGATCCGCTGCCCGACCCGCCGGGCCAATGCGACGCACGCCTCCATCGCCACGCCCCGAATCGGCACGAACGGGATCACGTCCGTGGCACCGACCCGCGGATGGCCTCCCTGGTGTCCCCGAAGGTCGATGCTCCGCATCGCCGTCTCGGCGCACCGAAACGCCGCCTCCGCGACTGCGTCCGGCGGCCCGACGAAGGTCAGGACCGAACGATGGTGATCGGCGTCCATCTCTTGATCCAACAGGATCACGCCCGGGACGCTCCGAGCCGCCGCCGTTAGTGCCTGCACTTTTGCGGGATCCCGGCCCTCGCTGAAATTCGGCACACACTCGACGAGCGGCTCCATCAGATGACCCCCTCCCGTGAACAGACGACCCGCCCTCTCTTGATCACCACCGCACAATGGTTCATGCCGAAAAAGTAAGGAATCTCACGGTAGTCGGAAACCTCCATGACGACCAGATCTCCTTGCTTCCCGATCTCGATCGAGCCCACCTGTCGCCCCCGGTTGATCGCGTGCGCCCCGTTGATGGTGGCCGCGGTCACGGCCTCGGCCGGGCTCATGCGCATCTGCGAACAGGCCAGCGCCATCGTCATCTGCAGGTTGAGGCTGGGCGCGCTTCCCGGATTGAAGTTGGTGGCCACCGCCACCGGAATCCCGGCGTCGATGATCCGCCGTGCGGGCGGATAGCGCGTCTCGCCGAGGTGGAAGACCGAGCCGGGCAACAAGGTCGCGATCGTTCCGTGCCGTTTCATGGCGGTGAGATCCGCCTGCTGGATGTGCTCCAGATGATCGGCGGAGACGGTCTTGAGCCGCGCGGCGAGCCGGGCGGCGCCTGAATGGGAGAGTTGCTCCGCGTGGATTTTCAGCTTCAATCCGGCTCGCGCCGCGGCCGAGAGAATCGCCCGCGCTTCGGCGAGTGAGAAGTAGCCTCGGTCGCAGAAGACGTCGCAGAATTCAGCCAACCGACGGGTGGAGACGGTTGGGATCAAGCGCCGGGTCACGGCCACGAGGTACGCGGCCCGTGCGGTTTTGAATCGCGCCGGGACATCATGCAGCAGGAGGGTTGGGACGAGCTCCGCATGGCACCGCGCAGACGCACGCCGAACTGCCTCCAGCAGTTTCAGCTCCTGGGCCACGTCGAGCCCGTAGCCGCTCTTCACTTCGAGCGTCGTCGTTCCGTATTCCAGGAAGCGACGGACCACTCCGGACAATTGCTCAACCAGCTCCGGCATCGTCGCGGACCGTGTCCGAGCCGCGCTCGCTTGAATCCCGCCGCCGGCTCGGGCGATCTCCTCGTACGTCGCGCCGGCGATCCGCGCGACGTACTCGTCCACGCGGGAGCCCGCGAACAGCGCGTGAGTGTGAGAATCGACGAAGCCGGGCAGCACCACGCGGCCGCCGGCATCGATTCGCCGGGCCCGTCTCGCCGCTCCAGTTTTTGTGAGCGAAGCGGCGGAACCGACGGCCTCAATGATCCCGTTTCGAATGAGGACCGCCCCGCGCCGGATCAGCCCCACCTCGTCCATCTCCACGCCGCGACGCGGTCGACTCGGCCCACGGAGCGTCAATAATTGCCCGCAGTTGTCGAGAAGCAGGAGGCTGTCGGGAGAGGATAGAGAGCGTGACGTCACCGGAGCCTGACCAGCAGACGACGCTACCGTACTGGCCGCAGCCGGTGAAGTCAAGCCGCTGAAGGTGCGGGGGAGGGACGCACTCGAACAATCCGGCTTCCTTGCCGATTACTGCCGATCACTTGCCGATCACTTGGCGGTCGCCAGCGCGCAGGCGGCGCACCCGTCGACCGTACATTTCCACTCGGTCGCGCGCGTGCCGGCCGGCGGCTCGCTGTTGTCGGTCGGCCGATATCGGTGAAGCCAGGCGTGCTCGAGCTCATAGGCCTGCTCGGCGGAAGACGTGTAGGCAAACCAAAAATAGCGGTAGGGAAAGGGCTGGGCCGCCCGACGAACTGCTTCGGCAAGGTCGTCTCCGCTGGAGCCGACCCAATCCGCGGACTTCCCATTGCGAGAAAGGATGAAGGCGCCGGGGGCCTTCTCTCGGAGAAAGAGATGGAGGTATCGGAGCGTAAAGGGTCCGGACATGGTTCCCTCCCTTCGCGGTTTTCAGCCTCGCTCGATGGCGTCTCCGAGGAACTTCCCGTTACGACAGGACCACGTCGTGGATCAGGTGGTCATGGGTCACCTCCCGGATCAGCGCGATCCGCGAAAGCGTCGCCAGCAACAGCACGGCGCTCGAGATGGCCAGCCCGGCCGGAATAAAAAGCAAGGCACGGCGCGCCTGCGCTCGGAGTAACGCTTTCCTGAGCGCCGTCACGTCCGCGAGCCCGAGCTCCTTGCTCCAGACGAACAGGGCCACCCGTTCCAACGGCAGCTCGAGAAGAATCCCGCGTATCCCTTGGCCGGCGTCCAGAGGAGACACGATGGCGCGGTCTGCGTCGGCGCAAGCATCGATCCCCTCGAGCTGGCTTTCCTCGGATGCCACGAGCGTTCTCATTGCGCACCTCCTTAGGAGGATCACGGCTGAAGCGGGCGGTGAAGACCGTAGATCGGCCTTCCCGCTCACAGGGTGAGGGACGATCCGTGAAGACTGGGATGGAACCCGGACCGACGGGCACAAGCGCTGTCTCGACTGACGGTCCATTCGGGGCCTCCACCCTTCCACGCTCGGACGGGGCCGGTGGGTGTGCGCCGGGCCGGAGAAATCGCGGCTGCTATAACAGGGGCACTACCGGCTGTCAAGAGAAAAATACAAGATGCAGTGGATAAGGCTGAAATACGACCAATATGTTGTGGACAACTCCGAGGATAAGATGTGGGCATCCGTCTAACAAGATGTGCAGACGGTGGGCACAAAAAAGCCGGACCGAGGTCCGGCTCAGGGACCGCCGCATGCGGGGAGGTCAGCGGGTTTTCTTGACGTACGCCTTGTAGACTCGCGGAGCAGCCCCCTCCTCCTCGAGCCCGAGCATCTCATGCCCGGTCGTTTGGCACCAAGCCGGCATGTCCTTCTTGATCCCTTCATCGTCTGAAATCACTTCCAGCACTTGGCCCGGAACCAATTCCTTGATCTTCTTCGAGGTCATGATGATCGGCATCGGGCAGAAGTAGCCGAGTGTGTCCAGTTTCACGTCCGAATGCATTGACTCCTCCTTCAGCGGGGGTTCCCGCCCACGCTCGCCTCGGTGACTCAGATGAACAGGTTGACGCTCCCTTGCTTCGCTTCGGCAAGATACGTCGTCACTCCGGCCAACTGATCGACCCCCTCGATGAGCGTGTCTTTGGTAATCCCCATCAACCCCATCGTGGTGGTGCAGGCGATGAAGCGCACTCCGAGGTCCTGCGCCGTCTGAATCAACTCAGGGATCCCCGGCATCCGATGCTCCCGCATCACGCGTTTCATCATGCCCGTCCCGAGACCGAGGAAGTGAAACTTCGAGAGCGGCAGGTTCTCGGCTCCGCCCTTGTTCAATACGCCGAACATGCGGCGCAGCCAGTCTTTCGCGGCGCTGCTCGAGCCCTTTCGGCGAATGGCATTCAGACCCCAGAACGTGAAGAACATCGTCACCTGCATCCCCATCGCGGCGGCCCCCGTCGCGATGATGAAGGCGGCCATGGCGCGATCCATGTCACCGCTCAACAAGACGATGGTCACACGGTCGTGCTTGCTCTCCTGCAGCTCGGCCAGCGCGGTCGCGGCATCCAGCTTCTCTCCGGCTATCGTGTTTGCCATGTGTCACCCATGGTGCAATCGGCTTCAGTTCATTGAAAAATCGAGCACTTGACTATAGTATGCGGGTCTTTTTCTTGTCAAGGCGACGGGCCGCGATGACGGTCGATGACAGGGCTCGCCGCCTCTGCTATAAGTAGGACCACCATGATTCGCATTCCTTATCGGGTGGGGCTCGCGCTCGTTGTCGCGGCGACCATCACGCCGGGGGGCAGCGGGGCCGATCCTCACCGCTTTGCAACCGTTCCCGCCTTGGCCGTCACCGCCGGCGACAGCCGGGAAAGCGGGACGGTCCATTATATCGTCATCCAGCTCGACGAAGATCGGCAGGCCGGTGGGCCGACGCTGTATTTCAGCGAGGCGGTTCGCGGCTCGGCGGTCAGCGAGGAGTGGAAGGACGGGGTCCGTTTTGCGATTGCAGCAGCCGCCGGGCTCCTGCAGGAGGATGCGCGGCGCTGGACGGTGACGATCAAGAACCGGTCCACGGGATCCTTGACCGAAGGCACCAGCGCAAGTGCGGCAATCGCAGTCGGCTTGATGGCGGCGTGGCGAGGCGAAGCCCTGCAGCCCGGCGTCGTGTTGACCGGGAGGATCGGCCCCGACGGGCGGATCGGCGAGGTGGGTGGCTTGCCGTTGAAGATTGAAGGCGCCTCACAGTCGAAGATGCACACGGTGCTCGTGCCCCGCGGTCAGGCACGGACCGCCGAGTGGGATCTCTATGAGCACGCGCAGATGCACCGGATCACGGTCGTCGAAGTCGGCACCCTTCGCGAAGCATATGAGTGGATGACCGGGAAAGCCCGCTAGTCACCCCCTTCTTTCGAGTCGCTCAACAGCGCAATGGCCCGCTGGATCTGCGCACGGGTCCCCAGCAGGACGACGACGTCCCCCGCCTCGAGCCGCAGCTTTTCCGACGGGTTCGATTGGGTCACGCCCCCCCGCGTGACGGAAATCACCGAGGCGCCGGTCCGCGGGCGGATGGAGAGCTTCCCGAGCGTCTTTCCCGCCGCGGGAGAATCCGGCTCGATCCGCCACGTCTCCACCTCCGCGTCGCTGAGCGTCCCGCCCCGGAGGTGATGCGCGAGGTCGGGCAACGCGCTGCGCCGAAGCAGAGCGTACCCTTCCCGGCGCACCTGCTCGGCCTTCTGGACGATGAAATCCTGCGGCATCTTGAACGTCCGGAGAACGAGCGCAAAGATCTCGATCGACGTTTCGAACTCTTCGGGCACCACGTCGTCGGCGCCCAGCTCGTGCAGCTCCTGGAGCTCCCGGAGGTAGCGCGTCCGCACGACGATGTGCAGATGCGGATTGAGCCCGCGTGCGATCTGGACGGCCCGGCGGGCCGAGAACGGGTCGGAGATCGCCACCACGAGGACGCGGGCTTCATCGATGCGGACGTGGCGGAGCACGCTCGGGCTCGTCCCGTCTCCATACGTGATCGGCACGCCGTTCTTCGCCTCCCGCCGGACCTTTTCCACGTCGAGGTCCAGCACGACGTACGGAATCTCGGTCTCTGCGAGCACGCGGGCGAGGTTCCGTCCGTTCAGCCCGTAGCCGATGATGATGACGTGATCCTTGATCTTGAGGTGCTGGGCCTCGGATTGAGCCAGATGCGCCGCCGTCTTGCCGGGCAACCAATGGTGCAGGCGCTGGAGGGCCTCCGCACGCCGCGCCAACTTCGGCGAGGCCTGGATCATGAACGGCGTCAGCACCATCGTCAGGACGGACACGACGAGGAACAGTTGGTAGGCCTCGGCGGCGAGCAAACCCGCTCGCTGTCCTTCTTGCGCCAGGATGAACGCGAACTCCCCGACCTGCGCGATGGCGATGCCGCCGAGGATGGCCACCCGGGGCGGGTTCCCCGCGGCCAGCACCGACCCCGCACCCGTGGCGAACTTGCCGAGGACCACGGCCGCGATCAGCCCGAGGACGAGCCAGGGGTGCGCCAGGACGACGCGGACGTCCATCAACATCCCGACGGAAACGAAGAACAGGCTGTTGAAGCTGTCCCGCAGGGGGAGCACCTCCGCCATCGCCTGATGGCTGTATTCGGATTCGGAAATGACGAGGCCGGCGATGAAGGCGCCGAGGGCAAGGGACAAGCCGCTCAAGGACGTCAGCCAGGCGATGCCCAGACACAAGACGATGACGGTCAAGAGGAACAGCTCCCGGCTGCGGCTGCGGACGATGTGATCGAGAAACTTCGGGACGACGAACCAGGCCGTCGCCACGATGAGCCCCACCAGGACGGTGGCCTTCGCGAGCACGATCAGGAGGTCGGCGATCGCCCCCTCCGTCGGCCGGGCCAGCAACGGAACCGCGAGCATCATCGGGACGACGGCCAGATCCTGAAAGATCAGGATCCCCACGATGATGCGCCCGTGCGGCGAGTCCGTCTCTCCGCGATCCGCCAGCGCCTTCAGCACGATCGCGGTACTGCTCAAGGAGAGCAAGCAGCCCCAGAAGAAGGCCTGGCCCCACGGCAGACCCAACAGGGCCGCGATCACCGACGTCAGCAGAATCACGCTCCCCACCTGGAGTGGACCGCCGATGAGCAACAACCCCCGGGCCGCGGTGAAATGCGCCAGCGAAAACTCGATCCCGATCGTAAACAGCAGCAAGACCACGCCGATCTCCGCCATGGTCTGGACCTGCTGGAGATCGGGGACGAGATTGAGCCCATACGGACCCAGCAAGGCGCCGGCCGCCAGGAAGCCGGCGATCGACGGCAGACGGAACTGCTGGAAGAGGAAGACGACGGCAATCGAGACCGAGAAGATGAGCAGCAGGTCGGTCAGGACATGGACGTCAGTCACGCAACGCGATCCTCGGTGGACACGTAGAATACAGCACGGTCAGGAGGTGGGCAAGGTGCCTTGCCGCTTCGGCGGCCGCGGTGCTAGAGTCGCGGCCGCGATCCCGAGAGCTCTTATGGGTGCGTGGCCCCGCGCCATCATCTTCGACTTCAACGGCGTGATCGCCGACGATGAAACCCCTCATCTCCTCGCCTTTCAACAGGCGCTCCGCGAGCATGGGATCGAGCTCACGCAGGAGGACTACTATGGCACGTACCTGGGGATGGACGAGCGCACCTGCCTCACGCTGCTGCTGAGGGCGCGGCGGGGACGAGCCGACGAGGACCTGGAGACGCGCATCCACCGCCGGAAGGCCGAGCTGTTCCGCGCGCAGATGGCGGCCGGGCGTCCGCCGCTCTTCCCCGGCGTCGTCGACTTCGTGCAGGCGGCGGGCCGGCGCGCGCGGTTGGCGATCGCCTCCGGCGGCCGGCGCGAGCAGATCGTGCTCGCGCTCGCCGGCACGCCGATCGAACGGGCCTTCACCACGATCGTTGCGGCCGAGGACGCCCCGGTGGGAAAGCCCGATCCCGCGATTTATCGCCTCGCGCTCGCGCGGCTGAACGCGCCTCACGCGCCCGCGCCTCCGCTGCGAGCCCGGGACTGCCTCGTGATCGAAGATTCGGTCGCCGGCATCCAGGCCGCCCGCGCGGCCGGCATGACGGTCGTCGCGGTCGCCACGACCTACCCCCCGGACCGTTTGTACCAGGCGGACCTCGTGGTGCCGCACCCAGGAGCGCTGCAGGTCGATCGGTTGGAAGCGTTGCGCCCGGCCGAAGCCGTCAACGACCCCGCGACGGGGCGAGAAATGGAGGATCGCCGTGGTCCAGACGGTGGAGGGTGAGCGGATCGAGCAGGTCCGCGAGCGACAGGACCTGCGTCTCCGCCTCCGAGGCGGCCCGGAAGCAGTCGAACGCGCGGCTGTAGTGATAGCCGCAGCGGCGGGGCGCGAGCAGCTCACGAAGCTGCTCCGGCGGCTCCCAGTGCGCGGTCAAGAGCGCGGTTCGGGCCGGGTTGCGACGGCTGAACATGAAGGAGAGGTGGTCCGGGTACCAGTCGGCGCCCCCGGTCGCATAGGACACGAAGAGCTTCGCCTTCGCCGCCGCCGCCAATTCCGACAGGTAGCCGTTCGTGAGATAGCCGTTCTCCCCGGTCTCGAGCCACCGGCCGGGATGCGACAGGCTCGCATGCGCGGCATACGTACGCACTTCGAGCAGTTGCTGTTGGGACGCGAAGAGAACCGCCATCGGCCCGTAGCGCCGGACCAGCTCATCGATCACGCCCTCCTTGACGGCCGATTTCCCGGCATTCGTCGGGCCGCTGTCCACGTGCACCAAGACATTGCGGCCGCGGTCGGTGATCAGATAGCAGTTGCGCGGCATCTCGATGTCGCACGGATCTTCTCCAAAGAAGGGGACGGACACCACCGCGCCCCCCTCGAACACCCATTTCTCTCCATGCGCGAGCTCGACGATCTGGGTGAAGCCGAGCTCCCGAAGCAACGAGAGGTAGTCGTAATACAGGGCTCGGCGATTGCGGCGGCTCGGCACGACGATCGGAATGTCTTTGGGCATGTGCAGGAGCGTCCGGGGATCGACATGATCGTCGTGATCGTGGCTCAAGAAGATGGCGGCGGGCTTCGGCAGCAGGCCGCCCCAGAGCGACGGCACCGGCGCTTCGGCGAACCACGGCATGAGCCAGGGATCGAAGAACAGGAACTGGTCCCGCTGCCGATAGGCCAGCGAGGCATGGCCGAGATGCACGACGTCACGATCCGCGGTCGAGGCCAACCAATGATCATGAACCGTCGACCGGGAGGATACGGCGAGGCAGTCGTGCCGCTTCAGCGTCTCCAAGAGCTGCGCGATCGGCCGGGTGACCTCACGCCCGAGCGTGGCGCCGACCGTCTTGATCTCGGAGACTGTGTGCCTTCCGTCGAGGTAACCGAGGACTTTGCCGACGGCCGTGCTTGCGGGCCGGTCGAACGGGATCGGGATGGCCTGCCGTTTGACGGAGTGAAAGATTCGCAGGCCCGTATACGTCATCGTCGAGGATTTGGTCGGGTCCTTGGGATACTCCCACACGAACCGGCCGTCCGGCTCGCGGCGGGCGGTGATGTGGCGGCTGAGATGGGGACGCGAGGCGACCAGCTCGGCGTAGGCGTCCTCCAACAGGCGCTGGCGCCGGGCGTCATCCAGCGGGGCGCGATGCGAGAAGACGTCGCTGATGGCCGTCTCCACGCTACTCAACAAGAGGCTATGCGCCTCGTGCAGGCTTGCGACCACCTCGGGCGCGACACCGGCCACGAAAGGGAACGGACCCGGGGCTTCTTGGCTCTCGAGCTGCACCCAGGTCCACGGCGCCAAGGCGATGTAATCCTGGCTGCGGAGGTCGTCCAGCATTCAGCGCTCGCTCCGGCCGCAAATCAGCGGCTCATACAAGACCTGCACCACGTTTCCGTCAGGATCGGCGACGTAGAACGAGTAGCTTCCGTCACGATGCCGTCTGAGAGGTTTGATGATCGGGGCGCCATAGCGCTGGGCGCTCTCGAACAGCCGGTCGACCGCATCGGTGGATTCCATGACGAAGCCGAGGTGGTCGAGCGATTGGGGCCGCGAGCCGGCGCCTGCAGGCGGGCCGGCCGGCGCCGCCTGATGGAGTGCCAGGTTGTCCTGACCGCTGCTCAGGTACACGTTCATCGGATCCGGCTGCCAGACGACGCGCATACCGAAGAGGCGCTCATAGAACGCCCGTGCCTGTTGCACATCGGTCACGTTCAGGGCGATGTGCCAGAGCCCCTTTAACCCGCTCACCATTGGAAGAGGGGGGTCACCGCGGCGTTGCGGCGCCCGATACCGAGGCAGATCCTTGTGCCATCGAGTCTCCTATTAGAGAGCAGGAAGTGGCGGCGCCCAGTCTGGTCATCCGGTGGCTCGGAGCCGCTAGTCTAGGGAGCCATGTCGACCCCGTCAACCCCCCGTATTGAGTCATCTCAAATGTTACCCAGCGACAGCTCGTTGAGTCATGTAGACACGTTACCCTCCAAGGTTCAGGGCATCGGGCCTCAAGGAGGGGACGGATGGAGGCAACGGGCATGGCGCGACAGTCGCCGGTACGAGTATCTCCGCGTGATGTGGCAACGGTATCAAGGCGCGAGAGGGCGGGAGCGGTCGACGATCCTAGACGAGGTGGCGCAGGTGTGTGGCTATCACCGCAAGCATGTGATTCGGGTGCTGAGCCGTCGAAGCCCACCCCGGCCGCCGGTGCGCCGGGTCAGTCGACGGCGCCCGACCTATTCGGCGGAAGCGCTTGACCGGCTCGCGCAAGTCTGGGAGGCCTCGGGCTATCTCTGTGGCGTGCGTCTCAAGGCGGCGTTGCCCATGTGGCTGCCGTGGCTGCGACGCCAGGCGCCGCTGACGCCGGCGTTGGAGGCCCAGTTGCGGCGGATCAGTCCCCGGCAGATGGATCGGCGCTTGCGGGACCGCAAGCAGCACGTAAGGCGCCGGCTGTATGGGACGACGCGGCCGGGGGCCCTGCTGAAACACCTCATTCCCATGAAGACCGAACACTGGGACGTCGCGCAGGCGGGGTATCTGGAGCTGGATCTCGTGTCGCATTCCGGCGCCTCGGCAGCGGGCGAGTTCCTCCACACGCTGGATGGTGTGGATATTCACACGACGTGGGTCGAGCGTCGCGCGATCATGGGGAAGAGTCGGCACGAGGTCGTCGGGGCCATGCGGCGCATCGAAGCCGATCTGCCGTTTGGCTTGCTGGGGGTGGATTCGGACAATGGCAGCGAGTTTCATCAACGAGCCCCTATGGGCCTTCTGTCCGGAGCGGCCCGCCGGCCAGCGCGTGCAGTTCACCCGTTCCCGGCCCTATAAGAAAGATGACAACGCCCATGTAGAGCAGAAGAACTGGACACACGTGCGCAAGCTCGTGGGCTGGGATCGCTATGACAGCGTCGCGGCGCTGGAGGCGCTCAACGCGTTGTATGCGGACTTGCGGCTCTTCCAGAACCTGTTTCAGCCCTCGATGAAGCTGGTGCGTAAGGTCCGGATCGGCTCCCGCCTCCGTCGCCAGTACGACCGGCCGCAGACGCCGTTCGAGCGGGTGCAGGCCTGCGGGCAGGCGGATCCGACCCGGCTGGCCGCGTTGCAGCGGGTGCGGCGGACGACGGATCCGTTTGCCCTCTCGCGGCGGATTGATCAGCAGCTCGAGCGGCTGTGGGCGCTGGCCAATCGCGTGACCCGCACCCCACGCGAGCAGGTGCCCCGGTCGCCCCACGCCCGTACGCCGTGGCGAGGCTGGACCTTTAGCCCCCGGCTCCACGAGCAGAAGCGACAGATCGCGGGCTCGACCCGCGTGTCAGGCAAGGGCGCAAACGGGGTGTCGAGCCCGGCGGCGAAGAGCCCGGCGGTGAGGACTCGGCGCGGGTAACATTGACCAATGACTGAACGATGCCGATCGGTAACATTGACAAATGGCTCAACAGGCCCCCGACCCGACTCGGCGCGATACTCTGTCGCTCGCCTCGATCGGTATGATACGATCCGCCATCGTTCATCTTCATGAGCAGGTCGGGTCCGGCACTCGTCACCGATTCCGGCTGTGACCAACGTCCCGGCCATCGTCATCTCGACTTGGTTCTCAAAGGGGTACTCATGCGACGGTATGCGTTGGCAGTGATCGGGTCGTTCATCCTGGGCGTGGGCATCGCGGCTGCCGGCGGCGGTCCGCCCCTCCCCGGTGAGATCGTCGGCAAAGACGGAGCTCCGATGATTTTGGTGCCGGCCGGCCCGTTTCCGATGGGCGTCCCTCCCGGGGATCGTGACGGCGGCCGCGACGAGTACCCACGGCACGAGGTCTTCCTCGACGACTTCTACATCGACAAGTACGAAGTGACGCACGCCCGGTATGCCGAGTTCGTGGCGGCGACCGGGCACCGGCTCCCGGAGCACCCCAAGACCCCGGCACGCACGCTGTGGCATGGCGGGCCCGTCCCGGAATCGCTCGCAGCCCGCCCGGTGATCAACGTCGATTGGTACGACGCAGACGCCTATTGCCGGTGGGCCGGCAAACGGCTCCCCACCGAAGCCGAGTGGGAAAAGGCCGCGCGGGGCACCGACGACCGCCGGTTCCCCTGGGGCAACGTCGAGCCGACCGGCAAGCACCTCAACTACAACCAGCAATGGATTGGCGAAAAGACGTTGATGCCGGTCGGGAGCTACGAAGCCGGCAAGAGCCCATACGGCGCGTACGATATGGCCGGGAACGTCTGGGAGTGGGTGGCCGACTGGTACGATCCTCTCTACTACGAAAAAAGCCCCGCTCAGAACCCCAAAGGCCCCGAGACCGGAACCCACAAGGTCCTGCGCAGCTCCGGCTGGTCGGTCGAAACGCCGCTCGTGCGCATCTTCACCCGGGTGAAAAGCGATCCAACCAACCGGAACGATTCCACCGGCTTTCGGTGTGCGATGACCGCGGCGGGAGCCAAGTGAGCGTGCGCAGGCTTCCGCCCGCGAGATCGTCCGAAGGCCGCAGACCCGTTTGGTAAGGGCCGGCCTACGGCGGTCCCTTCCTCCGCGCGTGGTCGAGTCGCTCGAGAGACCACCGTTCGGCGCGCCCTTGGCGAAGGCGGATATCGATGCCCCGCTCACCTGATCCCACGGTCACCCGATCCGGTTTCGACGGCTTGCACGTCGCCGCGTTCGAGAGCCGGATGGCCGCCGAAATGGAGCGTCTCATCACCCGCTACGGCGGTCAGCCGGTCGTGGTCCCCGCGCTCAAGGAGATTCCACTGGAAGCCAACGCGGACGCCTTGGCCTTCGGGGATCGGCTCGTCGCCGGTGAGGTGGACGTCGTGATCCTGTTGACCGGAGTCGGGACGCGCACCTTGCTCGATCTTCTTGGGACACGCCACCCCCGCGAGGTCTTGATCCGCGCACTGAGGGCGACGACGTTGGTCGCCCGCGGCCCGAAGCCGGTCGCCGCGCTCAAGGAGGCCGGCCTCTCGCCCCATCTCGTGGTGCCGGAACCCAATACCTGGCGGGAGCTTCTGCAGGTACTCGACGCCCGGCATCCGGTCGCGCACCAACGAGTCGCGGTCCAGGAGTACGGCGCGAGCAATCCCGAGTTGCTCGCGGCGCTGACCGAACGGGGCGCCGAGGTCATCCGGGTCCCCGTCTACCGGTGGGCGATGCCCGACGACCGCCGCCCGCTCGAAGACATCATCCAGGCCATCCTGGCCGGCCGCATCTCGGTCATCCTCATCACCAACGCCGCGCAAGTCGATCACCTCCTCGAGGTCGCCCGATCGAACGGTCAATTGGACGCGCTGCTGCAGGCGGCCGGGCGCCTCGTCGTCGCCTCCATCGGTCCCACCGCCAGCGAACGGCTGCGGCGGGCGCGTCTCCCCGTCGATCTGGAGCCTTCCCACCCGAAGATGGGTCTCCTCGTCAAGGAGACGGCGGAGCGCTGTCACGCGCTGCTCGCGTCCAAGGCCGCACGTCCCTAATCCGGCGCGCCTCGTGTCACACTTGATCGCAGGGTAAGCTCTCCCCTGACAGGGAAAACCGCCGTGCACCGATAGGCCCGTCGGAGCCCGTCTTTTATAAGTAGAAACGAATCGGTGAGGTAAAGGAGGAGGCCATGGGAGACGTGCTGACAGACCGAAGACCGGCGGCGCGGGCGGCGAATCCGAAGTACGACGAGATCCTGTATGACCTGCAGCGCCAGCGCGCCGAGGTCCTGCGCCTCGTGGCCAGCAAGCCGCTCTCGTCCGGGATCGAAGTGGAGGTCTTCCCGGACCTGAACGATCAGGCGACCGCGGAGATCGACCAGCATTTCATGCTGAGCCTCAAGGAGCGCGATCGGAACCTGCTGAAGCAGATCGATGAGGCGCTCGACCGAATGGCGAGAGACCGCTATGGGATTTGCGAAAGCTGCGGGGAGGACATTCCCTTGCGTCGCCTCAAGGCCCGGCCCATGACGACCCTGTGCGTGGAATGCAAAACCCTCCAGGAGGAAGAAGACCGGATACGGCACTGACCCGGGGAAAGAGAGCCCCCATGGCCACCACCAACGAACAGGTCATCGAGACATTGAACCGATTGCTCGCCGTGTGCAAAGCCAGCGAGCAGGGGTTCCGCGCGGCGGCCGAGGCCGTCAAAGAGAATGAGTTGCGGACCGTGTTCAAGCAGTACTCGCATCAGCGCGGCCGGCTGGCCTCGGAGCTGAGGATGGAAATTCGGCTGCTGGGCGGCGAACCCGAGATGCTCAACGGGATCGCGATGCCGACGGGGTTGGATCGCCTCGTGGCGGCCTCCGTTCGAGAGGACGAGCAGGCAGTCCTGGCCGAGTGCAGCCGGATGGAGGAGACCGTCATCCAGGCCTTCGAAAAGGCGATGGAAGACGGGAACATTCCGTTGGAGCTGGTGATCGCCCTGCGCCGGCAGTCGGCCCAAGTCCGGGAAGCCTTCGACCGGATCACCGGCTTGGCCAAAGCCGCCCAGACGGCGCCGGCGGTCGTCGGCGGGCCCTCGCTCAACGTGGCGTGACCCGCCGTCAGGAAGCCGGGCGCGCACGCTCCGTGTCCGCCTGGTCGGCCGGCTGGCTCACACTCCTCGCGCAACGAAACCCCAGCCAGTTCATCTTGGTATTCGGCTCGGCGCCGTTCCGCTGCGCCGCACGCACCTGGGGGGTGCTGTCGATCCAGCCTCCCCCACGAAAGGCCTTCTGCGTGCCCTGGCTCGGCCCTGGAGGGTTCTTGTCCGGCGCCACGGCGTAGTACTTCGGATCGTACCAGTCCGCCACCCATTCGGCGACGTTCCCGGACATCTGATAGACGCCGTACGGGCTCACCGCATTCTCGTACTTGTCCACGGAGATGATCGGCGGGTAGAGCATGAGTCGTTCCGGACGGTCGCGCACCGGCCCGGACAGGCCCGTTCGTCCGAAATTCGAGCGGGTGAGGCCGGCGATCTGATTGCCCCAGGGATAGATGCGCCCGTCCTCGCCTCTGGCCGCCTTCTCCCACTCTGCTTCGGTCGGCAACCGCTTGCCGGCCCACTGACAGTACGCGTCCGCGTCGTACCAGGTCACGTGCATGACCGGGTGGTTGATCATGCTCTCCTGAAAGTTGCCGCCGTCGTACCGCCAATCGATGAGCGGGGGCCGATCGGTCGCCAACACGAACCGCAGGAACTGTAGCGTCGTTACCTCGTACTTGTCGATGTCGTAGCTGTCCAGATACACCCGGCGCTGCGGCAGCTCCGGCGGATAGGCGTTTCGGTCCGCCTGCTTGCTGCTGCCCATCAAGAACCACCCGGCGGGGATCCGCACCATCTCATCCTTCACCGGCAACTTGGCGCGTTCCATCGCCAGCTTCTTCCCTTCCGGCGTCCATTCCGGCGTCATGTCCGCCACGTCCAGTCCCCACCCCACCTGCCCCCACAGCAGCGTACCCGACACGGCCAAGACCGCCATCCCGATGCTCCACCTGTTCCCCACCGCGCTCACGCTCCCTCCTCCATCGTTACATCGGCCGATTGCGCCCGTCGGACTTGGGCGCGTCATCGAATTCCTCCAACGGCTGGAAATTCACGGGCAACTGAAAGAGAAAATCCGAGACCGGCCGTAGTTTGACGTTGCGGTACTCCACCAACCAACTGCCGTCCTTCCGCGCGAGCTTGAGCGGAAAGCGAATGTCGTTCGCGAGCCACTGGTAATAGACCTCCGTCCGGTCGCCCTTGCGCACCGTGACCTGGTAGAGGGTCGTCGGATGGCCATCCAAGACTTCCGTCCCGATCTCTTCCCGTTCCACCTCGCCTTCCAACGTCTCACTGACCTTCGGGGCCTGTTCGGGATCATAGGGAACGGTCTTGAAGTGACGCATCCGGGACAAGAGCAACCACATCACCTGCTTGTCCTTGCGGACGATCGTCACATTGACGGGATTGAGATCATGATGCTCGAGGCGCCAGCGATCGTCGCGATAGTAGATGTTCGCTCTCCGGCTGTGCCCGTCGATGCGGGTGATCTGATCCGCCGTGAACTCGAGCGCCCAGGAGCCGCTCACCGGGAGTGAGAGCACGGCGGCCAGGGCCAGGATCCAAGCTCGCATGGTGGTCGCAGTCTACCATAGCGGGACGCCGCCGTGCTCGGCCGCGGCCGGTCACATGCGGGCCAGGGTCACGGCGAAGAAGAGGATCGCGAGCGCCAACAGCAGCCCGAGGCGCGCGATGACGACGGACATCCGGATCAAGAACTGATCCGCCGGGCTCGTCTCGGAGCCTTCACGCCGGAGGCGGCCGACCAACGGTCCCAGCCAGAAGTCGTGCAGCGCGGTCACGATCACCAGCCCCGCCACGAGCCCCAGCTTGATCCGCAGCACCGAGCCCCAGGCGTCGGCCTGATCGAGCGACCCCGACCGCGCGGCGATCAAGAACGGACCGGTCAGGACGAGGGCCGCGATCGAGATCCAGACGACGACGCGAAAGCGGCGAGCCAGCGTCTGGAACAGGATCCGGCGATCGGCGCCGAACGTCCCGCGGCGAAACACGGGGACGAGGATAAGCGACAAGAAGACCATGCCGCCGATCCAGACGACCGCGGAGACGACGTGGAGCCACGCCAGCAAGATCATGCCACGGGTTCCTCGCAGAGCCGCGGGATCATACCACAGACCGAGGCGTTTCGTGCTTGCTAGTACGAGGCGGAGGATAGAAAAACCGATCAGTGGATCGGCCGTTTTGGCACCTGGCGAAACGCCATGGTGCCGGGGCAAGACCGGGAGAAAGACCTTCGCGCCCATTGCAAGCCACCCGTCGTCCGTTTCATCATGCGGGAGACGCCTGCTTCATGGACGGTATCCGCTATGCGTGCCATGGTCCTCGAACAGCCGGCCGGCGTGGACACGAGCCCGCTGACCGTATCGGACGTCCCCGTTCCGGAGCCCGGCCCCGGCGAGGTGCGGGTGAAGATTTCGGTCTGCGGGGTCTGCCGGACGGACATTCATATCGTGGAAGGGGAACTGCCGCCGGCGAAACGTCCCGTCGTGCCCGGCCATGAGAGCGTCGGCCTCGTCGATCGGGTGGGGTCCGCGGTGCGGACGGTGAAAGAAGGCGACCGGGTGGGCATCGCGTGGCTTCAGCGGACGTGCGGGCGCTGCGAGTTTTGTCGGACCGGACGGGAAAACCTCTGCCTCGCCCCGACGTTCTCGGGGTACGATGTCGACGGCGGCTATGCGGAGTACGCGGTCGTCTCCGAGCGGTTCACCTACCCGATCCCGCCGTTGTTCAGCGACGGCGAAGCGGCCCCGCTCCTGTGCGCCGGCATCATCGGGTATCGCGCCCTGCGGCTCAGCGGCATCCAGCCCGGCCAGCGGCTGGGCCTGTACGGCTTCGGCGCCTCGGCGCACATTGTGATCCAGATCGCGCGTCACTGGGGCTGCTCGGTGTTCGTCTGCTCCCTCCGCCCCGAGCATCAGGCGTTGGCGCGCGAGCTCGGGGCCGTCTGGGTGGGCGGCGCCACCGACATGCCGCCCGAACAACTGCATGCCGCGATTATCTTCGCGCCGGCCGGCGAGATCGTCATCCCCGCCTTACGGGCGATCCAACGCGGGGGCACCGTCGCCTGCGCCGGGATCCACATGAGCCCGATTCCCTCGATCGACTACGACCGGGAGCTGTTCGGGGAACGGGTCCTCCGCAGCGTGACGGCGAACACCCGGCAGGACGGCATCGATCTCCTGCGGGAGGCCGCAACGATTCCGATCCGCACGCACACCGTCCCCTTCCGCCTCGAAGACGCCAATGCCGCATTGCAGGCCCTCAAGGCCGGGACGATCAAGGGGGCGGGGGTGCTGCAGATCGGGTGACGCCGGGAGACCATATCGAGTGACGAGGCTGAGAGGTTGAAAAGGAGATGGCCAGCTTTCCGCCAACGACGATGTACGCAAGCTGCCTGACGGCAGTATGGAGGCTAGTTCCAAGCGGCTCCAAATCGAAGAAGCAATCAGGTGCACGCTCTGGCTCGAAGGTGCCTGAGCCTCCGCCTTTTTCCTCGACCGATCCGTGCTGCATGGTTTGGCCGGCACTGCAATGCTCAGAGCCTGGAAGATGCCTACCCATCCTCCACAGGCAGCATCTCGGACTCTACGCACGAATGCCTTTGAACCAGGCGTCATTGATCGTCCTTACGCGGCTGTTGGTCCCATTGATTAAGTATTTCGAAGAAGGCGGCAGTGTTGTTTGCAATTGTGCGAGCTTCCTCATCAGTGATGGGAGCAGGGTAGTGCGGCTGCCACACTTCCTTTGTGGCACACAGGAATTCCTCCGTCCGCCGTTGTGCACCGTCGGCTCTCATTCAGTTTGGTCTCCAACACCGATCGTGCAGCGGCATTTGCATCATCTAGATGTTCCGTTATCCGTAGACACCCAAACCAATGAGCAAAAAAAGTGCCCTGCCCCTTGCCGCGTACGCGGAAGGAACAGGGCCGTGGGGTTACTAGGTAAGGCTTCTTAATTTTTTAAACGGTGATTGGCGGCCCGGCGGGCGTCACCACGGCCTTTATCGTACGGCACGGATCATTATGATGTGTCAACGCAATGTATAGCGCCCGGCGGGGCACTCCAAAGGCGGCCCTCACACTGTTGGGAGGAAGCGATCCTTACCGGCCGGCGTCACGACGTCAATCCTGCACGCGTGCCCAGCTGACCGCGCTCACCCCAAACCGTTCCCGAATGCGGTCCAAGGCGGTGGATAGCCGCGCCCCTTTCATGACACGGCGCTCCTCCGGGCTGTCCGTAGGAAACAACGTCAGCTGCTATCGAATGATGTCAAGAGGTGTTGATTGACGCCAGGGTTTTTGCTACGGTGCCGCCCCATGCCGAAGGGGAAAGAGCGCGAGGACGCTGGCGTCTGAAACTTCAGGGACGTGCCAAGAGACACGATCGTGAAAGCCAAGATCGAGGCTGCGCTCCAGAACAAGTCGGTCAAAGCCCTGTTGATCCAGCTGGTGGAGCAGCACTGGCAGGAACTCGAGCGGAAGGGACTGCTACCAAAGGGAAAGTAACATGTCTTGCTCTGAACGCGGCAGATTCCCGGGTAGCGATTGAGGATCGAAGAGCGAGAGACGCTTCTGAACTGTCATGCCAGGCAAGATTCGTTTTAGCCCATCGGAGTTTATGCGGGCCCGACGGCCCGAGCTTTTCTCCGATTCAAGAACAAAGTCGGACATTTCTTTAACTCGTCCCGTCTTTGAGTACCACTTGGACACCCTAACGGCTCGTAAGCAGGAAACGGACTTTGAATATTTCTGCCGGCGCCTTGCGGAGAAGGAATTATGTCCCAACCTGCTTCCTCAGACGGGGCCAACTGGTGGGGGGGACAGTAAAGTCGATGCAGAAACGTATCCAGTAGCGGATGGAATCGCATCACGGTGGTATGAAGGAATAGGGCGAGACGCGAGCCAGGATCGTTGGGCCTTTGCCTTCAGTGCGAAAGAGGATTGGCGCGCTAAAGTCCAGTCCGACGTTGAGAAGATCATCGGCACGAAGAGGGACTACAAGCTTATCTACTTCATTACGAACCAGTTTGTTAAGGACAAAGCCCGCGCCGAGGTCGAGGACAGCCTTGCGCACCAGCACGGAGTTCCTGTTCGCATTCTCGATCGAACCTGGATCGTTGAGCGTGTCTTTGCAAATGATCGCCTTCAGCTCGCCGTCGAGGCCTTAAAGATCCCGGGATACGACAACATCGTTCAGAAGGTTTCCGGTCCCCTGGATACTGAACGCACGGCTGAACTCCAAGAGATTGAAGCACAGATCAACGATCCTGCCCGGTATGCCGGTATTGAATACCAATTGGTTGAGGACTGTCTCCGAGCGGCAATGATCGCACGCGGTCTTGAATTGCCTCGCGTTCAGGTCGATGGACGATTTCAACGGGCTGAACGGCTCGCGGAGCAGGTGAATCATCGACAACAACGACTACGAGTTCTGTACGCGCGGGCATGGACGGCGTTCTGGTGGTACGACGACTTCACTGAGCTGAACAGTCTATATGACCAAGTCGAGGGCCTAGCCAAGGGTGCTCTGCAGGCTCAGGATCTCGAGCTCCTGACAAATCTCTGGACGGTGCTCAACACGACGGTGGCGCACGGCCAACTCGATGCAGAGGCCGCGAAGGTCCGTCAGAGGGCCACAACGCTGCGCGATGAACTCGACCGCCTAGCTGCCGAACCTGGACGGCCGAACAACGCTTTGCAGGCTCGAACGAGCAGGGTACTGGTCGACATGCAGGAAGCCATGACGGGCGGTCAACCCTTAGACAAATTCTTGCTTGAGCTGAAAGACATCATAACTACCAGTGAAGGCCTCATCGCTTATCCTGTCACGCCACTTGCGGAAATAGTTAGCGAGATGGGACACGTTCTGACTGACAATGAGGCGTATGACGAATTGTTCGAGGCTCTGCTGCCCATTGTGGAGCGGAGAAGAAGCGAAGGAGACGCGGGCCGGGGTCTCCTGGAACGTGGGACGCAGAAGCTTCGGTCTGGCAAGCGATACGATGCCATTCGTTGCCTCGGACGCGCGCAGGTGAAGCTTGCGAAGTATGAGTACCGCAGAGACTTGATCCTAGCCCAAGCCGAGTGTGGCATGGCGTATGAAGAGGCAGGGTTACTTTGGGCGGCACGGTTGAACATGCTGGCGGCGGCAAACCATGCCTTGGCTGAGTTTTGGGAGCAGGGGAAGCTGGTACTGTCGGCGCTCCGTTGCTTAGAGCGACTGGTTTGGTTGGAACTGCAACTTGGACGGATATGGTGTGGTCTGGCATGGGTTCAGACAGCCGACGCTGTTGCCGCCTCGTTAACGTTGGAGCCTAAGCTCAAGGCGTCATTCCTGGAACAACGTGAAAGGCAGGACGTCTTCTTGGGAGCGTTATTGTTGAAATGTAGCCTATGGGATCTGAAGTCGCTTGCGTTCTTGCCTGAGGTTCTGGAGAGGCTTCAGCTTCCATACTCAAGAATGGCAGTTATGTATGCCCTAGGCTATGAGGACCAGCTTCGGGCCGAGAAGCTGATCGCAGAGACTGAAGAGGCCCAGGCCGTGTTGCAATTTTTCGTTGAATGGGCAGATCAGCTATCAGCTAATGATTTCTATTCAAGGCCAGAACTATTTCAGCTGCCAGTGGTGAGACTCGAATCGTTCGTACTCGGGTGCAAAATAACCATAGAGACGACGAACAACTTGGCATCGATTCAGCTTGGAGAGACGGTTCTTGCCGCACTGGAAGCGCTGTTGGCCACCGGTTTGGGTGATGGGCTCTTTCCGTATCGGACTGGCTTCACAATAAAGGTGCGTCCATCAGACTTTCTCACAAGGCCGGTGGAGTTTCAGGCAGACAGCATCGATGGCGAACCGGCAATGATCATCCGACATTCTGACTGGCGAAAGACAGCTGGTCCGGAGGAGCGCGGCAGGTTACGAGACTGCTTAGTTGAGATCGTAACAGCAACAATCCAGCAGACGATCATCATGGATGAAACCCGCTTAGAGCGGCTGGTCCATGATGAAGTTGCGTTTCAGAGGGCTCTGGATATCGCCAATGTCACGACGTGTGTCGGCAACATACTTGGGGAGCGACCGAAGTTTTGGGAAGCGGACTGGCAAAAGGAAGCCACGGGCGCCGGGTACAAGCTAAGACGTGTTCTTCCATGGGATAGTGACGTTCAAAAAGATTCGGAGAAGACTGGCGAGGCAAGCACGACGAGACCAGGGGATGGAAAGCCTCCGGCTGAGATTTGCAATGTCGATGACTTGAAGCATCGAGATCAAAGGATTGAATCTCTCATTGATATTCCATTGTGGGACCGTGCGAAATGGCACGCTACGGTGTATGCCTACAGCGGTAGCCCGAGCCAACTGCCTTTGCTGGCTCTGGGTTTCCGTGAAGAAACCACTGCGAAAGAGATCTTTCGGGGTTGGCGGACGATATTGGGTGATATGGATAGGGAGGCGCGACTGGGGGTATCCGTCATTACAGGCGTTGATAAAGCTCGACCGGCAAGCTATACCATCGTAATCGGTACAAATCCAAAGTTCACCTCCGGTGCCGAAAGCAACCAACGCTGGATCACAATATCACGCATCAAGCGAATGGAGCCTTCCGACTCTAGGAACCTTGATGGCTTTTTGGCACGGTTCAGGAGTGCTGGAGGTTACGTCTTAGTACCAGCGTACTTTGCGGATCCATCGGGACCACCTCAGCTCTTTCTAGAGCTTGGTATTGCAAAGCAGCACCTTCGCGTGTGCCCCGCGTGGCAACTTGGTGTGAACGATCCTGATATCTGTGCAGTCGGGACAGAGGACGATCCGATAATCCCAGAAGGAATCAAGGACCCTCCAATCCTTAAAGGCCGCAAGTGGATTGACAAGCGGCGAAGTACAGCGTCCCGTTAGTACAGCACTAAGCAGGATGTGTGCCCCCTCGTACTCCAAGCAGCAATTGGCTTACGGGCATACGGCGAGATAATGTCAACCTCCTGAAATTCACCAGTGCGATCACGTGAAATTCCCCCTCCGGTTGATGAATGTTGTGTTTGAGTCCGATCTCTGGGTTGGACCTCCTGCCGATCGCCGTTCCTAGGGCATTTTACGGTGCCGCTTTTTTCTCCGGCCCCGTCTCGCCCGAGGTCTGCGTGGGAGGGCCAGGTTTTGTAATTGGCAATTCGCGCTTTATGTCTTGCACTGATTGGCCAGCGACGGCTTGACCGCGATGGCGAACCGCCTGGGGGTCAGCTACAGTGCCGTCAACCGACGGCTGAGCGTCGTGATGCAGCGGCTCAGCAAAGATCAGTCCTTTCGTCAGCGCCTCGCAGGATCATCAGATGTCAAAGTCAAGACTTGATCCTCAGTCCACTCCGTACTTGCGGTAATGCTATGCCGCCCGATCATTACCATTGATGCATCTCCTCACGCCTGGCTGCTACGGCTCTTCGCCAGTTCTCAAGCTCATGTTGTGGCACCGGCTTGCCGCTTTCGATGATCGCCCCCATACGTAACTGTGCTTCGCCATACATGTCGTTGAGGCTGTCTTGATCACGTTCAAAAGCCGCTTGGTCCCACTCCGTTCGATGGATTAGAGTTCGCTTCAGTTGGATATAAAGATCTAGGAACTGTGAATAAAGCGTCCCGATTTCTGGGTCAGCATCGAAATAAGAAAGTATCGGGCCAGATAATGCCCGTATCGCTGCCTCTTTGTCCTGTAAAGCTAGCGCGGTTGCTTGCCAATCTGGATGGGCTGGTTCTCTTCTTATCGCCTGGGCTTTGAACAGTAAGAACTGAGCTTCCATTCCTCGTTCACCAAATCTGAAGTACAGATCCCCCTGCCCTGTAAGAGTCCGCGACAGCCGAAGCAACGCCTTTTGCAGACGGTACGAAAAGATTAGAAGAATCCCCCCAGACACTAATGCAGCTATCAGCGAAGGAAGGATCTCGTGTACCCATGATTTTTCTGGCACGGTGACATGAATTGAGGGCTGCGAAGCTGGGACATTGACGACTATCGGCATCTGAGAAGACTCCTGCGCCTTGGTCTTAGCCTGATGTGGTTCCGACTTGGATGTTTGATTGGCTGGGGATTGAAGGGGACTATTGGCATCGGCAGGGGAAAGGCCTGATACAAAAGCGATCCCAACGAGCAGGGACAGCATTATCGGTGGAATGCGCATTGGCAACTACGGTAATCCCCGAGGGCGTCATTTGTCTACCGCCTCTTAGGGCCACTATACCTAGAAGGGGGAGTCTGATGAGGGGTAAGGTTGAGATGGCCCCGGATTTGACAGACACCTTTGAATGGGGGACAGGATCTCGGCGCAGACAATAGGGGCAAGTTGAGGTGGCCCCGAAATAACAGACAGGTGGATTAAGGGTCACTGTCCTCCCGTTCGAACTCCTCGGGGCTGCGATAGCCCAACGCCTGGTGGAGCCGCTGTCTGTTGTAGGTGACGTGACGCGCTTCGGCACGATCCTGAAACTGCCGGTGCCGAACTAACTCATTCTTCAAAGTGCTGAAGAAGCTCTCGACCGGCGCGTTGTCGTAACAGTTGCCCCGCCGGCTCATGCTGAGGATGACGCCCCGGCGAACGAGCAAGGTCTGGTAGAGACTGGCGATGTACTGTTTGCCCTGATCACTATGGTGCAGCAGCCCCGCCGGGTAATAGATTGTGGGTCGGGTCCATACTGGTACACACTCTCGATACGTTTAGGCTTATCAATTTCAGTAAATATCTTCCTAAGGAGTTTCGCCCGAAGCGTCAGCCTACTCCCTGAGCTTTTAGGTGTCATAAGATAGTCATATGGTAAACATGAAATTTGTTCTTCCTTTTCACAACAATCGGCACCACATATCGAACCTGACTGCGCGATGCGTGAGTGTATGACTTGCCCTTGAATTTCTCGATAACTCTTTAGAAGTCTCCATACCGATCAAGCTGATGATTAATCTCTTTCACAAAGGATTCTATTTTTTCAATGAGGTCGAGAACGTCATTCTTTGTTATGGCGATAGTAGCTCCGTCCTTAGTCTTCCCATTGCGATGAACTAGATCGTGGCGCACTTTGATGGCGCGAAACAAGTCACCAGTATCGGGGAATTCAATTTCAAGTGTTGTTTTATACATCGGCTTGATTTTGGCAAGATTGTGGTAACGTAGACCGATTAAGTATTCTTTAACCTCGTCTTTAAGCTGGTCTGCTCTCTTAAAGACCTCGTTTAGCGTCAGCTTTCGTTCGCGGAAGTCAGGATTTGTCTCAACAAACTTCCTAAGGAGGTCTGGATTCGGAAGGACTGTGTTGATGAACGCATCGGACAAATATGACTCGAGAGCGGAGATTATATTCACAAACAGGAGTCGATGGAGAATCTCGTTTAAGTACGCCTCTAGGTCTTGGTTCAAGAGCATCTTGATATTTCTAATGCTCTCAAGAAAGGTGGCATAAAAGTTGAGATTCCCACCAATCGTTTCGAGAAGAGAGTCGTCATAGTCCTCTTCAGTAGGTATGCGCGCCCACTCAACGCATCCCTCTTCATCTTCAAGCTCCTGAGCACACTCTTCAATTATCTCGTCAGAGAGAAAACCGCCGAATTCGCTACCAAGCTCCTCTCTAGCATCAAAAGGGCCTCCCCAAATATAGATGTACCCACCTTCTGCTGATTCATATGGAGTACGTTCTGCAGGGTTCTCAAACTTCGACAAGAACCATTCCTTCATCACCTCTTTCTGGAACCCGGGCTCTTCGTCCTTGAGGTGATTCTGGGTGATGGGGTGACTATATCCGGGGTGCCAATATTCAGCCTTCTTTCCCATGACGCATGCTTAAATTTTGGTGAGCCCTCTAGCCGGACAGCAAAAATGGAGGACAGATTACTTATTAGGGAACATTAGCGTCAAGCCCATCCGTATAACTGGCTTGTGCGCTATGGAGTAAAGGTTTCCACTTTGGATTCTGGAGCGGTTGGTATGAGCGGTGTGGCAGTGGAGAGCTCTGGAATGCCTAACTGCTAGAAGGAAGAAAATGTACCGTGAGTCTTTTGAGGGCTCGACGCTTACAAGGTTAACAACATTTCTGTCGTCGTGGTCCTGGTTGAGGACGATGATTGTTTACAACAGGCCAAGAAAAACTTGTGTGTTTTTGCCGAAGGCGGCCGGAATGTCATCTTGCTCGTCCCCACTTCCCGTTCGCAGCCACTCAGAAAGCAACACTTTGGGTTGAGAAGATTGCCTGCGCCTATCTTTGACTCAATACCGTTGCGAAGAAAGCACTCCATTGGCTCGCCAAATCGGAGCCGTAGACCCAATAGTAAAATGTTGTACCCACTAGCGCATGGGACACAGCAAGTGGCCAGAGGCAGCGATAGCGGAGATACACCAGGCTCCAGAGCGTGCCGGCCAGCGCGGTCAGCACGGCAATCCTGATGTCGCCTAGATGGACCGCACCGAAGATCAGGCCGTTCAGTGCCGACTGCAAGAATGGGTGGAGGCAGGGAAAGAGCGTGCGGAGCCGACCAAGCAGATAAAACTGAAACAGCGTTTGCTGGACGAACGCCCAGGGCAAGTACAAGAGTATGGCGATCGGCAGCTTCGGATGGAAAATTCTGGCCGCCGCTCCGGGCCAGTCTGCTCCGCGGTATCCGATCGCGACCGCGACGAGCAGAAACAGGAGCACCGCCACGGCCGTCAGCGCCATTGTGACCAAGATTCCCCGTGGCGCCCGTCCTCGTTCGATTTCACGCGGCCACTGTCCCCAGATCTCCGTCCGGGTGTAGTTGAGATTGAGGAGAACGAGCCCCAGTCCGAACAGGGCCAATGCCATATCGACGAGTATCGGCCTTCGTGGAAACAGCAGCAGGAAGCCAATTGATAACGCCGCGAGGATGACAAGCTCATACGCCACCCTACGCCGATGATCATGCTCGAGGACGGTCCCTCCCCGGGATTGTGAGCCAGCAAGCGCGCGCGGCATTGACGGACAGGCCTTTGTCTCTTCCGTCCCAGGGAGGAGTTGAATCGAACGAGCCCTCGTCGGGTTCTACCAGGCTGGTGAAGAACTATTATGACAACCTGGAAATCGAGAACTTCAGGAAACAGGCATCGGATCTAGAGTCGCCTGCAGGATGTTCAAAAAGGCCATTTATGACACCCGCCCAGCCCCAAGCGCGCTATGACGCGCCCCTTCCCGGCCGCGGCCGCAGCGAGGCGCACGTCGTCACGAATAAGTGACGACACGTTTGTGCGCGCCGGCGAGATGGTGAGCCGGCCGTGTCTTGGCCGAGGCGTCTCCTCATCACCCGCCCACCCCGAGCTGCCAAGACAGCTCTCTTCCCGGGGGCGGTACGTTGAGGCCCTGAGCGATGCGAGGTGCGCGAGGCGACGAATAAGTCGCCTCAACGTTTGCGCACGGGCGCGAGATGGTGAGCGCCCAGTGTCTTCAAAGCTGGGGGCCTTTTTCAACATCCTTCTAGGCCACCCGCTTCCGAATCTCCCTCGGATACTCCGGGAAGTAGCGCTCGATCACGGGCAGCGCGAAGGTGCGCAGGATCGATTCTTTGGGCTCGCGCTCCAGGAGGAATTCGAAGGATGCCTGGATGAGGCGCTCGGGCGAGACCTCTCCACCGTACCGACGCAGGTCCGCGTTCGTCGCCGTCACATCGTGCACGGTTCGGCTGGCGCCTTCTTTGACCTCGACTCGAAAGGTCGCTTCCCCATTCCGGGTGACCGTGATATCCGCCATTGTCATGGCCTTAGTGCGGGGTGGCAACACTCCTGCGCGGCTCACGTCGAGTGCGACTTACCGGCGCCGCACATCGAGATTCGACCAGACAACGATAACCCTGCTGCTCATCGAGTGCAACGGGTGACGGCGTCCAAGCAGGAATGCAGGCAGCCTCACTCCCTAACCACACCGATCGTTCCCGTTTTAACTCGAACCTATCTCAAAATCACCATCTCCTTTCTCGCAGCCGGGACGGGGGCAGTGGCGGAGCGCCATCAGAGCCGGGTGGCAAACCGCTCAGCGTAAGCGCGGAGAGGAAGCCGCTTACTGTTCGACGCTGCGTTCAGTGAAGCTCGGACGCAGCGAGTTTAAGCGGCGCACCGCGCGGAGCGTCCGAGCGGTCCACCCCGCTCTGTCTTCAAGCGGAGCCGCTGCCCCCGTCCCGGCTGCTCTCTTGTAAACGATTTTGAGATAGGTTCTAGGCAACTGGGCCGGACATCTCGAGGATCGGCTATAATCACTCCCCGTTGTAGGGAAGCGTTATGAAATTCTATACGTTCGAGATCGTCGTTGAAAAAGAACAGGAAGATGGCGGCTATCTGGCTTACAGTCCGACGTTGCCCGGGTGTGCCAGTAGTGGGAATACAATCGAAGAAGCCAAGCGCAACATTCGTGAAGCGATCCAACAGCACATTCAGTCCGTCCTCGCTCATGGTCAGCCGATCCCGCAAAATGACAAGCTTGTCCATGTTGAGGAATTAACTGTTGCAGTCCCTTGGGGAAATGCCTCAGGTCACCCCCTCAGGACCTGATCCGATTCCTCGAACGAGCCTGTCCCAGTCGCGATATGATCCGCCACGTGCTCGGGCAACTTCGGGAAGAGGGGGCCATCATCCCGATCGGGAAAGGCCGCGATGCGAAATGGCGTAAGGCCGGACCGAAATGGGGTAAGTGACGGCCTGTCGTTGACAAGCCTTCGGCCTCTGACGAGAATCCTTCCGCATGTCAGGGAAACAGATCGAAGCACACGTCAGCCAGCCGGACCGCGCTGAAGCCGAGTCGGACGAAGAACCGACCTTTCCCCGCTACGAGGGGCCGGCGTTTTTCTCCCATGGCTTTCGGCCGTTTTTTCTCGTGGCGTCTCTGTTCGCGGGTCTGGCCGTGCCCCTGTGGGTCCTGCTGTACGCCGGGGGGAGCAGCCCCGGCTTCCTCTATCCTCCGCGCGAGTGGCATGTCCACGAGATGCTGTTCGGGTTCCTGCCCGCCGTGATCGCCGGCTTCCTGCTGACGGCCGTCCCCAACTGGACCGAGCGTCCCCCGCTCAGAGGGATCCCGCTGATGGCGCTGTTGGCGTTATGGCTGGCGGGCCGACTGGTCCTCGCCTGGCCTTGGCCTTCGACGCTCGTGGCTGCACTCGTGGACGGCTCGTTTCTCGTGGCGCTGGCGGCGTTCCTCTGGCGGGAGCTCGTTGCCGCGGGGAGCTGGGGGCGGGCGCCGATCGGCGTGCTCATCAGCCTCTATGCCGTCACGAATCTGCTGTTTCACGGGCTGGCCCTGCATGGCGCCCCGACGGATCTCCCCGAGCGCATGGCGCTCGCACTCATCATGCTGTTGCTGACGCTGATCGGGGGGCGACTCACCCCGACCTTCACCCGCGAGTTGCTGGTGAAGGCCCAGGTGGCCGCACTCCCTGAAGGCTTCTCCCGCGTCGATGGTCTGTCGATCGGACTCGTCGTAATCGCCGTCGTGGCCTGGATCATTCAGCCGGACGGCGGGGTAACCGGCGCGCTCCTGGTCGCGGCCGGGGCGTTGAATCTCGTCAGGCTGTACCGCTGGCGGGGGTGGCTGGCGTGGCGCGAGTCCTTGGTGCTCATCCTGCATGTAGGCTATGGGTGGCTGGCGCTGTCGCTGTTGGCGCTTGGAGGAGCGATCCTCGGGATGGGGGTGCCGCCGGCGAACGCCGTGCACGTGCTCACGACCGGAGCGGTCGGTACGATGACCTTGGCCGTGATGACGCGCGCGAGCTTGGGCCATACGGGACGACCGCGGCACGCCGATCCCAAGACGATCGCGATCTACGTGCTGATCACCGTGGGTGCGATGCTACGGGTCTTGGTGCCGGCGCCCGACGGTCCAACGACTCCGACGAACGTCCTGCTTGGCCTGTCGGCGGTCGGGTGGAGCGGCGCCTACCTCTTGTTCGCCCTGCTCTACGGCCCGTACCTCGTTCGCCCGAGCCTCGACGAGTAAGGGACGCCCTGGTCACGCCCCCTCACTTCGCCTTGATGCATTCGATGTCGAGCTTGATCAGGACCTCGTCCCCGACGATCAAGCCGCCGTTGTCGAGCGTCTTGTTCCAATTGATGCCGAAATCCTTGCGGTTGATCGTGCCTTCCGCGGTGAACCCGGCGCGGACGTTGCCCCAGGGGTCCTTGCTCACCCCGTTGAAGTCGCCCACCAGGGTGATTTCCTTCGTGACGCCGTGAAGGGTCAGGTCGCCGATCGCCGTGTAGCGGTCGCCGGTTTTTTGATAGCTCTTGAGCGTGTAGGTCATCGTCGGGTACTTCTCCACGTCGAAGAAGTCGGGGCTCTTGAGGTGTGTATCGCGTTTCTGATGGTTGGTGTTGATCGAGGCCGTCTTGATCGTCGCCTCGATCGTCTTGACGACCTTGGCGTCGGGGTCCATGTCGATGAAGCCGGTGTAGTCCAGGAATTGCCCCCGCGTCTTCGACACGACCATATGATCGATGCTGAACCCGAGCGTCGAGTGATCGGGGTCCACGACGTAGCGAGCGATCTCGGCCCGCACCGTTTCCCCGGTCGTGAGCGTCACCCAGGCAGCGAACAAGACCACGAAGATCCGAATCAGCGCCATCATCCCCTCCTCACGGCTCACGTTCGATCCAGCCCACCAGGCGGGGGAAGCTACTGATTTTCTCTGCTTCCGTCAAGGGACCGCCGGACCGGGGTGATGTCAAGCCGCTTGTGTAAATTCCTGAAGGGTGTGTTGACGCCACTGCAAATTAAACCGGTTGAAGATCGAGTAAATAATCCGCTCCACACTCTGGACATTGACAAAGCAGACCATCGGGCGCGTCCGCCGACGCACTTCCACGAAGCAGCGTTCGATGGCATTGGTGGTGCGCAGCTTGCGCCGCAGTCGCGGAGGACAACTGAAGAACGCCAACAACTCGGGCAGATCCGCCAGCACCCGCGCGACCACGGTCGGATACGCGGCCTGCCAGTGCCGAGCGAACGTGCGGGCGGCGGCCTCCGCCTCCCGCCGATTGGGGGCCTGATAGATCGCCTGCACGGCGGCCTTGACGGCCGCATGATCCCGGCGCCGGACACGCCCGAGTACGTTGCGCAGCTTATGCACCCAACACCGCTGATGCGGGACCCTGGGGTAGACGGTCTGCACGGCGGCCGCTAACCCCGGACAGCCATCCGTCACGACGAGTTGCAGGTGCCGGCCCTCCAGGCCGCGCCGGTAGAGATCCTGCAATAAGCCCTCCCACGCTGCTTGGCTCTCGCCCCGGCTCCGGGTAAACGCCAGCAACTGCCGGGTCCCATCGGCCCGGATGCCGTAGGCGACTAACAGCTGGACGCGCTTGCGGCCGCTGGGGCGTCGGACGCGCAGGCTCACCCCGTCCAGAAACAGATAGCGCCAGTCGTCGGTCAGGGGCGCCTGATGAAACTGGGCCACGGCGTGGTCCAACGCCCGACTGAGGCGCGAGACCGTTTGGGCACTGACCGGCTCCTCCGTGAGCAACGCGATGAGGCGCCCCGCGGGCCGCGTGCTGATCCCGCGTAAGAACGCTTCGCGGATGAGCAGGGTCACCTCCGGCGCACGCCGCTGCAGGCGCTGGAGCCCCCGCGGCAGGAACGCCTGTCGCCGCGTCCGGGCCACGCGGACGCGGAGCGTCCCGAACACCGTCACGACCTCTCGTTCATAGAAGCCGTTGCGATAATCCGGCCGGCTCGCGTCCCGCTCATACTCCCGCACCCCCAGATACCGATCCCGCGCCTCGACCGAGAGTCGCTCCAGGCTGCGTTGCCACACCTCCCGGGTGTGGCGATGCAGATCGCCCCAGAACTGCTCGCGGACGTCGCTCATGAAATGTTGAAACTGCTCGGTCCACGGTGCTAGCGTGCTCATGGGTGTAAGCCCTCCGTTGTTGGAGAATGGGTTTGCCTGGACAGCGACCCAGCTTACACCCTTCTTCTTTTACACACACAACGTTACATCACCCCGGACCGGCCGCCGGCTGAGTTTTTTCCACCGCCTTGTGCGATAATTTGCGTATGCGCGCCGTCGTCAAAGCCAGACCGGAACCCGGCCTGGTGCTCCAGCAGATGCCCGATCCCCGCCCGGGCGAGGGAGAGGTGCTGGTCCGCGTGAAGGCGACGTCGTTGTGCGGCACCGACGCGCACATCTACCGCTGGGACGAATGGGCGCAAGGGCGGATCCGGCCGCCGCGCATCCTCGGCCACGAGCTCTGCGGCGAGGTCGCCGAACTGGGCCCCGGCGTGACGACGGTGGCCGTGGGGGACTATGTGGCCGCCGAATCCCATCTGACGTGCGGGGTGTGCTTTCAGTGCCGGACGGGACAGGCGCACGTGTGTCGGAACTATCGCATCCTCGGCGTCGATCTCGACGGGTCGTATGCCGAGTACGTCGCGCTGCCGGAGCGGGTCCTCTGGAAAACGGCCCGGGAGATCCCTCCGGAGCTGGCGTGCCTGCAGGAGCCGCTCGGCAACGCGGTCTACGCCGCGCTCGCCGAGGACGTGGCCGGCCGGTCGGTCTTCATCAGCGGCTGCGGTCCCACCGGGCTGTTCGCTTCGGCCGTCGCTCGGACGGCGGGAGCCTCGGTGATCATCGCCTCGGACGTGAGCGAATACCGGCTGGGGCTCGCCAAGCAGATGCGGGCGGATCACGTGCTGAACGCCAAGACGGAGTCGCCCGAGTCGATCGCGGCGGCCATCCGTGAGATCACTGCGGGGGAAGGCGTCGATGCGGCGTTGGAGATGTCCGGCGATCCGACCGCGCTCCACGTCGCCTTTCGCGCGGTCAAGAACGGCGGCCGCGTGACCCTCTTCGGCATTCCGACCGGGCCGGTCTGCTTCGACCTCCCGAACGAAATCATCTTCAAGGGCATCCGTGTCTACGGCGTCACCGGCCGGCGGCTCTTCGACACGTGGTATCGCCTCTCCGGGCTCTTCAAGGCGGGGCTCGACATCCGCCCGGTCGTCACCCATACCTTCCCGCTGGCGGAGTTCAAGCACGGCTTCGACCTGATCACGAGCGGCCGGTGCGGGAAGGTGGTGCTCATACCGTAAATAATGATGAGTGATGAGTGATGAACGATGAATTAAGAAAGTGATTCTTCGCGAAGAAAGTGATTGTTCGGGGCTCGTCACTCCTCCATTCATCATTCATCACTCTGCATGCCTCACGCTCCTCCATTCATCACTCTGCACTCATCACTCTGCACTCCTCACCCTCCTCCATTCATCACTCTGCACTCATCACTCTGCACTCCTCACCCTCCTCCATTCATCACTCTGCACTCATCACTCTGCACTCCTCACGCGCCCTTCTCTCCCGACGCCCCCCAGCCGCCGCCGAGCGCTTTGTAGAGCTGCACGATCGAGACGAGATGGAGCCGGTGGGTGCCGGTCAGCGAGAGCTCGGCCTCGAATAAGTTGCGCTGCGCGATCAGGACGTCCAGGTAGTTCGCCAGCCCGCCCTTGTACCGGAGATTGGCGAGCCGCAAGGCCGATCGAAGGGCCTCGACCTGCTGCGCCTGCGCCTGGCGCTGACTGCGGGTGGTGCTCACCGCCACCAACGCATCTTCGACTTCCTTGAACGCGGTCAAGACCCGCTGCTCATACGCCGCAATCGCTTGTCTCGCCTGGGCCTCGACCGCCCGTTGCTGAAAGCCCAGGATCTGCGCATTGAACAAGGGGCCGGCGAGCTGTCCCCCGGCGACCCCGAAAATCCCATCCTCCCTCCCGCTCGCCTGGAGCAGCTTGGTCAACGAGGGATTCGCCACCCCGAGCAGGCCCGTGAGCGAGAGTCGCGGGAACCGATCGGCCTTGGCCATGCCGATCCGGGCGGTGGCGGCATGCAGGTCCTGCTCGGCCTGGACGATGTCCGGGCGTCGTTGGAGCAAGTCCGACGGCAGCCCGGCCGGCACGTCGGGCGGCAGCACCTGCTCGGTGAGCGACCGGCCCCTCGGGATGGAGCGCGGGGGACGGCCCAGCAGCACGCTCAGCTCGTTTTCCTTCTGAACCATCTGCCGCTCGAGCTCGGCCGCGCGGGCCGCGGCGTTCGCGCGCTCGGCCTCGAACTGATCGGCGTCGAGCTTCGAGATCACGCCCTGGCGCAGCCGGGCTTGGGCGATGCGGACGGATTCTTCCCAGGATTGCAGCGTTCGCTTGGCGATGTCCAACTGCATGTCGAACTGGAGCAGATCGAAGTAGGCCTGCGCGACCCCGCTGACGAGCTGGAGGACGACGGCCCGGCGGTTCCACTCCTGCCCGAAGAGATCGGCCCGGGCCGCTTCGTTCGCGCGCCGGATGCGCCCCCAGATGTCCAATTCCCACGACAGATTGCCTTGGACGTAGTAGTTGAACGGGTTGGGGAACCCCGGGAACAGGAAATTGGTCATCCGGCCGAACGCCGGCGCGTTCGCCTGAGCCGACATCTGCGGCGCAAAATCCATGCGCGTCACGAGCAGGCGCGCCTCGAACTCCTCGATCGTCGCGACCGCCCGCTTGAGGTCCTTGTTCTCCTCGAGCGAGATCCGAATCAGCTTTTGCAGCTCCTCGTCGCGGAGCAGCTCCCACCAGGGGAGGTTCGCGATCGACTCCACCTCCTGCCCGCCGGCCATGCGGAACGCGTCGGGCGTGTCGACGGACGGGGGCCGGTAATCGGGGCCCATCGCGCAGGCCGCAAGGAGCGACGAGACGAACGCCAGGACGATTGCATGCTTCATGGTCGGCCCTCCGACTGCAAGGGAACGGCCGGGACCGCCGGACGGGATACCGGGCGGCCGGCGAGCTGTTGCGTAAGCCTACGGATCAACACGAAGAAGAGCGGGACGAAAAAGATGGCCAGGAACGTGGCCGCCAGCATGCCGCCGAGCACCCCGGTGCCGATGGAATGGCGGCCGGCGGCGCCGGCCCCCGTCGCGACGACCAAGGGCGCGACCCCGAGAATGAACGCCATCGACGTCATCACGATCGGCCGGAAGCGAAGCCGCGCCGCCTCGATCGCCGCATCGGCGAACGGCAGCCCCTGCTCATAGCGGCGGCTCGCAAACTCCACGATCAGGATCGCGTTCTTGGCCGAGAGCCCGATCAGGGTGACCAACCCGATCTGGAAGTAGATGTCGTTGGTCATCCCGCGGAGCCACACGGCCGACAGCGCCCCGAAGACCCCGAAGGGCACCGCGAGGATCACGGCGAACGGCACCGTCCAGCTCTCGTATTGGGCGGCGAGCACGAGAAAGACCATCAGCAGGCCGAACCCGAACGCGATCACCGATTGGCCTCCGGCCTTGCGCTCCTGATAGGAAATCCCGCTCCAGTCGAGGTCGTACCCCTTGGGCCGCAGGACCTCCTGCCCCACCCGCTCCAGCGCCTCGAGCGCCTGCCCGGAGCTGTATCCTGGAGCCGCGGCGCCGAGGACGAGGGCGGTGTTGAAGCCGTTGAAGTGGGTGACCGGATCGGGACCGCTCGTGTACTCGAGGTCGACGACGGTGTCGAGCGGGATCATCGCCGGGCCCTGGCCGTTCGCCGAGAGGCTTTGCGCCCGGACGTAGATTTTCGAGAGGTCCTCCGGGCTCGACCGATACTGCGCCTCGGCCTCCGTCTGCACGCGATAGACCCGGCCGAACTTGACGAAGTCGTTCACATAGAAGTTGCCCCAGAAGGCTTGCAGCGTATCGAAGATCTCCGAGATCGGGACCCCGAGCGCCTTGGCCCGCTCGCGGTTCACGTGCGCGTAGAGCCGCGGGGAGCCGACCCGAAAGCTCGTGCCGATCGCCCCGATCGCCGGGTCTTGCCTGGCCCGCGACACATAGTCCTGCGCGACGGCCGCGAACGTCTTGAAGTCCCCGCCGGTGGGGTCCTGGAGCTGCAGTGAAAACCCGCCGGTGGCCCCGAGGCCCCGGATCGACGGCGCGTTGAACGCGAGGATCAAGGCCTCCGGAATCCGGGCGAACTGCTGGTACGCGGCGCCGATCAGCGCCTTCACGTGCTCCCCGGGACCGGTCCGTTGGTCCCAGAGGTGGAGCGGCGTGAACATCGTCGCGGTGTTCGAGCCGCGGGTGCTGAACACGAAGTTCTGCCCCACGAGCGCGTCCGTGCTGTGGATCGCCGGCACCGACAGATAGTACTGCTCCAGCTTGCTCACGACGGAGGCCGTCCGTTCCTTCGAGGCTCCGTCGGGCAGTTGCACGACCGTGATGAAGTAGCCTTGATCCTCCTCCGGCAGGAAGCTCCCGGGAAGGACCCGGAACAGGACGAGCGACAGGAGCACGACGACCCCGAACACGGCCAGCGACAGCGCCGCGTGACGGACGACGCGGCGGACCATGTTCGTATAGCGGCGCTGCGAGGAGTCGAAGATCCGGTTGAACAGACGGAACAGGCCGCCTCGGGAGTCGTGGCCGGGTTTCAGCAGCAGCGCGCAGAGGGCCGGGCTCAGGGTCAGCGCGACGACGCCCGAGATCGTCACCGAGATCGCGATCGTGATCGCGAACTGCTTGTACAGTTGGCCGGTGATCCCGGCGAGGAACCCGACGGGGACGAAGACGGCGCCCAAGACCAGCACGATGGCGATGACCGGGCCCGTCACCTCCTGCATCGCTCGCTTCGCGGCGTCCTTGGGCGAAAGTCCGTTCGCGATGTGGCGCTCGACGTTCTCCACCACAACGATCGCGTCGTCGACCACGATGCCGATCGCGAGCACCATGCCGAACAAGGTCAGCGTGTTGATGGAAAAGCCCAGCGCCTGCATCCCGGCAAAGGCGCCGATCAGCGAGACGGGCACGGCGACCGCCGGGATCACCGTGGCGCGCCAGCTCTGGAGGAAGAGGTACACGACCAGGATGACGAGCACGAGCGCTTCGGCCAGGGTCTTGACCACCTCCGTGATCGACACCTCGATGAACCGGGTCGTGTCGTAGGGCACGTCGTAGCGCATCCCCGGCGGAAAGCCGCGCGACAGGCGGTCCATCTCGGCCCGGATGCCCTTGACGGTCTCGAGCGCATTGCCGCCGGGGGCGAGGAAGGTCAGGAGGAAGGTGGTCGGCTTGCCTTTGAAGCGCCCTTCCAGATCATAGGACTGCGCCCCCAGCTCGACCCGCGCGACGTCGCGCAGCCGCACCATCGACCCGTTCGGGAGCGCGCGCACGATCAGCTCCTCGAATTCCTTGACCTCGGTCAGCCGGCCCCGCGTGATCACGGGGATCGTCAACTCGGTGCCTTTGGGCGCCGGCTCGCGCCCGACGATGCCGGCCGGGAAGTCCCGGTTCTGCTCGCGGATGACGTCGACGATGTCGGTCGGCGTCAGGCTCAATTGCGCCATCCGCACCGGATCGAGGATCACCCGCATGCTGTAGTTCTGCGCGCCGAACACGGTGGCGTCGCCCACGCCGGGCAGCCGCTTGATATTGTCCAGGATCCGCAGGATCGCGTAGTTCGAGATGAACAGGGCGTCGTAGCGCGGGTCGTCCGACTCGAGCGTCAGCACCGCCAGCAGGTCCGGCGAGACCTTCTTGATCGAGATGCCCCGGCGGATCACCTCGGGCGGCAGTTGAGGCTCCGCCAGCTTCTCCCGGTTCTGGGTCTGGACGGTCGCGATGTCGACGTCCGTGCCGATTTCGAACGTCAGGCGGATCGTCATGTGCCCGTCGTTCGTGCTCGTGCTGTCGTAGTACAGGAGGTTGTCGATGCCCGGCAGTTGCACTTCGATGGGCCGCGCGACCGATTCGGCCACGACCTCGGCGCTGGCGCCCGGATAGTCGGCATCGATCTGGACGACGGGAGGCGTGATTTCGGGAAACTGCGCGACGGGCAGCGCCTGCATCGCGGCGAGACCGACGACGACGATCACGATCGAGAGGACCGACGCGAAGATCGGCCGGTCGATGAAGAACAGCGGGCTCATCGTGCCGACTCCGCCCCTTGGGTCGCCCCCGTTCCCGGCTCCACGTTCGGCGCCATGGCGACGGGCACCGGCTTGACTTGCGTACCGGGCATCACCCGTTGGAAGCCGTCGATCATCACCTGTTCCCCGGCCTTCAAGCCCTCTTCGATCAACCACTGGTCGGCCTGCCAGTTCGTCGCCTTCACGTCCCGGACCTCGACCGTGTCCCCCTGGCCGACCACGTAGACCACCGGCCCGTTGGGTCCCTGCTGGACAGCCCGCTGCGGGACCAGGATGACGTTGGGCTTCGAGACGCCGTGGAACCGGACGGTCACGAACTGTCCCGGCAGGAGCACGCGATCGGGGTTGGGAAAGACCACGCGGGCCTGGCGGGACCCGGTTTCCGTCCGGAGGCCGACGTCGGCGAAATCGAGCACCCCTTCGTGGGGATAGGTCGTGCCGTCGACGAATCGGATCTTCCCGGTCAACTGGTAGAGGCCGGGGTGCTCGATGCGCTTGGCGATGATGTCCCGCCGGCGCTTCAGCAGAAAGCTCTCCGGGGCGCTCACGATCACGTACATGGGATCGACCTGGTGAATCACCGTGAGCAGGTCGGTTTGGGCCGTGACTAAGCGGCCCTCGTAATACCGGGTCCGCTCGATGAGGCCGTCGATCGGGGCCGTGATCAGCGTGTTGTCCAGGTCGAACTTGGCCTTCACCAATTCCCCCTTCGCCCCTTCGAGCCCCGCCTTGGCGGCCAGCTCTTCGGCCACCGCGTCATCGACGTCCTTTTGGCTCACCGCCTGCTCGGCCAAGAGCGGCTTCACGCGCGCGAGGTCCTGCTTGGCCTGCACCAGCCGCGCTTCCGCCTGCGACACCTTCGCCTTGGCGCTCAAGTACGCCGCCTTGAAGGGGACGGGATCGATCTGGTACAGCCGGTCGCCCTTCTTGACGTCGCCGCCTTCGCGGAAAAACCGCTGCTTGATGATGCCCGTCACTTGGGAGCGGATCTCGACGATCCGGGACGCCTCGGCCTGCCCGATGAACTCCGGCTCGTCAGGGACCGTCTGCGGGGCGACGGTCACGACTTGGACTTGAGGCGGCGGCGGGGCCCCCGTGGACGCCGCTTCGCGCTTGCATCCCATTGCGCCGGCCACGAGCAAGGAGGCAAGGAGCATCGCAAGGCCTCTCATGGCACCCGTGCTGAACGGCATCATGATCCTCTCGTCGGCTTCCGATCGACTGCTGTCTACAACCCTATGCCGATCCTGCCGTTGCTGCAAGACGAGAAATTCCGGCACAGTTCCAGTATGGCCAGGCCCGCGCATGGACGAGCCGGCCTCAGAAGGTCAAGCCCGGCTCCCGGCTGGTCTCACTCTGCTGGAGCAGAAGCGCGGCGCCCGACAACAAGGAGGCCGGCGCGGGCGCCGTCGTGCCTCGGCCGAGCGGCGTCACCTCGATCACCGCCTGGTCGGTCACCAGGACTTCCACTTCCTCGCCCACCCGGAGCCCGTCGAGCCCGGAGGAAAACGTCAATTCCCCCTGCGCCGTCTTCACGGATGCCAGACTCCCCTGCACCTTCCAGATCGTGCCGTAGACACGCACGGGGCCCGGTCGAGCGGCGTCTGCGCTCGCGTCCGCGGCACCGCCTCCCGCCGTCAACACCGCCATCAGCACCAGCAGCACGCTCCATCGTCCTTGTTGTTTCATTGCGCCTCCTTCCGGACCTTCGAGGAAGTCCGGGTCGCCGGTAGACAGGGCAAGGACCATTCCCGCGGGACCCAGCCGGAGAAAACGTCCGAAGTGACACGGCAGCAAGGGATTTCTTCCGGCCGGGTCCCGGCGTCCCGTCGGAGTGACGGCCTCGTGACGGCAGGCCATGCCGATTGGTCGTCACCTGCCGAGACGTTCGTCAGAAGCCGACGGCTCTCGGGAGCGTTGCATGCGCCACTCGCTTTTGACACAATTCCAGGACCTCGACCCGGCACGATGCCGCGGGTTCCTCCGAGGGGACCAACCACCAGCGAGACGGTCCGCATGGCCTATGAGTCACTGAAAGAAGCCGTAACCAGGCAGCTCGCCGAGATCCGCGAGGCGGGGCTCTACAAGACGGAACGGTTGCTCCTCGGTCCCCAGGGGGCGTCGGTCCGCGTCTCGCAAGGACCCGTCCTCAACCTCTGTGCGAACAACTATCTCGGCCTGGCGAACCACCCGGCTGTCGTCGAGGCCGCCATTGCGGGCCTCCGTGACCACGGCTACGGGATGGCTTCGGTCCGATTCATTTGCGGCACCCAGGACCTGCACAAGGAGTTGGAACGCGACATCTCGTCGTTCCTCGGCACCGAGGACACGATCCTCTACAGCTCGTGCTTCGATGCCAACACGGGCCTGTTCGAGACCTTGCTCGACGACCGCGACGCCGTCATCAGCGACGCGCTCAACCATGCGAGCGTGATCGACGGGATCCGTCTCTGCAAGGCGACACGCTATCGCTATGCCCACTCCGACATGGCGGACCTCGAGACCGCGCTCAAGAAGGCGCAGGGGGCGCGGCTACGGCTGATCGCCACCGACGGCGTCTTTTCCATGGACGGAGACCTGGCCAAGCTGGACCGCATGGCGGACCTGGCGGACCGGTACGATGCCGCGATCGTCGTGGACGACAGCCACGCGACCGGGGTGTTGGGTCGGGGCGGCCGCGGAACGCCCGACCACTACGGGGTGGCGGGCCGCATCGATCTCGTGACCAGCACGTTGGGGAAGACGCTGGGCGGGGCTTCGGGCGGGTTTACCTCGGGCCGGAAGGAGATCATCGAGCTGTTGCGGCAGCGCTCGCGCCCGTACCTGTTTTCGAACTCGCTTCCCCCGGTCATTGCCGCCGCGGCTCGGCGGGCGGTCGGGCTCGTCGCCGAGGGAGACGACCTGCGCGCGACCTTGCGCCGGAATGCGGAGTTCTTTCGCGCGGCGCTCACCGGCCTCGGCTTTACCCTCGTCCCCGGCGACCATCCGATCATTCCCGTTCTCTTGGGGGACGCCGCGCTCGCGACCCGCATGGCCGACCGGCTGTTACAGGAGGGCATCTACGTCGTAGGGTTCAGCTATCCGGTCGTCCCCAAAGGTCAGGCCCGCATTCGGACCCAGATGTCGGCCGCGCACACCCGCGACCAGTTGGAGCGGGCGGTGGAGGCCTTTGCACGGGTCGGGCGGGAGCTGGGAGTGATCGGCTGAGGGCTGAGTGATGAGTGATGAGTGATGAGTGATGAGTGATGAGTGATGAGTGATGGGAGTATACCTGCCATGACAAAGAAGTGAGCTCGGGCTTGCACTGCCCTCGTATCCGTCACTGCGTCACTTCGTGTGAGATTCCGCAGACGGCATAGACGGTCCCGTCCTTCTTGAGCAAGGGGAACTTGACGCTGAAATAGGTGCGGGCCGGCGCGGCGCCGACCGACTCCTCCACCCTGATGGCCGCTCTCGCCCTGACGGCCGCGCGATCGTTGGCCTCGACCATTCGCGCCGTTTCCGGCGGCAAGAGATCGGCGTCGGTTTTCCCGACCGGGCTACAGCCGGTCAACTGCCTCCAAATCGACTCCGCCTCCCGGTTCACGAACAGGTAGCGTCCGTCGAGCCCTTTGATATAGATCGCCATCGGGGCATGGTCGAGCACCGCGCGGAAGCGCTCCTCGCTCTCACGCAGCGCCGCCGTGTGCTCCTCGACCATCTGCTCGAGATCACGCGCATAGAGCTCCAGCGCCCGGTTCTTGAACTGGACCTCCTCGTTCAGCCGGCGCTCGCGGATGGCCCGTTTGAGCCAGGCGAGGAAATAGTCGCGGTCGATCGGCTTCACGATGAACGCATAGGCTCCGCCGGTCACGGCTTTCACGGCCAGGTCATGGTCCCCGTGCCCCGACATCAGGAGAACCGGGACCGCGGGATGCCTGGCTTTCACCCGCTCGAGCAGCTCGAAGCCGTCGATCTTCGGCATCTTGATGTCGGAGACGATCACGTCGACATCCGCCTCCTCGACGCGCTGCAAGGCCTCCATCGCCGACAGGCACGTCACCACGGCCGCCTCGGGCAGTTTCCAGGTCAGCATGTCGGCGAGCGGGGCGAGCAGAAGCGGATCGTCGTCGACGAGGAGGATGCGTGGGGACTGTGTCGGGTTGACGACCTGCTGTTCGTCCATGGGTCCAGCTCCCGACCCGCTCCGGAACCGCCGGTTGCCGGCTCACGGCGCGTGCCGTCGCTTGAGCCTCTCGATCTCCTGCTCCAGCTCCATCATGCGCAATTCCCGGCCGACCACGACATCGTGGAACTTTTCCAGGTCCTGCACTTTGTCGATCAGCTCCTGGTTCACGCGGGCCAGCTCCTTCGTGCGCTCCTCCACGCGCCGCTCCAGCTCATCATGGGCCTGCTTCAGCGCGGCCTCCGCCTGCTTCAGCTCGGTCACGTCCTGCCCCGTCCCGAACATACCGACGACCCGGCCTCCCTCCAGCAACACCTCGCCGTGCGCATGCAACACCCGCTCGGCGCCGTCCGGCCGCCGGATCCGGTGATAGAACTCGAAGGGCCGATGGTCGTCGAGCGCCGCCCGCACCCGGGCGTCGAAGGCGGCGCGATCCGCGGGATGCACGGCCTCCAGCACCCGCTCGTATGAGATGGCGGTGCCGGGCTCGATCCCGTAGATCCGGTACAGCTCCTCCGACCATTGGACCGTGTTCGTCTTGATGTCCCACGCCCAGCTCCCGAGATGCGCGAGTCCCTGGGCCTTGGACAGTTGCCGTTCGCTTTCCCGCAGACGCGCTTCCGCCTGACGCTGCTCGGTGACGTCGTAGCAGGACCCGACGTAGCCGGCGAAGGTCCCGTCCAGACCATAGAACGGGCTCCCGTGGTCGACGACCTCGCGATACTCCCCGTCATGGCGGCGCAGGCGATACACCATCCGGAACGACGTGCGGGCCTCGAAGGCCTCACGGTACGTCTTCGTACAACGCTCGACGTCCTCGGGATGCACCCCGTCCACCCAGCCGTCTCCCTGCTCTTCCTCCAAGGTGCGCCCGGTGAACACCAACCAGGCGCGGTTGAAGTAATTACATGTGCCATCCACCCCCGCACGCCAGACGAGGGCGGGGAACTCATCGAACAGCTTCAGGTAGAAGTCCCGCGACTCCTGAATCGCTCGCTCGGCTTCTTTGCGTTCCGTCACATCACGGGTGACCTTCACGAAGCCCTTGAGACGCCCCGCCCCGTCCCGGATGGCGGTGAGGACGGCGTCTGCCATAAACCGTGATCCGTCCTTTCGGACCCGCCAGCCCTCCTCCTCGTATCGTCCCTGCGAGGCCGCCATGGCGAGGTTCTGCTGCGGCCGGCCGGCGTCGCGATCGTCAGGCGTATAGAAGCAGGAGAAGTGCCGACCCACGATCTCGTCGGTCCGGTAGCCCTTGATCCGTTCGGCGCCGGCGTTCCACGTGGTGACGTAGCCCTCCGGATCCAACATGAAGATCGCGTAATCCCGGACGCTTTCGACCATGAGTCGAAAGCGCTCCTCGCTCTCCCGCAGGGCTTCCTCGGCGGCGCGTTGCTCGGACACATCCCTGAAGACGAGCACGACTCCGATGATCCCGCCCTGCTCGTTGCGGATCGGCGCGCCGCTGTCGTCGATTGGGTGCTCCGAGCCGTCGCGGGCGATCAGGACCGTATGATTCGCCAGCCCCACCACGATGCCTGCCCGCAACACCTTGTGGACCGGACTTTCCACCGGCAGCCGCGTCGCCTCGTTGACGATCCGAAACACCTCCTCCAACGGTCTTCCTTCGGCGTCGCGATCCTTCCATCCGGTCAGCGTCCCGGCGACCGGATTCATGAACGTGACGCGGCCGGCGGCGTCCGTGGTGATCACGGCATCCCCGATGCTGCTGAGCGTCGTGAACAGCCAGCGCTCGCTCTCGCGCGTCCTGTGCCACTCGGCCTTCAGGCGCCTCGTCGTCCACCACAGCAGACCGAAGAGCGGCACCGAGACCAACATACCGACCAGACCGACCTTGGCGAAGAAGACTGAGAACGGTACCAAGACCGCATCGCGGTCGACCCGCACGAGCACCGCCCACTGGGGATCGGGAAAGTCGGCATAGCCGTGCGTCCGGGCGTAACCGGTGATCACCGGCACCCCGTCGTGGCGGCGGCGCTCCTCGACGTACCCCGGCGCTTGGGTCTCCGTGACAACGCGAGCGGATGCCAGCCCCAACTCCTTCAGGTTGACCCGCCCTTCCTCCCGAAGGAACGAGTCGGCGATCAGCTCGCCCGTCCGGCTCAGGAACAGATACTCCAGCTTCGGCAGCCCACCCTGCTGCGCCTCACGCAGCGTCCTCGCAAAGACGTCTTCCAAGACCGGAAGCCAGACGCGGGAGGTCACCACGCCCTTGAGCCGCCCGGTAGGATCTCGAATCGGCGCGGCGAACGCCACCGCCATGATCCCGTCCGTTTCGTCATAGGGTCGGACGTCATAGATCACGACTTTGTGGCGCCCTTCCTGAAACCAGGCGGCGCCGCTCGCGTCCTGTCCCAGCCGTTCCGACTTGGTCGCGGCGACGATCCGGCCGTTCACATCCGCCACCGCGATCCACCGGTAATAGGGATAGGCCGTCATCATCCAATCCAGGTATTGCCTCATCCCCGGTAGGTCACGGGACTGAAACGCCAAGGCCATCATCTGGATATCGCCGTAGCGCTCGAACAGGATCTGATCGAGACGCTCGGCGATATCGGACGCGGCGACCGCCAAGGCCTGCCCGGTTCGATCGAGCAGCGAAGTGGCCATGTACTGCCGCAGGAACACCGCGGCGAGCACGGCGACCGCGAGCAGCCCGGCGATCAGGACCGGCAGCCGCCGATATGGGAAGAGACCTGGATCTTCAACACGGGACACGTCCGACTCCCGGCGCTAGTGGGCGCGAGACCGAAGGGACGGGTGGCGGTGACATCGAGCAGCAGCGTGAGGTGTGGGCACGAAGAACCCCCTTCTCCACTCCGGCCTCCGCACGAGACGGGCAATCGAAGGACGACCGGCAGCTCCAGGCGCGCGCGGTAACGGCGGCCGATACAGCAGGCCGGTGATCGAATGGTCCTACCGTTCCGCGAGCTTGGCCTTCAGGCGCTTGATCTCCGTTTCCATCTCCATCATCTTCAACTCGCGGCCGACGACGGCCTGCTCGAACTTCTCCAGATCGAGGATCTTCTCCTGCAACTCACGCCGGGACCGCTGGAGCTCGTCGATGCGCTCTTGCAACGAGGCGTTGAGCTTGCGGATCTCTTCGTCTTGACGGCGCCGGTCGGTGATATCGGTCACGATACAGACGGCGCCGCACCGCACCCCTTCTTCCATCACGGGGTCCACCGCGAGTCGATACCAATGGTTGCCGACCGTGATCGTCGTTTCCTGCCGGCTCGCGGCGTGCACCAGGTCCTTGAGCCCCTGCTCGGCCCCCGCCCTTGGATCGAAGAGCAGCAAATCCGTACACGGCCGCCCCACGATCTCGTCGAACGGTTGCGAGAGCAGCTTGCTCCACGCGCGGTTGCACCGGAGCACCACCCCTCGCTCGTCGAGCAGCGCGATGCCGTCCTGGATCGCATCGAAGGTGACGCGCCACTGCCGTGCCGCTTCGCGCAACTGAGCCTCGGCCTCACGGATGCGCAGGAGCGACCGCACCGTGGCGAGGAACTCCTCCGGCTGGGTCGGCGAGGTCAAATAGCCGTCGGCGCCCCCTTCCAGCCCCCGGACCTTGTCCTCCTGCCCGATGAACGAGGCGGACATCTGCAGGACCATGATGCGGTTGGCCGAGTCGCTCTTGATGCGGCGGCAAACCTCATGCCCGTTCACGTCGGGCAATTTGACGTCGAGACAGACGAGGTCGGGCCGCTCGGCGGCGACGAGGTGCAGCGCCTCTCCTCCCGTGGCCGCCTCCAGCACGACATAGCCGGCCTGGCGCAGCATTCTCGCCTTGGCGTAACGATTGGCCTCGTCGTCGTCGACGACGAGAATGGCGGGCGTGGATCGCGAAGCCATGGAAGCCTCCTCAGGATGCCTTGTCCCGGCCGACGGCCGGCGCACCCCATGTGTGCCGAAGCGTTGCGAGAAGATGCCGCCCGAGGCGGTCCTTGGTGAGGACGGCCGCGCCCTGGGCTACCAACCGGCGGTGCTCGTCGGAGCTCAGCACCTTCGAGGTGATGATGGTGACGGGGATCCCGCGGGTCGCCGGGTCTTGCTTCAACTCCACCAACACGTCGAACCCCGACATGTCGGGCAGGACGAGGTCGAGGAGGATCGCGGATGGACGGTCCCGTTTGGCTATGTCCAGCCCATACCGGCCTGCGGGTGCCTCCCGAACCGTGTACCCGCCGCCCTTCAGCAAACTGGCCACGACGTAGCGGCTCGACTCCTCGTCGTCGATGACGAGGACGTGGTCCCGCGCCGGAACGGGCGCGCGGAGCGACAGTTGCTCGAGGAGCCATCCCCGGTCGACCGGCTTCATGCAATAGGCGTCGGCCCCCAGCGCCAGCGCCTTGTGCTCATCTTCGACCCGGGTGATCACGAGGACGGGGATGTCGGCGCTGACCGGATCGGTTTTCAGCTTGGTGAGGAACAGCCACGTGTCCTCGCTCTTCAGCATGACGTCCAGTAGGATCGCACGCGGCCGGACGGTCGCGAGCACCCGGCGCGCGGCCGTCAGATTCCGGACCGGATAGAGCTGATAGGCGGTATGCTTGAGATATTTTTCATAGACCAGCACATCCGTGGCGTCGTCCTCGATGAGCAGGATCGGCACCCGGGTTCCGTCGGCCTCCGGCACCTTCTCGGACGTCGTCCCCATCTCGGTGTGGCGCCGGGGAATCCGGGCATAAAAGGTGGAGCCCACTCCGACCTGACTCTCCACCCAGACCTCTCCACCGAGGAGCTCGGCCAGCTTCTTGGACAGCGGGAGTCCCAGCCCCGTGCCGTGCACCAGGCGTTGAATCGGATGCTCGACCTGGGTGAACTCCTGGAAGATCCGCTCCTGGTCCTCGGGCGCGATGCCGATCCCGGTGTCCTGGACGGCGAAGACGACCGCTGCTCCGTCCGCCGACAGGGCGGCGGAGAGCCGCACCTCGCCCTTGCGGGTGAACTTGAGCGCGTTCGAGAGGAAGTTCCGGAGGATCTGGGAGACCTTCCCCTCGTCGGTCTCCAGCGCGGGGAGCCCGTCGGGCTCCTCCACGACGAGTTGCACCTCGGGGTTGACCAGGAGCGGCCGCAACATCCCGCGCAGGGCGCTGAACAACGTGGCCACTTCGAACTCGCTGGGCCGCACGATGGTCTTCCCCGCTTCGATCTTGGCCAGGTCCAGCAGGTCGTTCACCAGCTCAAACAGCTCCCCGGCCGCCTTCTGGATGAAGCTCACCTGCCGCTCCTGCTCGCCCGTGAGGTCCCCGTCGGTGCGATCGAGCAGGATGTGGCACAAGGCCTGGATCGAGTTGAGCGGGGTGCGGAACTCATGGCTCATGTTGGAGAGGAAGCGGGATTTCAGCTCATCCGCCCGACGCAGGTGGTCGGCCTTTTCATCCAGCTCCGCATACAGGGCCACGACCCCGCGATTGGTGTCCTCCAGCTCACGGTTGAGCTGGACCAGCTCTTCCTGCCGTTGGCGCAGCTCCTCCAAGGTGCGCAGCAGTTCTTGATTTTGGCGCTGCAGCTCCGCGAAGGGGTTCTCGGGCTGCTGCTCGGCCAGGCGAGCGAGGAGATCCGCCAGACCTTTTCCGGCCACCGGCATCGCGCTCTTCGGGAGCAGCTTGCCGAGCCAGACCGTGGTCCCCGCCCTCGACGTGTCGACGCGAAACTGATCGACCAGGCGGCGGGCGCCCGTCATCCCGAGCCCCATGCCGGTCGCCGAGCGATACCGGCCCTCGAGGATCTCCGTGAGGTCGGCGATCCCGGGCCCTCGATCACTGATCTTGACCTGAAAGAGCTGCGGCGGCGTCCGACCTTCGATGAAGAACTCCGCCTTCCCTTGCTTGGCGTATTGGAAGGCGTTGCGCGCGATTTCGGAGACGGCGGTGGCGATCCGCGTCTGCTCTTCGTGGTCGAAGCCCAGAAGAGCGGCGAGGTGCCGTGCCCGCTGGCGCGCGAGCACGACGTCGTGCTCGAAATGGAGGGCCACGGTGAGGAGGGGCTGCATGGTCATGGCCTGGTTGCGCCTGGCATCGCGTCACTGAACCGCCTGTTTAGCGACCACGATCGTGACGTCATCACGCCCGCGGTTGAAGTCCCGGTAGAGGGTCGCCGCGATGACGGCCGGGTGTCGCTGTGCCAATCCCGGATAGTCCGCCAGCTTCCAATGCGTCCCCAGCCCGTCGGAGTGGAGGATCAACGCCGCACCGTCCGGCCAGGGATAGGAAAATTCGGTGACCTTCCTGATCTCGACGCCCGCCGTCCCGCTGAGCGAGACCAGGTTCCTGACGGTCTCGCCGTTCGTGATCACGGCGCTGATGTTCCCGACCCCGACGAACTGCACGACCGATCGTCCCACGTCGAGATCGGCCACCGCGACCGCGGCTCCCCGGGTGGCCCTCAACCCAAGATGAATCGTCTCGAGCACGGTGGGCAAGGGTTTCAGATGGTGCGCCTCGAACAGCCGGGACGCTTCCAAGGCCGCCTCCGCGGCGTGGAGGCCGTGCCCCAGACCGTCCGCCACCAGGAACCGCCACCGTCCTTGATGCCGGCGCACCGCCCAGCCGTCGCCGCAGGCCTCTTCGCCGATCTTCGAGCGGCACACCGCACCGACCTCCATGGCGGCGCTCCCGGGCTCGTCTCGGTAGGGACGCAGCTCGGCCCAGACGACGCTGCCTCGCTCGGGCTGGGAATAGAGGTCGAATCGATCGGACAGCCGTCGGATCGCGCCGAGCCCGGTGCCGGCGCTCCCGCTGGTCGAATACCCGTCGCGCAGGCATTCGGCGGCGTTGCGCATGCCGTGTCCTTTGTCGACGGCCGTAATGTGCATGGCCGGCGCGGCCGATTCCGCCCCGACCGTCCCGAGCAGCACTTCGCCGCCGCCCGCGTGCTTGACCAGGTTCGTCCCGACCTCGGTGACGATCAAAGCCACCTTTTCGGCCTGGCTCGCATCGCAACCGAGCCGCCGGGCCGCCTCGGTCGCCACCCGGCGGGCCTCCGCCACCTGGCTCGTCTCGGTGATCGGGACGACCATCGACTGGCGCGCTCCACCGGCAAAGACATCGGGGCTCATGGCACGGGAACCCTTTCAAAGGCGACGGCAACCTCGGCTATTTCCATCGCGTGATCACCACTCTGGTGCCCTCGCCGGGACGCGAGACGATCTCGAATTCGTTGACGAGCCGCTTGGCGCCGCCCAATCCCAGGCCGAGCCCGTGCCCCGTGGTGAAGCCGTCCTTCATCGCCTGCGGGATGTCGGCGATCCCCGGGCCCTTGTCCTCGAACGCGAGCCGGAGCCCCTGGCGGCCGAGGTGGCTCACGGTCTCCATGGAGACGACGCCGTCGGCGCCGGCGTGGTCCACGATATTGCGGGCCAGCTCGCTGGCCGCCGTGATGAGCTTGGTCTGATCGACGAGGCCGAACCCGATCTCGACCGCCCGCGCGCGGACCCATTGACGGAGGCGGACGATGTCTTCGCCGGAGCGGATGCGGACGGTCTCAACGGTCGACGACGGCACGGATCACTGCCTTCTCGCGGAGCGACGTACGAAGCAACTCCATGCCCTTGTCCACGTTGAGCGCCGTCCGGACACCCGTCAACGAGAGGCCCAGCTCGACCAGCGTGATCGCGACGGCGGGCTGCATGCCGACCACGACGGTTTCGGCGTCGAGCACCCGGGCCATCGACGCGATCGTCGCGAGCATCCGGCCGATGAAGGAGTCCACGACGTCGAGCATTGAAATATCGATCATGACGCCGCGGGCCCGCGTCTTCACGATCATCTCGGTGATATCGTCCTGGAGCGTCATCGCGAGGCGATCGTGCATGTCCACCTGAATGGACACCAACAGGAATTCATTCAACTTTAAAATAGGAATCCGTTCCATGATCTCCGTTCCGATCCTCGACGATCGAGAGAGGGTCGACGCCGCCTCAGTCGCCGGCGTGCGCGCGCGACGGGACGGGGGCGCGCCCCGCGCCGTTGGCATTGGGTGCGGCCGAGTCCTGGGGGGTGCCCTTCATGATGACGTGGCCCGTACGCTGAAACGCCACGGCGAGCGCTCCGGACAGGGTGGCCTTGGTGACGACGTCGTGGAGATCGACGCCGAGATGGACGATCGTTTGCGCGATTTGCGGGCGAATGCCGCTGATGATGCAGTCGGCCCCCATCAGCCGCGCGGCTGCGATCGTTTTCAGCAGATGTTGCGCGACCAGCGTATCGACGAGCGGGACACCGGTGATGTCGATGATGGCGATGCTCGAGCCGGTCTCCACGATCTTCTGCAGCAGGTTCTGCATGACGACCTGCGTCCGCTCGCTGTCGAGGGTGCCGATCAACGGCAGCGCCAGCACGCCTTCCCAGAGCTGCACCACCGGGGTGGACAGTTCCGTGAGCTCCTTCTGCTGCCTCGCGATGACTTCCTCGCGACTTTTTTGAAACGCTTCGGTCGTGAGCAGGGCCAGTCTGTCGAACAAGACGGTCGCGGTCCACAGCTCGGAGGCGAGCGCGTCCCCGTCCTTGGCATACTCATGGCGAAGACGCTCGAAGAGCGGCTGCTTGAACGAGAGGACGAACGTGGCGGTTTCGTTCGGGCTGAACCCTTGCCTGGCCCGCAATGCCGACATTTCGTGAAGCAGGGCCCGGACCGGCGCCCAACCCTCCTCATCGACGTTCATCCCGCCGGCTTGCAGCGCCTCGCGTAACCTCTCCAGGAACTGGGACGACTGCTCCCGCAACTGCGACTCTTTCAGCAAGTCGCTCCGGAGGGTCCCGGCCGACAGTTGCAGCGTGATCCATTCCTTCAACAGGTCTGCTTCGTGACGCTTGATGATCTCCGGAATGCGGGTCCTGGACGCGGCAGTCATGACGTTCCTCCTGGAAGTACGCGGGTTCGAAAGAAAAGAGCCTTACCTTATAGCGGGACGATCGCGGAAAAGATGTCCGTGCCCATCCTACACCGATCTGACGGATGACGACTGACAATGCGCGGACATCCGAACAGGGTTGAATGGCTCCTCCGGTCATGCGGCCAAGACCCTGACCGTCTCGCGAGCGATCTCGGACTCTTCGTCCACGGCGACCACAAATACGGGGAGGTGCCCATCCGCGCTGACCCTGGCCGTCTCTCCGGGGGACAAGGCCACCACCTCCCGGTTCCGCCGGGTGTCGAGGACGAGCCCGCACCAGTCCATCCCCTCGCAAATGCGCTCACGGATCGCCGGCGCATGCTCGCCGATGCCCCCGCCGAAGGCGACCGCCTCGACCCCGCCCAGCACGGCCAAGTACGCGCCGAGATACTTTCTGACCCGGTAGCAGAAGAGCTCGAGCGCGAGCTTGGCGTTCGGCTGCCCCCTGCTCTCCGCGTCGAGCAGCACCCGCACGTCGTTGGACAGCCCCGAGAGCCCCAGCAGCCCCGAGCGCTCGTTGAGCCACTGCTCGACGACTCCGGCCTCGACTGCTTCACACCGGGCGAGATAGGGCACGACGGCCGGGTCGACGTCGCCGGATCGCGTGCCCATGACCAGGCCTTCCAGCGGTGTCATCCCCATCGACGTGTCGACGGACCGGCCGCCCCGGATCGCCGTCGCCGAACACCCGTTGCCGAGCTGCAGCGTGATCAAGCGGAGCCGCTCGAGCGGCCGGCCCAACACCGCGGCACATCGCCTCGCCATCGAGGCGTGCGCGATCCCGTGGAAGCCGTACCGGCGGATGGCATGGCGGCGCATCACGTCCTGCGGCAGGGCGTAGAGCGAGCCCGTGGGCGGCATGCCGGCGTGAAAGGCCGTATCGAAGACGGCGACCATGGGCACGCCGGCCGGCAGACCTCGACGGGCCGCCCGGATCGTCGCCAGGCTCGGCGGATTGTGCAGCGGCGCCAGCGGTGTGAGCTGGTCCAGCTCGGCGATGACCCCCTCATCCACACGGACCGGCTCGCTGAAGCGCGTCCCGCCATGAACGACCCGATGCCCGACCGCATCGATCGATTCCCTCTCCAGGTGCTCCAACAACCAGGTCACGGCCTCGTGATGCGTCTCCAACCGGGGCGCCTGGGGGCTCTCAGCGGGCTGGGGTTCTATGGTGAGGACCGGCCGGCCGCCGATCCCGCTCACCGCGCCGGACGAGATAGTGCTGAGTGCTGAGTCCTGAGTGCTGAGTGGGGGAACAGGAGCAGTGCCGAGTGCTGAGCCCTGAGTGCTGAGCGGGGGAGTGGGAGCATGTGGAGCGTCGAAGAGACGGAACTTCAGGGAGGAGCTGCCGGCATTGAGGACGAGGATGCGCATGGGGTCATCAGTCCTGAGTCCTGAGTTCTGAGTTCGGGAGAAGCCGTGAGGCTGAGTGCTGGATCCCTCTACCGAGCCGAACCGCTACGAGAAGAACCCAACTCTTGACCGACGCCCGGAGACCATTTTGGCCATGCGTAACGATCACGCTGTCTCTTCAGTCCCGAGTTCCTGAGTCCTGGGCCTTTTCCTCCACTCAGGACTCAGCACTCAGCACTTTTTGGCATCTGGCTCAGCACTCAGCACTTTTTCGAGCCTCATTGCCTGATCGCGCGGGCCCGCTTCTGCAGGTACGCATTACGGACGGCGCCGTAGAGGTCCACGGTCGCCTCCTCGACGCCCTGGAACGTTTCCAGATTGATCGAGCGCTCGTTGAGCTGGTAGCCGACGTTCATCGGGAAGAGCGTGGTGAACGGCAGAAAGTAGTTCATGGGATTGAGCGCGAGATCGAACAGATAACCGACCCCGTCCCGGATCGTGAACGGCTGGGGGAGCAGCGGCAAGATCAAGTAGGGTCCCGGTCCGGACCCATAGCGCCCGAACGTCTGGCCCGTGTCTTCGTCGGGCGTGTCGAGCCCCAGCATGTCTTTCGAGAAATCGAGCATGCCCGCCCACCCGAACGTCGTATTCAAGATGAACCGCGTCAACTCGATCCCGGCGCCCTTCAATTTGCCTTGGAGCAGATTGTTCACGAAGCGCGGCACGAACCCGATGTTGTGAAACCCGCGGCTGATCCCTCGCTCGAGCCCATCGGGCATGACTTTGTCGTAGACCTCCGCCACGGGCTTCACCAGGTACTTGTCGACCTTCCGATTGAAATTGAACATGGCGACGTTGAACGGCTCCCACGGGTCGTACTCTTCGAAGGCATCCGGCTGCTCTCCTGGCTCCTGAAACGGATCGTACAGCTCGCTCTCGATCGACGTGGGCTCCGCTTCCCGCTCGGCGGCCTTCTCTTGCGCCTCGGCGGCGCTTGGCTGGGTGCCGGGCAACGGCCCGCGCGGGGAGCCTGCCGACGGCGGGCCGGCGTTTCCCGCAAACGCCACGGCACCGGCCGCGTCGGCGCTCTTTCCATCAGGCATGATCGGGGAAGCACCCGGGCTCCGGGCCTCGGACATCTCCTCGCCGGAGACCGTGGTCCGAAGCGCCATGTGATCGGCGCACCCGGCCATCACCGACACGAGCACGACAAGGACGCTCGCGCGCACACACGACCATAGTCGTTCCTTCACCCTACCGCCTCCGCATGGCCCGGACCGAAATCGCGGCACTGTACCAGAATGCACCGGGACAGAAAAGTCCCGTGCGCCCAGCCGGATCGGTGGGGAGGAATAGGAAGATGACGTCGGTCGACGATTGAAGCCGCCTGATTGCAGCCGGCTCGGATTGAGCGGGCTTGAGGCGGCGCGACGGACGGCGGCACACCGAACAGCCGCCTCCCGGGCCTGATCGGCGCACGGAAGGATACACCGAGTACAATTTTGGACCGAAATAATTAGGCTTGATATTTTAATTCAAAGTACTTAAGACTATGGCGCACTTATTGCCTCTTGTCCGTGGGCGGACGCGCCCGTTGGCTCCTAACCGTGAGGCGAAGCATGACCGATCGTCGCAGGGCGCCCCGATACGCCGCGGCCGGCTGGGTCTCCTTCACCGGAGAGGACGTGGTCAGCTCGGGGCAACTCGTCAATCTTTCGTTGGGCGGCTGTCTCGTCGGGGGGTCGGTCCCCATGCGGGTCGGCACGCGGCTCGCCCTGACCGTGCAGCTCGAACGGGACCGCGAGCCGATCGAGGTCGAAATGGGGACCGTGCAGTGGGTGTCGGGCTACCGATTCGGGATCGAATTTCTCATTGCACGCACCGAAGACATGGCGCGCCTGCGGTCCTACCTGTCACGCCACGTCGCCAATCATCCGGGTACGGGATAACCAGCGATCCCTGGGAGATGCGGTCAGATTCCGGCATGGCTCGACGTGAGCGTTCACGACTTTCGGTGATTCGGCGGGGAACGTCCCTGACCGGCGCTTAGAGGGACGCAGCAAACGGCGCGAGCGCTGGATCGCCGGACATGACGCGTGCGAGCGCGTGGAGCACCGTTGACGGTGTCGCCTCCGGGACGGCGATCGCGCGATACTCCTCCTGCACGAGAAGAAAGAGACGCGGGCGCACGGCTTCCGGCACGCCGAGCAAGTCGGCCAGCGAGGAGAGATGCTCCCCGGACCCTCGCGCCATGTCCTGCATCAGGTCGCGGAAGTTGGCTCCGGCGAAGACATTCACCTTCTCGCGCCGGGCGATCACCCCGTCGTTCGTACACCCCGATGTGCCGCTGCTGAGGGCCAGCGTTTGGAGGCCCGTTTGATTCGTCGTCGCGATCATCGCCTGCTGCAGGATGCGCTTCTTGGCCGGTGAATCCGCCCACAGCATGGCGCCGAGCCCGCATCCCGGGCCGGTCTCCATCAACGGCGCGCCGGCACCGGCCACAGGCAGGCCGGCCGCCAGCGCCGCCACGATCAGGGCCCACGCCTTGTTCATGTCATCCTCCGGAGGTACGCATGGAGAGTCGAGGATCGGCCGGGGTGGGAGGCGGCGGGTCGGGCTCCCGGCCGAGCCGGGAGCCCTAGGCAGGTCAATGCGTCAGCTTGACGAGAACAGGATGGGTGGTCATCGCGCTGTGCAGGGCCGTCAACATGGCGGCCGGGGTCGTCTCCCCGGACTGAATCAGCGCGGTGTACCGCTCTTGTGCCATGGCAAAAAATTCGGCGTGATGCTCGGCGGGAACGCCCAACAGCGCCGCCAGGGACGCCAGATGCTCCCCGTGTCCCTGAGCCATTTCTTGCGAGAGGTTCTCGAAATTGATCGCCGCGAACACGTTGACCTGTTGATCCTTGACGATCATCCCGTTGTTGGTGCATCCGGAGGTCCCGCTGCTGATCCCGAACGTCTGGGAGCCGAACGTGCCGTTGGTCGTCGCGCCGAACACCTGCATCATAATCGACTTGGGTTCCTTTTCCCACAGCATCTTCCCGAGCCCGCACCCCGGCCCGTCGCCCCAGGCCGCGAACGCCGCCCCGCCCTGAGCACAGATGAAGATCGCCGCCGCCATGATCCCTACTCGTTTCATCGCCATACCTCCGGTAAGTGTGCCAGTCCTCGCCCGGTCGCCCATCCCACCGGGATGGCCGCCGATGGCTCGTCAACTCAGCGTTAGAGCGTCAGTATGATCCGCTACTCTTTCTTGCTGCATCGGAGCCCGTCTGTATTCGGTGTAGTATTGCGTTACCGGCGGTGTCGGGAGCGCCGTGCGGCGCGCGGAGGCGAGGCGGCGCCCGTCACGGTGAGAGCGAGCCCTTGACGGCGGACCACTCGAACGGCAACGGGACCGGCTCCTGAGGAGCCAGCGCGGCGGCGGCCCGTTTGAGTCGATCGGCTCGGTCCCGGCTCAACGGATGCGTCGAGAGCCAGGCGACTCGCGGCCCTTCGGCGGAAGCCAGACGCTCGAAGAACGTGACCATGCCGTCCGTCGGGAGAGCCGCCCGGTGCAGCAATTGCAATCCTTCGAGATCTGCTTCCGTCTCCTTTTCCCGGCTGAACTTGAGCGTCGCGAGCTCGATCCCGAGCCGCTCGACCGCGCCAACGAAGCCCTCCCGGTTGCCCGTGACGACCATCAACGCGGCGACGAGACCCAGCGATTGCACGAGCCCTTCCAGCCCGTGACGGAGGAGGACATGGCTCACTTCGTGGGCCAACACGCCTGCCACCTCTTCCGGAGTGCCGGCCTGCTTCAGAAGGCCCGTATAGACGACGATCGTTCCGCCGGGAAGCGCGACCGCGTTGACCACGTCGCTGCGTACGACGATGACGGTGAAGCGGTAGGGATTCGCCGGCGCCTGTCCGACCAGGCGCTCGGTGATGGTCTGGACCGCCTCGACCGCCGGCCCTTCCGTCAGGAGACGTTGCCCTGTCAGGATCTCCTGCTTGGCCGCCTCGCCCAACTGTCGTTCCCAGTCGTGGGGAATGTGCGCCACGGCCGCGCGAAGCAGGGCGTCCGAGCTCCACCAGAGTCCGCCGGCGGCCAGGAGCAGCACGAAGGCGCCGATCCCCACTCGGCGGCGGAGCGACCGGGGACGCTCGGCGATCCGGCGCGTGGCCCGTCGCAGTTGCGCCGCCAGTGCTGCGGGGGCCGACGACTCAAGGCTTCGCAGCACCGCCGCGTCCTTGAGGTACACGCGGCGGTCGCTCTCTCCCGCGCGCCAGACCAGGACGAGGTGATCCTCGTCGAACCCGCCCGCCGCGACCGCGATGTGGTCATACGGAATGACGGTCGCCGGCGCCTCCGGGAGCTCCAGGACCAGACCGTCGACCTTAGGCTCCACCCGGCAGGCTCTCCCGGACGCCGGAAGGTCACGTCCAAAGCACAAGGCGTTGGGAGTCATCAGGAGGATGGTGATAATGGGGTAAAGTGGTAGGGGTTAGGGGCGGATCAGTGTATCTCCAATCACATATCCCATACCCCTTACCCCCGTCCTCCCTACCCGTACCCCTACTATTCCCCGGTCGGCATGAATTGGCGCAGCCAGGAGCCGAAGCTGCGAGGGTTGCGGCTTTGGATGTAGACGACGCCGGGGCCGCGAAATCGGCAGACGAATCCTTCACCCGACGTGAAACTGGCGATCCATCCGGCCGCCGCGGTCTCGATCGCGTAGGACGTGGTCGCCGTCCATGCGACCAGATGGCTGTTGTCGACGATGTACTCCTCATCGGGACGCAGGGTCACGGTGTGAACGGCGCCGAAGCTGTTCAGGATCAATCTCCCTTTGCCGCCGATCTTCAGGATGAAGAAGCCTTCTCCACCGAAGAGCCCGCGGCTCAGGCTCTGCATCTTGCTCTCGATCGAGAGGTCTTCGGCGCCCGCGAGAAAGCCGTCCTTCTGCACGAGATATTCCGTGACGCCGTCGAGGTCGAGGAGGATGATGTCGCCCGGAACGGTGGGCGCCAACAGGACCTCGCCAGGACCGTGCGTGGCCCGCAGGGTTTGGAAGAAGAACTTCTCGCCGGTCAGCACCTTTCGTGACAGCGCGCCGAGAAACCCGCCTTCCATCTTGCTGTCGAGTTCGATCGTCGGCGACGAGGCGACCATCGCCCCGGACTCGGCTTTCAGGCTCTCCCCGACGGCCAACGCGACCCGGACCATCGGAAAGGCCCCCGGGTACAAGATCTCGGATGTCATGTCATGCTCCCTCTTCGCGACGGCGATGCCGGCGTGTGCGGCCGCTGATCCCGATGCTCGACCGGCTGGAGCCCGTCAGCCTGCGACCCATCCATAAAAGCGCCCGCTCGGCTCCGGCCCTTCTTCCATGTACCCCAGTTTGATCCGGCTCAAGTAGTCCTTCGGCACGGCATGGCGGATCGCGTCGACCTCGACCGCGAAGACGCGCGCCGCATTCACCCCGAAGATCCGGGCCTTCACGTCCCGGGTCAACGCCGGATAGCCGTGCCGCTCGATGAGTCGTTCCGGCATCTCGAAACGCCGGAACGCTTCGATCTGCCACTGCGGCGTGCCGTACCAGATCGAATCCGTTCCCCAGAGGACGTGATCGGGGCCGAAGGCCGTGAGAAGCTGGCCGAGCAGGTGCGCACAGATTTCAGGGTGCGTGATCACGAGCTGGCCGAAGGTCGAGCCGAGCTCCATATAGAGGTTGCCGATCTCCGGGTGCGCGCGCTTCATGCGGCAGAATTCGGTGGTCCAGGGGATCGTCCCGGTCTTCGCGAACGTGTCCTCGATCCCGGCCGCGCTCTTGAACCCGGAGTGGTACACGAGGAAGTCGATCTCGGGGAAGTCTCGGGCGGCTCGAATCAGATCCTTCGGGTGGTTATAGTCTTCGACCGGGCCCAGCGGCAGCCCCTTGTGCACACAGACGCGCGGCACCCTCAGCTGCTTGGCCTGTTCGAGCATCGGGTAGGCGACCGCCTCGTCGTCCATCCACCAGCCGTGATCCACGCCTTTCGGTGGCGACCCGGTATAACACTTCCAGGCATCGACCCTCAGCGTCTCCGCTTGCATGGCCATGAATTCATGGTCCGCCGCGCCGAGCTGCGGCGTGGCCAGGCCGTGGGCCAGCATGCGTTGGGAGCCGGTCAGCCGATTGACCTCGTCTCGAATGTGGGCCATTTCGTCGGGGGGTACGACGGCCTGGCTGGGATAGGGTCCCGGCGGCGTGCTGATCAAGGCCAGCGTGGTGTCGCTGTCCAAGAAGACCTCTTTGACGAAATTCTCCCAGGCGAGGTCGGCGATCGTCCCGCGATCCTGGTGTAGCGCCGGGTTCAGCCCCGCCTCCCGCGCGCGGCGCCGAAGAGCCAAGAGGGCGTCCTTCGTGACCGCCCCCTTCCGGTGCCGCTCCTGATCGTCGGCGTCGTATCCGGCGCCGACATAGTGGGTCTGCACGTCGAAGATGAAAAACGGCTGGCCGCGCCGTTCGGCGAACGCCGCCGGGTCCGCCGCTTCGACCTCGAGGACGTCGAAGAACCGGCCGAACACCGCATTCATGGCGATCAGCGAGACGGCGAGCCCGCCGGTTCCTTTCAAGAAGGCGCGACGGCTCATACCCAGCCGAGGGGCGATCCGCCCCGCGGCCGAGACGGCCAGCTCCTCGACCTTGGCTTGCGCCGGCGTTTGGGCCGGCGGCACGAACTCCTCGTTGGAAATGATCCGGGTCGGAAGCGCGGCCGGCCAATGGCCGCCCTTCTGCAGCCGGGGGGTGGACGAGCGAGGGTGGATCCGACGGCGCACGAGGGCCCTCTTCAGTTGCGGGGATTCTGGGAGAAGCCGGTGATGATGTCAAGGCGGGCGGCTCAGCAGCAGGAAACGCGGTTCGAGTCTCTCGCGGCCCTCGACGAAGGGCGGGCTTCCCCACGTCGCGGGCTACGGGGTCGGGAACCCGGCGACGACGTCCCGCGTCGGATCCCCCTGGTCGTCCCTCCGGTCGACGCCCACGCTGTAAAGCGCCCGGCGGCCGGTGTTCACGAGCATGGGCAACTCGGTGAACGGGTCGTAATACTTGGGACCTGCCTGCGCGATCTGCGTGACGACGCTGCCGCTCGAAGCGGCGCCGCGCAGGCGTGCCTGTAACCCGGTCAGTCGGAGGCGCGCATCCGTCTCCAAGACCATCCCGTTGAGCTGCTCCCAATCGGGATGCGGATCCGGACCGAGCAGGTTGTCGATCGGGTTCCGGTAGTAGTCGAGCCACGAGCCGGCCGGAGCATGGATGAAGTCCTGGAGCCGCGGCCACGTCGTCTTCGGCGTCCACGCGACCTTGGTGAGCGCGTCGTAGTAGGCCGCGTATTCGTTGAGCGTCCGCTGCTTCGGCAACGGCATCTTCGAGAGCACCACCGTCAAGATGGGATCTTTGTCGGCTTTGCGGCGCAGCCGGGCGTCCACCCGCTTCACCGCCAGCGGAAACTCATTGTGCATGGGCCAGCGCAGCGACCGCTCCTCCGCTTCGAGCGGCCGGGCCATCCGGGTCACGCGCTGGAGGACCTTCTGCTCGACCGCCGGACGCATCAACAGCCCGGACATGACGGCCACGTCGTCGTTGACGCTTTCCGCCGCCAGTCGCTTCATGGAGGCGGTCTTCGCCTGCGCCAGCACCGTACGCCATGCGGTCAGGTCCGTTTCGAGGCGTTCGAGGCCGGGCGACAGCCCCTGTGCAAAGCCCTCGGCCAGATACAGGCGGTGAACGGCAAGGATTGTTTCGGCGTCCATGCTGCCCCGATAGCCGAACCCCCAGTCGTCAAACGGGAGCCCCAGCCATTGTTTGTAGCGGGTGAGGAGCCTCGCCTTGGGGTCGACCTTCTCACGCACCTCGACCCCTTCTACGGCCATTCGCGCTGCGGGGTCCGGGGCCTGGAACCATGCGGCCGGCCGGCGGAGGTCGCCGGTGAGCGAGTGTGTGGAATCCGAATCGCCGTCGGTCGGCGATTCCGCCGGCGCCGACAACCAACGGGTGTACCCGTCTTGCATCGGATCGCTCGAGGCTGGGGCGTCGATCCCGAGCAGGAGCAGGTAGCCGTTGTGCTTGGCGTCATCCAGCACCTTCGGAGGCGCGATCCGGGAGAGCTGCTCGAACAGCGCGCTCGGCTTTTGCTCCATCCCGAGCCACACGCCGGCGGTGCCGAGCACGACGAGCACCAGCCAGGCCACGGCGGCGATGCACACGAACAGGGTCAACCGGGTGAACGAATTCGTCATCCTGATCAGGCGGCGCGTCAGGATCCTCACGTATCGGAAGACCCATTGCGTCAACACCGAGGGGATGGCGCGGCGGCCGGACTCCCTGGCAGTCGATCGCGGCCTGGGGATCTCGCGCGAGGGGGTCGGCGCGTGAGCCTCCGGCGTTGCACCGGTGACGCGGCCCCAATAGGGGTCCTGGGCCGGCGCCTGCGGCCGGAGCGCGAACCCGTCCGGCGAGTGCGCCCACGGCGGAACAAACACTCCACGCGGCGAGTCCTCGTCCCCCTGGTCGCCGGAGCCTGACGGCAATGGCTCTTCGAATACGGCAGGCACTTCGGCATCGGCAGGAGGAGATGATTCGGGAGCTGCGGGCGCTTCGGTCATCGAGGCAGATTTCCCCGGCCCGAAGAGCACCGGTTCGGAGACCGAGCTGCCGCCCACCGGCATGCTGTTGACGGGAGGAAACGGGACCCGTTCGTCCACGTCGCTTGAGTCGCCATCCTGCTCGCGCCCATCGGCGCCGACTGGCGACACCTCCTCTTCCGGTCCATCGGAATCGGCATCGCCTTCGACCCTCTCGTCGGCGGAGTCGGGATGCGGGGAGAGCATGCTTGGAGCGTCCTCGTCCGCTTCGCGGTCATCGGGCTCGTCCGTCGGTGGCACGGAGACGTCCTCGGCTTCCAGCACACCTTGCTCGGCTTCGTCATGATCGCCTTGATCCTCGCGGCCGTCTTGCACATCGTCTCCATCGACCACGGGTGGAGCGTCGGGGGCCGGCATGCGGGCCGCGACCCGGTTCGCGACGAAGCTCGACGGGGCGAGGAGCTTGATCCGGTCGAATAACTGTTGGGCATAGTCCGGCCGCTCGGGGTCCGGCTCCGCCAGGAGGAGATCCACGGCTTTTTCATATTCGAAGACGGCGGCCAGCGGATCCCCCTTGGCCTCGTAGACCTGACCCAGCAGCTCGATGAAAGGGATGCACCGCGACGCCACGGCGAGGTATTCCCGAAGCAGCGCCTCGGCGTCCGCATGGGCGCCGCGGTGCATGGCTTCTTTGATCAACGATTCGAAGGCGCTTTTCGCGGTGGCGAGATTGCCGAACTTGAGCAACAGCGTCGCCAAGAGGTGGCGGCCTTCATAATGGGAGGGATCGGCCGCCAGGAGCTCTTTCAACACGGCAAACGATCGGCTGTATTTGCCGTCGTTCATGTGCTGGACGGCTTGCTGCAGCAGATCCGCGCTCTTGACGGCTTTCACGGAAGCGACGCCCCCTTGGAATGGTGCACTAAATGTAGCACTGGACGGAAGGTTCGTCGAAACGAGACCCGGAGAGAGCCGCCCGGGAGGGGGTCGGTCTGGAGGAGAAGGCTATCCGCCAATCCGGCGTGTCTAGGCTTTCACCGCGTCGAGCGTTTCCCTGACCTTCCGGGCCAGAGTCTCCGGTGTGAAGGGCTTTTGAAGGAAGGCGCTCCCGGTACTCAGGACCCCGTGATCGACCATGGCCGTTTCGGTGTAGCCGGACATGTAGAGGACCTTCATGTCCGGGTGCAGCTTCATCAACCCCTCGGCCAGCTCGCGCCCGTCCATCTGGGGCATGACGACGTCGGTCATCAGCAGATCGATCCGGCTCGCCTGCTGGCTGCCGATCAACTGCGCTTCGAACCCATGGCGCGCCTCCAGCACCGTATACCCGAAGAGCCGCAGGGTGTCGCGGATCAGGACGCGAACGGTCGGCTCGTCTTCGACGAGCAGGACCGTTTCGGTGCCGTACGGCAGGGTGGGCGGGAGCCGTTCGTTGTCCGGCGGCTCGATGACCGGATCCTCGACCAACGGCAGGTAGATCGTAAAGGTCGTCCCCGCCCCCACCTGGCTGTCCACGACGATGTGCCCGTCGCTCTGCTTGACGATCCCATAGACCGTGGAGAGCCCCAAGCCGGTGCCCTTGCCCTGCCCCTTCGTGGTGAAGAAGGGTTCGAAGATGCGTCCTTGGGTGGCCGGATCCATGCCGCAGCCGGTGTCGCTGACGATCAGCCGCGCATACCGGCCGGGCGGGATTCTGGCCTCACCCTGATCGACCGTTTCCAAGACCTCCACGTTGGCGGTTTCGATCGTCAATTTCCCGCCCTTCGGCATCGCGTCACGGGCATTCACGGCAAGATTCATGATCACCTGCTCCATCTGGGCCGGATCCGCTTTAACGTGTCCGAGCCGTGGATCCAGTGCCGCGACGAGATGGATGTCTTCGCCGATCAACCGCTGGAGCATGGTGTCGATGGTCTCGACGATGCAGTTGAGATTCAGCACCTTCGGCATCAGCACCTGGCGGCGGCTGAACGCCAGCAATTGCTGGGTCAGCGAGGCCGCCCGAACCGCCGCCTTTCGGATCTCTTCGACATCGGCCCGCAACTGATCGTCGTGGCGCAACCGGCTCAGCAGGAGCTGGCTGTAGCCGGTGATGATGGTCAAGAGGTTGTTGAAATCGTGGGCGATGCCTCCGGCCAGCCGGCCGATCGCTTCCATCTTCTGTGCCTGCTGGAGCTGGGCTTCCCGTTGGATCAACGTCTCTTCGGCGCGCTTGCGCTGGGTGATGTCCCGCGCAATCCCGAGGATCGTCGTCCCGTGATCGGCATCCCGCTCCCCGGCCAGCGAAATTTCCACGAACAGCCAGTCGTCGGATTTCGTCCGCAGGCGGGCTTCGAAGAGCGGCGGCCGTTCCCCGTCGGCCGCTTGACGCAACAGATCGGCGATGCCGCCGTGTTCCTCCGGGTGGACCAGCGAGAGAAAGGATCGGCCCGTCCAGTCGGCGACCGGCCAACCGGTCAGGACCTCGAACGCGGGATTCAGCGACAGCACCGTCAGATCCGATGAGAGCGAGACGATGATGTCCCGCGAGAGCTCCATCAGATGCCGGTACCGCTGTTCGGAAATGGGCAGGATCGGGTTTCCGGAGCTCGGCGTCATGACTCGTCGGATTCCTCGAATCGTCGGCGCGCTCGGGCCGATCGGAACCCCACAAAGGTATCTCGGACGTTCAAAACTGTCCAGGAAGCGCCGAAGATTGATCGCGCGGCGTCGAGTGGAGAGGGCGTGGCGCCGCGGTCATCCGACCGCGGCACCGAGGAGAATGGATCACCCGCAGACGAGCTGATACTCGGGGGCCTTGGCCCCGAGCGGCTCCCGCAGAGCCAGCGGGAGCAGATCCTCGATCGTGTCGACGAACTCGATCGTCATGTCGGCCCGGACCTCTTCGGGCACCTCCCGTACGTCCTTCTGGTTGGCCTTCGGGAGGATCACCCGCTTGATCCCGGCGCGTCGCGCGGCCAAGACCTTCTCCTTGATCCCCCCGACGGGCAGCACGAGCCCGCTCAAGGTGATCTCCCCCGTCATCGCGGTGTCGCTCCGGACGGGAATGTTGAGGTAGAGCGACGCCAAGGCCGTCGCCATCGTCACCCCCGCCGACGGCCCATCCTTTGGGATGGCCCCGGAGGGCACATGAATGTGCACGCCGTTTCGCTTGAACCGCGTGACGTCGAGGCCCAGGCGATCGGCGTGGGACCAGAGATAGCTTCGCGCGGCTTGGGCCGATTCCTGCATCACGTCCCCCAACTGTCCGGTGAGGGTGAGTCCTCGGCCACCGGGGAGCAACATGGCCTCGATGTACAGCACGTCGCCCCCGGCCTCGGTCCAAGCCAACCCCGTCGCCACGCCGGCCGGAAGATCCTTTCGGGCCTCCTCCGGCATGAACCGCTCCGTGCCCAACCAGTCGTCGAGTTGCTCGCGACGGACGACCACGGTGTCGACCTCGCCGTCCTGCTCGGCCACCTTCAACGCCACCTTACGGGTCAGCCGGCCCAGCATCTGCTCGAGCTGCCGCACGCCCGCCTCGCGGGTGTACCGGCTCACGATGTCCTTCAGCACGTCGTCGTCGAGCCTCACGCGCGTCTCCGCGAGACCCGCTTCCTTCAGCCGCCTCGGCCAAAGGTAGCGGCGGGCGATCTCGAGTTTCTCCTGCTCGCTGTAGCCCGGCAGGCGAATCACTTCCATCCGGTCCAACAGCGGCTGCGGAATCGGGTGCAGCGCGTTGGCCGTGGTGATGAAGAACACCTGCGAAAGATCGAACGGCAGATCGAGGTAGTTGTCCCGGAACGTATGGTTCTGTGCCGGATCGAGGATCTCCAGCAGCGCCGCCGCCGGGTCACCGCGAAAGTCGCGCCCGAGCTTGTCCACCTCGTCCAACATGAGGACCGGGTTCTTCACGCCCGCGCGACGCATTGCCTGGATGATCCGTCCGGGCATCGCCCCGATATAGGTGCGCCGGTGCCCCCGCAGCTCCGCCTCGTCATGGACCCCGCCCAAGCTCATCCGCTCGAACGTCCGGCCCATCGCACGGGCGATCGACTGCCCCAGACTGGTCTTCCCGACGCCGGGCGGGCCGACCAGGCAGAGAATCGGGGCCTTGGCGGCCGGATTCAGCTTCAGCACCGCCAGGTGCTCCACGATCCGCTCCTTGACCTCCTGGATGCCGTAGTGGTCCTCGTCCAGCACCGTCCGGACGTGCGCCAGCTCCAATTGGTCGGCCGACGTCGCGTTCCACGGCAGCTCCAGCAGGAGCTCCAGATAATTCTGGATCAGTTGGTGCTCGGGTGAAGCCGCCGGCGTCTTGGCCAGGCGCGCGAGCTCGCGATCAGCCTCCTTTTGCACCGATTCCGGCAGCGCGGCTTTCTCGATCCGCTCCTTCAGGTGCGCGACCTCGCTCCCCTCGCCGTCGGTTTCGCCCAGTTCCTGCTGAATCGCCTTGAGCTGCTGCCGCAGCATGTACTCGCGCTGAGACTTCCCGATTTCGGCCTGGGCCTCGCTGGCGATCTCGTTTCGCAGTTGCAGCACCTGGACTTCGTGCGTCAGCGCCGAGAAAAGCCGGCGAAGCAAATCGGCCCGGCTGGCCGCTTCCAACAGCCCCTGTTCGGCTTCGACCGTGAGGTTGAGCAAGGAGGCGACGCGATACGCGAGCGCGACGGGATCCTGTTCGGCTTGCAGCGCCTGGACCACTTCGCGGATACCGGACGACTGGACCAACCCGGGCAATTCGCTGACCTTGTCCAGGATCGCCCGATGCAACGCCTCGATTTCGGTCCCGGTATCGGTTGCCGCCTCGAGCTGCCGGCACCGAACGAGCAGGAACGGCTCCACCTGCTCGGTTCGCAGCAGCACGACCCGCTCGACGCCTTGGAGCAGCGTCTGGAGCATGCCGTCGGTGCCGCGCACGACCTGCTTCACGACCGCCTTCGTCCCAATCGTGAAGAGATCATCGATGGTCGGATCCTCTTGATCCGGCTTACGCTGCGCGACGACCAGAATTGTTTTTTCTTCCGTTTTCAACGCGGCTTCGAGCGCGGCGATCGACCGGCGCCGCCCGACCGTGATGGGCAGCATCACGCCGGGAAACAAGACCGAGCGCTTAATCGGCAGCACGGGAAGCGTCGCGATCGGCTTTTCAACGTTAGATTCCACGGTTCACCTCAAAGGGTTCAGAAAAGGGTTCAAAGTTGTGGCGTCAATGGATGGTCAGGTAATCACGATTCGGCTCGAGGAAAGGGGGCCACCCGCGACCCGACTCGGCGCATCCTTGTCAGCGGAGACCGGTGATCGAGTTCACCGGGTCAGACCCGGGTCTCTCACCCCGGCCGATATCGCCCGCCCCGTCATTAGGATAAGGAGAGAGGCCGGACCGACAGGACGAGGAGGACGTATGGCACAGAGAACATTGGAGAACTTGCGCGTCGCGATCCTTGTGACCGATGGATTTGAACACTCGGAGCTGGTGGAACCGAGGCGAGCCCTGGAAGAGGCCGGGGCGACCACCCGAACCGTCGCGCCCCATGAAGGGCGAATCCAAGGGATGCGGCATGACGAGAAGACCGAGACGGTCCCGGTGGACATGACCCTCGACCAGGCCGATCCGGCCCAGTTCGATGCCGTCCTCTTACCCGGCGGGGCCTTGAACGCCGATGCCCTGCGGGTCGAGCCCCGAGCGCAGGCATTCATCAGGACGATCCATCAAGGAGGCAAGCCGATCGCGGTGATTTGCCACGGCCCCTGGCTGCTCGTCTCGGCGGGGCTCGTCAAAGGCCGCACGCTGACCAGCTATCATACGATCCAGGACGACATTCGCAACGCCGGCGGACGCTGGGAAGACCGGGAGGTCGTGCGCGACGGGAACTGGGTCAGCAGCCGCAAACCGTCCGACATCCCCGCCTTTACCCGGGAACTGCTCGCTCTCTTCGCCGAGCACAGGAAGGCCGAGGCGGCCTGACACGGACTCAACTTGAGACGTTAATGGTTAATCGTTGATCGTTATTCGCGGGCCAAAGAGGCGGCCTAACACGGGCTGGAAGCGTCCGGATGAGCTCAGCGGCGCCGGCGCGCGAGCACGTTGAGCCAACGGCCGCGGCGCTCCTGGTGCACGACGACGGTGAGCGCCTCCACGGACCATCCCGATCGGAGGAGCGCGCGGCTGAGCTCGTCCTTGGTCCAACGGGAGATGTACCGGCCGGGGATCCAGCCGCGCCGGAGCACGCCGGACGTGCGGCCGTGCACGAACGTGGCGCCCAAGACCGCACCGGGCCGGACGGCGTCACGGAGGTCCGCAAGGACCTTGCGGACGGCCGGCTTGGGGAGATGGATCAGCGACGCCGCGGCCCAGATGCCGCCGAAGGCGTCCGGCCCGAAGGGCAAGTGTCGAAGATCGGCCTGAACGAGGGGAAGGCGCCGGGCTCGCGTTCGGCCGTAGCGAAGGAACCGTTCGAGCACATCCAGACCGACGACGCGATACCCGGCGCGTTCGAGTGCGCGGCCGTCCTGCGCCAGCCCGCACCCGAGATCGAGCAGAGGCGCCTCGGGATCGACTCTCCTGAGCCACTCGCGCAGCCATGGCGGCCGGCGGTACCGACCGCCCCATTGGCGCACGAACGACTCCGCGTGACGGCGATAGGCACGGACGGAGAGGGCGGAGACGTCAGGACGCGCCATGGCTGCTGCTCATCGTTCCGAGGCCGGCAACCCGAACAGGCGGCTCTGTGCACGGCTGACGCCGCCACGGTCCAAGGAAGGGAAGCGTTGAAGCCCGATCAGCAGGCGGAGCATGACGGATGGAGGTCCGCCGAGGCACGGAGGGGAAGGACGAGGACCGCGTCGCCTCACCGGCTGAGGCGCGGTGAGAAAGCGACGCGGCCGAGGTTGTCACGGGATGCTCGTGCTGCTAGCCGGTCATCCGCTTCACGTTCCCGGCGGGCTGGCTCACCGTTCTCACCTGCTCGCGCGGCAACTGGCGGACTTCTTCGCCGGTCATTTCGCACGTCCCATCGAACAGGACGCCTTCTTCAATGGAAAACACGGGGGCTTGCACCGAGCCGTTCAGCACCGCGGGAGCCATCAACTTCACCCGTTCCTTCGCGACCACGTCGCCGGTGATCTTGCCCTTGCTGACGACCGTGCCGGCGTGGATCTTTGCCGTAATGACGGCCTCTTCGCCGACGATCAGGACCCCACTGGTATGGATTTCGCCATCCACCCGTCCATCGATGCGGACCGTGCCCTCATAATTGAGCGCGCCTTTGAACTCGACGCCCTTACCCACGAACGCAATGATTTCGCCCGTGCCTGCCGCCGCCTCCGTGGCCGCCGGCTTGGCGGCGCTTGCTGTCTCGCCCTCTTTCTTCCACATGATGGTCCCCCGTGATGAATGGTTTCCCGTAGCCGGGTGAGGATAGGCTCCAAAGGGGGAGGGTCATATCAGGTTTGCGCTTTTTTGTCTGTAGGACCATGGTCCTACAGTGTGCTACGGACGAATCCCAATCCTCAGCCGCGCCAGGCGTGCTTCGACGTCCATTGGGGGAAGCCGTCGATGTTTCCACACCCATCCACATCCCGCAAGGGCTTGGGCGAACGCCAAGAACGAGCCCTTGTCGGCCCAAGCGAGGCCCAGGAGCCGACGTGTGTGACGCCATGCGACCGGAATCGGGCGTCGGAGCCAGAGAAACCATAAGGTGTTGCGCAGGAGCAGCCGGCGACGGGCCCGGGCATCGCGCCGGGGCGAGGGATGGTGGTGGACGACGAGCGCCGGAACGTAGCAGAGACTCCAGCCTCGCGCGGCCAGGTCGACGGCGAGCAGCATCTCTTCACCACCTAAAAAGAAGCGCGGCTCGAATCCGCCGGCTTCGAGGAAGGCGGCACGACGGACCATCGAGGCTCCGGCAAGAAAGCCCAACACCGGCGCTCCAGGGAGCGTGGGATCGGCCGGCAGGGGGCTGTCGGCCATTTCGACGCACGTCGGATCCTCTCGCTCCTCGGGTCCCACGAGGACCCGGGCGTTGACGACGGCCAACTTGGGGTGTGCATCGAGGAGGTCAGCCGCCTGGGCGAGCGCCCCGGGAGCCCACCAGGTGTCGTCGTCGCAGAACGCGACGTACGGGGTCCGCGCCGTGCGCACGCCGATGTTTCGGGCGACGGCCCCGACGTTCGCGTTCAGGGCGACCACTTCCACCCTGCCGTACCGCGCAAGCGCGGCGGCGGTGCCGTCCATGGAGCCATTGTCGACGACGACGATCGCCGGATGCTCGGGGAGCGCGATCACTCGCCCGACCGTGCGGAGTACTTCGTCCTTCCGGTTGAACGTGGCGATCACGACCGTGATCCGAGGGTCGGGTCGCGAAGGCGCTCGCAGCGCTCCATCGAAGCTCATGGCCACGCTATCGGCCAAGTCGCCAAAACCCCTCCTCGGCCGTGGTATCGCCGTGACCCGGCCGGCCGGGCGTCGCGAGTGCCCGCAGTTGCGAGGCATAGCAGCGCACCGCGCGACGTTTGAGCTCAACGTCACCCGCCGGAGGAGCCTGCACGCGCTCCAGCCGTAGCCCGGCTCTTCGACATTCCGCCGTGCGGGCGTCGAGGAGGCCGGGAATTCGGCGATACAGCGCGTCCTCGTACAGCCAGACCGAGAGGCGGGGGCGGCGGGCCAGCACGCCGATGACCGCCTCGTGCGACAGGCGATGGTCGCTGTGGAAGAGACCGAGCGGCGCCAACAGCGACCGCGTCTCGACCTCGTCGATCAGCCGCGCCAACGCCCGGGTCACCGTCTCGACGCGCGGCGTCAGGCCGTACTGGCTGTCGCAAAAGTCGAACCAGTAGGAGTGAGCGCCGAGCATCTCGAGCGCACGGCGGTCCTCTTCCCGTCGCACGCCTATCACGTCGTCACCCGGCTGAAATCCGGCGGCCCGGTCCCATTCCGTCAGCTCGGACCCTGCCGGCGGCCGGCCCGCGAAGAGCGTCGCCACGAGCGCCCCCGGCATGGCGGCCAACCAGCGCCCGCACGAAAAGACGGCATCGTCGCAATGGGGCGAGATGACCAGCCAGTGATCGGATCCGGTCGACGAGCCGCGCATTCGATGGGCTTCGAAGGCGCTCAGAGAAAGAGCACCTGATACTTCACCGCCCCCCGCAGGCGCCAGAAGACGGCGACTGGAGGAATGACGGCCGAGGTGACGAGCATTTCCAAGACGTGGCCCAGGCGCCGGGAGGTCCGGGACAGCCGGTGCGCACAGAAGTCCGCCGTCAAGCCCGCCCACACGATGAGCGCAAGCGCGGCGGCGGCGGTGTGTCCGGACAGGACCATGACCGTGGCGAGCGTTAAGGCGGCCGTGATCGTATAGTAGTGCCACGGCGGATGCTCCTGAATCCATTGCCGGTAGAGACGCGGATGCTTCTTGTACAGCAACGCATTGAACACGCTGTTCCGCTGCAGGCGGATGCTTACCCCCCAGGGGGCCGGTCGAACGGGATGGACGACCACCGCCTCGGGTTGCGGCACGCAGCGGTAGCCGCGTTCGATCACGGAAAAATGCAGATCGCTGTCCTCACGCCAGGCCCGGGTGAACCGCTCGTCGAATCCTCCGACGTCGGCCAACGCCTGGCGTCGGTAGAAGCAATTGGCGGTGGCGAGAGGTGCATTCTCCAAACCGGCGACGGACTTCTCGTAGTCCGTGGGCTCGGCGGAGATCGGGACGATGATGCGTCCCCACACCCCTGCCACCCCGCGTTGCTCGAAGGCCCGCACCCCGGCGGCCAGCCATTCCGGCGACGGGATGCAGTCGTCATCGGTGAACGCAATGATCGCGCCTTGCGCCGCCCGCCAGCCGAGGTTGCGGGCTGCGGCCGGCCCATGGAATCCCGTGACCGCATGGTAGGCGACCGTAAGGCCGGGACGGCGCGGCGCCCAACGCATCACCACCCGGCGCGTCTCCTCGTCCGGCCCGTCGTCCACGACGAGCACCTCGTAGGCCTCGGCGTCGAAGATCTGGGAGACCAGCGCGGCCAGGCACCGGTCCAAGAGGTGCGGGCGCTTGTACGTCGGGACCACCACGGAGACAAGACAGTGCCGAGTGCCGCGTGCGGAGCGCCGTGTCTCGGAAAGGACCGGGTCCGTGTCGACCGTCGAAGGCAACGGGCTGAGCGCTGCGACGGACACGCACGAGGCCGCTTCGCCGGCGGACTGATGCCGTTCCTCCGAGGAAAAGAGGTCGATCTGCTCGTGGTCCTGTTCCTTCGCCGTGCTCATCGTTCTCACTCAGGACTCGGCACTCAGCCCTTCTCGAGTCGCTTCTCCAGGAGAAACGACCCGATCACGAGCGCGTCGAGCGGCGAGGTCCAGAAACACTCGAGGGCGTCGCGCGGGGTACAGACGATCGGTTCACTGCGCGTATTGAAGGAGGTGTTGACCAGGACGGGCACGCCCGTGCGGCGCCGGAACGCACGGAGCAGGTCGTAGTACAGGGGATGCTGCGCGCGGCTGATGGTCTGCACGCGGGCCGTCCCGTCCACGTGCCGCACGGCCGGAATCCGGTTGGCCTTGTCCGCACGCACATCGTCCACGAACAGCATGAACGGGGAGACCCGCCCGGGCGTGAACCACTCCGCCGCCTCCTCTTCCAAGACCACGGGCGCGACCGGACGAAAATCTTCGCGGTCCTTGATCGCGTTGAGCCGCTCCTGCATCGACGCCGACAGCGGCGAGGCCAGAATCGATCGGCCGCCGAGGGCGCGCGGGCCGAACTCCATGCGGCCCTCCATCCAGCCGACGATCAGGTCGCGCGCCAACAGCTCGGCCGTCTCCTCGGGCACATTGGCCAGCCGGCGATAGCGCACCTTCGACCGGAGAAGGAACTCCTCGATCTCGTCGTCCCCATACGCGGGCCCCAAGAACGCGTGGTCCATCCGGTAGGCGCGCGGCGTCCCCCGGCGACCTTCACAGGCATCCACCCACAGCGCCGCGCCGAGCGCGGTGCCCGCGTCGCCCGCCGCCGGCTGCACCCACACGGCGTCGAAAGGACCGTGGTCGCGGATCTTGGCGTTCATCACGCAATTCAATGCGACCCCGCCCGCCAGGCAGAGCGCGTCCACCTTGGTCGCCCGGTGCAGCCATCGCACGAGCTCCAGCACCGTCTCCTCGAGGACGACTTGAAGCGACCGCGCCACATCATAGTGGCGCTCCTCCAACCGGCCGCCGCGCTCCCGGGCCGGCCCGAACCGCTCGACCAGGCGCGGGTCAGCGACTTGATACCGCCCGCCGTCGAGCACCTGGACGATCTCGCGGAACTGCGCGGCATACCGCGGCTTGCCGTAGGACGCGAGCGCCATCACCTTGTATTCGTCGGACGCATGCAGGAATCCCAAGTACGTGGTCACCTGTTCGTAGAGCAACCCCAGCGAATGCGGCATCCGGACCTCGGCCAGCGGCTCGAATCGGGCGCCGTGGCCGAGATGATAGGCGGTGGTCGCACGTTCTCCCCGGCCGTCGAGCGTCAATACCGCGGCCCGCTCGTGCGGCGACGCGTGGAACGCGCTGGCGGCATGCGCGACGTGATGCGCGACGAAATGCCAGCGGTAGGGTCCGTCGGGGCGCGCGCCCTTGAAGCGCGCCGCCAGATGGTGCGGTGCGCCCGCGGCCAACTGCCGCGGCGCGTTGACGACATAGGACAGAAACAACGGGTCCCACGGCGATTCCCAGGCATGCCGGACCGGGCGTGCGCTCGGCTGGAGCGGCAGGCTGATCGTCTCGTCCGCTCCGCGTTCCCCGAGCAGGAGGAACGGATCGTAGGAATAGGCCACGTGATCGACGTCGACCAACCGAATGCCCGCGGTGCGCAGGCAAAAGTCGATGGCATGGAAGGGCAACTCATAGGCGGTGAACGGGACGGGGCGCTTGCCGTGTTTGATGCGCGTGAACCGCTCTTCCTCCGCCGCCGCCACGACCCGTCCGTCTTGAACCAGACAGGCCGAGGGATCGTGGAAGGCGGCGTTAATACCGAGGGTGTACAAGGCGAAGCCCCTTGACTTCACGCGCCGTCTGCTCGAGCAGCTCGCCGGCCGCCCGCACGACCGTCTCGGGCTCCACCCGTCCCAAGCAGTCGTGGTGCCCTTCGGGGCACACGCTCTTGTAGCAGTACCTGCACGGCACATCATGGAAGAGGACCCGGTGCGGCACCTGCCACGGGGTATGCTGCGGGTTCGTGAGCGCGTAGAGGTCGACGACGGGCGTCCTCACCGCGGCCGCGAGATGGACCGCACCCGTGTTGTTGCTGATCAGCAGCGGCGCGCGGGCCAAGAGGGCGGCGAACAGCGCCAGGTCGAGGAGCCCGACCAGTGAATGGGTCGGCCGCCCCACCCGGTGCTGAATCGACGCGACCAGCTCGGATTCCGGCTCGGTGCCCGTCCAGACGATCTCGCAATCGAGCTCTTCGATCAGGCGCCGGGCGACCTCCGCGAACCGCTCGGCCGGATACCGCCGGGATGGGGCGCTGGCTCCCGGGTGCAGGACCACCCAGGGCCGGCCGTCGTCGACGCGATCGGCCATGAGGGCGTCGATGCGGGCGAGCGCCGCGGGCGGCATTCGAACCGACAAGCGCTCGTCCTGCGTCCGAGCCCCGATCTCGGCGACCAGATCGAGCTGCCGGCGCACTTCGTGCCGCAGCGAGGTCTCGGGTTCCGTTTCCCGAATCCAGTCGGTCAGCAGGTGGTAGGGGTTCTCGCGACAATGGGCGAGCCGGAGGGGAATCTCGGCGAGATAGCAGAGCAGGGCCGCCGGGAGCGGACTTTGGCTGTAGACGGTGAAGATCACCGCGCCGTCGAACCCGGCCGCCCGCAGCCGGCCGGCCATCTCCCAGTCCGATCGGCTGGTCCGGCGCGCCGCCGTCGCCTTCATCCACGGCGCCTCATAGACGAGGATCTCGTCGATCTCCGGGAGCAGCCGAGCCGCGTCGGCACCGGCCGCGGAGGTCAGCAGCGTGAGCGACCGCCCGGGAGCCGACTCTTTCAACGCGCGCATGGCCGGCCCGGTCATCAGCACGTCGCCGAGCGTATCGAGGCGCACGCACAGGAGCCGCCGCGCTTGGGACCAGCGATTAGCCGACATGCACGCTCCCGCTCCTGTCCCGCCACGGGACGGCTGGCGCCGCCATCCGCTCGGCGCCGGTGATGATCGAGGCCGCCTCCCGGAGATCCTGGGCCAGGTAATCGGGCCAGCGGCACCGGCCCAGTCGCCATTCGGTCTCGTGCCCATTGTCGAGCAGGATCGTCGTGCACCCCGCGCGCCGGCCTGCTTCCACGTCGTCCAGAATGTCGCCGATCATCCACGAGGCATCCAGGCGGAGGCGGTGCTCGGCGGCCGCCCGCTCGAGCAGTCCGGGCGCCGGCTTGCGGCACCGGCACGGCCCCGCGTGCGCGGGCACGGTCCCTTCAGGGTGGTGCGGGCAATAGTAGAAGCCCGAGAGCGGGACTCCCGCTTCCGCGAGCAGGCGGCGCAGCCGGTCCTGGACGGCGCTGAAATCCCCTTCGGTGAACCGGCCGTGGGCGATCCCCGCCTGGTTCGAGACGACGAACAAGAGATAGCCGGCCTCGTGCAGCCGGCGCAGGCCCTCGACCGCGCCCGGCATCAGCCGGACCAGCCGGGGATCACAGTTGTAGGGCACGTCTTCGATCAGCGTCCCGTCCTTGTCGAGGAGGACGGCGCTCTTCAGTGCTGAGTGCCTCTCCTCAGTGCTGAGTGCTGAGTGCTGAGTGCCTCCCGAAAGTGCTGAGTGCTGAGTGCTGAGTGCTGAGTGATCGGTCCTAAGTCCTGAGTCGAAGCCCGTCAGCACTTCAGGATAGTACTCAGCACTTTCTGTCTTTTTGAACTTCGTCAACTCTGCACTCCCCTAACTCAGCACTCCTCTCTGCACTCCCCTAGCTTTCGTCCTGAGTCCCCTCGGACTACTCAGCACTCAGGACTCAGCACTCAGCACTTCTTCAACTCAGCACTCTCTTAGGGCCAGGAGGTTTCCCGCATCGGGATGACCATAAGCTCCGGCACGACGGTCTCCGCCGGCAGTTGCAGAATGCAGCGGATCGTGTCCGCGACGTTTCGAGGATCTTGCAGCGTGGTCGTGTCGATGTCGGGGAAGCGCTCGAGCAAGAAGGGCGTTCGCATGCCGCCGCTCACGACCGCGGTGACCTTGACCTGATGCGGGCGGGCCTCGACGTGGAGCGCATGGCTGAAGCCGAGCAGTCCCCACTTGCTCGCATGGTACGCCGAGGCATTGGCCCACGCCCGCTTCGCCGCGGTCGAGACGATGTTCACGATGTGGCCGCGGCGCTGCTGCTTCATGAGCGGGAGCACGATCTTGGACAGGACGAACGGCCCCCGCAGGTTCGTCGTCAGAATGCGATCCCATTCCTCGAACGAGAGCTCCTCGATGGAGACCGTCCGGTCGATTGCCGCGTTGTTGACGAGAATGTCGATCCGCCCGAACGCTTCCCCCACACGCGTCACGGCCTTGCGCGCCTGCTCCTCATCACCCACGTCGAGCATGATCGGCAAGGTCCTGACGCCGTCCTTCGCAAGCGCTCCGGCCACCGCCTCCGCCCGATCGATGCGGAGGTCGGCGACCGCGACGACCGCGCCCGCTTCGCCCAACGACCGGCAGATCGCCTCGCCCAGACCTTGCCCGCCGCCGGTCACGAGGGCCACCTGTTGCTTCAGTTCCGGCATCCTGTCCTCCTATTTCCTCGCCTCGCGGGCGGCGCCGACCCGCGTGCGGCGGGTCTGCGGTCGCCGGGGCAATTCCCACATCGTCCGGACCCGCTGATCCTGCCACGCCAGGCGATCGCCGGAGGCGAGCCGTTCGTCCACCAGGCTGCACAGCAGGTGCATGAGCACGAGATGCACCTCTTCGATCGAGTGCCGATCGGAGCACGGCACCATGAGCATGACGTCCGCGAGCCGCCGGACCTCCGTACCCTGGAGCCCGAGCAGCGCGATCGTATGCAGGCCGCGGGCCTGCGCGGCCTTGAAGGCCTGATAGAGCGATCGGGACCATCCGGCGGTGCTGATCCCGATGAGCACGTCGTCGGGCTGCCCGAACGTTTCGACCTGCCGTGCGAAGACCGCGTCCGAGGCCGCATCGGACCGCAAATAGGCGCTGCCGGCGTTCAAGGAGAGGGCGGGCAGGCCCGGGCGGTCCGCCGACCGAAGGCGGCTCACGAACGAGGCGGCCAGGTACTCGGCGTCCGCGGCGCTGTCGCCCTGTCCGCAGATCAGGACCTTGCCGCCGCGCGCGAAGCAGCCGCTCACCATCTGCGCGGCTTCCAGCACCAGCGACCGCAACCGCCGCCGGGACTCCTGGATCACCTCCAGCGCCGCCTCGAACCCTTGATCGACGGCGGCCAATTGGTCCGGCTCCTTGCAGCGCTCGGGTTGGTTGGCGAGCAGCACCGTTTCGTAGAGCGCGGACAGCGCGTTCGTGACCTTCTGCCACGTGAACAAGTCGTTCGCGCGCTGGACCGCCTGCCGGCTGAACACCGTCAGGAGCTTCGGATGGCCGTACAGGTGCGCGAGCTTTTCGGCGAGCGCCTGCGGATTGTTCGCCGGGACGAGGTAGCCGGTCTCGCTGTCGCGGACGGTGAATTTGATGCCGCCCACGTTCGATCCGACGACCGGCGTGCCGCAGGCCATCGCTTCCACGGGCGTGATGCCGAAGGGCTCGTACCACGGCGTCGTGACGAAGATGTCCGCGGCGCTGTAGTAGTACTTGAGCGTGTCGCGGCCCCGCCGGCCGACGAACGTGACGTGCTCCGTCACCCCCTCGTCGCGGGCGACGGCTTGAAGGCGGGCGATTTCCGGGGTGACGGCCGGATCCGGCTCATCCGACTCGCCGCCCACGATGAGCAGCTTCGCCTGCACGCCGTGGTCCCTGAGGAGGCAGGCGAACCCTCGGATCACCGTCTCGATGCCTTTGCGCGGAACCATCCGGCCGACGTGCAGGATGACGCGGCTGTCCGGGGGCAGTCCCAGCGAGATCCGGGCCAACGCCTTGCTGATCGGCCAGAGCTCGGTCGGGTCGAACCCGCACGGAATGATCGTGATCTTGGCCGGATCGGCGTTGTAGAGCCGGATCAGGTCCTCTTCGTCCTGGGGCGCCTCGGCGACGACGTGGTCGGCCTCGAGGACGATGCGGTCCTCGATCTCGAAGCGGGCGTCCGGAAATTCATCGGCCTGGCGCTGGTGCAGGCGGCGCACGCGGCCGAGCGCATGAAACGTGATCACGAACGGGATGCCGAGCTTCTTCTTGAGCTCGGCGGCGACGAGGCCCGACATCCAGAAGTTGGCATGGATCAAGTCATAGGCTTTGCGCTGGCAGCGGCAGAACTTGAGCACGTACTCCGTGAACTCCTCCATGTACGGCAGCAGTTCCTCCTTGCGCACGAAGGACGCCGGTCCCGCGGGCACGTGCACGATCCGCACGCCGTTCACCCACTCGGCGGTCTCCGGGAGGATCTCGCTGTCCCGGCGGGTAAAGACGTCGACGTCATACCCCATCGCGGCCAGGCCCTTGGCGACCTGCCCGACGTACAGATTCTGGCCGCCGCAATCCACGCCGCCCAGGACGCTGAGCGGGGACGCATGTTCGCTGATCAATGCGATTTGTTTCATCGTGGAATCCCCTCCGCCAGCGCGGCTTCACCGGCCGCGCCTTGGCGCTCGGCCTCCGCCCCTCGCACGGCGACCTCGACCAACGTCCGATGCCAGGCCTCGACGAATCGCGCGATGCCGAACCGCCGGCGCGCGGTCCGGCGCGCCCCTTCACCCAGCCGCTTCGCGTGCTCCGGGCTGCGAAGCAGCTCGCGCATGCGCTCGATGAGCCGATCGACGTCCGTATCGACGTAGCCGGACACCCCGTTCTCGACCGCCGTGGCCATCTCCGTCGTCGCCAAGCCGATGATCGGCATGCCCAGGCTCATCGCTTCACAGACGGCCAGGCCCAAGCTCGTGTAGCGGATCGGATTGAAGACGAAGCGGTAGCGGCTCGTGAACGCCGGCAAGGCGTCGTGGGCGATCTCTCCGAGCCCGCCGGCCGACTCGGACTCCATCCCGACGAGATCGAGCGGGATCCGCCGCCGCACCCGCTCGAACACATCGGCCCCCAGGCGACGCCCGCGCCGGTGGAGGCCGTTGACGATTACGAGGCCCCGGTCCAACTCGCCGGTGTACCGGAGGTCGCCGGGCACCGGCACCCCGTGCTCGATCACCCGGGTGGGCGTCCGGCCGCTGTCCCACATCAGCGCGTTGAACGGCGTGACGTGAACGAGCAGCGCGGCGGGATCGTCGACGATGTGCCGGGTATTGGTCGGATGCTCCTGAGGCGGATCGTGCTCGAGGTAGACCCGCGGCAGCCGGCGCTGCGCCTCGGACAGGATCTCATACTGGTCCTCGACGAAATGCTGCTTCGATTGGAACAGCAGGACGTCCAGGTCCAGATCCGCGACCTCCTCGGCGGGGACCTCGTGCACGTTGGGCGGCCACGGGAACCCGGGCGCGCGTCCCGCGTATCCCGGGCCCGATCGGCCGACCGGGACATAGAATTCATGGGGCGTCTGGGAGAGATAGAAGAGGTAGTTGCCGTGCACATGCCAGGTGAACACCCTCACGCGACCTGACCGCTCGCCCGTCACGCGCGAACCTCTACCGCATGCTCCTCGATCAGGTGCTCCGCCTCTGAGAGCACCCGGTCCACCGTCGCGGCCGACCCCACACAGATGCGATGTCGCCGGCGATCGAGCGGCGCCCAGCGGACCGGGTCGGATCCGGTCACGACGACGACGCTGGGGACCTGGAGCGCGGCCGACACATGGGAGACCCCGGTATCATTCGCGACCAACAGGCGGGCGCCGCGCAGCAGAACGCCCAACGTGCCCAAGTCCGTGCGGCCGGTGAGATCGACGGCGGGCGCGCGCATCGCCTCCACCATGGTCCGCACCAGCCCGGCTTCTTCCGCGGTCCCCGTGATGACGATCCGAAGGCCCCGCGCGGCCAGACGATCGGCGACCGCCGCAAACCGTTCGGGCGCCCACCGCCGGTTCACCCCGCGCCCGCCGGGATGCACGCAGACGTAGTCGCCGGCCCGAAGCGACGCCGTCTCGTCCAGCGCACGGAACCGCCGCTCGTCGGCCGCGGCAAGGGGAAACTCCAGATGGTCCCCGCGGGGGGGAATGCCGAGAAACTCCATCAGCCGGAGATGCCGATGCACCTCGGGCAGGTCGTCCGGGTAGGACATGAAGCGGGACGGATCAGGGCAATACTCGCCGGGCACGACGAACCCGGCGGTGTCGCGGGCTCCGAGCAACGCCACCAAAGGGTTGATAGAGCGCCCGCTGCCGTGCATCTGGATGAGAAGATCGAAGCGGCGCTTCTGCATCGCCGCCAGGAAGGGGGGCAACAGGTCGGGTACGAGCGGGCGCTCGGGCAAGCCCGGGTAGCCGGGAAACTCGATCAGCTCATCGAGATAACGGTGAAACCGTGCGACGAACTGGTGCGCCCAGGGCAGGCCGATCAGACTGATCCGGGCCTCCGGAAACGCCGCGCGGAGCGCCCGCCAGGCCGGTACGCTGCACAGCAGATCGCCGAGGAACAGCGCTCGCACGATGCCGATGGTCTTGATCGATCCCCCACCCATCAGAGGGACGCCCAGAGGGACACCGTTCTTTCCATAAGGCCCATGTTCGTACGCACTTCCCACGCTCCATCTTTAGCTGATGGATGATCGCTGCAAACATCAGCAAATGCACGGAAAGCGTGTACACATCTCGGGCAAGCGTCGAGCGGCATCTCTTCTACGAGGCGCTGGCTAGGGATTTCGCAAGGAGGAGGGAGAGCGCCGACCGACGCGGCGGGCGTTAGACGGAGACGGGCTCCGGCAGGCACTGAGCCGCCTGGACCGCATGGCGGAGGCGCCCGTGCTCGAGCGTCAGACGAAGATCGCAGTGCCGCAGCACGCTCAGCCGATGGGTGATGACGAACGTCGTCCGCCCGCGCATCAAGGACTCGAGGCCCTCGAGGATCGCCGACTCCGTGCCGACGTCGAGCGCGCTGGTCGGCTCGTCGAGGACGAGAATCGGTGCATCCCGGAGGAACGCACGCGCCAGGGCGATCCGCTGCCGCTCGCCGCCCGAGAGCTTCGCGCCTCGTTCGCCGACCGGCGTCTGATACCCCTCCGGCAGGCGCTCGATGAACTCATGGGCCTGCGCGGCTCGTGCGGCCGCGGCGATCTCCTCGGCCGTGCTGTCGGGGCGGCCGTACCGGATGTTCTCCGCGATCGTGGTGGACAGCAACACCGGCTCCTGGAGCACGATCGCGAACTGCCGCCGGAGGTCGGCGAGTCGATAGTCGCGAAGGTCGATCCCGTCCAACAGGATCCGGCCGCCGGTGGGGTCGTAGAAACGCATCAGCAGATTGAGCAGCGTCGTCTTCCCGGCTCCCGTCGTGCCGACGATCGCGACCCGGGCTCCCGGGGGGATCGTGCACGTGACCCGATGGAGGGTCGGGCGCCCGTCGTACGCGAAGGAGACATCGTGAAAGACCACGCCCCCGCGGGCCCGAACGAGCGGACGCGCCCACGGGCGTTCGGCCGGCTCCGGCTGCGCGTCGAGGACGGCGAACGCGCGTTCCACCCCCGCCAACGACGATTGCAGCTCGGCGATCTTCTTGGTCAACGTCTCGAGCGGCCCATAGAGCTGGGCCAAGTAGGCCATCACCAACAGGAACTCCCCGAGCGTGAGCAGCCCCTGCTCGACGTGCCGGACGCCGATGCACAGGGCCGCCGTGGTCCCGCAGGCGATCACCATGCTGATGCCGAAGTCGAAGCCGCTCGCAATCCCGGCGAGACGGTTGTGGCCGAGCCGGCACTGGTCGATGCGCGACGCAAAACGGGCCTGTTCCTGCGCCTCGGTCCCGAAGGCCTTGACGAGGCGAACGGCGCCGAACACCTCGTGGGCCACGCCCATCGCGCGGGACTCCGTCCCCTTGACGCAGGCCCATTGCGCCCGCAACCGGCGGCCGCAGACCCGGGTGAGCACGAAGAGGATCGGCGCGGCCGTCAACGCCACCGCGGCCAATTGCCAATCGATCACCGTCGTGACCGTGACCATACCGACGAACATCAGCAGCGCCGTCACGAACGGAATACATCCATCGATCGGGATGTGCTTGATGGCGGCCGCGTCTTGCTGGAGCCGATACATGGGGTCCGCGGTGCCTCGGCCTTCGTGATACCCGATGGACAGACGTTGGAAGTGGTGGAACAGCCGGCCCCGGAACTCGCAGATCAAGCGCTCCCCGGCATAGGAAGACAGCCGCCAAATGGCGAGCCCACGCAGGTGCGTCAGTGCGGCGATCGACAACGACAGGGTCAGCACGGCAAGCAGCAGGCCCTGTTTCCCCCACGTCGCCATCGGGAACAGCCTGAGCCAGTCGGGGGGAGGCTGCGAGCCGATCACGGAATCCACCGCGATCTTGAGCGGCAAGGGAGCCAGCAAGGCCAGGGGAATCGACAGCAGGCCCAAGAACAAGATTATGAGCAGATGCGGGAGGGCGGGGCGTAGTTGCGCGAATATCCGGCGAGAGAGCCGCTGATCCGACCGCTGTAGCGATGTCAACGTGCCAGACCCATTGTTCCTAGCCAAAGCAGCTTAGTAGGAAAAACAGGAAATGTCAAATAAGTCAAATAGTTACGTATAATAGTGGTGGGTTATATAACTAGGTAGGCTGGCCCGGGGTCGGTTAGGTCGGTTTCGTCCGTTGAGTCCGTTCGGTCCATTGGGCGGAGCGGAAGGAGCGCCTCTCACATAGCCCTTTACCCCTTTACCACCGATCCCTATTCGAGGACTTGGAGGAGGAAGCACTTCAAGTACCGGGTCTCCGGCATGGCGGCGAGCATCGGGTGATCTTTGGCTTGGGACCGGCTCTCGAGGAGTCGAATCGTGCGACCCGCGTCCCGCGCCGCGTCCACGATCGTCGTCCAGAGCTCGGCTTCGCTGACGGGCTGTGAGCACGAGCAGGTGGCGAGAAAGCCCTCGCGCCGGACCGCCTTGAGCGCTCGAAGGTTGATGTCCTTGTATCCGGCGAGCGCGTGCGGAACGGCCTGCTTGCTGCGGGCGAAGGCGGGAGGGTCCAGGATGACGAGATCGAACCCGGGCCCGCGCTCGAACCGGCGCAGCGCGTCGAACGCGTCTGCCGCTTCATACCGACAGCGCGCGCCGACCTCGTTCATCTCGGCGTGCTGACCGGCCAGCGCGAGCGCCTCTCGGCTGGCATCGACCCCGAGGACCGCCCGTGCGCCCGCGCGTGCGGCCTGAATGCCGAACGCGCCGGTGTGGCAGAACACGTCCAGGACCTCGGCTCCCGGCGCCAAAGCGGCCACGGCCAGCCGGTTCTCACGCTGGTCGCAGAACCACCCCGTCTTCTGCCCGTGTTCGATGTCGACCGAGAAGCACGCGCCCCCTTCCTCGATCTCGATCCTCGTCGCCGGACCGCCCCGGAGGAAGCCTTTGGTCAGGGGCAGCCCCTCGAGGCGTCTCGTCTTGGCGTCGTTTCGCAGATAGACGCCCCGCGCGCCCGTCTCCGCGAGGAGGAGCTCGGCCAGCAGCGCTGTTCGCCGATCGATCCCGAATGAGAGGAGCTGCAGCACGAGAACGTCCGCATACCGATCGACCACCAACCCGGGCAGGAAGTCCCCTTCGGCGTGCACGACCCGATAGGCCGTGGCTCCGGACACGACGCGCCGTCGCAGCGCCGCCGCGGTCGCGACGCGTGTGGCCCAGAACGTGTCGTCGATGGCCTCGTCCAGGAACGTCAGGAGGCGCACCCGGATCTTCGAATGGGGATTGAAGAGGCCGCGCGCCCAGAACCGACGCGCGCTCGTCTCGACGTCGACCACGTCGCCCGGCGCGGGATCGCCGTGAATCGACTCGATCTCGCCGGCGTAGATCCACAGGGAACCGGACAAGGCCCGGTGCGCGCGCGTGCGCGCGAGGCGGACGCGTCCGGTCGGCGTCTCCCGTCCCATCCGGCTCACGCTCCGGCTGTTCCGGCGGGACGCTCCGAGTGGAGCGATGCGGGGAGGAGCGAGCGGCGTCGGCTGGAGCTCAGTGGCCCACCTGTTCCTTCAGTCTCATGATGAACCGGCTGAGCCGCGCCCGTTGCGCGTCCTGGAGGCTCAGAAACTCGAGGCCGAACGACCGTCCTTTGACCCAGCGGACGAGGGCCCGCTCGACCGTCATCGGCCAGGAATAGTCGGGCACGAACAGCGACACCCTCAGCTCGGAGCCGTTCGCCGGTTGGTGGTCGCATTCGACGCGGCAGCCGCCCCTGGAGAGATCGACCACGACTCCTTCGCCTTCCAACCCTCCGTCACCCTGGAAAAACACCCGGACTTGGAGGCGATACCGTTCCGACGATCGTGGCCGCATCAGGAAGTCCGAACCGACATACGAGCGCGCTACATTACCCAATCGTCCTCCCCCGATCAATCCCCGGCCGCCCCGACGGCCGGCGTCCCACCGCGCCCGGAGCCGGATCAGCCTGGACGCTTCAATTCCGTCCTGCAATTCTTGGCACGCGGCATGCTGGAGCAGCCCGAGTACGCAGTCGACAAGCATCCGAGGACGGGGCCGATCGAGGTCCAGATGACCCAGGAGCCGATCACCGCGGCCGTGCCCGGGATCGCCATCGCCAAGTAAGCGGAGAAACGGACGAGGGATGATCGATCGAACGTCGGAAGGGCGCCCCGCCACGCCACCGCGCGAAGGATTCCATGCCGATCGCCCGCCGGGATGGAGCTACAACCCCTCGAGCTGGGCCGAGCGGCTCCCGATCGTCGGCGTGGCCGTCCTCGGTTTCGCCATCGCCCTCTACCTGGCGCTCTATCAGTGGGGCATCGTTGCGACGGTCTGGGAGCCTTTCTTCGGCGACGGCAGCGAGCGAGTGCTTCACTCCTGGCTCTCGAAAGTCCTGCCGATTCCCGATGCCGCGGTGGGCGCGTTCGCCTATGCGCTCGATGCCGTCACGGGGCTGATCGGAGGCCCCGCCCGCTGGCGCACGATGCCGTGGATGGTCGTGCTCTTCGGGATCGCGGTCGGGCCGCTGGGGCTCGTCAGCATTTTTCTCGTCATCGCGCAGCCCGTGCTCCTGGACGCGTGGTGCTCGCTGTGTCTGGTGTCCGCCTTCCTGTCGCTCGTCATGATCGGCCCCGCCATGGATGAGGTGCTTGCAAGTCTCCAGCACATGAGACGGGAGTACGATGCCGGGCGCTCGCTCTGGAGCGCGTGGCTCGGCGGCGCCTGAGGGTCTCGACAAGATGTCCTCCGGTCGACACCGTGTCCGGAGGCCGCGGCAACCGTGCCCGCTTCCCCATTCGACCGCTTGCTCACGAGCCCGGCGGGTTTCCGATGAGACGGCGCGCGAACGCGGGATCCGGAGGCCGTCCTAGGAGCCGGCCGCCCCCTCCAGCCGAAGACGGCCGGGTACGGATCTGGCTACTGGTAGGCAGTATGGCGCCCCAGCTCGTGAACGCCGCGCTCGGTGTCTGGCTGATGGCCGCGCCGGACGTGCTCGGGTACGGCGGACCGGCCCGAACGATCGATCAGGTGTTGGGGCCGATGATCGCCAGTATGGCGATCATCAGTACATCAGAGGTGATGCGACCTCTCCGCTGGGCCAACGTCCCGGTCGGTGTCTGGCTGATCCTCTCGCCCTGGCTGTTGGCCTATCCGGCGGAGGCGCGGTGGAACAGTCTCCTGGTCGGTGTGCTGGTCGCCGCCTTCGCCGCGATGCGCGGCGCGGTGCGCGCGCGATTCGGCGGGGGCTGGCGGGTCTTGTGGGAGCGGCGCCGCCCGGCGTGACGACCCCGAGCGGCAGGTCCCGTGCAGGGGTGCCGCGCGCGGCGATCGAGACAGCGGTCGCCTTGCTCGAGTGAAGGAGGGATGGCCATGATGACGGTGGGCGCGATACTGGCGATCATCACGATCGTGACGGCCTTGTACGGATTCGGGTTTTTCAATACGCCGTACATCGGCACGTTCCGGATCGCCTTCTATTTCTTCTTGATCTTTTTCCTCGTCACCGTCGTCGTCGGGATGGTCACGCAGTCCTACTACGGCGGGTATGACCCGACGCCGCAGAGCCGCTGAGGCGAGCGGGCCCCGGCGGGCGATCACGCTCGGCGCGGCAGGCGCGGCGCGACGACTCCCCGGGCGCGCGCCTCTCACTCCACGAGGACGGTGCCGCTCGTGTTGGCTTCGCCGCCCGCCGCCGTCGATTCCATACGGACGTTGTAGACGTATGACCCGCTCGAGGCGAAGCACAGGCTCGCATACTCGTTGGGCTCGATCGTGGTGACGTTGAGCTTGCCGGCTTCATCCGAGAACATCGACATGAGGCGACCCGAGCGGAAGCTGTTCTGGCAGACGAGCTTGTCGCTCAAGGAATCGACGAAGACGATTTTGACCGGCGCGGACCGGCTGTTGATCCACCGCACCTCGTCACCCACGCGCACGGATACCTGTTTGGGGTTCAGGTCCTGGCCGATGCGCACGTCGTGGATCTTCCCGGTCCGGGTCGAGGGGGCGAGATCCTTTCCGGCACATCCGACGAGCGCGGCTCCGAGCACCAGTATCGAGACAAGTCGTTGGACCATCATCTTCCTCCTTTCTCGTTTCTTCGTATGTCTCATCCTACCGCAGGCGACCGCCGCTGTCTGTCGGTTGAACCCCGACGGTCGAGGCCTGTCGGATCGTCCCGGTCCCGGCGGCGAGAAGGAGAGAGACGCCGGCTCAGCGCCAGCCGGTGGAGGGCCATGAGGACACGGACGGTCTGGGCGATCGCCGCAGTCGTCGCCGTAGTGCTGATCCTCTTGCTGTGGGACTATCTCTGGGTCAACCTGATCCACAGCGGCGGGGTCGACGCACCGTGACGAGGACCTTCATCGGCGGCGTGCGGGAGGGGGCTCTTCACGGGGCGGCTCTTCGGGCGGAGGGTCTCGACGGGGCGGGCGAGGCCGGGGCGGTTCACGGCGAGGCGGCTTCTTGCGCGGCGGCTCCCGGACCGGTGAGCGAGGCATCCTGCCGCTTCCCTTCGTCCTCACCGCCCTCGCTTCTTGCTCTGCGAACGGAGTCCGGCACGCGAGCCGCCGGTCTTGCCGCCCTTCGCGCCCCGCCTCGAAATCGTACGTTCCTCGGACGGCTTGACGCGTTCGGCGCGGACCACCGCGGATTTTTTCGTCGCCTTCTTCGCATGCGGCGCCCGTACCGCCCGGTCGTCCTCTTCCTGTCGATCCGGGACCCGGGCCTGGTTTTTCCGCTCCTGCTCGAGCGGGAAATGCGTGACGCCGACGGCGCGAACTCCTTTGCCCAATCTGGCCATGATGTCCTCCTTGTAGGTGACCAGTATAAGCGATCTCCTACCGGCGGCTATCGGCCTCCACGTGAACACCTCGTCGGCGCTCTCGCCATGCCGTGTCGGCCACGGGTCGGGAGTCGGCTTTCGCGACCTTTCTGAGCGCAACGACAGCCCGTTGCAGCCGCACCGACATTCTTTCCGTGGGAGCCGCAATAGACTACCCCATCCCAGGAGGTGCTATGAACGGACACGACACGGAACATCGGCCGGCCGGCGCGGCGGCCATCGACGACGACCGGAAAGAGACGCTTCGCCGGATGTTGCTCGAGCGCCGGCAGGTGCTGACGCGCGAGATCGACGATCTGCTCGCCCGGCGGCGGATTGATCAGGGGATCCAGCGGGAGCAATCCGTCCCGGATCCGGGCGATTTATCGCTGCAAGACGCGACCGGCGACCAACAACTCTCGATCCTCGAGGTCCGCAACCGCACGCGGAACCAATTGGACGAGGCGCTTCGGCGGCTCGATGAAGGCACGTATGGGATCTGCGAGGACTGCGGCGAGCCGATCAGCCCCGAGCGCCTGAAAGCGATCCCGTTCGCCCGCCGGTGCATCGAGTGCCAACGCAAGGCCGAGATGCTCGAGCAGATCGAGAAGGAACCCGACCGTGACGAGATCTAGACGAAATCGAATGGGCCGCCGATGAGCTCGAAAGCCGGGCCGACCGCCTGCCTGGCACCGGCACTGGCGGCAGTCAGCCTGGCGGTCGCGCTTGGGACGGCCGGCCCGCTCAAGAGTCCTGTGGCGGCCGGGCCCGGCAAGCCGGATGCGGGTCCGGAGCGGGCCGTGCGGGCGGCGAATCTCGACGGGGTCAGAGAAACCGTCCGAGACTTCATCCGTGCGTGGAACCGCGACGACGCGGACGCACTGGCGGCACTGGTCCTGCCGGACGGTGATTTCGTGAGCCCGACGGGACAGACCGCAACGGGCCGGTCCGACATCACACGCCTGCTGACACGGGAGCACGAAGAGATCTTCAAGGGGACCTCGCTCAGCAAGACGATCCATCGGATCGACTTTTCCACCTCGACCGCGGCGGAGGTCACGGGCGTCTACGAGCTCGACGGCGTGAAGGCGCTCCTTGGATTTACCGTCTCGGCGGCGGGGACGTTCACCTTCACCCTCAAGAAACAAGGAGGTCGGTGGCTGATCGAACGGGCCTCCATCACCCGGTCCTGACGGCCGCTCCACCGCCCGAGGCGGCGCCGACTTTCTGAGCGCACGGCCTCGCCGCAGCACGAAAACCAGCTCCAACCCCTTGACAAATCCTCGTTTTTCGCTTAGACCTGCGGAGTCAACCGTGCCGACCAAGGGAGAGTGTATGACGAAATCCGACTTGATCGAAGCCGTGTCGCTTCAGGTCACGACCTTGACGAAAGCCCAGGCCGAACGCGTCGTCAATCTCATGTTCGATACGATTCGCGACGCGCTCCACAAGGGTGACAAGGTCGAGATCCGCGGGTTCGGCAGCTTTCGGCTGCGCGCGCGCCGGTCGAAAGAAGGCCGTAACCCCAAGACGGGTCAAGCCGTCAGCGTCCCGGCCAAGAAAGTTCCCTTCTTCAAGGCGGGGAAGGAACTCAAAGAGCAGCTCAACGCGTAGCGCGACCGTGCCGGTGCGTCCGTCCGGCGCCGCGCTCGGCCCCCCGATCGGCGCTGCCGCGCCATGGCTCGGCCTCACCCGCCGCTGCACGTCCTCCTCCCCGTGCCGATCCTTCCCGCACCCGCTCTCAGACCGTGACGCGGACGACACCCACCCTGGGGCTGCCTCGTAAGCCGCTGCCCCGCGGCAGACTCCTTCCGTATCAGACCCCCGATCTCACGTCCGCCGATGCGCGGTGGCCACGCGTGGACTTTACAGTGAAAGGAGCACCCGAAACGGCCACTGTGAGAATCAGTACATGTGATCAGTGCATGTGATGGTTCCGAATGTGAATGGATTCAGGGAAGGAGGAGGCACCATGCAAGTTGGCAAAGTCCGTATCACGCCGAGGAAGGCGTTGCTGGTCGCAAGTGCACTGCTGATCGGATCCATGAGCACGCCGTCGTGGGCCGCGCGATCCTACGACGACGACACCGGACGAGGGCAGGAGCGGGAACACCGCATGCGCGGCGGCTCGCCGTTTCCAAGCCATGGCCGCGGTTACTACGAGATCACGGCGGAGCGGGGCTATCTGGTCGGCGGCGAGGGCCGCACGGGCGACTCCATGCGGTACGAGGGCCGCGAAATCTGGACCGGCCCGAGCTCGGCCCTGATCCTCGTCGATGAACGCAAGAACACGGGCATGGTCACCGGGACGGTGCGCACCAAGGGCCACACCTATACCGTGCTCATGAATCGGTTCAACGGCGACAAGCCGTTCATGAGCGGAGGCATCGCGAAGGACCTCTACCTGCACGGCGTCACCGGAAAGGAAGGGCCCGCGCTCCCGAAGGTCTGGACGTACCTGGCCGGGTGGGGGGATGACTGCACCGTGTACAAGGATTCCGAGATTCTATACGACGACTTCACCTGCCACTTCATGGTGACGGAGACGGTACGCGACCCCTCGACGCACAAGATCCCGAACTACCCGAGCCGTGAGGAGCTAGAGGACTTGCTGCGGGCGAAAGAGGAGCAAGGAGACACCGAGGCCGTCGCGGACATCAAACGGCAGATCCGCGAGGCGGGCGACTCGGATCGCCGGGGCATGCAGTTGCACATCATCGCCCACTCTCCGAATCGCAACCTGAGCAACGTCCCGCCCTACGAACGCGCCATGCACTTCATGTGGGACAAGGTCACGTGGTGGAGCGGCCCCGAAGGCCCGCGAGGCGCGGGAGCCTGGCAGGGCGACGGCCGACACGGCCGCGGGGAGACGGACTCGGATCGGAAGCTGAAGCAGCGACTGGAGCGGGACATCAAGTACAACTACCCGTTCGTCGATTCGGACGACGTCCACATCCGAGTCCGGGACGGCGTCGTCGTCTTGACCGGCACCGTCGATACGCCGCAGGAAGCCGAGGACCTCGTCGAAATGGCGTATGACCGCGGCGCCAACAAGGTCGTGAACAAGCTGATTGCACGCGCGGAGGACGTGCCGCCCGGCGAGCACTCGGGGAATTTCGCCCCCTGGGGCACCTCGGGTGATTCCGGGAGCTTCGACTACTTCCGCTAGTGTTCTACGCGCGGGGGAGGGCTCCTGTGCCCTGCCCCGCGTTCATCCTCCTGTGTCCTTCCAAAGCCTTCTCTCCGCCACTCAGCCGCTCATCCTCTCCCCCGTTATTGTCTCGGCCTCGGTCGGTCGCATCGAGTTCGGAGGGTCGCTGCTCCGCCGCATTGTCGCGACGTTCGTGGGGCCGATGGGCACCTAGAGATCGAGGAGAATCCGCAATTGCTCGGGCACGGTTTGTAGGTCGCAGGCCGACGATCGGGACACGCCGGAAGGCATAGAATACGAGCGATGGACGTGCTGTCATGGCGTGAGGTTGATTTTCCTGGTGTCACGCTCGCGGGCCTCATCGCCGGCTACGTCATGGCGGTCGCCGGGCTGTGGGCCGGTCAAATCCCCGGTCTGGTCGCGATCGACATCGCCGACTTCGGAAGACGCTACATGGTCAGCGACAGCCCCATCGCCTGGTTGGTCGGGATCGCCTCCCATCTGATCAACAGCGTCCTGCTCGTCTTCGTCTGGGCCTCCGTGATCGACCCCAACCTCGGGTGGCCGCGGCCGCTCGAAGGCCTGCTGTGGGGGCTCGTGCTGGCGACCGTGTTCGCGGGCGCGCTCGTCGCGCCCATCTCCGGTCTCGGGTTCATGGGCTGGAAGACCGGCAATCCCCGATTCGCCGCCACCAGCCTGCTCCTTCATGCCTTGTGGGGCACGATCGCCGGGATCGTGTACGCGCCCCGATGATCGGCGAGGTCCGCGTCCCGCATCCGCTGACCGTCCTGCACGGCGGAGGCGTGGCGCTCGCGTGCGGGCCCGACGCGCAGATCCGGGCCCATCACCTGCACGGGTTCTTCGCCGGCGACACGCGGGTGCTCTCCACGTATCGGTTGTCGGTCAACGGGCAGCCGTGGCATCTGTTGGGCCGATCGCTCCTCGGCCGCGCCACCGCGCGGTGGGAATTTCAGAACGCGGCGTTTCGGGACGCGCGGGGCGAGATCCCGCGCGGCCACGTGCTGCTGAGCCTGCGCCGGCGCGTGGACGGGATCCTGCACGACGACTTGCGCCTCTGCGCGTATCACGAGCGCCCCCTGAAGCTGCGCCTCACGCTGCAGCTCGACGCGGACTTTTCCGATATCTTCGAGGTCCGGCGCCACAGCGTTCGTCCCCGGCTGACCGTCCGCCGTGACGCGGTGCTGTGCGGCGGCGTCTTGTCGTACGAGGTCCCCGGTTTCTCCCGCAAGCTGCACCTGGCGTGTCGCCACTGCGCCGAGCCGTCCTATACCGGCTCCCAAATCATCTTCGACCTCGATCTCGAGCCGCACGTCGAATGGACCTGCTGCTTGGACGCGATTCCCGAGATCGACGGGGAGCGCCTGTCCCTGTCCGCCGATCCGCACGGCCCGGAGCCAAGCCCGGCGGACGCCTATCGGAAGGTCACGCTCCGCGCGCCGCCGCTCCTCGAAAATCCGTTCGAACGCGGCGTCCAGGATTTCTACTCGTTGGCCGTCCCGCAGCCCGACCACGCCCCCTACGTGGCCGCCGGCGTTCCCTGGTTCCTGGCCCTGTTCGGTCGCGACACATTGATCAGCGCGCTGATGTCCGGGTTGGATGGGCTCTGGCCGGCCTTGGGCGCGCTCGCCGCCCTGGGACGGTTGCAGGCCACGGAGCGAGACGACTGGCGCGACGCGGAGCCGGGGAAGATGCCGCACGAGGTCCGCCGCGGCGAGCTGGCCGCACTGGGGCGGATCCCCCACTCCGCCTACTACGGGGCGCATGACGTGCCGGCGCTCTATTGCCTCACCCTGTGGCACACGTGGCGGTGGACGGGGGACCGGCGCGTCCTGCGCGATCATCTGAGCACGGCCGAGGCCGCCATGCGCTGGTGCGACGAGATGGGCGACCGGGATGGGGACGGATTCCTCGAGTACGCCACCCGGAGCGAGCAGGGCTACTACAACCAGAGCTGGAAGGACTCGGGCGACGCGATCGTGCACGAGGACGGCGCGTTGGCCGAACCGCCCTTGGCGACGGTCGAGATGCAAGGCTATCTGTTCGCCGCCCGGTTGGCGCTCGCCGAGCTGTTCGACGAGGAGGGCCGAGCCGCGGAGGCGGAGCGCCTGCGGCGCGCCGCCGCCGACCTGCGCCGGCGCGTGGAGGAGCGGTATTGGATGGACGATCGCGGCTTCTACGCGATGGCGTTGGACGGTCGCAAGCGCCAGGTCCGGAGCGTTTCGTCCAATCCCGGGCATCTCCTGTGGTGCGGGCTCCCGACCCGTCCCCGCGCCGAACGGCTCGCGCGGCGACTGCTGGAGCCGGATCTCTTCAGCGGCTGGGGCCTGCGCACGCTCTCATCGCGGCATCCCGCCTACAACCCGCTGTCCTATCAGTTGGGCTCGGTCTGGCCGCACGACACGATCCTGGCCGCCGCCGGGCTCTGGCGCTACGGCTTCTACGACGCCGGGGGCCGGTTGATCGAGGCGATCCTCGAAGCCGCCGAAGTGTTCGAGGCCGAACGGTTGCCCGAGCTGTTCTGTGGAGTGGACCGCTCGCATGGGCTCCCGGTGCCGTACGAAGAGGCCAACAGCCCGCAGGCCTGGGCGGCCGTCGTCCCGATCCTCATCGCCCAGCTCTTTCTGGGACTGGTGCCCGACGCGCCCCGTCAGCGCTGCTTCCTGACCCCCCATCTGCCGACCTGGCTGCCGCGGCTCGAGCTTCGCGGCATCGGCGTCGGCCAGGGCGTGCTGGACGTCACGATCACCCGTCGCCGGGACGTCACCGAGATCGACCATCTCAACACCAAGAACGTCGAGGTGGTCCTCGAGACGCCGCCCGCGCCGCTCTGGGGACTCCCGCCCGCGTGACGTTCACGCGGCGGGCCTGTGGATCCTCGCGGGGTGTGCGGCCGGCAGGGTCGTCTGGCGGGTTCACCCGGCCTGTTGATGAACGGCCGGCTCCGTGCGGACGGCGCCTTCGGCGGGCGCGATCCGCGAACCCAGGCGGTTCGCATACACGGCGGTGAATTCGGCCCCGAACAGGAAGATCTGGGCGGAATAGTAGACCCAGACGAGGATGACGACGAGGGACCCGGCCGCGCCGTAGGCCGAGGCGATGTTGCTCTTGCCGAGATACAGGCCGATCAAGAACTTCCCGATCGTGAAGAGCAGCGCCGTCATGGCCGCCCCGATCCACACGTCCCCCCACGCGATCCGGGCATCGGGAAGCATCTTGAACATCATCGCGAACAGCATCGTGATGACGGCAAAGGACAGCGCGAAGTTCAGCGCGTGGAGCACGACCTCCGGGACCGGCAGCCACGCTTCGAACCATCGTCCGACGGCGGCGAGCGCCGCGCTCAGCACCAGCGAGACCAAGAGGAGAAACCCGGTCCCGAGCACGGCCAGCAGCGAGATGAACCGGTCTCGGAGCAGACCCAGGAGCCCGCGGCCGGGCTTCGGCTCCACCTCCCAGATCGTGTTCAACGCGTCCTGGAGCTGCCCGAAGACGGCCGAGGCGCCGACGAGGAGCGTGACGACGGCCACGACCGTCGCCATCACACCGGTGGACGGCTGCTGCGCCCGCTCGAGCATGTCCTTGATCGTCGCCGCCGTCTGCGGCCCGATCAGCGCGGCGATCTGACCGAGGATGTAGCTCTCGGCCGCCTCCTGGCCGAACACGAGCCCGATCACGGCGATGATGATGACGAGCAAGGGCACGATCGAGAAGACCGTGTAGTAGGCGAGCGCGGCGCCGAGACGCGGGGCGCGGTCTTGGCTCCATTCATCGGCCGTCTCCTTGATGAGGTCCCAGCCTCGCCGCCACACCGGGGATCGCTCCTTGGCCACGGGTCACCGTCCACGCGCCGGCTCGTGGTTCGCGGAGGCGCGCCGGACCGGCCGTTCCGTCCAGAGCGCCAGGCCCCCGACGAGCCCGTTGAGATTCGACACGATCGTCACGTTCGCCGGCAGGTCTCCGATGTCGACCAGGCGCGCGTTCCCGCCGCCCAGGTACAGCCGGTCGAAGTGGAACGTCGCCTCGAGCTTCCGGATCATTTTTCTCACCCGCTTGTTCCACTTCCGCTTGCCGACCGCGGCCAGGGCGGCATCGCTGAGCTTGTCCTTGCCGACCTCGACGTTGGGGACCAGCCGCCCGTCGACGAACAGGGCCGAGCCGACGCCGGTCCCCAACGTGATGACCAGCTCCACACCGGTCCCGGCGATCACGCCCAGCCCTTGGACATCGGCGTCGTTGGCCACCCGCACCGGGGCCTTGAGACGGGCGGCGAGGACGTCGGCGAGCGCAAAATCCTTCCACTCCTCGGCCAGGTTCGGCGCCTCGACCACCTTGCCCTGCCGGATGATGCCGGGGAACCCGACCGAGACCCGATCGTAGGGGCCGATCTCGTCCGCAAGGGCCTTCACCGCGTCGAGCACTTCCCCCGGCATCCCGGAGGCCGGCGTCTTGACCCGCTCACGGTCGGTGACGGGCTCGCCCAGCTCGTTCAGCACGGCCGCCTTGATCCCCGTCGCCCCGATGTCGACCGCGAGCGTCCGGATCGGCTTGGGAGTCCCGGCACCGTTCTTGCCGCGATCGGAGCGTGTCGCCGTCTTCATGGCTCAAGCGTAGTGCGCCGGCCCTCGGTCGCGCTGTCGGCAGGCGGGGCAGGGAGGTGTCCGTGATGTCGGTACGTTCGACGGGAACGGCGCCGGGCGGTGTCGTGGGATCTACCCGCGCTCGGCGGAGGGCGCGTACGGCGCCGGCTCGGGGGCCGCGGCGGCATGACGCTCGCGATCCATTCGCGCCGCCGGGCGCCGAGCACGGTGGCGAGCGTCGTCATCGCAATGGGCCGCAACCGGAGCAGGGCGGCTTCGACCGCGGCCTCCGCCGCGTCCATGCCCGCCGCGCGCCGCTGATTCGCCACGTCGACGATCAGGATGGCGTTCTTGGTCACGAGACCGAGCAGCATGATGAGGCCGATTTCACTGTAGAGGTTGAGCGAGCCCCCGAGCACGAACAACACGATCAGCGCGCCGGTGACGGCCGGAGGCACGGACAGCAGGATCGTCAGAGGATGGACGAAGCTCTCGAACTGGGCGGCCAGGACCAGATAGACGACGAGGAACGCGAGGACGAAGGTCGCCCACAAGGCGCCGCTCGCCTGTTTGAGCTCCTTGGACTCGCCGCCGTAGGTGATCCGGACGCCGGCGGGCAAGACCTCCTGGACGATCCGCTCGACCTCGGCCAGGGCATCGCCCAAGGCGTACCCGTCCGCGACCCCCGCCGTGATCGTCGCCGACCGCATCTTGTCGTAATGGTTCAGCTCGGTCGGCACCACCGTTTCCTCGACGTCGACGAGGTTGCTGAGCTGGACGAGCTGGCCCTCGTCGCCGCGGACGTAGAGCACGCCGATATCGGCCGGCGTCGCCCGGTCCCGGTCGTGGATCTTCACCAGCACGGGGTGCTCGCGACCGTCTCTGGTAAACGTCGTGACCACGCGGCCGCCCAGCAGCGTCTCGAGCGTGCGTCCGATGTCGGCCACCGAGACGCCCAGATCGGCGGCCTTGTTCCGATGCACGTGGACGTCCAGCTCCGGTTTGTTCATCTCCAGATCGCTCCGGACGTTCCTGACGCCGGGATAGGCTTTGATCCGCTCGACGGCCTGCCCCGCGACCCGTTCGAGCTCTTCGTACGAGCCGGCCCGCAGGATGAGCTGGAGCGGCGGCTTCGTGCCGGCCTGCTCGAAGGCCGGGGGATGGATCGGCACCGCCTCGATGCCGGCGATCTGCTGCATCTTCGGCGCAAGCGCGGCGACGATCTCCTGTTGTGACCGCGACCGTTGGTCCCACTCGGTCAAGGTCACCCAGGTGCCGGCCCGGGTCACGCGCGTGGGCCGCGTCCCCGTCGCGACCCACGTCAGGTACGCCTTGATCTCCGGCACGTCGGCGAAGAGCGCTTCGAGCTGCCGCACGTAATGGTCGGTGTAGCGGATGGTGGCGCCCTCCGGAGCGATCATCGACACCATGAACGCCCCGCTGTCCTCGAGCGGCGCCAGCTCGCTCGGGAGCGCCAGGAACAGGACGCCGCCCAGGACGAGCAGACCCAGGCTCGCCGCCAGGACGCCGGGGCCGGCGTGCACGAGGCGCTGGAGCAGGCGGCGATAGCCGTCGAGCAGGCCGCGCGCGGCCCGGCGGACGCCGGCGGGCACGGGGACGCGCCGGCCCGCGGACGCCGGGCGCAACCAACGCGCGCTCATCATCGGCGTGAGGGTCAGGGCGATGAAGCCGGAAATCAGGACCGAGGCCGCGACGGCGACCGCCATCTCCGCGAACAGCCGGATGGTGGGTCCCCTGAGGAAGAGCAAGGGCACGAACACGGCGACCAGCGAGACGGTGGTCGCCAGCACCGCGAAGCCGATCTCGCGGCTTCCCTCCACGGCCGCCTTCAGCGCGGGCTCGCCGCGTTCGATCCGTCGATGGATGTTCTCGAGCATCACGATCGCGTCGTCGACGACCAGCCCGATCGCGAGCACGAGGCCCAACAAGGTCAGGATGTTGATCGTGTAGCCGAAGGCGTACATGAAGATGAAGGCGCCGATGATGGACGCGGGGATCGCGACCGCGGGGATCAGCGTCGCCCTCGCGCTGCCGAGGAAGAGAAAAATGACGAGGACGACGAGGACCAGGGCGATGGCCATGGCGACGTACACCTCGTCGATCGCCCGTTCGATGTATCGGGAATTGTCCGACGCGATCTTGAGTTGCATCCCGTCGGGGATCGTCGGTTGGAGCTCGGCGAAGGCGGCCTTGACCGCGCGGGCCACCGCCAGCGCGTTGGCCTTCGACTGCTTGACGACGCCGATGCTGACGGTCGGCACACCGTTGAGCCGGACGAGCTTGCGGTCGTCCTCCGCCCCGATCTCGGCGAACCCGACGTCCTCGAGACGGATGGGATAGCCGTTCCGCGCGGTGATGATCAGACGGTTGAACTGCTCGGGGGTGTCGAGCTCGCCGCGGGTCCTCACGCTGAATTCCAGGCGATCGCTCTCGATCCGGCCGGAGGGAATCGCCACGTTCTGCGCTCTGAGCGAGGCCTCGACGTCCTGGACCGTCAACTGGCGCGAGCTGAGCCGGTCGGCGTCCAACCAGATGCGCATGGCGTAGCGCCGAGCCCCCCAGACCCACACCTGCGCCACGCCGGGAATCGAGGCCAGGCGGTCCTTGATCTCGCGTTCCGCGTAATCGGTCAGCTCGAGCTCGTTGTACCGGTCGCTGAAGAGCGACATCCACACCAAGGCCTGCGCGTCGGCGCTGGCCTTCGTGATCACCGGCTCCTCGATCGTGAGCGGCAGGCTGCGGCGCACCGCGAAGACCCGGTCGCGCACGTCGTTGGCGGCGGCGTCGAGATCGCGGCCCAGCTCGAATTCCAGGGTGATCCCCGACACTTCTTCACGGCTGATCGAGCTGAAGGTCTTGACGCTCTCAATTCCGCTCAGCGATTCCTCGAGCACCGTGGTCACGTCGGTCTCGACCAGCCGGGCGCTCGCACCCGGATAGACCGTGCGGACCGAGACGACCGGCGCGGTGATGTCCGGGTACTGCCGGACGGACAGGCGGGTGAACGAGAGCACGCCGAACAGCACGACCACCAGCGTCATGATGGTGGCCAGCACCGGCCGGCGTATGGACACTTCGGACAGCTTCATGAACGGGACGCGTCTGGCCGGGAAGGTTTCGTTACCAGGGGCTCGAACCGCTCGATGTCACGGTGTCTCCGCGGACGCGACGCGCATGCCGTCACGCAGCTTGTGATGGCCGACGCGCACGACGGTGTCCCCTTCGCGCAGCCCGGTGAGCACCTGGACGAGCCCGCGCTCGCGGACGCCGAGCGTCACCTCGGTCCATCGGGCGACGCCGTCGATCGACCGGAAGACGAAGTACTGTTCGTGCTGGGGGATCACGGCCTCTTCGGGGATGAGGAGGGCCTTGGGCTGCTCGCCGAGCACGAGGTGCACGTTGGCGAACAGGCCGGGGCGGAGGGCGCCGCCCGAGTTGGGAATCCGGGCACGGAGGTGGACCGCCCGGCTGTTCGAATCCACCCGCGGGTCGATGACGTAGATCTCACCCGAGACGACGGCGTCGGGGTCGGCGTCGGTCGTGACGTCCACGCGCTGTCCGACCGCCAGCCGGTGCAGGTACGTCTCGGGAACTTTGAAATCGATCTTCAGCGTGCGAAGGTCCTCGAGATTCACCAGATCCTGGCCCGGCTGGACGTAGTCGCCCGGCGAGACCCGCCGAATGCCCAGGTAGCCGGTAAACGGAGCCCGGATGCGCGTCTTGGCGAGGCGCGTCTGATAGAGGGCGTACTTCGCCTCCGCCGCGCCCAGGTTGCTGATCGCCTGATCGATCTGCTGCGCGGACACGAACGGGTTCTGGTTGCCCATGAGCTGCTTCATCCGATCGTGCGTCGAGCGGGCGATGGCGAGCTGCGCATGCGCTTCGGCGAGGCTGGCTTTCAGTTCCGAGTCATCCAGCTCCAGGAGCACCAGCCCCTTCTCGACCCCCTGCCCTTCGGTAAAGAACACACGGGTCACGACACCGGGGATTTCGGGGCGGATCATCACGGACTCGTTGGCTTCCAGGGTGCCGACGGCCCGGACCCCCTCGGTAATCCTCCCGGCGGTCGCCGGCGCCAGCTCCACCAACGTCGGCGCGACGGCGGCCTCGCCGGCGGCTCCGGGCAGCCCGCTGGCCTTCTCGTTCCACACGTGGAACGTCCCCAACACGAGCAGGCACGCGCCAAAGAGGGCGGAGATGAGCAGCAGCCGCGAACGGTTCCGGGAGCGGTGGGACGAAGAGGGAGGCGCAATCGGGTCCGACGGCGCAAGAGGGAGCTGCGGCGTCATGAGACGCGCATTCTCCTCCATTCGATACCGTCAATCAAGTAGCAGGATCACGTAGGCCGTCGGGGCCCGGCGTTCATGGTGGTCGGTGCGGTCCGTGTTCGAGGCCTCCTTGTACGCGCCAAGCCGACGGCCTGCTTCTCCGGGACCGACGCCGGCCGGAGCCGCCGCGGGCGACTCGTCGTAACCTCTTGAGATCGAAGCGTTCGCCGTTGAATCGATCGAGAGGCGGCGCCGTTCGGGCGTCGGAGCAGGCCTACGCCCCAATGCCGGGTCGCCTGCTATGTTCCCGGGTGCCCCGGCCGGTAATGTGAGCGACAGGGAGCGAAGCGATGGCATCTTTGGTGTACGTAGAAGGGCTTCCCGCGTGGTATTCGCACGGCGATCTCAGCCGGTTGTTCGAAAGCGCCGGCGCAGTCGCCTCCGCGTACATCATCAAAGCCGGACAAGAAGCCCCGGAGCGCCGGCTGGTGTGCGGGGTCGTGGCGATGGCGAGCCGCGAGGAGGCCACGCAGGCGGTGGCGCTCCTGAACGGTCGCGAATGCTGCGGTGGACGGCTGTTGGTGGAACCGCTCGCCGAGTACGTGCTGACCAGTTCCGAGACCTGCCGCCGCTATCACAGCCGTTTGACCGCCCGGTGGAGGAGGTGGCCCCGCCGCCCCCGCCGATGCGGTTGAGGGCTCCCGCTAAGGGTGCTCGCTCGTCCTTTGACCGCCCTCCCGTCAGGAGGCGTCTTGACTCCTGCGCAGGCGGTGCCGCACAATTCACCCCCGCTCTTCAGGATGAATGGCCCGCACGAATGAGCCGCAGAATCTTGATCGTCGATGACGACGCCTCCATGTTGCAGGCACTGGCCGTGATGGTCCAGATGCGGTTGCCCGAGCTCGTCCCGGAGACGAGCGCGTCGGCCCGCGAGGCGTTGGACCGGATGACGGCCACCCGATTCGAGGCGGTCGTGAGCGATATCAAGATGCCCGGCATGGACGGGCTCGAGTTGACGAAGCAGCTCAGGCGCACCCATCCCACGACGCCGATCGTCCTGATCACCGGTCACGGCGATGAGGATCTGTGTCTTGAAGCGCTGGGCGCCGGGGCGTTCGCCTTCGTCCAGAAGCCGATCGATCGGAATTACTTCCTGGCGGCGGTCGGCCGCGCGATCGAGTTCGGCCGGCTGAGCCGGGACGTGCAGCGGCTTCGCGAGCACGAGGAACGGATGCGGTTGGCCCAGTCGGCGGCACACGCGGGACTCTGGGACTGGGACGTCAAAGCCGACCGCGCCGTGTGGTCGGATGAAACCTGGGATCTATTCGGACTGCCTCGTCACAGTCAGCCCGTGACCTTGGAATTCTGGCAGAGCCGTCTCCATCCCGACGATCGCGGCATGGCCGTGAGCGTCATCCAACGCACGTTGGCGCACGGAGAACGCTATGCCGACGAGTTCCGCATCATCAAACCGGACGGTCAAGTATGCTGGCACGCGGCCCGTGGCCGGGTCATGCGAGATGCCGACGGCGCCCCGATCCGGCTCATCGGTCTCACGACCGACATCACGGCGAGAAAACGCGTGGAGGAAGAACTGCGGATGCGGCTGGCGGACACGCATGAGCTCCTGAAATCCCTGCCGCCCCCACTTCCCGCGTAGCCCTCTCTTCTTGTCTTCCCATCACGCATATCCCATACCTCTTACACCTCTAGCCCCACTGTCCCATACCCCATATCCCACTACCACTCTCCCCCCACTTTCTACCCCCACTTCCCCCGCTTCTGATGGACGATCAGCCGCAGCCGCCCGTACTGGACCGGCTTGTCCGGGTCGCGCGTGTATTTGCCATGGTCCTCACCGATCTCGACCTCGCCCAAGGGGACGGTGATCTCCTGGCGCAGGTGGGGAAACGCGGTCTCGAGCGCGAGATCGACCACTTCACGGTTGCAGGCCGTCACCTCGGCGTTCAGGTCGCGCTCGTCTTCGAAATCCACCGTGATCCGCTCGTCGGGATCGATCCATAGGCGTATCCGGGCGGCCTTTTCCTCGTTGTCCATGGTCACTCCGTTTTCACGGCCGGGGCGCGGGCAGAGCCGGTGCGGCCAGCATCGAACGTCCCTGCTCGTCCCACAAGAACAGGGAGGGCTCGCCGTTGCGTAAGAGCGTCAGCTTCGCCCGGTCACGGCCCTCGGGGTCGCGCAGGGTCAAGGACGGCTCCTCCTCCAGCAGGTTCAAGGCGGCCCGAATGTGCTCCTGCGCGTCGAAGAGCCGGAGGCCGGGGGTGCCGTCGGCCAGCAAGCCGACCTCGATGCGACGCGCCCCTCGCGCGTCGTAGAGCCGCAAGGCCGGCGCCTCGTTGTCTTGCAGCGTCAGCTCGGCGCGCAACCCGCCGGCCGCATCCCGCAACAGGACGCTTCGCGCCTCGAAGACCGGCTCTACCCGTCGTGGACCGCCGAGGCCCGCGAGGACGGCGGCCGCGACGAGGATGGCCGGAAGGACCGTCCACAGGCCCTCGGCTCGGAGGCTCATCGGTCCGTCCCGATCGATCGCAGCGCGCGCACCCGCCCGCTCTCGTCGGTCTGGGCTTCGATCACATCGCCGACCTTCAGCTCACGTTTCAGGTCGGGACCGACGAACAGATGGACTTCTTTGCCCGACGCATCCTTGATCGCGAAGAAATCGCCCTTTTCGACCTGCAACACTTCCCCTTTGACGACGACTTCCCCTCGAACCGTTCGCCCCGCGCTCCCGGCGCTGGTGGGATGCAACCCTTCGGGAATCTGAAGCCCGGCCGCCTGGGACAGCTTCATGATTGCATGCATGACGTGCTCGCGGGCGTCGACCGTCTCGTTCTGCCGGCCGTGTTCGATCGCCTCCCCGAGCGCATAGACCCCTTCGTTCAACCGCTCGTTGTGGCCGGCGCGCTGGGCCTGCTTCGCTTTCTCGAGCGCCATCTCCGCGTGCTTGAGGAGCGCGTCGGGATTCCCCTGCTCGCCGGCCCGGTCGGCTTCCTTGGCGTGGGTCAGCGCCTCCTGCACGATGCCCTTGATCTGCTCGCTCGTTCCCGCTTGCGCGGCGGCCTGGGGCTCGCCGGCCCAGAGCATAGCCACGAGACCCGGCCATGCGAGCATCGGCGCAAGGGTGCAGACTGCGATTGCCATCGTTCCCTTCCGTAGTGTCATCTTCCGTCGTGTCATCGGCTCTCCTTTCGAATGTTCCGTCCTGTTGCCAGGCTTCGACGTCTCTCCGACAGCCCTCGGCAGGGCACACGGGCCCCCGCCGGAATCTCAGCTCCTCACCCGGCTGCCGCTCCAGAAGTAATAGGGCCGGTACCCATAGCCGTAGTAGTAGCCATAATAGGGGTAGGGCCTCGGGACCGCGCTCTCCTTGTCCCAGACCGTCATGTCTCTGATCGCCAGCGTCGGATAGGTGTACTCGCTTTCCCCGATGCGGCCCGTCGTCGGCGGCTGGACCTCCCCGATGATGGTCACCGGGGTGCCTTCTTTCACGACCGCCGGGTCGATCTCCGTCCCCTGATCGACCGCGAGGAACCGGCCCTGGGATTCGGTCCGCTCGGTCGTCGGCACGAGGTCATCGGTCAAGGGAAGCTGCAAGACTTCGATCTGGGTCTGGCCCTCGAGCCGCTTGGCCGACAGGACCTCTCCCCCCAAGACCACCAGACGGCCGGTATAGGAAGCCGGCGACTGTTTCACCTGCTCATACCCGACTTCTTGGTCCACCTTTCCCTTGAGCTCGTCCGGAATGACTTGATAGCGATTGCACGCGGTCGTGGAGACGAGCGCTACGAGCACGACCGCCGCCATGCTCCATCTGTTCATGGCATCCCCTCCTTCCCTCCGGGCCGGAGCCCTACCGCGGGGCGACGATCAGGCGGTCGACGATGTCAACCACGCCCGGCACGGCGAACACCGCGTACTGGACACGCAGACGCTCGAACGGGGAGGAGACCTGGCCGGTCAAATAGACGACGCCGTTCACCACCTCGGCGGTGACGCGATCCGGGTCGAAATACGGCGTGCGGCTGAGCGCCGCCCTCACCCGCATCTCCACGCTGTCGTCATCGGGTAACGAGGACGGCACGACGGTGAGGCCGTTGTCGACGCCTCGCACGCCCGGCACGCCCGCCGCCGCTTCCTCCGCCGCACGGCGTTCGTGCGCCGAGTTGACCGAGCCCATCAGGCTCACCACCCCATCCTTCACGGCCGCCGTCGCATGGGCGCCGGCCAAGCGCGGGTCGCGCTGAAGGACGGCGTGCACCGCCTGCCGGATGTCCTGATCGCGGCGATACCGGTCCCGCGGATCTTCGGAACCGGCCCCGACGGCGGCGCGCGGCACCAACGTTGCCGCGACGAGGAGCGCCGTCACCAGTGCTTTCGGGAATCGCCCGATCGTCTCCATCGCGTCTTGCTCAATGACGGTGTCCACTGGACGAGTGGTCAATTTTGTCGCGACTGCTCGCACCCGCGTGGCGGCTCCCGGTCGCTCACGGAAGAATTTGCCGATCTTTGAGCCCGGGCTGCCCTTCGAGCACTCGGTCTCGCTCCTGCTCCTCTACATGGGCCGCCTCACGGCGCTCGTCCTGGCCTTCGTGCCCCGGCTCGACGAGGATCCGGTTCGTCACGGCCGCGACGCCGGGCACCGTGCCGGCGGTCTTGGCCGCCCATCCACGCTCCTCTGGGGTCGGCACCGTCCCGTAGAGCGTCACCGCGCCGTTCTCGACGTCCACTCTGATGTTCTTCCACCGAATCCGGTCCTCCAGGCGCAAGCGTTTCTCGACGGTGGCGGCGAGCGCCTCGTCGGTACGATCCGACGCGCCCTCCGAGCGCGGGATCGGCGACGGCGTGCCTTCCGCTCCGACGCCGGCACCCGCGGCCCCGAGGACCGCCACCATCGCCACGATCCCTAGGCTCATCCATACTGCTCCTCTCGTCATGCTCCCTCCTGGTTCCTCGCCTGGTTCACGGGTCAAAAGTCGAAGATCCCGGAGGCCTCCGCGTCGTCGTAGATCATCTGGAGGTCGTTGACGTCGCGCCAGGACCCCCGTTCGTCGTAATAGCCGGCCTGGTAGCCGGCCTCCTGGCTGCCGGTTCCTTCGTAGTAATCGAAAAACCAGTCGTCGTCGTAGTAACCGTCGTCGAAGAACCCTCCTGAATACCCCGGGTCGTACACCGCCTCCGACGCCCCCGGCGCGGCAAGCACCAAGGCCCCCAGCAGCACGAGCGCCACCCACGGCCCCCATCCGGTCCTCATGACCTCTCCTTTCTCGGCATCCGTGGATGCCGTCACCGCAACGTACTGTCCGGCGGCGCTTGCCGAGACGGCTGTTCAGAGCCGCCGGTCTGCCCGCCCTCCCGCGACGGCATGGACGACGATCCGCCGCCGTGCAGTTTTTCGATGCGGGTGACCCGTCCGTCGTCCCGGACCTGTGCCTGGATCTCATCGCCGACCTGGAACCCTCGGTTCATGTCCTCGGAGACCATCAGGTGCACTTCCCGCCCCGACGGATCCTTGATGACATAGAAGCCGTCACGGTCGATCTTGAGGACCTCCCCCTTGACGACCACCTCGCCCTGGATCGTCTCCGGCTGTCCCCGCTCGCCGCCGGGCTTTCCGGTCTCCGCAATCATCATGGACTTCTTCTTCCGATCGATCTGCGCGGTCTTCCCGTCGGCCGTCACCTCTTGGGCCACCAGCAGTGGCTTGTCGCCCAGCCGAATGACCGGTCCTTTCGCCGCGATCTCCTGGCCGTCCTTGATGCTCAGGCCTTGCAGGTCGTGCCGATCGCCCAGATCGACCGCCATGCGCGTCCCTTCGTCCGTCTTGATCCGGGCCACGAGGTGCTTCCGCTCCGACCCGCGGAGCTTCAGTTCCTTGGCGGCTTCCACCTGTCCCTGCACCTCGCGGACTCGCGCGCGCGGTCCGCGGGCGTCGCCGACTTGCCCGCCCCGCGCGATCGAGACCGTCTCGCCGTAGATCCGCATCTGTTGCGCGAACAGGACCCGACGCCCGCTCACGCGTCCGACGGGACCGCGGACCGCGATCTCGTCCCCGGTGCGCAGCTCCCACTCCTTGAGCGCGTGGGAGGGACCCAGGTCCGCGAACACGGGAAATCCTGGTTCGGTACGGATCAGCGCGACGAGGTGCTCCGTCCGGCTCCCGCGCACGCTCACTTTTTTCAACCGCTCGATTTCACCGCTCACCTGCTTCCAGTCCCGACGCTGCATGCCGCGCCGATCCCGCGGCCGCGACGGTTCCTCCTGCTGCATCGACGGGTGTTCCTCCTGCACGCGCGCCTGGCGCTCCGACGACGCGCCGGCGGCGTGCGCCACCCCGACAGGACCGAGCAGCAGGGCGACGGCCAGGACCGAGGCGGACCGCATCCCGTGAGCCTTCATGACGGCCTCCTTCTCGTTCTTCTGTTTCGTGGAACCCTACTAGAGCACCGTACCTCACCGCGCACGGCTCCAGCCATCGGAAAGGCCCTGACGGCCGCGTCAACCGGCCGCGGAACGCGCTATAGGCGGTGTCCGTACGAGTAATTGTTCTAGGAGGAGGAGGGACCCTGCTCGGGGGCGAAGGATGATCCGGGCCGGCCCGGAGTCGAGTCGTCTTTGAACTGGCGGTCGCGGTAACGCGCGAGCGTCGGAGCCAGCCGCGCTTTCAGCTCCAGTCGTTTCGGTTTTCCCGTCGTCGTGTAGGGGACCTCGTCGCCGAAGAGGACGATCTTGGGCTGTTTGAAGTAGGGCAGGCGGGGCCGGCAGAAGGCGAGGATCTCCGCTTCCGACGGCGGAGCGGCGGGATCGCGGGGCACGACGTAGGCCGCGATCTCCTCCCCGTAGTACCGGTTGTCGAATGGGATCGCCAGCGCGCACTTCACGGCCGGATGGCCCTTGAGCACGTCGTCGATCTCGAGCGGAGAGACGTTGACGCCGCCCCGGATGATCAACTCCTTCAGCCGTCCTGAGATGAAGAAGAACGACCGGCCCTGCTCGTCGCGGAGGGCGAACCCTTCGTCCCCGGACCGAAACCACCCCCACTGAAACGCCGCCGCATTGGCATCCGGACGTTTGAAGTACCCGCGGCACACGGTGCGCCCGCGAATACAAATCTCGCCGCGCTGTCCCTCGGGAACCCTCCTGCCCTGGGCATCGAGAATCGCCATCTCGTTGTGGCGAAGGGGGACCCCGATCGAGGGATAGTCGTACGCGGTCAGCCAACGGCGCCGTGCGACCGCGGAGAGATCGGCCGGCAAGAAGCACGAATAACAGGTGGTTTCCGAGAGGCCGTAGCCGTGGCGGACGGCCACGCCGAATCGCTCTTCGAACCGGGCGGCGGTCTCCTTCAGCAACGGGCCGGCCCCGCAGATGACCCCTTTGAACCGATCGAGCGGATGGCGGCCGACGTCCGCGTGCGCTTCCAGCAGGAATTCCAGCAGGGTCGGGACGACGCTCACGCACGTGACCCCTTCCTCGTGGATCCGCCGCCAGAAGGGCGCCGCTTTGAATTTTCGGTTGAGGACGACGCCGCCGCGGCAAGCGAAGGGCGTCACGAGCGTCACCACGGTCCCGTTGACGTGGTGGATCGGCAGCACGCACATCAGGCGGTCGTCGGGACCGAAGCCGTGCCAGCCGGCGATCGCGTCCGCGTCGATCAGCAGGTTCTCGGCGGTCAGGATGACCCCCTTCGGCGCCCCGGTGGTCCCCGAGGTGTAGACGATGAGCGCCTCGTCGTCGAGGGAGGCTCCCGGCTCGGCGGCCGGCCACGCATCGGACGCCGGCGCGAGGTCCTCGTCCCCGACCGCGACCACGTGCCGCAGCCCCGGCACGTCCGCTTGCCACGCGCGGATGTCCTCGACGGCGTCCCGCCAGCCGAACACCGCCTTCGCCTCCGAATGCTCCAGGATGTAGCGCTTCTTCTCGGGCGTCTCCTCCACGTTGATGGGGACGACCGCGGCGCCGATCGTCCAGGCGGCAAAGTAGACCAGCACCGTCTGGTCGTGGTTGAACAGGACGGTCGCGAGCCGGTCGCCGCGGCCGAGGCCGAGCCGGTCGCGCAGGAAGCCGGCCAGGCCCGCGACCTTGCGTCCGAATTCGCCGTAGGTCATCGCCCGCCGAAGCCCGCGATCGTCGTCGTAGTAGGTGAGGAAGGGCCGCGTGACGAGGGCCGGATCGCGGACGCGCGCGCGGACGAGGTCGGCGAAGGAACGCCACGGCAGGCTGAACGGCGGGCCGTCCATTTGACGCGCCCGGTCGATCGGATCACGAACGTCGATCGAGAGGGACATAGGGTTGCGGCGGCGGCCCGGTGTAGAGCGCCCGCGGCCGGATCAGCCGGTTGTGGTCGTGTTGTTCGATCACGTGCGCGCACCATCCCGCGATCCGCGAGCAGACGAACACGGGCGTGTAGAGATCGCGGGGAATCTCCATCAGCAGGTACGCGACCGCCGTATAGAAATCGAGGTTGGGGTACAGGCCCTTCTCCTGCTGCATGATGCGATCAATGGTATGGGCGATGTCGTACCAGCGCGTGTCGCCCACGAGGCGGCTCAACTCTTCGGCGCGGCGTTGGATGATGCCCGACCGGGGATCGCCCTTCTTCAACACGCGGTGGCCGAAGCCCATGATCCGCCGTTTGTGCGCCAAGGCCTCGCGCACCCACGCCTCGGCCCGGTCGGGCCGGTCGATCTCGCGCAGCATCGCCGCGACGGCTTCGTTCGCGCCTCCGTGCAGCGGGCCCTTCAGCGTCCCGACCGCGGTGGTCACCGCGGCATGGAGATCACTGAGCGTGGAGGCGGTGACGCGAGCCGCAAACGTCGAGGCGTTGAATTCATGCTCGGCGTAGAGGATCAGCGACACGTCGAGCACGCGGGCCATCGCCTTCGCGGCCGGATCGCCGTGCTTGCCGGTCAGCAGATAGAGCACCTGCTCGGCGAAGCCGAGGTCCGGCCTCGGCTGGACCTGGGGCTTGCCGGCGGCCAGGCGATGCGCCGCGGCGATGAACAGGGGGATTTGGGCGAGCAGCCGGATCGACTTGCGAAGGTTGGCGTCGTGGGACCCGTCGCCGGCTTCCGGGTCGGTCATCCCCAGCAGCGAGACGCCGGTCCGCAGCACGTCCATCGGATGCGCGGTCGGGGGGACGACGCCGATGAACGCGTCGACCGGGCCGGGCAGACGCCAGTTGCTCCGAAGCCGCCCGGTGAAGTCGTCCAGCTCCTTGCGGGTCGGCAGATGGCCGACCAGCAGCAGCACGGCGACCTCTTCGAACGTCGCGTGGTCGGCCAGATCTTCGATGGCATAGCCGCGATAGCGCAGGCCGGACGATCCTTCATCGACCTGGCACAGCGCACTCTCGCCGGCCAGCACCCCTTCCAGTCCCGGGCTGTAGCCCGGATGTGGCGCGTCAGCCGTCATGTCCCGCTCCGATCACACGGCGTCGGCTCGCGCTCGTACTCGGCGTACCGGAGGACCTCGTACAGTTGCTGCCGGGTCTGCATCCGGCCGAGCCATTCCCGCTGGGTCCCGGTCTGCCGCAACTCGGCCAGCATGGCTTCGACGGCTTTCGCGGCGACGCGAAGCGCCGTCACCGGAAAGAGCACGAGGCGATAGCCCAGCGCCTCGAATTCCCGGGCGCTGAGGTACGGCGTCTTGCCAAATTCCGTCATGTTGGCGACCAAGGGGACGGTCCCCGCGGCCTTCCGCATGCGCTCGGCAAAGCGGCGGAACTCGTCGGCCGACTCCAAGGCCTCGGGGAAGATGGCATCCGCACCGGCCTGCACGTACGCTTCGGCGCGCGCGAGCGCCGCCTCGATCCCGTCGACGGCCCGGGCATCGGTCCTCGCCACGATGACGAAATCCCGATCGCGGCGCGCCGCCGCCGCCGCCCGGAGCTTCGCGACCATCTCGTCGACCGGCACCAGGCGCTTGCCGGGAAGATGCCCGCACTTCTTCGGCATCTCCTGATCCTCCAATTGGATGCCGGCCACGCCGGCGCGCTCGAACTCCTCGACCGCGCGCGCGACGTTCAGCGGCGGCCCGAACCCGGTGTCGGCGTCGGCGATCGCCGGGATCCCGACGGCGCGCGCGATCGCCCCCGCATCCGCCGCCATCTCGGTCATCGACAGCAGCCCGAGGTCCGGGAGGCCGCGCGCGGCGGCCAGCGCCGCGCCCGAAATGTACATCGCCTCGAATCCCGCGCGTTCGATCTGCAGCGCGGTCAGCGCATTGAAGGCGCCGGGCAGGACCAAGGTCCGCGTCCCCACGAGGTCCCGCAGGCAACGGCCGGGGCTGGGGTTCCGCCCTCCGTCACTCACGGTCCGACACCTTCAGCAGCGGCATCAGCTCACCGATGTCCGAGAGGGTCTCGAATTTCCAGACCGTCTCGGCGACGGCCGTGGCCGCGGCCGCGCCGACGACCGGGACGGACAGGGCCATGAACTTCTCTTCGAGCTCGCGATCCGACATGGGATTCTTGGGATGCCCGAGCGGATGCTCCACCTGTCTCGTATAGCTCCGGCCGGTCGCCGTCCGCACCGTCACCCGGGTGGGCATCGCGGCCGGGTACCGGTCGACGAAGGCGGCCTCCCGCACGACTTTCACCCGCTGCATCATCGCCTGAAGCGCGGGATCGTCGAGGCGATCGGAGTCGAAGGAATGCAGGTCCACGACGCCGTCGCGAAGCGCGACCGCCACGCAGTAGGGAAAGCTGTGATCGGCGGTCTCCCGCGTTTTCGGCCGCCACTTCTCCTCGTCCTTTCCGATGATCTCGATCGCGACGTCATAGCTGCCGACCTCGATCTGCTCGATCGCCTCGACCGCCGTCGGGCCTTCGGCCGCGAGTAGATCGCTTCGAAGCGCCAACGCCGCCTCCACCGCGGTCTGCGCATGGTACTCGACCGGGAAATGCTTGATGTACGTCTCCCGGATCTTGAACGGGACGGTCGCGGCCCCGTCCTGATCTCCGCCGAAGGCCGCCAGCTCCAACGGGCCGGACACGAGCTTCATGAACCCTTTCTCGCCTTCGAAGATCGGAGACGGCCCGGTCATGCCTTCCCGCGCCAAGAGCGCCGCAAAGACCCCGTTGCGGGCGGCATTGGAGAAGGCGCACGCCTTCCACATGCTCATGTCGCCGACGCGCGTCTGCCGGAGCGCGACATTCGACACGCCGGCCAGATTGATCGCTTGCCGGGTCTGCTCGTCGGTGAACTTGAGGACCTTGGCCACGCCCAAGGCCGATGAAAACGGCCCGTACGTCACGTGGTCCCACCCACGAGGCCGCAGGCCGGCCGCGTCACAGAGCCGGCAATGGACCTCGTACGCCACGACGAGACCTTGGATGACGCGCTGGCCCGACTTGTGCGCGAGCTCCCCGGCGGCGAGGACGGCCGGGATGTTGTCGGAGGGGTGGGCGGGTTCCTTGGAGAGGTAGGTGTCGTTGAAGTCGAGATACCGCACGAGGGCGCCGTTGGCAAAGGCGGCGAGGTCGGGCGACGTCTTGTGGGCGGTGCCCCAGATCGTCGCGCCCTCCGGCACGCTCACCGAGGCCGCGACCCGCCGCGCGATCCGGCAGGGGTCGGCATCCCAGGCCCCGAACGCGCAGGCCAGACTGTCGAGGATCCTCCGCTTCACCTCGTGGACGACCTCCTGCGGCAGGTCGTCGTAGCACACCGATCGCGTGAATCGGGCAAGACGTTCGGCAATCGTCGTCATCTCGCGCTCCTGAGAAGTGTGGTCCGTTAGGTCCGTTGAGTCGGTTCAGTCCGTTCGGGTCCCGGAGCTGCAAAGAGCACAGGGGATTGATGCTACCCCTCGAACTTCGGCTCGCGCTTCTCGAGGAAGGCGCGGGTGCCTTCTTTCTTGTCCGGTGACTCGCACAGTTCGCCGAACAGCTCCGCCTCGCGCGCCAGGCCCACCGCCAAGGGGCTGTCGAGCCCCGAGCGGATCGCGCGAAGCGCGCACTGGATCGCCAGACGGCCCCGCGCCTTGATGTCCCCGGCGAGCGCCTCGGCCTCCCGGAGGAGCTCGGCCGGGAGCACCACGCGGTTCACCAGCCCAAGCGCGACGGCGTCCTGCGCGGCGATCGTCGCCCCCGTCAAGATCAGCTCCGCCGCCTTCGACGGCCCGACGATCCGGGGGAGCCGTTGCGTACCGCCGAAGCCGGGAATGAGACCGAGCTTTACTTCGGGAAGACCGAGCACGGCCCCTGCCGCGGCGACCCGGATGTGACACGCCAAGACGAGCTCGAGCCCGCCGCCGACGCACGTCCCGTTGATCGCCGCGATCACCGGCTTGTCGTACCGTTCGATGCGGTTCAGCAAGGCCTGCCCTCGACCGGCGAATTCCGATCCCGCCAGGGCGGTGTTCACCGTGGTCAGCTCGTTGATGTCCGCCCCGGCGCAGAACACCGTCCCCGTCCCGGTCAGGACCACCACGCGAACACGGGTGTCCCCCTCCAGGGCCCCGAAGGCCCGGTCCAGCTCCTTCAGCATCGCGGACGTGAGCAGGTTGGCCGGCGGGTGATTGAGCCTGACCCAGGCCACTTGCCCTCCGATGTCGACGTTCACGAGCTGCTGGACCATCGATCCTCTCGTTGGCACGGCTCGAGCATGGCCGTCCACAGGGGCCTCAGGCCGACCGCCCGGCCCCGTGCCGGTCGATCGCAGCGATCAGCTCCGGGATCCCTTCCCCTTTGAGGGCCGCCGTCCGGATGACCTCGGGGCACCACTCACGGAGATCACGCAAGGCCGCATCCGCCCCCTCCCGATCGGCCTTGTTCACGACGACGATGTGGGCCACTTCGAACAGGCCGGCTTTCATGGCTTGGACCTCGTCCCCCAGGCCGGGTGCCACGACCGCGACGACGACGGGAGCCACCTTCGCGATCTCCAGCTCGTCCTGTCCCACCCCGATCGTCTCGACGAGCACGATCTGAAAGCCGGCGGCCCGTAAGACCACCGCCGCGTCACGGGTCGCCGCGGCAAGGCCGCCGTGGCATCCGCGGGTCCCCATGCTGCGAATGAAGACGCCGGGGTCCGCCGCATGCGCCTGCATCCGGATGCGGTCCCCCAAGATGGCCCCGCCGGTCACCGGGCTGCTGGTATCGACGGCCAGTACCGCGACCGTCTTGCCGCCGCGACGGTACGCGGTGATCAGTTGATCGATCAGCGTGCTCTTCCCCGCCCCGGGGTAGCCGGTGATGCCGACCACCGTTCCGCCACGAGCCGGCGCCGGAAGCCGCGCGAGGGCGGCGGCCCCTCGGGGGTCGTCGTTCTCGAGCCACGTCACGAGCCGCGCAATCGCGCGCGGGCGCTGCGCGCGGACGCCGTCGACCACATCGGCGACCTCGCCCTGCGCGGTCGGGGCTCCCGTGGCGCCGGCCTCGGCCATCGTCATGCATCCCCGCTCGGCCGGCTCTCGACCGCCTGGGAGACGCGCGAGGCCAACGCCCGACCCAAGTGGGGCAGCAGACCTTTCGCCGCCGAGACAACCTGACGCTCGTCGACCCGGATCTCGGCGCCCGACGCCTTCAAGGCGTGGACCAGGTCTTCGGTGGCGACGTTGCCCGCCGCTCCCGGAGCGAAGGGACACCCGCCCAATCCGCCGGCCGACGCATCGAAGGCCGTGATCCCATATTCGAACCAGGCGGTCAGCGCGTTGGCGATCGCCAAGCCGTAGGTGTCATGAAAATGGAGCGAGAGCCGCCGCCGATCGAGGCGCGGGAGCACCCGCTCCAACACCCGTCTGACGTCGGGGGGCGCCGCCTTGCCGATCGTATCCCCCAGGGAAATCTCCTCCACGCCAAGATCAAGCAGCCGCTCGACGACGTCAAGCACGTTCGAAGCCGGGATGACCCCCTCATAGGGGCAGACGAACGCCGTCGAGACATAGCCGCGCACCGCGATGCCGTCGCGTCTGGCTCCCGCGACCACCGGCTGGAACCGCCGCATGGACTCGTCGATCGTCGCGTTGATGTTCCGTCGGGTAAAGGCGTCGGAGGCGGCGGTGAAGACGGCGATCTTCGTTAGACCGACCGACCGGGCCCGTTCGAGCCCGCGTTCGTTTGGCACCAACGCCGAGTACACGACGGCGGGCGCGCGCTCGATTTTCCGACACACCTCTTCGGAATCGGCCAACTGCGGGACCCGGGCCGGCGACACGAACGCCCCGACCTCGATCTCGGCCACGCCCGTCCGGGACAGGGCGTTGATGAAGGCGACCTTGTGTTCGGTCGCCACCGTCCGGGGCTCGTGCTGCAAGCCGTCGCGCGGCCCGACTTCCGTGATCCGAATCGGGCCGGCCGCCGCGTTCGCGGTCATCATGGCCGGGACCCGTCCGGCCTCGCCCCCGCCCACCTCGGCGGCCGCTTGTCGAGAAAGGCCTCGAGCCCCTCGTGCGCCTCGGCTGACAGCCGCGCTTGGACGTTTGCCCCGATCGCCGCCGCCGCTTGGTCCGGCCCTTCCAGCAGGCGCATCCGCCGGATCAGCGCCTTGGTCTCCCGCACGGCACCGGGCGCGGCCCGCAGGGCGGCGGCCTCGAGCTCCGCGATCCTCTCGTCGAGGCCCTCGTTCGGGACGACGTCATGGACGAGGGTGAATTGCCGGGCGACGGCCGCCGAGAACGGATCCCCCGTCAGCGCGTACCGGCGCAGGAACGATTCCCCGGTCTTGCGCAGGAGGAACGGCATGATGACCGCCGGCACCAACCCGAGGCGGACCTCGCTCAAGGTGAAGCTGGCATCCTGCCGCGCGACCACCATATCGCAGACGGCCATGAGGCCGACGCCGCCGCCGAACGCGGGGCCTTGCACCCGCCCGATGACCGGGCACGCGCAGGCGTCGATCGCCTGATACAGCCGCATCAGGAGCTCGGCGTCTCCGCGCGCACGCTCTTCCGACGGCGCCCCGGCCGCCTTCATCCACTGAAGATCGGCGCCCGCACAAAAGACCGGCCCCTCGGCTCCCAGCACCACTGCGCGGACGGCAGGGTTCTCACTGGCCGCCTCAAAGACCTCGGCCAGCTCGCGCACGAGCTCGGCGGTCAAGGCGTTCCGCCGGTCCGGCCGGTTCAGAGACACGCGGAGGACGGCGGCCTGCTGCTCGACGCGAAGCCCCCGCACGGCCATCGCCGGACTCGTCGGCCGTCGACCGATTGATCGTTCACGGTCTGTCACGTAGATCGCTCCGCTTACATCCGGTACACCGGCGCCCGGGTCTCCTTGATCGGCGCCGCCATGGCGAGGTCCAAACACAGACCGACCACCCGGCGCGTCTCGACCGGATCGATGATCCCGTCGTCCCACAGACGAGCCGTCCCGTAGTAGGGGCTGCCTTCCCGTTCGTATTGCTCGGCGATCGTGTCCATGATGCGGCGCCGGGCCTCGTCGGTGACGGCGCCGGCCTTCCCGTCGCGCGGCTGCTTCACCGCGACAAGCACGTGGGCCGCCTGCTGCGCGCCCATCACCGACACCCGCGCGTTCGGCCACACGAACAGGAACCGGGGATCGTAGCCGCGGCCGCACATGGCGTAGTTGCCCGCGCCGTGCGAGGCGCCGATGACGACCGTGATCTTCGGCACCTCCGCCGTGGCCACCGCCTGGACCATCTTGGCCCCGTCCTTGATGATCCCACGCGCTTCGTACTCACGCCCGACCATGAATCCCGTGATGTTCTGGAAAAAGAGCAGCGGGATCTTGCGTTGCGCGCAGAGCTCGACGAAATGCGTCCCTTTCAACGCGGCCTCGGAAAAGAGGATCCCGTTGTTCGCCAGGATGCCGACCTGATGGCCCATCCACTCCGCGAAGCCGCACACCAACGTGGGGCCGTAGCGCGCCTTGAACTCCTGGAACCGGCTGCCGTCGACCAGGCGCGCGAGCACCTCCCGCGCGTCGACGACCTCCCGCGGATCGCGGGGCACGACCCCATACAGCTCCTCGGCCGGATACAACGGCTCGTCGACGCCGGCTCGCCGGGGCTTGGCCGGCTTCCTCAGCGTGGCCACGATGCTCCGGCAGATCTCCAGCGCCTCCCGGTCGTCCTCCGCCAGGTGGTCGCTGACCCCCGAGAGCCGGGTGTGGAGATCCGCTCCACCGAGCTCCTCGGCCGTCACCTCTTCGCCGGTCGCCGCCTTGACGAGCGGCGGGCCGCCGAGGAAGATCGTTCCCGTCCCCTTGACGATGATGTTCTCATCGCACATCGCCGGGACGTACGCGCCCCCCGCCGTACACATCCCCATCACGACGGCGATCTGCGGGATGCCGAGCGCCGACAGGCGGGCTTGATTGTAGAAGATGCGCCCGAAATGGTCTTTATCGGCGAACAGCTCGGCCTGGAGCGGCAGGAAGACGCCGCCCGAATCGACCAGATAGATGGCCGGCAGGCGGTTCTCCAGCGCGATGTGCTGGGCCCGCAGGTGCTTCTTGATCGTCATCGGGAAATACGTCCCGCCCTTCACCGTCGCATCGTTGGCGGCGATGACGCACGGCCGCCCCGAGACAAAGCCGATTCCGGTGATCAGCCCGGCAGCCGGCGCCTGATCGTCGTACATCCCGAACGCGGCCAGCGGGCTCAGCTCCAGCCATGGTGCGTCGGAATCGAGCAGGGCCTTGATGCGCTCGCGGGCCGTGAGCTTCCCGCGCTTCTTGTGGAGCGCCACCGCGTCGACCGGCCCCCCGGTCTGGACTTGGGCCAGATATTTCCGCAGATCGGCGACCAGGCTCTGCGCGTGCGCCTGGTTGCGTCGGAACTCCTCGGAGCCCACCGCCACGGACGTGCTCAGCACGCGCATCTCAGCCTCCTCGGTGCGGCCGTCGCAGGCCCTTGACGAAGTCGATGATCTCGTTCATCGGGGTCCCGGGCCGAAACAGCGCCCGGACGCCGGCCGCCTTCAAACGCGGCATATCCTCGTCCGGAATGATGCCGCCGCCGAACACGACGACGTCCTCGGCCCCCTGCTCCTTGAGCAGCTCGAGCACGCGAATGAAGAGCGTGTTGTGCGCGCCGGAGAGCATGCTGAGGCCGATCGCGTCCACGTCTTCCTGGATGGCGGTCGCAACGATCTGCTCGGGCGTCTGGTGAAGCCCCGTGTAGATCACCTCCATCCCGGCGTCCCGCAGGGCCCGGGCGATCAACTTGACGCCGCGGTCGTGGCCGTCCAGCCCGACCTTGCCGATCAAGACCCGCAGGGGCGCGACCACCACCGTCATACCTGCACCTCGTCGAGCACGTACTTGCCGTCGATGTCCTTGCGCAGGTAGCCGCCGTGGACCGACGGATCGTGCTCGAACAGCAGCAACCAGCGCTCCGCCAACGCGCGATCGAGCAGCCGGCGCTTGCTCTCCAGCGTCCGCAGCGGATAGAGGTCATAGCCCATGATGTAGGGCAGGGGCAGATGCGCGACGGTGGGGATGAGATCGCCGAGGTAGAACGCCGTCCGCCCTTCGGATTCGATCTTCACCCCCTGGTGCCAGCGCGTATGGCCGTCGGTGACGACCACCGAGACGCCCGGCAGCAGCTCGGTCTCGCCGTCCAGGAACTCCCACAGGTTCACGTGCGCGACCGGTGTGAAGTTCTCCCGGCGGTAGCTCGCGCGGGTCCGTTCGTTGGCCCGGGCCGCATCCTCGTACTCGCCGCGCTGGACGAAATACTTGGCCTTGGGAAAGGCCGGGACGAGGCCGCCGTCGCCGTCACGCAGCGTGTTCCCGCCCGCATGGTCGAAGTGCAGATGCGTATTGATCACCATATGGACGTCTTCCCGGGCGACTCCCAGGCGCTTCAACGACTCCTCGAGCGGCGGGCGCCGGTCCACCGCGAACCGCTGCCGGAACGCGTCGTCCTCCTTCCCGCCCAAGCCGGTGTCGACGAGAATGTTGCGGCCGTGGGCGCGGATCAGCAGCGGGTGCAGCCCCAGGGCGATGCGGTTCTGCTCGTCGGCCGGGCAGCACCGCTCCCACAGCACCTTGGGCACCACCCCGAACATGGCTCCGCCGTCGAGCCGAAAACGCCCGTCGGTGAGCATATGAAGCTCGAACGCGCCGAGTTTCATCGCTTCGCCGGACCCCTCGGCCCCTGTCTCGCCGTCAGCGTCATGAACACACGAGGCCGCCTCACAGCACCACCGGCTCGCGATACGTGCCGAAAATCTCCTTGAGCGCGGCACTGATCTCCCCGAGCGTCGCATGGGCCTTGACGGCGTTGATCAAGTACGGCATCACGTTCTCACTGCACGCGGCCGCTTCCTGCAGCTCCTCCAAGGCGCCCGCCATCTTGTACGGATCGCGCACCTTCCGCAGGTCCGAGAGCCGGGCGATCTGCTCGCGCTCGATCTCAGGGCCGAGCTTCAAGATCGCGAGCGGCCGGGACTCCGGCTCGACGTACTCGTTGACGCCGACGATGATCCGCTCCTTCTGCTCGACCTCGCGCTGGTACCGCTGGGAGGCCTCGAGGATCTCACGTTGAGGAAACCCGCTCTCGATCGCGTTCACCATGCCGCCCAGCTCGTCCAGTTTCCGGAAGTAGTTGCGCGCCCCCTCTTCCAGCCGATTGGTCAGCGCCTCCACGTAGTACGACCCGCCCAACGGGTCCACGGTGTTCGTCACCTCGCTCTCATGCGCGATGATCTGCTGCGTGCGGAGCGCCAGCTTCACCGACTCCTCGGTCGGGAGCGCGAGCGTTTCGTCCATCGAGTTGGTGTGGAGGGACTGGGTGCCGCCGAGGACGGCGGCGAGCGCCTGGAGGGTGGTGCGGACCACGTTGTTCATCGGCTGCTGGGCCGTGAGCGAGCAGCCGGCGGTTTGCGCGTGGCAGCGAAGCTGAAGCGACCGCGGGTCCTTCGGCTGGTACCGCCGGGCCATCTCGCGCGCCCACAGCCGCCGCGCCGCCCGGAACTTGGCGATCTCTTCGAAGAAGTCGTTGTGGACGTTGAAGAAAAACGAGAGCTGCGGCGCGAACCGATCGACCTCGAGGCCGGCCTGCACGGCCGCCTCCACGTACGTCAGCCCGTCATACAGCGTAAACGCCAACTCCTGCACGGCGGTCGATCCCGCCTCCCGGATGTGATAGCCGCTGATGCTGACCGGATGCCACTTGGGTACGCGTTCGGCGCAGTAGCCGAGGGTATCCACGATCAGGCGCAGCGACGGCTGCGGTGGGAACAGCCATTCCTTCTGGGCGATGTACTCCTTCAGGATGTCGTTTTGCAGCGTCCCGCCCAAGCGCTCCAGAGGGATGCCGCGCCGTTCCGCGACCGCCAGGTACATGGCCAACAGGATCGCAGCGGGGCCGTTGATCGTCATCGACGTCGTCACCTGATCGAGCGGAATGTGCTCGAACAGCCGATCCATGTCGGCGAGCGACGAGATCGAGACCCCGCAATACCCCACTTCGCCGTGGGCACGGGGATCGTCCGCGTCCAGCCCCATCAGGGTCGGCATGTCGAAGGCGACGCTCAGGCCGGTCTGGCCGTGCTCCAGGAGGTACCTGAACCGCCGATTGGTGTCCTCGGCCGACCCGAAGCCCGCGAACTGCCGCATGGTCCACAGCCGCCCGCGGTACATGGTCGGGTAGACGCCGCGCGTGAACGGGTAGTCGCCGGGACGTCCGAGGTCCGCGTCCGAAGACCAATCTTTCAGGTCATCGGCGGTATAGCACGGCTGAATGTCGAAGCCGGAGAGGGACGTGAAAGACGGTTTGCGTTCGGGCATGAGAGACCCTGTCGTCGTTCGCTCCGCTCATTCCGTTGGTCCGGCAACGAAACCACGCGGTCCGAACGGACACAACGGACGAACCTTATTGGTACACGTAGAACCCCTTTCCGGTCTTCCGGCCCAGCCATCCCGCCTCGACGTACTTCCGCAGCAAGGGCGCCGGGCGGAACTTGGGATCGCCGATGTCGTGGTGCAGGACCTCGCAAATCGCCAGGACCGTGTCCAAGCCGATGCGGTCGGCCAGCGCCAACGGGCCGACCGGATGGTTGGTTCCCGCCGTCATCGCGAGGTCGATGCCCTCGGGACCCGCGGTGCCTTCCTGAAGCAAGAAGACCGCTTCGTTGATCATCGGCATCAGCACGCGGTTGACGATGAACCCCGGCGCGTCCTTGCAGACGACGGGCGTCTTGCCGAGCCGCTTGACGACCTCGAGCGCGAGCTCGGTCGTCTCCTGGGACGTCGCGACGCCCCGCACGACCTCGACCAGCCGCATCACCGGCACGGGATTCATGAAGTGCAGCCCGATGACGCGATCCGGACGTCCGGACGCCGCCCCCAGCCTCGTGATCGAGATCGACGAGGTGTTGCTCGCCAGCACGGTCTCGGCCGGGCAGAGCAGGCCCATTTGACCGAACAGGTCGACTTTGAGCTGGGCATCCTCGGGAACCGCTTCGATGACGAGCTGGGCATCCCGGATGCGCGCCAGGTCCGCGATGGGGCTGATCCGCGCCATCACCGCGCCGATCTGTTCGGGACGGATCGCCCCCTTTTCGGCCGCGCGCCCGAGCGATTCACGGATCTTCTTCAGCGAGGCGTCCAGCGCCGTGTCGCTGACGTCGACCAGTTGCACGTGCCAACCGGCGACGGCCGCGACCTGCCCGATGCCCCGGCCCATCTGGCCGGAGCCGATCACCGCGACCGCCCTGACGTCTTCGATCCTCATCCCGGCTCGCGTTCGATCAGGATCGCCAAGGCCTCCCCTCCGCCGATGCAGAGGCTCGCCACCCCGCGCCGCAACCCGCGGGCCTCCAGGGCATAGAGGAGCGTCGTGAGAATGCGCGCCCCGGTGGCGCCGATCGGATGGCCCAAGGCCACGGCGCCTCCGTTGACGTTCACCTTCTTCGGATCCAGCCCCAGCTCCCGGTTCACCGCGATCGACACCGCCGAAAAGGCTTCGTTGATCTCGAACAGGTCGATGTCGTCCACCGAAAGATTGGCGCCCGCGAGCAGGCGCTTCACGGCTTCGACGGGCGCAATGGTGAACCACTCCGGCGCCAAGGCGGCGCCGGCATACCCGACGATCCGCGCCATCGGCCGGAGCCCGCGGCGCTCGGCCTCCTGCTCCGCCATGACGACGAGCGCGGCCGCCCCGTCGTTGCAGGCCGGCGAGTTCCCCACGGTCAACAACCCCTGGGGCCGAAAGGCGGGCTTGAGCGCGCGCATCTTGCCGAGGTCCGCGCGGTTCGGCTCTTCGTCCTCGGCGACCGTCAGGGGGCCGCCTTTCTTCTGCGGCACCTCGACGGCGACGAGCTCGCGTTTGAACGCGCCCGTGGCCATGGCCTCGCGCGCCCGGCGGTAGCTTTCGAGCGCATAGTCGTCCAGCTCAGCCCTGGTGAGCCCGTACTTGGCGGCGCACAGCTCGCCGCAGTCGCCCATGTGCATGTCGTTGTAGACGTCCCAGAGGCCGTCCTTGATGAGACTGTCGACCACCTCCGCGTGCCCGAGCCGATATCCTTGACGCGCCTGCTGCAGCAGGTACGGCGCCCGCGTCATGCTCTCCATGCCGCCCGCGACGACGAGCCGCGCCTCACCGAGCCCGATCGCCTGCGCCGCCATGATGACGGTCTTGAGACTCGATCCGCAGACTTTGTTGACCGTCGCCGCCGGGACGGAATGCGGGATCCCCGCACCGATCGCGGCTTGGCGGGCGGGCGCTTGCCCGAGGCCCGCGGTGAGCACGCAGCCCATCAGGACCTCGTCGACGGCCTCGGGGGCGAGCGCGATCCGTGTGAGCGCCTCGGCGATCGCCACGCTGCCCAAGGTTGTCGCGGGAACCGAGCTGAACACGCCGTTGAAGCTGCCCATCGGCGTTCGCACGGCGCTGACGATGACGGCCGGCTGTCGTCGTGTCACAAGCACGCCTCCCATCGGCTCTGCTCCAGGTAATGCTTGACGCGTGCCATGAAGCGATCGGCGGTGGCGCCGTCGATCACCCGGTGGTCGAAGGACAGGCTGAGATACGACATCGGACGAATCGCAATGGCGTCGTCGATGACGACGGCGCGCTTCTGGACGGCGCCCACCCCGAGGATGGCGATCTGGGGCTGATGGATGATCGGGGTGCTGAACAGACTGCCCATTCCGCCATGATTGGTGATCGTGAAGGTGCCCCCCTGCACCTCTTCGGGACTCAAGCGCTTGGTGCGCGCGCGCTCCGCCAGGTCAGCCACTTCCTTGGCCAACTGCGACAGCCCCTTGCGATCGGCGTGGCGGACGACCGGCACGAGCAGGCCGTCCTCGAGCGCGACCGCGATGCCCATGTGCACGTCCTTTTTCACCGCGATGCCGCGGTCCGTCCACGACGAATTGAGCACCGGTACGTCCTTGATCGCGCGGGCGACGGCGTGGATGACGAACGGCAGATAGGTGAGCGACCGGCCCTCTCGGAACTTGGCGATCGCCGAGCAGTCCGCCTCGAAGAACGTCGCCACGTGCGCGGAGGTCTGCTTGCTCTTGACCATCCGCTCGGCGATCGTCTTTCGCATCGCCGTGATCGGAAGCAGCTCCTCCTCGGCCTGCGCGGGCGCCTCGTCGCGTCCCGCTGCCACACGCGCCGGCTGCGCTTCGGCCGCGGGCCGCGCTTGGCCCGCTTGCCGCTGTGCGACGACATCCAGCACGTCCTTCTTGGTGATCCGACCGCCCGCGCCGGTCCCCGTGATCCGGCTCAGGTCCACCCCGTGCTCCTTGGCGAGCTGCCGCACGGCCGGGCTGTGATGATCCCCTTCGGGCTGGTGCCGGACGACGACCCCGCCGACCCGATTGACCACGCCGGTGGCCGCCTCTTCCGCCTCGATGCGGCCGATCACGGTGCCGACGGGCACGACGTCTCCTTCCTTGTAGAGAACCTCCGTCAACGTCCCGGCCGCGGGCGACGGGATCTCGAGCGAAACCTTGTCGGTCTCCACCTCCAGCAGGGACTGATCCTTCTCGACCCGCCCGCCCTGGGCGACGAGCCATTTGACGATCGTCCCTTCCGCGATGCTTTCCCCGAGTTGGGGCATGAGAATGTCGGTGGCCATGGCGTTGTAAGTAATGTTAACTGTTAATCGTTGTTCGTTAAACGGGAGGACAGAGCGACGTTTCTCACGCTCATTTCAGTGACCTGCTCGAATAACGAATAACGTCCATCGAATAACGAACTCAATACGCCGCCAATTTCCTTGCCGCCTCCACGACGTCGGTGGTCTTCGGCAAGAAGAACTCTTCCAACGGCGTGCTGAACGGCACCGGCGTGTCGGGGGCCGCGATCCGGACGATCGGGCCGTCGAGCGCATCGAAACACTCTTCGGCCAGGAGGGCGGCGATCTCCGCGCCGATCCCCCCCGTCTTGTTGTCTTCGTGAAGCACGATCGCCTTGCTCGTCTTCCGGACCGACTCGAAGATCAGGTCCTTGTCGAGCGGGACGAGCGTCCGCAGGTCGAGCACCTCGAGGTCGATCCCTTCACCCGCCAATTGTTCGGCCGCCTCGAGCGCCAGGTGCACCATCGCCCCATACGTCACCACGGTGAGGTCACGGCCCGTGCGCTTGATCTCCGCTTGTCCGATCGGGACGATGTAATCCTCGGCCGGCAACACGCCCTTGATGCGGCGGTAGAGGAACTTGTGCTCGAAATAGATCACCGGATTGGGGTCGCGAATCGCCGCCTTCAACAGACCTTTGGCATCGTAGGGGGTCGACGGGGCGACGAGCTTGAGGCCCGGCGAGTGGAAGAACCAGCCCTCGGGGCACTCGGAGTGAAACGGCCCGCCGTGCACCCCGCCGCCGAACGGGGCGCGGATCACCAGCGGGACCGGAGCGCGCCAGCGGTAATGGTTCTTCGCGGCGACTTCGGTGATCTGGTCGAATGCGCAGGAGATGAAGTCGGCGAACTGCATCTCCACGACCGGCCGCATGCCCATCATGGCGGCCCCGATGGCCGCGCCGACGAAGCCCGACTCCGAGAGCGGCGTATCCAGCACGCGCCACTCGCCGTACTTCTTCTGAAAGCCCTCGGTGATCCGGAAGGCGCCGCCGTACGGGCCGATATCCTCCCCCATCAGGAACACCCGTTCATCGCGCGCCATCTCTTCGTCCAGCGCCTGGGAGATGGCTTCGAGATAGGTCACCTCGGCTTGACCTGCTGCGGGAGACACGCGTGTCGTCATGATTCCCTCGTGCTTCTCGGTGGCCGCGCCGGCCGACGCCGCCCCCCGATGATGACGGCGCCGGCCTCGCCCGGACGGCCGTTCACGACAACTCCCTCGCCTCTTCCTCGGTGGCAAATACGCCTTCCAGCGTTTCCTTGCCCTCGGGCAACGGACTGCGTTCGGCGAATTCCACCCCGGCCTCGATCTCTTGCTTCACCCGCGCCTCGATCCGTCGCAACTCCTCGTCGTCCGCATAGCCCAACTCTCTCAGCAGGCGCTCGGCCTTGTCGATCGGATCTTTGCGCTTCCACTCCTCCAACAGCTCGCGGGGTACGTACTTGGCCGAGTCGTGCTCGGAGTGCCCGTGCATCCGCATGGTCTTGCATTCGATGAAGGTCGGTCCCTCCCCCGCACGCGCCCGTTGAATCGCCCGCTTCGCGGCCAGATACACGGCGGCGACGTCGTTCCCGTCGACGATCTCTCCGGGCATCGCGTACGCCTTCGCCCGATCCACCACGTCCGTGATGGCCATTTGCAGGTGCAGCGGCGTGGAATAGGCGTACTGGTTGTTGTTACAGAAGAAGACGACCGGCAGCTTCCGGACGGAGGCGAAGTTGAGGGCCTCGTGGAAGTCCCCGCGACTCGTCCCCCCGTCGCCCGTGTTGGTGATCACGACCCGTGACTCACCGCGCAGCTTGAAGGCCAAGCCGATGCCGGTGGCGACCGGGAGATTGTCGGCCAGGTGGCTGACGAAGCCGATGACTCCCCGTTTCAGATCCCCGATATGGACGTTGCCGTCCTTGCCCCGGGTCGGACCCGTCCGCTTGCCGAGATACTGCGCGATCACTTCTCCCGGCGTGATGCCGCGGATCAAGAAGGCGCCCATGTCGCGGTGGTACGGAGCGATGATGTCGTCGCGCTCGATGGCCGAGGCGTACCCGACGGCGATCGCTTCCATCCCGTGGCTCGTATAGACGCCCCCGACGATCCGCCCCTGGCGGTACAGGGCCGTCACCCGCTCCTCCAGAGCCCGGGTCAGGCGCAGGGAGTAGTACATCGCGAGCAAATCGGCGGGCTTGATGTCCTTCACGGCGTCACGATTCATAGGGCCTCCGCGTATCGGCCGCCAGCTCTCGGGCGTCCGCGTTCAGCAGAACCGCTCTGCTGATCGCTGAGCGCCGCTCGCTGACGGCTGTTCAGAGCTCCGGCATGTCCTTCCATGAGAGCAGCGGCTGCTTGCTCGCGCACAAGGGACATTGGGACGGCTCCCACTGGGGCATGGCGAGGTCGGCCGTGTAATAGAACTTGTGCCGCCGGGTCAGCTCGTCCACGAGCGGGAACTGCCCGCTGTCGCGACGGGCGAACACCATCATGCCGGCCAGCACGCCCTGGTGCTCCGTGACCACGTTGCCGAGCTTGCCGACGCAGTTCCCCCGCGTCGTCACATCGTTGAGGACGATGAAGCGCTCGCCGGGCCGGATCGCGCCCGTCAGGATGCTCGTCCCGATCTTGCCCGTCTCGTGCTCATAGGGCGTCAGCACGACGCGCAGCCGCATGCGGTCATGCAGAATGTCCGCCACCCGTTCGGCCAGCACGTGAGCGGCGGAGGCCGTGGAGACGATCCCGACGATCGGGTCGCGCTCGAAGTGCTGGCGGATCCAGTCGGCCATGTCCCGCGCGATCACGCTGACCAGTTGGGAGATGCGGGCGATCGACTCGAACCGCAGGTAGGTGGCGGTGTGGTGGCCGGACACGACCTCCACGTGCGTGTCGAAGAACACGGCCTGCGCGCTCCGCAGGATCCGGTGGACGTCCCAATCCGACAGCTTCGAAAACGGCACGTCGCGGATGATCGAGGCGAGCTTGGCGTCGATCGCCTCCCCCTCGTACAGCGCACGGTGCCGCTGGATCACCTCCGCCAACGTCTGCTCATCCGTCACCGCTGGGCTCATCGTCCCGATTCCTCCTTGATGACCTTCGTTCTCAACACCCCGATCGGCTGGATCTCGAGCTCCACCACGTCGCCGGGGCTCAGGTAGCGGTCCAGCTCCAGCCCGCAGCCTCCGCCCACCGTGCCCGATCCGAAGAGATCACCGGGGTAGAGCGTCTCACCGCGCGAGACGTGCGCGATCATTTGCGCAAACGACCAGTGAATGGTCCCGAACCGGCCCTTCGACCATTCCTCGCCGTTCACCCGCGCGATCATCGTCAGCGCGCTCACGTCCGGGATCTCGTCGGGCGTCAGCAGGCACGGCCCGATCGCGGTCGCGAAATCCTTCCCCTTGGCCGGGCCCAAGCGGCAGGCCATTTCCTGGAACTGGATGTCGCGCGCGCTGAAGTCGTTCATGATCGTATAGCCGGCGATATAGTCCTCGGCCTCGCGCTCGCCGATGTCGATGCCGCGACGCCCGACCACCATCGCGAGCTCCAGCTCGTAGTCCAGCTTCGTCGTGTCGAGCGGCCACGCCAGGACGTCCTCGGGCCCGATGATCGTCCGGTGGTTCCCTTTGTAATAGACGGGCGCCTTGTACCATTCGGGCGGAATGGGCTGCCCGCGACGCTTGGACGTGGCGGCGATGTGGTCCTCGAAGGCGATGAAGTCGCGCAAGGACGGAGGATGAGGAAGCGGAGCCAGAAGCCGGACATCGCGGCGCCGATGGAGCACCGTTTCGCCGTCCGGACCGCGGACCTCGTCGCCCTGAGCCAGGGCGTACTCGAACGCTTCACGCGCCCGGGCCATCGCGGGCAACTCGCCCTCCAGCAGGTCCAGCAGGGTCGGCGGGACCAGCACGTCGGCCAGCCGGCGCGGTTTCGGCTCGTGGCCGTCCGCGAGCAGCCTGGCATAGGCCATGTTGAGATCGACGATGCGTTCCCCATCCTGGGCGCCCACCCGCGCCGCGCGCCCGAGCGGGGTCCGGATCTCGAACGTGACGAGTCTCATCCGCGGCTCCAGCTCATCGCATAGTCCTTCACCTCGGCCCGCTCGAACTCGGGCAAGACCTCGAACGGCCGGCGCGACTCGATCATCACCGCGATTTCGGTGGTCGCGGTCTTCTCTCGGCTGGCCTGGACGGCCTGAGGCTGCGGACCGTGGTGGATCCCTTGCGGATGGAGCGTCAGCATGCCCGGCGTGATGCCCGCCCGGCTGAAGAACTCCCCCGCGTGATAGAACAGGACCTCATCGTAGTCCATGTTGCGATGATAGAAGGGCACCTTGAGCGACTGCGGATCGCTTTCGAGCGGGCGCGGCGCGAACGTCGAGAACAGCGCCCCGCCGGCCTGAAAGGTGGCGTGCACGCTGGGCGGCAGGTGGTACCGCGGGCTCATGACCGGACGAAAATCACGCACGTTGAGCTTGGCCGCCCACAGATCGCCCTTCCAGCCGACGACGTCCATGGGGTAGAAGGGGTACGCGACCGTGGTGACGGCCCCATCCCTCTTGATCCGGACCTCCCACTCCGGCCGTTCCTTCCCGTCGAGCGACGGATCCAACTCCGGCGCGGTCACGACCCCGAGGTCGAACAGCGCGTGGTGACCGAGCAGGCCGCGGTCGGGGACGCCGACCGGCGCCGGCGTCTCCACGATGAGAGACAGGCAGGGCCCCGCATCGACGTGGATGCGGTAGGTGGTCCCCTTCGGGATGACGACGTAATCACCGGGCTCGTACGCCAACACCCCGTAGTCGGTCTCAATGCGCCCCTGCCCGGCATGGATGAAGTACACTTCGTCCCCGTCCGCGTTTCGCAGGAAATACGGCATGGTGTGGGCGCGCCGCGAGACGAAGACGCGGGCATCGGGGCTTCGGAGAATTTCGACGGGGCCGCCTGCGGCCGCTTCGAGGTCGGGAACGGGGAGGGCCGCGCAGGCACAGGCACGGGGCCGGAGCGGCCCGTCGATGCGCACCCAGCCGGTCGGAGGATGGCTCCGGTACAGGTGCGACGAGGGGCCGGTGAATCCCTGGCGGCCGTGCTCTTCTTCGTACAGCCCGTCAGGCACACCCACGTGCGCCTGGCCGGGCGCCTTACCCCGCTTCACGAGATACATCGCGGGCCTCCCCTCTCGTAGGATCTGAACAAGGCCGCGGACTCCACACTGGACGAGGCGCTCTGCTCACGAGGCTCGACGACGAGGCGCCGCTTCGGTCGAGATCGCGTCGTAGTCGATGATCATCTGCTCCACTCCCTCCACTTGATCTTGCTCGATGTCTTTGTAGAGCGATTCGACCGTGCCGCGCACGAACGTGCGCGACTGCTCGTTGCCGTGCTGCCGTTGGGTCAGCTCGAGAAAGACGCCGGCGCCCGGAAAGAGCGGATACGTGAACCGCTGCTTCAACGGGCCGAACCCGTCCCGGCCCTCTTTCAGCGGCCCGCTGAACTTCACGCCGCGCGCTTCCCACTCCCGGCACACCGCCTCGATGTCGTCGACCTCGATGGCGACGTGCTGCACGCCCGGGCCGTACTTCTCGATGAACTCGGTGATCTGGGACTTGATCGCTTTGTCCCGCCCCTTCATCAGCGCGATCTTCGCTTCGCCGCGCTGCACCACGATCGTATCCATGCTGGACCGCTCGGTCCCCACGTCCCGCGCCGACCAGATGACTTCGAACCCGAGGACCTTGGTGAACAGATACTCCGCCACGTCCAGATTCTCGACGCACAGCGTCACATGGTCGATCCCTGCCGAGCCGCTCATGGTGCCCTCCGTGTTGCCTGATGCCTTCGAGGACTCGCCGGCTGCCGATTGCTGAAGACAGTATAACAGAACTTGACGCGCGATCAATATAGTTTTTCTATCATTCAATTCATCCACGGCATTGCAATATTCCAGCCTTGCATCAAGCCGTTTCTTGCGTTGTGGACTCATGACAGGAGCCTGGAATGATTTTGTCTTGCACGAATGATAAAAGAGTTATATTATTTGGGCACTCTCCCGAGTGTCTGCCGAGGAGGTGGAAGATGTCGTTCTACACCGATATGCGAACCCTGGTCCTCCGGCATGGGGCGATCAACAACCCCTATCTGGATCGCTTCAAAGCAGGCGCCTTGACGGACGAGGAGGTGCGGACGTTCGCCATCGAGTTCTACAACTTCGCCCGCTTCTTTCCCAAGATCCTCGTCGCCCAGTTGGTCAATACCGAGGACGAAGCGGTGGCGGACGAACTGACGACCGTGCTGTATTCCGAGCTGGGCGACGGCCGGACACGCAACCGGCACGAGCTGCTCTACCGCGACTTCCTCCGCTCGATCGGCATCGGCGTCCACACGGCGATGACGCAGCCGATGCTGCCTTCCACGAAGGCCTACATCGAGGGCATGGAAGCGCTGTACAGCAGCGGCAACCACGCCATGGCGCTGGGCGCCTCCTTCGGCCTGGAGAACATGGCGATCACCATGTGGGACCACCTGATCCCCGGCTTGAAGCGGCTGCGCGACGAGCGGTATCCCGGTATGGACCTGACCTATTTCACCTTCCACCGCGAGCTGGAATCCCGCCATGAGGAAGCGATGAAGAACGCGGTCGGCGCCATCGACGGGGGCCAGGCGGCCCTGTCGCCTCAAGAGCGCCGGGATTTCCAGCGCGGCGTCGAACAGGTGCTCGACTATCTGGAAGGGTTCTGGATGGGGCTCGAGCGGCGCGGGGTACGGCATGCCGAGGCCGCCCACCGCCTGTCCGCCTGACGAGGTCCCGGTGTCCGACATCTCCGGCTACATCGAAGCGATCAAGCATCGCTATCACCTCACCAGCGATTATGCGCTGGCTGAAAAGCTCGCCATCGCGCAGCCGGAAGCCAATTTGATTCGCCGAGGGTTGAAGATCCCCAAGCCGGAGCTGTGCATCAAGATGGCCAAGCTGCTCGACAAGAACCCCGTCGAGCTGCTCCTCATCGCGCAGAAAGACAAAGCCCCGAAGCAGGCCAAGGAATATTGGGAGCTCGCCTTGACCGCGGTCGACGTCATGCTCCACGTACCGAAGACGCCCCGGTACCTTCCGAAAAAGGTCGAAGCGATCGGGCGCGAGCTGCGCCAGCTCGAATCCCAGACCCTGGTCTACGAAGGCGCCGCCGCCAATGCCGAGGCGGTGCGGCTGATGGAGACGGCGGAGCACAGCGTCGACGCGATCATGGAACGCTGGAACATCTGGAAGAAAGGCGAGGCGCTCTACCCCAACTACCTCCTCGCGAATCAGGCGGCCGTCCGCCGGGAGGTGGCGATTCGCCGCCTGCTGATCCTCGCGACCGAGGACATGCATCAGCCCGACCTCGTCGCCGACGCCGTGGAGGTCATGGAGACGCAGCAGCGGGCGGGTATCAAGATCTTCTATGCCTTTCGCGACGACCTGGAGCGCTCGCCGACGTTCCAGCGCATGAGCGAGGAGTTCAAGAAGCAAGGGGCGGCGCACGACATCAACGCGGCGATGTTCGACGGCGAGATTCTCATCTATTCGCAGTCGTACGGGCAGGTGCCCTTGGGCGTGGTCGGCCGCCCGACTCCGATCACCATGATCCATCAGCTCAAGATCACCTGGAAGCCCGAGCTGATCCGGGAACTGAACCCCGCCCCGCTGTTCGATATGACGCGGTACGTCTTCGAATACGAAGGGGCGAAGCCGTTCAAGGTCAAGGTCGCCCGCTTGAAGGGCCGATGATGCGCTTCCCGTCCGAACCGTTCAAGATCAAGGTCGTCGAACCCATCCGCCGGACCACGCGAGAGGAGCGGCAGCGCCTGCTGTCCGAGGCGGGCTACAACCTCTTCCACGTGCCGGCCGAGAGCGTCTATGTCGATCTCCTGACCGACAGCGGCACGTCGGCGATGAGCGACCACCAATGGGCCGGCCTGATGCTGGGCGACGAGTCCTACGCGGGCAGCAAGAACTACTTCCACTTCGAGGAGGCCGTCCGCTCCATATTCGGCTTCAAGCACGTCATTCCCACCCATCAAGGCCGGATGGCGGAAAACCTGCTCTTCTCCACCGTCGTCAGGGCGGGCATGGTCGTGCCGAACAATATCCATTTCGACACGACGCGGGCCAACGTGGAGCACCAGGGCGCCGAGGCGGTCGACGTCGTCGTCAAGGAAGCCTACGACCCGCAGTGCGACCTGCCGTTCAAAGGCAACATGGATCTGGTTCGGTTGGAGCAGACGATCGACCGGATCGGGCGCGACCGCATCCCGCTGGTCATGCTCACGATCACGAACAACAGCGGCGGCGGGCAGCCCGTGTCCATGCAGAACATCCGCGAGACCCGCGCCCTGCTCGACCGCTACCGCATCCCGCTGTTCTTCGACGCCTGCCGCTTCGCCGAAAATTGCTTCTTCATCAAGGAGCGGGAGCCGGGGTACGCCGATCGCCCGATTCTCGACATCGCCCGTGAGCTGTTCGGCTATGGGGACGGCTGTACCATGTCCGCCAAGAAGGACGGGCTCGTCAACATCGGCGGGTTCCTGAGCCTGAACGAGGACCAGTGGGCGCAAGCCATCACGAACATGTTGATCCTCGTGGAGGGCTTTCCGACTTACGGCGGCCTCGCTGGGCGCGACCTCGAGGCCATGGCCCGCGGGCTGCGGGAGGTCCTTGAGGAGGACTACCTGCGCTTCCGCATCGGACAGGTCCGCTATCTGGGCGAATTGCTCGATCAGGCGGGGGTGCCGGTCCTCAAACCGATCGGAGGGCACGCCGTCTATCTCAACGCCAAAGCGTTCCTGCCGCATCTCCCGCAGTCCGAATTCCCGGCGCAGGCGCTGGCGGTCGCCCTCTACCGCGAGTACGGCATCCGCGGCGTGGAGATCGGGACGGTGATGTTCGGAAAGACCGACCCGTCCACGGGCCGCACGATCTATCCGGAGCTGGAAATGGTCCGGCTGGCGATCCCTCGCCGCGTCTACACCAACATGCAGATCACGTACGTGGCCGAATCGATCATCGAGTTGTTTCAGAAGCGGGAGACGATCGGCGGCCTGAGGATGACGTACGAAGCGCCGGTCTTACGCCATTTCACCGCCCGATTCGAGGAAGCGGTCCCAACCGGATCGCGCCCCGGGCCCCTCACGGGGCCGACGGCGAAGCCTCACGGCGTGGCGTGACACCGCTGCCCACCGGCGGCATCGGGCACACATCGAATCGAACCGGGGTAGGCCGACCCCACCGGTGCATGAATCGTATACGCAGGCACGACGGGTCCGGCGGCGGCGCTCTGGTCTCCGGGCCGGACCGAGGGCGACGAGGGCTTCCGGCGCTTCGGGACGGCGCGCTTGGCGGGCGGCTCGCTTTTGGGTGGTGGCTCGATCCGGGGCTGGATTTGGAGCGATTGGGGCTCCTCGGGCGGCTCTGACTGCGGGGATTCGCTGACCGCCGGCGGCCGCTGAGGCTCGGGCGGCGGCGCCGGAAGGGAGGGCTGGGCGGTCTCCTTCGGTTCTCGTTCTCCGGACTCGGGGGAAGCTTCCCGCTGCATCTTCAACAGCTCACGCACGGCCTCGAGGTTCTTGGCCGCCTGGTTGCCCCCCGTCTCATCAACCTCCACGATCACTCGATCTTCCCCAGTCAGAACGCAGGCGGAGAGCCAGCCGACCAGCACCAAGACTGCGACCCTGACCGCCATCGTGGAAGTCTCCTGATTGCACGATGACCCACGGCGGTTGGTGTGTCAAGCGGAGAAGGGTCGGGGTGGGGGTGGCGGCTCGACGGCAACAGCAGGAGCCGCCTCAGCGGCGAAGCGGGCGCATCCTATGCGCCACCGAAGGGGTCGTCGATGAGGAAACGCCAGGACCCGTCCGGCTGGCGACGGGCAATTTCGATCCCTCGCTGGGACATTTCCACGGGAGTCCCGTCAGGGGCGGTCCCCGTCAACGTCCAGCGGGACCGCAACAGGGCGACCCCGCCCGATTCAATCGCCTGTTCGGTCGCACAGGTGACGCGGGGCTTGAGCGCGAGAAACGTCTCCAGCACCTGCCGGATCGCTTCCCCGGTGACGGGCGGCCGACCAGGCTCGGGAACCAGCACCGCTCCCGGCTCATACAGGGCGAGCACCGCATCCACGTTTCCGGCCGAGAAGGCGTCCGCGAAGAGACGATGCAAGTCTTGTGGCTGAACCGCATTCATGTCGTGTCGTCTCCGGCGTTGCTGTCACTCCAGCCAGTAGGTGTGAGCCGAGGTGACAACGATCGGGAAGAAGCGCCTCCGTCAGCAACGGATGATCCGGCCCCCTCCACAATGCTTCACCTCAACCTCAACCTTACCCTCAACCTGGCCCCGGTCATGGCCGAGGCTCCGGCCCGGCTTCGAGGATCCGCAGCGCATGCAGCCCTTGTCGGGCTTGCTCGGCGTACCGTTGATCGAGGCCCTGCGGGTAGTGATCGAGAATGCGCCGGTAGGTCGCCTGCGCCCGCTCGTATTGCTTCTTGATCGCCAAATACTGGGCCAGCGCCAGCCAGTTCTGAACCGCCGCCTCGTTCGCCGCCTTGTACTGCACCCAGTCGCGGTCGATCTGATTTGCGCCGGGCTCATGCCCCCGCCGCCGGATATCCTCTCCGATGTGCGCCGCCACCGCTTCGATCTCTTGATTCTCCCGCACCGCCGCTTCCACACGGCCGTCTTCCAGCTGTGAATAAAACTGTTTCGTATGAGCCTTGATCGCATCGGTCCGTTCCCGATACCGATCCTGCCCGCAGCCCGCCGCGATCGACGCCAGCAGCAGGACCATGGGAATACCGACCCGTATTCGCATGCGCGCAGCCTAGCATCTTTCGGGGACGAATTCGAGTACGGCGGGATCGAGGGCCAGTAGAATCGCGGCCCGCACTCCACTATCCTGAAGCGACGCACCTGAAGCAACGCGCCTGAAACCCGCACCCGGAGTAACGCGACTCGGAGGAGGACGTGGCCTATCTCATGCTTTTTGCTTTGTCGTTTGCACCCGGCCTCCTCTGGTTGTGGTTCTTCTATCGCAAGGACACGCTCGACCCCGAGCCCGCTTCACTGATCATCAAGACCTTCCTCATCGGGATGGGCCTGGGCGTTCCCGCGACCGTCCTCGAGTTGCTGTTCACCGAGTCGGCGGTGGTCACGGTGGCGATCGCGCCGGTGATCGAGGAGCTGCTGAAGTTCGCCGGGGTTCGTTTCACCGTCTATCGCCGGGCGGAATTCGATGAGCCGCTGGATGGGATCATCTACACGGCGGCGGTGGCCCTCGGTTTTGCCTCGATCGAGAACGGCCTCTACCTGCTGGCCACCTATCTCACCGCGGTGGACACCGCGGCATCCTTGAACGTCATCACGCCGTTCGGGGTGCTCACGTCCGTGTTCCTCGTGCGCGCGCTGCTCAGTGTCCCGAGCCACGTGCTCTATTCCAGCATGTGGGGGTATGCCTTGGGGAGGGCGAAGTTCAGCGCGCCCGGCGAGGGGCGGCGGCTCCTCCTGACGGGCTTGGTCCTCGCGATCCTCTGTCACGCCCTGTTCAACTTCTTTGCGTCGCACCTCCCGCAGGCGGCGCTCGCCGAGCTCCTGCTCGTTGCGATCATGTGGCGGGTCGTCTTCAAGCGGATCGACGAAGGCTTGCGGACCTCGCCGCACCGGCCGACCGGCTAAGGCCTGTAGGCTCCGCGGGGCGGCAGGCTCGATCGCAAGCGAGCAGGACCCGTCATCCACGACGAAACGACCGGTGCGCGCTCGTCCCTGTCACCCGGTGCCGGGCGGTTCGCCGCCGAGCGCGGCCCCCGGACCGCTCACGCCGGCCAGCAACCGCACTTCGGCCGCCGCCCGCAAGCCGCTCTCGACTGCCCCGTTCATATAACCCTGCCATCGCATGCTCGTATGCTCGCCGGCGAACAGGACGCGACCATGCGGCCGGACCAGCCAGGGCCGAAGCGCCGGGTCGAAGGCGGGGTCGAAGTAGGCGTAGCCGCCCAAGGCCCAGGGATCGTCCTCCCACGAGACCACCCGGGAAGCGAGCAGCTCCGCCTGATCGGCTCCCAGCCAATCCAAGAAACGCACGATCCGATCCATCCCGCCTTCCTTGATCAGCTCTTGAGTCTCCCGGCTGGCAGATGCGCCGGCCATGAGGCTCAGGATGCCGTGGACGCCGGCCTGCTCCTCGTTGCCGTCCCAGAAGGCACCGATCGGGAGCTCACTGCCGAAGGCCTTGGGGGATTGCGGACGGAGCCAGAACCGCCGGTCGAACTGCAGCAGGGTCTTGGTGACCGGACCATAACGGAGGGTCGCGATCGCCTCGTGCTGCTCCGGCGGCAGCGGCGGATCGAAGTACACGACCTTGATGAGCGGAGCCGGGATGGTGACGACGAGGTACTCGCCGAGGAGATCGCTCTCGCTGCCGTCGGCGTGCCGGACCCGGGCCCGGACCCGGTCACCATCCTGAATCACGGCGGTGAGAACGGTCCGCAGCAGGACGCGATCACCCAACCTTGCGGCCAGCGCCGCGGGCAGGCATGCATTGCCGCCCTGAATCCGGTACGTCCGGCCCAAGCCGGGCGCCTCGCTGAGCTGATCGACCAGCGCAAGCAGTGACAGGTCCTCGGGGTCCGCGAGAAAGAAGCCCCGCAGCCCTCTGACGATGGCCCGCACCTCCTCCTCGGCTCGGATCTCCTCCAGCCAAGCCGCCACCGAGACGCGACCGATGGCCGCCGCAATCCCGCTGTCCCATCGGCGTTCGGCCAGTCGGTAGGCGCGAAGCAGCGGCGCCAAGGGTTCGGCCAACTTAGCCCATACGCTACCCGACCGAATGACGGGCTGCGGGACCGGCCCAGCCGCAGGGGTACGGACAAAGGCAAACCCACCGGATAGGATCGGCGTCAAGGTGAGACCGAGGGCGCTGGCCAGGTGCTGGATCTCGTCCTGCCCGTCGTCGATCAGGTCCCCGCCGGCTTCGGCATGTTGGCCGCCGATAAACCCCTCATGCAACGTCCAGACTCGCCCTCCGACCCGGTCCCGCGCCTCCATGACCTTGACGTTCACATCGGATTGCCGGAGATCGGCGGCGGCCGCCAAGCCGGCGAGCCCGGCACCGGCGATCAGGACGGTGGGACGGCGGGGCGAAGTGCATGACTGAGCGGCACACAAGGGAAGGGAACGCCGGGGCGGTAGAGGCGAACGGGAAGGCGGGGGCGGGGACGGCCAGCGACGGCATGGGCCCCGCGGGCCTGAAACTGAAACAAGGCCAGGCCGGCGGAGGAGCCGTCGCGCTCCTCCGCGGACTCCGATCTCGCTACGAGACTGGCGCCTTTCGGTCCACCAGGATCAGATAGTCGGTCAGTTCCTCCATCGCCAGACACGGCAGCTCACAGGAGATCCGATAGAAGTCCTCGCCACGCTCGCCCACGGTGAATTCCATGGAGGCGGTCTTCGGGCCGTCAGGACCGATCGCGCGGCTCTTCATCTCGGTCTTGAGCGAGGTAACCGTGAACTGATGGAGGTTCCGATTCGAATCGGCGTGCTCGAAGATGAGCTTGACGCGCGTACCGGCCCTCAGCGTCAAGCGCTTTTCCACCACCGGCGCGTCGTTCGTCATCAACCCCTGCTCGGTCACCTTGAACGTGATCGTCGTCTTGTCCGCCGTCCACCCGACCTGTGCGGAGACGAGGATCACAAGAGCGGCTCCAAGCATTCCCTTCCACGATCTTCTCTTCATGCCAACTCCTTTGTCTGAGGATCCCGCGTCGACTCCTTACCCCAATACCCGGCTCACCGGCGTCTGCCCGAAGATCGACGGGAGGATACCCGCGCACCGTTCTCGGCATTTCACCGGACATTCGGTCCTGTGATCGCACTCCAGCAGCCGGACGCACTGACGCTCCGCGTCCCAGTCGAGCAGGACAAGCGCTGCCTGGTGATCCTCAGGACAGGTGATGCGGCGACGCTCGACCGGCGGGCGTTGCCTCGGCATGGCGAGCCCGGAAGCGACGAGCATCGCGCCAAAGGTGAGAATCAATGATCCACCCACAAGATCCATGTCGTACTCCTTTCGCGGCTGGTGACTCTGCTGTGCCGACCAGTCAGAGAGGGAGCGCAAAGACGATGCCACTGCACAATGGAGCATGAGGCGCTGATGAGATCGAGACTTGTACAATCGATCGCCGAGCGGCGGCGGCGGCGTGGGGAGGAACGCTACGGCGAGCAATCGGGAAACGAGGCGGAGCTCCACAGGGTCACTACGTGGTCTTCAGTAGGCCATGGGCCCGGCGCGCGGCACTCTGATGCCGTTGCATTCAGCGCTCGGCGTGCACGATGCGTCGCCCGGTTGACAAACTCACCCTAAACGCTCATGCTGCAGGTACAGGGCAGACGGCTCGCGATCATTCGCGTCCCTTTTTCCTCCCACCCGACGCGATCGATTCCTAACCGCCGCTCCATCTCGATGCCTCTCGTCCCGTCCTGGTTCATCGAGCGACCGCATCCAAGCTGCGCATCCTTGCCGAAGGGAGAGTGTGATGTCCACGAGGAAAGTCGTCATCAACGCGTGCTGCGGGAAGTTCAGCTTGAGTCACGAGGCGTTCGTGCGGCTTCGCGAACGCGGGCAGCCCGACGCCTTGATCGAGCCGGATACCGGTCGCTACTGGCCAGCCGCCTACGGACCAAAGGAACCGAGCCTGAACCAATATGGCGCCCTCATTCCACGCGACGACGAGCGGTTGGTGAAGGTCGTGGAGGAGTTGGGAGCGGAGGCGAACGGGCACTGCGCCGAGCTGAAGATCGTCGAAATCCCCGGCGACATCGAATGGGAAGTGGAGGGGCTCCACGGCAGAGAATGGGTGAGCGAGGCCCATCGGACCTGGCGATGAGGCGTCGCCGCGGACGACGGCGTAACGAAGGCAACCATGGCAACCCTCAACGTTGAGCCGATCATCACGTTTGCCGACGGTTCCCGGTTGCTGCTGAGCACGGAATACGTCGGGGAAGCGAGTTTTCGGTGTGAGCTCTACCTCTCTTCAGAGGCGGCCGGAGACACGGCGGCCCGCTTCCGGTTGGTCACACCGTACCTCATTGAAGCCGGTACCTGCCTTGCCGCTCAGAACAAGGCCTACTCCTACGCGACACGTCTCTACCCCGAAGCGGCCTGCGACATGAAGAAGCCGCCGTATTTGATTTGGCGCGGCCCTCAACGACCATAACGGCACGGATCCCGCCCGGATCCGTCGGATCGGCGAGGGCGCCGGCGCCCCGCCCGAAGGAGAACCCATGCGCCCGTCGTTCACGAAGAAGAAGCGGCTGAAGAACGCCCGCAGCAGCGTGAAGATCAATTGGCATCAACTGGGGCTCACGGACCCCAGCGATGACAAGGAGAGCGTCCCGATCGAGGAGATCCGCCGTCAGGTGACGGTGGTGGCGAGCAAAGGACTCAAGCGCAACGGCTGAGGCGGGTGGCCGGCTCGCCTAGGCCTGCCCTTTCGTCGCGCGACGGAGCGAGCTGGCGAGGCCCAAGAGGGAGAGCGAGTAGATCAGCCATTTCGACGGATCGAAGTTGTACCAGCGCGGGCCGTTCCGATAGTCGCTCTGATAGGTATGGTGGTAGTTGTGATACCCCTCGCCGAACGTCAAGAACGAGACCCACCAACTGTTTCGGCTGGAGTCGAGCCGGCCGTGCGGCTGGCTTCCCCAGAGATGGCAGATGGAATTGATACAGAACGTGGAGTTCAACACCCAGAAGACCCGCCCGACGCCCGCGAGCAGAAAACCGCTCAGTCCCCCCCTCCACCCGTTCATCATCAGGCCTAGCAGAAACGGCAGCGCCAAGCCGGAGAGCACGATCGGCAGGTAGAACCGGTGTTGCCACAGGACGACGGGGTCTTGCCGCAGCGTGACCAGATATTTGTCGTTGACGTGCGGATCGCGATAAAAGACCCAGCCGCAGTGGCTGTACCAAAACCCTCGTTGGGCGTTGTAGGGATCCTGGTCCCGATCGCATTGCGCGTGGTGCCGGCGATGGTCGGCCGCCCATTTCAACGCGGAATTCTCGAGCGCCCACCCACCGGCGATGAGCAGCAGCGTCTTGACCCAGTTCGGACAGGTGAAGCTGCGATGGGCGATGAGCCGGTGATAGCCGACCGTGATGCCCAGCCCGGTCACCACGTAGAGCGTCCCGAACATCACCCAATCCAGCCACGTGTAGTCGTAGAAGTAGGCGAACAGCGGAACCCCGATCAGCGCGGTTAGGGTGATAAGCCCGAACAGGACCGTGGACACGTAATTCAGGCGCGGGGCGGACGACATGGCATGAGCCATCGTGAACGACTCCTGGGTTGAAGTGCGAGACACGAACGGACGGGCGGCCTGAGCGGAGGACGGGTGGTCGGGCCTAATGGTAGAGGGGATCCTGCGGTCCCCATTTCAGCCCCGCCAGATCGGGATCATCGCCATCCTCGCGCCGGGGGGTGATTTTCTTCTCTTCCTTGCGCTGAGCTCGCCGGGCCGCTTTCTCTCGTTGCTTGGTCTGTTTGGCCACTTCGCGAGCCCGCTTCGCGGCAGTCGCTTTGTTCGGCTTAGGAATAAGAGCCTCCTCGTACTGGGGAATGGGACATGGGACGAGCAGGGGCGGCTTTTCGACCGCCCCTGCCCTTGCTACCGCTTCAAGACGGTGTCGTTACCAGCGCCCGCGACGCTCGGTCCGGTTGCCCCCGCCTCCGCCTCCGCTGCGCATGCCACCTGTCCGTGGCTCTTGCGGCTTGGCTTCGTTGACGGTGAGCGTGCGGCCGTCGAGCTGAGTCGCATTCAATGCGGCGATGGCGCGCTGCGCCTCTTCGGAGCTCGCCATTTCGACAAAGCCGAATCCGCGCGATTGTCCCGTAAACTTGTCCGTGATGACCTTCGCCGACTCGACGGTCCCGTGCGCTGCGAACAAATCGTTCAGCTGCGACTCGGTTGTTGAATACGGCAGACCGCCCACATAGATCTTCGAACCCATCGGTTCCTCCTTATGATGTTGGATATTGTCTCAGAGCTCGAGAACTCGCAATGACAGGAAGGAGAGGGCCGAAGACGCGAGGCGCTTAGGTCAGGCTTCCGATCGGTTTCCCGGGCTAGAACAACATCGACCAGGCCTTTGGTTGACGCCTCACCACCGGGCCTTCGATGGTGAAGCAGACTGCACGATACCACGTTCGACCCATAAAAGCAAAGACACCTTCCGGCCGATGAACGACAGCCGGCTCCAAGGCCTCCTTGGAGGGCATTCATCGGACCGCCGTCGGTGTTGCCATCGACCGATCGACCAGTGGCAATTGAATCACGAACGTCGTCCCGTGCCCCGGGGTGCTCACCACCTGGATGTCGCCCCCGTGCTCTTTGACGATCCCATAGGTGATGGAAAGACCGAGGCCCGTGCCGAGCCCCACCGGCTTGGTCGTGAAGAAGGGATCGAAAATGCGGTCCTGCACCTCGAGGGGAATGCCGCTCCCGGTATCTTTGACCAGGACCTCGACTTGGGGGCCGAGAAAGGCCGTGGAGATGGTCATCCGCTTGACCGGACCGTCGGCCATGGCATCCTTCGCATTGACCAGCAGGTTGATGAAGACCTGCTCCAACTGAATGCGATTGGCGAGCACCGAGGCCTGATCGGCGCCGAGGTTCAAGTCCACCGAGATGTTCGCCATGCGGAGCGGTTCTTCCACCAAAGACAGGGCGGCATGGATGACATCGTGCACGAGGGTCGGCTCGCGCTCCGAGGCGCCCGCCCGGGCAAAGGTCCGGAGGTGTCCGATGATGCTGGCCGCACGCCGGACCTGCTGCAGAGCCCGCTCCAGATCGCCGATCATCATCCCCGTCGCCTGCCCGCGCTCCAACCGGTCGATCGCGTTCCCGATGAAGAGCCCGATGTTGTTCAGGGGATTGTTCAATTCGTGAGCGATCCCGGCGGCCATTTCTCCCAGACTGGCCAGCTTGGCGCTCTGGATCAACAACAACTGCTTGTCGCGCAACTCCTTGTTGCGCCGCTCCGCTTCGACGAGCAGTCGAGAGACGTTCTCTTCGGCCCCGGCCAGCCGCTTGCGCTGGGCGATCAAGGTCCGCACCCGGGCGCTCAGCTCCTCGATCGAGAACGGTTTGCTCAGATAGTCCTGAACCCCTTCCTTCAACAGGCGGACCCGGAGGTCCTCGTCGGCTTTGGCGGTCAGCACCAACACGGGCACTTCCTTGAGCTCCGGGAGCTCCCGCAACCGGCGGATCAACTGGTCCCCGCTCATGTCCGGCATCATAATGTCCGTGATGATCAGGTCCGGGCGGAGCTCCAGGGCCTTCTTCAATCCCTCGTCCCCATCGGCCGCCGCGGTGACCTGGTACGGAACGGACAGCGACTCGATGAGGAACCGGCTCAGCTCGACATTGTCCTCGACCACCAAAATCGTCGGCGCACTGCCATTGTGCGCCCCGGTGCCCCCAGAGGTCGGCGGCGACGCATCGGCGGCCGACCCGGGTCGCGGCTCGTGGTTTGGCTCAACGAGCTCCTGCGCTCCGGACCCGGATGCCGGCACATCCTGAGCAGAAGGCTCCGCTTCCGCCGTCTTCCCTTCGATGGCTTCCGACTCGGCCGGCTGTACCGGCAGATGGACCTGAAACCGAGCGCCGCCGCCCGGAGCCTCGTCGGCCCAGATTCGCCCCCCGAGCAGTTCACACAATTCCTTGGCGATCGCCAAGCCGAGACCCGTGCCGCCGTAGCGGCGGGTCGCCCCCCCGTCCCCCTGGCGGAACCGTTCGAAGATGGCCTCGCGCTGCTCGAGCGGCACGCCTGGGCCGTTGTCCTCGACGATCAGGACGATCCCACCCTCGGACGCGTCGAGGGTGCATCGTACGGCGCCGCCGTCATGGACGAATTTGAAGGCGTTGGACAGCAGGTTCACGAGGATCCGTTGCAGCTTCTCAGCGTCCGTCCGTACCCAGAGGTGCGGAGGCGTCTCGACGGAAAACGTGATCCGCCGTTCCTCCTTGGCCGCATCGAACTGTGCGGCGGTCAGCCGGACGAGGGCGCCGACGTCGGTGGCCCCGGGCTGAACCAATATCTTGCCGGCGTCGAGCTTCGCGATGTCCAACAGATCGTTCACGTGCCTGAGCAGCGTCTTGGCGTTCCGTTCGACGACCGTCAAATCATGGCGTTGCTTGTCGGTGAGCGCCCCGCTCTTCAGCAGCCGCTCCGTCGGTCCCGTGATGAGCATCAGCGGCGTGCGCAGCTCATGACTCACGTTGGCGAACAACTGAGATTTCAACTCATCCAGTTCTTTGACCCGCCGGTACAGGACTTCCAGCTCTTGATTGGCCCTCTCGAGGCCGAGCTTGCGCTCTTCGGACAGCTTGGCCGCTTGGATGAGTGACAAGGTCTTCGGAATGAGCGGCGGCAAGACCAGCGCGGTCGCAACGGAGGCCAAGGCCGTCAACGCCTTCACGTCTCCGGCCAGCCAGTAGGTGGGGGTCCAGAGCGTCCAGACCTCCATGAAGTGGGTCGCCCCGCAAGCAATGATAAACGTCCCGAACGCCAGGAAGACCCAATGAAAAGGAATGTCCCGCCGGGCCCGATGCACCAGGTAGGTGAGCGAGGCCGAGATGGCGACATAGGAGAGGCCGATCAGCGTATCGGAGGTCAGATGGAGCCAGACGAGCCCGGAATTCCAGAGGTAACACTGCCCGTGGGGGAGAAAGCCGTCGGCGAGGTTCGTCATGGTGCACCTTTGCGGATGATGAACGTGATGAGCCGACCCCGGTCTGCGGGGGTGGGAATGGGCTCCCCAGTATGTCGTACATTCTCCGTGTGGGGTATCAGATGATGTCCTACACGCTCGGGCGGCATCCAGAGGCGCGGCCGCCGATCGGCCAGCACCCTCAGCGTCGCGACCGGGCGGGGGTGACGAAGCCGGCTTCGGAAACCGAAGCCGGCTGATCAGGGAGGGCTTGAAAATCGAACAGCCGCCGGTCGAGCAGATGCGCCGGGAAGACGTTGGCGAGCGCCGCAAACATGGAATCGGTACATCCAGGATAGCGGGTTTCCCAGTCTCGAAGGAGCGCTTTCACTTCCTTACGCTTCAAATGCTCTTGCCCTCCACAGAGATCGCAGGGGATGAGTGGGAAGGCGCGCAGCTCGGCGTACCGTGCGAGGTCCGCTTCACGAACGTACGCGAGCGGCCGGATGACGATGTGGCGGCCGTCGTCCGAGCGCAACTTCGCCGGCATGGCCTTGAGCTTGCCACTGAAGAACAGGCTCAAGAACAGCGTCTCGAGGATGTCGTCGCGGTGGTGCCCCAAGGCGATCTTACTTGCGCCGAGCTCCGACGCCAGCCGATAGAGGATGCCTCGCCGAAGGCGCGAGCAGAGCGAGCACATGGTCTCGCCCTCGGGGACCGTCCGTTTGACGATCGAGTAGGTGTCCCGTTCCTCGATCCGGTAGCGGACGCCGAGGCGATCGAGATACTCGGGCAGCACATGGGCCGGGAAGCCGGGCTGCTTCTGGTCCAGGTTGACGGCGACCAGCTCGAAGCGAACCGGGGCGCGCTGTTGAAGGACGCGGAGGATGTCGAGGAGGCCGTAACTGTCTTTGCCCCCGGAGAGGCAGGCCATGACTGTATCCCCCTCCTCGATCATGCCGTAGTCTGCAATTGCCTGGCCGACGAGGCGACAGAGCCGCGTCGTGAGCTTCTCGAGCTCTTCGCCGGCTTTGCCTTGCCGGCCGTCGTGGTTGCGTGAGTGCTTCATGCCGCTCCTTGCGGCGCTATTGTAGTGCTCGGATGGTCAAAAAGGTAGCCGGCCCTCGAAAGCCCCCCGACCGGCGCTGCAGGGATGGCCACGGTGAGCGCGGTCGACCCGCGAGGGGTCCCGATCAGCGGCGCAGCCGCCGATGAACATCACGACCGTTGCCCGTGGAGCGGTGTCCCGACTTGGTCATACCGACCCCGCAGGGCGTGCCCCGTCAGGGGGCGAAGTACCAACCGAACGCGCGCCCGGTCAGGTCTCGTAATAGAGCACGACCGTCGTCTTCCCGCACTTGCTGCAGACGCCTTGCTTGGTCATCGGGATAGTCTGGCCCATCATCGCTCCTTTGATTGAGGTGAGAAGCGACCGATCATCCAACCGGAGTAGAAGATCAAGGCCCTATTCCCTGTTCGGCGCCAGGAGCAGGAGCGGAGCGGTCGAGCACGAGCGGCGGGTCCAGGCGCCCGTCCGATCAGTGATGGGAGAACGGCGAGACCCGCCGGGCCATCCTAAGAAGAGGGTTCGAGCGGGTCAAGCTTGGCGAGCCGGCCTCCCCGGAGACGATCGCGGCGGCGACCGCCATTCTTTCCAGACGCCGGGCCCACTCGTGGACACAGAGCAAGGCAGCCGCACACTGGACGAAGAAAAACACTTGGACGAGCTGCTGCACGTCCCAGCAGGAACGCCTGGTTTCAAACGTCTCGGCGGTGAGCCACGGGAAGGTGCAGAGCTGAAAGGCGAGGTACGGCACCAACGGCCACGTCAAGCACACGAACCACAGCAGGAGATCATCGGCATACGGTGAGAGGCGAAGCATCACGCCGCCGAAGCGACGCTCACGCAGCAGCCGGGTCACGCTGAAGCCGAGGACGGCGCCGATCGTGGCGCCGGACCCGAGCGTCAGTGCAAGCACGGGCCAGGAAAGACGCGGTCGGCCGGGGAGATCGATCAGGAGGCTGACGAGCTGCACGACGGCCAGCAGACAGAGGACCCGACGGAGCAGGCGGACGAACGACTGGATCGAGACTTCATGGGTCTGCACCTCGGCCGCCATCGACCGCACCCCCTCCACGGATCTCCACCCCGCTCGAGAAGTGTAGCCGATCCTCCCCGTTTGCGCCGAGCCTCCCGTTACCGTGAATGCTTGTAAATCAGCTCCATGAGCTCGTCGTACATGGCTTCGGCCTCCTCCCGGGAGCCCTTGCCGAGCGCCTCAGCCGCACAGTGCTTCAGGTGGTTCCGCATCAGCGCCCGTCCGACCGCACGCAGGGCTTCCTGGACCGAGGAGATCTGCACCATGATGTCCGGGCAGTAACGGTCTTCCTCGACCATCTTCTGAAGCCCGCGGATCTGCCCTTCGATCCGCCGGAGCCGATTCAAATTCGAGGCCTTGATCTCGGGGTCGACCGCAATCGCTTTTCGACCTTCCTTCACATCGCAGCCGCACGCACCGACCTCCTGATGCTCGTGAGTCATCCGGATCTCCTTGATCACGAACGTTGCTGTACGAGGCGACCTTCGCACCCGGCCCCATCTTCGGAACCCGGCCGAGCACGTGGCCGCCGAGAAAGGGCCGCGACACGCTTGGCCCTTCTGCCGCGGACGCCGCTCACAGCGCCAGCCTCCGCAATCGCAGGGCGTTTCCAATGACGGACACCGAGCTGAAGGTCATCGCGGCGCTGGCGATCATCGGGCTCAGGAGAAGACCGACAACAGGGTACAGGAGTCCCGCGGCGACCGGCACCCCGATCGTATTGTAGGCGAAGGCGAAGAAGAGGTTCTGCTTAATGTTGCGTATGGTGGCCCGACTCAAGCGCCGCGCCCGCACGATTCCGCGCAGGTCTCCCTTGATCAGCGTCACTCCCGCGCTTTCCATCGCGATATCGGTCCCGGTGCCCATGGCGATCCCCACGTCGGCTTGAGCCAGCGCCGGCGCATCGTTGATGCCGTCCCCCGCCATCGCGACGAGACGGCCCTCGGCCTGCAGTCGCTTCACGATCGACGCCTTGTGCTCAGGCAACAGGTCGGCGTGCACCTCGTCGATCCCCGCCTGACGCGCCACCGCCTCGGCCGTCGCCCGGCTGTCGCCCGTCAGCATGACGATGCGGATCCCATCCGCATGGAGTTGCCCGATCGCCTCCGGCGTCGCGCGTTTCACCGGGTCCGCGACGCCGAGGAGGCCGGCCAAGCGCCGGTCCACCGCCACCCCGATCACCGTCTGCGCGTCACCACGCAGCCGCTCGGTCTCTTCCAAGACCGGCGTGACGTCGACGCCCGACGCCTCGAGGAACGCCAGGCTTCCGACCGCGACGACCTGCCCATCGACCTCGGCTTCGATGCCCTTACCGGTCGCTGAACGGAAATGCCGAGGCGTGGAGAGCGCCATGCCCGCTGCACCCTTGACGACGGCGGCCGCCAGCGGGTGTTCGCTCGCCTGCTCGGCGCTGGCAGCCAGACGGAGCAGCGTCGAGCGATCATAGCCCGCAAGAGCCCGGACGGTCACGAGCGCGGGCTTCCCTTCGGTCAACGTGCCGGTCTTATCGATGACCAGCGTATCGACCTTCCCCAACACCTCGAGCGCTTCAGCGTCGCGGACCAGGATTCCCGCCGAGGCGCCCCGCCCGGTCCCGACCATGACGGACATCGGGGTCGCGAGCCCCAAGGCGCAGGGGCAGGCGATGATGAGCACCGCGATCGCGTTCAAGAAGGCGTAGGCGAGCCGGGGCTCCGGCCCCCAGAGCGCCCACGCGACGAAGGCGAGGGCGGCGACGAGGATCACCGCAGGCACGAAATAGGCGGCCGTCGCATCGGCCAGGCGTTGGATGGGCGCCCGCGTCCGTTGCGCCTCGCCGACCATCCGGACGATCTGAGCCAAGAGCGTCTCGCTGCCGACGCGCTCCGCTCGCAGCACGAAACTCCCGGTTCCGTTCACCGTTCCGCCCGCAACCCGATCGCCGGCCCGCTTCTCGACCGGCATCGGTTCCCCCGTAATCATCGATTCATCGACGCGGCTGTTCCCCTCCTCGATCACGCCGTCGACCGGGATCTTCTCGCCCGGCCGGACCCGAAGACGGTCGCCGGGGCGCACGTGCGCGATCGGCACGTCGAGCTCCGTGCCGTCGTCCTCCACACGGCGTGCGCGGTTCGGCGCAAGCCCGAGCAAGGCCCTGATGGCGCTCCCGGTCTTGCTCCGCGCGCGCAGCTCCAGGACTTGCCCGAGGAGCACCAGCGTGACGATCACCGCGGCGGGTTCGAAGTACAGCGCGATCTCGCCCGCCGCGGTCTGAAACGACGCCGGGAAGATGTGGGGGACCAGCGTCGCCAGGACGCTGTGCAGGTAGGCCGCCCCTGTTCCCAGCCCGATGAGCGTGAACATGTTGAGATGGCGGTTGACGACCGATGCCCAGGCCCGCTGGAAGAGCGGCCAGCCGGCCCACAGGACCACCGGTGTCGCCAACACGAGCTGGAGCCAGGCCAACATCCGGCCAGACAAGAGCTGTTGGAGCGGCCGGCCCGGCCACATGTCCGAGACCATCACGGCCAGAATCGGCACCGTGAGGCCGAGCGCCACCCAGAACCGGCGCGTCATCTCCGTCAGCTCGGGAGCGGCTTCTTCAACCGTGACCGTACGCGGCTCCAGCGCCATTCCGCAGATGGGACAGGAGCCGGGCTCCGATTGGACGATCTCGGGATGCATCGGACACGTGTACTCCACGCGAATGGCGGGCGCTTGGGTCACCGGCTCGAGCGCCATCCCGCACTTCGGACACGCCCCCGGCCCTTGTTGGCGGACCTCCGGATCCATCGGGCACGTGTGCTCGCGCGTGTCGGCCGGCCGCCCTCCCGCGGCGGCGTGCGCGCGTGAGTCCCCGTCCCGATGCGCCGCTGCCTCGGTCTTGCCGAGATAGCGGGCCGGGTCGCTCTTGAACCGCTGGACGCACCCCTCGCTGCAGAACGCGTAACGCCGACCCCCATGCTCGACATGGCCCGCGGCTTCGTGGGGCGCCACCTCCATGCCGCACACGGGATCACGATCACGTTCCACGACTGGGGCTGCCGCGGCGCCGGCATAACGCTCCGGCTCCCGGCCAAATCGCTGGTGACAGACAGGACTGCAAAAGTAGTAAGTCTGCCCTCGATGCTCATGGGCCCCGGCCGCATGTTCGGGGTCGACGGTCATCCCGCAGACTGGATCGATGTGATGGAGAGCTGCATCGGACACTCCAAGGACGGGACCCGTTGGCGTTCTCATGGCGTACACACCTCCGCAACGATCTAATCCTGAATACCTCTACCCCCTATACGGTGGACAGTATAATACCCCTCCAGGGTATGTCAAGTGGGGAAAGCCGGCTCGGCTCATGGTTGTCGAAGCATCACACCCTTACATGAGTCGAGCTAAGGCGATGGCCACGAGGAAGAGACTCCCGGCGGCTCAGCCGCCGGGTGCCGGCAGTTCACCAGAAGCGAGGCGCGGGAATCGGTCCGAGCGTGCGTCGTCAGATCGCGCACGCGGGGCGGAGCAGATGCAGGCGGCGTTGAACGACGGCTTGCTTGAGCAACGCGACGATGAAATTCGAATCAAGGGGTTTGTTCAGAAAGGCGTACGCGCCGGCGGCGATCGCCTCGGGACGGAGGTTCTCATCTGCGTGCCCGGTGATCATCAACACCGGCGTCTCCGGTTGGATGGCGTTGACCTTCCGGAGCAGCGTCACTCCGTTCATCCGCGGCATGCAGAGGTCGCAGATGACCGCGTCGTACTCGTTCGAATAGACGCAGCTCAACGCCTGCTCGGGCGTGTCGGCCGTGTCGATCTTCGATTCGGGCAAGCGGTGCTGAATCGAGTACGGCAGGGCGCCGAGCAGGACCTCGTCATCATCGATGATCAAGATACGAGCGGGCGAATTCCACAGCGCTGTGGTCTGTGATCGTGTCATAGATCCCTCCCGAAAAAGTGAGGTCAGTAAAGCACGTGGGGCAGGATGGAGGTATCAGCCGACGGCTCGCAAGTCCCGGTTGAACGCCCTACGCAGTTCCGGCCCGGGCACGGTCGACGGTGGGCGCCAAGTCGGGGGCGTGCCGGCATGGGAATGGCCGACAGGATGATGGTCGCCCGCCGCCGGGCATGATCCAATGGTGAGAGTCAAGGAGGCCGCATGGATCTTCAAATCGAGACCCGCAACACCGACTTGAGCCCCGCGTGGCGAGAGGAGATCGAGTCGCGGGTCGAGGATCTTCGCGCCGGGCGCGACGATCTCACCCACGTCCGCGTCACGCTCAAGAAGAATCGCCACAAGACGACCGAGGAGGATGCCGAGGTTCTGATCGTCGCGCAGATCCCCGGACGCACGCTCACGGCTCGGAAGACCGAGAATACGTTCGAGGAAGCGCTTCGCGTGACGTTCGAGACGCTCCGGCTCGAGCTCGAGAAGCACCGGGACAAGATCGGCTCCCATGAAGTCCGGCTCCCCCCGATTCCGGCACGAGGCGTGATCGCGCGCGTCTTTCGCGACGAAGGGTATGGATTCATCCTGAAGGAGGACGGCGAGGAAGTGTACTTCCACCGCAACGCGGTCCACGACATGGAGTTCGATGCCCTGGAAGAAGGCACGGAAGTGACGTTCAACGTGGAATTGGGGTTGAAAGGCCCGCAGGCGACGACGGTCAACCCGCCGCCACCGCCGATGATCGAGCGGTACGAGCACAAGGCCAGCTGAGGGCGTACGCCGCCGAGCAGGCCGAGCCGGCGCCTCAACTGTGAATCAGGAATTCCAGGAAATAGGCGGTGCGGATGGGGGCATCGGGAACGACCAGGGTCAGGTCCCGTGCGATCTCCTCGCGAAGCTGGAACTTCCCTTCCGGCGTGCGAAGGCGTTCACGATCGTAGCTCGACACGGTCACCATCAATCTGTCCCGTACGGACGGCAGGCGCCTTCGTACCGCGGCGGTCGCCCGCGGGTCTCCCACCTCCAGGCCGACCTTGAGGCGGAGGTAGCGCCCATCGGTCAGGCTGATCACGAACGGCTCGAGGACGATGATCTGAGCGGGTGCCTGGCCTGCCGCGGCGCCGTCAGTCCGCACCGCGGCGGTGATCGCGCTCAAGAGCTGGCTCTCCGAGTGGATCGTGAGCGGGGCGGTCATGGCGAGCGCCGCCACCAAGCCGGCGACGGCCGCGAGCGCGGCCAGGCTCCAGCACACCGCTCTCCTTGAACGCGAGGTGATCGTCACGGCGTGCGGTTCTCCTCATCCAACAGCCGCCCCCGGGGCGGCCGCACGCGGCTCCGATTCTGCAAAACGAGGACCACGCCGGTCGAGCGCGCTCACGCTCGTTGATGCCCGATAGCGAATATTCGCAGGGCCTGCCGCCCGCAACTCAAACGCCTCCCCGGCTGAACCGACAATAATTGCCAGCGGCGGACGGGAACGCTCCCTCCCGGGCAGGTCGCTCAAGTTCTCCTCGGCACGGCCGATAGGCTCTGCCCCCGCCCCGGCTCTTGCCGGCGGAGCTCCAATGACTCATCCCACTTCGCGAACGATTCGCCGCAACGCCTCCATCGTCGCCTCAGCCTCCCACTTCGGATCGCCGACCAACATGCGATAGACGATCCAGGCCAGACCGCCGAGCGCCGAGGCACAGAGGACATCGTTCGGATCCCCGTCGCCCAGGGTCAGCCTCGCCTCGATCGACCGCAACGCGCCGTCCTCGATCCTCCAGCCGCCGGTTCCGGCGACCGCCGGCACGCCGTTGGGTCGGTCGGATCCCCCCGGTCGCGTCCGTCGGATGCCTCGCCGTCCCCGCCGGCCGGCATCCCGGCTTCCGGGGTGACCTGGACCATGCCTCGCCGAGGACTGCCGCCTGCCGCTCCGCATAGCGCCGGGATGGTATGCCCGCCTCATGAAGCTCTCGTGAAGCCATCGTGAAAATTCGGTGGAGCCCTCTTCCTCGTCAAAACCCTTTCATGCTAGGGTCAGCGCAGCGGGGCCGTCCGGGCCCGTGGACAGGCGAGGCGCCGTGTCGGCCTTCGGAGGGAGTCATGCGTCTTCTCGTCGTGGAAGATGACCTGAGCGTCGCACATTTTCTCGAGAAGGGGTTGCGGGAGGAGCGCTATGCGGTCGACGTCGTGACGGACGGAGAGACGGCGCTCCATCTGGCGGAGGATACGCCGTACGACCTGATCATCCTCGATCGCATGCTGCCGAAGCGCGACGGCTTGTCGATGTGCCGGGCGCTGCGGAGCACCGGCCGAGCGACACCCATCCTCCTGCTCACCGTGTGCGACTCGACGGAGGACAAGGTGTTGGGGCTCGATTCCGGCGCCGACGATTACCTGACCAAGCCCTTCGCCTTTTCGGAGCTGCTTGCGCGGGTCCGGGCCCTGCTCCGACGCGGCCATGTGCAGCCGCCCGGTCGGCTCAAGCTGGGGGATCTCGAGCTGGACCCGGCCGCCCATCGGGTCTGGCGGGGGCAGACCGAGATTTTCTTGACGAGCAAAGAATACGCCCTGTTGGAGTATCTCCTGCGGAATGCCGAGCGGGTGCTCACCCGCACCGCCATCATCGAACACGTCTGGGACTTACGTTTCGACTGTATGACGAACATCGTCGACGTCCACATCCGCGCGCTGCGCGCAAAGATCGACCGCCCCTTTTCGGAGTCGCTGATCAAGACGGTTCGCGGGGTGGGGTACGTCCTGCAGCCGCCCAAAGACTCGCCATGACCTCCTTCCGCGGCCGCATCCGGCACTTGACGCTGGCGCTGATCGTGCTGCTGCTGGTTGCGTTCGACCTCACCGTCTACTGGGGCTTCCAAGGGGTCCTGAATCAATACGTCGATTCACGGCTGACCGCCATGGCGGAGAGCTGGGCGGACATCGCGGCGCGCAATCTCGCGATGCTGCTCGAGGCGTCCCAGAAGGGGCAGGAGGCGGCGGTGCCGACCGCGGTGCAGAACGAAGGGGAGCAGATCGAATTGCGCGAAGCGGCCCTCTCGATCCAGCTCTTGTCGCTGGACGGGAGCGTGCTGTGGAAAGGGGCCGCGGCCGTCACGGATCCGCCTCGCGACTCGGCGTTCCTCGAAAGCATCCGGCGAGGCGATCGGGTGATCGAGACGGTCAGCGATCCGGCCGGCGATTCCATTCGCCGCATCTGGGTCCCGATCCGAAAAGGCCATGAGGTGCGCTACCTCCTGCAAGTCGAAACGCCCATGCGGCTCATGGAAAAGGCCTTGAATTGGCTCGCGGCGATCCTGACCGCCGCCTCCGCGCTCGTGTTCCTGGTCGCCTGGTTCGGGAGCAACTGGCTGGCTCGCCAAGCCCTGATCCCCGTCGAGGCGCTGAGCGCAACCGCGCAGCGAATCTCCGAGCCATCGTCCCTCGGGACGCGCCTGGTTCTCGACGCCCCGTACACCGAATTTCGGCGGCTGGCCCAGGCCTTCAACACCATGATGGACCGGATCCAACGGGTCGTCGAAAGTCAACGACGCTTCATCGCGGACGCGGCGCACGAGATTCAGACTCCGCTGACCTCGCTCAAGGGCAACCTCGAAGTCTCGCTGCGCCAGCATCGGGAAGCCGCCGACTATCGGGAGGCGTTGATCAGCAACCTGGGCGCCGTCGATCGCCTCATCAACCTCAGCCGGTCGCTCTTGACGCTCGCGCGGTTGGTCGAGCCGGAGTCGCCGGCCTCGTACACCACCCTCTCGCTCGAGCCGATCCTCAAGGACCTCGTGGAAGAGCTCACGGTGCTGGCGCAGGACAAGGGCGTCGAGTTGAAGCTGATGAGCTTCTCGGCCCCGCTCGTCCGCGGGAGTCAAGAGCAGCTCGAACGGGTGTTCCTCAACCTGCTCGACAATGCCTTTCGCCACACGGACAGCGGCGGGACCATCGAGGTCCGGCTGGATCGCGACCATGGCGACGCCGTCATCGCCGTCGTCGATACCGGGGTCGGCATCCCGGCCGAGCACCTCCCGTATCTCTTCGAACGCTTCTACCGTGTCGATCGAGCGCGCTCCGAGGACTCCGGGGGCGTCGGCCTGGGCCTGGCCATCGTGAAAGAGATCATCGTCGCCCATCAGGGCTCGATCAGTGTGTCGAGCGAACTCGGCAAAGGCACGACCGTGACGATTCGCCTCCCCTCCGGCGACTGTCGCTGATCCCGGACGTCGCGCGCGACCGTGCAAGTTTTCATCGAACCTTCATCGATTCTTCATGTATCGGTGCTACCGTCTCACACGGGAGGCCGCGAACGATCGCACCTCCTAACTGGATGGTAGTGAGCGCCGGGTGGGAGTCGGCGGACGCCGGCTCCCACCTTGCTCCCTCTCAAGGGTTCTCTCTTCACTTCTTCAAGTCCCTACAGCCACCGTCTGATCTTGCTGCTGATCATGTTGCCGCCGGGACCGGTGATACCCGCCTCCTTCACCGTGGAACGATGCATCCTCCTCGGTGCCGACCCGCCTCAACAGTCGTGACCGTCCTCGAAAGCAGTCGTTCTCCGATAATCCCCTGACCGGGCCTCGGGTAGCTTGGGGAAGGCGCGGATGCATAGGCGATCGCCCCGGACTCACGAGGCCCCATAGACGATCGAGGCACTGTGAGGCGGCGGAGCGATGTTGAGAAGGGGAAGGGGAAGGCCGAAGCCAACCTGATGACCCAGCATCTGCATCTGTCGATGCAGGAGTGTGACGCTTCGAAGAACAACCGAGGAGCGCGCATAGCAGATATGGACACCCTCTTGTCGACGCCCAGTGAGAACCCCGAGAGGGCTCGGCCGCGCCAAGTGGCTCCGTTCCTACCGGCGATCCTCGGAGGGTTGCTCCTCGTCCTGTTGAGCAGCGCGCCGGCCGCCTGGGCAGGCGGGCATCTCCTCATCGTCGGTCACGGGCCGGAGCAGCGGATGATGCAGGATCTCGCCCTGGCGTTCGAGAAGAGCCACCCCGGCTCCGTCGTCGAGGTTCAGTGGGAACGCACGTTCAAGACGGCCGAGCTGGTCGCGAACGGCGAAGCGGATCTGGGCGTCGCGGGCGACGAGGCGCAGGGGCTCCGCGCGACGCCCGTTGCCTGGGACGGGCTCGCCGTGATCGTCAACTTCGCCAATCCCATCCAGTCGTTCACGATGGATCAGCTCAAGGGGATCTTCAGCGGCGCGATACAGTCCTGGGCGGAATTGGGCGGCGCAGAGGTCAAGATCGAGGTCATCCACCGGCCTCATGATCGGAATCTGCGAAGCGGATTGGAAAAGGTCTTGGGCGTTCCCAACACCTCTCGGACAGCGAGGACGATTCGTTCGGATCAAAAGGTCCTGAGCGCGGTCGGCGGGGAGCTGGCCGCGATCAGTTACCTGTCCTGGGGCCCGGCGACGGAAGCGCTCCAGTTCGGCGTCCCCGTCCGCATCGCTCTCATCGAGAGCATCGAGCCGGCCGAGCCCACGGTCAAATCCGGGCAGTATCGACTGAGACGCCCGGTTCTCTTGCTGCATCGGCCGGACGCGCATGCCGTGCGAGAGCAATTCCTTGCGTTCGTCCGTTCGCCGGCGGGGCAGAAGATCGTCGACGAGAGCTACGTCCCCTACAGCGAATAAGAGGCTGCTGCCCCTCGCGCCGAGCCCTGCCTCACACAACGACGTCGCCAATTCTTCGCAATCGTCCATGGCCGGTCTCGCCCGCTGATCCGGGGGACGTCGCGCCAACGGACCAGGCCCACGCCTCGATCCTCCGCCTTCCCTCGCGCTCCTACCCCACCTGCGCCCTTTCACAGTGAAGACGCGGCCGCACGCTCAGAGGACCGAGAATCGCTTGACACCTCCGACCGAATAGCCTATTATTGACCATACAGTCAGTTATGGTTTTATGGTCTGTTAAGAATATTAGGTCATGTTTGCACGAGACGGTCATGTTATGGCGTGTCGGCTCTGGACGGAGGAGACGTCATGAGAGCATCGCGTGCCACGACACACTCGCCTTCCCGGGTGTCTTCGATTGTCTCGCCCAAGGCAGCAGAACGGCCGGGGGGCGTGTCCGGCGCCTCCGTCCGATACACGACCGCGGAAGGGCAGGGCTATGTCGGTAAGGCGCGGCGCCACACTGCCGCGACGCTCTTCATCGAAACACCGGACCTCATCCCACCGGGGACGAGCATCGCGGTGGTGTTGATCCTCGAAGGTGAGCCCAAGAGCGAGCGCCAAGGCCGGGTGGCGTGGGTCTGCCCGCATCCCGATGAGTTCGGTTTTCAGCCGGGGATCGGGATCAACCTGACGGCGCAAGAGGCCGACCGGTCCCCGGCGGACCTCGCAAGCCTGGCGAATGAGGCGACGGAGCCTTCGTGAGCAGGGACCGCGGAGGAGGGAGGGACTATGCACTGCCGACGCTGCAACGGTCAGATGGTGCGGGAACGACTGCTCGATTTCAATGACGACAGCGGCAACCTGTACTGTGACGCCTGGCGTTGCCTGAACTGCGGCTCAATCGTGGATCTCCTCATTCTCCAGCACCGCCTGGAACAGCCGAGCGCGCCGTACCGGGGGAAAGCCAGGCGGAGAATGGGGAGGGCGGCACCCCCGGCGCGTGACGCGGGTGCCTCGAAACGAACCCGCGCGTCGAAGGCGGTGAGCTCACCTGCCATGAGAGGAGGTGCACAACCATGACCGGGAAGATGCAGCCGGTTGAAAGCCGACGCGGGAAGGTCGGGACCGTGTGGAAGGCGTTACAAGGGCTGGCGTGCCCGCGGTGCGGATGGCGCCGCTATTCTCTGGTCTTCCGCGCGACCGCCAAGGGTGGAGTCGGCCAGCTCGCCGCTCGGTGCAGTCACTGTCAGGCCCTTCGAGCGCTCGAGCCGACCGAGATCGAACGAGATCTCCAACTCATGGCTTCGGGCCGATGGTGACGACGAGAATCGGCAGCTCACTCAATCAAGGAGGTGGATCATGGCTGGATTGGAGAGGATGGGAATTGGTGTCGTGGCGTTCATGTCCGGCGCGGTGATCGGCGCCGGCCTCGGCCTCCTGTTTGCGCCTCAGCCCGGCGTACGCACGCGCCGGCGGCTCCGCGACGCGGCCGAGGATCTGAGTCGACAAGCCTCGACCTTGGCGACCGACGTGAAACAGATGGTCGATGACACGATCGACTCGGGGAAACGCGTGGTGGGCCTCGGATAGACCGGCCTGATGGCGCCGCCATCGGCATGGCGGCGCCTCTCCACGGCAACGGGTTCACCCATTTCTTTTCTGATCTTTTCCGAGCATGCTTGCGTCCGGGTCGATTGCTCCCCCGCCGCGATCTTGCTATTCTCATCACCCCGAGAGGAACATGGGCAAAACGACGGCCAGATCCGCGCGCGTGAGCCGCAAGGACATCGAGATCCCCGCGGCCGCTCCCGGGACCTCCCGCGTCGAGCGCAAGAAATCACGGACCCGGCGCCTTCTGCTGGACATGGCGCTGGCGCTCTTCTACGAAAAGGGAATCTACTGGACCAAGATCGAAGATATCACCGAACGCGCGGACATCGGCAAGGGCACGTTTTATCAATACTTCGAAACCAAAGAAGCCCTCCTGCACGCCCTTCTCAAGGAAGGCCTCGATAAACTCCTCGCTCAGACCAAGGAAGGCTTACGCGGCCTTCCTCCCTCGTCCCCGGACATCATTCGAAGGGTCATTACGGCGAGACTAGACTTTTTCCTGGCCCACCCTGAATTTCTCCTGCTGTTCCACCAAGTCCGAGGGCTGCTCCAGCTCGCGACGGAGTCGGCCAAGGATCTGCGCCAGGTCTACATCGAGCATCTCGACCAGCTGGCCGATCTCCTTCGCTCCGTCACCGGAAAGCGCCTTTCTCCACGGGAGCTCGCCACGGCGATCGTCGCGTTCACGTCGGGCATGCTCACCTATCATCTGTTGTTCGACAAGCCCGAGGACTTCGCTCGCCGTCGTGCAGATATCCAAGCCAGGCTCGAACGGAGCATTTCCGCTCTGGTCGCCCCCTGATCGGCTCGCTCCCGCATGTTGAAGACACGAGCGGCGATTGGCTGCGTCGCCTCGGCATGGCCACCGTCAGCGGCGGCCGATGAGGACGAGAGAGCGAGAGAAGATCGTTAGGAGATGGGTTTGAACGGGGCCATGTGGCGGAGGTAGCTGAGCACGTCGCGCATGTCCTGCTCGGTCAGCACGTCCCGGAATCCGTGCATCGGAGTGAACATCACGCCATGGGCGATGATCACCATCAATTCCCAGTCGCTCTTGACCCGGGAGCTGAGGGACTGGAGGTCGGCCGGGCGGATTTTCAGATACTGCGCCTCGGGCCCGGCTCCGTCGAGCTTGGCCCCATGACACCGGAGGCACAGCTCCTCATAAATCGCCTGGCCGTGTTTCGGGTTGCCCAACGAGCTCTGCGCAGCCACGTAGGAAGCGGCGCCGATCGAGGCCAGCACAGCCACGATCGCCAGGAAGGATATCATCGTGCGTCGGCTCTGCATCCGGCGGTATCCGGAACAAGTCGCGTGCCCAGCGACCAAATCTTCCGCCGGGACCCTGACCTGGCGGAGCTGGCCGAGTCATCCTCGGCGTGCTGCTGATCGCTCAGCAGGTCAGCTCCGCTTGCCTGAGCGCAGTGTGCCATGGACCACGGCTCGCGCCTATCGGAAAGGGAGGTGATCTACTGTGGGAGAGTTTCTGATGGCGCTCGAGGCAGCCCGTCAAACATCCGCTCCGTTCATCAGAGATCAGCCATGGTGGCCCCGCGGCACGATCAGTCGTGCTCTCCAGGGGCACGTCCCGCTCGGGGCTCGGACTTCTTCGAGCTTTCCGGCGACGCCTCCCGTTGAAGCGCCGTGTTCGTCGACCGCTCCACGGTCAGCCCCTCCAAAATCTTGAGCCGCTCCTTGAGCGTCATCAATTCGGTTTTATACCCCTCGCGGACGAGTCCCCCCATCAGTTGAACCTGCTTCTCGAGAGAGGCCGAAAGGCCGCCCAAGCTTTCCACCACCTTCGTGACCGACTGCATGGTTTGTTCGAAGCGTTGATGGTCCTTCACCAATTGCTCCCGGGTCTTCGTTTCCAGTTCGACGGCCTCGACGACCGCTTTGAGCTCCCGGTCCAGCGTTTCATAGGAGCGACGGATGCTCTCCGCCTGGCTATAGACCACGGTCCGCAGCGAATCGGAGACTTTCAGGACCTCTTCCTGACGCTTCTCCTGCGCGCGGAGATCCTTCTTCAATTCGCGCACCTCGTTGGCAAGGGATGAGACCGTGGTGCCGAGAACATCCAGCTTCCGATTGGCCGCTTGCTCGGCCTCATTCGTCGTGGCACATCCGATGAGACCGACGAAACTCAACGCCGCCGCGAGTGCCCCCGCATGTAACCGCATAACTCCTCCTCTCTAGGGCCGACAAAAGGTCCGCCATTCTACTCGGCCACGAGCAGCCTGACAGTCGGTGGGGAACCTACGCGCTTTGGGGTGGTCCTGAACCGATCGAGAAGGCGGTGGGAGACCTGTCCCGACCATGGTCGACGTGAACCAGTCGCGCACTCGGGATTCTCGTCCCGGTGGGACGGCGAGAGAGTGGTCGGCTGGTCGCGAAGGCGTTCGCCCGAGGCATCACGGGCCGGGGGCGCCGCTCAAGCCGTTCCGGCTGTAGCCGGGTAGGTCAAAACCCCGGGACGATACCAGGGGGAGAGATCGAGGCGAATGACCGCCCGGCTGGACGGATCGTCGATCAGGTGAAGCTGCAAATCTTCCGGCGTGAGCCGGCCGCCTGGACTCCCCTCGACGCCCATGTCCCCGAAGAAGGTCTGCCTGAGGGACTCGCCATCGACCTGTTGCAGCTCGTACTTGTCGTGCACGGTCGAGGCCTCGGGCCTCGTATTGTAGAGGTCGCAATAACGTTTGAGCGTGTCGGCCAACAGCACGAAGTGGATCGGGGCGAGTTGGTAGACGTCGCCTTTGACCTCGTGCGCGAGCTTGAGCTGCTCCAGCGTATGAAGAGCGGTCAGCGCGTCCAGGAAGCTCGAGGCGCGCGGCAGCAGTTCTTGGTATGCCCGGCGATCCTCCTTGTATTCACGCAGGTCTTCCACCATCCACTCCAGCGCTTCCTGCATGATGTCCTGGAAGACTTCATCCGGGGTGTGCAAATACCGCAACATGGCCCTCCACCGGCAACGTCGAGCGGTTGGAGCGTGCCGTCAATCTACTGCATCGTGAGACTGGAGGAGGTCAGCCGAGGGGAACCCGGGCTGTCAGACGATGGTCGCTCCCTCTCGCTCCTCCACGCGCGACGGTCGTCTCGCCGGCTCGCACCGTTTTCAGCGCTGCGGAGATCGACCATGGGTTCGACGGCCGACACGCAGGGCGGCCGACCACGGCCTAAGATTCAGGGAAGACGATGACGATGGAGGTGGAGCATGAGGTTGATCACGACCCTCTGGAGCTTGGTCCTGTCCTTGGTGCCGGCGGCGGCGTGGGCGGAGGAGGTCCATGCGTACTCCCGGGGGAATGCCTTTGTGTATTTCACGATGATCGCGTTCATCTTGATCTACGGGATTCACGATGCCTTTCGCAATCGGATGCTGACGTCCGTGAGTGCGGTCGTGATCCTGGTGACGCTGTACCTGCTCTTGCCGGCGAGTTGAGGCATGTCGAGATGGAAGAGGGGATGACGACGCCCGTCCCGGCGCACGCGCCTCGATCGGCCGGTTGGGTTAAGGCAGTTTCGCGATCGCCGCGCGCAGGTCGCCCAACGTCTGATAGCGCTCGGTCTCCGCCGTGGCATAGCCGCCGCCTTGATCGGTCCGTGTCCCGAGCAGGTAGATCTTCCATCCCGTGAGCGGCAGGCGGTCGTCGAAACGCGGAGGCTCCGGATCGCGATGCCAGATGCCGGCAAAAGCCAGCTTCTCGGACTTCTTCTTCTCTCCGGAAAAGGAAAAGACGAACTCGAAGCCAACCTTGTCCGGGGCCAACGGTGTCGCCTCGCCGGTCACGCGCCAAGGCGGCGAGAAATACCCCTTCGCGCCCGTCGTTCCGATCCTGATCGGCTCCTTCTTTTCCGTGATCGCGATCGTTTTTCGACCTTTCACCGACGACGGTCCCTGAGGGTAGGCCCGCGCCAGGATGTGCTCCACGAGCTGCACCTGCAGACCGGCCGTATCCAGCAGCTCCAGCTCTTTCCCGCTCGGCACATCGTCGCCGGTCACTGCCACCGCTTTCCCGCCGACGAGCAAGAGCGTCACCCCTTTCACCGTCTCCTGCTGCTTCACCTCGCGCCGGACCCACACGTCGCCGCCTTGCCCGACTTCCATCGTGAGCAGGGACGTCCCGTCAAACCCGCCCGGACGCAGCTTGATTCGATTCCCCTGCAGCCATTCCTCCTGGCCGCCCGGCGCAGTCCCCGCCAGCCCCAGGAGGACGACAAGCGTGAGAGCGGCTGCGCGGCTCCGTGTGGCCATCATTGATTCCTTCGGCGCGGCGCGCTCATCGCGGCTCGCCATCGGAATGGGCGGGCACTTTCGTGAGATCGACGTGAAGCTTCTCCAAGCTCCCTTCGTCATACACCAGGTGGACCAAGCACCGTTCGGGCTTGCACCGTGCGATCTCCTCGGATTCACTCGCCTGGATCCACCCGACGCGCTTCAGGTTGATATAGCGTCCAGGCGAGCTGAGGCTGGGCAACCAGTGCGCGCTCGCGCGAATGGCCTCCTCGATCTGCTCCTTCACCGCCCCTGCCACGGAGCTCCGCAGCTTGCCGGTCAGCCAGAGCACCGCGGTATCGCCTTTGAGGTCCACCCGCATCATCCGATCGATGTGAAAAAAGCGCGCGTGCTCGACCTTTCCCGTTGAGCTCGGCGCCGCGAGCCACGAGAGGGCAAGAGAAGCGTCCCCTCCCTCCGATCGTGCATATCCCCCGAGGCAGGCGATTCCGATACACACCGCACCGAGAACGAACAATCGTCGCATCATCCCTCCTACGTGATGGAACAACTCGAGCCCTCCGGACACCTCGTCATCGGGTCCTTTCCGGCAGTCTAATGAGGCGCGACCGCGAAAGTCCAGGCTCTCCATCGCGGTCCTGCTCCTCTACGGATAGAGCCGCCCGAGGTCACGCGGCGGGACGATTCTGAAGAGGAATCGGGCGGACGACAGGGCGGCTAGCGCGGTCCTGCCCGCAGGTTCCTGCCCGTCACATAGGACAAGGTCGCCTCGGCGATCTTGTAGTCGTACTGCGCTTGAGCCAGTCTGGTCTTGGCCGCGGTCACCGCCACCTCGGACTGTGTGACTTCAACCACCGAGCCGAGGGCGAGCTTGTAGCGCTGTCGCGCCAGCTCCAGCGCTTCCTCCGCCGTCATCACTTGCTCCTGCGCCAGCTTGATCTGTTCGGCCAATGTCAGCGTCTCCAGGTGGGCGGTGATCACCTGCTGCTTGAGCGTCTGCTCGATCGTCGTTTTCGCTGCGATGGCGGCATCCTTGTCCGCGACGGCCTCCCGCACCTGGTTCTCGATGAGAAATCCCGTGAACAGGGGCATCGACAGGACCGCGCCGGCCGTCCACCATCCTCCGGTGCTGACGTTCCGCTCCCGATCGTACACTTCGTAGTCGCCCGCGCTGGCGATGGCGGACAAGGTCGGCAAGTATTGCTTCTTGGCCGCCTTCGCGCGGGAATCCGCCGACAAGGCCAACTGCTGGACCCGTTGGACGTCCGGATGACCGAGACTTTCAGCGACAAGGTCGTCGAGCGGACCGTGGGCTCGGACCTCGATCGGAAGATCCTCGAGGACATAGTCGTCCCGGCCTTCGACCCCCATGGCGCGATTCAGGTCCGCATAGCTGGCTTTCAAGTCGTTCCGGGCCTTGACCAGCTGCGACTCGGCGTTCGTGAGCTCGACTTGCACGAGATCCAGATCGAGCTTCGACTTGAGCTGATTGCGGTACAAGGAGGCGACCTGCGCCCGGATCACGCCCCGTTCCCGCACGGTGTCTTCGGCGATCTGGACGAGCCGTCGCTGCTTGAGGCTCCGGAAATAGCTCCGCTGGACGTCGAGCAGGACGAGGGCCTGCCTCGCGCTGAGATCGTGCTCTTGGGCGCGGCCCGCGAATTCCGACGACTCGACCAAGGCATTGGTGAACCCGAAATCATAGAGCCGTTGGCTCGCGATCACCCCGGCCGTGTATTGGGAAAGGTTCGGCTGCAGCAGTCCTCCGCCGATCAAGAACCTCGGATTGACCCTGCCCGCCCCGGCCGTCGTATCGGCGTTCGCATAGATGTGCGGGTAGTACAACGACTTCGATTGCTCCGTGCGCGCCATGCTCGCTCGCAGCGTGGCCGCCGCCTCCTGCACCAGCGGATGCGTGGTCAGGGCCGTTTCGATCGCCTGCTGAAGGGACAGAAACGCTCCCTGCGCCTTCGGCGCGGCTGTGCCGGTTTCTGCCCGCGCCCTCCCCGGCCCGAGGACGGACAGGCAGAGGACGATCAGCATGGCCCCCACGCAACGACACGGCATCCGCGCGCCTCCAACCGCGATCATAATTTTTGCGACGACGGAGTCCCCTGGGGGAGCAGGTAGGGAGAGGCGCGCACCCGCTGGCCCGGGACCAACTCTCCCTTGCCCACCACCACGACATCCTCGTCCCCGCTCAATCCGTCGACCACTTCGACCCACACCCCGTCGTCGAGCCCGGTTCGGATGCCGGCGCGTCGCACGATGCCCTGGTCCACGATGAAGACCGCCTTGTCGTCCGGGCCGCTGTCGAGGATCGCGGAGGGCGGGATGGCCAAGGCGTCCGGTCGCTCCTCCAAGTAGAAGGTGGCCGTGATGAACATCCCCGGCTGCAGACGATGCTCCGGGTTCGGCAGATCGATCTCAACCAGCAAGGTTCGGGTCGAGGGATCCAGCACCCCCGTCGTTCTCGTGATGGCGGCGGTGAATTCCCGGCCGGGAAGCTCCTTGAGCCGGAGCACGACCGGAAGGCCGGGCTTCGCGAGAAACGAGACCTCCTGCGGGAGGCCCGCATAGACCCGCAGCGTGTCCAATTCCATGAGCGTGAACAGGGCCGCCCCTTGGCCCGCCGATGCCGTGGCCGAAGGGATCAAGGCTCCGGGGTCGACGAATCGCGCGGTGATCAGGCCGTCGAACGGGGCGTACACGGTGGTGTAGTCCAGCAAGACCTTCCGTGTATCCCGAAGGTGCCGGGTCGCCTTGGCTTCCGCCTCGGCGACGTCGACGTCTTGCTTGGCGATGACGTCGGGCGTCTCCCTCCACACGCGGTGGTACCGCTCATAGGTCAGCCGCTTGATTTCATGTTGCGCCTGCGCCTCTCGGTACTGCTGCTCGATCTCCGGTGCATCGATCACGGCGAGCCGTTGCCCCCGCTTGACGACATCGCCCTTGTCCACGCTCACGGACTTCAGATAGCCGGGGACCTTGGCGTACACCGTCGCTTGCTGCCACGGGGCGATCGTGGCCGGAATCGTGAGCGTCTTCCGGAGATGGCGGCGAGCCGGCTTCACCACCTGCACCGAGGCCAGGCCGGACGCATCGGCGTGCTGACCCGCCGCACGGGGCGCCGTCGCTTCCGGTGAGGAGGCGTTGAAGACCGTCAAGCTCAGGGCGCCGGCCGCGACACCGGCCAGCGTGGCGGTCCAGATCACTTTGCGAGCGATCACGTCATTCTCTCCTGTCGCTCCCCGCTCCTTCTGCCAGGTCAGACGGCATCCGCGGCCGGAGCGCGCCCGCGCCGGACCAGCGCATGCAGGACCGGGATGAAAAAGAGCGTCATCACCGTCGAGACCAAGAGCCCGCCGATCACGGCGCGGGCGAGCGGCATATTGGCTTCGCTCCCTTCCCCGATACCGAGCGCCATCGGCGCCAGGCCCAAGATCGTCGCCAGCGAGGTCATGCAAATGGGGCGCAGGCGAAGGCGGCCGGCTTCCAGCACCGCCTCTTCCAATGGTTGTCCGTCACGCATGCGCCGGTTCGCGAAATCGACGAGCAGCACGCTGTTCGACACGACGATCCCGATCATCATCAGGGTCCCGATCAACGATTCGACGTTCACCGACGTCCGGGTGGCCAGCAGCATGCCGATGACGCCGATGAAGCCCAACGGCACGGCAAACATGATGACGAGCGGATCGAGATAGGACCGGAAAAGCCCGACCATGACGAAGTAGATCAGCACGATGGCCAACGGCAGGATCCCGGCAAACCCGATGAGCGCCTTCCGCATGCTGTCCACTTCGCCCTTGAAGGTCACCCGCACGTCTTCCGGCAACACGACCGCCTCCACGGCCTCCTCCACGGCGGCCGCCACCCGTCCCAGGTCGTTGCCCGGCACTCCGATCAGCACGTCCATCGTCCGCTGCAAGTTGTAGTGATCGACCGTTTCCGGACCGTTCTCTCGCTTTACCTCGACGAGGTCGCGGAGCAGGACCGAGGCTTGGCCGTTGTCGGCTTTCGTCGGCGGCCTGGTAAACGCCGTCTGGTGGAGCGAGCCCGAGCTTCCGCGCTCGAGGGGCGTGCGGTTTTCGAAGGCGCCGGGCATGTCGACTTTGGCGCCCAGGAGCGGAATATTCAGGAAGTCTTCGAAGCCGACCAGCGTTTGCTCGGGATACTGAGCGACCACGAAGTAGGCGTTGTTCGATTTCGGATCGATCCAATAGCCCGGGCTGTACTGCAGGTTGGAGCTGAGGCCGATGGCCAGATCCATCACGATCTGACGCTCGTTCAGGCCGAGGTAGGCCGCTTTGGCTCGGTCGATGTCCAAGTGCAACTCCGGATAGGCCATACCCTGCTTGATCTGCACGTCGGCCGTACCCGGCACCTGGGAGACGGCGTGCCGGACGGACCGGGCCGCCTGCGCGACCTGATCCAGGTCCCTGCCGCTCACCTTGACGTCGATGGGAGCGGGCAAGCCGAAGTTGATGACGTCGCTGACGATTCCCCCGGTCTGGAACGAGAACTTGAGCCCGGGCAGCGCCGCGGCCAGTCGCGTGCGGAGCCGTTCGACGATCGCGTCGGTGCGCAGGGCATGGTCGTGCGCCAGGCTCACGAGGAGGAAGGCTTGGTGCGGGCCGTTCACCGGCGTGAACATCACCATCCATCCTTGCGGCAGGCCGATGTTTGCCACGATCTGGTCCAGATCGGACGGCGGGATTGCTTCCCGAATCAGCTCTTCGACCTGCGCCACGACGGCTTCAGTGTCCTCGATCCGCGTCCCTTCCGGCGCCGACACGTTGAGGATGAATTGGCCGGCGTCCACCTTCGGAAAGAACTCGGTCGCCAGGTTCGGAGCCAGACCGACCGCGCCCAAGAAGACCCCGGCCACGACGACCACCACGGCGATCTTGTGCCGGAGGCACCGGCGCAGGAGCGCTTCGTAGACGCCGACCAGACGGGCGAACAGGCGGTCGAACCAGCGGGCGCTCGTCTCCCCGTGCCCATGATGCGCCCGTCCCATGAGGCTGACGATGGCGACCGGCGCGACCGTCATCGAGGCGAAGTACGCCACGACCATCGCGTACGCGACCGCCATGGCGAGCGGCACGAACAGAAATTTGATGATGCCGGTGAAGAACATGATGGGGAGGTAGACGATCAGCGTGCTGACCATTGCCACCAGCATCGGCAGCGCGACTTCACTCACGCCGTCCAGTGCGGCTTGATGGATCGTCTTGCCCAAGCCTAAATGGCGATGGACGTTTTCGAGCACGACGATGTTGTCGTCCAACAGCGTCCCGATGACGAGGGCCAGTCCGCCGAGGGTCATGATATTGACCGTCTGGCCGGTGACATAGAGGAGAACGAACGCGGCCAGGATCGAGATCGGAATCGCGAGGGCGATGATCACCGTGTACCGCAGGTTCCCGAGGAAAAGGTACACCATGAGACAGGCCAGGCCCCCGCCGAGCAGTCCCTCATGCTCGAGCGTCTGGATCGACTGCCTGATGTAGAGCGATTGATCGAAGATGAGCTTGACGGTCAGATCCTTGGGAAGCCCGATGAGCTTCGGCAGCGCCTCCTTGATGCCGTCGATGACCTGAATGGTATTCGCCCCGGCCTGTTTGAGGATCGGCAGGTACACGGCCCGCCGGCTGTTGATCCTCACCACGTTCGTCTGGATCATGGTCGAGTCGACGGCCCGCCCCACGTCGCTCAATGTGACCGGCTGCCCGTTCACGATCTTGACGGGGATCCGGTTCATGTCTTCCACGAGCTTGATCATGCTGTTCGTGTAGACGTTGTAGTCGATCCGGCCGATCTTCACGTTCCCCGCCGGCATCAAGAGGCTTTGCGTGTTGACCGCCGTGACGACGTCTTGAGTCGACAACCCTCGAGCCAGCAGCCGCTCGCGGTCGAGAAAGACCGTGACTTGGCGGACCGCGCCTCCGAAACTCGGCGCGACGAAGACGCCCGGCACGTTGGCCAGTTGCGGGCGCACCGAGTAATAGGCCAGGTCGCGCACCTCTTTCTCGCTGCGGCTCCCGCTGCTCACCGTCAACGTGCCGATCGGCTGGCTGGCCGCCCCAAACTTCACGATGATCGGTGGGAAGACCCCCTGAGGCAGATAGCGCAGGGCCGAATAGGTGAGGCTGGTGATTTCCGCCACACCCGCATTCACGTCATAGGAAGGATGGAAATAGATCTTGATCAGGCTGACGCCGGGCAGCGATCGAGATTCGATGTGCTCGACGTACGAGGCTTGTAAGTAGAGCTGCTCCAACCGGAGGGTGATCGCCCCCTCGATCTCGCTGGGGCCCATGCCCTTGTAAAACGTGGCCACTTCGACGACGGGAATATTGATCTCCGGGAAGATGTCGACGACCATGCTCTGGAACGAGACGACCCCCAGGATGATTACGATCGCGGTCACCGCGACGATCGCATAGGGATTCCGAAGCGCCGCGCTAATCATCGGAGTGGCTCATCCGCGAGTGGCGTGCGGGCAGTCGTGTGGCCTCTCATTGGAACGAAGGATAGCAGGTTTTCCCGTTTCGGCCGGTCCGTCGCGTTCGGCTCAGGCGAGATCATGATGGAGTGAGAGCAGGCGGACAGTGCAGGCACGAACGTTTCGGCGGACATGGCCCGCAGCGCGGCCTCGGCCGGTCTCGCCGCGCGAGACCATGAATCTGCGGTGAGGCGAGGCCTGCACTAACGCGTATCCATCGTCTGCTTCCGCTCCCAATCGTGCAACACCGCCTGGAAGAGTTCGAGGCAATTGTTGATCATGGCCTTCTCATCTTCGTTGAGCTTGCCGCCGTCGTGCAGCAGCTTGATCATCACGGTCGTCGCCCTGACGTATTCCGAAACTTCCAGCCGATACCCGCTGTTGTCACCGGCTTTTCCTGCCCTGCCGTCCCGCTTCATCCCCACCCCACCGTTCGTGAACAGACCATGACCACTCGGGGGTGAGCAAGGAGCTTGCCGCCCGGGGTCATCGCAACGGGTTGATTTGACGGTGTGCGTCTTTCTCGTCACGCGTGCGGAGCTGCCTGGGCGGGCCGGCGCACAGTGCGCGGCAGTGGCACGCTCAAAATCGACGGGCGCCCGGCCCCACGTCGAGAACCGGATAGACGCAGCCGACGTTGGGGAGAGACCGACTCATGAAGCAATGGGGGACTGACTCGTGACGGCTCGGGGCAGAGCGGCGCCCGGAAAGACAGCGGAGCGCGCAGACCGCCGGCGGGATGCGCCGTCAGAATCGGGTGCGGAGGCTGGAAACCGCGGCGATGAACGCCGTGGCGAGCAAGGCGCCTGCGATGCCGAGCAGGGCGGCGGACAGGCCGATGGTATCCGCGGCCCATCCGACCCCCGCCATCCCCGCCATCGCCGAGGACATCCCGCCGGTGCTGAACGTCGTGAAGACGCGGCCGAGCAAATGCTGAGGGGTGATCTCCTGGAGAATGCTCCAGACGACGGGCGTAAAGACCGCTGTGCTGCCGCCGATCACCAGCACCATCAGGCCGGCCAGGACAGGGGTATGAAAGAAGCTGAGCCCGAAGACCGCGACCGCCCCCAGGAACATGGCGAACGCCACCAAACGAAACCGCGCGCCGAGCCCGCCCGGATGGATCGAGGCGAGCCATCCGGAGGAGATGAGCATACCCAGACCGAGCGAGGACCAGAGCCCTCCCAGCTCGGCCGGCCCGAGCTGCAAGGATTCCGAGGCCAACATCGGAAGCAGAAAGACCAGGGCGCTCGTCCCCAGGCTGTACAGCGCCGCCACGGCCATGAGCACGACGATCGTCCGCTGCTGCGTAAAGACGAACTGAAACCCCGCCAGGAGCTCCTGCACGAACCCCGCCGGCGGCCGATGCTCGAGCGGGGTCGGCGGCGCCGTGAACGTCAGGGGCAGGAGGCACAGCGCCGACACGACGAACGTGAGGGCGTCGATGTACAAGACCTGCTGCGGGCCGACGAAGGCGATGCCGATCCCGCTCACGACCGGTCCAACGAGCAATCCGATGTTCGTCGTGCTCTGCAACAAGGCGTTCGCCGACGTGAGCTGACCGGGGCGAACCAGGAGCGGCACCGAGGACGCCAAGGCGGGGCCAAAGATGGTCGAGACGACGGCGATGAGGAAGACGAGCGCGTAGAGGCGCTCGAGCGTCAAGACCCCGGCGCTATAGAGGAGAGGAATGCTCGCAACGAGCACGGCCCGCACGAGGTCGACCCCGATCAGCACCTGTTTCTTGGGCAGCCGATCCAAGTAGACCCCGATCAACGGCCCAAAGATCAGCGGCGGCACGGTCTGGAGCAGCCCCACGATCGTGGTCTTCATGGCCGAGCCGGTCAGGCTGTAGACGAACCACAGCAGCGCGACCTTGTGCAGGCTGTCGCCGACTTGCGAAATCGTCTGGCCCCACCACAGGCAGCCGAAATCGCGACTCGCCAGCAGTCGCCATCCAACCGCGTCGGGCTCGCCGCTCACACGTTGCGACATCGGGTTCCCCATCCTCTCTCTTCTACCTGCTCTTCGACCTGGTTCGGTCTTGGTTGCGTCTCGGAGAATCTCCTGAGCCGGATGGGCGACAGGAGGATCGGGCTTGCAGCAAAGGCAGCCCTTGGCCCCCCAGGTCGAGGAACACGAATGCTCGCCGGTTAGAATGGCAGGCGAACGCCGACCTGGACTTCACTGGGGACGAGTCCTTGGCTGAGATCCTTCAGTGACGACTGTGCCGGGCTCCCGAAGAGCGAGTTCCGGTAGATCTGATGATTGGCTTCAGGCGTGAAGCCGCCGCCGAGCCCGAGGCCGATGTACGGGACCACGGTGAGCTCGCTGAAGCGATAGCCTTTCGAAAGGCTGGGCGGATCATGGAACAGCCGCACATCCAGGCGCCCGGTGGAAAGCTCGCCGAGCACCGGTTCGGAGGTCCCATCGACCAGGGGACGCGAGGTAGGAGGCTCACCGGCGGTGAGGTCCAGCGCCAGAGCGGCGCCGGGCGGCCAGGTCGCGGAGGCCGCAAGACCCGCCAAGAACGTCACGGTTCGTACGAGAGTGCGGAGGGTGTTCATGATCCTCAATGACCGCTTTGCAGGCTGGTCTTCAGCGCTTTGACGAACGCACGCTGCTGGACCGACTCCAGGAGTTTGTCTCGCGACTCTTGCTTGGGGAGGGTGACCTCCACGCTGTACCAGTCCCCCTCATGGCGGCCCGGCCGCCCCTTGATGTCTTGGATCAAGCCTTCGATACTTTCTTTCGGCGTGCCTTCCTTGAACGACACCCAAAACGTGAACGGAGAGGGCGTCTCGCCTTTGGCGTCGGCGACGAGCGGGGCGGCGGCCGCATGGGCGCTCGCTTTTGCGTCCGCAACCCGAAGCTGCTCCTTGAGGGACTGCACGAGCGCCGCCTGACGGCCCTCGAGCAGCGCGACCTGCTGCACCAGCGCCTCTTTCGCGCTGGCGAGCCTGGCGACCTCCGCCTGCACCCTTTGGGCTTCGTGCATGGCCGCGGTATGCCGTTCTTCGAACCGGCGGTCCAATCCCGCCAGTTGCTGATGGACTTCCCGCTCCAACGTCTCGAACCGCTTCTGCTGAGCGGTAGAGAGGCTGAGCAGGAGCTCGGCTTGATCGGCCGTCCGCTGAAGAGAGGCGTTGTCGGCCTGAAACCGATCCCAGACCAGCACGCCGGCCAAGAGCGCCACACTCAGCGTCACGACCGTCTGCGCAAATGCGACCCGCCGAGCCCACGCACCTCGACCGGCTCGGGGCGCCCCGCCGTCGCGGCCGCGGAGGACCTGAAAGGCGGCTCCGGGGAGCGCGGCCCACGCCCGGCGCCAACCGTCCGACAAGATCAGCGGCGTCGCGGCCACGCGGATCGACGTGCCCCCTGCGTCGTTCGTCGCCTCGACTTCGACCCGATGATGCCGGGTCTTGATGTGGACCGTGCGGGAGCCCGAAGACGGGATGAAGAGGCTGCTGAGCAAGAGCCCGTCGGCCGATCGAACGTACACGGACTCGAGCGGCCGGGGGCATTTGGCGCGGAGGGTGCTCCTCCCGTGCCCGCACTCCACCGTCCCAAGACATTCGCTGTCGCCGAAGACCTGCAATTCATCGAGGTCCCGGCCCTGATCGGCATCACTACCGGCGAGTAGCCGAATCAGGTATCGCCGATAGCCGGCAAGACTGTTCGTCGGTTCCATGGCTTGTCCTCGACTTGAGACCCAGATTGAACAATCCCTCTCTCGCTAACGGGCGCAGTCGAACGGCCACCCTCGGGGGGCTCATGCCCCCTAACGATCTCCGTCTCAGATCATAGACCAGCTCGGTACACTCGGTGCACAGGGCGAGGTGCCAGATTCGATAGTCGATCCCATAGTCCTGCTCGAACAGCTCGGCCCATTGCGCGCGTGTCCGGCATTCGTAGTGGTCCGGCTCGCTCTTGCGGTAATGCGGTTGCACGATGGCCAGCAACCGGCGGGCTTCGTTGTCGAGGCCGCACCGATCCTTCAGCAACGTCTGCTCCAACTGCTGAAGGTCGTCCTGGGTCAGGCCGCTCTCTTCGAGCATTCGGCTCCATCCGCTCCGCCGCCAGCGCTCAAAGTTCTTGTAGATCCGCTGCAGGTCATTGACGCCCAACTGCAGCAGTCGCACGACCTGGCGCGGCGAGTAGCCGTACAAGTGATGGAACAACGCCACGAGGGCGTCGCGGCTGATCACCGCCCGCGCGGTCAACGCTTCCAAGAAACGCCCCAACGGCGACGTCAGATCCTTATGACAGCAGAACGCGTCCGCCTGGCTCAGAAACCTGGCCAGGTTGCTTTCCAGCAATAAAAGGGGACGGCACGGGAGCTCGAGCCTGGCAGCCGGCACGAAGCGCTGGACCAATTCAAAGGCCCACCGGAGCGCCAGCTTTTCATGGTAGCAGTCATCCGCCCATTGTCCGGTCTCTCGCATGAACCGGCGGATGCGGAGCACCGCATGGTCCAGCAGCTCGGGCAACCTGGACGCGATGAATTGATCGTACTCTTCGGGCGTGCCGACGAGACAGTTGAGGTCGCCCTTGTCCTCGATGCCCTCGTCCACCATTGCACCTCACTTTTATCGCATTGCGAACCGGCCGGGCAATCGACGTTTTTCCCCCGCTCCGTTGGATTGTGTCCACCCAGAAGAGAACGGTGAGCGGGTGCCCGCCCTAGATCAGGCTTATCTTGCCGGCACATGTCCGTGCCCGGTTTCAACACCATCGCACCGCCTGGAGGGCCGGACCCGCTTTCGCGCTCCTTCCGTGCGAAGGCGGTACCGCACCGTGTGGACCGCGCCACACCGCACGCAACTCGACATATTGTTTGCGGTTCCACGGTTTTTGTCGCCGTGGCGGCCGCCTGCCCCTGTTAGACTGCCGTTAGGATTCTCAACAATCGAGAGGAGGCTCATATGCGCATTGCCCAGGTCGCCCCCTTATGGGAAAGCGTTCCACCCAAACTGTATGGGGGAACCGAACGGGTGGTCTCCTATCTGACGGAGGAGTTGGTCCGGCAGGGGCACGACGTCACCCTCTTTGCGAGTGGTGACTCCGAGACGACGGCTCACCTCGTGCCGGTCACTCCCCGATCACTCCGGTTACACGACGGCATCTTCAACCGAGACGCGCCCATCACGCTCCAGTGTGAGCAGGTCTTCGGCAGCGATCTCGGCTTCGACGTGATTCACTCACATCTCGACTTCCTCGCATTTCCCTTGGCCCGCCGCTGCCCCTCTCCCGTGCTCACCACGATCCATGGACGGTTGGACCTCCCCGAGCTGACCCCGGTGTACCGAGAGTTTCGGGAGCACCCGCTGGTGTCGATCTCCGACGCCCAACGCCGGCCTATTCCCTGGGCGAATTGGGTGGGGACGGTCCACCACGGTCTTCCCCCGAACCTGTACCGATTCCACCGGGGCGGGGGAGGCTATCTGGCCTTCCTAGGCCGCATCGCGCCCGAAAAGTGCCCCGATCAGGCCATCCGGATAGCCCAGGCGACCGGAATGCCGCTTCGCATCGCGGCGAAGGTCGACCCGGCTGACCGCGAATACTTTCATTCCAAGATCGAACCGCTCCTCTCGGATCCCCTCGTCGAATTCATCGGCGAGATCGACGATGAGGAAAAAAATGATTTTCTTGGTGACGCGCTTGCGCTCCTCGCCCCGTTCGATTGGCCGGAGCCGTTCGGGCTGGTCCTGATCGAGGCGCTCGCCTGCGGCACCCCGGTGCTGGCGTATCGGCGCGGCTCCATCCCTGAGATCATCGAGGACGGCGTCACGGGCTTCGTGGCCGACACGCTGACGGAGCTGATCGACGCGGCCGGCAAGGTCCGGACCGTCGATCGGGAGCGGTGCCGGAAAGCCTTTGAAGAGCGGTTCACCGTCGAGCACATGGTACGGCGTTATGTCGCCCTGTACGAAGGGCTGGTGTCCGTCCAGGCGGGCGTTCGAGGCCAAGCGGGCGGCACGTGGAACGGATCCGCACCGCGGGCCGGGCGGGAGCAGCCGCGGCACCGGGAAGCCTTTTAACTGAACGTCGCGGTGGTGGCGCAGCATCCTCACTATCGCTGGAGCACGCACGTATGGCCCGGGGTACTGGCGCGTCAATCAGCCGGCAGGAGCCGCGGGGCGGAGGAGCCAGATAGGGGGTCGCCGAGTCGAAGGGCTTGCTCGACCAGCGCGAGTAGGGTGTCCGGCGCCACCGGCTTGTGCAAAAAGGCATAGGCGCCGAGCTGGGCCGCCTTTTCTTCTAACACCGGGCTCCCATACGCCGAGACCATGATCACTCTGTGGGGCCAGCGCATCACTCGGGAGGCAAGCAACAGGGACCAGCCGTCCAGACCCGGCAGGTAGAGGTCTGTGATGACGACGTCGAAGCTGGACTCGCGAAGATGGCCAAAGGCCTCTTCGGCCGTCGACACGGCGGTGACGGCCCACGTCGGGCAGTGGACGAAGAACAATGCACGGTAGGCGAGCAGCGTCGCGGGATCATCGTCGACGACGAGGAATCGGGGTGCCATGCTCTAGCGCTCGCGACCTTTTGTGACCCGATCCCTATAATGGGTCGGCTTGACCGACCGGCACGTGGGACCCGCTCGCTCGCCGGACCCTTCGCTCAAGAACGCCGCGCGTGTCCTTCGCCACACCTCACGCAGGCGCCGAAGGCTTTGCTTCGTGGATTGACGGAGATCACACCCGATCCCGGAGTAGATCTCGCCGGCCTCCGTCGCAACCTCTCCCATGGCCTTTTGCAACGTGGTCATCCCTCGAGCCAGTCGTTGACGGACCTCTCGCCCCGACCGGGGTGTCGCAAGGAGGGTCACCGCCACGCCGACCACCGCGCCCAGCAACGCCGCAACAACGAGGGAGCGCGTGCCCGCGTGTCGGCGTGATCCATCTTGCTCGATCATGACGTTCCTCGTACCAATGCCGATTAGAAAAGCCACTCTGCGACCTACAGAGGCCTTCCAACGTGGTGCAAGAGACGATCCGCTCAGACGCCGCCGAAGCGGTTGATTCGGCAAGCGGCTCTCAGGGAAGGCGCGTGCGGGAGCGTGCGGAGGCGCCGCGGATGTGTGCGGAGGCTCTCTTAAAGATCCGTCTTGCCATGCGGAGACTGGTCTTGAACGCCGTACTTTTCCAGCAGGCGATAGACCGCCCATCGGCTGATGCCGAGGAGCTGCGCCATATGGGCTTTGTTGCCGCGCGCGCGTTCATAAGCCGTGACGACGTCCTCTCTCGTCATGGTCGCGGCTTTTCGGCGCGCGGTCGCCAGCGGGGTCGGCTCCTCCGAACCGGCCTTGACGACGTCCGGGGCGTTGAGGTGCCGAACGTCGTCCGGAAGATCCTCGACGGACAACATCGAATGGGTGGCCAAGGTGACGCTGCATTCGATCACGTGTTCCAATTCCCTCACGTTGCCCGGCCAATCGTAGCGCACCAACACGTCCATCGCCTCAGCGGAAATTCCGCACATATTCCTGTCCGAACCGTATCGCGCCAAGAAGAGATCGGCCAGTAAGGGAATATCATCGGGGCGTTCTCGGAGGGGCGGCACGGTGATGGACACCGTCTTGAGCCGATAGAACAGGTCCTCGCGAAACCGTTTGTCTTTGACCATCTGCTGCAGGTCCCGGCGAGAGGCGGCCAGGAGGCGCAGATCCACCTTGATGTTCGTGTTGCTGCCGACCCGGCGAATCTCCCCTTCCTGGAGCACGCGGAGCAGTTTGGCCTGCCCGGCCGGCGAGAGGTCCGCAATTTCGTCGAGGAACAGCGTCCCTCCGCTGGCCTCCTCGATGAGCCCCCGCCGCAGACGATCGGCATGGGTGAAGGCCCCCTTCACGTGCCCGAACAATTCGCTCTCGAGCAGATTATCGGGGACCGCGCTGCAATTGATCGCGACAAAGGGGTGATCGGCCCGCGGACTGTTGTCGTGGATCGCCCGCGCGATCAGCTCCTTCCCGGTGCCGCTCTCCCCGTAGATCAACACCGAGGCCCTCGTGGGCGCCACTTTCCCGACCACTTTGAAGATCTCGATCATGCTTCTGCTCTGCGCGACGATGGAACCGGCACGCAGGCGCTCTCGGAAGGCCTTCCGCAGATCTCGGTTTTCACGCACCAGCCGATAATGCTCGACGGCCCGGGCGATGACGACCTGCAGTTCCTTGAGGTTGATCGGCTTCGAGAGATAATCAAACGCGCCGCTCTTCATCGCCTGGATCGCCGTCTCGACCGTTCCGAACGCGGTCACCAAGACCACCGGAGTGTCCGGGAAGTTTTCTCGATACCATTTCAGCATGGTGATCCCGGACACGGCCCCCATCTGAATGTCGGACACCACGACGCTGAACTCCTGCTCGCTCGCCTTCCGACAGGCTTCCTCGCCGCTGTCCGCCACCTCGACCCGGTAGCCGTTCTGGCCGAGCGCCTCTCTCAAGCACTCTCGGTTTTGCAGATCGTCGTCGACCACGAGCACGGCATCGCCGTCAGCCATCTCCGCACCTCGTCTGCTCGCCCCACAGCGGGAGGTCGATCGTGAACGCCGTACCCTTCCCCGCCGCCGTCTCGACGGCCAAGCGTCCTCCGACGGACGCAACCGTTCTTCGGCAGATCGCCAAGCCCAGGCCGGTTCCGCCTTGTTCCTGCCGTGTCGTCACAAAAGGCTCAAACATCCGTCTCACGAACTCCTCGGGGACGCCGGGCCCCGTGTCCTTCACGATCAACCGAGCCAGCGGTCCGGCTCCCACCCCTCCCTGAAGGATCACGTGTCCGAGGAGAGCCTCATCGCGACAGAGCCGGGTGACGATGCCCAATTCGCCTCCGCCTTCCATGGCCTGGAGCGCATTGGTGACCAGATTCAGGACGAGACCGTGAAGGGAAGCCCGATTGATCGCGACACCGGGCACGTCCACCCGGAGGTCCGTGGTGATCCGTGCCGGGTGCGGGGGGAGCAGCGCGAGGACCTCTCGAATCACCTCGTTCATGTCGACCGACGAGACGGCCGCCTCGACCCGCGTCGAGTGCAGGATGTGGCGGATCACCGTCGTCATGCGGTCGATCTCCGATCGGACGACCTGCAGATGTCGCCGGTGGTCCTTGAGATCGGTGGCCGCATCGATCAGTTGAAGGCGTCCCGAGATCGCATTGAGCGGGTTCCCGAGCTCATGGGCCATGACCGCGGACATCTCGCCGAGCGCGGCCAGCTTCTCGTTCCGTTCGGCTTCGATTTGCGCCTTGACCAGTTTTCGATTGGCCTCATCCAGGTTGGACACCGCGCTCGCGACGCGCTCTTGAAGCGAGGAGTTCAAACGACGAATCTCGTGGACGAGGGCTTCCTTCTCACGGATCCCTTCCTGGATTTGGCGGAGCATATCGTTGAACGTGCGAGCCAACCGCGAGATTTCGACCGGACCGACGACCGGGGCCTGCAGCGCCAACTGCCCCGACCCCACCTGCTCCATGGTTTCGAGGAGACGGGCGATGGGGCGATGGACTTGGATCCGGATGAGCACCAAGAAGGCGATCGAGGTGACGACGATGGCGCCGATCCCGACGATTTTGGCGACCTGCCGCTGTTCCACGATCAAGGCGTCGTATTTGGAGATCGAGAAGCGCCCTCGGATGGCCCCGATCGTCGAGGCGCCGAATCGAATCGGGGCGGCGATCAGCCAGGCCCGCTCATCAGCGGCGTCATCGAAGTGCGAGACCACATGCCCGGCTTCGATTTGGTCGACTTCGTGCGCCGTCAACAGGCCCGCCGGCCGCCCCGCCCCCTTGCTGATCACGGAGGTCGCCCGTCCGGAGTCGAGGGCCAAGACCTCGACCGACCGTATCCCGGGGCGCAGCTCCAGGATGTCGTTGAGCACCCGGTCGAGCAAGGACGGCTTGCGCACGTCCTCAGCACGCACCAGCGCCCGCCCGACCGCCGCCGCGGCGCGCAAGAACTCCGCATGACGGTGGCGAGCCGCGGCCTCCTCGATGATCAGCCGGTCCAGCGCCTTCACCGTGGCGACGGCCAGCGCGACGAGCACGATCCCGACGATCAAGACGGAGATGACCAGCGCGTTGAAGAGTCGAAGGTGGGTCATTGCCCTTGGGAATCTGCCCCGGCCATGCCATTCTCCTGCGGTCGCGATCGGCCAGCGGAGGAACGACTCGAACACCCGGCCAGGTGGGGAAGGTGTGCCAGAAATCGACGTGAAAGACAACCCTGAAGCAATCGGACGAGACGATCGCCGACTCGGCCTCGGGCCTCGAGGAGGCTCCTGCGGGCAACCCGAGCGGCATTCCCGATGACGCGGAGCGCTCATTCTTTCGACCGTCGGTGCTCGAAGAGCGGAATGCTTTATGAAAACTTCATGGTCCGCTCACATCGGGTTCATCAGAAGGGGCTACCGTTGACTCACCGACGCGAGTGGTTCCCGACGATGATTGAGCCCGGCAAGAGAGTGGCCGTGAGGGCTATGGCCGAAGACTCGAGCGTCGCCCGCCGAATCGTCGTGATGGAGGCTGATGACGCCCTGTTGGAGGACCTGCCCGCGCTGATCGAAGACCGGCTGCCCCACGTGGTGGTCGACGCTCGTCCGGCTCCACACCCCGTGCATGCGGAGCTGGGCGCGGATCGGCCGGCGGTCCTGCTCGTCGGGATCCCCATCCCCGGCGTCCCGTGGAATCGCATCATCGCGGACGCCAAGACCTTCCTGCCCGACGTGTCGGTCGTGCTTCTCGCGGAACAGGTGGACGGAGGCTTGGTCGAAGCGGCCACCTCGGCGGGGGCTTTCGAGGTCGTCCCCAAACCCTTCGACCGGTACGACTTCCTGTTGACCGTTAGGCTCGCGTTGCAGGCCAACCGCCTCGCCCGGTTCCTCAGAGCCAGACGGCTGATCGTCGAACGAGTCAATGCGAGGATCAGGGCGCTCGCGGAAGGCTTGGGGAGCCAACCTGGCGAGAGCCCGGATCTCCGGATGGGAAGACCATACACCGGCGGCGTGACCGCCTGCCACCGGACGGCCTATCACAATCTTCGGGCAGCCGAGCAACGGCTGTGTGCGAGCGCCGAACAGCTTCAGAACGCCTACGCGGCGGGGAAACAACGAAGCTGGAAACGGATCCTCGGGCTTTAGCCGCTCCAAGGCCCCACCGGCGCGAGGCAGCGCCAGCCCGATTCGAGTGCAAAGCCGAGGTTGGGCTCAGCGTCCATGGACGAGCCCGCGGCCTGAGCGCTCACCAAACCGACAAAGTCCCACACAGCCGCCTCGCCCGCAGAGCCCAGTACCCGAGTGGCCGGTTGGTCGGCACCCTGCAAAGACAAAATGTCCTCTCGGCGGACGGTTCGTATGGATTTTTTGCCAGGTAAATCTCCCCCCAACGAAGTTCCGAGCAGTTAAGCCGATCGGCAAGGCTGCACGGTGTGGCCTGCGGTTTGCCAGAAGGTGGTCATGGCGGGACTGGAGCGCCGCAGCTCGTGTGTCGGCTCGAGACACCGCCGCCATCCGATCGGGAAGTGTGCTCACAACACGGAGGTTGTCCATGCGAAGACTATTGCTGTCACTGGCGCTGCTCACGCCGGTGCCCATGTTCGCTCAGGCAGCGGATCTACAGTTGCAGCTCGTAGACAAGGATTGCTGGATCGAGGTCTTCGACGACGACAAGTACGACGCCGATGATCCCCACGTGAAGATTCCAGGTCCGCAGGAGTTCGCCAGCTTGAAAAATCTCGGCGGCCGTGACTGGGCCAACGACATCGAGAGCGTGATCGTGGGGCCGAGCGCGACCGTGCACGCGTACAGCGACAAGGACTTCCACGGGACGGAGCTCGCGTTTACTCCCAACCAACGCGTCCCGGATCTGGCCAAGCTGGACATGGCGAACGACATCGAGTCCATGAAGATCAGCTGCGGCAAGTGAGGGGGTAGCACCGCCGGGAGCGCGTGCCGCGCTCCCGGCTCGCCCTGACGACCGTCCGCCACGCGGTCGCATCCGCCCACATCCTCCGATCGCTTGGTATATTGGTATAATGGCCGCTGAAGATCGCCATGAACACGGTGGTACCGACCCGCTACTGGCATGCGCTCGGCGACGGCCGAATCCAGTGCGACCTCTGTCCGCGGTTCTGCACCTTGCAGGAAGGGCAGCAGGGGCTGTGCTTCGTCCGCGGCCGCCGGGACGACCGGATCGTGCTGAGCACGTACGGGCGCTCCAGCGGGTTTTGCATCGATCCGATCGAAAAGAAGCCGCTCCATCATTTCCTCCCGGGCTCAGCCGTGCTGTCGTTCGGCACGGCGGGGTGTAACCTCTCGTGCCGATTTTGCCAGAATTGGGACATGAGCAAGTCCCGGGAAATGGAGACGCTGGCGGACGAGGCCGCTCCGGACGCCATCGCCCGGGCGGCGCAAGCCTCCGGCTGCCGGAGCGTCGCCTATACCTATAACGATCCAGTCATCTTCCATGAATATGCGATCGACGTGGCGCAGGCGTGCCGCGAGGTGGGCATCAAGTCGGTGGCGGTGACGGCGGGGTACGTGTGTGAGGAGCCGCGGGCCGAGTTCTACCGCTTCATGGACGCGGCGAACGTCGATCTGAAGGGATTCACCGAGCGCTTTTACAAACGGATCTGCGCCGGGAGCCTGGAGCCGGTCCTAGACACGCTTCGCTACCTCAAACATGAGACCGCGGTGTGGCTCGAAATCACCACGCTTCTCATCCCCGGCGAAAACGATTCCGAGTCCGAGCTGGACGCCCTGACGCAGTGGATAGCCGGGGAGCTCGGGCCTGACGTCCCGCTCCATTTCACCGCGTTCCATCCGGATTGGAAGATGATGGACAAGCCGCCGACGCCGCCCGCGACGTTGAGCCGCGCCCGCCGGATCGCGCTCGCGAACGGATTGCGATACGTGTACACGGGCAACGTCGACGACGAAGAGGGAGGCCGGACCTCCTGCCATCACTGCGGGACGACGCTGATCGGTCGCGACTGGTATCACGTCACGGCATGGGGCCTCACGGACACCGGCTCCTGCCGGCGCTGCGCGACGGCCTGCGCCGGCGTCTTCGAAGCCGCACCGGGGGCATGGGGCGCCAGGCGCCGGCTGGTCGTCATTCGGAGCGTGGGCGGCGAGCCCCGGGCCTCCTAGGAGACGGTCGCCCGCTCCCGCGCCGTCCGATCGTCCGGCAGACGCTCTCTCAATCCAACCAGTCTTTCTCCTTGAGCTTCCGCGGCAGATACTTCTTCGTGAGGAACTGGAAGTCCTTGTTGGCGAGCGCGTCGAGCTCATACTTGAGGCCGCTCCCCAGCATGCGCTTGATCTCCTGCTGCCAGGCCGGCTTCTGGAACCACGGATAATTGAGCAGCTCCTTGGCCCGGGTGATGTCCTTCTCGTTCAGCTTGATGCCCACGTTGCGAGGCAGCTCGTACCGCTCGGGGTCGGCGCTCGACAGCCCCATGAACTTGGCCTTGGGAATCGCCATGCGCTGGCTTTCAAAGGCCAGGTTGATCGAGCCCTGCTTGACGACCGAGTAGATGTAGTACCCCCAGGGATCGTTGTCGACCAGCACGTAGACCGGCAGCCGATGCTCTTCGTGCAGCCGCCGCGCCAATCGCCGGACCCCGCGGGGCGGCTGGCCGTTCCCGGTCAAGAGCACGCAGTTGTAGCGCCGCCAGAACTTGTCTTCGGAGAGCCGGTTCCACTGGGTCCCTTTCTCCACGAGCAGCACGAAGTCGGCCGTGCAGCGGCGAATCTCGAGATATTCGGGCTCGACGATCGAGGGGACCGAGTAACCGCCCTTCCCCAGCTTCGCGCAGTCGACGCGGTCGCCGTCGTCGCCGAGGACCAACGGGCCGACCACGCTCCCGCCGTTCTCCGCCCGCACATGGAGCTCTTCACGCAGCGCCGCCAGCGACACTTCCAGATCTTCGATGATCGGATCGGATTCGTCCTGCGTGTCGAAGGTGTTCTCGTGCGAGTTCCGGATCGTGTGTTTGGTCCGGTAGTAGATTTCGCGCAGCGAGGTGGTCAACCGTGCCCGCTGCAGCTCGCACAGCGCGTCGGCGACGAGCATGGTCTGCATGAACTTCTTGGCCATGCCGACGTTGAAGAACGAGCGCGCCTGCTTTTTGCCCCCCATTTCGATCATGCCCTTCCGCTCGTTGAACGCAACGTTCGAGAACGCGCGAATGGGGATCGCCAGCGTCGGATCTTTGGAGCGCTGAGCGGCGGTCACCACCAGGTCGGCAAGACCAACCAGTTTCTTCTCCACGAGGCCGTTGGGCTTGTCTTTCTTCTGTGCCATCGTCACCCTATTGCTTCCGGCCGGCCGCCGGGCGGGGCCGTTCCTTCCGACTTCGTCGCCGGCCCGGGGCCGGCGTCCCAGCCGAAGCTCCCGTATCGGCGAAGAGCGGGAGCTGAGCCGCTGCGCCCTTGGCGGGCTTGAGGCCCGTGCCCGGCCGGTCTCCCGATCCGTCGGACGCCCCGGACGGCGGCGCCGGCGTCTTGTCCTCACCGGACAGAGCCGCCTGGGGCGCACTCGCTACCGGCGCGGTATGACCGTGAGACGCCCCCGCCTCCGCGGCCACCGGCACTTCTCCCTCGATCCCTTCCGGCGTCACGATGATCGAGTGGGGCAGGCCTTCCGGTCCCGCTCCCGTTTTCCCGAGCACCTCGTCCGTTTTGAGACCGCCCGTCCGCGACGCCGCAATCTTCTGGAGTTGCGCCTTGAGCTTCTCGGTCGGCACTTTGCCGCCCTTGAGGCGGTTGCACGCCTCGACCACTTCTTCGATGTAGAGCTCGAAGAGGTTGCGCCGCCGATATTCGCTCGCCGCCCGTTCCCGGCGCCGTAAGTAGAGACCCAACCGCCGGCCGCATTCACGCAGCGCCAGCGTGATCTCTTTATGAATCTCGTCGTAATCGGCGATCGCCTCCTTGCTCTCGCTCGTGAACGGCACCCATACGGATGCCATGTGGACGAAGATCACCATCGGCCCGGCCGGGAGCGCCCCTCGCGACTGCGCGATGCCGTAATTGCGCCAAGTCGTGTCGAGCACCGCCTTGAAGGTCGCGCAGGCGGACTGCTGGTACAGCAGCGGCACCCGGTTCGCATAGCGGATCACCCTGGCCAGCTCCGAGTCTTCGTCCCGCCCCTCCCCCTCGGCCAGCGGTCCCGCAGGTCGCGGCTTCGCCGCGGCGTCCGAGCTGTTCCCGTAGGCCACGCCCGCCTCGATGATGAAGGGATTGCCGCGATACACGGCCGGCGGCCGGCTCACCGCTGTATAGAACTCCCCTTTGATCTGCTTGTAGAGGCCGGCGAGAATCGCCTTCTCGCCGATCGGCGAGAGACAGTTCGTGGGCGGCGCCATGATCTTGGTGACTTGAATCGTCTGATAGAGCCGCTCCGCGGTCGGGCCGTGGATGGCCCGTGGACGGGTCTCGGGCGCCACCTTCGCGGCCTGGCAGATCTCCTCCGCCAGCGCGGGCGACACCCGACAGAAATCGCTCGACAGAAAGCCCGCGAGCGTGTGGCTCTTGGTGTCGTGCAACATCTTGAGGAGCATCCCGAACTCGATCCCGTACGGGTGCGGCTTGATCTCGCGGGGAGCCGGCGGCAATTCATGGTACGTGCGCGGGTACTCCTTCGTCTCGCCGTCCGGCGTCCGGTACACCAGCCGCACGTGCGGGTTCGCAATCGAGGTCTGCTCCAGGTACTCGTCGACCGACGCCCGCCCTTTTTGATACCGGCCGTCCACTTCGAGCGAGACCTGAGTGCCGCGAGGCTGCTCCCAATCGATCTGCTTGTTCTCGTGCACGAGCGGCTCGTTCTTCTTCGTGTCGATCTGGACTTCGAAGTAATGCGCCGCCGCGCGCGGACCGGTCCGCGAGATGATCCTCACCGGCTTGCCGGTCGTCAGTTGGCCGTACATGCCCGCCGCCGAGATCCCGATCCCTTGCTGTCCTCGGCTCATCCGGAGGCGATGGAATTTGGACCCGTACAAGAGCTTGGCAAAGATGCGGGGAATGTGCTGGCGGACGATCCCGGGGCCGTTGTCGGTCACCGTGATGCGAAACCGGGTGGCCTGGCTCGCAGGCGGTGTCGCGCCCCCGTTCGCCACCACGTCGAGCTGCACCGTGACATCCGGCAGGATCCCGGCTTCCTCGCAGGCGTCGAGCGCATTGTCGACCGCTTCCTTCACGCAGGTCAGCAGGGCCTTACGCGGGTTGTCGAACCCCAGCAGATGGCGGTTCTTCGTGAAAAACTCGGAGACGGAGATTTCCCGCTGCCGCGCGCCCATCTCCACGGCGGTCACCGTCTGGGCGGGACGGCCGCCAGGGGGACGGCCCTTGGGGGACGCGATTGGTTCGGCAGGAGGCACGGGTGGCGCCGCGGGCGAGGCAGACGATGAGAGATCCTTCTTCTTGGCCATTGACCCTCTCAGATGATGGGCGATCCGACTTCGGCACGAAACCGGTGGGCATTCTACCAGAAGACCGGTCAGTCCTTTCCGAGCCCGGCAACCGTGAGCACGGCGTACGGTGCCAGGTAGTAGCCGGCCACGGAGGCGGCGACGCCGAAGACGGCACCCGGCAGACCGGAGAGAAGGACGCCGATGATCGGGGAGAGGAACACGATGAGGATCATCAGCACGGCGATCGGCTTGTTGCGATCGTAGAACGCGCGCCGCGGCTCACTCTTGAGCAGGTGACTGAAGGAGCGGTCGGGATGATGGCTCACGGGAACAGGATAACAAAAGAGGGAGCGATCGTTCCAGGCCCGGCGGGCACCACATCCACCCCGGCCAGCGATGAATTGCGTAGAACACCCAGATTGACTAATTGACCGAGTAGGCCTAGAACCTACGCACGTCATCCCAAGGATTTTGCATGCGACGGATCAGCCAGCTAGCCGAGCCCGACGAATGGCAGTGGGTTCGCCGAGCGCTGCTCGATTGGGCGGTCATCGTGGCGGCGGTCGTGGTCACGGGATGGCTGGACCACCCTGTCGCCTTTGTCTTGGCGGCGCTGATCATCGCGGTGAAACAGCACGCGCTCGCGATACTCGCCCATGACGGTGCGCACCGCCTCGTCAGCCGCAACCGACGGTTGAACGACCTGCTGACGAACCTCTTCTGCTTCTGGCCCTTGGGCTTCCCGCTCGAGGGCTACCGTCGCTTTCACTTTCAGCACCATCGGGCGACCGGGACGGATCAGGATCCTGAATTGATTCACAAGCGGGCGTTCGGGCAATGGGAGGTGCCGATCACCTCCCGTCAACTCACGATGCACGCGTTGACGGATTTGCTCGGCGCGGGAATCCCCCATCTTGCCATGGCCGCCTATCTCACCCGCGCCGTCTCCTTCGTCGACGGCATCATGGCCCCGTTGTTTTGGCTCGTGACCGGCACCGTGGCCTGGCTGGCCGGGCAGGCGTGGATTGTGATCCTGTGGTGGGCAAGCCTGCTGTTTTGCCTCTGGCCGATCTTTCGGTTGAGGATGTGGACCGAACACGGGGGCACTCACGGAACGCACCGGATTTCTGCCGGCCTTCTCGCCCGGGCCTTGATTCTGCCCCACAATACCTACATGCACTGGGAGCATCATGAGTTCCCGATGATACCCTGCTGGAACCTCCCTCGAGTCCGTGACCTGATTGCCGCCCCGACGATTACGTCGCTGCCGCACCTGTTCCGGGCGCTTCGGCAGCCGGCTGCGCCGGACACCGTGGCATTCACATCCGATACCCGGCGGGCCGCTAGCGACTGACCCCGACGGCACCCAATACGAAGTCTGGGGAAGCCCTCTCCGCTCCATCCGCATGCACCAGCCCCGCCACATGCCCCAGCCCCGGCTGCGGCCAAACTGGCCTCAGAGCTCGGTGGCCTTCTCCCCGGCCTCGTCCGGTGTGGCTTTGAAGATATAGATCGTCTGCGTTTCGAAGTCGGCCACGAGGCGAAGCTCATCTCCAATGCCGACGTCCGCCGGGGCCCCATCGACGGGGAGCCGCAGCTCCTGACCTTCTTCCGTCTCGGCGATGAATTCGTCGCCCTCCTTTCCCACGATCGTGGCCCGCATGGTCTCCGCGGGCTGAGCCTCATTGGAGGGCCCGGTGTTTTCCACGCCGCGCGCATCCCGGCCGTCCGTGGATAGGATGGATCTCGGGGCCTGAGCCCCGGCCGGTGCAGCCAGCAGCCCCACGCCAAGGGCAAGAGTCGACAGCAGGTGTGTGAACATGGTGACCTCCGTTCCTTCATCATCACAGCCTGCCCGGGCGATCACAATCGGAGCGTCTCCGGCACCTAAAGAGAAGAATGTCTGACAGTTGTGAAGACGCGCGCGGCCGCACGGTCTTCATAATAGGATGGGGAGGAACCCGTAAGTACTTCGCAGCCACGAAGCTCCGGCTTCCTCGGACAGCCTCGGACGGATCGTCTGACTGCCCTCGGGAACGGACCGGGGTACGGTTGGGGCATGTTATGCGCGTTGTGTTTTCACAGGGACTTCGTCCACACCGGGGCCTTCTGGCGGTGCAGGCAATGCGGGCACATCGTCACGGGTCAAGCCTTGTTGGTGGATGACGACCAGCGGGACGGTCCCCCGCGTCACGCTCGTCGACCCGAAGGCCGCAAGGAACCGCGCGGCGGGTAACGCCGGCCGTCCCCTGCCCCGCCGACCCGACGACTGTGCATTGTCACACCGTGCCTCGGTGACCGGCGTCCCGCGGCTTCTCTATTATTCTGTCTAGCTCCATCTAGTATTCTGTCTAGGCTGACTCTTTCCGTGAAGACGATTCGGGGACGTCGACGATCTCAACGAGGTCGATGTCGAAAATCAAATCCTTCCCCGCAAGCGGGTGATTGGCGTCAAGGGTCACGCCGACCTCGGAGACCTCGGTCACGCGCACAGGAACTGCGTTGCCATCCGGACTCCGTACCTCCAGCTCCATCCCGACATCGGGATGGACCCCCTCTGCGACGAACAGGGCGGGGTCGACGGTGACACAGAGGGATTCTTGGTGAGGGCCATAGCCGAGCTCACTGGGGATCTTTTCCGTCTTCGAGTCGCCCGGCTTCATGCCAAGGACCGCCTGATGGAAGCCGCGGATCAAATCATTGCTTCCGAGCTTGAACTCCAATACGCTCCCTCCTTGTGAGGAATCAAAGACCGTCCCATCCTCTAGCTTGGCGGTGTAATGGACTCGGACGGTATCTCCTACTTGCGCCTGCCTCATGGTGTCACCCTCAAAAATGTTGAGCATCCGCCACCGGTGGTCGATGGTCGCGGTATGCTTGCTCTCACTGTAAGGCCAACGACGTGATGCTCGCCCGGCATGGCCGGCCGTTCTTATCCGGCCGGATCCAGATCCAGACGTTGGTCACACCCTCTCCCGGTATCTGCCATTCTTCGTGCTCGAACGTCGTACCCGGCGGGCTGAACGTATATTCCTGGCGGAGGATTTCTCGGTACGTCTGCCCACCGTCCCGTGAGATCGAGAGGGCGAGCTCCTGGATTCGACTGACCTCAGGCTCTTCGACTTCGAGACTCACTCGACGAACGGTGTGCGGAGCATCGAAGGAGAGCACCACGCTTTGATCGCCGGACTCGCCGGCAATCCAACGTGTGCTGCCGGGCCCGTATTGGCCGTCGCAGATGTGGTCGACGGGATGCTCCGGCATCTCTGAGGACACCAGGACCGTGGCCACCTCGGGGATCGAGATGCCGGCTGGTCCGTGGCGACGGCTGCTTCCGCCTATGCGATGGCCGCTCCCAAGTATCTGTTTGCGTAGCATTGCGCTTCCTCCTTGCCCTCGAGGGCCGCACACGACCGTCCGCCCATCCGCACACTATGCTCCATGTCTACTCCACCCCCCGGGAGAGAAGCCTATCAGTCAGATCACGGATTTCTTGTAGGACCGAGCGGAGCAGTGGGCAAAGGTAAGGCAAGCATACGTTCAACGGAACAAAGGCCTGGTTGACGAAGGACAAGCGGAATCGCGCTCATGAGAATGAAAATGAATCGGGAATGTCGTCATAGGACCCGCCGCTCGGACATCTCGTTCTGGTCCGGACACCTTGACCCGTATTCGGAACATGGTCCGCAGCGTGAGCTGCCGTGCGCATGGAGCCATCCCGTATCACTTTGTGCGATCCGCCGTAAGCCGCGCAGACTCCCCGCCTTTCGACTGCTTACCCGACGTAGCAGACGAGCCGACCGCTCTTCGCTCGCTTGACTGACGCAGGGCACCGGACTTGCCTCGGTACAGCAGTGAGGCACGGCCCATCGATCAAGCACCGGACGAGGCAGAACCAAGGCAGCAAGGTCGCGTATGACACCGCCCAGACGTCTATTGGCCGCCTCGTGCTTCGTGCGCCTCGGCGCGGCGACACCTGGCTGAGCCGCGGTGGACGCGGTGGAAATTGGAAAGATTTTACCAGGAGGAACCAGACATGACATGCGAAGACATCATGACGCGAAACCCCACGACCTGTACCCCGGCAGCGACTGCACAGGCTGCGGCGCTGATCATGTCCGAAGAAGACGTCGGGATCGTTCCGGTGGTTGACCCACAGACCCGCCGGCTCGTAGGCGTTGTCACCGATCGGGACCTCTGTCTGGATGTCGTCGCGGCGGGACGGAACCCGCACGACGCCAAGGTGGCCGAGAGTATGCACACCAACCCGATCACCTGCCGTCCCGAAGACGATCTTCAAGCCTGCCTGCACCAGATGCGGCGGCATCAGGTGCGGCGCATCCCAGTCGTCAATGAAGAAGGCTGCTGCGTGGGCATCATTTCCCAGAAGGATCTCGCCTTGGCACTGAACGAGCCGGACCAATTGGCCGACACCGTCAAGGAGATCTCGAGGCCCGCGCATGCGGCATGAGGCACGACCGAGGCGGGGAGGACAGTGACTCGCACAGCTCGCACAGACAGCTCGCACAGGAAGGAGGAACCGCCATGAAGACGGCATGTTCGACTGGACTCGTGCTTGGTGGGCTCCTCGTGTTTCCGCTCGGACTGGGGACCCTGGACGGCCATGCGGCAGAGACCGTTCCCTTGGTGGATCAGAAGAGCACGGGCCCGCGAGACGATGAGATGTTGTCGGCCAAGCTCGAAGAGAAGCTCCGGATGGACGGCCGGATCAATTGGGGCCTGCTTGCAGTCGCCGTCAAGGATGGGCAGGTCACGCTCTACGGGGTGGTGAAGACCCCGGAGGAGGAAGGGCTCGCGACCCGGATTGTAATGTCCGAACCGGGAGTCAAGGCCGTCCAGAACAGCCTGGTCGTTGAACCCAGTCTTCCAGAAACGGAGAAGAAACCAGACCTCACGGACAAGGATGGCAAAGCCGTCCTTGAAGGCGAGGGACAGATCAAGGAGCAGCAAGTACTGCCATGACGATCCATCGGATGTTTGAGCCTGCATCCCTGTCCGCTGTCCCAGAAACTCTACGAGAGGAGAACAGCCATGAATAGGATACGGGGGATGGTGATCGTGGCGCTGCTGGCGGGAGGAAGCGTCTCCGTCGCGCTGGCGTCAGATCCACCCGGGAACCTCCTTCAAGGGAATCGGCATGTGATCGGGATCGTCGAGGACGTGAAGAGTGGCCAAATTCAAGTGAATACGGGAGAGGTGCAGCCTCGGTTCCTTCCCGTGCACCAATCTACCGACAAAGCGATGGCTTCCGTCAAGAAGGGGGACCGGATCGAGATCACGCTCAACGAGCAAAATCTCGTCGTTGACTACCACCTTGCCGGGCAGCCGGGCACCCACCGAATCATCCATGGACGGCTGATGCAGCCTCTGGTGATCGGGCATGAGGAAGCGTTGATCAGGACCGACGAGGGAAAGGAAGAGACATTCGGCGTGCTCCCACAGGCGCGCAGTAAGGTCGCCTCGATCCCGGTCGGGGTGGAGGCTGAGTTTCTCGTGGACGAGGCAGCCCGCATCGCCGATGCGATCTTCGCGAGCCAAGAGGCCCTGCACCGGGCACAGGCGAGTCCCGAGCGCAAATCGCCGCTCAAAGGTGCGCATCGTCGGGTCGAAGGGACGATCGTCGAGCCGCTGGAAAAGAACATGGTGACCATCCAGACGGTCGAGGGTGAGCGACAGCCTTATGAAGTCAGGAGGTCCGTGCAAGAGAAAGTCTCAAGGCTGGGGAAGGGCGATGCCGTCGTGCTGATGGTCGATGGCGAGGACAAGGTGATGGACATCGCGACCGAGGTGAAGGCAGGAGGCCGAGAAGGATAGCGGACTGCCATCCGGCGGGGCGGCTTCCGCCGCTCCCGCCGGTGTACGCGCTCGGGGCGCCCGAGAGGTCAAAGGTTGGCCTTACTTCTCCTCGGGCGTCAGCGTCAGCCCCGCCTCCGCCTCGGGTCTCGACGGCGTGATGCGTGGCGGCGTCTTGCCTTCCTCCACTTCACGCCGAGAAGCCGATGTCCCTTCCGGCGCGGCCTCGCTGATCGAGGCGGCCGTCGCCCCGCCCTCTTCGACACGGATCTGCGCCGAGAGGACTTTTTCTCCGCCGGCCACCGGGCCCTTCTCCCGAGCCATATATTTCACCGTCCCGGCTTTATCAAAACAGAAGCTCGCATAGCGACCGGGGCTGATCTCCGCCTCCTGGTCGATCGCGGCCCGGAACCCGCGTTGGCACGCGGCGTGGTGGGCCGCCTCGATCAGGATCACCCGTATGGGCAAGGTTCCATCATTGATGAATCGGACCTCGTCCCCCACATCGACCTTCAAATCGGCCGGTGCGACGGAGGCAAAGTTGATCCTCACGTCCACGACCTTGCCGGTTCGACTGGTTTCAGGAATGGCGGTCCGCTGACCCGGTGTCAACTGCTGGCACGCCAACAAGAGAATCGCCATTCCCCCTATGCCGAGAATTCGCCCTGCTCCAAGCATTCGTTTCATGGTGGCCTCCTTGACTGGTGATGCCTTTCTTTCAGCGTACTCCGCACTAGAGGAACGAGGCCAGGGTGGCAGATTCGTAGGGCTTGGGGGAAGGTATGCCGGCGCGGGGCGCGGGCGGGGCGGCCCGTCGTTCCTCCGACGCCGCTGCATCAGGATCCGTCCAGGACGCCGCCGTGTGACTCGTCGGGTGAGCCGTTCTTCGCCGCCGTCCGTCCGCCTATTCCGTTTTCGCACGTCATGCAGTAAGATAGGCTCGTCGGTCGACGTGTTCTCTCGTAGACAGGATGCGAGTGTGATGTCGAAGCGTTTGACATACGATGAACAAAAGGCTGCTGAAGCGGCATTTCGCGGCCTTCCACCGGACAGCAAATGGTCTTCGTCTGCGCGGGCCATCTACGACGGAATCATCAAGGTCACCCAAGGCCGGGATGTCGCGGAACCACTGGTCGAGGAGGTGACGGTATGAAACGCCATGACAAAGAGCCGCGCGTGCAGGCGGACTGCTCGGAGCGCTCACTTCGGTCCTGGGCGCTGGTCGAGGCGTGCCCTCGGTGCCACCGCAATTCCTTGGTCCAAACCGGCGCCTTCTGGTCTTGTCGGCACTGCTTCTACGCGATCACTCACACCGCCCTCCGGCGCGATCAAGCTGAACGCAGCACCGATCCCCGCCCGCGCTAACTCGCCGGACCGCTGCGCACCTCACCTGCCCGCGACCTCGCCCATGTTCTTCGCGGTCCTTGACGCATCGTTCCCATTCGCCTGCGCACCTGCTGATCGCCAGGAGAAACGGGGGCCCACTCCAAAGTGCTGGAGCCGCGACAGACGAAGGACCGGCGTCGAGTGGTGATCATCGGCGGGGGCTTTGGCGGCCTGACGGCTGCACAACGCCTCGCCGGGATGCCTGCGGACATCACGCTGGTCGATCGGACCAACCATCACGTCTTTCAGCCGCTCCTGTACCAGGTGGCCACGTCCGCCTTGTCGGCCGGCGACATCGCGTCCCCGCTTCGGACGATTCTGCGTCGGAGCGGGGTCACGGTCATGATGAACGAGGCGATCGCCGTCGACCGTGCGGCGCGAACGGTGCGGCTCCAAGACGGGGAGCTGCCCTTTGACGACCTGGTCCTGGCGCCCGGATCGCGCCACTCCTATTTCGGTCATGAGCAGTGGGGGCGGATCGCCCCGGGCTTGAAGACCCTGGCGGATGCCTTGGAGATCCGCGAGCGGATGCTGCTCTCGTTCGAATGCGCGGAGCGGGTCGGGGGGCAGGCGGCCAAGAAGCATCTGACGTTCGTCATCGTCGGCGGCGGGCCGACCGGGGTGGAGTTGGCCGGTGCGATCGCCGAGATCGCGCGGCGGTCCATCCTCCCGGATTTCCCGCGCATCAGCCCGGACGACATTCAACTCGTCCTGCTCGAGGCGGGCGACCGCATCCTCGCCGGGTTCGACCCGCGTCTCTCGGCGGAGGCGCAGACGGTCCTCGAAGAGTTGGGGGTGGACGTCCGTTTACAGGCGCGCGTCACCGAGGTCACCCCATCCGGTGTCTGGATGGGAACCGACGTGCTCGAGAGCGCCAACATCATTTGGGCGGCGGGGAACGAAGCCTCACCGCTGCTGCGCTCCCTCGATGCGCCGCTGGATCGGCAGGGCCGCGTGATCGTCGAGAAGGACCTCTCGATCCCGGGCGACTCCCACATCTTCGTCATCGGGGACGCGGCGTGCTCGATCGACAAGGACGGCGCTCCGCTGCCCGCGCTGGCTCCGGTGGCGATGCAGCAGGCCCGGTACGTGGCGCGAGTGATTCGGCGCGGCGTGCCGGCCGACTCGCGGCGGCCGTTCGTCTATCGGGATCGCGGCATGTTGGCCACCATCGGGAAAGCGCACGCGGTGGCGCAAATCGGCCCGATTCGGACCGTCGGTGTGATCGCCTGGCTGCTCTGGTCCCTGGTCCACATCTTCTTTCTCATCGGCTTCCGCAACCGGCTTCGCGTCATGTTCGAATGGGCCTGGTACTACCTGACCTACCGCCCGGGCTCCCGCCTGATCGTCGGGAACAAGAGCGAGAGAGACGGGCTCTAGTCGCCTCTCATCGCGGTGCCGTGCCTGTCTCCACCTCCGCCATCAGCCGGTCGCGCCGGATCAACTCCTCCATCACGCGTTGGACGGTGGGTGAGGCGCCGATCAAGCGGTCGGGCAACCCTCCGCCCGCTCCCACCCGGACGTCGATGATCACGGCAAGAATCTCGGCGATGAGCTTTAGAAACCCGCGTTCATCATCGGGCCACTGACGGGACTCGCCGACTGAATGAGCGGAGAGCACGCCGAGGAACCGTCCCTCCCGGTGAATCGGCACCTCCAAGCCCGACAGCGCCACGGCGGGATCGTCAAGGAAGACGGGCTGAACGGGAGCCATGCGCTCATCGGAGACGAGATGGTCGACCTGCACGACGCGTCCGGCCATCAAGGGCTCCAGGTAGGCGGGATCCGGCCGGACGAATTGCCCGGCGATCACACGATGCAGTTGGGGGGTGCGCCGATACAGGTGCCGGCACTGCAGCGTTCCGGCTGCCGCATGATACTGCCAGACGGCCATCCGAACGATGCTCACCCCTTCACCCGCTTCCTCGAGGATCCGGCGAATCGACTCCGCCGCGCTCCTGTCCGTCATGAGGACGTCGAGCGAAGCGAGCAGGGCCCGCTGTTGCCGGTGCAACCGCGCCCTATACCCGATCTCGGCCGCCGTCGCTGCTTCCCAGAGGGAGGCCGGTCTCGCCTCCACCGTCTCCGCAAGGCCGTGCGACACCAACAAGGCCGAGATCAAGACCCAGAAGTAGCCGAACGGATAGAGGGCCGCCCCAAGCTTGGGAATGAAATCCACGCCGGCCAGATACCCCGTCACGATCCCCAACCCGACGAATTGGACCATCCGCTTCCGCCCATAGGACTCCGCGGTCTTGTAGGCGCGATAAAAATGCCAGAGGCTGGCCGCCGCCATCGCGCCGAAGTATCCGATGAAGGCGATCCCGGCGTGACCATAGAGCGGGTAGAACCCCCACCACTGCCTGGTCACCCGAGGGATCAGCTCGGTGTTGAAGGCGAGTCCGGCAAAGAGGAGCGAGACCAGCCACGCCGCCCAGACGGCCGGTCGTTGCGTGTCGTAGAGATCACGGAGGCGGATGGCCAAATGGTAGGTGGCGGCGCAAATGAACGGCACGCCCAGATAAGCGAGCTTGGCCCACGCAAGCGCGTCCTGCTCGCTCTTGCTCGAATACATCAAATGGAAGGACAGTAACCAAATCGCAGCCGCCACGAACACGAGGCTCAGGGGCAGCCGGATGCTACGCGGGACCCCGTGCACCAGGAACTGGAGGAGCACAATGCACAATCCGGCTGCAGCCGCGAACGGCGGCAGCGCATAGGGATTGAAGAAGTAGTGGTTCGTGTCCAGCAACTCGGTCAACATGACCTACCAAAGCGTGCACCGCCCCACCCAATCCTTTTAGTGTTTCATACTCGCGCCCCACCGGATTAAGAGGCCGGCGAGTACTTCGACGTGTGACGATTACTTACGTATCCGGCCAAGAGAAGCCCGGTATACGACGTAAGCATCCGGCTGATAGCCGGCGTTACCAATTTCCGTCATGATGCCGCCCCTGAATGCTACGGACTCTTCCCTCCCTGACTCATCGATTTTCCCATGGCGCGGCGGTGCTCCGACCGAGTTGTCCCATCGTCTTTGCGTGACCAGCATGCGTCCGACTGAAGAACGTCAGTTGCTCGAGCGGGAAGCATTGGCCAGTGTTGCCACCAGCATCAGCTCCATTTTCACGGTCCATGAGCCGCTCGATCGCATGCTGCACCTGTGCATGGAGTCCCTCGTCTGGCATTTGGACGTGTCGTTGGCCCGAGTGTGGTTGCTGGACCACACGGGGGACACGCTGATTCTCGCCGGGAGCGCCGGGCTCTCGACCAACCTCAAGGGCGAGTATAGTCGCGTCCCGGTCGCCGCCCCCCTGAAGATCGGGGAGATGGTTCGGGATCGTCGCCCTCGTCTGACCAATCGCCTTCAAGAGGAATCATGGGTCCGCAACCCGCAGTGGGTCGCGCGGGAGCACCTGCGGGCGTTCGCCGGGTATCCCCTGGTCGCCCAGGACAAGGTGGTGGGCGTGCTGGCCCTGTTTGCTCGTCATGAGCTCGGTCCGCGGACCCTCGATGAATTGGCCGGGATCGCCGCGAACCTCGCGCAGTGCATCGTCCGGAGCCGGACCGAGGAGGCGCTCCGCACGAGTGAGGAACGGCTGGCCTTGGCGGTGGAAGGGGCAGGGATGGCCCTGTGGGACTGGGACCTGCAGTCGGATGCGATGGTCTGGTCCCCACCGTTCTTTGCGCTCTTGGGTTATGAGGTCGGCCGGACGCTTCCCAGCCGAGAGGCCTGGGAGGCGCGAATCCATCCCGAAGACCGAGCGCGGGTGCGTGCTGAAATGGCCCACTGCCTTCAGCGACACCAGCCGTTGAGTCACGATTACCGGTTGGTTCGCGCCGACACGGGTGACGTCGTGTGGGTGGCCGCCCGGGGCAAATACCTGTACGACGCGGCGGGAGTCGGCATTCGTCTCATTGGCGCCCTCTTCAACATCAACCATCGAAAGCAGGCGGAAGCCGAGATCCAGCGCCTGCTCGAGGAGGCGCAGGCCCGTCAGCGCGAGCTCCGCGAAAAGCAGGCCCAGTTGGTCCAGAGCGCCAAGTTGGCCTCCATCGGAGAGCTGACGACCGGCCTCGCCCACGAGCTCAACAATCCGCTCAACAACATCGCGCTGTTCCTGGGAAACGCGCTCGACCTCATCGAGGCGCACCTGACCGGGCCGCTCAAGGACCCGCTCATCTCCTCTCTGCGTGAAGCCAGCGGGCAGGTCGACCGGGCGGCGGCCATCATCACTCACCTCCGGATGTTCGGGCGATCAGGGAAGGAAAGCTTTCAGCCGCTCGAGATCAATAGCGTCATCCGAGCCGCCCGGGCATTGCTCGCAGAGCGGATGCGGCTGGCTCAAGTGGAGACCATCGTGTCGCTCGAGGTCGCCAATCCGTTGGTCGACGGGTGTCAGATCCAACTGGAACAGGTGCTCGTGAACCTCCTCGCGAACGCCATCGACGCGGTCGCGGAGGCTCCTCGAAAAGCCATCACGCTGTCTTCGACCCTCACCGACGATCGCGTGACCGTCTCCGTCAAGGACAGCGGGATAGGGATCCCGCCCGAATACCTGTCGCGGGTCTTCGATCCCTTCTTCACGACGAAGGAAGTCGGACAGGGGACCGGGTTGGGTCTCTCTATCGCCTTCGGCATCGTCAAAGAACACCATGGCGAGATCGCCGTCACCTCGCAGGTCGGTCATGGAACGGAATTTACGATCCAGTTACCGATCTCCGGCGCGGCAGTCTTGGCCCAGCGACCGCTCGAAGACGCGTCGACGAACAGGGTGGAACGGCTCACTGAGGAGGCAGATGGTGGATGGTCGGGCGACCGGGTTGCGAAGGAGCACGGCAGTTGACGTGTCGATCGTCCGCCTCCCCGCCGCTTATCGCTTCTCGTCGCTCCGGAGCTCGCTCAAGATCTTCAAGAATTCGGATGGCCGAGGGGGACAGCCCGGAATGGTCAGATCAACGGGCACATGCCGGGCGACAGGCCCGGTGACCGCATAGCTGCCCTTGAACACCCCGCAATCGATCGCACAATCACCGAACGCGATCACCAATTTGGGCGCCGGCGTACTGTCGTAGGCGTCCTTGAGCGCTTCCTCCATATTGACCGTCACCGGTCCGGTCACGACGAGCGCGTCGGCGTGCCGTGGTGAGGCGGCGACGTGGATGCCGAAGCGTTCTTGATCGTAGATCGGGCTCGCCAAGGCATTCAGCTCCATCTCACAGGCATTGCACGATCCGGTGTCGACCTCCCGGAGCGTGAGCGACCGCTTGAACAGCCGGGCCTTCGTCCTGGCCTCCGCGATGTCGCGGTCCACATGCGGCGGCTCCGGATATTGCCCCGTCACGATCCCTTCCTTGACGCTCTTTTTCAGTATCCGAAACATGGTGTCCTCCTTTCCTTCAGAGATCATTGCCGGCATAGGAGAGATTGAAGCTCTTGTTGATGAGCGGGAAGTCCGGGACGATGTTGCCGAGCACCGCCTGCTGAATCGACGGCCAGTTGACGAACGACGGATCGCGGACCTTACAGCGCTCGATCGCGCCGCCGGCGCCGGCATGCACCGCATAGAGGATTTCGCCGCGCCAGCCTTCGACGGCTGCCACGGCCCATCGGCCTTTCGCCGGAACGGTCCCGCCCGTCGCGACGTGAGGACCATCCGGGATTCGTTGCGTCGCTTCACGGAGCAGCCGAATCGATTCATGGATCTCGTCGACCCGGACCCGGAAACGCGCACGCACGTCGCCATAGCGGTACAGCACGACGTTCACGGTCAATTCGTCGTAGGCGGCAAACGGCCGATCGCGTCTCAGGTCACGGTCGATCCCCGAGGCACGGCCGACGACGCCGACGGCCGCGTGCCGCCGGGCTTCGTCTTCCGTCAGCACTCCGGTGGTTTCCAGCCGATCGACCAAGGACGCGTTGGCGAAGAGGATCGCTTCGAGCTCGCCGAAATCCGCCGCGATGCGGTCGCTCTCTGCCGCGATCTCGGCAAGGTGCCGGCGCTCGAGATCGCCCGTGACGCCGCCCACGCACAGCGCGCCTCTCAGGAAACGCGAGCCGAACAGCCGGTCGTTGAGCTGGAGCACCCGCTCCTTCAGCCGGCTGCAGTGGGCGTGCGCGGCCGCATACGCCGTGTCATGACAGATCGCCCCGACGTCGCCGAGGTGATTGTGCAGCCGTTCCAGCTCCAACAACAGCGTTCGTAGATATCGGGCGCGCCGCGGCACGTCGAGCTCGTACAGCGCCTCGACCGCCTGACAATAGGCCAGCCCGTGCCCAATCGTGGTATCCCCACTGACCCGTTCGGCCAGCGACACCCCATCGAGCAGCGACCTCTGTTCAAAGAGCTTTTCCACGCCCCGGTGCTTCCAAAAGTGCCGGAGCTCCAACTGCATGATCGGTTCGCCGGCGACGGAGAAGCGGAAATGCCCGGGCTCGATGATCCCGGCGTGAATCGGACCGACCGGCACCTCAAACACCCCCTCTCCCTCGATCCGCCTGAACCGATAGCCGCCGGCGTGCCGGTCGAGGACGCAATCCCACGCCACGTCCTTTCGTAATGGATGCGCGGCCTCGGGCCAATGTTCATGCCTCACGAGCCTCCGCAAATCGGGGTGGCCGACGGCGACGAGGCCGAACAAGTCCTTGATCTCACGCTCGTACCATTTCGCGGCGAGGGTCTGCGGGGTGATCGAGGGATAGTCGGGAGTATTGGCCGGCAGCTCGACATGGAGCAGGAGCCACTGTTTGGACGGCAGGAGCGTGAACAAGTAATACAGATCGTACCGGCCGTGCGGCTCCCGCGCGTCCAGGGCCCACAGGAGCGAGAGCAGGCCGTCGAGGCGCTTCACGACGCAGCCGACGACGTCGGGAAGCCGCCGGCATGTCACGCGGAGCACCGGCGCTCCGGCCTGCCGCCCCTCGCACGCGATCGCCTCCCCGAATTCCCCCTCGAGCACGTTCAGCACGGCATTCATCTGACCTCCTTCAATGTGAGACGAGCACCGCCGCGGCCCGGTCGAGCAGCACCTGAAGAGGTGGAGGGAGCGCCAGACTGAACCCGACCAGGACCGCGACGATCGCGATCAGCGGGGCCTTGCCGACATGCCATTGTTCGCCGGACCGCACGCCGTCCGGCACCTCGCCCCACACCATCGAGCTGATCCTCGACATGACGCCCGCGAACAGGGCGACCGCGAACGTCAGAAAGAGCGAGACGATGGCCAAGCTCCGCACGTGATCGGACAGCGTGAGCGTCAAGAAGCTCCCGAGGTGCATCGTGTCCGAGGCAAACGTCTTGGTCGCCAGCGACGAGATGATGAGGGTCTCGCTGACGAACAAGGAGAAGGGGGGCATGCCGACCAGAGCCAGCGCGGCCACGAGGATGGCCACGGCCGTCACCGGCTGGGCCTTCGCAAGCCCCCGCACTCCGCCGATCTCCAACGTGCCATACCGCCGATGGACGTTTCCGGCGGCAAAGAACGCCAGGGCCTTCGCGAGCGCATGGTTCAGGAGGTGAAAGAGGCCGCCGAACGTCCCCATCACGCCGCCGGCCCCGAATCCGATCATGGCCAGCCCCATGTGCTCGATGCTCGAGTAGGCAAACAGCCGTTTGTAGTTCTGCTGAACGAGGAGAAAGAGCGCCGCCACGCCGAACGACCCGAGGCCGAAGAGCAACACGAGATTCCCCGCAAAGCCGCCGGGCAGGGCTTCATCGACGATCATCTTGCTCCGCAGGATGGCATAGACCGCCACGGTTTCGAGCACGCCCGCCAGCATGGCCGTAACCGGGGCCGGGGCCTCGCTGTAGGCATCGGGCAGCCAGGTGTGCATGGGGACCAGGCCGACCTTCGTGCCGTAGCCGACCAGGATGAACACGAACGCGAGCTTGAGCACGTGCGGATCGAGACGAGCCGCGACCTCCTGTAACTGGGTCACGTTCAACGCGCTGCTGACATCACCCAACACCCGGATGGACGAATAATAGGTGAGGACGGTCCCGAACAGCGCGAGCGCGATCCCGACGGAGCATAGGATCAAATACTTCCACCCGGCTTCCAGCGCCTGCCGCTTCCTGGAGAACGCGATCAGGAACGTCGTCGCGAGCGTCGTGCCCTCGATCGCCACCCACTGGAGGCCCAGGCTGTTGGCCACGACGGCGAAGACCATCGCGAACAGGAACAGATGGAACAAGAAGAAGAAGCGGCTGAGCCGCGCAGGGGCGATGACGCCGCGTGCCACCCAGTCGTCCAGGTAGGACCACATGTACAAGGAGCAGGAGACGCCGATGATCGCGATGATGAGCAGGATGAGCAGCGCGAGCGCGTCGATGTACACGACGCCGAACAGGGCCGTCACGGCGCCCTGCTCCAAGACGCCGCGGCCCAACATCCACTCGGCGACCACCAGGGCCGCCATGCTGAGCACGTTCACGGCATGGAGGAGCCGGGCCTGCTTGATCAGCAGGCTCATAAGGCCGGCAAGCAGCGGAGCGGAGAGCAGCAAGAGAGTCGCGATCATGCCTTAGTCCTTCAAGGTGGTCAGGCGGCTCGTATCGAGGCTGTCGAAGGCGTCTTGGATCCGGTGACTGTAGATGCCGGCGATCAGCCCGCCGACGAGCACATCAAAGAAGACCCCGAGCTCCACCAGCAGCGGCATGCCATAGGCCGCGGCGGTGGCGCCGAGGAAGAGCCCGTTCTCCATCACGAGGAAGCCGATGACTTGGGTCACGGCCTTCTTCCTCGCGATCATCGTGAAGAATCCGATGAGGACGATCGCGAGCGCGATGCCAAGTGAGTCGCGTGTGAGCAGGAACCCCAACGGAATGATCGGTTGGGTGATGAAGAAGGCCACGATGACGAGCCCGCCGCAGACGAGCAGGCCGGCGGGCACGTTCACGTTCATGACCAGTTCCCGCGTCACGTTCAGTCGCTCGACCACCCGCCTCAGGATACGGGGAAGGATCACGGCTTTGATCCCCACCGTCAACAGCGCCGCCAAGTACAGATGAGGCATCCCGGTGAGCGCGGCCACGAGGACGGCCGTCACGGCGAGCCATGCCGACTGCAGGGCGAAGAGATCCACACACGAGGACAGGCGGCGCTGAGCCACGATGGCAAAGCTCGTGAGCAGGAGAACGGCGGCACACAGGTCGACCAGTTGAGTCGCCACCGTGGGTGAAACGTGAAGCACCTAGCCTCCCAAGATGTAGAAAAAGACGAGCGCGAGCAGCGCCAGGACGAACGCCAGCCCGAGGAACTCGGGCACTCGAAAGAGGCGCAGCTTGGCAAACATGGATTCGATCACCCCGATCAAGACCGCGAGGCCGGCGATTTTCAGGAGATAGGCGCCGAGGCCGACCGCCAAGGCCGTTCCGGTGCGCGTCGTGGCGATTCCCCACGGACCAAACACGTTCGCCAGGAGCGTCAAGAACACCAAGAGCTTGATGCCCGACGCCCATTCGATCAGGGCCAGATAGCGGCCCGAATATTCCAAGACCATCGCCTCGTGGACCATCGTCAGCTCCAGGTGCGTCGCGGGATTGTCGACGGGCACCCGGCCGGTCTCGGCGAGGGTCACGATGAAGAGAGCCGCCAACGCCATCATGTGCGACGGGGAGGCGCCGAGGAGGCCCTGCTGCGCGCTCTTGTGAACGATCGTGCTGAGGTTGGTCGACCCGGAGGTCAAGGCAATGGCAAAGATCGACAGGATCATGGCCGGCTCGGCCAGGGTCGTGATGATCGCCTCACGGCTGCTCCCCATCCCGCCGAAAGCCGAGCCGGCATCCAGCCCGGCGAGGATCAGAAAAAACGTTCCGATGGCCAGCACATAGACCAGCGCGATGATATTGCCGGCGAAATTCAAGGGGGTCGTCGACACGAACATCGGCACGAGGAGCCCCGCCGCAAGGGAGGACGCGAAGACGATGTACGGGGTCGCCGTAAACAACCACGAGGTGGTGGTCGAGACCACCGGTTCCTTCCGGAACAGTTTCGCCATGTCCGCGTAGGGCTGCCAGAGCCTCGGCCCGCGCCGGCTCTGGAGAAGCGCCTTGACCTTTCGGATCAACCCGAGCACGAAGGGCCCCAAGAGGAGCAGCAGGACGGCTTGGGCGACCACCACGAGCCCATGTGCCGCGAGCGTCATGAGGCCGCCACCAACAACAGGACGAGCACCACGAAAATGTAAGACAAGTACACGTGAATGCTCCCCGCCTGCACGACCCGAAGCCGGTCCGCCGCCCGTTGAAACCAGGCGGCCACCGGCTCGTACAGGACGCGCTGGATGACGGGCTCGATATGGAACTCGAAGCGCCGTCGCTTGGCGAAATAGCGCGATTCCTCCAAGAACTCGGTTTCCAATTTGATCGTCGGGCGATAGATCGTGCTGAAGATGCGTTTGATCGGCTGGACGAACCCGATCGCGCTGTACTGCATGCGCGGCGACAAGGGAAGACCGCAGTTCCACGTGTGGGAAGAGCGCCGGCGCAGTGCGCCCCCGAACCATCGCGCGAGCCCGAGGCCGAGGAGGCCCAGAGCGACCAACATGACCGCCAGCGCCGCCGGGGAGATGCTGGAGAATTCGGCGTTCGCCGGTGTCAACGCCCAACCCTCGAGTGCCAGGGCTTTTTCTGCGATGGCCGTGCCGACGAACGGCGCGGTCATGCGGTCAAGGAGCGGCACGACGGCGAGCGGAGCCAGGCCGAGGAGGAAGCACCACGACGCGAGGAACCCCATACCCACCCGCATCGACACCGGCACTTCGCGCGCGGCCGCGGCGTGGTGGGACCGTGGAAGCCCCAGAAAGGCGATGCCGAAGGCTTTCGCGAAACACGCCAGCGCCAGCGCCGCCGTCAAGGCCAGGATGGCCGCCGCGAGCGGCAGCATGAATTTGAGCAGCAGGGTGGGCAGGTGAAAGCTGAGGAACAGCGTTTGGAACACCAGCCATTCACTCACGAACCCGTTGGTCGGCGGAAGCGCAATGATCGAAGCCGACCCGACCAGGAAGAAGGCCCCGGTCCATGGCATCCGCCGCAGAAGACCGCCGTAGTCCTCGATGTTCTTCCCGCCTGTCGACGACACCACCGCGCCCGCGCCCAGGAACAGCAGCCCCTTGAACACGGCATGGTTCAGCGTGTGATAGAGGGCCGCGAGCAGCCCTAGCGCTGCAAGCTCGTTCAGCCCGTACACGCGGAAGACCATCGCGGCGCCGATCGCCATCACGATGATGCCGATGTTTTCCACGCTGTGGAAGGCCAGGAGGCTCTTGATGTCGTGCTCCATCAGCGCATACAGCACGCCGAGGAAGGCGGAGACGGTGCCGAACGCGAGGAGAAGCACGCCCCACCACCAGGCGAATTCCCCGCCCATGAAGTCGAAGGACACGCGCAGGAGCCCGTAGATCGCCGTCTTGATCATGACGCCCGACATCAACGCCGACACATGCGACGGCGCCGCGGGATGGGCGTAGGGGAGCCATACATGGAGCGGCACGATGCCGGCCTTGACCCCGAACCCGATCAGCGCCGTGAGGAACGCGGCCGCGCGCATGCTCTCCGGCAGCGCCTGCCCGGCCTGCCGGAAATCCTGAAACGAGAACGAGCCGGCTTCCTGGAAGAACATCAGGAACGTGAGCAGGATGAACGCCGTGCCGAGATGGGCCATGACGAGATAGAAGAGCCCGGCATACCGGACCTCCGCTTTCTCGTGCTCGGTCACCACCAGGAAGTAAGAGGCCAGGGACATGACTTCCCAGACGACCAGGAACAGCAGTCCATTGTTCGCCAGGACGACGAGGGTCATGGAGGCGAGAAACAGGTTGTACATGGCCCCCAACAGGGGCACGCGCGCCGGCTCATGGGAAGCGAGCGAGCCGAACGCATAGATGGAGGCCGGGAAGCCGACGAGCGAGATCGTGGCGACGAAGAAGCCGCTCAGGGCATCGAGCGAGAGCGACAGGTCCAGGAAAGGCAGGTTCGAATCGACGGCAAAGACGGCCGGTGCGCCGCTGAGCACGGCACGCAGACCGAGAATGAAGCCAAAGATGGTTCCGAGGATAGCGGGAAGGCTGGCGGCTGTAACCGAGAGGGCGGCCGGCTTCTTAAGAAAGAACGGAAGAACGACGCCGGTCGCATAGCTGACCAGCATCGCGAGCAACAAGGCCTTCATTCAAGAATACCGAGACAGTTCAAAGAGCTGCGAGAAACGAATGCGAGTACTGTACCAGAATTCGGGCGCGAAACGTGACTGGAAATTGAAGGCAAATTCGAATGAGGTGAAAATAGTTCGGCTCAAAAGCGCCCCACCGCGTGTGAAGTTGTGGCGCTCCTGCTCTTAGGTGGTCTGCTCGGAGCGTGAGGAGCTTCGCCCACCGGCGCCCACGCGGCGCGACGGCCCCCATCACGGCGAGAAGCCCGACGTCGAGGGCTCGACTCGGTCATTCTTGTGCAGCGACGCCGAATTTCAGCCGCTCGGCTCGGGCCGTGGAGGGCGCCCGATCAAGAACGCCAAGCCGCGAAAGGAGATAGCCTCGTCCTACGAATCGGTACGTAACCTGCAGATGCCTCCCCTGCCTGCCAGAGCCGCAGTCGGGGCTCTCACCCGGGAGCCCCGTCGCAGCCTGTCCTCTGATCGGAAACGGGCAACTGTTCACCTTTTTGGGAGGTTGTTATGCCGTACCCCTTCGCTCCTCGGTCCCTTGCGGCTGCGGTGTCATCGGCAAGCCTCTTCGCGGTGGTCGGGATGACGTCGATCGCGGGGGCCGACGAGACCCCGATCCCTCTGTTGAGCAACTGGGAAGCCAACATGACGAAGTTCGGTCGCCAGCATTGCAACACGCTCGCCCCCGGGGCGGCCGATTACTCGACGCAATTGAACGCGGTGTACTACGACGGTGAGCGCGTCTACTACCAGATCAAGGACTATACGGGCGATCCCACGTGGAAGTACTGCGCCGGCCTCGCCGAGGCGATCTACCGCGACGGGTACGTCATTCCCAACGGGGGCAAGGTCGCGGGCTTCATGAACTTCACCAAGGGCATGGTGATCGATTACCAGACGACCGCCGACCAAGTCTCGCGGGACACCATCATCTCGATGGCGCAGCGGGCGAGCTACTGCCCGGACGGCACCCCGCTCGAATGGACCGCGAATACCGACCGCAGCCGTGAAGTCGCCTACGTCATCATGAGCTATCTGAGCGCGGAAGCGATGGGGGAGCCCCGACGGGCTCGGCTGGCGGACATGGTCAACCAAGCGCTCGGCCACATCGACCAGTGGTTCGTCACGAAGACGGCCCCGTACGTTCGCCCGTTCATGGTCGGGATCACCATGCAGGCCCTGATTCAGTACTACGAAGCCACCGGTGATGCGCGCGTCCCGCCGAAGATCCAAATCGCGCTGGATGAGCTGTGGGCGCACTCCTGGATGCCGGACAAGCTCGTGTTCATGTACACCGACCGGGAATCGAATGACGGGAGTGGAGGCATGACGCCGGCCCCGGACCTCAATCTCATCATTGCGCCGGCCTATGCCTGGTACTACTTCCATACCGGCGAGACCCTGTATCGCGACCGCGGCGATCTCGTCTTCCAAGGGGGCGTGACCAACGCCGAAAGCTGGTTGTACCTGGCCAAGCAATTCGATCAGAGTTATTGGTGGAGCGTTGATTACGTGAAGTGGAGAAAGGCCGCGCAGCCGGGCATGACCACGACTCCGGTGTCTTCTCCCACGCCGACCGAGCCGACCGTCGAGCCGGCCCCGGCACCCGAACCCGACCCGACCCCTGCGCCGATCCAGAAGAAAGGGAAGGGGCATTACAAGCGCTGACCGGAAGCACCCCGACTCGCGGAGGGCGGTGACAGGGTCATCGCCCTCCTTTCAGGTATGGCGGCGCCGGTGACGTGATGGCGTTCCTGGTCGTCGGCATCCCGGCCCGGCTCTCTGCAAGATCGGATACCGCTTCCGCTCAAGATCAGCGAGTCGTCGAACCGAGAATCATCGACGCACTCACTTTTTGTCGCTCTCGTACAATTTTGTGTGCCACGAGCACACACGGCGGTCCGACTCGCCTTGTGAATCGATGCTCTTTCAAGGGTACGCCGCTTGCTCCGTCCGGGCGACAAGAAGGGACCCGTTGGTCATCGAAGCCGAACGCGTGAAAGACCGAGCGCTCCTCCTGTGGCAGGCGCTGCTCCGCCGTCTCGATGCCTGCTTGCGCCAGTGCGGGCTCAAGGCGGGAGACCGCAGCGATTATTTCATCAATGCCGTCACCGTGTATGCCTGGTTGGGCGAGACCGAGGCCAAGCACGCGGCCCTGCGGTGTGCCCAACGAAGCAGCAAGGGACAACGAACGGCCATGCTCCTGTATCTGGCGACGATGGCACAGGACCTGAGCCGGCTGGTGTCCGTCTCGGGCGACCATGCCAGGTTCCCGGGACGACTCAAAGAGGTCGAGGCGGTCATCGAGCGCATGAACTGGGACGGCCCCGACGACTCGGACGAGCGCCAAGAGCCGCTCAGCATTCCTCCGGAATACCTCACGGCCCTGAATGAGGCCGACGCGCATATCTTCGAGCGCAAGTACCCGGACCTCTTCAAGGCGCTGCAGCGATGACGCCGACGCGAGGCGAAGGGCGCTCTTGATCCGAGACGGGTTGACGACGACATGAGCCATGCCAAGCTGCGGGTCGTGCTCTTGAGCAGAGCCGAAGAAGAGCTTCCATTGGAACAGGGCGAGCTGACGATCGGCCGCGCCCCCGATAACCATCTGATCCTCGGCCACGCGGACGTGTCGGACTATCACGCGCGCCTCGTGAGGGTGGGCTCCACCTTCTACCTGGAAGATGTCGGCAGCGCGGAAGGGACGTACGTCAACGGCGTCCGCGTCGACGAACAGCCGTTGATGCACCGAGACCGGATCAGGATCGGGCCGCAGCTCCTGATCTTCGAGCACATGGAGAGCGACGGGTCTCCCGACACCCGTGATCGGGATCGCGCGCAGTTCGACGCTCGAGAACGGGCCTCGTAGTCACACTCCTCCCCGCCTGCCGAAACGCGCTCCCGTCGCGCTGTGAGCCCATTGGCAGGCAGGCCGACCCATTAGCGCGCCTCCGTCGGAAGAAGGACGATGCAGTTCGGGTTGAACCCCGCGTGCTTCAGCGTGTCCATGCTTTTGACCACCTCCCCTCTTTCCACATCGATCACCGTGACGGAACCGTCGCTCATGTCGGGGAGATTCAGCAAGCTGTTTTGGACGAACAGATAACGCTCGTCGGGGGAAAGGACCAGATGGTGAGCTCCAGCCGCCGCCGGGATCATCTTGAGGAACTTCGGGCGCTGAGGATCGCTGGTGTCGTAGATGCTCACCGCGCCCGGCTTGGCGGTCGTGACAAAGAGCCGATCCCCCCTCTTGTTGTACAGCATTTCGAGGGGAACGCCTTGACCACGTGCGGTGAAATCATCCACCTGCGCAAACGTGAACTCCTTGGAGGCGGGATCCCAGACCGCGGCCCAGAGCGTGCCTTCCAGCATATTCGTGATATGCGCGACCGGCGGGCTGGCGTGCCGGGAAAACAGGACTTCTACCGGGGCCGCCTTGGACGGGGATCCCTTCGAGGAGACCTTGTGGGTAGACAGCAGCCTGCCGCTGCTCGCTTCGACGACCGTAATCGTCTCGCCTGCTTCCGCCAAATTACCGGGGGCCACCGTGCTCGTCACCAGCATGCGATCGATGTCGTTGTTGACATCGATTCCGTGCGGATATCGAATGAAGGGCGAGGCCGAGTCGCTCGAGCCGATGGTCTTGATCGGCCGGTCCGTAGAGGCGTCGCCCACCACGACATTGTCGGATCCCATACACGTCAGGTACCAGGTGCGATTGTCGGCGGAGAGGACGAGATCCTCGAGCACTTTGCAGTCCGGGATCTCGATCGCCTTCATCCGATAGGGGAACCGCGTGAGGTCCAGGACATGGAGGACACTCTGCCCGAGCGCCGTGACATAGGCTTTCGTCCGATCACGATTGTAGAAAATGTGATGCGCGACGAGATCCGATGGGAGGGGAATGTCCATGAGCACGCGCCCAAAGTCCGCGGACGCCGGATCGACGTCCATGATCGCGATGCCCTCCTTGCGGACCGCCTGTCCGGGCTTACTTTCGTAATTCAGCATGGCGAGGATTTCCGATCGCGCCTCAGCGACCGATAAGGTCAGGAAGACGGCGGCGATGAAGGGAAGAAGACGAAGCGTCGTCATGGCATGCACCTCCTCTTCGGGCCTCGAAACGTCCGGTGGAATAGCCTCCATCTAGGGGAACCGTGGCGGGATGTCAATCGGACGAGGGAACTCAGGAAGTTGAGGCGAAGGTCGAGCTCGAGGTGAAGACGAACCGAGCCTCTCTCTGAGGCCTCGTGCTCACCCGAACGGGTGAAGCCAAATACACCAAGGAGTGTATAGCCTCAGCCGGGGAACCGATCTTAACGTACTCTGTTGCCGCCCTGCGGCAGAGGTCTCGGGCAGTGTCACGCCCAAGGTGAGGAGTCTCCAATGGAGCCGGCTATTCGGAAGCAGTACCGTCTCGAGCACCCAAGTCTGAAGATGGACCCGGGTTCCCAGGCACAACGGGAGGTGCCGGACTGGGAAACGAGATTGGGCAAAGCCATCTTCTACATCACGTGCGCGACGGCGATTTGGTTCTTCTATTGGTTGAACGGCATTCAGTGTCCCTGTTAGCCGGTCTTGTTCCGTCGTCCGTTGTCGAAAGCCGGGCCCGTCGGGGCCCGGCTCCCACCTTCCCATGCACCCCGCTCGCTGCCGGAGCAGCAGGGCCGCCACTTCCAGGGCGGCCGCAGGAGGAGAAAGGAGGGCGCCATGTTGGTCCGCGAGGTGATGTCGACGGGATTGGTCACCACGAGAGCGACGGAGACGGTGCGCTCCGTCGTGGTGAAGATGGTGAGCCGGCGGTGTGGAGCCGTTCCCGTGGTCGAAGACGGCCATCGTTTGATCGGCATCGTCACCTTGCGAGACATCATGCTCCCGCTCTATCCCAACTACGGCGACTACATCCACGACAACGTGCACAGCCGGGATTTCGTCGAAATGGAAGCCGGCTACCCGGAGGTGCTCGCGAAGAAGGTCGAAGAGGTGATGAGCCGGAATCCGCTCACCGTGAGCCCCGATGATCCGGTGCTCGAGGTCGCGTCCTATATGGGCCTGAAAAACTTCCGGCGCATCCCGGTGGTGGACGGCGCCCGGAAGCTCGTCGGCATGGTGACGATCGCCGACATCAACCGCGGACTCTTTTTCGCCCAGTACGATCGGTGAGGCGCTGAGGCACGGGGGCATCCGTCCACTGAGTGAGCCGCTCGATCTCACCGTTCGTCAACTCCCGCCATTGACCCGGCTCCAGAGCGCCCAGTCCGATCGGACCGATCGCGATGCGGACGAGTCGTAGAGTCGGATGCCCGACCGCCGCCGTCATCCGTCGCACCTGTCGGTTCAGTCCCTCCCGCACGGTGATCTGGAGCCAAGTCGTTGGGACCGATTTACGAAATCGGATCGGCACCGGACGCTCAGGCAGGTCGGGAGCGGTCTCCAGGCGCCGGACTTCAGCCGGCCTGGTGCGCCGTCCCTCGAGGACGATCCCGCGTCGTAGCTGGGCCAGCGCATCGTCGCTCGGAACACGTTCCACTTGGGCCAGATAGACTTTCGGCAGCTTGTGCAGGGGGTCCGTGATGCGATGCGCCAGGAGACCATTCGAGGTCAGGATCATCAATCCCTCGCTGTCCCGATCGAGTCGTCCCGCCGCGTAGACATCGGGCACGGGCACGAAATCCGCCAGCGTCGGCCGTCTCTCAGGATCGGTGAAGCAGGGCAGCACGCCATAGGGTTTGTGGAAGACCAGCGTGCGAGATCGTGGCTTCATGGCACAGCGCCCGGTTGACGACGGCTCCACCGGCCATGCCGGGCTGACGGCCGCCTGGTGAAGTGATCCCAATGACAACGGCGGATGCGCTGGACAGAGCGTTAATACCCTCGCCCGCTGCCGCTCCGCCCCATCCGATCCAGCGGGAGGGCTTCATACCGTTGCTTCAGGTCAGGATGCTCGTCGAGATACCGCTTGACGGCCGCCTCGTCGGCAAAGACCTCGGAGCTTCGCCGCCGGTAGTCTTCGACCGTCAGGTCATACTTCGCCAGGATCGTGCTGAGCTTCGCGTTGATGTCTTCTCTCATTTCGCGCATCCGGTCGGGCGAGGGCCGCTGCCCTTCCCCGAAGGCCATCCCTCCGCCCTGAAAGTAGCTCGTCATCATCTCCCCGACCTCGATGCGGGCGTGGACGAACTTCTCGATCTCGGCCGGATCTGCGGCCAGGCCGCGCCCGCCGAAGAGCAGGACACCGAATGAGAGAGCGATGATGGTGCGTGCAGGATTCATGATATTCCTCTCAAGTCTCGATCAGCATGTGCTCCGTCCAATGCACGCATCATATCATCTTGCCCCCTGCCACCGGAGGTGCGCGGGCTGTCCTGAGGCTCTCATCGGGACGGCGGTCGGAGCGAGAGCCGACCGGCCGCCGTCACCCGATCCTCTTCGTTTGAATCGTGCGCTCTCGTCCTCCCACCCCCGGTCGTCGAGCGATCGGAACCGGGGTAGATCGACTTCCGGCTCGGTCAGCAGTTGCAAGACGATGAAGGCCAAGTCGCAGAGACGGCCGCGGCAGTCCCGTCCCATTGGATGCTGGTGGAAGTGGCCCCCGTCTTGGTGCCGCCGCTCGGGCGGGCGGAAGGTTCTAAAGGTACTACCGGTGCATCCTTCAAAAGTAGGATTGTGCGGCAAATCCGGAGAGAGCTAGTGTGGTCGCCGCATTGCCCGGGAGACTGTGGGCCGTCATGCCGAATCTCTTGCTGCTCCTCGTTCAGATCGCAGCGATCATCATCGTCGCACGACTCGTGGGGTTCGCCTTTCGGACGATCAACCAACCTCAAGTCATCGGCGAGCTGGTCGCCGGGATCCTGCTCGGACCGTCGCTGTTGGGATGGCTGGCCCCCGAGGTCTCCTCGGTGCTGTTCCCCTCCGACAGCTTGGGCTTCCTCAACGCGATCAGTCAGCTCGGCATTCTCGTCTTCATGTTTCTGGTCGGCCTCAAGCTCGAGCCGTCCAAGCTCAAAGGGCACAGCCGGGCGGCCTTCGTGATCAGCCAATGCAGCATCCTGCTGCCCTTCCTCATGGGCGCCGCGCTGGCCGTCTATTTTTATCCACGACTGACCGACGGACGGGTGACCTTCACGGGGTTCGCGCTCTTCATGGGCGCGGGGATGTGCGTCACGGCCTTTCCCGTTCTTGCCCGTATCCTGGCGGAAGGGAATCTCTCGCGGACCCGAGCCGGCTCCCTGGCGATCGCCTGCGCCGCGATCAACGACGTCACGGCCTGGTGCATCCTCGCCGCGGTCGTGATCCTCGTCCGGTCGTCGGAGCTCGCCTCATCGCTGTGGCTCACCGTGGTCGGCTCCGGCATCTTCGTCGCGGTCATGGTCTTCGGGCTTCGCCCGATCCTTCACCGGCTCGAAGCCCGCGCCCGCGAAACGGGGAAAGTGACGCAAAACGTCCTCGCCGTGATCCTCGTCTTGATGCTGATCTCCGCGTCCGTCACCGAATGGCTGGGGATCCATGCGCTCTTCGGGGCCTTCCTCCTCGGCGCCGTGATGCCGAAGGACGGGGAGTTCATCGCGGGCGTGGTGCAGAGACTGGAAGACGTGACCTTGGTGTTCTTGTTGCCCCTGTTCTTCGCCTTCAGCGGCCTTCGCACCAGCATTGCCCTCGTCTCCGGAGCCGAGATGTGGGCGTACTGCGGCTTGATCCTGGCCGTCGCCATCGCCGGCAAGTATGCCGGGTCGGCCGTCTCGGCGTACTTCATGGGGATTTCCTGGAAGGAGGCGAGCGCGATCGGCATCTTGATGAACACCCGCGGCTTGATGGAGCTGATCATCCTCAACGTCGGCCTGGACATCGGCATCATTTCGCCGACCGTGTTTGCGATGATGATCATCATGGCGCTCACCACGACGTTCATGACTGCCCCGCTGCTCCGGTGGACCTATCAGCCGGCCTATGAGCCGCTCCCGGTCGAGCCGAGCGCCGAGCGGGAATTGTCCCTCCACTAGATCCCTGGCTGAGATCCCTGGCCCCGGGAACCCCGTGTCCTTCGGCACTTGATTCCGTCTCGCCCGCTTCAGTACGATCTGGCCTTTCCCATGAGCCTACGCATGCCCTCCAGGCTTCTCATCGTCGACGACGATGTCGATTCCCTGCACGCGATCCGCGACCTGCTCCTCTTTCATCTCCAGCATGCGGAGGTCGAGACGACCCGATCGGGGCAGGAAGCGCTCCAGCACCTGCGGTCCAAGACCTACGATGCGGTCGTGAGCGACATCAAAATGCCGGGCCTCGATGGGCTGAGCTTGATGGCCGCGATTTGCCAGGAACACCCCAACCTGCCCACCCTGCTGATCACCGGACACGGCGAGCGCGAGCTCGGCGTCAAGGCGATCAAGAGCGGCGCCTATGCCTACATGCAAAAGCCACTCGATCGGGAGTACTTCGTCGCCTGGGTCCAGCGCGCCATCCAGCTCTCGGCGCTGACGCGCCGCGTCGAGGAACAAAACCAGGTGATGAAACGGCGCGCGCAGGAGCTCGAGGAGGCGCTGCAAGCGTTACGGGACAGCGAAGAGCGGTTTCGCCAATTGGCCGAGGCGACGTTCGAAGCGATCGCGATCACCGAGCAAGGGGCGATCCTCCGGGTCAATTCGAATTTCTCGAAGATGTTCGGCTATGAGGAGACCGAGCTGACGGGCATGCAGGCGGTCGATTTTCATCCGGCCGAAGCGCGCGAGTTGGTGCATCGGATGAACACCGTGTGCGACGAACGGCCGTACGAGGCGGTGTGCCTCAGAAAAGACGGGTCGACGTTCATCGGCGAGATTCACGGGAAAGCCATCCCCTACCACGGCCGGCAGGTGCGGGTGACGGCCATCAGAGACATCACGCTCAGAAAACGCGCGGAGCAGTCCTTGCGCGAATCGGAGGAGCGGTATCGGACGCTCATCGAATCCGCGACGGACGTGATCTACACGCTGTCCCTTCACGGCGAGATCACCTCGTTGAATCCGGCCTTCGAGGCCAGCACGGGTTGGGATCGGCAGCAGTGCGTGGGCCGGCACTTCGCCGACCTCGTCCACCCTGAGGACTTGCCCTTGGCGGTCAACTCCTTTCAGCAGGCGTTGGCCGGGCGCGAGGTGCCGATCTTCGAGCTGCGGATTCTGGCGAAATCGGGCCAGTATCGGATCGGCGAGTTCAAGCAGAAGGCGCTGACCGAAGGACAACGCCTGGTGGGTGTGCTGGGAATCGGACGTGACGTGACGGACCTGAGGCCCAAAGCGTGAGCGCCGACCCGAGTACCCACCCCTCCTAAGGCCGCTCGGCGCACGCTCTAGGGACCGACTCCTACAGCGATCCCGCATCGCTGCTGACTGCACGGCCGATTCTGACGCCGTATCTTCCCCTCGTCCAACGGCGACGCCGCTCTGAACGGTGACTCGGTATCGCCCCGCGCACGCGAGCGTCCGCGAGGCGTTGTCCCGCCGGAGTCTGGATGATTCAGCTCAGCCGAACGATCGACGCTTCGTTGGAGGGAACCGACGATGGATCATGAGGGGATGAAATGGCTGGCTTCGGGGTTGCTCCTCCTCGGCATCTCGAGCGCGGGGTGCGTGACCACGCATCTTGAATTCGACCGGATGACGGGCTCGGCCTTCCCTGCCGCTCAGACCGTGGATGGCGACCAGGTGACGCTGACGTCGATCTACGCGAACGCGGGGCATGTGCTCGTGGTGAATGAGGACGAAACGGACATTCCCGCCCTCGGCGGGGAAGACCTGATCGATGAAGACTGTATCACCAATGCGGAGTTGGATGCGCTGGAGACGGATCACCGAGCCAGCCAGGTGGAGGCGGCCTCGTTCGAATGCGGCTGGGGCTGGTTCAGAACCACCTGCACCCGCTATCACTTGTACGGCGTCGTGGTGAATCATTACGGCACGAATTCCTCGGGAACCAGTTGCGATACCGGGTTGCTGGGCAGGATGTGGTCGACCAGCAAGCGACAAGCGTTTGCCATGTACTATAAAAACAGCACGGTCAACGGCAACCCGAAGAAGTACCTCCGGAGCGCGGCCCATGAGATCGGGCACGCCTACAACCTGCATCATGAAGACGGCGACGGGAGCACGACCATCATGAATCAAACCGGGGTCGTCGGCGACAGCTTCGTGTACGAGTTCTCCGACACGAGCCAGACGCATCTGAAAGAGCACCCCGCCCAGTGCAAGTTTCCCGGGACGGGCAGCTTCTACTCGGTCCATCCGGACCACACGCTGCACAGCTACGTCTCGGCGACCTGCAGCGACTAGCTCGGGAGGTCCCTCATGCCATCAATGAGTCGGGGACAAGCCCTCGTTCCGGACCTCCTGCGCCTCGGCATGGTCATGGCCGGTGTGCTCGGGCTCGCCCTGCTGCCGGCGTTGAGCGCCGGGCAAGAACCCTCCGGCGCCCTGAAGCTCGTGCTCACGACCGACAAGCCACAGGTGTTGCTCGGCGAACCCGTGTATGTGACGGTTCAGCTCCTCAACACGGGGGCAAGCCCCGTGGAGGTGTTTCAGAACTTGGACCCGGAAGTCGGTGCGTTGCAAGTGGACGTCACCGGACCGCAAGGCGCGTTTGGCTACGTGCCGTACGCGATTGCCGATTCCGAGATCCGGTTGGAGCCGCTGGCGCCACGAGCAGAGGTGAGCGCCGTCGTGCCGATCTTCTACGGGGGGCGCGGGTGGACCTTCACGCAACCGGGCGACTACACCATCCAGGCCGTCTACACGAATCCCGTGCGCAGGTCCATGCCGGTCCGCTCCAATCCTCTCTCGATCACCGTCCAAAGACACGCCGCTGGAGAGTTCCTGATGAAAGGCGAGGCCGGAGAAGAAGCGGGCAAATTTCTGCTGTGGCAGCAAGGGGACCATCTCCGCAAAGGCCTTCGCCGGTTGACCGACCTGATCGAACAGTACCCGGATTCGCCCTTGGGGGACTACGCGAGGCTCGCCCTCGGCCTGAACCTCAGCCGATCGTTCAAGGACTACTCGATCGGCCAAGTCCGGAAACCCGACTATGAAGTCGCGAACCGGTACCTGCAAAAGGTGGAGCCGGCCCGGTTGCCCGCAAGCCTGCAGATCGAAACACATCTGGCGCATGCCCGAAGCTTGCTGCAACTCGGCCGTGGCGAGGAGGCACGCCGCCTGGTCGACGACGCCCGTCGCATCGCCGGGGACCGGACGCCTCTGCTGTCCCGGCTCAAGGAGGTGCTGCGTCGGCATCCGGAATTGCGCTGAGGCACTCTGAGCCGGCTGGCCGGCGAATGGAAGGTGGGGTCAGTGGTCCACCGTCCAGTTGATGGCAACAATCCGCCACCCTCTTTCCCCCTTCGCGGCGGAGACGATCACCACATCGTGGGGCGCATGCTTGAACCGCACGAGCGCCGCGAATGCGGCGGCCGATGCCTTCGATGAGCCCGGCACCCGCACGAGCAGATAGGGTGGGGTGCCGGGTGCGAACGGAATCAGCGCGTCATCGGCCGTCTTGAAGTCGGTCAGCGCCTTGCGCGCGGCGAACGCCTCACGCAACGCGCCGAAGCCCTCCTTCCCCTTCGGTCCGCCAAGGCCGTGGCCCAGCTTGTTCACCAGCCCGTGATCCCGCACCCGCCACATCCAGAGTTGCGCGGCCACCAGGTCGGGCCCCGCCTCTGGGTTTCGGCCCTGCGCGCGCAGATGCTGCACCGCCTGCTCCATCCCGATGAAGCGCTCGAGGACCGGCCCGGGACTCGGCTGAGTGAGCCAGGCGTCGAAGAACGTCTGAAAGAAGGCGTGGACTTCCCGGGGCACGTCGAGCGCGCCCTTTCCGACGAGCGCATTCGGCGGCACCTTCCCGACCGCATGCGCGAGGCGGGCCGAATAGCCGAACGTCTCTTCGCCGTCCTCCAGGGTCGTCTCGTCCAGGAACTCGACGTCGGTGAAGCCATGCCTGACGAACCAGGCCTTCTTGGCCGTCTTGGTCGCCAGCGGGGCGAAGTCCCGCACCTCTCCCTCGATGGCCGCCCAGGACTTTGCAGATCGCGGCCACCCTCGCTTCTCCAGATACGCGTCCAGAAACTCGTAGGTCGCCTTGGCCGTGTCGAGGGTGTCCGCGGGATAGCGTGAGGTGAGGTCGGCATCGTGGCTCGCCCACCCGCCGCGGTCCGCGGGGTGGGCCCACGAGAGACGCTCGCTGCACGAGAGGAAGGCGAGCCGCGGCGTGTCCGGCACGCCCTGGTGCGACCAGGAGTCCTGGAGCGCGTGCAGGGCTTCCCCGAACTTCCCGAGCTCGAAGGCCCGCTCGCCCTCCGAGTGGGTCAGAGGCGCCACTTCCTGCAGGGCTCGCCGCCTCGCGGCCTTGCCGCCGGGGTCCACTTTTCGCGCCGGTGGCAGATCCGGGAGCTTCGCGAAGGAGGGAAAGTGCGAGTCACGCACGAGCTGAGAGGCCTGCTCGTCCCGCCCGAAGCACGCGTAATGAACGACCAGATGCCGCGCATCGAACAGCCCGTGATCCATGTTGAGCGTGCCCCCCGCGATGAGCCGGGCATCCGGCTCGGAGAATCCGGCCTCGAGGGCAAGCCATTTGGTCAAGCCGAAGTGGACGTCGCTCTCCCAGGCGAGGACGGGCGCACTGAAGAGGACGCATGTCAGCCCGGCCACGACGAAGACTTTCATCTGAGAGACTCCCGAGAAGCTGGGATCCGATGGGAGCACGTCCTCGAGGCGCAGGGGCGGAGCGGGTGGCAAGCCTGCGGGGTGAAGGACCGAATCGTTGGCCTCTTCTGCAGGAATGGAAGCAGCAGCGCCTGCTTGAGACGTAGCGCCTGAAGTATAAGGAACGACGCGCTGTGAGGCAACCCGACGAGTCGAGGAAGTCAAGCGGAGGGAGGAGGACGGGAGGCGAGTCGTCATCATCCGGGCGACAAGGACTTCTCAGGCCGTCTGATTCTCCTCGAATGAGAGAGGGCCTACACTACAGCTTGGGGCCAAGGTGGGAACCGCAGGACCTTGCACCTTCACCAACCTGCTAGTCGCTCAACGAAGTGCAAGGAGTGTTTCAATCTTGGCCTCTCATCTAATAGAGGCTGACGCGTCTTTCGTGCTGGAGTGATTGCCAGCCCTTCGTTGAGAAGGCCGCCCCGTCCGGGGCGAGCGCGATCGCCGGCAGAGGTACACGCCAGCCTCTTTATTTTCGTCCTCCCGATAGCGTCGCTCCGGACATCTACGACTACTCCCGGCTCCCGGCGCGCGATACGATGACGCATGAAGAGTCTGCCTATCGCGCTGGCAGCCGTGGTCCTTGTCACCGTAGGCGCGGGCTGCGGCGGAACCACCGGCCTTGGCTTCTACGGGACGACCGGCTACGCCGGTCCTCTGTATGCTGACCCGTTCTGGCCGCCTGGCGCGCCCTACTCTTACTACTATCCTTATCGGTTCGGCCTTGGACCCCGCCTCTACACGGGCCCGTTCTATTATCCGCCCACCTTTTTCTCGCCGTATCGACCGTACCCCTATCGGTACGGCTGGCGCGGCCCTCGCCGCTTCTCACGTCGTTAGCTCCCTGGTCGGTCCCCGCCCGTCACGCCGCTCGGGCCTTCACTTTTGTAAGTGCTTGAATTACCGAGGCCAACGGCCGTCCAAGAGGGTTCTATGGGGCCAGGGGCGCGAGAAGCGTCGGTGAGGACTCGCGCTCTCGCAACGATTCGATACACTTGGAGGGGACAGGAGCCGGAGCGGCGCTGCTTCAACTCTTACACAAGGAGTACCTAAGGAGACGATGATGGGATTCGAGGTACGACAACCGACCGTTCTGCTGGTCGATGATCATCCTTCGGTTCGCTTGATTCTCACGGCGGGGCTGAAAGCGCAGGGATTCAACGTCCTGACGGCCGCGACCGGCGAGGAAGCCTTGAATCTTTGTCGCGATGCGCACGGCAAGGTCGATGTCTTTCTCACGGATCTCGGCTTGATTTCACCGGATCTTTCCCCGGAAGAGGCTGAAGCGGTGGCGATCCCGAACGGGCTCGTGCTGATCGAGCGCGCACAAGAACTCTACCCGGACATCAAGTTTCTGTTGTTCACCGGGCACTCCGATGAAAGCTTGGAGCGGTTTGGGCTGCGGGCTGATCTGGTTCAGTTCTTGAGAAAGCCGGTAGAGTTGGCAACCCTGGTCGCGACCTTACGTGGCTTGCTGCCCGAGAGCACGGCAGGGTGGAAATGGAAGCATGAAGGACCGTAAGCCTGAACCTCACGCGTGAACCGCGGCAGGTCGGCTCGCGGTCAGAGCACGCCGCAACACCGCTTTGATCTCCTCACGATCAAACGGCTTTCGGATCGTGTGATACGCGCCCAGTGCCGCCGCCTCCTTTGCCCATTCACCGATGTCATAGGCCGTCATCATGATGACGGGGACGTCCAGCCTGAGCCGTTGGACGCGCTTCAAGAACGCCAGGCCGTCCATCCCTGGCATTCGCAAATCGAGCGCGATCATACAATAGCGCCGTGGTGACGCTTCAACCGCCAGGAGTGCGAGAATGGGGGACTCGTAGGTTTCGACTCGGATCGAGGGCACCCAATACGGGATGGCATCAGACAAGCCCCGGAGGAGGTCTGGGTCGTCATCGATCAAGAGAACCGTATCCCGCTCCACCAGTGATTCGGACATTCGTACGTCTCCCGCCGCGAGCTTTTCTGTCCCGACAAAGCCGAGGCCTGTGTAGGCGATGGACTGTACTCAGGACCGGCGTGGCCTTCTATCGCTGCGCCTAGGAATTTTGTGTCCTAAGCCGTTCGATAGGACTGGTTCGTAAGGAGCGAGCGCTAGCCGCGAGCTGCAGCGCGGGAAGGCGCACCGAAAAGGGTTAGCCAGAGCTGAGGGCGGCGAGCGGCATGGGTGCCGTGAAGCATTTCAGACTGGAAAGGGAGGGCAGGGACTTTCCCAGGTCCGGGCTGTCGTCGATATTCGTTATCCGGCCGACTTCCAGCGATAGGCGCGCAAGGCGGACTGCGTCAGCTCTGCAAAGATTGACGCGAGGCGCTGCCCTTCCAGTGATTCGCCTTCCGTGACGCTCAGACTTCCCTCGGTGGCCAGGCGGCTGTGCTCGAACAGTGCCACTGCCGCACGGGCTTCTTCCAGCGTCCCGAATGCTAATTGCCAGAGAGTCCCGTGAACCGACGTGGCGGATCGCTTGTCGTGCGGGGGACAGGCGCGAAACAGCGGCGTCAGCATGCCTTCAGTCACGTGCGGAGCGGTCCGGAGGTAGACGGTGGGACGCATGACGAGCCTCCTTGGTCTGGGTGGGAGGCTCGAAGCTAACACTAAGACCGAGCACTTGCAAGACGGAACCGAACAAAGGCCTACCGGAAAGATCTCCACGTGGTACGCTCGCCCGCGCTTACCACTAGAGGTGAGCCTTGCTACGCGTGGGCTTCGGTCACAGGCGAGACGCTGTCCGCGCTTGCGCCGGCCCGAGAACCAAGGACCGCGCAGGATAGGAGGGCCGGCGATCAGCACCGTCCTCCCTTGGGGCATATCGCCGCCACGTGCACGATACCGCGGCGGCATGCCCTCTTTTAGATACTAGAGAGAAGACTACCGGCTAGTGACTGGGCTTCGCGGCGCCAGACGTCGTACCGGCGCCCGACTGCCCCATCGATCGACCCGCGTCGGTGTCACTGCGCTTCGACCCATGGCTCGCTCCGGCTTCCCTTCCGGACTCCGAGCGTGGACGAACCGCGCCGGTTGCGGACCCGCTCTCTTCATTCCGTCCGGACTTCGAATCGACCGGCGCCCGGTCCCCGGTCGACATCTGCCCCTCGGCTTCCTGGTGCGTCCCTGTCCCCGTCGATTGACCCGGATCGTATGCCAAGACCACTGCCAAGACCGCGAGCGCCCCATACCCCGCCGATGCCATCCTCATCATCGTCCTCCCGGTAAAACCGCCGTCGCTCGATCCTGTTGGTCTTACAGTACTGACCGGCGGGAGAGCCGGACATCGGCCGCCCAGAGGGAGAAGGCGTGCGCGGGGCTGACGCTGCGTAGAGGTGTGGGGGACCGGTCGTGTCTGGGAAAGCACGCGTCGATTCCTCGGAATCTGACAGACAGTCAGGCTCGTTTCTGCTAGGGTGCATTGGGTTCGGTATGCCGCTCGTTCTGACAACTCCGCTCCGCCCTCCTAAGGAGGAGAAGATGCAGCCCGACGATTTCTTCCAGACCGTTCCCTCAACCGATGTGACCAGCCTTCATCAGTGCGACCACTTCGTCCAATTCTATGAGCGGGAGGACTTCCTGCTGGATGCGTTGAGCGGCTTCATCGGCTCGGGACTACGGGGCGGAGACGCCTGCGTGGTGATCGCCACCCTCCCCCACAGAAACGGCCTGGAGGCGCGCTTACAGGCGTCCGGCCTCGACCTGCCCCATGCCATCGCGACCGGCCAGTATCTCTCACTGGACGCCGCCGACACCCTGAGTCGGTTCATGGTCGAGGACGGCCCTGATCCCGATCGATTTGCCGGCACGATGGCCCCCGTCCTTGCGCGAGCGGCCGCCGGTGGGCGAGCGGTCCGGGCATTTGGCGAGATGGTCGCGCTGTTGTGGGCGGATGGAAAGATGCAGGCGGCCTTGCGTCTGGAAGAGCTGTGGAACGACATGGTCAAACGCGATCGCTTCTCCTTGTTCTGCGCCTATCCACTCACCGCCTTTCTGCGCGCCGCGGACGGGGACGCGTTCGCGGAGATCTGCATGAAGCACTCCCGGGTCATTCCGGAAATCCCCGACACGGAGCGGGCGTCTCTCAGTAATCCGCAGACGGTCATCGCCCTCCTCAGGCAGAAAGCGATCGCGCTGGAAGCCGAGATCGCGGAGCGCCAGAAGGCCGAGGAGAGACTGGCTCGCCGGGAGAAGGAACTGGCGGATTTCTTGGAAAACTCCGTCGTCGGTTTGCACCAGGTCGGTCCCGATGGAACCGTCCTCTGGGCCAACAAGGCCGAGCTGGACCTCCTCGGGTATGCGCCTCAGGAGTACATCGGCCGTCATATTGCAGAGTTCCACGTCGATCCCGACGTGATCGACGACATCCTCGCAAAGCTGCGTCGCGGGGAGGCCGTGTACGACTACCCTGCACGGCTGCGATGCAAGGACGGCTCGGTCAAACACGTGCTGATCCATTCCAATGGATGCTTCGAAGACGGCAGGTTCATGCACACGCGCTGCTTTACGCAGGACGTGACCGAGCACTGGAAAGCCGAGCAAGAAATCCAACGTCTCAACCGGGAGCTGACCGGCAAGGTCGAGGAACTGGAGCGGTCTCGGGCCGACCTCAGCGAGAAGGTGATCGATCTGGAACGGTTCCACGACGTCGCCGTGGGCCGCGAGTTGAAAATGATGGAGCTGGAAAAGAAGCTCGAGGCGTTGACGTCGGTTCCCCGCGACCTTCCCTGACCGCCGTCCGGTTGTCGCCCTCCGCAGAAAGCCGGCAGGCAATCCACCTCCGTTTCGCCTACCCTCGGCTCAGAGCGCAGCCGCCGGTCGGTCTTGACGACGTGCCGGCCCGTCGCCAACATGGCCTCATGTGGCTGGCCCTCCTGTGCCTTTTCATGCTCGGCTCTGCACCGGCCGTTGCGGCTGCCGACGGAGCTGTTCTCCCCCTCCGTGTGGTCACCTACAACGTCCTCCATGGGGGCCTCGTCTCCGGCTTCGCTGAAGGCGACACCCATCTCGAGGCGCGGCTCGCGATGGCCGTCGAGGAGCTGAAGGCGCTGGACCCGGACATCATTGCGCTACAGGAAGCCTCGGAAAGCCGACGCCACGGAAATGTCCCGCGCCGCCTCGCCGAGCACCTGGGCTTCCACGTCGTCTTCGCCCCCGCCACCGAGCGCATCGTGAGATTCCGGCCGCTCGACAGGCTGATCGTCGCCCTCCTCGGCTTCAAGGAAGGCATCGCCATCCTCAGCCGCTTCCCGGTCGTGCAGAAAGCGATCCATGATTTGCCGCGATGCCGGCACAAGCTCGAGCCACGTATCCTGCTCCATGTCGAGGTCCAGACGCCCGCGGGGCCCCTGCCCGTCTTCTCGACGCACACGGCGCGCGGGGATGAGTGTCAGATCGAGCGGGTCGGGGAGATCGTGCAAGCGGGCCGGGGCCCCGGGCTCTCACTGTTGATGGGGGACTTCAACGTGGCCGAGACCTCCCCGGCGCTCACCACGCTTCGGCAAGAGCCCGGGGTGATCGATGCCTTCCGTGCCGTCAATCCGGACGATCCCGGGCCCACGGTGTGGCAGCGCATCGAGGTCGAGCGGCCGACCGTCTCCCGGCGGGTCGATTTCATCTTCCTGTTGAACGGGGGAGCCTCGAGCGGCGCCGTCCGATCCAGCCGGACGGTATTCAATCGCCCCGGCCGTCTCGCCAACGGAGCCGCCCTGTGGCCATCGGATCACTACGGCGTCTTCGCCGAGGTGGAGCCCTCCTCGATCGAGAGCAGGCGGACGGCCGAGCGGTCACGAAGGGGAGTCGGCCAGTAGTCACGCGCCTCAGCGTCACCGTTCAGAGTCTGCTCGTAACCTGCTGGAGCGTATCTCCCCCGATACAGGTGTATCCGTACCGCTGGTCTCGCACCTCGAAGAGACCGCGAGTCGGTGTCCTTCCTCTCTCCAAGCGATGTGAATGACTGGGCTTTCCTTCAGCCACTCGCCTTGGTATTGCCTTTGCTCAACCACCGCATCAGGACAGTCGGACAACGGCATGAGGTCAACGACCATCGGGCAGGAAGGAGGACACCATGGCGTGGATGGTGCTCACATCAGCGGCGGCAATCTTCGGGATGTTCGTGCTGATCTTCGCGGAGCCGCGAAAGGGAACGTATCAGACCTTTGGGTCGGTGGTCCTCAATGCACCTGAGCCCGAGGCGGACACGCATGAAGAGACGCGGCGGTTGGCCGCGTAGAGGGCCTTCGGCGGCGTGTAGCCTCGCGGGCTCGAAGGGCCGGCACCATCAGCCCGCGCTCCGCCATCCGAGAACGTTGTGCGCGACGAGGGGCTTGCGAAACCCTTTCAAGCTGAGAGGACCGATACACTCCACCTGAACGTGATCATGAAGAACGTGAGCCACTCGCTCGGAGACGAGGATCTGACCGTGCCGCGCTTCCCCACAGAGCCGAGCCGCGAGATTGGTGACGGGGCCGATGGCGGCATAGTCTTGGCGCCCTTCGAATCCGATAATGCCCAGCGTGGCATACCCGGTTGCGATGCCGATTCCCGCCCCGAGATCGATGCCGCGCCGGTTCCAGGCCTTGCATAACTCCGCCATGCGAGCCTGCATGGCCAGCGCCATCCGGACTGCTTGCTCGACGTGATTGGGGACGGGAAGGGGATCGTTGAAGAAGACCATGATCGCATCGCCCGCGAACCGCTCGAGCGTGCCCCCATGGTCGGCAATGAGCCGTCCCATCTCGGCGTGATAGTCTCGCAGCACCCCCATCAAATCCTCCGGGGCGGCCGCCTCGGCAAACTCCGTGAAGCCCCGCAAATCGATGAACACGACCGTGATCTCGCCACGATGACCTCTTAGGAAGTCTTCCCGGTCGCCGGCGACGATCATCTCGGCCAGGTGAGCCGGAAGGAAGCGCGCCATCTTCTCCTTTTGCAGTTGCATGAGCTCGCGTTCCTGTGCGCGCGCCCGGATGAGGTTGCCGACCCGGGCCAGCAGCTCATGCTCGTCAAAGGGCTTGGCCAGATAGTCATCGGCCCCGGCATTGAGGCTCTCCACCCGCGCCTCGGTCCCCGCCCGGGCGGTCAAGAAGATGACGGGGATCGACCGGAGCGTCTGATCCGCCCGCACCGCGTTCAACAGATCGTAGCCGCTCATGCGGGGCATCATGGCGTCGGTCACGATCAACTCCGGACGGTCGGCCCGGACCTGCTCCAACGCGTCCGCCCCATCATGGGCCAGGATCACGCGATAGTGCCGTGCCAGCACGCGCTCCAAGTAGACCCGCATATCGGCGTTGTCGTCCGCGACCAGGACGAGCGGCCGCTCGATGGCGCTGTTGATGGGAGCGCCACGAGACGGTCCTTGGGCGGGTTCACTCCCGCCGACGGCCGGCAAGAAGGTGACCTCGTCGTCCTCTTCCAATGGGACCATGCCGCCGGCCCCCCCGACCGCGCCCCTGGGGAGTCTGACCGTGAAGGTCGAGCCGCGGCCGAGGTCACTGTCCACGGTGATCGTGCCGCCGTGCATCGTGACGATGTCTTTCACCAAGGCGAGTCCGATCCCGCTGCCTTCATAGCGCCGCGTGGCGCTGCCCTCCACTTGCGTGAACCGGTCGAAGATGCGGCCCAACTGGTCGCGGGGGATACCGATGCCGTTGTCCTCGATCTCCAGCTCAACGGTCGAGTCGCCGGCGGTCAACCGGATCCACACCTGTCCCCGGTCGGGGTCGCTGAACTTGAACGCGTTCGACAGCAAATTGAACAACACCTTCTTCATCTGTCGCGCATCCGCTTCCAAGGCAACCGGCTCACCGAGGCCCTTGAGATGAATGCGTCGGGGTTGGCTGGAGTCGAAGTTGGTGACGACGCTCCGCACCAGGGCGGCGAAATCGATGCAACGTTTTCTCGGCGCGGCCTGCCCGCTGTCGAACTTCGCCAGATCCAACAACTCATTGATGAGGAACAACAGGCGCGAGGTGTTGCGCAGGCCGGATTCCGCCAGTTGCCGGGTGTCCTGGTCGGCGGCACGCGGCAGGAGGGTCTTGAACGCGGCCAGGCTGAGGGTGAGCGGCGTGCGGAGCTCATGGCTGATGTTGGCGAAGAATTCCGATTTCAGCCGGTCCAACTCGAGCAGCTTCTTGTGCGAGGCCTCCACCTCCTGGCGGGCCCGGCGCTCGGAGCCCCTCGCCTCGAATTCCGCCCGCTGAAGCCGCTCGTAGAGGTAGACGGAAAAGAGCAGGGCCACACAGGTCCAGAGAAGAAAAAACGAATTCTCGATGGCGGCATTGACGTCGGCGGGCGACGTCGCGCTCATGACGTTGGCGCCATAGTACGCCGCCATCGTGACGAGCTGGGCGATCAAATGGCTTCGCCACGACACCGGGACGATCACCGCGGCGGCCAAGAACACGAGGTTCAGCCCGTTGTAGTACTGCGCGGTGAACCCGCCCAAGATCACGGTCATGCGGACGACGCAGAGATTGCCGACGAGAACCCAGAGGATCAGTAAGCCGTTCGGGGTGACAAGAGGGGCTCGTGTGGTGAGGGCGGCGAACCCGGCCAGTAAGCCGAGCTCGAGGACGACGCGGGTAACGAACAGCTCCCCCAGGTGGTCGCCGTGCAGCAGGACGTCCGCGCCGATGAACACGGGATTGGCGACCAGCCCCAGATAATACAAGACTCGCAGCCGTTCGCGGATGAAGTCGCGGCGCCACCGGCCATAGTCGTCGGGGTCGTCGCGTGACCGTTGCTCCGGCGGCTGGGCCATCGCGGGAGGCCTCCAAGAGAGGACAGCTGCGCCCTGGACATCCGAGCGGTGAGCTTCTGCAGGCTAGGCCGCTCTCGGATGCAAGTCAAGCGCGGCCGGAGAACGTCAGGCCAGTAAGAAACTCGGCTCATGACCTTCGGAGCAGGCGACGACTTCATCGGTCCCCGGTCCCCGCTCACCGGCATTCGATCATGCCCGCCTTCGAGACAAGGACCTCGGCTCGATGGAGGAACGTTTCCTCACCCGTGCGATTCCCGATTTCCAGGTAGATCCGCGCACGGTCATACTCGAGTCCCAGGGCCTCGGCGGTGCGCACACTCCGTTCCCACCAAGCACGCGCCTTGGCGGTCTTCTTGCTGTGCCAATAATAGGTCCCCAGACAGCGATAGGCGGCCGGCAAGCCGGTTTCATCGAGCTGGCTCTTCCGTAAGGCCAGACCGCATGCGTCTTTGGCCTCGGCGGCAGCGGCCTGATCCCTCGGTCCCGACGGCTCATCGAGCAAAGCCAGTTTTAGCTCCGCCATACCGACATAGACTTGCGTGAGGAGCAGGCCTCTCAACCGACGGACCGTAACGGTTTCAGAGGCCGATTCCAGGATCGTGCGCGCATCCGCCAAGGCATCGTTCCGGATGTAGCACATCGCCAAGTCGGCCTGAGCACACGCGACAAAGGGATAGTCGGGGACCGCCTTGAAGAGATCAACCGCGCGCTGAAGATGAGGGATCGCCTCGTCGATTCGCCCGGACTTCCACAGTGCCCGCCCCAGGCCTTGAAGTCCCCATCCCCATACCTGGCGGTCGGCGGTACTCTCTCCAATCTTGATAATCTCTTCACTCAGCTCTTGTGCTTCATTGAGGGGCAAGAGCCAACTCAGAAGTACCGACGCGGCGCCCCATCCATGCCAATCACCCGCTTCTCTATACGCGGCTGCGGAACGGCGGTAATAGCGGATGGCCGGCTCGAGTCGGCCTCGACAGGCTTCATGCATACCGAGGCCATGGTAGGCGTAACCGGTGGCGATGGGATTCCGTAGCTTCTCGGCGATCGCGGCGGCACGGTGGTGGTACCCCGAAGCGATTCTCCGCAAAGAAATGAGATCCAGAACCGTTCCGCAGACCATCGCCCCCACTGCGGTTCCCAATGCATACCCGGCCTCTTCGGAGGTATTGAAGAACGTGAGGAAGTCGAGGAGCAGGCGTTCCTGGTCGGTGAAGTAATCAATCCAGGCGAGGACGATGCAGGTCCGGAAGAGCTCTTCGGCGACTCGAATTCCGTCCTGTCTTGCGCCCCGGGGCAGCAAGCCAGGCAACAGCCGATGGGCAAGTTGCCGTGAGAGTTGTTTCAGAATCGCGATCCGAATCCCGAGCCGACTCTGCGGGTACGACTGACCGAGTCGAAGGAGCGCCCGATACAGATACTCGACCGCCTGCACGTGTTCACCACGCCGGAATAGCGCCTCGCCCATGGTGCGTTCCAGCGCGGCTCGTTCACGTGGATCCCACCGGTCGCCAAAACCCCGCTCATAGATCGCGAGGGCTTGTCGATAGAGCGCCAGCGCTTCCGCATCGGCGGCCACCTTGCCTGCTTGATGGGCCGCTTTACACAAGTAGTCCTGCGCCTTCCCCCACTGCTCGGCCTTGGCATAGTGGTACGCCAGCAGCGTGAGGACCTCTTCGAGGCGGTCACTGAACAGCCCTTCGAGGCACTCCGCGACGCGGCGATGCAGCTCTCTCCGTCGATCCGCCAGAATGCTCGCATAGGTCGTCTCCTGCACCAACGCATGTTTGAAGACGTATTCGAGCTCCGGGATCTGACGTTTCTCGCGAATCAGCTCCACTTCCTGAAGCTCGATCAGATGCTGGTCCAGCTCGTCGCCGGCTTCCATGATGTGTCGCAGCACTCGGTCGAAGAAGCTCCGGCCGATGACCGAAGCCACCTTGAGGACATGCTTCACGTCATCATCAAGACGATCGATTCGAGCCGTGAGGACGTCCTGGATCGTGTCCGGAATGACGATCTCCCCCATCTCCGCCGTCAACAGCCATGTGCCCGGGTGCTTCCCCCGCACCAGGACCCCGGTGGTTTGAAGCGACTGAATCACCTCTTCAATGAAGAACGGGTTGCCTTCGGCCTTGCTTCCGATCAAATCAGTCAGCCAGGCGGGCAAATCCGTGCTACCGATCAAGGCACCAATGAGCGCGGTGCTTTCGGCAGGAGAGAGGGGCGCAAGCGGAACCTCCGAATAGCGTTGAGCATATTTGCGCAGGGCGAGATCACGCAGCCGCATGCCGGGACAGACGGGATCAGGACGGGTCAACCAGCAGATGAGCAAGGGGACGGTTTCCGTCAACGGAAGCAGATGCTCCAAGAGGGCGGAGGACGATTCGTCGGCCCAATGCCAATCCTCGAAGACCAAGACCAGAGGTCGAGTAGAAGCCAGTTTCTCGAAGAACAGCCGGGTGGCCCGGAAGATTTGGCGGCCGATCGCCTGCGCGTCCAGATACTTGATGCGGTCGTTCCGCTCGCCTTTGCTGTCGAACCCCAAGAGCTTCCCGAGGTACGGCAAGATTTCGCTCGTCTCTCGAGGGAACACTTGGGCGATACCCAGCTCGAGTTTGTCCCAGGCTTCGTCACCCGTCTCGTCTCCCGTGATGCCGAAAAAACTTCTGATGACGTCGTGGAACGGCCAGTAACTCATCGACTGACCGAAGGAGATGGCCCGCCCTTCCAACCAGAAAAGCGCCTGCCGTCCGACAGGACGTCTCACCTCCGCGACGAGACGAGACTTGCCGAGGCCGGCCTCGCCGATGACGGCGACCAGCCCACCGTGGCCGTGAAGGACACGTTCGACGGCCGAGCTCAGGACCTTGATCTCGTCAGCCCGCCCCAGGAGCGGGACCCCCGTATCAAACGAACGTCCCCCGCCACGTTGATGTGTGGCGCCGCGGAGTCGATAGATCCGTACCGTTTCCGTCTTGCCCTTCACACGGTGATCGCCGATCAGCTCGGCGTCGATATACTGCGCGGCGGCCGCGTAGGTCTGCTCGCTGAGATAAATCGACCCCGCCGGGGCGTCCTGTTGGAGCCTGGCGGCCACGTTGGTCGTGTCTCCGACGGCGGTGTAGTCCATGCGTAAGTTGTCGCCGATCTTCCCCACCACGACCTGGCCCGTGTGAAGCCCCATGCGAACCGTAATCGTCTCAGAATTGCTCGCCTGCCCATCTTGAAGCGCCCTTTGGATCCCAAGCGCGGCCAGCGCCGCCCGTCGCGCATGGTCCTCGTGCGCAAGAGGGGCTCCGAACAAGGCCATGAATCCGTCGCCGAGAAACTGGTTGATCGTCCCTTCGTAGCGATGAACCTCGCCGAGGGCGAGATCGAAAAATTGATTCAGCAGCGCGTGCATGGCGTCCGCGCCAAGGCGTTCGGCCAGCGCGGTGGAGTTGGCGATGTCGCAAAACAGCACCGTGACCGCCTTGCGCTCCCCTTCCAGACTGCTGCGGGATGACAGGATGCGTCTGATCAGATGCGCAGGCGTGTAGGACCGGGGCATGCTGGGCTGTGCTTCACGCGGCTCATGCTTGGAACCCAAGACCTGACCGCACCCACCGCAGAACTTGTCGTACGGTTCGTTCTGGAACCCACAGGATGCACACGCCAATGGGAGCATACGGCCACATTGGGAGCAGTACTTCCGCCCCTCGCTATTCGTCATCCCGCAATGGCGACACAGCACGGCGCGCTCCGGTTCTTTACTGTGGCCCAATAGGACCTCTTCTCCGGCCCCAATCGCCCGAAACTCAGCAAGAGCCATACCGTTATGCCCTTCAGAAAGGGCAGGAAGAGAAGATTGGAAATAGTGAACTTAGCGGCGGCCGATGATTGATTGTATTTTTATCGCCAGGAATCCGTATCGAATCGAGTACGGTGCATTTATCTTGTCCGATACGTCAGGACAGCAATGGGCCTTCCTGGGTAATCCCCGCTCTGCGTGTGCGGCCCCGGACGGGTGTCGGAGTATGAAGGAAAAGTCGGACGCCGCCGGGTGTGTCGGTTTCCTCGCAGCGCCGTGAACCATCCGGGTTGGGCGGTAGGCTCGGCACCGACCGGCGACAGGATCGGCCGGGGACAGCCAAGCGCTAACCGGACGGCAGCATTGTGAGCGGCGTTCGATCATGCTCTAGCAAAGAAGACAACGGGAGGGAACGATGAAGGCATGGAGAGCAAGGGGATCGCGTCGTATGACGCCACGCACCGCCCTCTGGCTCGGGCTTGGACTCGTGGGTGCCGGAATCCTCCTGCGGGCCGTAGGCCTGGAAAGACTGACACGACTCCCGTCCTCGCAAGTCCTGGGAAGGAAGCCTCGGCACCAGGAGGGCTGGAGCCGCATCCGCGTCGCCCATCCAGTCACCGCGGTCTATGACTTCCTCCGGCAGCCCGAGAACGCCCCGAAGTACCTGCCGCACATCGACGAGGTCCAGACGCACGACGCGCGCCATGCGCGGTGGATCATGCGAACGCCGGGAGGGGTCCGGGTCACCTGGGAGGGTGAGCTCGTGGACGACCAGGCGCCGAAACGCCTGGTGTGGCAGTGGCGCGAACGCGGGATCGATGCAGGACGACTCACCTTCGAGTGCACGGCCGCCGAAGGGGGCCGAGAAACGTTGGTCGACCTTGGTCTCGACTATGACAGGAGCGCCTCTCCGCTCCAGACGGTTTTCGCTGAATTGTTGCCCGACCCACGGGCCCAGGCCGAGACCGCCCTTCGTCAGTTGAAGCGCTTTCTCGAGACGCCCGCGCCCGAGCCAGTCGAACCGGTGGCCGAGCGCGAAGGCATCAACCAAGGGGGGTCGGGCTCGGGGGTGAACATGTGAGCCGAGGGCCTGATCCGCGATGAGTGCCTTTCGGGCCCGCCTTCTCCTCACCCATTGCTCTCAACCGTATCCTTGCAGGACGAGAGAGCCGCTTCGGCGACCTCGTCCCGCGCATTGCCCACCCTTGTCTCCCGGCGTTACCATGGAGTCGCGGGGACGATGACGACCAACCACGAGCATAGAGGAGGGATGACTATGAGGGCCCATGATGCTGTACCGATCATGCCCATGATCTTCCTCTTGTCCCTCGGCGCCTGCGCAAGCTCGGGCGATCTCGATGCCCTTCGTCAAGAAGTCAGATCGAGCCTCGGTGCGACGAAGCGTGACGTCCGTCAGGTGCAGGCGAGAGTCGATGCGGTCGCGGAAAGCAAGGCTGATATCGGAACGACACGGCAACTGGAAACGGCCGTGCGCACCTTGGAAAAGAAATGGGACCTCATGAGCGATGATCTGGGGCGGGAAGTCGTCGCCATGAGGAAAGCGCTCGAGCAGGCGAACAGCATGCAGGACGCGCAGAAGGAGATCGACGACCTCAGCCGGAAGGAGGTGGAGCTCGGACGGAGTCTCCACCAACTTCAGTCCCTGGTGGCCACGTCGACGAGTCAGGTGCAGGCGCTGGCCCGGGCGCTCGTTCGCGCGCATCACGCGCAGATCGAAACGCTCCAGAGCCAGGCCAAGGAGCTCGAGCAAACCGCGAGAGCCCTGGACGTGACCGTGGACAAGAAACACTGAGCGTCGCGGGGCCGGCGGGCGTCCTAGAACCCGGGAGAACGCATCGATTGATTCAGTTCGCGGTCCGCAGCTTCTTCCATGCCTTTTTCTTCCATGGGCGGCTGGTCGCTGCCTGGCTCGGGCGAGACGCCTAGCTCGGGCGGGCTCTGCTCGCCCGGCGGCTGGCTGGGCTTCTTATCGTGTTGCGGCTTCAGTCGGCTTCCACCCACAACAGCTCTCATCAGATTCATGTGGAGGTCGACGCCATATTCTGCGGGCTCGATAACCTCCCGGAGCGGCGTGACGTTGAGCAGAAAAGCGGCCGTGACGGCGAGCTGCAGATCGAAGCGGATGGCTAGAAAAAGCTCTCGGGCACCAAGATGATGTCATCCGGGGATATTGGCTCATCAAGCCTTGCACTGAACGATTGCTCTTGGTTGTCCACCATCCGAAGAATCTTGGTCCGGCGCTCCGCTGCCTTTTCTGTGAGGCCGCCTGCCATCGTTATGACTTGATGGACGGTTAATCCTTCCTCGAACACATACTCCCCTGGCTTCCTCACCTCCCCCGTCACATAGAATTTCTTCGCTTGGCTGACCACGATGAGATCGTCGGGCAAGGCGCTCGCGTGCAGATCGATGGCAACGGTCTTACGCACGCCATCACGAGTTCGTGTGAGTTCTAGATGACGCCGCGCGGCTTTCTCGGTGAATCCCCCCGCCATCGCAATGGCCTTCTGTACCGTCAGCCCCGGTTCATAGGCATAGCCTCCGGGGGCCTTCACTTCCCCGGCAACGTAGAAGTTGCGATATTTGGCGATGAGGATCGTCACCTTGGGATTCTTTAAATAACCATCCGCCAGACGTTTCGTGAGAAAATCACGCAACTGCAGAATGGTCTTTCCCTTGGTGGATACCGGTCCGAGTAGCGGAAAGCTAATCTTCCCATCGTCACCCACTTTGGCTTCTAGGCTGAGATCATCCTCTCCAAATACTTGAATGCGGATGACGTCATTCGGCCCCAGTGTATACGCGTGCTCAGAACCGGCCTGCACCCCGGCTCCCTGAGCGACCATCAGCAGCATGATCACCATGGCAACAGCGTGGCAACTCCGCATCGTATTCATCCTCCTCGCTCCTCCCGCTGGAGAGGGCTCGGGAATTCGGGCAGGCAAACACTCAGTTGGCAAGCGTGCTCGCCGACCTGGCGTCCGCATTTCGGCTCCATAGGCCGGGCGTTATCCTTTGAGCCCTCGCGTCGAAGCTTGGCATCATCCGCTCGGCAGCAAGAATGGCGCCGTTGCCAAGCGGCTTGAAGGTGGGAATTAGTCTGCAAAGGGCTTCGACGGCTCGTTCGGCATTTTGAGCTGAAGCCGCCTGCTCCAGGATCGTCAGAGATTGATCCAGAAGACGGCGATCGGGAGGCTGGCTGGGTCTCACGCGGAGAATCTTGTCCACCCGTGAAGGCTCCACGGTCTCATCCGGACCGACCAGCTCCTCAAAGAGCTTCTCGCCCGGTCTTAGGCCGACAAACTCAATGTCGATGTCCACATCGGGGACATAGCCCGACAGGCGAATGACGTTCCTCGCCAGCTCGACCACGTTGATCTGCTCGCCCATCTCCAGCACATACACGTCATCGGGGTCTGCCAACGTCGCAGCCTGCAAGACAAGTTGCACCGCCTCAGGAATGAGCATGAAGTAGCGCCGGACTTCCGGATGCGTGACCGTCACCGGTCCTCCGCTCTTGATCTGCTCGAGGAATCGGGGGACCACGCTGCCATTGCTCCCCAGGACGTTTCCGAACCGGACCGTCATGAATCGTGTTCGGCTACTTCGATTCAGATCCTGGATGATGAGCTCGGCGACACGCTTGGTGGCGCCCATCACGCTTGTCGGATTGACCGCCTTGTCAGTCGAAATGAGCACGAAGCGTTCCACATAGTGATGGTGCGCCGCTTCGGCCACGGCTTTGGTTCCGAAGATGTTGTTTTTCACGGCCTCGCACGGTGAGAACTCCATGAGCGGCACATGCTTGTGCGCGGCCGCGTGAAACACGATCTCCGGCCTATAGGCCGACAGGGTCGCATTCAGCCGGGCGGTATCCCTCACATCGCCGATCACGGCATGGATCTTCGGGCTGCTGCCCCGATCCATTAATTCTGTATGGATCGCGTACAGATTATTTTCGTAGCGTTCGTAGAGCACCAAATCCTGAGGGCCCAAGGCCGAAATCTGGCGGCATAATTCCGATCCGATTGACCCGCCGGCGCCCGTCACCAGGACTCGTCGTCCTTGCAGCTCACAACGGATCGCCGTCAAGTCGATGCTCACCGGGTTGCGTCCAAGCAGGTCATCGATCGAGAGGTTTCGAATTTGGCTCACGGTCGCCCGCCCGTCCAGCAGATCCCGCAACGACGGCAGGGTCTTGATCGGAATGCGATACGTCTGCAGGGCCGTCACGATCTCGCGAAGCATTTTAGAGCCAGCCGTGGGGATGGCGATGAGGATTTCGTCGGGCCAGTGCTTATTGAGGATGACGGGCAACTGGTGACGCGTGCCAAGCACCGGGACGCCGTGGATTCGGTGGCCTGATTTGCTCACGTCGTCGTCAACGAAGCCAATCGTCTCATACCCGTACAATGGATTATGGTGGATGTCCCGAACGATCATCTCTCCCGCGTCGCCCGCTCCATAGATCAGGAGCCGCCGCTTCTCATGCTTCGGGTGGGCCGATTCTCGTGCCATCCGCCTTCCCAGGCGCATGCCGCCAAGCAGCATAATGGTGAGGACGGCATCGAGAATGAACACCGACCGCGGATATCGGGCCATGGCCAGAGCCCAATGGATGGCGGCATAGATCAAGGCCGTACTTGCTGACACCGAGACCACGATGTTTCGAAGATCCCACACACTCGTATAGCGCCACAGGCCTTCCAACAGCATGAACCTGTGAAACATCAAGAGCCGGAGGCCGACGACCAGAGGCAACGCCAGCAGGCATTGCTCCAACGCCCATTCTGGGATGGCCCCATCAAAGCGGAGCGAGAAGGCCAGATAGTTTGCCAGCAGGACAACGAGCACATGGATGGCGACGACACTTGCCCTGCGGCACTTCAGCAACATGTCCGTCATGGTATCGGACCTTTTTCTTCTAGGTGGAACTTACGCGAGGATGGCGCGGATCTTCTCGCAGACCGTGTCAATGTCGGTCAACGTCATGTGGGAGTAGAGCGGGAGGGCGAGTCCTTCCCGTGCAGCCGTGTTGGTCTGCGCGAGCCGATCGCTGAGCCGCATCGGAAAGTCTTGGAACATATCCTGACGATGAACCGGGGGGTGGAAGTAGCGCTTCGTTTGAATCCCCACGTCCTTGAGAGCTGTATAGACCTGATCGCGCGTCTGCTTTGCGCGGTCTGAAATGAAGATCACGAAGTAGTTCCCACTCGTCGTTCGATCCGCTGGAAGGGACTGAACGGTGCACCCTCGAAGACTCCCCAACCGTTCCCGGTACAGATGGATGCGGACGAGGCGTTCCTTGACGAGATCGTCAATCCGGCGCACCGACAGCAGCCCGACCGCAGCATGGAGCTCGCTCATGCGCGCTGACAATCCGAGATGCAGCATCCCCTCCCCGGTAATGGGATCCTTGCCGTAGTCGCGCATCGCGCGCACGCGGTCGGCGAGGTCGCCGTGATTCGTCGTGAACAAGCCGCCCTCAATGGCGGTGACGACCTTGGTCGGGCTCAAAGAGAAGATCTCGGCGGAACCCAAGCCGCCAAGAGGCTTTCCCTTATAGGTCGCCCCGAGACCCTGCGCGCTATCGAAGAAAACGGGCACACCGCGGCGCTCGCCGATCGCCACCAATGAGTCGACGTCCGGTGGAAGCCCGAAGATCGTGACGCCGCAAATCGCTGAAGTTTTCGCGGACAGGTTCCGCTCGACGTCATCGGGATCCAGCGTGCAGGTTCCCGGCAAGCAGTCGCAGAACACCGGCACCAGGCCGTTCCACACCAACGCCTGGGCTGTTGCGGCAAAGGTGAACGATGGGACGATGACCTCGCTTCCCCGAGGTAACCCCAGCGCCTGCACCGCGAGCATGAGGCCGGCAGTACACGACGAGAGCGCGACGGCATGGCGGACACCGATTTGCCGGCAGACTTCCTCTTCGAACGCTTTCACGACTGGTCCCAGCGTAACCGTTCCGAGGGCCCACTGATCTGCGAGGAGGTCGACGATGTTTTCGAGCGGAGGGAGTGTCGGACGGATGATGGGCACACTGGTCAGTGTCTGAGTGCTCATGAAGGCCTCCTTGTTGTTGTGAAAGGACGCGGAGAGAAGGACTCAGTCGGAATCGCGCGACCTTAGAGGACGTGCAGGAACGCCAGCGAACTTGGAGCCGGCTGGAATATCATCGATGACGGCCGCCCCCGCCCCGACGATCGTCCAGTCGCCAATTCGCCGTCTCGGCAAGACGACGGCCCCAAGTCCGATCAGAACACCTTCCCCGAGCCGGACCTCGCCGCCCAGGCAAGCGCGAGGGGCAACGTGGCTGAATCTTCCCACCTGACAGTGATGCTCGACCACGGCGCTCGTATTCAGAATGACCCCGCATCCCAACTCCGCTCCCGTGTTGATGACGACGCCGGCACACACCATGCTGCCGGGCCCTAGGTTCACTGCGCGGCCAAGGATCGCTCGCGGATGGATGGCGGTGAGGAGATGCTCTCCGGACGCAAGAAGGGCCGTGACAAGTTGCGCTCGCGTTTTATTGTCCCCGATCGCCACGACCGCGCTGTCGTGCCCGAGGTGCGGAAGCATGTTGAGGGGGCCGAGGACGGGCAAGCCCAGGAGCTTTTGGCCCCACTTGCTGGCATCGTCGTCAAGGAAGCCGAGGAGCGACAGTTGCGGGTCCTGTTCCAGCATCCCGATCAGGATATCGGCCACGACCTGCGCATGGCCGCCGGCGCCGAGGATAATGCTTCTCCGCTTCATCTCAGAGCCTCGCTGTTGTCCGTCGTGCCTTTGAAGCGGGCCATGGTCGCATGGCCCGGATGACTAATGCCCGTTCCCATCAAGAGCGGCGCCGCCGTCAATGCGAGAATCTTGAGATCCAACCAAACCGACCGGTGCGCGACATACCACAGGTCGAGCTCAAACTTCTGTTCCCACGTCAGTTGGTTACGGCCATGGATCTGAGCCCAGCCCGTGATGCCAGGAGGCACATCGTGCCGTCGTCGCTGTTCGGGGGTGTAGCGATCGATGTACTCCATGAGGAGTGGCCGAGGCCCCACCAGGCTCATCTCTCCCTTGACGACGTTGATGAGCTCGGGAAGCTCATCCAGGCTCGTGGCGCGCAAGAAGCGACCGAACGCCGTCAAGCGCTCGGGGTCTGGCAGCAGCGAGCCGTTCGGCCCGCGTTGGTTGGTCATCGTACGGAACTTGTACAGCACGAAGGGTTTCATGCCGAGTCCCGGACGCCGCTGGCGGAACAGTACCGGCCGACCCAGCATCACACGGACGCCCAAGGCCACGACGAGGAGCACCGGGAGCAATGCGACGAGACCGGTGCCGGCCAACAGCATGTCGAGGAGTCGCTTCATCGATTGACCGAGACGAGCGCCGGTACGGAGGGCCTGGGGCCCCGTTCGTGCCGAGGCGCCGGTACACCGGGGGCTGGAAGGCCCTGATCCTGCAAGAGCTTCACGAACAGCGAGTGCAGGTCTTCCCAGATCAGCTCGCGCCGGAAATCGCGCCGCACCCGCCTGCGTGCCTGGTGGCCGTGTCGACGCCGGAGATACGGGTTCTCGAGGTACTTCCGAATCGTTCGTTCCAGCGCGGCGGCATCACGGACAGGGATCAGGGCGCCCGTTACCCCGTCCTCTACTGCGTCAACGCACCCCGGCACGTCCGTCGCCACCGCGGGAATTCCCATTGAGGCCGCCTCTAGAATGACGTTCGGGAATCCTTCCCGATAACTGGGCAACACCAGCAGATCCATACATGCGTAAAAGGGCGACGGATCGTCCCGATGGCCAGCGAGGTGTACCCGTCCGTCACGGTGAAGCATCGTGTGCACATCCGACGCAAGCGGGCTGTGCGTCTCCTGCGCGCCCAACACGAACAAGTGCAGTCCGGGAAACTGCACCCGCAATTGCCGCCAAGCGTGCGCCAATTCGAGCAAGCCTTTATCGGGAACCAAGCGACCGACAAAACCGATGACCAGCTCGTCATGGCCGATTCCATACGTTCGCCTAAGATGTGTGCCTTCTTCGCGCTTCGCCCTCGTCATGCGGAACCGCCTGGTGTCCACACCGTTGCTGCTGCCCGCCCGCAGCACGGTGCCGCGTCCCTTGGCAAACACACCCACCTCCACAGCGCGCCGCATCAGGCTGTGGCTGTTACAGAGTATGTGAGTCGACACGCGGCACGTGATTCGCTCGGTCAACCACAGCACTCCACGACGAACCCCCCGTTCGGTCTCAAACCGCAATCCCCGTAACACATAGACGCGGACGGGCGTCCTGCAGAACCAGGCTGCCAGCGCCACCAGAAACCCGGCCTTGGGCGTCCCTGCACTCACGAGCCACGGGCGTTCCTTTCGCAGCACCCGGAGGATCTTCCATAAGGCGGCAAGATCGTGGGCCGGGCGAATCTCACGTGCCATTGGGATCTCCGTCAGGTTCACCTGTTCATCGCTGGCCAACCGTCGAACCATTGCACCCGGGCTACAGAGCAGGCGCACCTGAAAGCCCTTCTGAGCCAGATACGCCAGCTGCCCCCGAAGCAGTATGCTGCTCTGAGGATCTGTAATGCCGACGAGGAGTTTGGGACGAGGCTCAATGACCTTGCTCTTCAAGGCCCTGAGCAGCGTCCGTCGGCGCATGGACAGGTGCTCGTCGGTAAAGGAGTGGACCATCCGTTCGCTGTGGGCGGCGAATTGAGCAAGTAACTCGGGGCTCTTGGACAACCTGACCAAGAGATGGCTCAGCGCCTGACAGTCGTCGACCGGAAAGCGCTGAGCGGACGGCAGGAGCTCCACAATTCCGCCCACATCGGTTCCGACGACGGCGAGTCCGCGCGCCATGGCTTCGATCATGGCCCTGGGCATCCCTTCGCTGGCGGACGTCATGACGAACAGATCGGAGGCGTCGAGAATCTCAAAGACGGGGCGCCGGCCCGCGACCTGACCATGAAAGATGGTCGTCTCCGCCATCCCGAGCGCTGCCGCCAAGCGCTCGAGCTTCACCCGCAGCGGGCCGTCGCCGACGATGTGGAGATGAATGTTCGCTCCAGACGCTCTGGCCGAGCTGACGGCCTGCAACAGCATTTCGTGACGTTTCACGGGCACGAGGCTCGCCACGAGCACAACCACGAGGCGCCCCGCGATCTCGTCGTAGCGCTTCGCCGGTTTGATTAGACTCACCGATAAGCGAACGTCCGAGATCTCATCGGCGATGGTGCGCGGACCCGGCGGATAGCGTTGCCTCAGCGTCCGGCCGACGTAATTGCCGACCTCCGCATGATGGGTGACCTGACGAAGGCAGTGTCCCATATACCGCCCATACAGGCTCTTGAGAAGCCCGTGCTCTTGGTATTGCAATGCGGCGACCGGATCACCGATCAACTCGAACATCACCGGCTTACCGAGCCTTCGGGCGATGCGAAAGGCGATGTGCCCGGACACGGACGGCGCCCGAATGCAGACGGCGTCGGCCCAGCTCACGGCTTCTGCGAGTGCCCGGGAGACACAGTGAGGCTCGCGTACCCAGTGGAACCCCTGCCGGTCGGGGAGAGGACAAAAACTGACTGCTGCAGAATCGACCCGACAGCTGAAAGCCGGGCGCGCATCCGCTCGTATGCGGGCCGCAACCCTTACTCGATCGAAGACCGCAATGTAGTCATCGAAGAAATGGTGATCGTAGCAGGAGGCATCAAAGATTCCCGCTGACGACCCAAAGAACCGATGATCCGTCACGAGCAGGAGCTTCTTCTGGCCCATACCGCCTCGTTTGATCGGGAAAGTACGCAATCCGTCATTGCACCCCGCGCGTCTCGGACCAGCACAAGGAGCTGTTGGGAGCGGCTCTGGATTCAGGTTGGGAGCGCCGTCCCGGGGGTGGAACTGAATCTCACGACCAGCAGTGGCACCGCGCCGTGCTTGATGCAGAAGAAGAGGATGATATCTGAATCGGCCCCTAGGAGCAGCCAACTCAGGATGACGAGAAGAGGGGTGATCAACAACCGACTGTCACGAGCGGCGAGCGTTGCCATGAGGCCGCGAACCCGGCCGACCACGAGCCCGAGGAGCCCGAACGCCAAGGGGACTGCAACTGGGCTGAAGTTCAACATTGTTTCTCCGGCGAGCCCATAGACGTTGCTGGCGTTCCACCGTCTGGGATCGTAGGTCATATTCAGCAGCGCCTCGGTGCCTTCCTTGACCTTTGTCGGCGGCCGGTCGGGCCAGACGGTTTTGGGGATGAGCAAGGCGAGCGTGCCCAGATAGGTTCGGCCCCCTGCACCGGTGTAGTGGGACATCGGGTCGGACAGATTGTGGAGCAGAAGCGCCTGCACGTCACTTCGTCCCAGATCCTCGAGGACGACCACTTCGAACGTCCGGCCGGTTTGGGCTTCGAGCACCGCCCGTGACCGTCCACCTTCCATTAAAAGGCTCGCGTCGAGGCCCGCGCCTTTGTAGAAGCCGTAGGCGTACATAAAGAGCAGGGCGGGGATCAGGCCGAGGAACAGGAGCCCTTTCGAGATGGGACGCACGAAGAAGTGGATCAGCCCAACCGCCCAGAAGAGCCCCCATAGGACCGTCTGGCGACTCCCTCTGAGACCTCCAAACAGCATCTGCAAGATAAGAAAGAGCACGATGACGACGAGAAGCACCGGCCAGGACTTCCAGAAGTCCTTTTTGCCCGCGTAGATCACGAACGCCATCATCGCGAGGATGGGAAAACTTTCCGAGACCATGAACAACCAACCCATCCCGCCGAACTCTTCTCGCCGTTCGGCATACGAGGTGATATAGCCGCTGATCCCACCGTACTGTTGATACACGACGAGTTGGGACAGCCCGGCGATGAGCAACGCGACCGCGATGATTCGCCCGAACCGCTTTCGATCGAGGCTCCAGTGGGCTCGATTCCCGACGGGGCGCGGCACACGTTCGAAGGCCCGCCGGCTCAGGCGGTACACCACGAGTCCCATCAAGTTCAGCACGGCCATGGCACCGAGCCATGGTCGCCAGTCCGCCGGGGGCGTGGCATACCGGAGCCAGTAATCCCAGGCGACATGAAGCAACGGGGCAAGAAAGAAGAAATGAAGGCCGAGCAGGCCGAGAATCCCGGCGGGGTCGAAGATCGCGACACGGCCGCGAAGCCAGTCGACGGCGTCCGTCGCGATGACGATCCCGCACAGCAGGACGGGAACGACGAACCAGTGCTGGGTCTCCTCATAGAAGGCGAGGAATGCCAACGCTGCGGCCGTGCAGCAATAGGCCGCCATCAACCAACTTGGCGTCTGGAGGGCGGAGTGCCCCGCCGTCATCCATGACGGGCTCCCGGGCGCGAGCTTCACGAAGCTGGCGGTGCTGGACATGGACGTTATTTCTTGCGGATCAGAATGGCCCGCCATCGCTGAGGATAGATGTCGACCAACAGCTGCGTGCCGATTCGAGGATAGGCATACCCCGGCAGGATCGGATCGCTGAACGAGAGATCCTCGATGCGTCCACCGAGCCCTAGCGCCCGAAGATGCGGCTCCACATGCAACGTGTACCCGACCGTGTCACGGTTTCCGACGATGAGCAGCGCCTCCTGGCGCTGTCTATGGACATAGCCGGACACCTTGATCATGTCCTCCGGTAGGTCCGCGGCCTTGCCATGCACGGAGACGGTCGCGAGATCCGGGAAGGCCCAATAGGGAAGAAGCTCCGCCTCACGCCGGTTGAATGATTTCCACATGAGCAGCTCAGGACGGAACCCGCCCATGCTTTCATAGGGATAATTCGAATACTTCACGTTCACATAGGAATACATCACCCCGTGGAGGTTATGCAGGGTCAGCATCATGTTCTTCGTGACCGGAAGCTCGGAGCCGTAGTGCCAGATGCCCATACGGGGAATCCCCTGCAGCAGGGTGTCGTACGCCAACGAATAGCGCGCCAGTGAGAGATCCTTCAGCGAGGACATCCTCTTGTAGTGCTGCTCTCCTGTGACCGCCAGATCGGAGAAGCTTTCGATCGCGTAGACCGGAGCGTCGACGACATGGGGCATGTGATAGCCGGCGGAGCCCTCGCCCAGTTCCAGCTTCAACATGACGTAGAGCCGCTTGAACAGATTGCGAACGGCGAAGACCGGATAGGTTCCGTGCACCTGCTCCCCGCGTGTCCATCGAAAGTTGTGAGTGGGGTTCGTCATCAACCACACTTCGGACAGCCCATCCGTATGAAAGGCATCGACCAGCGCATCCTCATGCATGAACTTCGCGCTATGAAGGAGATAGTCGGTGAAGGGACTCGCATGGTTGTACCAGCCTCGGAATTCAGGCTCCATGCGCATTTCATCGCCGAACGCCTCGTTCTCGGGGATCCCTGGCGGCAAGGAGAATCCGCAGTAGAAGACGTTGATGAGCCCGTACTTCCGCGCCAGCCGATTGACCCCTCGGAGCGGGCTCAAGTGCCGCTCCTCATAGAAACGAACGTTGGAAAAGAGATCCGGTCCATAGTTGACGTAGTGATGGACGACCCCAATGCCAAGTTCCTTGAGGTCGCGATAGATCGCTTCGATTTGTGCCTGCGTCTCGGGATTCTGCGGGGTCTGGGCGTTGATGGACGACCCAACGGACCGCATCATCTCGTAATACTCGGCACGCCGTAGTGCTCGGACCGGGGTCGGCGTCAGCGCGAATGTGAACGTCCTCGCGGCGGAGAGCTCCACGGGCGCATCGATGAAATGGAACGTCATCGTCACCCGATCCTTGCTGCGATGGAGGCCGATCATCCGTGATTCGTCCCGGGGAGACCACTCCCGGTCACTCTCCGCGACCCATTCGATGCCCCGGTCTCGCGTTCCCAGAAACAGTTGCCAGGTGAAAGGCATCCACCCATCGGGGTGGTTCTGCCTGAAGTCGTCGAGGGTGCCATACGGAAAGGCCGACCCGCTGGATGTGTCGTTCACCCGCGTGCCGAGAGCTCGATGCGAGAACCACTCAGCGTATTGGGCCCGCACCGCCACGTGGAGCGCGAGCTGCTCGACTCGAATCGGCTCCTTCGAGGATGCTACGGTCACGTCATAACGGATGAGGCCGTCGTATTCGAGGCGGCCCCTGATACGCAGGGCCAGCCCCCCTCCCACCCAGCGCTGCTCAAACAACGCTTCGGTCGGCCTCACCTCCCGGATCTCGAGGGGACCAGCATCGAACTGAACCGCTCGTCCGCCCACGCGGGCCTGCAGGGTCACGGGCGCGGCGAGAAATGGGGCGCCCCGGGTGATGATTTGCTGAGGAAATGCCAGTTCGTTGAAGATCAGATGACGCAAGGCGATCGAGAAGCCTTCGTCTGTGCGTTGCACGGGCTGGAACCCTGGCGGCACCCGGTCCGTCAGGCCGAGTCTCTGCCCAAACCATTCGGGATTCGCTGGCCTCCGAATCACTCGGGAGGTCTCCGCAATGACAGCCCCGTTGCGGAAGATTCTGAGCTGCAGCGCATAGTCGTGGTTTTCATGCGTCTTCTCAGAAGAGAGCATGACTTCGACCTCGCCGGTCGTCGCCGGCACCACCACACGCTGCTGCTCCAGCACCTTTTCGTCATCTCGGAGTTGCACCTCGAGCAGGTCTCCGGGCGCGACATCGCGCGCCTCCCTGACGTTGACCCTCACCACGACTTTGCGGGCCTGCAAGAATTCTGGCCGGATGTGCACGGGCAGGCGGCTGAGCGTCACCGGGATGACCTGCTGCATGGCGATACTTCCCGTGCGGCGGTCCACGAGTCGGTAGGCGAAGACGTGGTAGCCGTCAACGACGGGGAAGAGGACTTCCTGCTCGACTCGTTGGCGAGGAGAAGCAGGAATCATTCGCGTTCCGCCGTCGATACGCTCGTACATACGGTCCAGAGTCGCCTCGATCTCTTCACGACTACGAATATCCAGGATGCCACCGCGCTCTGCTGCGGCTTGCTCCGCTCCGACCGCCTTGACGCGCTCGATCCATCGCCATTCCTCGGCAAACTCCTCCGAACGCCCCCGAGGCGGCTCTTTCCGCCGGAATACTTCGTACTGGAGCTGATAGGTATGCGCCTCGAGAGAGCCGTTGCGCACGGCCGCGACGAATCGCCCCCGGCCGTCCCTCGTCAACTCGACGCGAGAGACCTCGAACCCGATTGGCTGTTCGGAAAACACGAGCGTCGGAAAGGCGTCCAGCCGGTGCTGGAGCCCGATCAGGGCGGCCGGAGTCACCTGATGAAAGAACACAGCCGCGCTCCACTGCACGCCCTCGGCGGGGCGCCGCTTCTCCTGCGGCACCCGCATGTGCTCGATCGTTCTCCACGGCACGGCCAGCTCACCTTCCCAATGTCGGCTGTTGAGGGTCGTCCGGTACTCCAGCTTGCGGGGGACTTTGTTGGCTTCCCAACCGGTCAAGTCGTGTGTATACGCGCCGGCCGTATTGGCGGCGATGGCATAGCGCGGCTCGAGCATCCCGGCGAGGCGAACGCCGTCCGTAAAGGGCGCCACCCAGATTTCGATCGTATCGTCTCGCCCCCAGAGCGGTTCACTCGTCCATCCCGCTTGACGGACCGAAGCTATCGGAGCGGATTGCGCCGGCGGGCGCTCAACTCTGAATCCCACGTTCAGGTTCCCATGATGGTGTCCCAGCACGATGCTTCCCGATTGTGTGCTCTGTCTGCCCGTGTTGGCATCGGTGAGGGCGCCGATCCGCGTCGCGTATTGCCATTCCTGATCCCCCATCGCGCCATCGACTTGGGTGGCATGAGGCAGGACAGGCACCGTGTAGACCGGGTGCCAAGCCCAATCAGATGGGGGAAATGCCCACGCGATTGCCGGCACACAGACGGAGGCGAACATGACGAGGGGGATGGACAGACGTGTCCGGGCGGTGGCGATCATTCCTGGGCGGCTAGAACAGGGGTATCGACAGCTCGGCCGGATGTTCGCCCGCCCGTGGTCAATATAGATCGTAGAGCCCACAATTTGAGACCGGCGGCGATGGCGCAGGCACAGAGGATCGCCAAGGCGGCGCCATGGAGGCCGTAGGCCGGCGTGAGGACGGCACACAACGCGACGACGAGCGCCATGTTCACGACATTGACCCCGAGATGAAGAGAAAACCTCCGCACCGCGATCAATCCGGTGTCGAGCGGCCAGTTCAAGTAGACAAAGGCCGCTGCGGTCATCAAGAGCAACAGCACATCGCTTGCCTCGGCATAGTCTGGGCCGTAGACCCAGTCGAGAAACTGCTCCCCGGCAATCATCACGGCCAGGACCCCGATCCCCCCTATTGCAACGCAGACCCCGATCAGCCTCCTCAGCAACCGCCCCAGGCCCCGAGTGTCGGCGTCCGCCCAGTACCGGCCCGCAACGGGGCTTGCCGACTGTTGGAGGGCGCTCCCAATCAGGTGTCCTGATGTGCTGAAATAGGCCAAGGCGGCAAAGATCCCGAGCTCCCGTTCCCCAAGATTGGCTGCGATGAAATAGCGCGGCACGTTCGTGCTCAGTGAATTGAGCATGGCAACGAAGCCGAGCGGACAGGCCATGAGACCCAACCGGCACAGCGTCTGACGGTCGAGGGTCGGGCGAATCCAGTCCCACGTCAGCCGACGGACAGGACTCTGCAAGCCCGGACCGTCATCGCTGCGTGCCGTGGCGCCGGTCAGACAGGATCTGGCGTTCGGCACGTCGTAGGCCAGCAGGACCCCCATCCAGGCGCCGCCCATCAGAAGGAGCCCCCACACGAGCCCTCCGGCTGCTTGCATCGCGCTCCACACCGTCCCGACGGCGAGCACACCTCTGGCCATTTGCGACTTCGCGATGAAATCCATCCGCCGGTATTGCTGAAGAAGGCCATGGGCCACATCGGACAGTGATTCCATGGCCTTGGCGAATCCGACGGCGATGATCACGAGGGCCGTGTGCGATCCATGGCCGGTCAGTAGAGCGATGCCGCAGATGAACAGAAGCGCGAGCGCCGTGGTGACGAGGCGCAAGCCCCAGTAATCGCTGAAGTCGTATTCGCGCTGCGCATCAGTCGCTTGAATTTGGCGAAGCCCAAGATTGGCAAAGATCATGACGGGAGCCGTGACAGCAAGCCCAAGCGCGAATTGCCCGACTTCAGCAGGACTGCCGAGGCGAACCAGGATGAGCAATATCCCCCATTGGCAAGCCGAATACACCACGTTGCCCGCCATGGTCCATGAAAAGTTGCGCTGGAGAGACAATGGGTGGATCATTGATTGACCGGGCGCACCATCTGGGGAGTGATGACGTGGACGGGACCGAGCGCGACGCGCCGTTCGAAGAATCCGCCCTGCTGATGGACGACCTTGCCGTTCATCAAGAAGACCTTGATCGACACGCTTCCACCCGGCGTCCTCACCAACGCATACCACGGCATCGTGTCTTCCGCATCCACCGACCATTGTCCGAGCCCGTGGTCGTCCAGCTGGAGATAGATGACAGGGGCTTCACCGCCCGCAGATTCTCCCTCGAGATCCAGCACCAGCAACGCCTCGCCCTCGGGTAGGTGCACCTCGGCGGTCGCAGCCCCATGCCCTGAGAGCCACCCGTCGTGAGTTCCCTGCCACGACGTCGCTTCGATGGACGGGAGGCTTCGAACGTCGGCTTCCTGCGGTAGGATTCCTGCGCGGATGATCTGAGACTGCCCCTCGGCCCGCTCTTGGATCAACTGCGGATCAGCGGCCTCCTCCGACCACCGGTGCGCAAAGTACAACCGATCCGTCAGGTCACTGGTCAGCTGCTCACGGACCGCACGGTCACGCGGAAGGATCGCTCGGATCAGCGCCGGATCTTGCAGCGTGTCCCAGCACAGCTCGACATAGCGCTTCGGTTCATTCGGAGCGCCGATCCTCACGAGCTCCGCGACTCGCTCTCGGTCCGCGGCGTCGAGATCGGGCCACCGCGAGAGGTACCAGCGCGTGGCCTCAAACCAAATCCAGGGATCCTGTGGGTACAGACGCAGTGCGTTCTCGATGGAGCGTTTCGCCGATCGGACGTCCCCGGTCAGATAGTCCGTCCAGCCGGCGAAGAGTTGATACTCGGCGTTGAGCGGGTGTCGCTGCACCGCAGACCGATACGCGTGGCGCGCGTGGGCCATGAGAGCCAGATACTCGCTGCTGTCCACAGGCTTGTCCGACGCCTGGGCCTGCAGCCATCGTCCGTAGGCAAATGCGTGCGCAGGATTCCACGGCTCCCATTCTCTCGCCCGCTGTAGCAGGGTGTGCGCGGTGGTCATGCGGTCATCCTCTTTCTCCGATGAAGAGGTCAGCGTCTCTTCCAAGAGGCGTTCTCCAGTACGGCCGAGCACATGCCCGACCAGGTCCAACAGGCTCACCCCTGCCAACAGGATGAGGATGAGGGCGACGGTGAGGCGAAGGGTCATCCTTGTGCCCCTTCAGGCCTGAGCTGGAAGACCCGCCATCCCAAGGCCAGCAACACTGACGTCGCCAGTGCAATGGCCGAAACGTGAAAAGGAAAATCGACCAAGGAGTGCAGCATGACCGTGACGACGGCTGCGAGACACCCGGCACCCATCGCATGCTCGAAAGGGGTCCGGCTCCTTATCCAGCGAACCCACCAAGCAGCCCCGTAGAGGATGAGTGCCGTGATGACCCCCACGCCGCCGACGATGCCGCTTTCGATGAGCAATTCGAGCGGGTCGCTATGGGCATGGGGCCATGACAGGCGAGTAAAGGTGCCTGCTTCCTTCTGTCGCGCATAGGCATCCTGGTATCCGCCCAGCCCGACTCCGAAGGGAGCGAATTCGCTGACGAGACCCAGTGATCCCCGCCATGTGACCACACGCGCATCTTCAGACAACTCGCCCTCGCTCAACGCCTGAAAACGCGCGGTCCAAACATCGAGCGCGCCCGCTCCTGCAACCACCAAGGCCAGAACCGCGATGCCAATGCCGAGCATGAGCCGTCGAGGGAGCCGACGCGGCAGCCACAGGACGAGCAGAAGGCCGCCCCCTAGGACAGTGGTGACGGCGGCGGCGCGGGAGAAGGACAAGAAGACGGCGCCCATGAGGAACATCAGACCGCACCCAATCGCGACCATCATCAGCTTGTCTCGGGTGCTGAGCGGCGCCGGACGGCGGGTCGCCTGCTGCCACCTCTCAAATAGGAGCCCGAGACCGAGCATGAGCGTCATGACGAGAAAGGCCGCAAAGTGATTTCGGTTGTGGAAGGTGCCGGTCGCTGCCTCAGCGAGGCTGGCCCGTGGCTTGGCCAATCCATAAATGGCTTCGGCGATCCCAATAGCGAGGAGCGCGAGGGCGAGTTGGCGGACCCGGCGATGAGAACGACAGAACCACCCCGTGAGGATAAACGCGGTCGCGCAGGCAGACAGCATGATCAGCCCGCGGAGCGCCCATGCTGGCGCGATCGCGAGTGAATGCCAAACAGTTCCATCGGCAAATCCCGGCAAGGTGTCGACGTATGCGGCTTCCAACTGTGGGGAAAGCCAGGCCATGGTCGAGCGCGGGAGCGGAACCAGTTGGATCGCCGAGTATCCGATCCAGAGGAGCCAGGCACCGACCCACACCCCCCACCATCCTGCTCCCGTGCCGGGGCTCGAGATCACACTGACCCGTGGCTCGGTGAGAAGCGCAAGAACTCCCAAGAGGAAGAGCCCTGCCGCCAGCAGCGGCCAGGCCCACGCCGCGTTCGAGCCATTGGGCAGAGGGGCCAGCACGAGCATGAGCAGGAATGCCGCAAACAGAATGTCTTGCCAGCGACTCATAGCTCACGCTTTCACGAGCGTCTCGTGCCGCCCCTGCTTGTGCTGCGCATCCTTTCCATAGTAGCCGTAGAAAGACGGCATCTCTTCGAGACGCACCTTTTGCACTACTGCACCGAGGAGTCGTGCCCGGCCGGATCGTGTGATGCGCTGAACAGTCAAGCGGCAGGCGTCACGGCTCGTCTGCCCCGCACTGGTCACCAGAACAACGCCGTCCACCTGATCCGCGAGGATCACGGGATCTGTGACGGGCATGACCGGGGGCGCATCGAAAATCACCTGATAGGCTTGTGCCCTGCAGAATTCCATCAGCTTCTGCATGCGGCTCGAATGGAGGAGCTCGGAAGGATTCGGGGGGATCGCCCCATGGAAAATGACGAAGAGGTTCGGCACGTGGCTGGGATGAACGATCTCTTCGGGTTCGGCTTCCCCGGCAAGAAAGTGCACCAGGCCCTTCCCGCTTTTCTTACCGTTCCCGTTTGAAGACCGGAACATGTCGTGGAGCCGCGGGCGTCGGAGATCGGCGTCGATGAGGATCACCGGCCCCTGACCGAGCTGGGCCATGGCGATCGCCAAATTGACGGCCAACGTCGTTTTCCCTTCCCCCTCGCAGGCGCTTGTCACCAACACGGACGCCGGTCGTCTTTCGGCGGAAGACAGCAGCACGCTCGTGCGAATCGATCGGACGCTGTCGGCTATGGAACTCGTCGGATGCTGCACGAGAACCAGTTCGACCGGTTGTGTCTCCTTCCCAACCAACGGCACCATCCCAAGAATCGGCAAGGTGGGCAGATGCCGTTCCAGGTCCTCGGGTCCTTTCAAGCTGCTGTCACAATATTCCCGCGCGAAGGCAAGCCCTACTCCGGCCATCGCCCCGACGAGCAACGCCAAGATCGTGTTGAACACGGTTTTGGGCCTCAGCGGGGCGGTCGCCGGAACCGCGGGATCGGCGAGATAAATGTTGCTGGCCTTCATCTCGGCGGACAGGTCCGCTTCCTTCATTTGCTTCAAGAACGTGTCGTAGAGCTGCCGATTGCTGTTCGCCTCTCGGTTCAAGAGCTCATATTGCACGCTGTGCTGCTCCAGCAGGACCTTCTCCTCTTCCTGTTTGGCCACCGCGGCCTTGATCAATCGCTCCCGTTCCAGCGCCACTTGATACTCATGCTTGACCGAATAGTAGATCTTCTCGATTTCGCGCCGGATCTGCTCACGCAGGTCCTTCAGTTCTGAGACCGCGTGGGCGATCTTGGGGTGCCGTGGCCCGTACTTCTCCGAGAGTTCCGCCAGATGTCCCGAGACCTTCACCTCCTGCCCGGTCAGCGTCTGGATGAGCGTCGAGTTGAGCACCTCCGCTGAAGCGATCAGCCTGGCCCAGTCGATCGAATCCCGGGTCGAGCCGGTCTGACGCACCGAAGCAATTTGCTGCAGCCGGGCAGACGCCTCCGACCGCTTGATTTCCGCCTTCACCAGCTCGGAGTTCAGCTCGGCCAGCTTCTGGGCCGAGATCGTCTGGCGCTCGTTCATGTCGATCAGCCCATACTTCGCCCGATAGGCGTAGAGCGCTTCCTCGGACTCCTCCACACGCTTCCGCAGCTCGTCCAAATGGCTTGCGAACCACTGGGCCGCTCTCTCCTTGATCTTCGCTTTCAATTCCAGCGTCCGATCGATATAGACCGACGCCAACGTATTCGCCGCCTCCGCGGCGAATCGCGGGTCCTCGGAAAGCACGAGGACATGGGCCAGCCTGGTCCCGCGGACCGGTTTCACCTCCACACGGTCTCGGAATTCCTTGAGCAGCAGCTGTTCGGAATCTTCCAATGAGGCTGCCCGCGCCCCGGTGCCCGTCACGAGCGCGGCCAACACGCTGGTGAGCCAGCTCCGATGCACGCGATATTCCGGGCGTTCGGCAAGGTGCAGCACCTGCGCCGCCTCCTTGAGCACCTGGTGGCTCTTCAACAACTCGAAATGGGTTTGAACGTATTCGGGGCTCGTGTCCGTCGCATAATTCTGCTCCGCGATCAGCATGCTCGGGCCTTCACGCTCGATGACCACGGCAGCCTTCGCTTGATAGATGGGGGTCTGCATCAGAGACCAGAGGGCGACCGCCGTGGTGAGGGCGACCGTCACGCCTATGATCACCGAGAGGTGACGCCGGCAGAGTGCGATGTATTCCAGCACCGAGCCGGTCGTGTTCTCCGGCGCGAGATTCGATCCCGGTGTCACAGGAAGAGGACTCATACCGTTGTGCAGACCTGCTGGCGCGGGTGGGCCCCCAGAGGGGCAGCCGGCCGTGCGACAGCCAAGGGCCCGTCGAGGGCGATGACGCTCCCGGCATCGATGTCGACCACGGCCGCCTGCTCGATCAAGCGTACGGCAATGACGAGCCGGCACTTGCTGGCCATTCGAATCAGCGATCCTCGGACACCTTGCAGGGGACCATGGATCACTTCCACCTCGACCCCCTTTCGCTCGTACCGCCCGTACTCGTACAGGAGATCGCTTCCCATCAGTCGTCTCAGGTGCTCGATCTCATCGTCGGGGATGGGAATCGGGCGCGGCCCATTCCCGACCAACTGGATCACACCTCGTGACTCCAATACCCGGATTCGGTCTTCGAGTCCGATACGTGCAAAGCAGTAGCCGGGGAATAAGGGGACTTCGACCTGCTGCTTTCGATCCTTCCACTGATTGACGGTCTTGATCGTGGGAAGAAAGTGCTCGATCCCTTTGGAGGCCAATTCCTCCCTCACGACCTTCTCATGGCGGGAGCGCGTCCACACGGCATACCAGGCAGGGCCATCCGTGCGCTTCTCGGCAGTGATCGATTGGGGTTGCATAGTCATTGTTCCCTGAGTCCGCAACGGCACGAGGACCGCGCGTGGTTGAGGTGAAGGTGGAACGAAGTTAGAGGGCTGCCTGCACCGAGAGCATCACCGTATTGGCTTGATACTCGAACGTCGAGGAGGTCGAAGAGCGGTGTTCGAACACGTATTGAAGGCCGAGGCCAAACCATTTGGTCGTTCGATAGTTCACCCCACCTCCCGCACTCGTCAGCACATCAGTACGTCGGGAGGTCGCACCAGTCCCACCACTATTCGCAACACTGGTGGCTTGATCGTGTTCGATGCCCAGGTTCGCGGTCAGTTGGATCCTGTCCGTCACCGAGTGTGAGGCGGAGAGGTTGACGCCCGTGGCGGTGAAGAAGACCGCGCTGCCGACCACGTCCTGGATGATCGCCCGGTACGGCTGGAGCAAGACCGTCGAGTACGAGGTCGGCTTCCAGGAGATTCGTCCGGAGACGAACAGGTTGGAGTAAGAATCCCGGTCTCGTTGGAAACGAGCCAGGAGCGGGGTCGATGGATCGCGCTGAGCGTCGTCGAACCTCAAATATTGATACCCCACTTGGATCTCTCCGCTGGTTTTCTCAGTGGCATCCCACTTGAGCCCCCCGCTCGCGGTATAGGTCGTCGCGTCGAGGTTGGTGTTCTGCTCGTAGGTGGTGTGGACCGCGCCGACGTTGAGCAAGGCCGATGTCTTGGGGAGGATGCGTCGCAGCACGGTGAGCGATCCCACGGTCGCCAGGCGATTTCGGATGAGGTCCTGGTTGTTGTTGAGATAGGTCCACTGAATGGCCTGGGTCGTGAGAACGATGCTCGTTTTACTTCCGATGATCTGCGCCTGTCCGGTGAAGCTCTTGGTCGCCCACTTGTTCACCTCGACGCTCTGCGTGTCGACGGCGGTTCCTCTGGGATCGTGGCCGAGCTTGTATTCCCCTTGAAGATCCAACCGCAGCCCGAAGGGAAAGTTGAGCTTGAGCCCGACCGCCGCCGTCTGATCTTGGACGTTGTTGCTCGGGGTCCGTTCGTAGAACTGGAGATTCGTCCGGTAATCCATCACGAGGAGATGTCGTTGAACGAACGGCAATTGGACTTGGATCCCAGGAGCCACCGTATGGAAGAAGTCGCTCTGTCGTTTGGTGTTCAAACGGAAGACGTTATCGGTATACATCTCGGCGAGCCCCAGGCTCGGATGCACACGCACCGGTCCGATTCTTGGAAGGTCGCCGGGAATGAGACGAACGAGAGTGCCGGGGAAGAGCGGATAATACCCCGTAAGTGGAAACAACGGAGTCGAATATAAGGCGCTCAGCAGCGCGGGATTGCTGAAACCGGACAGCCACAACCACCCCGTTCCGCCGAATAAGAATTGCTGTCCTGATTGACCGGACGGCACGGTCACCTGCCCCCAACCCGGTGTGACGGTGAAGAATGTCACCATCGCGACGGCCAGACCACGACAGAACCACCGGCGACATGCAAACGACATAGCTATGCCAAGGAACGGTCGCCGGGACTGCGCACCGTCGACCGTCCCGCAGTGTTACTGGACGATCCTTCCCGCCCCAACGCAGGCGGGAAGGACCATTCCGGTATGAGCGATTGCCTGAGAGCTCGAGCCTACCGAGACACGGGAGGCCGATCCGGGGGGCGGCCGGGAGGGCCATTCTGGGGATCCACAGGAGGCCGATCGGGCGGCCGGCCGACCGGGGCACGACCAGACTTACCAGGGGGGGAGATATCCGGTTTCTGACCGCTCGCCTGAGCAACGAGAGCACGTCCACCGCTACCGGCGGGCGGTTCTGCGGCCGCCATGCCGGCCGCGGTCGCAAGAGCAAAGAATGCGAGCGCACTCGCTACGGTACGTAACCTCATAGATCCTCCTTGGTTGGTGGTACAGGGATGCACTAGGGATGCGAATTCCTTTGGGCGGTGATGACTGGCGGATGCGTGCGGCTGGTAGCCGGAAGGTTGTTCATCGCGGGGAGCAGCCATTTCACTTTCGATTCCAGCTCGTCTCGAAGCTGACGGTAGGCCGACAGTGGCGCCCCTCCCCGGATCGCATTCGGGTCGGCAATGTTCCAGTGGAGCCGATGGATATGGGCGGGCAGCGCGGGAAGTTTTGTGAGCGCATTCGGACAGAGCGTCACGATCAACATCACGTCATCCAAGGGGACGTCGTCGATCGTTTTTGGATAATGCACCGAAATATCGATGCCGCGCTCCTGCATCACCTGCACGGCCATCTGGTCCAGCGGATGAGGACGGATGCCTGCGCTGAACGGCTCCACTTGGCCGATGCCGTAATAGCGCGCGAAGCCTTCCGCCATCTGACTGCGGCAGGAATTCGCGGTGCACACGAACAGCAATCGCTTCATGAGATGTTCCGCCCTCCATGGAGTCTACACATAGCTTCGCCCATTCACTTACAGCACGTACGGCGGGCGCTAAAACGCAAGCTGAGTGCCAAGATCAATCACCTTGAATTGTTGTGCCTTGCGAGTCGTACGTAGAGAATGGGACGCACAAATGTGAACAACCGTGACGAATGAATGTGAATTTTCCAACAGCCCCTCACGATATGGAAACCGTGCGGTCCCGACGGAACGGCGACGTGCGTGTGGCAAGCCATGGAGGTTCTTGCGCTCGCGCTCTTGCTGCTGAAGGATGGCTCGAACCGATGAACAGGATCTTCCTGACCGCGGGTTCGCCGGAGACCTTGAAAAGGCGCTTCGTGTTCATTTCTGTCTACCACCTTCTCCTTGGGGTCTCATGCATTCTCGATAGATCAAGTGATTCTTGGGGGCACGGCGTCTGCATGCCCTTCACCGTGAGAAGTATCGCGACAAGACAACGGAGAGGGATGGCGCCATGGACTCCTTCGATGAGACCACGCGAGCATCTTCCCTTGAAACCATTCTCCTTGTGGAGGACGATCCCTCCATCCGGATGTTGCTGGGGTACGAGCTGAGCCACGCGGGCTATACGGTTCTGAGCGCGAGCATGGTAGAAGAGGCGCTGAAGCTCTGCAAAGAGTACGACGCGCCGATACAGTTGTTGATCACCGACTTGGCCCTGCCTCAAGGGTTGCGGCTCGCAATGGGACGACCAGAACCGACCTTGGCGGGACTCGACCTGGCTGCCGAAGCACTGAAACTCCGCCCATCACTGCAGGTCCTCTTCATATCTGGTCAACCGGAGGAGGTCTTGGAACGGTTCCAAGTCCGGCAGGTCGCCGCGACCCTCCTGCGGAAACCCTTCGGCTCCGACACCCTACTCCGCGCGGTTCGGGCGCTGTTGTCCTTGCCCGTGAAGTACGGCTGGCTCCCGGGGCACACCCGCTAAACCCTAACGCTCGGGACTCGATCGATGATAGCCGGGGTGGCGCTTCTCATCGGCTTCCTCTCCGGATTCATGCTCTCCATGCTCCGGGTCGTCTTCTATCAGTGGGATCCGCTTGGGTTCGAGGACGAGACGACGACGTTCATGGTCCTGTTCCTTGTCGACGCAGGAGTCACGAGCGGTCTGGTGGGGATTGGAGCGGGATCCGTCCAGGCGGTCTGGCCCAGGGGGGCCACCGAGTCGGTTATCGCCGGCAGAGTCCTCCGAGAACCCGGGAGAACGCCCCTATTGATTCTTGCCGGGATCCTTAGACTCTTCCATGCCTTTTTCTTCCATGGGCGGCTGGTCGCTGCCTGGCTCGGGCGACACGCCTAGCTCGGTCGGACTCTGCTCGCCCGGCGGCTGGCTGGGCTTCTTGTCGTGCTGCGGCTTCACGTCGGGTTCCATTCCCACGGTCTCCGCACCCGAGCCAATGGTCGTCAGAACCGGATGCCGAAATACAGCGCGGGCATCACGTTCGTGTGGAGATCGACTTCCCGGCCCCCTGCGCGGTACGTCCTCCCGAGCGACGTGAAGTTGAGCAGGAAGTCGGCCGTGACCGCGAGCTGCTTCGTCACCGCATAGTCGAACCCCACCCCGATGGGAAGCAAGAAGGAGGCAGAGGTATCGGCAATCCCGCTATCACGGTCCTTGATGCCGGCCCGGACGAAACCCAGGCCGCCTTGGAACACGACCTTGGCCCGGTTGTCCCCCGGGATCGCCCACCAGTACTTGGCCTGCGCGGAGAGGCCGAACAGGAAATCGTTGCCGGCGCCGGCGTATTGGCCGAGCGGGCCGATGGAGAGGTTCGGTGCGATGAAATAGTCGGCGTGGCCCTTGAAGGCAAAGTCAACGGCGCCGTCGGGCGTGTTGCCCATGAAGCCAAGCCCGGCGCCCCCGGACCATCGGCCCGCCTGCAGATCAATCACTTCGCCAGTGGCCACTCCGGGCGTCGTCAAACCGACAGCCGACAGCACAAGAACAGCGGAAACGGCAAGGACAGGAATGCATGACCATCTCATGAGAACGCTCCCTCCTGATGACGTGAGAATCGGCGAGCCGCATCCGTCTGGATACCGGCTCGTTGTTTAGCAGTCTTGTACGGAAACAGGGGAGGCGACATCAAGCGGCATTGGTGCGGTTGGTCTGTCAGCCGCTGGAAGGGACCGGGTAGTTTCGGGAGACCCGAACGTAAAGGAACACGGCTGGAGGGGGCCTGAGTGGCAGCGGAACCTGTACAAGGCTACTGCCACCCTCGGACCTCATACCCCCGAGCCATCAGGCAGTGCTCCAGACCCCGTTGATAGGCCTGACGCGACAAGACCGGATGCGGGACGTCCATCGTTCCGAGCACCACGCCGCTGGGGGCGAGAACGGGCGGAATCAACCGATGCGGCTGCATACTCCATGGCGCCGTCTCCCACACCGTGTGCTGACACGCCCGCAAATCGCGCTCCGTATCATACCGTCCGGCTGTCTTCATCTCTGATGAGGGTTCGAAGATGGGGTGAGGAAGGGAGCGACCGGTCGCGCAGCCGGCACTCGCAAGCAGCAGCACGAGAAGCGGGAGCCACGATGATCGCTCGACGCACATCCGCTGAATCGCTCTCACTTGAGCCGCCTGTGTCACTTCAAGAGCCCGCGGTCAGGCCGAGGATGGGCCTGGAGCCAAGAACGGGCCGACCGGACGCGTTCATCGGCCGTCTCAGGGACAAGAGCCAGAAAGGACTGGAAGGCGCGGGCCGCATCGGGAATCTGCCCCATGGAGGCCAACGCGACGCCGAGGTTGTACTGTAATGTCGGCTCCTGGCTTTGGTGCCTCAAGGCTTCACGATAGACGGCGACGGCTTCTTCGGGATGACCGGCGGCCTGAAGAGCCGCCCCAAGGTTGATCGCTGCGGCCGCGTGGGTAGGCTGGAGCCCAAGGACCAGGCGATACTCGGCGATGGCTGCGGATAATTGATTGTCCGCCTGCAGCAACGTCCCCAGATTATAGTGCGCGACGGCATGGTCGGGTTGCAGCCGGAGCACGGTGCGGTACTCTTCGATGGCCGCAGACGCATCCCCCTTCCGGTGAAGCAGGTAGGCCCTCCCCAAGTGGGCGTCTCGGTGATCCTCCTGCATTGTGATCACCTGTTCAAACTCGACGAGCGCCTGGGCCAGGTCGCCCTGCACCATGAACACGGTGGCGAGGCGGTAGTGGCCATCCACGGAGTCCGGCTGAAGCCGGATGGCGCTCTGGTATGCCTGGACCGCCTCCTCGAACCGGGCCTTCTCCTGGAGGGCGCCGGCCAGGTTGAGCCAATACCCTGCTTCGGCCTCCTTGCTTGCCAGACCGACGGCCTTGCGATACGCACTGATCGCGTTGTCGAGATCGCCGAGGGCTTCATACGCCAGCCCCAGGCTGTTGTACGCGCCCGCATGATGGGGCTGTAACCGGATGACTTCCCGAAGCTCAGCCACCGCCTCATGCAGCTTGCCGGAAACCCGAAGAGTGACGCCCAGGTTGTAGTGCAGCCGCGGATCGTGTGGTTTGACGTGAAGGGCCATTCGGAACTGTTCGATCGCCCCCGGTAGATCCCCGTCCTGGTGCAGCGCCAAGCCGAGGTTGGTGCGGATCGCGACCTCGTCCGGCCGCAATCGAAGCGCCTCCCGATACTTCTCAATGGCCGCCTCCAGGTTTCCCATTTCCTGAAGCGCCAGGCCGAGGGCGTGGTGTGCTTCGGCGAAGTCGGAGTCGAGCCGAAGCGCCTCGTAGTATTCCATGATCGCGGTCTTCAGGTCTCCCTGCGCATGAAGAGCTCGCCCGCGGTGATAATGGTCAGCGGGGCTTTCGGTGCGGTTGACGAGCCAGGCAGCCTGCGAGGAAACAGACCCGGCGCCGATGTGGTCGAATGAGGAAAGCGGGACGCCCCAGAGGTTCGGCGGCGCGAAGAGGCAGAGGAACGCAGGGAGCAGGGGAAGCGCCAGGCTGAGGCGGCGTGGGGGGTCCACATGCGTATTGTCGTCCCTCAGCCTTAGGTAGTCAACCGCACCTCAGGCACACCGCCCACATCGAACTGGCTCTCTTGGATTGACTCCCAGCCGGCAGCTCGGCTCAACTACGCGCTCTGACGATCGGCCTTGTGCTCGTAGTACTCGGACATAGGCTCGTAGACCTCGGGAGGAAGCGTCAGTTGCGTGTAGACATTGCACGCGTCAGGATCGTTGGTGTCCGGACAGATGGGGAACGACTGCTGCTGTTGCCATTCCAGGATGCGTTCTTTGCGGCGCGGACTGTAATCCTTCCCCTGCACTTGCATGCACAACGCCTTCGCCTGCTCACATGCACCTCCCCGCACCGCCCACCACCTCGCCAATGCCTAGAAGGCGTTCACAGCAACCAGTATCTCTCTCGATACAGTCGTATCCATGCCGATCATCGCGTAATGATCGACGGGCCAGCGGCCAGACGTTCTTCCTGACGAAACCATTCGAAAAGACTCATCTCTGTCCGAGCAGACGCGCTGGTATTGCCTTTGCTCAGGCTCACATCAAAGAAGTGAGGCGGCAGATCGAACCACGATCGTCAGACAGCGAAGGAGGACACCATGGAATGGATGGTACTCACCTCGGTGGCGACAGTGTTCGGGATGTTGGTGCTGGCTTTCGGGCAGCCGCAGAAAGGGACTTACCAGACTTTTGGGTCGGTGGTCCTCAACGCGCCTGAGCCCGAAGTCGAGAAGCATGAGCAGACGCACCGCTTGGCCGCCTAGTCCGTGAGACGGCTGAGACAGCAAGGACTGACTCGTGGATCGCGGTGAAAAGAGGGTGTGCCGGTACAAGTGCTTGATCGAAGGCTGACTGTATGGCCGTTCTGCTCTGGCCTTGATCCTGCTGTCGAAGCCTCTTCAGCAGACAACCAGGAGGTGACCATGAGCAGTGGAATGATCTTCGACTATCAGCTCGAGCTGGAGCACCGCCGGCAATTGATCCAGCGCGCCCGCACCGGAGACGAAGCGGCCCGATCGGAGTTGTTCGTCGAGTACGGCGTGGTGATCCGGGCAGGCAACGAGGTCGACAGACCAGCCGCGCGCTGCTAGCACCGCGCGTCGAACCGCTCGGTCGTGCCTACGGCTCCGGGGCTTCCTGTTCTCTACAGTCTCTTGAAGGCGAATCGAGCAAGCGGGCCCAAAGCTCGCAGCCCTCTTCCAGTACCCCGACGGGTCTAAGCCGCTAAGCGTGTGTCGGCTCGCTCCTCCCGAGCTCGAATTCGCTCCGTGAGGATCAACCGACCAAGATCAGTGAGCGCCATACCGTGCTGGCACATGTGGAGCGTTTGGTCAAGGAACTGATCATCGACTGGGTGCTTGACGAGGTGGGCCAGGATTTCGCGTTCTGTCACGGCCTGGTGAGTAGCCATGCGTCACCTCCTGAATATGAGGAGTACTGGTTTCAGGATACGCCTTCGTTCCAGACACGAGCAGGGAGATGGCCCGAAACGGAGAGTGGGCACGAGGACTACATGATTCGCAGTAACTCATGGTGCAGATCGACTTTTCCAGGACCGCCGGTTGACTGAGTTGCAGCAGGGAGAAAGGACGACCGGTCAGAAATAATCATGGAATGGACTGATCACCATACCGAGGAATCGAGCCAACCAGCCCCGCTTCGCCAAGTCCTCTCGTGAAATCCTCTTCGAGTGCGAGAGATCGTTCGAAAAGACCTCCTCCAGTCGCTGCGCGATGGATTCATCATAGAAAATCACATTCAGCTCGTCGTTCATGGCCATTGACCGGTTGTCGAGGTTGGTGCTGCCCACCGTGGCCCACATACGGTCGACGATCATCATCTTGGTATGCAGCAGTGCCGGTGCATACTCGTGCAGCTGGATGCCACCGTCGAGGAGCTCGCCGAAGCCTTCACGTTGCGATGCCTGTGTCACGTACTCGACGCCGGAGCTTCGGACGATGCTGGGGACGAGCACACGAACCGCCACCCCTCGTTGCACCGCGTTGACCAGCGCGGCGGTGAGCTGCTCGTCCGGTAACAGGTACGGCGTCGAAATCGCGATCGATCTGCGCGCAGAATTGATCGCTTGCAAGAACACGGGGTACATCGCAAAATTGTTGTGCAGGGGGGAGCTGCGCACGATTTGCGCCCGCACGGGCTGATCCCTCACCTCGACCGGGGGATAGGGGAAATACTCCGCTCCACCCAGCAGCATGTTGGTTGCTTCTCGCCAGTGTTCCACGAACGCCTCTTGGAGGTACTGAACGATCGGGCCTTCGAGGCGTACGTTGGTTTCCCGCCAGCGGCCTTCGGTGCGCCCGTCGCCGTTCCACGTGTCGTCGATGCCGTACCCGCCGGTAAATCCCAGGCGTCCGTCGACCACGAGGATGCGCCGGTGATTGCGTTTGTTGGTCCGTTCCAGATTCCACGGCCGCAAGGGGCGGAAGTCCGGGACGAGGGCGCAACCGGCCGTGCGAAGCGCCTCGACATAGCGCCCAGGCAGGTCGGCCGAGCCATGTGCGTCCAGGAGAATCGCGACCCGGACGCCGGCCCGACAGCGTTCGACAAAGGCCTCAACGAACTGATCGGCCACCTGGCCTTCGTGAAAAATGTAGGACTCGAACGTCACCGTGGTCCGGGCCGAACGGATCGCCTCGAGCAAACTGGGAAACGTTTCCTCGCCATTCAACAGAATCTCCACGCGGTTGTCGCCGACGAGAGGCGCCCCGGTGAAGGCCTCCATCGACGTCTGAAACGCCGGGGCCGTCATCGAAAGGACGGGGAGCGACAGCGGAGCCGGCGTCGTGGCGCACGCACCCGACCACAGGCAGATCAGCAGGATCAGGACGCAACGAGAACCCGGTCCCCCCTTAGGTACTGTCCCATGGTTACTCGCTGCACTGTCCGTATGGTATCTTGAACTCCGCCTGCCTTTGATCATCTGTACAGCCACCGAGAAGGAGGCCCTAGCGGTATGTGGATCCCGAAGAATGCCACCATGGCACGTCCCGTGTCCTTCATTCCTCAACTCATGCTGGCATGGTATCTCGCGTTGTTCGGCGTCATGGCGATCGCCCCGGTCGATCCAAGGATCTGGTGGGGCGCCAATGTCCTGCCGGTCCTCTTCGTCGCCGTCCTCGTCTTGACGCACCGGGCCTTCCCTCTTTCGAATGCCTCCTATGTCTTGATCACCATCTGGCTCACGCTCCACACCGTGGCGGTCCATTATACGTACCCACAAGTACCGTTGGGTATCTGGTTGGACCAGTGGTTCCATTTCCACCGCAACCACTTCGACCGGATCGTCCATTTCAGCTTCGGCTTTTTCCTTACGCTCCCGCTCGTCGAAGTGTTCCGTCGTCGTTGTCAGGTGACCGGCTGGCTCGTGCCGTACGTCGTCGTCATGACGGTCCTTGGCTTCAGCGCTTTCTGGGAGATCGTCGAAGCGTGGGTTGGGCAACTCGCTCATCCCGATGTGGAAAAGGCCCTGGTCGGACATCAGGGCGATGTCTGGGACCCGCAGCGGGACATGGCGGCCGCCTTGTACGGCTCTCTCCTGTACATGAGCCTGCTGGCGGCCATGCGGAAGCTCCGGGAGCCGGAACAGCAGCCAGCCGCATCGTGTGATGCGGCCGGGATGCTCGAAGGGGATTCCATGACGATGACCCTGGGCCACCACAGCAGGTAACTGGTAAGGCGGTTGGAGATGGCGCGCGGAGCGGTTCAGGCACTATACGAACCACCCATGCAACCGGCCAGGACGGGGCTGGGTGACAACCCGATCTGGCAGTTCCTCGATCACCCCGATCCACTGGTCTTGGAGTTGCTCCTGATCGAGTATTGCGCCCTTGGCGTTCCCATGACCGAGCCGGTTGAAGGCTGGATTCGGCGCGCAGGCGAGCGCTGCGAGGCGCTGGGCTATCGGGAAATTGGCAGCTTCCTAATCGCCCATGCACAGCAAGAGAAAGACCATCATAGGTGGTTTCTGGACGATACACGCGCGCTCGTTGGGCAGTTCAACGAACGCCATTCGGTGCATCTCCAAGCCGACTGGTTCCTGAGTCAACCGCTTCCCACGAGTGTGCTGGAGTACCGGGCGCTGCACGAAGAAGTCATTGGAGGAGACTCCCCGTACTGCCAGCTCGCGATTGAGTACGAGATCGAGCGGCTCTCCGTGGTGTATGGGGCAGCGGCCATGCCGAAGATCGCGAAGGTGCTGGGCGGACAGGTCATACAGGGGTTGCGATTTCTTGAAGAACACACCCGACAGGACGTAGGGCACACCGCGTTGAACGAAGCCAATCTGAACCAGTTACTCAGCGAACATCCTTCCGTCCTACCCAGACTGCTCGACGCCGCCCGCAGAGCATTGGACTGTTACAGCGCATATCTGTTCGACTGTCTGCGCCTTGCTCGTGGAGAGGCGGCCCGTCTCCAGGGATAAGCTCTTTTCGTCGTTCCTCGATCCTTGTTGACCGACGTCCGGGTCGGTCCGTTCAACCCACATCCCGTCGTGTGAGCCACCGTGATTAAACGGTGGTTCTTCTGCGCAGGACATTTGGCCATATTGTACTTCGCGATCATCCTACATATAGTTCCGTCCTGATAGCCGCGCCCGGGACAGCGAGCCTCAGGACAGGGCTGAGCCCGCGACACAGAACCCCGGCCGCCCCTATTCAGCCACCCTGCTCTGGCGCACTGTGGCCCTCCTCAGCGTGTTCGGTCGAGCTTCTCACTGTCGCCCGCCAGCTCCCGATACCCCTCGTCTCCCCAAGAGCGAGGCCCCGCTGAGGAGCGCCCTCTGTGCGGCACTGAGGTCCCATGACGGACATTGACCGTCCTGACTCACTTCGCATTGGTCCGAGTCTCCATTCGCATCTGCGGCTCGTATCTGCTCATAACCACGTGAGAGGAGGGCAGCATGTACAAGAATGCTTCGCTGCTGGTCGCGTTGGAACAGCTCAAGGAAATGGAGACTCGACGGCGTCTTCTCGCGCAGGCGCGCAAAGGGAACGAGAAGGCCCAGAAGAGGCTGTGGCAACTCTACCGTGTCCGTCTCATTCCTGGGAAGGCCATTGCTCCTGAGCTCGTGATGCGTTGGCAAGCCCGGATCGATCGCCCCTGTCCAACACCATAACCCGCTGGCCTCTCCGAGACCCTCAGTTCCGGGTGACCCGGGCGGCCATGAGGAAGCAAGACGGCGGTGCCTCATGGCCCCTGAACATCTCTCCCGTCAGAAATGCTCGCGGCTGGCGGACGGATCCGTCCCTTCGCCTGCCTGGTGGGTCGGCAAGGCCCCTGGTCCTATTCCAACCCGGCCAGCTTCCTCAGTCCCTGGTGATGCGGATGATAGGAAGCATCGTCACTCAACCGCTTCGCGACGGTCGGATCCGTGTCTTGATTCCGGTATTGGAGAGCTATTTCGCCGCGCGTCCTTGTCAGAATTGGACGCCGTACCGGTCGTGAGAACCACTGGTACAGCCCCAGCAAGAACTTCTCATACGTCCGCGTGACCTCCGCCGTGTAATTCGCCGCCGGCAGCGGGAACTCCTCCACCTCCAGGCCGATCGCCCGTGCGTCCTCGATCATCCACTTCAACGCAATGTCCGCCAAGGGTTGTTGAGGATGGTAGCCGCCGCCCACGTCGCCATGGGCTCCGATGAACCATCGTTGGCGCAGCCGGTCGTTCGTCCATTGATCGTCCGGCGTCCAAATGGCCGGCGTATAGTCCGCCCGGTATTCATCAATGGCGAGCGCATGGCGCGCATACTCGACCATGCCGCTCAGTTTCGTGTCATGGAACAGGTAGCGGTTCTTGTTGAAGACTGAGACCCATTGAAGGGTCTTGAGGGGCACACCGAGATTCCCGACGGTATCCCATACGCCGATCAACCGAATACGAGTCGCCAACGGTGGATTGGCGGCGGGGTTGGAGGGATCGTAGACGGGATAGGAGTGGGTCGCCCTGAAGCGCCGGCTGTGTTCGGTATCCGGCCCGGCGTCCCGCTGGCGATACAGGTCGTACGCCTCGGCGATTGCAGGCGTCTTCCGGATGGCCTCATCCAACTGTTCTTGGATCTGGGCGTCACTCAGCCCATGGAGCGCGAGGGGCGGCACGTCGTTGCGCCGCAGAATGCCACATTTCCTGATGAGTCCCACCAGGCTTCTCGCGGTATAAGCCCCGCGGCTGAAGCCGAAGAGGAAGATCCGATCGCCGGGCTCGTAGGTCAGCGCCAAGTACATGTACCCCTGCTGGATGTTCCGGCTCAACCCGAACCCGAAGGCGCCGCGGAGCTTCTCCCATCGGCTCGTCCCCACCCCTTCGTCGTACCACACGAGTTGCTCCTCGGTGCGCTTCAAGCGTACGGCCAATCGCCAGATGTTGGTCGCCGCCTCCTTTTCGGCCTTATTCCAAGTGCCATCAAAGCAGAGCACGATCCGCTTCATGCAGTAACCCTCCGACGCGCGAGGTCCCGATCGTCCGATTGTTCCGAACGGCAAGAAGCTCGCGAATAGATGCGGTCACCTGCCAGGTTCATCACCTCGGAGAATAGCATGGGACAAGGGAAGGACTCGGATGGTTTGAGCAAGGACGGATGAGCTCATACCTGAGTACGATAGCGGCGTAGGTGAAGCGATAAATACAGGCATTTCGATTCCCGACCAAGCTTTCTCAGTCGTCCGACTGCTTGGGGCTACGGCAAACGCTATAGAGGAGCTTGAAGAGGCCGGGAGTATGGAGCCCGAAGACGTTTCACACTGGTTTGCCCTCCGCACCCGTAGCCGGGCCGAAAAGGTCGTGCACGAGCAATTGCGTCACCGTGGTCTCGAAACGTTGCTTCCTCTCGTCACGAAGGTCAGCCAGTGGAAGGATCGAAAGAAGCGCATCGAATGGCCGTTGTTTCCAGGCTATTGCTTTGCCCGCTTTAAACCGGCGGAGAAGCTCACCGTGCTTCAGTCGCCTGGGGTCGTCGAAATCATCGGGAGTGCCCGAGATCAAGCGGAACCGGTCTCGGACGCTGAGATCGCTGCGCTGCAACGTCTCGTCGCAGCTCGAAAGCCCGCTGAACCGTATCCTTCCCTCATTGAAGGGATGGAGGTGGAAGTGATCCGCGGCCCGCTAGCGGGCATTCGGGGCAAACTCATCAGAAAGGGCAATCATTGCCGCCTGATCCTCGCGATCAACGTGATTCGCCAAGGAGCCGCGGTCGAAATCCAAGCTGAAGATGTCTTGCCCGTTGATCCTTCTCCAAGTCCCGGGGGCCTTCATGTTAACAGTGCCTGACCGCCTGAACGGGGACGGCTCTCGCTCGGAAGCGGGCCCTCCCTGTTTCCCGCCGCTCCGTTTTCAGAGCTGAGGAGGATCGCGGCGCGATGTGGGAGAACGGCGACACGGCCGAGATGGAGGCGGAACGGATTGTGGAGTATTTTCTTGGTCTCGAGCGAGACGATGATCTCTATTGCTTGAAAGAAGTGATTGCAAGCGCCCTGCGCAAGATGTACGAGGCAGGAAGGCACGCGAGACCCAAAAGATAGCATCGCTTGCTACTATCCGGAATACCGCTCCGCCATCCGGGTATAGACGTCGCGGGTAGATGACTCGGATTCGGGGCCTGCCCTTGGAACGCTGATCCTCCGGTCGATGACCGCCGACGGAGGATCGTGACGGCCTCATTGTCGTCTTACCTAAGCCCGGTCCCGGCTGCGGAGTGCGATTCTACGGGCGAGCCACAGTCCTGGCAAACCCGACGCCACGAGCAGCACTGACGTCGGCTCGGGGATGACCGTTTGCGGTTCACTGTAAATGAAGTCATCCATCGCCACGACCTCGATCCCGCCACCTTCAGTTGGCCCCAGGATGGTATTCCCCGTCGTAATTGCCACTCTTGAGATCAGTTCGCCACCAGTGAACGACACACCGACGAACGACAAACCGTTGTTTGCGGTCGGAGCAAAGAATTTGCCGAGCGAGCCACCATTGAGACTGAAGTATTCAATTCCCGTCGTGTTCGGAACGTCGACGTCGGTAAAGACCACCCCGAACGCTTGCACGGTTGCACGCAAGTTGGTGCCGGGGACAAAAAAGACTTGATCAGTCACCACGCTATTCGTCGGACTGAACAGCCGTGGCGAGCTGAAGGTCGTGAAACTACCCGGGTAGGTTGGATTGATGTTTCCGAATTCGGGCGCAGGTTGGCCACTAATGCTGAAAACGGTGGAGTCGGGCTCAAACAGTGCCCCGCGGTTCCCCTTGAACAAGTCATGCGGCATGTTGGTGAGGACGGGCGCCGCGGCCCCCCCTCCATCCCAGTTGATTTCTCGCCGCCCGGTCGCTAATGGCCCCGGCGCATTCCCGTTGTTCATGCCTCCAATCGCACCTCTAAAGGCATCAACGGTGTCTTGAATGGCGGGGCGGTCGACACCCGCGTCGGAAAAGACGACAGGGGCGGCGGTAGCAAGGCCGCCACTTCCCACCATCATCAGGCTGAATACCAACAGGCCACGCAGTATGAGGTGTGCCATGATCCGACCTCCTGGTATTTGTGAGGAGCCGCAATATCCGTGCTACCGAGCAAGGGCCCGGAAAACCGGGAGTTATGTTGGGGATTTGGGGGTAGGACCGTGAGGTGTCAATGCGCCTTGCAGGCAGGATGACCCTGCGGCGCAGCATGTTCGCGCCGAACTAGGCGATGTAGAGAGGCGCACGCCTCGCCTTGGCACTCCTGCTTAGGAGTCGGTCGTTACAAGGGCGCTTGTCGCATCCTGCCCCATGGTCCCGAAGAGGTGCGAGCCTGAGGCTCACCCTGAACGGGAAGAGTCCTTGAAGTGAGCCGTGATGCTTTCACAAGGCCTCGCTCTCGTCGGACATCTCATCACAGCTCTGGCTGATTCTACTGCAAAGGCGGTATAGGTAGACTTTGCAGTAGCCGGGCGCCCTCCGGCTTTTCCTTTGGCGTTCGTGCACCGTTCCGCCATGGCTGACGGCTATGAGTTCAATCTGAATGAACTCGGCGAGGAGGCGCTGGATGAGCTCGCTCGCCGAGCCGAAGAGGCTGGCCGATCGGTCGAGGAGTATGCCAAGTATCTCCTAAACCAAAGCCTCCTCGGTAAACGCCTCCAGGCGCTCGAGGAGCGTCTCCTGTTCGCTTGTGGGACGGTGCATCGCATTCCTTCCTTAGCCGAATCGACGCTCGACGAGCGAGTCCAGCATCTCAATGAAATAGTCCGACGATACCTCAACCGGGTCGATGCGGGTGACCGCTGGGCAGGACAGGAACTCCCATCCATCGTGAAAGAGTTGGACACCGTGTCTCGGCTTCTGAGGGACATGATCGAGGGGCGGTGACCTCTGTCACCCACGGAGCCGGGAGCGATGATCTCCTTGTGGTAAGCGACAAGGATCCAGGCACGATCGACACGGCCCCGGTAACCGGTCGTGCGCGAGGGCCTCTTCTCATCGATCCAGGGAACACGAGCAGGATCGACATCCGAAACGGAGCCTCGCGCTCGATCTGGCAGAACTCGATCTGGCAGAAATGGGTTGAGCTTCTAGAGCGAGAAGGGCGAATCTTAAGAACACGGTGGCTCTATAGTGAAGTTGGCTCACCACCTCAATCGATGCCCCCTGGAGGGGAATTGGAGCGGAATGGTGACTTTGAAGCGGAGGTCGTGAGCTGACGGAGGGATGGAGAGGCTGAGGGGTGCTAGCCGGGCCTGGCGGTCTTTACCAGCGACATCTTGTATGGCCGGTTATGCGCCGGTGCGAGCACCTTGCCCGTTTCATCCACCGCTCAGCCTCGAGATGAGGTTGCCATTGCTTCAGGGGGAGTTGTATCGGGCGAGCAAGGACTTTCGCGTGCACCTTCCTTCATCTTCGTCGTCAGAAGAGGACGGGTTCGAGTGCCGTAGATTGACCTACCGAAAGGTCACTGTTGGGCTTGAGAGAGGCCAAGGCCGGATCCCGGTAACCAGGCGCAGTTCTACCTGATGACCTGAGGCGCAGTGGGCTAAATCAGTCGAGGACGGTCACGAAGCCCGGCGAAGGGTGTCGTTCAGCCGTTGGTTGACTTGGTCGATGCGCTCGTGTAGCCCCAGCCCTTCTTCGTAGCTGGGAAGTGATTCGTACACTGGCGGGACGGTCCGACGTAGCAGTTCAGACCGAAGAATAGAACGCGTCACCACCGTGTAGAGGACATCGGCATCCAGGGGCTTTTCGAGGACCGCATACGCCCCGTACTTCGCCGCTTCTTGTTGCAGAGCGGCCGAGACGTAAGCGGTTAACAGAAGCACCGGGGTACCAGGAGCGAGGGTACGGGCTTCTTTCAAGAGTTCGATGCCGTCCCGACCCGGCATGCGAAAGTCGGTGACAATCACGTCGAACTGACGTTGCGTGATGAGCGAGAGGCCCTCCTTCGCGGTGGTGGCTGTTTCGAGCACAACCTCTCGGTTGCTTCGCTCTAATGCCTCCCTGAGCGCGAGAAGAAAATTCTCATCGTCGTCGATGGCGAGGATACGTGGCACCCCGTACTCCTGCCAAGACGGTACAGCACTCCCTGTCTTCGGTAAAGTCGGCGACAAATAGCCCGGATTTCTAACTGCCTGACAGACTCCTTCTCTCTCCTTGTTCGTACTATCCCTGGCACAGTCGCCCGCATGGTGCACTGGCGGGAAGTTTGTGCAACTCCTGACATTGAGGCACAGCCGGGGATACCAGGACCGAATAGCCTTCGTTTTCAGCACTGGGGGATCGCGGGCGATGTGGGAGAACGGCGACACGGCCGAGATGGAGGCGGAACGGATTGTGGATTATTGTCTGGGGCTCGAGCGAGACGATGATCTCCTCCACCACTCCTTCGGGTGAAAGACAATCTACCTTTTAGGCAATGACGTGTCCTGTCTTTAACCTGTAGGCTTAGGTTTGACGATGCCGCGGGGGAGTCAATGACACGCATGATCCGAGGGTCGAGGAGGCTTCTGCTGGGCGCCCTCCTTGTCACCCTTGCGGTGTCCCAACCTGTTCCTTCTGTTGCCACGCATGAGGCCTGGATCGACGAATTAGCTGCGGCGGTGCTGTCTTACCGGATGCAGTACCCCAAGGGCAACTGGGCACCGTACATGCAACAACTCGAGATGATTCAAAACCGCGCACGCCAGCAGGATCAGGAGCGTGTGACAGCGGCGCTCGATGCGCTGCTCGCCATGCTGCGTCACGGGGCTTACGGGATTGATAGTCGAGCCGCCCACGCGCTGTACTGGATCACGCTAGGCTTTAGGCCACCCCATTCCTAGACCGCGAAGGGGCTTAAGAAACGAGACAAGCTCGAGCGGCCATCACGGTCTCCGGAGAGGAGGGACACTGTCTTAACAGCAACGTCTCCTTTTGCATGCCAGGTTGCTGTCGAGCCCCACATCGATTGACCGGGTAAGAGCTCTACAATCACGGCCGGTGAAAGCGGGGTGGCTTGGTCATGCCGAAATAGGCAGAGGTTTGCGCATTTTCGTGAGCCTAATGTTGGTTCGGCAGAGACAGCGCGTAAAGATAAAATCTTTCGCCGACCTTGCGAAGTTCGTTAGCGTCCTCTATTGCGACGATATCCTCGTTGTCTATTTGAAGCCACAGCTTGTACTCGTTCATCGCGATCACATCAAAGAGATCCCCTACCGATGTTCCATACCTGGCCAACGCATCGGGATGGTGAATCTCCAAACAGAGCTTCGGCTTGCGTGAAAGGATGGAGCGCGCGCCTCGAAGGACCTCAATTTCATACCCTTCGACATCGACTTTCAGGAGATGTGGGCAAATATGGTATTGGCGGGCATAGCCGTCGAGGGACTCCATCTTGACTTCTATACCGCGATCCACCGACTTCCGCCGGCAATCCTCAGGCCAATAACGCTCCTCCACCTTATTCGGTTTGACAACGGTATTGGACCTATTGGCCACAACAGCCTCTTGTGCACGGGGACCCACGGCAACATTGGCAACGGTGATATTCGTGCAGCCATTCAAGGAAATGTTTCGTCTGATAATTTCGACGTTCTTCGGATTCGGCTCGAATGTGAACACTTTTCCCTGCAAGCCAACCAACCGAGAGAAGATGAGAGCATTCCACCCATGGTGGCCCCCGACATCGAAGACGATGTCGCCCTGGCGAATCAGATGGTATCTGAGAAAGGACAGCTCCTTTTCTGCATAACGCCACCCCGGGTTGTCGTACCACAGTTGCGCAGTGGGGTCTCCGATGTAAAAGTCAAAAGAAACGTCGGCAATTATTTTGTTCCTGATGTAAGGTCGAAAGGTTGCTTCCTTGTACGTTTCTCTTAGGTCAGCAGCAAAGCATCGGAGGTGTTTGACGCCTTGTTTTGCAAACTTCGGCACTATCGCTTTCATGATGCGACGCATTTGAGGCCCTCCGCGTAGCATGTACGGGACACCTTCTTCCCGGCCGATCAGGTGTTTCGAGGATTCGCTGCCTTCTGGGTTCGTCGGCCCTTCTCGGATGGCTCCTTGTCTACTGCATCAAAAGCTGGCCGACGTGAACCGAATCCGTAAGCACGCAGAATGCTGGTCTATCAGCCAAGCTGAAGAACATGATTTGCTCCGAGGGGCAGGCGAGGAAAGCCCGCCCCGCCTCCTGTTGCCTTCTTCACTCGATGCCTATCGGATGTCCTGGTGCCTCTTGGATGGAGCTGACATTTCCGGCGTCTTCGGCACTTCGGGGAGTTTCACCAAGGCCTCGACGTCTCCATCGGAGGTTAATTGCGCGGCAATCGAATCCCCGATTTTCGGTAATTCCTTCAGTTTGCTGTCACCCGTTACCCGTAAATGCACTTCACGACCATTGGCATCTTTGATCCAGTACGATTCTTCAATTCGGGTTATTTGGCCGCTCACACTCTGGCAGGGAGAGTTGGTGGTGCATTTGGCACTGGGCGGGAAAGCAGGGACCACGGTCGGCGTTGAGCTCGGGGTCGATTCTTGAATCCCAAAGGCCGCCAACGGCAGCACGACTATCGCACCGGCAGCCATTAGTAGAGTTATCGGAGTTCTTGTTCTGTTCATGGCTGTACCCTCCTTCGTGCTAATCGCCTGTACACTCATCTTAGGCCTCCTCCCACCCAAACGCCGTAGGAGCGGTGCCCCAATCTCCTGTCCCCTGGATACATCGACGGCTCGCCCCCGTTATCCTTACGAAATCTCCGAGCCCTTTCTTCCATGGCGAATACGAGCACGCACCGTTCGGTGCCGCGTCGGGGGCCGAGGACAGCGGGCGGTGACATGAGCCGATATGGGTGAGCGAACTGCAGAGGGCCGCTTAACAGAAGCAGCCTCGCCAAATAACGGTGGTTATGAGGGCCGTCAGATTCGCTGGATCCGAGCAGAGCAATTGCAGCTGACGAAGCAGGAGCTGGCCGACCCGTTGGGGCTCGTGTCCTTGGAGGTGCGGCGCTATGAGAACGCACGGCATGCAACGGCCGTAACTTGGTCCTCCAGAGGTGTCGTTCGGATGACAAAAAGAAAGGGCAGGCCCGTAGACAGGCCTACCCTTGAAAAGAGGAACTGTCCCTCGGCTAAGACCCAGTTTGTTCCTCGTCCTGCTGAGGTCTCACGTTGAGGATCACCGCTCTCTTGGCCTGATCGTCGAGCTTCAACTCCAACTCATCACCGACGTTGAAGTCGTCAGCCGAGCCTTCGACGAGAAAGACCAGGTGTTCTCCTTCGTCCGTTTCCGTAATGAGGCGGTCCCCGTCGATGTCCACGATCTCGGCTGTGACGGTCTCGCTGTTCTCCGCGTCTTGCGTGGCATCCTGGCGTTCGGCCATGCTCATGCCCGGCTGGAGTGACTCGTCGGAAGGCATGTACGACTCGGCCGCCGCCACTGATCCAGCGCCTAACAGAGTCGCTATTGCCAATGTCGCAAGTTGCTTCCTCATAGTTCCCTCCTTTCAGTTGTCATCGTGGCGTACAGAGCCCTTGCCCCACAATGGAAGCGACGGAGCGACAGCGTAGGAGCCGCCTGGGGAAAGGTTCATCTGCTGACCACGTGTCGCCGTACCGTCTCCGACACTGAACGAATCCCCGTCAAATTCACTGAAGGTCGGCGTGTCAATTCACTCCCTGGCACGCAGCTACGGCGGAGGCGAGCCTCTGACCCCAGAAATGTCTTACGTTCCCCTCACGGTTTGCCGGCATTCCACCTCGCATCGCCTTACTTCGAGATTCAAACTTGGGCCTGTACGCTAAAACTATGACGTGCCCACGCTGCAAGGGATTCATGGTGCTGGACGAGTTAGGATGGTGGCCTCAGGCCTGGCGATGCCTGTCCTGCGGGGAACGCTTGGACCCCCAAATTGTAGCCAATCGACGGCGTCCTGAGCCGGCTCAATCGAAAGGCAAGCCCCGAATCCCAGGTGATTCGTTGAAGAAGCGATCCTAGTGACCGGGGCATCAAGGACGCGGCAGAGCAGGCCATCCGGTTCCTAAGCGACCAGCCGGGGCAACTTGGTTGTTCCGTTATGGGCAGATCGGAAAGGGCGACGCTGTACCGCCAAGCGGTCGTCAAGCGGTCGTTAGGGCGTGCAACCTACCTGGTTTGGCCTTCCTCGCTGTCCTGAACCAACGGCTCATACACCTGCCGGCCAGCCTCCCTGGGAATTGGGCACGTCGGACCGGGGTGTGGACAGCCAGGGAGCAAGGAGCCGCCAATTCAGAAAAAGAGCCGGGAAATTCGGTAGAGGATAAGCGCTGTCTGAACAACCGGGGGTGCGGACATGTCGAAGAAAGAGATAGTGATCGAAGTATGGCACGACGCGGGGCATTGGTCGCTAAAGAAGGCCGATGATCAGTATTGGCACAGAGGGCGGGACGATCATGACTGGAAGCCTGGGTTACCACCCGGCCTGACGCTCGAGGATGCGTGGCACGCTTTCCAGGAAGGCTGAAAGGTTCAGGCCGCCGAGACATTCCATTCGGAAAGCGATACCGGCCCGGAGCTCCTTGATCTGACACCTGCGATTTGATGTGGAGTTCCTGCGAGCACCCGCGAACCCCAAAAGGGACTGATTGCGGGAATGGCAATGAAGGAACTGGCAATCCGCTCCAGTCCCTGTAATCGTCCTGTGGTTTTCGTAGGATACATCTGGCTGTCTTGCTATCCAGAGATTTTGTGGATCGGTTGGGGATAACCGGCCCTTGCAATTTGTCAATTCCGCCCCAGAGCTGCGCGTCACCACTCTGCGCATTCTTTGAGCATTGTGGTTTCAGCCGAAACACCCCAACATCTAGGTCAAGGCCATTTTTGTACACCTCTGACCGGGTTTTTTGAGCCTGCTCTAAGAATGTGCACAAGGTGTGAAGTGCGTATCCCGCCCCTGTAAGACCAACACCGACACGATCCGCGCTCTTTGGGCAGTGGTGATCATGAGTCGTCGTGGGCCTTGTCTCCTGCCCCGGCCTCCGTGCGCCTAGTGGAGTCGCTACACGGCGTCACTGCATTCCGCGACTATCAGGCACTCCACCTTGAGGTGGTCCCGGCGAGCTATTGTGTCGTTGAGTAATGAGACCGATTGTCAGTAAGGCCGTGAAAGCCCTTTATGCGGATCGCGAGATAGAGCGGTTGCGTGCTTTCGGGCAACGTGAGCGTACGTTTTAGGAGCCACGGTCCGCTCGGGAGTTCTCCCCACATGTTCCAGCGCTGCAGTTCATTCGTCTCCTCATTGAGCAGCAGATCGGACGCCGTCTTCTTCCAGGCCCGGACCGCGAGCAGCTTCCTGAGCGTGGCCACCATGGTAACCTCCTTTAGCCGTTAGGAGATCGGACGCGACGACACCCCATACCAAAACGTATGCCCGGCTGAAGCTTTACATTTCGACTTCTTTCCGTGCCTGGTGTCTCTTCTGAGACGTCTCACTGTTCCACTTGGGACGGCCTGAGATTAGGGCAGCCAACGTAAGTTGATAATCGTAGAACCGAGGAACGTCTTGTCGATATCTGCCCTACGGACTTCAGTCGTACATTCCCGCATAGGCATAATCGGCACAGCGGGTAAAATCTGTCTCACCCGCTCTCGGTGCTCGCGGATCTGGAGGTGCAGGTGGCCGAAGTCCACTTGCGCGAACTCACCGGGGCGAATCGCCCGCCGAACCTGCATCCCGATTCTTGTTGCTTCGGGGCTCGTGCTCGAAGGACACTTCGGGACGTGGCGGACTGAAGCAGTATCGGACGACGTTTGAATGCTCTACTTCAACTACGCAGGCCTGTCGCCGACCAACGCCGAAGTCCTCGAAGACATTCGCCGGACCAATACCGAATTCAGCACGGTGCTATTTTCTGAAGCCGGCGTCGCCTGGTATCGCTCCAAGGTTCGGCAGTGTCGCCTCCGCGTCGCGGAGCTTCTCGGGCTGGACCCGGACGTCGAGCACATCCGTTTTGTCCCGAATGCCACCACGGCCTACCGTCTGTTCTTGTCCTATCTTGAGTTCGCTCCCGGTGATGTCGTCATCGCCTCCGATCAGGAGCATCCATCAATCGCCCGGGCCATGTGCCGGCTCCGCCACAACGGCGTGGAGCTACGGCGCCTGAAGGCTGATTCGGAGGAGGCGCTTTGCGAGGGGCTCAAGCGGTTTTGCCAAGACGGCCGGGTTCGGCTGATCACGTTCAGCCATGTCGCGTATACCGATGGCAGGACTCTCCCGGTCAGGCAGATCTGCGAGATCGCACGTGACACGAACGCGATCGTTGCCCTCGATGGGGCGCAGGCGGTCGGCCAGATTCCCGTCGATGTAGGAGCGGCCGGCCCGGATTGCTATTTCTTCTCCGGCCACAAGTGGTGCGCCGGCCCGATGGGGACCGGCGCGCTCATCATCACAAGGACCTTTCTCGAGCGCTCACCCTCTATACAGCAGGAGCTGCTCGAAGTCGGCAGCCCCGAGAAATACTTTGACTTCGGCACCCAGGCAATCGGCCTCATAGCCGGCTTCGCCAAGGCGTGTGCGATACAAAGCAACCAGCGCGACACCGTGGCCAAGCTGGAAAGGCTTCGGTCTCTCTTGAGTGAGGAGTTGTCTGACCTGAAGGAGGCGGAGTTACTCGAATGGAACGGCCCACATGCCCCGGGGATCCTGTCGCTCCGGGTCCTCAAGCCCCATCTCTCGGTCGACGGAATTGTCACCCACCTGTTCGAACGATACGGGATTGCGCTCAAGCCGCCCACAGCGCCGGAAGAGCGTCAACTGATCAGAATCTCCTGGTCTGGCGAGACAAATCCGGACGACATTCGGTGGATGTCTGAAAAGCTCAAGAGCACCATACGCGGATTGCAGTAGGTCGTCCTTGGACCAATTCACCGGCATGCGTTCGCCACTCCTGAGGAAAAGAGCTCGCCACTGGCCCCCATGAGAGTCGGCTGCTCCCGCCCGTCACCGAACCCGTTGTGCTCGCTCAGCCCTCAGAGCGTGGCTTGGGGCCGTGTGATACCGAGAGCCTTGATGCGCGAGGCCAGCGTGGTCGGCTTCATCCCCAACAGGGCCGCGGCCCCGTCAGCGCCGAAGATCTTGCCCTTCGTGAGCCGCAACGCTCGAGAGATACTCTCTCGTTCCTGGCGCCTCAGATCCTCCCGTGTGACGAGTCGTGACGTCGGAGGCAGATCCGGCGCCGACACGCTGGGTTCGTGCCGCTGCGGGGGCTGGAGGTGAACGCGCAGGGGGCCGCCTTGGGAAAGGATGACCGCCCGCTCCACGGCGTTCTGAAGTTCGCGGACGTTCCCGGGCCAGTCGTGGGCGGCAAGCTGGGCGAGCACCGCCCGCGGCACTCGTGGAGCCGGCCGATTCATCCGTCGGGCACTCTGCGCGATGAAGTGCAGCGCGAGCGGTGGAATGTCTTCGCGCCGTTCGCGCAGCGGTGGAATGTGGACGGGGAAGACGCTCAGCCGATAGTAGAGATCTTGCCGGAAGCGGCCGGCTTCCACTTCGCGTTTGAGGTCGCGATTGGTCGCGGCGACGATCCGGACATCCACCGTGCGCGTGCGTGTCTCCCCCACACGCTCGACCTCGCCTTCCTGGAGCACACGCAGCAGTTTTGCCTGCATCGAAAGCGGCACCTCTCCGATTTCATCGAGAAAGAGCGTGCCGCGGTCGGCCAGCTCGAAGCGGCCGGTGCGATCGGCGATGGCGCCGGTGAAGGCGCCCTTGACGTGGCCGAAGAATTCACTCTCGAAGAGAGCGTCCGGCACGGCGCTGCAGTTCACCTTGATGAGAGCCCGGCCCTTGCGGGGACTCCCGTCGTGGATCGCGCGCGCCACCAGCTCCTTGCCGGTGCCGCTCTCGCCGGTAATGAGCACGGCGGCGGCGGTCGGCGCAACGAGTTGGATTTGGCGGAGCACGTTTTGGAGCGCCTGGCTTTCGCCCACGAATTCCCCCATCCCGAGCGCGGCGGTGACCTCTTCTCGTAGATAGAGGTTTTCCTCCTCCAGGCGAGCGCGAAGGACATGAATTTCCTCAAGGGCCCTGGCATTGGCGATGCTCACCGCCGCGTAGTCGGCGAACATGCGCAACCATTCGAAGGCTTCTTCATTGAGCAGGCTCCGGTCGAAGAGAGCCAGCACGCCGAGGATCTCATCCCGAAAAATCAAGGGCTGCGCCGCGAACGTCCGGACTCCCTCGCGCGCGAGCCACGCCCGATCGGCGATCCACTCCTCATCCCCCTGAAGCCCCGCCAGCCACAGCGATTCACCGGTTTCCGCGACGCGTCCGATCTTTCGCTGGCCGATCGGAAACCGGTGAAAACTCCCGTCGAGTCGGCGGTAGTCGGTCTGTGCATCACGCGGCACGCCGCTGCTCGCGGCGAGGTGTAACCACCGGGTGGTATCGGAAAGACCCTCCCGTTTTCGACAGATCTCACAGGCTGCGTTCGGCATCGGCCCACGCGACTGTTCGGAGGGTGATCAGCGGTCAACATACCGAGTGACGATCGCGCCGCCGAAACGCCGGCGGAGGTGTTCACCGATGTCCATGAGGGCTTGGTCGTAGTCCGCTCTCCTGCTGTCAAGGTCTTCGGCATCGTAATACTCATCCCACGTCAGGATCGTGCCCTCCTCCGACGGCTCCATGGTCAGAAGATTGAGATCGTTTGAGAGGCCGAAAGCGTTGCCCTCCTCGCCGCTCGAGGCGTAGCCGCGGTTCGGCTCATACCAACGGATCACCTCACGGTGTGAGATCCCATCTCCGTTGTTTTCTCCCGGCTTGAAGTGGCACACGTACTCCGTGAGCGCACCGCTTGCATCGTGCGTAGCTACCACCTTCTCAAGCCCGGAGCTGTACTCGGGCAATCGTGAGACATCGCCGATGAGAGCCCACACCTCGGAGACGGGAGCCTTCAGCTCGACGCGCATACGGTTCCGCAGGGGCGCGGTGGTAAAAGAACTGGCCGGTGGGACTATCTTGTTTGCGACCTTCATAGCGTGACCCTCCTTGATTGTGCTGTTTATGGATAAGTCCGGACCTGTTCCGGCACACGAGCCGGTGACCGCCGTTGCAAGGACCACGATCAGCGCTCGACGCGACGACACCTTGCAGGGAATCATGTGACGCCTCCTTTCTGCCGTTAACCGTATTGCGAATATATGTGGATCGATGACAGAATCTGTCACCAAATGGCGAGAGCCGAGCGTTTGATGGAGTTGGCGGATCGGTTGCGCGCCTGCGCCGAAACCACCGTGGGAGCACTCGCGGCAGAGTTGGGGGTCAGCTCGCGTACCGTGCTGCGCGATTTGGCGGCGCTACGCCAGCGCGGCCTGCCGATCGTCGGCGATGCGGGTCCGGGCGGAGGCATACGCTTGGATGGTTCGCGTGGAGTGACGGCGGTCCATATGTCGGTGACCGAGGTGACGGCCATCTGGCTCGCGGCTCGATTGTCCCGCGAGGGAAGCGATCTCCCCTGGAGCCGGGCGGCGAGTTCGGGGCTCGCTAAACTCCTGAGCAGTCTGCCGGGTCACAGAGCCGGTGCGCTTCGGGAGCTGTGCCGCCGGGTCATCGTGGGCCCTCCCGCGGGTGCGGAGATACGATCATCAGCCGGCAGGCCGCCGCGCGAGCTATTGGATGTGTTCGAGGAGGGCTTTACGAACGGCATCGGGCTGCGGTTTCGGTACACGGACCGGTTCGGGAACAAGTCCGTGCGCCGCATCGAGCCTCACGGCCTGCTGGTCGAAACTCCGGTGTGGTATATCCTCGCCCGCGACGTCGACAAGCAGGAACCGCGGACGTTTCGAATGGATCGCATCACGCACCCGACTCTTGCTCCGCAGATCCGCTTCACCCCCGACCTTCGGTTGATCCAAGCCCAAGTTCCCGAGCCGGAGAAGCGGCGCCCTCTGGTGGAATAGCGCAAGCGGTTGATGTCACGTTGCTCCTCTTTGTCGGTCACGACGCCACGACGACTCACTGCATGGATCCGCATCCAGAATCATTGCCCATTGAAGGAGCGCGGGAGACAAAGCTTTCGTCGGCTTTCTCCTGCCGAGCTATCTGCCTTTAAAGGGCCTCCCTCTTCAGGTGAATCACTAAGGCGCGTCTGTCGGAGCGAGAGGTGGCAGTGGTGAGTGGATCTCCACTTACACACCCACAGGTTCACAACGGTTCTGTGTCCTCGCTGAGGATCTGCAAATAGCGATGATAGGCGAACAATCTGTTCCGCTGTCGGCCGGTGTATTCACGAACAATGCCCATTCAAGCAACGCCATCCCGTCTGTTGCCGCCGGGAATGACAGTCCTGTGCGTCGGCCTATGTCTGAGAGGGAAAGGATCGGTCGTTCGCGAAGGGCTGATTGGACGCGAAGCGCCGATCCCGCAGGGCGCTTCTTTTCGGGCATAGGCGTAGAGAAAGAGATGCGCGTCCGGGCAGTAATGAGGACTTTTAGCACACGTCAAGCACATACGCTTTACGTCAAGCGTAAAATCATGCTAGGCTGTGAACCGTGATTCGAGGGTTTCGGGACAAGAAGACGGAGCTATTGTTTGCGGGAGAGAACGTCAAAGAGTTCTCAGGCTTTCGGAAAGTCGCCGAACGAAAGCTGACCATGCTCGACAGCGCTTCCGATCTCAAAGACCTCTTGGCCTCAGCCGGCAATCGGTTGGAGAAGCTGAAAGGCACTCGCGCAGGTCAGCACAGTATCAGAATCAATGATCAGTGGCGGATCTGTTTCGTCTGGATGGCTGACGGACCCCATGACGTCGAGATCACGGATTATCACTGAATGGAGACGATGATGATCAACAATGGAATGCGCCCGGTACACCCGGGAGAAGTTCTCTTAGAGGAGTTCATGAAGCCGGCAGATCCCCCCATTAACGCCAACATGCTGGCCAAGGCCCTCGACGTGCCGGCGAATCGGATCACGGCGATTATCAAAGGGCAGCGTAGCATCACGGGCGATACTGCGGTTCGCCTGGCTGCCTTTTTCAACACCACCGCTGAATTCTGGATGAATCTGCAGAAAACGTACGAACTCCGACTCGCAGAAAAAGCCCTGCCGGGGAAGGTCAAGAAGCATATCGAAGAACATCGGCATCTCCTCGTTTCGGGGTAACACGGGGATTCCCCTCACGTGGATGCGATACCAGCTTGGCGCACTGGACCATGGGGGCATTGTCGAGAATCTTCACCTGATTGGTCCGATGCCTGCGTACTAAGCACGACAAACGCGCCGCTGGCATAGCCATCCACGCTGGCGCGCAACGCGCAACATGCGGGCGACTTGGGTCGATGCCGAAGCTGATCCCAAGCGGAACTGCCAATCACCCGGTCCCCACGCCCACTGACGGGATCAGATACCCAGTTTGGCGCGCACTGGATCAACACCAAATACCGGCAGAGATCCAGTACGTGCTGCCCTTTCCCGCCGAAGCGGTCCGCACGATCGGTGATGAGGCGCGATGGATATTCCAGAGTCGGTTGGCACACGGCAAGGATTCCGTTTTGTCCCGCTTGAGGAAACCGAGGCGGCCGCCGAGCTCGGTCTGGAGACAGGCATGCTGCCGACTCCCGAGCAGGTTGTCCACCTTCGCCAAAAGCTGCAGGCCGATTTCGTCGTTGTGGTCACGATCGAAGACTATGGCAAGGTCCGCTGGCAATGGCTGCTGGGCGGAATGCTGATTGATATGACGGCCGAAAGCCTAGTGATCGGCTTGGCGACGGCGTGGAACCCCGTTGCTATCTTGACCAATTTTGGGTTTGAGCTGCTTACCAGCACACCGGTCTGGTTTGGCGGCGGGTACGTATTCGACGTCGCATTCCGCCCCGTACGCGTGCAGGCCCGAGCCTACGAGACGCTTCAGGGGTATCCGGTCTGGCAGGCCACGGAAGCAGCGATCTATGCCTGGGGAAAGCTCAAGCAGCTGCCGAAGACGGAACGGAACAAAAAGGAACGTACCGTTCCGAACCCAGCTCTTACCAGTCAGTATCTCGTCGAGAGACCGGCGCGCAGCCACCCCCTGACCCGCGGGCAGTCGCTTCTCTATTCAGTGTCGCTGAATAGAAGAGTAGATTATTAAGTGATAGGGCATCAACGCTTAATAGCCATACATTCCGACCACTTGCCAGAGCCCTGCCCAACAGGAACCCGTCGGCGATCTCCTCCTAGCGGTAGCGGCCTGGTCTCGATCTCGTCCCAAGGAAACAGTGGCTCCATCAGGGGGGTTACAGGTCTCTTCGCGCAGTTGCTTCAGCCTGTTCTTGATGGTCCCCTGGAAGAGGGCCACCGGATTCCATCCTGAAGGAGAGGAGCCGCCTTCGACTGCAAGGACCCGCAGTCAGAGAAGGGGCCAGCCGAGTCCGCGTGCGCACCGATCCTTCATCGACCAGCGAACGCGGGTAAAACCGGGGTCGCCAGCTTCGGTAGGACCAGCCCGATGTGCCGATGAGAATCGCAGCCACCTCTCAGCATATCCGATCACCACACCGCACGTCTCGCTCGGGGCCGTGCTTCGAGCCGACGCGATACAATGACCTATGGCCCGCCTCCCGTCAGCTCGATCGCTCCCGGTCCCGCCAGAGCAAGTCCTCCTCATGAGTGCGGTACCTGACTCGTTCCCACTCCAACACCCAGACCTGGCCTATGAACCGAAATACGACGGCATCCGGGTCAAGATATTGGTGCTCCCTGGGACCGGCCCGGGAGGCGCGCGCATTTGGTCTCGGCACGGCACTCTGATGACACACCACTTCCCCGATCTGAGTGAAGAGCTCGACCGGCTCCGGCGCACGCTGTCGGCCCCTATCGTGACCGATGGGGAAATTGTGGCAGTCGACAAAGAGGGGAGGCCGGGCGTCTTTCAGGATCTGCAAGGCCGGATCGGGCTGCTCGATCCTCGGCCGAGCGATCTCAGTCGCATGCCCGTCGCGCTGATCGTCTTCGACCTTCTCCTCGAGGACGGAGCGGACCTTCGGCCATTCCCGTTGAGAAAGCGGCGCGAGCGGCTCGAACGTGTCGTTGGCGTCTTCCGCTCGCAACGGCTTCAGCTTAGCCAACTCGTGAAAGGAGATGGGCGGCGACTCTACGAGGAAGCAGTGAACCGCGGCTGGGAAGGGATTGTGAGCAAGCGGCTCGACTCGCCCTATCGCAGTGGCAAGCGACATCCCGACTGGCGGAAATGGAAGTTCGAACTCGAGCAAGAGTTCGTGGTCGGCGGCTGGACCGAGAGTGAGAACCGGCCCTTCAGAGCCCTCTTGCTGGGCGTCTACACGGAGGACGGACGGTTGGACTATGTCGGACGCATGGGAAAAGCGTTTTCTGAAGCGGACCTCCGAGCACTGAGCCGCCGGCTTCGGGAGCTCGAAACACCGCGTTGTCCGTTCTGGAACAGGCCCGAGCCGGACGCCGCTCCGCACTGGGTGAAACCTGCGATGGTCATCGAAGCGAAATTCAATGCATGGACGCGGGGCGGCAAACTGAGAGAGGCCACCTACCTAGGCCTTCGCCCCGACGTGGACCCCACGTCGGTCCGGCGAGAGCCGGTTGTTTCGGCGCAACCGCGCCACACTGACACGAAGAAGCACGGCCTGATAGCTCCGGCGCGGCCGATGGGCGGGCGTCCTGAACCAAGAGAGGAGAGCACTCTTCTCACACAACTGGATGACATGCTCTCGGGTGGCGGGAAGGGAACGCTGACCTTTGCCGATGGGGTCACGCTCGCGGTCGATGGACTGCACAGGCCGGTATGGCCTCGCCTCCAGATCACCAAGGGCGACCTCATGCGCTACTACATCACGATCGCGCCATACCTGCTCCCGGCCATCGCCGATCGTCCGTTGACGTACCGGCCGTTCCCGCATGGAGCCGAGGCTCGGCCGGATCGCTATCATCAACGCGTGAAGCGCGACGTGCCGCCCGGCGTGCGGGTGGAGGCCTTCCGCGGGAGCGAGAGGGAATACGAGCCCCGGTTCATCGGCGGGTCGCTCGCCACCCTCCTGTACCTTGTCCAGATCGATGTGATTTCCGTGGATGCCTGGCTCTCCCGCGTGAGTTCGCCCGATCATCCGGACCTGGCAGTCCTCGATTTAGACCCGATGGCGGGCATCCCGTTTGAACAGGTGTGCGAGGTGGCCGGCTGGGTTCATGAGGAACTCACAGCCTTCAAGATCCCGGGCTTCCTCAAAACGTCAGGCGCCACGGGCCTCCACGTCTATATTCCCCTGGCGCCACGGACGACCTGGCGTGAATCATGGCAGTTTTGCCAACTCTTGGCGAAGCTCGTGACGCAAAAGCACGCGCGGTACGCGACGGTGGAACGGTCGATCCAAGGTCGCGGCGGCAAGGTCTATCTCGACTATCTCCAGAATCTTCCGGGCAAGACGATGGCGGCAGCGTACAGTGCCCGGGCCAACGCCTTCGCCGGGGTCTCGGCCCCGTTGCGCTGGAAGGAATTAGCAAGAGGCGTTCGACCTGAAGATGTCACGATGACGACGGTTGGCAATCGTGTGAAGCAGGTAGGCGACCTCTGGGAGGAACTCCGCGCAACCACCGGGGTGGATCTCCACGCGCGCGCTCATCAGAAAGTGAGCTAGTCTCGGCTTTCGACGTATCAGCACGCACGGGGGCATACTTGAGCTTGGCCAAATACCCCGGATACTCCTCGGCGGCTTGCTTCGCGATTGGGAAGCAGGGACAAGAGCATCGTTGGAGGGTTTTCCGGTCGGCAATCGTTACGTTGTTATGACTTCGCTGCACGATGCGCCGTCACTCAAACGTCGTCAGCACCTCATCGATGATTGTGGGATTGGCGCCCACGTGGCGCCGCCATGAACTCGCTGGAAAACGGAAAGGCTTTGATGTCGGTTCTGATACAAGAACCACGACAGCTTTTGGAATGGCTTCTGCGAATTGGCCGGATAACGAATGAAGATGACTCCCCCGGATTGGCCCGAATCGGCGGAGACGAGCTGGCCGAAATCTTTATCTTCCGTCAGCAGCGCTGTCCGAGGACGATCCCTTTCGTGTCTCATTGACGTGGCTGGATGGTGACTGTATGATTTTGTCATACATGAGGCTGTGATGAAACGTAGGCGAGTTCCCGTCACTGTTTCGCTCCCGTCCAATCTGGCTGAGAGTTTCGACAAGCTGGCCAAGGAGGAATCAAAGAGCAAGAGTCAACTCTTCCGCGAGATGCTGACCTCCTATGAGCAGCGGCGCAAAGAAAAGCGCTTCCATGAGCTGCAACGGTATGGCGCAAAGAAAGCGAGGAAGAAAGGCGTCTTGACCGAGGCCGACGTGGAGAAGCTGGTGTTCCAGGGCCGCTGATCGTGCGGGTCGTCTTCGACACCAACATCTATATATCAGCCTTCGCCATTCCCGGAGGCAATGCCGACGAAGCCTATGCCGAACCCATCCGTGGGAGGTTTGAACTCTTCACCTCGGTTGCGATCCTGACCGAAACGGCTAGGGTCCTCCAAACCAAATTCGATTGGACAGAAGACAAGGTCCGGCAGGCGATTCACGACATCAGCGAAACGGCCAGGGTCTTACGACCTCGTCCAAGTCTTCACCTTCTCAAAGACGAACCGGACAATCGTATATTGGAATGCGCTCTCGCGGCTCATGCACAGTGGATCGTCACAGGAGACCGCCATCTTCTGGCACTGAAACATCATCGCGATTGCGACATCATTCCTCTGGCAAGCTTCTTGGCGCTGGTGAAGACGTAACGCCGGCCCTTTCTATCTAACGTCCTCCTCCTATGGCCTGGCCAAGCTTCGGCGCGCGGCCATTCCATTCTTTGCTGAAGTGACTTATTCCCTGGTAGGGCGTGCGTCGATTCGTGTGGCGGCTCTGATGTGGCGGATTTCTGAAGTGGGCGATTTCGTGCAACCGATAGCCATACTGGCGATACGTCGTGTGGATCTGCCGCCCCAGCTCCCCGCTCCGCTGAAACAAGACGCGTAACGTCGGCCGCTGAGCTTGCGTGTGCCGGCGGAGAATGTCGCGGATCACCCGATTGGCTGGGCAATGACATCTCCTAGAGACTGAGGATGGGCCACGAATCGAGCAAACGGTGAGCACTTAGACATCGCATTCTGAATCTGCCGTATCCGTGTTCCGAGAAGCTGGATTTACAGAAAGGGCTCGAACGGTCTAGCGTCAGGTAGCAAGTAAAGGAGAGTGTTATGACTCGGACGATCGTTCTCGCCCTTGCACTGTCAATGGCGGTTGTGTCGTGCGCCCAGACCTATCAACTGATCGACCTTGGAATCCAGCCCGGATTTGATACGTCCGAACCCACCGGGATCAACCGCTTGGGCCAGGTGTCCGGGTTCTCGTCCAGGAACAGCGGCACCTTCCGCCGCGCGTTCTTCTACGATAAGCCGGGCTGCAAGATGGTTGACGTTGGCGCCGCGGTGCCGGACGCCTCATCGGAAGCGACGGCCATCAACGACTCCGCGATGGTCGTGGGTACCTTTCGGCGCTCGGACGGTAGGCTACGAGCCTTCTCGTTTTATCAAGGCGTGTTCCGGGATCTAGGCGGCGATGACCGGCTGGACCAACATGCACTTGCGGTGAACAACGGCGGGAAGATCGTCGGGTTTCAGTCCGTGCCGGGGCTTTCCACCGAAGAAGCGGTGGCGTACACCAACGGCCAAGCCGTCACCTTTCCGACCTTTGTGGTGGTCCCACCGAGCGGAACCGCGTTCGTGAACAAGGCGACCGGGATCGGTGAATTCGGTGAGGTGACAGGGCCGCTGGCGGCTTCGGGAGGCTCGATCCTCGGGATGAAATTCTTCCCGGACCTGAACCGATGGTTTCAGATTCGCCCAGCCTCGCCGCACCCGCTGCTTGCCGACTTTGACCGCATCATGCGGCCGGCGGCGATCAATGCCAACGGGAACGTGACCGGCACCATCGGCAGCGCGGTACCCCATGCGTTTCTCTCGCGGAATCACTTCGAGCCCACACGGGATCTGGGGACGCTCGACCCGGCGCATCCGGAGTGGTTCAGCGTGGCGTACGGGATCAACGCCTCCGCTCAAGTCGTTGGCGTTGCGCAGACCGGCGCGGAGATCACCGCCTTCCTGCACAACGGCACCACGATGATTGACCTGAACACGCGGCTCTCCGGAGCCGCGGGGTGGCGGCTAATCGGCGCGGTCGCCATCAACGAGAAGGGCCAGATTGCGGCGCAGGCGTCCCTCAACAACGGACCGAGACGTGCCGTCCTGCTCTTGCCTGCCAGCCGTTTTGGCGGCATCGGGCAAATATGCCCGCCTGTACTGCCCTGATGTTCGGCAATTCGCTCTCACGCTGAGATAGGGAATCCGTATCCGGGGGACGATATGTACGAGGCTAACGTGACTCGATGCGTGGAGGATTCAGCGACGTCCAGGAAGGCCAGGGACGGGTACAAGGCCAAGGACGACCAAGATGAGTATCGGTGCCAAGGCGACCAGGAAGAATCGAATCATTAGCGTGTCAGTGTTGGTCTTACGGGTGCGGGATACGCACTTCACACCTTGTGCACATTCTTAGAGCAGGCTCAAAAAACCCGGTCAGAGGGGGACAGAAATGGCCTTGACCTAGATGTTGGGGTGTTTCGGCTGAAACCACAATGCTCAAAGAATGCGCAGAGTGGTGACGTGCAGCACTGGGGCGGAATTGACAAATTGCAAGGGCCGGTTATCCCCAACCGATCCCCAAAATCTCTGGATAGCGAGACAGACAGAAGTGTCTTACGCAAACGACCGGGCGAGTACAGGGATCTGAAAGCCACGTCCATGTCCTGAGCTTCACCGGGCCTTCAAGCCCACCTGAACGTGGCGCCGTACCCGCTGTGACGGTGATGTCAAGCCGCTTGTGTAAATTCCTGAAGGGTGTGCTGACGCCACTGCAAATTAAACCGGTTGAAGATCGAGTAAATAATCCGCTCCACACTCTGGACATTGACAAAGCAGACCATCGGGCGCGTCCGCCGACGCACTTCCACGAAGCAGCGTTCGATGGCATTGGTGGTGCGCAGCTTGCGCCGCAGTCGCGGAGGACAACTGAAGAACGCCAACAACTCGGGCAGATCCGCCAGCACCCGCGCGACCACGGTCGGATACGCGGCCTGCCAGTGCCGAGCGAACGTGCGGGCGGCGGCCTCCGCCTCCCGCCGATTGGGGGCCTGATAGATCGCCTGCACGGCGGCCTTGACGGCCGCATGATCCCGGCGCCGGACACGCCCGAGTACGTTGCGCAGCTTATGCACCCAACACCGCTGATGCGGGACCCTGGGGTAGACGGTCTGCACGGCGGCCGCTAACCCCGGACAGCCATCCGTCACGACGAGTTGCAGGTGCCGGCCCTCCAGGCCGCGCCGGTAGAGATCCTGCAATAAGCCCTCCCACGCTGCTTGGCTCTCGCCCCGGCTCCGGGTAAACGCCAGCAACTGCCGGGTCCCATCGGCCCGGATGCCGTAGGCGACTAACAGCTGGACGCGCTTGCGGCCGCTGGGGCGTCGGACGCGCAGGCTCACCCCGTCCAGAAACAGATAGCGCCAGTCGTCGGTCAGGGGCGCCTGATGAAACTGGGCCACGGCGTGGTCCAACGCCCGACTGAGGCGCGAGACCGTTTGGGCACTGACCGGCTCCTCCGTGAGCAACGCGATGAGGCGCCCCGCGGGCCGCGTGCTGATCCCGCGTAAGAACGCTTCGCGGATGAGCAGGGTCACCTCCGGCGCACGCCGCTGCAGGCGCTGGAGCCCCCGCGGCAGGAACGCCTGTCGCCGCGTCCGGGCCACGCGGACGCGGAGCGTCCCGAACACCGTCACGACCTCTCGTTCATAGAAGCCGTTGCGATAATCCGGCCGGCTCGCGTCCCGCTCATACTCCCGCACCCCCAGATACCGATCCCGCGCCTCGACCGAGAGTCGCTCCAGGCTGCGTTGCCACACCTCCCGGGTGTGGCGATGCAGATCGCCCCAGAACTGCTCGCGGACGTCGCTCATGAAATGTTGAAACTGCTCGGTCCACGGTGCTAGCGTGCTCATGGGTGTAAGCCCTCCGTTGTTGGAGAATGGGTTTGCCTGGACAGCGACCCAGCTTACACCCTTCTTCTTTTACACACACAACGTTACATCACCCGCTGTGACGACGCCCTTGTGGAGCTGAGATGACAGGCATATGATGGGTGCGCCTTACTGCTCGCCCACAGCCTGTTCTTAGATGGCGTTGGAGAGGGACCGATGGCGGCGCAGCGTAACGTCGGCAAAAAACAAGGCTCCGGGAAAACGACCCGTCGGTCGGCAACGAAGAGCGGGAAGCGCTCGGAGAAGAGCCGGACCGGGCGTCAGCCTTTTTCAGATGATCAGTTTCGTCTGATGGTCGAAGCGGTAAAGGATTACGCTATTTACATGCTCGATCCGAAAGGGCGCATTATGAGTTGGAATGCAGGCGCCCAACGGATCAAGGGGTACACGGCGTCCGAAGTGCTCGGCAAACATTATTCTATGTTCTTTACTCAGCAGGCGATCGAAGCCGGAAAGCCCCAGTTGGAGCTCGAGGGCGCAAAACGCCACGGCCGCTTTGAAGAAGAAGGCTGGCGTGTTCGAAAACTGGGGCCGCAATTTTGGGCCAAGGTGGTGCTCACGCCGATCTATCACGATGGCCGGTTGCGGGGGTACGTCAAGGTCACTCAGGATCTGACGGAACGAAAAGCGGCCCACGATGCACTGCTCGAGAGCGAGCAATGGCTGAAAACGACGCTGCAGAGCATCGGTGACGCGGTCATTGCAACCGATGCAGCGGGAGATGTGAAGTTCTTAAATCCGGCTGCGGAACAATTAACGGGATGGAAGCAAGCGGACGCGCAAGGCCAGCCGTTAGACAAGGTATTGGCGATTATCAACGAAGACACACGCCAGCGGGTGGCAAGCCCGTTCTTCAAGGTTGTGGCGAGTGGGAAGGTGGTCGGTTTGGCAAACCATACCGTCTTAATACGACGGGATGGCACGGAAGTCGTCATCGCCGACAGCGCCGCGCCCATCCTCAGTCAAGATGGACACATTGTCGGCGTCGTCATCGTGTTTCGCGAGCAAGAGCGGTCGACAGCGACCACAGTTGAATGACCGGAGAGCCGTGCCACAGCTCTGGTCGGCAAGGAAGCGCACAGTTAGCGGCGAGTTCTCTTATGAGGAATAGGAGCACCGACCAATACCGTTTCTTCGTGGGCGACGGTGTCGGCGGCATACCAAATGGCAGCCTGAATGTCGGCTTTGGTCAGTCGAGGGTACGCATCAAGCAGGTCGCCTTCGGTTGCCCCTTCGCCAAGCTTTCGGAGGATGAGTTCGACGGGGATCCGCGTGCCGCGGATGACAGGCTTGCCCATCATCACGTTCGGATTCATTTCGACGCGATTTGTAGTCATCGATACCTCGTTCGCCTTGGAATGACGGTAGCATACCGCAGCTCATGCGAATCACGCGGGGACGGCCGTAGGGCCGACGGCGTTGTTGAGCTACACAGCGTGGACTGACTGCTGGTGGGAAGGGGACGGCCGCGAAATCGGCGGCCTTCGACAACCCCGGTCCACTTTCTTTTCCGTCTGGCCGTCAACTCCTCAGGGGTCGTCTCGTATCTTCAATCGTATCGAGAAGATTGGCGAGGGCGATGGGGCGGTTAGGGATCCCGCGAGTCACGGCATCTGGGCATCCAGAGAGGCATCGGCTATAATGCGTCCCGCCATCAGTCGGCGCTCTTTGGAAGCGAGGTCGAGAGCCATGGCACCAAAAAGCTATACGGCGATTGTCGAAAGGGAAGGTGCTGGCTACGTCGCGCTTTGTCCGGAATTGGACGTGGCCAGCCAGGGAGACACGGTCGAATCCGCCACAGCGAACGTGAAAGAAGCCGTCGAACTCTTTCTTGAATGCGCCGATCCCGCCGAAGTCGAACGCCGCCTCCACACGGAGGTGTTTGTGACCCGCTTCGAAGCGGCCAATGGGTAAGCTTCGCATCCTCTCCGGACGAGACGGCTGCCACATCCTCGAACAGCATGGTTTTCAGATGGTCCGTCACCGCGGAAGCCACATCGCATGCAATGGCGATCAGAGCTCGGCACAATCACCGTCCCTGTCCCGGATCACTCGGAACTCAGGCTTGGAACGCTGCAGTCGATCATTCGGCAAAGTGGAGTCGCGCGAACCGCGTTCGAAAGCTAACATTCACAACGAGCCTGATCTCCCTCGTCCCCTGTTTCGTATCGAAACCGAAAAACAACACGCGACTTTTTCTTAGGACATCGCAGCCGCAATCGGCCGAGCTAAGTCGTCCTTCCAGGGCGTTCGACCGCGATCATCGGCCACGGTAGGCCTCTCGGACTTGCCCCGCTGTGGCTCCCACCTTCCCGTAAGAAGCGAACGCCATGGCGTTCGAGGTGACGGATCAAATGGATCCGTTTCATGAAATGGAGGCGAGCGGCTCGCGAATCACAGTCTTGTCCCGAAGGCTTTCCTCGGCCAGAGCTCGGTTTGTTTCCAGGACCAATTGGACGGCTTCTCGGAGATTAGCCCGGGCTTCCTCCAGCGTTTCACCTTGGGTATTGGCACCAGGCAATTCTTCCACAAATGCGATGTACCCTTCAGGCACTTGCTGGAATACGGCAGTCAATTGTTCTTTCATGACAGTCTCTCCTTGCGCGGGAGTATTCCAGATCCTGAAGGCCAGCCCATCTCCTACCAGCTCGCGAGGTCCAGCACTCAAACGACGTGACGTCTTCTCCGAAACGACGGCGGTTTGAAACTGCAGTAGAATGGCGGCCTCGGCGGTCCTCGACGAAAGGAACGGCCCCATGAAGCGGTCTAACCGCATGCCCAGGAGGTCTGGGGGTTTACTATTTGAAAAGACTCCCCGGACATCTTCTTCTCCCTGGCCGCGGGCGTGAAAACCAAGGAGAATGCTGTCCGGGTTGAATCGAGAGCGTTGACGTGGTGGCTCATCATGCAGCCGTGAAGCTAAGCCACGGCGTATTCTAATGTCCGTGGATCTTCCATCCGCTTTGAGGCGTTCAAAATTTCGAGCCCCACGATATTGCCGTCCTTGTCGTAGTCGAGGATGATGCCTGGCTTCTCCTCGTCACTTTCCTCCACGGGAGCGGAACTGAACTCTATGGTGAGCACATCTACCTCTTGGTCATATTTCACTTTCATGATGCCCTCCAATACTTCGCAATTTTGTTGGTGCGGTAGACGGCACCACGACAGGGGGATTCACCGTCTCATTGACCATGACCCGCAAGAGATATCGCTTTCCACTGATCTCCACGCGTGATTGATAACAAGTGATGTTTTCCAACTCGGGGGTCTTCTGCTCCGGCGCACGCAACACTTGCTCCAAAAGCTCTCGCGCAAGCTTGCGTTTCTCCAACTCTTCCAGCAGGTGCTTCGAATAGTGGAACCTCAGTGTCATGGGTCGCCCTCGGTCAAGTCGAGCTCCGCTGTCCCGTCGGAGACGCCGTCTTCGGGAAGTTCTCGGTCATTAGGCTGTAATCATCAGAACCACGGCTCCGGCAGTGACAACTCCTACCCAAACTTGGGTCCGGCCTTGCGAGCATACATGCGCGGCTCGGTTTGCTTCAACCGCCGACTGACCGTGGCCGGATGCATGGCTAAATGGTCCGCAATCTCCGCGAACCGATAGCCATATTGTCGATAGGCCTCGGAAATGAGCCGCGCCGGCTCTCTTTTCCGCTCAAACAGCGCGCGCAACGATGGCCGCTGTGCCTGCGTCTGCTGCCGGGGAACGTCACGGATCACCCGATTGGGTTGGTGTTGTGCTACGAACTCTCCGACCCCAGATAGACCTGCCCCTTAACCTGGTCCCACGGCCGCGGTCCGCCTCGCCCTTCGGCCACGAACGCGCGATATTTCTCCTGCGCGGTCTCACCCGCTGGCCGAATTGGCTGAGCACCCACTCGGTGGTCAACCAGGCGGGGCCGCGCGTCTCGCCTGCCGTGGCGCGATAGCGGCTCCAGCTCCACTGCCGGAATCGGGCAACGAGCTTCGCCCGCACCGGATTCAGGACCACATAGCGGCACAGCTCCAACAAATGCGCATCCTTTTCCACCAGGATTGCGGTAAACCGCCCCTGAAAGAGATGCCCAACGCGATGATGCCGGCGATTGTAGGTCTGTGTATACCGGCCGTTGAGCTGCCGCATGCCGAGCGACAGATTGGGCTGCGGTGTCTCGATCAGGAGATGTGGTTGTCCATCAGGCAGTAGGCATGGCACAACCAGGCGTAGCGATCGACGACATGGGCCAGGAGGGTAAGCCACTGGAATCGGTCACGGTCGTCGGCGATGATGTCCTGTCGGGCATTGCCCCGACTGGTGACATGTTACACCGCGCCGGGAAATTCAATGCGAAGCGTATGCGCCATGGGGCCGGAGTCTATCCCGCTCGATATGCGATTGCCAGACCTGAGGTGACCCTCTTTCTGGATTACGATATCGCTACGACTATACGATACTTTAGACTTCCAGCCTTAGAGACAATTGATGAGCGATGGTCTCCGGAAGAGGAACTCTGGCGGACAATTTCTCGGTGCATTGCTCGTTGAGATCAAACTTCTCGCCCATTACCACACTGAACCAACGTTCCCGGTCAGTGACCACTCGAAACACCTTTTCATCCTGGGTCGCGCTCAAATAAGGCAGATAGACATAGATAGACTTCCCGCTTCGTTCCGCTTTCGCTCCTACACGATCCACACGTCCTGTACGTTGTTCGAGGGTACTGGGGTTCCAACACAGATCATGATGAATGACGTGACGGCAATTGAGATGCAAATCGACTCCTTCCGCCATCACACTGCTCGCCACAAGTATTTCGGGATAGAAAGGCGTGTTAAACGCTAACATCAGCCGCTGCCGTGTCGCTTGTTGAGTCGTGCCATTGACAAGTCGCACATTGGGCAGGATCAGCTTTGAGTCCTCTCCCTGCAGCTCGTCGTCGCTATAATTGGCCGCCATCCGGTCAAGGTGGGAGCCTGTTTGAATACTACAAACAGCATCTATAAATGCGTTCCGGCTGAACTCGTCACATTGATTCTCCAGAAACCCGAAGAAATCATGTAAAAGCCTGCTCAGTGTCATGCCGGACTGATCTGGCTTATGAAGGGCCTCCCGCATGTCGCCCTCCTGTAGCCTTCTCCGCTCATGTAGCGGGAAGAATCGTACTAGGAACGACGGCGTGCGGACGACGCGCCGAACTGCGTCGGCAAGGTCCTCGCTGTGCCGAGCGAGCGACGGGTAGCCCTTGAGGATATCGCCGGCCTCTGCATCACAAGCGCGCCGTACTGGAGAGTCCTCGTCAAAGAATCGTTTGCCCAGCCTATCAAGTTCCTCAAACACGGCGGTGGGGGCACAGCCAAGCGCGGAAGAACCAAGGTGGCGAATTTCTTCTTTTAAGGCGTGGGAAATCGCTCGACGCAGTGCTTTCCCCGTAGCAACGAAGTGGCAAAACACAAGCACTTTTTCGCCAAGGCGCCAACTCTCGATGACACGCCTCGTGGTGGCCGCTACTTTCGGATGGCTTATTGAAGCAGATGCAAGGTTCTTGGGCACGAATGCGTCTAGCTGTTCAAGATACCAATGCAGCTCCTCACTCTCCGGCGCACCGATGGGTACGTCGTCGTCTGCATCAGTGGCTTTCGACACTTTTCTTAATTGGGCCTCGTGCCGGGTATTCAAGAAGGCTTCGTAGCTCGATGCGAGTCCTTCGGCGAAAAGGGCTCGGCTCTGGGAAGAACAAGTAGTGGCCCGAGCTGCGAGAAGGAACGGTACCATCGCATCGCCATTTACCTCTAACCCGGTTACCGCTCCGATCTCGTGACCGTCAATGATGGCACGTCCGGGCAGTCGGACTCTGCGAGATACTGCATCGTGAGGAACTGGCAACTTCCTCGCTTTCAAATGGCGGATGACCCAGGGTTTCAAGAGCGCTTCTGCGGTCCGCATCTTCTCGTAAGCGGTTTCATAGCATCGGACGACCCTATCAACTTCTGGGGCGTTTCCGTTACGGCCGCGTACGAGTTCCCACCATTTGTCGACGTCGTCGCAGACGCATCCATCAACCGTGAGATGTTCGCCTTTGAGCCGGCCCCATGCGTCATCGAGACGTAGGGCCGCCTCCTGAGCCGCGTCTAAAGCTTTTCGCACGGCTAATAATTTGTCCTCGAACCATTGCTTCCCGTGGTGACGAAGGTTCCACGCCACTCCCTTGAACCGCTCCAGCACGGAACACAGTTCTCCATGCCCCAGCTGAAATGGGGTCGCCGTCAGAAATAGCATCCGCTCGAACACCCCTGCCAGGGCTCCACGCCCCACCTCTTCCATATCGTCCGAAGCTTCACGGCAACGGAATAGGGATGCAAGTTGTGTGGCATCGTTCTTAAGGTGATGCGCCTCATCGAGTATCAATAACGGCAACCGCAACCGAGCCCTTTGCAGGCAGTCTTTCCACGCCGGGCGAAGAGCTTCCTGAACAGCCCGGCGCGCATCTTGAAGCCGCTCGGAGAAATATTCTGACTGCCGACGTGGAATCCTTTTTAAGGCCTCAAACAGTTCGTCGGTATTCAACCGATCAAGCACGTTCACTACCGCCCGGGGCACTGGGTCATCATCGAGACAAGGGGGGCCTTCTTGCGCAAAATGGACTCCCCATCTCTTAAGTAGGGGCAACCAGTTGCTGGGGTGTTCTCTGAGCAGCTCACCCCAGAGTTCAGGTCCGTAATCCTTATCCATCCATTTAAGCCATAAGAGCGCACCCAAGATCTTACAAAGATCGCGCTTAAGGTCATCGATGCCGTGCCGGCGGCGCAGCGCTTGGCGTATGAGCGCCAGTTTCACCCACTGATCGGAAAGACCTCGACTCATCGCACCGTGAGTCACGAAAATGATCGCGCATCGGCGCTCCACCGGATCGTCCAGATATTTGAGAAACTCCTCGGCCCGTGTGGCCTTTCCACACCGCATCGTCTCCCCCATCGTCCGGAGGAGACACCGAGACACGAATAGAGAGAAATCCCTCGGCCATTTGTCTTGAAGTGACGGCGGTACCATTACGACCACGGGCCGGCGGCGTCGGTTGGCGATTGCGACAGATACTGCCACGGCAAGTGCGACAAATGTCTTACCCATCCCCACTTCATCAGCCAGAACGACACCTGGTTGATCCTTGAGACGGCGCAAAATCTCCTCGGCCGTTGTTTTTTGTCTGGCAGCGTCCTCAGCCGAAATACGGCCCTCGACATACAGATTAATGTGCTTGTAAAAGGGGTACAGGTGCGACATCAGTACTCTTTGTTAATACGTCCAAACACCCGCTCTAGGTACTGTCCCAGAGGTCTCTGCCGACCATCGGCTGACAAGGAGACGCGAGCGATTAAGTCATGCGCCGCGGCGTGGAGGGCCTTTCGGACAATATGGGCGGGCAACGTTCCTGGCCCACTCTTGGGTTTGACCCGCGTAAGTTCCAACGCCAATTCCGCAAGCAGAAAAGATCGTTCGTCGTCCGTCTTGGCCTCACGAAGGAGCGCGGAAGCCAAAGCCATGACGCCGACTGGCCCATTGATACGCCACTGCAGGCATTCATCACTGAGCACTGGGCGCTCGAGTCGAGACCGTAGACCGGAAAGGGCCCAAGAAAACCGCCGAGTGCGCTGAAGCAAGAACCCACTTGTATCGACACGCTTATGGGGGTCGAGATCGATCGACAGAGATGAGTTCTTGTCCTTAACGCTCGCTTTTTTCTTTAAATAGCCTCGCATCGCTTCATGGAGCGGGCGTGCGGATGTGAGGATCTCGATTAACACATCAAGAGGCAAGTCCCTTAGCTCATCAGGCGGAGGCAAATCCCCGGCCGACGAGACATTCACTGGCCACCAGGCCTTTCCGCCGGCCTTTTGCCATGTCACCCACAGTCCGGACGGCGGCCTGCCTTTCCACGGCAGCGCATAGAAATTCGGGCTCCCGGCTCTGTGCCATTCCTGCTCCGTGAATCTCGCCAGCTCGTCCTCATCAAGAATTCTCCAGTCACCGGGGAGATTGTCTCCAAACGTAAGAATGATTTCTCCGTCACCTCCCGCCTTCCCTCGATACGTCGCGTTTAGAAATCCCGACGGCAGCAGTACTGCCTGCTGAGGCGAATCAACTCCTATGTCTGAGGCAGCAATAAATTGCAGCTCGGATTCAGGCTTCGAAATAGGTTCGATCAGCGGGAACCTGCGCTCAAAGTCTACATAAGCGCCGCGTGGAGCTTGTTTGATGTCGAGGAGGTACGCCAAGTTCGCCTCGTAATTGGCAACCGCGCCTATCCCCGTTCCTGCGGATGTGAAGTTCGACGATCCGATGACGAACAGGACCCAGCGGTCGTCTTCCAACCAGATCTGCTTGGCATGAAGCGGTCGGTCCAGATCCGTTGTCAATCTGCTGAATGCTACGGAACAGGAATCGCGTGGTGGCCGAGTCGTGAGCAGCGAGTGCGGCGCGCGGACAAGTAATTGCTTTGAGGCTGGGTTGTCTTCAGTTTCAACACAGTAATCGACCGTCGCCTCTCCTCGTCTTCGTAAAATGTTCCAGAGCGCTTCCGCCGGCGGATTGATCTTTGCCTCAGGCGGGTCGAAGAACGGACTTACAACCCACGCTAAGTGTGGTGGGCTAGCGCCAGGCCAGATGGATGAGACTTGAGTGAACAGATCTGGACGGCCAGATCCGGTCAACACTATGCTTACTCGAAGCGGCTGTCGAGCGTGCTCATCTCCGGACGAACCCCACGTCCGGGAGAGAGTCTCCACACGATCGAGGAATCGGCGCATCCGCTGAAGCGGAAGCGAATCATCCTGAGCGACCGCCACATCCGCCACATGCCTGAGATACTGCAGGATTTCTTGCAAGAGGGGCCTTGGAGCCTCCGACCCCTCGTGGTAATCCACTACGCCATAGACTTCACGGTTCCGGCGATACCCGTCCTCCGTGAGGTTTGCCGAGCCAATGATGAGACGGACCAATTTGGACCAGCACAGAAGCGAGATTTTGGCGTGGAGAATGCCGCGATCAGATCGAACAGCATGGAGATCCCACCGAAGACTTCGTGCACCTTTGCAATGATGCTGGTCAACCAGGACCGCCGCGCAAGCCACCTGCGAGAGCTTCTCCTCTCGCTCAACCAGATAGACCGGGCCATCCTCTGTTGCGTCGGTTTCCAGTTTCAGAAAACGGCCAAGGCATTCTTCTTCAAAGAAGGCAGGAGAAAACGTGAAGGTGGTGGCGATGCACCCGACCGGATCACCGGCATCGTTAGGCGGCTCCCAGGCATCAAGTAACTTGCCATGGCCTGCTGGTATAGCGTTCTCGTCGCCCACTCCTACACCAACCTCAAGTCCTCGGCAAAAGACCACAGGGAGCTCAATCGATAGGCGTGGACATAGCTGTCGTCGCCAATCCCACCCTCTTCTCGTAGATATCCTGGGCGAACCATATAACTTCCATCGTCGAATCGCTCCACCCAAGGAAGCTTTCCATTCGGAGGCTTTTGTATCTGCACCCGTCGATGGTGCTCAAGCAGTCGTTGAACCCACTCCTTCGGAGTCGCCTTCTCTGAAACAAATTGGAAAGACTGAATGAATCCAGAAGATGCTCCGAACAGATACAAACAATCCGTAATCCTTCCAAACTGGCCCGGCACTCTGTCACATGCTTCTCGCACCAATTTACGCTCTGCAAGTTCTAATGCGGCTACCCGGCCCTTACTCTTCGATAAGATATACAGACATTCATCAAACGCATCTTGAAGGAGGCGAGCGAACACCTCATACGCGTCGATAGCCAGCAGCAACTCCTTCAACGACGGCGATGCAACAGTACGCAATGCCTCGTGGAACGGCCTTTCAGACCACACGCTATCGGTGTCATTGCGTTCTCGGACCTTGTGATAGACATTCATCCCTTGTGCGGACTTGAGAAAGTCCATCACTTCTCGAGTGAAGCCTTTTTCATGGCCGACTAGTAAGGACGCCAACATTCGGCGCTCTTTCGCCCCCGCATCGTACGGTCCTAAATGATCGGCGATTCGTTGCCAACCTTGCCATGATCCTGAGCGATCAACAGCCCCCTTCCGCAGCCCGTCCTTCACTGCGTCTTGCCAGGTTTTGAACAGATCAGCACCCTGCCCGTGTACAGACTCGTAGAATCCTCGAAGCCCTTGCTCATCTCGCCATATCCCGAGTAAGCGATACCCCATCTCGCCCAATCTGCCATCATCCTCGATGTCCAGTGTCCTGGCGAGGAGTCGGTACACCCCGTGGAACCCGAAGACGTTCGGTGTCTTAAGATACCTTCGAGCGGAGAGAGGAACGCGATCAGCAATCGCACGGCTGGCTTTGTCTCGCCCCGGGAGCCCAGACAGTCGTTTGTTGTCCTTGATACATCGGACAAGCCCTTCAACCACATACCACTCGAACACTTGCCACGGAGGACTGATACCATCCGACGCAATCGTCTCATCATCGAATTCGCTACAAATCGCAGCCGAGACTGCAGTGAGCGTCAAAAAACGAGGGTGACTCATGCGTTCTCGAACGCCAGGGATCAATTTCGTACCGAGAGCATCAGCGATCTGATAAAGCCCCAGAGGGTCGAGCGTCCCTTCGGCACTGACAACGGGGTCCTTGGCTGAGAGCAACGGCATCAGCATCGGCCAAATCCACTCGATTAGATGTAATACTTAAATTGAAGCGGCGGAATATTGGCCAGGGGGCCGGCGGTAAGTATCTCACCGACCGAGTACGCAAATTTCAGAGTAACCGGCTCTCCATCTGCAAAAATACAAGCGTTGTAGTTCAGCTTCGTCAGCGCCATGACGTCATTTAACACATGTTTTTCTCGGCGCCCTCGGATCATCTGGTTGATCGGATGCTTTCGCCAATCTGAAAGAATGGTGGCCTGTTTGTAGAAACCAACAAACTTTAGTACAGAATCTCTTGGATCTTTTGCATAAAACAGTACTGTCCATCCGCGCTGGAGTCGTGTCGGCAACTGGGGTGGAGAATGCTCTTTTCCCATTCCCCTGATGTAACCATAAGCTTTACTATCTAAAAACCTTTTGAAATTCCAACGCTCCGAACCGTCGCCCTTATGTTTCCGGATAAACTCATGATCGCCCTTGAGGAAGGAGCCGCTGTAATTGTCCGACCAACCGACATTGCAGAGCAGTAATTTCATGATGACTTCAGATCATCCAAGAACTCCGATGGCGGTTTGACACTTGTTATCAGCAAATAGTCACGCGCGCGAGTGCAGGCGACGTAGAGGAGATGGCGCTCGGTGTCATAGACTTCCTGCAAGTCTGCGTCGTCTCCTACGGTTTCGATTCGTTCTTGAAGGGGGATGATCTCATCGTCACAGGCCATCACGGCTACTGCGCGGAACTCCAACCCTTTAGCAAGGTGCATCGTGCTGATTGAGGTAAACCCGCTGGAGGTCTCGACGTGTTCATCGAGAATCTTAAACGGAATACCAGCCTTCTCAACTGCCGCGCGGGCACGGGGCAATTGTGCTTCGGAACGGACAAACACGCCAAACTCGTGAGGTGCCACCCTGCCTTCACGTGTTCTGACATCCACGTGCTGACTGCCTTGATCTCTTCCTTCTCATCGCTATGAACCTGAATTAAAGGCGGCGGTCCATTAAAGAGGGACACGGTATCCCGCCGATCATCTATGTTGCCGTCGACATCCGCTACCTGCGCCCCTAACAGGCGATCGGCCTGCATTCGGATTTGATGCGATGTTCTGTAATTGACTCGGAGCGTGCGCGAACGTCCCCGGATGTCGATACCCAAGGCTTTCCAAGAGAACGGTTGCTGGAAGATCCGCTGGCCAAGATCGCCGGAGAAAAACAGTGCGTTAGGACGATTCCCGCCCAATGCGGCGAAGAACCGCAGCTGCGCAACGCCGATGTCTTGCGCCTCATCTATTACTGCATAGTCAAACGGAGGGTGCTTCCCGTTGCTCAATTCCGAAGCCAGGGCCGTAAATACCGCGGCCTGCGTGGTCAGGCTTCGATCCTTGAGTCCCACACGACACCGTTCAAAAATCAACCATAAGATCGTCCGTTGAACTTCGGGCAACCTCGTCTTGCGGCCAAGTCTGGCGACGTCCCGATAGGCTTCCCAACTACCCAACTGCCATGCGTCTACCACCTGTTCCCACTCGCTGAGCAGAAAGGAGTGACTAAACTTATGGCCGCCGACCGATTGAGAAGCCGCCCTGAGAATGTCATGCACATCCTTTCTGCTTGCAAGCCTGACCGGTCCGATCAGCGACTTGTAGAGCCTGACTCCCAGTCCATTCAGCGAATGGACGTCGATGCGTTCTCCAAGTCGTGGTTCATTGCCGATTAATCGCCGCAGCTTGGTATGCAATGCATGAGCAAGCGTGTCAGAGAATGTCGCTAGCAAGACGCGGGCATCGGGGTTCGTGCGCGCCAAGAACGCGGCGCGATGCAGCGCCACGATCGTCTTTCCTGTGCCGGCTGAACCGGATACTCTCGCTGGGCCGCTATAGTCCCGCTCAACCCATTGTCTCTGCGCCGGGTGGAGAAAGATCGTCCACTTCTCCCAAGGGAACTCAAGCGCGCGCTGAAGCTCTTCAGCATTGGTAATGACGCGAAAGCGGCGCTGTGCGTCGGGATGATCGAAGGAGGCCTGTCTCGCGTACATAGCGACTGGCTCTGCCACTTGGCCAGCGATCGCGAAAGACACCGCTGGTTTGCCTCCTGTCGCGAGTTCCAGTAGCGCCTCCGCTGCCTCGCCCGGCAGATGCTCGACTAAGGATAGAAGTGAATCCTCAGTGGCCTGACGGACGTCTGGCAACCATTCCAGTGGTACACCGAAGCTCAAAAGCTCACCATCGGGAACCTGAGGGAAAAGTGTCTGCGGCGGCTTGGCGGCGTGTGAGGCTTCGACATATTTCGGGACCACAATCTCCTGCACTGTTTCACGGATCTCCACTAATTGAGCCGCGCCGGTCTTCGGATGTATCTCCAGCTTTCGGCGCTCGGCCCACTCATAGGCTTTCTCATGATGAGCGACGTAGCACAGTAACACGCTCCCTGGCGTACGGTGGACAATCAGTCGAATGTCCTTGTTGACACGAACCGACCAAAAGTTCTTGTCCTTCGCTTTATTAAGTTTATGAAAATTGAAGCCGGGATTGGCTGGATTGAGCTGAAGGTCAAAAGCCGTCATCTTCACAGCCTTCTGCTCGTCCCCAGTTAGGCAGGATAGGCTATCAGTAAAGGTGTCGGAGATCCTAAATTCCATTGCCTACGATTATGTGGCGGAGGCTGCAAGCGTCTCAGCGCGATATTTATACGGAGATGATCAAATCACAATTTCCCACACTGGTACCGATTCTTAACGTTAGTGTTGAAATACGTTCCTTTGGAATCAGAAAGCATCAATTCATTAAACACCCACTCTTCAACCTCATAATAAACATACGTTAACCCTGATCTGAGAAAACGCACATGTAGCTCTTGTGTTTCGCGATCGTAGCCTATGGCCTCTATGTTAGACGAATCGACAAGTTGCATTTCAGGCATTATCACCCTCTGGAATCTCAACCGATGTGGCTTGAGCACGCCAATTAGCCAAAGCGCGAGAATACAGACCCCCGTCGGGACGTTCTGACGATTGCCATACGTCCGGAAGTTTCGGATCGTCTCCTATGGGCTTTTGTTTTGCTTTCCGAACTCGTACTCGCGAGGGAATTGGCATGACCTCGCCAAGAAAAAGGCCTTCCCCAGTGCGAAGCGATGGCAACTGTTCTACGAGTCCGCCGAGGTCATCGGGAATTGCCGCGGCAACTTTGGCGCGATCAGCTGCGTTCGTTATTCTTAAAGCGATCATTGACCCACACTGACTCAACACCGTGTTGTCTATTTCTAAAGGGCGTTGCGTAACCAACATCAGACCCGTCCCGTACTTTCTCCCCTCTTTTGCAATCATCGATAACGTTCGATGAGCTGAGGTATCAGCGCCTTCGGGGGCAAAGCGATGAGCTTCGTCAAGGATCACTAATAGAGGTTGCTGCCGGCCGCCAACAGGAAGATCCTGAGCCCAAAAGAGCATATCGTAAACTACCCGCAGCATAGTGCCGACAATTATCGGAAGGACTTCAGAAGGGAGCCCAGAGACATCAAATATGGTTATCGGCTTATCGTGGCCAACCCAATCCCTAACAAGAGAGTCCAAGTCGCTTGTAATTCCCCCCTCGAGATCTGGCTCATAGCCACCGCCCGGAGAAAATAAAAATGAGAAGCGGCCGTCCTTTAGGCGACTACGCATGAGATCGAGATGCCTTTCTATATTACGCTTCCGCTGGTTCTTGTAAGGTGGCTGATTATAAGGACTGGCTGGAGGATACCTGTCAGACTTTAATTCATTTGCATTACCGACCTGAACTGGGGCGTTAGCCGTTGTGTCTGTCTGCTGGTTTGCGGAATTAAATGTGATTCTTTCAAACCTATCCAGCTCATACCAAAGACGTTTGATACTGAACGGGACAGGGGAATCTGCAGTTAGAGTCTCCATAGGGGGAGGAATGACAAGGCGACTAGCGGCTGCAGTCTTCATATCGAGAACTTCATCCCTAATGGCGGCCTCGTGGTTTGGTTGAAGCCCACCCAAGGTAAGGTGTTGAAGCTCAGAAAATGGAAGTGCCCAAAATGGAACCCAGAGAGGCTTTTCACCGGCCTCTTCGTTTGGTCGAACTCGGAATACTTTAGCCTTGTCGCTCAGCGCGGTGGCGTATTCCCCATGTGGGTCGATGACAATCGCACGTGCCCTCGGAAAACTCCCATCTGCAACCGACTCCAGAAGAACGGTAACCAGATTTGATTTTCCACTGCCCGTAGAGCCAACAATTGTGCTATGCCTCGAGACTAGCCCGGCTATGCTGATATCTGCGGATATGCCGGATGTAGCGGCGATACGGCCAACAGAAATGGTACCTTTTTTACCTTTGGCCCATCCGTAAATTATTTTTAAATCATCATTAGTAACGAGATGAACCTCATCCCCAACAGTGGGGTATTGGCCCACGCCTCTCTCAAACTCTGAGCCCAAGCCTTCGCCAAAAAGAACAATGGTCATCCACCGATAACCTGCAATGCGAAGGGAAGAATCCTCCTCCAATACTTCACTGAACGTCGGCCCAGCACTAGCTGTTGGCGCCGCATCTGCCCCTATCTGAGTGCATACGGCATAAAGATTTGCGTAACCAAGTGGAATGCGAAAAAACCCGCCGATCTGTCCGACTCGGTAGGATTCTCCTCCGATCATGACAAGGGTCGATGGCATATCGTCACGAAGACGCACGCGGACGACTGCTCCAGTTACTGAAGCAACCTGCCCAATGTACGTTGGATCAGCAAGCGGCATGGAACTTACGCCGGAGCCATAGAGTTAAGAAAGTTGCAAAACGAATTAAAATCTCCGATTTTAACAATTCCCGCTTTCCCCTCTCCTTGCCCGGCTGTTTGTTCCTCCATAAAGAAAGAATGTTCAAGTGGCGCCCACTTCGCCCTTCGTCCTCCTATGATACCGGTCTCTGGGCCAATTACGATCATATTTGGTCGCTGATAGGCTCGCCTTACTAAGCTGCTATCCTCCGCCATCTCGTTAAACTGGAGGGCGTATACATGTGTTCGAGGCCTGTTCTCTAAGGCGCCGAACAAAATGTTATTTATGTGCTCATCTCCAAAGCTGAACCCAGCTACGATTAATAATGCATCGTCTTGCTCTAAAAACCGGCTGAGTCGCTCGGTAAAAGCGGAGTATGGCTGCTGTCTTGATTCATCATATTTCTCGAATGAGGGATAAATCATCTCGCCTGCACTATCTGGCTGACCACGCACTACACGCATTCGTCCATCTTGATTAATACGTTGCCACGTAACAGAACCATGCATTTTCCAGAGCCGGGTCCAATTCGAACCAGGAGCGGCCTCAAGCCGACGCAAACTGTCAGGATTGAAGAAGGGGCGATAAGCCCCCACGAACCCATCAAAAACAGGTATTCGCTCGGCTTCAAGAGCATATTCAATCAGCACATCATAGTTCAGCGTAAATATTTCCACCGCCTTCTGGCGTGAAGTCCTTGCCAGCCACTTGGCAAATTTTCGATGTGGCCAATCATTCGGTACCGCCCGTAGTTCGGGCGTAACAACCTTTGCGATCGTTTTACGAAGCGCCTCTTCCAAGTGCTCAATTTCGTTCTTCTTAAGACCTGATAACGTATCAGATTTGCCAATGGCATTGACCATCATGCGTAAACGGGAAAGCATGGCCTCGACATTGGGGTCTTGCTTGCTTTCTTTGATATGCGTTTCAATATCATTCCAGCAATGAGCGTATTTCTCACCTAAAGCAATCGCATGCTCTCGGCACAACTTCGTAAGGCCAGCAATGCCGGGGATAAGGGGCTGCATTTTGCTCCCATCACTGGGATTCTGCACCTGCACTGAAGCAGACGCGCCTGCACCGAAGAGAAAAGCGATGGGCTTATCATGTCGAGCCAAGTGATCCCTTAGGTCTGACAGTGTCTTTTGCGCATCATGTAACGGAATCACATCGCTCATCGAGGTCCTCTTGTAATCAAATCAGACCCGGAACACCTTCATCACTTCATCGCCCAAGTGGTTAATGACTTTTACCGCGATCCGACCCGACTTGGGTTTACTGAATGGTCGAGATGTGTCGCTATGGAGGCTCGCCCAGGCTTCGGTGTCGATCTCGGCTTTGAGCGTGGTCTTTAGGGCATTGTAAGGATCATTCGCGCCGAGGAAGTAGGCGTGGCGGACGAAGAAGCTTTCTTCATTGTAGTCCGTGTCGATGAACCAGCAGGCAATCCCCTCAGCGCTATCGCTAATCACTTCACCGGTCTGAGGCTTGAACACATCCACACCTTTCACCTTCACTCGTATCTTGCCGTCCTTCTCGGTGATGAGGTCGATATCCGGTTCGCCGAAGATAACGAAGAGATTTCCCTTCCCGGTGTTTTTCAGCTCGTCAGACATGTGGAGGTCGGCATTCATCCTGGCCTTGAGCACCGGAATACGTCCCAGTTTGCTGAACTCGGTGGTATGGGCTTCGTAATTGAAAGCGCAGGCGATGAGCACGTCGAACCCGGCGTCTCCCGCCTCGCGGGCCGCTTCAACGAGGTCAGGGCGCGTGACGGTACCGAATTCAGGCCCGATGAAAATTGCGGCGCGCCTTTCCTTATCGCCCTCCAAATAGTGACCCTCCGCACAAACAAGATCACCGGGCCAGGGAGTCAGGGCGGTGAAGCTGATTCTGTCAGCCTTGTGTGCCTGCTGGACGCCGGATGTTTTGAGATTGTCCAGGATCATCTGAGCAAACGTCTGCTTCGCACCGTATTCTGGACTGCTTTCCTTGAACGTATCGATCAACTCATCATTCTCATCCACGCCCAGCACACGGTGAGGTGAGAGGCTCTCCACGGTGAACGGTCCAGCTACCCGAACTTTTTTCTTGTCCTCGTAGGGTTTATCGTAGAGGTACTCAAACTCAGCCTTGGCGGCGACGGATTTGTCGATCTCCTGCTGACGGGCGATGCGAGCCTGCCACCATTCGGCGTGGAGCTTCTTTGCCGCATCAGTCCACTTGGCATCGGCTTCCCGCGGAATCTCCCATTCCTGCCATTGCTTCTTAAGCGAAACGTTCAGCTTCTCGCGCAACGGCTCTAGTGTTGTCTGCCACTTGTCCCAGATGACATCAATTTCTGCATTATTGGCGATGGACTTGAGCGTAATGTGCGGCACGCGCTCATAGACGAAGCCATAGCGGAGGTTCCCGTGCACTGGCTGCGAGGACGGTGCGGTGCGCGTGATTTCTGCTTCCTTGAGTTGGCCTTCACGGGAATCGGCGAGCAGGAAAAACGGATAGCGCGCCCCCATGATGCGGGCACGGGCTAGCGCTAGCGCTACCCGCGAGGTATCAATCGTGATCCAGCGGCGGCCCCACTGCTCAGCCACATACGCAGAAGTGCCAGAGCCACAAGTTGGATCCAGCACGAGGTCGCCGGGATCAGTGGCCATAAGCAGGCAGCGTTCGACCAGTCGTGGATTGGTCTGCACGACGTAAACGGGAAACTTCTCCCCATGAAATTCGGTCCAAATATTCGCAATCGAGGCATAAGGCCAGTCATTCCAATAAACGATGCCACCAAGTGATTTGCCGCCACTATCAAAAATGCGATCGGCCTTATCAAGCCGGCGCATATCTATTTCAGGATTGTAAGTCCAATGGCGATTTGCACCACACTCGAAATCTTTCCCGTGAAACTTGAAATCCATGCTCCGCTCAGAACGATCTTGGCTCACGAGCGGATAATTTACACGCGTCCATCTCCACCGCGAGTTAAGACGGCTTTCAATCTCTTGCTCATCAAGATTCACAATTCGAGCATGTTCACCTTCCGGAGACACCAACGTGTTGAACTTGCTGTCATCTTCCGGATCGCGCCGCTCCTTATAGAGCGTTCGTAGTTTCAAGCCACTTCTTTTTTTCGCATACCATATGAGATAGTCGTTCACTGGGTCAGTAGTTGTAGTAGCGCTTTTCTTTTTCACAATGATCGTGACGATTGCGTTATCCTCCCCGAACACCTCATCCATCACGGCGCGGACTCGATGAACATTTTCATCACCGATCTGCACAAAGATAGACCCGGACTCGGTTAGAAGATCACGGGCAACGGTGAGGCGGTCGCGGAGGTAGGTCAGGTAGCTGTGGATGCCGTCGCGCCAGGTGTCGCGAAAGGCTTTCACTTGCTCGGGCTCGCGGGTGATGTGGTCGGTATTCCCGTCCTTTACGTCACGGCTCGTGGTGCTCCACTGGAAGTTGCTATTGAACTTAATGCCATAGGGTGGGTCGAAGTAGATGCACTGAACCTTGCCGCGTAGGCCCTCGCGCTCGGCTAGACTGGCCATCACTTGCAGCGAATCACCGAGGATCATCCGGTTCGACCAACTTTGGTCGTGCTGATAGAACTCTGTCTTGTCCACACCCTTTGGGATGCCGTTGAAGTCGGCAAAGAGATCCGGTGTGAGTAGCCCAGCTTGGTGCTCCCGTTCCTTCGTCTCTCGCAGCAGATCATCGATCAACGCCTTCGGATGGACCTTTTCCTGAATGTAGAGCGGCGGAGCATGGACGATTAGGTCTGACCAATCCTGCTCGTCCTTCTCCCGCCAGACGAGCTGCGGATCCAAGTCACGATTGCGCCGTTCGTACGCGATCCGGATCGGGCTCTGCTCCTCCTTCCGTAAGACGGATTGGTATTCCGCGGTGGGAATATTTTTTCGCTTTGCATCATCGTGCTTCAGTGCTTCGACCGTCTTGGCGGTCCCTTGCTTCTTGGCCATGCTTATTTCCCCTCGACCACCGATCTAGCTGTGGCGGCCTCGACCATCTTGTTAAACTCGCTCGCGATCTTGGCTTCGAAATCCGCTTCGATCAGATAGACCTCCGTGAACTCGGCAAAGGCCCAACGGCCATAGGTGCCGAGGTTGTTCACGCCAGGTACCCAATAGTTTTCCATGGCGGCCTTCTTTTCCTTGGCATCCTCACGCCGGTAGCCTTTGATCTCCACAACAAGATGAAGCAGATCTGTGTCACCATGGTCGTCATCGACCAGCACGATGAAGTCAGGGAGATACCTGCGCGTTTCTGATCCGTAGCGGTATGGCACTTCGAGCCCAAGATTATGGTTTTTGACGGTAATTTCGAGCGGATCGCGTTCTGGGCGAATAGCTTTGACATGGACGGTCTCCCGCGGTGGTTGTGGTGGCGCCACCACAGGCTTGGCCGTGAAATCGAACGGGATGCCAAGGATATCGGCGTATCTCGCGTCGAACAGGCCATCCTCATTCAGGTCGTACGATTCGCGACGCAATGCCCGACCAATGACCTGCTCGCAGAGCAGTTGAGTGCCGAACGCCCGCACACCGAGGACATGCGTGACCGTGTTGGCATCCCATCCTTCCGTCAGCATAGAGACTGACACAACGCAACGGATCGACTCCCCTAACCGTCCCTGTTTGCCGACGGTATTCATGACTTCACGCAGAAGGTCTTGGTCGGTCAGGCCCTCTGCTTGTCGTTGGTCGCCGGTTCGCTCGATGATCTCGCGCCGGAAGCGCTCGATCTCGTCTGATGCCATGCCGCGGAAATTCTCATCCAATGCCTCTCCGGATTCGAGCTGCTCGCTGTCAATGAGCAGGGTATTGGGACGAGGCAGCGGATTGCCGTGCTCATCAAAGTTTCGGAACAGCTCAAGGCGACCGTTTTCCAGCGTGGTGGAACCGTCCTCGTTCTCACGATAAAAGCCAGAAATGTAGTCGTACACGAGCTTCGAGGTAGAAGTATTGTTGCAGACCACGATGAAACAAGGGGGGACGCGCATGCCGGCGTTCTGCCAAAGCTCGAATGTCTTCTTATAGTGGCCGTAGAGCGCTTCGAGAGCGGTTTGTAACTCCACTGGCAAACTGAGCGGATCGAGGGTCGCGGCCTTTCCACGCCCCTTCTTTGGCATTCTTGTGCGGATGTGCTCCCAGAGATTGCGGAACTTTGGCATCTCTTCCCCAGGGATATTGTCTGCCACCGGCACGCGGGGCAACTTTACAATGCCGCATTCGATCGCATCCATGAGCGAGAAATCGCTCATGGTCCAGGGGAACAGTGTGCCCTCCGCGTAACCGGAGCCGCGAAGGAAGAATGGCGTGGCTGATAAGTCGATGATTTGAGTGACCCCGAGTTTGCGGGTAATCGTTTCGAGCCCGGATATCCACAGGCGGGCCGCTTCGTTGTTTTTCTCTGCCTCTTTCTTCTCGTCCCCTTTGAGTTCGTCATCGCCCGCTTTTGCTCCTGGCTTCTCACGGTAGCAATGGTGGGCCTCATCGTTGAGGACAAGAATGTTCTTCATCCCCATCAAATCCGGCATCACTCGCTGAAGCATCTGCCCTTCTGTTTCGAGGGTCTTGAGCTCTTCACCCCGTCCTTGAAGCAAAGAGCGGCCGCCTTTGGACAGTTCCAGTCGTTCTCGAAGCTTGAAGGCGTGGTAGTTCGTGATGACGATTTTGGCGTCCCTTACCTCGTCCAGCAGATCGTTGGGCACCAATTCGCGGCTTGCGTAATAGCTGTCCGGGTCGTTTGGCTGAAGGACGCGCAGACGGTCTTTGATGGTGAGCCCTGGCGTGACGACAAGGAAGCCACGCGTAAATTTCTTACTGTTCGGGCGGCGAACAGCATTGATCGTTTGCCAGGCGATCAACATGGCCATCACGGTCGTCTTGCCCGCGCCCGTGGCTAACTTCAGCGCGAGACGGTTCAGGCCTGGATTCGCATCGTTGTTGGCATTCGCGAGATGTTCAAGAAACCCTTTTCCGGCTTTTGAATTCGGAGCGACTTCCGCTAACCAGATAGCGGTCTCGACAGCCTCGACCTGGCAAAAGAACGGACGGGTGTTGCTGAATTTGTGATGCCGCCAATGCTGAAGTAACCGAGCGGTTTCCGGCGTGACTTGCCAGTCAGAGGGATTTTGCAACTTTCGCCAGGCGTCTACTTGGTCGCGAACGCCGTTGATTATTGCGGTTATGTCGTACTGCTGTTCTTGAGTTGAAAGCCCCTTCCCTTCGTCAAAGACGATCGAGGCTTGTTTTTCCGAAGCCTTGCGCTTTTTTGGCTTGGGAATCGGGGTGATGAACTCGGCAGGGCGACGCTTCTCTATGATCTTATGTGTGGGCTGGCCTTGGTCGTCGAGCTCCCAATGCCGGGAGGGGCAAACATAAGGCGAATTCAGGATTGGCTTTGAGAAAAAATCATCGCTCATATACTACAAAGCCATAGAAATGAAATAATGAGGCAGAGGCATACCGTTTTCGCTGGAAGAAATCAATTACTCCAAAGGGATACCTGGCGAAAACGACAGGTTGAGATGCCCAGATGGCATGCATTTCTCCCGTTTATCCGGGCAATCCATAGCTCGTTTATTCGATAAACCTCAATGGACCGCAACCTTGCAGAAAAGATTTAGAAGGGCCATCTCGCCCAGGGAACTTGGAATGCTGCGCGCAATCCGTGGATCCGCAACAACGACCGCAAGGCATTGGGCCCGAGAAATCGCTACGTTGATCCGGTTCCGGTCGAGAATGAAGGCCAAACCTCTGGAACCATATTCCCCATAGCTTGAGCAGAGGGACAGGATGCAGACTGGCGCCTCCTGGCCTTGGAACTTGTCCACACTCCCCGCTCGCGCACCTTGCGGAAGGACGGTCTTGAGCACCCGGACTTGGGCGTTGTAGGGGGCGATAAACAGAAAATCTTCGAGGTTCAATGCCTTGGTGGTGCCATCTTTGGTGGTAAAGGGACGCCCAACTAACTCGTTATAGATAGCCTTCACCCGCTCGACTTCCTCGTCACTTTGCTGTGTATTCCCGTCATGCTCTACCGGGCTGAAGAGAATGCCGTTTTCTTGATTGATGAGACGATTGCCTCCCGCGGCGAGCTCGATGCGCTGCCGGGTGCAGTCGGGATGCGAGAACAGCCGGCTTTCATAGATGCTTTCGGAAATGAAGCGGCAGACGGCGGGATGCATGCGACGGGATTCACCGAGGAATAGGCCATAGTCCGGCGGCACCACGGGGTGGAACACGGGCAGATCCGGCACGCTGCCCTGTGTGTCTTTCAACGCATACCGAAGCACGGACAAGCCGGCATCCCCGGGATGCGAGCCTTGGATGGGCTGCTCCGATTGCATCTGATCGCCGAGCAGAACGAGATTCTTGGCACATCGCGCCATCGCGATGGCGTTGGCGAGGGAGACCTGTCCGGCTTCGTCGATAAAGAGATAATCGAGCGTTCCTTCCCACTCTGGCCTGGAGAACAGCCACGCCGTCCCGCCCACGACGCCTTCCACATACCGGCCTCTTGCATCTCCGTTGCCTTCCACATAGTGCAAAGAGTTATTGCCAGCATGTAGTCCGGCGTCCATCTCACCCCCGACCTTGATACCGCAAAGACTGGACCCGGATTTATGTAGCGCTTTTCCACAAGCCGTGAGGAGGTTCACAATGGCCTTGTGGCTGTTCGATGCGATGCCGATTTTCCTTTTCGACGCGAGCAGTGCGGCGATGACTCGGGATGCTGTATGGGTCTTGCCAGTGCCGGGCGGGCCCTGGATGACCAGACAGCCTCCCGACATAGCGCCGGCCACGCGAATGGCAGCATCGACCGAGGATTCATGCGCCAACTGTAACTGCTCCACCGGAGGCTGACGAGTCAGAAGCGCCTTCACCGGCCGATGCAATCCTCCCGACAGATGCGCGGCCGCTACATCATCCAGCGCCGCCTGAATCTCGGTCGTGGGTACATATTCATCAGAAATGAGTGAGCCGTTTTTTGGGAATGCCCCTCCAAATTTCTCGCTCAACCCCTTCTTGCCGATCTTGAGTTCCAACGTACCTATCGATGCATCAAGAGAAGAAAGATTCAACTTGGCCTTTAAGGCGTGCGCGAACATGACGTAAGAACGCTCGCCGGCGGCAAGCTTGCACTCTTGTGCAGGATCGAAACGATACACCTGTACCAGTGATTGCTTGACAGAAGCTGGCGGCCCTGCCGCCTCAATGCCCTCAATGCAGCCCGGGTCATCACGTTGCTCTTCCGGCGTGGCAGCAGCCCGGTCGAACATACGCCACCATATCGGCTTCTGTTCCCGCCGATGGAACTCGATTACGTCCGCCAGCACAATGGCCTGAGCATCTGCCCGCTCGCGGAGCCGTCTGGCCGTCTCCTGCCGGGCAATGACCTCGGGCAGCAATTCCTTCCGTTCCTTGGACTCCGGCTCCGCATCCGCCGGCATGGTTTGGATATTGTTCTCACGCGCCAGCTTTCGGAGCCACTGGGACAGCTGGGCGGTGGACTGACAGTCGTCTTCGTTGTATTGCCGAATCGCTTTGAGGATGGGGCTCTTATTCCAATCCTTAGGTTGCGTGCTTTCCATCCACCGACTGTATTGGACGATGGAGTCGGCAGCCGTCGTGACCTCGGTGGCCCGCTTCGGACGGTACAAGCGTTCCACCACTTTGATGGAGTAACTGTCCTCCCCAATGCGCAGCCCTTGGCGGACGATCCGGTAGAGATCGACAAAAACTTCGTTTCGCAATAACTCATCGACCTCGTCTTGGCGGGTGTCATGGCGGGTGCTGAGCCGTCGGATTGCACTCACTTCATAATCGGCATAATGGTAGATGTGCATGCCGGGATGGCTCTTCCATTGGCCGAACACCCAGTCCACAAACCCTTCGAAGGCACGCTTCTCCTCGTCTCTGTCATGTGCCCACCAGTCTTGAAACTGATAGGACCTCGCTTGGCTGCTCCATTGGCACACGCCGAAGAGATATTCCAGGCCGCCGGGTGCCAGGGGATAGCCCTCCATATCGAAGAACACGTCGGCCGGATCCGCTGGCGGCAGAGCCGCAAGCCCGATCCGCTCGCCATTAATTCCGACGTGCGGCAAGACTTCGTAGCGTGGCGGCGCGTCGGCATTCGTCACACGATCCGCTCGGGTCGCGCATTGGAGCCGGGCTTGACCGACAAGCTTTTCCAAGGTGTCCGCGCTGAGTCTTGGAATCGTGCGCCCGTCCGCTTGAGCCAACTCGGCCATCGTCGTAATGCCAGCCTTGTTCAGTTTTTTGATTTGGCCTACGGTTACCCCTGCGACCTGGACCAGATGGTCTCTCTCTTTGAAAAATTGCTCGGCATGCGAGGTCCACTCGCGATGATCGGCGCGCGGCAGCGGCTCCGGCCGATCCGTAAGTCTGCCGGTAAACCGCTCTTGCATCGTCAAGAACGATGTTTTGACGTGGCGATAGTAATGAACGAAGTCTTCCAGACGGAATTGGACCCGCTCTTTTGTGCCGAGGATAATCCCGAATCGATCCGAGACCTGGTCGCCGATCATTTCTGTCAACATGTCGGCGTAGCAGCAGAGCTGAACGGCATAATAGGGCTTTGGAGACCGGGCCAACTTGGTGTCCCAGACCTGATAGCACCCATGGTCGTCGAGCATCAGAAAGTCGGCATAGCCGACAAACTGTCCGCTGTGTAAAGCCGCCTGATAGATGACCGGTGACTTGGATGTGATCGCGGCGAGGGTTTCTTCGCGGGCGGTCGCTGCGTTCGTCGTCCGAATTTCAACGACTCCGGCCGGCGCAGCTTTCAACTCTGCAAGAATGGCCTGTTCATGGTCTTGGCCGGTTTGTGCGATCAGCTGCTCATCGTCTGTTTCTTCATCAGGGGTGACCGCTTCAGGATTCTCTAAGTAGTAACGATCCATCCAGGAAGCGAACGGGGACCCTAAGTACCGGACAAGATCAGTCGGTGAATAGACCAGCTGCCCTACGGCGGTCTTTTTCATCCTCCCCTACCTTCCATCAATTCTCAGTCCACGCCCATAAGGCCTTAGTGCCCTTGATAAGAATTAGCGAAATGTTGAATCCACAATCGAATGCCAAGGCGATTACGGCGAGAAACGTCTTGGTCTCGCCCGATTGGATTTGGGGGCTTCCACTGCCCTCGATAGAGAGCAGGCGTTGAACGGTTTGGTGGATGCAGGGTTTGTCGAGATCACAGTAAAGCAGGGACTTGGCAGTGAAGGGCCTGATGACAACCGCTAGGAGTTTTCAAGCCATCCTCTCTAGATACGGCATAGAATATTCCCAACCACCGGGCAGAAGGATAGCGGCTTTCACCTATAGAGACAAGATCAGAGGGAGGCCGTTGGATTTGGTTGCTGTGGTGGAACCGGCAAACTGAACTCGGGACCCGACAGAAACATGAGAGGTAGGGAGGATTTTTTGGGGTGAGTGACGGGTTTCGAACCCGCAACCTCCGGAGCCACAGTCCGGCGCTCTAACCGTTGAGCTACACCCACCACTCAGGAAGGTCTCGTGGAAGAGCGCAATCTTAACAAATGCCGCCGCGGGGATAAAGGGGTTTGCGGCCAGGGGGTATGAGGGTAGCGTGGTAGGGGGTAAGGGGGTGAGTAGGGATATGGGATAGCGGGGTATGGGGTAGGGTGAAGAGTGGGGAGTAGTCAGGGGTATCGGCGGTAGAGTTGTATAGGGTCAGGGGAAGAGAGGGGATATGCCAGTGAGAAGACAGAGTCGAGCGAAAACGAGACCCTTAAAGTTTGGTGTCTCAGCCGGTACTTGACCATTCCGGTAGTGAAAGAGTACCTCCAACCTGCCACTCCGCTCGCGTTCCGCATCGCCCTGAAGGAGAGAGCCCTACCATGCTGCTGACGAAATCAGTCTTGCTGTACATCTTGGCCGGCATGTGTGAAATCGGTGGCGGCTATCTCGTCTGGCAGTGGTGGCGGAACGGGGCCGACTGGACGTGGGCGCTCTTGGGCGGAATGGTCCTGTTTCTCTATGGAATCGTTCCGACGTATCAGCCCGCTCATTTCGGTCGGGTTTACGCGGCGTATGGGGGCTGGTTCATCGTGCTCTCGATCGTCTGGGGGTGGGGCATCGATCAGATACGTCCGGACCGCTATGACGTGCTTGGCGCAGCGATCTGCCTGGTCGGCGTAGGCATCATCATGTACTGGCCGCGTTGAAACCCGTCCCTTTAATCCGATCAGAACCTGACTCCGCTACTCCACCCCATACAATTTACTTAACACCCTATCCCCCGTACCCCTTATCACCCTATCCCCATACCCCTCTATCACTATCCCTTATCCATTCATCCCCACACTTACCACATATCACTCTATCCCCGTACCCCTACTTCCTACCCCTCTATCACATATCCCTGCCGCGCCCCTTACCCTATTGCATGCCACTACTCCGCGCATTGAACGCGGCCTGCATTTCTTCGGCGATCCGCTCCGCGGCGGCTTTGGGGTCTGGGGCGTCTCGGATGGGTCGGCCGACGACGAGGTAGTCGGCGCCGGCTTTGATGGCCTGGCCGGGGGTCGCGACGCGCGCGTGGTCGTCGGTGCCCAGGTTGGCCGGGCGGATGCCCGGGGTCACGACGATGAAGTCCTTGCCGACCTTCTCGCGGATGACGGCCGCTTCTTCGCCTGAGGCAATGACGCCGTCCAGGCCGACATCGGCGGCGAGCCTGGCGCGCGCGCTCACGAGATCGGCCACGGACCATTGCACGCCCATGTCGCGGAGGTCCCCGGCGTCGAAGTTGGTGAGCACGGTCACGGCGAGCAGCTTGAGCCGCTCCGTGGCACCGGGTACCGCGGCCCGTCCTTCGAGGGCCGCTTTGAGCGCCTTGCGGTTGGCGTGGATGGTGAGCATGTGCACCCCCATCTGCGCCGCGCGGGTGGTCGCGCGCTTGACCGTCTCCTCGATGTCGAGAAACTTGAGATCGAGGAAGACGCGATGCCCGCGCTCGATCGCACGCTTGACCATGGCCGGCCCGGCGGCGGTGTAGAGCTCCAGGCCGATCTTCACGAAATTGATCGCGGTGCCGACGCGATCCAGCAGGCGTTCCCCCTCCTCGGCCGACGGCACATCCAACGCCAGGATGAGCCGGTCCTTCGCTGTCACTTGCATGCCGCCTCCTCTCCGCAGTTACGGGAAGTAATTGAGTAATGGAGTAAGAAAGTAATTGTTTGACGCTACTGGCGGTCAAGCGGCCCAGCCTGCCTCCTCTGCGCACTTGCCGGAAGTAATTGAGTCATGGAGTAAGAAAGTAATTGTTTGGCGCTGCGCGAGCCCAGTAAGAAAGTAATGTTTCTTGATTCGCGTCCGCTCGTATGTTACAAAATGAACCCTTTGTCAAAGTTTGTTTGAGAGGAGTGCCCCATGCCGGTTGTCCACAAATCGACGATCAAGCGCGCGCGCCAGGCCGAGCAGCGCAACCTCCGCAATCGCGCCGCGCTGAGCGCCGTGAAGAACGTGGTGAAGAAGGCGATGAACGCGATCGAAGAGAAGAACGCCGACCAGGCCGCCACGCTGGTGCGCGAAGCCACCGCGGCGCTCCACAAGGCCGTGAGCAAAGGCGTGCTGAAGCGCAACACGGCGTCCCGCCGCATCTCCCGTCTCACCGCCCGCGTCAACGCCCTCAAGAGCGCCCAGGCCTGATCGTCCGCGCCCCCGGCCGCGCGGGGACCTGCCCGGCGCCGACCGGAGGGCGGGTCGAAGTGGGCTTGGGTTTCGGGGCCTGCGCCAACCCACACAGCTCTATCCCCAACGCGTCGAGCAGCACGCGCGGATCGTTTGCGCTCCCGCCCTTCAATTTCGAATCGAGCTCGGCGAATCGCCGGAAGGCGGTCTGCAGGTGCGCGTCGGTGAACGGCGCGAGGAACGCGCGCAGCTTGAACGGCGGCACCCGGAGCAGACGCGCCGCCTCCCCTTCCCGTCCCGTCCGGGCCGCGTCCTTCGCCTTCCAGAGCTGCCGGTACTGCCAGATCAGCGACCCCAAGATCCGGAGCGGCGCCTCGCCGCTCTCCAGGTTGCGCGTGAGGATCCGCAGCACGCGCATCTTGTTCCCCGCCCCGATCGCCGCGGTCAAATCGAACACCGACGCGCCCGCCTCGCTTCCCCGGAGCGCCTCCACCTCGGCTACGCCCGCCACCCGGCCGTCCGCGACGTAGGCCGCAAGCTTCTCCAGCTCGCGCTTGATCAGGGACAGCGAGCTGGTCGCCGCCAGGTCCTTCAAGAGGACGACCGCGGGCTCATCCAGCCGCAGCCGCACTTTCGCCGCCTCGGCGCGGATCCAACTCGGGAGCTGTGCGTCGGGGAGCGGCCCGCAGTCGACCACGACGGCCGCCTGCTTGAGCGCCTGGGTCAAGGCCGTCCGGCCGTCGAGCTTGGGGGCGACGAAGACCAGCGTCGTACTCTCTGACGGGGCTTTGAGGTAGGGCACGAGCGCTTCGCCGTCCCGGGCCGAGAGCTTGTCCGCGGCCTTCACGAAGACCAGCCGGCGCGGGGCGAACACCGGGACCTCCCCGGCCCGCGCGACGATCTCGGCCCCGTCGCTTTCGTCCCCGTAGACCACGTCGATGTTGAAGTCGCCGAGGTCGCCCTCCTGCATCGCCGCCGCCTTGATCGTCGCGACGGCCTGATCGCGGAGGTCGTCTTCTTCGCCGAGCACGAGATAGATCGGCGCGAGCCCGCTTTTCTTGATCGCCTGGTCCAGCTCGAACGGCTTCATGGTTATCGAGGCTGGAACGTGCCGCCGGGCATCATCTCGGGAGGCACGCTCCCGGCCGGCGCGGCCGGCGCCGGCTTCAGCCCGTACGTTTCCAGGTGGGTCAGGAAGCGGGTGGCCAGATCCTGCACGATGAACCGGCCCGCCTGTTCCAACGCCCGCGCCTGGAGCACGCGATTGAATTGCAGGTCGTTCGTCACGAAGTATTCGGAGGAGGCGGTGGCGAGCTGGCTCCAGATGACCTCCTTGGTCTTCGTCTTCTCGACCGTCGCTTGGACGAAGACGGTCACCCGGCTTTCCACCGTCCGGGAGATATCGAAGGTCAGGGTCGGCACGATCACGGAGACGATCGACCCTTTCAGCACCAGATCGCTGGGCTCGTTCCCGGTGACCACCCGGGCCCCGCTGCCGTTCGAGAATTCGCGAAACGCATAGGCCGTGTATTTGAGCTCGAGGTTCGGCTCGAGCGACCGATTGATGAAGTTCTCGATCGTCAACGTCGGGGCGCCGGGCTTGATGATCGGCTCGGCCGCCCCGCCGCCGATCGTGGGCCCCGGTCCCTCCACCTGGAACTGATAGCCGCAGCCTGCGACGAGACCCGCCGCAAGGACGAGACCGAAGATGCGGCGGAATGCTGAGGGCTGAGTGCTGAGTGCTGAGTAAAGAGGGGACGTGGGCATCGGTCTCGGTCTCAGCGGTGAGCGGTCAGCACGGGTCGGGTGAGACAAGGCGTTGACCGGATTGAGACAGGCCGTCATGGTGGAACAGAGGAGCGCTATGCACCGGCACCCGGTACCACGAAGTTGATCAGCTTCTTCGGCACGTAGACTGTTTTCGCCGGCTCCTTTCCACCCAACCACTCGACGGTCTTCGCGTCTCGGCGCGCTTCGGCGACGATCTGCTCCTGGCTCCAGTCGGCCGGCACGTCGATCTTGCTCCGCAGCTTGCCGTTGATCTGGATGGGGATCGTGAGGCGATCGCTCGCGACGAGCGCCGGATCGAAGGCCGGCCAGCGCTGTTGGGCCACGCTCGGCGCCCCGCCGAACCGCGCCCACAACTCCTCGGCGAGATGCGGGGCGAACGGCGACAGCAAGAGGATCAGGCTGCCGACGGCTTCCCGAAGCGCGTCCTCTTCGCCGGACTCCTCGCCTGGCCCGCGCTCGGCCGTCCATTTATAGAGGCCGTTCACGAACTCCATCAGCGAGGCGATCGCGGTATTGAACTGGAACTCGCGCTCGATGTCGTCGGTCACTTTCTTGATCGTCCGGTGGGTCAGCCGCCGCAGCTCGAGCGCGCGGCCCGACGTGGACGCCTGTCCCGACCAGGTGGCATGCCCCAGTCTCGGGTGCAGCTCGGCCAATAGCCGCCACACCCGGCTCACGAACCGCGCGCAGCCTTCCACGCCCGTGTCGCTCCATTCCAAGTCCTTATCCGGGGGCGCGGCAAAGAGCGAGAACAGCCGGGCGGTATCGGCCCCGTACGTGGCGATGAGGTGCTCGGGGTCCACGACGTTCTTCTTGGATTTGGACATCTTTTCGACGCGCCCGCGCTCGACCGGCTGCCCGCATTTGGCACACCGCCAGCCGTCCTTCTCGGAGCCCGTCACTTCCGAGGGGAACAGCCACTCGTGCGTGGGGCAGCGATAGGTCTCCTTGCACACCATGCCCTGGGTGAGCAGGCTCTCGAACGGCTCGTCGACCTTGGTGAGCCCGAGGTCGCGGATGACCTTCGTGAAGAAGCGGGCGTAGAGCAGGTGCAGGACGGCATGTTCGATCCCGCCGATGTACTGGTCCACCGGCATCCAGTACCCCGCCGCCTGCGGGTCGATCGCCTGGTCCTCGTCGTGCGGCGAGCAGTAGCGGAGGAAGTACCAGGATGAATCGACGAACGTATCCATCGTGTCGGTTTCGCGGCGGGCGGGCTCATGGCACGTGGGGCATTCGGTCTCGACGAACGCGGGCGTCTGCGCGAGCGGCGACGCGCCCTTGCCCGTAAACGGCACGTTCATCGGCAGCTCGACCGGCAACTGCGATTCCGGCACCGGCACAATGCCGCACCGCCGGCAGTAGATGATCGGGATCGGCGTGCCCCAGTAGCGCTGGCGCGAGACGCCCCAGTCGCGCAGCCGATAGTTCACCGTGCGCTTGCCGGTCCCGTCCGCCTCAACGGCCTCCGCGATTTGCCGCTTCGCTTCGGTGATCGAAAGACCGCTGAACCGATCGGAGTGGATCAATCGGGCGCCCGGCTCCTCTTCTTCGTAGGCGCGGTCGAGGTGCGCCGCATCCAGCGTGCCGGCCGGGTTCTGGATCACGAGCGTGATTGGAATCTGATATTTGCGGGCGAACTCGAAGTCGCGCTGGTCGTGCGCGGGCACGGCCATGATGGCACCGGTCCCGTACTCATAGAGGACGAAGTTGGCGACCCAGATCGGGATGCGGGCTTTCGTGAACGGGTTGACGGCGTAGGCGCCGGTGAAGACGCCTTCCTTTTCCCGGTCCGCCGCCAGGCGGGTGAGGCGATCTTGCGCCATGACGTTGGCGACGAAGTCCCGGACGGCCGGCGCCGTGGGGCGGCCGGCGATCAGCGCTTCGACGAGCGGCGACTCCGGCGCGAGGCTCATGAACGTGGCGCCGAAAATCGTGTCCGGGCGGGTCGTGAAAATGCGGATGCTCGTGCGGTCGGGCAGCGGCTCGGCCAGGAGGAAGTCGATCTCCACGCCCTCGCTCTTCCCGATCCAGTTGCGCTGCATCGTGAGCACCCGCGCCGGCCAGCGGGTCAGGCGGTCGCACCCCTGCAGCAGCTCCTCGGCATAGGCCGTGATTCGGAAGAACCACTGCTCCAGCTCCTTCTGCACGACCACCGCGTCACAGCGCCAGCACCGGCCGTCCTCCACCTGCTCGTTCGCCAACACAGTTTCGCAGCTCGGGCACCAGTTCACGGCCGACTGGCGCCGGTACGCGAGCCCGCGCTCGTACATCTTCAGAAAGAACCACTGATTCCAGCGGTAGTAGTCCGGCCGGCAGGTCGCCACCTCGCGCGCCCAATCGTAGGACAGGCCCATCTGCCGGAGTTGCCCGCGCATGTACGCGATGTTCTCATCCGTCCAGATCTGGGGGTGCACGCCTTTCGCGATCGCGGCATTCTCGGCGGGCAGGCCGAACGCATCCCAGCCCATCGGGTGCAGGACGTTGTGCCCGCGCATGCGCTTGTACCGCGCGACCACGTCCCCGATCGCATAGTTGCGCACGTGCCCCATGTGGATGCGCCCTGACGGATAGGGGAACATCTCGAGGCAATAGTATTTCGGCGTGGCCGGTTGCTCGGCGGCCGCGAACGTCTTCTCGCGGTCCCAATACGCCTGCCAGCGGGCCTCGACGGCCCGATGATCGTAGGATTTCGTCTCGTCGGCTTTGGTCATCGCACCAATCTATCTATATAAAGGAAGTGGGTCGGCCGGGCCGAGCGAAAAACGATAACATACGCCGCCAGGCCCTACAAGGTGACGAGCGGCTGCCGGAGGGGCTTTCGAAGAGGCGAGCAGGGGATTACGCGGGGGCGTACTTCGAGATCCTCGACCGTGTCGGCTAGGGCGTGCTCGACCATGACCGGCGGAGCTCCAGGCAGACGTTGGACAGCTCCAAGGCGATCTGCACCCGTTCTTCAGGCGACATGGCTCGCGCGCGTTCGAGTTTTTCACGCTCCAGCGCTCGGCCGAGCGTGCTCTCGCGCCGCTTCAGCGTCAGCAGGTCCTGGTCAGCCATACGCAGAGATGATAGTGAAAGTGAAGAGGAAGCGCTACGCCTCTCCTGGAGCGAGGCTGGCAGCCGCCGCTGGTCCCGCTTGCATGAACGGCAGCGCGATTTGGATCGGCGGGATGTGACTGGGCAGCGGGACGAGCACCGCCACGTCCTCGACCGCGGCCGGCCGGACCACCTCCCGCAGCCGCCCGCTGCAGACCCCGCACCGGTGTTGGCGCGGGCGAATGCTCCGGCGCTGGCGGTGGTAATCGCGCCCGCACTCCTGGCAGCGCCAGGTATAGCGGCTCAGCGCGATGATCGCATCGTCGAGGTTGTGCCGGATCGTGATGCCGAGCCCGTCCCGGTTCATCACCGTCATGAGGCGACAGAAATCGGGACCGTGGTCGGGCCGGCGCTTGAGGACGTCGTACTGCCACTGGTGGATCATTTCATGGGCGAGCGTGCCGACGATCTCGGCTTCCGGCTGGCCGGACAGCAATGGGAGCGAGAGCCGAATGACGCGCCGCGGGCCGGTCAACCGCGCGACGAGGAGCTCGCTCGCCCGGGGGCCGACGCGGCTGGCGAACATGCCGGCGGAGGCCGTGAGCCGCGCGCTCCAGAGGATCGGGATCGCCGGGAGCCTGCCCCCGCAATAACGGGCGTTCAAGTCCTGCCAAATCTGCTGCAGCCGTTCGACGGCCAGCGGCGGGGCGGCGAGGGCCGGACGCGCGATCACCGGGCCAGGTCCTCGATGATCGCCGCCGCGAGCAACGGCACCATGATCTCGTGGTGGCCGGTCAGCGAGTAGCCCCGGCCGCCCTTCTGGGTCGGCCGCCGCACCACGTTGGTCAGCGGGCGATAGTGGGATAGGAAATCCATGTTGACGGTCGTGATCGAGCTCAAGGCGTGGCCGAGGTTCCGGCCGAGCGTGACGGTCTTCAAGAAGACCTCGGGGAGGATCACCGCCGAGCCGATATTGAGGTAGACGCCGCCCTCCATCTCGGCCACCACCGCCGCGAGCTTCCGGAAATCCAAGAGGGAGCCCGCGCCGATGGCGGCCCCGTCCGCCGCCGGATGCATATGGATGATGTCGGTCCCGACGGCGACATGGACCGTCACCGGGACGTTCAGGCGGGCCCCGGTGGCCAGCAGGCTCGTGCGCCGGTGCGGGAACAGTTTCTTGTGCGTGTTGATGTACCGCCCGACCGCCTCGCCGATCCCCTGCCCCTCCTTGAGCCCGAGCGCGATGGCCTCGTTCAGGAGCCGGCCGGTCTCCTCGGCCATCCCGAACCGGCCCGAGTCGATCTCCGCGTCCACTTCTTCGGAGGTATGGCCCATCATCGCGAGCTCGAAGTCATGGATGATCACGGCCCCGTTCATCGCGACCGCGGTGACGACGTCGCGCTCGATGAGATCGACGAGGATGGGGTTGAGGCCGACCTTCGTGACGTGCGCGCCGATGCCGACGACCACGGGCCGGCCACGCCGGCGGGCCGCGACCACGGCTTTGGCGACCGCGCGCAGCGTCTTCACCGCGAGGATGTCCGGGAGCGTGTCGAGGAAGTGCCGCAGCCGCCCGCCCTTGCGCCACGGCGAGGCGAAATCCGAGAGCGTCACCTTGCTGTGGCGGCGGCTGAGCGGATAGGTCTTGAGCTTGGAGACGTCGATCGGCAGGACGGTCGGCCTGCCTGACTTACCAGGCTGCGGGGAAACTCGTTGCTTGCTCACAAAGCCGTCTTGACCTCATCTGCAGCGGTGGCGGCGAGATTTCCAGGATGCTCAAAAAGGCCGTCAGTCACACCCGCCCGCTCCAGGCGCGCTAAGATGCGCCCCTTCCCGGCCGAGGCCGCAGCGAGGCGCACGGCGTCACGAATAAGTGACGCCACGTTTGTGCGCGCCGGCGAGATGGTGAGCCGGCCGTGTCTTGGCCCAGGCGTTTCCTTTTCACCCGCCCACCCCGAGCTGCCAAGACAGCTCTCTTCCCGTCGTGTGGTACGTTGAGGTCCTGAGCGATGCGAGAACAAAGCTGGCGGCCTTTTTCAGCATCCGTACTACGATTTCGCAAACAAGCCTTCCTCGATCAGCTCGCAGAGCACATGCCCCAGCGTGATGTGACTTTCCTGGATCCGCGCGGTCACGCTCGACGGGACGACGAACGGATAATCGACCATCGGCGCGAGCTTCCCGCCGGTATGGCCCGTCCAGGCGATCGTCGTGAGGCCCAGCTCCCGTGCGGCGTCGACCGCCTTGAGGACGTTCGGGGAGTTCCCGCTCGTGCTGATCGCCACGGCGATGTCGCCCTTGCGGCCATGCGCGCGGATCTGGCGCGCGAAGATCTCGGTGTAGTCGTAGTCGTTCGCGATGCAGGTGATCGCCGCGAGGTCGGTCCCGAGGGCGATCGCGGGGAGCGCCATGCGGTCGCGCCGGTATCGGCCGACGAACTCGGCGGCGATGTGCGAGGCGTCCGTCGCGCTCCCGCCGTTCCCGAAGAGCAGCACCTTGTGCCCTTCGCGAAAGGCTCGGATCATGAGTTGCGCCACGTCGACGATGCGGTCCGCATGCTCGTGCACGAAGCGCCGCTTCACGTCGGCGCTGTTCTCGAACGCTTGCACGACGAGGTCTTTCACGAAGCGGGATTGTAGGGCAGGCGCCGGACGCTGTCAAACAGAGGGGAGGATCGGTGTCGGCCGAAGACGACGCTCGCTCACTTGCTCGGACGCGGGCCGTCGGGGCGCCGGCCGATCACGTTCATCGCGAGCGCGATCATCGAGCCGACGTCCGAGAGCGTGGCGGGCAGCACGAGCGTGTTGCTCGCTTTCGCCAGCTCCCCGAACTTCCCGATGTACTGCTCGGCGACCCGGAGCTGCACGGCCTCGTACCCGCCGTTCACTTGGATCGCCTCGGCGACCCGCCGCAGCCCCTCGGCCGTCGCGGTGGCGATCGCCAGGATGGCCGAGGCCGCGCCTTCGGCCTCGTTGATCTGCTGCTGCTTCTTGGCCTCCGACGCCTTGATGACCTGCTGTTTCTGGCCTTCGGCCTGGTTGATGGCCGCGTCGCGTTCCCCTTCGGAGGTTAGGATCACCGCCCGCTTTTCGCGCTCGGCGCGCATCTGCTTTTCCATCGCGGCCAAGACGTCCTTGGGCGGCGTGATGTTCTTGATCTCGTAACGGAGGACCTTGATGCCCCACGGCTCCGACGCCTTGTCCAGCTCATTGACGACCTGCACGTTGATGTTCGTCCGCTCCTCGAACGTCCGGTCCAGGTCGATCTTGCCGATCTCGCTCCGCAGCGTCGTCTGGGCCAACTGGGAGATCGCGAACTGATAATCCGAGATGCCGTAGGACGCCTTGTGCGGGTCGAGCACCTTCAGGTAGAGGACGCCGTCCACGGCCACCTGGACGTTGTCCCTGGTGATGCAGATCTGCTCGGGGATGTCGATCGCCGTTTCCTTAAGCGAGTGTTTGTACCGGACGACGTCGAGGAACGGAAACAGAATGTGAAAGCCGGCGTTGAGCGTCGTATGGTACTTGCCGAGGCGCTCGACGACGAAGGCGCTTTGCTGGGGCACCACCCGGGCGGTCTTCGCAATGACGATCAACACGACCGCCGCCAGCACGAGCATGACGAACAAGCCTCCTGACATGGCCGTCTCCTCCATCGTCACATCATCCTAGTCAGCCGTCACCCAGAGGGTGAGGCCTTGCACTCGCTCCACCCGGGCACGCTGCCCTTTCTTGAGCCCGGTCGGTCCGGCATTGCGCGCGGTCCATGCGGATCCGCGCAGCTCCGCCTTGCCGACGCCGTCCGGCGCCACGTCGTCGAGCAGGACGGCCATCTCCCCTACCATCGTGTCGATCTCTTCGCCCGCCGGCTCTTGGGCCTTCAGCCAACGCTGGAGCGGCGCGCGGAACAGCAGCAGCGACGCGATCGACAGCACCGAGAACAGCAGCCACTGCAGCCAATCGGCCGTCACCAGCGAGAGCCCGGCCAGCGCGCCGACCGCCAGCGCGGCGAGGCCGAAGAAGAAGACGTAGAAGCCGCCGGGGGTGACGATCTCGATCGTCAGGAGGGCCAGCCCGATGAAGACCCAATACCACCACGTCATGGACGCCTCGCTGGGACAAGCGTAAAGGGGGGGACACCCCCTGTCAAGGAAGCCGCCGGGTGGCATCGGTCCCTACAGAGGTCTTCCTAGCCTCGCCAGCACGAATCATGCTACCCTACGCCTCGTCACCCTTGGCTCGAGCTACGGTGCGACCCCATCGCGCACGCCTCCTCATCCTCGACGCCGACGCGCACGTCCTCACCGCGCTCTCGGATACTCTCAGGCGCCGCCTTCCGTCGATCACGGTGGATACCGCGACCTCGTTGCACGGCGCACTGCGCCTGCTGGCGCTCGCCGAGTACGATCTCCTCCTTTCCGAGGCTCACCTCCCCGATGCGCACGGGATCACGCTGCTGTCCGACCTCCTCAAAGCCCGGCCGGGCGTTCCGCTGATCATCATGGGGCGACAATGGCCCTCGGATCTGATGATCTGGGGCGCAATCAACGGCGTGCATCACTTCCTCCAGAAGCCGATCGAGCACAACGCCCTGCTGGCCACGGTCCAGCACGTCCTGGAGCTGCGCGGGGTGACCCGGGAGGTCACGCGTGACGGCGTGCGGGCCCGGCGAAATGCGCGGCGCGCGAAGAAGGCGATCGCGCATGCGCGGCTCCTGCTCGAATCCCACGAGCAGCTCCTGGCCCGGCGGCGCGAGGCGCTGGCGGAGGCGAAGGAGAGAGAGGCGCAGCTCCGTGCGCTCATCGATCACCTGCCCGATCCAATGGTCGGGCTCGACGAGGACTGGCGGATTGCCGTGGTCAACAGGGCCGCCTGCGCGCACCTGTTCCCCGGCCGGTCCGCCGAGCAGTTGCTCGATCACCGGCTCTGGGAGCAGTGCCCGGACTGGCTCGGATCGCCGCTCGAGGAGGCGTGCCGCCGGGCGCTCGACACCCAGACCGTCGCCCGCGTGGACCTGATGCTGCCCACCAGCACCGCCTGGTTCACGGTCACGGCGGTCCCCTTTCCGTCCGGACTTTGCCTCTCCTTTCAGAAGGTGACGGCCCGCGACCTGCTGGGCGCCGAGCCCCGCGGAGCTGCGTTGCCCCCGCAGACGGTCTCGACCTCCGCGCCGGCCAACGGGCATGCAGCGCCGGCGAACGTGAGTGGCAAGGGTCGAGTCAGCCCTGTCCCCGCACCCGCAGACGCTGGCCTTCCAGGCCACCAATCGGAGCTGTGCCCTGAAGAGGACGTTCTCGAACGGGAGCGCGGCCGTGCGACCCAGGAGGTGCAGGACCAACTCAGCCAACTCATGGCGACGATGAAAGCGGACCTCGCCTGGCTGGAAGCCCGACTCCCGCCCGAACGCCTGCCCGAGCTGCTGAAAGTTCGGTTCATGACGCAGCTCGCGATCCGGATCGAGGAGGCGATCGAGCAGATTGCAACGGACGTCCCGCGCGAGCCGAGTCGGTGACGGTCCAGTCGTCGAGGCCGTCGGCCTCGGCCAGCCTGACTGTCCGGCTCTCGTGCACTTGTCGCGTCTGCATTGACCCCGTACAATGACCCATCAACTCGGCCCTATACACCCTCCTCCCCGCGAGCTCTAGACCCGACCCGTTCCGTGCTGAAGACCGTGCACGATGCTCGAGACCGACCAGGAACCTGATGACCTCTCGGAACAGGGCAAGCGGCCTCGGCGCTTCACTCCTATTCGACATCTCGGCCGCACGGTCTTCATCGCCGTGGCTCTATCCGTCGTGCTGGCCCAATTCTTCCGGGTCTCCCTCCTTGCCATCGTGGGCCTCCTGGTCGCGCTCGTCCTCCCGCGGTTTCTGTTCAGAAGGCACATCGTCGTGGCGTGGTCCCGGCAAGACTGGATCTGGCTCGCGCTCTCCGGACTGGCCCTGGTGTTCTACGCGAGGAGCACGGAACTCTGGTAGGGACCGGGCGCGGTGGGTACAGCAGGTGCGGTAACTCGGGTGACTGCCCGGAATGATGTGCCAGGCGGGGATGAGGAAAAGGGATCGGTGGCAGGCGCCAAGGCATCGCCCGAGATGAGCCGAAAGAGGCCGCCTGGGCGACCTCTTTCGCTCCTCTGCCCGCTAGGACTGTTCGCCGGGACTACTTGTAGTCGAAGGTTCCGGAGTCCGACGAGGTGCCGAAGATCGGCTTGTCGCGGGTCTCCTCCGTCGTCGTCGTGGCGTCCCGATCTCGGTACGCCGTTTCACGGTCGTAACGCGTGTCCGCACATCCCGCCGTCAGGCCCGCAGCCAGGACCATCCCGGCGATGACGCTCAGTCGCAGTCGTAACATCGTCATACCGTCCTCCCTGTGTGGTTCTGCCATCATCCTCCCTCTTTCAGCAGACACCATGCTCTCCGGTTCCATCTGCAGGCCTCATCCGCGACCCACGTAGGGCGCACGGGTCCGCCCGTGAGACGGATCCCTACACAGGACGGCGCCGACTGGTCACACCACGCCTTCATGTTCTCCGAGCCCAAACCGCCTGAAGCCCGAGAAGCCCGACTCCCGCCGAACGCCAGCCCGAGCTGCTGAAAGTTCGGCTCATGACGCACCGCTAAGGTTGGAAGATCCGGGATTGCTGCCGGCGATCTCTAACCACCAGCGAAGGCTGTCCGTCTGCATCGACGCTGAGCACGAGGCGGGTTTTTCCGTCGATGTCCCGGACGGCCACTCCGGATTCCTGGGCAATCCCGACCCAGACGCGCCGCGTCTCGCCCTCGTCGATGAGGGCCAAGTACGGTTGGCGGTCGCTAGACAGGCCGAAGATGCCCCGGACTTTGCCGTCGGCGTCCACCAAGCGGAACTCTTCGGCGCTGCTCACCGTCGGCGAACGAACGCCGTCATTGGCCGACAGCACGCTCTCATGAACGAGAATGACCCCGACCAGCCCCCCGATGCAGCTCCCTGCAAGGGCACCGAGCAACAACGCCGTGATCGTCCGTCTCTTTCCTGCTCTCCTCATCTGCTCCTCCTCGGCCTGGAATGCTCACTGACGCGGCCGCAGGCTGCGGCCCGCATGAGCCGAGAAAAATAGTAGGCGTTTTTCACCGGACCAGGCAAGAGCATGGACGTCAATGTTCAGTCGAGGAGCATCCCTGTGCATTCGAAGAAGAATGCTGACCGTCTTCGCTGGCGCGCGCCTCGTTGATCGCCTCTCGGGGCGATGCTATAGTCCGGCGCTATGAGCGAGGCGAGCGCCAAAGCCTTGTTGATCGCGGTGACCGATCACGCGCCGGCCGCCGTCTATTCGATCAATCGCCTGAAGCCCGAGCTGCTCTGCTTCTTCATGCCCGAGACGGCCAAGGGGGTGATCGAGACGGCGATCCAGCCGCACATCGTCCAGATGCCGCGCCGCTGGGATTGCGTCGTCACGCCCGATGCGTCCCGCTTCATGGCGTCGTACCATGCGCTCGGCCGGGTGCTGCCCGATCTGCTGGCGACGTGGGAAGTTCAGCCCGGCGAGCTCGTCGTGGACGTCACCGGCGCGACGCCCGCGATGGCCGCGGCGATTGCGCTCGCGTCGCTCCCGCTGTGCTCCCGGATCGTGAGCCTCCTCGAGACCGGCGGCGAGGGGGATCCGGTCACCGTGGACGGGCGCAGCCTTGTGTGGACGCAAGGGAACCCTTGGGACGAGGCCGCGACCGCCGCCCGGCGCGAGGCATGTCTGCTGTTCAACCGGGGTGCGTTCAGCGCGGCGGCCGCCGCCTTCCGGCTCATCGAATGGCGCGTGAGCGGGGGGCAGAAACCGCTGTATCGTGCGTTTGCCGACATGGCCGAGGGCTACGGCGCTTGGGAGCGGTTCCAGTACCGGCAGGCGTGGGACAAGTTGAAAACGGCGCTGAAGGCGCTCGAGATGGCGTCGTTGTGGGGCGGCCCGCCCGGGTTGAAAGGGCTGCTCCCCGCGATCAAGCAGAACGCGACCTTTCTCGAACGCCTGGTCCTGGACCCGAACGACGTGAAGGAGCAGCTCGCCTATGACCTGCTCGCGCACGCGCGGCGGCGCGCCGACCTGCATCATGACGTGGAGCCCGCCATGGTGGCGCTGCTGCGAGCGCTCGAAGCATTCGCGCAATACCGGCTGTGGAAACACCATAAGATCAAGACCTGGGACGTCCGACCGGAGCAGCTCCCTCAGGCGCTGCAGGAGACCTGCCGGACCTGCTACCTCGACGACGTCGACGGCAAGTACAAGCTCCCCTTGATCAGTCAATTCCGCGCGCTCGCGGGGCTCGGCGACACGGCCGGGCAGGCCTATCTCGCGCAGTGGGCGAAGATGAAGCCGCTGCTCGACGCGGCGCACGGCGGCGTCCTCGGCCATGGGTTCGAGCCGATCAAGCCCGAGCGCTTTCACCAGTTGTACGACCTGGTCGTCAGGGTGACGGAGATTCCGGACGCCTCGCTTCCGAAGTTCCCCACGCTGGCGCTGTGACGATGACGGCGCGACGTTCAGGACCCACGTCGACCGAACGGCGCTCGGGAGCCGGTCCGACGCTGTGAACGTCCGCATCTATTACGAGGACACGGACTGCGGCGGGGTCGTCTATTACGCCAACTACTTGAAGTACTTCGAACGCGCCCGCACCCACTACCTCGACGACCACGGCGTCTCGGTGACCACGCTGCTCGCTCAAGGAACGCAGTTCATGGTGGTGCAGGCGGCGCTCACGTACCGATCGCCCGGGCGCTACGGAGACACGTTGACGATCGATACGTGGCTCTCTGCGCGCAGCAAGGCCAGCATGACGTTTGCTCATTCGATCCGGGAACGGGCGAGCCGCCGGCTGGTGGTCGAGGGATCGGCGACGCTGGTGGCGGTCGATCGCGAAGGTCGCCTCATCCGCTTGCCGCGGTGTATTCTCGAGCTGCCGTCCGGGAATCCGCCGCGGCCCACCGCCCGCAGATCGACGGCCCGGCGCCGATTGCCTCGCTGACGACTGCGCGGAGACACATGGAGACGTATGGATAAGCTGGGAACCTGGTTGGCCATCAGCGCAGTCGCCGTGGGATTCGTCGTGCTCGTGTGGCTGCTGTTCGCAGAGGGGCCGACGGACAAGAAGAAGAAACGCTGATCAGGCTCCGGTGCCGGTCGCCTGCGTGGTAAAGAGGTCGGGATAGTGGCGGGTGCAGCAGTCCGGACAGAGGCCATGGGTGAAGGCGGCCCGGGAATGATCGGCGACGTACACTTCGATCGGCTTCCACGAGCCTTCATCGTCCCGGATTTTCTTACAGAACGAGCAGATCGGCAGCAGGCCCTCCAACGTCCTGACCTCCTCTTCGACCCGCTTCCGCATCAGAGACAGGAGCGCCGTCACCCAGATGACGAGCACGACGATGACCCGGTCGACCACCTGCCACCAGCCGAGGCCCGAGAACGACGCGAAGAGGCCGACGGCCGCCAAGGCCGACGACAGGACCGCGACACCGATCACTGAAGAGGATTCGTTGCGGCGGGACCAGAGCGCCACCCAGGCGACCGGCGCCAGATAGAGAACTCCTCCGGCCTCACTGCCGACGACCGCGACATCGATGAGGAACACGGCGACGGCGGCGGCAAAGACCGGTGCCATCCCAAGAGCGGCAGGGTCGGCGGCCCCAAAGTCCCATGCCGTCTCATCCCGCCCGATCTTCCCCTGACTTTCTTGAAGCGATACGGACGGCACGGGGCTCCTCTTAAGTCCCTTTTCTGAGACAGTACCGGTTCGACACTAGAGGCGCCTAGTCGGAGACCTAGCTATTCTCTGTACGGTGCAGTCCTACGTAACGATACCGCTTGTTCGGTTTGGTCCGTTAGGTCCGTTAGGACGGTGAGGTTCGTTTATCCGTTGGCTCCGAACGGCCCTCACTGACTCAACCGACTCAACCGACCTAACGGGTTAAAACGTCAGCGCCGGGCGAGCCCTTCGCGGATGAGGACATCAGCTACGTTTTGCTGGTCGACGAAGACGTCTGCCACCGTGCGGCCATAGACGTCCGTGCCGCGGGGGACGATCGTCACGGCCCCGCCTTTGAGGAGGTGCTCGAGCCGCGTTTTTGCTTCGAACCCTCCCGCTTGTCCCAGCTCGGGTGCGTTCACCCCCTGGATGCGGATCCGCCGCCCGTCGTACGCGAACGTGTCTCCATCGATCGGATAGATCTTCCAGGAATCGAGCGGCCGCGTCCCCTCGAAGACGCCGCCCGGGGGATCCACGGCCAGCCGGCGTTGATGCAGCGAGCGCCGGTAGGCTCGGATCAGCGGCCGGAGTGAATGCTGCCGCCGGCCTCTGAGGCGTGGAATGGCGACCGGAGCGGGCGCCTTGGCCGCCGGTCTCTGCACCCCCACGTGCTTGTCCTTGCATTGCCGCCCCGACTCACTCCCCGCCGCCGCCGGCGGCACCCCGAGCTGCGTGGTCATCAGGCACAGCCACATCATCCCCGCCAGGCTCTTCGCGCATACCCCGCTCCGCATCGCCGTCGACCTCCTCGTGATCACGAGACGTTCAACCAGGCGACCGATCGCCGCCCGCGTCAGCGGACGCTGCAAGAGTCATGCGTGGCAGCGCCGTTGACAAAGGAAATTTTCGCGTGCTGAAATGACCGGCACAGAGTCATTAAAGGAGGCCCTCATCATGGATATGTTTGGTCGAGTGGGGCTGGTCGAGATTCCGGTGCTGATCGCGCCGGATCAGAAGGAATGGTTGGACCGCATGATTGCCGAGGGCCGGATTGCGATTCCGCCCGGCGGAACCTTGGAGAAAGGGTCGCTCTACTCGATGTTCATCCGCATGCTGCTCCACAATGCGATGGAGGAGCAACGCCGGCAGGAAGCCCTGGAAGCCGACGACGAAGACGAGTAGATGTATCTGATTCCGCGCCCCTGTATCGGAGCAGATACGTAGGGCAGGGCCAAGTCTGGTTCTCTAGAGGAGTGCAGGCTCGGGACTCGGAACGGAAGGGCCGCGCGCCGGCGGGTAGCTTAAAGGCTGCGAAAGACGGTACGCGCCGCTCGGATGGTCTGCTCGATGTCCTTGTCGGTATGGGCGGTGGACACGAACGCCGCCTCGAACTGAGATGGGGCGAAGTAACTGCCCTTCTCCAACATCCCGCGGAAGAATTTGGCATAGGCGCCGGTGTCCGACTGCTTGGCTGAGGCATAGTCGACGACCGGCCCTTTCGTGAAAAACCCCGTCAGCATTGACGCCACGCGCGCTTGGGTGAGCGGCACCCCGGCCTTCCGCGCGGCCTCCCCCAATCCTTCGGCCAACGCCGCCGCCCGTTCTTCGAGCTTCTCGTACACGCCCCGCGCCTTCAGCCGCGTCAACGTTTCAATGCCCGCGGTCACGGCCAGCGGATTCCCGGAAAGGGTCCCCGCCTGGTAGACCGGTCCGGCCGGCGCCACGAGCTGCATGATGTCCCGCGCGCCGCCGTAGGCCCCGACCGGCAGGCCGCCGCCGATGATCTTCCCCAGACACGTGAGATCCGGCCGGACCCCGTAGCGGGCCTGCGCGCCCCCGTACTGCACGCGAAAGCCGGTGATCACTTCGTCAAAAATCAGCAGGATGCCGTGCCGACGGGTGAGCTCCCGAAGGGCGGGCAGGAACTCATTCGAGGGCGGGACGACGCCCATGTTGCCGGCGACCGGCTCCACGATCACGCAGGCCAGCTTCTCGGCATGGCGCTCGATCAGCTCTTGGGTCGTCCGCAGATCATTGTAGGGAGCGGTCAGCGTGTGCCGGGTGAAATCGGCCGGAACGCCGGGCGAATCGGGAAGCCCCAGCGTCGCGACCCCTGAGCCGGCCTTGGCGAGGAGATAATCCGAGTGACCGTGGTAGCAGCCTTCGAACTTTAGGACCCCGTCGCGCTTGGCATACGCCCGCGCGACCCGTATGGCGCTCATGACCGCTTCGGTGCCGGAGCTGACCAGCCGGACCTGCTCCATTGAAGGCACGGCCTCCGCGATCATCCGGGCGAGCCGAATCTCGAGCTCGGTCGGCGCGCCATAGCTCGTGCCCAAGGAAACCGCGCGCTTGATGGCCCGGGTCACCTTCGGCGGCGCATGCCCGAGGATCATCGGCCCCCACGACAGCACGTAATCGATGAACACGTTCCCGTCGACGTCGTAGATGCGCGCCCCTTTCGCGCGCTTGATGAACAGCGGTTGCCCGCCGACCGATCGAAAGGCCCGGACGGGACTGTTCACGCCGCCGGGAATATAGGTTTGCGCGAGCTCGAAGAGCTGTTGAGACCGCCTGATCTTCATAGGGGGCGCACGGTAGCATGGCGTTTTGAGGTCGGTCAAGACAGCGGATTATTCTTCTCGATACACGCCGGCATCCTTTCGGATACAGCTCCCGTCGCCTCCTCTCCGGCCCGTGGTCCAGGCTGTTGAAAATCCGTGCGTGGCCTCCGACTCGGCGCGGCGCAGCTCTTGCTGGTCGCTCGGCTGTCGTGGTCCGTCGCGTCTCGGCATCCGGCAGGACGCGGCGGCGTCTCTTTGCTTTTGCAAGAGGGGCGGGTAGAGTACGCGCGCTTGGAGGAGGGATCATGGCACGGGTCGACAAGGTCATCGTGACGAACGTCTCGCGCCTCAAGCAGAAATACGGCGCCGGGTACCAGGCCATCCAGCGGGCCGTGAAGGCGCTGATCGCCGCCGACAAGCGGCGGCGGTTGACCACGCGGTTGGTGGCCCTCGACGACGCCGCCGCCATGAAGCGGGTGCAGGGCCGCCGCGTGACCACGTTTCACGACTGCAAACAGAACAAGACCGCGATCGACACGATCTATCGAGCGCTGGCCCCCGATTACCTCGTGATCTTGGGATCGGTCGACGTGATTCCCCATCAGGACGTGCGCAACCCGGCCTACACCGGGCCCGAGGGAGACCCCGACCGGTACGCCTACAGCGACCTGCCGTACGCCTGTGAAGCCCCCTACAGCAAGAGGCCGGAAGACTTTCGCGGTCCCACGCGGGTGGTCGGGCGCGTGCCGGACATCACGGGCGGGCGCGACCCCGGCTATCTCGTCGCCCTGCTCGAGACCGCCGCCGATTACACGACGCTCGCCCGCGAGGACTATCTCCCCTATTTCGGGCTCAGCGCGGCCGTGTGGAAACGGTCCACGGCGCTCAGCCTCGAGAACACCTTCGGCTCCTCTCAGGGGCTTCAGCTCTCGCCGCCCAAAGGCTACGAATGGCCCGGCTCGCTGCTCGCCCGCCGCATGCACTTCATCAACTGTCATGGGGCCGAGGTCGACGCCTTCTTCTACGGGCAGTTGCGCACCAACTACCCGCACGCTCATTCGGCCGCGTATCTGGACAAGCGGATCATGGAAGGCACGATCGTGGCGGCGGAGTGCTGCTACGGCGCCGAGCTCTACAACCCCGCCGGGGCCCAAGGTCAAATGGGCATCGCTCAGACCTACCTGGCCAACAAAGCCTATGCGTACTTCGGGAGTTCCACGATCGCCTACGGGCCCAGCGAGGGGAACGGCGCCGCCGACCTGCTCTGCCAGTTCTTTCTCCAGCAGGTCTTGAACGGCGCCTCAGTCGGCCGCGCGGCGCTCGAAGCGCGCCAGCGGTTCGTGCAGTCCGCCAACCTACTGGAGCCGACCGACCTGAAGACGCTCGCGCAGTTCACGCTGTTGGGGGATCCCGCGATCCATCCGGTGCAGCCGGCTTACCACGCCCTGAGCAAGACGAGAGCCTTCTCCCAAGCATTCCCCGGCCCCAAGCCGCTGCCGCTCGGCCGGCTGCTTCGCCGGGATCGGCTGATGAAGACGGGCTTGGCGCTCGGCCGCACCGTCAGTGCGGTGAAGAGAAAGGCGGGCCTTCGCCCGCCGCGGCAGGTGACGGAGGTCCTGGCGCAAGCCGTGCGGGAATCGGACATCAGCCGTCCGACGCTCGTGTCCTTTGCGGTCCACGATCCCGCGCCCAACCCGTACCGCCCGAAGAAGACGTTCGGCGGGCGTGAAGTGTACGTGGCGATCGGCCGGCGGCGGCACACATCGGAGCGCGTCTGGGAAGTGGTCGCCGTCGCCGCCACGGTGCAACAGGGCCGGATCGTACGGCTTCGGCGCCTGCACAGTCGGTGAGCATGACCACGCGCGGCCGGGTCGTGAAGAAGCCGTTCGGTGAGGGAACGAAGAGCGAGCACCAAGCGGTCATGCTCGTGACCGATCAGGGGGAGCTCAAGCTGCGTCGCGAAGGGGGCAACCCTTTTTCCGACCCCGAGCTGGATCGGCTCGTCGGGAAGACGATCACGTGCGAAGGCGAGATCCACGGCGCGACGTTCATCATGAGGACCTGGACGGTCGAGCGCGGCGGGTAGCGGGACGGCCGGACTGCGCCGGTTTCGTGGGGGACGGCGCGCCGGCTGGTCGGACCGACGCCTTGACGATCGGTATCCCCCAGCGTTCCCGCTTCGCCTTCCCCCGTCGATCGACGACGAAGAGAACGTGGAACGGAATTTCCGGCCGGACGTCCTGTTCGGTCGCCCACATCTTCCCCGCCGCCTCCAGGATCGCGAGGAACGTGCGATAGTCGTCCTCATGCTCGGCCAGCACCTGGTCGGCATCGGTCACGATGAACACATAGCCGGCCGCGGGAACCCACTGGAGATCCGTGAGGCAGTCCTCGAGCGCATCCCAGTTCTTGCCGAAATAGGACGGGAACTCGAGCACGCGCGCAAACTCGCCGAGCAACCCCGATTTGGTCCGGCACTTCTTGCCGTGGAACGTCCGCACGGCATAGCCCGGGAGCGACGGGAGGAGCGCCTCATGGCTCTGGCCCTGGTCCAGCACGAGGAGCTCGACATACGGAGGCTCGATGGACCGCAAGTGCTCGAGCATCGTCATGGACCACCTCAATTGAGAGGGACGAACGTGCGGTAGTGGTCGCCGGTGTAGTACGCCTTCCCCGTCTTCTGTTCGATCACCAGCCGCTCGGGGCCGCGGTCGCGCCCCGGCAGCCGTGGGTTCACGTCGTACTCGCGATACCGCCCGGGTGGCAGCTTGCGCTCGCGATTGTGAAACACCCGGCCGCCCACGTAGCCGGGGAGCGGCTCGCCGTGCCGTTGCTGGATCGCCTCGAGGAGGCGCCGCGCCTTGAGCGGGGCGCGTTCGATCGCCGGCTCCGCTTCGCGTTGATCGACGGCCTGACTCGAAGACGCTGCCGCGTGGAAGGCGGCTGCCGGGAGCCGCCCGCCCGCGTCCCCGATCCCCGCAGCTGCGGCGGCAAAGAGGACGCTCGCCGGCGCGACGGCGGCGACCAGCGCCACAAGGCAGGCGAGCAAGCGAGCACGACTACCGGTTCGCCGTGCGATCCACACCACGCGCGCCATCACGCGGCGCGACCGTAGCATGGAGTCATTCGAAGGGCAAGCGCACCGCGCCACGCGCCGCTCGAGCGTGTAGCGTGGCCGTCCTCCGCGTGCATTGCCACTCCCCAGCCCCTCTGTTAGAATGCGCGCCACGCTTCTGTGAGTCGCGCCGGAATGCGAAAAGCGAAAATCGTCTGCACGATCGGCCCCGCCAGCCGCTCGCCGGAGATCTTGGATCGCCTGATCGAGAGCGGCATGGACGCGGCGAGGCTGAACTTCTCTCACGGTACCCGCGAGTCCCACGCCCAAGCCATCCAGGCCGTCCGCGAGGCGGCCGCACGCCAGCGCGCGCCGGTCGCGATCATCCAGGATCTCCAGGGGCCCCGCATTCGCGTCGGCACGTTACCCTCCGGGTCGCTCGCCATCCTGCCCGGGCAAGTCGTCCGGCTCGTCGGTGAGGGATCGCCGTCGTCGTCATCGGAGCGCGACGGCATGGTGATCCCCGTCACCTACCCGTCGCTGGCCGAAGACGTCCGACCCGGCGCCCGCATCCTCATCGACGACGGGCTCATCGAGCTGACAGCCGACCGGATCGTCGATCACGCGGTCTGCTGCCGGGTCATCACGGGAGGGACCATCGGCTCCCACAAGGGCATCAATCTCCCGGGCACCCGGATCAGCGCCGCGACGCTCACTGAGAAGGATCGCGAGGATCTCCGGTTCGGGCTCAAACACCGGGTCGATTACCTCGCCCTCTCGTTCGTGCGGGGTCCCGAGGACGTCATCGAGGCCCGGCGGCTCGTCTCGGACGCGGGCGGCGAAATCCCGATCATCGCCAAGATCGAGCGGCCCGAGGCCGTCGAGCACCTCGAGGCGTTGCTGGATCAGGCGGACGGGATCATGATCGCGCGCGGCGACCTCGGCGTCGAGATGGGCCCGGAGGCGGTGCCGGTCCTCCAGAAACGGATGATCACCGAAGCGAATCGCCGGCGCCGGCTCGTCATCACCGCCACCCAGATGCTCGAATCGATGACCCAGAACCCACGGCCTACCCGCGCCGAAGCGTCGGATGTGGCCAATGCCGTCTTCGACGGCACGGATGCGGTCATGCTCTCGGCGGAAACGGCGGTCGGGCGCTACCCGGTCGAGGCGATTCAAGTCATGGATCGCATCGTGCGCGCGGCCGAAGACGGCAAGGAGCCGGGGTTGATCCGCCGGGCGGAGCCCAACCATGGGCCGGTGTCGTTTGCCGAAGCGATCGGCGCGGCGGCCTCCTCCGCGGCGGCCGCGACCAAGGCCAGCGCGCTGGTGGCCTTCAGCCAGTCCGGCGCGACGATCCGCCTCCTGTCCAAGCAGCGCCCCTCGGCGCCGATCATCGCCTTCACCCCGTTCGAGCACGTCCGCTACCGCATGGCGCTCTACTGGGGCGTGCGGGCGTACCGCATGCCGCTGATCACCGACACCGACCACCGGATCCGAGAGGTCGAGTTGCGCCTGAAAGCCGAAGGGCTCGTCAAGACGGGGGATCGGATCGTGATCATCTCCGGGGCCCTCGTGGGGCAACGCGGGGGGACGAATCTGATGAAACTCCACGAAGTGGGATGAGGCGGAGCGCAACAACGATATGGGGGGGCATCTGGGGCCTCGTCCTCCTCGCGTCGACCCTGCTCCTCCATGCCCCCATCGCACCGGCTCAGACCGGCGCGCTGACCAAGGACCCCACGAAGCTGCTCCAGAAGTATTTGGACCTGGACATCAAGGGCGCACGATTGAACTCGCTGAGCCGGGAGGCGCAAAGGCCGTACGTCGCCTGGAAGGAAGAGCCGGTCTGGGGGCAGATCGTCGTGATCTCCGGATACGAGATCACCGACGACCTCGACGAGTGGCACGTCATCGACAACGTCGACGTCGTCATTCCGGTCACGTTCAAGGTGCTGGGCTCGGTCTATCTCGAGCAGGCCACGTTTCTTTCAGAGCCCAGGATCGAGCGGGTCGACTTCCACGTGAAAGCCGTGAACGGGCTCTGGCGGGTCGTCGACCCCATGCTTCCCCCGCACGTCGGGACCAAGCGCATCACCAACTACGTCCGCCAGGCGCTCCTCGAAGAGAGCGATCCGGCGAGAGCGACCACGCTTACCGCCTTGCGAGACGAATTGAAGAAGCTTCAGTAGTAGGATGTTGAAAAAGGCCCCCAGCTTTGTTCTCGCGTCGCTCAGGACCTCAACGTACCGCAAAGGGTACGCCTCGGTCCCTCACTCGCTGCGGCCGCGCTGGATGGCCTTTTTGAACATCCTGCGCAGTCATTCTGCTCCAGCACCATTCTCCTGAAGTTCCGAGTTTTCGGTCCTCAAAATAGTTCTTAGTCATCCCTGCCCAGGCGTGCGGCTTCGATCCGCAGAAGTCGGTCCATGATCCCGCCATACAGACCCGCGAGGTCGGCGTTCAGATCATGGGTGGGGCGGCGATCCGGGAACCGCCAATTGATTTGAAGGAAATGGGCGAGGGACACGGTTCCCGCGTACGCGGCATCATCCTCCCAGGGATAGTGCGCCGACCACACCGACACCATCCCGTCGTTTCCCGACACCCGCTCCTCCGGAGTCCCGCAGCAATTCAGTAAGGCATGGGTCGGCGCGAGCAGGGCGGACTGCGCCGCATCCTCGGGCCGAGGCCGGGCCATGTCCCCGCCGTAGCAGACGTAGACGACCCCGTGCGTCCACCGCGCCTCCCGCTCCCACTCCAGCAGCTCGGCGTTGAATCGCGCCATGGCCTCCGGGGTCAGCGCGAGGATCCCGCGCCTGGCCTGGTCCCGGCTAACGTGGAATCCGAGCAGCAGGCGATGGGCGAACTCCAGGGGATCGACCGGCTCACCGTCCGCGCGGCGGCGCCAGAGGGTGCCGAGCCACCGATAGACCCGCTCCAAGCCCCTTCCCATGGGATGGAGGACCGGGAGCCACGGCGCGACGAATCGGGCGATCGAGGACCCGCGATGCGGCGTGCCGATCGTCGTCAGCGACGCCACCCGGCCTGCGAGCCCTTCCATGGCGATGGCCCACCGTGCATCCAATCCGCCCATACTGTGCGCGATCACGTGGACGCCTTGTCCCTCGCGGCCCGCGGCGATCGCCTCGAGCTGTCCGGCAAGGGTGCGTCCTCGTCCCTGGATGGAATCCACGGGCTGCACGGCCGGCGCGTACAGGTCGAGGTGGACCCGCTCCGCATATCGCCGCCGGTAGAAGGCCCGCACGCCATGGAAGTAGTCCCGGCGCAACCCCGGGCGCAGGTCCTCGTCACCCCAGCCCAAGACGCCGTGGACGAAGACGACGACGAGCGACGGCACGCCCATCCGGTCAGGAGCCCGGACCGGGCAGCACGATCGGCGACTCGATCAGCGCGGGATCGGTCGCGGCCGGATCGTCGGGCACGTAGCGTGCGCCGTCGCCTCCTGCGTGCTCGCGCCATCGCCGTGGGACCCGCTCGATGCCGATCGGAAAGATCGTCAGCCGGCCGTGGCGATCGATGTGCAGCCGCAGGAAATGCTTCCACCCGGTGACGCGCAGCGAGGAGAACGCTTCGTTCATGTGCCGGCCGAAGCCGTTGAGGGACGCCAGCAGATAGAGCCCGAGCAGCAGCGAGCCGACCACCCACCCGCCGGCCCCGATCATCGCCCCGGCGGCCAGGAGCTGGCCGATCGACTTGAAGGGCAGGTCGAGCACGGAGACGGTGACATAGGTGGCGGCCCATCCGATGAAAAAGACGGCCAGGACATGGAGCAACCCATGCACCCCGCCCGCGACCCACCGATAGAGCCGGGCGTGGGTGTCGGTGAAGAGCCAGAACCCGATCAGGATCGACAGCACCCAAAAGACGGCGAACGGTTTCTGCAGGGTTTCCTCCACCGTTGTGTGGATGGCCGGCAGGATCTCGGACAGTCCCAGGCGCCCGATGTCGGCCATGACCGACCAGGCGGTCATCGTATACAGGATCGCCGGAACGAGCCCAAACGACGCGTTGTTCACCGGGAACAGGAGATTCCGCCAGCACAGCCGCCGCGAGGTGGCGGGGTCCGGCCAACTGCGCTGATGGGTGAAGACGCGACCCGGCCGGTCCTTGAACCCTTCCTGGATGGTCTCGACGTCCCACCCGTGCGTCGGATGGAGGAACGCTCCCCCTCCGCCGGCCGTCACCTTCTGCGTCCCGTCGCCGGCCTGATGCCGCCGGTAATGGTGGAGGTCGCCCGCGACGAACACGCGGACCCGTTTCCCCTTCAACACGACCTGCTCCAGGTAATCGAGATTGCGATCGTCGATCGCCGCGTCGTAGTCGTGATAGACCTTCTCGAAAATCCAGGCGGGCTCGGCATGGCAGACGATCACCGAATCCCCGTCCTGCATGGCCTCGGCCACCCGGCTGAAATACTCGACCTGCGGGCCGTCGATGTAGGAGGTGAGTTGCACGTCGGTCCCGAGCAGCCACCACCGGTGGGGCAGCTTCAACGCAAAATAGCTGCGCCATTGCGGCGTGCGGAACCCGCCGAGGTCCTCCTGGGAGAGAAAGTACCGCGAGAACGCCACCAGGCTGTCGTACCAATCGTGGTTGCCGGGGACGGCGAAGACGTCGGGCCGGCCCTGGGAGGGGAAGGCGCAATCGTACGGGATGAACGTGCGGCGTTTGTACTCGAGCAGATTCGCGGTGGGGTAGACTTCGTCGCCTCCGAACACCAGGATCCGGCCGCGCGGGGTGTCGTGCCGCCCGCCGTCGGGATCGACGACCGGCAGCTTGTTCCGTCCCAGATGGTAGGCGACGGCATAGGTCGGATCCCAGCCGTCGCCGACGTCCGCGACATAATCAATCCAGACGTCGTCGGATTCGGAGTAGTCATAGACGAGCGGGGCGCCGTCCCGATCGGCGAACAGCGCCTCGATCCGCCGGGGATCGCTGTGGCGCCCGAAGACCGTCGACACGACCACTTCACCGGCCGTCCGCAAGAGCTGCGGGGGGTCATACCAGCCCACCATCGGTTGCCGCTTGATGTCCGTCATGGCCGTCCTCCTCCGGCGTCGTGCACGATCAGCTGCGTGCCGCGCGGCTCATGCCGTCTCGTTGAGGTGCGCGAGGATCAGGGGATAGACGTCCCGGTCCGCGTCCTTGCCGACGATGCAGTCGATGTGACCGTACTCCGGGATCACGTGGCGCCGGTACAGCGCCGGCCCGTTGACCCGCGCGAGATGCTCGACCGTGAGCGCGGTGCTCTCGGGCAGAAAACACTCGTTGCGCTCCCCGTGGATGAAAGCGAGGGGAATGGCGAGGCGCTCGAGGTGCGGCAGATAGGCCTCGCGGCCGTCGGCGGCGACGATGTGACCGCGGGCGGTCATGAGCGCGAGATGCTCGAAGGCCCGCATGTTCGCGATCCCGAACAGCTCGTGCAGCGTGTCATGGGTGAGGGCATTGAGCTGCCCGTGCCGATACAGGGGGGCGTACATGAACGTGATCCGCCGGCAGACCGGGCTCCGGCACTGCTCCTCGAAGGCGACCGGATAGGCCTTGAGCCCCAGATCGAACAGGCGGTCCTTCCAGTCGGCATGCCGGTCCACGTAGGCGGTCAACGACGTGATCCCGAGCGCGCTCAAGACCTCGGGGAGATGGAGCCCGACTTTCAGGTTCGTGATCGGAGGGGCGACGATGTGCGTGGCCACCTGCGAGCAGACCGCCGCCCGCACGCCGCCGAGCCCGGCCAGCATGGCCATGACGAACGTGGTGGAGCCGAAACAATGCGCGACGACTTGAACGCTCGGCGCGCCGGTGAGGCGACGGACGAGATCGACCGCGGCGGGATAATCCTGCGTGGCGATGTCGTCGGCGGTGAACCGGGTGCGCGCCCCCGGCAGCTCAATGCTCGCGCGAGAGTCCAACAGCCAGACGTCGAAGTCATGGGCGACCAGGTACTCGACGAGGTTGGTCTCCACGGTGTCGAGCGAGAAGATGCGGCTCGACACCCCCAGGCCGTGCGCCAGCATGACCGGCCCTTTGCCGCCGCCTTGGTACCGCGTCACACGGATAGACGTGCCGTCCGCAGTCCGGACGTGATGGACGGTGGGTGGACCGGTGCGAAGCGGGCGGCGTTTCCGCGGCGGCGCGTCCGGGTCGAAGACGGCGGGCCGCGCAACGATCCCGCCGTAGGTGTCGAGCAGCGCCCCGGCGAAGAAGCGGCCGAACCGGGCCAGCCCGGAGAGCCGCGCGCGGAGGTCCGGAGCGTTCGTGACTTCCATCGTCGTGAGCTGCCAGGCAAAGTTGGCGGGATCGATCGCGAGCACGCCCTTGGCGAGGATGGGCGCCGCCGCGTCCGGCCCGTCTCGGACCGTGACATAGAGCGTCGTCGTGTCCGCCCAGACGTCCGGCCCGGCGTCGTTCTGCACCGATTTGAACCCCTCGAAGAAGAAGCGGCGGCCGTCCGGGGCGAGGAGCACCATCCGGTAGGTCATCCGGCGCGCCCCGACGCGCTCGGGGTCCTCCGGCAGTAAGTGGAAGCGGCCGTCCGTGATCGTCATCGGCGCCGCGGCCAGCGCCGGCGCCGTCACGGTGCCCACCATCGCCGCCGCGTGGGCGGGCCCTTCGAGCAACCGCTCCAGATCCCGGCTGATGATCGTGACCGTGAACTCGCAGGGCGACCCGTCCGCGCGCCCTTGTTCGGCTCCCCGTCGATAGTCGTCGTGCTCCCGCAGGGAGACGAACCCGCGCATCGTCTCCGTGAACCGGAGGCCGAGGGTCGAAGGCGCCGCCACCGGCGGCGGGTGTGCAGGTCCCTCTTCACGGAGCACCCATCCGCGGTCCTCGGCCAGGAGCGACATCGCGCGCTCGGCGAGCGCGCTGATCGTGAGCAGGGGATTCACCCCGAGCGGCCGCGGGATGATCGAGCCGTCGCAGACGTAGAGCCCTTCGTGCACCGCGTCGCCGGCCGGACCGCGAAAGATCTGGCCCTTGTGGTTCACGACGCCTTGCGTCGCGTCGTCGCCCATCACGCACCCGCCCAAGGGATGCACCGTGATCAACGGCTGCGCGGCGAGCGCGGACCACGAGGGGTTGGGCACATAGGTCCCACCCAACGGGCGCGTCGCCTCCGCCAGCCGCTCGTTCACCCGCTCGAAGCTCGGTTGCTTGCCCACGCCCGGCCAGTCCAAGCGCAGCCGGTCGTGTTCGTCCAAGGACAGGCGTCCGCCCGCGTCGTCGTGGCTCATGACGAGGTAGGTCTGCGAATGGCGGACCGCGCCATGGTAGGGACCGCGGAAGAGGCTCTCCAGCTCGCGCGCCTTGGCGTCGACCTCGCCGAAGAAGCCGCCCCCGGCGTCCCGGCCGGCGAGCTTGGCCGCGGCCGCCAAGACCGCCGGCAAGAAGGCGCCGAGCGCACCGGGGATCGCCCCTTCCTCGATGACCATCCCGTCCTCGAGCCGCGGCCGCTCACGCAGATCGATGAGGCCCGTGATGCACGGACCGACCGGCTCGCGCCCCTCGGCCGGGCGGTGCCCGAACCCGACGCCGTTGATCACCTCGTTGGTGTTGTAGCCGAAGCCCAGGACATCGCCGTTGCCGGTGACGCGACGGCCGAGCTGATCCGAGACGGCCAGGCCGTGCGCTCGCGATCGCAGGAGAATCTCGGTCGAGCCGAGCGTGCCGGCGGCGAGGACGACCACGTCGGCGGTGACGCAGAGCGTGGGGGCGTCGAACAGCTCGCGCCCCGATCGCAGGAGGTGATAGTGGACCTGCCAGCGGCCCCCCTGGCGGCCGAGGCGCCGAACCGAGACGCAGGTGAACAGCTCGGCGCCGTGCCGGCGGGCGTCCGGGAGGTAATTCATCAGGACGGTGTTCTTCGCCCCATGGTTGCACCCCGATACGCAGTCGCCGCACAGCACGCACGCGTGCTGCTCGACCCCCGCGTGGTTGACCCCGGAGGCGAAGGTGACGGCAATGGGCGGCCGCGTGCACCGCGCCTTCAAGGCGTCCGCCGACTTCTCCAGCGCCGCCAGCTTCGGGAGGCGCGGGAACGTGTCCGGGTACGGCACGGGCTTGAGCATGGCCTCGGCCCGCCGGTAGCCCTCCTCCAGCCGGCTCCCGACGTCGGCGCGCAAGGCCGCCGGCCACCGCGGGTCCTCGAACACCCTCGGCTCGGCGCGCAGCGAGACGTTCGCGTTCACCAGCGAGGTGCCGCCGAGCCCGCATCCGACGAACACGTTGATATCGTGGCCGAGGTGGAAATCATAGAGCCCGGTTCTCGGGCCGATCCGGCCATGCGGCGTCTGGGCCTGCATCTCACGCAAGGCCTCGCCTTGCGTGTCCGGGTATTCCCCGGGCTGAAACTCCTTGCCCCGCTCGAGCACGCAGACCCGGCGGCCGGCGCGGGCCAGCCGCGCGGCCGCAATGGCGCCGCCATACCCCGATCCCACGACGACCACGTCATAGTGCGGCTGCATGGCTTCAATCGGCGATGAAAGTCGCGTCATCCCACCACCTCCTCGACCCGCGGCGAGCCCGGCCGCGCCTCGGCTTGCCCGGGGCTCCCGACCGCCGCCGGCCCGGGTCGGTCCCGTCCCCGCCTCGGCCGATCGCACCGCCGGACCGTCCGGCGGAAAGATGCCGTACAGCACGAACTGTTTCAACCGCTCCGTGGACCAGGGCTTCGCCTCGACGCCGTCCAAGATCGAAGGATCCGCCCGGACCCGGGCTTGATAGGCGAGGAGGGCCCGATAGGTCCGGATGCCGAGGCCGGAGAGCGCGGCGAAATCGGCTTCGTCGGTGAAGTAGACGGCCAGTTGCGCCTGGTCCCGCCAATCCGCGATCGTGTCGAACGGATAGGGAAGGCAGGCCGCCAGCTTCTTCAGGTCGCAGGTCGCCAACGCCTGCAGGCTGTCGATCCCCTCCTCGTTCAGCCGGTCCTCAATCTCGAGCGTGATCCCTTGCACGACGGTCAGCGGCGTGTACACGTACTTGCCCACGACGGGGAACAGTTGCGACAGCCGGCCGGCCAGCCAACTGAAGACCATCTTGACGGTCCGGCGGGGGTAGAAGCCGGCGAAGAACGAGAGCACGATCAGGAGCCCCGAGAGCGCCGCCGGCCCGCCGGCCGTCCCGGCTGACGGCCCTTCGTGGAAGACGATGAAGTAGATCAGGATGGAGGCGAAGATGGCGAGCACCGTCCGCACCCCGCCCATCACCACGACACGGGGCACGAAGTCGCGGTCGATGATCCGGCGGATGAAGTGATAGAGGTTATAGAGGAAGGCGCCCCAGAAGGCGTACATGACGACGCCGAGCGGGAAGTAGACTCCCGGGAAAACCTCGATGGTCGCCACGCCGAAGCGCGCCCATGGAACCAACGAGGCCGGCGCGCCCTCGGGCACGACGCGATCCCGGACGTATTCGTCGCCGAGCGTGAACACGCCCATCAACAGGACGCTCAACACGACCAGGAACGTCATCGGATAGACGAGCACGGAGAATCGTTCGGCGGCGCGCCCGGCGTGGCACTGCTTGAGATCCAGGTAGTGCATCGCGGCCACGCTCCAATAGACCCCCGCGATCCCGGCCAGCAGGCCCAGGTGATAGAAGAGCTTGTCCCAGGCGGGCGCGACGGCCTCTTCATGCATCAAGAGCCCCAACGACACCAAGATCGCCGCGGCCGTCGCCCCACAGGAGAGGATCACCCGTCGCTGCATGTCGGCGCTCCCATGATCGGCCATAGTGGGACGTCCGATCTGAAAAGGCAATAGACATACCTGGCCTGCGCGGAGGCGCATTCGGTCGAACTGCGCGAAGTCCGGCACCGCGGCGGGGCGCGGAGCACGCAACCTGTATCCGACCGGCTACAGCCTGTATCGCATCGGATAAGAGCGCGGGCCGGAGCGCATGCGGCCGCCGTCTCGCATGGCTCGCCTCGCCCCTCGATCCCGGCGTCGACTTTGGTATAATCGGCCGATGCACCCGGTGGACCTCCTGATCTTCGACCTCGACGGCACCCTGATCGAATCCAAATGGGACATCGCCAACGCGGTCAATCTCACCTTGAGTGAGCTGGGCCTGCCCCTTCGCTCCCAAGAGGAAATCTTCAGTTTCGTCGGCGACGGCGTGAAGCGCCTCCTGCGTCTGTCCGTCGGCGAAGACAACCTCGATCGATACAACGAAGCCCTGCGGGTCTTCCGCGGTCACTACCTGGCTCATTGTTTGGACTGTACGGCGTTCTACCCCGGCATTGACGCCGTCCTTACCCATTTCGAGCGGAAACACAAAGCCGTGGCGACCAACAAGTCGCTGGAATACACGACGAAGATTCTCGACGGGCTGGGGCGACATCACTTCGCCTATGTGGTGGGCGGCGACAACGGGTTCGGGCTCAAACCCGACCCGGGCATGCTGCTGCACATCCTCGAGAAGCTCGGCGTCGAGAAGGACCGCGCGGTGCTGATCGGGGACAGCACGAACGACATCAACGGCGCGCACAATGCGGGCATCAAGGTCTGCGCCGTCGGCTACGGCATGGGCAATCGCGAGAAGATGCGGGCCTGCCAACCGGATTGGTTCATCGAACACCCCCACGAGCTCATGGATCTCTTCGTATGATCGTCCACACGGCATCACGTCGCATGCTCCCGGTTCCCTGCCTCCGCCTCCTCGTGTCCGTATCGGTTCTGATCCTGATCGCCGGAGCCGCCCCCGTCCCCGCCGGCACCCCGCCCGCGACCGGGCTCGCCGAGCGCGTCGTCGAACACACCCTGGCCAACGGGCTCACGGTCCTGCTCGTCGAGCGGCACCAGAGTCCCGTCGTCTCGATCAACGTCACGTTCGGCGTCGGCGGCATCAACGAGTACAACGGGATCACCGGGATCGCCCACCTCTACGAGCACATGGCCTTCAAGGGCACGCGGACGCTCGGGACGAAGGACTACGCCAAGGAGCGACCGCTGCTGGACGAGCTGGACCGGCTCCAGCAGCGGATCGAGCAGGTACGGCAGGAGCTGCTCGCGTCGGGCCAGGACGAATCCTCGTCGGCGACGCTCAAGGAGCTCCGGCAGGCGTTTCAAGAGGCGCAGGAACGCGCCGGGAAGTACGTCGTGGGCAACGAGCTGGCCCTGCTCTACCAGCGGCACGGCGGCGTCGGCTTGAACGCCTCGACCGGAAAGGACATCACGCGCTACACCGTGAGCCTCCCCGCCAACCGGCTTCCGCTGTGGGCCGCGGTCGAATCCGACCGGATGGCGAACCCGGTCCTGCGCGAGTTCTACAAGGAGCGGGACGTCGTGCTCGAGGAGCGCCGGCTGAGGACGGAGGACAGTCCGCAGGGCCTGCTCTTCGAGGTCTTCACCGCCACGGCCTTCCTCGCTCATCCCTACGGCTTCCCGACGATCGGGTGGGCCTCGGACATCCAGTCGCTCACGCCCGCCGTCACCGAGCAGTTCTACAAGACCTACTACGGCCCGGAGAATGCGGTGATCGCGATCGTCGGCGACATCAACCCGCCCGAGGTCCTCGCGTTGATCGAGCGGACGTTCGGCACGGTCCCGCGGTCCGCTCCCCCGCCCCGCGTCGTCACCGTCGAGCCGCCGCAGCGCGGCGAACGGCGGGTGGAGGTGGAATTCGACGCCGAGCCGGTGATCCTGGTCGGCTTCCACAAGCCGGCCATCGGCCATCCCGACGACTACGTCTTCGACGTGATCGATTCGATCCTGTCCGAAGGACAAACCTCGCGCCTGTACCAGCGCCTCGTCCGTGACAAGCGGGTGGCGGCCTCCGTGGACACCCAGGCGGCCTACCCCGGCGTCCAAGCGCCGAACCTCTTCGTGATCAGCGCCACCCCGCTTGCGCCTCACACCACACGGGAGGTCGAGCAGGCGATCGCCGAGGAATTGGATCGGCTGAAAACGGAGCCGGTCACCGCGGAGGAGTTGGCCAAGGTCCTGAACAACCTCGACGCGGAATTGCTCCGCTCCCTGCGATCGAACAGCGGGTTGGCCTCCCAGCTCGCGTACTTCCATACGGTGGCGCGAAGCTGGCGGTACCTGCTGACCGCGCGCGAGCGGATCGCCGCCGTCACGACCAAGGACATCCAGCGGGTCGCGGCGGAGTATCTCACCCCGTCGAACCGCACCGTGGCGACGCTCGTGAAACCCCGGCCCGGTCCGAGCACCGTGTCGGCCGAGGCGCGCGCGGCCGCAGCCAAGGCGGTGCGACCATGAGGCGTCTCATGCCGGATCGACGCGCGGCGGTGGCCCATGTCCTGATGCTCGCCCTCGTCCTGGCCGGGCTGACGGGTTGCGGCGAGCGGCGGATGGTGTCCGCCGCCGTCGCGGATCGAGCCGGCGCGGGCGCCGTCGATCCACGGCAGATGACGTTCCCGCCGGTGGAGTTCAATCCGCCCGAGCCCGAGCGCGTGGTCCTGGACAACGGCATGGTGGTCTACCTCTTGGAAGATCATGAGCTCCCATTGATCACGATGTCGGCGACGATGCGGACGGGCGGGTGGCTCGAGCCCGACGAGAAGCTCGGACTGGCGGGGTTGACCGGGCTGGCGATGCGGACCGGCGGCACGGAGCGCTTGCCCGCGGCCGAGCTGGACCAGGAGCTCGAGCGGCTGGCGGCGGTCCTGACCGTGTCCATCGGCGTCGAATCCGGCGTCGCCTCCTTGGACCTGCTCCAGAAAGACCTGGACCGCGGCCTCACGATCTTTGCCGACGTGCTCCGGCGGCCGGCCTTCGAGCCCGCCCGGGTGGAGTTGGCCAAGCTCCAAGCGCGGGAGTCGATCCGCCGCCGCCACGATCAACCCCAGTCGATCGCCTCGCGGGAGTTCGCGAAGCTGCTCTACGGACCGGCGCACCCGTTCGCCCGGGAAAGCACGGTGCAGACGATCGGCCGCATCACCCGAGACGATCTGATTGCGTTTCACGCCGCGACGATCCATCCGAACGGGATCATCCTGGGCGTGACCGGAGACTTCGACCGGGCCGCGATGCTGGCCAAGCTCCACGAGGTGTTCGGGGATTGGGCCCCCGGGCCCGTCCAGCCGACGGTGGTGCCGCCGCCCCAGGGGACCCGTGATTCGGCCGTCCGATTCATCGTCAAGGGCACGTCTCAGACCCATCTGCGCGCCGGGCACCTGTCGCTCAAAGAGACCGATCCGGACTACCCGGCCCTGGTCCTGCTGAACGACATCCTGGGAGGCGGGTCGTTTCGCAGCCGGCTCTTTCAAGACATCCGGACCCGGCAAGGCCTCGCCTATTCCATCAGCAGCGTGTTACGCGGCGGCATCTATGCCGACGGCGTCTGGGGAGTGCGGACCGAAACGAAGAGCGCCTCGACGCAGCAGGTGGTGGCGACCCTCGTCGCCAACCTCACCCGCCTCCACGAGCAACCGGTGACCGAGGCGGAATTGGAAGAGGCGAAGGAGGCGTTCGTCAATTCGTTCATCTTCTCGTTCACGAGCCCCGCCAGCATCGTGAATCGGCGGGTCGAGTTGGAGTACGATGGGCTGCCGAAGGATTTCCTGCAACAGCTCCGCGACAAGGTGATGAAGCTGACGGCGGAGGACCTGCTTCGGGTCGCGCGCAAGCATCTCCATCCGGATCGATTGAAGATCCTCGCCGTCGGCCCTCCGGAAAACGGCCGGATCCTGGCGGCCTTTGGAGAGCCGAAGGAGATTCATCTCGAACCGGACAGCTAGAGTCCCGTGCGCCTCGCCATGGCCGATGGCCGGCCTTTCGTGCTCACGATCCATCGCAGTCGCGGTCGACTCGGGTTCCGATCGAAAAGGCGGCGCGCCATGCGCCATCGCGGCCGACTCACCCAGGCTCTTCCCTCGGGCTTGCCTCCCGCCATGGCGTCCCTGTGCAGCTTCCCTTCCTGCCGTCTGACAGCCGGGAACACGCAAGGAGCGTAGAAACGATGGGCCGGCGCACGATCGAGATCCGGATCGTTCCAGGCAGCCTCCTCGAGGTTGAAGCCGACGCGGTGGTGAACGCTGCCAACAGCTTGGGGATCATGGGCGGCGGTGTGGCCGGAGCGCTCAAGCGCGCAGCCGGCGAAGCGGTCGAAGAGGAGGCACGGCGGCATGCGCCGATTCCGGTCGGCACGGCGGTGGCGACGTCCGGAGGCGCGACGAGGTTCCGGGCCATCATCCATGCGCCGACGATGCCGTCGCCGGGCATGCGGATCCCGGCGGACAACGTCGGGCGGGCGACATCGGCCGCGCTGGCGGCCGCCGAGCGCGGGGGGTTCGCCTCGGTGGCGTTTCCCGGACTCGGCACCGGCGTCGGCGGAGTGGCCCCGGCCGAGGCTGCGCGCCGGATGATCGATGCCATCGACTCGTTCGAAGGCCGCACGGTTCGCCTGGTCACGTTGATCGACCTCGATCCCGACATGGTTCGCGCTTGGAGCGAGGCCCTGGGCTCTGGTGAGGGCCGGGGGGTCGGCGACGACGATGGCGGCCGGTGATGCCATGCGGCTCGAGGACGACTTCTGTGATATTGTGAAGAAAGCCCGCCTCGGTCAGGGGATGACCGTGCACGGGTTGGCATCGGCCAGCGGCCTTCAGGCCGAGCTGATCGCAGCGGTGGAGCGCGAGGCGCGGACGCCGAGCGAACCGGACGTCGAGGCCATCGCGCGCGGGTTGCGCCTGCGCCCACGGCCCTTGGCCGACATTGCGGCAGGCCGGTGGCATCCTTCTCCCCCGTCCATCTCCGGGGTCGACACGATCCTGGGCGACATCGGCGGCTATGCGGTCAAGGGGTACGTCTTGCATGACGGCGGGGAGGCCATCATGATCGATACCGCGTACAATCCCGACGCGATGATCGAGACGGTCCGCCGTCTGGGCGCCACGCTCAAGGCCGTCTGCCTCACACACGGGCACGCCGATCATGCGGAGGGGCTCGATGAGATCGTGCGCCGCTGGTGCGTCCCCGTCTACCTGGGCCGCGATGACGAGGCCCTGCTGTCCTGGACGCCGCCGGCCGATCTGCTTCAGAGCCCCCGCGATGGTGAGTGCCTGTCCGTCGGCCGGCTGCAGGTCCGGTGCATCACCACACCGGGTCACACGCCGGGCGGGACCTGCTACAGGGTGGACGGCCTCGAGCAGCCGATCTGTTTCGTCGGCGATACGCTGTTCGCCGGCTCCATCGGGCGGTCGAATCCGTCGAGCCTGTACCCCGTCCATCTCGCGTCGGTTCGCACCCGGGTCCTGACGCTGCCTCTGCAGACGGCGCTGTTTCCCGGACACGGTCCGGCCACCACGGTCCGCCAAGAGCTCGAGCACAACCCGTTTGCGGTGGCGCACGATGAACGATGACCGACACCAGTTCCTGACGATCGACCGGGCGGGCGACGAGCGGACCGGCTGGCCGGCCGGCATGAACGAGCCGATTCTGGCCGCCCGGCCGCGCTCCGCGTTCAGCGACTGGATCCTGCCCCTTGGCCTGTTCGTCGCCACGGTGTTCACGACCCTCTGGGCGGGCGCCTATGCCACCAACCGGGACGCCTTCCAAGGCGCCTGGCGATTCCTGATCAACGACCCCTCCGTGCTCAAGAAAGGGATTCCGTTCGCCGGCACGCTGCTGGGCATCCTCGTCACCCATGAGTTTGGGCACTACCTCTTGTCCCGGATCCATCGCGTCCCCGCCTCGCTCCCACTGTTCATTCCGGGTCCGCCGCACTTCATCGGCACGTTCGGCGCGATCATTCGGATGCGCGGACCGATCTTGAGCCGCAAGGCGCTCTTCGACATCGGCGTCGCCGGGCCGATCGCCGGCTTCGTCGTCGCCTGCGTCGCGCTGGTCGTCGGCCTGCGCTGGTCCACCGTCGTGCTCGACCAGGGCCTGTACGGTCTGCGGTTGGGCGAGCCGCTGTTGCTCCAGTTCCTGTCCTGGCTGGTGATCGGCCCGCTGCCGCAGGGCTACGACGTCGTCTTGCATCCGGTCGCGTTCGCCGCCTGGTTCGGATTGTTCGTGACGTCGTTGAATCTCATCCCCCTCGGGCAGTTGGACGGCGGGCACGTCGCCTACGCCTTGTTCGGCCCTCGCCAGCGCACGATCGCCCTCACGGTCGTGCCGATCCTGCTGTTCTTGGGATTCGTCGGTTGGCCGGGATGGTTCATATGGGCCGGGATGGCGGGAATCTTCGGCCTGGCCCATCCTCCGGTCATGGATCCCGAAACCGTGCTCGGGCGGGCCCGTGTCTGGGTCGGGTGGGGCGCGGTCGTCATCTTCGCGCTTACCTTCGCCCCGATTCCCTTTTCGGTCCAGTAGGACTCTCGCGCCTTCTCCTCGGCTCCGTGCCGTGAACGGACCATCGTCTCAGGAACCGGTCTGAACCTGGGCATGGCTCAGCGCTTCGAGCGCCAACATCAAGGCCTGGGTGCCCTGCCGCCCGTGTCCGTGCGCTTGGACCGCGACATAGAGCTGGTGAACCAAGGCCAGGCCGGGGAGCACCAGCCGCATCCGCCTGGCCTCCTCGAGTGCGATCGCCATGTCCTTCACGAAGTGGTCGACGAAGAAACCCGGATCGAAGTTTCGGCGCAGGATCCGCGGCGCGAGATGGTCCAGGGTCCAACAGGCCGCGGCGCCCCCCGAGATGGCCTCGAGCAACGACTCCGGCTTCAAGCCGGCCTTGGTCGCGTAGAGCAAGCTCTCGCAGGTCCCGATCATCGTCCCGGCGATGACCATCTGGTTGCAGAGCTTGGCATGCTGCCCGGCGCCGGGCCCGCCCTGATGCACGATCCGTGTGCCCATGAGCTGCAAGAGCGGCAAGACGCGCCCGAGCGCGCCGGCGTCCCCGCCGACCATGATCGAGAGCGTCCCGTCTCGTGCGCCCACGTCTCCGCCGGACACCGGTGCATCGAGGGCGGCCGCGCCTTTTTCACCTGCCGCCCGCGCGATCTCGCGGGCGAGGCTCGGCGGGCTGGTCGTCATGTCCAGAGCGACGGCAGCGGGGTGAATCCCGGCGAGGACGCCGTCCTCGGCAAAATACACGCGGTGGATGTCTTCGGGGACCCCGACCATCGTGATCACGACCTGCGACCGCTCCGCGACCGCGCGCGGCGAGTCGGCCCATGTCGCACCCGCCTCCAGCAGCGCACGCGCTTTCTCACGGGTGCGCGTGTGCACGGTCACGGACCGGCCGGCCCGAACCAGCCGGCCGCACATCGCCGCTCCCATCACGCCGGTCCCGATCCATCCCACTCCGTCCAGACTGGGTGATGTCATCCGCGCCTCGGGGCTCAGTTGTCAATCCGTGTGATACTGCGGGCAATCGCCTGAACCGGAGGCGGGCCGGTGGTCGGGGACGGCGGCGGCAGCCCGTGCTCGGGGCGGAACTCGCCGAACCGCGTCGGCACTTGGATGCCCGCGTAGACCCGCACCTTGTCCCCTTCGGCCACCTCGGGATGCCGGATGATCGGGGTGCCGCAGATCCCGGGGACGCCGACCAGGAGGAAGTGTCCATAACCGGCTTCATCCTCGAGCACGAAGGTGTAGGCGCCATAACAGGCCGCTCCTGACGCGAGAAAATACGGATCCAACACCCTCACCGCCCCGACCACTCCCTCTACGAGCACGTCGTGAAGATGGAACGCGTCGGGATCGGCCACGATCTCCTCGATCGTCACCGGCTCGTTCCCCCTCGCCTGGGCGGCCGCCAACGCGAAAATCCATGCGACCACTATGGCGATCGTCACGGCTCGCCCTCGACCCATCCCGTTCAGTCTGAACATCCGTCCTCCCTCGGCGCCGTAACAGAGCATAGGGTGCCGCCCGAGTCAAGGGACGCGCGGATCGGACACTCACGAGCGATCCGCGCCCTGCCCTTCCGCCAACCCCGCGGCCTCCCAGTCCATGACGAGGAGAGGACTTCGCGCTGCACGTCGCGGAGCCTCGGGGCTTGCTCTCCGAGCCAGGAACCGTGTAGATCAGGGCTGCCGGCATCGACGAGGCGGGCGCGCGACGGTGCTTCGTGCCGCCGACACAGTCGAAGCCTTCGGCTGCTCCGCCGCCGGCACAGCCCCTCGCGTCGAGCACTCACACACGAGAAAGGATCAATGATGCCCCGAGCGACCAGCCGCGCGAATGCCTCTCTGACCCGCTACATTGCCGACATCCGCCCGCGCTTCGAAGCGCTGTTGGCCGAGATGGTCCAGATCCCATCGGTCAGCATGGATCCTGCCCGTGCGCCCGACATTCGCCGGATGGCCGACTGGGCGGCCCATCTGCTGAAAGACTTGGGCGCAGAGGGTCGCGTCGTCGAGACCGACGGTAACCCGGTGGTGTCCGGAGGATGGACGACGAACCCCGCCTATCCGACCGTCACCGTTTACAACCACCTGGACGTCCAGCCCGCGCAGGAACCGGAATGGCGGCAGCCGCCGTTCGTCTTCCACAACGACCACGGCCGGTACCGGGGGCGCGGCGCAACCGACGACAAGGGTCCGGCGCTCACCGCGCTCCTGGCGGCCCGCTACGCGGTGGAGCAGGGCACACCCATCAACGTCCGTTTTGTCTGGGAGTTGGAGGAAGAGATCGGAAGCCCGCACTTTGCCTCGGCGCTGGCGCCCGGCAAAGGCATCCCGAGGCCTGATTCCGTTCTCGTCTCGGATACCATCTGGGTGGCCAAAGGGAAGCCGGCCATCCCATACGGCCTTCGCGGCCTCTTGGCGGTCCGGTGCTCCTTACGGACGGGGACGGTGGATGCACACTCGGGGTTGACGGGCGGCGCGGCGCGAAACCCCCTGGCCGAGTTGTGTGCGTTGGCCCAGGCGTGCGTCGATGCGCGCACGGGCCGGGTGAAGATTCCCGGGTTCTACGACGACGTCCTTCGCCCCACGCGCGCGGAGGTGGCAAGCTTTCTGGAGTCCGGGTTCGATGTCGGACGGTTCACCCGCGCCTACGGGTTCAAGTCCTTGCGCACGACGGAGGCGGAAGAGGTGCTGCGACGAATCTGGGCCGCCCCCACCTTCGAGGTGCACGGGCTCGTCGGCGGCTACACCGGACCGGGCGTGAAGACGATCATCCCGAGCGCCGGAGAGCTGAAAGTCAGCATGCGGTTGGTCCCGAACCAGCGGCCCGAGACCATCTTCTCCTTGCTCAAGCGGTTCGTGTCGGAGCAGAACCCGGATGTCCGGGTCGAGGCGGAGGGCATGCTCCAGCCGTTTCGCGGCGTCTTCAGCGGTCCCTACGCGGACGCCGCCCGCCGGGCCGTACGCGCAGGGTTCGGGAAAGAGCCGGCGTTCATCCGGGAAGGGGGCTCGATCGGGGCCGTCTCGATCATGCACCGCGCGTGGAACGTGCCGATTGTGTTCATGGGCCTGAGCCTCCCCGAGCACGGCTACCATGCGCCCAATGAGTATTTCGACTGGGGGCAAGCGGCGGGGGGCATGCGGACGTTCGCCGCGTACTTCGAGGAGCTCGCCCGGATGGGGGACCGGGAACGGGGCTGAGGTCCGCGACGGAGGCGGTCACCCCTTGCCCTGAACGCCGTCCTCGGCGAGAAGCGGCTGGAAGGTCGGATCGGCCTCCACGACGCCCTTCAAATTGTCGTTGGACAGCAGGTAGCGCCAGGACACGAGCGAGGCGCCCGGCACTTTGAAATACCAGTCGCGCGCCTCCGTCAAGCGTGCGAGCACGGCCTGGTTGTCGCGATCGGGCGTAAAGAGCAGGCTGTACGCCATCGTGTAGGCCGCCGCAAACTTGTCGACCGGCCGGTCCGCCAGGTTGAAGGCCTCTTCCGCCTCCTTGTAGGCCTGTTTGACGCCGGGATCGTCCAGGATACGGTTCCAGGCGACCTTGGCGATCCGCGACCAGGCCAACTCGATCAGCGCTCGGGCACGCAGGTTGTTCCGCGTGGCCGGCACCTCGTTCACCACGCGCTCGTGCGTGGCGATGGCAGCCAGTTGATCGTTGTTCCATCGGTAGGCGATACCCAGCCTGATCCGGTTCTCCAGGTCCTCCGGCCGCACCTTGGCCAGCTTTTCCATGGCCGGCACCACGCGATACAGGTAATCCGCGGGGGTCGGCGCGGTGAATCCGCCCATCTCCATGCCCAAGGAGATGTCCACGCGGGTGGTTTGCGCATACGTGTTCCAATAGAGCTCGTTGAAGCGGGCGGCGAGCGCCGGATCCGTCACCGACACCGCATGGGCGGCGGCACCGGCGGCCAGCAGGGTCTCGTAAAGGTCGCGGGTCAGGAGCGTAAGCGCATCGGGCTGCAGCGGATCGATGATCAACACACGGTTGAGCAACGCCACCCGGTTGTGCAGATCGGGGAACAGGGAGGCCCGGCCGACCGCGGCGATCAAGAGCCCGGCGACGTCGTTGCCTTCCCACCACTCGGTGGAATTCGGGACATAGCCCCCGGCTTCGGTCACGAAGGGCACGGCCCCCGCCGGATCGCCCAACCGCGAGACGGGGAGGTTCAAGACCGCGACGTCGCCGGGGAACCCGTGCTTCTTCAGCCCGGTGATCGCCACCCAGGACATGGTCACCGCCTTGATCGCCTTGATCGGGCGCTTCACGGTGCTGGTCCATTGATACGCCCCGGGCGCATAGGCGACCGGAGACGTCAAGGCGTCGCGGTAGCCGATGCGGAGCGTGACCCGCGTCGCGGAGGCGGCGGAGGTCCCTTCGCCCTGCCGTTTGGGAAAGGACGCGGCCGGCAGCGGAGCCGTCCCAACGAGATCGACTTTCAGCCCCGTTCCCGGCGGAGAGGCGCCGAGGCGCTCCATCACGAACGCGGAAGGCGGGTAGTGAGTCAAATCCTCGGTGAAGAACACGAGGCTCCCCTTGCCCGGCCACACGGCGTCCATGCCCTGGCTCTGTTGGTCGACGGCCTCCGCGTGCGCCTGTTCGATCTCATCCCAGCAGGCTCGATAGATCGGATCGCTGGCCGGCGGGTGTTGGGAGGCTCGGGCGGCGGCTGCGCGCATCTGATACTGGCAGGCGAAGTCCAACCGGCCCGCCGCGACACGGTCGCCCTTGGACACCGCGTCGATATACTGCTGCACGGCCACGACGGCCGGCGAGGTCCTGACTCCACCGGAGGCTTTCCCTTTTCGCGGGGCCGCGTCCGCCGTCCCAAGGCCGCTCATCAGGAGTCCCACGGCCGCCGTGAAGGCGATCGCCGCCGACGCGCGCCGGGCGCCGAGAGCCGATTTCGATGATGTTCGCCGATGAGTCGAAGAACCCATGTCCAACTCCTCCGTAAAAAAAAGCCGCCTACTCTACCATGGCGCCGGCGCTGGCTGAAAGGGTTCCGCCCGGACGGCTAGCGTTCGACCTGGATAACGGCGCGCATCTCGTGTCCGGGCATATCGCAGAAATAGGGATAGGCACCGGGCCGTTCCGGGGTGAATCGGATCTCGGACCGGCCGCCCGAGGGGATGATGACCTTACGCAACCCGCCGGCGCCGAAATCCGGTGCACCGTTGCCGGTCACGCGCACGTTGACGCCCTCGAACAGCTCGCCCGGCACGAAGGCGTGCAGCTCGGCGTCATGGTTGATCAAGACCAGTCGGACCGGGGTGCCGGCATGGAGCGTTACGGCGGGCGGCTCGAACCGGCGGGCATGAATGTCGATCGTGACCATCGCCTCACCCGGCGGCTCCGCTCGGGAGTCCACGAGCAGTAGGGTCAGGCCCGCGGCGGCGACCGCCGCTCGAAGCTGTCGAGGCCACGAGAGCTGCCGCATGGAGGTCGTCCTCCCTCGAGGTGAGCGAGCGCCCGGACCGCCTCAGCCGATCGCTTTGAGGATCTGCCGGCGAAGTTGAGCCTTTGCGGTCGGAGACAGGGGCTTGGCCTCGAGATGGCGGCACAGCGAGACCGTGACGCGCAGGCCGTCGAGGAACTCTTCGCACCGGGGGCAGGCTCCCAGATGCGCGCGGATCTCCCGGCACACGTCGCTCGTCAGCTCGTCGTCCAGGTACGCCGAGAGACTCCGGAGAATCCGAAGGCAGCCGGCTTTCGTATGGCGATGCGGTCGCTCCACGACATCCGCTCCGCGGTTATCTGACTCCGTCCATCCTCGCAAGCTCCTCGGCGTCCCGGTCCGATGAGGCCCGCCACGAACGCGCCACGCCTCTCGCCGTCAATTCCCGCCTGACGAACAGGCGCGCGCGGTGGAGCCGGGACTTCACCGCCCGCTCGTTCAGCCCCATGATCGCCGCGACCTCTTTGGCCGACAGCCCTTCCATGTCCCGGAGGATCAACACGACGCGATACTTGGGCGGCAGCGCACGGATGGCCTGATTGAGGGCCCGCCGCAGTTGCTTGTTCTCGAGCGCTTCCTCGGGAGAGAGGCCTTGCGCGGGAATCTGGAGCTTGAGCTCCCCGTCCGACGTCGGGATGAACTCCTCGAGCGACAGCTCCCGCTCGGGCTCTCCCTTCTTGCGCCGGCGCATGGCCATGCACGCGCGAATCGCGATGCGGTAGAGCCAGGTGGACAACTGGGCCTCACCTCGGAACTGTGAGAGCCCCCGATAGGCGTTGAGAAACGTCTCCTGGACGAGATCGCGTGCGTCCTCCACCGGGCCGCAGACCCGCTGCGCGAAGCGGTAGATCCGGTCCGCATGGTCGCGATACAGGCGGTCGAATGAGGCCGCATGCGCACGCGACGGCCGCGGGTGGTCCGCGATCGCCGCTTCTGGGGAACGCGCCGCCATCAAAAACGGAGTCTACGGGCGCGCCGAGAAAGGTGTCAAGGGGAACCGAGGAAACGCGGAGCGCAGGAAGAAGCGCTGAGCGCGGAGTGCTGAATGCTGAACGGAGGACTACCGAGAAGGAACAAACGCGGAATGCTGAAAAGACAACGGGAGGGCATGGAAGAAACGCGGAACGCGGAACGACAGCTCAGGTGCTGATCGTCTCCTTCGTTCCGCGTTCAGCGCTCATCGCTTCTTCTCACCCTTTCGTGGGGTCGAGGGTCGTGAGCAGGTTGGCCAGCTCATCGGCGTGCTCTTCTTCCTTGGCGAGGATGCCCTCCATCATGCGACGGCTGGTCGGGTCATCGTCCCCGAAATACCGGATCATCTCGGCGTACGTGTCGATGGCGATCCGCTCGGCGATGAGATCCTCACGGATCATCTCCACGAGCGAGTCGCCCTCGACGTACTCGGCGTGACTGCGGGTCAACAGCCCCTCCGGGTTGAGATTCGGCTCGCCGCCGAGCTGCGTGATGCGCTGCGCGATCTCGTCGGCGTGCCCCTGCTCTTCGATGGCATGCTGCTGGAACTCGTTCGCGACCGGCTCCGCGTGGATCCCCTTGGCCATGAAATAATGCCGTTTGTACCGAAGCGTGCAGACGATTTCCGTGGCGAGCGCCTCGTTGAGCAGCTTGATCACGGTCTGGCGATCCGCCCGATAGCCCTCCGTCACCGCCCCCCGCTCGACGTGCTCCCGTGCCCGCCGTCGAATCTCCTGGACATCGCTGACGAATGCGCTTTTCATTGAAGCCTCCTTAAGAAGACCCTTTACGTTCTCACTCGGTCATGTCGTCCCGTCAATGGTCCGGCCCCGCGTGGCGTCGGCGGCACCGGTCCGGCCCTCTCATCCCTTCTTCTGCCAGGCAAAGCTGGCGACGACCGTCGCCAACTCAATGGGCTCGACCGGTTTCGCCACGTGCATCTGGAACCCGGCCGAAAGGGCCCGCACCCGGTCCTCGGCCCTGGCGTACGCGGTCAGCGCGACCGCCGGGATCCGCCCGCCCTGCTCGGGCGCCATGGCCCGTACCCGTCGAATCAGCTCATAGCCGTCCTCTCCCGGCATCCCGATGTCCGAGATCAGGACATCCGCCGGCCACTGCCGGAGGACACCGAGCGCTTCCTGCGCGGAGCCGCAGCCGCGGACCGTGGCGCCGCACTTCGACAAGACCTCGAGGAGCAGGTCGCGGGTCTCCAGCTCATCATCCACGACAAGGACGTGAAGCCCGGTCAACTCCGGGATCTCACACCCTCGCCCTCCGTCCGAGGCCGACCCGCCGAGCACCGCCTCCCGGCCGTCCGGCTGGTTCACCCGCACCCCGACGATGGGGAAGATCACCGTGAACGTCGCGCCGTGGCCTTCCCCTTCGCTGTCCGCCTGGACGCTCCCGCCGTGCATCTCGACCAAGTGACGCACGATCGCAAGGCCCAGGCCGAGCCCGCCGTGGCTCCTCGTAATCGAGCTGTCCGCCTGGCGGAAGAGCTCGAACGTGTACGGCAGAAATTCGGGGCTGATTCCCTGGCCGGTATCGCGGACGATGAGATGAACCTGGGAGTCGTGGCGCTCGAGCGCGACCCACACGCGTCCTTCCCTCGGGGTGAATTTGATCGCGTTCGAGAGAAGGTTCCAAGCGACCTGCTGCAGGCGATCCGGGTCCCCGGAGACCAAGCCCGCCTTCCAGTCCAGCGCCTTCTCCAGCCTGATGTTCTTGGCATCCGCGGCCGGGCGGACGGCGTCGAGCGCCGCTTCGATGATCGGCGCCAATTCGACGGGGCGGACGTCGAGACGCAGCTTCCCGGTGCTGATGCGGGAGATATCGAGGAGGTCCTCGATCAGGTGCGCTTGGAACTTGGCATTCCGTTCGATGCTGGCGAGCGCCCGCTGGGCGGTCGACGGGTCGAGCGTGCCGGCCTGCAGCATCTGCGCCCAGCCGAGAATCGCCGTGAGCGGGGTGCGCAGCTCGTGCGACACCGTCGCCAAGAACTCATCCTTCAATCGGTTGGCTTCTTGCGCGTCGCTGTACAGCCGGGCATTGTCCATGGCGAGCGCGGCGCGGCGGGCGAGCTCCTCGGCCAACTCCCGGTCGTCGCGGCCGTACGGCTCCCGGTCCCCGTTCCGCCCCAGGGTCATCGCGCCCAGGCTCCGTCCATGGGCCACCAGCGGGACGATCATGACCGAATGGCCGCCCAACGCCTGGTGTGCCTCGAAAAACGCCCGGTCGGCCGGGTCCACCGAAGGGTCACGCGACCGCACGGTAAAGACCGAGGTCTCGGCCGACCGGTGAACGCGCCGGATCGGATGGGACAAGGGCATTTTGTCAGGCGCGATCTTCTCGGCGACGTGCTGGAGCAATCCGCTTCGCTCCGGATCGGCATGGGTCAGCGCGACCCGCCGGAACCCGCCGCCCTTCACCGTCGCGCTCACGACGCAGTAATCGGCCAGCGTGGGGACCATGAGGCGCGCCACCCGACCCAACGTCTCGTCGTAGTCGAGCGTGGCCACGAGGATCCGGGTGGCATCCGCGAGGAAGGCCAGGCGCTGCTGCGCCCCGCGGGCTTCCGCCAGCGCGCGATCGCGGGCCTTGAGGAACTCATCCTTCGCCTGATTGGCTTCGGTCAGCTCACGGGTCCGCTCTTGGACGATGCGTTCGAGCTCGGACGCGTGCTTGGCCAGGGCCAGGCTCTGCTCCTCGACCCGCCGCTTCAGGTGACGAGCCTGGACCGCGCGGCTGAGCGAGGCCATGAAGTGGTCGCGATCGATCGGCTTCTCGATGTAATCGTAGGCGCCGCCGCGCAAGGCCCGAACGGCCAGATCCCGCTCGCCATGCCCGGTGATCAGCAGCACCGGCATATCGGGCCTGAGGTCCCGAACCTTCTCCAGCAGGCTCAGCCCGTCCAACTCGGGCATCTTGATGTCCGTCACCAGCGCGTCATAGTCGGTCCCGGCCACCAAGGCCAGGGCTTGCCGGCCCGAATCGCAGGCATCGACGACGATGCCGTCCATCCGGCTCGTAATCGTGTCGGGAAGGGCTTCGAGCAACGCGGGATCGTCGTCGACGATGAGGATCCGGGATGTCATGCGCGCACTACTCCACGAATGGGGCTTGGGACTCTTCGTCTTAGCAAGCTTCAGGCCTCCGCGCCTTTCCGTACGTCCGGCGACCGACATCGTCTGTCTTCAAGCTCCATGCTGCCTTGCGCTCGCCTGACCCAGTCACCCACGAACACAAGCGCGGATAGAGACGCCGAACACAGCCAGCCGTCCGTACACCTTGTCCAGCCCGGGAACAGTCCGTCCCCTGCCGTGGCCGCCCCGGTCGTCCCGGCCGGGTCGATCTTCATGGCGAAGGTTCGGCCCCACGGCCTGCCCGCTTACCGGTACGCTCCTTGCAGCCCTTCCCGGCGAGGAATGGCGCCAATTCACGGGCACGACAACCGACAACCATGAGACGGAGCGCATCATGACACCAACACGCGTCGCAGTGCTTGTAGGCATGCTCGTCGTCACGCCGTCGTTCACGGTCCAGGCGGCCTCGCAGTCGGAGGGAGCAGAGAGCCGCGGCATCCAAGGGCAGCATCAGGTCACGGGGACGATCGAGCGCATCGCGAGCGGACAGATCGAAGTCAACACCGGGGAGGTGCAGCCCCGGTACATTCCGTTGAATGAGGCGAAAGAAAAGGGACTTCCGGAGCTGAAGCCCGGCGATCGCTTGGACATCACGCTGAACGATCAGAACTTGATCGTGGACTACCACCTGGCGGACGCCTCCGGCCGGCCGGCGGCCGGTTCCGAGCATCGCATCGTGAAAGGACGGATCGCTCAGCCGCTCGTGATCGGCCATGACCAGGCTATCCTCCGGACCGAGGACGGCCGTGAAGAGGGCTTCGAGATCCGGTCGCAGGCACGGAGCAAGGTGGCCTCGATTCCGGTCGGCGTCGATGCGGTGTTCCTCCTCGACGAGACCAATAAAATCGTCGACGTCACGTTCGAGGATCGTGACGCGTTGAAGCGCGCCGAGGAGAGGCCGGACAAGAAGTCCCCGATCAAGGGAGCGCACCGCCGGGTCGTCGGCACGATCGTGGAGTCGCCGACCAAGGACCAGGTGACGATTCGCACGGCTGATGGGAAGGAGAGACCCTATGCGGTCCGCCCGCTCGTCGTGGACAAGCTGACGACGCTGTCCAAGGGCGAGCTGGTCGTTCTGCTCGTGGACGATGAAAACAAGGTCATGGACATCGCGATCCCCCCGGCCGAGGAATCAGGCAAGGGCCCGGCCCGCTAGCCGGGCCGTCAGAACTTGAAGTACAGCCCGATGCCGATCGTCTCGATCTCCTGGGTGAAAAACTGGCCGTACGGGTTGAACCCCCGGTAATAGTTCAGCAGCACGCGAACCCGGTGGGTGGCGCGAGGGCCGAACCACTCGAAGCCGCCCACCACCGTGGCGTTGACGTTCCAGCCGAGCTGCTCGAACTGTTTGAAGTCGGCCCCGGCGACCAGGATCGGGTTGCCGAAGATGAAGCGAACGCCCCGCTGCCCTCGCGCCTCCACCCCCCACTGGATCTTTGCCCGGTGGAGATCCGGCTCACGCTGGACCAGATAGCCGCCGCCCCCGTAGACCCGAAACCACCCCAGCTCCATCGAGACCAGGCCGTCGACCTCCTCGAAGCTGAAGTTGATCCGGCGAAACCCCGGATTGTTAAGGATGAACTCGTCGCCCACATGGCTGCTTTGATGGTAGAGCCGAAAGCGGGCCGAGAACGGTCCGTGGCGCCACGTCAACGGAAAGCCGACTTGATAGTCGGCGTTGATCAGATCCACCGAGGGCGCGTCGAGGTTGAATTGCGAGAAGACCGCGCCGAACACGCTCACCTGCCAGCCGTCGCAGCCTCGCTGTTGGCGCCGCCCCCACAGTCCGAAGCTCTCCCCGAAACCGACGAAGCCGGCGTTGATGCTCTCGCCCGGGGTGCGGAAGCGCACGCGTTGATAGCTCGCCTGGAAGCGCGGCTGCTTCGGGTCGGCCAGGAGCGGGCGGAACACGTCGTCCTGGGGTAGACGCCGGTCCTGGAGCGGTTCGACGGTTCGAGCCGACGAGGGATGCTCGGTGGTGGCATAGCGGCAATCGAGCGGCGGAGCGGCGGCCGGCTCGGCGGGTGCCGGCTGCTCCTCCGCGCCCGCGACGGCTCCGGTAACCCCGACGGCGAGCAGGGCCAGGAGGACGATCAGGGCGGAGCGGGCGCGAAGCTCGATTCGGGTCCCCCTGTCGAGCCGCGCAGCGGCGCCCTTGCCGCCTCCGGCTCCCGTGGGCGCCGGGGAACGCCCCGCGGTCATTACAAGGTCCTGAGAAACGCGACGAGCGCCTGCTTCTCCTCCTGCGTCAGCTTCAGCTCCAGCACGACGTTGAAGAACTCGACCGTATCTTCGAGGGTCGGCAGCCGGCCGTCGTGCAGGTAGGGCGGAGAATCTTTGATGCCGCGCAAGACAAAGGTCTTGATCGGCCCATCCGCCTCGGCCCCGAACCGTTCCAGGTGCAGGTCGTGCATCTGATGGTCGGTATAGGCGGGCGGCTGATGGCAACCCGCGCACTTGCCCTTCCCCCAAAAAATCTCCTCGCCCTTCAACTCCTGAGGCGTCGCGGCCTTCCGGTTCAACATCCCGATCGGGGTCAGCTTCGGCGCCGGCGGGAAATCGATCATGTTCTGCATCTGCGCCATGTGCGCGACCTGCAGCCGATCGATGATGTTCAGCCCCTTCTTCATCCCCCGGATCGGGTCGCCGTTGAAATAGGCCGTGCGCTGCTCGAACTCAGTGAAATCTTCCACGGACCGGAGGCTTCGCTTCGAGCCATGGACCTGCTGGTTGAACATGCCTCGCAGGCTCACCGTGTCGAGCCGCAGCCGGTCGCGTTGCGGTCGGGTGTCCGGATTCAGGTGAAACTGCCCGGTCGTATGGAAGTTCACGTGACAGTCCAGACACGTCACCCCGAGACTCGGTTTGACGGACTTGCGATCGTGGGTGAGATTGAACTCCTCTTGCGCGAACTGCGTGACCAGCAGTCGGAGCCCGTCGAACTGGGCCGGCGTGACCAGGCCCCGGAACAGACGATCGATGTTCTCCGCGCTCACGACTTCGCCTTGGGAGACGTCGCCCAGCTCCGGGTGCGTGGTGAGAAAGATGGGCGGCGGAAACTCCGGCAAGAAGCAGTCGGGCAGATCGAAGTCCACGTCGAACCGCTCGAGCCGCGGGAACGCCTTGATTTGCACCTGAGGAAAGACTTGTCCGCCGACGGCGGGTTTCACGTGCGGCAGCCGCCGGAACCCCGGCGGGAAGACGCCGCGGCCTTTGATGTCCTCGGCCTCCATCTGACCCAGCTTCTCCCAGGTCATGCCCTCCGGGAGCAGCACGGCGGGTCCGATCGGCTGCGGTTTTCCCTTCGTCATCGTCACGCCGTCCGTGGTGCGGCAGTCGAGGCGGTACCGCTCCCGCAGCAGCGTGCGCTGCCGCTCCATCACCTGCGGCTTTTCGGCTCGGTCCTTGGCCATGACCGATTCGAACGCCCGCTGCGGGTCCTGGCCGGGCGGCGCGCCAAAGACGTCGTAGTAGAAATCCACTCCCTCGAACCCCTTCTTCTTGGTCTCGTCGATCGCCGGCGACGACTTCCCCTCCCCCGACCGGTTCTCCGCCACGCTGTTGAGCGCGAGGGACAGGAGCACGGCGAGGGACAGCGCGATGCCCAGGCTGAATATCGAGCGCACTCGGTGCCGCATAGATCCTCCTCTTCGCAGACACCGATGACTGTAATCGCCGGAGCCGGGACGCGCCGTCGGCCCCGGACGCCTTTCGATGTGGCGATCGCACGCTCGGCGTGTAGGGCATCGTTGAAGAGGAGGGAACGGCCGTCGCAGGACGGCTGTCGACGCCGGCGTCGACAGCCGTGAGATCAGGGCAGCTTGGGCGGCAGCACCTTGATCGGCGCGCCCGTCAACGCCTTGAGGAAGGCGACGAGGTCGGCCTTTTCCTGCTCGCTCAAACCAAGGGGCTTCATCAACGGGCTGAGGTGCGGGTTGGGGCCGCCACCCTTGTCCTTGAAGGCGATCACTTCCTCGAGCGTCTTGAACACGCCGTCGTGCATGTACGGAGCCGTTTCCACGACGCTGCGCAACGTGGGGGTCTTGAACGCGCCCTTGTCCTTCTCACGCCGGGACACGTTGTAGCGGCCGAGGTCCTCCTTGAGCAATCCTGCTTGCGGGACGCCCAGGTTGTGGAACTGGTTATCGGTGAAATTCGGACCGTTGTGGCACAGGATGCACCGGGCTTTCCCTTTGAAGAGGCCCAGCCCGCGGACCGCCGCCTCGTCCATTGCGCCCTGGTCGCCCATGGCATACTTGTCGAACGCCGAATTGGCCGACACGATCGTCCGTTCGAACGCCGCGATCGCCTCGGCGATGCTCTGGAGACTCGCGTCCTTTCCGAACACGGCCCGGAACTGTTTTTGGTACCCCGGGATCTTCGCGATCTTGGGCACGACCGTTTCGTGCTTCTCCGCCATCTCGACGGGATTGTGGATCGGCCCGATCGCCTGCTCCTCGAGCGACCCCGCGCGCCCGTCCCAGAACTGGAGCGGAATGAAGGCGGTGTTGTAGACGGTGGGAGCCTGGCGTCCGCCCGCCGTGCCGAAGGCCCCGATCGAGAACTGCCGGGCATCGGCGAACCCCGTGCCGGGGTTATGGCAAAACGCACACGAAATGGAGTTGTTCTTCGACAGCCGGGTGTCGAAGTACAGTTGCTTGCCCAACTCCACTTTCTGGACGTAGGTCAGGTTCGTCGGCGGGGTCGGGACGTAGGCGGGCAAGGGCCCGATATCGGGGACCGTGAGGCCGTCTATGGTCACCGTGTCCGTCTCCGATGGGCCCCCCGTCCCCTGATCCTGCGCGCCCAGTCGCTCCCCGCTCACCATCCAGGCGACCACCGGGACGATGAGGAGGGCCATCACCAGCTTCGTTCGCTCATGCATAGCCACCTCCCGTGAAGACAATGATGAACGATGAGTGCTGAGCGATGAGCGGGAAGTGTGGGGCACCCAGCACCCTTCGTTCAGCGCCCCCCTAATTATTTCTGCCTGACCAAGATCCTGATCGGCGTGCCGGCAAAGCCGTATTCTTCGCGAATGCGCTTTTCGAGGTACCGGAGATACGTCTTGCCGACGTCCTGCGGCCGCCCGACGAAGAAAGCGAACGTCGGCGGCTTTGCGGCGACCTGCGTCAGGAAGACCGCTTTGACGGTCTTGGTCGGCCGCCCCTTGCGGATCGGGAGCGGGTGCTCATCGATGACCTGTTGCACGAACTTGTTCAGCGCCCCGGTCGTCACGCGCCGGGTGAACGCAGCCATGACCCGATCGATCTCCGGGAACAGTCGCCGGAGGACGTCGGGCTTCAAGGCCGACCCATAGAGCACGGGGGCCCACGTGAGGAACCGAAGGCGCCGGTGAAGCTCCCGCTCGTACGCCGTCTTCGCGTCCACGTCCCCGGCCCGCAGGTCCCACTTGTTCACGAATAGGACACAGCCGCGTCCTTGCTCGAGGATCAGCCCGGCGATCTTCGTGTCCTGTTCGGTGATCCCCTCCACCCCATCCAAGACCAGCACGGCGACGTCCGAGCGACCCATGGCCGTGACGGCACGGGAGACGCTGTAATGCTCCACGCCGTGCTCGATCCGGCCGCGCCGCCGGATTCCGGCGGTGTCGGTGAAGACGTACCGGCGCCCCTCGTGCTCGACCTCGGTATCGATCGGATCCCGCGTGGTGCCCGGCACGTCGGAGACGACGACCCGCTCCTCACCGAGGATCCGATTGATCAAGGTGGACTTGCCGACGTTCGGACGGCCGACGACGGAGACCCGGACCGGCGGCGGTCCGCCCTCCTCGGCCTCCGAGGCGGGCAGGAGCGGATAGATCGCCTCGAGGAGGTCGTCGACGCCGAGACCGTGCTCCGCTGAGATCGAGAAGAGGTGCTCCGCTCCCAGACGGTAGAAATCGGCCGTGAGCGGCTCGGCCTTCGGCGTATCGATCTTGTTGACCGCATAGAAGACGGGCTTGGTGATCGGCCGAAGGAGCTCGACGATCTCGTGATCGGCGGGCGTGAGCCCCGCCCGGCCGTCCATCACGCAGATGACGAGGTCGGCCTCCGCGATCGCGATCTTCGACTGCTGCCGGATCAGCGCGAGCATCCCGTCGGTGGACGTGGGATCCAGCCCGCCCGTGTCGACGAGCCGAAACGGCCGGCCGCGATAGCTGCCGTCCGCATAGTTTCGGTCCCGTGTCACCCCCGGCACGTCGTCCACGATGGCGTTGCGCTTGCCCAGGATGCGGTTGAACAGGGTGGATTTTCCGACGTTCGGGCGTCCGACGATCGCGATCAGCGGTGGGGTGGGAGTAAACAGATCCGGCGCCATAGCCTGCCGGACCCTATCATAGGGCTTTTGCCGAACACAAGAAACGCTGGGCGAGATGAAGACTGGGCAGGACCGCCGCCGATCGCCGGCCGGTCTCGGACAGCCGGCATGGTTTCGTTATAATGCCACCTCGGAGTCGCCTCATGCCGCACCCTACCCCCATCAATGGGTTCGACTGGAACGCCGTCGATTCCGTCCTGCTCGACATGGACGGGACACTGCTGGACCGCCATTTCGACAATTTCTTTTTCGAAGAGGAATTGCCCCGGCGCTATGCGCTCGAGCGCCGGCTTCCGCTGGACGCAGCCCGCGAATACCTGTTCGCGCTCTACCGGTCGGTCGAGCGGGAGCTCGACTGGACGGATCTGCACTATTGGACGCGGCGGCTGGGTCTCGACCTCGTCGCGATGACGAAAGAGCTCGAGCATATGATCGGGTTTCTGCCGGGCGCGGAGGCGTTTCTCCGGGGAGTGCGGGCCCGCGGAAAGCGCATCGCCCTCGTGACGAATGCCCACCCGGCCGGGGTCGAGATCAAGGTGGCGCGGACCAGTCTCCATCGCTACGTGGATCGGATCGTCGACGCCTTTGAGGTCGGCTACCTCAAGATGCGCCCGGAGTACTGGCCCGCGTGCCAACGCCTCCTCGGCTTCGACCCGGCGCGCAGCCTCTATATCGACGACGACGAATCCTGCCTCGACAGCGCCCGCGCGTACGGCATCGGCCACATCTATCACAGCGCCAAATCCAGCACGCAGCGTCCGCCTCATCCCTCCACACGCTTCCGGTCGGTTGAGAATCTTGCCGCCTTGCTCCCCGATTGACTTGTCGGTGCGCGACGCATCCTGGCGCGGCAGATGTGCCTCATCCCACTCGTTCGGGCTTCCACTCCAGCCCCAACGTCAGGATCCGCTGGAGCAGGGCTGGGTAGGACACGCCGGCGGCTTTGGCCGATTCGGCGAAGTCCTCGCCTTTCGCGATCTGCGGGTTGGGGTTCGCTTCAAGGACGTACACACGGCCCTGTGCATCCATCCGCAAGTCGATGCGCGCGTACCCGCTCAGATCCAGCGCGCGATAGACCCGCCGGCAGAGCCGCTGAATCTGCTGCGTCGTCTCGTCGGGCAGATCTTTGAGCTCGGCCGTCTTGATCCCGTACTTCTGCTGGTACTTGACGCTCCATTTGACCCGTTCGGTCGCGATGTGGTGCACCCCGTTGGGCATTTTCGTGAACTGCATCTCCCAGACCGGAAAGACGCGGAGCCGTTGGTTCCCGATGACGCCCACGTACAGCTCGCGGCCGGCGATGTACTGCTCGACCAAGGCGTCGGTCCCGACGCTCTCGTGAATGAACGCCACGCGTTCCTTGAGCTTCTCCTCGGTGTCGACGACGGAGGCTTGGCTGATCCCCAGCGACGCCTCTTCGGTCAGCGACTTGACGATCACCGGATACGGCATGCGGGCGGGCAGCCGGGCCTTGCGCCCCCGGCGGATCACGGTGAACTCCGGGACCGGAATCCGGTGGTAGGCGAGCAATTTTTTCGACAGCGCCTTGTCCCGCGCCAGCATGAGCCCGCGGGAGTTGCTCCCCGTATAGGGCATGCGCAGCATCTCGAGGAAGCTCACGATGTTGTAGTCGAACATCACGACGTTGTCGAAGGCTTCGAGCAGGTTGAAGACGATGTCGGGCTCCCAGTCCTGGATCGTGCGGCGGGCGACCGACAGATCGTCGTGCAGCCCCAGGGCCTGGACCTCGTGCCCCAGCTTGCGCAGCGTCGTGACCACGTCGTATTCGGTCTTCCAGTCGGCGGTTTCCGCGTCCGCGGCGGACGCATCGTCGGGAGGGACGAGATGGGTGTGCACCAGGACAAGGACGCGCCGGACCTTCATAGGGCGAGCTTGTGTCCTCCGGTGAACAGATGCTGCATGGCCTGGACGGTGAGCAGCACGGTGAATTCCAGGCGCGCCTGGTCTTCAGGGACGGCCAACCGCAGGTTGAGCTGCTGGCAGCGGGCGATCATCGCCTCGAACACCTGATCGATCGTGTATTGGTAGATCCCGGTCCAGCCGGCGACCAGGCGCCGGACCGGCTTGCGGATGCGCGTGAGGAAGCGGACGGCGGTTTGATTGCCGGCGTGCTCCGGCGCATCCGAGAACAGCCGGCGTAGGTCGCGGTCGTATACCGCGGCACGGTCGACCCCGTAGTGCCGCCGCTTCCGCTTGTAGTGGTGCCGCAGCGTCTTCCGCAGCCGGCGCAGCGGGTCCACTTCCTCGCGCGACGTGTTGGCCGGCTCCCGTCCGCCGAGCGACCGCATCAATTGGTCCACGTACCCGAGCTTCTTGAGAACCGGCCACCCCGCGTACCGCTCGTGCCACCGCGACCCGGGCGTCAGCCACACGGCGAACGTCTCGGCAAAATCCTCATCGGGATGGCTCTGCGCGTACCACGCGCCCAGATGCACGACGTAGCTCTTGCTGTAGGGCTTGAACGCGTAGTGATCGGGGTACGGTTCGGAGGAGCGACCGAAGAGTTGCTGGCGGCGACGGCGGCGGCGGAGACCGAACGCGTTCTCGATGGCGTGCCCGGTCTCATGGCGCAGGATCCGCATGCACCAGTCGGCATCCCCGCCCTCGACCTCGAGCATCTGGTTGAGCTCGAGCTTCGCCAGCCGAGGATGCGCGAGATAGAAGGGAATGGCGATCCCCGGAACGCCATCCGGACAAAACCATTCATCCGACAACCAGAAATGAGGGCGGAACTTCAGACCGTGCTCGTCGAGCTCCCGATAGAGCTGGGTGATCCGGTCCTCGAGCGGGCTCCCGGCGATCGTGACGTGCAGATCGCACAAGCGGAGATCGAGCAAGCGCTCATCCGGCCAGTCGGCCCACTCGGGCGATTGGACCGTTCCTGCTTCGTCGCTCGCGTGCACGCCCGTCTCGGATGTCACGACGGCTGGCCCCCGGCTCCATCAGGAAGTATAGCAGCAGGCGTTTCTACGTACATCCAGAGGCGCGGCATGGGACGAGGACGGCGCAGGTCCGGTCAGACGGGCACCGCGGCGCCCCTGAACATCTCCCCGCCGATCCGCGGCACGCCGTCCATCACGAAGCGGTCGAGATGCGTGAGCGTGAAGCCGCTGTCACGGATCAACCGGTCGATCGGGCGGTTCAGGTTGCAGCCGCAGGCCAGGACGCGCTGGACGGGATTCAACACGTTCTGCCATCTGGCGGTCTTCGGGTCTTCGCTCCGCCCGTGCTCGAGGAAGACGAACCGGCCGCCGGGCTTGAGCACGCGCCGGACTTCTCTCAGCGCGGCCGCGACGTCGGGAATCGTGCACAACGTCCAGGTGCTCACGACCGCGTCGAAGGTGGAGGCCTCCCACGGCAAGCGCTCCGCGCTCAACCGGAAGACCTCGACGGGCATCTTGGCGTGCGCCGTGCGGGCCGCGACACGATCGGGTAGGCAGTTGCCCGGCTCGACGCCGGTGAGCCAGGTGACGGTCGGAGGGTAATGCGGAAGATTCAAGCCGGTGCCGAACCCGATTTCCAGGACCCGGCCGCCCACGTCCTTGAGCGCGTCGGCGCGGAGCGCTTGGAAGCGCGGCCCCCGCATGACCCAGTCCATCAGGCGGGGGAATATGAGATCGGCGTAGACGCCCATGCGGGTGACGGCAGGGGGAGACCGGCGGAAGACGCGCGGCCGGCTATTTCTTGTCGGCGGGCTTCTGCCCCTTGACCGCCTTGTTGACGGCTCCGGCGGCCTCGCTGGCCGCCTTGCTGATCCCCTTGCCGGCCTCGTTGCCCACCTGCTTGATCTTCTCCATCGCCTGGGGGATCGGCTTCGGCAGATCGTCCACGCGCAACGAGAGGCCGCTCTTCTCCTCCTCGGCGTGCGCCGCCGTGGCCAGCAGGAAGACGACGGCAAGCGCCCAGAGGCGTCTCGGACATCGTGTTGGTGCCATCATCGGACCCTCCTTGGCCGGCACTATACCATTTTTGCACCTGTCGCGCTCCACGGCCAGCGCGGGGACGCAGCAGCGCCTCGGCCGAAGACGGTGATGTATTTTGATCGGGCAGCAAGGTAAGATAAGCCGTGCGCGAGAAGATCAAGACGCGGGCCGACTTGGTGGAGATCCTGTCGAAACGGCGCGCCCAAGGCTCGCGGGTCGTCTTCACGAACGGCTGCTTCGATCTCATGCACATCGGCCATACCCGGTACCTCCAGGCCGCGCGCGACCTGGGCGATTGCCTCGTGGTCGGCGTCAACACCGACGCCTCGGTTCGGAGCCTCAACAAGGCCCCCGGGCGGCCGATCGTGCCGGACGTGCAGCGCGCCGAAGTCCTCGCGGCGCTGGCCTGCGTCGATTATGTCGTCCTGTTCGACGAGCCCGATCCCGCGCGGCTGATCGAAGCCCTCCGGCCGGATGTGCTCGTGAAAGGCGGGGACTGGCCCCTGGACAAGATCGTCGGCCGGGACCTCGTGGAGGCCCGCGGCGGGGCGGTGAAGACGCTCCCGCTCGTCCCCGGCGTCTCGACGACCACGTTGGTGGAGAAGATCAAGAAGTCCTGACCATCATTCGACGATCGTCGGCCGCCACCGGCAGACGCGCAAGAGCAGAGTGTCCGCCTCAAGCCATCCACTGCACTACTGGGACAACGTTCTCAAGCCGATCCGGGAGCGCCTCCTGGTGCCGCAGGCCCGGGCGCGCATCACGGGCGCCCACGGCGCGATGCCGGCCTTCGCGCTGAGCGTCCTGACTCGGGCCAGCGAGCGCTCGTCTCTGGTGATCGCGGCCTCTGATGAAGCCGCGCAACGGTTCTCCGACGACCTGCTCTTTTTCCAGACCCTCTTCGGGTTCCCCTCCGACGCCGTCCAGCTGTTCCCCGAGTGGGAGACGCTTCCCTACGAGCCAACCGCCCCGCCTCCGGAGCTGATCGCCCGGCGCATGCGTGCGCTCCTGCGCCTGACCGAAGGGGCGCGCACGGTGCTCGTGACCTCGGTGCCCGCGGTGCTCCAGCGGCTCATGCCCGCGGACGTGTTTCGCGGCGGCGGCCTCAAGTTCAAGGCCGGTCAGACCGTCGAGCGCGAAGCGCTGATCGCGCGCCTGCTCCGGCTCGGCTACCGCCGGGGATCGGTCGTCGAGATCCCGGGCGAGTTCAGCGTCCGAGGCGGCATCGTGGACATCTTCTCGACGGCCTACGACGAGCCGCTCCGCGTCGAGCTGCTCGGTGATACGATCGAATCGATCCGCCGGTTCGATCCCGCCACCCAGAAGTCGACCGACACGCTGTCGGCGGCATGGCTGCTCCCGGCCCGCGAAGTCGTGTACCCGGAAGAGGACCCACGGGCCCTGGAGCCCCTGCCGCCCGACGCCGAATGGCGCAGCCCCAACGTCTACGACGCCATGGAGACGCTGCTCGAGTATTTCCGGCACCCGCCGATCATCGTGCTCGATCAGCCCGATGCGCTTTCCGGCAAGGCGCAGGAATTCCTCGACGAGGCCGCCGACGCCTATCTCCGATCGGACAGGAGCGAGGCCGGCGAGTACGCGGCGCCGGACGCCTTGTACCTCACCTGGGAAGAGCTGCGGCGGCGGCTCGAGGACCGCTCCTGGCTGGCTTTCGAGCCGCTCGGAGGCGGGGACGCCGGCTGGCAACCCACGGTCGCCTTTCCGGCCCATGCTCCGAGCAGCGTCGGTCTGGCTCAACGCGGGACGCCGTTCACCGAAACCCTCCAGCGCTTGAACGAGCTCCGGCAGGCCGGCCCCGTGGTCGTCGTGGCGCGGTCCCGCGGGCAGGTCGACCGCCTCCTCGCGCTGTTCGGCGAACAAGACCTTCCGGCCGAGCGGTGGAAGCCCCAGGATCTTGCGGTCTCGACCCAAAAGCCGCCGTTCTCGGTGGTCCAAGGCGAGTTGTCCGCCGGGTTCGTCGCTCCGGAGGCACGGTTCGCCATCGTCACCGAGGAGGAGTTGTTCGCCAAAGGGATGCGGCACCGGCCGGCGGCCAAGAGCCGGACGGCGACCTTCCTGTCCTCGCTCGAGGACCTGAACGCCGGGGATTTCGTCGTGCACGTGCAGCACGGCATCGCCCGCTACGAAGGCCTCAAGCGACTCGCCGTCCAGGGCTTCGAGAGCGATTATCTGATCCTGCGGTTCGCCGGCGGCGACACCCTGTACGTGCCCTTGGATCGATTGAACCAGGTCCAGCGCTACAAGGGGGCCGAGGGGCATGCACCGAAGCTCGACAAGCTGGGCGGGACGAGCTGGGAGCGGACCACGGCGCGGGTCAAGAAGAGCATCGAAGAGATGGCGCACGAGCTCGTGGAGCTGTATGCCAGCCGCGAGGTCGTCCAACGGCATGAGTACGGCCACGATACGCCGTTGACGCACGCGTTCGAGGCGGCGTTCGAATACGAGGAGACGCCCGACCAGATCCGTGCGATCGAGGACATCAAGCGCGATCTCGCCGCCGCGAAGCCGATGGACCGGATCGTCTGCGGCGACGTCGGCTACGGGAAAACGGAAGTCGCGATGCGGGCGGCCTTCAAGGCCGTCGAGCACAATCGCCAGGTGGCGGTGCTCGTCCCGACGACCTTGCTCGCGCAGCAACACTACGACAACTTCTCCCAGCGCTTCGGCCCCTTCCCGATCAAGGTCGGCTTGCTCTCCCGGTTCCAGACGCCGAAGGAAGCCAAGGCCGTCCTGGCGGGGCTCGCCGACGGCTCGATCGATATCGTGATCGGGACCCACCGCCTGCTCCAGAAAGGCGTCGTCTTCCGCAACCTCGGGCTGGTGGTGATCGACGAAGAACAGTGGTTCGGCGTCCGCCACAAGGAACGGCTCAAGCAACTCCGCACGCAGGTGGACGTGCTGACGCTGACGGCCACGCCCATCCCGCGGACGCTCCAGATGGCGATGTCGGGCCTCCGGGACCTGTCCGTCATCGAGACGCCGCCGCCCGGGCGCCTGGCGATCCGGACGCACGTGATGAAGTTCAGCGAGGAGACGGTGCGGGAGGCGATCGTGCGCGAGCTGGGCCGCGGCGGACAGGTCTACTTCGTCCACAATCGCGTCCAGACGATGGAACGGACGGCCACGTGGCTCCAGCACCTCGTTCCCGAAGCCCGGATCGTCATGGCGCACGGGCAAATGGACGAGCGCGTGCTCGAGGGCGTCATGCTCAAGTTCCTCAAGCGCGAGGCCGATGTGCTCGTCACCTCCGCCATCATCCAGTCGGGCCTGGACGTGGCGAACGCCAACACGATCCTGGTGAACCGCGCCGACACGTTCGGCCTCTCCCAGCTCTACCAGCTTCGCGGCCGCGTCGGCCGCTCGGGCCAGCAAGCGTATGCCTACTTCTTCACGCCCGACGAAGGCACGCTCACGACCGACGCCCAAAAGCGGCTGCTGGCGATCCAAGAGTTCACGGAGCTGGGCGCCGGATTTCGCATCGCCGCGGCGGACCTCGAGATTCGCGGGGCGGGCAACTTCCTGGGGAAGCAGCAGTCGGGCCACATCGCCGCGGTCGGGCTGGACCTGTATCTGCAAATGGTCGAGCAGGCGGTCCAGCAGATCAAGGGGACGGTGGTCGAAGAGGAGCCGGACCCGACCCTGCACCTCAACGTCTCGGCCTTCATCCCCGACACCTATGTGACCGATTCGCACCAGCGGCTCTCGCTCTACAAACGGCTGACGTCGAGCACGCAGATGGGGGATCTGGCGCTCTTGAACGGGGAGATTCAGGACCGCTATGGTCCGCTCCCGGAGCCGGTCGAGCGGCTGTTCGAGGTCATGCAGGTGCGGATCTTGGCGAAATCCCTGCGCTTGACCTCGCTCGAGCTCAAGGACCAGGCCGTCGCCCTGGCGTTCGATCCCAAGCGCCCCCTCCCCGAGGAGGGGATCCGCCTCCTCATGGATCGCTATCGCGGCCGGTTCAAGCTCTTGAGCCCGCTCTCTTTCGAGCTTCAATTGACGCACGCCGACTGGTCGCAGCAAGCCCCCGAGCTGACCGCTGCCTTGCAAATACTGGGAACCTGTGGTACCAAGAAATCCGGAGCCGCAGTCACCGCCTGAGTGGAGCACCAACCGTGATCAGCATGCCGAGCCGCACATGGGGGCGAGCCGCCTCGGGGCGGGCGCACGCCGTCCGGCGCCTCGCGGCCGCCGGGGCCCTGGCGGGCGTGCTCCTGACCGGCGCCTGCGCGCAGGAGCAGTCCGGGGAGTCCCCGGTCCTCGCGGTGGTCAACGGGAAGCCGATCACCCAGGCGGAATTCGAGTATCGTTGGTCCGAGCTCTCGGAGTCCGGCCGGGCCCGCTACGAAAGCCAGGGGGGAAAGAAGAAGTTCCTCGACGACCTGATCTCCCGGGAGATCCTGCTCCAGGAGGCCAGGCGCCAGGGCTTGGATCAGAGCCTGGAGCTCCGCGAGCGGCTGGCGCGGATCAAGGAGCAGCTCTTGTTGGACGAGCTGCTCAAGGAAGTGGCCTCCGCCCCCGTCCAGGTTTCCGACTCGGAGCTGGAAGCCTACTATGCCTCGCATGCGGACATGCTGCTCGCCGCCCGCCAGATCCGCGGCGCCCACATCGTGCTCCAAAACGTGTTCCAAGCGCGGGATCTCAAGCACCAGATCAATCAGGGCGCTAACTTCTCGAAGCTCGCCCAGCGCTACTCGCTGGACGAGAAGACGAAAGCGGATGGCGGCGAGTTCGATTTCTCGCGCAACGGGATGATGGATCCCGCCATCGAGCACCTCCTGCTCACGCTCAAGCCCGGCGTCGTCAGCGATCCGATCGAGACACCGGCCGGCTTCCACCTGATCCGCGTCGTGAGCCGCGGACCGGACGAAACGAAGCAGGTCGAAGCGGTCCGGCAGCGGCTGAAGCGGGAGCTGTACGCGGAGAAGCGCCGCCAACAGGTGGAGGAGGTCTTGGCGAAGCTCCGGTCCTCGGCCAGCATTCGGGTGGCGACCGCGCCCGATCAGATCACGCAGGGACTTCGCTCCGTTGCCGGTCACACGCCCTAGCCCGCATTATTCATGAGCGCTTCTACTGCACCCGCCGATACGCCGCTCCGACACAGCTTGGGTGCGTGGTTCATGCACCCAAGCGGGCGGGCTCGCCCCTCAGGGCCTCAACGTACTGGTCAAGTACGCCTCGGCCCCTCGGGGCTCCGCGCGCCCGTCTCGCATGGCGTCTTGGCGGTTTCGTCACGAACCGCCATGCATAATGCGGGCTAGCTCCTCGTCTCACGAGATCCCCTGTTTCCAGACGCTCTGGCCATGACGGCACACCGCAGAGTTGGCGTGGGGCACCGGGGGTCGCATCGCCGGGCCGTTCCGCGTCTTGCGATCGTGGGTCTCGCCATGCTGTTGGCTTTCGGCCCGCTCCACGTTGGAGGCGCGTCGGTCTCCGACCGCATCGTGGCGGTGGTCAACACCGAGCTCATCACACTCTCCGAGCTGAAGGCTGAAATTTCGGCCGAAGAGAAGCGACTCAGGGAGCAGTACCGTGGCGACGAGCTCGAGCGCCGGCTGCGCCAACTCCAATACCGCGGGCTCACACGCATGATCGAGCGCAAGCTCCAACTGCAGGCGGCGAAGGCCCGCGGGGTCGACGTGGGAGACGAGGAAATTCTCAAGGCGCTCAAGGAGCTCCGGCGTCAAGGCGAGCGGGTCGATGAGAACAACCCGGCCGACAAGAAAAGCGTCCGGGAACAACTGACCCTGATGCGGGTGGTCGATCGCGAAGTGCGGAGCGGCATCATGGTCTCCGAGCAGGAAATCAAGCGCTACTACGAGACGCACCAGGACCGGTTCTTGATGCCCGACGAGTATCGCATCAGTCAGATCCTGATCCGGCCCAAGGCGATCGAGACCGAAGAGGAAGCGAGGAGCCGCGTCGCCGCCATCTACGCACAGTTGAAAGCCGGCGCGGATTTCACCGACCTCGCGTTGAAGTATTCCGACGGGCTCGAATCCACCAAGGGCGGACATCTCGGGTACGTCCGGCAAGGGGAATTGCTGCCGCAGATCGAACGCGCGCTGACGGCGCTCACGCCCGGCGAAGTCAGCGAGCCGGTCCAGACCACGGAAGGCTGGCACATCATCCGGCTCGAAGAAAAGCGCCCCCCGCAGTTCCGGCCGTACGCCGAGGTGAAGAACGAGATCCAGGCGCTGGTCTACGAGCAGAAGAGTGAAGACGTCTTTCAGGTGTGGCTGGCGGACTTGAAGAACAAGGCCTTCATCGAGGTGAAGTTTTAACGGCCGTGCGTCATCGGCCGTCGGCGTGGTGAACGTCGGCGCTCCCGTCAGGGCCGCCGTCAGCACTGCTGAGGCCTCGAGCACCCTTCCCGCCTTCCCGGTTCAGCATCGCCTTTCGGATGACCTGCCAGAGCTCGTCGGTTCCTTCCCGCGTCACCGAGGAATAGGGCAAGACCTCGGCGTCGATCCCAAGCACCGCCCGGACGGACTCCAGCGCACGTGCTTGGGCGCCGCGTGCGAACTTGTCGATCTTGGTGGCGACGACGATCGGACGGCGGCCGATGTCGATCAGCCAGCGGTAGGTCAGCTCATCCTGCGGCTGCGGCCCGCGCGCGTCGACGAGGAGCAGGACCGCGCGAAGCGGCGCGCGATCGGCCACGTAGCGCTCGAGCAGCGGGCCCCATTCCTCCCGCACCGACCGAGAGACCTTGGCGTAGCCGTAGCCGGGCAGGTCGACCAGATAGAAATGCCGGAGCGCCGGGTCGGAGGTGGTGATGCTGAAGAAATTCAACAGGCGCGTCTTCCCGGGCGTCCGGCTGACTTTGGCCAGAGCCTTCCGGTGCAACAGGGAGTTGATCAACGACGACTTCCCGACGTTGGAACGCCCCACACAGGCCAATTCGGGCCGGCCGTCCGCCGGGCACTGCTCGAGTCGGGCGCAACTCTTCACGAATGCGGCGTCGAGAACCTTCACGGTGCGTCTCCATCGTGCCTTCCCGCGGGCCATTTGCTGTATCATCCCGTCATGAGCAAGTCAAACCAGAGGACCGTGCCGCGCCTGCTCCTCGTGCTCATCGTCGCGGTCGGGTTACCGCTCGGGGCACTCGCCTGCTACTGGCTGATGACCTTCCCGGACGTCGGGCGGCTGGCCCACAGGAACCCGAGCACGACCGCGTTGATGGAGACACGCCGGGCCCAGGATCGGGGCGGGACCGTACACTGGAGCTGGGTGCCGCTCACGAAGATCTCCCCGCATCTGCAACGAGCGGTGATCGTCGCCGAAGATGCCTCCTTCTACCGGCACGAAGGATTCGATTGGGAAGGGCTGAAGGACGCCGCCGTCAAGAACCTCGAGCAAGGCCGCTGGGGCCACGGCGGCAGCACGATCACGCAACAGTTGGCGAAAAATCTGTACCTGACCACCGAGAAAAGCCTGTGGCGAAAGGCGCGCGAGGCGCTGATCACGCGGGAGCTCGAGCACCGGTTGACCAAGAAGCGGATTCTCGAGCTGTACTTGAACGTGGCCGAGTGGGGGCGGGGCGTCTATGGGGCTGAAGCCGCGGCCCGCCATCACTTTCGAAAATCGGCGGTGGACCTCACGCGGGAAGAAGCGGCGCTGCTCGCCGCCATCCTCCCGTCGCCGCGGCACTATGATCCGCTCCGCAAGACCCGCTACGTGCTGGTTCGTCAGCAGCAGATCCTTCGCTGGATGGACACCCGTTCCGCCGTGGCGAGGAGGTCGACCTGACGGCATTCGGCTACGCCCCGTCCGCGCGGCCGGCGATCGCACCCGGCGCAAGGACCTTCAGGATCCAGGCAAGGAGGAGGCATGGAGTGGTTCTATCTGTTCGTGGCGGGCGTCTTCGAGGTCGTGTGGGCCATCGGGCTCAAGTACACGGAAGGGTGGACGCGGCTCTGGCCCAGTCTCGGCACCCTCGCGGCCATGGCGGTCAGCTTCGTGCTGCTCTCGCATGCGCTCCGCTCCATCCCGGTGGGAACGGGATACGCCGTCTGGACCGGGATCGGCGCGGCCGGCACCGCGGCACTCGGCGTCCTCCTCTTCGATGAATCACGCCAGCTGGCCCGGCTGCTGTTCATCGGGCTCATCGTCATCGGAATCATTGGGCTGAAACTGACGACCCGATGACCAGCTTCATCGCCTCCATGCCGAGCATCTCCGGCCGTTCCGCGGATTACCGGGATTAACGCGGCTCGTCTCTGTCGCCGACCTCGGCGTGCTCCCGCTCGCCGAAGATCGCCGACTCGTATTTGTAGTGTTTGAATTCCAGGAGATTGCGCGACGGATCCTCCAGAAAGAACGTCCCGTGCTCGATCCGGGTCCCGACGAAACGCCGGCGGGGCTGCTGGTAGAACGCAAGGCCCTTGGCCTTGGCTCGTTCGGCAAGCCGCTGCCATTCGTCCTCAGACCTGAAGATCAGCCCGAAATGGCGAGGATAGATGCCCTGCTGCCGCTCCAGGCGCTGACGGGTGAGCTGGGCCACGATCTGGTGCCCGCCGAACTCCAGGGTCATCGCCGAGGGCGATTCGCGCCCCAACCCGCATCCGAGCCCGTCCACATAGAATCGCTTCGCCTCTCCAAGGTCATGGACGGGAAAGGCCAGATGAAAGAGCACGTCCATATTCTAGAACCTCCATTCGGACTCCCTTCCGATCATACTGCGGTCCAACCGTAAAACTGTCGGCATTTTTTACGGTCCCGGCGCATCCGGCGTCCCATCTCGTTAGAGCTTGAAAGCGTAGGACATTGTGCGATTGGTTGGACGGGGCTGCACCGACAGCCGGCAGAACACTGTCAAGAAATACGACAGGCCGCGAGTGATTCCTCGCCGGCGATTCGAAGGAAATCAATGACATGGAATAGGTATTTCTCTTGCTCAAACCAGAAGGCTTTGCCGTCAGCCACAACTCGTAAAGGAGAGGTGAGAGGTATGGTCTGTCTGATCGATGCCAAAAAATGGGTGCTCTCGGTGTTCACGATCGTCCTGCTCGCCCTCCCTCACTCCGGCTGGGCGGGCTCGATCTTCCTCACCGGCCATGACCCGGATTTTCACGCTCAGAGCGGGCCGGGAGAGAATCCGACGGGGGCGCAGAAGATCAACCAGGTTGCCGTCGACTTCATTTCCGACCCGGCATTCAACCCCTTCACCTCCGGCACCAGCCAACTGCTGTTCGTCGAATCCAAGGGATCGATCCCCGGGGGACACCGACAGGGCGCCCTGGGCATGAACGCGAGCGGCATCACCAACTACGTGCATCATGACTTCACCACCTTGAACGCCGCGCTGGACCAATTGGGGACCACGTACCACGGGATCGTCGTCGCCTCCGATTTCGGCGGAATCCTGCGCCAGGCGGAGCTCGACATCCTCAATGCCCGCTCGGGCGACATCATCAACTTCCTCAACGCGGGCGGCGGGATCTACGCCATGGCGCAGAGCAACAACGGGGCGCAACTCACGCCGGGAGGCGGCCATTTTGGCTTCCTCCCATTCATCGTCACGAGCACCTCATTCAACCAGACGGAAACCGGCATCACCGTGACGCCCTTCGGCCAGAGCTTGGGGCTGAGCAACGCGGACGTCAACGGCAACTTCTCTCATAACGTGTTCACGAACACCGGCGGGTTGAACATCGTAGACGTGGATCAGTTCGGGAACATTCTCTCATTGGCGGGACGGGGCCGGGTCGACACGGGTGGCGTCACCCCTGGCACGGTCCCCGAGCCAACTTCCATCGTTCTGCTCGGCTCCGGGCTGGTCGGCTTCGCGCTCTGGAGGCGAAAGAGATGGGCGGCGATTCCGATGAAGTCCTTGAAGGTTTTTGTCCTGTCTGCAGCGATCGTCGCAGCCGCGGCGTGGGCTCCGTCGGGCGCATGGGCGGCGGCGGTCGGCCCCACGCCGTACCTCAGCTTTGCGGATAGCCCGTTCAACGGCCTGCCTTTCGGTTACTTTCATCTCGAGACCTTCGAAGACCATGCGCTCAACACACCGGGTGTGACGGGCAGCCCGGGCGGGGTCACGAGCATCGTGTTCGGACCCTCGATCCATGACTCGGTCGATGCCGACGACGGGCTGATCGATGGAAGCGGCCTCAACGGCGATTCTTACTTCCACAGCCCGGGCAGCCAGGGCGTCACGTTCGCGTTCGATCAGACCGTGTTGGGATCCCTGCCGACCCATGCGGGGATCGTGTGGACCGATGGCGCGGGGACCACCCTGTTCGAGGCCTTCGATGCCTCCAATGTATCGTTGGGCACGATCGGCCCCGTTGCAATCGCCGACGGCAGCTTCAACGGCGAGACGGCGGAAGATCGCTTTTTCGGGTGGGTCCATGCCGGAGGCATCTCGAAAATCGTCATCAGCAATGCCAGCGGCGGGATCGAGGTGGACCACCTGCAGTATGGCGGGGGTGTGAACGGTCCCGCACCGGTGCCGGAGCCGAGCGCGTGGCTCCTGCTGGCATCCGGGCTGGCTGGGCTCGCGGCTTGCCGAACGAAGAAGGGCTGAATCTCGCGGAGGGCGACCGAAGGGCCTTGCCGTCGCACACGGCAAGGCCCTTCGTTTTTTTGGATCACCGAAAGCAATCGTGGACGGTCGGCGGGCCTTTTCCGGCCCAATGGCCGGCCGCCATGCGAGGCGAGGTGTGTTGGATCGCCAGCCGGCCTCGTGCATCCAGCACCAGCGCACCGGCCTCCCCCCGAACTCGGGTGACCAACTTATCCAAAACCACACGGGTCGCGGCCCCCACCGCCGCTCCGGTCGAGAGCCGATCGACGATCTCTTTCGCGACCGCGAGCCGGATGATCGTCTCGCCGATCCCGGTCATCGAGACCGCTCCCCCTGCATTGTCCGCGTAGACGCCGCAGCCGATCAGCGGCGTATCGCCCACCCGGCCGGGCAACATCACGGAGACGCCGCCCGTCGAGGCCCCGGCCGCAAGAATCCCCGCGGCATCCAGCGCCACGGCCCCGACCGTTTCCAATCCGCTGCTGCGGGGCGCCAGGCGCCGGTACACGGCCAGACTCTTGCGATTGACCGCCTTGCGCCGACGGTGGGCCTCACGGGCGATCTGCTCGCGGGTCGGTGCGGGAAGCCGCTCGAGACGACACTGCCGTGCGAACCGGGCGGCGGGGGCTCCCACCAGCAACACATGGTCGGTTTCCTCCATGACCAATCGCGCTGCGGTGATCGGATGGCGAATGCCCTCGATCGCCGCCACGGCGCCCGCGCGCAGCCCCCGCCCTTCCATGATCGAGGCATCCAGCCGCCTGGCGCCATCCAATTGCAACCGAGCCCCCACGCCGGCGTTGAAGAGCCCGGAGCCTTCCAGCTCGCGGATCGCCGCTTCGACGGCCGCCAGCGAGGTGCCTCCGGCGTCGAGGACGGCAAAACCCGCCCGCAGCGCTCCTTCCAGGCAGGCGCGTTGCCTCGCCGAGAGCGTCCGCCGGCCGGCGCCGCCATGGACTGCGATGACCGGAGCGCGCGACCTCAAGAGACGTGTCCAGCCGAGATCGTCCGGAGGGTTGGGACCGGCACCGGCCGCGTCGGAAGGACGCCGGGCCCCCAGAGAGAGCCGCGCTCGCGGTGGAGCCGGGACCGGCCGAGGCGGCACACGCGTTGGAGCAGCATGCGGGTATGGCTTAATTGAGCAGCAGGTCTTTGGCCTTGCGGTAGGCGGGATCCTGCATCCGGTCGAGGTCGGAACGCACGAACCCGAGTCCGGTCACGCACAGCTCGAAGTTCTCCGAGAGCTTGCGGAACAGCGGAGAGGTCTCTTCGCTCTCCAGGTACTGCGCCACCATGCCGTAGGAGCGCTTCCCCGTCTTGACGTAGTCGACGAGAAAGTCCTGGTGATAGATCAAGCTGGCGGTCTTGAGTCGCGTGAGATATTCCGGGAACAGGCCGGCCATGAACAGCGTGAAGTCGCCGATGTGACGGTGCACGTCGCGCTCCCGTTCGAACGACTCGGCCTGGAGCAGCACCTCGGATTCGAACAGCATTTCGACGACCGTCGCCAGGCGCCGGCCGTGTTGATTGCGGATCTTGAAGAGTTCGTCGGAATGCGTGAATTCGACGAGGAGATTCGAGACGTAGCCGGTGATCTTCTGATCGGGCCAGCCCAGCTTCTCGGTAAAGCTGCGCTCGGTCAACGCCGCGAACAGCCGGCGCAACGGATGATGTTCAGGGATAAGAGACCCCATAGTCACCTCCCGCTGTTGTCAGTATGCCATCCCACCGTTTCCGTGACAAGTTGTGTGCCGCTTACAGACCTCGTCCGAACCCTGCAGCTTTCTCGGAGGTTGGAGCCCGAACCTTGATACGGCTCAGGAGGAGCGGCTGTCGAGAAGGAACGTCACGGGCCCATCGTTCACCAGGCTCACCGTCATATAGGCTCCGAATCGTCCGGTTTCGACCGGCACCCCGCGCGCGCGGCACCCGGCGATCGCGTGCTCATACAGCGCCGCGGCGAGATCCGGCGCCGCCGCGGTATCGAAGCTCGGCCGGCGCCCCTTCTTCGTGTCTCCCAACAAGGTGAATTGTGACACGAGGAGCACCGCGCCCCCCCACGTCGGCCACCGAGCAGTTCATCTTGCCCTCCCGGTCTGCGAAGATCCGAAGCCCGAGGAGTTTGTCGACGATGTAGTCGGCGTCACGCTCCGTGTCGGCTTTGGCCACACCGAGCAGGACCAACAGTCCTGCGCCGATCCGTCCCACCGTCCGACCGTCCACCGCGACCGTCGCCTCGGTCACCCGTTGGATGACGGCCTTCATCATCCGCACCGCCGCCGTCGAAGGGCGCTCAAGGTCCCTTCGTGCTCGAGCAGTCGTCGCTTCGCGCGAAGCCCGCAGGAAAAACCGCCGAGCCGGCCGTCCGCGGCCACGACCCGGTGGCAGGGGACGATCAGGGGAACCGGGTTGGCTCCGCAGGCGCCGCCGACGGCTCTGGCGTAGGCGGCGCCCCCGACCCGGTCGGCCACCCAACGGTACGATCGCACCCGACCATAGGGGATACGGAGCAGCGCGTGCCAGACGCGTCGTTGAAAACCCGAGCCGGCCGCCAGATCGAGCGGCACCGTGAACACGGTGCGCGTACCGTCGAGAAACTCCAGCAGCTCCTCCTTGGCCTGCATCACGATGCTCGATGCGTGCCGGTCATCCTGGCCGGGTCGTGGATCGAGCGTCCCGAATCGCCCTTCACCCAGCTCGGCCGCGGCCGCCTGCTTGGTCGACATCGGCAGGACGACACGGGTGACGCCGGCGGCCGAGGCCGCAACTCCCATCCATCCCCACGATGTCGCGAACACCAAGTGCCGGCTCATGTCACGACTCCCAACCGACCGACCTTGCGCTTGACCATTCCGAGCAACACCTCCAATTCTTCCGAGCGCATCAAGGCGTGCGCTCCCATGTATCCCGTCACGCTCAACCCGATGCCGACGAACAGCATGATGCTCTTGGCCGCCCATTGCCCCTCCCGGGTCCAGACTTCCAGCCCGGCAACCCAAAGGCAGGCGACGGCGACCGGCAGCGCCGCGACGAGCACCCGGCCGGCCGACCGCCCGACGGACCGCCAGTCCATCCCGCCCAAGCGCCGGTTCAGCACCATGACGAGCGTCCCGACGTTGAGCATGCCGGCAAGGGCCGTGGCCAGAGCCAGCCCGGCATGCGCGAGCCACTCCATCAAGACGAGCGAGAGGAGGAGATTGGCCAGCACCGCCACGACGGCGATCACCGCCGGCGTCCGGGTGTCCTTGAGTGAATAGAACGCCGAGACGATCACGCGCATGCCCGCAAACGCCCAGAGACCGACGGCATAGCCCAGCACCGCCAACGCCGTCGCCCGGGTGTCCGCCGGCGTAAAGCTGCCGTGCTCAAAGAACACGTGCACGATCGGGTGCCGCAACAGGATCAGCCCGACCATCGCCGGGACGATGATGAAGAGAATCATCCGGAGGCCGAACGCCAAGGTGCCGCGCAACTCTTCGATCGCCCCGCGCGCCGCCTGGGTCGACAGCGTCGGCAGGATCGCCGTGGCCAGGGCGACGCCGAAGATGCCGAGCGGGAATTGGATCAGGCGCATGCCGTAGAACAAATAGGTCGGGCCGCCGGAAAAGAACGACGCGAGGATCGTGCTGATCGTGATGTTCACCTGGGTCACCGAAAGACCCAACAGGCTGGGCACGATCAGCGCGCCCACCCGCCGAACTCCGGCGTGACCGGGCTGAAAGCGCCAGGAGAACAGCATGCCTCTCGACCGGAGGCCCGGCAACTGCATCACGAACTGCGCCGCGCCTCCGGCGACCACGCCGATCGCGACCCCGTAGATCGGGTGGGCCAGGAGCGGGGACAGAAACAGCGCGCAGCCGATGATGAAGACGTTGAAGAAGACCGGCGAGAGCGCGGGCGCCGCAAAGGCCCGAAGCGAGTTGAGCACGCCCATCGCGAGCGCGGCCAGGCTGATGAACACGAGGTAGGGGAACATCAGCCGCGTGAGCAGCGTCGTGAGGGCGAGCTTCCCGGGGTCGTCGTGAAAGCCGGGCGCCAGCAGCCAGACGAGCCCGGGCGCTGCCAGGATCCCGAGCACGGTGACGCCGATGACGATCGTGAGCAGCGTGGTGAACATCGCGCTCGCCAGCTCCCATGCCTCGCGCTTGCTGCCCCGCGTGTGGTATTCCGTGAAGACCGGGATGAAGGCCGCCGACATCGACCCTTCGGCGAAGAGCTCGCGCAGCAGGTTGGGGATGCGGTAGGCGACGAAAAAGGCGTCGGCGGCCGGGGTGGCGCCGAAGAGGCGGGCGAGCACCATGTCGCGGACGAAGCCGAGCACCCGACTGGAGAACGTCGCGGCGCCGATGAGGCCGGCGGCCCGGACGACGGCGTGATGATCGTCGCCCGATCCGCCGGCAGCACGCTCGATGTCGCCGGGCCCGGACATGGCGGCGGATTCTAGCCGGTTGCCTGGTGAATATCCATATCGCGTCAGGTGGAACGTGCAAGACCGGGCTCGGAGAAGTGTGATAGCATGAGGCTCTTGCCACGACGGAGGCGCTATGAGTGACCATCGCGAGGGAGAGCGGGGGCCATGGACATCCTCGGCCCCGGACAACGAGCCGGGTCGTCCGCGGGCGGAGGGGCGGAATCCGCTGGTGCTCCTCGATGAGTGCCTGGCGGCCTGCCCCGACGGCGACCCGCGGCAACCCCTCCTGTACAAGCTCCGCCACCTCCTGATCCAGCAGGGTGCGGCCGCCCAACAGCGCGAAGCGGAATTCACGAAGTTGAGCGAGGTGGTCTCGAAGCTCACGGCCCCCGCCAACCGCATCGGGATGTTGCTCGAAACGCCCGCCGAGGGGCTCGCGCGCATCAGCGTGGGGGGCGCCGAATACTATACGAACGTCGACCCTCGGGTACCGGCCGGCGAGCTGAAGATCGGCACCCAAGTGCTGATCAACGAGGCCTATGCGGTCGTGAAGACGCTCGGCTACGATCGGAGCGGTCCCGTGTTGAAACTGACCGAGGCCCTCCCGGACGGGCGCCTGCGGTTCGAGCAGGAGGCCGGGCGGCAGGCGTTGATCCTGCAGCGCTCGAGCGACCTGGTCGGCGCGGAGTTGAAGGCGGGCGATGAGATCCGCATCGATCCCAGCCACCGGATCGCGATCGAGCGGCTGACCTCGAAGGCGGCGACCTCGCATGTGCTCGACGAAACGCCCTCGATCACGTGGGAGCAGATCGGCGGTCAGCGCGCCGCGATCGAGGCCATCCGAAAAGCGATCGAGTACCCGTTGCTCCACGCGGCCACGTTCAGCCGGTTCAAGTTCACCCAACCGAAGGGGTTCCTGCTCTATGGTCCTCCGGGATGCGGAAAGACGTTGATCGGGCAAGCCGCCGCCGCGAGCCTGGCGAAGCTGGTGGGACAATCGGACGCGGGGTCCGACGACCAGCCGACGATCACGTCCGGCGCGTTCCTGCACGTCAAGGGGCCCGAGATTCTCAACATGTGGCTGGGCGAATCCGAGCGGATGGTCCGGGACCTGTTTGCGCAGGCACGGGCGCGACGGAACGCCGGCGCGCTGCCCTTCATCTTCATCGACGAAGCGGAATCGATCCTCGGAACGCGGCGCGCGCTGCGCTCCTTCAACATTTCCAATACGCTCGTGCCGATGTTCTGCGCCGAAATGGACGGGATCGAGTCGCTGCGCGACGTGGTCATCATCCTCGCGTCGAACCGGCCGGACCTGATCGACCCCGCCGTGCTGCGTCCGGGACGCATCGATCGCAAGATCAAAGTCAGCCGACCGGATCGGGAAGGCGCCGCCGACATCCTGCGGGTCTATCTGACTGCGGAGCTGCCGCTGGACCGCGAGCTGCTCGCCCGTCACGGCGGCGACCGGGCCGCGGCGTGCGCGGCGATCATCGACGAGCTCGTCGATGCCATCTTCCGGCGGAGCGACGAGAGCCGGCTGCTGGCGATCCGCTTGCGCAGCGGCCAGAGCAAGGTCCTGTACCGCGGGGACCTCGTGTCCGGCGCCATCCTCGCCTCGATCGTGCAACGGGCCAAGGAGCGCGCGATCGAACGCGCCATCCGGCGGCCCGACGACCCGGACGCCGAGGGGCTGAACTTGGACGATCTCCTCGCCTCGACCGATCGCGAGTTCCGGGAAGGTGAGATGCTGCCGCCCGATGACGCCGCGGAAGAGTGGCTGAAATTGTTGGACCATCATCCCGAACAGGTCGTCGGGATCTCCTCGTTCCGGAGCGGACGCCGGAGCGAGGAACGCACGGTCGCGCAGATCATTTGATGCGTTTGTTCGGCCTCGAGACGGAATACGGCATCGCGCGCGAGGACCTCTCGTCCATGGATCCGGTCGTGGAGTCGATGGAGCTCGTCCGGGCCTTCCTCACGGCGGGCTTCGAGCGCCGTTGGGATTACAGCGGGGAAGATCCGCACGAAGATGCGCGCGGATTTCGCGCGGCGCGGCTTCAGCAGGACCGCGAGGAGGACGAGTTCGCCGAACGGGACGCACGCCGGCCCTTTTCATTTCACGAGATGAAGAGCGATCTCGTGCTGCCGAACGGCGCCCGCTTCTATAACGACCATACCCATCCGGAATACTCGACGCCGGAATGCCGCAGCCTCAAGGCCCTCGTCGCCCACGACCGGGCCGGCGAACGGGTCGCCCAGCTCGCCGCGGACCGGCGCAATGCGGTACTGGGCGGGCCGAAGATCCAGCTCTACAAGAACAACACGGATTTTCACGGGCACAGCTACGGCTGCCACGACAACTATCTCGTGCCCCGCGCGATCCCGTTCTCCCGGCTCGTCGCCGGCCTTCTCCCCTTCCTCGTCAGCCGCCAGCTCATCGCCGGGGCCGGCAAAGTCGGTCTCGAAGGACAGGAAGAGGAGTTCCGGCCGGGCCTCTACCAACTCAGCCAGCGCGCGGACTTCATGGAGACGGACCTCGGCGTCGACACGATGCACAACCGGCCGATCCTGAACACCCGCGACGAGCCGCACGCCCGCCGCGACAAGTATCGCCGCCTGCACCTGATCGTCGGCGATGCGAACATGTGCGAGCTCGCCACCGCGCTGAAGGTCGGCACGACCCGGCTGGTGCTCGACCTCATCGCACGGGACGCGGCCCCCGACCTCGAGCTCGCCAACCCGGTCGAGGCGATCAAGGCCCTGTCGCGGGACCCGGATCTCAAAGCCGTCGTCGCCAGGCGGTCGGGTCGGACGATCACCGGCCTGGAGCTGCAAGCGGCGTACTATGAGGCGGCAAGGCGCACGTTGGGCGGCATGGATGAGGAGACCGACTGGGTCCTGAACGAGTGGGGAGACACGCTGGCGCTCTTGGCGGCCGATCGCGACCGGCTCGTGGGCCGACTCGACTGGGTCACGAAGCGCTGGTTGCTGGAGACCTTCGTGCGCGAGGAACGGATCGGCTGGGACGATCCATGGCTCGCGAGCCTGGATCTGGAGTACCACAACGTCAACCCGGACCGCGGACTGTTCCTCGGCCTGGAGGCGGACGGCCGAACGCGCCGGATCACCGATGAAGCCGCCGTTGAATCCGCCCTGACCCTCGGACCTCCCGACACGCGAGGGGGCATCCGCGGCCTCTGCATTCGGCGCTTCCCGAAAGACATCGAGGCCGTGCAATGGGAGCGCATCCAGTTCCGCGGATCCCCGCGCCTCACCCTCGATCTGGGCGACCTCTTCGAGCCGGTCGAGGTCGAGGCCCTGACCGCCATCGTAGAGCGTGCCGGCTCGCCGGCCGAAGCGCTCGCACGCTGGCACGAACGAAAGGAACGCGCATCATGCCTGTGATGACATGGGAACGACGAGAACGCCCGCTCGATCCGATGCCGAAGCCCTTGGACCCTTCCGAGGAGGGCGGAGGCCCGAAGAGGCCGGACTCCGGCTCGCCGGACAAAGACAACCTGCTCAAGCGAATGCGGAAGGTCGATCCCAAGCAGGCGGAACGCTACCGGCAGCGGACCGGCGAATAAGGATGGGAACGCCCAAGTCCGGCGGGGGCCGGACGTGTGGAACGGCGTACCGGGGGCTCCCGCCTGCCGGTGCGGCCCAAAGGCGGCGACGAGCCGGCCGGTGCGGCGAGAGGAGACGAGCATGGGAATGGAAGGCGACTTCCTGCAACTGCTGAAGGAACAGGGGTACGTATTTCCAACGGCCGGGGAGGCCCGCCAGGAGCGGGCGGACATCACCCGCGGGACCACGATCCTCGCGATGAAGTACGCCGACGGGGTCCTCGTCGCCGGTGATCGCCGGGCCACGGCTGGGAACACCGTCATGTACGACCGGACGGACAAGGTCCTCGAGCTCGATCGGCACAGCCTCATGGCCATCGCCGGCGTCCCGGCGACCGCCTATGAGATGGCCCGGGTCCTCGAGCACTCGTTCAAATACTTCCGCCGGACGCAACTGCAGGAGCTCAGCTTCGAGGGCAAGTTGCGGGCCGTCTCGAAGCTGCTCAAGGAGAACGTCCCGGCCGCATTGGCGGGCACGGGGGCGGTGGCGCCGATCTTTGCCGGCTACGACTTCGAGCAGGGCTGCGCGAAGATCTACTTCTACGACATCCTGGGGGCCGAATTCGAAGGCGTGGAATACGCCGTGTCGGGGTCCGGCTCGCCGACGATTCGCGGGATCCTCCACTACCTGAACACGTGGAGCGATCGGCCGCTCAGCCGGCTTCCGGAAGAAGAGGCGGCCACCCAAGCCCTCCGCCTGTTGACCTGTGCGGCGGAATTCGACTCGGCGACCGGCGGGGTGAACCGCGAAGCGAATCTCTACCCGGTCGTGAAACTGATCACGGAACGGGGTGTGCAGACCCTCCCGGAGACCCGGCTGAAGGCCCTGTTCGAGGAAAGGGTGGTCCGCCATGTATGAGGAGCCGTACCGCTGGGTGGAGGCGGTCGGAAACCGCCGGCAGTACCTTGACGAGCAGTTCGCCCAAGGGAGCCCCGTCGTCGCCGTCGGCTACGACGACGGCATTCTCCTGCTCACCGTGAGCCGCGGCACGCCGAAGCTCTACGAGATCTATGATCGGATCGGTTGGGGCGGCATGGGCCACCCGGCCGATCTCGAAAAGCTCCGTTTCAATCTGTTGGAGATGGCGCATCTCGAGGGCTTCAACCGCTCGCCCTCGGACGTCACCGGACCACGGCTCGTCAAATATGGGCTCGCGCCGGCGATCAAGCAGGCGTTCGAGGAAGTCTTCCGCGCGCCGTTCATCGTCAAGATCCTCCTCGCCGAGCTCGGCGGCAAGCCCGAACGGGACGCGTTCCTCACGATCGATTACGACGGCACGTTCGAGGAGTCGCCGCGCCATGCCGCGGTCGGCGCCACCGCGGCGGTCCAGAGCGCCATGACGGCCTACCTGGACCGGCTGCCGCTCCGCCAGGCCGGGATCGAGGCGGCCTTTCCCGCCGCGTTGAAGGCATGGGCCGTCGGCTCGGTGCGCCAACGACGGGAGACGGAGGACGCCAAGGCGGAGCCCGACGCGAAGGCCGAATCCGCCGTGCCGACGGATCCCGAGTTGGAGCAGCATCTTCGTGACACGCTCGGTGGAAAGCGCATCGAGTGCGCGCTCCTCGAGCGCTCGTTCCCGGGATCGTCGAAGTACCGTCCGCTCAAGCCCGAGGACGTGGCGCGGCTCTCGCCGGCCTGGCTCCGCTAGCTCGGGTCAAAGTTCCGTTGCCCCGGCACCGACCATGGTCAACCGCATTCTCGGCCTGGAAACCGAATACGGCCTCTTGATCAATCAGGACCGGCCGGAGCACTCCCCCACGTGGATCGCCCATCGCATCCGCGATCACATCTTCCACGTCCAGCAGCGCGGCGTCCTCGATCTCCATCATCGCGGGCATGACGAGCCCCCGGGCAACGGCGGGTTCCTGACGAACGCCGGACGGATCTATCTCGACATGGGCCACTTGGAATTCGCCACGCCCGAATGCGCCACGCTGACCGATCTCCTGTCCGCGGATCGCGCCGGCGATCGGATCCTTCAGGGCGCCATTCAGGAGCTGGGCCTGGCCGACAGCGTGTCGCTGATCAAGAACAACATCGACCATGAGACCGACGCGACGTTCGGATGCCATGAGAACTATCTGGTCTCGCGTCGGTTCCCGTTTTCGCGGCGCGGCCTGAATCAACTGGTGCCGTTCCTGGTCACCCGGCAGGTCTTCACGGGGGCGGGCCGGATCGGGCGCGCGCGCGCGGTCGAAGAATGGGTCCACCGCGGCCAGTTGATCGTGCGCCGGGCCTCCCTCCATGACCGCGCGCTGCCGTTTCAGATCTCCCAACGGGCCGATCACATCGTCAACGATTTCTTCGAGTGGGTGCAGCAGAACCGGGCGATCGTGAACACGCGGGATGAGCCGCTGGCGGACCCGAACCAGTTTCGGCGCATCCACCTGCTGCTCGGCGATTCGAACATGGCGGAGGTCGCCTCTGCGCTGAAGTTCGGGACCACCTCGCTCGTGCTCCAGTTGATCGAGGACGGCCACTGCCCCAAGGGCCTCGAGCTGCGCGAACCCGTCGAGACGCTGCAGGAGATTTCCCAGGACCAGGAGCGCCGCTGGCTGGTCACGCTCGACTCCGGGGCGACGATGTCGGCCATCGACGTCCAGGAGCGCTATCTCGAAGCCGCGGACCGGCACTACCGGGGTCAGGACGACGAGACGGACTGGGTGCTCGACGAATGGGCGTCGGTCCTCGCCGACCTGCGCGGGGACTACACGAGGCTCGTGGGACGGGTCGATTGGGCCTCGAAGCTCTGGTTGCTCGAGTCCTTTCGGGAGAGTGAAGGCGTGGAATGGGACGACCCGGTCATGAAGAGCCTGGATCTCGAGTACCATAACCTCCATGACGGAAAGGGCTTGTACTTCGGGCTGGTCGAGGAAGGGCGGACCCCGAGGGTCACCACCGATGCCGCCGTCCGGATCGCAGAGGATCAGCCGCCGCGCAACACCCGGGCGTACGGCCGCGGTGAGCTGGTCCGGCATCTCTTGACCTGCGGCCCGCCGGGGGACACCGAAGGTTTGGCGCCGGAGACGCGATTCCTTCCGCCGTACGTCATCAACTGGTCGGCCTTCCAACTTCGGGGCCGCGCGCCGTTCCTGATGCCGAATCCTTTCAAGAGCTACGTGCAAGAGGTACGCGGTCACCTGACCGCCGGTCGCTGAATCCGCGATCGCCGGTGAGACGATTTGTCCCAGCCGGGACAGTCGTTCTTGCGCCGAACCTCCCGAGAACCCGGCGTTAATGACGATCGGCCCCCCATCGTTCAACAAAACGTTCCCGCCCGCTTTCCGATGTGCCGGCTCTTGTCGCGGTCCCGTGTAGTAACGGGTTGGAATTACAGGAATCAGGGGCATGCGGGAGTCGGGCGGGGCCTGAGGCCGTCAGCATGGCCCGCGTCTTGCCCTCCTGACTCCCCACGGTTCATGCCATGAAACGCGACATCGATCCCGTCAAAATCATCAAGATCCTGCCCGTCCCCAAGTCCTCATCGCAGCCTCCGTTCATGGACCCTGGCTGGGCTTCGAAGCTGGCGGCCAAGATCCAACGCGCGGTGAGTCGCGGGGCCGCTTTGATCTCGGGGCAGTCGAGGCAAACAATCGATTCGTGTCGGCGGACGATGACGGCCATGCGAGGCAGGATCGTCGATCGGCTGAGGACGCGGCCGTGGGGCGGCGAGCTTTCAAGGGACCAGGCGCCGCTTGCACCACCTCAAGAGACCACGCGATTGGAGGAAGGGGGGACCTCGTCCTCTGCAGCAGGGAGCGACGCCGGGGCCCCCGTTCCGCCGCAGCCACCCGCCCCTGTCCGCCACTCGACTTTCCCTGGCGTCGGGCCCGTTGCCCGGGACCGTGTCCGGCTGATCTGGGATCAGGCCGGTTTGAAGGGCCGGGAATCCTGGCTGCTGGGCAAGAGCACCTGCAAGCGGATCGGCCGGCAAGCGCACGCCCGGCTTCTGCTGTCGACACGCTCGGCAGTCGTCTGGCTGCTCACCCGAAGGGATCAGCTCCGCCGGCAGGCACACAGCCTTTCGGCTGCCGCCTCCGACCGCCTTGGCGCCCTTCGCCGCTCACGAAGTCGGCCCGCCGGGCAGGTCGACCAACTTTCGGCCATGGCCGAGCGGCAGCAGGCCGAGCTCCTGGAGCTGCGTGCCGAGGTGACCGCGTTGAAAGCCGAGTTGGTGAAACAGGCGCAGGCCCTCTCGGAGGTCGCCAAGCGCGTTCGGTCGATCACCAGCCGGCATCCCTCACACTCACCCGAAGGCGGTGGACATCGCCGCAGCCTCTCGAAGCGCAACGGGCAGGGGGAATCCGAAACGCGCCCCGACCACTGAGAATGGGGAAATAGGGATAGAGGGGTAGTGGGGTATGGGATAGTGGAGTAAAGAGGTAGGAGCGATCCACCCCTTTCTCACCCCCTCTACCCCATACCCCCATACCCCTCTATCACTGCCCCTACTCACATACCCCTATCACTTATCCCTACTCCCCATACCCCTCTCTCACTTACCCCTACCCCATCACTTATCACTACGACTTCGCTCCAAGAAACGGCGGAGGATCGCCTGTTCGATCCTGGCCGTCCGGTGGGAGGGAGCGGGGATCCGCAATAAAAGGTCGACGCGCCCGGGCTCGGGAAGATGGAGCGTCACCCTCGGTTGCACCGAGGGCGCATCCAACCATGCCTTGCCTTCCAACTGCTTCATGTGGTGCGCGGCCTCTTCCATGAAGGAGGCGCACTCCTCCGCGGCGATCTCCAACAGCCATTTCTCCGCCCGTACCCAGTCCTGCTCGAGCGCGAGCGGCACGGTGACGATGTGGACCGTGTACTCTTTCATGTAGGTCTCGTTGACGACCGGATGGCTGAGCAAGAGGCTGTTCGGAAAGGTCACGGCCCGGCCGGTGTATTGAGAGGAGCTGTGACCGGGTCCGACTTCCAGGACCGTGGTGGCCAGCAGGTTTTGGTCGACCACGTTCCCGCGGGTGGTGCCGATCTCGATGCGATCACCCAGCGTATATGCGTTCGTCCCCGCTCGGACGACCGAGCCGCTGAGGCAGAGGATCAGCTCCTTGGTCGCCAAGACGAGCGCGACGGCAATGGCGACCAGCGAGACGGCGAACGTGCTCAGCTCATGGGCCCAGATGAACACCAGGCCCACGATGAAGATCAGCGCCGCGAAGTTTCGGATCGTCAGGACCCACCGACGGCGGGTCTCCACCGACAACGTCTGGCTCGCAAGGACGGCGCGGGTCAGGGCGATCCGGAGCATCAGCACGATCGCCAGCAGCGTCAACGACTTCAGGACGTCTGGAATCAAGGCGCTATCGGTAAAGGGCAACGACATCATGTCTGATCTCCTCCGGATCGGCGGCGCATGGCTGCTCGGGCTTGGAATCTGCTAGTGTACCGTGCCGTATGCCGGAGCGCGACCAGACACCCCGCCAGGCCCTCATCGCGATCCTGACGGGGAGCTTGCGCTCCTCTTATGAGCTGGCGCGACTCCTCGGCCTGCCCGAGCGGCAGGTGGAAGAGCACCTGGCACACATCGTCCGCACGCTTGCACGGGATCGCACGCGCCGGTTCGTCCTCGAGCCGGCCGAATGCCCGGATTGCGGCTTTGTCTTCCGTGGGCGCACGCGCCTGACCCGGCCCAGTCGTTGCCCCCGCTGCCGCGGCGAGGGCGTCACCGGGCCGCGCTACGGGATCGAGCCCCGAACGGACGTCAGCTCCGGATAGGCGTCCATCGAGCAAAGGTGGCCGCCTGCCCGACGGCCCGGTCGTCGTCGTCGAGGACCGTCCAGACGATGGCATTCTCGACCGTAAACCGTTTGCCGGTCTTCGAGACCCTCACGCCGCGATAGCCGTCGAACCATCCCCGTTCCGCCGCCTGCGCCAACATCCGCTTGCGCTCCTCTCGGTCGGCCGGCTCGGCCGTCAACCGGGACGGCGTGCGGCGCAGTGCCTCCCAGGTCGTCTCCCACAACTCCAGCGCGACCCGGTTCCCGTAGTTCAGCAACGGATCGTCTCCCGTACCGTGGGACACGAGCACGAAGGGGGCGTCGAAGACCGCCGCGGCTTGGGCAAGGGGCGACTCCTTGCGCTCGACCAGCTCGCGGCCGGTCCAGCGGCGGTAGCTGTCGAGCAGCAGGCGGACCCACTCCACCGCCTCCGCGTCCATCCAGGGCTCGCGGTCGCCGGCCTCAGCCATCGCGTCTCAGCGAGGCCGCCGCGCCGCGCCCTCCCAGATACCCCGTCGCCCATGCCCACTGGAAGTTGAAGCCGCCGATGCGGCCATCGCAGTCCAGCATCTCCCCGACGAGGAAGAGGCCCCAGACCTTCCGTGAGGCCATGGTGCGGTAGTCGATCTCGGCAAGCGGGACGCCGCCGGCCGTAACCTCGGCGAAGTTCCAGCCGCGATCCCGGACGACGGCCAAACGTGATCGGGTGACGGCATGGGTGAGGGACCGCCGTGCGGACGACGACAGCCGGCCGAGGGAGAGCGCGGGATCGAGACCGCACGAGCGGCACACCCAGGCGGCCACCCGCTCAGGAAGACGCTGGGCCAGGACGGCCACGACCCTCGCACGGGGCCGCGCCGCCGCCTGGGTGAGCCACCAGCGCTCGACGTCCTGGAACTCGTGTCCGGGAAGGAAGTTCAGGAACAGATCCGGGCGCGCACCGGCCGCCTCGGCGGTGGTCCATACCCGGCTGGCGTCCAGCACGGCGGGGCCGCTCACGCCGAAATGCGTCCAGAGCATACTGCCGATCCGCCGGTCCGCGACCTTGCCGTCGGCGAACGTCGTGAGCTCGGCCGGATGACTGATGCCCGAGAGATCGGGAGAAAACGTCCCCGGTTCCAGAACGAGCGGCACGAGGGCGGGGGCCGTCGCGGTGACCGTATGGCCGAGCCGTCCGACGATCGTCCATCCGGACCCGTCGCTCCCGCTCCGCGGCAGAGACCGCCCCCCGGTGGCCATGATGACGCGGCGTGCGTGCAGCACTCCTCCGTGTGCGTCGTCCACTCGGAACGCCGTTTCCGGTCGGCCGCTCTCGTCGTCGGCGAGGCGGCCGACGTTTATGACCCGCCGCGACGGGGTGACGGAGACGCCGAGGGCCCGGCACCGGGCGAGCAGGGCGTCGAGCACCGTCCTCGCCTTGTTCGTCACCGGGAACAATTTCCCGGACTCTTCCTCCTTGAGCGGTACCCCGAGCGACGCGAACCATCGCTGCGCCGCCGTCTCGTCGAACGCGGCGAGGATGTTGCGCACGACCGGCCGGGCGCCGTGAAAATCATCGGGGCCGACCGTCGCATTCGTCACATTGCACCGGCCTCCGCCGGAGACCAAAATCTTCGCGCCCAGCCGGGCGGCTCCGTCCAGCACGACGACGCTCGAGCCCCCGCCGGCCGCCTCGGCGGCAAAGATGGCGGCCGCCAGGCCGGCCGCGCCGCCGCCGATGACGACGATGTCCGCGCGATCAGAGATCATGAAAGCCTGTTCCTTATCACAGCCGCCACCCGAGACCCAAGCGGCGGCCGACGCCTGCGTAGTCGTCCTCAAGTGTTTTGACGAAATAGCGTCAAACCCAGAAACGGTGTATGCTAACGGCCATTTTGTCGGACGTCAGAATTGGTCTGACAAGGGCGGATCATTCACACTTACAGAGGAGGCACGTAAATGAGCCGTCGCGCCGAGACCGAAACGCTGGCCCTACTCCGAGAGATTCGCGATCTCGTTCAGGTGCTCGTCCTGAGGGAGGTGCAGAGTCCGCAATTCACCGTGGAGGACAAGCCGGCGCGGAAGCTCTTCTCGTGGGCCTCGATCCACAAATCCTGCGAACGTCCGCCTGAGCCGTAAGTCCACCCGGCCGGGAGGCTCCTCCCGGTTGCGATTTCCTTTGCTGGAGGTGAGCATGCCCTCCGATGTCGATGCGTTAGCGTTTGTGAGCGTGGCCGGCCTTCTCCGCTATGGGGAGGCCGTCAGCCGAGTTCCCCTGGAATCGCGCCCCGGTTCGATTTCCCTTCCCCCCGCTCCCCCGTCGATTCCCGACCGACCTCAACGCGTGATCGGCGCCATCGAGGCGATGCGGGCCTTTGCCGCGCAGGCGCACGAGGGCTTTCCGACCGCCGGAGACTATCGAGCGGCCCGGCGACGGTTGCTCGACGAGGCCTGCGGCGGCGATCACCTGACCTTCTTCGCCGCGTGGAACCGCCTCGTGGCGGACGGCACGCTGGCCCCGCTGCTCCAGGGGCGCGTCGGCGCCGTGCGGAAGCCGACGCGGCGCCGGCCGGTCGCCATCGTTCCACGCGCTCAACTCACCCCGCAGCTCGCCGAAGGCCGCATCATCCTCGATCTCGGTGACGACCGCTTTTGGCTGCTGCCCCGCGACATGTCCAACCGCACCTTGCTCTTTACGATGCGCCACGGCGTCTCCCAGGTCGAGAGCAAGACGCATCGGGTCGGATGCCGCTTGGCCAACGTGCTGGACCCCGAGCGGGGCCGCCCGAAGGCGGACGCGGTGGGCGCGGCGTTGGCCCGGATGGTCGGCGTCATCGGACAGCAACTCGACTTCCTGCATCTGCACAACTACCTCGATCCCACCACCTTCCTGCACTTCGTCAGTCGCAGCCCCAACACCCGCCAGCTCTTCGCCCGCGTCCTGAGCGCGTTGACCTCCGGCGGGCTCCACCAAGCGGAACCCGCCTTCGAGGCCGCGCTCGAGTCCTCGGATTTCGGCTGGGTCACGGGGCTGGAAAAGGGCCTGGAGGCCGACCTGGCCGCAGAAGCCTTCGAGGTCGATGCGAAGACGGCCAAGCGGCTGCTCAAGCACCCGCTCTATTGCTACCCGGGCGGGCATTCCTTCTTCGATTTGTACGTCGACGTCATCGACGGCCTGCATCGCCTCGCGCACGACAGCCAGGGCAAGGTCGCCTGCCTCTATACCCACAGCTCGACGCTTCGCGCCTTGATGATCTACCTCGACCCTCGGCCCTTCTATGAAGCGTTCCGCGAGTTCAGCGACTACAAGGAAGGCCAGGACAACGTGGTCCTCCTCACGTACGAGCAAGGCCAGCTCTCCGGCTATTCGACCGCCGTCGGCCTCTCGGCGCACGAGCGGGCGGCGCGCGAGGCCTGGGTCTCGGTCGAGCGCGAGCGGCGCGACCGGGTGACCCTCAGGCCCCGTCAATTGAAACGGCTGGTCGCGCTCGTTTCCGGCGGCGACTTCGCCGGCGCGGGCGCCGCGTTGAAGGAATTGTACGTGAGCGCCAGCCAGATGGGCGTGGAAGTCCACTTCGTGCGCCATGGGTTCCTCGGGCTGGCCAACAACTGGATCCAGATCGTCCGCGAGCAGGATACCCGCGGAATGGTGAGCCAAGCGAGCAGCCCGATCGGCAGCAGCCGCTTCGAGGACTTCAAGGACGAGCGGATTCAACAGGCGGCCATCCGGCACCTGCAACCTTACCTGGAGAACGGCGCGCTCATCGTGCTCGGAGGCGACGGCAGCTTGCGGGGCGCTCGCGCCATCTATGAGAACTTCGGCGTACAGGTCCTGGGGCTTCCCGGCAGCATCGACGACAACATCGCGGGCACCACGTCGCTGGGGTTCCATTCCGCCGTCGCCCTGGCCAACCAATCGATCGAATCCCTCAAGGCGACGAGCGCGGCGATGGGGAGCGTCTTTTTCGTGGAAGTGATGGGGGCGGGATCGGGCCATCTGGCGCTCGCGTGCGCCTACCAGGCCCGCGCGGAAGGCTTGTTGGTCAACGAACATCCGGACCCCGACGGCTACATCGAGCAGGTGATCCTCGGACGGCTCAAACAGACGCTCGGGATCCGCAACAAGAGCCACCTCTTCGTGGTCGCGGAACGGACTCCGCATCGACACCACCCGAGCGGCGGCGTCCACGGGCTCGTCGACTACGTCGCGCGCGCGGTCGCCCAGTGGCCGCAGTTCCAGATGGCGCCCGGCCGGTACCCGCTGACGGTCTCCACCAAGGCGACGATCCTCGGCCACACGCTCCGCGGGGCGCGACCGACCCCCGAGGACAAGGCGATCGCGCAAGACCTCGCGTATGAAGCCGTCCATCGGTTGATCGAGCAGCCGGAGGAAGTGGTCGGCTGCATGCTGGCCTACCGCGGGCCGCAGCACATCGAGCCCATTCCGCTCCATGCGCTGGCGCCGAAGCCGTTCAATTGGAATCTGTTCAGCCGCATGCACGGCGGCGAGGCGACCTGACCTCGCTCAGGTCCGCGGACCCGCCGTCGCTTCTCCCCGATGCTCCGCCCTCGGCTTCCGCGTGGAGCGCCGCGGCAGCGCGGCGCTCCGCACGGCTCTCACTGAGAGCAGCCGCGGGCGTGGACACCCGTTGGTGGGATTGGGAAGGAAGGCCGAGCGGCTCAGCGCCGGCTCGTCTGGGGGCTCACTCGTCTGACGGAAAAGGTTCCGCCGGGTTGGGTCGGGGTCGTGTTGCTCTCGATCCGGGTGTACCACCACCGGCCCTCGCCTTCACGATAGTCGGGGGTCAGGAGGATTTCGAATCCGCCTTCGCGATCGTTCCCCGGCTGATACCAGTGCCCGCTCCAGGCTTGGCCGGCCAGGTCGGTCGTCAGGAACTCGCCGCCCTTCCACTGATAGAAGCCGTTGCCGTCTTCATTCAACCGCAAGGTCTGCACGAACCCGCTGTCCTCGTATTCCCATTCCCCCGCCAGCACCATCCGATGAGGTCCGCCGGTGGAGACCTTCAGGTCTCCCTGTCGGGCCGCCGGTCCCTGGGCACACGCGGCCGCCGCTGCACTGATCCCGATGATCGCCATAGCTCGAAGTGCTCGTCTCACCGCTCTCCTCTCGTGGCTTGATCAGTTCACGGAACTGTCACGTCGACTGCAATTATAACAGGCCCGGCGGATCACGAAAGCTGCCCGATCGCCCGGCACGCCGCGTCCAAGTCGGCGTCGGTCTTCGCGAAGCACAGGCGGATGTACCGGTGTCCCTCGGCGCCGCTGAAAAACGCTTCCCCGGGCACCCCCGCCACACCGGTCTTCTCGAGCAGGTACATCGCCCGCGCCTTCCCGGTTTCGCCCGGCAACCGCGAGACGTCCGCGAGGACATAGTAGGCGCCCTGGGGCACCGCGGGCGGGAGCCCGCTCGACGCCAAGGCCGCACAGAACCGATCCCGCTTCCCCTGATAGTCCCGTGCGAGATCGGCGTAGAACGAGGGCCCGAGCCGCTCGATGCCGGCCGCCACCCCGTATTGAAGGGGAGTCGGCGCGCACACGTACAAGAGATCGTTCATCGCCCCGATGAGCTGGGCCCAGCGCGCCCGGGCGGCGCTGTAGCCGATCCGCCATCCGGTGATGCTGAAGGTTTTCGAGTACCCGCCGATCGTGATGGTGCGGTCCTCCATGCCCGGCATGGCGGCGAGGCTGACGTGCCGGCGACCGTCGAACAGGAAATACTCGTAGATCTCGTCCGTGAAGACGAAGAGGTCGTGCGCGATCGCCAACTCCGCGATCCATTCCAGCTCCTCGCGACTGAAGACCTTCCCGGACGGATTGCCCGGCGTGTTGACGACGATCGCCTTCGTCCGCGGGGTGACCTGCCGCTCCAACTCCATCCGTGAAAAGCTCCATGCGGGAGCCCGGGTCGGGATCAGGCGCGGGACCGCTTCGACGGCCACGAGCGCGCTGATGTGGTACGCGTAATGCGGCTCGAACACGAGGACTTCGTCCCCGGGATTCAGCAGGCCCAGGCAGGCGCAATGAAACGCCCCCGTCGCTCCGGCGCTCACCGTGACTTCGGTCTCCGGGTCCACGGTGACCCCGTTGTACTCGGCCAGCTTGCAGGCGATCGCCTGGCGGAGCTCCGGCAGCCCGTCAAATCGGCTGTACGTGTTCAACCCCATCTCCATGGCGCGCTCGGCCGCCTCCCGCACGAAGTGCGGCACCTCGGTGTCGCAGACACCTTGCGCCATGTTGATGCCTTTGACGCGCGCACACGCGGCCGTCATCGCCCGGATTTCGGACTGCGCCAGGCCGGCCATGCGCCGGTTCCCGTGTCGTGCCATCGCTCGCTCCTCGATCACCGGCCTCTTTCCTGACATACCGGCCGGCTTGCGGTCAAGCCGCGACCGGGGGGCTGGCACACCGGCACTCTTCTCGGTCGAAGGGCGCGGTTCCGGCTTCAGAAGCGTCACGAGCAGCGGACCGGGCCGACACGGCGAGACGTGGAACGAGGAGTTCACGATGCGGATGACCGTCGACGGGGCAAGCGCCGAACCGGAGGCCCGCCGCCCTCACACTCCGGGCCGGCGTTCGGCGATCACCTCGACCCGAAGGCGCTGCTCGCCCCGCAGCACGTCCAAGAGCAGCGGGTGCCCCGCCTCGACCTGACAGGCGCGCTTGGCCTCCCGTTCGCCCGGCAACTCGGCCAACACCGTCTGCCGGCAGGCGAGGACGAGATCGCCGATTTTCAGGCCGGCCCTGTCCGCCGGCGACCCGGGGCTGATCTCCTGGACCAGATAGACGGACGACCCGAACCAATCCCGCCACTCCCACCGGACGCCGATCCGCCCGGTGCCGAGCCATCCGGCTTTGATGCCGAATCGCGTGACGATTCGATGGGCGATCAGACGGGCGAGGTCGTCCGGCGTACCGGCAAAGGTCTCGCTCGAGTGACCGTCGCCGTCGAAGAGGAGCTGCCCGGACTCGACGTCGATGACCCGAAACGACAAGGCGACGCCGGCCGTCGTCCCCGCCTCCTCCCATCGCTGGACCTCGCCCAACACGATCGCCTGGGCGCCGGCCAGGCGGCCGACGTGAAGTGCCTGCGCTTCGTCCGAGTACGTCAACTGTACGATCTGCTCCTGCAGGACCTCCTCGAGGCGTGCGCGCTCGACCAACGCGATGCCGAGATCCAGGAACAGATTCGTGACGATCGCGCTGACCTTGGCGCCGGCTCCCGGGACGCCGGCCGGATCGGCGAACGGCATCACGGCCATCGTGTGATAGCGCTCGCCGGTTCGGCTGTTGATCGGGCCATGCCCCGTGGTGACGGGATCCCACTCTCGATTCACCCGCGCGGCGGGCCCCTCCAAGGTCGTCGCCGCCCCCGTACACCCCTTTTTCTTCTGCATCAACGCGACCGGCGGCCCCCATGCGCACAGGTGATCGTGGATGAGAATGAGGTGGACGGCATGTTCCCGCTGGCGCTCGCTGGCCCAGTTGGTGAACGTGTAAAACAGGCATCCCCCCACCCAGACGGAGACGGGACACAACGACAGCTCGTACAGCCACTGACGCGGGGTATTGAGGTTGTACTGCCACACGGTCACCCGGCCGTCGTCACGAAGGACCAGATCCGGCCGGCCGATCGTCTCCAGGACGGATTCCTTCGGCATCGCGGGCGACAGGCGGTCCAGCTTGCTCTCGGAGTTGACGAAGGTATAGACCACGGCGCAGCCGGACAGCACGCCGAGGAAGAGGGTCCCGGGGACCACGAGGAGCATGCGAGGGAGGCGGCTCATGATGATGCGCCCCGGCGAGCGTAGCACCGGGCGCCGGGCCTGGCAACAGCGGGCGAGCGGGACACGGCGCCTCAGACCGGCTTCGGCGGGTCGAGCAGCTCCTGAATGGTTTGCACCAGGGCATCCATTGTGAAGGGCTTGTGAAAAAAAGGGGTGTTGGGGTTGAGCGCGGCGTTGAGGAGAACCTGTTCGTCCCGGTAGCCGGACATCAAGATCACCTTGGACTCGGGGCGGATCGCGAGCACCATCGGCGCGAGCTCGACCCCGCTGAGGTTCGGCATGACGACATCGATCAACAGGAGATGAATGGGGCCTTGATGCGCCTTGCAGATCGCGAGCGCTTCCTGGCCGTCCTGGGCTTCGAGCACCGTGAAGCCGCGCGACTCCAACCCGAGCGTCAGAATTTTTCGCAGCTTGGGCTCGTCGTCCACGACGAGAACGGTCTTGGCAGGACCACGTGACGCGGGGTGACGCACGTCGCCGGGGTTCGTGCGCGGTTCGGTCATCCTCTCCCTACTCCTCTGGGCTCGCCGCGCGTCAGTGGCGTCAGGCCGGCGGGCTCGCGAGGTTCACCCTGGGGGATCACGCTTCTATCTTAAAAAATTTCTGGTAGTCTTTTCCACGTCGTTGTCGGGACGTCACGCAGGAAAGGAGACCATGGGTCGGGAATCACCTCGATGGCGGGTGGGAGCGGTTCTCCCCGTGCTGAAATACGACCTGCCGGCCTCCATCGTCGTGTTTCTGGTCGCACTTCCCCTGTGCATGGGGATCGCCGTGGCGTCCGGTGCGCCGCCGGGCGCCGGCTTGATCACGGGGATCATCGGAGGCTTGATCGTCGGGGCGTTCGCCGGCTGCCCGCTGCAGGTCAGCGGGCCCGCGGCCGGCCTGACCGTAGTGGTCTGGGAGCTGATCGAGGTCCAAGGCATGGAGAAGCTGGCGGTGATCGTCCTGCTCGCGGGCGCCATTCAGATCCTCGCCTCGGTCCTGCAGCTCGGGCAGTGGTTCCGGGCCGTCTCGCCCGCCGTCATCCAAGGGATGCTGGCCGGCATCGGGGTCTTGATCTTCGCGAGCCAGTTCCATGTGATGATCGATGATCTGCCGAAAGGCACGGGCCTCGCGAACCTCGTGACGATCCCGGCGGCGATCGAAAAAGGCCTGATCCCCGGCGACGAGGGGTTCACCACTCACCATCTCGCCGCCATGGTCGGGCTGATGACGATCGCGGCGATGGTCGCATGGAACTGGGCCCCGAGGCGCGCGCACCTGCTCCCCGCGATGCTCGTCGGCGTGGCGCTGGCGACCGCGGTGGCCGGCTTCTTTCATCTGCCGATCAGCTATGTCCGGGTGCGGGACAACATCTTCACGCTGGTCCACGCACCCGACTGGGAGTCGCTCAGTCACCTGCTCGACACGTCGATGCTCTCCGCCGCCGTGGCCGTGGCGTTCATCGCGAGCGCGGAATCCTTGCTCTCGGCGACGGCCGTCGATCACCTGCACGCGGGGCCCCGCACGTGCTATAACCGCGAGCTCGCGGCGCAGGGGGTCGGCAACATGATCTGCGGCGCGTTGGGCGCGCTGCCCGTGACGGGCGTCATGGTTCGTAGCGCCGCGAACATTTCGGCCGGCGCACGGACGCGCGCCGCGACGATGCTGCACGGGCTGTGGCTCCTCCTGTTCGTCGCCTCGTTCCCGTTCCTGCTCAGGCTCATTCCGACCGCGAGCCTCGCTGCCCTGCTGGTCTTCACGGGCTACAAGCTGATCAACCTGGACGCCGTACGCGAGCTGCGCCAGCACGGACGAAGCGAGGTGGCGATCTATGCAGTGACGATGGTCACGGTGGTCGCGACGAACCTCCTCACCGGCGTCCTGGTCGGATTCAGCCTGGCCCTTGCGAAGCTCCTCTATACCACCCAGAACTTGGCGACCGAGGTCGTTCACGACCGGGACAACGGGACCGTCTCGCTCACCCTCATGGGCATCGCCACGTTCGTGAGCCTGCCACGGCTTGCCACCGCCGTGGACGCCGTGCCGCCCCGCACGACGGTCGCGATCGACATCGAGGCGCTGCGGCATATCGATCACGCCTGTCTGAGCTTCCTGCAATCCTGGAAGAGGCTTCACGAGCTCAACGGCGGAGCGGTACGGCTCGATCTCGGCCGGCTGAAGGCGCGGTCATACCAGGTCCGAGACCATCCCCGCCCCCCTGGCGACCGCCCGGCACCTGTGCCGCTGCCTCCGGCCACGGAGGTCCGGTTCTCGCCGGGCAAGTCGATCACCTGACCCCCGCTACCATACTTCGGCGCGAAAACTGTTCAGGCGGAGGCCGTGCTGCTGTAACCCCAGCTCCAACTCGCGCCGGCACACGGCATTCCCGCACATGCGGAGGTCGGCCCCCTCGAGCTCCGGGACGATACGGAGGAGCGGACCCAGATCGATCCGGGCCTCGCCGTCGCACGACTCGCCCGCCCGCACGATCCTCCCTTTGCCGTACGGCCAGTCCACGGGCCAGGCCCGCGTCAGGACCGGATAGTAACGGAAGTGGTCCGGGAAGCGCCGTTCGAGCCCCAACAGCTCCTCATGACACATGAGCTGGCCGGGATGCCGCACGCTGGCCACGAGCGTGAACCGGCAGCCGGGAGGCTGGATCCCCCGGCCGAAGTCGAGCCCGGCCATGTACCGCACGTAGGCGAGGAACGGCGTGATACCGGTCGAGAGCGCGACCGCGACGAGGCGCAGGCGGGGCCACTGCTCGTCGGGCTCCAGCCGCAAGTTCCTGGCTCCGACCTCCTGCGTGTTCTCGAAGAGGACCAGCGCCTCGCCGTCCCGACTCAGGTCCATCCGCACATCGACCGTCCCGCCCTCCCGCCAGAGCCGCTCGACCTCGTCCGTCTGCCACCAGATCGACGTGTCGGCCCGCGGCTCGTGGGTATGGTTGATGATCGTCTCGAGTCTTCGGGGGCTGAGCCGCGCGCAGTTGGACCGGGTGTACATCCGGCGCCGGACCTTGGCCGTGCGCGCGCCCCGCGGCTTGGCCAAGAAGGCGTTTCCCGGCCGCATCGCGTCCTGCACGGGGAGGCGCCGCCCCTCCAGCTCGTACTCCTCGGCGAGCGAGAGCGTGACGAGCCGGATCTCACCCGGTTCGATGGTCTCGACGCGGCTCACGACGGCGGGAACGAAGATCTCAGCCATCGCGTCGTCCTAGCCCCCCTCGCACGGTCGAATCGCCGCCTGACGCCCCGCGCAGGCCCGCACCCGCCCGTCCGCCATCGGAACGTCGCCAGGTCCTCGGCTTCATGAAGGATTTCTAATGTCCTCTTAATCCCGATTTCATGTGTCGTCGCTAGCCTTTGCACCGAGCCCCGGGGGACCCGGTCAACGAAGGAGGCCACGATGCAATGCGGGAAGTGCCAGGGCCTGATGGTCACCGAATGGCTGGCGGATGAACTGGATGAAGCCTATGTCTGGCGCTGCCTGAACTGCGGGTCGGTGCTCGACTCCGTCATCGACCGGCATCGCAAGCAGCCGCCGTCACCCGCCCTCTCCGTGCCCGCTTCCGCGAAGACCGCCGGCTGACCTCCCGAGCCGAGGGCCGCGCCGTGCTTATCCGCGCGTGAGCTTGCGATACCGGATACGGTGCGGCTGCTCGGCCGCTTTCCCCAGCCGCTTCTTTCGGTCCGCTTCGTAGTCACTGTAGTTGCCGTCGAACCACACGACCTTGCTGTCCCCCTCGAAGGCGAGGATGTGGGTGGCGATGCGATCGAGGAACCACCGGTCGTGGCTGCTCACCATGCAGCATCCGCCGAACCGTTCGAGCCCTTCCTCCAGCGCGCGCAACGTGTTCACGTCCAAGTCGTTGGTCGGTTCGTCCAAGAGCAGGAGGTTCGCCCCCTCCTTGAGCATGCGGGCCAGGTGCACCCGGTTGCGCTCCCCGCCCGAGAGGTCCTTGACCTTCTTCTGCTGGTCGGTCCCGCTGAAGTTGAACCGGGCGCAGTACGCGCGCGAGTTCACCTCCACCTTCCCGAGCGTGACCGTGTCGCGCCCGTCGGCAATCACTTCCCAGACGGTCTTGCTCCCCGGCAGGGTCCGGTCCTGATCGACGTAGCCGAGCTTCACGGTCTCGCCGATGCGGATCGTTCCCGAGTCCGGCTTCGCCTGCCCGGTGATCATCCGGAACAGCGTCGTCTTTCCGGCCCCGTTCGGGCCGATCACCCCCACGATGCCGCCCGGCGGCAGGCGGAAGGTCAGGTTCTCGAACAGCACCTTGTCGCCGAACGCCTTCGACACGCTGTCCGCCTCGACCACGACGTCGCCCAGACGCGGGCCCGGCGGGATGTAGATCTCCAGGTCCTCCGCCTGCTGCTCCTGCTGCTGGCCCAGCAGCTCTTCATAGCGGGTGAGCCGCGCCTTGCCCTTCGCGTGGCGTCCTTTGGGCGACATGCGGATCCATTCCAACTCGCGCTCGAGCGTCTTGCGCCGCTTGGATTCCGCTTTCTCTTCTTTCTCCAGCCGGTTTTGCTTCTGCTCGAGCCAGGACGAATAGTTGCCTTGAAAGGGAATGCCGTGGCCGCGATCGAGCTCCAGGATCCACCCGGCGACGTTGTCGAGAAAGTAGCGGTCGTGCGTCACCGCGATTACCGTCCCCTCGTACTCTTGGAGATGGTGCTCCAGCCACTGGACGGACTCGGCGTCCAGATGATTCGTCGGCTCATCGAGCAACAGGATGTCCGGCTCCTGAATGAGGAGGCGGCAGAGGGCGACGCGCCGCCGCTCGCCGCCGGACAGGACCCCGATCTTGGCGTCCGGCGGCGGGCAGCGGAGCGCGTCCATGGCGACTTCCAGTTGGTTCTCGAGCTCCCAGCCCTGCGCCGCCTCGATCTGATCCTGCAGCCGGCTCTGCTTCTCCAGGAGCTTCTCCATTTCGTCGGGCGAGAGCGGGTCGCCCAGCTTGTTGCTCACCGCCTCGTACTCCCGTAACAGGGCGATGACCTCGGCGCGCCCTTCCTCCACGACCTCCTTGACCGTCTTCTGCTCGTCGAGACGAGGCTCCTGCTCCAACAAGCCGACCGTGTACCCCTTGGACATCGTGACTTCCCCAAGGTAGTCCTTGTCCACGCCGGCGATGATCCGCAGCAGCGTGCTCTTCCCCGATCCGTTCAATCCGATCACCCCGATCTTCGCGCCGTAGTAGAAGGACAGGTAGATGTCCTTCAGCACCTGCTTCTTGGGCGGGTGCACCCGGCCGACGCCGATCAGCGAAAAGATGACCTGCTTGTCATTGGTGCTCATGGCTCCTCCGGTGTTTGATCGCACGGTTGTACCGTACTGATCGCCGGCGGCGCAATGCGCGCTCCTTCCCACTGGAACAGCACCGGCGACGGGCGTACAATGAGCGTCAGCGAGAGGTGGAGCATGTTGCCGATTGCGCTGCTCATCGCCTTGACGATCCTGACGTGGGCCGCCGCCGTGGTCGCCGTGTACGTCGAGCCGGACGCAGGGTCCGGGTCGGGCGACGACCATACGCACGATCAGGATTACTACGAAGCCGCCTAGTCGCCGCCCCGATCGACCGGGGTGAGTGCGACCGCGGCGATCGCGATCGCACGCCCGTGTGGTGTGCCCGGCCGCGGGTGGGCGCCGTCCGCGCGCCTCCTCTCCTGTGTTATCGTAGGGAGCATGCAGATTCCCGATCCCGCCGGGCCGGGCGCGGCTCCGCCGGTGAGCGCCTCGCCGTCCGCGGCCGTTCCGACCCGCTCCCCCTGGCGCGCGCTCGCGCATCGTAATTACGCCCTTTTCTTCACCGGCCACGGCCTGTCGCTCTGCGGCACCTGGATGCAGAGCATGGCGCTGGCTTGGCTCGTCTACCGACTGACCGGCTCCCCGCTCTTTCTCGGTCTCGTCGAGTTCGTCGCCCGTGCGCCGATCCTCGTCTTCAGCGTCGTGGGCGGCCTCCTCGCCGATCGATGGCCCCGTCACCGGCTGATGATGGTGGCGCAATGCGCCATGCTCGTCCAGGCGGCCATGCTCGCGCTCTTGACCCTGACCGGGGCGATCACGATGGGCTGGATCCTGGGGCTTTCGTTGTTCTTGGGCGTGATCAGCGCGCTCGAGATTCCCGTCCGGCAGTCCTTCGTCGCGGACTTGGTGCCGCGCAGCGCGATCCCCTCGGCCATCGGGCTCAACTCGTCGATGTTCAACGCGGCGCGCATCATCGGCCCCTCGCTGGCGGGCTGGATCGTGAGCGGGGCGGGCGAAGGGGTATGCTTCCTGATCAACGCGCTCAGCTTCCTCATCATTCTGGCCTGTCTCCGGGCCATGCGGCTGGAGCGCGCCGCGACGCACGAGACCGGGCACGCGGTCGACCTCCTCCGCGACGCGTTCCGCTACGCGTGGCGCACCCCGCACGTCCGGGCGGTCCTCGCCGTCACCGCCGTCTTGAGCGTCTTTGCCATGCCGTACAGCACGCTGCTCCCCGTCTTTGCGCGGGACGTGCTCCATGCCGGGCCGGGAGGCCTCGGCCTGCTCATGGCGGCGAGCGGCGTGGGCGCGCTGATCGCCGCCTTCCGCCACGCACGCCGGCAGACCGTGCGGGGACTGGGCCGTTCGATTGCGCGGTCCGTCGTCGCGTTCGGCATCGGGCTGCTTCTCTTCGCGGTGAGCGAGGACTTCTGGCTCTCGTCGGGGGCGATGGTCGCGATCGGTTTCGGGATGGTGAGCAGCCTGGCGGGCATCAACATCCTGCTGCAGACCCTGGTTCCCGACGGCCTCCGGGGCCGGGTCGTGAGCTTCTTCACGACCTTGTCGCTGGGGTTCACGGTCTTCGGGAGCCTCTATGCCGGCGCGGGGGCCAGCTACCTCTCCGCTTCGTCCATCGTGATCCTCGGCGGGGTGATCACCTTGCTCGCGGCAGGCCTCTTGTGGCGTTCGCTTCCCGGCATCCGCCGGCACATCGAGGAGCATCGTCTGCTTCCCGCCGAGCCCGCCGCCTGAGCGTGCCGCGTGGCTCGAGCGTCCACGCGGATGATTGCGGGCTCGGCGCCGGGCCCCTATAATCCGTGCCGTGAAGCGGTTAGCGGGTAAGGTCGCGGTCGTCACCGGCAGCAGCAGCGGGATCGGAAAGGCGATCGCCGTGGTCTTCGGCCGGGAGGGCGCCCGCGTGGTCGTCGCAGCCCGTCGAGAGCGCCTGTGCGAAGAGGTGGCGGCGGCCATCCCGGTCGACGTCACCGTCGAAGCGCGGGTGCAGCACCTCATCGACGAGACCGTGCGTCGCTTCGGCCGGATCGACATCCTCGTCAACAATGCGGGGATCGGCGGCGGCGGCCCGATCGCGGAGACGACCACGGAGACGTTCGACCGCGTCCTCGACACCAACGTGCGGGGAACGTTTTTCTGCAGCCGAGCCGGCTTTCGTGCGATGCGCGGGACCGGCGGCGGGATCATCATCAACATGTCGAGCGTCGCCGGCGTACAGGGGTGGGCGGGCACCGGCGCCTACAGCGCCTCGAAGTTCGGCATCATGGGCTTGACGAAGGCGATGGCCGACGAAGGGCGGGCCCACGGGATCAAGGTCTGTGCGATCTGTCCGGGGGGCGTGGCCGACGAGCTGGTCGATGCCCCGCCGGAGGCGATCCTGGCGAGCGGGGCGATCAGTCCGTACGACGTCGCCGACACGGCGGTCTATCTGGCGACGCTGAGCCCCAACGCCATCGTGCAGCAGGTGGTGATCGATCGCCTGGGAGCGGACTGGTGAGCCAGCGCGGCCGACATGATACGGGCGAACAAGGCGCGGAGATACGGCCCGGGCGGTACCGTCATTACAAGGGCCGGCCGTACGAGGTGATCGGCTGCGCGCGACATTCGGAAAGCGAGGAAGAGTTCGTCGTCTACCGCGCCCTGTACGGCGAACGCGGGCTCTGGGTCCGTCCCAAGGCCCTGTTCCTCGAGCCGGCGATCGTCGACGGGCGGCCGGTGCCCCGCTTTGCGCTCATCGAGGAGGCCGGCGCGCATGGCCGTTGATTGGCGGCGGGGGGCGCGGCGGCTGGCGATGGCCATTTTTCTCACGCCCATCGTGCTGTTCGTGCTCTACCTGCTGGTCGTGCTCAACTACAGCTTCTCGGACGGTGATCGCGTCGGCTACTTACAGAAATTTTCACGCAAGGGGTGGCTCTGCAAGACGTACGAAGGCGAGCTGGCCATGACGACCGTGCCGGGGGTCGCACCGATCATCTGGCAGTTCAGCGTCTGGGACGAGCGCGTGGCGCAGGAGGTCAACCGGCTGCTGGGGGAAAAGGTGGTCCTGCACTACAAAGAGTACCGGGGCATCCCCACCGATTGCTTCGGCAGCACGGACTACTTCGTGGACCATATCGAGCGGGCCCGGGACTGAAGGCCGATCGACGCCGGCGAGCGCCCGACCGTTCACGCCGGCGCCGCTCACCCGTCGTCGAGGTCGTCCATCGGCCGGCGGGGTCGCATCGGGCTTTGCTGCCGCTCTTGCTCGATGAGCCGCTGGCAGGCCTCGCACAGCTCACCGGCGCCTTCGGTCATGAACGTTTCGGCGACCTCACCGCATCGTTCGCAGATCATCGCTTGACCCCGCCATCCTCTCTGCATGAGCCGTCACAGCTCGACCGTGGTCCACGCCTGTGCGTCGAGGAGCACGTGCTCGTTGGTATACCAGGCGCTGGGCGGCGTCTGGTTGGCCCGACGATAGTACTCGTGCCACCACTTGGCGGCCTGCCAGATGGCTTCCGGGCAGCTCGACCGGCTTTCGAGCCCCGGCGTCAGATCGTAGCCGGCCGCACCGAAGACCACCTCCAGCATGGCCGCGGACGGGAACCCATGGCCCTCGAGGAGGGGATTGCCGGTTCGCCCCACGCCCCACGTGAACGCCAGCCAGCGCAAGATGAGATCGGGAACATCGAGGACGGCCCGCTGCCGCTGAAAGTGCGCGAAGGCCTCCGCGACGGCCGCCCGGGTAAGCTTCCCCGTTTTCGGGAGCTGGATCAGCGCGATGTTCGGATACGCCTCGGCGCTGTAGTAGCGCCGCAGCACCGCTTTTTGAACACCGTTGCTCGGCGGGGCGAAGCCGAACCCGGCGGGCGGGTCCAGCGAGACCTCGTAGACGGGCGTCGCGCCCAGATCCGCGGCGAGCTCGCCGAGCAGCATCACATGCGACCAGTGGCTCGGCGTGAAGTCGTCGCGCAAATGGGCCTGCGCGATCCGCAGGCGAAACGACATCGCATCCCGGCCCCCGACCAGCAGGAGCTGGAGATCCTGCCGTTTCACGTGCCGCTTCAGCCGGCCCAGCCAACGGAGGTTGTCCTCGCGCGGCTCGCGCGGGAACTCGGTGAAGCGGGGGCTTTCCGTCCCCCGCGAGCTGAGAATCTTGATCATGGGCTCCTCATCCTCCCCACGACGGCGGGATCTTGATCTCGGTGAGCTGCACGGGCGCGGTGACCTCGCCGCGGGCGTCGATCGGCCAGTACGTGACGCGGAGCGCGAGGCCCGCGCCGTCCCGGCGGAACGACAGCAGACAGACGTGGTTTCCCTTCTGAGGATGGACCATGCGGCACTCGAGCGCCCTTCCGAGGACGGAGGACGCGAGAAAGGCCGGGGGCGCATCCGGATCGGAATGGCGGGGCCAGGGGTTGCGCCGCCCGACCAAGCCGCCGAGGAACGCTGCGATCTCCTTGAACGTGTCGCCGCCCTGCGTGGTGACGAGCGACGAGGGCGACGAGACGATCTCGTAGACGGCGTCGCGCTGGCGGCGGCGATGGCGGGCGACCGCCACCCGGCCCCAATGGACGTCGCCGGTCACGCAGAGCAGCGGTCGCCCCTGCTCGCCGAAGGTCGCCAAGGTCTGCATGAGGGCCGGATAGTCGTCATAGTCCGCCAGCGCATAGTCCACGATCTTCCCGCTGATGCCGCCCTTGGCGTCCTCGAACAACGACTGTCCGGTGGCGAAGACGCCGATCAGCCGGTCGGTGAGGACGCGATCCCGCCACGCCCCGATGGCCTGCAAGACTCCGGGGGGCAGCATCGACCGTCGGCTCTCGGCGCGGCTTCGCCGGGTGTCCACGAGACAGAACGAGAGCGGCGGCACGTCCAGGATGGTGGGCTCCGGCGCCGCCGAGGCCAATTGAAATCCGTCGTAGAGGACGTGGGCCGCGGCCGTCCATCGCGCTCGTCCGTTCCGTCCCCAGGAGTTTTGCACGATCGCACTGGCGTGCGGAAAGTTGTTCCAGTACTCATGATCGTCCGGGATTGACACGCTGGGGGCGGCGGCCAGCACGTCCGCATACCCGGGCGGCTGCTCCCAGTTCCTCACGTAGTCCCGCTCGAACTTGTCCGCGAGCCAGCGCACGTCGTCCTTGAAGTTCATCAGCGTCGGGGGTCCAGGTACACCTGATCGCCCAGCAGGAGCGTGAGGTGCGGCTTGGAGGCGGCCTTCAACTGGGACACGACCGTCCCCGCCAGCCCGCCGCGATCTTCGGCTTGATGAAAACAGGAGATGAGCAGCACGTTGAACGTCTCGCCGAATCGCCGCGGCACCTCCGCCGGCAGCGTCCGGGTGGTCAAGTGCGCCGTCTCATCCTCCGTGCGCAGGGCCATGTCGTACACGGTCCCCGGTTGCAGCCCGTCGAATTCATAGACGCCGCTGAAGGCCCGGGGCTCCCCGCGGCCGACCATTCCTCCGGGACCGTCCGGCCTGACGCTGCTCAGCGGGCGGACCGCGACCACCGCCGGGGACGGGATGCCGGCGATCTCCCACTGCAGGTCCGCGGGTGCGGTGGTGCGGTTGAAGGCTCCGACCCAGACGCGGAGCTTCCCGCTCGACGCGACCCGAGGGTACAGCACCAGACTCATGTCCTCGCTCCGTGGCTCTCGTCGCAGTCTAGGGGAGACGTCGTAAGCGATCAAGGGGCCGCTCTCGGCTCAGCCGGCGGCCGAGGGCGGGAAAACAGATGAAGCGGTGGGAGCGATGTGTTACACATAGGGGGACTCTTCGGAGGGATGGATGGCGGCTTTCTTTCAACGCGGCATGATCGCCCGGTCCGTCGGCGTCGTCTGCATCGCGCTCGGCTTCGTGACCGGCATGTACGGCCTCGAGCGGCCGGAATCCGCCTGGCTTCCCTCGGCCCTCGGCCTGATCGTCACCGGCCTCCTTGCCCAAGGCTACGGCCTGTACTGCTCGATCCAGCGCCTCCGTCACCAGGGACCTCGAGACCGGTAACCCGCCTGCGGATGCGCTCCTGCCGACGACGGCTCCTCGTCCTGATCGCCTCATGGGCAATCTCGGTCGTCCCGGCGTTCGCCGAGGAGCGGTTGCTCGCGCACGGCTCCGAGTACCTCCTCACCGTCGACGTGCGCGAGTGGGTGAGCCAGGGCCGGAGCGCACACAACATCGGCGACCTCGACGGACAGCCGAACGTGCGCTCCGAGCTGACGTGGCGCGGGGTCAACAGCGTGGTCACCCAAGTCTCCGCCAACCTGGTCTATCGTCGATTCGTCGGCGAGGCGCTCATCGGCTACGGAGGCGTCGGGAGCGGGACGCTGCTGGATCAGGACTGGGACGGCGCCAACCGGACTCTCAAGAGCTCGGAGACCATCTCCCGGGTGGACGACGGTCACGTCTTCATGCTGTCCCTGACGCCGGGAGCGCGCCTGGTCGAGTGGGCCTTCGCCGATAACCCTGTACGCGGCGGCGTGGATCTCCTGATCGGCTACCAACTCTGGCAGGAGAAGTATGTCGCGTTCGGGGGCCAAGATCTGCTCCCCGGAACACGGCGGTTCCCCGGCGCGGTCAGCTTGACGCAAACCAATACCTGGCACAGCTTCCGGGTGGGAACTCGGGTGATCGTCCCGGCCTGGTCATGGCTCACGGTCAAGGCCAGCGCGTTCTATATTCCGTACAGCTCCTATCGCAACGAGGACGTCCACCACCTGCGGAGCGAGCTGAAACAGGACCCGAGCTTCCTCACGACCGCCACCGGGGGGAACGGGGTGCAATTGGAAGGATCGATCGTGCTGCGAGTCTGGCGGCGCCTCATGCTCGAGGCCGGCTATGCCTACTGGGACCTCCGGTCGGGGACCGGGACGGTGGAGCAGTTCTTCCGTGACGGCTCGATCGCGGTGGGGCGCCACAACGAGGAGCACACACGCCGGCACGGCGTGTTTTTCGGGGTCAGTTGGCTGTTCGAAGGAGGGCGGGGCGGCAGGAGCTAAGCGCCCCTCGCTTGGAGGAACTCGAAGAGGCGCTTGTTCTCGCGCGCGGTGCGCAAGAACTTGAAGCCGATCCCGCGCGAGCTGATCGATCGGACCATTGCCGCGACCTCGACCGGCGGCCGGTCCTCCTCCAACAAGAGTTGGAGGTAGAAGATGTCGTCCACCTGCACGATCGTGTCGCTGGCGATGACGCAGCCGCCGAGGGAAATGTCCAGCACGGTCCCGACGCCGCGGATCCGGCCGCCGCTGAACGAGAGGGCCAGCCGGACCGGAATGCGCCGGTGCTGCCGGCGATCGACGAGCCGTGTGGGATAGATGCGGCCGACTCGGCATGCAAAGAAGCGGTGACTACACGACTGGCAGCGAAACGGTGACACGAACACCGCCGAGGCGCACCGTTCGACCAGCGAGCCGCACTCGGCCCGCAGCACTTCGTCTGTACCGCAATCCGGGCAGGTGACGAGCCGTCTTCTCATGGCGCCTGACCAAGGAGTATATCCGAGGTCACGGGTTTTGCGGGTCGCCCCGGCCGTGATTCGATGGCGTGCGGCTGGGATCCCGATGCGGGAAGGCCCCCGCCCGGCCTGCCGGGTCGGGCGCCGCTGCCCGCGGCTCGGGCGGCCCGCGAGGTCCCATCCATTCTCTGAGGAGCGACGATGACGCATGAGTTGGACGTGTTGGAGCGCGCGATGCGCGCGGCCGGCAAGCAGGTGCTCGAGCTGGCCGTCAACGGCTTCGAGACCCACATCAAGAAGGACCGCTCCCCGGTGACGACGGCCGACATCGCCGTCAATCGGCTCCTGCGCGAAGCGCTGCTCACCGCCTTTCCCGGCGACGCCTGGCTCTCGGAAGAGGTCCCGGACGACCTCGCGCGCCTGCACCACGAACGGGTCTGGGTGATCGACCCCATCGACGGCACGAAATACTTCATGCGCGGGGTCCCTCAGTACGCCATCTCGGTCGCGCTCGTCACCGGAGGCCAGCCGGCCGTGGCCGCGATTTACAACCCTCCGACCGACGAAATGTTCACGGCGGTGCGCGGGGAGGGGGCGCGGTTGAACGGGGCGCCGATCCGTGTTCAGCGATCCGGATCGTCCCGGCCCGTTGTCTTCGTCAACCCTTCGGCGTTCGATCGCGGCCGCTTCGGCCCCATCGCCGACGCGGCCGACTGTCGGCCGCTCGGCTCGATCGCCTATACGCTGGCCTGCGTGGCGGCCGGGCGCGCGGACGGCACGATCAATCTCGACCGGCTGAACGAATGGGACGTGGCGGCCGGCGTGCTGATCGTCATCGAAGCCGGCGGGGCCGCCCTCGACGCGCTCGGGCGGCCCCTCGCGTTCAACCAGCCGAAGACCGCGATCAAAGGGATCGTGGCGGCCGGCCCGGACGGCCTGGAGGCCATGCTGGAGTTGGCTCGCCGCCTGTCCGCTTCCTGAGCGCCTCGATCCACCGACACCCGCGGCTGGGGCCGGCGGACAGGACCACGCCGGCTCGGCCGATAGTCGCCTTCCTCTCCCCGCCGTACACTGGAGCCAATACGAGCAAGGAGGACGTGATGATGCAAGCCGTGCCTCTGCTGGTGGGGCTGGTGACCATCGTGACCGCAGGCTCACCCCAAGCGGGCACCGACCTGGTGCAGGACCGGCCGTACGAATCGGTCACCGAGTCCGAACGGCTCTACGACCCGGACGCGGCGGAGACGATTCGCGGCGTCGTCGAGGCGGTGGAGACGGTCCGCCTCGAGGACGGAGCCCCCTTCATGCAGGTGCGCCTGCGGACCGAGGACGAGGCCGTCCGGGTCCACCTGGCCCCTGAATGGTTCATGCAGGAGCAGATCAACCGCCTGGAGATCGACGTGGGGCGTGAGTTGGAAGTGCGCGGATCGAAGCACGTCGTGAAAGGCGAGCCGGTGTTCGTCGCGGCGGAGGTCCAGAACGACGGGCGGGATCAGCGGCTGCGGCTGCGCCACCCCGACGGGACCCCCGTGTGGACGAGCGGCGAACGCGCGGGTTAACGAACGAGGAGGAGATCATGTCAACGATCGACAAATCAGTGGACGTCGAAGTGCCGGTGCGAACGGCCTACAACCAATGGACGCAGTTCGAGGAATTCCCCCGCTTCATGGAGGGCGTGCGCGAGGTGAAGCAACTGGACGACAAGCGGCTCCACTGGCGCGCGGAGATCGCCGGCAAGGAGAAGGAATGGGATGCGGAGATCATCGAGCAGATCCCCGACAAGCGGATCGCCTGGCGGAGCATCGGCGGCACGCCGAACGGCGGCGTGGTGACGTTCCATGAAATCAGCCCGACCCGGTGCCGCATCATGCTCCAGATGGAGTACGATCCGCAGACGTTCGTCGAAAAGGCGGGAGACGCGGTCGGAATCGTCTCCCAGCGCGTGCAGGGCGACCTCGAACGGTTCAAAGCGTTCATCGAGTCGCGCGGGGCCGAGACCGGGGCCTGGCGCGGTGAGATCCGGAAGACCGGCTCATGACCAGGCGATGGTGAGCGCCCGGGCGCTCACCGTCTCCCTCCGCTCTTTCCAGCCCCGACGCGTTCCGGCCACCCCCCGCCGCACCAGCCCTCGTCGCGCCCGTCTCTGCCCCCTTTGACGACTCCGCAGTTACGCCGCGGCGCCGCGTGCGTTATAATCCCACCCTCTGTTCGTGACCATGAAGATCGCGACCTTCAACGTCAACTCGATCCGCATCCGCCTCCCGATCGTCCTCGAATGGCTGGACCGACACAAACCGGACGTGCTCTGTCTTCAGGAGACGAAGGTGCAAGACGAGCACTTCCCGGCGCTGGCGTTCGCCGGCACCGGGTACCACCTCGCCTACCGGGGGATGAAGTCGTACAACGGCGTGGCGGTGCTGAGCCGGATCGAGCCCGAGGCCGTGTACTACGGCTTCGACGACGCCGAGCCCGAACCCGATGATGAACGGCTGATGCGCGTCGTCATCCGCGGGATCCCGATCATCAACACCTACGTGCCGAACGGGTTCAAGATCGACTCGCCCAAGTATGCGTACAAGCTCGCGTGGTACGCCCGCCTCCGCACGTACTTCGCGGAGCATCTGTCGCCGGCGCGGCCGGCCGTCTGGTGCGGCGACATGAACGTGGCGCCGGAGCCGATCGATGTCCATAGCCCTGACAAGCATCTCAAGCACGTCTGCTTTCACGAAGACGTGCGCCGCGCGTACAAGGAGACGATCGCGTGGGGGTTCATCGACGTGTTCCGCAAGCTCCACCCCGACAAGCAGCAGTTCACGTTTTGGGACTATCTGCGACCGAGCTCGCTGGACAAGAACAAGGGCTGGCGGATCGACCATATCCTGGCGACGCCCCCGATGGCCGACCGATGCATCGAGGTGGACGTGGACATCGAGCCCCGTCGCGGGCCGAACCCCTCGGACCATACGTTCCTCTGGGCGGAATTTTCGGCATGAACGGGCGTTGGGTCCGTTGAGTCCGTTTGGTCCGTTCATTCCGTTTGCATAGAAACTGTTCAATCTCATAACGGACAAAACCGACTGAACGCACCTAACAGACCTAACGGACTCAACGTTACTAACTGATCCATGCAGTCCCCGCGTCGCGGTCTCGTGCTCGTCGGTCATGGCGGCATCCCTCGGGATTGCCCGCGTGAGCTCATCACCCGACTCAAGGCCTTGGAAGCCGGGCGGCGGGCGACGAGCGAGCCGGCCACGGCCGAGGAGCACGAGTTGGACCGGCGCATCCGCCGCTGGCCCCGCACGCCGGAGACCGACCCCTACCAAGCCGGCCTCGACGCCCTCGCCGCCCATGTGAAAGCGGCGCTCGACGACGACACCGTGTTCGCCGTCGCCTATAACGAATTCTGCGCACCGACCGTCGAGGAGGCGGTAGCGGCCGTCATTGCGGCAGGCGCGACCCAGATCTCCGTGGTCCCTTCGATGCTGACGCCCGGCGGCAGCCATTCCGAGGTCGAGATCCCGGAGAGCCTCGCCCGGCTCCGCGCGAGGCATCCCGGCGTCCGCATTCGATACGCCTGGCCGTTTGATCTGCCGACGGTCGCGGCGATGCTCGTCGCGCACGTGCGCCGGTTCGAGGTCGAGCCGGGATCCGTGGATGCTATAATCGGGGCGATCGACACACCGCATCGATGATCAGTACGAAGACGGCCATGGCGGTCTGCGCGTCTGTCGGCATCCTGCTCTCCGGCGTTCAGGTCGCCGCCCAGGACACCGGCCAGGCTCCGGACGCTCCTTCATCCGAACAGGCGCCCGCCGTCCCTCCGGAGCCCTCCGCGGCATCGGCCGTTGAACCCGATCCCCTCCCCGCCGAGTCGGCGGAGCCCGATCCCGAGGAAGCACACTACCTGCTCGGGCTCGAACGGTTGAGGACGGGGGACTACGTCGGCGCGATCGAAGAGCTGCGGGAGGTGCTCCGCATCGCCCCATCCGACGTCCCTGCGCGGCTCGCCCTCGGCACCGCGCTCTACCTGATCGCAGACCTCGATGCGGCGGCCGACGCGTACCGCACCGTCCTGCGGGTCGAGCCCGGGTCGCTCGAGGCGCATCTGCATCTCGGAACCGTCCTCATGGCCAAGCACGACTGGGCCGGAGCCCGCGAGGTCCTGCAGGCGGCGCTCCGCGCTCAGCCCGAATCGATCCAGGCGCACTACAATCTGGGCGTCGTCCGCGACAATCTCGGCGATCGGAGCGGCGCGATGGAGGCGTATCGGCAGGCGTTGGCGCTCAAGCCCGACTTTGCCGATGCCCATTACCACGTCGGGTTGCTCCTGAAGGTGAGCGGGCAAGAGGCCGAAGCGGCCCAGGAGTTCTATGCGGCGGCGCTCGCGGGGCTCCCCCGGGCGCAATACTTTCTCGGAAGCGCGCATGCCTCGGGGCGAGGGGTGGAGCGCAATCTGCCGATCGCGATCCAGTGGTGGTTTCGTGCCGCCGAGCAGGACGAGCCTCAGGCCAAGGAAGCGCTGTCGCAGATCCGCCAAACGGCGTGGACGAAAGGCAAGCGTCCCGAAGAGAGCCGCCAGGCCGCCGAGGCCTTCGCCGAATTCAGACGGGAGCTGGCCAAGGAATATCCCGCGGCGAACGGCGAGCGGCCGGACCCCATCGGAGCCGCGCTGCTCGAAGCCGGCCAGGTCCAGGAAGGAGTCGCCGTCCTGCTGCGCGAAGCCTATGCGCTCAGTGAACCGGCGCATGCGCGCCTGGAGGCGCTCTATACCGAAGGCCTCCCCGGGCACCTGCCCGCCCACGACCCCCGCATCTTCGACTACCTCAAGCGCACCGCGGAAGAGGGCTCCCCCCGGTCCCGCCTGGCGCTCGCCCGGATCCTGGTGCGCGGGTTGGGCGTCCCGCAGGATCCGGTGAAGGCCAAGAGCCTGCTCAAGGGGGCCGGCTCGGAGGAAGCAAAGGCCCTGTTGAAAGAGATCGGCCCCTTGCAGCAGAACCGGAGCGGCGGGAAGCCCCCTTCATCGTCCGCCCGAACGCGACCGTGACTCGTTGAAACCCTTGCTGCGATCCGCTCACCGCTTCGTCGGCACGGCGCTCGGCACCGCGGCCGTCCTGGCCCTCCTCGCAGCGGTCGCGGCGCTCGGGCTCGCCCACCTGGCCCCGGGGCTCTTCACGACGCTCGACCGCGGTCCCTATGACGCCTGGCTCCGTCTCAGCCCTGCGACGCCGGACCCTTCGCTGATCCTGATCACCCGCGACGCCGAGACGGATGCTCGCTTCGGCGGGGGTCCGATCGACCATGCCGTGTTTGCCCGCGTCATCATGGGCTTGAAACGGGCGGGGGCCGCGGTGGTGGGCGCCGACCTCCGGTTGGACGCCTCGCGGGCCCCCGGGCGCGGCGGCGCGGCCGGCGACGCGATCCTCATCGAAGCGACACGGAGCGCCGGTCAGGTGGTGTACCCCCTCGCCGTCGCCCCGGCGCCCGAGGCCGCCGCCGGCCGGGATCCGTCGGCCTCCTTTCTCCATCCGGCCTGGCCGGTCCTTCCAGCCGCTCGGCTCGCGGCCCTGCTGCCGGTCGAGCTCACCGCCGCGCCCCTGCCGGCGTTGGCGCACCATCCGCTGAGCCTCGGCCATGCCCTCGCTTCCGCCGATCCGGACGGGACGGTGCGCGCGCTTCCCCTGTACGTCCGGATGGGGGACCGCGCCGTTCCCGCCTTCGCGATGGCGTTGGCCGCCGCGTTCCTCCAGATCGAGCCCTCGCAGGTCGTCCTGCGGTCGGGAGCCGTGATCTTACGGGACATCGAGCCGCCGGCCGGCGGGCGACGGACCATCACGATCCCCACCGATGGACGGGCCCGGATGTTGATCCGCGAGGCCGGCCGAGGAACGGACGCCTTCCCTTCCCGTACGCTCTTTGAGGTCTGGGGCGCCATCGACCGGGGAGACACCGAGACGCTTCGGGAGTGGGTGGCGGGAAAACTGGTCGTGATCGTCAGCCATGAGACCGCGAGCGGCGGCCTGCCCGCGGCGCAGGACCACGACATCCTGCGGCAGATCGCCGCCCTCAACACGATCCTCACGGGCACCTGGCCCACGTCGATGCCGGGCGGGTTCACGGTCGTCCTGACCCTCGGCCTTGCGGTCCTTGGAGCCTGGAGCGTGCTCCGTGTCGGCGGCGTCATGGGCCTTGGGATCGTCGGCCTCCTGGTGGGCGCTCATCTCACGCTCACCGTCTTCGCGCTGCACGCCCAAGGACTGGTCCTCCCCGTCATGATGCCGCTGTCGGCGCTCCTGCTCGCGTCCGGCGGCGCCGCCTTCCGCGCGCATGCGACGGCGTCGCGGGCGGTCGCCGCGCTTCAAGCCGAGATGCGGCGGATCGAACGGGAGCTGGTGGACGTCCGCGACGAGCTGGTGCGGCGGGAATCGCGCGTCGAAGCGCTCGAGGAAGACTTGGACGGGGCGAAGGCCGCCGTGTCGCGATCGTCCGGCCGGGCGCAGGAGCTGCTCCACACGACCGAGCGCTTGACGCGCGAGCTGCTCGACGCCAAGGCGCAAGAGGCCCGGACCCGTGCGGTGCTCGCGACGCTCGAGCAGGAGTTGGCGGGATTGCGTGCGGCCACGACCGAGGCCGGGGCGCTGGGCGACGCGGAGCTGGAACGGCTGCGCCAGGAATGCGAGCGGCTCGGCATCCTGACGCGCGACCCACACGTGCTCGGCCTCTTCCGCGACTTGAAGAAGGGCGCCCGCTCGGCGCTCCCGATCCTGATTCTCGGGGAGCCGGGCACCGGGAAAGAACTGTTCGCGCGCGCCGCGCATCAGCTCAGCCCGCGGGCCGCCGGCCCCTTCGTGGCCGTCAACATGGCGGCGCTCCCGCCCGAGCTGGTCGAGAGCGAGCTGTTCGGGCATCGCAAGGGCAGCTTCACGGGAGCCGCCGGCGACCGCAAGGGATATTTCGAGCAGGCCGATCGGGGGACGATCTTCTTGGACGAGATCGGGGACCTACCGCTCGCGCATCAGGGCAAGCTCCTGCGGGTGCTGCAGGAACGGTCGTTCTACCGCGTGGGCGACACGAAGCCGACGGCCGTCGACGTGAGGATCGTCGCCGCCACGAACAAGGATTTGGCGCGCGGCGTCGCCGAGGGGTGGTTCCGGGAAGACGTGTACTTTCGCCTCACGGGCGTCGTGCTGCGGCTCCCGCCGCTCCGGGAGCGTCCGGCCGACCTCCCGCTCCTCGCCGAGCGCCTGCTCCGCCGGGCCGCCGACGCGCTGGGCCGACCTGAGGTCGCCCTCTCGAACGAGGCCCTGGCCGCGCTCCAAGCCCGCCCCTGGAGAGGGAACGTCCGTGAGCTACGGCAGTGCCTCGAACAGGCGGTCACGCTGACCGAGGGCCGGATCATTACGAAGGCCGACCTCCGATTGGGTGTTCCGGAGGGAGCGGGCGCCGGCCCGGCCCCGCCGTCGCCCGACGCCGGGAGCGACGACGCAGTCCTCGCCTGCCTCCGCCAGTATCGGTTCGATATGCAGGCGACGGCACGTGCGCTCCGATGCGATCGCAGCACCGTGACCCAGCGGCTGAAGGGCCTCGGCTTCCGCGCGATCGTCGAGGCCGGGGGCGACGTGCGCCGGGCGGCCGACGTGCTCGCCGGCGATCCGGCCTTGACCCGCACGGTCGAGCTCAAGCTCAAGGAATATCGCGATCATCTGCTCAAGACCATCCAGGGCTTCGGGACGGCGCAAGACGCCGTCGCGGTCTGCCGCAAGCGCTTCAAGAACCTCCCCGATCGCCACTTCGAGTCGGTCGAGACGCTGATCCGACAACATCTCGATCGGACCAGCTAGCCGGAGCCCTCGGCGGGTGGGAGCCCCCCGCTCCGGCCGATTCTTCCCTCCTCGCTCCCCGCATCCATGCGGGGCTCTGCGCCGCCCCGCACGCCCCGTGAATCGACGGAACAACGCAACGTCGTGGTTTCGTGGCGGTCCTCGCCTCCGGCGCCCACGCCGTCGGCTGGCGATTGACTTGCTCTATGACCTCCGCACGCCGCCCGTTCCCGGAATGAAAGGAGGTGACGAGGCGGGAAGCCGGGCGGCGGATTCGGACCATTCACCCATCACCATCAGCACGCACGAGGAGGAACCATGTCGAAGCCAATTGACCAGGCTGTTGCCGCCGCGCCTACGGGCGCACGACCCACGACCACCACTCCTGCACCGCCCCCCACGGCGGCCCATGACGGAGAATTGAGCACCAAAGCGGCGTTGATCGCCGTGGCAATCTTTGCCGTGATGGCGGGCCTCTTCGCGTACGGCTTCTATCTGCAGCAGCACATCGAGTCGTCCCCCGCGCCGCCGATCGCCCCGGCGGTCCCCGGCACCCATCCGGTCGAGCAGCCGATCCCCGCCGCAGCGGCGACGCCGGCAGCCGGGCCGCTCTCGGCGTCCGCACGCGCATCGGCCGCCCCGCTGGACACCGTCCATGCCGATGTCTATTTCGACTTCGGCAAGACCCGCGTGCGGGCCGAGGCCGTCGCGGCCCTGCAGGCCCACGTGGCCAAGATGACCGGCGCCGGCCACTGGGGGGTGCTGATCCAGGGCTATGCGGACCACCATGGTCCGGCGACCTACAACAAGACCCTGGCGCTGAAGCGCGGGGAAGCGGTGAAACAGCTCCTGATCGAGCTCGGCATGCCGGCCCAGTCGATGAAGGTCGTGAGCCTGGGACAGGAGGCCGCCGTCTGCGCCGACGAGACGGCGACCTGCCGGCGACTGAGCCGCCGCGTGCATCTCGAGTTCGTCAAGCTCGAGACCGGCCCACCAGCCGAACCTCCGGCGGAAACGGAGGCGGAAGGGTCGGCGAAAGACCAGATCCAGGAGAGCCCCGCGGGCTCCGCCGAACCGGTGCCCGCCGTGTCGAGCTCGAACGACGCAGCCGAGTGAGGCCCCAAAGAAGTGCTGAGTGCTCAGTGCTGGGTGCTGAGTTGAAAAGTCAATGAATAGGCGCTGAGCTCCGACTACCGGGGCGTCATTCCAAACAGAGGACGAGCCGCCGGCGAGCCGCCTCGCCGGCGGTCGCTCGGCGCACCTGAGACGACCCTGAGACTGCGGGGTCATGCCCCCGGCAGTAGCGTCACCCGGACCTCGCGCCTGCGAGGGCCGTCGAGCTCGATCAGCAGGATCGACTGCCAGGTACCGAGGACCAGACGCCCCTCGCTGATGGGAACCGCCAGGGAGGGGCCCAGGATCGAGGAAGCCATGTGCGACCAGGCATGCGAGGGATCGTGGGCATGGCGGAACTGGAGCTTCGGGATCATCGCTTCGACGACGTCCAGCAGGTCCTCTTCCGTGCCTTCTCCGACTTCCCCCGTGGTCAAGGCTGCGGTCGTGTGCGTGACGAAGAGGAGACAGACACCCTCCCGTACCGCGTGCCTGGTGATGACCGCTCCGACCTGTTCGGTGAGGTCGACCGCCTGGGTACGCCCCGTCGTCGTGATGAGCAAACGGTCCATCATGGTGCGCCTCCGGAAGGGGTGTCGAGCCGGATCAAGAGCCCTTCGTCGGGCCTGAGGTCGATCCATTCGTCGATCCCCTCGCCTTCCCGATCGAGATGGGTCGAAAGGAGCACGGACCCCCGGGCCTCAAAGGCGATCGTCTGCGGTTGCGCGCTGAAGTTCAACGCGGCCAAGACGCGCGTCCCCTCGTGCTCCCGGACATAGACGAGCACCTGCTCGGTGACCTCGAGGCGACGATAGCTCCCCGCCACCAGCACCTGCTGCGTACGACGGATCTGGATCAGGCGGCGGTAGAGCGTGAGGAGCGAGCGCGGGTCCTCCCGGGCCGACGCGACATTGACGGCCCGCCAATCCGGAGCGATCGGCAGCCACGGCACGCCCGTCGTGAACCCGGCGTGAGGCGAGGCGTCCCATTGCATCGGCGTGCGCACCGGGTCGCGTCCGACGCCGAAGCCCGGCACGTTGCGCTCCCAGGGATCCTGCACCTGGTCCGGGGGAATCGGACCGTTCCGCATACCGATCTCGTCGCCGTAATAGAGCGTCGGGGTGCCGCGCAGCGTGAGGAGCAACATCGCGGCGACCCGCGCTTGTCCCGGGCCGATGCGGCTCGTGATCCTGGGCTTGTCATGGTTGCTCAGGACCCAGTTGGGCCAGCCATGGACCGGGAGCGCGGCCTCGTACGCGTCGATCGTGGCGGCCACCGTCGGCGCATGCCACGCGATCTCGATCAACTGAAAGTTGAACGGCAAATGGACGCCGGCGCCCCCGCTCCCATAGTAAGTCACGAGCCGCTCCACGGGGAGGTAGATCTCGCCCACCATCATCCGATCCTCGTACTCGTCGAGCACGCGGCGCATCCCGGCGATGATGTCGTGGACCTCCGGGCGATCGGTTGTATAGGTGGCCAGCAGTTGATGGTACGGCCACTGGCCGGGTCGGTATTCGGGGTTGGGCGGGTTACAGCGAAACTGATCGTCCTTGATCAAATGCCAGATCACGTCGACCCGAAAGCCGTCGACGCCGCGCGCCAGCCAGAAGCGCATCACGTCATGCATCGCCGCCTGGACCTCGGGGTGGCGCCAGTTCAAGTCGGGTTGGGCTTCCAGGTAGGCATGGTAGTAGTACTGCCCCGTCTTGGCGTCCCACGTCCAGGCGCTCCCGCCGAACGTGCTCAACCAGTTGTTCGGCGGCCCGCCGTCCGGCGCGGGATCGCGCCAGATGTACCAGTCGCGCTTGGGGTTGTCGCGCGAGGCCCGGGATTCGAGGAACCAAGGATGCTGATCGGAGGTGTGGTTGGGGACGAAATCGAGGATGACCTTGATCCCGCGCCGGTGCGCGTCGGCCAGCAGGCCGTCGAAGTCCTCGAGTGTGCCGAAGATGGGATGGACGCCGGTGTAGTCCGAGATGTCGTAGCCGAAATCGACCATGGGCGAGGGGTAGATCGGCGAGAGCCAGACGGCGTCGACGCCCAGCCATTCCAGGTAGTCGAGCTTCCCGCGAATGCCGGGAAGATCGCCGATCCCGTCCCCGTTGCTGTCCACGAAGGAACGCGGGTAGATCTGGTAGACGACGCCGCGCTGCCACCACCGGAGCGGCTCTTCGACCAGCGGCCTCCTACGCCCGCCCCGTGTCGAGCCGGTACCAGCGGTAGCCATAGCCTTCGAGCTCGATTGGGCGTGCCGGATCGCCCACTGCCTCCGTGCCGCCGACGAGGAGGGGCACCGGCCGGCGCAGGGGTCCCCCGAGGTCGAGGGTGACGCGAATCACCTGGTCGCTCAGATTGTGCACGGCCAGCAGCTCACCGCGCTGCCACCGCACCCGGTGGGCGAACACGGCCGGCTCATCGGTCGTCACGATCTCCGGGTCGCCCCACGCCCATTCGGGACACTCGTGACGGATCCGGATCAGCCGCTTCACCTGGTTGAGCAACGACGCCGGGTCCTTGTCCTGATCGACGACGTTGACCCGGCGGTAGCCGAAGGGGCCGTCCTCGATCACCGGCCGGACCAGACGAGGCGTGGCGGCCCTCGTAAAGCCCGCGTGGCGCTCGGCGGACCACTGCATCGGGGTGCGCACCGCGTTCCGGCCCTCGAGCGAGAGGTCCTCGCCCATGCCGATCTCATCCCCGTAGATCAGCAACGGGGTACCGGGCAGGCTGAACAGCAGGCTGAAGGCCCCCTCCACCCGGCGGCGGTCGCCGAGCATGGAGGCGAGCCGGCGCCGGACGCCGCGGCCGAAGATGCGCATGGTCGGCTCCGGCGCGAACGCCCGGTAGACCTCCTCCCGTTCCGCGTCCGTGAGGCGCTCGAGGTCGAGCTCGTCGAGATTGCGGAGAAAGTTGACCCACTGTCCCGCTTCCGGCAGCGGGGGGAGCAGGCGAAGCACCCGGGCGAGCGGCTCGGCGCGCCGTCGTGCAAACGCCAGGAACAGGTGGTTCGCGAGCAAGAAATTGTACAGGAGCTGCAGCTCGTCTCCCTCGCCGAAAAAGGCCCGTAATTGCTCGGCGGGCACATCGCTCTCGCCGAGGAACACGGCGTCGGGCCGTCGCTGCGACAGCGCGCTCCGCAGGTCCTTCAGGATGGTGTGCGGCTGATCGGGGCGCGGCTCCTCGCCCTTCGGCTCGATCATGTGCGAGGCGGCGTCGAGACGAAAGCCCGACACGCCGAACGAGAGCCAGAAGTCCATGACCCGCTTGATCTCGTCCCGCACCTCGGGGTTGCCGGGGTCCAGGTCGGGTTCGAAATGGTAGAACCGATGATAGTAGTATGCGGCGGCGAGATCGTCGTACGTCCACACGCTCGACTCGCTGCCTGAAAAAATCGGCCCCCGCTCGGGAGGGACGGGCGGCGGGGCATCGCTCCAGACGTAGTAGCGCCGGAACCGAGACCCCCGGTCGCGTCTGGCCGCCTGGAACCAGGGATGCTCGTTCGACGTGTGGTCCGCCACCAGGTCGAGAATGATCCGGATCCCCCGCTCCCCGGCGGCATGGACGACTTCGATGACGTCGTCGAGCGTGCCGCAGCGGGGATGCACGCGGTAATAGTCGGTGACGTCGTAGCCGTTGTCCCGCACGGGCGACGGATAGAAGGGCAACAGCCACACGGCGTTCACGCCCAGGTCGGCGAGATAGTCCAACCGGCTCAGCAAGCCCGGAAAGTCGCCGACGCCGTCCCCGTTGGTATCCTGGAACGTGGCGACGTCCACCGCGTAGAACACGGCGTTCTTGTACCAAAGGCCGGACATCGGGCGCTCACTGCCATTATTCCGGCCTCCGCGCGGTTTGGATGTCCGAAGGCCAGGCGAGGCGTTGTCGGTCAGGGCGGATGCAGGAGGAGCGAGCGACGATGATGCGGGTGGGACATCGCGGCGCCGCCGGGCATGTGCTCGAGAACACACTCGGGTCGATCGAGAAAGCCATCGAGCTCGGCGTGGACTACGTCGAGGTGGACATTCGCCGCACGCGGGACGGCGCGCTCGTCGTCATGCACGACCCGACCCTCGACCGTACGACGACCGGCCGGGGCGCGGTCGCCGCGACGACGTGGGAGCACATCAAGGGCGTCCGCACCAAGGACGGGCAGCACGTGCCCGTGCTCGCCGAGGTGCTGGACCGGTGCAACGGCCGGGTCGGCCTGATGCTGGAATTGAAGGCGAAGGGGATCGCGGCGGACGTGGTGAACGCGGTCGCGGCCAGCCGCTTCAGCGGCCCGCTGCTGTACGCGTCATTCCACCATCCGGACCTGGTGCGCGTGAAGGGGCTCGCGCCCGGGGCCGGGATCATGCCGCTCATCAGCCGCGGCCGCATCGATCCGGCGGCGCTCGCGGGGCTCGGCGCCGCCCACGTCGGCCTGCGCCATGATCGCCTGACCGCCGCGCGGGCGCGCGCGCTCCACGCCGCCGGCATCACCGTCTTCGTCTATACCGTCAACGAGCCCGTGCGGATGCGGACGGTCATGGAGTTGGGAGCCGATGCGGTGATCTCCGACGTGCCCGATCGGTGCCCGGACTGAGCTCGACCGATCCGTCGCCGAGCGCGCGCCGGCCCCCGGCGACCACCGTGTGCGGCCTCATCGGTGCAGCGGTTCGTGGAGGATCGCGTGGGGCTGGTCTTGCGCCTCCTCGGCGCCTCTTTCGAGGGCCCACGCCCTGAGCGTGAGGCCGCCCAAGGCGCGCGCGGCTCCCGAATCACGGCGTCTCAACACCCGGTCGACGGGATCCTCGGGCTCGCGTTCCCGGCGCTCCGTCGGGCGCTTCTCCCGTAACCCCTCCAGGACGTCGGCGAGCAGGATCGATTCCGGCGGCTTCACCAGCCCGATCCCGTCGGGCTCCGCCAGCCGGCCGAGCAGGCCCTGTTCGACCAGGTCGTCGACCTGCTCCTCGACGACCGAGACCGGCAGGTTGGCGTCCGAGGCCAGCTCGCGGCTGCGATACGGCGGCTCGGCGTTCAGGTACCGGCGCGTGATCGTGAGCAGCACGGTCAGCGCCGCCCGTTCCGTGAACGCATGCGTCCCTTGCTTCCACAAGACGTGCGTCTGGTAGGCCAGCGGATGCTGGTGAAAGAACGAGACCTGCGCCCCGACGAGGATGATGAGCCAGCCGATGTAGAGCCACAAGAGGAACAGGATCAGGATCGCGAAGCCCGAGTAGATGGCACTGTATCTCGCCGAGCCGACGACGAAGGCTGCAAACACCTCGCCGGCCGCGCCCCAGAGCAGGGCCGCGACCAGCGCGCCCACGAAGGCCGAGAGCAGGCGGACGCGGGTATTCGGCATGAACGCGTACAGAAAGGTGAAGACCCCGCACAGGATGGCAAAGGGCAGGTACTGAGCGGCCCAGACCGCCACGTAGCCGAACGGCTGCACGTCGAGGACCCGTTGCACCAGCGTATGGCTCTGCACGGAAGCGAGCAGGCCGAAGGCCGTGAGCACGAGGACCGGTCCGACCAGGACGACGCTGAGATAATCGGTGAACTTCCGGGTCCACGAGCGGGCTTGCCGGACCCGCCAGATCGCGTTGAAGGCGCCTTCGATCTTGTCGATGAGCGAATAGGTCGTATAGAAGAGCCCGGCGATCCCTACGATGCCGAGCACGCCGACACGGAGGTTGTCGACGAAGCGGATGATGTTCGCGGTGATCTCCTGCCCCTTCGGCCCGAGGGGCGCCAAGAGCTGCGCGAGGACCGGTTCGATCTGATGATGGACGCCGAACGCTTTCAGGACGGAGAACATCACGGCCAGCAAGGGGACCAGGGACAGGAGCGTGGTGTACACGAGACCGGCCGCCCGCGCGTCCAGGAGCCGCGCGCGGAACTCGATCGCGACCGCATAGGCGAGGCGAAGGGCCTGCACGATGAGACGCTGCGGGCCGTGCAGGGCGCGGACGTCGAGGGTCCACAGATCGTGGCGGAAGAACCGTTCCAGGCGGTCGGCGCCTCCCATCCTTCTCTCCCGGGCTCTCTGGCGGACGCCTTCGTCGGCCCGCTCACCGGAGCGCCGGCGGTCGTCCGGCGGAGACATCCGGCTCGGTCAAAACCGCGTGACGCTCGAAAAGTTGAAATCGAGGAGCCTGAGGGCGGGCAGCATCATCTTCCACTGCTCGTTGGAGACCGCCCCCATCGGCTCGGTGAAGCCGCCCAGCAGGTTCAACACCCGGAGCGGGCTGTCGTGCCAGCGGAAGTTCACGAGCGGCGCGGTCACCATCCCGCCTTCGATCAGGAACGTCCCGTCCCGCGTCATGCCGGTGAGGGTCAAATCCAGGGGGTTCACGCTCCGGATGTACCAGAAGTTCGTCACCAGGACCCCCCGGTCCGTGCTTCGGATCAGCTCGCCCAGGCTGACCGCCTCGGCCGGCGCTCCCTCCAACAGCGGAGCGTCGACGGCGGGAGTGGGGGGCACCCCGTGCTCGTGCGCGGTGAAGCGATCGTACCGCAACTGCCGGAGCGTCCCGGCCTGGATCAGCGCGAACGGCGCGGCCGCCAGGCCTTCGCCGTTGAATCCGCCGCCCAGCAACGCCGGATGGTCGGGCGCTTGCCGCAGCGTCAACCGCGCGTCGACGACCGGCCGGCCGTGCAGGTCCATGAACGGGCTCGTCCGCTTGTCATAGGATTTCGCGTCCATCATCCAGATCATGGGTCCGATGAGCCCCGCGACCGCGGCGGGCTCCAGGATGACGGTGTAGCGGCCCGGCGGCAATTCGATCGCCGGTTTCACCCGCCCGGCCTTCTCGACCGCGATCCGGGCGTGTTCCCGAACATCGAGCTCCTCGATCGATCGGTGGACGTTGGCCGCCCACCCGCTTCCCTCGTGCCCGAGCGCGGTGAGGCTGAACCGGGCCTCCGTCCGCGGCTCATAGGCGAGAAGCCCGCTGTCGGCCGCCACGCCGACCGCGGCCGCCGAGGAGGAGACGATGCCGGCGGCGGTGAACCCTTCCGCTCGGCAGAAGTCGATGGCTTCGCCCGCGAGGACGCGGCGCCTCTCCGGCCCCGCGCGGGCGGTCTCCTCGTGCAGCGTGTGCAGCGCGGGATACGACTGCGGGGGGAGCGGGGGGAGGTACTCCGGGTCCTCCGGAGCGACCCGCGCGATCGCGGCGGCGCGTTTGACCATGTCCCGGACCGCTTCGTCTCCGAAATCCGTCGAGGTCGCGGTCCCGTGACGCCGCCCGAACGCCACGGTGACGGTGAGCGTCACCCGGTGCTGGTCGAGGTTCTGCACGATTTGATTGTTCGCGAAGCGCGTGGTCGCGCTGTGGAGGTCGTTCACCGCGACCAGCGTATGCTCGCCCGGCGACGACTCGAGGACGCGAGCGGCCACGCGTTCGAACAGCTCCCGCGACAGGAGCGACGGTGCGCTCATGGTCACGCGCCTCCGCCCGCAGCCTTGCCGCGCAGCACGCTGACCCGGCGAAAGCGGGCGTGCGCGGCGGCGTGAGTCATCCAGCCCGACTGGGTCGGCTGTCCCTTCCCGCACGTGATGAAGCCGTACCGCCGCCGGTGGGATGGGTCGGCCACGGCGTCGCAGCTCCCCCAGAACTCCGGGGTGATCCCGTGGTAGATCACGTCCCGCAGCATGTGCGTGACCCGGCCGTGCTCGATCAGCCAGAAGGCGTCGCCGCCGAATTGGAAGTTGTAGCGCCGCTGATCGATGCTGAACGAGCCATGGCCCTCGATGTAGATGCCACGCTTCACGTCGGCGATCATGTCGCTCAGCCGGGCGGTGCCGGGCGCGAGCCCGATGTTGGCGATCCGGACCATCGGGATCGAGGCCCACCCGTCGGCTCGGCTGGATCCCCGGGAACGCTCCTGGCCGATCTTGGGCGCCACCTCGCGGTTGGTGCAGTAGCCGACGAAGACGCCGTCGCGGACGATGTCCCAGTGCTGGCACGAGACCCCGTCGTCGTCGTAGCCGGTCGCCGCCAACGTCTCGGGCTCGGTGTTGTCCGCGATCAGTGTGACGTGCGGCGAGCCGTAGCGGAAGGACCCGAGCGTGTCCGGCGTGAGGAAGCTCGTCCCCGCGTAGTTGGCTTCGTACCCCAGCGCACGGTCCAGCTCGCTCGGATGGCCGCACGATTCGTGGATCGTGAGCGACAGGTGCTCGGGGTCGAGCACGAGGTCGTACCGACCCGGTTCGACTTCCGGCGCCAGGACCTTCTCGACGGCCTGAGCCGCGACGCGCGGAGCTTCTCGAAGAAACCCGGCCTCCTCGATCAGCTCGTAGCCGGTCCGCAGGTGGGGCGTATTGAAGCTGCGGCTGGCGAAGCGCCCGTCCGCCACCGCGGTGGCCTCGAACTCCCCGTGCGTCGCGAGCAGGTCGAACTGGATCACCGATCCCTCCGTCGAGGCGAAGACCTTCTTGTCCCGCCGCGCCCAGAGGGCGGCGCTGCTCCGCGCGATCCCGCTCTGCCGGTGCAGCATCTCCATCGTCTCGAGCAGCAGCCGGGTCTTCTCCTCGAGCGGGACCGCGAACGGATCGAGGCGTCTCGGCGTCGAGACGGTGTCGACGTGCACGGGCTCCGGGCACAGCCGGACCGGATCATGGGTCAGCCGAGCCGACTGTTTGGCGATGTCGACCGCGAGGTCGGTCACCCGCCGCACCTCGCCCGCGGTCAGGACGGAGCTGGCCGCGAACCCCCAGGCGCCGCGGTAGAGGACCCGCACGCCGAACCCGCTGTCCTCGCCGTCGACCACCGCGGCGATCCGGCGGTCTTCCCCTCGCACCACCTGCGTGAGGGACTCCTGCATCCGGAGATCGCCGTACTCGGCGCCGCTTGCGCGCACGCGGCTCAGCACCAGCTCGATGACTTCTTCGCGGGTGATCAGGCTTCCCATCTTTCACGCACTATACCGATTCCGCCGACGCTTTTCGATGGGCCGCACCGGCGCTCGACTGACAGGCTACTCCGCACGGCGCTGATAGCGGGACTCCTCTTAATTCCTTCAACGTACGGGCCATGCCCGCAACGGTGAGGCTGACGGCGGCGGGGCTCGGACGGCTGTTGGCCGGCGTCATCGCCTGTCTGCTCGCGCTCGATCTGATCGTGGAGGCGGTCAAATTTTCCACCGGGCACAACTGGCTCTTCGGGCTGACCCGGCTGGTGAGCCTCGACCGCGAGATGAACCTCCCCACGTGGTACTCCTCCTCGGTCCTGCTGGGGTGCGCCGTTCTCCTCTTGGTGATTGCGTCCCATGCGCGCCGCCTGCACGATCGGTTCACCGGTCATTGGTACGGCCTGGCGGCGGTGTTCGCCTACCTCTCGCTGGATGAAGCGGCCGAGATCCACGAAATGACGATCCGCCCGCTCCGGTCGCTCTTCAACACGGCCGGCCTTCTCTATTCCGCATGGGTGATCCTGGGCGCCGCCTTCGTCTCGGTCATCGGGCTCCTCTACCTGCGGTTCCTCCGGTCCCTGCCCCGCTCGACACGGCGGCGCATCGTCGCCGCCGCGAGCCTCTACGTGGGCGGCGCGCTTGGGGTCGAGAGCGTCGCCGCCCGCTCCATCGCGATCCACGGGGCCGACACCGTGGCCTATGCCTTGCTGGTCGTCCTCGAGGAGGGGTTGGAGATGGCGGGGGTCGCCGTCTTCCTCTGCACGCTCGTCTCGTACCTGCATCAGCAGGCCGGCGAGATACGCGTGCTGCTCGCCGAGCCGTCCGCCCACGAGCCCGCCGCCACGCCGCGCACCCGCGCCTCGGTTCGTTGAGGTCCGCCCGGATCGGCCCGAGCCCGACTTGACCGCTCTCCGTGTTTGGGCGAATAGTGGGGTATGAAGGCCGCCGAGCTCATCGTCCGTTGCCTCGAGAACGAGGGCGTCGAATTCCTGTTCGCCGTGCCCGGGGAAGAAACGCTCCATCTCACCGATGCGCTGCTCGACAGCACCATCCGCGTCATCACCGTCAGGCATGAGCAGGGCGGCGCGTTCATGGCGGATGTCTACGGCCGCCTGACCGGGCGTGCCGGCGTCTGCCTGTCGACGCTCGGGCCGGGCGCGACCAATCTGCTGACCGGCGTGGCCGATGCGAACCTGGATCATGCCCCGCTCGTCGCCCTCACCGGTCAAGCGGGCCTCGATCGCATGCACAAGGAGTCCCATCAGTTCATCGACGCGCTCGGCCTGTTTCGCCCGATCACGAAGTGGCAGGCGCAGATGACCACCCCGGCCATCATCCCGGAAGCCATCCGCAAAGCCTTCAAGGTGGCCCAGTCGGAAAAGCCGGGCGCGACCCACATCGAAATCCCGGAAGACGTGGCGGCGGGCGCCACGCAGCCGCGCGACGGCGAGGCGCCCCTGCGCGTTCAGACGCCGTTCCTGCCGGAGCCGCTCCGCAGCCAGGTCGCGCGGGCGGTCGACATCCTGAGCCGCGCCCGACATCCGGTCCTCCTCGCCGGAAACGGGATCGTCCGCCGGCGGGCGCACGAGGCCGTGCGCCGGTTCGCCCGGCGGCTGCACATCCCGGTGCTCCATACGTTCATGGCGAAAGGGGTGCTGCCCGATTCCGATCCCTTGTCGCTCTATACGCTGGGCTTCCGCTGGCGGGACTACGCCTCGCTCACGCTGGAAGAGGCCGACGCCGTGATCGCAGTCGGGTACGATTTCGTCGAGTACGCGCCGTGCTTGTGGAATCCCGGACGGGACAAGCGCATCGTGCACGTCGATGCGGCGCCGGCCGAGGTCGACAGCCACTACATCGTCGAGGTGGGGGTGCTGGGGGACCTCACGCTCGCGCTGGAGCAGATCGGCGACCGCCTCTCGGCGTTCGACGGTCAATGGGCGAAGCGGCAGCGCGAACGGCTAATGGCCGGTCTGGAGGCGGAGGCAGAAGGCGGGAGCGGACGACTCCGGCCGCAGGACATCATCCGGGTGCTTCGCCGGGCGCTCGCGCCGACCGACGTCGTCGTCTGCGATGTCGGGGCGCACAAGCTCTGGATGGCCCGGGAGTTCCCTTGTGAGCATCCCAACACCTGCGTCATCTCAAACGGCTTTGCCTCGATGGGGATCGGCCTCCCCGGCGCCATGGCCGCCGCGCTCGCCTTGCCCGGGCGGCGGGTCGTCACTGTGAGCGGGGACGGTGGCTTCCTGATGAACGTACAAGAGCTGGAGACGGCGGTGCGGGAGCGGCTCCCGATCATCGCCTTGGTCTGGCGGGACGACGGCTACGGCGTGATCCGCTGGAACCAGATGAAACAGTTCGGACGGAGCGGCTTCGCGGAGTTCGGGAATCCCGACCTCGTCCGGCTCGCCGAGGCCTTCGGGGCGCTCGGGCTTCGCGCCACCGACGCGTCCGAGCTGCGTGCCTGCCTCACCCACGCCGTGGCCGCGGACCGGCCCGTCGTCATCGATTGCCCGGTCGATGCATCCGAAAATCTCAAGCTCACCGAGCGACTGAAGAAGCTGGGGACGTGATCATGATAGGGGGTAGAGAGATATGGGGTAAGGAAATACTGATCCTACCCGCTTCCCCCTTTACCCCTATCCCTCTATCCCGCTACCCCTCTATCCCTACGAGGAGGAGCCATGCCGGAGCCGAAGGGAACCGCGACGTGCCGGGGTGAAGTGGCCCCGCGGGTCTATCACTGGACCATGCAGGACGATCGCATCAATTTCCAAAGCGACAGCTATGCCGTGGTCGAGGCCGGCCACGTCATCCTCATCGATCCGCTGCCGCTGGCCGCCGCCGACCTCGGCGCCCTGGGTCGGGTGCAGGCCATTTGCCTCACGACCTCGCGGCACGAGCGGGCCGCGTGGCGATATCGCCGCCAGCTCCGGGTTCCGGTCTATGGGCCGTCGGGCGGCACGGACTTCGAGGAGCCGCCGGATGCCTGGTACAACGAAGGTGACCACCTGCCCGGCAACCTCATCGCCGTTCCGGCCGCCGGACCGGCCACGCCGCACTACGCCTTCTACCTCGAACGGGACGGCGGCATCCTCTTCTGCGGCGACCTGTTGGTCAATCCCGGCGATGCGGGGCTCGCCTTGTTACCCGACGCCTTCCAGGACAGCCCGGAGGCGAGTCGAGGCAGCGCACGCCATCTGTTGAGCTTTCGCTTCGAGACCCTCTGCCCGAACCACGGCGATCCGATCCGGACAGCCGCGCGCGAGCGGCTCCGATCCTTGCTCGGCGAGCCCACGACCCGCGTGCCGGAGTGATCGGAATGCGCTGCCATGACCCACGAGTCCCGCGCCGCCGCGCGCTCGCCGCCTTGGACCGGGGGTGGTCCTGGATCGCGGCGAGCCTCCTGTGGCTCGCGGCGGCTCCATGGGCCCCGCCCGCCATCGCGGAGGCCGCGCCCTGCCTTCCCACGCCGCGGCAGACCGAAGGCCCCTACTACCCGCCGAAGAGCCAGATCGAGAGCCAGCTCGATCAGGACAACGACTTGACCCGCCTGGCGGGCCGCGAGGGAACCGCGAAAGGCCGGATCCTCTACGTCATGGGACAGGTGCGCGACGAGCGCTGCAGGCCGATCGAAGGGGCGGTCGTCGAAATCTGGCAGGCCGCGGAGAATGGGCGCTATCGCCACCCTCGGGATCGGGACAATCCGGCGCCGCTCGATCCCGGTTTCCAGTATTGGGGTAAGAGCGTAACCGACAAGGACGGCCGCTATCTCTTCAAGACGATCAAACCGGGCGCGTATCAGGCCGGCCCTCGGTGGACCCGCCCGCCGCATATCCATTTCAAGGTGCGGCATCCGGCCTTCCGGGAGCTCACGACCCAATTGTATTTTTCCGGTGATCCCCACCAGTCATCGGACTATATTCTCAACGACGTGCCGGGGCCCGCGCGCGAGCGCGTCATCGCGCCGATCGAGCCGGCGGGCGGGCCGGACTATGAACCGGGAGCCGGGGTGTGCCGATTCGACCTGACGCTCTTCTAGCAGGACGGGTTCGTGGACCATTCTGAGCTGAGCCGGCGGATGGGTGGATCGGCCAAGAAGACGATCGTCATCATCAAGCGCCCGGCTGCGCCGCCGCCACGGCCGGCCGCGGGCGATTCGCCTCTCCTCGCGCCGCGTCAGGCCCCGGACGCGGGCCACTCGGCGCCGCCACGACCGCCTGCGAGCGCTCCGGTGCTCCAGGCGGTCGCGACTCCTCGCTGGCTCACCTGGTGCCGGCAGCCGGCCTCCTGGGCGATCGTGGGAGGACTGACCCTCGCCGTGCTCGGCGCGCTCGTGATCGTCCGGCTGATAGAGCGGCTCCCCGCGCAGACCCGTCGGTCGGTGACGGCGGTTTCCGCGCCAGCCCCGGCGGCCGAGCCAACTCCCGTCCTACGGACGGCCGATTCCGCTCAGATGCCGCGTGAGGCGCACGAGCCGGACGGCTTACCCCGTGCGCCGATCGTTCGCCCGAAATTTCCGGCTGCGTTTCAGGGGGAGGTCCGCGTGTACGATCAGTTGATCGTCCGGTCGGCGCGCCAACTCTCGGCTTCCTTGCCGGGCACCGATGAGGCGGAGGCCCGGGAGCGGCCAGGGGGAGGAGGGGGCCGGGCTCCTCAGGAGATCGGCGCCGCGGCCCTGTTCCGTGGCAGACGGATGCCGAACGCGAGCGAGGGAGCCGGCCCGAGGAGCACCGGCAGCGAGCGCTCCGCCGAGAGCCGGCCGTTGATCCCGCTGGGCCTTCGCTACACGATCGAGCGCACCGGCCGGGGCGGCGCCCCCCGCCTCTCGATCGAGGCGAACCAGGACGGCTACGTCTCCTTGTGGGGTCGGGATACCGACGATCTCTGGCGACGGCTGTCGCCGCCCGAGCACGACGACGTGTCGACGGCGCGCGTCGAACAAGGCCAGCGGTACGTCCTGGCCCCGAAACGGGACGCCGAGCCCGATGGCGTCGAGGCCTCCCCGGTCGTGCTGGTGCTCTCGCGTCATCCCGAGCCACACGCGTGGCTCGCCGGCCGAGCCGACCCCGGAATGCCGGGTCAGCCGTTCGCCGCGCTCTTCGGCCGCCCATTCCATCGTGAAGAGGTCGAGGAGCCGAGTCGAGACGGGCGACGGGAGAAGGTCGTCTATGTCGTGGAAGCCGAACCGCATCCCTCCTCCCACTTGGTGATCGATCCGAGCGAGTAGGCGCGATCACCCCGTGCGGCGGTAGGCAGGGTCCCCCATGGCCGCTATAGCCGCTATAATGGATGCACGACGTCGACGTGGACGCGCCATGCGGGTTCCGCCGGCGTCTCCTCGATCTCATGCTGACCATTCGTGCCGCCACCGAGAACGACTTCGCCGCAATCCTCACGATCCAGCGGGAAGCGTTCGCCGAGTACGAGGGCACTTACAAGACCACCGGCTGGACGGCGGAGACCTTGGAGGACCTGCGGCGTGATGCGCGGGACAAAAAGATCATGGTCGCCGAATGGAGCGGCGCCATCGCCGGCTCCGTCCGCTTTTGGGTGGTCGGCGGTGTGTGCGTCATTCGCTTGCTCTCGGTCAACCCCGCCCTTCAAGGCCGGGGGATCGGCAAGGCGCTCATGCGAACGGTCGAGCAGCTCGCCACGGACGCGCACAAGTACTACGTCTGCACGATGCTCCGCACGGCGCGCAACGTGCACCTGTTCCTGGCCCTGGGATACCGGCCGGAGAGCCTGATGCCGAACCACTACCAGCGCATGGACATGATTTGCTTCGCCAAGTACCCCCACCCGACGCCGATGGAGCACGAGTCATGACCGCGCCCAATACGTCCGGCCTCATGGTCATTTTCGGAGCCGACGGGGACCTGACCAAGCGCAAGCTGCTCCCCGCGCTCTACCACCTGGCGGCCGACAACTATCTGCCGAAAGAGTTCGCGGTGGTCGGGCTGGCGCGGACCGAGATGACCACGGACGAGTTTCGCGAACGGATGAATCGGGATGCCCGCGAGCATATTGCCGGCCATGTCGACAGAGACGTGTGGGGCTGGCTCCGGGGCCGCCTCCATTACGTGACCGGGGATTTTCGCGACCCCGGTGCCTACGCGAAGTTGGCGGCCACGCTCAAGGACCTGGACGGGACGTATCGCACGCCCGGCAATTATCTCTACTATCTGGCCACGGCGCCCCAGTTCTTCGGGGAAATCGTCCAGCGCCTGGCGGGGGAAGGGCTCGTGACGCAACTGCCGGGGCTGTGGCGGCGCGTCGTCATCGAAAAACCGTTCGGGAAGGACCTGGAATCCGCCAAGGCCTTGAACGCGCAGCTCCGGCAACACCTCAGTGAGGATCAGATCTATCGGATCGACCATTACCTGGGCAAGGAAACCGTCCAGAACATCCTGGTGTTTCGCTTCGGCAACGGCATCTTCGAACCGATCTGGAATCGCCGGTACATCGACCATGTGCAGATTACCGTGGCGGAAAGCATCGGCGTCGAGCACCGCGGGACCTATTACGAGCAAGCGGGCGCGTTGCGCGACATGGTCCCCAATCACATGCTGCAGTTGTTGAGCCTCGTGGCCATGGAGCCTCCCAACTCCTTCGACGCCAACGCCGTCCGGGACGAGAAGGCCAAAGTGTTGCGGGCGATCCTGCCCCTGCATTCCATCGAGGTGCTGCGCTCGACGGTGGCCGGACAGTACGGCGCGGGGTCGATCGGGGGCAAACCGGTCCCGGCGTACCGCGAGGAACCGAACGTGTCGCCGGTGTCGAACACCGAGACCTTCGTGGCGCTCAAGCTGCTCATCGACAGTTGGCGGTGGGCCGACGTGCCGTTCTACCTGCGGACCGGCAAGCGGCTGGCGAAACGCGTCACCGAGATCAGCATCCAGTTCAACCGGCCCCCGGCCATGCTGTTCCGCAAGACCCCGGTCGAGGATCTCGCGCCGAACCTGCTCGTCCTTCGCATCCAACCCGACGAAGGCATCTCCCTGCGCTTCGACGCAAAGCTCCCGGGGCCCAGCGTCCGGGTGGGCACCGTGGACATGGATTTTCACTATTCGAAGTACTTCGGCGATGCCCCGCACACCGGGTACGAAACGCTGCTCCACGACTGCCTGGCCGGCGACGCGACGCTCTTTCAGCGCGCCGACAACGTGGAGGTGGGCTGGGCGACGGTCCAGCCGATCCTGGACGTCTGGGCCTCGCTCCCGCCCAACGGCCTGCCCATCTATCCGGCCGGCTCCTGGGGCCCCCGCGAAGCCGACGCGCTGCTCGAACGGGACGGCCACCGTTGGCGCGTTCCCGACTGATCCGGCCCGGCCTTCGACCTTCCAGACGGCCGAACAAAGCTGCTATACTGAGTCCCTTTTCCGGTGAGGGAGGCATGGCGGCGAAGACGCTCTTCGACAAGATTTGGGACGCGCACGTCGTTCGGGAATCGAACGGGACGACCCTGCTCTACATCGATCGGCATTTGATCCATGAGGTGACCTCTCCGCAGGCCTTCGAGGGCCTCCGGGTGGCCGGCCGCCAGCCGCGCCGGCCCGAAGCGATCTTGGCCGTCCCGGACCACAACGTGCCGACCACCGATCGCCGGTTGCCGATCGCCGACGAGGTGAGCGCGACCCAGATCCGGACGCTCGAAGAGAATTGCCACGCGTTCGGCATCACCGTGTACGGCATGCAGGATCCCCGGCAGGGCATCGTGCACGTCATCGGCCCCGAGCAGGGCTTCACGCTCCCGGGGATGACGATCGTCTGCGGCGACTCCCACACGTCCACCCACGGCGCCTTCGGCGCCCTCGCCTTCGGGATCGGGACGAGCGAAGTCGAGCACGTGCTCGCGACCCAGTGCCTGATCCAGAGCCGGCCCAAGAGCATGCTGGTCCGCGTCGAGGGACGGCTGTCCGACCGCTGTTCCGCCAAAGACATCATCCTGGCGATCATCGGCCGGATCGGGACGGCCGGCGGGACCGGCTATGTCCTCGAGTACGCCGGATCGGCGATTCGCGCGCTCACGATGGAAGGCCGGATGACCCTCTGCAACATGTCGATCGAGGCCGGGGCGCGCGCCGGCATGGTGGCGCCCGATGAGACGACCTTCTCGTATCTCAAGGGCCGCCCGCTGGCGCCGGCCGGCGAGCTGTTCGAGCGCGCCGTGGCAGCATGGCGTGTGTTGCCGAGCGATCCCGGCGCGACCTATGACAAGACCGTGGAGCTGCGGGCCGAGAACATCGCGCCGCAGGTCACCTGGGGGACGAGCCCCGGCATGGTGACCGGGGTGGACGGCAAGGTGCCCGATCCGCGCGACTTTCCGGACGAGAAGGCGCGCCGCGCCGCCGAGCGCGCGCTCGAATACATGGCGCTCGCTCCCGGGACCCCCATCACCGCGATCAAGCTCGACAGGGTCTTCATCGGCTCCTGTACCAACTCGCGCATCGAAGACCTCCGGCTGGCCGCTCAGTTCGCGAAGGGCAAAAAGGTGGCGCCCGGCGTCCACGCCATGGTCGTGCCGGGTTCCGGGCTCGTGAAGCGGCAGGCGGAGGCGGAGGGCTTGGACGCGATCTTCAAAGACGCCGGGTTCGAATGGCGCGAAGCGGGCTGCAGCATGTGTCTGGCGATGAACGCCGATGTCTTGCAGCCCGGCGAACGCTGCGCCTCGACGAGCAACCGCAACTTCGAAGGCCGCCAAGGCGCCGGCGGCCGCACCCATCTCGTCTCTCCCTCCATGGCGGTAGCGGCGGCGATCGAGGGGCATTTTGTCGACATCCGCCACTGGTCTTGACGTGAGCTGAGGAAGAGAACCGTGATGCAACCGTTTACGACCCTGACCGGGATCGTCGCCCCGCTCGATCGCGTCAACGTCGATACGGATCAGATCATCCCGAAGCAATTTCTCAAGACGATCAAACGGACGGGACTTCGGGAAGGCTTGTTCTACGATTGGCGGCGGCGGAAGGATGGAGCTCCGGACCCCGCGTTCTTTCTGAATCAGCCCCGGTATCGGAACGCGACGATTCTGTTGACCCGGGACAATTTCGGCTGCGGCTCCTCACGGGAGCACGCGCCGTGGGCGCTGCTCGATCAGGGCTTTCGCTGTCTCATCGCCCCGAGCTTCGCCGACATCTTCTACAACAACTGCTTCCAGAACGGAATCCTGCCGGTCGTCTTGAAGCCGGACGCGGTGCAGGCGCTGTTCGAGGCCGTCTCGGCCACGGAGGGCTACCAGGTGACGGTGGATTTGTCGGCCCAACAGGTCACGACGCCCGAGGGAACGACCTATGGGTTCGAGATCGATCCGTTTCGCAAGGATTGTCTGTTGAAAGGGCTCGACTCCATCGGCTTGACCCTGCAACACGAGGCGGCCATCTCGGCCTATGAAGCGCGGCGCCGCGTGGAGGCGCCCTGGCTCTTCGCCGGACAGAAGTAATTGAGTCACTGGTAAGTCAGTAATTCTTCCCTCAATTACCTATTACTCACTTACTGAATTCCTCCTTCCTTCAGGCTGCCGTGAAGTCGATTTCCGCACCCGCCCGGGGTTGACCGAACGCCTCGTAGGCGTTGCCGCCGCGCAGGAACAATTCGATCCATCGAAGCACCTCGCCCCGTTTGGTCGTCCACCCGCTGCTGCCCGGCGCAAACGCCATGCGTCCCTGTGGAACCTCGAAGGTGCCGTCGCTCACGGTCGCCTCTTGCGTCACCCCCTCGATGTCGACCTTCAGGACCATGCCCGGCCGCACCTTGTGTGGGTCATAGCGGACGGTCGTTTTCAGGTTCCCATATCCGTCGACATAGGCGATGCGGCGGGGCGGGACGGCGGGGACCGCGGATAAGGGGATGTCCTCGGCCAGGGCGTTCGGGCGACCCAACGCGATCGCGGCGGCGGCCTGCGGAAACAGATCACGCGATCGGAATTGCGATCCTTCGGCCGGGGCCGCCGCCCATCGAAGCTTTTCCGCGTCCTCCCGAATGAAGGACAGCGCGTAGCCGGCGTTGACGCCGATCACCCGCACGCCCGTCGGCAGCCGGGCATAGCTCAGCCGCTCGCCGGCGTTCCGCGTCCGCGCCGCCTCGTCATCCTGCCGCGGGGCCACGTTGTGGTAGACGATGGTGCCGGGCGGCGCGGGATTGAGCCCCAACTGGGCAATACAGAATCCGGTGGCCAGCGTATCGAACGGGGCCACGGGCGTCACGACGGGCTCCGCATCGGGCAGGTAGATCTTGATTCGCTGAATCACCTCAGCGAAGGCCAAATCCCCTTCCCCGTAATCCGCGACGATGTGGACGAGCATGGTGGCCGGTTAGGTCCGTAGGTCTGTTGTGTCCGTTGAGTCAGTTACGTCCGTTGGGTCCGTTTGTCAGTTGAATCCGAACAACGGACTGAACGGACCAAACCGACCGAACGGACCTCAACGGAGTCACGACGAACAACTGACGGCGATCCGTTTGCCCCAGTCGGGCGGCGGCGCGGCATAGACATCGAATTCCGGCTGGTCGTCGAACGGCCGCCGCAGCACGCTGAGCAGCCGATCGATCTCCGAATAGTCCTTCTTCTCGACCGCGGCGGTGATCGCCTGCTGCGCCAGGTAGTTCCTGAGCACGTACTTGGGATTGACGGCGTGCATCCGGACCCGGCGTTCGGCGTCATGGCTTCCTTCGGCCAGGAGACGAGCCCGGTACCGCTCCGCCCAACGATCGAAGCGGTCGACGTCCACGAACCCGTCGCGTAACACCGCCGGCGCCTGGGTCGTATGCGTCGAGAACGTCGCGAGGGCCCGAAAGAACAGCGTGTAATCGACCCGGCTGCCATGGAGCAGGGCGAGCAGGTCGGCGACCAGGCCGGGATCATCAGGAAGAGTCTGCTCAAGCCCCAGCTTCTTTCGCATGAGCTCGTCGTAGAACGCCTGGAGCCGAGGTTGATAGCCGTGGAGCGCCTCCTTGAGCGGCTCCTCGGACGCCAAGGGCAGGAGCGCCTGCGCCAAGCAGCTCAAATTCCACAACGCGATATAGGGCTGTTGGTTGAACGCGTAGCGCCCGTGATGGTCCGAATGGTTACAGATGAAGCCCGGGTCATAGTCGTCGAGAAAGCCGAACGGGCCGTAGTCGAGGGTCAGCCCGAGGACCGACATGTTGTCGGTGTTCATGACGCCGTGCGCGAACCCGACCGCCTGCCACTGGGCGATGAGCCGGGCCGTCCGCTCCACCGCTTCACGGAAGAACGCCACGTACCGGTCTCCGGATCCGGCCAGGTGCGGGAAATGATGGGCGATCACGTAGTCCGCCAGCGTCCTCAGGTGATCGTGCTGCCGACGATAATAGAAGGCCTCGAACGAGCCGAAGCGGACGTGCGTGGGGGCGAGCCGTACCAGCATCGCGCCGGTCTCGATCGTCTCGCGCCACACCCGGTCCTCGCTCCCGATGATGCAGAGGGCGCGCGTGGTCGGAATGCCGAGGCCGTGCATCGCCTCGCTGCAGAGATATTCCCGGATCGTCGAGCGCAGCACGGCCCGGCCGTCGCCGTCACGAGAAAAGGGGGTCAGCCCCGCTCCCTTGACGTGAAGGTCCCATCGCTCGCCGCGGCTGTTCCGGACCTCGCCGAGCAGGATCGCCCGGCCGTCGCCCAGTTGGCTGACGTAGACGCCGAATTGATGGCCGGCATAGAGCATGGCGATCGGCTCGGTGCCCGGCCACGGCCGCCGCCCCGTCACGAAATCGACGAGCTCCGGGCGCGAGGCCTCGGCCGGATCGAGATCGAGCAGTGCGGCCGCGTCCTCGTTGAAGCTGATCAGATGCGCGGGTTGCGTGAACGGAGTCGGCGAAAGCCGCCTGTGGAACGCCTCCGGCAGGCGGGCATAGGTATTGTCGAACTGCAGGTCTTCGAGCCGGCGCATACGCCATTATCCCGTGCCGTCTCTTCAGACTACAAGACCGGCGGGAGTTGTGTTTAGGGGGACGCTTGTCTACAATACGCTCGCGTCGTCGAAGGAGGAGCCGTGAAAGGCGTACGATTCGAGCGGATCGGGACGGGACGCTACTACAATGTAATCCTGCACATCGGCAGCAGTTACGTTCCGGTGAGCGACGAGACGATCGAGGAGCTCAAGGCCCAAACGCTGCTGTCACCGGACCGCTTTCTCGAGCTCCTCCTCCAGAAGGTGGGGTATTCGTCGTATCTGAAGGAGCAAATCCGCGCCGAGTTGAAGAAGTCCGGCGATCCGGTGACGCAGATCACCGTCCTCCAAGGCGCCATCCGCGACCTCTGATCCCCAACGGGCTCCTGTCCTCTTCCGCCCATCCCTCATCGTCAATCCATGGTTCCCGCCGAGGCTCAGTATCGGAACACCGCGGCCGCCGCGTGGCCGTCCGGCACCTGATCCGGTGGCACGGCATAGACCGCCCCGGCATGCAGGAGGGTCTGGACGGCGGCGAGATCGAACAGCTCATCATCCCCCGCCTGCTCCTGCTCGTGCACCTCGACCGCATAGGTCTGGGGATCGAAGCGCCCCCAGCAGCTGGCGCCCAACGCGATGAAGAGCGAGGCGACCCGGCCTTGGTGCGCCGCCCGCACGATCTCGTCGATCGCGTGGGAGGCGCGGCCTTTGGCCAGCCCCTCGCGGTAGTCCGCCGCGGCTTTGTTTCTCGCCTCTTGAAAGTACGGTTTGACGACCGACAGTGCCTGCTGATGCAGCTCCTCCGGTTTCAGCCCGTCGGGATTCCCGGTGACCCCGCGGTCCAAGAGATGCTCATAGCTGTTCACCGCCCGGTAGAGCGGGTGGAGATACTCGACCGCCGCGACGATCAGCGGCGCCCGCTCGTCTCTCAACGCGTCGGCCACCGCCTTGTTCACTTGGCGCAGGTACCGTTCGATGTTCCGATCGTCGACATCGGTGCTCGAGCCGTGTCCATGGACGATCCCGCTGCCGGGCTGACCGGGCGGGGTAATGGGCTGGAGCTGGAGCTGCGTCTCGGGCTGCTCGTAGCCCTCGGCGGCCGTCACCCCTTGCGGCGCGTTCGGGAGGTCCCTCTGGTGCACGCTGTGCGCGCTGCACTCGAGCAGTCGGACCGCCTGCTGGCTCAAGGCCATCACGAAAAACCGACCTTCCTGGCTGAGCACCGGCATCAGCGGCTTGAGGTAAAAGCGGTCCGAGACACTGAGAAACTCAGTGAACGCGAGCGGCAGGCGGTACACGCGAAAGACGTCCTTCGCCCGAAACACGGCCAGCCCGTCGCTCTGGTGTCGCCAAAACGCGGCATCCTCCAGCAACTCATGCACGGGCTGGAGAAAGGCTCTCGCTTCAGGCGCCCGCATCCGATCCGTCAGCTGGGCTTCCGCCTGCTTCAGAAGATTCTTCAGCCGGATGGGGTCCTGCTGGATCTCGGGTCCCGCCCGATGGGTGGGCATGAATAGGGACAAGGACGGGGGCTCCGACCGCGCGGCCAGCGTCTTCAACTCTTCGTGGGTCAACAGTGCCATACCTCTCTCCTTGGGTGACGGCGAGATCGCCGGGTCACGAGACGACCCTGATGACGTTATTGCAGGATCGTGGTCTGAAGGGCGATCCGTCGAACTCCGACGCCGCCGTCAGCCGGAGGCCCATGCCGGTGCGACGACACTGGAGGTTGAGCGAGCCTGCGCCTGGGAAGGCCGCCCGGACCACGGGGCGAAGGCGTGGAGCGACGACAAGGACGGGCGCGGTCGGGGTGGTAGGGTGACTTATGCCTTGTCCAATCTGTTCGGCGCGGGCCTTCTATCACACCGGTGCCTTTTGGCGCTGCGACCGGTGCGCGTACATGATTACCGACCAAGCCTTGTTGATGGAGGAGTCGCGGGACGGAACGCGCGTGCGGACCCTGTCCGGGCCGACGCGGCAGCTCGGGAGGAAGCGCGCGGCGGAGGCTTCCTAGGCCGGGATTAATCCCAGGTGCCGCCTTCCTTGAACAGGTGGTTCATGATCCGGGACTTCTTCTCGGGATCCTTTTCGAGCTTGACGGCCTTCGCGTACAGATCCATGGCCAGCTCCGGCTTCCCGCGCTCCGCATAGAGACGGGCCAATCCCAACGTCGCGCTCGCATCCTCGGGGTTGTCCTTGAGCGCGCGGTTGAACGTCTCCATCGCCTCGTGCTTGGCGCCCCGGTTGAATTGGATCCAGCCGACCGCGGTGCGCGCCGGGGCAAAGTACTCATCGGCGCGCAGCGCGTCTTCGTATTCCCGAAGCGCGAGATCCGTTCGGCCCTTGGTTTCGTACAGGCCGGCGAGCGCGAAATGGAGCTCGGCGTCGTTCGGGGAGAGCCGGAGCGCCTCTTTGTACTCCGTGATCGCCGCCTCGATCTTCCCTTGCTCCGCCAAGGCGCAGGCCAAGTTCGCGTGCGCAATGGGATCGGCGGGGTTGAGCTTGATGACCTCGCGGTACTGGGGAATCGCCATTTCGAGCTGGCCCTGATGCTGGTAGGCCACGCCGAGATTCGTCCGGGCGGCGGCATAGCGAGGGTCCAATTTCACCGCTTCGCGGTACTCCTTGATCGCCATCTCCATCCGGTCGGCGCGCTCGTGGATCTGGGCCAGGAAGTAGTGCGGCTGCGGGGCGCGCGGGTCGAGGCGGATCGCCTCCTTGTACCGGTTCACCGACTGCTCCGACTGCCCCGACTGCGCTAAGAACATCCCGGCGACCAGGTGGGCATTCGCGCTGTCCGGATGGGCTTTGAGCAGCCGTTCGGTCCAGTCCCGGATCACCTCGATATCCTGGGACTCTTGCAGGCACTTGCTGTGGCTCTGCCAGGCCAGACCGAACTCGCCGTTCAGCAACTGAACGACGTTGAGGGCGAAGTGAGGCCGCGGGTCCGCCGTCGTCCCCAGACTCGAGACCCACGCCTCGGCCGCCTGGGCCGCCGTTCCCCAGTCGCCCCGGACCAAGGCTTCTTCGATGCGCTGTTCGTAGGAGCTCGACATGGTTTCGATAGGGTCTGTGACTCTCGTCCCACTCGGCGCTCAGCACTCATCACCGGGCGTCACGGCCCGTGCGTCCCTAGCGGGTAAGTCGATCCTCTTCCTCGGGCGGCGTCGCCTGGATCTGCGCCCCGAGGAACGGGTAGCGCTCCGCGATTCTCTGCTTCATCTCCCAGGCGATCCGGCGATAGGACCAATGCCCTTTGACGCCTGACCGCAGCTTGGCGATGTACTCGGCCTCGGCGTAGTCCATCTTGAAGAGGCAGCGCATTTTGAACCCGAACGGGATCGCATAGAGCGCCGCCTCCTGGCTGGCCTTCTTGAGCTGGTCGATGTCGCGCCTGACCGCATCCATGGCGTCCCGGTATTCCACGTCCAGGCCGGCCTCGATGAGCGCCGGCGGCACATCATAGCCGTGCAGGGTCGTGAAATTTTGTTGGATCTGCTGGCACCGGCGATGCCGGTGCAGGTCGCGCCACCCTCCCACATCCATCAGCACGTCGAACACGAACGCGTAGCCGGCCCGAAACTCCTTGATCAGCTCATCGTACGGCCCTCGCGTGCGGAGCGCGACCTCGATCACCTCGTGCTTCTGTTTCTCGCTCCACTCGCCGACGAGGGCGAGGAGCCGCCGATACGAGGCGTGGGCGACCCGGTAGAGCAACGTGGCGGCCAACTCATCGAGCGGCGGATGCGGCTCGATGAGATCGACTCGCTCGCCGTCCGGGGCGGGCGTCTCCAGCCCGGTGCCCCGCAGCACCTCCCGGGCGTAGCGGGCGAGCTCGGTGTAGACGGTCGCTTGGTAGGGACTGGCGCGGGCGTGCCGGGCCAGGGTCGGGGCGACCGGCTTCCCGGGCGCCGGCGACTCCCCGCACAGCTCTCCCCAGAGATTCACGGCCGGGCGCTGGCACGCCTCCTTCAGCTCTTCCCCAATGAGGCGCAACTCGGGCAACTGGGACGACAGCAACCGGGTGATCTGCTTCTCGAGGGTCCGGATGCTCACGACCTGACCGACGTTCGTGCGGACGGCGAGCGGCAGCAGATACCGGGTGACGTCGAACGCGCGGGCGGCGATGGTCCGGTCGTAGTCGGCCGGCTTCATCCCTTCGGGTCTCGGCGACCGCTCGGCGAGGTATCGGGTGAGCGGCGCGTGAAGATGCTGATACGCGTTGAAGAGGCTTCCGAAGATGCCGCGGTAGAAGCCCTCCGTCTCGGTGCCCCGGATCGCATCGGGCACGTAGCATCCGCTCGGGCCGAAGCTCTGATACCGGCTCGATTTGGCCTGTCCATCCCAGAGCGGCTCGTCTTCGATGCGGATGGCCGCCAACTCCGAGATGTGCTCGAAGCAGATCACGACGTGGCCCAGGTCGGCGATCGAGGCATGGCCGTACGCGAAATAAAACTGCTCCCAGAATTTCTCCGCCGAGTGCGCGTGCACCCAGCGGAGGCTGTCTTCGATGGAATCGGGTGAGCGGCTGTAGCGCGCCAACGCATAGGCCGACTTCTCGGGCGGCATGGGCGCCAAGGCGATGACGCGGCGGGTCGGACCGTCAATCGGCATGTGCAGGTCCTTCGAGGATACCGTGGACGTTCGTCGGCGCACTATAGTCCCGCGCGCCCTGTGGTGCAAGCCGCATCCCCGGTGCTCGCGTTGACTTGCGAACGAACCGCTCGTTATAGTTCGCTGTCGAGGAGCGTGCGGCCATGATTCATGCGATCAAGGGTGTCAAGGACGTCCTGCCCGACGAGATCGCGCGTTGGCAGGCAATCGAAGGGGCCGCCCGTCGGCTGTCGACCCTCTACGGCTTCCGGGAGATCCGTGTGCCGATCTTCGAGGTGACCGAGCTGTTCGCCCGCAGCATCGGCGCGAGCACGGACATCGTCGAGAAGGAAATGTACACCTTCCAAGACCGCGACGGGAAGTCGTTGACGCTTCGCCCCGAGGGGACCGCAGGGGTCGTCCGGGCCTACATCGAGCACAACCTGGGCGCCTCTCCACTTCCACAGAAGCTCTTCTATCTGGGACCGATGTTTCGGCACGAACGGCCGCAAGCCGGCCGCTTGCGGCAATTCCACCAATACGGCGTCGAGTCCTTCGGCAGCGCCAACCCTCTGGCGGACATCGAGGTGATCGCCCTGTTGTGGCGGTTCCTGACGGATCTCAAGCTCCCGAGCTTGGCGCTGGAGCTCAACAGCCTCGGCGACCAGGCGGACCGGGCGGCCTACAAAGGCATGCTGATCGAGTTCCTGAACCTCCGCCAGGACGCGCTGTGCGAGAACTGCCGGCGGCGCACGACGACGAATCCCCTTCGGGTGCTCGATTGCAAGACGCCCTCTTGCCGCGCGGCGACCGAGGATGCGCCGAACATTCTCGATTCGCTCTCGCCCGCATCGCGCTTGCACTTCGAAACCGTGTTGACCGGGCTGAAGGATCTCGGGATCCCGTCGGTCATCAACCCCCGCCTGGTGCGCGGGTTGGATTACTATACGCTCACGACGTTCGAGGTGACGTCTCAGCACCTCGGCGCCCAAAACGCCGTAGGAGCCGGGGGGCGCTATGACGGGTTGGTCGAGACGTTGGGCGGACCGAAGACCCCGGCCGTCGGCTTCGCCGTCGGGCTCGAGCGCGTCGCGCTGATGCTGCCCGATGCCGCGGTGCCGCCTCCTCCGCAGCTCGTCGTCGTTGCGGCGTTCGGTGATACCGGCGCCGCCGTCGGGCTGCGGCTCTTGGAGGAACTCCGCGCCCAAGGGGTCCCGGCGGACATGGACACGCGCGCCTCGACGCTGAAGGCGCATCTTCGCCAAGCCGATCGCCTCGGCGCCTCCCTCACCCTGATCGTCGGGGACGACGAGGTGACCAAGGGCCGCGCGATCATCCGGAACATGGCGTCGAAGGAACAAGAAGAAGTCCCCTTGGCGTCCGTGACGAGTACGCTCGCCGCCCGATTCCGGCCCGGTTTCTAGGGCCGTTTTTCCAGTTGACATCGTAGGCTCAAGGGAGTAGTTTCTCAAACATTATCAATGACTAGTGCTCTTCGAGCGTCTTGACTCATCCTGTGGATTTCGATGCAGAAACAGAAGCTCGGCGTGCTCTTGTCCACCCCCCCATCTCATCCTAATGTCAAGACCGTGGCGCATCTCTGTGACGAGGGATTACGCTCCGGGGTGGACGTCTATCTCTACCTCATCGACGAGGGCGTGAAGAACATCGACAATCCGGATCTCGTGTCCTTGTCGCGGTCGGGTGCGAAGGTGTTCGCCTGTGCGTACGGTTGCCAACAGCATCATGTGTCCACGGCGACCCTCGATCCCGGGATTCAACTCTGTGGGCTCGTCGTCCTGTCGAACATGATGAACGGCTGCGACCGCTTTGTCGCCTTCAACTAGCGGAGCCTCGTGTCCCCACGCATCGCGGTCGTGATCCGGGAAGATCCTCGAAAATCAGGCCGCGCCGTCGAAGCCTTGCGCATCGCGCTGGGGCTCGCGGCCGGTGACAACCCCACCACGGTCGTGCTCCTGAACGAGGCCCCGTGGTTGTTGGCCGAGGAACCCGAGGACCTCGTCGATCAGGAGATCCTTGAGAAGCATCTCCCGGTGTTCAAGGAGCTGGGCACCCCCTTCGTGGTGGAGCCAGGCGCGCGTGCCCGGGTCACACTGGATGCCGATTTCGCCGTTCGAGAGGCGGCTCGCGACGAGATCGCCTCCATCATCGCGGACGCGGATCGCGTCCTGGTCTTCTAGAGCATGACACGGTCGAGGAAAGTCCTGTACCTGGTCAAAGACGGCTCCCCCACCGCGTTGGACCTGGTGTCCTCGGGCTCCCAGGCTGGGCACGATGTCTCGGTTGTCCTGATTCAGGATGGCGTGACGCTCTCCAGCGTTCCGGCGGCACGGGTGTACGCCTTGTCCGAGGACGTCGGCGCGCGATCGGTACGAGCGAGCTATCCGGCGGTGTCGTATGGCGACGTTCTTCGGATGATGTTCGAGGCCGATTCGGTGATTGCCCTGTAACCGACTCTTCTCCTGTGAGATTCGTGTCGCGTAAAGACTTCGTAATAGCAGAAGGAAGTCGTAGGTAGGCTGAAAACTGTTGATGAGATGTAACGAGTTGAAAAAGTTGGTAGAATCTAGCCAAGGACAGCGCGGGACCATGGGGTGGCCCTGTGGATAGGCGCTGTGTAAGGTCCGGGAAAGCCGGGGGCTAGCACGGAGGGGTCGGAGGGGCGATAGGGAGGCATGCCGATGCCCGGGGCGATCCCGATCAGTTCTCTCCAAACTCTGTTGAAAACCGACGGAAATTATCAACAGGTGTTAATAAACTTGTGCATAAGTGGAGGATCGCATC